>OZ245995.1:1365000-3765000 GCA_965230185.1 Motiliproteus sp.
AAGCGTAGTCGATGGGAAGCAGGTTAATATTCCTGCACCTCATATAAGTGCGATGGGGGGACGGAGAAGGTTAGACCAGCGCGGCGTTGGTTGTCCGCGTTTAAGGTTGTAGGCTGGGAAATCAGGCAAATCCGGTTTCCTAAGGCTGAGAACTGATGACGAGTCCTCTTTTGGACGAAGTGGTTGATACCATACTTCCAGGAAAATCCTCTAAGCTTCAGCTTATATGAGACCGTACCCCAAACCGACACAGGTGGTCAGGTTGAGAATACCAAGGCGCTTGAGAGAACTCGGGTGAAGGAACTAGGCAAAATGGTACCGTAACTTCGGGAGAAGGTACGCCGGTTCTGGTGATGGGATTTACTCCCTAAGCTGGGACTGGTCGAAGTGAAATGGTGGCTGCAACTGTTTATTAAAAACACAGCACTCTGCAAACACGAAAGTGGACGTATAGGGTGTGACGCCTGCCCGGTGCCGGAAGGTTAATTGATGGGGTTAGCGTAAGCGAAGCTCTTGATCGAAGCCCCGGTAAACGGCGGCCGTAACTATAACGGTCCTAAGGTAGCGAAATTCCTTGTCGGGTAAGTTCCGACCTGCACGAATGGCGTAATGATGGCCACACTGTCTCCACCCGAGACTCAGTGAAATTGAACTTGCTGTTAAGATGCAGTATACCCGCGGCTAGACGGAAAGACCCCGTGAACCTTTACTACAGCTTCACAGTGAACTCTGAGCCTACTTGTGTAGGATAGGTGGGAGGCTTTGAAGCGGTGACGCCAGTCATCGTGGAGCCAACCTTGAAATACCACCCTGGTATGTTTGGGGTTCTAACCCAGGTCCGTTATCCGGATCGGGGACATTGTGTGGTGGGTAGTTTGACTGGGGCGGTCTCCTCCCAAAGAGTAACGGAGGAGCACGAAGGTGGGCTAATCATGGTCGGAAATCATGAGCTTAGTGCAATGGCATAAGCCCGCTTAACTGCGAGACAGACACGTCGAGCAGGTACGAAAGTAGGTCATAGTGATCCGGTGGTTCTGTATGGAAGGGCCATCGCTCAACGGATAAAAGGTACTCCGGGGATAACAGGCTGATACCGCCCAAGAGTTCACATCGACGGCGGTGTTTGGCACCTCGATGTCGGCTCATCACATCCTGGGGCTGAAGCCGGTCCCAAGGGTATGGCTGTTCGCCATTTAAAGTGGTACGCGAGCTGGGTTTAGAACGTCGTGAGACAGTTCGGTCCCTATCTGCCGTGGGCGTTTGAGATTTGAGAAGAGCTGTTCCTAGTACGAGAGGACCGGAATGGACGAACCTCTGGTGTTCGGGTTGTCATGCCAATGGCATTGCCCGGTAGCTACGTTCGGACGGGATAACCGCTGAAAGCATCTAAGCGGGAAGCCCCCTTCAAGATGAGATCTCACCTGGACCTTGAGTCCACTGAAGAGCCGTTCAAGACCAGGACGTTGATAGGCCGGATGTGTAAGCGTTGTGAGGCGTTGAGCTAACCGGTACTAATTGCTCGTGAGGCTTGACCATATAACACCAAAGCGGTGTTTATGCTCGAGACTACAGACACAGATAAACGCGAACGAACGCAACAAACGAACTTAGTTTCAAGTCAATCACAGATTCACATCCTTTTTTGCCTGGCGACCATAGCGATCTGGAACCACCTGACCCCATCCCGAACTCAGCAGTGAAACGGATCAGCGCCGATGGTAGTGTGGGGTTTCCCCATGTGAGAGTAGGTCATCGCCAGGCGCCTAATATGAAGAAAGGGCCACCCGAACGGGTGGCCCTTTTTTTATAGCTGTACCGATGAGACTGACCTGCTCCAGCACCCAAAGCACTTCGTGGGTGTACTAAGTAGGGTAAAACCGGAAAGCGACGGCGCAGGCGCCGACCCGGTTTTACGACTGCGGCGTATCCGTCCGCAGGACTTCCATCGCCAGGCGCCCAATTAAGAGAACCCCCGGTACCCTGTACCGGGGGGTTTTTATGGTTTGCAGTTCGAAGATAGAGAGTATGTTGTGGCTTTCGGCACGGGGATAAAAAAGCCCCCGCTCAGCGGAGGCTCTGGTAAAAGGTCAGCTGAAAAGACCCTCAGAGTCTGGCCGCGACCACAGCCGCCAGTCTGGCGTTGTTAAGTACCAGCTCGATATTACTCGCCAGGCTGTCGCCGCCGGTCAGTTCAGCAACTCTCGAGAGCAGGAAAGGGGTACTCTCCTTTCCTTTTATTTCCTGCTGTTCCAACTCTCTCAGTGCCTGTTCAATAATCAGATCCATACGTTCCCGAGGCAGGGCAAATGCTTCCGGAATCGGATTAGCTATCACTACACCGCCGCTCAGCCCCAGATTCCATTTGATGCTGAGAGCGCCGGCAATCTCGTCGGCGCTGTCCAGCCGGTAATCTACCGGGAATTCACTTTCGCGACAGTAGAAGGCCGGCAACAGGTCGGTCTGATAGCCTACGACCGGTACTCCATGGGTCTCAAGGTATTCAAGGGTCAGCGCTATATCGAGAATAGATTTGGCGCCAGCGCAGACAACAGCGACGCTGGTAGTGGCCAGCTCCTGAAGATCAGCAGAGATATCGAAGCTCTGCTCAGCGCCGCGGTGAACGCCACCGATACCACCGGTAGCGAAGACTTTTATACCGGCCAGTTCGGCAATGATCATTGTGGCAGCGACCGTGGTAGCTCCGTGCTTGCCTGCAGCGACAATAAAGGGCAGGTCGCGGCGGCTGCATTTGGTTACCGAACGACCTGCACGGGCCAGGGTATCGATTTCCTCATCATTCAGACCGGCTTTCAGCCGGCCATCTATAATGGCGATTGTTGCCGGGATGGCCCCGTGATCCCGGATACACTGCTCCACCTTTCGTGCTGTGTCGGCGTTTTCCGGCCAGGGCATGCCATGGGAGATAATTGTACTCTCCAGAGCCACTACCGGTTTACCGGAGGCAAGCGCTTCAGAAACCTCCGGGGCGATATCCAGCCATTGGGAAAGGGTTGTATGGTTGGTTGCAGATAACGGCATAGAAAGACTCACAAGTTAGTATTTATCCACAGTTCTGCCTGCTCTACCGACAGCTGTGGATGGTTTGCTTCAGGTACGGTCAGTGTCAGGGCTGCGCAGCCAAGGGCAAACCGCAGCTGCTGCTCCATATCCCAGTTCTGACACCAGCCGTGCACAAGGCCGGCCATCAGAGCATCACCGGCGCCGTTCTCATTGATAACTGAGATATTCGGTGGCGTAAGCGCTACCTGCCGGGTCGGACTGGCCAGAATCACTTCTTCTGATCCCCGGCTCAGCAGCACGCGACAAACACCCTGGCCCAGCAGGTGCTCGATTACCTGGCGGCTAAAGTCAGGAGAGCGGGGGCTGATCGCGGTCAGTACTGATGCTTCTTCTGTATTTACTTTCAGCGTATGCAGCTGAGACAGAAAGGGTTGCAGTTTTTCAGCTTTCCGGCCGGAAACGGCATCAGCGAACAGGACAGGCCCCTGTTCCTTATCCGCCTTAGCGTGACTGCTCAGACACTTGACAGCGGAGACGGGCAGATTGCTGTCGATGACCATGACCGATGCTCGAAGCAGAACGGAGAGGTGGGCTTGCAAGACTTCCGGAGTAAGCTCATCAATGACCCTCGTATCGGCGACAGCGCTCTGCAGCTGCCCGTTGTGATCACTGATCGCCAGGTAGCTGGAGGTGGGCAGGGTACTGCTTTGTCGCACCGCGCTGATATCAACACCGCTGCTGCGGGTGTGCTCCAGCAGCTGGCCGCCACGGCTGTCCTGACCGACTGCCGATATCAGCCTGACGTTGTTGCCAAGCCTTGCAAGGTTTTCAGCAATGTTGCGAGCAACACCACCAGGAGCTTCTCTGATTTCGCCGGGGTTTGAGTCGCCCGCCCTCAGGGGAGCGGCAGACTGGCCCAGAATATCGGCGTTGATGCCGCCGGCGACGATGATCGTATTCTCTTCCGGAAAGACATAGCCTTTGCCCAGAATCTGGCCCTTCTGATGCAGGCGCATGATATGACCTGCGACTGCTGAGCGTGACAGGCCAAGACGGTCCGCCAGAGCCTGCTGCGAGATCATCGGGTCCCGACGGATGAGGTCCAGAATCTGCGCTTCGCGCTGCCGACCTGTCGCTGTCATGGTAAAACAAATGTTGGTGGTAAAAACATTTGTTTATGATGCGGTGTCTGAAGCCGATGTGCAAGCCTCAGGAGGCTTCTTTAATTTGTTTTGGTGGCAGGGTGTTAACAAATTCAAGGCACTGTGTGACCCATTCCGACAGCTGCTCCTCAGACTCGTAGCCTTCGGGCCAGATATAGATAAAGCCTTTCAGCGGCTTGCCGGTGAAATCCATCACTGCGGTATGGGATCTGCTGAGTGCCTGCTGGTAGTTTTCGGGACCGACCCTGGCCATCAGCCGGTCATCACTGACCCCGCAACACATATTGCCGGCCACCATAAATGCCAGGCCGCCAAACATTTCTCTCTCGATTACATCGGGTTGATCTGCAAATATGTTTCTCAGGCGTTCAGCCAGTCCTTTATCGTATGCCATGGTTATCCTTAGTGTGGTTGCCTCTACAATCTGAATATCAGCGTTAGTTTGCCATAGTTACCGCCATTTTGCGTGCTCCTGCGCGTCGTCGCATCGACAATCGGAACAGCAGTGGGATTACAAATAGCGTCAGCAGGGTGGAAAAGCCAAGCCCCCAGACGATTGCGGTTGCAACCGGTCCCCAGATTAAGGACTGGCCACCCAGCCCGGTTGCCAGGGAGAACAGCCCGGCAACGGTGGTGAGGGTGGTGATCAGAATTGGAATGACTCTGCGTCGAGCGGCATAGAGAGTCGCGTGCAGCAGGCTCATCCCGGATTCGAGTCGGGAATTAGCGGCAGAGATCAGCACAATGGCGGCATTGACGGCGATCCCGGCCAGGGCGACGACACCGTACATGGTAAACAGGCTCAGAGGATTCTGAGTGATCATCAGACCCAGTACCACGCCGGTAAAGGCCATGGGAACCGTTGCCAGGATCATCAGCGGCTGGAAATAGCTGCGAAACTGGGTGCCGAGAATCAGGTACATCAGGCCAACGCCAAAGGCAAACAGCATACCTATGGAATCCATGCTGTCCTGAATATCATCCAGCTCACCTGAAAAATCCAGATCGATACCGGGGTAGTTGCGAGCCTCCTCAGCCCAGCGTTGCCCGATCAGCTGGTTGACGGTGATGGTGTCCTTACCGCCAGGAATGATATCGGCCTCTACCGTGATCGCCCGGCGAAAATTGTAATGGCGGATATTGCCCAGTGACTGCCGGCGCTGCTGAATTACCAGTTCGGACAGCGGGATTCCCGGGTTGCTGGCCAGGGATCCATTCATATTGCTGTTGTCAGGCAGAGGGATACGGAAATTCAGCAGGCTATCCAGATCCGGCCGGCTGCCCGGAGCGGCTCGTACTCTGACCTCCAGCTTTTCACCGTTGTCGCGCATACTGGCAACGACTTCACCATCGACCAGCAGGCGCAGGATACGACGTACCTCGATGGGGTTGAGGCCGGCGCGGTTAATGGCATCCGGATCCAGCTCCAGCCGCAGTTCATAACGACCACGGCTGGCGTCGTCCTCGATGTCAGTAATGTCCGGAATCTCTGCAAGCATCTCGCGAAGCCGATCGGCTGCCCGGCGTAACTGCTGATAATCGTCGCCTCTCACCTTCACCGAAACCGGCCTGGAAACCGGGGGGCCGCCTGCCAGCCGCAGGAACGAGATTCTGACCGGTCCGGCCACCGAGGTCACCGATTCCCGCATCCCGCCGATCATCGCGTCGACCGTGCGCAGCCCGTCCGTTTCAGGATTCAGGCCGACCAGTATCTGGCCGTACTGATTGCCGAAACGTGGCTCCGTCTCTGTAAACATCTGGCCGGCGTAGCTGGCGATGGCTCTGACTTCGCCGTCACGAACATTTTCCCTGACCCGGGCCTCAACTTCTGAGACCTTGCTCATGGTCAGTTCCACCGGTGTTGCCGGAGGCATCTCAACGTTGACATAGAACAGACGCAGCGGGTCGGAGGCGAAAAAATCTACTTTGATCAGACCGGCTCCGACAGCACCTACTGAAGCAATAAAGGGGATTATCGCCAGAGCCAGTGACAGGGCCGGACGGCGCAGTGCTCTGATCAGCAGTCTGACATAACCAATCTGAACCCGGTGGGTCAGGCTGGCACGTAGCCGCTGCAGCCGGGAAGGGCGGCCGAAACTGATCCGGGCCGCCATCACGTGAGCCGGCAGCATCCAGAAGGCTTCCACCAGGCTGATCAGCAGGGCGATGGTCACCACCATCGGGATCACCTTCATAAATTTGCCGAGAATGCCGGGCAGCAGCATCAGTGGCAGAAATGCGGCGATGGTGGTCAGTACCGCGGTCGTTACCGGTTTAGCGACCTCCTGGAGAGACTGGACGGCAGCGGACAGTGGCGCCATGCCTCGCTGCAGGCGGTAGTAGATGGATTCGACTACCACTACGGCATCGTCCACCAGCATGCCGAGGACGATAACCACACCCAGCAGCACCGTCACATTGAGTGTTTCACCGAGGCCGGACAGAACCCAGAAGGTTCCGGCCAGAATAAAGGGAATACCGATGGCGGTGAGCAGGGCAATACGGGAACCGAGGAATGCCCAGGCCACCAGCAGCACCAGCAGCAGGCCGATACCGGCATTGTTCTGCATGATGGCGATGGATTCGCGGGTCTGCACGGTCTGATCGTCTATCAGAACCAGCTCGACGCCGGTGGCGGTGCTCAGTTCATTACGGGACTGCAGGTAGGACTGCACCCGCTCCACCAGCTCAATGGTGTTGGCATGCTCCTTTTTCATGATTGCCATGAGTACTGCCGGCTTATCATCGACCCGGACTATCTGGCTGGGCTTTTCACGGGCCCGCTCGACTCGGGCAACCCGCCCCAGGGGGACTTCACCGGTGGCCCCGATCACCGGTCGCTCGGCCAGCCGTCCCGGCTCAGCGTGTGTGCCGACCAGTCTGATCAGCCAGCTGCGATTGCCCTGAGTCAGGCTGCCGGCGGCACTGTCTTCGAAAAAGGCGGCGACGGTATCCGCTATCCGGGTGGGGGACAGACCCAGCCGCTCCAGAGCTGCGGTGTCGAAGTTGACCTGCAGTTCCGGATCATTAAGCGCCACCGCATCCACCCGGTCCACTCCGACCAGCCGTTTCAGATCCTTTTTAATGCCGCTGGCCTGCGCCCGCAGATTTTCATCATCGGCCAGACCGGTCACCGCGATGGTGGCGGCGGGAAAGGCGTTGGCGGTGGTAATCTCCAGAATCAGCGAATCTTCAGCCGCTTCCGGCAATTCGTCCTCGCTGTTCTGAATCTCCCGACGAAGGTCGGCCACTCGTTTATCAAAGGTGCGAGCATCGATATCTTCGAAGCGGATCAGAATGCTGGAGATGCTCTCCCGACTGTTGCTGGACATGAATTTGATATCGGAGATATTGCGCAGGGCATCTTCCAGCGGGTCGGTAACCTGCTGCTCGACGTCACCGGCCGATGCTCCGGGCAGGGCGGTGGTGATCATCAGCCAGTTGAAGTTGATGCTGGGATCCTGCTGGCGCGGCAGCATCTGATAAGAGAGGAACCCGATCAGCAGTACCAGCAGGAATGTCAGATTGGCCAGCACATGATTCTGCAGCAACCGGGCCAGCATCAGTTGGACTCCTCCGCCTCGGTTTCGCTGGTACGGCCGTTATCGGCGATCTTTGCGATTGAGCGGTTGTCTACTTTCTCGCCGTCGCTCACGATCTTTCGACCCTCGACGATCAGCCGGCTGTCAACCGGCAGTTCAATTAGGGCTGACTGGCCTTCGATGGCGTCGGGCAATGGGAGAAAACGGGCGAGGTCGCCAACCAGAAGCATTATTCCAAGTCGGGAACGACCTTCATACTGCCGCCTGACCAGCAGATCAGCCGGCACGTAGCTGTTACTGTCGGTCCACACTAACCGGCCGGCGGCACCGGCCGGTGCGGCTGGTTCAGCAGCGAACTCGAAGCGAGCCTCGCGGGTTCTGGAACGGGTGTCGATCACCGGCAGCAGATGACGGAGTCGCAGGGGGTAGAGTCTGCCCTGATATTCAAAAGCAATATTCCGGGCGTCGACGGGATTCTGATCGGGTCGCAGCTCGGCGCTCACTTCCAGATTGTCCAGTTGCTGAAGCCTCAGCAGATGAGAACCGCTGCTGGTCAGCTCGCCTTCATGGGCCAGCCGTTCTCGTACAATACCGTCGAAAGGCGCTCGAATTCTGCAGCGTTCGACCTGGATCCGGGACTGGATGATGCGCTGTTGTTGGACTGCCTGCCTGGCTCGCAACACCGAAAGATCTGTTTCCCGCTGCTCGACCTGTTCATCACTGATATTGCGCTGTTTTCGCAGGCTGCGGGCTCGCTTAAGCTGGCTGCTGGCCTGGCTGATCTGCGAGTTCAGTTCCTGCAATAACGATCGCTGTGACTGCAGTTGCGACTGGTGAGTGCGACAGTCCAGTTCCACCAGCAGGTCTCCGGAACTGACCCGGTCGCCGACCCGGACTCTGATCGATTCGATGCGGGCCATCAGCTCGGCGCTGAGACGACTGTCGTTAAGGCTGCGGACCGTGGCGGGGGCACTGATTTGCGGGCGAATCAGCAATTCAGATAGTGGACTGCTGGTGACCTTTGTCGCTGCGCCAGCGCCGACGGACAGAATGGCTGTGGCTGCGAAAATCATTGCAGAATAAGTCATCAGTCGCATTGGCATGCTCCATCTGCCAGGGGGTGAGGCTTCTCAGGTGCCGATTTCGGGGGATTACGATGCTCTGTCAGCAGCCACTCCCTTCGTTCACAGAGGTACTGCAGTGAAGCGCGGACAGCGGCAATACCGGCGCCAATACTGAAATCGATGCCCGCAGTATGCCCGGGACGACCTTCAATCGATTCCAGGTATTCCAGTTCCTTGCGGTAGTGCTGTTCGACTTCATCCAGGATCGCTGCCAGGCGTTCACGGGGAAGCAGATGGGCAAAGAACATCAGCACCATAAAGTCGGAACGGACCTGCTCGGCCGGCGGGGTGCTGGCCAGGGTGTCTAAGAACTGGCTGCGACCGGAGGAGGTAACGGAATAGACCTTGCGATCCGGGTGCTTTTGTCCCTGCTCGATTCGCTGGGAAACCAGACCCTGCTGTTCCAGCTGATACAGTGCCGGATAAATGGAACCGTAGCTGGCGCTCTGAAAATGGCTGAAGGCGGACTCGAACAGCTTCTTGATGTCGTAGCCGCTGGAGTCCTGCAAACAGAGGGCGCCAAGGCAGAGCGAACGGACGTTCATAGCAGCAGCACCTGTTTTATTGGTGAGTTAGTATATATACCATAAATATATCAGTTCGATATAGCTGGCTGTAAAATAACCAGCATCGTCAGTGGTCACAGGAAGGGGGATTCAGAGCTCGGTGTCTGCAGATTCTGCCGTCCGGGTTTGCTGTCAGCTGGCGGCACTCAGTCGGAATCGGACTGGCTTTCGATATCGTTGCTCCAGAGCATCGCTTCAGCCCAGCAGGCCGCTACCCGATGCTGATCCAGGCCCAGCAGATCGGTGCACCGATTGATCGCGCCGCTGTCGGCCGTTTCGATGGCAATGGCCAGCTGCAGATAGCGAGCGTAGCGGGAATGATTGCTACTGAGTCCTTCCACCAGTGGCTGCGGTAGTGGCAACACCGGTATCAGCTCTTCCATGCGAGTTTCCAGCATGACATCAAGCATCGACAGCAGCCCGAACAGAAACAGGCTGTCGGGCTCGAGATCGGCATCCTGTATATCTGTAGCGGCCAGTTGTTCGAAAAAGCGACCTCGAACGATGGACATTCGGTACAGCTCCCGGGACTTCGGACCGGCGCTGACATCCGCCAGTACCACCATTCGCAACCAGTATCTCAGCCGCTGCAGACCGAGCAGTGAAATGGCATGCTGGATCGATTTGATCTTTACCGAAAAGCAGAAGGCGGCGGAATTCAGAAGGCGCAGCAGGCGAAAGGCGATACTGGGATCGCGGCCTATCAGCTCGGCATAGGCCTGAGGTGTGGCGTCGGACTGTTCCAGCAACTCCAGTATTTTCAGCTTTGAAACAGCGCTGGCGGACAATTTACGGCCGGCAATGTTCTGCGGCCGGGCGAAGTAATAGCCCTGGAACAGATCGAACCCCATGGCTTCAAGCGCAGGGATAAGCGCTGGATCTTCAACTTTTTCCGCCAGTTTCAGTACGTTATCGGGGGCTCGGGCGGCCAGCTCCGCGATCTCGTCGATACTCAGCCCCAGGGTGTCGATCTTTACCAGGTCGGCATAATCCATCAGTTGGGCCAGATCGGATTCGCCACGAAAATCATCGATGGCGATCAGGTAACCGTGCTGTTTCAGGTCGATAACGGCGTTGATTACCGGTTCGCTGGCAGATACGGTTTCCACCACTTCGACGACGGTTACCGCCGGCGGCAGTCCCTTGGGGATGCCGTTCAGCAGCATCTTCTCACTGTAATTGATCAGTACGCGCCGGTTGGGAGTGTAATCGGTTTCTTCGCAGAGCAGACCGCCCGTCGCAACGCTGGCGGTGGCCAGGTCATGGTCATCGATGATGGCGGTCTGACAGTCCGCCGTCTTCCGATAGAGCAGCTCATAGCCCCAGACCGCACCGTTACGATCGAAGACGGGCTGTCTGGCAAAGAAAAACTCGGAATAGATGCTGTCCGACGGGCTACTGGGCATGAGTGCTCTCCGGCCGTGGTTGCCAAACAGTGCCACCCCGACCTTGTACAGTTAACAGAAATAACGCAATTTTTTTATGTAATTCAGCGGATTACTCTGATTTATTCCAACGTCTTCCTGGCCTGTGTGGAGACCGCCCGGGAACTGGAAGCTGGATATCATACACTCGTTTGAATTTTGTTTTAACTGAATCAGGTGATTATTGAGAATCAGTTGAATCTTCCGGCCCAGCCGCATACCCGGCAGCCGGAAAAACCGGGCTGTGGTGCTGGTCTGCACTGATCGGGAAGTCGGCGACTATAGTAAACAGGGATCGGAGTGAACCGGGGGCGGGTGCCCTTGTTCCCGCTCCAGGCCCATCTCTGATGGTCAGGCGTATACTGATCTGACTCTGGCACAGGTGTAGTACGGGGTGGTACAGCCATGGGAAGGCGGTACCGACATTCGTCGTCCGTATCCGGAGAAAATTCAGGCCCTGCCGGATTCTGGCTGCTCGGTTATCCCATCAGCCTGATATGCAGTTTGATGAATCATGGAGGATTCAGTTATGAAGCTTATCTCTTTACTGCTTTTATTGTTGCTACTGTTGCCGGTTGTCCCCAGGCTGATGGCGATGGATTTTCAGCCGCCATCATTGCTGTTGGCAAAAAGCTATCTGCCGGGAATGCCACTGGCGGACTATCTTGTCAGCGAAAAGCTGGACGGTGTGCGGGCTTTCTGGGAGGGACGGCGGCTGGTATCCCGGCGTGGAACACCGATATATACTCCGGCCTGGTTCACGGAAGGGTTTCCTGATGCATCGCTGGACGGCGAACTGTGGATCGGTCGCGGCCATTTTGACCGGCTCTCCGGTACGGTAAGGCAGCACCAGCCTGATGATAGCGCCTGGCGGCAGGTCCGTTTTATGGTATTTGATCTCCCGGAAGAGCCCGGAACTTTTGATCGGCGTTACCAGCGAGCCGCGCAGCTGCTCTCTGAATCGGAGAGTCCCCGGCTTAAGCTGGTGAAACAATTCAGCGTTGACAGCGAGCAATTGCTGGCAAAACACCTTGAGGCTGTCGTCCGGCAGGGCGGAGAAGGGCTGATGCTACATCGGCGAAGCTCTCTTTACCGGGCCGGTCGCTCCTCAGATCTGTTGAAACTCAAGCGGCATCAGGATGCCGAAGCCGTGGTGATAAGGCAGCTTCCGGGACAGGGCAGATATCAGGGACAGATGGGATCGCTGCTGGTGGAAACCGCCGGTGGTGTTCGCTTCCGGCTGGGCAGCGGTTTCAGCGATCAGCAGCGACAGCGGCCGCCTGCGCCGGGTACCGTTGTTACCTACCGATACAACGGCGAAACCTCAGGGGGGAAGCCTCGTTTCGCCCGTTTCCTGAGGGTTCGGCAGGACCCCTGATCTCCAGCCGCCCGCTACGGGAGAGGACTTAAAATGGCAGGCAGGGCACGTTCGGCTTCCTGCCTTCCCGCTGGTGCGCGTGTTCGGAATAAGGGGAGTTACGGCTGTCTGTGGATTCCGGCAGCGGTCAGAACTGTCCGGATCGGTGACCTGACGCCTTACAGGCGATGCAGACGCTGCACTATACTGGTGGTAGCTATCAACTGACTGGTCAGTGAAAAGTGTGTATCAGGCTTCTGGCTTTGTTGTCTGTATTTCTGGCTTTTCTGTGCCCGGCTTCTGTTGCGGAAGAGATCACTGCAGCTTTCGGTGAAAACAGACCTCCCTTTGTCTTTGGAACCAGCCAAACCGGTCTTGAGATTGATATCGTCAGAGAAGCCCTGGCCGTCAGTGGCCACACGCTGAAAGTTCTGCATATGCCTAATTCCCGGCTTCAGTTGCTTGCCAGTGTTAATGAAACAGAAATAGATGCGGTTGTCGGGGTGAGGGACCGTTCAGCAGAAAAGTACACCTCCGATCCCTATATCACCTTTCATAATTATGCGATCACCCGCGCAGTGCAACGACTTGTGATTGAGAGTGTTGCCGATCTGGAGAATAAATCTGTTGTCGCCTGGCAGAATGCCTGGAATGATCTGGGACGGGAGTATCGCCGTCTGTTCGATCCACAATTAAGAGCTCTGTCCGCTGCAGACTATTATGAACACCCGGATCAGCGTAAACAGGTTGAAATGTTCTGGAAAGGCAGGATGGATGTGATCGTTATCGACAGAACTCTGTTTCTCTGGCAAAGCAATAAGCTGGCGGAAGCATTGGATACCACACCAGAAGTCATTTTTCATGACATCTTTGCCGTGAGAACTTATTTCTATGCAGTGTTTACCAGCAGACAGATGCGCGATGACTTCAATCGGGGACTTGCTGCGTTAAAACACAGTGGAAAATACCAGCAACTGGTTGATGCCTGGATACGCTGATCGCAATTTCCGACCAGCTTATTATCCTGATTGTGCGGTCATGCCGGAGCATTTACACGGAACCTGCCCCCCTGACTTCGCCGAAAGAAAGGAGGGACTATGTGCGTCCGAAAATTTGTGATTTGATATACTGCTGGTCGTGCCGGGGCTGAAAGTATGCCAATGCTACCGGACAACTGGTTCAGAACGAATAAAAGGCTAAGATGAGCGCTGGAACACAAAGAAAAACGACACGAAATGGTAACGTCGATGATATCTATGAACAGATTCTGGGCGCAATCTTCGAGCGTAAGCTAATCCCGGGAACCCGGTTGAAAGAGGAGGAACTCTGTGAGGTGTTCGGCGTTGGTCGCGGGGCGGTTCGCAAAGTCCTGCAACGACTGTCCCATGAAAATCTGGTCGATATCATCCCCAATAGCGGTGCTTTCATAGCTAAGCCCACCGTTAAGGAAGCGAAGGAAGTATTTCAGGCGCGACGGTTGATTGAGGTGGAACTGGTCAGGGAGCTGGCGGCACAGTTTAACGAGGAAAAGCGCAGGGCTCTCGAAGACCACGTATTACGTGAGCAGGCGGCGCATGATGCCGGAGATCACCACCAGCGTATTCGCCTGTCTGGTGAATATCATCTGCTGATCGGAGAGCTGGCGGACAAGCCGGTACTGACCGACTTCCTGCGCGAAATCGTCTCCCGAACCTCATTGATTATTGCCCTCTACCAGCGCACCAATACCGCCAGGAGTGGCCCGGTGGGCTCACCGCCGTGCCAGGATCACCGCAAGCTGATCAGTATTCTGGAAAGTGGTGATATCGACCGAGCGATCATACTGATGGAGGAGCATCTGGACGAGCTGGAAGAACAGCTGGATCTTGAGCCGCCACCGGAAGATCGGGTCGATCTGAAAAGCATTTTTGTCGGCAACGGCTGATCATTACCGGTTGCGCAGCGGCCGCCATTTCGCAGAAATGCCAGCGCAGGTACCTCTGCGCTGGCATGATTTTCGATTTAATCTCCGTCGTTTGAGCGTTGAAAATCAGGCTTCCGGTTCCAGGTCTGCTGCCGCCTCATCGGGAACTGTCGCAGTAGCACTGTTGCTCATCAGAATCTGGTAAACCAGGCCACCAAGCAGGGCTCCGACTACCCAACCGAATCCGGACAGGGCTTCCAGTGCCGGTACCCAGACGGTACCCACCGAGAAGATGGCGGCGACACCAAAGGCTTGCAGCCCTTTGTTGTTCCAACCGTTTTTGTAATGGTATTCACCTTCGGGGGCGGAGGAGAACAGATCGTCAAGATTCAACTGCTGCTTTCTCACCAGATAGTAGTCCGCCACCATGATGCCGTAGATGGGGGCCAGCACCGCTCCCAGGGTATTCACAAAACCGGCAATACCGATATTGCTGATTACCGAGACCCACAAAGCCCCAATAAAGAAGGAGACTACCGCAGTGATCAGGCCGCCCATGCGGAAATCGATCTTACTGGGGGCCAGGTTGGCCAGTCCATATGCCGGGGGGACGAAATTGGCGACCAGGTTGATACCGATGGTGGCGGCAAAAAAGCAGATCGCGGCGATGATAGTCAGCGGCAGGCTGTCGACTCGCTCAACGATGTCGGCGGGGTTGGTCAGGGTTTCACCGAAGAGGACCACGGTACCGGCGGTGATAAACAGCGCAATAAAAGAGAACCCCGCCACGTTGGCCGGCAATCCCCACCAGTTACCTTTCTTCAGGTCACCTTCGGTTTTGACAAAGCGCGAGAAGTCGCCGAAGTTGATCACCACCGCAGCGAAATAAGCGATCATGGTACCCATAATAGCGAGGAATGCCATGATCGGTCCGCCTTCATAGTCACCGCTACCCTTGAAAATATCGCTGACGGCGGGCAGTAACTGGTCACCGGCTTCGACCCAGATCATGATCATCAATGCGATCATCACCACATAGACGAAGGGGCCTGCCCAGTTGAGGAATCGGCCGATCCAGTCGATACCTTTCAGGAACATATACAGTTGCAGGGCCCATACCAGAACGTAAGAGAACCAGTCGACGGCTGTCATACCGAGGTATTCCTCTCCACCACCGGTGCCCAGCAAGGCATTGATCAACAGCGCGACGGCCGTGGATGCAAAGTAGGTTTGCACGCCGTACCAGAAGATGGCGACGATGGAGCGCATCATGGAAGCTAAGTTAGCACCTTGTACTCCCATACTGGCTCGTGCAAACACGGGACTGGGTATTCCGTACTTAACACTGGGGACGCCCGTGAGGTTACACAGGAACATGACGAAGATCCCGGCACAGATGATGGCAGCCATCACCGCCCAGCCGTTTAAGCCGTAGGCGATAAACATCGAGGCGGCCAGTGTGTAGCCGAACAGGCTTTGAACGTCGTTGGCCCAGACGTTGAATATCTCGAAGCTGCCCCACTTTCGGTCCTCGGGTTTGACCGGGGCCAGGTCTTCGTTATAGAGCGCCGGATCTGGATTTTTTATGTTCAGGCTTTGATCAGACATGTTGACCTCCGCCAGGGATTGGCTGCTGGTGATCCGGGGTGCGACCGTAGTTTGCGACGGTCGCCGGATTCAGTGGGCGGCGATTTTGCCTCTTGTGCTGTGGCATAGGGGAACCTCTTTTTTATATCTGTAAGTGAGATCAGGAATTGGTAGAGCGTAGTGAGCCGTAGCCGGTCGGATGTGGGCCAACTGGACCGGGCTGAAAAACGTGCTTGTGATGTCGACTGTCTTAAGGTTGCCGGCCAGTCCCTGGCCGGTAAATTGGAACTGAACTGCTGGTTTCAGGTTTAAGAGCGCGCTCTCAGCTGCGAAAGCGTGTGCAGGCTGACCAGTTGTTCATCAGCAGGTAGTAGCTCAACCCGGCTGGAATCAGGCTGGCATACCAGGAGATGGATGAGAATGTCAGTGCCACTGTCGCACCGATCAGCGAGGCGATGATAGCCGCCCAGTTTACTCCCTTGTAAGGACCGTTCTCGTTATAGAGATGATCCAGATTCAGGGTACGACGGCGAAGGATAAAGTAATCCACCACCAGCACCGCAAAGATGGGGCCGAGGAAAGCGGAGTAGGTCTGTACGAACAGCTGCAGGCCGGCGGATGATTCTTCTTTCACCAGCTCCCAGGGGAAGGTACCGAAGGCGGCCAGACCCACAATAATGGTCGCGGTGCGGAACTTCAGCTTAAACACGTCCATCAGGATATAGGTGGGCGGAACCACGTTGTTGAGGACGTTGGTGGTGACCTGAGCAAAAGCGATAAACAGCAGGGTAGTGACCAGCAGGGGGGTGTTGTCCACCGCGCTGGAGAATACCTGAATCGGATCGGAAATGCCGGTGGCACCGGACACCATCAGGCCGATCAGGCCCATAAACAGGGTGCAGGGCAGGATGGACATGGCGTAAATGGTGCTCAGCAAGCCCGGTCCAGTGCCTTTCTTAAGCTCCCGGGAGTAGTCACTGACGTTCAGCATCATGGTGCTGTAGATACCCAGGAACAGCATGGTCGCCGCCCAGAACGGCGCGCCCCAGGTGCCTTCGATATTTACCAGGTTTCTGGTGATTTCGTCACCGTACTTGTCGATAACGCTGTAGAACATATAGACCAGTGAGATAAGGATAAAACCACTACCGATGTTCTCCAGCCACTTGATGCCCTGAAAGCCGAAGATCGACAGACCTATCTGCAGAAACTGAAAGGCAATAAAGAAGAAAATCAGGTTATCGAAGCCGAACATGGTGGCCGAGACCGCATTGAGGGCACCGGCTCCGATCCAGGACTGGAAGCCGTACCAGACGACCGCCGGAACCGCCCTTACCAGCCCCGGAAAGCGGGTACCGCCGAAGCCGAAGGCGCTGCGGGCCTGCACCATAAAGGGAATACCGTACTTGTATCCCGCGGCACCGTTAAAAGCCAGGGCTATACCGATAACAAAACAGCCGACAGCGATAGCGATGACCGCCTGTAGCAGATTCAGGGTACCGACGATACTGGATCCCATGGCGAAGGTGCCGATGGATACGCAGCCGCCGAACCAGGCCAGCAGGTAGGAAACCCGACCCATAATCCGGGTTTTCTGGGGCGCCAGCGATTCCTGTCCGGCGGCCTTGGTATCGCCGGGTTCATCGGCTATGGCGGATTGAGGAAGTACTTGTTCGTTTTGCATTTGGTGATCCTCTCGGGGAGCAGGCCCCGACTTATTATTGTTGTGCAGTTGCCGGATCCGGGGGCGGTCAGCAGCTGATGTCAGCTTTGTTTTCAGTGATCACTCCTCCTGTTAGGCACTCAGATGAGACAGGTGTTCGAATTGTCCGGTAAAGAGCTTGGGGCGGGGCAGGGCCAGGTCACCATGCTTGCTGGTGCCCAGTTCCAGGCTGACCAGTGATTCGGCCAGTTTGACGGCCGCGGTGACACCTTCGACAACAGGCAGCCCCACCGCGCGACGAATCTCGCCGGTAAGATCAGCCATGCCGCCACAGCCCAGGACGATGGCGCCGATATTGTCCTCAGCTTTGGCACGCAGACACTCTTCGATGATCCGGTTCAGCGCCATTTCTCCGTCGTCTTCCAGATCCAGTACCGGTATCTCTGCGGCGCGTACCCGACGGCAGTGATGGGCGAAACCGTAGGACTGCAGCAGGTGTTCGGCGATGATCCCGGTGCGTCCCAGCGTCGTAACGATGGAAAACCGGGTGCTGATCAGGGTGGCCATATGGAAGGCGGCTTCCGCAATACCCACGACCGGCGCCCGGGTCAGCTCGCGGGCCGCCAACAGGCCGGGGTCACCGAAGCAGGCGATGATGTAGGCGTCGGTGCCTTCGTGCTCGCCGGTCCGGACCTCCTCGGTGACACCGACGGCGCTGATGGCTTCGTCAAAGTGGCTTTCAATGGAAACAGGGCCGCTGTGGGGGTTGGTAGCGACTATATGACTGCCGGGAGCTGCAATCCGGCGGGCGGACTCACCTATCTTGCGGGTCATGCTCGCGGTAGTGTTTGGATTAATCAGGCGGATCTTCATTAGTGTCTCCGTCGTTTTCGATATGGGGGGGCTCTCTTGCTGTCGCATCTCTTGATGTGATTAAGTACAATAAAATTGTGCACAATATGACCTGTGTTAGTCAACAACAAAATGATAATAAATTGTTAACGATAATTGTTGGTTGTTGCTTGTTACTTCATGTTTGGTTTTGTTCTGGACTTATCTTGTTGTTATTAAAAAGCGATAGATGGTGGTGAAGAGCTGATGACCGGAAGAAGGGCGATAACGGAAGTTGGGCCTCAGGTCCTGCTCTTCAGTGGATCGCGGTAACAGAGCCGGTATTTCGGGCGGCAGATTGGGAAAAATCCGATATCTCTCTGAGGGGGCTGTCTGTGGTGCAGAGTTTATAAATAACGATTTGTTGAAAGTTTATAAAAACATTCTCTATTGAAATTGTGCACAAAAATAAATATTGTAAAAAACAAAGAAAGGCTGTGCTTCGGCAGGCTGCGCCCCCGGGCGTGAATCTTCCGCTCTCCTGAACCGGAGCTTCTGCACTGTTCGTCTTTCCCCAAGCACAAGGTAATTCCTGAGGAGGCCGATATGAGCAAACTGTATGACCGTGATCTGGTGGGGTACGGTGCCACGCCGCCGGATCCTGAATGGCCTGATAAAGCCCGCATTGCTGTTTCATTTGTACTGAACTATGAGGAAGGAGGAGAGCGCTGTGTCCTGCACGGGGATAGCGAATCCGAAGCCTTCCTGTCTGAGATCGTCGGCGCTCAGCCTCTGACGGGCGTTCGCCATATGAGCATGGAATCCATCTACGAATACGGCAGCCGGGCGGGTGTCTGGCGATTGCTGAGACTATTCGATAAGTACGATATCCCCCTGACCATTTTTGCCGTGGCTATGGCGCTGGAGCGTCACCCGGAGGTGGCCCGCGCTGTGGTGGCAGCCGGTCATGAGATCTGCAGTCACGGTTACCGCTGGATCGATTACCAGTATATGGATGAAGACGAGGAGCGGGCCCATATTCAGAAGGCCATTGAAATCATTACCCGACTTACCGGGGAGCGTCCGTTGGGCTGGTATACCGGCCGTACGGGGCCCAACACCCGCCGGCTGGTGGCGGAAGAGGGAGGCTTTCTCTACGACTCGGATGCTTACGACGACGACCTGCCCTACTGGACCACGGTCGAAGGGCGAGCCCAGCTGATTATCCCCTACACCCTTGATACCAACGATATGCGCTTTGCCACCAGTCAGGGCTTTAATTGCGGTGATCAGTTTTTTACCTATCTGAAAGATGCTTTCGACACCCTTTATGCCGAGGGTGCCGAAACTCCGAAAATGATGTCGATAGGTCTGCACTGCCGGCTGATCGGCCGGCCGGCCCGGATTGCCGCGCTGGAACGCTTTCTCAGCTATGTGCGGCAGCATGAGGCAGTCTGGCTGTGTCGCCGGGTTGATATCGCCCGTCACTGGCGCCGGCACCATCCTTATCCTGGGACTCCGATCTCTGCCAGTATTCGTCGGAAACTGGCTGTTCGGAAAAAGGACCTTGAGATGGCTTAAGGGGCTTTGATCGGCAGCGGAAGGGATTACAGCTTCCTGTTGCAGGGGGGGGGCCGGCCAGAGAGATATCCCGGCCTGGCTGCGGTCGTTCCGAAAACGACGATCTGGCCCCGGAGCTGCCGGTTGAATAACCGGATTCATTATCTCCCGTGCAACTTCGGCTTCACCATAGTGGGGTGATACTGAAATCTCTCTCCCCGAGCGTCTGCAGGACCTGCAACAGCAGTAATAAGTCAGCGAAAACCAGTTCTTACCGAATTTCAGCTTTCCCCTGGTCAGGGGCAGTAAGTCGTGTTCCGTCGGCGAGGCAAGACAATAATAAACAGCATGGAAGCGCGTTAAGAGAGGTTGGTGCTTTTCCGACGCTGACCCGTCGTTCTATACTTTCGGTGCGGCTCAGCAGCCACTTGCCTGCTCTGTATGTCGACCGGAACAGGCTTTCCGCCGGTATGACAACTTTCGCTGTTCAGGGTTGTCTTACTTACCTCAGAAACTTAACGCGTGGGAGTCGCAATGACACCGGAGTGGCTGATCAGCCGATTTCAGGACGAAGCCTATCGCCCGACCCGCTTCGAAGGCGGGATTGATGCCTGGCACCGCCACCGGGGCGATCACAACCTCAACGCCGATATGCACCCGCAGCTGACATCGGACGGGACGCTGAAGCATGCGGCGGTACTGGTCCCTATAGTGAACCGACCGGAAGGGCTGACGGTGCTGTTTACCCAGCGCACCGATCATCTGTCCAATCATGCCGGTCAGATCAGTTTTCCCGGTGGCCGTACTGAGGAGCGGGATCGTACACCTGAGCATACCGCGTTGCGGGAAACGGAAGAGGAGGTGGGGTTGTCTCCGGAGTATGTAACCACGCTCGGGCGGCTGGATGACTATGTTACCCGTACCGGCTTTATCGTTACGCCGGTGGTGGGGCTGGTGGAACCGCCGTTCAGTGTTCGACCAGATCCCTATGAAGTGGCCGAGGTCTTTGAAGTTCCACTCAGCTTCCTGCTGAACCCCTCCAACCATGCTCGTCACAGCTGGCTGTTTGAAGGGCGTCAGCGCTATTTCTATGCAATGCCCTACGAGGACTATTTCATCTGGGGCGCAACGGCAGGCATGCTGATCAACCTCTATCAGTTTCTGCTGCCATCCGCGGAGTAACGGGTGACCGTCAACTGAAAGACGGCTAACCGGGGGATTTTACGTCACAGCCCCTCAGTACCATCTGCACGATCAGTTCCGCTGCCGACTCGTAATCAGCATCCGACAACTTCTGCTTGCCGGTGACCATGGCAATCTGCCAGTCGAAATCGGCGTAAGTCTGGGTTGAGGCCCAGATGGTAAATAGCAGATGCTGAGGGTCAACCGGATCCATCAGGCCGGCATCGATCCAGCTCTGAATCTTCGCTGCACTGTCTCTGGCCTGTTTCAGCAGTTGTTCACCGATATCTTCCGGCAGATGCGGTGCGCCGTGCATGATCTCACTGGCAAACACCTTCGAGGCCCAGGGGTGTTGCTGAGAGATTCGGATCTTAGCGTGGATATACTCTTTCAGCGCCCTGACCGGATCCTCATGGCGATGGAAAGGGGCGGCAGCCTCCAGCAGCGGCTCAACGATAGTCTCCAGTACGCTACGGTAGAGATTTTCCTTGGATTTAAAGTAGTAGTAGACGTTGGCCTTGGGGAGTCCTGCTCTGGCGGCGATATCGACGGTCTTGGTGGCCGCAAACCCTTTATCGGCAAAGACCTCGCTGGCCGCTTCGATAATCAGGGATTTGTTGCGTTCTCGAATTCTCGCCATTTCAGCTGAGACTCCATGTTGCTCGGGTCAGTTGTCAGCCAGGGCGGAAAGAGGATCGGCCTGACCGGGTATCAGGTCGGGAATACTATCACCCGATCTGAGCCGCCCTCAAGGGAGCTGTTTTGCTGACAGCGGCGAAAGCGCCAGTTGTCGGCAGATCTGAGTTGCGGAGGTGGAGCAGGCTTGGGGGCAGGCACGGTCACTGGCGGATGGCGGATGGCAGAAGTTCATTTCCGGCCCCGGTCGTGGCCGATAGCAGAGCTCCTGACAGGGTCAGGAGCCTGGCAATCGGCATTTTCAGGGATATCGATACTCCTGCGGCAGAGATCTTTCCGGTTCTCGGTAGCTCGGGCCCGGATCAATATCCGTCAGCGTTAATTCCTGGTGGCATCCCCGGATCCGGCCTCCGAAACGGAGCCCGGACCGTCAGCGCTGCTGTGTCCGTTGTGATCAGCCCGACTGGCGGGCCAGCTCCGCAGCCAGCTGTTTCTGGCGAGCCATCAGGGCCGACAGCTCGGCCCCCACCAGCTGACCGTCAACCACCCGCCAGTGACCGTTGACCATCACCCGGTCCGCCTGGCTGGCGCCGCAGAGCAGCAGTGCGGCCAGTGGGTCACCAGCACCGGCGAAGCGAATTTCGTCAAGTCTGAAGAGGGCAATATCTGCCTGCTTACCGACGGCGATCTCGCCGACATCGTCCCGGCCCAGGCAGCGGGCGGAGCCGCGGGTGGCCCAGTCAAACGCCTGCTGGTGACTGATTCTGGCTGAGCCGTAGCGCAACCGCTGCAGCAGCAGTGCCTGGCGCACCTCCTGAATCATATTGGAGCCGTCGTTGGATGCGGAACCATCCACCCCGAGCCCGACAGGGCTGCCGGCCGCCTGCAGGTCCAGGGTCGGACACTGACCGGATGCGAGCAGCATATTGGAGGAGGGGCAGTGACAGATGCCGACACCGGCCGCGCCGAGGCGGGAGATTTCGTCATCATCGAAGTGGATACCGTGGGCCAGCCAGACCCGGTCGCTGAGCCAGCCGACCCGCTCCAGATAGTCCACCGGACGGACACCGAACTGCTGCAGACAGAATTCGGTCTCATCATGGGTTTCCGCCAGATGGGTATGCAGACGTACATCCCGTACGGTCGCCAGAGTGGCGGTTTCCCGCATCAGCCCTTCGCTGACCGAGAATGGAGAGCAGGGGGCGAGGGCAATACGGACCATGGCGCCGGCGTGGCGTTCATGGTAGCGATCGATCAGTCGCTCGCTGTCCTCCAGAATCTGTTGTTCGGTCTGGATCGTCGTGCGCGGCGGCAGGCCGCCCTGATCTTCGCCGAGACTCATGGAGCCACGGGTCAGGTGCACCCGAATGCCGAGGCGGCGGGCCTGTTCCACCTGGATGTCGATCGCTTCCTCCAGTCCCTCGGGAAACAGGTAGTGGTGATCGCTGGCGGTGGTGCAGCCGGACAGCAGCAGCTCGCTCATCGCGATGGCGGAGGAGACTTCGATCATTTCCGGCGACAACCGGGCCCAGACCGGGTAGAGGCTGGTCAGCCAGCTGAACAGCTCCTTGTTAAGGGCACCGGGAAAAGCTCGGGTCAGAGTCTGGTAAAAATGGTGGTGAGCGTTGATCAGTCCCGGCAGTAATACATGTTCGCCGGCGTCGAACACTTCATCGACCGGAGCCGAGGGGGACTGGCCGGCAGCCAGCAGTTCGACGATGCGATTTTCCTCGATAACGATGCCACCGGCATGGTTCGGGCTCAGGCAGTCCAGCGGGTTACTGATCCAGATCCGCTGAGGATGGGAGGAAAGGGGGTGGGTGACGCTTCCGTTGGCACTGGTGGTGGGCGTTGTCATGCTGACATTGCTCCTGTTCAGGTTAATGAAAACCCGGATGTAGGAGCCGCTGACGCACAACCCGGAAAGGTACGTCAGCGGTCAGCCCCGGCAGTCGGCCGACCGGGGCTGCAGCGCAGTTCAACCGCAGGGCTGTCCGTCAGGAAGCAGCGGTTTTCGGTTGAGTCTTGTCGGCGGCCTCCGTCGCCGACTCATCGGTGTGGAAAACGGCTTTCCGTTCGCTCGGTTCAAGCGGCAGGAACAGGTTGAGGGTGATCGCGGTAAAGGCGCCGATGCTGACCGGTGAACCGATAATATTCTTAACACCCTCGGGCATCGCCTGTAGTACCTCAGGCACCCCGGCAACCCCCAGACCCATACCGATGGAGATCGCGGCGATCAGCATATTACGGCGGTTAAGCCCGGATTCCGAGAGAATCTTAATGCCGGCAATCGCCACCGTACCGAACATAATCAGGGTGGCGCCGCCCAGTACCGGTTTCGGCATCTGCTGGAGCACGCCGCCGACGATCGGAAACAGGCCCAGCAGCACCAGGATGCCGGCGATAAACAGTGCGACATGGCGGCTGGCGACACCGGTCAGCTGAATGACGCCATTGTTCTGACTGAAGGTGGTCATCGGCAGGCTGTTGAACATCGCAGCAATCGCCGAGTTGATGCCGTCAGCCAGTACCCCGGCCTTGATGCGCTTGATATACAGCGGACCGCGGACCGGTTGTTTGGAGATCATCGAATTGGCGGTGAGATCGCCGGTGGTCTCCAGCGGAGTAATCAGGAAGATGATGGCAATCGGCAGGAAGGCCGCGAATTCGAAGTTGAAACCGTATTTAAAGGGGCTGGGAATCGTGATCGCGGACAGGCTGGAGAGACCGCTGAAATCCACCTTGCCCATGCTCCAGGCGACGGCGAAGCCGACGCTGAGACCGATGATTACCGCGCTGAGGCGCAGCACCTGCCACTGGAAGCGGTTAAGAATAACGATGGTACTCAGAACCAGCGCCGCCAGCCCCAGGTTTTCCAGCGAGCCGAGATCGGGGGCGCCGAAGCCGCCGGCAATGTCGGTCATCGCCACCTTGATCAGCGACAGACCGATAATGGTGATGATGGTCCCGGTGACCACCGGGGTGACGATACGTCTGAGTTTATCGATAAAACGGCTGAGGAAGATTTCCACGAAAGCGGCGAAGAAGCAGACACCGTTGATCGTCGCCAGAATCTCTTCCGGGCCGCCGCCACGGGCCTTGACCAGGAAGCCGGCGCTGAGTATGGCGCTGAGAAAGGCAAAGCTGGTGCCCTGGACACAGAGCAGGCCGGAGCCCACGGGGCCGAAGCGGCGGGCCTGAATAAAGGTGCCGACGCCGGAAACGATCAGCGCCATGCTGACCAGATAGGGTATTTCGCTGCCCAGCCCCAGCACCCCGCCGACGATCAGGGTCGGGGTGATGATGCCAATAAAGCTGGCCAGTACGTGCTGGAGTGCGGCGAACAGCGAAGGTGCGAACCCGGGTTTGTCGTCAAGACCAAATACCAGGTCATCGTATGAGGACTGAGCCTCAGTTTCGGGAGTTGCGGATTGTGTCATTTGAGGGCCTGCTTCAATTATTTTTATAGAAGTGCAGTGGCCGCTGGCAAAGCCAGTCGTACCGGAATTCAAATGCTGACAGTGATGTCAGTGAGATTTGAGTATAGGTGACATTGATCAACAAAGTCTACATTTTAAGGTTAAAATGTGTACAAAAAATCCCAGAGAAGTGTTCACGATGTGAAAAGAAAAAAGGCAGGCCGATCCCTGCGGGACGGTCTGCCTGTCAGTTAAGACTGGTGGCTGCTGCCGCCAGTTTACAGCTGCTGTCAGTTCACCGGCGCACCCTGTGAGACCCAGAGGCCAAGCAGGTCTCGCTCCTGTTGAGTCATCTTTGTAATATTGCCGAGCGGCATCGCCCGGGTCGCTACAGACTGTGCATGGATCTGGGCTGCCAGCTGTCTGATCTGCTCCGGATCGTCCATGGCTATCCCGCCGGGAGCGCTCTTAAAGGCCGGGTTGCTGGGGGAGGAAGAGTGACAGACTGTACAGCGTTCTGTGACTATGTTGTATACATTTCTGAAGGCCACCGGCTTATCGTGTGCGTGGCTGCCGCCCGGAGTGGTTTGTACCTGGGAGGGGGATGCCACGAACGCCAGGGCGATCATTCCCACTGCGGCTGCGGGCAGGGCCCAGGCAAAGCGGTTGCCCTCATGGCGGGTGTTGAAGTAATGGCGAACCAGTACGCTGAGAATGGCAAGGCCGGCCAGAATCGCCCAGTTCAGCTCATGTCCGTAGGTGCTGGGGAAGTGGTTGCTGATCATGATAAACAGCACCGGCAGCGTGAAATAGTTGTTGTGGCGTGAACGCAGCAGCGCTTTGGCCGGCAGGATCGGATCCGGCTCGCGATTCTCTTTAATCGCGCCGACCAGCGCACGCTGACCCGGCATGATCACGAAGAACACATTACCCACCATGATAGTGCCGATAATCGCGCCGACATGAATGAAGGCCCCCCTTCCGCTGAATACCTGACTCAGACCCCAGGCGGAAGCCACAATCAGCACGAACAGGATCAGGCCCAGCAGTGCTGGTTTTTTACCCAGAGGCGATTCACAGAGGGCGTGGTAGACCAGCCAGCCGACGACCAGAGAGGCGATACCGATCATCACCGCACTGCCGGCACTGAGGCCGGAGTCCGGACCAACCAGGTAGAGTTCGGCATTGAGGTAGTAAACGACCATCAGCAGGGCGATGCCGCTCAGCCAGGTGCTGTAGGCCTCCCACTTAAACCAGTGCAGGGTCTCGGGCATCTGTGGCGGGGCCAGCTTGTACTTCTCCAGGTGGTAAATGCCACCACCGTGAATGGCCCAGAGGTCGCCGGACAGGCCGGTGCGGGGATTACGACGATCGAGGTTGTTTTCCAGCCATACGAAATAGAAGGATGCGCCAATCCAGGCGATACCAACAATCATATGTACCCAACGGATGGCCAGATTCAGCCACTCGGTAACATGCGGATCCATTATCTACTCCTATTGGTGGGGTGGATAATACGAAGAAGTTGACGCTCTTCTCGCGACTGACGTTCGTACATCCATGCCCTGATAATTGTTATTGTTTTGCCCCTGCGAAGACGGTTATCGAGCTGATACCGTTTGTTTGCAGAGACCCCCGGGAGGATCGAGGACAATCTGGGCGTCCTCGGGAAAATAGAACTCATCACAGTTATTGCCATCACCCTGACGGTCCACCACCAGAAAATCATCCTCCGCCACACAGGTCAGCACCGGGTGGTGCCAGACACCGGGGTGGTAGTTGACGCCCTGGTGGCCGTCGGTGATAAAGGCGCGCAACTGATCAGCCTGAAGTTCATCGCCTCTCTCTGCCACCAGCACCAGGAAGGGCTGGCCTTTGAGGGGGATGAACGCCTGGCTGCCCAGCGGGTGCCGCTCCATCATTCTGATGGGCAGCGGCATTTCCAGTGCTTCGGCACGGAAGATACTGATGATGGCGCTGCCACCGCCGGCGGCGACATCGACGTCGGCGAGCCGGTGGTAGCGGCGGGTAGAACCGTTGTTGATCATGAAAAAATCGCGCCCCTCGGTCTCGATCACGTCGCCGTAGGGGGCAAAGGCTTCAGCGGTCAGCGGTTCGGGTTTCAGCACGGTCATGGCGGTCCACCGATCAGCGGTTCTGGTTTTTGTCGACGGTACCGAACAGCCGCAGACGGCTGATACCGCCATCGGGGAAGATGTTGATACGCACGTGGGTGATGGGGCCCAGTTGTTTCAGTTCCGATTCGAAATGGTGCTCCTGATGCATCTCCAGCTTCTGCGAGGGCAGCAGTTCGCTCCAGAACAGGCTCTGGGTTTCGATCTGTTCGTCGGTACCCCCTTTGACGTAAGCCGCCTGGATGGAGCAGCTGTCCGGGTAGTTACCTTTGAAGTGCAGGGTGTCGACGACGATCCTGCTGATTTCGCCGGCATGGCCGAGGGCGACGATTACCCAGTCGTTACCCGGAGTCCGGCGACGGGCGGTTTCCCAGCCAGCACCCATGTTCTCGGCGCGGCCGGGGTTGAGGATGTTGCTCATGCGACCGAAGTGCTCGTCACTGCAGGCCAGGGCGCGGCCGCCGTTAAGAGCCGCCGCCAGATCGATCAGCTCACTGCTGCTCTGTTCGGACCAGTCGCGGTAGGGCAGACCGTAGACCCGCAGGCGGGCAACACCACCGTCCGGATAGATGTTAAAACGCAGGTGCGTCCAGGGACGGTCGTCGTCGATGGCGTGCAGGTGGTGGCTGTCGCCGGACAGCGAGACCGCCGGCAGGATTTCCTGCCATTCGGTCTGATCATCGGGGTCGCCGTCACGGCAGAAGCAGGCTTCCAGCGAGGCCGAAGGCGGGAAGTTACCGGTAAAGAAGGAGGTGTCGATATCCACACCTCTGATGGTGCCGGGAACACCCAGCTTCAGCACGGTGTAATCATAGCCCTCGCAGCGCTTGCGGCGTGATTCCCAGCCGTCCATCCACTTACCGTTGTCGTCGAAGACCCCCTCTTTCCAGACCGGATCTTCCGGCTGCAGCATGCGGTTTACTTCGGCGAACCAGTCGTCGGTGACATAGAGGGAGCGGGTACCGAGGCGGGCGTCGGCCAGATTGATATATTTCTGAAAATCGGCGGTGGAATTGGCTGGCTTTGTCATAGTTATTGTCTGTCTGTTAATAGTGCAAAAAAATGAAACCTGAGGGTATCTGGTCCCTGATCCGCTCCTGAATTACATGTCGTTCAGGCGGAACAGGGCGATCTTGTTGATCTCCTGCAGGGCCCGTTCGAACTCCTCGTCCGGGCTGTTATGAATGCGCTTTTCGAAGGCATCCAGAATCTGATAACGGTTACTGCCTTTGACCGCCATGATGAAGGGAAATCCGAATTTCTCCTTATAGGCGCTGTTGAGGCGGGTGAAGCGGCTGAACTCCTCCTCATTGCATTCGCTGATACCGGCGCCGGCCTGCTCGCTGGTGGAGGCTTCGGTCAGTTCGCCGCGAATCGCCGCCTTGCCGGCCAGGTCCGGGTGAGCGTTGATCAGGTCCAGCTGGGTCTGGTGGTCGGCGCTCAACAGGATGTCGGCCATCAGACGATGCAGGTTGTCGATGCTGTCATGGCTGCTGTCCAGTCCGCGCTTCCAGGCGGCTTCAGCCAGCCAGGCGGAGTGTTCATAAATATCACCGAAAGCGGCGACGAACTCATCACTGCCCATGGTACTGGGGGTATGTCTGGCAAACAGACCGGTCATCAGGCTTTCTCCTGCTCAGTAAAGGGGTGGTTTTCGTGCCAGTGCCGAGCGATGTCGACCCGGCGACTGAACCAGACTTTGTCGTGGCTGCGTGCGTAGCGGATAAACCGTTCGAGGGCGGCGATCCGGCCGGGTCGGCCCGCCAGACGGCAGTGCAGGCCAATGGAGAGCATCTTCGGCGCCTCGGCGCCCTCCTCGTAAAGGGTGTCAAAACTGTCCTTGAGATACTGGTAGAACTGCTCACCGCTGTTAAAACCCTGGACGGTGGCGAAACGCATGTCGTTGGTGTCCAGAGTGTAGGGGATCACCAGATGGGGTTTGTCGCCCTCGTTGACCCAGTAGGGCAGGTCATCGTCATAGGCGTCGGAGTCATACAGGAAGCCGCCTTCCTGCATCACCAGTTTGCGGGTATTGGGGCTGTTGCGGCCGGTGTACCAGCCCTGCGGGCGGCTGCCGGTGACCTTGCGGATGATCTCGATAGCGCGCACCAGGTGATCACGCTCTTCGGCCTCATCCATGTACTGATAATCGATCCAGCGGTAACCGTGGCTGCAGATTTCATGGCCGGCGTCCATCATCGCATGGGCCACTTCCGGATGACGTTCGATCGCCATGGCCACCGCGAAAATCGTCAGCGGGATATCGTATTTGCTGAACAGACGCAGCAGGCGCCAGACACCGGCACGGCTGCCATACTCGTAAATGGATTCCATGCTCATGTGGCGGACCCCGGGCAGTGGCTGGGCGGCCGGGATCTCTGACAGGAACGCTTCGGATTCATTGTCGCCGTGGAGGATGCAGCGCTCTCCGCCCTCCTCGTAATTGAGTACAAAGGAGATAGCGATACGGGCATCACCGGGCCAGTGCGGGTGGGGAGGTCTGGCACCGTAGCCGATCAGTTCGCGGGGATAAGCTTGACTCACAGGTCGGTTCCTCTTCACTGCTACCTGTTTCTTTGGGCTTCGGTTTGCCGATCTGAAGCCGTCTGTTTCTGCTGAAACGATTACAGGCGTGGATTGAATAGTTGATTGTTTCTAATTGTATACAATCAAAAGTTGGTTTTGTAAAGTTTTTGTGACAATTATTTATAGATCCGGCAGCCGGTTCTGCACGCCCTGAAAGATCAGGGCTACCGCCCCTGTCTCGCCGCAGGGCCATGATTTCTATGGTGCTGACCGGTCAGCCGGGATTATCAGTGGGGGATTCGATTTCCAAAAGTGTACACAATAAGTAAAAAAATTGTTGTTAATGTGGGGCCGGGCATACTATATTGATGGCAGTTCTGATGACTGCTGTGCCGGCAGGGATCATTTCACCGCTAAGAATAAGAGGAGGTCGGGCCACCGGGGCCTGCAATAAGATGAAAGGTTATCTGTCCACTCACGTACTTGATTCCGCGCATGGCCGACCCGGCTGTGGCATCAAAGTTGAACTCTATCGGGTCGACGCTGACCATCAGTTGCTGACCACTGTGACCACCAATGACGACGGTCGCTGCGATCATCCGCTGCTGGAAGGGGAAAGTTTCTCTGCCGGCAGTTATGAGCTGGTGTTCCATGTCGGTGCTTATTACCGGGAGCTGGGGGTGCAGTTACCGGAACCGGCGTTCCTGGATCAGGTGGTGATCCGCTTCGGGGCTGCCGATGCCGACCAGCACTACCATGTGCCGCTGCTGATTTCACCATACAGCTACTCCACCTACCGGGGCAGCTGAGTATTCGTTATTCCGGGCACGATACAGCAGTGGCAGCAGGACGTTCAGCGAGTCTGAATGCCCTGCTGTCCGGACGGCTGTAAAAGGGCACTACTGACTTCCGATCCGGGTTAAGTCGCCCCCTGAATCCACTATTTCCACTATTTCCACCATTTCCACCATTTCCACCACCTCGCCACTCTCGGCCTGCTCCCTGAGTATTTATTTCACTGCGCGGCAGGGCGGCTTACCGGACTGGCTTTGGTCTGATCGCTCTCCCCGGGAGCCGTACGCCGGTGCTTTTTGCAATCAGATAGTTCCGACCGAGCCGGCTGTTTCAGCTACCGGAGCATGCAGTGGTCCGGGGGGCCGACAAGAGAGGGCGAGACCTGTGCTAATCTGTGCGATAAAAGCCGCGATCCTGCTGAAACCGCTTTTCGGCGATGTCAGATGATGGGCGCTGATCGACCGGTAATTCACCAAAAAGAGCTGTCGCTGTTTTTGTATTCGTTATTCCGGGCACAGTCACAAACCGGAAATTTGGGAGCGGGCAGATAAATGTCGGACTATATTCTCTCGATCGATCAGGGCACAACCAGCTCAAGAGCCATACTGTTTACCACCACCGGCAAAGTTCACAGCGTCGCTCAGCAGGAGTTTACCCAACACTTTCCTCGCGATGGCTGGGTTGAGCATGAGCCGGCGGATCTCTGGGACAGCGTGCTGTTCAGCTGTCGCAGGGTGATGGAGCAGTCCGGGGTTGATGCCGGCCAGCTTGCCGCTATCGGTATCACCAACCAGCGGGAGACCACGCTGGTCTGGGACCGGCAGACCGGCGAACCGCTCTGTCGCGCGATTGTCTGGCAGGACCGGCGTACGGCGCCTCTGTGTCAGCAGCTGAAAGCGGAGGGACTGGAACCGCAGATCAGCGAAAAAACAGGATTGCTGATCGATCCCTATTTTTCGGCCACCAAGATTCGATGGATTCTGGATCAGGTTGCCGGCGCTCGGGAACTGGCCGCACAGGGGCGTCTTGCCTTTGGTACGGTCGACTGCTTTCTGCTCTGGAAGCTGACCGGGGGTCGTGTTCACCGAACCGATGCCAGCAATGCTTCAAGAACGATGCTGTTCAATATCCACCGTCAGTGCTGGGACGAGCAGTTGCTGGAAATCTTCGATATTCCCGCCTCGCTGCTTCCCGAGGTGATGGATTCCGCCGATTATTTCGGTGAAACCGAAGCGGAACTGCTCGGCAGTCCTGTGCCGGTACTGGGAGTCGCAGGGGACCAGCAGGCTGCGCTGTTCGGTCAGGTCTGCTTCCGTGCCGGAATGGCAAAGAGCACCTACGGAACGGGCTGCTTCCTGATGCTGAATACCGGTGAAGTGGCTCTGAAGTCGGGAAATCGCCTGCTCACTACCGTTGCTTACCGTCTTGATGGAAAGCCTGTCTACGCACTGGAGGGCAGTATTTTTGTCGCTGGCGCCGCCGTTCAGTGGCTGCGCGACGGCCTGAAGCTGATAGCCAGTGCCGGCGAAACCGAGACCCTGGCGGCACAGACACCGCGGGATCATGGCGTGTATATGGTTCCGGCGTTCACCGGCCTCGGGGCGCCTTACTGGGATCCTGTAGCCCGTGGCGCCATTTTCGGACTGACCCGGGATACCGGTATCCGCGAGATTGTCACCGCCGGACTGCAATCGGTCTGCTACCAGACCAAAGACCTGCAGAAGGCCATGGAAAAAGACGGTGTGCGACCGACGACCCTGCGAGTCGACGGCGGCATGGTTGCCAATGACTGGCTGTTGCAGTTCCTTGCTGATCTTCTGGGGGCCCGGGTCGATCGTCCGGAGGTCATCGAAACCACGGCGCAGGGGGCGGCTTATCTGGCGGGGTTGAAAGCCGGAATTTTTGATTCCCTGGAGCAGCTGGAAGCGCTATGGCAATGCGAGCGCAGTTTTGAGCCAGAGCTTTCCCGGGCTGCCCGGGATCACTATTACGAGGGCTGGCAACAGGCGGTTCGACGGGTGCAGAGCGACTAGCGCTCGCCGCAGAGGTCGTCGACAGAACTGTTGGTCAGACCGTCGTGCTGCTGGCATGCGATCAGACAGGATCCGGATATCAGGCTCTGCGAGGATTCTGCATCAGCAAACCTGAGTAACGGAGTACGGTTGAATGTACCATCTTCCTGATCCCTTACCCTGTCGTGACCTGAAAAGGATCGCTGTGCTGACCAGTGGAGGCGACGCGCCGGGCATGAACGCTGCGATCAGAGCCATAGTACGGACCGGACTGGCCCGGGGGCTGGAAGTTTTTGGTATCTACCGTGGCTACAGTGGACTCATTACCGGCGATATCCAGCCGATGAGTTCGGCATCGGTGGCCAATATTCTCCAGCGCGGTGGAACGGTGCTGAAGAGTGATCGTTGTGAGGTGTTCCGGAAAGCGACCGTTCGCAGGCGGGCAGCGAAGCAGCTGAGACAGAAGAAGATCGAAGCGCTGGTGGTGATCGGTGGCGACGGTTCTCTCAGCGGTGCCCGATTGCTGGAACAGGAGACGGGGGTTCCGGTTATCGGCCTGCCCGGAACCATCGATAATGATATTCCGGGCAGCGAAGACACCATCGGCTTCGATACGGCAGTCAACACAGCCCTTGAAGCGATCGACCGGATTCGCGACACCGCCGACTCTCATGAGCGGTTGTTTCTTGTTGAAGTCATGGGACGCAATTCCGGATTTATCGCCACTCTGGCCGGTATCGCCGGAGGGGCCGAGTTTATCCTGGTGCCGGACCGACCTTTTGAAATCGCCGAAATCAGCGATCAGCTGGAGCAGAGTCGTAACAGTGGCAAGGTCAGTTCAAGCCTGCTGCTGGTCGCCGAGGGACCAGAGCCAGGCATTACCCAGCGGCTGGCGAAGGAACTGGAAAGCCGTGGTCATCAGCCCCGGGTCTGTATTCTGGGTCATACTCAGCGGGGTGGCGCCCCGACGGGGCATGATCGCGTTCTGGCGTCCTGCCTGGGGTCGATGGCGGTGGACTTTCTGCTGGCCGGATATTCAGACGTGATGCTGGGGATTCAGCGCCAGCAGGTGGTCACAGTGCCTCTGGATGAAGTGATTCGCGGAGTTCGGGGACTGGACACGGCTCTGCTGGATCTGGCTCGACGACTGAAAGAGTAACCAGATTTCTAACCGGTCGAACTGAGAGGTTCTCTGTCCTGTCTGACCGTTGTTCTCAGAATCCGGCGAAAGTAAGAGGACTTCCCGGATTTTATGGAACCTGCATCGGCCTCAGCTCAATGGCAGCACAGCCCCGTGTTGCTTCCTTAATCTGCCGGGCCAATGACGACCGGTTACAGATATTCAGACTCGGTTCAGAAAGATCCGGTAAAGTCGCCGGTACCGCGACTGGCTGTTGAATGATTTGCTGTCAGCTTTGTCGAATACCTGGCGGGATGGTCCTGATCGGACCACTCTCTGGTAAAATTACCCTGCTTTCCGTTGCAGGGTATTTCTGATTCAGGATAAGAATTATGGCTTTAACGACTCGAACCTTTGTTGCCGTACTGGCGCTGTCGTTCTCCGCGGCAGTCAGTGCAGACTGTGGTCTGGAATACCAGGCCTGTGAAAAAATATGCAAAATCAAATACCTCAATGATGACGCGGCAAATGCTGGCTGTGTTTCCAGATGTGTTGCGGAACGGGGCGTCTGTCTGGCAAAGGCCGGTGCCGATAAAACGGTGGAAGCCAGCAGTGAAGCCTGGGATAAGTCGGTTGAAACCGGCTCCAGAGTCTGGGACAAGTCCGTTGAAGCGAGCGGCAAAGCCTGGGACAAGTCCGTTGAAGCCGGCGAAAAAGCCTGGGATAAGACAAAGTCCTTCGTTAAGGGGGTTTCCGAATAGTCCGGTTTCGTGCGTCGGTTGCTTCCGCTGACCGGTGCGTCCCGAAGCGACCGGGAAGCGGCCGATCGTTTCCCGGTTCTCAGATTCCTCCCTCTGTTTTTCAGCTCAATACCCGCGTCAGGTTTCTGTTCCCGCCTAAAGTCGCGGTGACTGGACGACTGATTGATCAGCGTACCGGCGCACTTTCTTCCAGGGTTCTCCGGCATCGCTTCCCGGACCGTTTTCACCGTTGGCGGGCAAAAATGCCGCCCGCTTTCCCGACCGGTTGTGTCCGGACAGGCTATGCTTGAATTCAGCATGCTTATCTGACTCCGGGTTGTGATGCTGTCCTGTCATGCCCTGAGCATTTCTGAGGGACCGCCCGATGCCTAGATTCAGTACTGACAACATTCGCAATATCGCCCTGGTCGGACACGCCGGCGCCGGTAAGACCAGTCTGGCCGAAAGCCTGTTGCACCGGGCCGGGGCGATCAATACGCCCGGCTCGGTGGAGCGGGGCACCACCGTCTGTGACTATGACCCTCACGAGAAAGCGCTACAGCATTCTCTGGACGTGGCGCTCTGCAGTTTTGATCACCAGGGTAATCACGTTAATTTGCTGGACACACCCGGTTATCCTGACTTTTTCGGGCGGGCGCTGAGCGTTTTGCCGGCAGCCGACTCCGTAGCCGTGGTGGTGAACGCCAGCGTTGGTGTGGAACAGGTGACCCGTCGGGTGATGGAAGCTGCGGCGGAGCGGGGGCTCTGCCGGATGCTGGTGATTAACCGGATCGACGCCGCCGGTACCGATCTGCCGGCGTTACTGGCACAGTTGCAGGAACTGTTCGGTGCGCAGTGTCTGCCCCTCAACCTGCCCGCTGCCGATGGAGAACGGGTGGTGGACTGTTTCTTCCGCCACGGCGATGAGCCGACCGCATTTTCCTCTGTCGAAGAGGCCCATACCGCCATGGTGGATCAGGTGGTTGAGGTGGATGAGGAGCTGATGCAGCTCTACCTGGAGCAGGGGGAGGAGCTTTCTCCGGAGCAGCTCCATGACCCCTTCGAACAGGCTTTGCGGGAAGGACACCTGATACCGGTCTGTTTCGTTTCCGGACGCAGCGGGGCCGGTGTCGATGAGTTGCTGGAAATTTTCTCCCGACTGATGCCGACGCCACTGGAGGGCAACCCGCCGCCTTTCCTCTGTGGTGAGGGAGCGGATGCCAGTCCGGTGAGTGTATCGGCAGACCCCGGCCAGCATGTAATCGCCCATGTTTTCAAGGTAACGGTGGATCCCTATCTGGGACGGCTGGGACTGTTTCGTATCCATCAGGGGACTGTGGTCAGCGGCAGCCAGCTGTTTATCGGTGATGGCCGCAAGCCGTTCAAGGTGGCGCATCTGCTGAAACTGCAGGGTAAACAGCATGAGGAGATCAGCAGGGCGGTGCCGGGTGACCTCTGTGCGGTTGCCCGGGTGGACGAGCTGCACTTCGATGCCGTCCTGCATGATTCCCATGATGAGGACCACTACCATCTGAAGTCGATGCTGCTGCCGCCGCCGATGTGCGGGCTGGCCATCGAACCCACCCGGCGCGGCGATGAGCAGAAACTCTCCGATGCGCTCCACAAGCTGGCGGCTGAGGATCCCAGTCTGAATATCGAACATCGGGTGGCGCTGAATGAAACGGTGCTTTACGGTGCTGGCGATCTGCATCTGCGGGTGGTGCTGGAACGGATGCAGGAACAGTACAACGTGGCGGTCAATACCAGTCCTCCCAGTATTGCCTACCGGGAAACGATCACCCGGCTGGCGGAGGGCCGCCACCGTCACAAGAAGCAGAGTGGTGGTGCCGGTCAGTTCGGTGAAGTGCAGTTGAAAGTGGAACCGCTGGAGCGGGGAGAAGGCTTTGAGTTCGCCAGTAAGGTGGTGGGGGGCGCCATTCCCGGTCAGTTTATCCCGGCGGTGGAGAAGGGGGTTCGGCAGGTAATGGATTCCGGTGCCATCGCCGGCTTCCCGATGCAGGATATCCGGGTGACGGTGCTGGATGGTAAGCACCATTCGGTGGATTCCAAGGAGATCGCCTTCGTGGTCGCCGGTAAGAAAGCGTTTCTGGATGCAATTTCTCAGGCCGGGGCCGAGGTGCTGGAACCGATTGTCGATGCCAGCATTGTGGCGCCTGGTGGCAGTGTCGGTGATATTACCGGTGATATCTCCTCGAGACGGGGCATGATCAGCGGCACCTCGGTACAGCCCGGTAACCGGATGGAGATATCGGCACGAATCCCGCTGTCTGAGCTGGAGGGCTATCAGTCCCAGCTTAAGTCTATGACCGGGGGGGAGGGCAGCTTCACCCTCAGTTTCAGCCACTACGACCCGGTACCGAGACGGGTGCAGCAGGAGCTCTGTGAAGCCTTCAGGCCCGGCACCGAAGAGACATAGAGCGACAAGTGTAAGCGCCGGCAGCCCCGGTATCATCCAGGGTATCGGGCGCCTCCGTTGGCTATAGTTACCAGCAGGGCCGGCACCGTCTGCTGAGGCTGATCAGTGAGAGAGGCTGGAGCCCGTCTTTGCTGCACAGTCAGGGGTAAAGCGCATGAAACGAATTCTGGTAATTGCCGATCGGGCCGGTGACGCTCAGCCGGCTCTGGAGAAGGGGCTGTCGCTGGCCAGACTGACCAGTGCCGATGTCCATGTGGTTGTCAGCTGTTACGAGGAACTGGACTGGCTCGACTCCGGACAGGAGGAGGGCAGTGAGCATGCCCGGGAGCAGATTCTCGGTCATGAGCGCCGCTGGTGGCGGGATTACCTGGTGTCGCAGGGCACGGATCTGCAGGTCAGCCATGAGGTCATCTGGCAGAAATACCCGCTGGAATGGATTCTCGATCATTGCCAGCAGCATCATTATGATCTGCTGATCCGGCGCGGCCATCGTAGCGAATCAGTTTTCTACACCCCCACTGACTGGTCACTGCTGAGGGATTCCCGGGTTCCGGTCTATCTGGTCAGCGAGCAGCACCTGGAGGAGACGCGTTCAGTGCTGACCGCACTGGACCTGATGGCCAGAAACCCGGAAAAGCAACGCCTCAACGAGCGTCTGCTGGAAGCGGCCTTCCGGCTGGCGGTGGCGACCAACAGTGATCTGCACTGCTGTTATGTGATCCGGATTCCCGAGCTGGTCCGGGATATGGATCTGATCGATGTCGCCGCCCACACCCGCAGCGTCGAGCAGCAGGCCCGCCAACAGTTTGAGCAGCTGTTCGATTGTTATGATCTTGATAATGCTCATGTCCATATCAGAAGCGGTGTTCCCTGGAAGGTGATTGCCAGTCTCTCTGCGGAACTGAAGGTCAATTGTATTGTGATCGGCACCCGGGGCCGCAAAGGTCTGGCCGGCAAGTTCTTCGGTAACACCTCCGAGCGGGTGATTCATGTGGCCCGCAAGGATCTGCTGGTGATCGGCCAGGAATGAATGACCGGGCAGAACCGCAGTGGCATCTGACGGGAGCGCTTACCTCCGTCGCCTGTCGTGCCGTTAGTCCTGCTCTCTGAAGGTCCTGATCAGAATATCCCGCATCGCAGCGGCCGCTACCGACAGCGGATAGCGGCGGCGGCTTAAGATTCCGACACTCCGACTGATGCCCGGGGCTTCCAGTGGCCGGCAGTGGGCTCCCAGCTCTTCCATCTGCCGGGTACAGAGCGCGGGTACCACGCTGACTCCGAGCTCTGTGGCCACCATCCGTCCGATGGTGGCCAGCTGGTGGGCTTCAGACAGAATGTTGAGAGACTGACCGGCTTCCGTCATTTTCTGTTCGATCAGCTGTCGTATGCTGGACGGGCGCTGCAGCATCACGAAATCGCCGGCCGCCAGCTCCTGCCAGCTGACCAGCGTCTGATTCAGCAACGGATGGCCGGGTGGCAGCACAGCCACGAAATGATCTTCAAACAGCGGCTCGAAGTTCAGGTCTTCTGAGCTTCCCGGATCAAAGGTGACTCCCAGCTCCATGCGACCCTGGCGTACCAGTACCACCACCTTTTCGGCAACCACATCATTGATCGCGACGCTGACGGCCGGATGCTGACGGCGAAAGTGGCTGATGGCCAGAGGCAGCTGATTGCAGGCAAAAGAGGGCATGGCGGCGACGGTGATCCTGCCGCGCCGCAGTGCGAAGCGATTGTGCAGATCTTCCATGGCACCGTCCCAGTCTGCCAGCAGCCGCTGTGCCACCGGATAGAAGGCTTCCCCTTCGGGGGTCAGGGCCAGGGTGCGTGTGGTCCTGGCCAGCAATCGGCCTCCGGCGGCTTCCTCCAGATTTCTGATGGCGATACTGAGCGCCGGCTGGGACAGATGAACCTGATTGCAGGCTTCGGCAAAACTGCGGGTCCGGGCCACGGCAATAAATGCCCGCAACTGCTTATGGGTGATGTTCATCGCTGCACAATATTTCTATAAATATGGAAGTTAAATGAATCTATGAAATATATATATTGGATAAATATAAGCGCCTGTAGCAGACTTTTCCAGCATCAACAGACGGGGGCAACGCTCTTCAGATTTCACCCCGGCAACCATCAGGAGCACACCTATGTCCGGTTTCGATAAAGTCGTTCACAGTTATGAGGAGGCCCTGTCAGGCCTGGAAGATGGTATGACACTGATTGCCGGCGGTTTTGGCCTCTGCGGTATTCCGGAAAACCTGATCCGTCAGGTCCGGGTGATGGGGACGACGGGGCTGACAGTGGTTTCCAATAACTGCGGTGTCGATGGCTTTGGTCTGGGTATCCTGCTGGAGGAGCGGCAGATCAGTAAGATGATCTCCTCCTATGTCGGCGAGAATGCCCTGTTCGAACAGCAACTGCTGGCCGGTGAGCTGGAGGTGGAACTGACCCCTCAGGGAACCCTGGCCGAGAAGATGCGGGCCGGTGGTGCCGGTATCCCGGCTTTCTACACCGCCACCGGCTATGGCACACCGGTGGCTGAGGGCAAGGAGGTCCGACAATTCAATGGTCGCAATTATATTCTCGAGGAGTCGGTGACCGGTGACTTTGCAGTGGTTAAGGGCTGGAGGGCAGACCGCTACGGCAATGTTGTCTATCGGGATACCGCGCAGAACTTTAACCCGATGGCGGCAACCGCCGCCAGGATCACCGTGGTTGAAGTGGAGGAGATTGTCGAGCCGGGGGAACTGGATCCCGGCCAGATCCATACCCCGGGAATCTACGTCGATCGCCTGATTCAGGGCTCTTTTGAAAAGCGGATTGAACAGCGCACGGTCCGTGCGGCCTGATCGGCAACCAGGTCGTTCAGCACCACTGCCGGCGGACATCTTCTAATCTGAATTAATGAGGAACTACCATGGCTCTTACTCGTGAACAGATGGCAATGCGCGTTGCCCGGGAACTGCAGGATGGGTATTACGTCAATCTTGGTATCGGTATTCCGACCCTGGTCGCCAACCATGTTCCGAAGGGCATGGAGGTGATGCTGCAATCGGAAAACGGCCTGCTGGGGATGGGACCTTTTCCCACCGAAGAGGAGGTCGATGCCGATATGATCAATGCCGGTAAACAGACCGTAACGGCGGCGACCGGTGCGTCGATCTTCTCGTCTGCGGAGTCCTTCGCCATGATTCGCGGCGGTCATGTCGACCTGACCGTGCTGGGTGCCTTCGAAGTGGATGTGGAAGGCAATATTGCCTCCTGGATGATCCCTGGCAAGCTGGTTAAGGGGATGGGCGGGGCGATGGATCTGGTGGCCGGTGCCGACAACATCATCGTCACTATGACTCATGCATCCAAACAGGGCGAATCAAAGTTGCTGACCCGCTGTTCGCTGCCGCTGACCGGGGCCGGCTGCATCAGCAAGGTGCTCACCGACCTGGCTTATCTGGAGATCCGTGACGGCGCCTTCTGGCTGAAGGAGCGGGCACCGGGGGTGTCGGTTGAAGAGATCCGGGAAAAAACCGCCGGAGAACTGGTGATTCCGGAGCTGGTACCCGAGATGCAGTTCTGAGAGACTGCCCTGATTCCGACAACCCGCTTCCACCTGAAGGAAATCTCGCTATGAACAGTCGTTATCAACAGGGCCTGCAAACCCGTCGCGAAGTGATGGGCGATGAATTCGTCGATCGGGCGATGGCGCAGGCCGACAGCTTCACCCGGCCGATGCAGGACCAGATCAACGAGCATTGCTGGGGCTCCACCTGGCAGCGTGACGATCTTACCCGGGATACCCGCAGTCTGGTCACCATCGCCATGCTGGTGGCGCTGCGGGCCGACAATGAGCTGAAAGGTCACGTCCGTGGAGCACTGCGCAACGGCTGCAGTCCGGAACAGATTCGCGGCGTTATTCTGCACAGCGCCGTCTATTGCGGTGCGCCGGCCGCCCAGCAGGCACTGCGAGCGGCTTGTGAGGTTATCGACGAGCCCCGGTCGGTATCCGAATGAAAGAAACGGACAGAGGGGCCGCTGTTCGCTCCACTGTCCGATACCTCTGACAACTGTCTGAATATTCGATCGCCACACCGCCAGAAAGTGTCTGGCCTTCCGGACGGCTTCTCCGGGTCAAACTAACAGTTTTTACCCAACTGATTGTAAGTAATTACTATTTTTGAAGTGGCATATAACTGGCTAACTTCATAACCGCACTGGTCGCTACCGGAGGCTGGCCAGTAACCCAAACCACTCTGAATACCTCAGCAGGAGACAACCGATGAGCCGACAACGAAGTGCCATAGTGACCGGGTCAACCAGTGGTATCGGACTGGGGATCGCCACCGCGTTTGCCCGCCAGGGCATGAATCTGATGCTGAACGGTTTTGGCGATCGTCGGGAGATCGGGGAGCTGTGCCGGAAACTGTCGGATAACCACGGAGTCGAGGTCTGCTATTCGGATGCCGATATGTCCCGGCCGGAGCAGATTGAGGCGATGGTTGAGCAGGCCCGCCGTGCCTTCGACCGGGTTGATGTGCTGGTCAATAACGCCGGTATTCAGCATGTGCAGCCGGTGGATGAGTTTCCGGCCGATAAATGGGACGCCATCCTGGCGATCAACCTCTCCAGCGCCTTTCACACCATCAGGCACTGCCTGGGAGATATGAAGGCACAGGGCTGGGGGCGGGTTATCAACCTGGCATCGGCCCATGGTCTGGTGGCCTCACCCTATAAATCTGCCTATGTAGCCGCCAAGCACGGAATGGTCGGACTGACGAAGGCCGTAGCGCTGGAGGTGGCGGAGCAGGGGATTACCGTTAACGCCATCTGTCCGGGTTATGTTCTGACCCCGCTGGTGGAAAAACAGATCCCCGATACCGCCCGGGCGCGAGGTCTCAGCGAAGAAGCGGTGAAACGGGAGGTGTTGCTGAAAGCTCAGCCCACAAAGAAATTCGTAACCGTGGAACAGCTGGGGGAGATGGCGCTGTTTCTGTGCTCGGATGCCGCCGCCTCCATTACCGGGGCGGCTCTGCCGGTCGAGGGGGGCTGGACGGCACAGTAGGCACAGTGTCTCGCAGAGAGCGATGGATAGGCCAATCGACAGCCGGTCTGAGCGAAGGGTTATTTCAGCAGCATCGCCGAGGCGCCGGCACTGACAAACAGGCCGCCACAGACTCGGTTAAAGATGCCCTGGCCGCGGCCTGAGCGCAACGCCGGTGCGATCAACCGGGCACTGCCGCCGTACAGCAGTTTGCAGCAGAGATCCAGCACCGCCCAGCTGATGACCATAGTGATCAGTTGTGGAGCGAAGGCGCTGCCGGCATCGATAAACTGCGGCAGGAAGGCGACGAAAAACAGAATATCCTTGGGGTTGCTGATCCCCAGCGCAAAGGCTTTCAGAAACATCGGCCTGAAGCGGGGAGTGGTGACGGTTGTTTGTGCCTGTCCGTTGTCGTCGGCGGACTGCCTGGCCTGCTGCCAGCTCTGACAGCCAAGCCAGATCAGGTAAGCGGCACCAATATACTTAAGCACACTGAACAGCTGTTCCGAAGCCAGCAGCAGGGCGCCGAGGCCGGCGGCGGAAGCGATCAGCAGCAGCAATGAGGCGCTGACACCGCCGACAAAGGCGGGCCAGGCATTGCGAATGCCGTAGTTCAGGGTATTCGCCACCATCAGCAGTGACAGTGGTCCCGGAATCAGGATCACTACCACCGAGGCGGTGCAGAACAGAAACCAGCTTTCCAGTGACATCGTTTAACCTCAGTGTCTGTCTCCGGCGAGGTGCGGAAACGATAAAGGCCCTTCCGGAGAAGGGCCTGATTACTACTTTGTAATTTATTCCGGCTGAAGTTTACAGGAACATGAACTTGGCAATAAAGATCGCCGCCAGCAGATAGAGGCTGATCGATACTTTACTGGCATTGCCGGTGAAGACTTTCAGCACTACGTAGGTCACGAAGCCCAGGGCGATCCCATTGGCGATCGAGAAGGTCAGCGGCATCATCACCACGGTGATAATTGCCGGAATGGCATCGGTCATGTCTTCCCATTCGATATTCCCCATGCCGGTCATCATCAGCATCGCCACGTAGATCAGGGCGCCGGCGGTGGCGTAGGCGGGAATCATTCCTGCCAGCGGAGCCAGGAACATCGCCGCCAGGAACAGCACACCGACGGTGACAGCGGTCAGGCCAGTACGTCCGCCGGCGGCAACACCGGAAGCACTTTCCACATAGCTGGTGACCGGTGGGCAGCCCATAAAGGCGCCACCAACGCTGGAGACACTGTCGGCCTTCAGCGCTTTGCTGAGGTTAGGGATGTAGCCGTCAGGCTTGATCATATTGGCACGGTGAGCCACCCCCATCAGGGTACCGGCGGTGTCGAACATATTGACGAACAGGAAGGCCAGAATCACGCTGATCATGGCGACGTCAAAGGCTGCGGCAATATCCAGGGCCATCAGGGTCGGAGCAATGCTTGGGGGCATGGAGACGATGCCCTGGTATTCCACCAGACCGAGACCCCAGCCGGCGAAGGTCACCACCAGAATACCGATCAGTACCGCACCGAAGACCCGCTGGTGGGCCAGAACGGCAATCATCAGGAAGCAGATGCCGGCCAGCAGGGCGGAGGGTTCGGTGAAGCTGCCCATCGACAGCAGGGTCGCCGGGTTATCGACTACGATACCGGCGGTCTTCAGACCGATCAGACCGAGGAACAGGCCGACACCGGCACCCATAGCAAAGCGCAGACTCATCGGAATGCTGTTCAGCAGCCATTCCCGTATCTTGTAGATACTGAGGAAGACGAAGATGACGCCGGACAGGAATACCGCACCCAGTGCGATCTGCCAGCTGTAGCCCATTTCACCGACGACGGTGTAGGTGAAGAAGGCGTTCAGTCCCATACCGGGAGCCAGGCCAACCGGCCAGTTGGCATAGAGTCCCATCAGGAAGCAGCCCAGTGCCGCACCGAGACAGGTGGCGACAAAAGCGGCCCCGTGATCGACGCCGGCATTGGCCATAATGCTGGGGTTGACGAAAATGATATACGCCATAGTGACGAAGGTAGTGAGTCCGGCTATCAGCTCGGTGCGGATGTTGGTCCGGTGTTCCTGAAGCTCGAAAAAGCGGTCCAGGAGGCCTCGCTGCTGACGGTCGGTGGTCCGGGCGGAGTCGGCCTGATCCAGGCCCTGAGCAGCTACCTGCTCCTGTTGAATGCTCTCCACAACTTGTGCTCCTCATTTGTTATTGGATTTTGAAAGAACCCTGGATGTTGGCCTTTCGAGGTTGACGGTGGTCGAGTGCCTTTTGGGCGTTATTGTCACACAACGTTCTACAACATGATAAGAAGTTGTGCGTACGTTGATTATCCAATTGTATACAAAAAATTCAACCCAAAAGTCAGGTTTTTTGCGAGGTAAAAATCAAAGATGAATAAATATCAATTTCAATCGCTACCTGAGGCGCTTTGAAAAGCTCGGGAAAGAGTGCTGATTCCGGCCCTCCCGCGCCTCCCGGAAATGCTCGGGAGACTGAGCAGGAGCCGCGCAGCCACTGGCGATAACGGATGGATGCTATGTGTACAATGTGTGTGGCTTTGTGTACTATTTTTGGGATATTGCACAGTTAAAGACGCGGGTGCATCGGCACCCCGGCAGTGGTTTTATCAGGTTTAGCAGATGAACGAACCTCTTCATAAGGCGATCCCCCGACAGGGCCGGGACCGCAAGGGCACTCAGGACGACATCGTTTACGCCCATATTTTCGATGCCATTCTCGAGCAGCGTCTGGCCCCCGGGACCAAACTCAGTGAAGAATCGCTGGGGGAGATCTTCGGCGTCAGCCGCACCATTATTCGTCGGGCCCTGTCCCGACTTGGTCACGAACAGGTGGTGGTGCTGCGCCCCAATCGAGGCGCCGTGGTCGCCAGCCCCTCCATCGAAGAAGCACGCCAGATCTTCCTGGCCCGGCGGGTGGTGGAAAAAGCGATTACCGAACTGGCGGTGGACAACGCCACACCGGAAAAGATCAGCGAAATGGTACAGCTGGTGGAGCAGGAGCAGGAGTGTTTCGCTCGCGGTGACCGCGGAGCCGGTATTCGCCTGTCCGGTGAATTTCACCTGCGGCTGGCGGTGATCTCGGGCAATCCGCCGTTACTGAGTTTTCAGCGCAGCCTGGTATCCCAGACCTCGCTGATCATCGCCCAGTACGAAAGCGGTGGCAAAAACCACTGCTCCTATGATGAACATACCGAGCTGATTCGGGCCATTGAGTCCGGCGATAAGCAGAAAGCGGTGGATCTGATGATGCATCATCTGGATCATATCGAAGGCAAGCTGAACCTGGATGGCGAGAGCGCTTCTGACGATCTGCATGCGGTATTTTCGCATCTGGTCAGTAAGCCCTGAGCGCTTCTCGTTTTAATCCGGCCGCTGTGCAGTCGCGTCTGCAGGTTTCCACTGTCCGCTGAGGCGGTAGCGAAAACCGGTCTTCAGCCCTGAAGACCGGTACCTTTTCACGAACTCCTTCCGGATACGGAGCTGTCAGCCGCGCTGGTAGACAGAGCGGCCCGCCGCGAAGGTCTCTCTGACTGCCCGGTCATCGCCCAGGGTCATCAGCACAAACAGCCGTTCTTCCAGAGTTTTCACCTGCTTCATGCGATAACTCATCAGCGGTGTGCAGTTGTAGTCCAGCACTACAAAATCGGCGTCGTTGCCGCTATGGAAACTACCGATGCGGTCCTCCAGCTTCAGCGCTCTGGCACCGCCCAGGGTCGCCAGGTAGAGGGATTTGAAGCAGCTGAGTTTTTCCCCCTGCAGCTGCATCACCTTGTAGGCCTCATTCAGGGTCTGCAGGATGGAGAAACTGGTGCCGGCGCCGACGTCGGTGCCCAGCCCCACTTTCATCCGGTGTTTCTCCGCCTGTGGCAGATTGAACAGGCCGCTACCCAGGAACAGGTTAGAAGTGGGGCAGAAGGCGATGGCGGAGTCGGTATCGGCGATCCGCCGGCACTCGTCGTCACAGAGATGGACGCCGTGGGCCAGTACTGAGCGTTCACCCAGCAGTTTGAAGTGATCGTAGACGTCCAGGTAACCGCTGCGCTCCGGGAACAGCGACTTCACCCATTCGATCTCGTCTTTGTTCTCCGACAGGTGGGTGTGCATATAGAGGTCGGGATACTCCTGCAGCAGCTGACCGGCTACCGCCAGCTGTTCATCGGAGCAGGTCGGTGCAAAACGGGGGGTGACCGCATAATGGAGACGGCCTTTGCCGTGCCAGCGGTCGATCAGCTCCTTGCTGTCCCTGTAGCCGGATTCGGCGGTGTCCAGCAGGTAATCCGGGGCGTTACGATCCATCAGCACCTTACCGGCGATCATCCGCAGGTCTTTTTTCTCTGCGGCTTCGAAGAAGGCGTCGACGGACTGCTTGTGGACGGTGCCGAATACCAGCGCGGTGGTGGTGCCGTTACGCAGCAGTTCCTCGATGAAGACATCGGCAACCTCATCGGCGTGGGCTTTATCTTCGAACTGTCGCTCATTGGGAAAGGTGTAGTTATTCAGCCAGTCCAGCAGCTGTTCACCATAGGAGGCGATCATACCGGTCTGGGGATAGTGGATATGGGTATCGATAAATCCGGGCATAATCAGAGCGTCCGGATATTCGGTGATGGTTGCGCCTTTCGGCAGGGTCGGCAGCAGCTCGGCGGCCGGACCGACCCGGGAGACCCGGTTATCTTCGAGGATCAGCAGGCCATCTTCGAAATACTGGTAGGAATTATCGATGCCGACTTCGGCCGGATCTCCGAGGCTGTGGATAACGGAACCACGAAAAGCTTTTATAGACTGACTCATAGTCGTTGACTGCTCGTATCTGAAATAACTGTTTTGATCGGACGGATGAAGCCGGGAATACTCCTAGCAGGCCAGCCGGCTCACTTTGGGAGTTCTGACATCTTCGGACTGGCTGTCCGGGTTTGCCTTTTCACCGAAGTTGCGGTTATACAGGGCGATAATCTCGCCGGCTACCGAGACCGCAATCTCAGCCGGCAGTTTGCCTTTCACTTCCGGGATGCCCATAGGGCAGACCATGCGCTCGATCTGCTCCGGGCCGAATCCTCTGGCTTTCAGCCGATGCTCGAACTTCTTGCGTTTGGTGCGGGAGCCGATCAGGCCGTAGTGGCCGAAATCGCCGCGCCTGAGGATCTTCTCGGTCAGCTCCATATCCAGCTGGTGGTTGTGGGTCATGACGATGAAATAGCTGCCTGCCGGCATATCGTCCACCTCATCCACCGGATAGTCGCTGATGACTTTCTCCACCCCTTCCGGGATCACTTCCGGAAATTCCTGCTCTCTGGAATCGATCCAGCGAACCCGGCAGGGCAGGGTAGCGAGGATCGGCACCAGCGCCCGGCCGATATGACCGGCGCCGAACAGGGCGATATTCAGCCGGGCCTGACCCATCGGTTCAAACAACAGGGTATGAGCACCACCGCAACACTGACCGAGGCTGGCACCCAGTGAGAAACTTTCCATCCGCGGGTGCGGCTGCTGTTCTTCCAGCATTTGGCGGGCGATCTTCGTGGCTTTATGCTCCAGGTGGCCGCCGCCAATGGTATCGAAACACCGGTCCGTGGTGACCACCATCTTACTGCCGTTGTTGCGCGGCGTGGAGCCGCGCTGTTCGACGATGGTAATCAGTACTGCCGGGGTACCCTGCTGATCCAGTTCCGCCAGGGCGTTGATCCAGGTTGTTGTGCTCATGGGGCAACCTCCTAGGCGGGTACCGGTTCTGGCTGTTGTGTCTGCTCGGTAGTCGTCGCCTGAACGGCAGTCCCTGACTGTCTCATCGACTCAATAGCCCAGAGCACCCGTTCCGGTGTGGCGGGCGCATCGATCTGCGGGCTGAGCCGGTAGTCGGCGACACTGGCAATCGCATCCTTGATGGCGCAGAACACCGAGATTCCCAGCATAAAGGGAGGCTCGCCGACCGCCTTGGAATGGAACACCGTGTCTTCTTTGTTCCGGCGATTTTCAACCAGCCGGGTACGGAAGTCGATCGGCATATCGGCGATTGCCGGGATCTTGTAGCCCGCCGGTCCACTGGTCATCAGCCGGCCCTGATCGTTCCAGACCAGCTCCTCGCTGGTCAGCCAGCCGGCGCCCTGAACGAAAGCACCTTCCACCTGGCCGATATCGATGGCCGGGTTCAGCGAAGCACCGACGTCGTGAAGGATATCGGCACGGAGGATTTTGTACTCCCCGGTCAGGGTATCGACCACCACTTCCGAGCAGGCGGCACCGTAGGCGAAATAGTAGAACGGACGGCCACGGGCCTGGTCGCGATCGTAGTAGATCTTCGGTGTGCGGTAGAAACCGGTGCTGGACAGCGAGATCTGGTTGAAATAAGCCAGCTCGATAAATTCGGCGAACGGCAGCAATTCATCGCGAATCTGCACGTGGTTGTTATGGAAGCTGACATCCTCCTCAGTCACCTGGAAGTGACGGGCGGCGAATTCCACCAGCCGCTGCTTAATGGTGCGGGCGGCGTTCTGGGCCGCCTTACCGTTGAGGTCGGCACCGGAGGAGGCCGCCGTCGGCGAGGTGTTGGGCACCTTGTCGGTATTGGTGGCGGTGATCTGAATATGATCGAAATCCACCTGGAACTCTTCGGCGACAATCTGAGCTACCTTGGTGTTCAGGCCCTGACCCATTTCGGTACCGCCGTGGTTGAGGTGGATGCTGCCGTCGGTGTAGATATGGATCAGCGCCCCGGCCTGGTTGAGGAAGGTGGCAGTAAAGGAGATGCCGAACTTCACCGGCGTCAGCGCCAGCCCTTTCTTCAGGATCGGACTCTGCTTATTGAACGCGGCGATCTCTTTGCGGCGCTGCTGGTAGTCGCTGGATTCTTCCAGTTCGGCAATCAGTTCCGGTAGCTGGTTGTCTTCCACGGTCTGGTAATAGTGGGTGACGTTGCGGTCCTCCTTGCCGTACAGGTTGGCCTTACGTACCTCCAGTGGGTCCTTGCCAAGCCGGCGGGCAATGTCGTCGAGGATGATCTCCGGGGTGATCAGCCCCTGGGGGCCGCCGAAGCCGCGATAGGCGGTGTTGGAGGCGATATTGGTCTTGCAACGGATTCCGGTGATAGTGGCATCGCCGAGATAGTAACCGTTGTCGGCATGGAACATCGCCCGATCGACAATGGAGTTGGAGAGGTCCGGGGAATAACCACAGTTACCGGCCAGCTGCATCTCAACGCCGGTCAGTCTGCCGTTGTCGTCGAAGCCGACATCGTACTGATTGTAGAAGGGATGACGCTTGCCGGTCATCATCATATCTTCCATCCGCGGCAGCCTCATTTTAGCGGGACGACCGGTGAGTTTCGCCACCACTGCGGCGATACAGGCCGGTCCTGCCGCCTGGGTTTCTTTGCCGCCGAAACCGCCGCCCATGCGGCGCATATCGATAATCACCTTGTTGAACGGTACGCCCAGCACCTCCGCCACCAGTTTCTGCACTTCGGTGGGATTCTGGGAGGAGGTGTAGACGATCATGCCGCCATCTTCGGTGGGCACCACCGAGGAGATCTGGGTTTCCAGGTAAAAGTGTTCCTGGCCGCCGATATGAACGGCGCCCCGGGCGCGGTGTATGGCGTTGTTCAGGGCCGTGGCGGAATCACCGCGCTTGTGGGTATGGCTTTCGCTGACGTAGTTTTCTTTCTCCAGTGCCTCCTCAACGGTCAGTACCGGTTCCAGATCCTCATATTCAACGATGGCGGCCATGGCTGCCTTACGGGCCGTTTCGTGATCGCTGGCGGCGACCGCCAGTACCGGCTGGCCGACAAACTCTACAACACCGTCGGCCAGCAACGGATCGCCGGGCATTACTGCGCCGATATCCAGCTGGCCGGGAACATCCTTTGCGGTGATGGCGATGGCCACACCGGGGAAGTCGTAACAGGGGCTGACATCCAGCCGGGTGATGCGGGCGTGGGCGCGCTCGGACATTCTGGCGTAGATATGCAGCTGGTTGGGGAATTCCAGGCGGTCGTCGATATACACCGCTTCGCCGGTGACCTGTTTGGCGGCACTCTCATGTTTGACGCTGCGACCGACACCGGTTTTCAGGTCCTGCTTTACCAGGGTCAGCATCTCTTCGTGACTGAGCTTATTGTTGTGATGGTTAGACATAAGCGGTTACCCGTGTTTCTACTTCCGGTGACTCGATCTCGATAAAGTAACGACGCAGCAGATTCTGCGCGGTCAGCATCCGATACTCCTTGCTGGCGCGAAAATCATCGATGGGGGCGAAATCCCTGGTCAGTGCCTGGACGGCATGATCAATAGTTGCCTGGTTCCAGGGATGGCCGATCAGTGTCTGTTCGCAGTGGCTGGCCCGTTTCGGGATCGCCGCCATACCGCCGAAGGCGATAGCGGCGTCCTTCACCAGGCCCTGTTCGATGCTGACATTGAAACAACCGAGCACGGCGGAAATATCGTCATCCAGCCGCTTGGAGATCTTGTAGCTGCGGAACTCGCCGTTCCGGTCGGCCCGGGGCAGGATGATCTTCTCGATAAATTCCGATTGCTGCTGAGCCGTGACTTTATAGTCGATAAAGTAGTCTTCCAGCTTCAGGGTTCGGGTGTGGTCGCCTTTACGCAGCACGACCTTAGCGCCCAGGGCGATCAGCGCCGGTGGCGTATCGCCGATAGGAGAGGCATTACCGATATTACCGCCCAGGGTTCCCTGGTTACGGATCTGCAGGGAGGCAAAGCGGTGGAGCAGGGCGCCGAAGTCCGGATAGTCGCCGGACAGGGTTTCGTAACAGCTGGTCAGGGAAGCGGCAGCACCCAGTTCGATCTGGTCGCCGTCGACACGAATCTGTTTCAGCTCATCGATATCACCAACATAGATCAGCGTGTCCAGCTGACGATGCATCTGGGTCACTTCCAGGGCCAGGTCGGTACCACCGGCCAGCAACCGGGCGCCGGGATTCTGCATAAACAGTTCCGCCAGCTCATCGGTTGTACGGGGGTTATAGCTGCTCTTGCCGTCAGCACGGAGGACGGCGGCTTCAGAGGCCTGCTGTTCCTGCAGCTGCTGAAGCTTCGAAATGGTCTGTTGCTGGTCGCGGTCGAACTGATCACCGGCGGCGTCTTCATAGAGACTGTCATCGAACATGGCGTTGGCGGCATCGACGATGGGACGGTAACCGGTGCAGCGGCAGAGGTTGCCGGCCAGCGCTTCCTGGATCTCCTCTTTTTCAGGCTTACCGCCGTCGTTGCCGACGTTCTTGCCGAGGGCAAACATCGACATCACGAAACCGGGGGTGCAGAAGCCACACTGGGAACCGTGACAGTCCACCATGGCCTGCTGGGCAGGGTGCAGCCGGGCTTTCTCTTTCAGATCTTCGACGGTGATCAGTTGCTTGCCCTGCAGGGCAGAGACAAACGTCAGGCAGGAATTGATGCTTCTGTAGCTGAGATGAGGCTCGGCAGAGCTGCTGTCCAGTTCCGCCAGTACCACGGTACAGGCTCCACAGTCGCCGGATGCGCACCCTTCTTTCGTTCCGACTTTACCGGCGTGTTCACGCAGGTAGTTCAGCACGGTCATGTTGGGGTCGATATCCTGCTCTTCCCTCAGCTCTCGATTGAGTAAGAACCTGATCAAGGCGGACCTCCTAGTGTTGTATTTATTTTAGTCAAAAGTCGTATACAGTTGATTAAAATAAAACCTGACTTAAAAGTCAATAAAAAGCTGACCCGCAAGTCAGAACAAATCTCTCTCTCCTGTTTTATTAGTTCATTGTTACAGGGATAGTTCGATGGGGGCTGCGGATGGGATCGGAGGCAGATGGCAGCAGAACCGGGTGGAAGATTCGCTGATCAGACGTTACAACAGCCTCCGGTACTGCGGTTGCTTCGCGGGGTGACGCTGACACGGTTTTTACCGGAGGATTTGGAATGATACAGCGCCCTGTCAGCCCGACTGACCAGACTGTCGACGGTTTCTCCGGCGATATGTTCTGATACGCCGAAACTGCAGGTCAGTGGCGGGTCGCTGTCGCGAAAGCGTTCATCGATCAGAGCCCGCAACTTCTCAGCACTTTCACGGGCCTCGGTCAGACTGGATTCCGGTACGATGATCAGAAATTCTTCGCCACCCCAGCGACCAAAAATATCACTGTCTCGTATCGATTCACTGACGGTTCGGGTCAGGGACCGCAGGGTGTCGTCACCGGCCTGATGGCCGAGGGTGTCGTTGATCAGCTTAAAGTCATCGATATCGAAATAGATAACCGATAATGGTCGACCGTACCGGTTGGCTACGGCGGCCAGATCCTCGAGCCGCGAGTAAAGCATATGGCGATTATAGATGCCGGTCAGATTATCGTGATTGGCCAGCACTTTAAGCTGTCGATTGTGGGATCTGATGACCATGTATCGATAGCTGAAGAACAGCAGGACAACGGCGACCGCTGCGAGAATTTTCCAGACCAGGCTGTAATCCACCTGGCGCTGGTAGCGGATACTGATCCAGCGATTCAGTATTTCACTGTGCTGTTCCGGGCTGATATCGGCGATGACCCGATTCAGGATTTCGATCAGCGGGGTGTGGCGCTGTGGTACTGCGACGCTGATATCGAAGTTGTCATTGATCGCTCTGCTCAGTCTGATACCGGTAATATGATTGTCCCGTATCACCTGACTGATAGCGGCTTCGGCGTTAATCAGACCGAACACCTCTCCGTTCTCAACCAGTCGCAGCCCCTCCAGCATCGATGATACTGTTACCAGCTGAATCTCCGGATGGCGGTATCTGAGAATCTCCTCAAAGGCGTAGTCCTGAACCACCGCGATTTTTTTTCCGTAGAGGCTTACCGGACTGGTAATGATCGGGCTTTCTGCAGAGAGGGCGATTACCGCCGGCATACTCATGTAAGGTCGACTGAACTGCAGATACATGGCCCGGGACGGTGTCTGCATCGCACCGCTGACCAGATCGCAGTTCCCGAGGTGAATCTGTTCTGTGGTTTCGCTCCAGCTGCTGGAAGGAACCGGAGTCATATCCAGTTTCAGGGTTTCGTTGATCAGCCGGATGTAATCGGAAATCATTCCCCGATGGTTGGCGCCGGTCAGCCCTTCGTAGGGCATCCAGTCGGGATCCACACAAAGCCTGAGCGAGGGCAGGCTGCGCAGATAGAGCTGTTCCTGCTGACTCAGCCCGCTGTCGATATAGCTGACTTCCGTGAAAACAAAACCGTCGTGGCTGAATTCCTCACGAATAGTGCCGGTCAGCAGGTAGATCTGGGCCATGGCCGTGAGCCTGTCACGGGAAATCGTGCCGAATCGGTTCTGCTCATCGAATGCCAGCGGTCTGAGGGCGCCGGCTTCAAACAGCAGAGCCCGACGACTGCGTTTCTGGCTGTTATAACCCGCCAGAATGATATCCACACTCTCTTCGATATTATTCAGTGCGTAGAGCCAGCCCTTCATCGAGGCACGGTAGAACCCTTCCGTCACTTCCGGCTGTTGATAGACCATGTCCCCGGAGGTGAACAGGATATCGGAGTACATTTTAAATCCGTAATCCTTGGGGTGAAGGATCCGGTAGGGAATACCTCTGAGCTGCAGCTGGTAAGGCTCATTAGAAACATATGAGCCCATCGCATCGGTTTTTCCGTCGATCAGGTCCTGCAGCCTGAAACTGTGGGGCTGAAGAGTGAAATCCTGGCTGGCTACTCCGGATTGCAACATCATCGCCAGCACATCGGCCACCTGTTCGGCATGGTGGGTCAGCATGACATTACGACCTTTCAGGTCCCGGGGCTCGCGGATGCCGGCGGACTCCAGACTGAGCAGCATCAGTGGGGAGTTCTGAAAGGCAGCGAACAGGGCCACGATATCCCGGTCACGGGCTTTATCGATCAGTATCGATGAGCGCCCAACGGCGAACTGCCTTTTACCGGACAGCACATCTCCGACCAGATCGGTATCCGGACTGAACTCATGGATGGTTACGTCCAGACCTTCATCTGCGTAATAACCCTTTTCCCGGGCAATGTAATAGCCGGCGAACTGGAACTGGTGCTTCCACAACAGTTGCAGCGAAACGGAAGTCAGCTCCCTGGCCTCAGCGTAAGGGATCAGTATTTGCGCTAAACACAACAGCAGACAGAACTTCAGTTTCATCCGATTATACTTCCTGGCCATCGATCCGGACCGGGTCCGGTCGTCCCGTTGCCGGAAAAACGGGGCGCTTCAAGCGGCCCTGGCAGATTCCTGACAACATTGCTGGGAAGCCGCTGCCCTTAAATTAGCAGGCCTGCAAGTTAAAGGTAGTCGTTAAACAGGGACGCGGAAACCGGTCCCGGCGGTTAGATGACCCGGATCAAGTCCCGGTCGTATTGATGAAGTGTATATGCAAGTTTCAGAACCGGGCTGGTCGCAGTAAAAATAGTAGAAAACTGAGGGGAGAGAAGCAGACTGATCTGGATCCCGGAGTCGGCTCGGGGGCGAAGCGGTTGAGAAAGCTACTGAGGGATGTTAAGAAAAGGCTGAGTGCTGCCGTGATCCGGATGAAGCGAGCGGTCCGGCGTCAGTCACCGGACCGCATCCGGTTTATTTCAGCTCTGCCGCCGCAACCGATCTGAGTGTTGGCCAGTTGGCGTCTGCCGCGCTGATATTGCCGGGGACATCCTCCAGCCACTTCTGCTGAATCCCTTTGCTCAGGTTCAGGTAAAGTTTACCGCTTTCGATTTTCCAGGCCTCCGGATCGACCGGAAATTTGCGACCCAGTGCCATTCCCATGGCGCAGTAGCCGCCATACTGTGGCAGGTACTTGTCCGGACTGGCGGTGAACGCATCCTTATTGGCTTTGCTGGCAAACAGGTAGGTCTGGCCATCATGCTGAGCAAAATGGTCGGTACTGCCGCGTCGGGCCTCAGAGTCGCTGAAATAGGAGACGACATCGTAGCCACTGACGGCGACGGTAGCGGTTTCTTCTACCGCCTGAACCTGAAAGCTCAGGACTGCGGCCACTGTAACAAAGACGGTCTTCAGCCATCGATAGATACGGACAGGGGTTCTGTTCATGATTCGTTACCTTTTCTGTAATCGGGTTGTTCTGCCGCCGCCATCAATTGAGGGCTCTGCTTCAGAAAACCGGCCTCAGCCAGTTGCTCACAGTCTATTTCAGAACCCCTTTTCCTCCGTAAATCGGAGGTCGCAACTTTATATACCGATCGTCTCATTTGCTGAGACCAGGATTAGCAAGGAGCCCATCAAAGATGCCGGTACTATCCACTATGCTGCAGAGCATGCAGGTCCGGGGAAGCGTCTATTTCTGCAGCCGGCTGCAGCCTCCCTGGGATGTCCAGGTGGAGAAAAAGTCGGTGGCCAGTTTTCATCATGTACGCAGTGGTCAGTGTGAGTTACTGGTCGGGCAGCAGCGTTACCGCCTGCAGAGTGGTGATCTGGTGTTTCTGCCGACGGGTGACAGCCATCGTCTGCGAAGCCCTGACGCTGAAAGCCGGATGGCTGAACGGGCTGATGGCAGGGCCGGTCGGTCCGGTACGGTACTGCTTTGTGGAAACTTCTCGTTCCGGGATGATCAGCCTCATCCACTGATCGAGGCTCTGCCGTCGGCCCTGGTGATCACCGCAGAGCAGGTGGCGCAGCGACCCTGGCTGAAAAGCACACTGGAGCATATCGGCGCCGAATATCTGCAGCAGGAGCCGGGGGCTATGGTGGTGGTGAACAAGCTGACCGAGATTCTGCTGGTGGAGCTGATCCGGCAGAGTCTTGAGCAGCTGCAGGGGAATCCCCATGTTGAAGCCCTGCTGGATCGCCATCTCGGTAAGGCCCTCTGTCTGCTGCATGAAACACCGGGTCATCAATGGACTCTGGCGGAACTGGCGGGCCAGGCCGCAATTTCTCGTGCGGCACTGGCCCGCAAGTTCAGGAGCTTACTGGGCAGAACCATGTACAGTTATCTGACTGAACTGAGGATGAACCGGGCTCGGGAGCTGCTGTTGAACTCGGTCGACGGGGTTGCCGATATCGGCGAGCAGGTCGGTTATCAGTCCGACCTGGCTTTTGTCAGGGCTTTTAAAGCCTGGTACGGCTTCACTCCTCGGCAACTCAGGCAGCAATCGGAGTATCGGCCTGGTGCAGTCGCAGATGTAACCGGAGAATCGGGCTGAGCAGGGAGGGTCAAAGGCCTGAAGCAGAACCTGATTCTGACGTCGATGCCGGATTTACCGGGAATTGTCTTCACGGAGCCGCGGCTGTGCTGCCTCTGCCGTCGATCCTGACTCAGAATCGACGGCAGATAACAGAGCGGGCAGGCTGGGGAAGTTAAGAAGGGGTGGGGGAATAAAGCAGACCGTCTCTAGTGAATCTGCTCATCGACCAGACTCTCTTCATCAACCAGAATCACGCCATAGGTGTGATCCAGGTACTCTTCCATTTCCCAGAGCGTATCAAAGTCTCTGGTGACACCGTTATAGGTGACTTTCAGCGTTTCGCAGTCCCAGCCCAGGACATTTTCGTTCAGTGTGAGCGTTTGCATTTTGTCCTCCTTGTGGCCTTGTCAGTGGTCGCAAATCGATCGGTTTTCTGAAGGGGTTCCTTAAAGATAGACCATCAGCTGATCCCTGCGATCAGAGTTTTTCGGTAGCGGAACGGATTCTGTTTGGTCCCTCTGCGACTGCCGGAGCCAGTCACTGCGGAGTATTATCGGCCTGAAACCGGAAGATGCTGGTTAAATTGCATACAGGCATTATGTTTGCCGATAACTCTGGTATAATGCCAGCGAATTTTTTCCACTCCCCCGAGGCAGCGGGATCGACCGATCAGAAAATCGGGGCCAGCAGCCTTATTCTCCAGTGCCCTGCAGGCACAGTCTGGTGTGGCATTTACCGGGATGAACCCACTTCCGGGGTCGTTGTCTCTACATCAAGCGGCTCCGGCACTGGCTGTTGATGCTGTCGGGCATTCAGGCGTAGTCCGGACAGTCGGAGGCGGGAGAGTAAACACAATTCGCCGATAGCGACCGCCGCGAGGGACATTAACTCCCGGGCAGCTGCGGATCGCTCAGCTATGAGGACATAAATGAGCTACAACACTACTTTGTCTCTGAAAGACGTTCAGGCCAGCCGTGCCCAGCAGAAAGCCTATCTGGTTGAGCTGGAAGAAACGGTAGCCGCCCTGAAATCTGAAGTCAGCAGTCTGACCGGGAAACTGGAAGCTGCCGAGCAGAAGGCTGCACTGGCAGCCCAGGAACTGACAGAGACAAAACGGGAAAACGGCCAGCTGGCCGATAGCGCCCGTCATCTCAACAACAAAATCATGACCTGGGAGCAGCTGGAGCAGGAGCGCTCTATCCAGCGACTGGAGCAATTTGCCGCGGTCGAAGCTCAGAGCTCAGCGAAAGATGCTGATATTGAGAAACTGCAGCTGGCCCAGAAAGAGCTTCAGGCTGAGCTGAAAAAGGCCCGGGCCCTGAATCCGGAACGCCTGAACCGCCAGAACAAGGACCTGAAAAAGCGTATCGCCGAGAACAAGGACGCCAATGCCCGTCTCAGCGAGCAGCTTCGCCAGGTCAAGGCTGAGCTGAAAGAGCTGAAAGTGGAACAGGCCCGTACTGAGAAGCCGCTTTACCGCTCTGAAGATGGACTCTTTGAGCTGAGAAACCTGCAGTCCCAGGCGACGGAAAAGAAAGCAGAGAGCGAAGAGCAGACACCGGCACTGACGGCGGTGGATTGTGAAACCGGTGCCACCCTGGTCGCAAAAGGATTTAACGAGGTGGATGAGGTCGAGTGGGTGGCCCCGCGTGAAGTGCCCGCAGATGTATCTGCCCAGGCGGCAGACATCATCCGCAAGATGATGGAAGATAAAACCACCGCCTGACCGCAGTCCGCTGTATGGCCCTGTATATCGGGGCCTGAAAAAGCAAAGGGCCCGCGATCATCCTGATGCGGGCCCCTCTGTTGAGGTGGTGTGCGCTGCGCGCTTCCTGTTCCGACCGACGTTCCCTGCCAGCCTCCGAATCCGTTCGGTAACCTCGGTACTAAGTATGAGGTTTCCGGTGCCTGCATTTATATAGGCAAAAGTCCTATTTTTTGGCTGGTTTCTGGTATGAGCATTCAAATTTGAGGCGTCCGGCCCTTCAGAGAATGCCTTTCTCCTGCAGCGTTCTGATAAAGGCCGCTTTCCCTTTCAGCTGATGCAGCTGAATCTGGCTGGTATCGGCACCATTATCCAGCAGCAGTCTGAACAGTGGCAGATGGTTGGATGCCAGGCTGATATCCAGGGCGGACTGGCCCTGCATATCGCTGATATCCAGTCGTGCTCCCTTTCTGATCAGGTATTCAATTCGCTCCCAGTGGCGGCTGATGTTCCTGGATATCAGGATCGCCAGTGGTGTCTGGCCTTCGGAATTAACCGGATCAATATCAGCGCCGGCGTTGAGCAGCAAAGACGTTATCTGCTGGGAGCGTTCGGCGGCGTAATGCAGCGCGGTCATTCCGCCGACGGTCGAGGCATTGACATCAGTTCCCCGGCCGATCAGCAGCCGCACCAGCGGCATATTGCCGGACTGGCTGGCGGAGATAAGCACCGTCTTGCCGACCCGATCCCGAGCATTGCCGGAAGCGCCCTTGTCAAGCAGAAACTGCACCGCATCAATATGACCACTCCGAGCCGCTCGATGGAGCGGTGTCTGTTTCAGCAGGTCGGATGCGGCGACTGAGGCTCCCGCTGACAGCAGCAGGCCGATCATCTCAGAGTTGCCCAGCTCTGCGGCAATATGGATGGGATAACCACCAAAATCCGACCGGGAGCGAACATTGAGCGCAGCCCCGATCTCCAGCAGGTAACTGGCCGCTTCCAGCCGATCGGACGCCACTGCCCAGTGCAGCGCCGTGCGGCCCCGACTCCCGGGGCGGATATCGACCGCTTCCAGTATGCCGCGATTACTCCCGCAGTCACGTAGTTTCGGCAGATCGCCGTCCCGGGCTGCCATCAGAAAGCCCAGGGCCCGGCAACCGCTGTCTGCTTCCGAGGAAGCCGGCCCCGGGTGAATAATCTGCCGCGAGGGTGGTACACTGAGGCCGGGCGGCGGTCCGGCGACACTTTTCCGCTCGCTGGCGGGTTGCAGGTCCGCCACCGGTAACTGATCCCTGATCTGCTGTGGCTGTGGCTGTGGCTGTGGCTGTGGCTGTGGCTGTGGCTGTGATGTGCTGAGCTTTCGGGTCGGTGGTGTCGGCTGCGTCGCTGTCTGTTGTTCGGGTTGCGGTGTCGCCGGGGATTGTTGTGACTGCTCCGCGACAGGCCGGGCCTCTGGTGTCGGTGGAGCGGTTTTCTCGGTAGAAGGGGGAGCGGAAATTCCGGAGGGCTCGGGCTGACCGGGGGAGGGCGCTTCGGCTGCTTTCTCACGGCGGCGCTTCTGTTGCTCCCCAGCCCGCTTCTTCATGGCATCGAGACACTCCTTGGTGAATATCACCTCACCATCTTTTTCGCAGCTGTCGATGGCCCGGGCTCCGGCAGAGAGCGACATCAGCAGCACAGTGGCAATAATCAGGCGGCAGGCAGATGATAGATAATTCATACTCGACGGTCAGTTCTGTTCCCGGTAGTCGTGGTCTGCATCAGTTTTCGTTCCAGTCGTTCCCTGATCAGTCGAATATGCAGTCTGAGGTTATATTGTGTATCGGCATAGGATTTGGGCACTGCAACCTGCATCACATCCTTTTCGATCTCTGTCAGCTCCTCCAGCAGTTGCCGGGTGTGAGCGGGATCACTGCTCATCTCGGTTCTGAAATCCAGTGACCGCAGCTGATCGTACCAGCGATAGATGCGGGAGCGGATCCGCCAGCGATAGGTGGGTGGCAGGATCTTAGCCAGCGGAATCATCAGTGTAATCAGCGGGACCAGCATCACGATCAGGCGATCCACCAGGTTGGCCGCCCAGAACGGCAGATAGCGCTGCAGAAATGGCGGGCCTGACTTCAGAAAACGTTCGGCATCTTCGTTCAGTGGATAATCGACAAACTGGCCGGAGGGGAACTGATCGGGTTGCTCAAACAGGCCGCCGTTGCCATGACTGTCCGTTGCCGCCTGCAGCAGCAGGGTCGCCAGTGCCGGATGAAAATCGTTACGGACCACCAGCGTGGCAGCCGGTGCCAGCAGGGTGATCGGTCGTGCCGGAATATTGTGTTCCATATCGATCACGCCGGCAGGCAGGCTGACGTCGGAGAGGTAGCGATGGATGCGCCGATAACCATCGGCACGGTGGAAGCTGAACAGGGAGATGCCCGGAGTCTCCAGCAACTCCCGGACCTGAGGTGAACGGGGGCTGGTAACCATAAACAGCGCATCGACAGAGCCATTCCTGAGGCCGTCGGCAGCCTCACTGCCGGTCAGTGGCAGCAGACTGCTGTTCTGCCCGCCGATGCCGTTGTCGGCCAGCAGCTGCAGGGCCACCGGTCGGGTACCGCTGCCCTCTCTGCCGACAGCCAGGCGACGTTCTCCGAGGTCACTGAGCTGGCTGACCGCGATCTCGTCACGGTAAAACAGCCACAGCGGCTCAAAATAAAGGCTGGCCAGCGCCTGCAGCTGCTTGTCAGGCGGAGGGGTTATCCCGCCCTGCACAAAGGCGACATCCACCTCTCCACCACTGAGCAGTGCCAGGTTTTCAACCGACCCGGCAGTGCTGACCACCTCGAGTGTGATGCCCTGAGCGGCCAGGGCCCTGCTGTATTCGCTGCCAAACTGATAGTAGGCATTACCGGAACTGCCCGTGGCGATACGGATATGTTTCGGAGGGGCCGGTTCGACAAACTGCCAGGCCAGCAGAAAGCCGACGGCGATTATCAGCAGTCCTGAGCCCCAGAGCAGGAGGGTCTCTTTTCGATGGTGGCGCTCGAGTTCTCTGGTCATAGTCGGATCGCTGCTGTTTTACTGGAATTATCAGGAGTTTCTGTTGAGAATCAACAGATAAACGACAGAGATCGATGCTTTTGCCGATTCCGAAGGGCTGTGGTGCAGGTGAGGTTGCTATGGCCGGCGGCCACGGGAATAAAAAAACCGCTGCCGGGGAGGCAGCGGTTTCTCTGAAGGGGTAAAGCTTACAGCTTAGGGGAACAGGTGCTTAACAGCGTCACGCTCTTCAGCCAGTTCCTGTTCGGTCGCGGACATCTTCTCGCGGCTGAACTCGCTGATTTCCAGACCCTGAACGATTTCGTACTTACCGTCCTTACAGGTGCAGGGGAAGGAATAGATCAGGCCTTCCTGGATATCGTAGCTGCCGTCGCTGGGGATACCCATGGATACCCAGTCGCCTTCGGCAGTGCCCAGTGCCCAGCTGCGCATGTGATCAACGGCAGCGTTGGCTGCAGAAGCCGCACTGGACAGGCCACGCGCCTGGATGATGGCGGCGCCGCGCTGCTGAACAACCGGGATGAACTCCTCTTTGTACCAGCTCTCTTCAACCAGATCGGTGGCGGCTTTGCCGTCGATGGTAGCCGTGCTGATGTCCGGGTACTGAGTCGCGGAGTGGTTACCCCAGATGGTGACTTTTTTGACGTCGGTGACGTGCTTGCCAGTCTTGTTAGCCAGCTGTGCAGCGGCACGGTTGTGGTCCAGACGAGTCATGGCAGTGAACTGGCCAGGGTTCAGGTCAGGGGCGTTCTTCTGAGCGATCAGGGCGTTGGTGTTGGCAGGGTTGCCGACAACCAGAACCTTAACGTCACGGCTGGCGTGATCGTTCAGTGCTTTACCCTGTACGGAGAAGATTGCGGCGTTCGCTTCCAGCAGGTCCTTACGTTCCATGCCTGGTCCACGGGGACGAGCACCAACCAGCAGCGCGTAATCGGCATCTTTGAAAGCAACGTTAGCATCGTCAGTCTGAACAACACCTTGCAGCAGGGGGAAGGCACAGTCTTCAAGCTCCATAACAACGCCCTTCAGAGCGTCCAGGGCAGGAGTGATCTCCAGCAACTGCAGGATGACCGGCTGGTCGTCGCCCAGCATCTGGCCTGAAGCGATACGAATCAGCAGAGAGTAGCTGATCTGACCCGCAGCACCGGTGACTGCAACGCGAACAGGTTGTTTCATGGAATATCCCCTTTTATAAGTGAGTGTCAGGGCCGGACGTAGCTACACCGGCCCCGGTAAAGGTGGCCGGATTATAGCAGCATCGGGAGAATTTTTGCTATGCACAGCGGAGTGACTACTACCAATGATTTAGTCGCAGGCCGCCAGACCGACAAACCATTGGTATATGTCAATTTGAGGGCCCGGTGCTGTCCAGATCCAGGGCCAGGCGGAAGCCCCAGCTGTTGCGGCTGGAGTTGGCCGGATGGCGATAGCGGCTGGCGGAACGGACCAGCCGTGAGATGTCGTACCATGAACCCCCACGCATCACCCGATAGTTACACTGACCGACGTTCCAGCTGGAACCGTCTGTCGGGGCTTCTTCATAGGTCTCGTTATAGCAGTCGGATACCCACTCATAGACGTTGCCGGTCATATCGTAGAGTCCCCAGGGGTTGGCCTGGAAGGACCCCACCGGGGCGCTCCGGCGACCATCAAACTGACTGCTGCAGTCGTCACAGGCGGCGCTGTTCGGTTCCAGTTCATTGCCCCACCAGAAGGCGGTGGTCGTACCGGCTCTGGCGGCATACTCCCATTCCGCTTCGGTCGGCAGGCGATAAGCCAGCCCGGACTGGCGGCGTATCCAGTCGGCATAGGCATTGGCATCGTTCCAGCTGATGTTGATCACCGGACGATCGCCGCGACCCCAGCCTTCATCGTCCGGTAGCTTGCGTCCGGTATTGAGGGCAAACAGATCGTATTCGGCAAAGGTCACTTCATGCTGCGAGAGGGCGAAAGAGCGACGGATCGTGACCTGGTGAACCGGATATTCGTTGTCGTCGCCACGGCGATTGAGATCTCCCATTCTGAATTTTCCGGCCGGCAACACCACCATATTGGGGCCAAAGGTATCCGGCATGATTTCGTCCTTAAACACTGCTCCGGGGACAAAGGCGTTGGGCGTTTCGGTGGTTTCAGGTCTGGCCGGTTCTTCGATATCCGGGCTTTCCGCCACCATGACACTCTTCGGGCGCATACGCTCCGCCGTAAGATCCGCCAGTCTGGCGTCATAGTTCTGCAGTTGTCGGTTCAGCGATTTCAGCAGCTCGGGGGCCACCGGCTGAAAGTGACTGAGAGCGTCATGGAGGCGGGCACTGTTGCTGTCGGTGGGAGGGGCCGCCAGCAGTGATTGAATGCCGGTGACGCTTTCAAGCAGCTGTTGCCGTTGCTGTTCGGCCTGGCTGGAGGCCAGGAAATAACCGGCCGCGGCTCCGGCCGCAAACAGCGCCGATCCCACCAGCATCTGCTGCAATGACGGCAGCGTGATAGCACTGCCGCCGCCCCGGGACAGGGGGGAGGGCTTGTCGACAGTGACTTCCTTTTCCGTTTCTTTGTCTTCAGCCGGTGCCGGACCACGGGCCTGGAACAGGGCCTGAACGATGGCAGCGGCCGATGCCGGCCGGTCGCCAGGGTTTTCTGACAGCGCCGGTTTCAGTTCTTCCCATTGTTCCTGGGAGAGTTTGTCAGGTGCCTGCAGCTGCTCAATATCACGGCTGTCCAACGGCTCCTCCGGGCTGAACGGCGGATGACCGCTGAACAGCTGGTAGGCCAGACAGGCGAATGAGTAGATATCGGCGGTTGCCGGCAATGGCAGATGGTCAAAGGCTTCCGGGGCGTGGAATTCGGTATTGAGAATACGCATGCCCTGGTTCTGGATCTGCTGCAGCAGCGGCTGACGGAACGCAAAGTTCACCAGCTTGGCGCCGGTCCGGGTGATAATAATATTCCACGGGGTCAGATCGCCGTGAGTGATTCGCTTACCGTGAGCGTAATCCAGTGCGGCGGCCACCTGGCTGAGAATGATCCGGGTTTTTTCGACGCTCAGCTGCTGATAACCGTCCTCCAGCAGTATTCTCGCCAGACTGCGGGTAGTGATCGGTTCCATGGCGACAAACAGCCAGCCCTCGCGACTCATAAAATAGCCGTAGGTGTGGGCGATATGTTTGTTTTCCAGCTGTTTGCTGAGCGAGACCTGAGTCTTGAAGAGTTCGAGGGAACGGCCCTGCAGCAGCATCGGGTTGACGATCTCCAGGGCGACTTTTTCCCATTCGTTCTCCTCATCGCCGGTGGACATATCCAGCGCATGCCAGACCTGGCCGATAGGACTGTTGCTGACCGGCTTGATCAGCCTGAACTGGTGATGCTCAGGACCCAGCACCATGTTTTTTTTCAGTGTCGAAAAGTCCAGTATTGAAGCCTCTGCCATTGATCTTCCCTTAACTAACAGACGAAATCGTTGAATACTGTTTGCAGGTCGTTCCCGGATTAATACTCAGAGAGGACCGGAAGGTCAATGACTTCCGGTCGGGAATATCGGATTAAGGTCAGCTTAGTCGGTCATCAGCGGCGGGAAGGACTTGACCAGTTCGTCCACCGCTTTCATCTGCTGCAGATAGGGCTCCAGCTTATTCAGAGGCAGTGCACAGGGACCATCGCATTTTGCCTGTTCAGGATCGGGATGCGCTTCCAGGAACAGACCGGCGATGCCCTGGGAGAGGCCGGCCCGTGCCAGCTGGGCCGCCAGTGCCCGCCGGCCGCCTGCGGAATCGGCTCGTCCGCCGGGCATCTGCAGGGCGTGAGTGGCATCGAACATTACCGGGTAACCGAGCTCCTTCATCACCGAGAAGGCCAGCATATCCACCACCAGATTGTTATAGCCGAAACAGCTGCCCCGTTCGCAGAGTATCAGCCGTGAATTGCCAGCGTCTTCGCACTTCTTAAGGATGTGAGCCATCTCCTGTGGCGCCAGAAACTGGGCTTTTTTGATATTGATGGCGGCACCGGTTTCTGCCATCGCCACCACCAGATCGGTCTGCCGGGACAGGAAGGCCGGCAACTGGATAATATCGGCAACCTCGGCCGTGGGGGCCGCCTGATGGGGTTCGTGAACATCGGTGATGATGGGGACGCCGAACCGGGTTTTGATCTCCTGCAGCAGCTTAAGACCCTCTTCCAGCCCCGGGCCGCGAAAGGAATTGATCGAGGAGCGATTGGCCTTGTCGAAAGAGGCCTTAAACACATAGGGAATATTCAGCCGCCCGGTGATCTCGACATAGTGCTCGGCAATGCGCAGGGCCAGATCTCTGGATTCCAGTACATTCATCCCTCCGAACAGTACGAAGGGAGATTCGTTGGCGATCCTGATACCGGCAACTTCAACGATTTTCTGCATAACGGTGGCTCATATCCTTTGGGTAATTTGCGAGTAATTGCGGGAGCGAAGGGTCCCGGGCCGAGCTCTGACGGCACATTATAAGGCAGCGAGCCGGGGGCGGACAGCGTTGCCGCTAATCCACCACCCGTGGAAACCGACCGGCAAAGCGGTGAATCCACTCAAGGGCTGCCTGATCCCGGTTTAATACCCGTCCTTCCTGCTGCAGAATCCACTGCTGATAGCAGGTGATGTGACAGATCTGTTCCAGCATTCGCATCTCGTAGGCCTGGCTCTGGTCCAGAAAGACCAGACCCAGTTCATACTCGGTTCCCAGCATCCGGCGCCAGATCACCTGGGTGGACGCAAAAAACCGGGGGTTGATTTCGGGAAGGGAGATGCGAAGAAAGCGACCGACAGAGATCTTGTCGCGCCACAGGCAGCGAAGGCCGCCGTAGCTCAGTGGCTGGTGAGATTCGGCGGGAGACGCCGTATTGCTCTCCAGACATATCGGGATTTGCCGGGGATGAGATATATATTGTTCCCGGATAATCAAAGCTCTATCCTCTTCGGTGACAGGCTCCTGATAACGGTTGTCGGCAACATACGCAATTCTGTTAATCAGACCCCTGCATCACTGTATGATCACGTCCGGTCATCGGTAAACTGACTCCGTCCGCTCGTTTCCCTGCGGGAAAACAGCGCCGGTTCATTTTCCATGTGTCCTGACGCACTGACCTGAGTAGTGAAGGGGACTCTCAGTGCCGTCCTTACACTCTGAAAACAACCGTCTCAGGGTTTCTCTCAAAGTGTTAGTCAGACCTAATATAATATAGTGCACAGCCTGCACCTCTGCTGCAAAAATGCCGAAGCGGAAAGGCAGGAAAAAACTGGACGGGAACATCCTATGGCTGCTGAAAATACCCCGACATCGCCTTCGGACGAGCTCCGGAAGCGAACCCTGAGCTGCCATGAGCTGCAGCGGTCTTTCCGGTCGTTGCTGCTGTCCACGGTCGGTGCCGGGCAGATTCCGGAAATCAGCTATGCCCCTTTCATCGAAGATCAGCGGGGCAACTTCTGGATTTTTATCAGTGAGCTGGCCAGCCACACCGCAAACCTGCAGTGCCGTCCCGACTGTTCGGTGCTGTTTATCCGTGACGAGCAGCAGACTCGCAACCTGTTTGCCAGGGAACGTCTCAGCTGGCGCTGTCGGGCGCAACAGTGTGATGCCGCTTCCGAGACTGGTGTGCAGATACTGGACCAGATGGCTGAGCTGCATGGCGAAACTCTGAGTCTGCTCCGTCAGCTGCCGGATTTCCGACTGTACTGTCTGAAGCCACTGGAAGGCAGGTATGTGAGTGGCTTTGGCAAGGCCTGGCGGGTCGATCCGGTAAGCAGAGAACTCAGCCATATTGGTCCGGAGAATCTGCGTCAGTAGCAGCAACGCTCCTGCTGCTCAGGGGCTGCGTTTTCAGTTGGATTCGCACGCCGGTAAGGCTGAATCAGGCTCGACCGCTGCCGGCAGCTTCATGGACCATCGCCATCGCTGCCTTTGTTTTTAGCTTTCAGTTTCTGAGAGACTGTTTTGGGTTTCGGTAGTCCGTCATCATTACCGGTCCTGTCTTCACCTTTAGCCTGATTGAATTCGTTCAGCTGATCACTGAGCGTTCTCAGCTCTCGTGAATGTTGTTTCTTATCCTGACTGCCAGCTGACGAAGTGGCTTTTTCGGCCGGTGAAGGGGGGACTGGCTGTTGTTCCTGCCGGCCTTGCTTCTGTTGCTGCTGACGAGACTCGACGAAGGAGCGCATCTGCAGCGTGGAGGAACCGGTGCGGGGAGAGGGGGTGGACCTGCCGGTCCAGGTTTTTACCTTTTTCGCTTCAACGTTGGCCGGCGGACGCTGCCCGTAATTTGTCACGCCCTCTTCATCCACCCATCTGTAGACCTCTGCGCAGACTGTTACGGGTGTCAGCAGAGCTGCGGCGAGCGCGAAGCAGCCAATTCTGTTAATGCCTGACATTGCCTTTTTCTCCGGGCCGGGGGCTCTGTCTGCGGGGCTGAATCGGGGACCGTCCAGCGATTTCACGCCACCGGACTGACAGGCCTGCAGATAATCCTCTCATCGGCATAGAATCCTGGTACAGCGTTTAACAGGCGTGGTATGCCGCTCCTGATGGCACTGCTTATAGCGTATCGCCGCTGAACCGGTTTCGCCAGTACAGGGACCTCCGCAGAGCTGCTGAGTATGTTCAGGTGCTGTCGTAGAACTGGTTAACATTCGTTCGGGAGTATCGGCGGTGGCGATTGTGGGATCAGTGGAAAACAGCGCGGCGGCTGTCTCTGGTGGAACTCTGTTGGTCGGAAACGGAACAGGGCGGCCGTTCCCGGACCCTTTTTACCTGCCGGGCAGGTGTATGGAAACTCTGCTGCCGTCACTACCCACAGAGACAGTCAACCGGAAATTCCCCCTGTTGAGGAGCATCAGGCAGGTGTAGTCAGATCAAAACAGGAAGTGGGGGAGATAAATGGTGGTGAGGGGTGGATTCGAACCACCGAAGCTCGCGCGTCAGATTTACAGTCTGATCCCTTTGGCCACTCGGGAACCTCACCATCAGAGTGGCGCGTATACTAGGGATTTTTACAGGCCTTGTAAAGGGGGCAGGCAGGCTGAAAAGTCACTGAAATATTGCTGTCATAGGGTGATCAGCTCTGCTGTGCCATATCTCATTTAAAAGGGCTGTTTTATTGTCCATGGATCACAATATGTTAAAAATCAATAATATAAGTCACAAAAAAATTTGTACAAACGGTTGAATTAAGCATAGGATGGTCGCTTCGGGAGAAAACCGCTCATTGATTTGCACTGATTGCAAAGTCTGTAGTTGTGTTCGGAGAGAATAAGAAACCCGCCACGGACGGTCATTGCTGTTGAGAACTGAGTATCATCAACCGGGGGCTACGTGAAAAAGAATCTGCCTGTTACCCAACAGGAAAAACGCTTTTCGGCGGAATGCAATATTCTGTCGACTACCAATCTGAAAGGCGCCATCACCTACATCAATCAGGATTTTACCGATATCAGCGGATTCAATGGTGAAGAGCTGCTGGGTAAAAATCACAATATTGTCCGTCATCCGGATATGCCGCCGGCGGCGTTTAAGGATCTCTGGGATACCGTCAGGGGCGGTGACTCCTGGATGGGGATCGTCAAAAATCGCTGTAAGAACGGTGATCATTACTGGGTCGATGCCTATGCGACTCCGATCAGACGGGATGGCGAGATCCATGAATATCAGTCGGTACGCTTTGCGCCGGAGCGGGATTGCGTCGCTCGTGCTGAAGCCGTTTATCCGGGGCTGATGGAGGGCAAATTACCGGCCACCCTGAAACGTCCCTCTCTGAATCTGAAAACAAAGCTGATGGCCGGAGCGCTGCTGGCATTTTCGCCGCTGGCCGGATGGAGCCTGTGGCAGTCCCCGGAGCCCGTTACTGTGGCGGTCGTCGTGCTGTCGATGGTACTGGCCTGTCTGCTGATCTGGCTGAGCACCCGACGGCTGGACCGACTGGCGCAGAAGGCCAGAGACAAGGTCGACAACAAGCTGATGCAGTATATCTACACCAACAGCACTGATGATCTCGGCGCTGTCGAGCTGGCGTTTAAAATGCTCAGCTCGGAACTGCGGGCGGTGGTCGCCCGGGTGCAGGATTCCAGCGAGCAGGTGCAGGCCGCCGCCGACATCTCCACCAGCATCATGAAGAGCTCCTCAGACGGCGCCCAGTTGCAGCAGCAGGAGCTGGAACAGGTCGCCACGGCCATGGAAGAGATGAGTGTCTCTATCCAGGAGGTAGCCTGCAATATTCAGAAAACCTCGGAGTCAGTGACCGAAACCCATGAAGCGGGGCTGAGCGGCAAACAGGTGCTGGACAGCAGTTTCCGTTCTACTCAGCAACTGGTAGCAGAGGTTAATCAGGCAACCAGTCGGATTCAGGCACTGGAAAGCCACAGTGTTCGGATCGGCACCGTACTGGAAGTGATCAAGAGTATTGCCGAGCAGACTAATCTGCTGGCCCTGAATGCCGCCATTGAAGCGGCCAGGGCGGGTGAAGCCGGTCGCGGTTTTGCGGTGGTCGCCGATGAGGTTCGGACCCTGGCGCAGAAAACCCAGGTTTCCACCGAAGAGATCGAGGAGATTATCAGCAGCCTGCAGACCGAAGTCCGCGCCAGCGTCGGTGTGATGGAACGCAGTCAGGAAGTATCCGTTGAGAGCATCGATAAGATGGCCGAGGCCACCGAGGCCTTTGATCAGATCACCAGGTCGGTATCCGGTATCTCCGATATGAGTCTGCAGGTCTCCAGCGCCACCGAAGAACAGAGTTGCGTGGCCAGTGAGATCAGCGGCAACCTGATGCGGATCAGCGAGCTGGCCACCGATACTCTGGATAACTCCCGTCGCGCCGTGACGACCAGCGATCAGTTTCTTGAACAGGCCTCCCAGCAACAGGGGCTTATCCGGCAGTTCCTGAAGGCCTCCTGATAACGGTCGGGAAACGGGGACCTGAGGTATTCGTCCCCGTCTGTCTCTGCTACAGCGAGTTTGTCCTGCTATCCGCGCCATCGCAGCTGATCGCGATGATTTTCCCGGCCTGTTGCTCCGTTTCGCTGTTCAGATAACGGTCAGGGTCAGGCTGCGGATCAGATCGATCAGCGGGGTCGGATAAATCCCCAGCAGCAGAATCAGCAGGGTTACGGCTCCGAGCACCAGCCGGGTACCGCGGCTGGTCTCTATCGGCTCGCTGCCGCTCGACGGCTGATGACGATAGGTCATGGCCAGAATGACCCGCAGATAGTAGAACAGACCGATGCCGCTGCCGATCACCGCCACCAGCAGGATTCCCCAGAGCGCTTCCTCTACGGCGGCGGCAAAGATATAGAACTTGCCCACGAAACCGACGGTCAGAGGAATGCCCGCCAGCGACAGTATCGACAGGGTCAGCACGATCGCCAGCATCGGCTGATTCCACAGCAATCCCCGCAGATTCTCCAGCACCGGAGCATCGGTGGATTCCTGCAACCCCGGCAGGCGAATCAGTACTGCAAAGGCCGCCAGGGTTGATATCAGATAGGCCACCAGGTAGTAGCTGACCGCCTCGACTGCCATGTCGGCTCCCACCGACTGGCTGACGGCCAGCAGCGCCACCAGCAGATAACCGAAGTGGGCGATGGAGGAATAGGCCAGCAGCCGCTTCAGGCTGTTCTGGAACAGTGCCAGCAGATTCCCCACCAGCATTGAGGCGACCGCAACACCTGCGATGGACCAGACCAGGGTATCGGTCAGGAACACTTCGCCGGTCAGATAGTAGCGCAGCAGCAGGGCGAACACCGCGCCCTTGGAAATGGTGGCCAGAAAGGCGGTGGCTGGCAACGGAGCACCCTGATAGACATCCGGCGTCCAGAGGTGAAACGGGACCAGTGACAGCTTGAAGCCGACGCCGACAATCACCAGGGTAATTCCGGCTTTCACCAGCAGGTCTTCCGTTGCCGAGCTGTGAGTAATGGACTCGGCGAAGGGCGCGAAATCCAGCGATCCGGTCTGGGTGTAGATCAGGGCGATACCGAACAGCAGGGTCGCCGACGCCGCCGCTGACAGAATCAGGTATTTGACGGCCGACTCCAGCGAGGCGCTGTAGGCGGCAAAAAAGGGGTAGCCTACCATCACGATCAGTGGCAGGGTGAGTAGTTCCAGTCCCAGGAAGAAGGTGGCGAAATGGCTACTGGCCACCAGTACCAGTGCACCGAGCACGGAGATCAGGAACAGCAGGTAGAATTCATCGCTGATCTGACTGTGGTGGCTCCAGTAGTCGTGGCTGAGGGGCAACAGCAGCAGGGCGGTCACCAGAATCAGGCCCATAAAGAACAGCGCGTAACTGTCGATCAGCAGCAACGGGGTCACCTGCTGAGGCAGGGTCCCGGCAATCAGAAACAGGCTGATCAGGGTAACAGCCAGTCCCGCCATACTGATCTGAAAACTGAGCAGCGGGTTGCGACGAAACGCAATTACCATCATCAATGCCAGCAGCGCAGCGCTGAGCAGCAGGATCGGCAGCAGACTGAAGAATTCCGATGCGTTCATGTTCACCTCCCTGGCACGGCAGAATACAGCACCGATCCGTCCACAGCTCTGACAGGTGCGAACCAGGATTCCAGCTGAATAAATACCGGCGACAGCATATCGAGGAACAGTTGCGGGAAGAGTCCTGTCCACAGCAGTGCCACAATCATCACCGTCATAGCGGCCATCTCCCGCGGGTGAAAATCGGTGAGGTCGGAGAACGAGTGCCGGGGACCGTGAAAAGCTTTCTGAATAATGATCAATGAGTAAACGGCGGCCGTGATCAGCCCCAGAGTGGCCAGCACTGTCATCGGCACGCTGACCCGGAAGCTGCCCGCCAGTACCATGAACTCGGCGACGAAATTACCCAGCCCGGGCATGCCGAGCGAGGCCATGGCGAAAAACAGGGTGATGCAGCCGATTCTGGGGACCGATGCCCAGAATCCCCCCATCTCGGCGAGATCCCGGGTGTGAATACGCTGCTGAATAGCGCCGGCGATCATAAACAGGGCCGCTGCGCTGAAACCGTGAGTCAGCATCTGCATCGCCGCGCCCTGAAGCGACAGGCTGTTCCAGGCGTAAACACCCAGCAGTACAAAACCCATATGGCTGACACTGGTGTAGGCGATCAGCCGCTTCAGATCCTGCTGGGCGAAGGCGACGACAGCCGTATAGAGAATACCGATGATGGCGATGGTCATCGCCCAGGGAGCGAAATAGCTGAGGCTGTCCGGAAACAGCGGAATCAGAAAGCGGATCAGACCGTAGGCGCCGGTTTTCAGCAGCACACCGGCCAGAATAATGCTGCCACCGGTGGGCGCCTGGGTGTGGGCATCGGGCAGCCAGGTATGGAAAGGAAATGCCGGCAACTTGACTACAAAGGCAATAAAGAATCCCAGCATCAGCCAGAAACCGTAGATGGAGCGGTCACCGCTGCCCAGCAGGTCGAAATAGCTGAAGCTGTAGTGTCCATTCTGCTGTTGATGCAGATAAGCCAGCGCCAGGATGGAAATCAGCATCAGCAGGCTGCTGACCTGGGTGAAGATAAAGAACTTGATGGCCGCGTAGTGACGATTTTCATGACCCCAGATGCCGATCAGAAAATACATCGGGATCAGCATCATCTCCCAGAAAAAGAAGAACAGGAACAGGTCCAGCGCCATGAAAACGCCCATTACTCCGGCCAGACTCCAGAGCAGGTTGAAATAAAAGAAGCCTTCCCGTTCCCGGATTTCCGTCCAGGAGGCGGCGATGGCGATCAGTCCCAGCACCAGGGTCAGCAGCACCAGCAACAGGCTGAGGCCATCCAGTCCCAGCAGCAAGCTGATGCCGAATCGGGGAATCCATTCATACTGTTGCAGCGCCAGCCAGCTGGTGTGGCCGGCATGGTTCCAGGGAACCGCCAGGGCCTTCGGTAACAGCGGCAGCATAAACAGCAGCAGCGCGGCCAGCGCCGCCACCGCTATCCAGCGGGCCAGATGTGGCTGGTCGCGACCGATCCACCAGCACAGGGCGCCGGCGATCAGCAGCAGAAGAATCAGTATCCCCAGCATGTCCGCTTCTCCATCAGCTCAGCACTCCCGTTGCCAGCAGCACCAGGGTTCCGACCACCATAAAGCTGGCGTACCAGCGAACCTGGCCGGACTGGCTGGTCGAGAGCAGCCAGTGGGCGTAACGGCTCACCGCTTCGGTACTTCTGCTGAGAGTGTCGGCAACATCGTTTTTAAGCAGCTGCGCGGTCGCCAGGAAGGGAAAACGCAGCAGCCGGTCATAGAGGCTGTCGAAGCCCCAGCCCTGCAACCAGAAACGCCGCATGGCTTCCGAACCGGGCCAGGCCATCAGGCTCTGCAGACGTTCCGGTCGGCGATGGAACAGCTGCCAGGCCAGCCAGACCCCCAGCAGCGGCAGCAGTATATTGATGATTTCGATGCCGGCCGGTGCGTGGGGGGCGGTTGCCGGCAGCACGCCATCCAGCGGCAGTTCCAGAGCACCGCCGAACAGCGCCAGGGCGGTCAGCGCCAGCAGAGCGATGGACATCCGCAGTTGTACCGGCGAAGGTACACCGAAGGGGACCGGCTCGGTTCGCACCGGGCCGAAGAAGACTATAAAGATCAGTCGGAAACTGTACACCGCCGTGAGGAAGGCGCCAGTCAGCCCCCCCAGCCACAGCAGCGGCGACTGACTCCAGGCCTGTGCCAGTATCGGCTCCTTACTGAAGAAGCCGGAACTGAAGGGCAGCGCCGCCAGACAGGCGGAACCGATCAGGAAAGCGGCGAAAATAAAGGGAATGCGTTTCCACAACCCACCCATCTCACCGATATCCTGCTTGTGGTGCAGCGCCAGAATCACCGAGCCGGCGGAGAGAAACAGCAGTGCCTTGAAAAATGCATGGGTCACCAGGTGGAAGATTCCCGCCGACCAGGCGCCAACCCCCAGAGCCAGAAACATATAACCGATCTGACTGATGGTGGAATAGGCCAGGATACGTTTGATATCGGTCTGGGTCAGCGCGCTGAAGCCGGCCAGTAACAGGGTCAGGGTGCCGACCACGGCCACCAGCAGCTGAATCTGGGGGGCCAGCAGAAAAAGCTCATGGGTGCGGGCGATCAGGTAAACGCCGGCGGTGACCATGGTGGCGGCGTGTATCAGTGCGCTGACTGGTGTCGGACCTGCCATAGCGTCGGGCAACCAGCTTTGCAGTGGTAGCTGGGCGGATTTACCTACCGCGCCACCGAGCAGCAGCAGAGCCGCCAGGCTGGCGTAAAAGGACCCCTGTGGCCACCGCTGCTCCGCCACATCCATCACCTCCCGGATATTGAGGGTGCCCAGCTCTCGCAGGATCAGAAACAGACCGATGGCCATGGCGGTGTCGCCGACCCGGGTAATCACAAAAGCCTTGCGGGCGGCCTGGCCATTCGCCGGATCCCGATACCAGAAGCCGATCAGCAGGTAACTGCAGAGCCCGACTCCTTCCCAGCCCAGATAGAGCAGCAGCAGATTGTCGGCCAGCACCAGGATCAGCATTGCCGCCAGAAACAGATTCATACAGGCGAAGAAGCGACTGTAATCCTGATCCGGATACATATAGCCGGAGGCGTAAAGGTGGATCAGGAAGCCGACGCCGGTTACCACCAGCGTCATTACCAGTGAGAGGCCGTCCAGGTAGAAACTTACCGACGGTTGCAGATCGCCGACCGCAATCCAGGTCCACAGCGTCTGGGTATAGGCACTGCCGGCCGGCGCTGCCGCAAAGCTGACTGCGATGCTCAGGGTCAGCAGTGCTGCCAGTCCCACCGAGCCGACGCCCAGAAACGCGACCCGACTGTGGGCCATGCGCCCCTGGGTCAGGATCAGCAGAATACTGCTGAACAGGGGCAGGGCGGGTATCAGCCAGAGTAGCTTCAGCATGGCAGGTACTCTCTTGTATCCCTCATATCAGCCTCGCATCCTGTTCAGATTATCGATGTCCAGGGTTCGGGTCCGACGCTGCAGCTGCACCACCAGTGCCAGACCGATGGCGACTTCGGCACCGGCCAGGGTGAGGATCAGCAGAAACATGATCTGGCCGTCCGGCTGCTGCCAGGCGGATCCGGCCACCACAAAGGCCAGAGCGGCGGCATTCAGCATGATTTCCAGGCTCATCAGCATAAACACCAGATTGCGCCGGACCAGAACGCCGGCCAGGCCCAGACAGAACAGAACGGTGGCCAGTGTCAGCCCGGGGTTGAGCAGTTCCGCGGTCATTGAATGCCTCCTGTCGTCCGGCCGCCTTTCGATAATCGGGATCCTGAAGGGACGGCCTGTGTCGGTAGCGGGTCACCCTGGGGCGTCTGATTTTCATCCCGGTCCGGTTTACTGAGGTAGTGGCGGCTGAGGTGCCAGGCGCCCACCAGCCCGGCCAGCAGCAGCATCGATGCCAGCTCCACGGCCAGCAACCAGGGGCCGAACAGGGCGATGCCCACCGCTTTAGGGGAGACCAGACTGGCGGTGAGGTCACCGGTATTACCCAGCACCAGCAGCAGTTCCAGCAGCAGGGTGGCGCAGAGTACGGCAGGAATAAGCCAGGCAGAGGCCGGTAACCATTGCCGCTCCTGCTCCAGCGTTGGTCGACCCAGGTTCAGCATCATGATGACGAAGATGAACATCACCATAATGGCGCCGGCATAGACCAGGATTTCCAGCGCAGCGGCAAAAGGGGCGCCCAGCAGAAAGAAGATAAAAGCCACAGCCAGCTGAGCGACGATCAGGTAGAGCAGGGCGTGAACGGCATGGGTCCGGGTAATCACCATCAGTGTGCAGAACACGCTGATTGCCGCCGCGCCGTAAAACAGTACCGTGGTCATGGCAGCAGACTCCTGACATCCACCGGTTGTTGCTCCTGCTCGCCGGCCCCTTTTTCTTTGACGCCGACCTCCTTGCCCGCTACCCGATAGAAGTTGTAATCGTGGTATTTGCCGGTGCCGCTGATCAGCAGCTGCTCTTTTTCGTACACCAGATTCGGGCGTTCATACTCACAGAGTTCGAAGTCGGGGGTGAGCTGAATGGCATAGGTCGGGCAGGCCTCTTCACAGAGGCCGCAGAAAATGCAGCGGGAGAAATTGATGCGAAAGAACTCAGCCTGCCAGCGCCCCTGATCGTTCTGGGTTTTCTGCAGGGCGATGCAGTCCACCGGGCAGACCGCGGCGCAGAGGTTGCAGGCGACGCAGCGCTCCTCACCGTCCGGGTCCCGGGTCAGCACGATACGTCCGCGGTATCGGGGCGCCAGATAGGGTTGCTCGTCCGGATACTCTACGGTATCGATGGGGGTGGTGGTGTGCTTGAGCACTTCCCAGAGTGTCTGCAGCTGACTCAGCATTATCTGTTCTCCTGTGTCGGAGGAGACAGGGCGGCGGGATCTCTCCCCGCCCGCTCTGGCCTTGTTTGTCGGTCGCCCTCGGAGCGGGCCGCTACAGGGGCTGAGAAATTTGTAGCGGCGGGATCTGTCAGGGCGCTCTCCGGCTGCACCGGGTGTCTGTGTCCGTCGCCCTCGGAGCGGGCTGCTACAGAAGCCACCGAACCGGTAGCAGCGGGCTCCGACCGCGACAGCCCGGTACTGCACCTGAATAACAACGGCTGGCAGGCTCTGGCTTCCATCATCATCGTCACCTCGTTATCCCAGCGCCAGGGCGATGCCGCCGGTCAGCACCAGGTTCAGCAGTGCCAGCGGCAGCATCAGTTTCCAGCCGAACCCCATCAGCTGATCGAAACGGGGCCTTGGCAGGGCTGCTCTCAGCAGCACGATAAACAGCACCACCAGCAGCGTCTTCAGGCAGAACCAGACCAGAGGCGGCAGGATCGGTCCCAGCCAGCCTCCCAGAAACAGCACCACCGTCAGGGCGGAAATCAGCAGCACTCCCAGATACTCGCCGACAAAAAACAGGCCGAACTTCATGCCGGAATATTCGGTGTGGAAGCCGGCGATAATCTCATGTTCCGCTTCCGGCAGATCGAAGGGCAGGCGGTGACTTTCGGCGATGCCGGCCACCATGAAAATAACGAAACCGATAAACTGCGGCAGGATGTACCAGCCATCCCGCTGGGCCTCTACGATCTCCCGCAGGCTGAAGGAGCCGCTCAGCATCACTACGCCCATCAGCGACAACCCCATAAAGACGTCATAGCTGATCATCTGTGCCGCCGAGCGCATGCCACCCAGCAGTGCGTATTTGTTGTTGGAGGACCAGCCCGCCAGAATGGTGCTGTAGCCGGCCAGCGCGCTCATGGCGAGGAAAAACAGTACGCCGACATTAAGATCGATAACCCCGAGATCCGGGGTGAAGGGCACAATGGCAAAGGCCATCAGCATGGTGATGACCACCACGCAGGGGGCAAAAATAAATATAGCCTTCTCGGAAAAGGGCGGTATCCAGTCCTCTTTAAAGAAGATCTTGATCATGTCGGCCACACTCTGGAGGATACCGAACGGGCCCACCCGATTGGGCCCCAGTCGATCCTGCCAGATCCCCAGCAACCGCCGCTCCGCCCAGATCAGCATGGCGGCCAGCACCAGCAGAACCATGATGGTGGCGACGATACCGGTCAGGGTCAGCAGCACATCAGACATTGCCGTTCCTCCGATCGCTGCCGATTATCGGATCCGGCCCCAGCGAACGGGCGGTGACCCAGTCCGGTGTCAGCCCCTGCAGGGCGGGATGACGCTCGGCGATCAATGCCAGCTTTCTGGCCTGGTTCGGATTCAGCTGAACCGGCAATTGAATATGCTGGCCGCCGATACCAATCTGGACCAGATCGCCGGCTGTAATCTGATGCTCTTCGGCATCGGCGGGGTGAAGACGGACCGTCAGGGGCGCCATGCGGGCGGCCACCGGGGCTGCACGGACGCTGAGTTCGTCGCTGCCGAAAATCTCCGGTATCGGGATCAGCAGCAGCTGCTGGCTGCTGGCACGGGGCTTTTTCGGAGGCTCGTTCCAGCCCTCCCGATTATCCGGGTGGCTGTGCAGCATCAGTCGCACACCGGTGGTGGGCCCCGCATCTCCCGCGGACGTAACCCCGTTGATTTCGTCCCGAAACTTATGCACGGACTGACCGGAATTCCAGCCGGGATACCAGCTGAAGGGCATCAGTCCACCGCCTGGCTGGTCGCAGGCCATGCTGGTACCCGGGACTCCTTCCATGGAAAAGGCCAGCGGAGAATCCGGATCCTCGGGTTGTTTCGGTTCATGGACGCTGATTCCTGCATTCATAGCGGTGCGTCCGCTGGCCCGGTGGGGCATCCGAGCCATCTTCATGCCCCGGAACCGCAGCTCGCCGTCAGCCTCAAGCTGTGCCAGGGCCGCCAGCATCGGCTCGGTCTCCAGGCAAGCCTGCAGAGCCTGCTCCGGCGTACTGATTTCAGCCACCGGCGAGTCCGGCTGCGGTAGCGCCTGATGGAGCCACTGCCAGCCCATACGGATCTGTTCCGGTGGCGGACAGACCGGCAGCAGCAGCTGGCCCCGGGCTTCGTTACTGATCAGAACCCCCCGGGTCTCCGCGAAGCTGGTGGAAGGCAGTACGAGGTCGGCACGGTCCATGGTGGCCCCGGGCAGATAATCGATCACCACTACCTGCGTCAGGTGCTCGAAAAAGGCACTGACGCTGGCTTCAGAGGCACGAGTGAAGAGGTCGTTCTCGAGGATGATGACTCCGAGACCGGCGCCGCTGGCCCAGTTTGTTGCGCATTGTTCGGCCAGCGCAAAAGCGTCGTCCAGGCAATTCTCCCGCCCCCGGTGATTGAGCAGCGCCAGGCCGGTGCTGTTGCACTCTCCCGGAATCAGCGCCACCATGGCCGCCTGGTCTTCATTGCTGGTTCTGCAACTGAGAGCTTTCAGAATCTGCTCACAGGCCTCGATCAGTTCAGGACAGCGTGGGCCGCTGCCGGATATGATCAGTGGTCGTGCTGCCCTGCCGAGGCCGTCGGCGATGGTGGTTGCCAGGGTCTGTTGCTCCCGACTCAGGCCGCCGACCGCAGGGGCTTCCGGCCAGAGTTCATGAGCCACCGCAAAAGCCAGTCGGGCCTGTTCCCGGGGCGACGCCCGATAGCGAGCGCTGGCCAGATCATCCAGTCTGGTATCCGCCACGGCGGTAAGCCAGAACGGGTAACGGCTGTCCTGACCGGCAATACGAACCGCCTGGTCCTGCCAGGGGGGAACGCCGATTCCGCCAGCTTTTACCCGCCCGGCACTGTTGACTGCCTGGCGTACACTGAGCGCCATCCGTGGTGCCGTCTGGGTCAGGTCTTCACCCAGCAGCAGCACTGCATCGGCCGCTTCCATCTGTTGCAGACTGGCACAATGGCCATGACCACTGCGCAGCAGCTTCAGCAGTGCCTGGCTCAGCTGTTCATCCTGCCGGCTGAGGCCGGAGAAGAAGTGGTCGTTACCCACCAGCCGCTGCAGCGCCAGATTGGACTCGGTGGTTGCTCGCGGCGAGCCGATGCCGATCCAGCGCATATTGCTGTCGTTGAGTCGCTGTCCCAGCTCCGCGGCTCCCTCTGCTGCCGACAGCGATTGCCACTGATCCCCTCTTCTGATAAAGGGCTGACGGGGACGCTCCGGGTGATTGACGAAGCCGTAGCCGAAGCGGCCGCGGTCGCAGAGAAAATAGCCGTTGATCTCCCGGTTGAAGCGATTCTGTATCCGTCGCAGGACGCCGTAGCGCTCGCCGGGGCTGGTGTTACAGCCGAGGCTGCAATGTACGCAGACCGAGGGAGCACACTGCAGGTCCCATTTACGGCTGTAGTGATCACTGAGGGTTTTATCGGTAAAGACGCCGGTGGGGCAGACTTCCACCAGGTTGCCGCTGAATTCGCTCTCCAGAGGACCGTCCTGAAAGCGACCGAACCAGGTCCGGTTACGGGAGGCCATGGCGTGCAGATCGTCACCACCGGCGTAATCCCGGTAGTACCGCAGACAGCGGTAGCAGGTGATGCAGCGGTTCATCTCATGGTTGATAAAAGGACCCAGCTGCTGGTTGGGAAAGGTTCGCTTGAGACCCCGGTAGCGACGCTGATGATGACCGCTCATCACCGTCATATCCTGCAGATGGCATTCACCGCCCTCTTCACAGACCGGACAGTCGTGGGGGTGGTTGGTCATCAGGGTTTCGATAATCCCGGCACGGAAATCAGTCGCGTTTTCGGCATCGATGGAGAGAATCTGGCCATCGGCCACCGGGGTCATGCAACCCATAATCAGGCGACCGCGATCGTCGCTCTCGTCCTGATACTGCAGCAATGCGCACTGGCGGCAGGCGCCCACCGAGCCCAGCGCCGGGTGCCAGCAGAAGTAGGGCAGATTCAGTCCCAGACTCAGACAGGCCTGTAACAGGTTCTGACCCTTCTCCACTTCGTAACTTGTGCCATCAATGGTGATCGTTACCATCGGCCTGGTCCCATTTTATTGCTGCCGGATAAGTTGTCCGTCCTGAAGCTGTCCGGCCTCGAATCACTGATTTTCGTCCTGCCCGTCCGGTCCGTCAGTGCCAGGGGCATCTGCGCTCGCGGATATGGCGCTCAAAGTCCTCGCGAAAAAATTTCAGAGCACTCTGGATTGGTTCTGCGGCGCCCGGCGCCAGCGCGCAGAAAGTATTGCCCGGCCCCATAAACCGGCATTGCCAGGCCAGGGTGTCCAGATCCTCCGGTTGACCCTCGCCCTTTTCGATGCTGTCCAGCAACTGCTCGGCCCAGGGCAGACCGTCCCGACAGGGGGTACACCAGCCGCAGGACTCCTGAGCGAAAAAGTGAGTCAGGTTGCGAACCATCGCCACCGGGCAGGTCCGGTCATCCAGCACGATCAGCGAGCCGGTCCCCATCCGGCTGCCGGCTTTGCCGATCACGTCATAATCCATGATCAGGTCCAGGTGCTCCGGCAGCAGAAAATCGGTGGATGCACCACCGGGCAGGAAACCCCTCAGCTGGTAGCCGTCCGCCATGCCGCCGGCACAGTCTTCGAAGATCTCCCGAATGGGCGTACCCATGGGTCTTTCCCAGAGCCCCGGATTTCGAACGTGACCGGACGCGCCGAAAACCTTGGTGCCACCGTCTTCGGCCCGGCCCAGGGCCTGGAACCAGTCGGCGCCGTTGCGGATGATATGACTGATGTTACAGAGGGTTTCGCAATTGTTGACCACCGTCGGCTGACCGAACAGGCCGCTGACCTGGGGGAAGGGCGGTTTGGCACGGGGATTGGCGCGTCTGCCTTCCAGCGAATTGATCAGGGCCGTCTCCTCACCGCAGATATAACGGCCGGCGCTGGTGTGCAGATGGAGCTCGAGACTGAAATCGGAACCCAGCAAGTTGTTGCCAAGACAGCCGCCCCTGGTCGCTTCCTGAATCGCCCGGCGCAGATTTTCCGCGGCGACGGTATATTCGGCCCTGAGGAAAATAAAGGCGATCTCTGCACCGAGGGCATAGGCACTGATAGCCATGCCCTCGATCAGCTGATGGGGGTTGCCCTCCATCAGCAGCCGGTCCTTGAAGGTCCCCGGCTCCATCTCATCGGCGTTGCAGACCAGATAGCGAGGGCGGGGAGCGTCCACGCCCCGGGGCATGAAGCTCCATTTCAGGCCGGCCGGGAAGCCGGCACCGCCCCGGCCGCGCAGGCCCGATTCTTTTACTTCGTCCAGTACCTGCTCCGGTGACATCAGCCGCAGCGCTTTCTCGAGCCCCGTGTAGCCGCCGTGGCTGCGATATTCCTTCAGGCTCAGTGGCCGACGATCGTCACGGATGTGACCGGTCAGTGGTCGTTCGCCGCTGTAGTTGTCCGGTGTCGCCGTGCTTACGCCCATATCAGCGGCCCTCCCCGTCGGCCCGTGCACGGAGTTCGTCGATCAGCCGGTCGAGCTTTTCGGTGGTCAGATGGGCGTGCTGGTCTCCGTCGATCATCATTGTCGGTGCCCGATCGCAGTCACCGAGGCAGACCACCGGCAACAGGGTGAACAGTCCGTCGGCGGTGGTCTGGCCGGGCTGAATCTGCAGCTTGTCACAGAGATGCTGACGCAGCGCTTCGCAGCCCCGAATCCAGCAGCAGACACTGTCGCAGAGCAGAATGACATGGCGGCCCACCGGTTTCCGATAGATCAGGTTATAGAAGGTAGCGACACCGTCCAGCTCCCCCTCCGGCATTTCAAGCAGTCTGGCCAGCGCCCGCAGGCTGCCGTCGGAGACCCAGCCGCGATGTTTCTGGACAATCTTCAGGCCTTCGATGGCGGCAGCCCGGCGCTGCGGATAGTGGCCGCACTCGATCTCAATCTCGCGACGTTCGGTCTCGCTGAGTGCATTAACCTCTATGGCCTCAAGCCTCTGTTCCGACATCAGCTGCTCCCTCGATCACTGATTCGTTATCTGTCCACGTCCGCCATCACGAAATCGATGCTGGCGATAATGGCGATCAGGTCCGCCACCATCAGCCCCCGGCTGATCAGCGGGATCATCTGCAGATGGGCAAATGAAGGGGTGCGGATACGGGTTCGGTAGGAGACCGTATTACCGTCGCTGATCAGGTAGTAACTGTTGTTGCCCTTAGTCGCCTCGACCCCGACGCTGGCTTCGCCGGGGGGAATGACCGGCCCCCAGCTGACCCCGAGAAAGTGATCGATCAGGGTCTCAATATCCTCCATAGTGCGCTGCTTGGGCGGTGGCGTGGTGAGTGGATGGTCCGCCTTGTAGGGGCCTTCCGGCATGTTGTCGAGACACTGGCGAATGATCCGCAGACTCTGGCGCATCTCCTCGACCCGGACCCGGCAGCGATCGTAGCAGTCGCCGCGCTGTCCGACAGGCACTTCAAATTCGAAATTCTGATAGCCGGAATAGGGTCGATGTTTGCGCCAGTCCCACTCCATCCCGGTGGCCCGCAGCCCCGGACCGGTGACCCCCCATTCGATCGCTTCGGCGGTGGTATAGTCGCCGACGCCGACGGTCCGACGCTTCAGCAGACTGTTGTTCATCACCATCCGTTCATACTCGTCGAGCCTGGCCGGCAGGTAATCGATAAATTCCCGAATCATTCGATCCCAGCCAACGGGCAGGTCCTGGGCCACGCCGCCGATCCGGAACCAGCTGGGGTGCATCCGGGCGCCGGTGAAGGCCTCGATAATACCGAACAGTTTTTCCCGGTCGATAAACATGTAGAACACCGGCGACAACTGACCGACGTCCTGGGCGAAGGTGCCGTAGAACACCAGATGGCTGGCGATCCGGAACAGCTCCGCCATCATGATGCGAATGGTCTTTACCCGGTCGGGGACCCGGATACCGGCCAGCTTCTCCACCGCCAGCACGTAGGGGAAGTTATTCATCACTCCGCCCAGATAGTCGATGCGATCGGTGTAGGGGATAAAGCTGTGCCAGGACTGACGCTCGCCCATCTTCTCCGCCGCCCGATGGTGAAAACCGATCTCCGGGACGCAGTCGATCACCTCCTCGCCATCCAGCTGCAGCACGATCCGGAACACGCCGTGGACGCTGGGATGGTTGGGCCCGAGGTTGAGGAACATAAAGTCGCTGTCGTCGCTCCGGCTCTTCATCCCCCAGTATTCAGGCCTGAATTTCAGCGCCTCCTGCTCCCGCTGCTGTTTGTCGGAGGGCAGACTGAAGGGCTCCATCTCGGTGGCGCGGGCGGGATGTTCCTTGCGCAATGGGTGCCCTTCCCAGGTGGGGGGGGTCAGAATTCGGCGCAGTCGCGGATGACCCTCAAAATCGATGCCGAACATGTCCCAGACTTCACATTCGTACCAGTTGGCCGCCGGCCACAGCCCGGTGACGGAGGGTACGCTGAGATCATCTTCCCGCAGCGCCACTTTCAGCCGCAGGTCATCGTTACGATCATAGGAGAGCAGGTGGTAGACCAGAGTAAAGTCCGCCGGAGGCTGATTGTCCCGCTGACTGCGAAAGCGTTCGTCGATGGCGGTAAGGTCGTAGAGGCAGAGAAAAGGGTTTTCCAGTTCCAGCTTCAGATAACGCAGCAGTTCCAGCAGTCGCTGACGATCCACCCACAGGGTCGCGATCTGGTCCCGGGTCTGCTGAGCTTGCAGGCAGCTGTCACCATAGCGTACCAGCAGCTCTTCGAGCAGAGCCGTTTCGGTTCCCTGACTGCTGACGCGCTGGTCCATGATCTGATCCTGAAAACTCTCTGTAGTAACTCTCTGTAGTAACTCCCGGTAGTTGTCTGCAGGCCCCGACCCGCCGCTCAGGTGGTGTCGGGGGGATTCAGTTCCGTCGCCTGACGACGTTCCGACTGGCGCAGGTCCCGCTGTGATTCCGGATTAAGTTTATAAACCCCCTGGGGGCCGACCACCCAGCTGAGCGGCCGGCGCTCATTGCCAACCGCATTCTGCAGCAGCGTCAGTCCCTGCAGCAGCGCTTCCGGTCGAGGCGGGCAGCCCGGTACATACACATCGACCGGCAGAAACTTGTCGACGCCCTGGACCACCGAGTAGATGTCGTACATCCCGCCGGAGTTGGCGCAGGATCCCATGGAAATCACCCAGCGAGGTTCCATCAACTGCTCGTAGAGACGCTGGACCACCGGTGCCATCTTGCGAAAGACGGTGCCGGAAATAACGATCAGGTCCGCTTCTCTGGGGGTGCCCCGGATCACTTCCGAGCCAAAGCGGGCGATATCATGGCGGCTGGTAAAGGCGGTGGCCATTTCCACATAACAGCAGGAGAGTCCGAAGTTAAATGGCCAGATCGAGTTCTTCCGTCCCCAGGCCACCATATCTTCCAGACTGGTCAGCAGAGTGTTTTTACGAACCTCCTCTTCGCTGAAATCGTCTGAAGCGATCAGCGAGTCCTCGGGAGATTGCAGTTTCCATTTCATAGTCAGCCTCAGCCTGTTCAGTCTGCCGGTGGCCGGATTGGGGCCGACCGGCCCTCCACCACACCGCTTCGGCCCTGTAGTGGTGCCGATCGCCGGCGGGAACGGCCTTTTGGTCCCCAGTCCAGTGCCCCCAGTTTCCAGAGGTAGGCCAGCGCCAGGCCCAGAATAAAAATAAAGATCAGTATCTCCAGATAGCCGGGCCATCCTGATTCCCGGAATGCCACGGCCCAGGCGTAGATAAAGGCTGCCTCGAGATCGAAGATCACAAACAGCATGGCGATCAGAAAATAGGGGGCTGAAAATCGAATCTGGGCGCCGCCGATATGCACAATACCGGACTCAAAAGGCTCGCCGGTGGCCGGTTCCCGATGACGCTGGCCCAGCAGGTGAGAGAGGCCGAGGATGAAGAGCACCAGCAGCACCACGATGACGAAATACGCTGCCAGTGGCCACAGGTAACTGAGTTGGGCATTCAGATCACTCAAGCGTACCTCCTGCTGAAGACGTCAGCTGCGTCCGAACCGATTGCTGTGCCCTGACGGTGGCAATGTTCAGAAGCGCTTTCGGGGACCGTCAGCCACAGCGGACCGGGTGTCGGCACATTGGCCGCTGTATTCACCCGGCCGTACTTCAGGAAAGTCTAGGTGAAGATTTTCAAATGGAAAGAAATCCACCAGCGCTACCAAAAATATCCTGTAAAACACATGGTTGGAACGGAATCTGGTCTACGCTTAGGGAGTGGACAGCCAGGTTGCATACAGGCGAACTACCATCAGCAACTTGTGGGAATAGGGGAATACACCATGAGATCAGTTAAAGTCAGCGATTATATGACTGATTATGTGATGACACTGTCACCGGACACCGATCTTTTCACCGCTATCGGGATAATGCTGGAACGAAAAATCTCCGGGGCACCGGTGGTGGATGAGGAGGGCACCGTGGTCGGTACATTGTCGGAATGGGACTGCCTGCAGCGTATTCTGCACGGCAGCTATTTTGAGGAAGTGGGTGGTAAAGTCGGCGATCTGATGAAAACCGAGTTTATGAGTATCGGGCCTAATGACGATATCGTCGATGTGGCGGAGCAGATGACTAAGCAGAACTGGCACCGTTCGATGCCGGTTCTGGATAACGGTAAGCTGGTGGGTATTCTCAGCTGTCCGGATATTCTTAAAGTGATCTACGATTTCGATATGCATACCGCCGAAGGAGCCCACGGCCGGCCCTGAGTGATGCGGTATCCGCCGCAGGAGGCTGAACACCGTTAAACGGTGTTCAGCAGCCGGAGGCAGCCAGTATGAATTCACAATCAACCAGCGGAGATTCGGACAGGGTTTCCGCTCCATCCGCCACTACCGCTACTCCCAAAACGGCATCGTCAGTGGAAGCGGCACCGGCAAGACCGGACTACCGACTTCAGTTTGAACCCTGTCAACGTCGTATTCGTGTTGACTGTGCCGGTGTCACCATTGCCGACAGTGATCGGGTAATCATCCTCAGAGAACCGCGTTATCAGCCGGTCTGCTACTTTCCCCGGCAGGATGTCCGCATGGACCTGCTGGAAGCCACCGACCATGTCACTCACTGTCCGTTCAAAGGCAATGCCAGTTACTGGAGCCTCTGTCTGGAGGGCCATCGCCAGGATAATATCGCCTGGTCCTATCTGCAGCCCCAGCCAGAAGCCGAGGCCATTGCCGGCTATATCGCCTTTTATCGGGACCGGATGCAGGACTGGTCGGAGGATAGTGCAGAGGTCTTTACTCACAGCCTGCACCAGCCCACGGGTCATGTGAACTCGCTGATCAACTGGCTGCTGTGGGAGGCCTGGGATGCGGCGACCCCGGAGGAACTGGTGACCCGGCTGGTTCAGCAGCTCAATGAGCTGGGAGCGCAGCTGATCCACCTTAACGTGGTGATCCCCACCCTGCACCCGCTGCTGGCTGCCCGGGCATATCGCTGGAAGCGTGCTGAAGGTCGGGTGGAGTCATTCGGCGCCAGCCATGAGACACTCAGCACCAGTGCTTTCCAGGACAGTCCGCTGGTGCCGGTACTGGATGGCCATGGCGGCATTCGCCAGCGCATCGATCCGGAACCCGCGCAGACCAGCTATCCGATCATCGAGGATCTTCGCCAGCAGGGCGGTACCGATTACCTGGCCCTGCCGATGTCCTTTTCGGACGGGCAGATCAACGTGATTACCTTCGCCACGGACCGTGCCGAAGGGTTCTCGCTGGAGTTGCAGGCGGAGATTCATGAGATTCTGCCACTGCTGGCACGGCTGTTTGAAGTGCACGCCATGAAGCATACCGCCACCGAACTGCTGCAGACCTTTATCGGCCGGCATACCGGCGCCCAGGTACTGAAAGGGGCGATCAGACGCGGTGATGGCGAAGATATTCACGCGGTGATCTGGTTCAGCGACCTTCGGGGTTCCACCGAACTGGCCGAACGCATGCCGCGTCAGCAGTTTCTGGACTACCTGAATCGCTATTTTGACTGTATTGCCGGCGCCATTGCCGAGCATGGTGGTGAGGTACTGCGATTCGTCGGTGATGCGGTACTGGCGATTTTTCCCATCGCTTCCCGGGCTACCGGTGATCGGGATACCTTCATCAATTCCCGCGAGGCCTGCGAGGCGGCTATTCAGGCGGTGGGGGCCGCGCGCCTCTGTATTGAAGAGGCCAGCAGCGAACTCGAGCGACTGCACGGCGAACCGATTCGCTCCGGCATCGGCCTGCACCTGGGAGATGTCACCTACGGCAATATCGGTACCGAAGATCGTCTGGAGTTCACCGTTATCGGTCAGGCTGCTAACGAAGCGGCAAGAATCGAAACCATGACCCGGCTGGTGGGCTGTCCGGTGGTTCTTTCCAGTGCTTTTGCGGAAGCGGCCGGAAGCCACTTCCGAAGTCTCGGCGATCATCAGTTGCGAGGGGTAGGGCGCCGCCAGCAACTGTTTACACTCTGGGAGCCGGAAGCCGCTGTCGGAAGCGGACCTCAGGTCGGCCCGGGGTAAATCGGTACCGGGCGCTCAGCCGCGGAATTCGTACAACTGGACGTCCAGCTCTCCGCCGCCGGCCGTGCGGGCCACCGTGCTCACCCGGCGATAGGCCGGCCCCTCGAAGCGGTCCAGTCGTGGCCAGTGGCGATGCAGCTCCACCGAGCTGAAAACAAGACCGGCGACCTCGTCGCCCTCCTCATCCAGCACCAGGCAGGGACAATATCCTGTCGATCCCCGGACCGGTCGGAGCAGGTGGCCACGGACCGTTGCCGGTTGCCAGCTACCGTCGATATCGGCCAGCTGGCGAGCATTGTGTCGTCCGGGGGCGAGGGTGCCGTAAACAAACAGATGCTGGCTCATCGTCTGTTCCTTCCGCTCAGTCAATGGTTTTCAGAATCCGGAACAGTGCATCGACGTCATCACTGGTCTGGTAGAGACCGAAGCCGATTCGTAATCGGCAGCCGCGCCGGTCGACAATGACTCCCCGATCACAGAGCTGCTGTTGCAGTTGCCGGGCCTGCTCCGGGGGCAGGTCGAAACTGTAGAAGTGACCATGGAGGCGACCCGGTTCCAGCACCAGACTGGAAAGATTGAGCAGGGAGTGATCCAGATCGGCCAGCTGCTGCAGGAAATGTTGTTGCAGGCTGTGAACATAATGGTGAATCACTGCCGTTGACAGCTGTTGTCGGTCGAACAGTTCAAGCACCGCCTGCAGTCGGTAGAGTCCGCAGGCATCGAAGGTGGCACCGGCAAATCGCTGACCGCCATCGGCATAGCCGAGTGGCTGGTCGCCACTGTCTTCCAGGCCGTCGAAATCGGCGAACCAGCCGGTATTACGCGGCCGCAGCCGACAGTCCGGCGGTACATGCATAAAGCAGCAGCCTTCGCCGGCCTGAGCGTATTTGTAGCCCCCGGCCAGGTAGAAGCAGCGACCGAACACTGAGGACAGGTCCACCGGCAGGGCGCAAAAACCGTGGTAGCCGTCGATGACGACCAGGGTGCTGTCGGGGGCTGCCTCAGCAACGTTGTTCAGTTCGGCCAGAACCAGACCGGAGTCGAAAAACACCTGGCTGACAAACAGCAGATCCGGTTGCCAGCCGGTCAGGGAATCAATCAGCCCCTCGGCGAGTCGGGTTACCGGTTCTGCGGGCAGTCGTCGCACCTGACAGTGCCTGCCCTCCTCCAGCCGCCGCAGCTGACGGTTGAGGCTGTGAAACTCCGACGTTGTGGTCAGCACCCGTAGCGGACGCTCGTCCGGCAGGCAGGAGAGCAGGCGCAGCACAAACTCATGGGTATTGGGAGCGAACACCAGTTGCCCGGGCGTATCGGAACCCAGCCGCTGTGCCAGCAACTGCTGCAGTCGGGGGATGCGCTCACCGAACAGCCGTTCCCACTTCTGGTCCCGCCAGCGGGCGGCATCGTCCCAGCAGGCCAGCTGTGCTTCACGGGTGACGTCCGGCCACCAGTGATGACTGTGGGCGGCAAAATGCAGCTGGCCGGGACAGGCATTGAGAAAATGCTGATAGAGATGCCGGTACAAGGTCAGTCTTCCTGTGGCTGACCGGAGAAGTGGAAGTCCAGCGCCTGGCGAAGCGAGGCCGGCAGCCGCGGCAGCCGGGAGCGGGGGATCAGCCAGCTGGAGAGATTGAACAGATCCTCAAAGATACGCCGTCGCTCGGTGGTGGCTTTCAGATAGCTGTGACCGGCTGAGCCGCCGGTGCCGATCTTACTGCCGAGCATCCGCTGTACCATAATCATATGCCGGTAACGCCAGGTGCTCAGCCTTTCTTCGATCTCCACCAGTCGGGTCAGAATCAGAAACGGCTGATGCAGAATCGGCTCGTCCCGGTAAAGGTTGATGAACAGCGCCGCCAGCAGTGCCTGCTGGCTGAGTCGTACCTGTCGCTGATCCAGCAACTGCCGGTAGCTGTCATAGTTGAACAGTGCATCGAAACGACGGTGGCTCTGCTGCAGCGCCTGCAGCTGAATCTGCCGCTCACTGTCCGTGAGATGGGGGTGTTGCTGCAGTATCCGGCTGTCCGCTTCCAGCATCTGACGGGTGGTTTCCCGGTAGCTCTGCCAGAAGTCGAAATCACCGAATCGAAGGAACGGCATCCGGGCCAGCCAGCGATCGAGCAGGGTAAACAGGCTGTCCTCGGAGGCCAGTGATTTCAGGTAGTGCTGCTCATCGCTTTTCAGCCGTGACAGGCACCCCTCCGGGGGCGGGCCGCCATCGATACCGAGGCGCATTTCGATCTCCCGAAACTGGACACTCTGAAACCCGGAGGCGGGCGTCAGGGTATCGCGGAAGTCGAGGAAGTCCAGCGGCGTCATGGTTTCCAGCACGCCGATCTGATCGATCAGCAGCTGCTGGATACAGGTGATGCGCTCCAGTCGTGCCGACACCGTGCTCAGCATCCGTTCCTCAATCGGCTCGGCGGAGAACAGTTGCTGAATCGATTTCAGCTCGAAGATAATCTGCTTGAACCACAGCTCGTAGGCCTGGTGGACAACGATAAACAGCAGCTCATCGTGGGCGGCCGGCTGCAGTGGCGTCTGGGCACTCAGCAGCCGCTGAAGCTGCAGGTAGTCACCATAGTTCAGTTCGCTGCTGGTCTCGCTCATGGTTGGCGCTCCGGTCTGCAGGTCTGAGTAGCTGTCCTGAAAATAAGTGTAGACCTGTACCGGCGAGCCGACCCCGGGCAGCAGGGCGGTTGGTTGAGTTCAGTCGAAATCGGACAGCAGGTGTGGCACCGGCGGTGGGAAAGGCCGGCGGCGACGTTCAGGCTTTGCCTCAGGCTGGTGCCCGGTTTCACCGGTACCCGATCGGTGCCGGCGACTGATGGCGCACAGCCGCAGGTAATACCAGGATGCCAGGAGACTTAACAGTGTATAAATGATAAAGCAGGCAGCGATTCTCATAGTGACCACCCTGTCGGCTGGTGACCGTTTTGTGCTGACCAGGCGGATTGCAGACGATGATGTTCTGGTGATGCGGAAGGTACAGCGGAATAACTCTGCTTATTCTATCACGGATTGCTCCGTGAGTTCGGAGCCGGTCAGCCCCTGCCGAGTATTTTACAGATATTGCAGGCGGCGCTGTTTGGACAGCCGACACTCCTCCCGAAAACAGGTCACTTTCTGCGTCCGGTCAGATATCGTTCGAATTCGGCGACCGTTTAACAGCCTGGTGACAATAGCCATCTATTGCGGAATCCCTCGCGTTTTCACGCCCTTTTGCTGCCGTTAGGGATTGACGAAGATCAATATACCCGGTTCGTAAATACCAGATAATCAGGGATTTATTTATTAGCTGTAGCTGCGTCTGCTTGCCGCCGAATACAGTTACAGAGGGGCGCATGAGCCCTGATAACTTTCTGGATGTTGTCTATGCTCGATACGCCGCTACTGCTCAAGGATATCTGCAGCACTCATATGGTTGTTGCGCTGGAGAGCACCCCTTTCAGCGACGCTGTCCGTCAGATGCGTGATGCCCGGATCAGTGCGCTGGTGATTGTTCGGGGAAAACTGCCGGTCGGTATTCTTACTGAGCGTGACATAGTTCGACTGGCCCTGGATGCGGTAAGCATCGACAGTGATCGGCCGGTATCAGAGCTGATGAGCTCGCCGGTGATCACCGCCTCTGCCGAACTGGAACACCACAAGGGCTATCATCTGCTGACGACCAACAAGGTCAGGCACCTGATCGTGACAGACCAGAGCGGTGCCCTGTTCGGCATTGTCAGCGAGTCTGATTTTGTCCAGCACCTGGGCATTGAGTATCTGCTTGAAGTAAAGACTGTCGACGATGTTATGAAGCAGTCACTGGTCGTCTGCCCACCCGATACTCCTCTCCGGGATGCGATCGGTCAGCTGATACAGTTTGGTATCAGTTGTCTGCTGATCGGCAGCGCTGAACGGGTCGACGGTATTGTTACTGAACGGGATGTCGTCGGTTATCTGGTGGATGACCGGCTTGATCAGAGTCTGGCGGTGGATCAGGTGATGACTTCGCCGGTGCTGTCAGTACAAAGCGGTACTTCATTGGATGAGGCCCGCCAGCTGATGAATCGCAATCATATACGTCGTCTGCTGGTGATCGATCAGAAAGCAAGCCCGGTGGGGATTATCACCCGGCAGTCGCTGATCGGTGGCATCGAAAAGCGCTACGTTGAACTGCTGACCGATTCCTACCTTCGAACTACAGATGCTCTGCAGACAGCACAGGTCAAGCTCGCTGAACAGCGATATGCCAGAGTAATTGAATATCTCGCCGGGTTGATGCTCAGAACTCAGGGGGATGCGGATCAGCTGCTGTCCGCGGTGATTGATGAGCTGCGAAAGGCTCTGGATGCGGATCGTGTCTGGTTGCTGTCACCGCAACTGACAGGCAACGATGAGATTGCCGTTGTTCACGAAAGCTGCAGTGAAGCATGGCCATCGGCATCGGCCGCTGATGACGGCGTGGTTGCCAGGGATCCACAGCTTCATGAAGAGCTGCAGGCTCTGCTGTATCGCGCGGAGCCGATCACTATTGTTCGTCGTCCCGGTGCTGTGTTTGAAAGCCTGTACCGGCGCTGGCAGGTGAAGTCCGCGCTGTCAGTTCCGATCCGGATTCAGGATGGGCCATCCTGGCTGCTGGAAGTGCATGACTGTCGTCGGGAACGTCAGTGGACGGGGATCGAGCAGAACCTGCTGAAAGATGTTTCCGTTCATCTGACGTCCGCCCTGACCAATCAACGTCTGCTGGAGCAGCTGGAACAGGATGTCAGGCTGCGAACGTCGATCGAGCGTCATCTGGAGAACCTGATCGACACGGTGCCTCATGGCATTCTGGAAATTGACAGACAGGGGCGCGTCAGTTTTTCCAACAATGCCTGTGCCAGGATCTACGGCTGCTGCGCTGACGATATGCCGGGGACTTATTTATGGCAGTTCGATTGTGAAGAGAAGGATGCTGATCAGTTGCAGCAGGCGTTCAGGCGGTGGATGAGTGGTGAAAGTACTCCGGTTCCGCTGATTCGACGCCAGCAGCGTGCTGATGGCAGCCTGATCTGGACCTCTACTCACTGGAATTATCGTCACAATGCCGCCGGTGAAACAGAAGGACTGATCGCGGTCATAACCGATATAACGGCTGAGCAGAGTTCACGGATTGAATTAAAAGGGCAGAAGGATTTCCTGGAAAGCATACTTAACGGTCTGCCGGAGGCGCTGGTAATTGCCGATTCCAGCCGGCGGATTATTCGGGTCAATCCCGCCCTGACGACGCTGTTCGGCTATCAGGAACCGGAACTGCTGGGTGAGAAAACCGCCATACTCTACGCCGATGTCCGGGAGTTCGAGCGTCAGGGGGAGATCCGATACAACCTGCGTTCGGCGGCGAATCATGAGCCCTACCTGAGCCACTACCGGCGCCATGACGGTACCATCTTTCCGGCAGAAACCGTGGGTTATCCGATTCGGGATGGCGATGGTGAATTTCTCGGGTTTGTCGGCGTTATTCGGGACCTGACGTCGATTGAGGCGACGAAAAAAGCCAGGAATGATGCCAATCTGCGTCTGCAGCTGGCGGCCAGAGGAGCGGGTATCGGTATCTGGGACATGCACCTGGACAGCGATCAACTGATCTGGGACGAACAGATGCACCGTTTGTACAATGTGCCTCCGGAGGAGTTCAGCGGCGATTTCTGCGCCTGGCAACAGGCGGTGCTGCCGGAAGATCTGGCACGGGCGAAGAAGGAGGTTGAAGCGGCACTGAGTGGTGAAGCGGAGTTTAATACCGAGTTCAGAATACGCTGGCCCGACGGCCAGATTCGTCATATTAAGGCGGCGGCTACGGTTCAGCGTGACGATGCTGGCGCAGCGCTGCGGATGGTGGGCGCCAACTGGGATGTGACCGCCGAACGCAGTGCCGAAGCGACGGTTCGCCACCAGGCCTACCACGATATTCTTACCGGCCTGCCTAACCGGATATTGCTGCAGGACCGCCTGCAGCAGGTGCTTGCCGCCTCAACCCGCAGCGGCCGGAGTGGCTGTCTGCTGTTTGTGGACCTGGATCACTTTAAAAATATCAATGATGCCTATGGTCATTCCATGGGTGATCAGCTGCTGGTGGCTGTTTCCCGGCGTATCCAGCGAATGCTGCGTGATGAGGATACGTTTGCCCGACTCGGCGGAGATGAGTTTGTAATCCTGTTGCACGAGCAGCAGCCGGCCGGTGTCGCCGCGGTCTGTGAGAAGATTATGAAATTGCTGGAAGACCCGTTCACGATCGAGCATCACCGCTTCTTTGTCCGCGCCAGTATCGGCATTGCGATATTTCCTGGCGACGGGCGGGATGCCGATACCCTGCTGAAGCACGCCGATGCGGCGATGTATAAAGCCAAAAAACAGGGGCGGGCCAGCTGGGCGTTCTATGATCAGGAGCTGTCCCGTGTCGCCCGCCAGCGTATCACCCTGGAGCAGGAATTGCTGGAGGCGCTGGAGCAGCGCCAGTTGCAGGTTTTTTACCAGCCCCAGTTCCGTCTGGGGGGGGATGAGAAGTTAAGGATTATCGGCGCCGAAGCTCTGGTTCGCTGGTTTCATCCCCGTCTGGGAATGGTTCCGCCGGATCAGTTTATCCCGGTGGCGGAAGAGATCGGACTGGTGCGCAACCTGGATCGCTATGTGCTGGCTGAGGCTATCCGGCAGGGACGGTTATGGAAAAAGGCGGGTCTGCTGGAAGGGCATATTGCCGTCAATGTATCGCTGAGCACCCCGGATTCCCTGGATTATCCGGAAGAAATTATTGCTGAGTTCAGCAGGCTGAACGAAGAATTTGCCGATGGTCTGATCACCCTTGAGATCACCGAAAGCCACCTGATGACCAATACCGGCAGCTCGGTGCCGCAACTGGAACGGCTGAAGCGTCTTAATGTCAGGGTTTCCATTGATGACTTCGGCACCGGTTACTCGTCGCTGAGTTATCTGACCCGCCTGCCTATCGATATTCTCAAAATCGATCAGTCTTTTGTCCGCGATATTGAACAGGATCCCAACGACCGGGCAATTATCCGGGCGATACTGGCCATGGCGGAAGAGCTGCAGCTGGACGTGGTCGCCGAGGGGGTGGAAACCGAAGCCCAGAAGGCGTTTCTGCTGGAAAACGGCTGCCATTTCGGTCAGGGGTACCTGGTAGCGAAGCCGATGCCGGCCGGGGAGCTGGAAGGGTTTATCAGGGGATCGGCTGAAGCCGCCGATGCAGAAGCGGATGTTTCGCAGCCGCTATCCTGACCTGACCTGACCTGACCTGACCTGACCTGATTGTGACCGGCTCCCGGGTCGGGCACCGGTCATAGCAGGTATGATCAGTTCTGAGGGGCTGTTTCCTCCGGCCGCTCCTCCAGGCTGACCACCAGTTCAGCTTCCCTGGGCTGCTCGCCTTCGCTGACGGCGCTGATCACCCTGTCGGCGCATTCCGGCAGTGCTTCGACCACTGCGCCGGCGACGTCAAGCGCCTGCTCAGGTGCCGCTTCAGCCAGTCGTTCAACGAACTCGGCGGCGTCGTCATTCAGTTCCTGCTCCATCTCTTCGGCGCTGCTGACATCCTCCAGCGTTTCCACCAGCTCTTCGATGACCTCTTCGCTGCGGCACTCCGACAGGTTGCCGGCGTACTCGGCGGCGACCGAGGCGGCGGTATCCGGAATCGCTTCGACCACGGTAACCGCCACGTCGACCGCCTGCTCCGGCACCACTTCGGCGATCTGAGAGACCAGCTCTACCGCCACCTGTTCGCTGGTGTCCTCTTCACGGTCGGCCGGGCGCACCGCCTGGTACTCTTCGGCGATCACGCCAGCGTAGTGTTCGGCCACCTCGACGGCGGATTCCGGCGCCGCTTCGACGGCTGCCCGAGCCATCTCTACTCGCAGCTCCGGTGTATCGCTGCTGACCTCAGCGGCGACTTCTGCCACCCGCTCCGGCTCCGCTTCCGCTACCTGACTGACCAGTTCCGTCGCGCGTTCCGGGCTGGCGGCGGCAATTGCGGAAGTGATCGACGGCGCCTGCTCAGGTACCGCTTCCAGCATCGCCTCGTGGAGACGCAACTCGTCGACGCCATCGACAGCGGCGATCGCGCCGACGATTTCCGCACCCTGTTCCGGCGTGGCCATGGCAACCGCCCGGGCCATCTTAACCGCCGCCGCCGGATCGGAGTCGGCGATCTCGGTGGCGATCGCCGCTTCCGGGCTCAGAGGCTGCTCGGGCTCAACATACTCGGTCCGCGGATCCAGATCGATGGCGGTCGCAGTTGCTGCGCCCTGCATAACGAACTGTTCCTGCTGATCCACCGGCAGCGCTTCGCGGACCGACATCCGGTAAACCACAAAGGCGCACAGCAGCAGCTGTACTGCTCCCAGGAACCAGAACAGCGACCAGTTACCCAGCAGATCCATCACGATGGAGGTGGTGTAGGGGCCGAGAATACCGCCGACAGAGAAGGCCAGGATCAGACAGCCCATGGCGGCGACCATCTCGCTCTGGCGCAGTTTGTCGAAGGATTCGGAGATACTCATGGGGTAGGTGCAGGCGATGATACCGCAGGTGATTCCGGTGGCCACCGACATCGGCCAGAACAGCTCCTGATCCGCCAGCAGGTTAACGCTGAATCCGATCGCCGAGGAGATCGCCAGAATAACCAGCAGTACAGTCCGGCGATCGAAACGATCGGACAGATAACCCACCGGGAACTGCAGCAGAAAGGCACCCATAATGGCGGCACCCATATACAGCGACAGCTGGAAATCGATGATGCCGTAGCTGTTGGCAAAAATCGGCAGCATGTTGAACGCGGCGGAGTAGATCAGCCCCGAGACAAAGCAGCTGACGACCCCCAGGGGTGAAATCCTGAACAGCGCCAGCAATGACATCGGTTCCACTTCTTCCACTGCCGGTCCGCTGCTGCGGCTCATCACAATCGGGATGATGGAGATGCAGAGCAGGATACCGCTGAGGACAAACAGTACGTTGCCTCGCGGGCTGGCCAGATTGATCAGGAACTGACCGCAGAACAGGGCACCCAGTACGACCACCTGATAAAACGCCAGCACCTTGCCACGGTTCTCCTTGCTGGAGCTCTCACTCAGCCAGCTCTCCATAGCGGTGTAGGCGCAGGCGTTGCAGAAACCGATCACCACACGCATACCGCCCCACAGGATGGAGTCCGTATAGAGGCTGCAGACCAGAATACTGACCGCCGCCAGCGCCAGGCAGCCGGCGAACATGCGGATATGGCCTGCCCGCCGGATCAGGTGTCGGGCATAGAGACCGCCGGCCAGCATACCGACGAAATAGAGCGACAGCACCAGACCGATGGTGTCGGTACTCATCTCCTCAAAGCCCATGCGTACCGGCAACAGAATATTAATCAGGCCATTGCCGAGCATCATGATGAAGCAGCTGACAAACAGCGATGCCAGCGATAACAGAGTCAGTCTCACTGCGGTCTCTCTGTAGTTAATTAACGGGGATGTAAATGATCAGGATAGCCGAACTGGCTGGCGGCGATTATAGAACCTGGATAAGGTCCGGGTCATCAGTCCGGATGCGGATATTTGTGAAGAATTGTTAACAGAATCGTCAGGGGCGTCGCTGGTTCGGAAATCCCGCGGGTTGACCGGAAGGAAGGTCGGCCAGCGGGACTGGATTCGCGACTCAGACGGAGAGCTGGTGGGCGTCCGACCACTCCGCCTTTTCGACCCGGTTACGGCCTCTGTTTTTGGCCCGATAGAGGGCCCGGTCGGCGCGGTCGATCAGAGTGCTGGGCATATCGCTGGCATAGAACTGGGTGGCGCCGATGGAAATAGTGACGTTACCGTAGACCTCGTCGTCGCTTTTCTTCCTCAGCTTGCCCGCCGACACGGTCCGGCGGATCTGTTCCGCCACCGCGTGGGCACCACTCAGGCTGGTCTGGGGCAGGATCACCGCGAACTCCTCACCACCGAACCGGGCCACCATATCGCGGCCTTTGGTGCAGCGTTTGAGGGTGGAGGCCACGAAGCGCAGCACCTTATCGCCCACCAGGTGGCCATGGGAATCGTTAAACTTCTTGAAATGATCGATATCGGCCACCAGCACCGAGAAGGGGGTTTTGTTATCCCGTGACGACAGGATTGCCTGCTCCAGTGCCGCATCGAAAGCCTTACGGTTTGAAATTCCGGTCAGGGCGTCGGTCAGCGCCTCCTCCTTCAGCTGATCCAGCTCCCGGCGCAGTTCGCTGACTTCATTGAGGACATCGAAGATCTGCGAGTTCAGCTGCTTCTGGGACTGTTCCATGGCGCGGGTATCTTCAATCACCTTCTCTACTTCCACCAGCAGATCATCGGAAGGGTCGGAAGAATCCAGCAGACCGGCGAAACGGCTGAGGCTACCGGCGTATACGGAAAGGTTACCGCCGGAGACCTCGAACTCCTTCTGAACGCTGAGGATAACTCGTCTCAGCTCCTGGCGAATGGCATCCAGTGCCTTTTCATCCTGGGTGAAATAACGCTGATAGATATCCCAGAGCGCCTCTTCGGAGGGCGTGCCGGGTTCGGCCAGCAGCGTCTCCAGCGCTTTTCGCAGCTCTTCATTGCTGCCGCTGATGCTGTCGTAGCCGAGGCGGTAGTTCAGGGGGGAGGGGGGAATACCATGCCGGGTCAGATATAACAGGGCCAGCCGCAGGTGTTCGGATGCTCTGGCATTGTCATCGGAATAGGGATTCTTTCTGTTCATCGATTACCCACAGAGTCCAGTTCAACGGCGCTGTCAGCAGAGCTTCGTACAGCAAGCTGTCCTGACTCCGGCGGCCTGAATAAGGCGACTAACATTTTTCACTAACGGATAAAACACACATCCTGTGAGAGTGTGGGATAGTTCAGTCAGTAGCGGGAAAGCTAACCTGATGGCCGGGTTCTGTCAATGGAAATCACCAGCAAAAACAGCCTGCAGGCCAGAAATGACGGGGTTTACGGAACAAACACTGATCCCCGTCATGGGAATTCGACAGGTCGGTGCACAATTTCGGAACGAGGGGCTGCCCGTTCCGAAATCCTGATGAAAGGGCATCGGATGTTCAGCCGCCGGCGCCGAATTGAGCCAGCAGAGCCTGTATCGGATGGGGGATCTGTTTCTTGTCCAGCCGTTTTACCTGGCTGCGGCAGGAGTAGCCGGTTGCCACCAGCTTGCCCTGGTTTTCCGAGGCGTTGACCACTTCCGACCAGCTGAGCTGGTAGATCTGCTCCGACGTTTCACGATTGATACTCTCATGACCGTAGGTACCGGACATTCCGCAGCAGCCGGTTGCGACCAGCTCCAGTTTCTGTCCCAGCGCCGCAAAGATCGTCTGCCAGCTCCGGATGGCCGGGGCGGCCGAAGTCTTTTCAGTACAGTGAGCCAGCAATCTGAACTCAGCGGCCGGCAACTGCAGGTCCAGTGCTTCGATACGATCGAACTGGCGCACCAGCCACTCCTGAATCAGCTCCACCTTCGGCAGGTCCTTTTCAGGAATCACATAACCGTATTCCTGGCGGTAGGTGAGGGTCATGGAGGGATCGATACCGATCATCGCCACCCCGGTCTGACCCAGCTGACGCAGCATATCGCTGTTGCGAATCGCAGCCTTTTCGAAGGCCTGCATAAAACCGTGGACATGCAGCGGCTTGCCGTTGGGCAGATAGGGCGCCACCAGTACCCGGAATTCCAGCTTGGTCAGCAGATCCACCAGATCCAGTACCAGCTGTGTCTCAAAATAACTGGTAAAGGCGTCCTGGACGATGATGACGGTGCGGGCTTTCTGCTCGTCGGTGAGCTGGCTGATCTGCTCCGCCTCGGCGATGTCAATATGGCGCTGCTTCAGTCCTCGCAGCAGTGAATGGGTGCAGATGGTCGGACTGTCCACCATACCGGCGTACTTTTTCAGCAATGACTGAACCGTGCCGTTGCCCATCAGCCGATTGTAGGGTGTCGGCCATTTCGACAACCAGGGCATCAGGTATTCCAGACTTCCCACCAGGTAATCTTTTGCCGGCCGCAGGTAGCGGCTGTAATACAGCTCCAGAAAACGGGCGCGGAAATCCGGCACATTGACCTTGATGGGACACTGACCGACACAGGACTTACAGGCCAGACACCCCATCATCGACTCATGAACTTCGTGGGAATAATCGTACTCGCCACGGCGTTTCGCCAGGGTGTTTTTCAACCGCTGCGGCAGACTCGCGAAGAAGGAGGTGCGTCTGGCGCCATTGGCGGCACTGACCAGGTCCACACCCTGACGGGACATCAGCCGCAACCATTCGCGGATCAGCGAGGAGCGTCCTTTTGGCGAATGGACACGCTGACGAGTACCTTTCCAGCTGGGACACATGGCGTCCCTGGGATCGTAGTTGAAACAGGCACCGTTACCGTTGCAGAACATCGCCGAATCGTACTCTTTGCGGATATGGGCACTGATCTGGCGGTCATGCTGGCCACGGGTGGGAACCCCATCGATCTTCAGCAGTTCGGCGGCCGGCTCGTCGTCCGGCTGCTCCCCATCGTCCCTCAGCGGGGTGGCAATCTTGCCGGGGTTGAGCTGATTGCGGGGATCAAACACCCCCTTGATCCGCTGCAGTTGCGGGTAGAGTTCGCCGAAGAAGGCCGGGGCATACTCCGAGCGGACCCCCTTGCCGTGTTCGCCCCAGAGCAGACCGTGGTACTTCTGTGTCAGACCCACCACCTCGTCGGTAATCTCCCGGATCATCCGTTCCTGTGCAGGGTCTTTCATATCGATGGCCGGCCGTACATGCAAGACGCCGGCATCGACATGGCCGAACATGCCGTAGGGCAGATCGCGGTCGTCCAGCACCTTGCGGAACTCCATGATGAAGTCGGCCAGATGTTCCGGCGGCACCGCGGTATCCTCGACGAAGGGAATCGGCCTTTCCTCGCCGCTGGCGTTACCCAGCAGGCCCACCGCTTTCTTACGCATTGCCCAGACCTTGCCGATCTCGGCGGCACCATAGACCACGCTGTACCCGAAGCTTTTGCCTGGCTGGCCGTTCACGGTCTCCAGATGGTGACAGAGCTTTTCCACCCGGGCCCTGAGTTCCGCTTCATCGTCGGCGGTGTACTCCACCAGGTTGATGCCCTGAATTTCCGGTTCACCCTCGGTTCGGGGAAAGTAATCACGGACGGTATCCCAGACGATATCGCCCATGGCCAGGTTCAGTACCTTTGAGTCGACAGTCTCGATGGAGGTCGGCTGCCAGTTCATCAGCTCTTTGGCGTCACGCAGAGAGCTTTCAAAACTGGCGTATTTGATATTGACCAGCGCTGCGAACTTCGGAATGGGCAATACATTCAGTTTCGCTTCGGCGATAAAGCCCAGCGAGCCTTCGGCACCGCAGAGAACGGCGTTGAGATTGAAACGCCCCCGCTCATCGCGGATATGGGCCAGGTCGTAACCGGTCAGACAGCGGTTGAGTCTGGGGAATTTACTGTCGATCAGCGGTTTGTTGTCAGTGAAAACCCGATCCACCAGACGATGGATCTCGCCGACCCGGTCATCCCGTTGCTGATATTCCGTCAGTTGCTCGTCGCTGATGGCCCCTGAGTTCCAGAGGCTGCCATCCAGCAGCACGGTACTGAGCTCCAGCACATGGTCCCGGGTCTTGCCGTAAAGCACCGACCCCTGTCCGCTGGCGTCGGTATTGATCATGCCGCCGATGGTGGCCCGGTTACTGGTGGACAGCTCGGGGGCAAAGAACAGCCCGTAAGGTTTCAGTACCGCATTAAGCTGGTCCTTGACCACACCGCCCTGGACCCGGACCCAGTGCTCTTCGGGGTTAATCTCCAGCACCTGGTTCATGTATTTCGATACATCGACGATCAGCCCGTCGGTCAGTGACTGGCCGTTGGTACCGGTACCGCCACCCCGGGCGCTCATGGATATACGGTGAAAACGTGGCTGGTCGGAGAGCTGCGCGATCAGCTGCAGATCGGTCACAGTGCGGGGATAGAGCACCCCCTGGGGCAGCAGCTGGTAGATGCTGTTGTCGGTGGACTGGACGATACGGTTGCCGTAGTCGCTGTTGAGATCGCCGGTGAAGCCGTCCGCTTTCAGCTGTTCGATAAATTCCAGGTACAGGTGTTGAGTGGTGTCGACGGCTTTAAGGGCGGGAATCATGATCGGGTTCTCGGTCTGCAACAGGGTACGGGTACGATAGCAGCTGTACTGATTGTGTCTGCAGCGGCTATGATGCAAAATCTGTATTTATCATTCAAACGATAAAATTCTATAAATTAATAGATAATGTCGAATAATCTTTCGATCCGACATCTGCGGGCGTTCACCCGGGTCGCGGCCAGCGGCAGTTTTACCCGCGCCGCCGACAGTCTCCACCTGACTCAGTCGACCCTGACCGCCACCATCAAACAGCTGGAAGAGCAGGTGGGGCTGATGCTGCTGGACCGTACCACCCGCCGGGTGCTGCTGACCTCTGAGGGCAGCCGGTTTCTGCCCGTGGCTGAGCGGCTGCTGTCCGACTTCGATACCGCGCTGTCGGACCTGCAGGCAACGGCGGAACAGCAGCAGGGCCAGCTGGGAATCGCCGCTGCGCCTTCGGTACTGACCCGGTTGCTGCCGGCAGTGGTGAACCGTTACCACCAGTGTTACCCCGGCATCGGCATCCGTCTGCGTGACGACAGTGCCGGCGCCATCGAACAGCGGGTGCTGGAGAACGAGGTGGATTTCGGCCTGGCCGGCAATCATTCCAGCCATCCGGATCTGGAGTATCAACCGCTGCTGCGGGACCGCTACGGCATTGTCAGTCGGGCTGATCACCAACTGGCCAGCGGCAGCGAACCCGGCTGGAGGCACCTGAACGATCAGGCGCTGATCTATCTGTCCGCCGATACCGGTATCCGCGCCCAGCTGACTGCATTTAACCGCCAGGGAGTGCTGAAGCTGCCACTGGATGGTCCGCTGATCGAGGTCAGCAATCCGGCGGCGCTGGCGGCATTGCTGGAGGCGGGGATGGGAATTTCGGTACTGCCGGCACTGGCGGCCAGCGTCAGCGCCTTCGACGGGCTGCAGTTTACGCCTCTGCAGCAACCAGTGGTGGACCGGCAGATCTGTGTTATCACTCGCAAGGGCCGGTCGCTGGGACCGGCGGCGGAGACCATGCGGCAGCTGGTCAGAGAATCCCTGGCCGCGATGAAACTGCCGCGTTATGTGGGACTGATCGGAGCGCAGCCTTAGCCGGATTCAAGCGGCTGCTATCGACGCTCGGGCCGGCCCGGTGGCTCCTCTGAGGGGCTCCCGCCGCTGCCGGCAGAGGTGGGAAGCTACCTGATGTACCGCTATTCCGTACTGGCGCAGTCGATGCCGTAAAGAGCTCCGGTACCCGTCTGATCACAGACCCGATCACGCCCTCGTCGCTTGGCCTGGTAAAGATAAAAGTCGGCCCGTTCAATGACCGCGTTAAACTCCTGATCATCGGGGGCTGTCACAGCAACACCGGCAGAGACCGTAACCTGAATACGATGCTGGAGGATGTTCATCTCCTTTTTGCGGATCTGACTGAGGATGCGTGTGGCCAGCCGATGACCACCGCTGAGATCGGTATCAGGAGCGATAACTACAAACTCTTCGCCACCATAGCGGCCGGTGAGGTCAGCGTCCCGGGCGAAGCCGGTGATCTCTTCGGCAACCGATTTGAGCACCAGGTCGCCAACCGGATGACCGTACCTGTCGTTGATTCGTTTGAAGTGGTCGATGTCGATCATGATGACGCTGCAGGGGGAGCCGTTGCGTCTGGCGGCGCTGAACAGTCGTTGTCCCTGAGTATCGATGACCCGTCGGTTGTTCATGCCGGTCAGCGGATCATGCAGGGCGGCCTGTTCCAGGCGTCGTTGCACGGAGGTGCGGTGGGTAACGTCAAAAATAATCGAATGCAGATAGGTTTTGTTTCTGAGAGTTACCGGACCGGTGTAGACCTCAACATCCCGGACTTCACCGCCGGCCAGCTTATGTCTGAAATTGAAGAATTTTTTCTTCTCTTCCCGGGCCAGAGCGATCATCTGCTGTATCTCGTTTTCCGGTAGCGCGTTGATCTGACCGATGTTCAGCTCTCTGATCTGCTTCTTGCTGTAGCCGTAGAAGTTCAGCGCCGCCGGGTTGGCGTCGACAATACTGCCGCCGGCGGGATCGATCAGCAGCTTGATTGACGGATTGTTTTCGAACATCTGCTGATAGAGCTGGCGTTTCTCCTCGACGGCTTCGCGCAGCTCCACCTGGGAGGTAATGTCCTGCAGAGTGCCGACCAGGACCGCCGGCTGACTGCTGTGCGTGCGAACCAGCTTTCCTCGCTCCCTGACATGGATAAGCTGACCGTCCGGACGGCGGAGCCGGTAGACCAGGTTATATTTTTTTCCGCTGAGGGCGCTGTCGACAGCGGCCTGCAGCGGGAGCCGCTCCTCCCCGGTCAGCTGCTGTCTGAACAGCTCAGGATCCGGTCTCACTTCACCTTTCCGATAGCCCAGAATCCGGTAGATCTCATCGCTCCAGTACATGGAGTGGTCGGCGGTGTTCCATTCCCAGTTGCCGATATGGGCAAGTCGCTGGGCCTCACGAAGTCGCTGCTCCCGGGCGGCCAGCATCTGGTTGGCCTCAAACGCATTGCGGGCAAAGCCGTTGAAGCTGGCGGCCAGTTCGGAAAATTCATTGCGGCCCTCGACCGGCAGGCGGGCGGTTAGCTCATTGCCAGCCAGAGCGATGTCGCGCATCGCCAGGGTAGTGCTTTTCAGCGGCCGGATCAGATTCTGGAAGATCAGCCAGAACAGGCCGGCCAGCACCAGCAGCTTCAGTAACAACCCGGTCAGGCCGTCCACCAGCTCTCGCCGATAAGCCCTGTCGATTTCCGCACTGTCGATACCACTGCCGATAATCCAGCCCCAGGGCTGGAATTCCCTGACGTAGGAGAGTTTCAGGATCTGCGAACCGGGATCTTCGGCCGAGCGGCTTAACGGGGATGTCCAGTAATAGCTGACGAAGCCGGCGCCCCGGTCCCGGACGGTCTGTACGAACTCATCGTAGATCCGTCTGCCCTCGCTGTCCTCGACAAAACCGACGAAAGCGCCTTCCATATGGGGCCGCAGGGGATGCATCACGGAGCGGGGTTCCATGTCATTGAGCCAGAAGTACTGTTTGTCCTCATAGCGAAGATCACGGATTACCCGAATCGCCGCTGCCTTCGCCTGCTCGGGACTCAGCTCGCCGCTGACCGAACGCTGGTGGAATCCTTCCAGCACCGAGTGGGCCATTTCCACCAGCCGCACCAGCCGCTCTTTGCTGGTGTCAAGCACCTGGTCCCGCCGGTCCTGGGTCTGGAACAGAATATCGGCAGCGAACAACAGTATGGAGATCGTAGCAAGCAACAGTATTCGACGGCTGATACTGAGGTGACTGAACACAATCGAGATTCCGTTAGTGCTGTTAACATCGGGCAGCTCAGATGACGGTGAGCCGTGCCGGCATCGGTGCCTGGCTGAGCCCTGAACTGTACTGGTTCAGGAATATCGCTCCTTGATCAATCTCATTTTTATAACGACTGGTTAATTAGTGACATTTGTACCCGGGGAAACCCCGCTTGCGTTAGCGCAAACGCCACTGTCGTCTTACAATGCATCGGCTGTTTATTGCTGATCCCTGTCGTCGCCAGCCCCCGGCGATGATTACCTGACCCGCAGAAACAGAGTTACTGGTACCCCGGGGCGATCAACGGCGAGGCGAAGATGCAGGCTGACTATATCAAAGGGTTGTTGCTGACCGCCTTCGGCGTGATCGTGCTCAGCTTCGATGCGCTGCTGATCCGACTGATCGATGCGCATTCTTTTGACCTGTTGTTCTGGCGGGGGTTACTGCTCAGTCTGGTGGTATGGCTGTGGTGCCTTTTTCGGTGCCCGGAGCAGCCGTTGTTTCCGATGGATGCGGCCTATATCAGGTCAGCGCTGCTGTTTGCCGGCAGCACCATCGCCTTTGTCTGTGCCGTCAACCTGACCTCGGTGGCCAGCGTGCTGATCATCATCAGCGCGCAGCCGCTGTTTGCCGCCGTGATGGCGCAGATTTTTGTCGGTGAAAAATCGCCGCCCGTAACCCGGATCGCCATCGCTGTGTCGATGCTGGGAATCGGCTGGGTACTGGTCGGCTCCTGGCAGGATTCCCGCCTGGCCGGTGATCTTGTGGCCTTGCTGTGCGCGCTGGCGCTGTCCGGCCGATTCGTAAATGACCGGGCGCAGCGCCATCGTAATATGACACCGGCACTGATTCCGGCCGGTTTGCTGATCGCTGCCATCAGCGCCCTGGCCGGTGACCCGCTGGCGCTTGAGGGAGCCGACTGGGGCTGGATGCTGCTGCTCTGCCTGCTGATTGTGCCGTTGGCGTTTATCCTGATTACCCGTGCACCGATGCGTATTCCGGCGGCGGAAGTGGGGATGCTGATGCTGCTGGAAACCGCCGCCGGGCCCCTGTGGATCTGGATCTGGTTGAATGAGGTGCCCGCCGGGCCTGCGCTCCAGGGTGGTGCCGTGGTGATTGGCACTCTGCTGATTCACGGGTTGATTCAGTGGCGCAGAAATCGGTCGAAAGTGCCGCTCCCTTACTGAATTATGGCTGAATCCGCTGCTTGGAGCGGTTCAAAGTGGCAAATGGTTTCACGGTTTTCCGGCTGCCAGTCAGCGATCGTTACCATGGCTTCAATGGCCGCGCGCTGCCGGGTAATGGCCGCCTGAGGGAGTCTGGCGGCCAGTATACAACCGATGGTGCGGCCCCGGTCTGCCCAGCAGACCCGGGTGACCGCGTGGCCTGTGGCTCGTAGTTGTTTGATGGTGGAGTCAGTGTCGAAGCTTCCGGCCGCTCCGTCGCTGCTGCCCGGAACAGGCAGCCAGATAAGGCTGTGCTGTCGTGCCGCTGAGTCAGTGAAATCGAGCAGATCACTGAGGTGGGGATAATCCGGTCTCTTCGGCGAGTAGAGTCCGGGCGGGTCGATAAACAGAAAATCCGCTAAATTGATTTCAGCCTCGCCGACGGTAGCCGGCCGATGGAATACCCGCTGTTCGGGACCGCTGAATGCGAGCCTTAAGCTCTCCACCGCCTTTGCGGATATATCGTAGAGCGACAGCCCGGGTTCCATGCCATTGCTGACCAGCGCATCAAGGGCGATCAGGGCGGAGCCGGGATACATCCCCCCGGTGATCGCCGGCCGGGATAGATACCAGCGAAAATAGCACTGAACGTCGCCGTTCTTCACCTCTGATACCCGTGGATGAATTCTGCCAATGCCTTGGGTCCACTCGTTGCCATCACAGATCGGGTTGAGGGCATAGCCTGCAAACAGATCGGCAAAGCGAAAAGGTCCGGCCCCCCGGGACTGACAGACCGCATTCAGGGATGCGATCAGGGCCACATGTTTGACGATATCGCCCTGATTGCCTGCTTTGCGATTGTGGTCATAGGCCGCCATGCTGCTTCCCCGTGCCAGTACTCTGTTGACTCCTGCTGTCGGAGTTCGGCTGGCCAGCTTATCGAAAGGGCGGGTGTAAGGCTATCATCGCTTTACGGCGGCTGTACTGCGGCCTACAGATCCAGCACCAGATGATCGCTTCGGGCCCGGGAGACGCAGGGGGTGATCAGACCCTGCTGATTTCGCTCCCGTTCCGACAGCACATTGTCCCGGTGATCCGGTTTTCCCTCCAGCACTCTGACCGCACAGCTTCTACAATTGCCGGTGCGACAGCCGAAGGGGGCGTCGATTCCAGCCTCCTCCAGGGTCTCGAGAATACTGTTCTGCGCGGATACCAGCAGTTGTCGGCCGGAGCGACGCAGGTCCAGCCGGATCGGTCTGCCGTGCTCTGGTACTCCCGGGTCAAAGCGTTCGGAGTGGAGGCGACCGGAAGCGATTCCGAGCCGCGATGCGGTATCGTTGACCGCATCGATCAGTCGGCCGGGACCACAACTGTAGAAGTGGGTCTGTGCCGGAGCTGTCGACAGAATGCGGTTGATATCCAGACGCTGTTGATCGGTGCTGCTGTAGCTGGTCAGCCGGTCGCCGAACTCCCGTTCCAGCTGTTCCAGAAAGGCCATTTCCGGGCGCTCCCGACCGGCGTAGTGAATATGGAAGGGAACACCTCGCGCCCGCAGGCTACAGGCCATTGCCCGGATCGGGGTGATACCGATGCCGCCGGCGATCAGTACCGCGGGGGTAGCATCGCTGTGCAGCGGGAAATAATTGCCGGGCGGCGGGCAGTGCAGACGCGTGCCGATGCCGTACTGCCGATGCAGGGCACGGGAGCCGCCACTGCCGCTGTCTTCAGCCAGCACGGCAATCTCGTAGTAATGGCGATGTTCGGGGTCGGAGCTGATGGAGTAGTGCCGGCTCACCATTTCACCGTCCGGCAGTTGCACCGGCAGCTGCAGATGGGCGCCGGCCTTCACTGCCGGCAGCCTGCTGCCGTCCGGGGCCCGCAGCTCGTAACTCCGAATGCGCGGGGTCAGCTGTCGTATCGCGCTGATCTCCAGGGCCAGCGGACCCTCGCCGAGCTGTTCCGCTGCCGGGCTGTCCATTCTGGCTCTGAGCTGGCGGTTCTCCTCCTTCAGCGGTGCCAGCAGTTCGTTCAGCTGCTCTTCACTGTAGCGGGGGGTAATATGCTGTGGGCAGTTCCAGTCGAAGGCCTCGATACTGATCACAAAACCCCGTTCCACCCGGGCCCGGTAGTTATCCATTTCCAGCCGGGCCAGCAGTTCCGGCTCTTCAGCACCGATCAACCGGACCCGTCCCAGCAGCTTGAGGCGGGTCCGGCTGGCATAATCCATCAGAAACAGGGCAACGCGATCATTTCCACGCAGGTTGCCGACGCTGACGTATTGTCGATTACCGCTGAAGTCTGCGAAGCCGAGGGTCTGCTCATCCAGGACCTGCAGAAACCCGGCGGGACCGCCGCGATGCTGAAGATAGGGCCAGCCGTTCTCGCTGACAGTGGCCATATAGAAACTGTCCCGGGCACGGAGAAATGAGGCTTCATGATCTCCCAGCCGGTGGTTGTAATCCTCGCCGTTATCCATGCCGGCATAGCTGTCGCGGCTGCCCAGCTGGCGCTGTACCTCCCGGACAGCTTCGGTGAAGGCGATCTCTGCAAATTTATGGGCCATGATGCGGATCCTCCGGACCGATGATCGGTTGCAGTGGCACTATCATTCCCCGGCTATCCCTGATAACCGGGGGATCGGGGGCTCAGGATGCCCGTTTCAGTTCAACTCGGGGAAAGTCGATATCGACCCGGCTGGCCTTGCCCAGAATATTGGTGAGAATATTCAGCCCTACATGGGCGATGATCTCGACGATTTCGGCATCGTCGTAACCGGCATTGCGGACCGCCAGCAGCTCACCGCTGGTGACCTCGCCGCTGTGCTCGGCCAGTGAGAGGGCGAAGGTTACTGCCGCTGCCGCCCTTGAATCCAGACTGGTGCCGGCGCGGTTGGCATCAATCTCATCGCCGTCGAGACCGGCTTTGCGAGCGAGGCTGGTGTGGGCGGAGAGACAGTACTGACAGGCATTGTGCTCCGCCAGCGCGAGGGCGATCCGTTCCCGGGTCTGAGGATCCAGAGTGCCGTCGCCGGCAATCCCATACAGGCCCAGAAAGGCGCGCAGGGCGGTCGGAGAGTTGGCAAACACCCGGAGAAAGTTCGGTACCATCCCCAGCTGATCCCGGACGGCGTCAAGCAGTGCCTGTTGTTCCGGACCTGCCTGCTCATGAGTGACGATGTTGATGCGATTCATGGTTGTTCTCCCATAGGTTGCGGGTCAGTTTTTACGCCGCCTGTCAGCTGCCGGCGTTGACAACAGCATGGCAAATTCCAAATAGAAGAAGAATCAGCGAAAATATAAATTCAAAATTCCAATTATCGGAATAATCTATGGACCGTCTGCATCTGATGGCCGTTTTTGTTGCCGTCGCTGAAGAACAGGGATTTGCCGCCGGGGCCCGCCGGCTGGGGATGTCGCCGCCCGCAGTCACCCGAGCGGTGGCGGCGCTGGAGCAGCGGCTGGGAGTCAGGTTGCTCAGCCGTACCACTCGTCATGTACGGACCACCGAGGTGGGCCAGCGCTACCTGGAGGATGCTCGCCTGGTGCTGGCCCAGGCCGATGCCGCCGACGAAGCCGCAGCCGGCATCAATGCCGCGCCCCGGGGACATCTGGCCGTTACCGCACCGGTACTGTTCGGGCGCATGTTCGTTTTACCGGGCATTACTGAATACCTGAATCGGTACCCCGATACTGAAGTATCAGCCATTCTGCTGGATCGGGTGGTGAATATGCTGGAGGAGGGGATCGATGTGGGGGTACGCATCGGCGAACTGCCGGATTCCGGCATGTATGCGCTGCGGGTGGGGGCGGTCAGACAGGTACTCTGCGCGTCCCCGGACTATCTGGCCCGCTGTGGAGAGCCCCTGACTCCCGAGGATCTGACTGCTCATACGCTGATCGCCTCCAGTGCCGGCAGTGCTGCACAGGACTGGCGTTTCACGACCAAGACCGGCATTCGTTCCCGCAGGATCAGACCGAGACTCCGGGTCACCACCAATGATGCCGCGGCGGAGGCGGCTTCGGAGGGTTTTGGTATTACCCGCCTGTTGTCCTATCAGATTGCGCCGCAACTGGCGGCAGGAACGCTGAAACTGATTCTTGGAGGCTGTGAACCGGCGCCGCATCCGGTTCATATTCTGCATCGGGAGGGCCGCTACGGTTCTGCGAAGGTACGTACGTTTGTTGATCTGCTGGCAGAGCGACTGCGGGCGGATCCGGCACTCAGAGGATGAGGGGCCTGGAATTGATACTCAGTGGTGCTGATCGATAAGGCGGCTGATCTGTTCAGCCCGGTTGTGGTCGGGACAGCGTCTGGTTAACCAGGCGAGTACTTCGGTTCTGTCAAGCGGTCGGGTAACCGGCTTCCACAGCTGGCGATTCTTCCAGGTGTCAGCGGGAAACAACTCCTGGCCGATCCAGGTGTCACCATTATGGCCACTGCGTTTAATAAGTCTTAAATAGTTACTGATTTCGAGCATTGAATATCCTTATGATTTTACGTCGCTTTGCGTGTTTCAGACGCGGATTGTATGTTTGTGACCATACCGCTGCTGATCCCGGTTACCGGTAATCAGAACGGTGTTCGAACTGGTGCGGAGCGGGGTTCGCTGCACAGCGGCTTCGATTTGTCACCGGGATCTGAATAGAAACTGCCGGCTGAAACTACATTGAACAACAGGGGGCAGAGCTTATAACGGCCGACTGAAACCGGTCGGACCGGGTGAAGGGGTAGTGGCGGTTCTGAGCAGAGAGTCGTTATAAACGATCGCTCCGCAAAACGGATCAGAATTTATCACTTCTCTTTCTCACCGTCGGCGAAAAAGAGAAGTGTAATTGCCCGCTGAACTGGCCGGGCAACCGGATCGTTGCAGCTGTTACAGGGCAGTGACCTGATCAGCCTGAGGGCCTTTCTGGCCTTCGACTTCAACGAAGCTTACCGCCTGACCTTCGTAAAGGCTTTTACGGCCTTCACCGACGATTGAGCGGAAATGAACGAAAAGGTCCTTGCCGTTTTCGCGCTCGATAAATCCAAAACCCTTGTCATCGTTAAACCACTTAACGGTACCGGTCTGTGTATCAGACATATTCTCAGTTCTCATATTTTTTAACAGAAGCTCTCGCGATACCGGCAAGCAGCCTCAGTACCTACGACAAGCAGGAATGTATGTATCAGGAAAAGCAGGCGAGCAGGAGCAGAAAGGACTTCGGAAGGAACGATCTACAAAAACACAGGATGCATTAAATAATACAAAACAGATACCACTGTACGCGAGTCTGCTCAGGGGTACAACCAGTTTCTGCGGTCCCGGAAATTACTATCCGGCTGAGCTGATCAGTCGCTGGTTTTGCGATTATTCTTTCCCAGCACGATATGGCGGGGTCCCGCCAGCTGCTGCTGACCGGTAACACCCTGAGCGATCTGATCGATTTTCCCCCCGGCTTTCAGAAAAGCGGCGGTCTGTTCCGCAATAGACTGGTGGGTTTCAGCAGGCGCTGATTTTTTCGGGGAGGCTGCCATAACAGAGGTCCGTAAGCAAATAATTGGTGGTCCACTGTAGCAGGTTTAATCTCATTAAGCCCGCTCGGGTTTAAAAGGCAGGGCACGAAGCAGTGTACAGGTGCGATTAATCAGAGCCGTACCCTCTTATTAACAGACTGTTTTATCGGGTTAAATATTTTCGTATCTGTAAGAACAGCTGAAAAATAATTCCTGCGGTTATCTTCAGCAGAGACAGATATTCAGCCGATCAGAATATTTTATTTTTCGCCGATTTATTCGGGGATGATCGGTAACCGTAAGATTATTATATGAATTTAACCCGGATGTGTCGGATTGCTGAATATGGATAAGGTCTCTGATCACAAATCAATAATATCCACACCGCTTCCCGAAGATCAGAATTACAGGCCGGCCAGCAACACCTTACGCTGTCTGATCGCTTCCTTAAAAAAGCTCAGAAATGCCTGCACTCGCGAGGTACGATGCAGATCCCGGTGGGTGACCAGCCAGAGTTCAGTGCCCCAGCTGTCGTCCTGAAGAGGCTGGCGGACCAGCGTTTCGGCATCGGTAGAGGCCAGCCAGCAGCTGACCAGGCCGATGCCGAGCCCCGCCCGGATAGCCTGATGCATCGCCCAGACGTCATTGGCGCGACAGAAAATGCGCTCCTCCGGAATATTGCTCTCCAGCCATTGCATAAAGGCGATGTGATGAATGGTCGGACTGCCGGAGACAAAGCGGTGTTTTCGGATCTGGCTGAGATCGTTCAGCAGGCCATAGCGATCCACGTAGCTGCGTGAGGCATAGAGCGCGGCCTGCAGCGGCGCAACTCGCTGAGCGACGTAGTCCGGCTCTTCCGGAGCCCGGCCCGGGCGGATGCCGATATGGGCTTCGCCGTGCTCCAGCTTCAGGCGGCGATGCTCCACCAGCAGATCCAGCTCGATATTGGGGTACTGTTCCTGAAACTCGGCCAGCAGGGGAGAGAGCACCGGTACGAAGCTGCTGACGGTGGTAATCACCAGGGTACCGCTCAGCTGCTGATCGACCCCCTGCAGCTGACCGTACAGCCGCTCCAGATCCTCCTGCAGGTATTCAGCGACGCCAAGCAGCATCTTGCCGGCATCGGTGGCCACATAGCCGCGGGCGTGGCGGTGGAACAGCCGGGTGTTCAGCGACTTTTCCAGCGCATTGACTCGCCGCAGCACCGTGGAGTGGTGAATATTCAGCGCCTCGGCGGCGGCGGACAGGGTACCCCGTCGGGCCACTTCATAGGCGACGCGGATGTCGTTCCAGTCTCTGATCTGTGCGCTCATGCACAGAAGCTTTGCACAGAGCTTGTTTTTGTTCAACTTTGCCTGGGGCACACTGGTTATCAGTTAACGGGCAGCGATCAACGCGCCCCTGAATAAGACATATGAAGTCGCGGAGAGAAACAGAATGACGTCAGCCACAGAGAACAACGCCAGGATCATCGTACTGTCCGGCAGCCTGCGCCGGGATTCCTATAATCGCAAACTGGTGCGAATCGCCGCAGAAGGGGCTCGGGCAGCGGGAGTGGAGGTGGTCGAAATCGATCTGGCCGATTATGCCATTCCGCTGTTCTCCGAGGACCTGGAAGCCCTTGAAGGTGCACCGGCCGGAGTCAGGGATCTGAAGAGCCTGTTTCGCAATGCCCGGGGGATACTGCTGGCCAGCCCGGAGTACAACGGCTCCATCTCCGGTGTGCTGAAAAATGCCATCGACTGGATCTCTCGTCCCGACAGTGACGTGGATAGCCCGCCGGCCTTCAGCGGCAAAGTGGTCGGGCTGATGAGTGCTTCACCGGGCGGTCTGGGGGGGCTGCGGGGCCTGAATCATGTCCGCGATATCTTCACCGCGCTCGGCAGCCTGGTGCTGCCAGGTCAGGTCGCCGTGCCTGCCGCCTATAACGCATTTGATGAGCATGGAAAGCTTAACGACAGCGCCCAGACCGACCGGGTTCAGGCCATCGGCCAGGAGGTTGCCGGCATGGTGCTACGGCTGCAGAACTGAATCCGGCGCTGATGCAGGAACCTGCCAACAGGAGTCTTAACCGATTTCAGGTCCGGATCACAGACCCGGGCGGCTGTCCCGAAACGATTGCACAGAGGAACAGAAGATGTCTGTCTCAAAATACCCCGTAACCCTGAGGGCGCTGCACTGGCTGCTGGCCCTGATCATTATCGGTGACCTGGTGGTCGGCCTCTATATGGCCGGTATCGATCCCGATGCCGCGGATAAATATGCGCTCTACCCCTGGCACAAACAGCTGGGCTTTCTGGCGCTGCTGCTGGTACTGATTCGGCTGCCGGTTCGGCTGCGCGGCCCGATTCCCGCAGCCCCTGCTGGCCTGATGAGCTGGGAAGTCGTGGCTTCTCATCTGGTCCACCGGCTGCTGTATCTGAGCATGCTGGTGATGCCGCTATCAGGTTATCTGATGAATTCCACATTTCCCTATGCAGAAGGGATGGCGTTCTTTGGTCTCTTTACGGTTCCCGATATCACCGGCAAGAGTGAATTCTGGAACGGCATCTTCCACAGCGTTCACTCTGCCGCGGCCTGGGTGCTGATCGCCAGCCTGGTGCTGCATATCGCCGGCGCGCTCAAGCATCGTTATCTGGATGCGCCGGAGAACGATGTGCTCGGGCGAATGCTCTGATTGCTGTTGCCGATGGCTCGCCAGCCATAGCACGCCGTCTCCGTAACCCCTCGTGAACCACCTGAACCCGCCCCGGTCGGCACTGCTGCCTGCCGGGGCTGTTTGTATCCGCAACAAAAAAATCTGTAACCAACCCGCTGATAATTGTACTCTTTATGCTTTGACTGGTTTCGGAAAAAGGTGGACCCATGCTCGGACCTCTGCTTCGTCCTGCCCTTACAGGGTTACTGATGATGCTGTTTTCTGCGCCGGTACTGGCGGCGACAGGCGGCCTGGACCTCACGGCCAGCGGTGTCGGTTATACCGCCCTGGTGGTCTTTTCCATTGCTTATCTTCTGGTGATTCTGGAAGAGAAGCTGCATATGCGTAAATCAAAACCGGTGCTGGTTGCTGCCGGCATCATCTGGATGATTATCGGCTCCGTGTATGTCGGTGAAGGGGCGACCGGCGATGCCGAGCACGCATTCCGGGAAACGCTGCTGGAGTTTTCCGAGCTGATGCTGTTTCTGCTGGTGGCGATGACCTATATCAACACCCTCGAGGAACGGCGGGTGTTCGACGCCCTGCGCTGCTGGATGATCCGCCGCCAGTTCAGCTACCGCAAACTGTTCTGGCTGACCGGTTTCCTGGCCTTTTTTATCTCCCCCATTGCCGATAACCTGACCACCGCGCTGCTGATGTGCGCGGTGGTGATGAAGGTCGCCGAAGGGGACAATCGCTTTATCAACCTATGCTGCATCAATATTGTGGTTGCCGCCAATGCCGGTGGTGCTTTCAGCCCGTTCGGTGATATCACCACCCTGATGGTCTGGCAGGCCGGCATTGTCGAATTCCAGCAGTTTTTCGCCCTGTTTATACCGTCGCTGGTCAACTTCGTGATACCGGCGGCGATTATGAGCCTGGTGATCGAAAACCGGGTTCCCGATGCCGCCGACGAGCAGGTGGAAATGAAGCGGGGGGCGCGACGGGCGGTGCTGCTGTTTCTGCTCTCCATCGCTACCGCCGTCGTCTGCCACAGTCTGCTGCATCTGCCGCCGGTACTGGGCATGATGATGGGGCTGGGTTACCTGCAATTCTTCGGTTTCTACCTGCGTGTCTCTCTTCGGGGCTCGCTGGAACGCAAACGCAAAATGGCGGAACTGACCGGAGATACAAACCGGCTGCAGGAACTGGGCGGCGTGGTGCCCTTTGATGTCTTCAGCCGGGTAGCCCGGGCCGAGTGGGATACACTGCTGTTTTTCTATGGGGTCATCATGTGCGTCGGCGGTCTCGGTTACATGGGTTATCTGGCGATGGTCTCGGATATGCTCTATACCCAGTGGGATGCCACCAGCGCCAATCTGGCTCTGGGGGTGATTTCTGCGGTGGTGGATAATATTCCGGTCATGTACGCGGTGCTGACCATGGAGCCACAGATGTCGCTGGGTCAGTGGCTGCTGATCACACTCACCGCCGGTGTTGGTGGCAGTCTGCTGTCGGTGGGCTCCGCAGCCGGAGTTGCGCTGATGGGCCAGGCGCGGGGAATCTATACGTTCTTTGGCCATTTGCGATGGATGCCGGTATTGCTGCTGGGCTATGTGGCCAGTGCCATGGTTCACCTGTGGCTGAATGGCGATCTGTTTCAGCAGTCGCTGGGGCTTTAACGGCTGAGCCCCGGTCCCCGACAAAAGCCCTGCCGGACAGACACCTGCCGGCTGAATCCGCGGGCCTGAGCAACCCGGGTTTTCGGGGCTGATCGGTTTACGCCTTTGCTGTACAGATAGCGTCTCGCCCGTTCTGTGGCCGGACAACCAGTGGGCGGAGAGTGCCGCTGGTCTTTTCTCCGTTCGATCAGAAAATGCGCCTGCTGCCGGGTTATTTCAGTCTGCTTTTCCGGCGCCCGCCAGGCGCCGCCGATGCTTCCTGACGCTGGCGAACACACTGGTGCAGGCTGAATGAGTCTGACAGTCTCAGGCCGATAACTGGCGGAAATTATTTATGAAATTGCTGCTGACCCGGGCAGGAAAGCTGAATACCACCGGCGTCGTACTGCTGCTTACCTTGCTGTCGCTGTTGCTGAGCTGGCAGGTGCGAAACTATGTAGAGAGTCGCGCCTACGAGGGGATTCAGCGGCTGGGGGAGGATCGGCTGCTGAGTTATATCAGCGGTATCCGCCAGACCCTGAATCATTCCAGCCATCTTCCCTATGTCCTGTCGCAGAACCAGGATGTGCGGGAATTGCTCAGCGGCCGGATCGAGCTGCTCACCCGGGTTAACCAGTTTCTTGAGCAGACCAGCCAGGTCGCTTCGGCGGCGCGCTGGCTGGTACTGGATAACAGCGGCCGGGTGGCGGCCAGCAGTCACTGGCGTGATGACTCTGATGAGCCGGGGCGCTACTACGGCGATCGTCCGTTTTTCTACAAGGCGAGGGAAGGGGAGCTGGGGTATTACGTCCAGCTTGCCGATGAGAGCCGGATCCCCGGTTATTACCTGTCGGCGCCGATCTACGCCAATCTTGAACTGGTGGGCGTGGCGGTGGTGATGATTGACCTGCGTGGTCTGCAGGAATTGTGGATTGCCGCTCAGGACCGGCTGCTGGTCAGTGATGAACAGGGGCTGATTTTTCTCTCCAGTCTGGCGGAGTGGCGCAATCGGCGCCTGCCGGCTGATGCACTGCTGCACCAACCGTCTGACAGCTCCGATATTGAAGGCGGAGAAGTACTGCCCTACCGCTGGCGGCATCAGCAGTTGCTGGACGGGACCGAAGCTCGCCTGCTGCTGGGGGATGACCTGTCCGGTTATCTGGTGCAGTCGGTGCTGCTGGATGATCTGAAATGGCGGGTGCACTTTCTCACCGACCTGGCGGCGGTGAAGCAGCAGATGCGGGCGGTGACCCTGTTCTGTGCCGGCGCCTCTCTGGCCGTGGTGTTGCTGGTGCTGCTGTTGCGTGAACGAATGCTGAGGAACCGCTCGCGGCGGGAAACCGAGGCGCTGATCCTTCGCAATGAAGCTCAGCAGCGGGCGATTATCAGCAATACTCAGGTGGGACTGCTGACCCTGGATGGTCACGGCAGGATTCAGTTTATCAATCCCCGGGCGCTGCAGCAGTTCGGCTGTGACGAAGCGGCGGTGCTCGGGGTCTCTGTTGTTGAGCTGATTGACCTCGAACGCAGTCCGGATGAGCTGCAGGCGCTGGCAGATCAGCTGAACAGCGGACAGCCGGTACGGCCGGTCAATGTCCTCGAAGGTTATGCCCGTCGGCGGCGGGGCGAGTGTTTTCCGATGCTGCTGTCGATCAACCCCATTGCCTGGGGAGCAATGGATGGCTATCTGGTGACACTGGTGGATATCACTCTGCGAAAGCAGGCGGAACAGGCTCTGCAACAGGCCAATGAAGAGCTGGAGCAGCGGGTACTGGAGCGTACCCGGGAGTTGCGGGAAGCCCAGGCGGAGCTGATTCAGAGCAGCAAGCTGGCGGCGCTGGGCACCATGTCGGCGGCCATTGCCCATGAACTGAATCAGCCGCTGACGGCGATCAGAACTACCGCCTCCAGCAGCCGTCTGCTGCTGCAGCGCCAGCAGCTGGAGGCGGTGGAGAAGAACCTGCTGCGGATGGCGGAGATGACCGAGCGAATGGCGCTGATCACTTCACAGCTGAAAACCTTTGCTCATAAACGCCCGGACAAACCGGGGGCTGTGGATTTCAGCGAAGCCGTCGAGCGGACGCTGCAGATGTTTTCCGAACGTATTGCAGAGCAGGGGGTTCATGTGGAACGGCAACTGGCCCGGGGGCTGAAGGTCTGCGGCGACCAGCCCCGTATTGAACAGGTGACGATTAATCTGATTCGCAATGCCCTAGATGCCATGAGCGACAGCACGAAGCCCGAGTTGACACTCCGGCTGGAGAGTGAATCCGAAGGGGCGATGCTGACCATCGCCGATAACGGCTGCGGGCTCAACGACCAGGCGCTTGAGCATCTGTTCGACCCCTTCTTTACCACCAAGGATGTGGGCCAGGGGCTGGGGCTGGGGCTGTCGATCAGCTACAGCATCGTCCGGGACCTGGAGGGCAGTATCCGGGCGGAAAATCTGGCGGACGGCGGCGCCTGTTTTCGGGTCAGATTGCCGTTGTACCGACCGGCTGAAACCGATTCGGAGCAGCCGCTGGCGGAACTGTCTGACAGCAGCATGACAGCAGATAAGCGAGAGCATTGATGGAAAGTCGTGGAGAGGTTTTTCTGGTTGATGATGAGGCACTGGTACGGGAGGCCACAGAGCAGTGGCTGCAGCTGGCCGGCTTTGAAGTCAGAGGATTTTCAGCCGCGGCGGAGGCGCTGGAAGCCCTGTCGGAGGATTTTGCCGGTGTGCTGGTGAGCGACGTCAGGATGCCGCAGATGGACGGCCAGCAGTTGCTGCGTGAATCACTGCAAAAGGTTCCGGAGCTGCCGGTGATCCTGGTGACCGGACACGGTGATGTCGATATGGCGATTCAGTCGGTACGGGACGGCGCCTATGACTTTATCGAAAAACCCTTCGACCCGGAGCGGCTGGTGGAAACCGTGCACCGCGCCTGTGAGAAGCGTCGGCTGATCCTCGAGAACCGCAATCTGCAGCGTCAGCTGGCCGGTAGCTCAGGTATCGAAGCCCGGATTATCGGCGTCTCGTCGGCGATCGTGAATCTGCGCCGCGAGCTGCTGAGACTGGCGGAGATCGATACCAATCTGATTATCTATGGCGAGACCGGCTGCGGGAAGGAGCTGGTCGCCCAGTGTCTGCATGAGTTCGGTCCCCGCCGTGATCATGAGTTTGTCGCGCTTAATTGCGGTGCGATTCCGGAAAACCTGTTCGAGAGTGAGCTGTTCGGCCACGAAGCCGGGGCCTTTACCGGGGCCGGTAAGCGTCGTATCGGCCGGTTTGAATTCGCCGACCGCGGTACCCTGTTTATGGACGAGATCGAAAGCATGCCGCTGGCGATGCAGGTCAAGGTGTTGCGGGTATTGCAGGAGGGGCGGCTGGAGCGACTCGGAGACAACCGGTCAGTGTCGGTGGATCTGCGGGTGGTGGCGGCCACCAAGGTGGCCCTGAAGGGGGATGACAGCTTCCGCCAGGACCTGTTCTACCGGCTCAATGTCGCCCAGTTGTATATCCCGCCGCTGCGGGAACGGCGTGAGGATATCCCGCTGCTGTTCGAACATTTTGGTCGCGAGGCGGCCGCTGGTCACGGCATCGATTTCCGACCCTGTTCACAGCAGGAACTGCGGACCCTGCAGCAGTATCACTGGCCTGGCAACGTGCGGGAACTGCGTAATGTCGCGACTCGTTACGGACTGGATCCCGACTGCAACCTGACCGAATTGCTGTTGCCGGAAACCCTGCCGCTGGCGGAGGAGGTGGAAGAAAGCCGGCTGTCGCTGAACCTGCAGGTGCAGAGCTTCGAAGCGCGGGTTATCCGGCGCTGCCTGCAGAAGCACCGGGGCAACGTTCAGTCGGTGATGGAGGAGCTGGATCTGCCCCGTCGAACCCTCAATCAGAAAATGCAGAAGTACGGAATCAGTCGCGCCGATTTCAGGGACTGAGGGGGCTGACCGGTGCTTTGAGCAATATTTTGCCGATTCTGTTCATGGCTCCGGTGTTGCTGGCTCCCGACAGCCTTCTGCCGCACTTGCCGGTAGCTGAATTTGTCGGTTTCTCATCCGTGGCAGAGATAACGATGTTTATCCTGCCGGGGAAAGCGGGAAGTTTGGTAACAGTTTTTCGGTATCGGCGGCAAATAAGCAAAAAATTGCCGAAACGGCGGAGGCCGGGTAAGCAAGATTTTGCTCAGGGACCACCAGTCGCTTTTTGGTTTTATTATAAAGTTTTATATTTCAATCGCTTGTGCTCTGTTTTGGCAGCTGGCACGGCGGTTGCAGTTACTCTTCTGAATTCAGACCGATCATTATCGATAACAACAAATGAATGGATGAGGAAAGAGATCATGCAAACCAGTAAGCGCACTTTTATCAAAGGCCTGGGTGTTGCTCTGACCCTGGGAACTACACTGGCGATGGGAACGCTCCCGGCCCAGGCGGCTGACAACCGTTCCTATGTACTGGCCACCGCTTCGACCGGCGGCACCTATTATCCGGTGGGGGTCGCGCTGGCGACGCTGTCCAAAGTCAAGCTCGAACCCCGCCACAAGATCTCCATGTCGGCCATCAGCTCGGCCGGATCCGGTGAAAACGTTAAGCTGCTTCGGGAGAACGAGGCACAGTTTGCCATTATGCAGGGGCTCTACGGCGCCTGGGCCTGGAACGGTGAAGGCAAGGTTAAAAACAGCGGACCTCAGAAGCAACTGCGTTCCGTGACTATGCTGTGGCAGAACGTCGAACACTTTACGGTTCGCAGCAAGCATGTGAAGAGCGGTACCGTCAGCGACCTGAAGGATCTGGCCGGTAAGAAATTCTCCATCGGCAAGCGTAACTCCGGCACCGAAGGTTCGGGTCGTCAGATTCTCGGAGGCCTGGGTGTCGATGCCGATAAGTTTGATCTCGCCTATATGGGCTACGGTCCCAGCGCCGACGCCCTCCAGAACGGCGCCATTGAAGGTATGAATACGCCGGCCGGAGTACCGGTCAGCGCGGTGACCCGGGCTTTTGCGGCACTGGGCTCCGATATGACGGTGCTGGATTTTACCGATGAGCAGGTGAAGGAAGCCAACAACGGCTACAACCTCTGGACCCGCTACGTAATTCCGGCCAACACCTATCCGGGCCAGACAAAGGATATCAATACTATCGCCCAGCCCAACTTCCTTGCCGTGCGTGACGATCTGCCGGAAGAGGATGTCTACATGATCACCAGAACCATCTACGAGAACCTGCCGTTTCTGAATGGTATCCACAAGGCCACCAAAGCCATGGCGCTGGAAAAGGCCATTGCGGGCCTGCCGGTTCCGCTGCATCCCGGCGCCGAGCGCTTCTATCGTGAGCAGGGGCTGAATATTCCCACCCATCTGGCGGCTCAGTAATCGCCCGGGGGGAGGCCATGGCTCCCCCTCTGTTCTCGCCGAGTAGCTGACAGTCTGGTCGCAACCGTGCCGCCGCTGTCAGCGCACACCATACCGTTTTTATCGAGTAACTGATGTCTGCAGCTGTAACGCAGGTGGCCCGGCGGAGCGAAAACGCCCGTCCGCAGGCACCAGGTCAGGAGGTTCGTCATGTCCGCTGAAGGTGTGACTGATAAAGAAGTCCAGAAGAAGCTGGAGGGGATGGAGCTGGCTCAGCGCAGCGAAACCAGTCTGTCCGGTCGGGCGGTCTACTGGCTGGGAGTCTGCTTCTCGCTGGCCCATATCTATTTCAATACCCTGGGCACATTGTCGGAACTCTGGGTGTCCGCCATTCACTTCGGTGGCTTTGCGCTGATCTGCGCCCTGATGGTGCCGCTCAATCGCAGCTCTGCCAACAGGGGAAGCGTGCTGGCGATCGATCTGCTGGTGGGGCTGACCGCGGTGGCTTGCGCCATCTATCTGATGCTGTTTGAAAATGCCCTCTATGACCGCGGCGTGCATTTTGTCACCACCGACTGGATTGCCGCCGGTCTCGCCATTCTGGTTGCGCTGGAGCTGACCCGCCGCACCACCGGCTGGTTTATCCCGGCGCTGATCCTGGTGGCGCTCACCTACGTGTTCTGGTGGGGTAAATATCTGGGCGGGGTATTCAACTTTCCCGGTCTGAGTCTGGAAACCCTGCTGTTCCGAAGCTATTTCAGCGGTGAAGGGATGTTCGGCACCATTGCCCGCATCTCCTGGACCTATGTGTTTATGTTTATTCTGTTCGGCGCCTTCCTGGTTAAATCCGGTGCCGGCGACTTTATTATCGAGCTGTCCCGTTGCGCCGCCGGTCGCTTTGTCGGCGGCCCCGGTTTCGTCGCCGTGTTCGGCTCCGGTCTGATGGGTTCGGTATCCGGATCTTCAGTGGCCAACACCGTTTCCACCGGGGTGATTACCATCCCGCTGATGCGTAAGGCCGGCTTCCCCGCCCGCTTTGCCGCCGGTGTCGAAGCCGCGTCCTCCACCGGCGGACAGCTGATGCCGCCGGTGATGGGAGCCGGCGCCTTTATCATGGCCTCCTATACCCAGATCCCCTACGTGGAGATCATCGCCTGGGCGGCACTGCCGGCGCTGCTTTACTTTATCTCGGTGGGCATGTTCGTGCGGATTGAGGCTAAGCGCAGTCACGCCGACGCGGTGGAGCTCGACACCCCGCCCATTGGTGAGGTGCTGCGTCACGGCTGGCACTTCCTGCTACCGCTGGCGGTGCTGGTGAGCCTGCTGATCTATGGATTCACGCCCACCTATGCCGCCGGTATCAGTATTGTCTCAGTGGTGGTGGCCTCCTGGCTCTCCAGCCGGCCCATGGGAGTGAAGGATATTCTCGATGCACTGGCCCAGGGCTCCCGCAATATGGCGACCACAGCGGTGCTGCTGGTGGCCATCGGCCTGATCGTCAACGTTATCTCCACCACCGGTGTCGGCAACACTTTCTCACTGATGATCAGTAACTGGGCCGGCGGCAGCCTGCTGATCACCCTGATCCTGGTGGCGGTGGCTTCGCTGGTGCTGGGCATGGGACTGCCGGTGACCGCCTCCTATATCGTTCTTGGCACTCTGTCGGCGCCGGCGCTCTACAGCCTGATCAGCGAGGCGCAATTGCTGCAGCTGATGATGGATGGCACCTTGCCGGAGACCGCTCACGCCATCTTTATGCTGGCCGATCCGTCCGCCGCCGCGGCGCTGACCGAACCCATGGCCCGGGGTGACGCCGAGGCGCTGCTGGCGCTGGTGCCCGCCGACTTCCGTTCCTCGCTGCTGGAGATGGCTCTGGATCCGGGCGTGCTGGCGATGGCACTGTTGTCCGCCCATATGATTATCTTCTGGTTGTCCCAGGACAGTAACGTCACCCCACCGGTCTGTCTGACCGCTTTCGCCGCCGCGGCAATCGCCAGGACTCCGCCCATGGCCACCGGCTTTACCGCCTGGAAGGTTGCCAAGGGGCTCTATATCGTGCCGCTGTTGTTTGCCTACACGCCGCTGATCGGCGGCTCGATGGCGGAGGTGCTGTCGGTGTTTGGCTTCTCGTTGCTGGGTATCTATGCGCTGGCCGCGGCGATGGAAGGGTATCTGGAAGGACCGCTGAATCCGCTGGTACGGTTGCTGGCCGCGCTGATCGGGCTGATGTTGCTGTGGCCTCACGGTTACCTGCTTGTTAATGTAGCGGCCGCGCTCGGTTTTGTGGCGCTGTTCTGGTTGAGCCGCCGCGGCAGCGCGCTGCCGCAACCTGCTGCCGTCTGAGAGAAATGGAAGGAGCTATGATTTACGATTACGCAATTATCGGTGGCGGCATTGTCGGCCTGTCCACGGCCTGGCAGCTGCAGCAGCGGTATCCGGACAAACGCATTGTCGTACTGGAAAAAGAGTCGGAATTTGCCAGTCACCAGACCGGCCACAACAGCGGGGTTATCCATGCCGGCGTCTACTATCAGCCCGGCAGCCTGAAAGCCAGATTCTGCCGCGAGGGGGTGGAGGCGACCATCGGCTTCTGCCGGGAGCACGACATTCCGGTGGAGCAGTGTGGAAAGCTGCTGGTGGCCACCAATGATGTCGAGTATGAACGGATGGAAGCGCTGTTCGAGCGTTGCCGCCAGAACGGTATCGAGGTCGAATGGCTTGACCAGCAGCAGTTGCGGGCCCGCGAGCCGGAGATCAGTGGCTATGGTGCTATTCTGGTGCCCTCCACCGGTATCGTTGACTATCGCCGGGTGTGCCGGCAGATGGCGGTCTGCTTCCGTGAACTGGGTGGGGAGACCCGGCTCAACACCGAGCTGGTCGCCGCTATGGAGACCAGCGATCTGGTCACTCTGACCACCGTTAATACTGAGTCCGCCGGCTCCGTCGCCGATGCTTCTGAAGCCACGCTGCAGTGCCGCTACCTGATCAGCTGCTCGGGCCTGATGGCGGATCGGGTCACCCGGATGCTGGGCATCGAGACCGACTTTCAGATCGTGCCGTTCCGGGGCGAGTACTATCGACTGCCGGCCAGTAAGAATGGCATCGTCCGCCACCTGATCTATCCCATCCCCGACCCTGATCTGCCGTTTCTGGGAGTGCATCTGACCCGGATGATTGACGGCTCGGTTACGGTCGGACCCAATGCGGTGCAGGGCTGGAAGCGGGAAGGGTACGGGCGCATCAACTTCAGTCTCCGCGACGTGGCGGATATGATGGGCTTTCCGGGGTTCTGGAAGGTGGCGTTCCGGCACCTGAAGACCGGGGTGATCGAAACGAAAAATTCCTGGTGGAAGCGGGGTTACCTGAAGCTGGTGCAGAAGTACTGCCCCTCGCTGATCCTGGAGGATCTGCAGCCGTACCCGGCCGGTGTCCGGGCCCAGGCGGTACTGCGGGACGGCACCCTGGTGCATGATTTTCTGTTTGCCGAAAGCCCGCGATCGCTGCATGTCTGTAACGCGCCTTCGCCGGCGGCGACCTCAGCCATTCCCATCGGTAACTACATCGTCGATCAGGTGGCGGCGAAGCAGCACTGATTACCGCCGCAGGGCTGTCTGAATGACTGGTGCGACTGACAGGCGGCAACCGGAAAATAGAAAAGGAGAGAGTATGGATCTTGGTATCCGCGGCCGTAAGGCCATCGTCTGTGCAGCCTCGAAGGGGCTGGGCCGGGCCTGTGCCTTCGCTCTGGCCCGGGAAGGGGTGGAGCTGGTGATCAATGCCCGCAGTCCGGAACCGCTGGAGCGGACCGCCGAGGCGATCCGCCGCGAGACCGGCGTGCCGGTGACTGCCGTCGCCTGTGATATCACCACCGAGGAGGGCCGGGCCGCGGTACTGGCGGCCTGTCCGGAGCCCGATATCCTGATCAACAATGCCGGCGGTCCGCCGCCCGGCGATTTCCGTGACTGGGGTGAGGAGGCCTGGCACAGCGCCCTCAACGCCAACATGCTGACTCCTATCTTTCTGATCAAAGCGGTGGTGGATGGCATGCGCTCCCGCGGCTTCGGCCGCATTATCAATATCACCTCCGGTGCCGTTAAGGCTCCTATCGCGGTACTGGGACTGTCCAACGGGGCCCGTACCGGTCTGACCGGCTTTGTGGCCGGGCTGGCCCGGGAAACGGTGGCCGATAACGTTACCATCAATGGCCTGCTGCCCGGCCCCTTCGAAACCGATCGGCTGAAGACCACCCTGGCCGGGGCGGCTGAAAGGAGCGGTCAGAGTCTGGAGCAGATGACCGAGACCCGCCGCGCCGCTAATCCGGCCCGCCGTTTCGGTGACCCTGAAGAGTTCGGTGCTACCTGCGCGTTTCTCTGCAGCGACAAGGCCGGTTACCTCAACGGTCAGAATATTCTGCTGGACGGCGGCGCCTTCCCCGGCACTCTGTAACGCGAGGTTGTATGGCGGTAACCCGATCCGGTGCCACGAACACGTGCACCGATGAGACTGTGACGCAACCCCGGCTGAGCCTGCGGGTGCTGATTCTGCGGTTGTTTCTGCCCTTCGCGCTGGGCTATTTTCTCTCCTACCTGTACCGGATTATCAATGCGGTGATCGCGCCGATGCTGCAGCAGGAGGTCGCCATGACCGCCGGTGAGCTGGGGATGGTCAGCGCGGTCTACTTCCTCTGCTTCGCCGCCTTCCAGATACCGCTTGGCATCCTGCTGGACCGCTATGAACCGCGTAAGGTCGCTGCCGGCCTGCTGCTGTTCGCGGTGGCGGGCGCCCTGGTGTTTGCCGGTTCCGAGTCGGTCGGCGGCCTGCTGCTGGGACGGGGACTGATCGGCCTCGGCGTCTCCGCCTGTCTGATGGCGGCCTTTAAGGCCTATGTGATCTGGTTCTCGCCGCGCCGGCTGCCGCTGGTCAACGGTCTGCAGCTGGCCAGCGGCGGTCTTGGCGCGCTGATGGCGACCTCGCCGGTGGAGGCGCTGCTGAATTACACCGACTGGCGCGGACTGTTTGTCGGTCTCGGCGTGCTGACCCTGCTGGCCAGCCTGCTGGTGTTTACCCTGGTTCCGTCCTCGGCCCGCCAGCGTGACGGTGCCTCGCTGCTGCAGCAGCTGAAAGGGACCTGGCAGGTGTTTGTTTCGCCGGCGTTCTACTACCGGGCCCCGGCCAGCGTTCTTCTCTCCTCCTCCTTCACGGCGCTGCAGGGACTGTGGATCGGTCTGTGGCTGAAGGATATCGAAGGGCAGAGTTCGGTGCTGCTGGCCAACAGCCTGTTCTGGCTGGCGGCCGGTATGGTGGCCGGCTATATCCTGCTGGGCTGGCTGTCAGAACGGCTGCAGGGGTTGGGATTTGCGCCGTCGTCGGTCTGCCTGACCGGTATGGGGCTGTTTCTGCTGACCGAAGTGCTGATCTTTGCACTGCCGGACAGCACACCGCTGCTATTGTGGATCTGCTTCGGTTTCTTCGGTACTTCGGCGACGCTGATGTTTGCGGTGATGGCTCAGCAGTTTCCGGCCCGTCTCAGCGGCCGGGTCAGCACCACCCTCAATCTGCTGATCTTCCTCGGCGCCTTTGCCCTGCAGTGGGGCATCGGCCTGCTGATCGGCCTGTGGAGCGAGACCCCGGCCGGCGGTTATCCGTTGCAGGCCTACCAGTTTGCCCTGCTGGTCTGCGCACTGCTTCAGGGGCTCAGTCTGCTCTGGTATCTGTGGGGCATGCGGCGGATGAAACTACTATCTACCGGGGAATAATCACAATCGGCAGCCTTTTTGCATTGCAATAATCTGTTGCCGGTGAGCAACGCTGTAACCTGGCTCCGGAGTAAAGAGATTGTGATGAAAACCAGTGCTGTCATCGTAGCGTCCCATCCCCTGTTCAGAATGGCGGTCGCCGATCTGCTGAGAAAACAGAAGCTGTCGACGATCAGCGAAGAAACCTCCACCGACGCCCTGTTTTTAGGCTACTTCAGCGATACCGACCTGCTGGTGATCTGCGTGGAGGAGGATGATACGGCGCTGATCGACCGGCTGATAGGCCGTTCGCGACTGATACCGGCGTCGGTGGTGCTGTTCACCCCGGTCTTTGGTAAGCGCCATGCCCAGCTGCTGCGCCAGCAACGGGTGGATCTCTGTCTGCCGCTGGCCGTGCCCTGTTCTGTGGCAGAGGAGTATCTGCGGCGGCTGCTTGCACCAGGATGGGGCGACGGTGGTGAAAAGGCGATTGCGGACCGGCGCCTGAGTGATCGCTTTATGCCGGATCTGACCGACCTCTCCAACAACGAGCGTCGCGTGCTGTATCATCTGCAGCAGGGGCTCAGCAACCAGGCTATTGCCGAACGGATGAATGTTCAGCCCAACACAGTGAAGGTGCATCTCTCCAGGGCTTGTCGCAAGGCGGGCTTTATCAGCCGCACCCAGGCGGCGCAGACCACCCGGGATTTTCTCAGCTGCGGGCGGGGTCTGCACTATCGGGTGGCATAAGGGGACGGATTTCACCATGCGGTGACGGTTTTCATCAAACTGTCCCGGCCGGTAACCTACACTGCGGTTGGTGGCGGGGAGGTTGTTACTGCTCCTCGCTGTTCGTTGAGCCCGAATAACCCTGAATAACTCAGTCAGCAGGAAATATCTGAATGTATCGTCGAACCAAGATCGTAACCACCCTGGGACCCGCCACCGACCGGGATGACAATCTGGAAAAAATTATCCGCGCCGGTGCCAATACCGTACGGATGAACTTCTCCCACGGTTCGGCGCAGGATCATATCGAACGGGCCCGCCAGGTGCGGGAGATAGCAGCCCGGCTGGATACCCATGTGGCCATCCTCGGTGACTTGCAGGGGCCGAAAATCCGTATCTCTACCTTCAGAAACGACCGCATCGAACTGGCGGCCGGAGACAGCTTTATCCTCGACGGCAGGCTGGCGGCCGGTGAGGGCGATCAGCAGCGGGTGGGGCTCGACTACAGGGAACTGGCCCGGGATCTCAATCCCGGTGACGTGCTGCTGCTGGATGACGGCCGGGTACGGCTGGAAGTGACTGCCGTTAAAGGGGCGGAGGTACATACCCGGGTAACGGTGCCGGGTCCACTGTCCAACAACAAGGGCATCAACAAGCTCGGCGGCGGGCTGTCGGCGGCGGCGCTGACCGACAAGGACAAAGCGGACATCCGTACCGCGGCGGAGATCGGTGTCGACTATCTGGCCATCTCTTTCCCCCGTAACGGCGCCGATATGGATTACGCCCGCAAGCTGGCCACCGAAGCCGGCCTCGACGCCCGACTGGTGGCCAAGGTGGAGCGGGCGGAAACGGTGGCCAGCCCGGAAGCGATCGACGAGATCATTCTTGCCTCCGATGCGGTAATGGTGGCCCGGGGCGATCTCGGTGTCGAGATCGGCGACGCCGAGCTGATGGGAGTACAGAAGCGACTGATCCGTCGCGCCCGTCAGCTCAATCGCTCGGTGATCACCGCCACCCAGATGATGGAGTCGATGATTACCAGCCCCATGCCGACCCGCGCCGAAGTGATGGACGTGGCCAACGCAGTGCTGGACGGCACCGACGCGGTAATGCTGTCAGGAGAAACCGCCGCCGGTCAGTACCCGGTGGAAACGGTGGAAGCCATGGCCGAGGTCTGTATCGGCGCCGAGAAGCACCCCAGCGTCAACGTCTCCCGTCACCGTATGGACAAGGAGTTCAGCGATATCACCGAGACCGTGGCCATGGCCACCATGTACGCCGCCAACCACCTGCGCGGGGTTAAGGCGATCGTGGCGCTGACCGAATCCGGTAAGACCCCGCTGCTGCTGTCGCGGATCAGCTCCGGGCTGCCGATATTCTCCCTTTCCCGCCACCAGAGCACCCTGACCCGCACCGCGCTGTATCGGGGCGTCTATCCCGTGCGCTTCGCCTTCCGCGCCGGCGATATTACCGAAGTGGCCGAACAGGCCCTGAGCAGCCTGAAGGCCCTGGGTTATCTCGAAACCGGAGACCTGGTGCTGCTGACCCACGGTGACGAGTATGCTGCCGCCGGCGGCACCAACAGCTGTAAGGTGGTGACTGTAAGCTGAGCAGGTTCGTGATGCTGGTGTGATTGCATCCGTGTAGAGACGGGCAACTGACGAATCAGCAGGACCCTCGGTGGACCACGGACTTTGATGGTGTTAAAGGGATTTTTTATGACCAGACTGATTTGTGTCCTGACATTCTTTGCGACACTTTATGGCTGCTCCATTGAAGAACACAACCGTAAGTCCATAATCGAAAGAGGGGAGAGCATCAGTGAATTGCAGAAAACACTGGAGTCCGATCTCGGGTCCGTCATTACTCGGGAATCCGACTCGATAAAGATTTTCGTTCCAAAAGATAAGATGATTTTTTATTTTGCTCCGGAAAATCATCACGCTAATCCGAGCATTATCATACATGAGGATCCGGAGAAGGCTGAAAACAGCTGGTGGCGCTGGAGATCGGGGGCCGAAAAAGAAGACTTCAACGACTGGTTTTTTGAGTTCTGGAAGAAAAGGTCTTCCAGAACCTTCCAGTGTTCAGATTATTCATTCCCATGGCATCCTCAGGGTTCCGTTGAAGGGGCGTGCTTCAGTTACAGAACCGAGATAGACAGGTACTATCGGGATGGGTATCTGGATGTCTCTTTTGATATGTATAAAAGATGCCGATGCTGGAAAGATCTCAGTAAGAAAGCCAGTAAAAAGGAGTGGCATTTATTGAGTATTAATCCATGAGATTTATCAACTGGCACCAAAATCAGAGATCAGTCCTCATTCAGTGCAGTTAGTTAGTAAGATGCTGTGGCCGGTTGACAGCGTTGCCCGCTTTAAAGCCGCTGTCCGGTAACGACCCGGTTACGGCCGGTGTTCTTGGCGGCGTAGAGCAGTTTGTCCGCACGGCTGAACATCTCTCTGGAATCTTCGCCGGTCTGGTACTGGGTGACTCCGAAACTGGCGGTCAGCGGTGAGCCGTGGTTGAATCGGTAACGCTCGATATATTGCCGCAGCGTCTCCGCCAGCTGTCCCGCTCCCTTTATATCGGATTCATCACAGACAATCAGGAACTCCTCGCCACCCCAGCGGCCCGCCGTGTCGCTGGCCCGAATTCGTTCGGTCAGAATAGTGCCAAACTCCTGAAGCACCCGATCCCCTGCTGCGTGACCGTGGGTATCGTTGATCGCTTTGAAGTTGTCGATATCGATCAGGATGAGGGAGAAGGGGCGATCATGCCGTACGGCTTTGCTGACAAGTTCCTGAATCCTGTCCTCTGTTGAGTGCCGGTTAGGGATTCCGGTCAGGTGATCGGTGCTGGACAGCTGCTCCAGTTCCTGGTTTTTCTGGCTCAGTTCGGAAGCCATGGCCTCCCGCCTGCGGATCTGTCCGTATAACATGATAAACAGGCCGAACAGGGTCATGCTGATCAGCACGGAGATAATACCGATAGCGACCGCATCCTGCTTCCAGCCACTCAGCAGAGTATCCTCCCGGGTGCTGATACAGATATAGATGGGATGAGAACTGGCGAAGCGACAGTTCAGCAGCACGTTGGATTTCGAGATATGACTGTACATGCGCAGCGAGGCCTGCGGCAGTCGCTGTTGCAGAAACGGCTGTATAGCCGGATTTCGCCCGAACACCTTGCCGATCATTTCATCCTTTGCCGGATGGCGCATCAGCAAGGTGGAGTCTTCCCGTAGCAGGCTGACGTAGCTGCCTTGCTGCAGATCCAGCGAATCGTAAAAGGTGCTGAAATACTCGGGTACCAGTGACACCACAACGACACCGCCGAATTCGCCGTCCGCTGAGGGCAGGCGGCGGGCAACATTCAGCAGCCACTGGTTGGGATCGCTCCGTCTGCGAACCGGTACATCGATATACATCTGCTTGTCAGGGCTGTCCCGTAACGCCTGGAAGTAGGCTCGATGAGCAAAATTGGGACGACTGGACGGATAGCGGAAGGTGGTAGCCATTGGCGTACCTTCGGCGTCCAGGACCGAGAGTGCCCGTATATGCGGCATACCGGTGATGTAGGAATTGAGCAGATCGTAGAGTCCCCGCTCATCATTAGCGGCCAGAAACCGGCCGTCTTCCAGGGCCGTGACCGTGGCTCGCAGCAGGATATCCGCACTATCGTAGATACGGGCGGTCTGTTCGAGCAGAAGGATATTATATCGCCGTGCGTTATCGATGCCGCCGGCCAGCAGAGATTCGCGTTTTCCGTGGAGGTAGAGCGCTGTGCTGACAAGGATTGCCAAAGAAATCAGCAGTCCGAGTGTCAGTATTCGCCGACTGAGCCGCTGAGAGGGGCCTCTGGATCGTTTCTCTGTATTTTCTGTCTGTGACTGCATGCAATCGGCCAATAAGCCAGCTCCCCCAATGGGCGCTGAAGATTATCGTCCTTGATTCAGTCTTCTCTTAATCCATGCTCATAGTATTGGATTTTCTAATTTAAGGGTAGCCGTAAATTTCTCTGTAAGTAACGGTTTATAAAAGTGATATTCCGCAGCTGGGAAGGGAGGGATTGCAGAGCGGTGAGAGGACGCTCCGAATCTGTCCGCCAATACCGGCGATAATGTTTCGATAGCCGGTAATGGACAGACAGAGCGGTCAGGATGAAGTCATTGCAAGCGATTAAAGAAACGGCAGTTGCAACTCTGGCCGGTGTCGGAGTTGCCACTGCCGCACTGTCCCGGCTTTTTCAGACCGCCATATCGATCTGCTGGACGGTCCCGGTGCCGCCCTCTTCATCCAGATAGATACCGCTCTGACGGATTCGGCCCTGCATCTCATTATCGTCATCTTTCAGGTCAAAGGGGGTATCCGTTGAACCCAGGTAAATGGCACCGACATTACGGTCCAGCAGTGAATCCAGCTGATCCTCGCCGTCCTGTTTGCTCCAGATTTTCAGGTCAGCGAAGATGCTGTCAGCTTCGTCGATAAAGCCGTTCATATCCTCATCCCAGGCCGCCAGATCGCTGAAGCCATCACCACTGATGGCTCCGAACAGTTCAGACCCGTCATTAATCTGGCCGTCGCCATTGATATCCAGCGCCAGCAGGCCGCTGTCATCGTTGACGAAGCTGATCCATTCCGTTTCGCCATCGACGTCCAGATCAAACTCGTACTTCTCTTCGGTCAGTTCTGCGGCCGTTCCGTTGAAGTTGATCACCAGTGGATCGGTGAACACCACCTCCTCGGTGCGTTGATACTCGGTGGTGGATTCGTAGCTGCGGAACATCTCCAGATTGAGGTCGAGATCAAACACTTCGCCGTCGGTGGTTTCAACGCTGCCGGTGGCACAGAAGCTGGTGCATTCACTCTCTTTGTAATATTCGGTGACTTTCACATCCACGGATATCGTCCGCTGGCGTCCGGCGATCGGCCGATCCCACAATGACGGCGGGGTATCGGTTGCCGGGGCTTCCGTGGAATCCAGGTCGGCATCAGCACTGGCATCAGTGGCGGAGCCTGCAGCGGTCCCAGCTACCGTGGCATCACCACTGATCCCGGGTTCGCTGATCCGGTTTACTCGCCCGGTGATAGCTTCAAACAACGCCTGGAACAGGCGGGTGCTGCTGGTATGGAATCCGCTGCTTACCGGTTCCTGGACCTGATCGGCCCGTGCCAGCCGGAAGCTGTTGCTGAACTCGCCGGGCAGCAGGCTGAATAGTCCCGGCAGGATAGAGTTTCCCAGCCCGGGCAGCGTTCCGAAATCCGCTGCCTGACTGACGCGAAGGCTGCTCATCTCCAGCTGGACGGCGCTGAGTTCCAGCATAAAGCCCTGGTGGGAGCTGCTCTGCTCCCGAAACTCAAACTTCTGGTGTTCTGCACTCATCTGGATATTGCTGTTTTCTATGATCATAACTGTTCCTCATTTTTGATTGAGATACGTTTCCCTGTTGCCTGGTGTTGATAAAAAACTCTTTTAAATCATTGTGATATTGTTTTTCTGGACGTCAGAATTCCTACCCTGCTGAATGTGTTTTCAGCGGCAAATTCATGCCTCCTGTTGCCGTTTCACGTACGCGGTGGGTTGCCGTCGCGGCAGGCCTTTCTCCGGTCGAAACCGAACCGCCGAGTTCTGAAACCCGGATTTCGGAAATCCACGAATGATCCGCGCAGACCGAATAACGCCTGCCGGCTGCGGCAGAGGGGGTTCAGTCGCGTTTTAAGCCGTCTGATGTAGGTGTTGCACTCCGTTCGGAGTCATTGGTCAGCCCATAGATGCTGCTCCCGTCGATGGCAGGATTGCCGGTAAGGTATTGCCGCTGTTTGCGGCTTCTTAACAGGTAATAGCAATAACCGGGCCTGGAACCGTCTGAACAGCGAACAGTGTCGATCAAGGGGATTGTCATTGAAGGGAGAGGGGGCAGAAATAAGATCTGGCCAGAAAGGAAGTGGCTGCAGAGCGGAGATTGGCGCCCTCGGAGCGGGTTGTTACAGCGACGACGGCTGAGAGAGGCGACAGAGTATTCGGAATGTGATGGTGAAGGCGGCTGGCAGAGAGCCAGCCGGGGTTATTCGCTGGTCTTATCCTTATACTCGCAGAGATCTTCGATCAGGCAGGCGCCGCAACGGGGCTTGCGAGCGGTACAGATATAGCGGCCCAGCAGAATCAGCCAGTGGTGGGCGTCCAGCAGAAACTCTTTCGGGACGAAGCGCAGCAGCTTCTGCTCGACCTCCAGGACATTTTTTCCCGGCGCGATGCGGGTCCGGTTGGAGACCCTGAAAATATGGGTATCCACCGCCATAGCTGGCTGGCGGAAGGCGGTGTTGAGCACCACGTTGGCGGTCTTGCGGCCGACGCCGGGCAGCGCTTCCAGCGCTTCGCGAGTATCCGGGACCTCGGAGTCGTGCTTATCGATCAGAATCTGACAGGTCTTGATGACGTTCTCGGCTTTGGAGTTATAGAGGCCGATGGTCTTGATGTACTCTTTCAGACCATCGACGCCCAGCGCCAGAATTGCTTCCGGAGTACTGGCCACCGGGAACAGCTTATCGGTGGCCTTGTTGACGCTGACGTCGGTCGCCTGTGCGGACAGGGTCACCGCCACCAGCAGTTCGAAGGTGGAGGAGAAGTTAAGCTCCGTGGTCGGATTGGGGTTGTCGTCCCGCAGACGAGCAAATATCTGCTGCCGTTTCTCTTTATTCATGATCGCCGCTTATGGTCGTGCTGGCCGTCCTGTCGTTCAGCTGGTCACCCGTACCCGTTTAGACCCGCTTTCCACCGTTGGTGCTGCCGCTCTGGCCTTGTCCTTCAGGTACTTGTCGATGATGTTCTTGAGGGCAATGATCAGCCCCATACCTACGAAAGCTCCCGGTGGCAGGATGGCGAACAGGAATCCCCGGTAATCGTCGATCAGGGTAATCTTCCAGCTCTCGGCACCGGCACCGAACAGCAGTTGCATGTCGGAGAAAAGGGTGCCGCTGCCAAGTACTTCACGGATGGCGCCCAGCAGTACCAGTATCGCCGAGAACCCCAGCCCCATCATCAGTCCGTCCAGCACCGCCGGAGCGACAGGGTTTTTGCTGGCAAAGGCGTCGGCACGGCCGAGAATGGCGCAGTTGGTGACGATCAGCGGAATAAAAATACCGAGGATCTGATACAGCTCGTAGGTCATGGCCTGCATCAGCAGCTCCACGCAGGTCACCAGTGAGGCGATGATCATCACGAACGCCGGCAGCCGCACGGTGGCGGGGACATAGTTGCGGATCATCGAGACGCAGAGGTTAGAGCTGACCAGTACCAGGATGGTCGCCAGACTCAGACCGAGCGCGTTAATAACCGAGCCGGTGACCGCCAGCAGCGGACAGAGCCCCAGCAGCTGTACCAGTGCCGGGTTGTTGTTCCAGAGCCCATCCAGGGTGATCTTGCGATAATTGGTTTCAGCCATTGTCGGATACCTCGGCAGGCTTCGCCAGCAGCAGCTGGGCTTTATGCTTGCGGAACAGCAGGATCGCCCGTTTACTGGCGTTAACGACCGCACGGGGGGTGATGGTGGCGCCGGTAAACTGGTCGAAACGGCCACCATCTTTACGGACCGCCCAGTCACTGTCCTCTTTATCCTGAAGGCGCTGATCGTTGAAGCTCAGCACCCAGTCCGATTTCTTCAGATCCACCTTGTCGCCCAGACCGGGGGTCTCCTGATGGCTGAGTACCCGCAGGCCGGCAACTGATCCATCGGCATGAATGCCGACAATCATCTCGATATTGCCGGTGTAACCATCCGGTGCAATGACCGGCAGGATCACGGTACGGGCTTCGCCATCGACACGACCGATGTAGGCGTCGACGGCCCCTTGATAGCCAATGGTGGCGGCGTCGTGCAGAGTCACGGTATCGCGCAGCAGATCGTTGTCGATGGTGGTTTTCGGCACGATCTCATAGAGTGCTTTTGCCTGGGCCTGCTCGCGGTTCTCGATGATTGCCTGGCGGGTGGCTGCCTGGGTGAGGGCGATAGCACCGGCGGTGACAACGGCAAAGATGGAGAGGCCGATGCTGTTGTGGCGGATGGCGGTAAACATAGACATAGTTGATTACCCGTTGATGCCGCGGTTTGCTTTCTTGTGGCCGTAGGTACGGGGGCGTGTGTAGTAGTCCAGAAACGGTGCGCTCAGGTTCATCAGCAGGACCGCGAACGCGACGGCATCGGGGTAGTTGCCCCAGTTGCGAATCAGGTAAATCAACAGGCCGATACAGGCGCCGAACACCAGCTTGCCCTTGTTACTGGTGGCTGCCGTGACCGGATCGGTGGCGATAAAGAAAGCGCCCAGCATGGTTGCGCCGGTGACCAGGTGGAACAGTGGCGGTGCATAGTTGCTGGGATCAGAACCGTAGAAGAAACCGGACAGCATAAACAGGGTGAACAGTATGGAGACCGGAATGTGCCAGGTGTAGACCCGACGGACCAGCAGATAGAGACCACCCAGCAGGTAAGCGCCGCTGATTACGTACCAGGCTTCCAGCCCCTGAGCCATCAGCGCCGACTGGCTCCACAGCTCCTCCGCGGTCAGCCCGCCCTTGTGCTTGAAGGTATCCAGCGGCGTCGCCATGGTATAGGCGTCCGGAAGAGCTGCCGATTCGAAAATGATCGCCAGGGTCTCGATCAGACCCGGCATCCCCGCTTCTGTCAGCATCGCCGGCGGCGCCCAGCGTGTCATCTCCACCGGGAAGGAGATCAGCAGCAGAGCGTAGCCCACCATCGCCGGGTTAAACGGGTTGTTGCCCAGACCTCCGTAGAGGTGTTTGGCGACGACGATGGCAACAAAGATACCGACGAAGGTGACCCACCAGGGTACGAAGGGCGGCAGCGCCAGCCCCAGCAGCACTGCCGTCAGCACGGCGCTGTAGTCGTTCAGATAGAAGCCCACCGGGCGTCCGCGCAGCTTCATGACTGCGGTTTCAAACGCCAGTGCCAGCAGCACGGCCATGATTACATTGATCAGCGGTCCCCAGCCAAAGTAGTAGCACAGCGCTGCCAGTCCCGGCAGGGTAGCCAGGATCACCTGTAACATGACGCTGCCGGTGCGTCCCGGCTTCAGCGTGTGGGGAGAGGTGATTCTTATCAGTGCCATCGAATGTCTGTCCTGCCTGTCAGTTCAATATCGGGCTCAGCCCTGAGCGGCTTCGGGGGGGCGGGGGGCACAGCCATTCTGGCCCTCAGCGTCGGCCAGCGCCTGCTCAGCCGCTTCAGCCCGTTCGCGCAGATCCTGCAGCGCCTTCTCCAGCTGTTCCGCTGCCGGTGAGTCTTTCTCCCTGGCGTCGGCCAGTGCTTTTTCGGTTTTTTTCAGTTTGGTTCGGGTCACTGCCGCTGCGGTCTTCAGGGCTTTAAGGTCCGGAGCCTGCTTCGATGCAGCAGGCTCCGTCGGAGTGCTGCCAGCGGCTTCAGAAGATTCAGCCGCTTCGGCGGCGGCAAAGGCTTCTTCAGCGGCTTTCACCTTCGCCCGCTGGTCACCGACCGCCTGTTCGAGGGCGCTGATATCGCCTTCGCCGCTCTCCTTTGCCTGAGTCAGTGCCTTTTCGGCCTTCTTCAGTTTGGTGCGGGCGATGGCGGCGGCGCTTTTCAGGGCCTTCAGATCGACCGCCGGTTTCTCCGCCGCCGGGGCGGTTCCTGCGGCTTCGGCGGCGGCAAAGGCTTCTTCAGCGGCTTTCACCTTCGCCTGCTGGTCGCTGACCGCCTGTTCGAGGGCGCTGATATCGCCTTCGCCGTTCTCCCTGGCCTGAGTCAGTGCCTTTTCGGCCTTCTTCAGTTTGGTGCGGGCGATGGCGGCGGCGCTTTTCAGGGCCTTCAGATCGACCGCCGGTTTCTCCGCCGCCGGGGCGGATCCTGCGGCTTCAGCGGCAACAAAGGCTTCTTCAGCGGCTTTGACCTTCGCCTGCTGGTCGCTGACCGCCTGTTCGAGGGCACTGATATCGCCTTCGCCGCTCTCCCGTGCCTGAGTCAGAGCCTTTTCGGCCTTCTTCAGTTTGGTGCGGGCGATGGCGGCGGCGCTTTTCAGGGCCTTCAGGTCGACAGTTGGTTTCTCCGCCGCCGGGGCGGATCCTGCGGCTTCGGCGGCGGAAAAGGCTTCTTCAGCGGCTTTCACCTTCGCCTGCTGATCGCTGACCGCCTGTTCAAGGGCGCTGATATCGCCTTCACCGCTCTCCCTGGCCTGGGTCAGGGCCTTCTCGGCCTTCTTCAGTTTGGTGCGGGCGATGGCGGCGGCGCTTTTCAGCGCTTTAGTGTCAGGGGCATTAGTGGCAGCGGCGGGTTGCGACTGCTCAGCCGCGTCATAAGCTTTCTGCGCTTCCTCTGCTTTTGCTCTCAGCATCTCCAGTGAGCTGCGCAGCTTATCGGCAGAAGGGCTGCCCTTCTCTTCAGCGTCCGCCAGTGCTTTCTCGGTTTTGGTCACCTTGGTACGAGCGACGGCGGCGGCCACTTTCAGATCTTTCAGACTCGGTGCCGGAGCCGCCGGAGCCTTGCTCTCAGCGGCGCTCAGTTTCTGCTGAGCAGCATCGGCCTTTGTCCGTGCCGTTTCCAGTTCCTGACGCAGCGGATCGAGATTATCGGCCCCGTCCTGTTCCGCCTGTTGCAACGCCTTCTCAGCTTTCTTCAACTTGGTGCGGGCAACGGCGGCCTGGGTTTTAAGCTGTTTGATCTCTGCTTCAGGATCTGCCTTGGCTGCGGTAGTCGTTGCAGCCGGCGCCTTTTTGCTGGCCTGGGCGAGGGCGGCGGCCTCGGCACGGGCTTTACGGCGCTCCTGCTTCTCCCGCTCGGCAGCCTCAAGGCGCGCCTGGCGGGCTTCGAAGCGGATCCGGGCCTGTTCGGCCTTGCGCTGTTCCTCCTGCTCTTTACGGACTTCCGACTTGGCAAAGCGGTAGTACTGGACCAGCGGGATATTGCTGGGGCAGACAAAGGAGCAGGCACCGCATTCGATGCAGTCCATCAGGTTATTGTTGAGCGCTTTGTCGAACTCTCTGCCTTTGGCAAACCAGTGCAGCTGCTGGGGTAGCAACTGAGCAGGGCAGACCTGTTCACAGCTGCCACAGCGAATACAGTTCTGGGCCGGAGGTGTGGCCGGGAACTCCTCTGAAGTACCGGCAATGATACAGTTGCTGGTCTTGATCACCGGCACGTCGGCACTGTCCAGGGTGTAGCCCATCATCGGGCCACCCATGATCAGGCGCGACAGCTTGTCTTCCTGCAGGCCGCAGAATGCCAGCAGGTCGCTGATCGGGGTACCCAGCAGCACTTCGACATTGCCGGGCTGCTCCAGGGCGTCACCGGTCAGGGTGGTGAAACGGGAGATCAGCGGTGCACCCTGATGAACGGCACGACAGACCGCGGACATGGTGCCGACGTTCTGGACCACGATACCGATATCCGCCGGCAGCTGGCCGTGGGGAACTTCGACACCGGTCAGCAGCCGGATCAGCTGGCGCTCACCACCGGATGGGTAGCGAGTCGGCAACACCACGACCTCGATGTCCAGTTCACTGCTTCGGGCGGCTTCGGTCATGGCGACCGCAGCTTCCGGTTTGTTATCTTCGATGCCGATCAGAATGTGGGTGGGCTTGATCAGGTGAGCGGCTATTTCGATGCCGCCGATGATTTCCTCGGCGCGCTCGCGCATCAGCATATCATCGGCGGTGATATAGGGTTCGCACTCCACGCCGTTAATGATCAGAGTGTTGACGATATGATCATCGCTGAGATGGAGTTTGATATTGGTGGGGAAACCGGCGCCACCCATGCCGGAGATGCCGGCACAGCGGATCATTTCGGCCAGCTCGGCTTTTTCCAGACTGCGGAAATCATCGACGCCCTGGTGTTCGATCCAGTTCTCCTCGCCATCCGGTTCCAGAATGATACAGAGTGCGCTCATACCGGAAGCGTGGGGTACCGGGTAGTCGGCAATATCGATGATGGTTCCGGAGGTCGGTGCGTGCATAAAGATGCTGACGAAACCGGTCGGCTCGGCGATTCGCTGACCCTTCAGGACCTTGTCGCCGACTTTTACCAGCGGTGACGCCGGAGTGCCGATATGCTGCTGCAGCGGCAGAATCAGGCGCTCTGGTAATGGCATCTGCCGTAACGGTGCCTGCAGCGACTGCTGCTTGTTCTCTGCGGGATGAATGCCGCCGTGAAAACTCCAGATCCTGCTCATGAAGCGGCCCCCTCAAAGGCTTCACCACGTCCCTGATCGGTAGCGATCAGCTGTTCGGGGGCGGCAGGGGCTGTCCAGCTCCAGGTGGAAAGGGTGGTTTCGATGGGGATCATGTCGATACAGTCTACCGGACAGGGTTCTACACAGAGGTCGCAGCCGGTGCACTCGGAGGTGATCACCGTGTGCATCTGTTTCGCGGCGCCGAGGATGGCATCGACGGGGCAGGCCTGGATGCATTTGGTGCAGCCGATGCACTCCGCTTCACGGATATAAGCGACGGATTTGGGTTTCTCTTCGCCGTGCTCGGCATCCAGCGGTATCGCTTCCACATCGAGCAGGTCGGCCAGTGCCTGGATAGTGCTTTCGCCGCCGGGCGGACATTTGTTGATTGCCTCACCGCTGGCAATCGCTTCGGCGTAGGGCCGGCAGCCGGGGTAGCTGCACTGGCCGCACTGAGTCTGGGGCAGCAGGGCGTCGATCTGGTCGACGATAGGGTTGCCTTCGACCTTAAAGCGGACGGAGGCGTAACCGAGCAGTGCGCCGAAGACCAGTGCCAGCCCGAACAGTACCAGTACAGCGATTAAAATGGCGTCCATCAGTATTCCTCAGCCTAGAACTGAACCAGGCCGGTAAAGCCAAGGAAAGCCAGCGACATCAGGCCGGCGGTGACCATGCCGATCGCGGACCCCTTAAAGGGTTCCGGAACATCGGCCACAGCAATACGTTCGCGCATTGCCGAGAAAAGTATCAGGGCCAGTGAGAAGCCAACGGCGGCGCCAAAACCGTAGAACACCGATTCCAGAAATCCGTTCTGTTTTTTGATATTGAGCAGCGCCACACCCAGCACCGCACAGTTGGTGGTGATCAGCGGCAGGAAGATGCCCAGCACCCGGTACAACAGCGGACTGGTCTTATGAACCACCATTTCGGTGAACTGCACGACGACGGCGATCACCAGAATGAAGCTGATGGTTCTGAGGTAGCTGAGGTCCAGCGGTACCAGCAGGTACTGGTAAACCAGATAACTGCATACTGATGACAGGGTCAGTACGAAGGTGGTCGCCAGCGACATACCCATCGCCGTCTCCAGCTTGTTGGAGACCCCCATAAACGGACACAGGCCCAGAAACTGGGCCAGTACGAAGTTGTTGACCAGTACTGTACTGACAAGAATCAGCAGATAATCAATCATCGGGGGGCCGTCACTCTCAACCGTTGCCGGAGCATCTGTCCGGGCACATTAACAAAGCACCGTAAACGCAAACTCAGCCTGAAAATTTTCGCCCCTCGTTCAGACCTCTGAAAACAGCCGGCCGAAAAAGGGGCGCCATATTGTAACGGGATTTGTGTCAGGCGTCATGGGGCAGGTCGGTAATTACCAGCCGGCCCGGCTGATCAGTGCCAATTCGGAGCATCGGCGGCGCTCAGCCGGCGCCGCCGGGGAGCTCAGATTATGCCGGCTTCCTTCAGTTGAGTCAGGCCGTTGAGGACAAGTTCCGCCAGCTTCTGTTCGCCGATCTTCAGAGTCAGCGTGCTGTCCACCGGCGCGGTCGGTGCCGCACAGATGCAGATCAGGCCGCTGCTGACCATCAGGCCGGCGGTGGCCTGCAGGCGCTGAAGAGCCTGATCGCGGTCCGCTTCGCAACAGCCCAGATCGTCGTTGAGAGTCTGTTGCAGCAGGGTGTCGCTGAGTGCGGTGACGGCGCGGCCCTGATCAAACAGTTGTCTCTCGAGATTGTAAGCGACGGTGGCGCGCTGCTCGGCGCTGCCCCCGGTTATCCACAGGATGGCGGCCTGCTGGCCAAAGCGACGAGCCCGGTCGGCGGCCGTTACCAGAGGGTCAGTGCTGACGCTGAGCGGTGATTCGGCCGAAACCAGCTTCTGGCTGCCTTCGTTGCAGATCATGCCCGCTCCGACAGTCAGGTTGGTCAGGCGATCGACCACGATAAAGGCACCGGTGCCCGGATGGCTGGCATAGTCGTCGCCGACAATGGCGCGATCCAGCGAGATTTCGCAACGGGCGATCTCGTTCAGCTCGAGGCTGCCACCGGGCTGCTGCTCCATAGTGTTGACGTCTATCTTGTGGCGCAGGGTGCCGACATGGCCGGCGACGGTGGTGGTGCCAACTTTGAACAGGTACTCCTTGCCGGGCAGCAGGGGGGCTTCGTTCATCCATACAATGTTGGCATCGAAGCGATTGATTACCTCGGGTACGGAACTGCTGTGGACGATCATGTCGCCGCGACTGACGTCGATTTCATCCTCCAGGGTCAGGGTGATCGCCATCGACGCGAAAGCCTGATCGAGGTTGCCGTCGAAGGTGACGATCGACTTCACTCTGCTGCTCTTGCCGGAGGGCAGTACCGTGACTTCGTCACCGGGCTTCACCACACCGGAAGCGACGGTACCGCAGTAGCCACGGAAATCCAGATTGGGGCGGTTAACGTACTGCACCGGAAAACGCAGGTCGTCCATGTTGCGGTCGGAGGCGATCTCGACGGTTTCCAGCAGTTCCATCAGCGGCGCTCCCTGATACCAGGGCATGGCTTCGCTGTGGTTGACGACGTTGTCGCCTTTCAACGCGGACAGCGGCACAAACTGAACATCGTTGAGGTTGAGCTGTTGCGAGAACTCTTCGAAGTCGGCTCTGATCTCGTTGTAGACCGATTCGCTGTAATCCACCAGGTCCATCTTATTGATGGCGATGATGGTGTGCTTGATCCCCAGCAGGGAAGTAATAAAGCTGTGGCGCTTAGTCTGAGTCTGAACGCCGTGACGGGCGTCGATCAGGATCACCGCAAGATCGCAGGTGGAGGCGCCGGTGGCCATGTTGCGGGTGTACTGCTCATGGCCTGGGGTGTCGGCGATAATAAACTTGCGTTTGGCGGTGGAGAAGTAGCGGTAGGCCACGTCGATGGTGATGCCCTGTTCGCGCTCCGCCTGCAGGCCGTCCACCAGCAGGGCCAGGTCGACCTCCTCGCCGGTGGTGCCGGATTTGATGCTGTCGGATTTGATCGCCTCCAGCTGATCTTCGTAGATCATCTTGGAGTCGTGCAGCAGGCGGCCGATCAGGGTACTTTTGCCGTCGTCGACGTTGCCGCAGGTCAGAAGGCGCAGCAGCTCTTTCTGTTCGTGCTGGGCCAGGTAGGCGTGAATATCTTCACTGATCAGTTCGGATTGGTGACTCATCGTAATTCAACTCGTCTGAAATTCTGGTATCTGGATGATGACTGCTGAAGGACGGAGGCTCAGAAATAGCCTTCCTTCTTCTTCTCTTCCATGGAGCCGGCCTGGTCGTGATCGATGACCCGGCCCTGACGCTCGGAGGTGGTGGTCAGCAGCATCTCCTGAATGATCTCCGGCAGGCTGGCGGCCTCGGATTCGACCGCGCCCGTCAGCGGGTAGCAGCCCAGGGTGCGGAAGCGCACGCTCTTCATCATCGGCTTTTCGCCGGGCTCCAGCGGCAGACGGTCGTCGTCAACCATGATCATGGTGCCGTCGCGCTCCACCACCGGCCGCTCTTTGGCCAGGTACAGCGGGACGATGGGGATGCTCTCCAGATGGATGTACTGCCAGATATCCAGTTCGGTCCAGTTGGACAGCGGGAATACCCGGATACTTTCGCCCTTATCGATTTTGGCGTTGAACAGGTTCCAGAGCTCCGGACGCTGGCTCTTGGGATCCCAGCGGTGGTTCTTGTCACGGAACGAGAACACCCGTTCCTTGGCCCGGGACTTCTCTTCATCGCGGCGGGCACCACCGAAGGCGGCATCGAACTGGTATTTGTTCAGTGCCTGTTTAAGGGCCGCCGTCTTCATCATGTCAGTGTGTTTCTTGCTGCCATGAACGAAGGGACTGATGCCCATCTCGACGCCTTCCTGATTGATATGGACGATCAGGTCCATGCCGGCTTCTTTCGCCATCTTGTCGCGGAACTCGATCATCTCCCGGAATTTCCAGGTGGTGTCGACATGCATCAGCGGGAAGGGCGGCTTGCCCGGGTAAAAGGCTTTGCGGGTCAGGTGCAGCATGACGGCTGAATCCTTACCCACCGAGTAGAGCATGACCGGACGGTCAAATTCCGCTGCTACTTCACGAATAATATGGATGCTCTCGGCTTCCAGCTGCTTCAGGTGAGTCAGCTTCTCGGCTGAGAGGGTGTATTCCGGCTGTTTTTCCACGGGTAATGCACTCATGATTCCGCTCTGGTTACTGGTTTCCCGGTTAATAGATTTCTGAGGCGCCATGGTACCTCTCCGTGTTTAAAATAAAAAAGAATATATTAGAATTTTTTTATTCCAAAATGGAATTAGCGATTAAGTAAAGGTCCAGTGAGGGAGAATATAAAAGTGAACTGGATCCAAATAACTAATGGTTATTTGTAAATTTCTATTAATTCTTTTGTGTTATAAAGAGCTTTACCTATCATAGCGCTCAGTTATTTCATTTAGGGCGAAGATTCGTCGACTGAGGGATTGATGGAACTGGCGTACAGCTTTGCAGGCCTTGTAGTTGGATTTGTAGTCGGCCTGACCGGTATCGGCGGTGGCGCTCTGATGACGCCCATTCTGATCGTCGGCTTCGGTATCAATCCGCTGGTCGCCGTCAGTACCGACCTGATGTACGCGGCCTTTACCAAGGCTGGCGGTATCTGGCCTTACGCGAAAAAGAAACTGGTCAACTGGCCAGTCGTGGTGGCGTTGCTGTCCGGTAGTGTTCCGGGCGCACTGTTCACGCTCTGGATTCTCAACGGTCTCGAGGGTCTTGAGCAGATCGAAGGACTTATCAATGTAACCCTGGGCATCAGTCTGGTACTGACCTCGATCGCCGTTTTTTTTCGCGGTCGTATTCGTGAGACGGTGGTTAACGCCGATGCCCCGGTGCTGAAAGCGGTGGTGCGACGCTGGCGTATGGCCTTTACCACTCTGGCGGGTGTCATGCTGGGGGGGCTGGTGACGCTGTCATCGGTTGGCGCCGGTGCACTGGGAACCGCACTGCTGATCGTGCTGTTCCCCCATATGACCATGCCGATGATCGTGGCAACCGATCTGGTGCATGCGGTGGTACTGACCAGTGTTGCCGGTGTCGGGCACTGGCAGCTGGGTAATCTGGATACCGAGCTGCTGGTCTACCTGCTGATCGGCTCGCTTCCGGGTGTTTACCTGGGCAGCCATCTGGGAACGCGGCTTTCGGCCAGAATTATGCAGCCGATCATGGGCAGCCTGCTGCTCTTTATCGGGCTTCGGTTCGTCCTTGCAGGGTAAGTTGCAGCGACACTGAACGCAGACAGTAAATAATCAGAATCAACGGATATGAGCGACCTGATTCAGGTCGTTCGACTTTATTCAGGGTGGCAGGCTGCCGGCTCAGAGCAGCAGGCCGCAATGCGGTAACAGAAGGTAGGATGAGATGTACTTATACACCGAGAGTGAGCAGCGGCTCATCGAAGAGCGCGCAGAGCAGTTCCGGGGGCAGACCCGGCGCTATCTTGCCGGTGAAATACCGGAGGATGAGTTCCGTATCCTGAGACTGCATAACGGTCTCTATATTCAGCGCCATGCGCCGATGCTGCGGATTGCGATTCACTACGGCCTGTTGTCCTCGAAGCAACTGCGTGCGCTGGCCGAGGTGTCTCGCAAGTACGACAAGGGCTACGTGCATTTCACCACCCGCCAGAACGTACAGTTTAACTGGCCGCAGCTGGAGCAGGTCGCCGATATCCTGGCAGAGCTGTCAAAGGTTCAGATGCACGCGATACAGACCAGCGGCAGCTGCGTTCGCAGTGTGACGTCGGATCAGTTTGCCGGCGTGGTGGCCAGCGAAGTCGAAGACCCCCGTCCCTGGTGTGAGCTGATCCGCCAGTGGGCGACCCTGCATCCGGAGTTCTCCTATCTGCCCCGTAAGTTTAAGATCGCCGTCAGCGCCGCCGACGAAGATCGTGCTGCCACACAGGTCCATGATATCGGCGTTCACGTAGTACGTAATGATGCCGGCGAAGTCGGTTTTGAAGTGCTGGTAGGCGGTGGTCTCGGCCGTACGCCGATGATTGGTAAGCAGATTCGCCCGTTTGTTGAGCAGAAAGATCTGCTCTCCTATCTGGAATCGATCCTGCGGATTTACAATCTCTACGGTCGCCGCGATAACAAGTTCAAATCACGGATCAAGATCCTGGTGGATGCCATCGGTATCGACCGCTTCCGCGAGCTGGTCGATGCGGACTGGGAACGCAACCGCGACAGCGAGCTGCGCCTGACCGATGCCGAGATTAACCGGGTTAAATCATACTTTACCCCGCCGGCTTACGAGAGCTTCGACGGCGATGATGCCGGTTACCTGGCGAAGCTGGAGAGTGATCGCGACTTTGCCATCTGGGTGGAGCGTAATACCTTTAACCATAAAGTGCCCGGATATGCAGCGGTAACGCTGGCGTTGCGGGTTCATGACAACGGCGTCGATAACCTGCTGGGCGACAAGCACCGGGCTACCGGTAATCTGTCGGAAGCGCAGCTGGAGGCGGTGGCCGATCTGGCGGATCGCTACAGCTTTGGCGAGGTGCGCAGCACCCATGAACAGAACCTGGTCATGGCCAACGTTAAGCAGTCTGATCTTTACAGCCTCTGGAAAGCATTGACGGAGCTGGAGCTGGCACGGCCGATCATCGGTACCCTGGTGGATATGATCAGCTGCCCGGGTCTGGATTTCTGCAGCCTGGCAAACGCCGAGACCCTGGGCGTGGCGAAGCAGATCAACGACCGGTTTGACGATCTTGACTACCTCTACGATCTCGGTGAACTGAAGCTGAAAATGTCCGGCTGCATCAACGCCTGTGCCCATCACCACGTAGGGCATATCGGTATTCTCGGGGTCGACAAGAACGGTGAGTCTTACTATCAGTTCACCCTGGGCGGATCATCCGGTCATGATGCCTCACTGGGTAAGGTGCTGGGCCGCTCAATCCCGAAAGAGCGGGTGGCGGAGACTCTGGAGAAAATTCTGTCGGTGTTTGTAGAAATACGTGAAGAGGGCGAGCGTTTTATCGATACCGTTCGTCGTGTTGGAAATGCCCCCTTTAAGGAGCGAGTTTATGCCTCTGATCATTAATCAACAGCGTGCCGACCAGGACAGCTGGAACTATATCGGTGGTGAGCTCAGCGATGCGGATCTGTCTGCCCGTTTACAGAGCCAGGGTGGTGACCTGCTGGTGGACTGGGCTGTCTGGAAGGAGTACCGCCAGCAGCTGCTGAGCCGTGACGGTCAGCTGGGAGTGAGAATTGATGGTTTCGTGGAGCTGGAGGAGCTGGCTCCGGAGCTGGAGCGACTGGCGCTGATCGCCATCGACTTCCCGGCCTTTTCCGACGGTCGCGGCTTCAGTCAGGCCCGTCAGCTGCGCCAGCAGTACGACTACAAAGGTCAGCTGCGGGCGGTGGGTGATGTCACCTGGGACCGTTTGCGCTTTATGGGGCGCTGTGGTTTCGACGCCTTCGAAATTGCGGAGGATCGTTACAGCGATGACATGCTTGGTGCTTTTGCCGAGATCAGCGTGCGTCTGCAGGGCTCGGTGGACGATCCGCGACCGATTTACCGTCAGTAACTGACAGCTCAAAGCTCCGGTCTCCGGAGCTTTTTCGTTTCGGGAGTCTGCAAAGACAGACCCCGTATAACATAAAAAACAGAAAGATAAGCGCGAACAGAGAGAGGGAGGTGACCTGGTGTCACAGTCATTAACTACAGAACTGCAGGCGAAAGTGGATAACGCAGTCCGCCTGCTGAAAGCCGCTCATCAGCAGTATGGCGACGTTGTCTTTGCCAACAGCCTCGGTGCCGAGGATGTTGTAATTACCGATCTTATTTTCCGGTTTGCCCCGGAGATCGGTATCTTCAGTCTCGACACCGGTCGTCTGCCGGAGGAAACGCTGGCACTGCTGGCAAAGATCGAGCAGAAGTATGAACGTAAAGTGACGGTTTATTATCCCGACGCGACGGCCGTGGAGAATTATGTCCGCGACAATGGTATTAATGCTTTTTACCAGAGTCAGGAGTTGCGTAAAGCCTGTTGTCACGTTCGTAAAGTGGAACCACTGAAACGGGCGCTGGCCGGTAGAAAGGCCTGGGTGACCGGAATTCGCCGCGAACAGGCGGTGACCCGTGACACCATCGCCTTCAGTGAATGGGATGAGGGAAATCAATTACAGAAGATTAACCCTCTGGCAGACTGGACCGAAAAAGAAGTCTGGGCATATATTGAAGCGGAATCTGTACCTTACAATGCGCTTCATGACCAGCACTATCCGAGTATCGGTTGTGCGCCCTGTACCCGTGCGATCTCTGTCGGTGAAGATGTGCGTGCCGGTCGCTGGTGGTGGGAAAACCCGGAAAGCAAAGAGTGTGGCCTGCATCCTGCCACCCCGCTGAAGAAGCCCTCCTGACAACCGGGGGCCGGCTTCGACGAGGTACGGAGCCCGGCCCCTGTCGCAAAGGGTGTTGCAGATGCCCTTTAAAAGTTATGTCGTCGAGGAATATCTGTGGAGTATTTACCACTCTTTTTTGACCTTAAGGGTCAGGCCTGTCTGTTAGTCGGCGGTGGCGATGTCGCCCAGCGTAAGGCGTTACTGCTGGATCGTGCCGGCGCCCTGATTACTGTTGTATCTCCCGAAATATCCGCAGAACTGGCCGCTCTGGTCGAAGGGCAGGGTGGCACTCTGGTCAGAGACCGCTACCGTACCGAGCTGCTGGAAGGCAAGGCGCTGGTGATTGCCGCTACCGATGACGAAGAGGTGAACCGTCAGGTGCACGCCGATGCCTCGGCCCGCAATCTGCCGGTGAATGTGGTGGATAACCCACCGCTCTGCTCCTTCGTTTTCCCGGCTATTGTCGATCGTTCGCCAATCATGGTGGCTATCTCCAGCGGTGGAAAAGTGCCGGTGCTGGCCCGTCTGTTACGAGCCAAGCTGGAAACGCTGATTCCTGCTTACTACGGTCAGCTGGGAGAGATGGGCGGGCGCTTCCGTGATCGGGTCAAAGCTAAATTTGGTTCTGTCCGCGAGCGTCGGGTGTTCTGGGAAAAGGTCTTTCAGGGTCGGGTTGCTGAGCGGATGATTGCCGGTCAGACCCAGAGTGCCGAGCGTCTGATGGAGGAGATGCTGGAGGGCTGCGAGCCCGAGCCTTCCGCTGTGGGCGAAGTCTATCTGGTCGGCGCCGGTCCCGGTGATCCCGAACTGCTGACCTTCAAGGCGCTGCGGCTGATGCAGCAGGCCGATATCGTTCTCTACGACCGGCTGGTGTCACCGGAGATCGTCGATCTCTGTCGTCGCGACGCCGACCGGATCTACGTCGGCAAGGAGCGCTCCAATCACGCGGTGCCTCAGGAAGATATCAACGAGCTGCTGGCGCGGCTGGCGCTGGAAGGCAAGCGGGTGCTGCGGCTGAAAGGGGGCGATCCCTTTATCTTCGGTCGCGGTGGAGAAGAGCTGGAAACTCTGGCGGAAAAAGGGGTGCCCTTCCAGGTAGTGCCGGGTATTACCGCGGCATCGGCCTGCTCCAGTTACTCCGGGATTCCGCTGACCCACCGCAATTATGCACAATCGGTGAAATTCATCACCGGTCAGCTGAAGAACCGTACCTCAGACCTTAACTGGCCGGAACTGATGGAGCCGAATCAGACCATCGTCTTCTATATGGGGCTGCATCGGCTGGAGCATATCTGTACTCAGATGATCGCTCATGGAAAGTCGCCCGATACCCCGGTGGCACTGGTGCAGGCCGGCTCCACGCCGAAGCAGAAAGTGCTGACCGGTACCCTCGGTAATATCAATGAGAAGCTGAAACAGACGCCGCTGCTGCCGCCGACACTGACCATTGTCGGGGAAGTGGTGGAGTTGCATGACAAGCTGGCATGGTTTAACAGCGAAGATGCAGTTGACGGCAATCATGCCCTGATTGCCGGCAGCCACTGACGCCAAACCTGCTGACCGAAAAGCCTCAGGCCGGATTGGCTGATCCGGCCTGAGGCTTTGTTGTTTCCGGCGACTGTTCAGCCAGCGGAACCGTTGGTTTCTCCACCGCTGCCGGTTCTTCCGCCCTGGTGACTTTTGCCGCTTTTTCAGGATCTTCTGTTACTGACTGAACAGGAGGCTGGACAGCGGAAGAGGTTGCAGTGACCTCTGCCGGCGTACTGCCTGCTTCAGCGGCGCCCGCCGCCTCCGGGGCTGTGGTCCCGACTTCCGAAACCTTCAGCTCCTTTGGCTCCGGCGTGCCCGTTATGGAGACTGCGGTTGCAACGGGCTCCGGCGTTTCTGTAGCGCGCTTCTCTGTCAGGATTTCAGCACTGTCACCGGCTTTGTGATCCACTGCTGCTACCAGGGTTTCAGCTTTGATAATAGGATCCGGTTTATCGACCTGAACCTGCACCAGTTTATAACAGGGGTGTTCCGGGGACTGTTTGCCCCACCAGTTCTGGTCCCAGGCTTCCAGCCTGTTGACCCGCATCATACTGCGCAGCTCTTCCACGTAGTGGCCGCCACGGGCAGAATATTCAGTCAGACCGGCAGCCAGGGCACGACCACTGGCAGTCAGCTGACTGGCATTCAGGCAGCGGCGAATGCCACGCAGACGATGGTAGCTCTTGTTGGCGTTGAGGTTGGTAAAGTAGTGGTGAACGCCGGAGGCTACCGTTCTGAAGGCCTGAACCTCATAGCTGGCTCCTTCCGGGCGGCCCAGTGGGGTGATGCCGCAACCGGGCGTAAAACACCACATGCCGAACAGGTTATTGCCTTTGCGGGCAAAACGAGAGGTGCCCCAGGCGGATTCGTTAGCGGCCTGAGCCAGCACCAGCGCCTCGGGAAGCTCTCCGATCATTTTCTGCAGTAACTGAATTTGCGCTGTCGCGTCGGACTCCTTCAGGCGATGCTTCTTTGCCAGCTGCATCAGCCAGTCCCGGTCCTGCGGGTGCAGATCCCCCTGCTGTGTCAGCTGCTGTTCGAGCAGGGTCAGATACTGTTTCCAGCGGCCGATCTGCTGGTTTTCGGCATCGATCATGGGCCGCAGGTAGTTGAAAAAACTATTCTTCTTCTCGCTGACGACCCCGATTTCGGCGAAATCAGGCAGCGCGGCTGAACTGGCAGAAACGCCGATCGCCGGAGCAGCTCCCGCTGGCTGCAGGGTGACGGCAGGGGCTTCCGGTTCAGGTGGTTGTTCGGTTTTCAGTTCCCCGGTAGCAGGTCCGGAAGGCTGGCAACCTGTGATGCTGACGGTCAGCAGCGCGGCAGTGGCTGTGGCCGCGACAGATCGGAGGGAGGCCGGAGCGCAGAACTTCAGGTTAGCTGGCTTCATCGGGAGTCTCCTTCTGTTCAGGCGCGGGAAATGAATTTGCCGGTGGCGGTGTTTATTTTTACTCGCTCGCCGGGGGCCAGATATTCAGGGACCTGAATTTCCAGGCCGGTGGAGAAGGCGGCTGTCTTGGTACGGGCGCTGGCCGAGGCACCTTTGATAGCGGGGGCCGTATCCTCAATAGGCATAACCACCGTAGCCGGCAGTTCCAGTGCAATCATCTGATCCTCGACGATCAGCGCGGTCAGGGCTTCCTGATTATCCTGCTGTTCCGGAAGATAGGGCAGGGCGTCTTCGAGGATCTCCCGGCCGACGCAGTGCTGGCTGTAATCCTCCGTATCCATAAAGGTGTAGAGATCCCCCTCCCGATAAAGCAACTGAACGCTGGTGCGCCGCATGTCGGCCGGGGGTAGCATGTCGTCGCCGGTCAGGCTCTGCTCCAGTTTCTGGCCATCGGGTACTCGGCTGAATCGGGTTTTATACAGAGTCTGGGCGCCTCGGGATGATGGCGACTTCACATCGATATTCTTAACGATATAGATACGGTTATCGATGGTGACGACATCACCCTTCTTCAGATCACACGCCTTCGGCATTGGCTTCCCCTTCAGGTACAGGCCCGTGCTGTCCGGCTCCTGCGAGCCGATCCAGCAATAAATAAAGGCGGTTATTGTAGCCTAACTGGCCGGGGAATGGGCTATGCGGTGTGTGAACCACCACAGTTGCGATCGGCCTGGGCAAACGGCTGGCAGGCCAGCATCTGCTCAAACTCAGAGGCGGGTACGGGAGGGCTGTAATAATAGCCCTGCAGCAGATCACAGCGTTTTCCGCTCATAAAACTGATCTGAGGTTCCGCCTCGACGCCTTCGGCCACCACCTTCAGTTCAAGGGCGTGGGCCATAGCGATGATGGCGGACAGGATCGGTGCGTTGTGTTGCTGGTGTATTTCACCGATAAAGCTGCGATCGATCTTAAGGATATCGATGGGGAGCATGCGCAGATAGCTGAGCGAAGAATAACCGGTGCCAAAATCATCCAGAGCGATGGAGATGCCCTCCTTGCGAAGGGTATTGAGGAGTTTGATGGCCAGGTCCCGGCCGCTGAGAATCGCGCTTTCGGTCAGTTCGATATGGAGGTAACGGGGATCCAGCTGACTGCGGCGGATAGCACTTGCCACCTGGCTCAGCAGGTCCGCCTTATTGAGCTGTATGCCGGAGACATTGACGGCGACGCTGATTCGGGGCAGTCCTTTGTCATGCCAGTCTTTCAGCTGCTGGCAGGCGGTTTTCAGTACCCAGTCTCCGATAGGGATAATCAGGCCGGTGTCTTCGGCAACCGGAATGAACTGATCCGGAGAGATCAGTCCCTGCTCCTCATCGGGCCACCTGATCAGTGCTTCGGCCGAGACTATCTGATGAGTCCTGCTGTCTACCTGGGGCTGATACCAGAGTTCGAAGACTTCCCGGTCAATGGCTTTGTGCAGTTTCTGTTCGAGTTTTACCAGCGCCATCTTGTCGGCGCCGATGGATTCGGAGAAATAGTGGAAACGATGTTTGCCCAGCTTCTTGGCCTGGTACATCGCCATGTCGGCATTCTTAATCAGTTCTTCTGAGTTCTGACCATCTTCCGGGAAGATGGTGATGCCGATACTGACACCGATGCGAAACTCCTGCTGGTTCAGTCGGACCGGCGCGTCCAGTGTCTCGATAATGCGGGTGGCGACCAGGTCGACCTCCTCCGTGGAACCGATGTCCGGGAGCAGAATAATAAATTCGTCTCCACCAAGCCGGGCGATGCTGTTACTGACCACCGGGCTGGCGGGACTGACATAGTCCTTGCTTCGGAGATTCTTTTCCAGCAGCAGAGCGGTTTTCTTCAACAGCTGGTCCCCGGTCTGATGACCGAGGGTGTCATTAATATCCTTAAAGTTGTCCAGATCCAGAAACAGCAGGGCCAGGTTGCTCTGCTTCCGACGGCACTGGTCCAGCATCTGTTCCAGGGTGGTTCCGAACATATAACGGTTGGGCAGGCCCGTCAGGGTATCGTTGTAGGCCAGCGAGCGGATGGTGGCGTTGGATTTGTTCAGCTGCCGGCTCATATCGTTGAACGACTGGCTCAGTTCTCCCAGCTCATCGTCACGCAGGGGTTCGATCTCCGTTTCTATATCCCCTTCGCCGAGCCGATTCAGCGCCTGGTTGATACGACGAAGCGGGATGAGAATCTGGCCGCGCAGCATATACAGCAACAGCGGAACTGAAATCAGGATCGCCGCTGTCGTTACGATACCGACCAGCATACTGATATCACTGCTGAGCAGCAGCAATTCCTGCTCCGGTACCAGTACGTGGGCGATCAGATTATTGTGAAGCGGTGTGCTGCCGATGTAGGTCCTGTTGCCATTCAGCCCGAACAGCTGGGGAATATGGGCCGCCGGGTTGAGCTGTCTGGCGGTCACCGCATGGGGCAGATGCTGTCCGGCGGCACTGCTGAGGATGCCAAGCCCGGCCAGGTCGACATTGTCCGGGGCAGCCAGGATATTGCCGTCATTGTCGCTGAGCAGCAGAGCACCGTGCACGGCGGTGGACAGTTCGTTGATCAGTCCGGTCAGGAACTCGCCATCAATGGTGATGACCAGATACCCCAGCAGGTTATCGCTGCTACCGTTGGCAAAGGCATCGCCGCTGCTGCCGTAGAGGGAGGTGGCGGTATACAGCGCCAGCTTACCAGTCTGCGGATGGACCCGATAGGCGGCAACGGTGGACAGCCCCTCTTCCAGCGGCAGAAAATCATCGCTCAGCCGGGCAGACTCCGGAAGCCGTCGCAACCGGTTGTTGGTGGTCAGGTAGAGATCGGTTCTGCCGTCGGGTTGCAGCACCCGAATCTCGTAGTAGTCCTGATAGACTTTCTGAATATCCATCAGTTTCTGAATGGCCGGGCGCTGGATCAGACCGTAGCGTTCCTCAGGGTCCTGGGCCTGGATGTAATATTTCAGCACCGCATAGTTGGCAAACAGGTTGCTGTTAGCGGTAGCAACAGCGATCTTGCTGTCGCTCTTGCCGGTGATCTGATCCAGCACCCGGCTGACTTCGAAGAAAGCCTCCTGGCCGGCGCTCTGCTTCAGGTGGCTGTAGGCCAGAAAGTTGACCACCAGCAGCGGAATAACAATCAGTGGGATCAGAAAGAGGGGCAGCTTAGTGTGCAGTTTCATCGCCCGGGTCCTCTACTGGCGAATCTTAACGAGCGTTTCGTTGTTATAGCGCAGAACTTCCGGAGAGCGGTGCTCGTAGCTCTCGGAATGTGCAAACCCGGAATCCCGCGGATAGATGCCGGGGTGGGTCAGAAAACTCTCCGGCAGCAGATTCTCGGCGCCGGTATTGGGCGTCGCGAACATGCTGTAGATGGCCTGGCGAGCGGCATTTTCAGGGGTGCTGAAGAAATCGATAAAGCGGTAGGCCAGTTCCGGTGATCGGCTGTTGGCGGAGACGGCAAAATAGTCCACCCAGATACTGCCGCCCTCCATCGGGATAGTGTAAATCAGCTGGTTATTCTGCTGCTGCAGACGCAGAGCATCGCCATTGCGGATCACCGCGGCGTGAAGCCTCCCGGACAGCAGTTCCGAATCCGATGCTGGCCGCTGATAGCCCCAGGTCCGCACATGCTCGTCCAGCTGGCGGATAAGTGTTCTGACCTCCTGCAACTGGTTAAGGCTTTCGGAGTTGGCGGAATATCCCAGAGATTTCAGCCCCATGCCAATCAGATGCCGGGGAGTGGCGATCATACCGAGATGTCCCGAGAGACTCTCGGAAGGCCGGTAGACCTGCTGCCAGCTGATCAGCGGCTCGCTGACCCGATCAGCTCGCCAGGCAATGCCCAGGGTTCCCCAGGCCAGGGGTACCGCATACTTTTCCGCGTCGGCAAAGCGACGCCTCCAGTAGCTGCGGATATGGCCGAGACTGGTCAGCCGGTGTCTGATCAGCGGGCTGAGCCAGCCCTGTCTGGCATAGGGACGAATTTCAGGGCCGGAGAGAATGATCAGATCGTAGCCCTGGCCTCCGGTCTCCAGCAGCCAGCGGGTGCGCTGCTCCGGAGAGGAAAAAGAGGTCTGGTGAACACGGATATCCCATGCATTCTCAAATTCACGAATCAGCGCCGGATTCAGGTAGCTGTTGGCATTCAGAATCACCAGGTTGCGAGCAACGACCTGGCCGGAGCTCGACAGCGCTGCAAGGGTCATTAACAGCAGTAGTGTGCAGCGGAGAAAAGAGTCTTTCTGAACTTCTGCTGCAGCATTCATCCGTGAAACCAATGGGTAGGATCCGCTCAATCTGTAGACAATGCGCTAAGTATGGCTCAGCTTTCAGTGGTTCTCCAATTATGAAATACAGAAATTTCTGAATAAGCAATATCTTATCTGTGTTTGTCGGCTGGCAATGATCGGTCTGACCAGGCAGGGGGGAAAAATAAGCGTGGCGCTTATCTCCGGACGGAGGACCCTGTATTACGGCTTTTTACCAGGCAATCAGAACATCGTCCTGCTGTATATTGCCTCGTTCGGTATCGCTGCCGATCTTACCCTCAGAGAACAGCGGATGGACTTCATTGACGGTCAGGGTATTACGGGTGTCTTCCAGTCGTACATGGGGCTGGTTCTGCTGATCGAAGAAGGTCGATTTACGATAGACCATCAGTTTGTCACCGGGTCGGATACCCGCCACCGAGCCGGCATTGAAGGTGATGCTGTTCCGGCGGGTCCTGACGATGCGTGCCCGGAAGGGTTCACACTTCAGCTTACGGTCCAGATCCTGGCTGATCTGGCCGATCAGCCGGTTAACCTGCTGGCCGTAATCGGTGTTCAGGAAGGCCGCCGTTCCGAAACCGGTGCTGGTGTGGTCGGGAAGGGCCCAGATGCCGCCGGTCCGGTAGTTCCGGCTGAACAGCAGGGCACCGGTAAAACCGTCGTGGACGAAGACTTCAATGCCAAAATTACGCATGTGCTGACGACCCCGGTAGTCCAGAGAGTCGTAGAGATAGCCGAAATAGTTGCCCTCGGTGTTTCGGGTCGGGTCAAACATATTAAGATCGCGGATTACGCCGGAAACAATAAACTGCACGTCCATATCCCGGAACACCGGCAGGGTGTCGCTGATACTGCCGTTATCCTGCTGATAACTGGCAGCGGTGTCCGGGGCCGGGTTGACGGCCAGGTGGCTGGCGTTCAGAGCGCGTAAGCTACCCCGGCGGGACAGACTGTCGCTGATCAGTTTACTGATGCCTCTTGAGGCATCATGGAGGTCGCCGAGACTGGCCTGAGTGGGGTGCTGAACGGGAAATGCCGTGATGGCGGCGGATTTTACATAGCTGGCACCGGCAGTGGACTGCTGGCAGCTGTCTTCGGTTTCAACATCGGCACGGATCTTCATAACAAACAGATTGCCCTGTACCTGCTCGTCAATCACCCGGACGTTGGTCAGACTGCCAACGCTTCTCACCTGCAGATTATCGTCACTGAGGACTCCCTGGCTGACCGACTGAGAACTGCTGACCCAGGCACCGGCCTGCAGCAGTGCCTGCTGCGAGGCGCTGCGAAGAGCTTCACGGCGAGCCGCATCGATATCCTGATCATGGATTACCACACGTCCTTCGGCTTCCACGGTGACGGCCTGTGCAACAGTGCTGAGCGTAACGGTCAGCAGGAGAAAAAAAGTGGGTATCAGTGTTTTCATGACGGCCTTAAACAGGGCTCCGGGATCGGGAAGGGGCTCGGTAGTCCTTTGTGCAGATACTAAAGTTAAGGAATTCAGGGGGAGTATGCAAATAAGTTCCCGGTAAAGTCTGTGCTGCGGGTCCCGGCAACGGATGCGGCCGGCGCAGGACTGAAAGGTACTGGCCGGATGGGAATTGTGGTAGATTCAGTGGCTGATGTTTGTCGTTATCAGCGGAATCCAGATGAATAAATTATCAGTGTCTGTTATCGGGGCGATACTGCTGACGCTCGGTGGCTGTTCGCTGCAACAGCAACAACCGGTTCGGGTGATCGTGGAGAATGAGGTCAGCACCCGGGTCGTCAACGAGACGGCGCTGGCGCCGACCGCGGAACGCCGGGCCCGAACTGCACTGGGTGATGTGACGCCGGTCTTCGGCCAGCCCGTAAGAACCATGGCCGAACAGATTTCGGCGAGCCTGAAGCAGCGGGGAATTAAGCGTCTGCCCATCGCCGTTGCCCCTTTCGTGGATCTGTCCGAACCGGGCCGCAAACGCAATCTGGGAACCGAGCTGGCGGAGGGGTTCTACCACGAACTCCAGGTCCGTGGTTTTAATCTGGTGGATCATCAGGCCGTCGCCTTTGCAGGACAGACCCGGCCTCAACAGCTGCCGCTGGCGGACTACTACCGTAAGCACCGTATCAGTTATGTGCTCAGCGGCACTTACCAGGTCAGCTCGGATGGTATTCTGATCAACGCCCGAATGCTGGATACAGTCACCCGCCAGGTGGTTGCCACCGGCCAGTCGCAGATGAGCGCGGCGGACCTTGAAGGCGGCCTGCCCGGCTACAACCCGCTCGACAGCCGCGATGGCATGATCGTTGAGAACGGCGGCGTTCCCGTTCACTGAACAAACCGGTCCCAGCGGACCAAGACAGGCGGTGGTGACCGCCGAACAGAGGAAGGCTAAGCTGATGTTGCGTGGACCCATGCTGATGTTAACGGTGCTGGTTATGCTGCTGACGGGCTGTGACACCGTTCGCTACGAGTATCAGCAGGCTCAGAAGAAACTGAAGATGCCGGCTGAAACCAGCGCCGGGGTGGAAGTGGCAGCGCAGCCCCGGCTGGTTACCGCGACCGGCTATGCCCCTGTCAGCATTCAGGCCGGGGCGACCCGCAATCACAAGATTCTTAATGCCATGCGCGCCTCCAAGCTGCAGGCTTATAAGGAGCTGGCTGCCATCGTTCATGGCCAGTACCTGTTCGGGACCACCCGGATTCAGGATATGGCGTTGCAGAATGATCAGTTCAATACCGCGGTTGGCGGTATTATCCGGGGTGCCCGGGTCGTCAAGACCTTTCCGATTCAGGAAGATACCTATGCCACCATTCTCGAACTGGATCTGAATGACGTACAGCGGGCCTTTGTCAGCAGCCAGCAGTAATCCCTTTTCGGCCGGTCCTCCGACCGGCTCTGATCCCGAATACTCCAGCGCCGGATCCGACTCAGCGGCGTTCTCGGGCACAGCTCTCTTTGTTTAAAATAATTGACGTTAACGTAAAATGCGTATAATTTTCTGATCTCCCAGCGCCTCACAAGGGAGCTGTGATCTGTCCGTTGCACGGTATTTGCTGCGATGGGCTCACCCGGTCCGCTATCCGAACCGGAGCGGATTAAAATAACAACCGATGACTGTCGCCGTGATCCGGTGCCAGGAGAATATGATGAACCTGAAAGCCCTTAACTTTCCGAAATACACCAGCCCGCCCCTGATTGTCCCGGCTGTCCTTCCGGCCGCCGATTACTGATCCGATGTCCGGCCGCCCGCCGGCTGCATCCAGTCCTTTTGCAATCTCCAATTCCTTTTTACAGGGGGCGTTATGTCTGTATTCAGTCACACCGAATTTTCTCAACACCAGCAGGTAAGTTTCTTTTCCGATACCGACAGTGGGCTTAAGGCAATCGTCGCCGTCCACAACACCAGCCGCGGTCCGGCGCTGGGGGGCTGTCGTATGTATCCCTACGCCAGCGATGAAGCGGCGCTGAGGGATGTGCTCCGGCTTTCGAAAGGTATGACCTACAAATCAGCACTGGCCAATCTGAAGCTGGGGGGGGGCAAGTCGGTTATTATCGGGGATCCCCGCACTCAGAAAAGTGAGGCCCTGCTGCGTGCTATGGGACGCTTTCTCAATCAGCTGGGTGGTTTTTATATCGCCGCCGAGGATTCCGGCACCGGTGTCGAGGATCTGAAAGTCATGGGTCTGGAAACGCCCTGGGTGGCCGGTGTTCAGGATCGGATCGGAACAGACGGTCAGCTCAGAAATGGTGATCCGTCACCCTCAACCGCCTTCGGTACCTATGTGGGTCTCTGCGCGGCAGTAAAACACCAGCTCGGTCGTTCCGATCTGGACGGCCTGAAAGTGGCGGTGCAGGGCATCGGTAACGTCGGTTACCGGCTGGCGGAGCAGTTGCACCAGGCCGGTGCCGAGTTGTTTGTAACTGACATCCATCATCAGCAGGTTGAGCGGGCGGTGGACGAGCTTAATGCAAAGGCGGTCAGCGCCGAGGAGATCATCGGCCTCGATGTCGACGTCTTTGCGCCCTGTGCCCTCGGAGCCGTGATCAACGATCAGAGCATTGAGCGTCTGCAGGCTCGGGTGGTGGCAGGTGCCGCCAACAACCAGCTGGCTGAAGAACGACACGGCGCGGTACTGAAGCGCAAGGGAGTGCTCTATGCGCCGGATTATGTCATTAATGCCGGCGGCATCATCGATATCGGCATGGAGCGTGAGGGTGCCAGTCCGGTGGTCGTTCAGTCCAAACTGGAGGAAATCGGTGATACGCTGACTGAAATCTTCCAACGTTCAGACCGGGAACAGATGCCTACCAGCGATATTGCCGACCGGCTCGCTGAAGAGCGTTTCACCCCCCCGGGCTGAGGACACCGCGGCGGCCTCTGTCGCTCTGTCCGAATCGTTCCGGCTGTGACAGTACGCCTGTGCAGCCGGAACTCCTGTCCGAAGTCATAAAGAGCTCACAAAATCCCGCATTTGTAATCGGAGCGGGCTCCGGCCGCTGTATTTTCAGTTCCGGGTCATTGATAATAGCCGGCATTTCTTTTCCCGGTTCAATGAGATACACCGTGCCCGAAACTCATCACAAAACCGCTGTTGTTCTTGTCAACCTTGGAACACCGGATCAACCCACTGCAGCGTCGGTCAGACGTTACCTCAGAGAATTCCTGTGGGATAAGCGGGTGATCGAAGGTAATGGTCTGAAGCGCGCGTTCTGGTGGCTGGTGCTTAATCTGATCATATTGCAGTTGCGCCCCCGTAAAGTGGCTCGTCTTTATCAGAGTATCTGGGAGCAGGATTCTCCCATGCGGCGCATCCTCAATCAGCAGGTCGCCGAGCTTCAGCTGGCACTGCAGCAACGCTGCCCGGGGCGCAGTCCGGAAGTGTTTGCCGCCATGACTTACGGCTCTCCGAATTTTGACCAGTGCCTGCGGGACCTGCATCAGAGTGGCTACCGGCGAATTCTGGTGATGCCGCTTTACCCGCAGTTTTCCGCCACGTCCACCGGACCGGTCTACGACAAGGTGGCCGAGTTTCAGAAAGCCTGTCGTGATATCTGTGACATTCGCATTCTGCGGGATTACCACGAGCATCCGCTCTATATTTCGGCACTGGCCGACTCGGTCCGCCAGCACTGGCAGCAACATGGTCGGGGCGAAAGGTTACTGCTGAGTTTTCACGGCATTCCTAAATCCTATGCGGACCAGGGGGATCCCTACCCCCAGCAGTGCCTGCGCACCGGTATGCTGCTTGCCAGAGAGCTGGGACTCTCGGGTATGGATTATCAGGCGACTTTCCAGTCCCGTTTTGGTCCGGCCGAGTGGGTAAAGCCCTACACCGATGAGACTCTGAAGGACTATGCCGCTCAGGGGATTAAATCCGTCGATGTGATCAGTCCGGCATTTTCCGCTGATTGTCTGGAGACGCTGGAGGAGATCGCTATTCAGAACCGTGAACTGTTTGAGGAAGCGGGGGGGGAACGCTATCAGTTTATCCCCTGCCTGAATGCCGACCCGGCTCATATCGATCTGCTGGCCGCGCTGGTGGAGGAGCAGGCCGGACACTGGCTGAATCAGTAATTCTGACTTCGCAGGCCAGTCAGGTGAAATCGTGCTCCCCTGGTGCTGGCCCGGGGCAGATTTTCGGGAATTAGCCCGTCCCGCAATGTGACACAGGATTGCGGGCACAACCGACAACCAGGTTACTATGGTGGCCTGCCTGCCAGGCAACTAATCATTAAGTCATTATACCGAACGAGGCTGAACTGAATGGCGAAGTCCGATCTCCGCTTTGGCATCCACGCAATTACTTCTCTGCTGGAACGCCACCCCGGACGTGTCCACGAGCTGCTGATCCAGAAAGGACGGCAGGATAAACGGATGCAGCGTCTGCTGGATCTTGCCGGTCGCTGCCAGGTTAACTGTAAGTACGTGGAGCGGGCCGAGCTGGAACGGCTGGTGGATGGCGTGCATCAGGGCGTTGTCGCCAGGGTGGAGCCCAGTCGGGCACAGAACGAGGCCTTTCTCGACAGTTTGCTGGCCGGGCTGGAGGAGCCGGCCTTTCTGCTGGTACTGGACGGGGTTACCGACCCCCACAATCTCGGGGCCTGTCTGCGCACTGCCGATGCCGCCGGTGTTCACGCTGTCATTGCGCCGAAGGATAAGGCCGCACCGTTGAGCGGCACTGCGGTCAAGGTTGCCTGTGGTGCCGCCGAAGCGGTGCCCTACATTACCGTTACGAACCTGGCCCGCACCCTCAGACATCTGCAGGCCAGCGGCATCTGGATTACCGGCACCGCCGGTGAGGCGGAGCAACTGGTGACTGAAGCCAGTCTTACCGGGCCGATGGCGATGGTGATGGGGGCAGAAGGGTCCGGAATGCGCAGGCTGACCCGGGAAGCCTGTGATCAGCTGGTGAAGATTCCAATGGCTGGCGAAGTCAGCAGTCTCAACGTGTCGGTGGCAGCCGGTGTCTGTCTGTTTGAAGCGGTCCGTCAACGTTCAGCCTGACCACTTCGCTTGGCTGACAGATGCCGTTTATGCTGTTAGCTCAGGTTATAAAAGATGATAAAAATCATATAGATGATTTTTATATCAACATATTCTGATGTAATTGCAGCACACTACAGCCGGGGCCGGAAATGGTGTGTCGATTTCACCCTGTCGGCTCCTCGACTGTCTTATGATGAAGATGAGAATGATTAAGTCGTTTCAGCTTTTACAGACAGAAGGGGGCGGATAGCCATGTTAACTTACGAAGACTGCCTGGAGATGTGTGAACTGACTCAGGAAGAGATCGATGCCGTTGCCGAACATGAACATCTGCACCGTATCCAGGCGATAGCCACTGCCAATTACCTGGTGCATACCGACGGTGGGGAACGGATGATCCGGAGGATGATTATCGATGATATCCGGCATGCTCAGAAGGCAGGTAATTGCGATCATGAAGCCGACCTGAAGCGGGTGCTGGCATTGTTTATCAGTACTCACCCGCGTCATACACCGGCGTCACCGGTCTGATGCCCGGGTCCGTTTGACGGACAAAATAAAAAGGGTGCTGTCAGCACCCTTTTTTTACTCTGCCCCGGAGGACAGACTCAGATGTGGGGTTACAGGTTGTAACCGGTTTCTTCGTGCTCGGTGGTATCCAGTCCCTGAATCTCGGTTTCTTCATCAACCCGCAGACCGACCAGAGCGCCAACTACCTTGAGGATCAGCCAGGTGACGACGGCGGTGTAGACCAGGGTGGTGATTACGCCGATCGCCTGAACACCGAACTGACCGCCCATGGTTTCGATGCCGTCGGCATAGCCGAAGCCGCTGAACACTCCCAGTGAAGTACTGGAGAAGATACCGGCGAACAGGGTGCCGATGATGCCGCCGACACCGTGGGTCGGCATTACATCGAGGGAGTCATCGATTTTCCAGACCCGTTTGATCAGCTGGGTCGCGACAAAACAGATGGCACCCGCCAGTATGCCGATCACCAGCGCGCCGCCGGGACCGACAAAGCCGGAAGCCGGGGTGATGGTGCCAAGACCCGCAATCATACCGGTAACGGCGCCGAGCACGCTGGGCTTGCCGAAGCGTACCCATTCAATTGCCGACCAGGTCAGCACTCCCGCCGCCGCGGAAATATGGGTAACCAGCATCGCCATCGCGGCATCACCGTTTGCAGCCAGCGCGGAACCGCCATTAAATCCGTACCAGCCGACCCAGAGCATACCTGCGCCCATCACGGTCATGGTCAGGTTGTGAGGCGGCATGGCCGTGGTGGGAAAGCCCCGGCGAGGTCCGATGACGATTGCAGCGGTAATGGCAGCAACACCAGCGGTGATATGTACGACGGTACCGCCGGCAAAATCATACAGGCCCATGGCGCCGAGCCAGCCACCACCCCAGACCCAGTGAGTCACCGGGGCGTAGACCAGCACCAGCCAGATGCAGCTGAACAGCAGCATGGCGCTGAACTTCATACGCTCGGCGAAGCCGCCGATAACCAGTGCCGGGGTGATGATGGCAAAGGTCATCTGGAACAGCATAAACAGTGATTCCGGGATATCGCCGGCAAGGGTGTCGCGACCGATACCGGCCATCATCACCTTGCTGAAGTCACCAATCCAGGCATTGCCTTCGCCGAACGCCAGACTGTAACCGAACATCAGCCAGATCAGCGAAGCAGCTCCGGCGATAGCGAAACACTGCATCAGTACCGACAGCACGTTTTTGGACCGCACCAGGCCTCCGTAAAACAGTGCCAGGCCCGGCAGGGTCATAAACAGCACCAGCGCGGTGGAGGTCAGTATCCAGGCGGTATTGGCACCATTCAGTTCGTCGGCTGCCGCCAGGCCCGGTAGCAGGCTCAGCGCAATCAGAGCGATTATTTTGAACATCGTTTTTCCTACGTAGCTTTTATAATCTGTATTGTTATCGGGGGCTGCTGTCCGGCATCAGAGCGCGTCGTTTCCGCTTTCGCCGGTACGGATCCGAATCGCAGTGTCCAGCTCAGTCACAAAGATTTTGCCGTCGCCGATCTTGCCTGAGCGTGCGCTGCTACTGATCACCTCGATTACGTTGTCGACCACCTCGTCGGCGACGGCCGCTTCCAGCTTTACCTTGGGCAGAAAGTCGACCACATACTCGGCTCCGCGATAGAGCTCGGTATGGCCTTTCTGGCGACCGAAGCCCTTCACTTCGGTTACGGTCAGGCCGCTGACGCCGATTTCGGACAGCGCCTCACGGACATCGTCCAGCTTGAAGGGTTTAATCACTGCACTGACAAGTTTCACTCGCATTACTCCTGATGGTGCATAAATTGAAACAGAACAAATTCACTGAAATTCTTTTGCTCTTTTTATGCACTTCCTGTGCCATGTAAAAAATTCTTGTAAAACAGTGGTCTATGTATTCAGTGCTTCATTCTCGAGCAATGACTGCACATTAATGGTGCGCCAGCTGAAGGGAGTGACTTCAAGTGGTGCATGCTGGTTTGGTTAGGTTGTGCTGTTTTGGGGCACCCGAACTGCTGTCAGGGATGAGGGATCTGGCCCGGATCAGTAAGGATGACAGGAGGGGGGCTGTCATTCCGGGATTGCCGGCTCTGGCAGCAGAGGAAACTACAGGACGCTACGGCAAGCTACCGCGGACCGAAACCGGCTGGCGGTTCAGTCGACGTCTGGATGGTCGATCGGGTGACGCCGGCTGTCGTACATTCAGATATCAGACCGGATCGACAATTGCAGTCAGTCCTGCCCGCGACACAGCCACCATCCCTGGCGGTCGGAGCGGGTCACAACAGTCTACCCCCTCGGTCGCAGCCAACTGGTCGCAGTGCCGGTGCCGCAGGCGCTGCCATTGTACATCGCACTCTGCGCTTTTCAGTCACTTTCATACCGGGCACGAAAACCATCGGGGTCAGCGCACCGTTCTTCGGTGACTACCGGCATCACTAATTTGTCACTACCAGGTTATAGTCCGGCGTCGGGTTCAGCGGACAGGAGTAAATATACTCGCCGGGCTTCAGTTCAATCTCATAGTCCAGGGTGCGGCCGGTGCTCAGTCCGCCACCGGATACACTCGGCAGTGAGGTGTAGCCCAGAATACCCTTACCGCGCAGCCAGAAACCCAGATCGTAGGGCACATTCCTGTTGGTCACTCTGAATATGTATTTCCCGGCGCTCAGGGAAATGGTCCTGGCCGATCCGAGGCGCTGTTCGGCGGTCCGCTTATTGATCGCTTCACAGTCATCGGCTCGGGAGGACGTATAGCCGTGATTATTACCGTTCTCACTCTCCAGGAACTGGCAGGGTACCTGAGTCAGTTCGATCACCGTTGCCTGATCGGCCGACAGGACGCTGAAGCTGAGTCCTGCCGAACACCCGAACAGGATGGAAAGGCCGATGGCAATGCCAGCGCGTGATCTGGTCATGATGCTGTCCTCCGTCAGGGTAACGACATTCGCTGCTCATAGAGTGTGAACACTGAAAGTCGGGTCTGGTTCAGTGCCTGCTGCAGCATCCTGGTCCCGGGGCCGGTCCGGCCGGATTGCAGCCGGCTGAGATAGAAGCCCTCGTAAAATTTGTCCGGTTCCACATAGATCTTCAGCACAATACTGACGGCTTTCGGGTGGCGGACCATCCGGTAGTCGAGCAGGGCGGTTTCGCCGGGGGCCAGTCGGGTATCGAAAATCTCACGGCTCAGGTCCAGCGGCACCCGGCGGGCGACCACGAAGTAGCTCTGGGTGCCATCCAGCAACCTGCCAGCAGCGTCCTCCTGGTACCCCATCATCACCACCTGGGGGGTGACATAGGTGGGGAAGCGGTGACCGGTGCCGCTGTTGGTCATGGTCATCCGGGCGTGAAGTTCAGGGCCGTTCAGCTCCCGGGGATGGGAATCAATGGAAACGCCTCCGCGGACCATCTCCGGGTCATGGATGCCCCGCCACTGATGTTTGCGGTCCGGCATATGACAGGCCTGACAGTGCGTACCTTCCCGGGCATAGCGGCTCTGCTTCCACTCCTCGTAGGTGTTCTCCAGCAGCTTGCCATTGAGCGCAAATTCCCCCGCTTCGAACTGGTGGCAGGCAGCGCAGAATTTGCTGTCGCTGAAGGCCTCGCTCGGAGTCCAGCCATTGTGGGGCAGTGTCTGGCCCGGCAGAGGGCGGGAACCGTCTTTTCGGGGCGGACCGAAGCGTTCGTTGTTGCGCACATGGCAGGCGGCGCAGACCAGTCCCTGGCGATGCAGTGCACCCGCCTGCAGCGGGTTGTCCTCGGTGGTTCCGGCCGATTCCGGTGTGCCGTGCCGAAGTTCCTCCACCAGGGCGTCGGCCTGTTCAGCCAGCGGGGCGTGGCAGCGGATACAGGCCTGGTGCTGGTCCCGGGCATGGGGAGACATCTCTGCCAGTTGTCCCATCAGGCCGGGCCCCATCGCCCGACTGTGCAGGCTGCGGCTCCAGTCTGCCAGTTGCTCAGGGTGACAGCTGCCGCAGGCCCGGGGAGAAAGCGAACTTTCCAGCTCACTGAAATGATCGGGTGCCGGCCCCTGGTGTGGTATCGGACGTTGCCAGTGCCGTTCGAGAAACATCGCGGTCTGCTTCGGGTCGCTGGTCGCAGCGGCCTGCAACCCGGTCGCTACCAGCACCGATGCGGCCACCAGACCACATACTTTCCCGCAGGTCCTTTTCTGTCGACTATGTGGTCCGGTTCTCATACTCCCGGGTCAGCTCCTGGTTTTTACTGGAGGTTTTTAGCGGCACAGGGGTTAGCTGCACAGGGATTTATAGCTGCACAGGGATTTATAGCTGCACAGGGATTTATAGCTGCGCAGGGATTGGCTGCGCAGGGATTTTTAGCGGCGCAGGGGTTAGCTGCGCAGGGGTTAGCTGCGCAGGGGTTAGCTGCGCAGGGATTAGCGGCGCAGGGGTTCTTTGCAGCACAGGGACTGGCTGCTGCAACTCTGAATCCCTTCTGGACCTCCTCGGTGTAGGCGGTCAGAGCCGCGAGCTCTCGGGATTTCCAACCCAGTGGGCCGGCGGCCATGGGCACAACCATGCAGAGCTGGACCATCTCGTCAGCATGAATACTGTCCATCCCCGCGCGCTCTTTTGCCATTTTTACCTGATGAGGGTAGGGCACAGCGAAGGTCTTCTGAAACAGCTGGTTGTTGGCGTGGCAGGTACTGCATCTGACGCCACTGCGGCTCAGAGTCGGATCGTTCCAGAGTTTGCTGCCGTAGCTGACCAGGCCTGACCGGTCACCCCACCATTCCGCAGGTCCCGCCGGTCGGGTAATCAGGCTGGCATCGACTTTGCCACCCGCCGCACAGGGGTTGGCGGCACAGGGGTTCTTTGCAGCACAGGGGTTGGCGGCACAGGGGTTCTTTGCAGCACAGGGATTGGCGGCACAGGGGTTCTTCGCAGCACAGGGATTGGCGGCACAGGGGTTCTTCGCAGCGCAGGGATTGGCGGCACAGGGGTTTTTCGCAGCGCAGGGATTGGCGGCACAGGGGTTTTTCGCAGCACAGGGATTGGCTGCGCAGGGGTTCTTCGCTGCACAGGGGTTCTTCGCAGCACAGGGATTAGCGGCACAGGGGTTCCTGGCAGCGCAGGGATTAGCGGCGCAGGGGTTCTTTGCAGCACAGGGATTGGCGGCGCAGGGGTTGGCTGCAACCAGGGTTATCCCATTCCAGTTGGGATCATTTTCCGGACCAGCCGCTGAATAAGGCGCCAGAAACAGCAGCATGGAAAGGGCGAACAGGGTGGCGCCCAGGCGCCGGATACACAGAACCATGGTTATCTCCTCTTAATTGTCGAAGGGACCTTGCTGAGATACCCGGAAACGACGTTCCGTCGCTGTTTCGGACTCGGGCGGGGTGGTGATTTCCGGTCCGGGAGGGGGCGGGTCCGAAACGGTATGGCTCGCGAATCGCAGGTTTCAGTTCCGGCGGGGCGGTTCTCTTTTCTGCCGGCCGCACAAAATGGCCCGGCACAGCCGCTGCCTGGCAATGAGTGAAGCGCTCTGGCAGAACGAGTCATCAAGAGCATCCTTCTTGTCACTTCTTGCAACCATCGGGCACAGTAACGGAAGGTTGGACCGGGCCCGGACCGTGGCTGTTCTTCTGCCAGGGGGGAAGCGCGAAAACAGTTGCGGCACCACGCCCGAATCCACAATGCTTTGACCTGAGGTGCAGGTCTGCCCGAACGGCAAGTTACCTTCCGGATATCTACAAAGAGAGCGGAGCGGTTAAAACGTTACAGTCGGGGGCGATATTTCAGCGATCCGGTCCGGGAAGGTAACGAGCAATCAGAGCTCTGGCCGCCGCAGAGTTCCAGGCCACCGGTCCGGCGAGATAACCAATCAGCCGTCCGTCGGTATCGAACAGCAGGCTCATTGGTAACAGTTTCTGTCCGAAGGTCCGGCCAGACAGATAGTTCCGGTCTACGTAGCCCGGCAAGTTCAGAAAGCCCCTGGAAGCCAGAAACTGCCTGGCGGAGGTACCGTTCTCCAGATCCTGGTTAAAAGTCAGCACCCGCAGGTCCCGGTTACTGTTCAAATGCTGGAAATTCAGCAAGGATCAGGTCCGTGATCAGCTGTCCCGCTTTGCCGGGGGGACGGTTGGTATCGAAGACCAGTTGTGGCGTGAAGGTCACTCGGGATCCTCCGCTGAAACCCAGCTCCACCAGAGCGCCGGAATTCAGCTCATCGATGATCATGAAATGGGGCATCCAGCCGAAACCCAGTCCCATCTGCAACGCGGTCTTTTTGCTGGAGAAACCGTGCATATAGAACACCCGGTCCCCGCCGAACTGCAGCGCATCAGGCGTCTGGCCCCGTTCGTCGCTGGTGTCCTGAATCGTCAGTTCGACGTGATCGTAAAGCTGATCAAGACTGATCCGCTGCTGCTGTGCCAGTGGATGGTCGCGAGCGGCCACCAGCAGCACGGTAATGGCTGGCAGGGCTATTGCCTTCAGGTTCGGCGCGGGCCGGTAATCCTTTACCAGCATCAGGTCGGAACGGTCCTGTTCGAATCGCATCTGCACTCCTCCCAGCGCCTCCACTTTGACCCGGGTTCGGGTCGGGATATCGCGATCCACCAGGGTCTTCAGAGCTCGCATCACCGGTTCCATGGGCAGCGCACCGTCGATCACCAGCTCCAGGCTGGGCTCCCAGCCCTCGGTATAGCGTTCCGCCAACGTCTCGATACGGCTGGCCAGCTCCAGCATCCGCCGTCCCTCGCTCCAGAGCACCTGGCCCCGGGGGGTCAGTTCCGCCCGGTATTTGCTGCGATCGAATATCTGAAAACCCAGTTGCTGCTCCAGCTTGCGGATCTGGTAACTGACGGCGGACTGGGCTTTACAGAGTTTCTCGGCGGCTCTGGCAAAGCTGCCTTCGCTGATGATCACGTGCAGTACGCGCAGGGATTCAAGATCCAGTCTCATTTCAGACAGCTCTCCTGCTGGCAGATGGGAGGCCCGCCAGCTTGTAAGATGATCGAATAATCAGATGTAGTTTATAGAAAGTTTATTCTTTTTTTTGCTGGTTATCTCTTCAGAATGATAAATATCAATAACGTTTCTGATCAGATAAAAACAACTTGCAGAAACAACAGCAAAAAGACGGAGATAACTATGACTGAGCAAACCAATCCCCTCGGACTGCGCGGAATTGAGTTTACTGAGTTTGCCTCGCCGGACAGTGACTACATGCATGAAGTCTTTATCGACTTCGGCCTCTCTAAGCTCAGACGCTTTAAAGGCAAAGACATTCTCTACTACAACCAGAACGATATTCACTTCCTGCTGAATCGTGAACGTCAGGGGTTTTCCCGTGAGTTCGCCCGCCGTCACGGGCCTGCCATCTGCTCGATGGGCTGGCGGGTTGATGATGCCGACTTCGCCTTCCGGACGGCTGTTGAGCGGGGCGCACGACCCGCTGAAGAAACGCGTCGGGATCTGCCCTATCCGGCGATTTACGGTATTGGCGACAGTCTGATCTATTTTATCGACCGATTCGGTGATCACGGTTCCATCTATGAGGAGGATTTTATCGCCCTGGATCAACCGCAGGTCGTCCCCCAGAAAGGCTTCCTGGCGGTCGATCATCTCACCAATAACGTCTACAAGGGCACCATGCAGATCTGGGCGGATTTCTATAAGAAGGTGTTCGGTTTCACGGAGGTGCGCTACTTCGATATCAAGGGCCAGAAAACGGCACTGATCTCCTATGCCCTGAAATCTCCGGACGGTAGTTTCTGCATTCCCATCAATGAGGGTAAGGACGATAAGAACAACCAGATCGATGAGTATCTGGATGAATATCATGGTCCCGGCGTTCAGCACCTGGCGTTCCTGACCGATGATCTGCTGGCATCCCTTGATGCCATGAAGGGCAGCCGGATCGCGACCCTGGATATCAACGATGATTACTACGACAGCGTCTTCGATCGGGTGCCGGGAGTTCAGGAAGATCCGCAACGTATCAGGCAGCATCAGGTGCTGGTGGATGGCGACGAGAAGGGTTATCTGCTGCAGATCTTTACCCGTAATCTGTTCGGACCGATTTTTATCGAACTGATCCAGCGCAAGCACCATCAGGGATTTGGTGAGGGCAATTTCCAGGCGCTGTTCGACTCCATCGAGCGGGATCAGCAACGTCGCGGTGTGATCTGAGCGCAGCCGCCGCGAAAATGACTCAGGCCCCTGATCGAGGGGCCTTTTTTTTATCACCATATCGGCCAGGCCAACGGCCATCCGGACCAGCCGGGGTATTTTCTCCGCTCGTCGGGGCGTGGTATTTCAGGGTGTCCGGCAGCTGCGTCAGCGGGGGCTGACACTGAGGATCGGATTCAGTCGCTGTCCGGGTCGATCTCCGTCCCCATTCGTTCACGGGCGATGCGATGGATCTGTTCGCTGAGACCCGGGCTGGTGGCCAGCAGACGCTGAAAATCCCGGGCGTCCAGGGCCAGCAACTGGCTGTATCGAGTGGCGGTGACATCGGCGCTGCGGGGCTGGTGGGTCAGCAGTGCCAGCTCTCCGAAAAAATCACCCGGGCCCAGCCGGTGGGGCTCGGGGTCCAGCATCACTTCCAGATTGCCGCTGGCGATAAAGTAGAGGGTATCGCCGGGATCTCCACGGCACACCACCCGTTCCCCGGGGGCCGCCAGCCGGGGTTTCAGCAGCTCAGCGACTTCGCTGATCTGGTTGCCGGTCAGCGCCGCAAACAGCGGCACCCTGGCGATCAGCTGCTCGGGTTCAAGGCGCTGTCCGGCGGCCCGGGTGATGCTGTCTCTGAGGTCGGCAAAATCCGCCAGCAGGCTGTGGAAGTCCTGTACCGGCAACACCAGCAACTGGCAGTAAGCCAGGGCACTGATACTGGCGTTGCGGGGCTCTTCGGTGAGCAGGGCCACTTCACCGAAAAAATCACCACTGCCCAGCCAGATCGGCTCCGGTTCCACCTCCACCTGGACCGCGCCGCTGGATATGAAATACATGGCGTCACCGGGATCGCCCCGGTTGATCACCCGCTCCCCCGGCAGCACCAGCCGGGGCTTCAGCAGGCGAGCGATCGCATCGAGACGGCTGGCCGGAAGGTCGGTGAAGAACGGCACCCGCGCCACCAGCTTGTCCGGTTTCAGACCCAGATCCAGTGGTGGTCGCCGCTCCAGGATACGGGCGCGTCGCTCCAGGTCCCGTCCCAGGTCATTGAAAACCTCCTGGCTGATCACCCGGTCGTGCAGCATGCGTCGATAGCTGGCTTCCTCCAGGCGAAGTGCAACTCTGGCCAGGTAGCGCTTCTGCAGGGTTCTGGCGTAGTCGGGATACTGCTGGCCCAGCGCTTCCAGGGCCTGGCGGGTCGCCTCCAGCCGTTGTTGCAGCTGATCGACAAGCTGCTCACTGGCGTCGTCACCCAGCAGTGCGGGCATGCGCTCACGGGCATAGCTGACCAGTGCCACGATCACCGTCTCTACCGCGCGCAGTGCCTCAAAGCGGTCTGCCAGCAGTCGTGCCAGAGGGCTGTCGATGCCCAGCTGGCGCTGCAGCATCAGGGTGGTTCGCAGCAACGGGCTGAATCCCAGCTGCTTCTCTACCGCCCGGCGATAGCCTTCGGCGCCGGAAGCTTTCAATCCATCCAGCAGATCATCGGCCTGAGCCATCAGGATACGGGTGATTCCTGAGGAGATCAGGCCATCGGAAAAGCGGCTCAGGTAGAGCTGGCGTTCATGATTGACCAGGGTGGTGAGCCCCACCAGCTGCACCATCTCCTCAGGCAGATCTCCGCCACGGGTCATATCCGCTTCGATATCGGCCAGGCGCTGCTGGTACTCGCTGCAGATCTCGGCGGCAATCGGCGAACTGATCCCATCCTGGCGGGCGGCCTGGTCCAGTCCCTTACCGATCTGTGACAGCGACAGCGCCATGACCCGGTTACGAATGGCCTGTTCTGAGGGGGGTAACTGATCGAGATTAAAGAACCGCATCAGCATGCCCATGGTCGGTGCGTTGACGAACAGGGTGAAGAGTACAAACCCGGTCACCAGCACCGCTACAAACTGCTTAATGTCGGCATCAATAGCCGGCGTTTCCAGAATCACCAGCGTCAGCGCCAGCGAGACTGCACCCCGGAGACCGCCCCAGAGCATCACGGTGCGGAAGGCGGCGCTGATTTTCTGTCCCCAGCCGAGCCGGTTGAGGCCGGGCAGGACCCCGAACAGGACCAGTGAGCGGGCCACAAAGGCGGCGATGGTGAGAGCGATCAGGGCAACGGCGTTTTCGGCGGTGAGACCGGCCATCAGTCCGGGAACCAGCAGCCCCACCAGAAAGAAGATCAGCGAGTTGGCCCAGAACGCCAGCTCCTCCCAGGTCTCGGTCAGGGCGCTCCAGGTCTCCGGCGATACCTGGGTCCGACCGAAGGAGTTGATCATCAGGCCGGCGCTGACCACCGCCATGACTCCTGAGACATGCAGGTAATGTTCGGCCCAGACGAAACTCAGGTAGGCGAGACAGATGGTCAGGGTGATCTCTACCAGTGGCAGGTTGCGCAGGCGACCGATAATCGAGGCCACCAGCCAGGCGGCGAGCACGCCCACCAGAATACCGCCGAGAAACACCACCAGGAAGCGACCGCTGGCTTCCACCAGGCTGGCCTCGGTGCCTTCGATCAGAATACCCGCCAGGATGGTGAACACGACGATGGCGGTGGCGTCGTTGAACAGGCTTTCACCCTCCACCAGAATGGTCAGTCGCTTTGGCGCTCCCAGGTTTTTAAAGATGGCGATAACGGCAATCGGATCTGTGGCCGAGACAATAGCGCCGATCAGCAGGCAGACCACCAGTCCCATCGCCGACAGGTTCCAGATCGTCAGGCCCACCACCAGGGTGGAGATCAGCAGGCCGATCACCGCCAGCAGCAGGATCGGGCCGAGGTCGGCCATCAGATGACGGGCGTTGATATTCAGCGCTGATTCAAACACCAGCGCCGGCAGGAACACGAAGAACACCACCTCCGAGGTGATATCCAGGGCTCGAAGCGAGCTGAAGAAATCGGCCACCAGTCCGGCCTGGTCGCCGTCGTCCAGCATCAGTACCAGCAGGCCCAGCACACAGCCGGCCAGCGCCAGCAACACGGTATAGGGGAAGTTGATGCGGTTGGCCAGCGGCAGCAGCAGGCTGGAAACGGTCAGCAGGCCGACCAGCCCGAGCATCAGGAAGAAGGTCTCATGCATGCCGACCTCCTTGCGGATCCGTGGCGCGGTCCGGGATTCCCGGCCCACGCGCTGACGGAGGATACGGGCCGGCGACTGTCCGGGCTAAGCGGTTGCTGGCGAGGGGCGCTGTCATCGCGGGATCTCCTGTTATCCGCCCGGGTCAGGTCCAGGGGGGCGATCGGAAGCGCTGATCGGCATAGCGGGAAGGCCAGACGATTCGGGCTTTTCCGCCGAACAGTTGTGCCATCGGCATAAAAAAGCCCTCCATAAAGCGTCCGGTTATCACTTCGTTGGCGGAGACGGTCTGAGGCATGGGGCGAGTGGCAAAGCGATAACGGTTCCAGATGCCACGATAGGGAGTGCGGTGGATGGTTCTGACCAGCGCATCCAGCTCCAGACTGGCCGTGGCGTTCAGCACCCGGAAGGCCATCCGCGCGTAATCGTAATGAAGGCCGGCGGCTGCAATGCTGGGCGGCTGACTGAAACGGCTGGTGTAGCGCCGGACCCACCAGCGCTGCCAGAGCGCAATAGGCATTGCCGAATCCATGGTGACGATGAAATCCGAATCGTCGCCGGTCAGTGCGTGCCAGTTGCTGATCCACCTCAGTCCGTGGGCCAGCAGCAGCGCTCTGAGCTGGTGCTGGCGGAACTGACGGACGAAACTGACGGCAGCCTCGCGGCCGGTGGTGGTCATTGCCACCAGCGATACCCGACGGTCAGCATAACTGTCCAGCAGCGCGCCAAAGTCGGTCTGATCGAGGCCGGTAAGATCGTAGTGCTGCGCCTGAAAACCGGCCTGCCTGAGGCTGGCCAGCAGGGCTTCTCCCCAGTTGCGACCATATTCGCTGTTCTCCACCATCACTGCTGCCCGGTCACTGGCCGGTTGCCACAGTCCCTGACTTCGGAAGTGGTTAATGGGGGCGCCATAAAGTGCGGCAAAGCGGGAAGGAGAAGGCCAGCCTTTGAACCAGCCGCGGTACTTTCCGGGGGCACGGTTGATTCGTTCGGCAATGGTGCGCGCTTCGCCGAGATGACCAAAATGGAGAATATGATAGGGCACCTCCGCATCCATGGCCGCCAGCGCCACATCGGAATGCCAGCCACCCAGCATCAGGGCCACACCCCGATCGGCGATTGCCTGGGTGATGGCGCCGGTCGCCTGGTCCGGATCCGAGGCGCTGTCGACCCAGACCAGCTCGATATCCCGGGACTGACCGTCGATGATCAGCGGTACTTCGCCTTCGGCCCGGGCATCCTCCAGAGCCATGATCACGCCCTGGCGGATCGCCTGGCCGGTATCGCTGGCCGGGCCGGAATAGGGCCCCAGAATGCCCACTTTCAGGGGCGCCTGATCGGGGGACGCAGCGACTGGCCCGGTTCTGCCCAGCGCCAGCAGAGCAGACACGCCGGTGGCCGCCGTTGCCCGGATAAACCGACGGCGGCTCAGTGGCGTTGTCTGTGTGTCCCGCTGATTCTGTCTGTCGCTGTTACGCTGCATGGGTCGCTGTCTGCCTGGATGGTGGGCGGCCACCGATGACCTGCCGGAAAGCCCGGTTCGACGCGGAAGCATCAGTATCAAGCTTAGCTCAGCGAGGAGCCGGAAAGCGTAAGTGGCGAACCGCCAACCGGTTTTGCGGAGGACTGACTGCAGTCCCGGGCGCAAAAACCGCTACTCTTGATATAGGAGTCGCTCCCGGGCTGAACAGCCGGTCCGGGAAACCGATCCCTCTGTTCTCCCTTCCGACTGCGGTTGCTATGGGGCCGGTGCACGTATGGGGTTGCTGAAGAAGAGTCTGAAAGCCCGGATGACGGCCTGGTTCCTGCTGGTCTCGATCCCCGTTGTGGTGGCGCTGGCGGCGATCTCCTATCTGCTTGCCGCGGCGATTCTGAAAGAAATGGCCATCGCCCGATTCGAGCTGATCGCCGATCATAAGGAATTGGAAATCAGGCGTTTTATGGCCGATCAGGCCAGCGTCGTGAACAGAATCGCCGGCCTCGAGGAACTGCGGGAACGGGTGGAAGAGTTGCTGGCACTGCCTCAGAACAGCCCCGGATTTCAGCCGGCCTATATGAAGACCGCTGATGCGCTGTTCCGCTCTACGTTTCTGGATTATGGCTCCGCGGCCGCTTCGGATCTGACCGAAATCCTGCTGCTGAGTCATGTTGGCGGACAGGTGTTCTTCGCCACCGATCCCGCGCTGGAGGGGGAGTACCGACTCAGTGACAGCTACTATGTCCGGGGGCGTAGGGAGCTTCATGTTCAGCCGGTGTATCCGGACCCCAACAGCGGCATGCCGACCCTGACGGTGGCGGCCCCGCTGGCGGGACTTGATGGCGAACCGCTGGGGGTGCTGGCAGCCCACATCCGGGTGCCGGTGCTGGTGGAGATAGTCCGTCGGCGTACCGGGCTCGGCAAGAGCGGCGAATCCTACCTGGTCGACAGCCACCATCGCTTTCTGTCGGCGGAACGGTTCTTCGATGAGGCTTATCCGCGGGGGGCACACAGTTATGGCATCGATGCGGCGATCGGGGGCGAGAATGGCGCCGGACTCTACCGCAACTATGCCGGGACTGAGGTGATCGGCAGCTACCGCTGGTTGTCGGATCTGGGGCTGGCGCTGCTGACCGAGATCCGGGTTTCGGAAGCCCTGCAACCCGCTTCGCGACTGGGCTGGATGATTCTCGGACTGGGCCTGGCTGCGATGGTGCTGCTGGCGCTGGGCATCTATCTGATCACCCACCAGATCGCCCGGCCTATTCTGGCGGTGACCGCCACCACCCATCGCATCGCCGCCGGTGATCTGGAACATCGGGCGCCGGTGCTGACTGCAGACGAGACCGGTGAGCTGGCGGAAAACTTCAACCACATGATCGACCGGCTGAAAGAAACCCTGGAACAGCTGGCCCGGGAGCAGCAGAAATCGGAAGATCTGCTGCTTAATATCCTGCCGGAGCCGATCGCCCTGCGTCTGAAACAGGGGGAGGACTGCATCGCCGACAGCTTTGCCGAGGTCACCATCCTGTTTGCCGATATTGTCAACTTCACCCCGATGTCAGCCAGTCTGCCGGCCACCGAGCTGGTCGGCCTGCTCAATGAGATCTTCTCCGAATTCGACCGCCTCAGCGAGGAGAGAGGGCTTGAGAAGATCAAGACCATCGGTGATGCCTATATGGTCGGCGCCGGACTCCCCGTTCTCCGCGAGGATCATGCCGAGCAGGTGGCCGAGATGGCGCTGGATATGCAGGACGCCATCGTTCGTTTTAACAGCAGCCACGACACCGATCTCAGCATGCGGATCGGGATCAACAGTGGTGCGGTGGTGGCGGGAGTGATCGGCACCCGGAAGTTTATCTACGATATCTGGGGCGATGCGGTCAATACGGCGGCGAGGATGGAGTCCCAGGGACTGGAGGGGCAGATACAGGTGACCGAAGCCACCTATCACTACCTGCGGGATCGTTATGAATTCGGCGATCGCGGCATCATCGAGATAAAAGGCAAGGGCCGCATGCACACTTATATTCTGAAGGGTCGGAAGCCATCGTCGGAATAAGGCGGACAAACGGCAGACAAACTATTGCCGGCGTATTCGGGCAGATCTGGGCAGTCGGAGGATACGAAGATGAATCCCTGGGAACGATTACTGCCGGTGTTGATACTGGTGCTGCTCATGGCCGGCTGTGACGACGGCAGTGATGCAATGGCGGAGTTGCGGATCGGTCTGATTGCACCGATCAGTGGCGGCCTGCCGGAGGTCGGGCGCTCCTCGGTGGAGGCCGCCGAGCTGGCCGTGCGGGAAATTAATGAAGCCGGTGGGATAAGGATCGGAGACCGGAGTCTGAGGGTGGTGCTGGTGGTCGAAGACAATCAGGACCGCGCAGAGCTGGCCACCAGTGCCGCACTGAAGCTGATCAATCATGATAATGTCAGCGCCATCGTCGGTCCCCAGGCCAGCCGCAATGCCATTCCGGCGGCGAAGGTGGCGGAGCGGGCACAGATTCCGCTGATTACTCCCTGGTCGACCCACCCCGATACCACCCGAGACCGGCGGTGGGTGTTCCGGGTCGCCTTTATCGATACCTTTCAGGGACAGGTGATGGCCCGTTTCGCCTATGAGCAGCTGGAGGTCCGACGGGTGGCGGTGCTGTTCGATATCGCCAGCGAATACAACCGGGGTCTGGCGGCGGTGTTCCGGCGCCGCTTTGAGGCCCGGGGTGGTGAGGTCGTTGCGTTTGAATCCTATACCCGGGACGCTCCCGATGTGACCGAACAGCTGGCCCGGATTGCCGCCAGCCAGGCAGAGGCGCTGTTTCTGCCCAATTACCATAACGAGGTGCCCGCGCAGGTTCGCCGGGCCAGAGCGCTTGGAATTCAGGCAAGGCTGATCGGCAGCGATAGCTGGGGTCAGATTCCCGGGGTACATCGCCGGGCTGTCGAGGGGGCATTCTTCGTCGCCCACTATGCCGTGGATATCGCCGACGACCGGGCGCAGGCGTTTGTCAGCCGCTACCGGCAGGCCTGGGATCGGGTTCCGGATGACGTTGCTGCCCTCACTTACGATGCCTTTGGCCTGTTGTTTCAGGCCGCCGGATCCGGAGGCAGCGTCGATCCTCAGGTGATTCGGGACGGACTGGCAGGCGTGACCGGCTGGGACGGCGTCACTGGCCGGGTCGGTTATGCCGGCGGTGGCGATCCGGATAAAAGCGCGGTGATGATGGAGGTCCGGGAGGGACAGTTCCGTTATCACTCCAGAGTCGAGCCTTAGTCGAGGGTAATTTCAACGAGCTCCTGGTGGAGAGCCAGGGGGGCCGCCTGATTTCAGATCGCGCCGTTCCCCGGAGCCCGTGGACACCCGCTCGGCTGAACTGTCGCCCTGGCTGATCGCTGGCGGATCGGGCTGTGACAGATACAGCATTGTTGCGGTCTGACTTCAGCTGTTCAGACTCTACGACTGCTGATAGTCACAGGTGGCGCAGTAAACCGACAGCGGTTTGTCGACACCGGCGACACTGAAATCTCCCAGCCAGGTAAAGGTATCATCGAGCAGGGAGGCGAACTGTTCGGAGACCAGCAGCGAGCAGCCTGCTTCTTTGGTGAGGTTTTCGATCCGGGCGGCGCGATTGACCGCCGATCCCAGCACCGTAAAGTCCAGCCGGTCCGGTGCGCCGACATTACCGTAGATCACCTGTCCCACTTCCAGTCCCAGGCCGTAGCGAATAGCCGGCAGGCCATCCGCTTCCAGCTGCGGATTGATGCGCTGGATTTCGTCATGGGCATCGCGGGCTGCCGCCAGCGCCGCTTCTGAAGCCTGCACCAGGTTGCGCTCGCTGTCGGTGGGAAAGACCACCAGCATGGCGTCACCGATAAAACGCAGCACTTCTCCACCGTGGCGGCTGACCGCGGTACTGATCGCCTCAAAGTAGTGATTCAGCAGGGTCAGCAGCTGATCATGGCTGAGCTCTTCGGTGATGGCGGTGGAATCCCGCATGTCGCTGTACCAGATCGCCGCTTCGATCTGCTCGCCGTCGCCCCGGCGTACCTGCCCCTGCAGGACTTTACGACCTGTTCTGGGGCCGAGATAGGTATCCAGCAGCGATTGTGCGGTTTTGTGCAGGGCCAGCACTTCCAGGACCGGCGCCAGGTAGCGGGCAATATGGTCGAAGTTGCGAATATCGGTATCGCTGAAGCCGCCCGCCCTGTCGGTGGTCAGAATCCAGGGGGTTGGATACTCGTCGTAGGTAAATTGCAGAGGCTGTGCCAGGTAATCAGTAGCTCCCATCTTCTCCAGGGTCCGCAACGAGGAGTGCAGTGAGTCGGGGTCGGCTTCGGCAAAGCGGCAACGATAGGGCTGGTGGGTCTGATGTACCGCTTCGATAGGGCTGCCGACGTAGTCGGAAGATTCCTTTACGCTATGGGGCGGGCTGTAAATATCGATATCGTCGCGACCTTTCCACCAGGTGTAGGCACAACCCAGTACCAGTGGGTTCAGGGTTCGCATACCAACGCGCATTCTGAAGATCGGAGCGCCGGCGCCGGCCAGCCGATGACCCAGTTCCGCGGTCAGCAGGTCCGGGCGGTCGATGTCGCGACCTGCCCCGATCAGCCATTCGACTATCGGCTGCGGATCCCATTGCTGCTCAGAATGGGGTGGGGTGAATTGCTGACGTTCGCTCATATCGATGACTTCCTCGGGGCGCGAAAACCGCGCTGGCCCTCTGATCGCTGACTCCGGAGCGAGGTGCTACGGCGGGTATCCAGTCAATATGCGGCATAAACCTGAAAATTCAAGCTTCACCGAAATTACTCCCGGTCCGGCCGGGCCTGTGGGTGGCGGATCAGCCGCCCGGCGGGTCGCTATTTGCTGTATCATTTTTGAACAAATGTTCATCAACCGTATTGATGTCCGCACCGAACTTCCCTAGTATCGATGGACCTTCCAATAATAACAAACGCTCCCGAAGCGCGGATAATTCCGGTTAACAGGGCCACAGGTGTAGCAGATGGAACAGTTAGCAATCGCATTTACCGGCGTTATCGCCATCTGGCTGAGTCAGGATTGTTGTCCGAAACGCCGCCGCTTTGCCTGTCTGTTTGGTCTGGCCGGCCAGCCGTTCTGGTTCTACAGTGCCTGGCAGGCTGAGCAGTGGGGGATTTTTGCGCTCTGTCTGTTCTATGCCTGGGCGTGGTTTAAAGGGGTGCGCACTCACTGGCTGAGTGGCGATCAGACCCGGACAGCAGAATCACCGTCCGCCTGAGTCAGAAGCTCTGTCGGGCTTCCTCCTCCAGAAAATAGAGTTCCATGGGGCCAAACCCCTTCACCTCCAGCTCTCCCCGTTCGGTAAACACAAAATCGTCTTTGATCAGCTCCCGGGTCGCCTGGTTGGTGGTGATGCGCATGGGTTCCGACATATTCTCCATCCGTGCCGCCAGATTGACGCCGGGACCAAACAGGTCGTAAACGTATTTCTGAATACCCACCAGCGAACCGATCACGGTGCCGGTGTTGATGCCGATGCGGCAGCGCCACTGGGTCGGGTGAGCCGAGTTTCGTTTCTCCAGATAGCGGCGCATGCGTAACGCCACTTTGGCAATATTTTGAGTGTGGTCGCTGTTTTCTTCCGGAATGCCGGAGACCGCCAGATAGGAATCACCGATGGTGCGAATCCGTTCGCAGCCGAACATTTCGACGATACGATCGAAGGCGGAAAAGATATCGTTCAGTTCGGAGACCAGCGCACTGGCGTCCTGGGAGATGGTCATGCTGGTGAAGCGAACGAAATCCAGTACCAGAATCGAGGCGTGGTCAAATCGCTGGGGTGTGGTGGTGCCGTAATCCTTCAGTTCTTCGTAGACCTGGCGCGGCATAATATTGAGCAGCAGTCGCTCGACTCTTTCCTTCTCTTTCTCCAGCTCACGGGTTTTCTTTTCGGCCAGCCGGGAGTAGGAGTCCAGCATAAACTGAGTCTCTTTCTCCTTTGAGATATCCCGGACCTCAATCAGCACCAGGGAAGTGCCGTCCGATTCAAATGGGTGGAACTCCAGCCGTATCGGTACTGAACGGCCTTTCCAGCTGGTTTCTGACTCCAGACTGTAACGGTTACGCAATTCCAGTCGCTGCTGAGCCTTGTCGGAGTCGAAGCCGCTCAGGCGCTCTGTCAGCCGATCCGATCCGTCGTCGCCGGGGGGAAACCAGTCGAAAAAGCGGGCATTCTCGAAGCGAAGTTCCCAGTCCGGCAACGTCGCCAGGGCAACACCATGGCCGATGGTCTGTACCAGTTGCTTCAGGTCAACGGTGTTATCCATAAAGAGCTCCGCTCGAGGCCCCCACAGCCTGATCCCTGCAGTCTGCTACCCCGGTCTGGTCACGATAAACTGGCGCCGTCCGGTCACCTCCCGGATGATGATGGAAATATCTCCCTCGTCCACTTCGAAGTCCTCAAAGGTCATTTTCAGCAGGCTGACGGCTTCGTCAAACGACTCGTCGTCGATATTGAGGCGAGCGTGTGCCCGTTGCAGGGCTTCGTTGGAGAAACTGGCGGGACCGCCCATCAGCGCGGCGATAAACTTGGTCTGGTGGTCGACCAGTCTGCGCATATCCATTCCTGCGAAATAGGGAGAGAGCCTTTCCGACTCCAGGATGTAATCATAGAAGGCCGATACTATGCGGCTGACGGTTGCGAACCCACCATACTTGTCAAATAACGTCTGACTCAATTGCCTCTCCCCGTATGAAGCGCAGCGCCGTCGGATGTCCGCCGGCGTCGCTCGGTTCGCGGTAAGGATACGGGTTGTTTATTTAGTACTAGGAGAAGAACCAGGGCTTGTCAAACGATCCGGCCGGGCATTCGTGCCTGTAAATCCGGCGCCTGCCGGCCCGCCGCAGAGATTGTTGCCGTTCAGAACGAAGGTCTGTCCTCGCAGCTTCCGCCGGGCGACGAAAGGGCGGGGATCTGCTGGCCGATGCCGGGGTCTAACTTTCATTCAGAGTGCTGCAGGCACCGGGTTCCGCCATGGCTGACACTCACGCACCATCGTATCGAAGCTGTCTTTTTCGCTACTACGGGCAGCTGAACGATTTTCTGCCCCGATGGCGACGGCAGCGCGCCGGTGACTACCTGTTTACCGGCTCCGTGGGACTCAGAGATGCCATTCAGGCTCAGGGTGTCCCTCACAGCGAGGTGGATCTGGTGCTGGTGGACGGTGTCGCCAGAGCCTTTGATTTTCGTCTGCTGGGTGGTGAGCTGATCAGTGTCTATCCACGTTTCCGGGCTTTCGATCCGGACCCCGGTGAGCGAGCCGGGCCTCCTTTACCGGTACTGATCCGTTTTATTCTCGATGTTCATCTCGGCAAGCTCTGCCGTCACCTGCGTCTGCTGGGTTTCGATACTCTGTGGCGGAACGACTTCGAAGACAGCTATATCATCGACCGCTCGCTGGCCGATGACCGTATTATTCTGACCCGTGACCTCGGCATTCTTAAGCAGGGGCGGGTGCAGCATGGCTACTATGTACGCTCCACCAACCCCGGCCGCCAGATTGAGGAGGTGCTGGAAGTCTTTAATCTTATGGATCGCTGTGATCCCTTAAGTCGCTGCATCAGGTGCAACGGCGAAGTGATCAGGGTGACCAAAGCAGCGGTGGAACAGCAGCTGCCGCCGGGCACCCGGCGCAGCTACGATCGTTTTTATCAGTGTCGGGAGTGTCGTCAGGTGTACTGGCGTGGGGCGCACTATGTGGGGCTGATGGGGAAACTGGCCAGCTACCTTGAAGGGGCCGGAAGACTCGGATTCGGAAAACGGCCGGCCGTACCTGTCGGGGATAAAAAATATTGATCGTTACTGCAAAAAAAACACGATTCGACTTTTGTGCGGCGGAGCATATGCTTTATCTGACGGGCCTGCAGGTAACCGGCGGCCTGAAGAGCACAACCAGACTACGTTCTGGCTGAGCGGTTAAACCGGGCCGGTCACTGATCTGACCCTGCCGACATGACGGAGGTGCCGCGATATGCGCAGACGCCGTAAAGCCGCTCTCTGCAGCGTGCTCTTATTCTGGTTGTTCTGCTCGGGTATGGCTCGGGGAGAGAGCCTGAAGCTTGTCGCCTTTCAGTATCCGCCGCTGGTCTATCAACAGCAGGGTGCCGTAACCGGAATCGCTACCCGGATTGTCAGGGCGGTATTCAGCGACCTGGGAATCGATATCGATATCGAGATTCTGCCCTGGCCCAGGGCGCTTCAGTATCTCGAACATGGTCAGGCCGATGGCGTTTTCACCATCTTCAGAAATCCCCGGCGGGAGCAGTACCTCCTCTATCCTGATCAGCCGCTGATCGTACAGACCATCAGTCTCTATGCCAACAACGATAGCCCCGTCCAGTTCAGCGGCCAGCTGGCGGAACTGCAGCCCTATCGGATCGGCATAACGCGGGCCGTCAGCTATGGCCGTCGCTTCGACCGTGCTGCCAGGGAAACATTGTCCGGGATAACCGTGGTTAACGACGAAGAATCCAAATTTATGCTGCTGGCCCGCAGGCGCGTCGACCTGGTGGTCAGCAGTACCGGTATTGCCGATTTTTATCTGAACAGACTGGGTCTTCAGGATCAGATCTCGAGAATTCCGGTGGTCATCGAGCGGGTGCCCAGCTATCTGGCCTTTTCCAGAAAGTCATCCGGAAACAGGTTGATGAAGCAGTTTGAAGCGGCCCTGCAACGACTGAAACAGTCGGGCCGCTACGAACAGATTGCCGACCAGTATTATCAGCCGGCGTCGGACAGATAAAGGGTTGTCTGGACGGTGCCAGCGGCGCCGTCGATTTTAATGTTCCCAGTAGCGGGCCGGAATAACTGAGTGGAGCGAGTGTTAATGAACTACAAGCGTCTTGAAACTTTTGTGTGGGTCGCGAGTCTGGGAAGCTTCAGGAAGGCGGCTGAGCGTCAGTTCACCACCCAGCCTGCGATATCCGCAAGAATATCAGCGCTTGAAGAGGAGCTGGGGGTCAGATTGTTTGAGCGCGAAGGCGGTCCGGGACCCGTTACGCTCACCGCAAAAGGGCTGGAGCTGCTGCCCTATGCGGAGAAAATCATCTTTATGTCGGAGCAGCTGCGTAAGCGGGCAGACCCGACTCAGGCTCTGTCAGGCGTACTGCGACTGGGAGTGTCGGAAACCATGGTCCATACCTGGTTACCTGATTTTCTTGGTCGGTTGCATACCGACATGCCGAACCTGAATGTCGAGCTGACAGTGGACACCACTAACAATCTCAGACAGGAGCTGTTGTCCCGTTCACTGGACCTCGGATTTTTTATGGGACCGGTCTCCGATCCCGCGATTATCAATCATGATCTGTGCACCTTTCCGCTGACCTGGGTCGCCAGTCCGGAACTGGGGCTGCCGGATAAGCTGTTGTACCCGGAGGATCTGGCGCGCTGGCCGATCATCACCTATGCCAGGAACACCAGACCGAATACCGAAATCAGGCTGAAGTTCAGGGAACTGGAAGGGCAGCCGGCCCGATTTTTTGCATCGAGTTCACTGGCGGCCTGCCGCCAGCTGGCGCTGGGAGCGGTGGGTATTTCAACGCTTCCCTACGTGATGATCGCCCGGGAGCTGGAGGAAGGGAGCCTGATCGAGGTTAACGCCTCATGGACTCCGAGCAAGCTGCGATTTACCGCCTCCTGGCATGCCGAGCCCTTCAGCGGCCTGGTGGAAGTGGTGGCGGAACTGGCCGTGAAAGTAGCCGGTGCCTGGACGATGGAACATCCGATAGTGAGAAATGATCGTTAGACTCGAAAAACCACAACCAACTATTCATACCGGCTGCGATGACCTGATCAAACAATCCCGGCACTGTTTATTGCGCCGCAACCACGGGGCCCGAGGGAAGATATGCGCGTTGAGTCCGCCAGGGGGCGTTCAGATTTCAGCCATCGACGGTTTTATCCGATCCGGCCGTCATCTGCAGAAGCTAAGTCTGCCAGCCGTATCCGGCTCAGCCGCACGCCGGATGTTTCAGATACCACGACCTGCCTGCAGGTCGGTCAGTCAATACAACTGTCGAGGAGAGAGATGAACAATCACAGAGACAACGAGTCAGGTTACCGTTCCGGTGAGCAAAAGCCTGATCCGAGTGCCAGAGCCAAAAGCGACCGGGCAGTCGCCGATAAAATGCCGGGACGTCAGGAAACGGAACCGGACTGGTTCGATGAAGAGCAATGCTGCTATATCCGCTCCTCCAATTAACTGGCCGATGCAACGGCTCGGGGACAGAACTGATGCCACGGGAACGGGAATCTGCAATGACTGAAGAACTGATCAATGAGCGGCTGGCGCGGGAGATCCTGGGTCGTTATAGCCGTGCCAAGGACGATAATAAACCGCATCTGCTGACGGAGGTGTTCAGCCCCGGGGCTGTGCTGGAGATGGAGGTGGCGACAGAGAATATCTCCTTTCCGGCCAGCACTGCTGGCCTGGATGAAATTACCGGGGTGCTGGTCAGAGACTTCAGCCGGAACTGGGAGAACGTCTATACCTTCTGCTTCGAGGATTCGCTCAGTTACCGGGAACGGGGACTGTCCTGTGGCTGGCTGGTGGCCATGAATGATCGCAATGACGGCTCCGTTCGGGTCGGTCGTGGCCGGTACGACTGGGCCTTCTGCGACGAGAATGGTCTGCTGAGCGACCACCTTGTTATCAGCATCGAGCAGATGGTGGCGCTTCCCCCGGGGTGTTCCGGGCAGATCCTGGGCTGGGTGTCGTCACTGCCTTACCCCTGGTGCGATTCCGCGCTGGCGTTTACCGCAATGCCGGCGCTGGACTCCCTGAGTCCGTTACGGCCTGCAGTGTGAAGAGCGTTGAAGTCGCTGGCCGGATGGCGTGTCACCGTAGCCTGCCGGGTTGTTATCCCGGGGCCAACCCCGGGATGTGCCGGAGAGATTCCGGCCGCAGTGGCCGCGGCCGGAAATCACCGGTGATGCATCAGCGCTGGTCGAAGTCCACCACCACCTCTTCCGAGATCGGGTGGGCCTGGCAGCAGAGCACGTAACCGGCTTCGATTTCGTGCTCTTCCAGACCGTGGGTGATATCCATATCCACTTCCCCTTTCACCAGCTTCGCCTTACAGGTGGAGCAGACCCCCGCCTTACAGGAGTAGGGCAGTTCCATGCCCTGATGAATGCCGGCATCGAGAATATTCTCGCCAACGGTGGCGAGATCGAACATCAGCGAGCGACCATCGGCGATCACCGTGACTTTGCTGGACTTCTCTTCGCCGAACTCTTCCACCCGCTTCTGGGCTTTCTCCAGAATCGCCTGAGAATCGGCAGAGGAGTTGGCGAACAGTTCGTAGTGAATCTGGGAGTCTTTCAGCCCCTCCAGCCGGAAACCGCGTGAGACTTCCGACATCATCGCCTCCGGTCCACAGATAAAGGCGTCGTCGGTGCCATGAATATCGATCAGCTTGTGCTTGTGCAGCCCGTAGCCTTTTTTGTTGTCGATGATACCGTTGAGCAGGTCGGCGCCCTGATCCTCATAATCCATGATATTGATCCACTGGAAGCGATCCATATAACGGTTCTTGATGAAGCTCAGCTCCTCTTTGAACATCACCGAGTTGCTGCTGCGGTTGCCGAAGATCAGAGTGACCCGGCTCTTCGGTTCCACCGACAGTACCGATTTGATGATCGACAGCACCGGGGTAATGCCGCTGCCGGCGGCGATGCACATATAGTTCTTTTCGTTTTCCGGGTTCAGTTCGGTGTGGAAGCTGCCCTGGGGTGGCATCACCTCGATTTCGTCGCCCGCCTTCAGCTGATCGTTGGCGTAGTTGGAGAAGCGGCCGTTCTTAACCCGCTTGATACCGACCCGCATATGGCCTTCGTCGACACCGGAGCAGATGGAGTAGGAGCGGCGTATGTCTTCGCCATCGATCATCGCTTTCAGGGTCAGAAACTGGCCCTGAACAAAACGGAACTTCTCTTCCAGTTCCTCCGGCACGTCGAAGGTGACGCAGACGGCGGTGTCGGTTTCCGGCTGTACGTCGGCAATTCGCAATTTGTAAAAGTTTGTATCCGACATCATTTCACCTATATCTTCTTAAAATAATCAAAGGGTTCGCTGCAGTCGTTACACTGAAACAGGGCCTTGCAGGCGGTGGAACCGAACTCGCTGATGCTGCGGGTGTTGTCCGAACCGCAGTGGGGACAGAGCACGTGAGCATCCGGAGTCAGGCCGTCTTCGGTCTCTCCGCCGTCTTCCGGTGGGGCGATGCCGTAGTTACGCAGCTTGCTGCGACCTTCCGGCGACATCCATTCCGAACTCCAGGCCGGTGCCAGCCGGGTCTCCACGGCGACGCTGTGGTAGCCGGCACCGCCCAGCGCCTGCTCGATGTCGCTGCGGATGGTCTCCATTGCGGGGCAGCCGGAGTAGGTGGGGGTGATGGTGACGGTGATATGATCGCCGTCACCGCGCACCTCACGGCTCACGTTGCGAAGAACACCCAGATCCCAGATGGTCAGCACCGGCACTTCCGGGTCTTTCACCTGATCGAGAATGTTCCAGAGTTCCTGCACGTCCGAGGCCTGACGTTGCTGCAGGCGGTCGTACTGCTCACGGGGCATCAGCGGGATTTCAGTCATAACCGGTTACCACTGACAGCCGGGATGGGCACGGTGGACGAACTGCATCTCGGTCAGCAGGTGGCCGAGATTTTCGGTGTGGTAGCCGATACGACCGCCACGGACCGCCCACTCCTCCTGAGGTACGCTGAGGGTGGCTTCCTCCAGAATGGCGCTGACCTGACTGAGCCACTGCTGTTTAAGCTTGCTGACATCGACGCCGATACCCTCATCGACCAGCAACTGCTCGGTGTCGTCCAGCTCAAACATCTCGTGGGTGTAGCCCCAGATTCCGTCCACCGCTTTCTGACTGCGGCGATGGCTCTCTTCGGTGCCGTCTCCCAGACGCAGCACCCAGTCACGGCTGCGACGCAGGTGGTAGCGGCTCTCCTTGATTCCCTTGGCGGCGATGGCGGCCAGGGTTTCGTCCTTCGAGCTCTTCAGCTGTTCCAGCACCAGCAGGGCGTAGACATCGACAAACAGCTGACGCACCTGGGTGTAAGCGAAATCACCCTTCGGCAATTCGTTGATCAGCAGGTTACGGAACTGCCGATCATCACGGGTGTAGGCGTAGTCGTCCTCGGTCTTGCCGCTGCCGTCCAGTTCGGCGGCATAGGTATAGAACATGCGGGCGCGGCCGATATAATCCAGCGCCACATTTCCGTAGGCGATATCCTCCTCCAGGAAGGGGCCGTAGCTGACCCATTCGGAGATCCGGTGTCCCAGCACCACGGCGTCGTCACCGAGGCGAACCGCGTAGTCGTGGGTGGCTTTTTTTATAATTTCTGCACTCATCGTCGGTTACCTTGCCGGGTTACATGTTGTTGACGGGATCGGGAAGCTGATAGTAGGTCGCGTGACGATAGGGCTTGTCATCGGACGGATCGTAGAAGCTTTCCGCATCGTCTTCCTGAGAGGCGCAGATATCCCGGGACTTCACCACCCAGATGCTCAGGCCCTCGCTGCGACGGGTGTAACAGTCACGGGCGTATTCCAGTGCCTGGGCGTGATCTTCGGCGTGCAGGCTGCCGATATGCTTGTGGTCCAGGCCGCGCTTGGAGCGGACAAATACTTCAAACAGTTCCAGTTTTTCAGTGGTCATGATCAATTCCCTCAGGCTGCACTCTGTGCGTTTCTGGCTTTTTTCTTGTCGTTATAGGCGGTGATGGCATCGCGTACCCAGCTGCCCTCTTCATGGGCGGCGATATGGTGTTCGATACGCTGGCGGTTGCAGTGACCGTTGCCGTTGATGACGCTGTAGAATTCGTCCCAGTCGATCTCGCCGTGATCGTAGTGACCACGTTCTTCGTTCCATCTGATGGCCTTGTCCGGGTGTTCCAGGCCGAGGAACTCGATCTGCGGGACGGTCTGGTCGATAAACTTCTGACGCAGATCGTCGTTGGTTTCCCGCTTGATCTTCCAGGTCATCGACTGGCCGGTGTGGGCCGATTCGGAATCATGGGGGCCGAACATCATCAGCGATGGCCAGTAGAAGCGGTTGAGAGCGTCCTGGGCCATCTGCTTCTGGGCTTCGCTGCCCTGCGCCAGCGCGATCATCAGCTCGTAGCCCTGACGCTGGTGGAAGCTCTCCTCCTTACAGATTCGGATCATTGCCCGTGAGTAGGGGCCGTAGGAAGTGCGTTGCAGCGACACCTGGTTACAGATCGCCGCGCCGTCCACCAGCCAGCCGATGGCGCCCACATCCGCCCAGGTCAGGGTCGGATAGTTGAAGATCGACGCGTATTTGGCGGCACCGGTCTGCAGCGCTTCGATCAGCTCGGAGCGGGAGATGCCCAGGGTCTCGGTGGCGCTGTAGAGGTAGAGGCCGTGACCCGCCTCATCCTGCACCTTGGATAGCAGGACCGCCTTGCGACGCAGAGAAGGGGCCCGGGTGATCCAGTTGCCTTCCGGTTGCATGCCGATCACCTCGGAGTGGGCGTGCTGGGAGATCTGGCGGATCAGGTTTTTGCGATAACCGTCCGGCATCCAGTCCTTGGGCTCGATCTTCTCCTCGGCCTCGATCTTGCGCATAAAGTTTTCTTCTTCGGTGATACTCATCGTCTCTGGCCCTCCGTCTCCGGTTCGCTGAGGTGCGCGCCGGGCTGGTCAGTTTTATTGTTGGTTGTTGCTCCGGCAGGGCGATGACTGTTCATCGGCTCTTTCGGAGGCGTTTCTGCCGGGCGGCGATGCGGCTGTCAGCCCGGTATTTTTACTGCTGTTTTCTGATCTCTGCTGCTGTTCAGCGGCTCAGCCTTTCGGCCGCTCATCGAATACCCGTTTTGCTTTGCCTTCGGAACGTGGAATCGAGCCCTGCTCGGCGATCTCGACCCGGGTGCTGATGCCGATAATCGATTTGATATGGTGCTGCAGCTCGCGAATGATCCCCTGGCTGTCGGATGCACTGGCACTTGGCGCCAGCTCGGTCCGGATCATCACATTGTCGAGATTGCCGTCGCGGCTGACATGAATCTCATAGTGTGGCGACAGTGCCGGTACCCGCAGAATCTGCTCCTCGATCTGGGTCGGGAATACGTTGACGCCGCGTATGATCAGCATGTCGTCGCTGCGGCCGGTGATCTTGTCGATCCGGCGCATCGGACGGGCGGTGCCGGGCAGCAACCGGGTCAGATCCCGGGTGCGGTAGCGGATGATCGGCAGCGCTTCTTTACTCAGGGAGGTGAAAACCAGCTCGCCGTATTCGCCGTCCGGCAGCACTTCACCGGTTTCCGGATTGATGATCTCGGGGTAGAAGTGGTCTTCCCAGATGGTGGGACCGTCCTGAGTCTCCAGGCACTCCATGCCGACGCCCGGGCCGATCACCTCGGAAAGACCGTAGATATCGAGGGCCTTGATCCCCAGTCGCTGCTCCAGCTCGGTGCGCATGGTGCCGGTCCAGGGCTCGGCGCCGAAGATGCCCACCCGCAGCGGCAGTTCGTGGGGATTCATGTCCTGGCGCTCCATCTCGTCGGCGATGTTGAGCATATAGGAGGGGGTGACCATGATGATGTCGGGGCTGAAGTCGCGGATCAGCTGCACCTGCTTCTCGGTCTGACCGCCGGACATCGGAATCACCGTGCAGCCCAGTCGTTCGGCGCCGTAATGGGCCCCCAGACCACCGGTAAACAGGCCGTAGCCGTAGGCCACATGAACCTTGTCGCCACGATGGCCACCGGCGGCACGAATGGAGCGGGCCACCACGTCGGCCCACATGTCGATGTCATTTTGGGTATAGCCCACCACCGTCGGCTGGCCGGTGGTGCCGCTGGAGGCGTGGATGCGGACGATCTCCTCCTGGGGGACGGCAAACATATTGAAGGGGTAGTTGTCCCGAAGGTCCTGTTTCACCGTGAAGGGAAACTTCGCCAGGTCGTCCAGGCTGCTCAGGTCGCTGGGGTGAACGCCGTGCTCATCAAACTTCTTGCGATAGTGCGGCACGTTCTCATAGGTATGGATAAGGCTGGTGCGCATACGCTCCAGCTGCACGGCTCTCAGTTCGTCGATGCTGGCGGATTCGATATCCCGGGTACGGGGTTCCAGCTCCTGCTGTTTGGCGGCGAGCATATTCATGACTGTCTACCTGTCTTATTCTTGTGTGGCTTAACTTACTGGTGTTGCTATGTTGTTTACGACGCCCGTTCTGCGGGGCGTTCATCTGCTGAAACCGGCTCAGCGAATCCTGACTGCCTGTGCCGGCTTCACAAATTCGGGGTTCAGACCCGCTCGATTATCAGGGCGATACCCTGGCCAACGCCGATGCACATGGTGCAGAGGGCATAGCGACCGTCCCGCTCTTCCAGTTCATGCAGGGCGGTGGTGATCAGTCGGGCACCGCTCATGCCCAGTGGATGACCCAGGGCAATGGCGCCGCCGTTGGGATTTACATGCTCGGCGTCGTCCGCCAGTCCCAGGTCTCGCATGACTGCCAGTCCCTGAGCGGCGAAGGCTTCGTTAAGCTCGATGACATCCATCTGATCCAGGGCAAGACCGGCTTTTTCCAGTACCTTGCGGGTCGCCGGTGCAGGACCGAAGCCCATAATGCGAGGTTCGACACCGGCTGTCGCCATGGCGACCACTCGGGCACGAGGCTTCAGTCCATGGCGCTGAATACCGGTTTCGCTGGCCAGCAACAGGGCGCAGGCGCCGTCATTGACCCCGGAGGCGTTGCCGGCGGTGACGCTGCCACCGGCCCGGAACGGAGTCTTCAGCGATGCCAGGGCTTCGGCGGTGGTGTCGGGGCGGGGATGTTCGTCCCGATCGACGATCAGGGGTTCCTGACGACGACGGGGAATACTGACCGGAACGATCTCCCGGTCAAAGCGGCCGTTCTGTTGCGCTCTGCCGGCACGCTGCTGGCTGCGCAGCGCAAAGGCGTCCTGATCTTCACGACTGATCCCGAACTGTTCGGCTACGTTCTCCGCGGTTTCCGGCATGGAATCGATGCCGTACTGTTCTTTCATCAGCGGATTGACGAAACGCCAGCCGATGGTGGTGTCGAACACTTCCGCCTGACGGCTGAAGGCCACCGTGGCCTTAGGCATCACAAAGGGGGCGCGGGACATGGACTCGACCCCCCCGGCGATCAGCAGATCGGCTTCCCCGGCTTTGATGGCACGGGCAGCCGTACCGACCGCATCCATACCGGAGCCGCACAGGCGGTTGAGAGTGGTGCCGGGGGCTTCCACCGGCAGTCCCGCCAGCAGGCCCGACATCCGGGCTACATTGCGGTTGTCTTCGCCGGCCTGATTGGCGCAGCCATAGAACAGATCGTCCAGCTGCGACCAGTCCACGGACGGATTGCGTTGCTGCAGCGCCCGGATCGGTGCGGCGCCCAGGTCATCGGCGCGGACGGAAGCGAGGGCGCCACCATAGCGGCCGACCGGGGTACGAATCGCATCGCAGATATAAGCGTCGGTCATTGGGAGAGTTCTCCGGTGTCGGAATTAAAAACTGAATCTGAAGTGGTTTCCGCAGCATCTTCGCCGAGAACCGTGCCGCGAATTTTTGCGGAACGTCCCCGAAACAGAGCGATCAGTTCGCCCTGCTGGTTCTCCACCCGTACGTCATAAACGCCGCTGCGTCCCTTGTGCCACACTTTCTCTGCACGGGCGGTCAGCAGATCATCGAGACGGCCCGGGCTGACGTAGTCGATGCTGCAGCCCGCGGCGACGGTGGTTTCGTTTTCGTTGTTGCAGGCGAAAGCAAAGGCGCTGTCGGCGAGGCTGAAAATCATGCCGCCGTGACAGGTTCGGTGGCCGTTGAGCATCCACTCAGCTACCGGCATGGTCATCTCGGCACGACCGGGAGAAACCCGGACCAGTTGCATACCCAGCTGGCGGGTCAGGGCGTCGTTACTGAACATCACTTCGGCACAACGCTCGGCCAGCCGCTGGGCCTCGGCCTCGGTGCTGGCTTCAATCTGCTGGTTGCAGGACATATCGTTCATCATCTCGTCTCACTGATCGGTCTGGTGCCGGGTTCAGAAGAACCGGCCACCGGCAAAGTGTTTACGGCGCAGCAGCGGGGAGGGGCGATAGCGATCTTCACCGTAGCTCTGCTGCAGGTTGCTCAGGCAGTTGAATATCCGGGACGGGCCGACACTGTCCGCCCAGGCCAGCGGCCCCTGTGGGTAGTTGACGCCGCCACGCATGGCGGTATCGGCATCGGCGGCGGAGCAGACGCCCTGGTTGACGGCATCGGCGGCTTCACTGGCCAGCATGGCGACCGTGCGCATCAGCACCAGCCCGGGCACGTCGTCGAGCTGACTGACTGCGATATCCAGGGCCTGCAGCAGGCCGATGGCATCCTCCCGCGCTTCCTCGCTGCACTGATCGGCGACGGCAATGGCCAGTCGCTCGGTGCTACGGTAGTTCAGCGCCAGGTCGAACAGCACCAGTTCGGGCTGATCTTCTACAGCAGCCCGCTCACTGGCAAAGCGGCCGTCGGTCAGTGCCAGCAGTGCGCTGCCCACCCGGATATAGCCTTCACTGCCGATGCCGCTCTGACGGTTGACGGTGATACCGGCGTCGCGGATACGGTCGATCAGCGGTTCGGCCGGACCGAGGTCACCACAGACGTTGATGGAGGCAGGGGGCCGGTTAACGGCGGCAGCGGTTGCCGGGCTCGGAGTCGCCACATCGTTGCCGTAGTCGTAAAAACCGCAGCCGCTTTTGCGTCCCAGCCGGCGGCTGTCCACCAGCGCTTTCTGAGTCAGCGACGGCAGGAACCGCGGGTCCTGGTAACAGGCATCGAAGACCGAGCAGGTGACGGCGTAATTCACGTCATGACCGATCAGATCCATCAGCTCGAAGGGGCCCATCCGGAAACCACCGGCAGTGCGGATCAGCGCGTCGAGGGTCGCGACGTCGGCGGCGCCTTCCTCCAGCAACCGCAGCCCTTCGGCATAGAACGGACGGGCGACCCGATTAACGATAAATCCGGGGGTGGATTTTGCGTGGACCGCCTGCTTACCCCAGGCGCTGGCCGTGGCATGAACGCAGCCGGCGATATCCGGATCGGTGGCGATACCGGAAACCACCTCCACCAGCTTCATCACCGGCGCCGGATTAAAGAAGTGCATGCCCAGCAAACGCCGCGGATGCTGCATCTCAGCGGCCAGCGCGGTAATGGAGATCGAAGAGGTGTTGCTGGCCAGGATACAGCTGTCAGAGCAGATGGCTTCCAGCTGCTTCAGCAGCTGCCGCTTGATATCGAGGTTCTCGATGATGGCTTCGACAACCAGCTGGCAGTCCGCCAGTGCCGCCAGTTCAGCCGCAGGTTGCAGCCGGGCCAGGATCGCCTGGTGTTCAGCGGCGCTGATTTTTTCCCGTCTGAGCAGTTTCGACAGGCCGTTGTCGATCTGATCGATGCCTCGCTGCACGGCGTCGGGGTTCTGATCGAACAGAATCACCCGGTGGCCGTAGCTGGCGGCGACCTGGGCGATACCGGCGCCCATGGTGCCGGCACCGATAACGCCGATAACAGATTCGCGGGAGAGAGGTTTCATGGTTCGGATTCTCTGCTGGTCTGGATTGTCGGATTCAGGCTGTTACTGAGTGCTGCTTATTGACCCTTAAACACCGGCTGACGCTTCTGCATAAAGGCGGCCACGCCTTCGCGATAATCATCGCTGCGACCGGCCAGCGTCTGCAGGTCCCGCTCCAGGTCCAGTTGCTGATCAAGGCTGTTGGTGCTGCTGGCCAGCAGCGCCCGGCGGGTCAGAGCGAACCCTCTGGTGGGCTGAGTGGCCAGCTGGCGGGCCATGATCAGCGCGGTGTCCAGCAGGGCATCGTCGTCGATGCACTGCCAGATCATGCCCCATTCGACAGCCTGCTCGGCCGGGACTTTCTCGCCCAGCAGCATCAGCGCCTTCGCCCGGGCCGAGCCTACCAGGCGGGGCAGGGTCCAGGTGCCGCCGGAATCCGGGATCAGACCGATCTTGCTGAATGCCTGAATAAAGCTGGCGGAACGGCCGGCCAGCACGATATCGCAGGCCAGCGCCAGGTTGGCGCCGGCGCCGGCGGCGACGCCGTTAACGGCACAGATCACCGGGATCGGCAGGCTGGTCAGGGTGCGGATCAGCGGGTTGTAGTTCTTTTCGATGGATTCGCCCAGGTTGGGCATCTCGGCGCCGGGATCGACGTTACGGTCGCTGAGGTCCTGACCGGCACAGAAACCGCGACCGCGGCCGGTCAGCAGCAGGCAACGGATATCGCTGTCGGCTCTGATCGCCTTCAGTACCCGGCGCATCTCACCGTGCATCTCGGTATTAAAGCTGTTGAGACGGTCCGGGCGATTGAGCGCCAGCAGGGCCACACCATCCTCTACTTTCAGTTCCAGGGTGGTCAGTTCCAGTGATTGGGGGTTCAGAGAACTCATGGACAGTTATCCTTCTGGCTGTTCGTTTAAACGGTTCAGTCGTTATGCGGGGAGTTAGTCTATTTACCGCTGAATACCGGCGGGCGCTTTTCGATAAAGGCGCTGATACCCTCTTTGCGGTCCTCGGTGGCGGCCAGCAGAGTAAAGGCCTTACGTTCGTAGAGCAGACCGGTGGCCAGGTCGGTGTCCAGTGCCTTGTGCAGGGCTTCGCGGGCCATTTCTACCGCCAGCGGTGCCCGCTGTGCGATCTGGCGGGCGATGGTCTGTGCTCGTTCGAGGGTGCGTTCGGGGATGGTGATTTCGGAAACCAGGCCGGCTGCCTGAGCCTGCGGCGCGCTGATCGGCTCGCCGGTCAGCACCATCTGCATCGCCAGCGATTTACCGACGGTGCGCAGCAGGCGTTGGGTACCACCGGCACCGGGCATGATGCCGAGTTTGATTTCCGGCTGGCCGAACTGAGCGTTGTCGGCGGCAATAATAATGTCGGCATGCATCGCCAGCTCGCAACCGCCCCCCAGGGCAAAGCCATTCACCGCGGCAATCACCGGCTTATTAAAGCCGCCGATACGCTTCCAGTGATCGACCCGTGGATCTTTCAGCACCCCGACGGTATCGAGATCCGCCATCTCGCGGATATCGGCGCCGGCGGCAAAAGCACGCTCGGAACCGGTGATTACCACCGCCCGCACCTGATCGTCCTGGCGGACGGAATCCAGCAGGTCGGCCAGTTCTCCGAGCAGCAGAGTATTGAGGGCATTGAGGGCTTCGGGGCGATAAAGCTGAACGGTAAGAACGCCGGCTTCCGGCCCGGTGACACGAAGGGTTTGCAGTGCTTGCATCTGTTTTCTCATTGTTATTATTGGCCGCCCGTCCGGCGAGCGGCACTCTCTTTGGTTAACAGCATCCCGTTCAGCAACCGGTCATTCAGATAGTCAGTGACACATCTTCTATAGCCTGTTTTTCTGTTATGTGTTGTTTTCCTCGGCGATTTTCATCGGGGTTCAACAACGCCGTAACAGGCCCATATCAGTTGCTTCTGAAACCATATAATTACAAAAAGATACGATATGTCAATTTTTGAATTGGTTTTTGTATCTCTTTTGTTCGGGGCGGGTTTTTCAATTGTTGATGGTGTTAAGATATTGAAAGTAAAAGGTTATAAGTGATTATGGCTGGTGCTTAAGGCTTTTGTTCAGGACCCCTGCTGCCGCTGAAGTTACTCTGAAAATGCTCCTCTTTCGACTTCGCTTGTCGCTGGTTGAAGAGTTTTTAAGTGTCTGAAATTGAGGGGTAAATCAGCTACAGACAGATTGCTCAGATGTACGGCGCTGCTGTGGATTTTATAAAGAGATACAAAAAATCAAAAATAATGTATATTTTGGAATCAGATTGACAAAAATCACATGTGAGACGGGTCGGGCACTGTTGTCCCGACAGGATGGAGGAGCTATGCCGGCCACTGAAAATCTGTTCGAAAAGCATCAACAGACCCTGGAGACTGCCTGTCAGGCGATATACCGCCGGGAACACTGGACCCCCTACCCGGAGGTGCCCAGCGGTCGTATCTATGGAGAAACTGCCGCTGTTGAGGGTAAAGCTGACTTTGACCGGCTGACCGATGGTCTTTTTTCACTGGAGATGGCTGCCACCGATGAACTGGTGGGTGAGGAGGTCTCGCCCTGGGGATTGGCCCTCAATATTCGCTACCGACGTCCTGATGTCGGCGCCATGGTGGCCGCCGCCGGGGCGGCGATGGCCTCCTGGCGGGACGCCGGGGCGGAAGTTCGGACCGGTATCTGTCTTGAGATTCTGGCGCGGCTGAATCGCCGCAGCTTCGAGATGGCACACGCGGTTCAGCATACCACCGGCCAGGGGTTTGCCATGGCGTTTCAGGCCGGAGGTCCCCATGCTCAGGATCGCGGACTGGAAGCGGTTGCCTGCAGCTGGCAGGCGATGCAGCAGGTGACCGGCAGTGCACGCTGGAGCAAACCTCAGGGTAAACGGAATCCGCTGGTGATGGATAAGCGTTACCATATCGTGCCACGGGGAGTGGCGCTGGTGATCGCCTGTTCCACCTTCCCGACCTGGAATACCTACTCCGGACTGTTCGCCAGTCTGGTGACCGGCAACCCGGTGATTATCAAGCCCCATCCCCAGGCGGTGCTGCCGCTGGCGATTACCGTGCAGGTGGCGCAGCAGGTGCTGAAAGAGCAGGGCTTCGATCCGAAGCTGGTGATGCTGGCAGCGGACAGCAGCGAGCAGCCGGTCACGGCCGAGCTGGCTGCCAGCCCGGCGGTCCGGATCATCGATTATACCGGCAGTAACGGCTACGCCGACTGGTTGCAGGACAACGCCCGGCAGGCCCGGCTTTACACCGAAAAGGCCGGGGTGAACACCGTGGTGATCGACAGCGTCCGGAATCTGAAGGCGGTCTGCCAGAATCTGGCCTTTTCCCTCAGTCTCTATTCCGGACAGATGTGTACCACGCCACAGGTATTGCTGATCCCGAAGCAGGGCATCGATACTGACCAGGGGCGACTCAGCTTTGACGAAGTGGCCGCCACGCTCACTGAGGCAGTGACAGAACTGTTGTCCGATCCGGAGCGGGCGTCCGGTATTCTCGGTTGTATTCCTTCGGCAGCGACCCGGCAGCGGCTGGTGGCGGCATCGAAGCTGGGCCGGGTGGTGCTGGCTTCCGAGCAGGGTTCCCATCCCCAGTACCCGGCAGCCAGCTATCACACCCCGCTACTGCTGGCGGTGGATGCCGGGGATGACTGCTGGCGGGGGGAGTGCTTCGGTCCGGTCAGTTTCCTGGTGGCGACCGACAGCACCGAACAGAGTCTGCAGCTGGCCAGCTCCGTTATTGAGGACAAAGGCTCCATTACTTTTGCCGCCTACTCGACCGATGAATCTGTGCTCGAACGGGCGGAGCTTGTGGCGGTGGAGCAGGGAGTGGCGCTCTCCTGTAATCTGGACGGCGGTGTCTTCGTCAATCAGTCGGCGGCGTTCAGTGATTTCCACGCCACGGGTAACAACCCGGCGGCCAGCGCTTCGCTCACCGATCTGGCCTTTGTGGCAGACCGCTTTGCCGTAGTGCAGAGTCGGCGTCCGGCACCATCTCCGGAACAATAGTTTAGTGGTAATTAAGGTTGTTCTGATATTAGAATCAGACGGAAACTCTGTCGGCCCTGAGCCGACAACAGCGGTGGCGGTGTCGTCATCCACAAATCAGTGAGGAATATCTGATGCAGGTATACAGTATCGACGGCGTGACCCCGGTGGTCGATCCCACGGCCTATGTTCATCCTACCGCCATTCTGATCGGCGATGTCGTCGTCGGTCCGGGCTGCTACGTGGGGCCGGCAGCATCACTGCGTGGTGATTTCGGCCGACTGATTCTGAAGGCCGGCGCCAATGTTCAGGACACCTGTGTGCTGCACGGTTTCCCCGGAACCGACACGGTGGTGGAGGAGGATGGTCATATCGGTCACGGCGCGGTACTGCATGGCTGCACCATTGGCCGCAACGCCATGGTCGGGATGAACGCGGTGGTGATGGATGGCGCCCGGATCGGTGCCGAATCCATCGTTGCCGCCTGCTCTTTCGTCAAGGCGGCATTCAGCTGTGAGCCCCGCAGTCTGGTGGTGGGATCACCGGCGAAGGTCATGCGTGCGCTGTCCGATAAGGAAGTGGCGTGGAAATCCGCCGGAACCCGTCAGTATCAGTTGCTGACCGAGCGCTGTCAGGCCAGCATGGTGCAGTGCGAGCCGCTGACCGAAGAGGAAGCGGACCGGCCCCGGCTGCCGAAGGCGGATATCAAGCCGTTGTATCAGACCGAACGCTCGGAGTAGTTTTTCCGGAACAGATTGTAGGTTGTAGCAGCGGGTTCTGACCGCGAGGGGCTTGTTACTGAATTTGCAGGTTATCGCCCTCGGAGCGGGCTGCTACAGAGTGATAAATGAGTGTAGCAGCGGGCTCTGACCGCGAGTGGTTGTAAAGAGTTGGCAAACTGTCGCCCTCGGAGCGGGCTGCTACAGAGTGATAAATGAGTGTAGCAGCGGGCTCTGACCGCGAGTGGTTGTAAAGAGTTGGCAAACTGTCGCCCTCGGAGCGGGCTGCTACAGGATGAAAACAGAGTGTAGCAGCGGGCTCTGACCGCGATGGGCTCGTTGCTGAGTTTACAGGCTGTCGCCCTCGGAGCGGGCTGCTACAGGATGAAAAACGAGTGTAGCAGCGGGCTCCGACCGCGATGGATTGTGCAGAGTTGGCAAGCTGTCGCCCTCGGAGCGGGCTGCGACAGAGTGAGAACCGAGTGTAGCAGCGGGCTCTGACCGCGAGGGGCTTGTTACTGAATTTGCAGGTTATCACCCTCGGAGCGGGCTGCTACAGGGGCGAGGGGGGGAATCTAGTCCAGCCCCCCATAGCGCTTATAGAAGCTGGCCATGGGTTGCGGCAGCGGGCCTTCGGCGGTTTCCAGCATATCGTCCAGATGCTGTTCGGCCGCCTTCCAGATCTTGCGGTAGATATTGCTGCACAGCTGGCGGGCGGCGCGGCCTTCCCAGTCGCCGGGTAACAGCTCTTCCGGCAGTTGCGGGTCGCGCAGCAGGATACGGCGGTACTCGTGGAGCAGCAGGATACGCGCCATAAAACACTGTTGCGGGTCCAGTTGCTGCTGCTCTTTCAATTCATTCCAGATCGGGCGGAACTGGTCGAGGAAGTGCTGGTAGCTTTCCGACAGTTTCTCCAGGTTCCAGCACTCGCGGGTCTGCAGACGCATTGCCCGGGAGGCGGTGGTTTCCTCGGCCAGGGTATCCATCACGATCACCTTATCCTGAACGCCGTGCTCCTGCAGAATGCCCTGCAGTTCAGTGCGGTCCATGCCCGGATGCAGCATCACCGTGGAGGCGAGGGTGCCGAAGCCCTGCCATTCCAGCTCCTGACGCAGCTCTTTACGTTCGGCGGCATTCAGCTGCGACAGCAGTACCATCATCCAGCGGCCGTCCCACTCCGGATACTGAGAGGCGTAAACCCGCTGAAAGGCTTTTTCAAAGCGACGGCGACCGGAGCCGGTAAGGCTGTAATAACTGCGACGGCCGACCTGGGCGGAGACCAGCCAGTTCTCTTTGGTGAGCCGGAAAATCGAGGTACGTATCAGTCGCTGATTAAGCCCCAGCGGTTCCAGCAGACGAATCAGGCTGCCCAGCCAGACGGTACCGCCGCGGTGAGCGATGGCGTCGCCGTAAACGGAAATAATCAATGACCCGGCCCGTATCGGGCGGCGGTTGCGAAAGTTCTCGATCAGTGCGTCCAGGGACGAAAGCGTGCTCATACGACTTCTTTTCTGTAATGGATTCGAGGCCTCTGGTAGCTGACCCCCGGGGCAGGTATGCCGGTGTCAGCATTCTATAGCGCGGCTATTTGGCTGGCAAATTACGGATAGCAGGAAGTTGCAAATTATCGGAGGACGAATATTGACATAAGTCATATGACACTATAAATTCCAAAACATCGCTTATTTTGTATCATAAAAATAACTTGGTGTTGTCGGTAAGCGTGTTGTCAGCGCAGTGAGATCCGGGCAGGCAGCCCCCTGTGGGGGGACGCGGAATCCACTGACAGGCAATCAGCAAAGGCAGGTGCCGGACGCAGTAAGCCGGCATGTTCGAAGCCCACATAACAATAACTGGAGACGAACACATGAAACCCATCAGCAAAGTTCTCGGCTGTGTCACACTATCTCTGGCGGCACTGTCCAGTAGTGTATTTGCCGGCGATACTATTAAGATCGGATCTTTCCTGGCCGTGACCGGCCCGGCTTCCTTCCTAGGAGATCCGGAACTCAAGACCCTTCAGATGACCATCGAGGAGATCAACTCCAAAGGTGGCGTCCTCGGCAAACAGCTGGAACTGGTGCACTACGATTCTCAGGGCGCGGCCGCCAAAGCCCGCACCTTCGTAAAGCGCCTGATCGATTCCGATGAAGTTGATGCCATTGTCGGCGGCAGCGCCTCCGGTGAAACCCTGGCGGTGATCCCGCTGGTGGAAAAATCAAAAGTACCCTTTGTATCCCTGGCCGGCGCCGTATCGATCATCGATCCGGTGAAGCGCTGGGTATTCAAGACACCCCATACCGATCGCATGGCTGCCGGTAAGATCTTCGAAGATATGAAAAGTCGAGGCATCTCTAAGATCGGCCTGATCTCCGGTACCGGCGGTTTTGGTAAGTCCGGCAACAAGCAGTCGCAACTGGTGGCTGAGGATTACGGTATCGAGATTATCGTTAACGAAACCTACGGTCCTAAAGACACCGATATGACCGCTCAGCTGACCAAGATTAAGAACACCGCAGGTCTGCAGGCGGTACTGAACTTCGGCTTCGGTCAGGGCCCGGCGATTGTTACCAAGAACTTCAGACAACTGGCCATTGATGTACCGCTTTACCAGTCTCACGGTGTTGCTTCCAAGAAGTTCATCGAGCTGGCCGGTGATGCCGCCGAAGGTGTTCGTCTGCCGGCGTCCGCTCTGCTGCTGGCGGAAGAACTGCCTGACGGCGACAGCCAGAAGCCGGTCATCGTCTCCTACAAGACTAAGTATGAGCAGAAGTACAACAGCTCGGTATCCAGCTTCGGCGGTCACGCTCTCGACGGTCTGATGCTGGTGGTCAATGCCATGGAGAAAGCCGGTAGCACTGATAAGGAAGCGGTTCGTACCGCCCTGGAACAGACTCAGGGCTATATCGGTACCGGTGGTGAAGTGAACATGTCCGCCGATGACCACCTGGGGCTGGATCTCAGCGCATTCAAGATGCTGGAGATCAAAAACGGCTCCTGGACCATCGCTAACTAAGAAGTGGTACCCGGGGAGCTCCTCCTGAGGAGGGGCTCTCCGATCTGCCCTGATCGGGCCGTTCGCAGCAATCCCTTAACTGATCTGAATCGTATCCGGCTCCGGCGACCGTGCTCTGCGCGACCGTCAGGGTGTCTGTCGGTCAGGAACCGGACTGTATCACCGTTATGTATGCCAGCCGCTCAGTCATGCACTGCCGGCCGGTGCGTAAGACTTGTGGAGGATCTCCATGTCTGCCGAATTCCTTCAATACCTGTTTACCGGAATCACCATAGGGGCGACCTATGCACTGGTGGGTCTGGGGTTCTCGATTATCTATAACGCCAGCCATGTCATTAACTTCGCCCAGGGTGAGTTTCTGATGATCGGCGGCATGTGTACCGTGGCGCTGGTGGGCGCCGGCCTGCCGATGCCGGTGGCGATCCTGGCGGCGGTGGCGGTCACCGCAGTGTCCGGCCTGGCATTGCAGCGCTTTGCCGTGGCTCCGGCCAAAAACGCCGACGTGGTGACCATCATTATTATCACCATCGGCGCCTCCATAACCCTGCGGGGGCTGGCACAGTACGTCTGGGGTAAGGAGTTCCATGCGCTGCCTTCGTTCAGCGGCGACGATCCGATCACCATCGGTGGCGCCACCATTCTGCCTCAGAGTCTGTGGGTGCTGGGGGTGACGCTGGTGATCGTGTTGGCGCTGGGCTGGTTCTTTAACAAAACCATGCTGGGCAAGGCGATCCTGGCCACCTCCCACAACTCCGATGCGGCGAAGCTGATGGGCATTCATACCGGCTTTATTCTGCTGATCAGCTTCGGACTGTCGGCGACCCTGGGCGCGATGGCCGGAATACTGGTGGCGCCCATCACCCTGACCTCCTATGACGTCGGCATCATGCTGGGGCTGAAGGGCTTTGTGGCGGCGGTGCTGGGCGGTCTTGGCAGCGGTGTCGGCGCCATCGTCGGCGGGCTGATTCTCGGTATCGCCGAGGCCATGGCCGCCGGTTATATCTCGTCGGATTATAAAGATGCCGTTCCCTTCGTGATTATTCTCGGCATCCTGTTCTTTATGCCCAGTGGACTGTTTGGCCTTCGTGGCACGGAGCGTGTGTAATGAAAGCGCTGACTGAAAAATCTCTGTTTACTCCCCGCCATGGCGGGCTCTGGCTGACCATCGCCGTGGTGCTGTTGCTGCCGATGCTGCTGCAGAACGCCTATCAGTTCGATGTGGTGATCAAAATCGGCATCAGTGCCATCGTGGTGGTGGGCCTTAACCTGCTGATCGGTTATACCGGCCAGATCAGCCTCGGCCACGCCGGCTTCTTCGGCCTCGGTGCTTACAGCTCGGCGATTCTGACCTACAACTACGAGTGGTCCGGTCTGGCGGCGCTGCTGGCCGGCGCGCTGCTGGTGGCGGTGATCTCCTTTCTGGTGGCAAGACCGATTCTGCGTCTGAAGGGCCACTATCTGGCGATGGCGACCCTGGGACTGGGGATTATCATCTCCATCGTGATCTCCACCGAAGACTGGCTGACCGGCGGTCCGGACGGCATGGTGGTCGGCTCCTTCGTGATCTTCGGCCATGAGATCTACGGGGAGGAGGAATGGTACTGGGTGGTGGCCGGACTGCTGGTGTTCAGCATCTGGCTGGCGCTCAACATTATCGATTCGCCGGTGGGACGGGCGCTGCGCGCGGTTCACGGCTCCGAGGTGGCGGCCCAGGTGGCCGGCGTCAATACCATCCAGTACAAGGTGCTGATCTTCGTGGTGTCGGCGGTACTGGCCAGCATTATGGGCAGTGTCTTCGCCCATTACAGCGGCTTTGTGACCCCCACCGAGGCGGGCTTCTTCCACTCCATCGAGCTGGTCACCATGGTGGTGCTGGGCGGAATGGCTTCCACCTACGGTGGCGTACTGGGGGCGGCGATCCTGGTGCTGTTGCCGCAGGTGCTGAGCGGGCTGGAAGACCTGGAGATGATCATCTTCGGGGTCATCCTGATGTGCACCATGATCTTTATGCCGAAGGGATTGTTACCGACCCTGATGATGCACTTCCGGAGGGTGGCAGGATGAGTCTGTTAAGAGTCGAAAACCTCAGCAAGGCCTTCGGCGGCGTGCACGCGGTGGAAGACCTGAGCTTCAGTATTCCCCAGGGCATCGTCTATTCGGTGATCGGTCCCAACGGGGCCGGCAAGACCACGCTGTTCAATCTGATCAGCGGCGTCTATACCCCCACCAGCGGCGAGATCTTCCTGGATGACAAGAGTACAAAAGGCAAGGCGCCCCATGAACTGGCTTCCCAGGGGATGAGCCGGACTTTCCAGAATCTGCAGATCTGCATGAATATGTCGGCCATCGAGAATGTGATGGTGGGCCGGCACCTGCGCCTCGACAGCGGCTTCTTCAAGGCGATGTTCCGGTTACCGTCGATCACCCGCGGCGACCAGGCCTGTCGGGAGAAAGCCGCCGAGCTGATGGAGTTCGCCGGGGTCGGCAGATATATCGGTACCGATGCCGATTCCATGCCTTACGGCGCGCTGAAGCGGCTGGAGATTGCCCGGGCGCTGGCGGCGGAGCCGAAGATCCTGTTCCTGGACGAGCCGGCGGCCGGCCTTAACGGTACCGAGACCGCCGAGATCGACGACCTGATCCAGAAAGTGGCGGAGACCGGTGTCACCGTGGTGCTGGTCGAGCACGATATGAAGCTGGTGATGAATATCTCCCAGCACCTGCTGGTGCTGGACTACGGCAAAAAGCTGGCCGAAGGCAGCCCCGAAGAGATTCGCCGCAATCCTGATGTGATCGCCGCCTATCTCGGCGCCGCCTGATGAATCCGGTAACCTGCCTGCTATTAAGAGGAGTAGCCAAATGACCGCGGCTATCAAAGTGATCAGTACCGAGCACGCCCGTACCTGGAAACTGCTTAACCTGGTCGACGAACTGCGCCAGATGATGGATTGTGATGAGCTGGCGCCGGATCCGGTGCTGTTCGGCGCCATCTTCGACTATATCGAACAGTTCTCCGATCAGCTCCATCACCCGAAAGAGGACAAGTACCTGTTCGCCACCCTGCTGAAGCGGGATCCCGAGGCGCAGGCGATCATCGACGAGCTGCAGCGTGAGCATCAGGGCACCGATGCCATCATGGCGAAACTGCGCAGCGGACTGAGCGCCTGTGTTGAGGATTTCGCCGGTCAGCGCCAGGCCTTCAGCGACCTGCTACGGGAATACTCGCAGTCGGTGCGCGACCATATCAACAAGGAGGAGGGGGTCGTTATCCCCAGGGCCCGGGCCAGTCTGACCGACGAAGACTGGGCCATGATCGACCGGGCGTTTCTGGAGAACGAGGACCCGCTGTTCAGCGACGATGCCGAAGAGAAGTTCCGCAATCTGCGCAGCCGCATCGTCACCATGGCACCGGCGCCGGTGGGGCTGGGGCAGAAAGTCCAGCCGCTGGAAGTGGTGCCGAAGACCCGTAAGCCGGTGCTGAAGATCGAAGGGCTGACCAGCCATTACGGTCGTATCCAGGCCCTGAGCGGTATCGATGTCGAGATCCACGAGGGCGAGCTGGTGGCGCTGGTGGGCGCCAACGGTGCCGGCAAGACCACCCTGCTGCGGGCTCTGTCCGGGATTCAGCCGGTCAGCGGCGGCGAGATCCAGCTGTTCGGCGAAGATATCACCGGCCTGCGGGCCGATAAGCGGGTCTCCGCCGGAATCGCCCAGATCCCGGAAGGACGCCAGGTGTTTGGTCCCATGTCGGTGGAGGATAATCTGCTGCTGGGGTCCTACAGCCGCAAACAGGATGGTTCGGTACAGGCCGATCTGCACAAGATGTACGAACTGTTCCCGATCCTGAAAGAGAAACGCAACCTGCCCGCCGGCACCCTGTCCGGTGGTCAGCAGCAGATGCTGGCCATGGCCCGGGCGCTGATGGCGAGACCGAAGGTGCTGCTGCTGGATGAGCCCAGCATGGGGCTGGCGCCGCTGCTGGTGGAAGAGATCTTCAATGCCGTGCGCCGGCTTAAAGGAGAGGGCATGACCATCTTCCTTGTCGAGCAGAATGCTGCCGGGGCGCTGGCCATCGCCGATCGCGGCTATGTGATCGAGACCGGCGAAATCGTACTCAGCGGCCGGGGGGAAGAGCTGCTGAACGATAAGAAGGTGCAGGAGGCCTATCTGGGGATCTGATTGATCCGCCTGCAGCGTACGCCCACATTTGCTGTCCCAGGCAGTACAGCTAAACGGGACCGGTGCTTGTCTTTCTGATTCTGCAGGCTCGATCTGGTTGGAACTGGTGACCAGTGCAACCGGAAGGGCCTGAGGAAAGGGAATCCATCGGTGTGTCTTGCCTTAATCTAACTCGCAGGAAGTGTATTTTTGAACGAGAATGTCTAGAAGGCTGGTGGCCAGGTTTGCCAAGGGAAGTGGAGCATGCGGAAACATGGAGAGCATTCCTCATTCATGGAGAAAATGCGTAGTGTGGTGCGGTTCTTCAGAATCAACAGGACACCCGATCTCAGTGTTCTGGAGGTATACCAGTTACAGGCTATCAGGAATGCAGGACTGGAAAATCGTCTTGGCGATAAGGATTTCGTTTATTCCCCACTGTTTGAAGTACCGAAACCTGTCTATGAAGCTGTAATGTCAGTTATCACTCTGGCGGGGCAGGGACCAATAGAGCTAGCTGGCCCGGCCATACTCTCCCGCTATCAGGAGAAAATATCATACAGCTTTATTGAGGCAGCTTACCAGCGACTGGAGCGAGACAACCAGGTACCCCATGCTCTCGTACTTGACCAGAACCTGTTTATAGGTACGGCCCCGGTGGGGTCATTGTTTCCCAGGCTCTACTACGACTCGTTATCCCGACACCACCATATTCTTTTCGATGCCGGATTTCTTATTTTCCTCTCCATGATCGCCAATCTGATTGGAAAACAGCAGGATCAGTCCACAGCGGAAAACCCCTCTTTAGAAAGAATACTGGAAGAAACCGCCACTACTGACATCGATCCAGGAAGCGCTGAAATTCATTCGTTAAGCGAAGCACTATGCGGCCTGATCGTGCAAAACGCACCACACGCGGCAACAAAGTCGGACTGGCTGGGCTTAGAACGCAGCACCGTTGCAGCGGAAGCCATTTCGGATTGGTATACCTTCTGCCTGGGCCATGAGTTAGCCCATGTCGACTTAGGTATTAACTCAGATAAAGATACAGTTCAGCTGGAAACTGAAGCCGATGCTTTAGGGCTGCAAAAGGCACTACTCAGCAGGCAACCAAAAGGTGACAATTTCCCCTGCCTGACCGCGACCTTCCTGCTGTTTGGGGTGATGGATTTAATCTATCGAGCCATCAACTTCCTGGAGTTCAGGAAGGACTACAGGCAAATGTCAGCCCATGCAATGGATACCGTGCTCTACCCCCAAAACAGAACGCTCTATCCGCATCCCCGAACTCGCCTTGCTGTACTCAACAATAAGGTTAAATCGCAATATGCCGATTCCAGACGTCTGGATTATCTGGAAAAACTTATCTACACATTTTCCGAACGTATCTGGCTGCAGGTTGAGCCACGCATAACTAATGTTATGTTGCGCCCATCTCGTACCTGGCAAGCCGAAATTGAACTTCATTCACCTGCTCACAAGACAGATGGAGGCCTACTATGACCTGGGTACTGGTTACAGGCGTGATTATCTCCGCAGGCATAGCCTACTTCTTCGGGCTGAGGTTGCGAACGATAAAAGTAAAATCGCTGATCACCAGCACTGGAATGACTGAAGATCAGCTCTCCGCAATAAAGGCCCAGCCTGGAGAATCCGTCCTGACCATTATTCTGGAAGACGGGAGGAGCATTAACACCACCGCTGCTGCATTAAAGGACCGCTTGCTGGAAATTCCACCGGAAGAAAGACAAACTGGCGACCAGAATGAAGTTCTTCTGTACATTGAAAGACTTCCAAGCAATATGCTGGCTTTGGTGTTATTTGTTATCGGATGCGCCATTTCAATTGCGCTGTTTTTTCTTAGTGCATGATTTATGGCATAGAGAAACATGTTCTTTTGTATTCTCTACGATAGAAAGATCAGGATGTTGAAACAGGGCATCTATTCAGGCTTTTCGGCATAACTTCATCCCATTTTTCATGCTCCTCTGAGTGGTGTTTTTGTTTTCAGGCTCGGACTGGCAGTCGTTTATTCAACCAGTATATGTTTTACCAGAAAAAGACAACGAAAATCGGAGAGCAGATGGGGTTGCCACTCAGCATGGGGCAGCGGTGACACCCCGACTTCCGCATCGCTCTCCTCCTGCTCTCAATGCCAACATCAATAGCTCTTAAAAATAGTTGCTGGAATTACTATGCAATCGAAGGATCACTGGGAAAGGGTCTATTCCACTAAGGCCGAGGATGAAGTCAGCTGGTTTCAGGAGCATGCGCAACTTTCATTGCGGTTGATTCAGGACTCCGGTGCTCCGAAGACCGCTGCGATAATCGATGTCGGCGGCGGCGCATCAACCCTGGTGGATGATCTGCTGGCCAGTGATTATCGGGATATCAGTGTGCTCGATCTTTCGGCGGCTGCGCTGGCAAAAGCACAGGCCAGGCTCGGTGCTCGGGCCTCTGCGGTGAAATGGCTGGAGGCTGATGTTATCCGAGCGGAGTTTCCCCGGCACCGCTATGATGTGTGGCACGACCGGGCGGTCTTTCATTTTCTTAACTCCACAGAGGAGCGCCGAGCATATGTGAAGGCGGTGCTTCGTGCAGTGAAGCCGGGTGGCCTTGTGATTGTCGCCACCTTTGCCGAGGATGGGCCGACAACCTGCAGCGGGCTGCCGGTTCAGCGGTACAGCGCCAGTGAGCTGCATGGGGAGTTCGGGGAGCCCTTCCTGCTTCTCGGGCATGAGAAGGAATCCCATAATACGCCTGCCGGTAATGAGCAGAAGTTCGTTTACTGTTTCTGCCGCAAGCAGGTCTGACAGGAATCCGGGCCGGTATATGACATACCGGGAAGCTGTTTTGCTGCGCTTCGGAATATATCGTGCGGCTGTTAGTGAAGGAGAAGATATCAGGTGGCAGGCGAAACCGATCTGAATAACTTACTGGCGTCGATGTCGCCGGAAGTTCTCGATGAGGAGTATGTGTTCTGTAGCGTTAAGGACGCATGCTATGGCGATCTCAGGGAGTTGAATCCCATTGCCGCGTTCAGCGAAGCGGAGGGGCTCAGCCTGGTCATACCCCGAAGCCGGGCGGACGAAAACGCCCTCCGTTATGAGTCTGTCTTTAAAGCTATTACCCTGACCGTACACTCCAGTCTGGATGCCGTTGGGCTGACGTCAGCCGTATCGACGAAACTGACCGAGCATGGCATCAGCGCTAACGTCATCGCGGCTTACTATCACGATCATATCTTTGTTCAGGCAGAGCATGTTGAACAGGCGCAGGCGGCGCTTGGCGAGTTTGCCGGCTGATATTGTCCGCTCCGGAATGAACACGCAATACTGCCGATTTTCCGCTGAGAAGGACTTATTGATTACGAGGATGCAATATTGGAACTGGTAACGCTGATTCTTTTTGTTCCGGCGTGTTTTGCGCTGAACCTGTCACCCGGACCAAACAATTTGCTGGCCATGAGCAATGCCCGGCGATATGGGCTTCAGATAGCCTGTATGGCTGGTATTGGCAGGCTGGTTGCGTTCGCCATGATGATCGCTCTGGCGGCTTCAGGTCTTGCCAGCATCCTGTACGCCTCTGAACAGCTGTTCCTGGTGATTAAAGTGATTGGTGCCGGCTATCTGTTCTGGCTGGCGTATCAACTCTGGAATGCAAGCCCCTGCGAAGAGGTCGTCAGTGTCGAGGCCGGAATGTCGATCACAGGACTGGCCAGACAGGAGTTTCTGCTGGCGGCCGGCAACCCCAAAGCGATACTGATCTTTACCGCCTTCCTGCCCCAGTTCGTAAACCCGGCTCAGCCGATCGGTTTTCAGTTTTTTGTTCTGGGGGCCATGTTTCTGATGCTCGAATGGATAGCGGTTGCCGGATATGCATGCTTTGGTGTTTATCTGCGAAACTGGTTCTCAGAACCTCGGATGCGAAGGCTGTTTGATCGGGGCTGTTCGGGGTTGCTGGCCGGTGCCGGTGTGGGGCTGCTTGTAGCACGCCGGGAATAGGAGTTGGCAGGTGGCCGTGGCGTACCCTCAGGTGTTAAGCAGATGACCGTTATTCAGACATTTGTCATCAGCATGGTGCTGTCCCTTCCCCTGGTGGGGCTCATGGCGATGGGCAGGGCGGTATTCTGTGTTTTCAGGTGCCGTGAAGCCAGAAAAGTGGCATCGTTCGTTTTGCCCTGTGTCTCGGTTCTGATTATGGCGGGGGTTCTGGCCTTCGATGTCGTTGTCCTGTTTGGTTACGGTGTTGCCCATACCGGCAAAGATGCCGCCACTGATATGCTGGTACTCGCGATCACGGTCATCCCGACCTATGGTGTCGCATTCGGTATCTGGTGGGGATGTCGCTATCTGGAAAGGCGCTTAACCGGAACGAATCGTTAACTTCCTGTTTGCAGGCAATTAGTCTGGAGAGCCGAATTGCGGTTCAGCGGCGGCTGATTCAGGGGTCAATCCCGTTGATGCCAGGGGCTGTACATCTGAAAAAGTCATCGGTCGGAACAGTCGTTTCTCAGGGAGAGTGTCCGGCGAAGAAATCAGCGGCCACTGTGGTGGTGATACCAGGGCTTGAAAGCATGTGGAAAAAACTCAGAGAGTTACTGTTCAGAAAGCCTCCGGTGGAAATGGACCATGAGTTCTTTGGCAGCATCGTCTTTATGGGTGAGGATAAGCCTGCAGACGATGACTACTGGGAATCGGAACTCGCCATTGCCGACAATCCGAAGCCTGTTACCGTCCTTATTAACGCCCCGGTAACCGGGCCGGAGGACAGTCAGGTCATTTTCTGTCAGCAGGCTCTGTCAGATCCGGACGGCCTGTTCGGCCGCTGCTGGCCGGTCTTCGAACCGGATTTTGAGCAATGGACGGGTAAAGCGTTCGGCGGTGACTGGCGGGATGATTTCGTGCTGATCAGTATTGAGATTCCCCGCAATGGCGATGAAAGCCACCAGTGGGCTGTCTGTTATTACGTCGATGCCGCCAGCCACTACTTCACGGCGAGGTTTGTAGCCGGTAGGCCGGCGTTCAACGAAATCGACGGCTGAACTGTCGATTCAGCCTCCGCCACTGAGGCGGCGGAGGCCAGCCACAGCTCATCAAATTGCCAGGCCGGCATTTTCCGGTGACTCTCTGATCAGCTTAGAATCCTGGCTAACTCTCGGTCTGGTATGCGCCGCTGCTGTAAATCAGTTCGTAGCTGTGACTGTATATTTCGAGAATGTTGCCGAAGGGGTCTTCCATATAGATCATGCGATAGGGTTTTTCCCCGGGGTAATAATAACGGGGTTTATTCATCCGCTTCTTACCGCCGGCAGCGACAATGCGCTCTGCCAGCTTCTCGACATCGGGATCCTGAACGCAGAAGTGGAATACGCCGGTTTTCCAGTATTCAAAATTATTTTCAGGATCGACCTGGTCCTTAAACTCAAACAACTCGACACCGACCCGATCGCCGGTTGAGAGATGAGCTATGCGGAACTTCTCCCAGCCAGCGCCGAACACGTCGGTGCACATTTCGCCGATCGGGCTGTCATCTTCGACGATCTCGGTGGGCTTCATAATCAGGTACCAGCCCATGACTTCCGTGTAAAACCTGACGGCTTTATCCAGGTCGGGTACGGAAATGCCGATATGGGAGAAGTTTCTCGGGTAGTGGTTGTTCATAACCTTTGCTCCTGTTCTGAGTTTGCGTGCAGGTTACAAAGAGCAATGTATAATTTGAAATTATTATTAGATATGATTATGAGTATTTTTTGTAATGATAAATCCGGTCTGTCTACGCAGCTTCTGTACGCTTGTTGAAGTGGCGCACTTTACCCGTACGGCGGAACGTCTGAATATGACCCAGTCCGGTGTCAGCCAGCACGTTCGGAAACTGGAGGATCAGCTGGGAAGGCCTCTGCTGGTCAGGCATGGCAAGCGGTTCACGCTCACCGATGCCGGAGAGCGTCTGTATCAGGAAGGGCGGGAAATACTCAGCGCTCTGCAGGAGCTTGAACAACGGGCAGGAGCTGATCCTGCCTATGAAGGCGTGGTCAGGCTGATGTCCCCGGGCAGTGTGGGGCTGAAACTGTATCCGCAACTGCTGGAACTGCAGAAGTTGCATTCGGAGCTGGTGATCGATTATCGCTTTGCCCCCAATGACCAGGTCGAACAGTCAATCGCAGAATTTGCTGTCGATGCCGGCTTTATGACGCGTCCGTCTACTCTGGATGAGGTGAGCTGCCGGCCGGTTGCCAGGGAAACGCTGCTGCTGGTGACACCGGCGGCTGTATCCGACCCTGACTGGGCGCAGCTGGTGGAGCTGGGATTTATTGATCATCCCGACGGTGCCCATCATGCAGGCCTGCTGCTGGGGGCCAACTTCCCCGAGTATCAGCACTGCAGCCAATTCGCAAAGAAGGGATTTTCCAATCAGATCGCTCTGATTCTCGAGCCGGTCAGTCGGGGGCTTGGGTTTACGGTATTGCCGGCCCATGCGGTGGCGGCATTCGGGAAAGCGGAGCGGGTCAGAATACATCGGCTGCCTGAACCGGTCAGCGAGACGCTGTATCTTTGCTTTCGCCGCCATAAATCGATTCCGAACCGAGTGAATACGGTTATTTCAGAAGCCAGAAAGTGGTTGTAACGGCTGGCAGGACTAAATTTAACTAAGCGCTGCAGTCGGACCTGGTTCATGCAGCGATTCCGAGTCGTTGCACAAAACAGGGCGAAAATCTGATTTCGCACGGGTTACAGCAAACAAGGAGCAGGATATGCCTCAGTATATAATCAGTTACCTGGGTGGCGGTCAGCCATCCAGCCCGGAAGAAGGCAGACAGCATTTCGCCCGCTACCAGGCGTGGTTGTCGTCTCTGGGCGAGTCTGCCGTCAGTCCCGCCAATCCGTTTAAGAATACTCACCTGATCAACCCTGACGGTACCGTCACCGCCGGCAGCCAGACCACAATGTCCGGCTACACCATCATCGAGGCTGAATCGATGGAGGCGGCCCTGACGATCGCCAGAGCCTGTCCGTTTATTGATATTGGCGGGTCACTTGAGGTGTCTGAGCTGGTTCCGATGCCGGGATGAAACAGGCAGGGTCGTCCCATTCCGCCGGATCGCAGCAAGCGTTGTTGCCATATTTTGTTTTCTCGTTCTGAGCCGTGGATATTAAAGCGAACACCAAAAAATCATGAGCAATTTTCACTACCTTGTCAGAGGGCTTTGCCTGAAGGACGGTTCTGTTCTGCTGGTCAGGGAAGTCGGCTCCGACTACAGCTTTCTGCCGGGCGGTCATATCGAATTCGGAGAACAGGCTGAGAACGCGCTGATTCGTGAAATCAGGGAAGAGGCCGGGCTTGAGGCGATTCCCGGTACTTTTATCGGTGCGGTTGAGCATATGTGGCCGGATACGAGCAGAGATAATCACGAGATCAATCTGGTTTTCGAAATGGCGCTGGAAGGCTGTTGTGATAGTCAGCCGGTTTTGTCGCTGGAACCACATCTGGAATTTCTGTGGGTGTCGGTTGCCGAGCTGAAACGCTATAACCTGCAGCCACAGCCGCTGGTCCGGTTGATTGAGGAATCGGTGCCAGCGCAGAGCTTCTGGGCCACTACGATGTCACTGCCTTCTGCTTAGCAGACCGGGGCCGGGCGGTCACACCTGTCACCATAATCCGCGTGACGGTAGTTCAGAAAACACTACCAGTGCCGGTAGCCGCAGGTATCGATATGGAACCTCAGGCCGGCATAGAGCCCCAGTCCCATACTGTGCTCGCGGCCCAGCCGGCGATGGAGTCGTTGTAGTTTATGGTGAAGATCTTCCCGCACTATCGGCCGGATCGGCACCAGGTCCAGGGCGCAGAAAATCAGATGTTTGCTACCCGGGGCGCCACCGGCCGTGGCGTTGTAGGCGGCGCTGCGTCCTCCGGAGACCGGAATCAGATTGCCGACGACCGGTATCACCTCCGTTTCGATCAGCCGCAGGGTGCGAACCATGTTGTCCCAGTGTTGCCGTCCGGGCAGGCTGAACAGAGCATTGCCGTTGGGTTGCCAGTCGCTCCCCTGCAACAGGACCAGGTAGAGGGGGAGATCGCCCCGTATCCCGGCTGCCAGAAAGTAGCGATGAATTCTCAGCACCCGACCGGTGGCCCCGTTGATCAGCAGCCAGCGACGAAAGGCATCTCTGGTGGGTACCGGATAACCGTTGACCTCGACGATCAACTCCTCCGGTACAACGTTGAATCCGGATGGCTCTGTAGCAGACGCTCTGGTGACAGCGGAACTGCCAGACAACAGCAGCGCTGACAGCAGTACGTACTTCACCAGTGGTTCCATGGCTTTAAGTATATGAGGTGTGGAGGTCAGAGGTATGACAGCTAAACTCCTCCGTTGTGCGGCTCGTTCGAGCGGTACTCGATGACTGATTACGCTGCCAGCTGACAGAACGGGTGCACTGTTAAGCGCACGTCAATCGGATTATAGACCGGCCGAGAGCAGCTGCTTTCCGGCCAGGGGTGGTACGGCCGTCATCGGAGCGTCTGTCGCGGTCGGAGCCCGTTGCTACACCGGCAGGTACGACCGTAGCCGCCCCCTCCGATGGCGATGGCTCTGTGGCGCTGTCGGGGGGAAGCCGGGGCTGAGAGGGCCGGATACGAATCTTCTGCCTGACTACCGCTTTCATACCTTTCTGTTTGCTGATGCTACGCTGAAAGAATACAACCGGGAGCGGTGACTATGGGTTTTATCATTATTTTATTCGGGCTGCTGATCCTGCTGACAGGCACGATTATGGTCCTGAAGCCTGATCCCCTCGTTGAGCTGTTACGCAGATATGCCGATGACGCAGGTCTGCATGCGCTGGCTGTGCTGATCAGGCTGATCCTGGGGCTGCTGCTGGTGGTTTATGCCGATCAGTCGAAGTATCCCATCGTCTTTACCCTGCTCGGGTGGCTGTCGCTGATTGCGGCTCTGGTGCTGGGCGTTATGGGCCGTGGCCGATTCAGCCGCCTGATGGCCTGGTCTCTGGATCTGGTGCCGCGCTGGGGTCGATTCAGCGGACTGCTGGCAGTGCTGCTGGGTGGCTTTCTGGCATATGCCGTTATCTGATTCAGGCTTCCGCTGTGTTTGTATGACCCGCGCTGTCAGCCGTGGTGGTCCTGAACCGGCCCAGGCGGTTTAACTCGCGGGGTGACTGAGAAACGACAGCCGGGGAAGCTGCTCGAACAGCCATTGTCCGGCCTTCCCCTCCTGGTAGTGGCTGCTGGTCAGCAGGTCCACCGGAACCTGGCTGCAGTCTGCACCCCCTTCGATACTGAGAGTCTTCAGTTCACCTCTGCTGATGGCGTCGCAGGCCATGTGCTCCGGTACCCATGCCCATCCCAGTTTCCGCTTGGCCAGCTCCAGCAGGCCAAACTGACTTTCTATTTTCCACACCCTGCTGCTGATCTGTTCGTTCGGATAGAGCCGGTCACTGCCCCGGGAAGTCAGCACCAGCTGGCGCCAGGGCAGCAGCTGATCGAAGCTCAGCTCCTTTTTCCCCACCAGCGGATGATCGCTGGCGGCAACGGCAATCATGGTCATCTCCCCCATGGGGCGAATACGGTAACCTCTGGCGGGAATGAAGGTGGCGATCTGCAGACCGATATCGACCCTGCCGCTGGCGAGCAGTTCGAGAATATCCATGCGGGCGGGATTCAGAAACTCCAGTTCCAGTTGCGGAAACTGCTGCTCGAAGCTCTGCAGCAGGGTCTCCAGCTCGGGGCCGATCAGCGATTCCTCCACCGCAATCGACAGACGACCTTCCTCACCCGCCGCCATGGCATCGGCATGACCCTGCAGGGATGTTGCCTGTTCCAGCAGTGCCCGGGCTTTGGGTAGCAGCGCGTGTCCCTGTTCCGTCAGGGTCGGTTCACGCCTTGAGCGGTCAAAGAGTCTGACATTCAGGTCCAGCTCCAGATTGGCAACGGCGGTGCTCACGGCGGACTGGGCCTTCCCCAGTCGCCGCGCTGCCGCGGAAAAGGAACCCTGATCGACGGTGGCGGTAAAGGCCTGCAGCTGGTCCAGATTAAAACGCATCCTTATCTATCTCTTTATCAGATGGAAGCTAACTTTGATCTATCTGATTATAAGGCAGAATAGGCGCTGTTTCCGAATGATCTCAGGTTGTCGGGCCAGCCAGCTTGTATAGAAGGAGAGAGCCGTGCGTACTGTCGCTGACCGTATTCGTCATATGTTGCTATTTGAAGGAATTGCCATCGTAATTGTTACCCCGGTGGCGATGTGGATTACCGGTGATTCGCTGGGTCGGATCGGTTCACTGGCGATTATCATGAGTCTGCTGGCGATGGCCTGGAATTATCTCTTCAACCTGGGATTTGACTACTGGCTGCTCAGAACCCGAGCCACTACCGAACGTTCCTGGTTACTGAGAATGGCCCATGCGCTGCTGTTTGAACTGGGACTGGTTCTGGCCGGGGTGCCGCTGGTCGCCTGGTGGCTGAGTATGACGCTGTGGCAGGCGCTGCTGATGGATCTGGGCTTTATTCTGTTTTTCCTGGTCTATGCCTTCGTTTATAACTGGCTTTACGACCATCTGTTTCCGGTACCGGTCAGGGCTTCAGCGAGCTGACAGCCATGGGGAATGGGGAGGAATACTGGCGGAGTGATCCGGGCCCGTCTGCGGAAATGACAGTTACGGGCCCGAACATCGGCTGATCCGAATTGCGCGGACAGGCAGCCAGGGTCAGTTACAGTTCGGCATTGTGGTAGACGTTCTGGACATCGTCCAGGTCGTTAAGCATGTCGAGAAACTTGTCGAACATGGCAACATCGTCACCGCTGACCGGGGCGGTGTTCTGGGGCAGAAACTGGATTTCGTCCACCTCGAAATCGATCTCACCGAAGGCATCGATCAGCGCTGTTTTCGCTTTGGCATAGTCGGTGTTGGGGGCGAACACGGTGATCCTGCCATCTTCATTTTCAATGTCGGTGACATCGACATCGGCCATCATCAGGGCCTCCAGAGCCGCCTCTTCGTCATCACCCTTAAAGGCCAGAATAGCGCTGTGATCGAACATATGGCTGACGCTGCCCTGGGTGCCGATTTTGCACTTAGTCTTGGTGAAACAGTTGCGGACATCGCCGAAGGTGCGATTGGGGTTGTCGGTCAGGCAATCGACGATCACCATACAGCCGCCGGGACCAAAGCCTTCATAACGGGCCGGTGAAAAGTCTTCGCCACCACCGCCTCTGGCTTTCTCGATGGCCTTTTCAATCACGTGGCTGGGAACCTGATCTTTCTTGGCGCGATCAATCAGGCCGCGCAGCGCCAGATTGCCGTCGGGCTCGACGCCTCCGGACTTGGCGCACACATAGATCTCGCGGCCGTATTTACTATAGACTTTGGCTTTGGCATCCGAGGTTTTGGCCATTGATTCTTTGCGGTTCTGGTAGGCTCTGCCCATTACGCTGTCCCATCAATAAGTGATAAAGGCGCAGATATTACAGTGAACAATCTGCATAGGGAAATATCGCTGCCGTTGTCACCGTTGCTACGGCGGTCTTCCACCCCGGTTATTCCCGGGCTCCGATGATCGGCGCGTTAGAGGCCTGTATCCATGGATCAAGAGAAGCAAGAGACGGCAAGGAACACCGAAGCGGATACCCGGGGAGCCGGAGTACGGATTCCGCCACCGCTGATTTTTCTGATTCTTCTGCTCGCCGGCTATGGTGCGGAGCAGCTCTGGCCACTGGCGGCAACCTCATGGCCCGGTTCCGGCTACCCGGGGGCGGGGCTGATTGCGACCGGGCTGATGATTGTTCTGCTGGCCGCTCGTTCCTTTAAACAGGCCGAAACCAGTATCGAACCCTGGAAACCCACCCATCGCATCATCACGACCGGGATTTATCGCTGGTCCCGTAATCCCATCTACCTGGGCTTCTGTCTGGTAGTTATGGGAGTCGGGTTACTGATGAACAGCCTGTGGATGCTGATCAGTTTTGTCCCGTCGGCCGTGCTGGTCTATTACGTTGCCATCCGTAGAGAGGAGATCTACCTGGAGAAGAAGTTCGGCGCCGAATACCAGGTCTATAAGAGCCGGGTGAGGCGCTGGTTATAGTCTCCGGATTCGGCAGGCCGGCGATGATTCGCGGCCTGTGATTCCGCAGCAGGACGGGCTAGAGCAGCGGGCTGATAAAAGCCACCGGTATCAGAACCAGATACGGAAAAGCCACTGTTGGTCTGAGCGCGCTGGAAAGATAGTCCGCGATCAGTGCTGCCGTACCTGGACGTGACGCTTCCCAGTCACTGTAAAAACGCAGCGCCACCTGCGGATCCGGATCGGACCAGGCATGCTCGATCGCCAGCAGACGCTGTTCGGTCCGGCTCTGGAAGGTCTTCCAGATCGCTTCCTGCAGCCACAGCACCAGTAACAGCAGGCTGATGGTCGTGGCATTGAGACCGCTGATGATGCCAGCCAGACACAGGATAACGGCCACCAGTTTGATCGCCAGCGCCAGTGCCTCGGAACGTTCGCAGCTGTTTTGCAGGCTTGTCCATTCCTGTTGCAGTGCTTTGCAGGTTTCAGGTTCCATTTTCATCATCCGTCCCTCTGTTGAATGGAAGGATTCTGCCATAGTTTCCGGGCCTGCCTCAGAATTAATTCACTGGAATGGGCCGGCTTGCTCTGGTCTGCGAACGACGTCCCTGATCAGATCGGGAGCTGTGCGACCGGGAGCTGTAACAAGGCACCGGTGAAGTGATCCGGGTATTCGGCTGAACCGGGATCAGTCCCCGGTGCGAAACTGCTCCAGCTGCGCCTTAGTAAAATTCTGCAGGTACTGCATCAGTTCCGATGAGGCTTCCAGGGCGGCGGTCTCGTCCTGACTGACCAGCGCCTGCATCTGGCGGATATAGAGTTTTGTGCAGTAGTCCTGATCTTCATCGGTGGCGTAGTAGCACCAGAAGCGCCGGGACAGCCCCTGGGTGGTCTTGATGGAGGAGAGGATAAACTCGTTTTTAGAGGATTGGGCGAGGATGTGGTGCATCCGGCGCAGCAGTGCCATAAAGCCTTTGCGGTCGTGGATGTCCAGCGCCTGCAGTCCGTCGATGATCAGCCGGATCTGTTCCTTATCCTCATCGACAATGCGCTCCACTGCCTTTTCGATGCAGAGCCGTTCGATCAGCGCCCGGGGCTCCAGCAGTTTGAGCATGGTCATCGGGTTCAGCTCGGGAATGACCACCCCGGCTCTGGACAGCCGCACCAGATTCTCGTTGGCCAGCTTCATCAGCGCTTCGCGCACCGGGGTGCGGCCGAGGCCGAGGAATTCGCTGACTTCGGTTTCGGTCATCACGGTGCCGGGTTCGATCCGGCAGTCGACGATCGCCGCTTCCAGCTGTTCGGCGGCGATCTCGGCTTTGGTCTTCTTCTCTAGGGAATTTGGCATTCGCGGATTATATCCCAATTCAGCTCCAGACCGAGCCCGTAGCAGGGATTTTCCGACGAATTTAGCAGTGAAATCATACCCTTTTCATCGATACGCAGGGGATTGCGGATCAGCTGCCGGCGCAGCAGCGACGGGCTGGTGGAGTACTCCAGCGGCTCGAGTTGCTGCCGGGCGCAGAGAAAGTGGGCATTCACGGCAAGGGTGATATCGGTGTTGTAGGCGTGAGGGATAATACGCTTGCCTGCGGGAGCCAGCAGCTGCTGCAGCCGCATCACTTCGCTGACACCGCCGAACATGGTGATGTCCGGCTGGGCGATATCGAAGGCATCGGCATCCAGGTAGGGACGGAACTCCTTACAGGTGGTAAAGCCCAGATCGCCGACACCCACCGGAATATCGGTCAGTGCTCGCAGCTGACAATGATCCTCAAGGTTATCGGGATCGAAGGGGGCCTCGATCCATTTGAAGTTCAGGGCTTCCAGGCAGTCGATAAAAGGCTGCAGCTGCGGTAGCCGGGTGAACTCCATCGCCACATCCAGCATCAGCTCGACCTCGTCGCCCAGGTGATTTCTCAGATGTTGCAGGTTGTGAACGGTCTTTTCCCGGTCGCTCCACCAGGGTTCGACACAGACCTTGATACGTCGAAAACCCTGTTCCAGATAAGCGCCGATCTGCCGTTCGAACGCTTCCGGTTCCTCATCCATCGGGTAGATGGTGGCGTAGGCCGGCAATTGCCGGTGCTGCATACCGCCGAAATACTCATGGAGCGGGCGCTGCTCTGTGCGGGCAAACAGGTCCCAGAGGGCGATATCCAGAGCGCTGATGGCATGGATGGCGACGCCATGGCGACCGTGCCAGCCGGTGCGGTCGTACATCTTCTGCCACAACCGGCGCGGATCGTCGAGGGTTTCGCCCTCCAGCACGCCCGCCAGACCACAGGACAGATGATTATAGGGCGGCGATTCGATCAGGGCGCGGACCACCTGCGGTGGCGAATCACTCTCGCCGATACCGTAGAGGCCGTTGTCGCCGTGGACCACCACCAGCACGTTCTGATAGCTGCCTTCGAAGCGGACGAAATCCGCTTGCGGGTCCTGCAGGCAGAACACCTCGACTTTTTCGATTTTTACACTCATCGCTTAATACTCAGGCCCGAGACAACCGGTTCAGAGACTGAACCGGCGTTGCTGATAGATGAACGGATCCAGCCGATCCCAGTCCAGCTTCACACCCAGACCCGGCAGGCCGGTGGGGTGGATAAAACCGTTGGCATCGGGACGGAACACCTGTTTCGCACCGACTTCGTACTTCTCATAGGGAGCAGCCTGCTCGAAGTAGTCACAGTTGTCGTAGGCCAGCATCAGCTGGAGGTTGGCGGCCTGGGTCAGGGTGTAACCCCAGGACTGCACTTCCGCCTTCAGGTTGCGGGCGCGGGTGGCTTCCATTACCTGAACGGCGCCGCTGAAGCCGCCGATGCCGGTGACATCGAAGCGACTGCGGTCCCAGCAACCGTGCTGCAGCGCGAAGCTGATCAACCGCGGATCGGGCAGGGCGTTGCCGCCGCAGATCACATCCAGATCCAGTGCCGCCGCCAGCCGGCGGTAGCCTTCGAAATCGGAGTCCGGCAACGGCGCTTCGAGGAATTCCCACTTGTATTCATCCAGCAGCCGGCCCATCTGCAGCGCCTGCTGGTAGCTGTAGTTGCCGTCGGCATCGAGGCTCCAGCCAATCTCGCGACCAGCGAATTCCGCCTGCAGGGCTTTCACCAGCGCCATGTCCTCCTCGAATACACAGCGGGGGTGGATCTTGATGGCATTGAAACCCTCATCCAGCATCCGGTGGCAGTAGTCGATGTACTGATCGATACGCTCGAACAGCGGACTGGAGGCGTAGGCACGTACTTTGTCCCGGGCCGCGCCCAGCATCTTATAAACCGGCAGGCCGAGGGACTTCGCCTTCGCATCATGCAGGGCAATATCGAACAGCGACATCGACAGATGCTTCAGCGGCACATAGCGCCCGGCCATATCGGCATTGATCTGCGGGATCTGGTGCAGTGATTTACCCAGCAGGAACGGCGCCATCAGCGACGCGCTGTGAAAGGCGGTCAGGTCGAATTCATGCTCGGTGTAGGTGGTCAGGCCGGCGATGCCCTGCAGACCGTTATCAAAGGTTATCTGAGCAACAATCATGGCTTCGCACATCGGCCCGAGGAAAGAAGACCAGCTGATCTTCTCTCCGTCAGGGCCTATTGCGAAAAGCTCGATGGTTTTCACAACAGGCTGGGACATGTTAAGCGTTATCCTCGTTGATGTAGCGGATGGTAGTGATCATCATCAGCACCAGGATCAGCATCACCGGCAGGCCGACGATGACCGACGCGGTCTGCATGCTCTTCAGGCCGCCAAGGAACAGCAGGGTCAGCGGCAGAATGGCAATGGCGAAACACCAGAACAGACGGTTGGAACGCTCCGGCTCCTGACCCTCGTCCAGCTCGCGGGTGGTGGCGCAGGCCATCACATAGGCGGCGGAGTCGAAGGTGGTTGCCAGCAGCACGATACCGGAAGCGGCTACCGCCAGCAGCACCAGACCGCCGGCCGGCAGGGTCTTGAAGATCTCGATGATCGCCGGCGCCACACCCTTAGTATTGACCAGTTCCGAGACCGCCAGGGTTTCGGTCATCTGCAGGTTGATGCCGTAACCGCCGAGGACGATGTAGAACAGCGCACAGCCCAGTGAGCCGTAGGTCAGCATACCGACGATTACCTCACGGATAGTGCGACCGCGGGAAATACGGGTGACGAACATCCCCATAAAGGGCGCATAGGCGACCCACCAGGCCCAGTAGAACACGGTCCAGGCCTGTGGGAAGCCGCTCTGGTTGACGCTGTCGGTCCAGGTGCTCATCTTAATGTAGTTTTCCACTGCATAGCCCAGCGAGTCCATGCCCAGGCCGATGATAAATTTGGTCGGTCCTACCGCCAGAATATAGGCGACAATCGCCAGCGAGATCATGGTGGAGAAGGTACTCAGGCGCTTGATGCCCTTCGACAGACCGAGGCCGCTGCTGACCGTGAAAATGGCGGTGCAGATCAGGATCACCACCAGATCCATCATGATGCCGGCCTCGACGCCCAGCACTTCCGCCAGCGCGCCGCTGATCATCGGGGTACCCAGACCCAGAGAGGTGGCCGCAGCCCCCAGAACGCCGAAGATAAACAGATAGTTGATCACGGTGCCCAGCGGACCATCCACCAGGTTGCCCAGCGCGCCGCGGCAGGATTCGCTGACATTGTAGATGTGCTTTCTGCGCACGTAATAGATATAGGAGATGGCAATGGTCGGTACGCAGTAGAGCGCCCAGGCGGTGGGTCCCCAGTGGAAGATGCCGTAGCCCTGGGCCACGGTGTACATCTCGCTGGTCTTCGCTTCCAGCCCGAACGGGGTCCAGGCGTAGTGGTAGCCCCATTCGGTGCCGCCCCAGAGGATCAGGCCGGAGGCGATACCGGCCAGAAACACCATGGCGCCCCAGGCGCCTTTGGAGAACTCCGGTGCGGCGGCCTTGTCGGCACTGAGCTTAATGTCGCCGTGGCGGGAAAATGCCAGCGAGACCAGGAAGATCAGCGATCCCAGACCGATGCTGAGAAAGGCGAAATCGAAGGTGCTGGTCATCCATTTGAAAACGGCGTTGATCAGCTCTTTACCGGCCTCGGGAAAGACGATCAGAGGAATGGCCACCGCACAGATGATCGCCAGGCTGACCATCTGCATATGCCGGTTGGTTATCGAGCCGGAAGAAGAGGACCCGGTCGGCGAGGTCATCGGAACATCACTGGTTGTTGTATTCATAGGACTACCTGTGGTTCTTATAGTTGTTAAAGGATTGGATGAAGGCCTGCGGTACGCAGCAATGCTCCGACAGGCCGGTTAAATTCAGCTCATCAGGGCGGCCATCTGTTCGCCGTCAATGAGCTGGAATGGTTTCTCTTCCCTGATGGCGAGATCCGCCGCGAGTGCCGCGGCGCGTCCGTATTCAAAGCACTGGGCGGTGACCCGACAGCTGGCCAGCGCCTCGTGTTCGCTGCTCAGGCAGCGACCGGCGACGATGACATTGCGACCCAGCTTCGGCACCAGGGTGTGGAAGGGGACCTCGTAGTAGTCATTGATCAGCCACTCGGTCTTCGGCTTGTCGCCGTAGTGCAGTTCGATGGGCCAGGAGGTACGGGCGATGCCGTCGCTGAACTTGCGCTTGCCGATCACGTCGTCGTTGCTGAGTCGTGCCACGCCGTCGATGGAGCGGGTCTGGCGCACGCCTACTTCGGTGCCGTAGTCGATAAAATAACTCTCCTCACAGCCCGGAATATTCGCCTTCATAAAGTTGAAGAAGGCCTCGGCCTGATAGATGGAGAACTGTTCCGCTTCGGTGTGATCGACCGGGTCGGTGACGTCCAGCGCCCGCTTGTCGAAGCCGGTGATTTTGGTGGCATTAACCAGCAGCTCGCCGGGATTGACGGTGGGGAACAGCCACACCTTCTTGCGCAGCAGCTCGTCCCGGGCTTCCAGCATGCTCACTACCTTTGGCGGTGAGATGGTGTCGGCGCCCCAGTAGGCCAGATACTTCTGCATATTGACGTTACCGACCTTGAACATCATGGTCGGGTTCTGGATGACGCCGTTATTGCCCTTGCTGGTTTTCAGGCCCATTTTATAGACCACATCGGCGTCGCCGCTGGCGTCGATTACCTTGCTGGCATAAACGGCGGTAAAGCCGGACTTGGTGTGCAGCACCATGCCCTTCAGCTCATCCTCTTCGGCGATCACATCAATCATCTGGGTGTGATAGAGCACGGTAACGCCCGCCGCTCGCAGCATATCGGTGGCCACCTTCTTGTACTTTGCACAATCGTGAGTGGCCACCCAGGTGCGGCCGTAGATCTGCGGATCGGTCAGCCCGCCTTCGCGGTACAGGGCGTCACGAAAGCGCTCGGCAAAGCCGAAGATGATCTGCTCCGGCGTTGCCTTGTGGGGATCTTCGACGGTCAGGTAGAGACCGCAGATGGTGCCGGACAGGCCGGCGACCGCTGCGCCGCCGCAGAATCCCAGCCGCTCGATCAGCAACACGCTACGTCCCATTTCGCCGGCGGTCACCGCCGCAGCAATACCGGCGGGACCACCGCCTACCACAATCACATCGAAGTGACCGAAGCAGGGTAGTCGATTCTTGAAGTCGGCCGGCAGGTTGTTGTTATAGGCCATAAACATTCTCGCTATATCCAAACAATATTAAAAATATATTTTAAATATATTACGAGTATTGTCCATTAAATGAACAGAGTCAAGACCACGTCTGAATCTGTTTTCAGACCAGCAACAGGGCGATCATCGTCCAGGCCGGACTGCGCCACTGGTGACGGGGCCTGTGGTCAGTCACTGCGGATCTTAAAAAATATTCAGGGCACCATGTCGGTGATGCTCGACATCGGCGCTTTCTGCGGGCACTGTGAGCTGAGCCGGAAGCATTCCGGCCGCACTCTGACCTCAGCTGACCTGACAGGAATAAAACTGAAATGGATTTTCTCGTCCCCCAACGACTGGAAACCGAACGCCTGATTCTCAGACAGTTTCAGGATCACGACTGGAGAGATCTGCACCACTACTATGGCGATGCCGCAGCCACCAGACATACGGTGGGTCGCGTATTCAGCGAGGGCGAAACCTGGCGCACACTCAGTGGTATGTCGGTCACTGGCAGTTGCGGGGCTATGGACCCTATGCGGTGGAGGAGAAGGCTACCGGCAGGGTGGTCGGTCCGGTGGGGTTCTGGTATCCGAACGACTGGCCGGAGCCAGAGATAAAGTGGGCCCTGGCGCCACAATATCAGGGCCGAGGTTTTGCCAGCGAAGCGGCCCGGGCCGTTCAGCGGGCTGGCCGGGAGTATATGCCGGAGACTCCGCTGATCAGTTTTATCCACGCCGATAATCAGCCTTCGCTCCGGCTTGCCGCCGCCATTGGCGCAACTCTGGAAAAGGAAGTGCAGTTTCGCGGCGGTGACTGGCAGATCTGGCGCCATCCCGGAGTGAGTTGCCCCCCGGAGCTTTAGTTACATTATTCTGAAAGGTAGGGTTGGTCCCGCCTGGATAGTCTTTAACGTTAATCTTTCTTCGCCTGGGATCCTGAAAACAGCAATGTTTGTCCCGTGGCTAAGGAACCTGCGAACAAGTCCCTTGCGCCTCTGGCTTTCAGAGCGAGCAGAGATCAAGGCAACGATTGCAGGCATACTGGTTGTACGTCGAAAATCGTTAACACCGAGTTCTGGTTGCTCTAAAAGCCCCGAAGGGCGGGCTCTGGAACGGCCACCTGCTTTGTCAGACAGCTTGAAAAGGTCCAGACATTTCACTGCGTTGTCTTTCGCGCATCTGGCCGTTCTATAGCCCGCAGAGAACACACTGGACTTATTCGTAGGTTCCCTAAGACAGGTGGGCAGAGGACAAACGAATGGGCTTGCCATATTTTTCAATAAAATAGATACTGCCTCGCGGCTGAGTATATTCGTCGCAGTCTGGCCGACGTAAGTACTGATCTTCCAACTGCGGTCTATGTCAAAGGAATTTGTTGCACTACCACCCAGGGAGCAGGGAAGTGATAAGTCTCGTAAGAGGTCTTTCAATCTGTCTGACCATAATTGTCAGCTTCTGTGCATTCAGTGTTATTCCGTGCGATGGCGTTCAGTCGAGTTCTCCGGCTGGTGAAGGTGTCAGCAGGTCGACGTCAAAGTCCTCCATCACCTACCTCTCCACTATCAGTAATTTGCCGGTAAAGGTTCCGGGTTATCCGTTTTGCCGGCTGTATAGCTATGGCAACGAGTATCATCGCTTAGGTCTCATCACTGACGTTGAGACGGAACAGATCTTAGAAAAACCACTTCGGAAGTCGTGGATAGCAGGTGTTGCTCCGTTGGACCAGGTATGGCTGCCAACGTATTTCGGCCGGGCAGAAGCACTTCACGTAGCATCGCAACGCTTGCAGGCCGGTCCTCTCGTTGTTTATTCCCAGGATACATCTTTCCATACACGGGCGTCGATATTACCGCCACCGGACAGTATCCTGGATATTGACCCTGGCAATAAGAACGTTTCTGCAATCCGAATAGTTCCATCTGTTTATTCTGAAATTCACGGGCTATATTCCAGTCGTATTTATGCGTCAGCTTCCCGGAATAATAATCCCAGTATCTGGAGTATTTCTGACGAAATTACTGATCAGATTTTGTTCCTGAATTCCTCATATTTCATAACATTAGGCTAAGGAGGCCATAATGATTAAAAAGCTCACAGTAGTAATTTTACTGGCGACAACTTTTCTGGTTGCAGGTTGTAACAAGGTGAAACCACAGATTGAGCTTTCAAATCAATTCTGGGAAGCAAACGAAAAAAATGTGGCAATCGCAGTAGTTATGCCTGAAGAATCATCATTCTATCCGATGGGAGACGTGCGATTGCTGGACTATGCCATCATTTCCGGGGCAATGGCTGGATTGAAATCGCATATCAAGACGTTACAGCCCGATGATTTCAGAAATGTTCGTATTAAGATCGCTGGAATGCTGGAGAAGGCTGGATATGACGTGGTGCAGATTGAAGAACCTCTTGATCTGGATAAACTGACAAAAAGTCCTCAGCAGGATACAGAAACTGTGTTTTACGCCGAGAAGGATTTTGCGCCGATGGCACCTCGGTATGGTGTAAGCAAATTACTGTTGATTGAACTTAACCAGGCCGGTGTCGCACGCAATTATCATGGATTCATTCCGCTGGATGATCCTCATGCTATTTTCTCGGTGAAAGGCCAGCTAGTTGATCTCAGTAATAATAAGCTGCTTTGGAATACTGATACTTCTGAACGGATATTCTCTCAGGGGAACTGGGATGAGCCGCCTGCGTATCCAGGTTTAACGGAGAGCTTTTTCATTGCGATGGAAGGGATAAAGTCACGTCTGGTTAATGTTTTTAATACAAGCCAGAAACAATAACTCTATTCTTCTATAGCTGCAGTGCCAGCTGCAGCTTTTTTATCAGGAATATTCATATGAGAGCAGCCCTCATACTTTTCCTTGTCGTCCTGTTGGCTGGTTGCAAAACCGGCGTAACATACACGCAGAAGTATGATGCTGGAAGTGAGATACTGGAAAAGCATCGCCTGTTTGTCCGTATCAGCCTCCCGAAAGAATCACTGTTTACCGTTGAGAAGGTTCCGGACCCGGAAGCGGCGACCCGTCTTTCCTATCAGAATACCGCGGCAATGCAGTCCACTACTTTGCCTGCCGGTACGTCACAGGGGGAGGCTGCACTGGGGTATTTGCTAGGTACCCTCGTGGTGCGGGAGCTACATAAAGAAAACAGTAATACGGTTTCACGTGAGGCGGAAAAAAAGCTCAGCCAGAGCATTGACTATGATCTTATCTCATCGGAAATAGACAGAACTATCAGGCACAAATTTCAGTTTCAGGGCTGGGAGTTTGAGGCGAAGGGGGATGCCGATCATCTTGTCGAAATGAAGCTGCGTTATCAGTTAAGTAGCGATATGGTGACCCTTAAATTGCTTTGCAATCTTGAAGTTTTCGATCGGGATGGCAAGGAGCTCAGATACAGAAACAGCTTTGAGTACTGGTCGATGCCCCTGGACGCCACTATGTGGAGCCCCGGTAGCGAACAACGGCTCCTGGATTATACGGAAGAGGCACTGGAGAGCATTCACTCAATGATTCGTAATGATCTTTATAAAACCGCGGGTGAATATTCTGGATCTGAGGTTAAGACCCTGAAAATCAGTACGGAAGCAGGAACGTACATTAAACGCGGGAGCCTTCTGAGATCCGGGGGGGAGCGTGTCGTATACAGAAACCTGAGGGGGAACGTATTCTCAGTCCATGGCAACATGGTCAGTTTATAGGATGTAAAATCCCGCAACTGGAATCTTGTCGAGACTGTAAATTTTCTGTGTAAGTGGTGGTTTATCAATGTGATATCCGATCACCGAACAGGATTATGAACGGGCTCATCACCTCCTTTCAGTGTCGTATCAGCATCGTCCACTTCTTCTGGATCTGATGGTCCGCATGTCATATAAGCGCCGCTCTGAAGTAGGTGTGTATCAGTAACCTGCTTTTTTTCATACGGCTGCTGACCCCTTTGCTGGTGTGTTTGACTGTAGCAGCCCGCTCCGAGGGCGATGGTTGCAGGGAAGCGATTTGCGGGTCTGTCGCGGTCAGAACCCGCTGCAACACCATCAGCGGTCACCTGTAGCAGCCCGCTCCGAGGGCGATAGTTGCAGGGGAGTGATTTGTCGGTCTTTCGCGGTCAGATCCCGCTGCTACAGCGGCGTGTTTGACTGTAGCAGCCCGCTCCGAGGGCAATGGTTACAGGGGAGTGACTTGTCGGTCTTTCGCGGTCAGAGCCCGCTGCTACAGCGGCGGGTTTGACTGTAGCAGCCCGCTCCGAGGGCGATGGTTGCAGGGAAGCGATTTGCGGGTCTGTCGCGGTCAGAACCCGCTGCTACAGCTGCAGGTTTGACCTGTAGCAGCCTGCTCCGAGGGCGATGGTTGCAGGAAGGTGATTTGCGGGTCTGTCGCGGTCAGAGCCCGCTGCTACAACGGCAGGTTTGACCTGTAGCAGCCCACTCCGAGGGCGATAGTTGCAGGGGAGTGACCTGTCGGTCTTTCGCGGTCAGAGCCCGCTGCTACAACGGCGGGTTTGACTGTAGCAGCCCGCTCCGAGGGCGATAGTTGCAGGGAAGTGATTTGCGGGTCTTTCGCGGTCAGAGCCCGCTGCTACAACGGCAGGTTTGACCTGTAGCAGCCCGCTCCGAGGGCGATGGTTGCAGGGGAGTGACTTGTCGGTCTTTCGCGGTCGGAGCCCGCTGCTACAGCGGCGTGTCTGACCTGTAGCAGCCCGCTCCGAGGGCGATGGTTGTAGGGGAGTGACTTGTCGGTCTTTCGCGGTCGGAGCCCGCTGCTACAGCGGCGTGCTTGACTGTAGCAGCCTGCTTCGAGGGCGATGGTTGCAGGGAAGTGACTTGTCGGGTTTTCGCGGTCAGAGCCCGCTGCTACACCATCAGCGGTCACCTGTAGCAGCCCGCTGTCTTCTTTACTCTGCTGCCAGTGTTTCAGTAAGCCAGCGATCCGGCCTGATTCCTATCTATAAGAACTGCCTATAAATCGTTTGTATTTTTTAATTTGAGTTGATAACCGTAAAAATCAAGAATCAGTCTGAAACAACATCCATGGTCGGTATGGCCGGTGTGCAACCGCGGAGTCAGGGAGCGGGACCCCTGAATATCCCTTTTCTGCGATTGTTTTTCTGCAATTTATGTCCGGATTACGGCAGCCGCCTGATCTCCGGCAATCAGGCTCAGAGGCTGGTTCAGTATGCGCAGGTATCTACAGATAAATCTCAAAGATCAATCCATCGAAACCGAAGAGCTCAATGGCGATTCGGTGGCATATGCCGGGCGTTATTTTATTGCCAGAACCCTGCTGGAGCAGGGCGTTGCCGGAGTCGATCCGCTTTCTGCCGACAACCCGCTTATCTTCTCCGCCGGCCCTTTTGCCGGCACCAGCTTCTCCAATGCCAACCGCATCAGTGTTGGCTGTAAGAGTCCGCTGACCGGAGGGATTAAGGAGGCCAATGCCGGCGGTACTTTCGCTCTGGCCATGGGCCACCTGGAGCTGGCCGGATTTACCCTTCATGACGTATCGCCCGATTGGGTGGTGATCCGGATTCCGAAAGAAGGCCCGATTCAGTTTGAGTCGGCCGAACCCTATCTCGGCAAAGGTAATATCGAGGCTGCCGCTCTGCTGCATGAACAGTATGGCAACAACGTCAGTCTGGCTCTCTGTGGTCCGGTGGGCGAGTACCAGGGGCTGTTGTCCGGTATCGGTTTCAGCGACCCGGAAGGACGTCCGGTGCGTCTGGCGGCTCGTGGAGGTGTCGGAGCTGTGATGGGCCACAAGCGAGTCAAGGCCATTGTGATCGATAAGGGCAGAACCCCGGAACTGCATGATCGTAAGAAAGTCTCGAAGGCGGTACGGGAATACGGGGTGCAGATACGTGAACATGAAGGCCTGAAAAACCTGAATCAGCTCGGTACGGCTTTTATGGCCGATGTCGCAAACCATATCGGCGGGCTGCCGGTGAACAACTTCAGCCGTGGCCGGATGAGCGATGGCACCCTGAAGATGGGCGGCCAGTACATTCGTGAGCAGAATCTGGCCCGCGGCGGCGATCAGACCCACGCCTGCATGCCGGGTTGCATGATCAAATGCAGCAATGTCTATCACTGTGAAAAAGGCAAAGAGCTGGTTGCTCCGCTGGAGTACGAGACCATCGGTCTGATGGGCACCAACTGCGGCCTTACTGAACCTGACCAGGTGGCTGAACTTAACGCCATCGCCAACGACCTGGGTATCGACAGTATCGAAGCCGGTGCGGTTCTGGGGGTGGCCATGGAAGCCGGGTTGGCGGAATTTGGTGATTTCAGTTATCTGCTCAGTGCCCTCGAGGATATTCGCCAGGGAACGGAACAGGGACGCCTGCTGGCGCAGGGCGCGTCACGAGTGGGAACGCACTACCAGGTGAAGCGGGTTCCCGCGGTTAAAGGCCAGGCTCTGAGTGCCTATGATCCCCGGGTTATCGAGGTGACCGGTATCAGCATGATGGTCACGGCTCAGGGCGGAGATCACACCGCCGGCAATGTGGGCGGCTATGACTGTAAAGGAAAGAGCATCGCCGAGCTGGTCGATGTCAGCATGCAGGCGCAGATCAGTGCCGCCGCAGCCGACTCACTGGGGATGTGTATCTTCGGCCGTGCGGTGACCGATCCTAACCACCAGCTGCTGGCCGATACGCTCAACAACATTCACGGTACGGATCTGGATCCTTCATTTATCGCCAATCTCGGGCGGGAGACGTTGCGACTGGAGAAGGCCTTTAACCGGGAAGCCGGATTCGGGGAAGAAGACGATCGCTATCCCGAGTTCTTCTATGACGAACCGCTGCCACCCTCCGACAAGGTGGTGCGGCTGTACAGCGATGAAGTGAATCGCTGTATCGATGAGTGGTGGGAGCTGAATCCGGCCTGACCGGAGGAATGCCGGCGGACAACGCTCCTGTGAACAGGCCGATACAGTATCCGGGCAGCACGGGAACTGACCGGATCTGATCATTCGCCGGCATTATCCGCCACTGTTGTTCACCGGCCACCCTGTTTTCTGTCACCTGAAAAGGCTTGTGCTGCCGTCGGGAGGGGATCATGAATGACTTTTCTGACGCCTTTGTTGCGGCCTTCTCACTGCTGATTCAGCTGGACGCCGATCTGGTCGAAATAGTGGTGCTGTCGCTCTCCGTCAGTCTGAGCGCGGTGCTCTGCGCGGCGGTGATCGGCATGCCGGTCGGTGCCGCACTGGCAATCGGTTCCTTTCCGGGCCGACGGCTGCTGATCATCGGAATTAATTCACTGATGGGGCTGCCCCCTGTTGTAGTGGGGCTGATCGTCTATCTGATGCTTTCCAGATCCGGGCCGTTCGGTGTACTGGGTCTGCTGTTTACTCCCACGGCGATGGTTATTGCCCAGCTGATCCTGGTGATGCCAATTATCGCGGCCCTGACCCGGCAGGTGGTTGAAGTGCTCTGGGCGGAGTATGAGGAGCAGCTGAGATCGCTGGGAGCCTCCCGCTGGCGAGCCTTACCGACCCTGCTGATCGACGGGCGCAGCCGGCTGTTAACGGCACTACTGGCGGGCTTCGGGCGAGCTATTGCCGAAGTCGGTGCGGTGATGATCGTCGGTGGCAACATCGATCATGCGACCCGAGTGATGACGACCTCGATCGCGCTGGAAGTGAGTAAGGGGGATCTGGCGCTGGCGCTGGGGCTGGGGATTGTACTGGTTCTGATATCCGTTGGCGTCAATGCGCTGAGCTGGCTGATCGGCAACCCCGGGCGGGTTCGGACCCTGAAACCGAAAAGAGGAGAGGGCTATGGAAGACACCGGTATCCTGCCGCTCGAACTCGATGATGTAAGTTATGAAATCGACGGCAAGCGGCTGATCAAGAATATTTCCTGTACCTTCGAGGCCGGTCGGAGCACTTTCGTAATCGGTCCGAACGGCGCCGGCAAGAGTCTCTTTCTGCGGCTCTGCCACGGCCTGTTACAGCCTTCGTCAGGATGGTTGCGGTGGCGTGGAGCCGGTGGGGATGCCGGTCGGCGGCAGGCGATGGTCTTTCAGCGACCGGTGATGCTGCGACGGTCGGTACGTGCCAATGTCGACTATGCACTGTCGGTAAAGGGCATTCCGCGTTCGGCGCGGCAATCGATTATCAACCGGGTACTTCAGCTTACCGGGCTGAGCCGCTTCGAAGATGTGCCGGCTACGCTGCTTTCTTTCGGTGAACAGCAACGTCTCGCACTGGCCCGGGTCTGGGCGCTGCAGCCCCAGGTTCTTTTTCTGGACGAACCGACGGCCAGTCTCGATCCTCCGGCTACCCATCAGGTGGAACAGATAATCGGCGCTATTCAGGCTGCCGGTACCCGTATCATCATGACGAGCCATGACCTGGGGCAGGCACAGCGACTGGCGGATGAGGTGATGTTTCTGCATCGCGGTCGGCTGCTGGAACAGACGCCGGCAACGCAGTTTTTTGATTGTCCACAGAGCGATGCCGCCAGGGCCTTCACCCGGGGGGAGCTGCTCTGGTGGCATCGTAAAAATCCTCTGCATCAACCCGGAACCGGAAAGGAGATTGCCCGATGAGACGTTTCTCGATGACAGGACTGGTTACATCGCTGGGTCTTGTGCTGACCCTGAATCTGGCCCATGGCGCGGGGAAATTTATTACCGTGGCCTCGACCACTTCGACTCAGAATTCCGGGTTGTTTGATCATATTCTGCCCCGCTTTACCGCCGAATCCGGAATCGGAGTGCGGGTTGTGGCCGTGGGAACCGGTCAGGCGATCCGCATCGCCCGTAATGGTGATGCCGATGTGCTGCTGGTCCATCACCGTCCGTCGGAAGAAAGGTTCGTCGAAGCCCGTTACGGTGTCGACCGACAGGATGTGATGTTCAACGATTTTGTGCTGGTCGGGCCGACCAGCGATCCGGCAGGGATCAGCGGCATGAGCGATGCCGCGGCAGCACTGCAGAAAATTGTCGCCGCCTCGGCCGTTTTTATCTCCAGAGGCGACGATTCCGGTACCCATAAAAAGGAACTCGGACTCTGGGCCGCGGCAGACATCGATCCGAAAGGTGACTCCGGTGACCGCTACCGCGAATCCGGATCGGGCATGGGCGCCACGCTGAATACCGCCAGCGCTATGAATGCCTATACCCTGGCTGACCGGGGAACCTGGTTGAGCTTCCGCAACAAAGGCGACCTCGCTGTCATGGTGGAAGGGGATGCCCGGCTGTTTAATCCTTATGGTGTGATTCTGGTCAATCCGGAGCTGCACTCACATATCAAGGCGGAAGAAGGTCGTCGTTTTATTGACTGGCTCACTTCCGCAACCGGGCAGGGGGCTATCGCTTCTTTTCGGATCGGCGATAAACCGCTTTTCTATCCCACCAGCCACTGACAAGGAATGGTTATGAGCAGCGTTACAGAGAGCGGCAGCGGTCAGGACGGGTCGGAAAATCTGCTCAGTGCGGATGAGGCGAAAGCGCGTATTCTGGCGACGGTGTCACCGCTGGAAGGTCATGAGACGGTGGAGCTGAGATCGGCCCGGGGTCGGGTGCTGGCGGAGGATCTGATCTCGCCGATTGACGTCCCGGCTCACGATAACGCCGCCATGGATGGCTATGCTGTCCGAAGTGAGGACCTTCGCCGGGAGCTGCCGACGGAGTTGCAGGTGGTCGGCCGTGTGCTGGCGGGGCACCCGGTGGCGGGACCCTTTGCTCCCGGGCAGTGCGTCCAGATCATGACCGGTGCTGAAGTACCGGAAGGTCTGGACACCATTATCGAGAAAGAGCTCTGTGTTCAGCAGGGGCAGGTGGTTACTGTTCCCGCCGATATCCGTGCCGGCAGAAACCTGCGCCGGGCCGGCGAGGATCTGGCCCGGGGACTGCCGGCGCTCAGCGCCGGATCCCGACTGGGTGCCGCCGAACTCGGACTGATTGCCTCGCTGGGGCTGAACCGCGTGCCGGTCTTCCGAAAGCCGCGGGTACTCTACTTCTCCACCGGTGACGAGATTCGTAATCCCGGCGAAACTTCCGGACCGGGACAGATCTACGACAGCAACCGTTATACCGTTACCGCCATGCTGGAGGATATGGGGCTGGAGGTGATCTCGCCGGGGATCATACCCGATCAGCCGGAAGCCCTGGAAACGGTGATCCGGCAGGCGGCACAGCAGGCCGATCTGATCCTGAGTTCCGGTGGCGTCTCGGTCGGTGATGCCGACTATGTCGGGGCGATGCTCAATCGGACGGGAGAGGTCGGTTTCTGGAAACTGGCCATTAAACCGGGACGCCCGCTGGCATTTGGTCGGGTGGGGAAGGCGTGGTTTTTCGGCCTGCCGGGAAATCCGGTGGCCACCATGGTCAGCTTTCTGCAGTTCGTAAAACCGGCGCTCAGAAAGATGATGGGGGAGGGAGACTGGTCCCCGTTTCAGTTGCAATTGCCCGCCGGCGAATCGCTGAAATCCCGCATCGGCCGTACCGAGTACCTGCGTGGCGTCATCGAAAAGAACTCCGCAGGAGAGCTGAGTGTTCGTTCCACCGGTCAGCAGGGCTCCGGGATACTGACGTCGATGAGCCGCGCGGATTGCCTGATCGTGCTTGGACCGGAGTCCGGGGATATTGTGCGTGGGCAGCTGGTGACTGTTCAGCCTCTTCAGGGATTGCTGTAACCAGTCGACGTTTTACTCCGTAACTGATTGTCGGTGGGGGTATTTGCCGGGTCCTGAACGCACTGGCTATTCGTGGTGACAACTCCTGCGCTCGAAGCGTCATTGGCAAATCACGCCAGCGTTGAATGCGTGCAAACCTTCAAAAGGTAGGACAAAGGGCTTATGAGGCGACGCCGTCATGATTGAAAAGCCACTATTTATGCAGCTTCAAGCCAGGTTGTAACCAACGCTTTACCAGATTTCATACCACTTCGAATCTTTTCGGCAAGCGTTCCTCCAAATCCTCTCGTACCAACCTTCAGTGGAGTTAGTGGATATAAAAACTAGAAGTGAGCTGGTACCAGCTAACGGTCATCGATATAGGGATTTGGCCTTTATCCAGAAAGCAGTCATGCCTATGGATAGTGGTTCGGCTGGTTCGGGCACTTTGCGGTCATGAATCCATTGGTCAGCTAGCTTTTCGATATGCTCCTGGCCCAATACTAAATTCCTCCTTAAAACGTCTAGAAAACGCGCTAGCAGAGCTGTATCCACAGCGGTTTGCTATCTCTTCCATATCGAGATTCGTACCCGCAAGCAAAGACCGACCTTTCATCAATCGCCACTTAGTAAGGTATCCAATAGGCGGTATTCCTACGACCTCTGTAAACCTGTCTGCAAACCTGGCCCTCGACATGCCTGCACGGTTTGACCTGCCCCCGGATTTAACACCACCTGCCTTCTAGTCGAGTCCTTTTCATTTGTCGTTTAATTTCTTCTTGTTGAGCCCTTTCGGCTGCTGTCGTGTCTCGGCAGCAAACTCTGCTGGTGTGGCGTAATCCAGTGATGAATGGGGCCGTTGCTCGTTGTAGTCCTTGCGCCAGGTGGCGATGAGGTTCCGAGCATGAGGCAGGCTCGTGAACCAGTGCTCGTTTAGGCATTCATCCCTGAATTTACCGTTAAAGCTTTCAATGTAGGCGTTCTGCGTCGGTTTTCCTGCCTGAATCAGCTTCAACTCGACGCCATGCTGATACGCCCACTGATCAAGTGCTTTGCCGGTGAACTCAGGGCCCTGGTCCGTCCGTATCGCTCTCGGATAGCCTCGGAACTGCGCAACCCGATCCAATACGCGGGTGACGTAATCCCCGCTGATGCTGTGTGCGACTTCAAGATCCAACGCCTCCTTGCTGAAGTCATCTACCAGGGTCAGTATCTTTATGCGTCGGCCTGAAGCCAGCGCATCCATTACGAAATCCATCGACCAGACCTGGTTGGGGGCTTCAGGAAGCACCAGAGGCTCACGCTCAACCGCAACACCTTTGCGCTTCCTACGCTTACGAACGGCCAGCCCTGCATCACTGTAGAGCCGATACACCCGCTTATGGTTGATCTCAATGCCTTCTCTACGAAGCAATGCGTGTAGACGCCGATAGCCAAACCGCCGCCTCTCCGAGGCGAGCTCAGACAGCCGGCTCTGAATCTCATCATCCGAGGGTTTTATGACAGCTTCATATCGATACACAGAGCGTGCAATACCTGCCAGGCGACAGGCGCGACGTTCAGAAATGGCGGTTGCCTCCTGCATGGTCACGACTGCCTCACGCTTATCCTGGGGTGTCAGTACTTTCGTGACAGAGCGGCCTTAAGGGCATCGTTGTCGAGCATTGCCTCTGCCAGCAGCTTCTTGAGCTTGGCGTTCTCGGACTCGACCTGTTTGAGTCGACGCACATCGTCGACTTGCATACCGCCGAATTTCTTACGCCAGGTGTAGAAGGTCGCATCAGAGATACCGTACTTGCGGCAAATCTCCTTCACCGGAATCCCGGCATCGCCTTCCTTCAAGATGTTGATGATCTGTTCGTCAGTGAACCGCTTTTTCATATCCGCTTTCCTCTGCTAAAGCGGACTCTACTAGATTCGGGTTGGACAGAAAATCGGGGAGCAGGTCAGCCCATCTTCAATTGGACTGGCCCCCATGACCTCTACAAGAGGTACGGAATTTAGCTCGGAGTTAGCTGAAAGTGTTTGGGAAGCCCCATTGGGGACGATTGCCATATCTCCCTTTTGGATTTGAATCGGCTCATAACCAGGGACGTGCAGGAGACAACTGCCTTCCCTCACGAGGTGGAACCGTATAACGCGCTGCTCGCTGGGAACCTCCACCGAGTAATCCTCGCAAAACTGCGCACGAAAATAAAGATTGCTACTTAGCCGTAAAGTAGAAAAGACCTCGGACAGAATATCTTGATGGTTCACTGCAGAGCCTTTGAGACGATCAGTCAAAAATTTGAGATGCACCAACAATGAGCGTCTCTTCAAATCCTGTCAACATGGCCTAGTTTCATTCTCCATGAGAGGCTTAGCCATGACAGTAGACACCTTTTTAGCTCTGATCGCTTTCGCTTTTGTGATGTCGATCTCACCAGGTCCCGGGAATTTCCTGTTGCTGGCCTCGGGGGCGAATTTTGGATTTGCCCGATCTCTACCTCTGGTGCTTGGTATCAGCACAGGCTTCCTATCAATGGTATTCATCGTCGGTATTGGCCTGGGAGAGGTACTGGAAAACAACCCTGTTATCTACGACCTATTGCGGTTCATTTGTATTGCTTATGTGATCTGGTTGGCGCTTCAGATAGCACGCAGTCGATCACTTGGGGCTGAAGGTGGCCAACAGATTTCTGAGCCTATTGGGTACGTACAAGCAGCACTGTTTCAATGGGTTAACCCAAAAGCTTGGGCTGTCGCCCTGATCGTGACAGTCGCCTATACAGAGCCAGAGAACTTCATGAGAAGCCTTGTGGTACTGATACTTATTTTTGCAGTTGTAAACATCCCGTCTATCAGCATGTGGGCTTTATCGGGTGCTGCAATTCGTCGATTCCTTTCCAACGGCAAAAGAATTGCTGTCTTCAACGGCATGATGGCTATGTTATTGGTGGGCTCGATGGTTCCCATGCTGTTTAACACTTGATCCATCCGGGAGGAGTATAGGTTATGGCTATCAGAGTAGTGCGCCTTGGTTCAGAGCGCCATGAGGATGAGGGGCTTAGACTTGGCACAGTGAGGCGCCCACCAAGAGGAGTGAAAAAAAGCGATTACGCAGCGCAAAACTGGTTTGACGTTTGGCTTCCAATCCTAGCCCCGTCACCGGAACTCATCAAACTGGGCCAAGCGGTGAAAACCGAGCAAGCTTGGGGCGAGTTCGTCAAAAAATTTCGCAAGGAGTTGTCCGCACCTGACGCAAGTAGAACGCTTGACCTGTTAGCTGCATTCTCAAAGGACAGCAACTTCTCCATAGGCTGTTACTGTGAGGACGAATCACGCTGCCATCGAACAGTATTAGGCAGTGTGTTAACTGAGCGAAATGCTTTCTTCAAATAGGCGTGTAAACCTCCGAATCCGTATATTGAGGAGGTTGCATATCTATGGACTGTCTCTTCGCTGACTGAATCGCAAAGTCGAATCAGACGGCTTTCGCAACATGACCATTAAGCAGTGCCCGGGGATCGGCCAGTGTCGTTGCCAGCAGCTCGCGAATGGTCTGGGCGGATCTGGACAGGGGCTGGTTCTTGCGGGTGATGATATAGACCTGCCGTTCCACCACCGGCCGGGTCAGTTCCCGAAACACCAGCGGTGGTTCGGAGAGCCGCGGCACCGCCAGCTCGGGCAAGGCGGTGACCGCCAGCCCCGCTTCAACGATGCCGGCCAGAGCGGCCATCGTCAGCACTTCGTAATCCGGGGAGTAGACCGAATCCGGCAGGCCTTCGGTGCTGTTCAGCAGCACGCTGACACCGGTGTCCTGAGACATCCCGGCGAAGGGATAGTCGCTCAGTTTGTGCCAGGGCAGTGGCGCGGTACTGTTTGCCAGCGGATGATCGGGGAGCAGCACGGCACCCACCCGGTCACGGAACAGCGGGGTATATTCCAGTTCAGGGTGTTCTTCCCACTGATTGCTGATGCCGAAATCCGCCTCGCTGCGGCGGACCTGACGGTGAACGCCGCGGGCATTGTCATCGCGAAGACTGACCTTGATCGATGGGGTGCTCTGGCGAAAACTCTCGATGGCCCGAGGCAGCAGCCTGACCGCGATGGAGGGCAGAACCGCAATATCGACCACGCCACTGCGTCGTCTGGCCGAGGCATGCACCGACAGAATCGCGTTCTCAAAGTCTTCGATCAGCCGTTCCGCTGTCGGCAGAAACTCCTCTCCATCCGGAGCCAGGCTGACTTTTCGGGTGGTTCGTTTGAACAGCTCAACCCCGATCAGATCCTCCAGCTGGTGAATGGTGATGGTCAGTGCCGGTTGCGAGATGGCCAGCTTATCCGCTGCGCGGGTAAAGTTGCCCTGATGGGCGACTTCGACGAAAGCTCGCAGATGCCTGAGGTTGAGAACTCGACTGATACTGGTCGCCATAATTATTATTCTCTTATGTGCGCTGCTGAATCTGCTCAGTGAGGTTCGGTTTCCCTGTTCAGATCTTCGCTAATACACTTTTATTATTGGTTGTATACAATGTACGTATTTATATCCCTGTAAGCAATAAGGTTTAGACCGGACTCTGTCCACAGCTTGAAACGCGGCTCCGGGGGCTGGACAGATACCTGCCGTCCATAGCAGGTAAAACGGACAGAGGCGGTGGCCGCTGTCTGCTCAGTCGGTGGATGTGACGGGGTGGGCGGCCTGTTCGCGCCGTTTAACGGCCTTCGGGTCGGCGGTGGCTGGCAGGTAGATCTCGACCCGGTCACCGGGTTCCAGAGTTTTGTCGAGCCTGGCAAATTTTCCGAAGATGCCGGTCTTGTAACGGCTGAGGTCGAGGTGAGGAAAACGATCGAGCAGACCGGAGCAGGTGATGGCGTCTGCAACAGTACTTCCGGGAGCCAGGGTTGGCTTCAACCACAGTGGTTGCTCGGGGTTGGCGTATATCACGCTGATCTGCATGCTCATAATCGGCCTCCTGTTTTATTCCATTTTTGTTATGTGGTTATTGTCGTGCTATGTGATTAATTGTTCCAATATAAAAAACAAAACGATTTATAAGTCTTATTTATCAATCGGCAGGGATGCCGCTTCGGGTGACAGGGTTCGCTTCAGAGATCCCGCAGAGCGTTCAGACAGGCGCTTAGCCGCGATCAGAAAACCCATCACCAGAAAGCCACCCGGTGGCAGCAGCATCAGCAGTACGCCGCGGTAGTCCTCCCACAGGGTCAGTTCCATGGTGCTGAAATCTTCACCCAGCAGCAGGCCGGCCTGAGCAAATAGAGTTCCACTCCCCAGCATTTCGCGACAGGCGCCCAGCAATACCAGCGCCAGAGTCATGCCTGCGCCCATCATCAGACCGTCAGCAATGGCGGGCAGTACCGGCTGGCGGGAAGCGAAGGCCTCGGCCCGGCCCAGAATCGCACAATTGGTGACGATCAGCGGGATAAACAGCCCCAGCACTTTATGCAGCTCGTGAATCCAGGCGTTCATCACCAGGTCCACCAGAGTCACCAGGGTGGAGATAACGAGAATAAAAACCGGGATGCGAACCTCGGGGATGAGCCAGTGCCGGGTGAGTGACACCAGCAGGCTGGATCCGGTGAGAACCACCGTCGAGGCCAGTCCCATTCCCAGCCCGTTAGTGGCAGTGCTGGTCACCGCCAGCAGCGGGCACAGAGCCAGCAGCTGCGCGAACACCACATTATTGTGCCAGAGGCCATCTGCGATAATCTGTCGATAGGAAGGGGTCATCGATTGCCTCCGTTGTGGTTACCGGCCTCGGCGCTGCTGGAGTCTGTTCCGGCCAGCGAAGGGGAATCGGCCAGCAGCACGGAACGGTGTTTTTCGAACAGCAGCAGCCCGTCTCTGACTGCCTTCACCAGCGCCCTCGGGGTGATAGTGGCGCCGGTAAACTGATCGAACTGTCCGCCATCTTTCTTCACTGCCCACTGCTCCGGGGCGGTGTTTTTCAGCGACCGTCCGGAAAAGCTCAGGATCCAGTCCGACCTGGTAATCTCCATCCTGTCCCCCAGCCCGGGTGTTTCGCTGTGGGACAGCACTCTGACACCCAGCAGCACTCCATTTCGATCCACCCCTGATAACAACCTGATCGCGCCACCGTAGCCTTCGGTCGTGGTCAGGCTGTAGGCCACGGCGGTGACCCTGTCGTTCCTGATGGCGCGGAAAAACGATATCTCCCCCTGTCCGGTGGAGATACTGATGGCTTCTGTGCCCGGGTCGTTACTGTACAGATCGCCCGGGATGACCTGGGTCAGAGAAGCGTTCAGGTCTTCGGCCTGGCGCTGGGCTATAGCTGTGCGGGTGGCGAGGTGGGCTGTGGCCAGCAGGGAAGTGGCCAGCAGTACCGAGGCTCCCAGCAGCAGACCCGGCCGGGTGAGGTGGTGCCACTGGCCTGTCCTTAACCGTGCTGTCATTGGTCCGGACCTGATGAAGATGCTTTCCCGCTGCCGCCACCAAAAATCTCCCTGACACGGCGCAGGATCGGCCGCTTTATGGGAGCTCCCGTGCGGGTACGTCCATAGCGGCGGGGTCTGACATAGTGGTCGATCAGCGGCGTCAGGGCATTCATCAACAGCACGGCGAATGCCACGCCTTCCGGATAGCCGCCCCAGGTTCGAATCACAAAGGTCAGGGCGCCACAGCCCACACCGAACAGCAACTGTCCGCGACGGGTGCAGGGGGAGGTCACGGGATCCGTGACAATAAAGAAAGCCGCCAGCATCACGCCCCCGGAACTCAGGTGAAAGAGCGGGCTGGCGTACATCTCAGGAGCCAGTATCCAGGCGGTACCGGAAAGCAGCAGCAGGCTGCCCAGAAAACTGGTCGGCAGACGCCAGCTGAATATGCGCTGGCGGAGCAGGTACAGACCACCTGCGGCGATCAGCAGCGATGAGGTCTCACCCAGGCTTCCCGCCGTCATCCCCAGGCCGCTGTTCAGGGGATGGAAATGCTGTTCGGTCAGCTGTTGCAGCGCAACCCCCTGGCCGAGATCGGTTTTTATCTGGCCGAGAGGGGTGGCGGCGGTCAGACCGTCAAAGGCGGTACTGCTCTGGAAGGTAATCTGTAACGCTTCGATAAACCCGGGGGCGGCTGCGCTCAGCAGGGGGGCCGGAGCGGTCCAGTGGGTCATCTCCACCGGGAAAGAGAGCAGTAACGCTACCCTGGCCAGCATCGCCGGATTGAAAGGGTTCTGGCCGATACCGCCGTACACATGCTTGCCGACGATTACAGCGAAACCGCAACCGCAGACGGCAATCCACCAGGGCGCCTGTGGGGGCAGGCTCAGCGCCAGCAGCAGCGCTGTCAGCATCCCCGAACCATCCAGAATATAAGTGCCGATCGGTTTGCCGGCACAGTACAGGCAGAGCACTTCGAACACCAGAGTGCTGAGCAGGCAGAGTCCGATCAGATTCAGAGCCGGCCAGCCGAACTGGTAAACCGCGAACAGGGTGACCGGCAGCAGTGCGATCAGTACGGTCGCCATCAGCGAAGGCACCCTGCCGGGGTTGCGAACATGGGGGGCGGCCCGGGGAATCGTTATCTTCACAGGACCTCCGCGGACTGCTGTCGAACCGTAGCGGGTCGACTGTCGGTAGCGATAACAGCCGTCGCCGCATTTTTTCGAGCGTCGGCATCCTTTCCGGAGGGTGAACCTGCACCCGCCCGGGCCCTGGCCGCTTTGCGGGCATCCCGGGCTGCCTGCTGGCTGGCCAGACGTTGCTGGCGTGCCTGCGCCATTTCCCGGGTTTGTTGCGCTTTCTCGTTCGCCGTTCGACGGGAGTTAAGGACACCTCTGGCGTAGTTGAAATACTGGACCAGCGGGATTTTGGCCGGACACACGTAGGAGCAGCAGCTGCAACCAATACAGTCCTGAACGCCGTAATCGACAGCGCCGTCGATGTCGTCCGCGCGCAGCCGGGCGGCCATCTCGACCGGCATCAAGCCGACCGGACAGGCCTCTACACAGCGCCTGCAGCGGATGCAGGGCCGTTCGGGGCCGTCGTCGACTTCCCGGGCGGTCAGCGCCAGCACGCCACTGGATCCTTTCACCAGCGGCACGCCGGTATGGGGAATAATCTGCCCCATCATCGGACCGCCCATCACCAGCCGCGCCGGCTCTTCACTGAGTCCGCCGCAATGCCCGATGACCTCGGACACCAGAGTACCTATGGGAACCTCGAGGTTCTGTGGACGAGCTATGGCGCCGCCGGCTACGGTGACTATCCGTGACAGCAGCGGTGTCCCGGAACACAGCGCCTGCCAGATCGCATAGACCGTGCCGACGTTGTGCACGCAGACGCCGATACTGGCGCTGCGGGCGCCGACCGGAACTTCCTGGCCGGTAATGATTCGGATCAGCTGCTTGTCCCAGCCCATCGGGTAGCGGGAAGGCACCCGAATGACGGTGAGGTGATCAATCCCCTCAGCTGCGGCGGACATCGCAGCGAAGGCTTCCGGCTTGTTGTCTTCAATGGCGATGGTGGCCTGCGCTGCCTGCAGGGCAAAGGCCGCCAGCCGGACGCCTTCGATCAGCTGGTGGGCTTTTTCGCGCATCAGGCGATCATCGCAGCTCAGATAGGGTTCGCATTCGCTGCCGTTGATGATCAGAGTGTGGATCGGGTGCTCCAGGCTCTGGCCCAGTTTTACCGCCGACGGGAAAGTGGCCCCGCCCATGCCGACGACGCCGGCCAGCCCCACTTTACGGGCGATCTCTTCGGGAGTGAGCGTCCAGGGATCTTCCGGTGCTGACCAGTCAGGACTCCAGCGGTCCTTTCCGTCGGTTTCCAGGATAACCGTTCTGACCGGCAGGCCCGAAGGGTGCGGGGCCGGAAAATTGTCAATGGCGGCAACAGTACCGCTGCTGGGAGCATGAACCGGTGCCGAAATCAGCCCCTGGCTGCGTGCCAGCAGCTGCCCCTTATACACGTATTCGCCGGGCCTGACTTCAGGTTCCGCAGGTTCCCCCACATGTTGCTGCAGTGGCAGATAGAGGGTAGCGGGTATCGGAAGCTTCCTGATCGGATGGTCCGCCGTGTGCTGTTTCAGCGCTTCGGGATGTACGCCGCCGCGAAAGCCGAACAGTTTCATACCACCTCCCGGTGCTGCGGACCGTTGTCCTTGTGCTGAGGACTGGGCCAGTGCCAGTTGGTCAGAGTCAGCGGCACCTCCTGCATCGAAATCCCCTGTGTCGGGCAGACGTCGGTGCAGGCACCGCAACCGGTGCAGGCGTCGTCGAGGACCACGTGAAGCTGTTTTGCGGCGCCGACCAGGGCGTCAGTCGGGCATTCGCGCAGGCACTTAGTGCAGCCGGTGCACAGGTCCGGGTTAACCCAGGCCAGCGCAGGGCTCCGGGGCGTAGCGCCGGAGTTTTCCTCTTCCCGTCCCAGGGTCTCGGCCAGCTGCTGTATCAGCAGCGGACCTCCCGGCGGGCAGAGACTCAGGGGAGCGGTGCCACCGGCAAGCGCATCGGCGGCCTGGCGACAGCCGGCATAACCACACTGACCACACTGGGTGCCTGGCAGCAGTTCACTGATGCGTTCCACCAGCGGGTCCTCTTTTACCGGCAGATAGCGGTTGACGGCTCCCAGTCCCAGGCCCAGCAGGGTACCGACAAGGGTGAGCAGGGTTACAGCGGTGATCATCCTTTGTGCTCCTTTTCCGTCAGCTGCCCGGCAGGCCTGAGAACCCCATGAAAGCCATGGAGAGCAGGCCTGCGGTAATCAGAGCGATGGGGGCGCCGGCGAACAGCTCCGGTACCCGGCACAGCGCCAGCCGCTCGCGCAGGCCGGCAAAAATAACCAGCACCAGCACAAAACCCAGTGAGGCCCCCAGGCCGTACAGCAGGCTTTCCACCAGGTTATGGGAACGCTGCACATTGAGCAGCGCTACCCCCAGCACGGCACAATTGGTGGTGATCAGCGGCAGAAAGATCCCCAGTGTCTGATAAAGCAGGGGACTCAGGCTGCGAATGACCATCTCGGTAAACTGAACAACGCCGGCAATCACCAGAATAAAGCTGACAGTTCTCAGGAAATCAGCGTCCAGAGGGGCCAGCAGGTAATATTCGATCAGCCAGCTGCTGACGGTGGCCAGGGTCAGAACAAAGGTAGTGGCGAACCCCATTCCTACCGCCGTATCGATTTTTCCAGAGACTCCCATAAAAGGGCAGAGTCCCAGAAACTGAACCAGCACGACGTTATTTACCAGAGCGGTTCCAAACAGAAGTATCAGGTACGCTTCCATCGATCCACCATCATCAGCCCCTGTGGGCGCCGGAGTGAATTGCTGCCTCCTGAGTACTGTCGCATTACCGGAGGAAAGCCGGTGATTGCGGAACAGCCTGCAGCCGCGTGGGCAAAGTCCGCCGGGTCACGGACTATTGAGGCACTTTTGAGTCAGTCTGGTGGGCGGCGATTATTTTTACAATTTTAAAAAATAAACGTATTTATAAGCCGTAAATATAAATAACTGATGCCTTCTGTGAACCGTTCAATGCTGTTGATACTCCCCTTCCGGAACTCTTTAAATAACGGTGATGGCGGAAATGGCGGTGATGTGTTTTTTCAGCTGTTTTTCGACGGATGACTGACAGAAAAAATAGGCTGTGACTATTACCGGCAGTGTTTTTATAACCTGATCGGAATAATCGATTTTTTATTTTAATTGGTGTTGAAGATTCGGCTTTGGTTAATCTGCAAGCAAGGGCGGCGCTCGGTTTCAGCGGTGTTGCCCACAGGTTTCTTTCATATTCGACTAAATCTGCTGATGGAGAGTAACAATGGCTGGAATTATTGAGGCGCGTCTTGCCGAGCTGGGCATCGAGCTGCCGGACGCCCCGGCTCCGGTGGCCAACTACGTGCCCTATGTTAAAACCGGAAACCTGGTGGTTCTTTCCGGTCAGGTGACCATCTGGAATGGTGAGCTTAAGTATATCGGTAAGATCGGTGAAGACCTGACCGTTGAGCAGGGGACGGAAGCCGCCCGTATGTGTGCGCTGAACCTGATCGCCCAGGTGCGGGCCGCCTGCAATGGCGATCTGGATCGTGTCAGGCAGGTGGTGCGTCTGGGCGCATTTGTAAACGCCGTGGCTGACTTTACCGAGCACCCGAAAGTGGTCAACGGCGCTTCCGACCTGATGGCGGAGGTGTTCGGCGAGCGCGGTCGCTGTGCCCGAACCAATGCCGGCTCAACACTGCCGCTGGGGTTTGCAGTTGAGATAGACGGAATCTTTGAAATCGAGTGACCGGAGGAAAAGGAAACTGCTTCAGAATGGTGAGTTCCCTTTGGGACCCTGCGAATAAGTCCTTTGCGCCTCTGGCTTTCAGAGCGATCATAGATCAAGGCAACGATTACAGGCATACCGGTGGTCTGTCGAAAATCGTTAACGCTGAGATCTGGTCGCTCTGAAAGCCCCGAAGGGCGGGCTCTGGAACGGCCACCTGCGGCGTCAGACTACTTGAAAAGGACCCGTCATTTCGCTGCGCAGTCTTCCTGGCATCTGGCCGTTCTATAGCCCGCAGAGAACACATAGGACTTGTTCTCAGGGTCCCTGGCATGCGATGACACCTCACGTGCGTGCTCGCCTTTTTACCCGGGCTCTGGCTACATCCCGGGTTTTTTATGGTTGCCAGAATATCCGCTCTGAATATATCGTCCGGGTTCGACCGCTGAATTTGCTGTAAACAGGGTGAACCGATCTTGCCTGAACTGCTGATCATTAAGACTGGCTGCACGTTTGCAGATACGGCTCGCTGCCATGGCGATTTCGAGGAGCTGTTTGTGCGCGGTCTTGGCATATCCACCGGTGCTATCAGGGTACATGAGGCCCGGGACTCAGTTCCGTTGCCGGATCCGGAGCGCTGTGACGGCGTGGTCATTACCGGAGCGCACTCCATGGTCACCGACGCCGATGAGTGGATCGCAGGACTGCAAATATGGTTACGTGCCGCCGCGCGGACTACGGCACCGGTGCTGGGGGTCTGTTACGGGCATCAGCTCATCGGCCAGGCTTTTGGTGGCCGATCCGGCCCGCACCCGGCGGGCCCTGAAGTGGGGACCGTGGAGATTACCAGAACCGCTGCTGCGCTCGATGACCCGCTCTTCAGTAACCTTCCGGAACATTTTCCGGTGCATGTCACCCATCACCAGTCTGTTCTCAGACTGCCCGCCGGTGCCGTAGTGCTGGCGGCTAACGACCATGATCCCCATCAGGCTATCCGTATCGGCAATAATATCTGGGGCGTGCAGTTTCACCCGGAATTTACCGCTGGCGTGACCGAAGACTATATCGATCGGCAGCACGACATTCTGACTGCATGGGGTCAGGATCCGTCGGCTCTGCGGAAGCGGGTTTGTGATACCCCGTTGAGCAATGCGCTATTGGGGCGTTTCGCCAGCATATGTGGCTTCGATACCGTCCCGGTATGAAGTGGCCGGATCAATCTGCCCGCTGGGTATTATTCAGGTTCTTCGCGCTTAATCGTGAAAGTTCCGTAGCCAGCGCTGAGCGGACGTTTGCTCTGGTGGTGCTTTGGGAGTTTAAAGCTCCTTTGCGGAGTCAGCTGAGGTTTTTTGTTGCACCCCCGCCGGGCGCCTTCATTTTTGACAAACGCATCAAAAACGAAGCAAAAAATGCTTCAGGTGCTTCTTAGCCCCACCGCTTGCCGGCTTCGCCGGTGCCCCGCGCGCAGCCCCCGTTGTTCGGGCGCATCGACAGGCCGTCCATGCCTGACGATGTGGCTCGGCATCCCTGCCTCGCCCCTTGCGGGCCTGATCGAATAACGGACACTGTGCCCGGCTGCGCAAAGGGGGAATATGCCAGCCGCTGATCCGGTGCCTCCTTCAACAGTCGCCAGGCGAGCGGTTAACTCCCCAACCCCCTTTGAAACCGATAAATCGCAGGCTGAAACTGGCCCGCAGGGGCCCGTCATGGATGACGGGCCTGGCCTCCGCGGCAGGGATGCCGCGCAGGCCGGCCTCAGACTGAGATTTATAGCGCCGAAGGCGCGTATCCGAAGGACGGTTTCGTTGGGGTGTCTTTTTTCGCTTACCTTTTTGGACAAGCAAAAAGGTAAGGCGCCCGGGTAGGCGCAACAGAAACTATCCGGCCACACCAGCAATGCAGGATAAATACCTGGCAAGCAGGCCGTGGCGAAAGATCTTCAGCGGAGGGGCTGCCGAACGCTCAGCCGTCGTCTTGCCGGGGCTGAAACAGCGGGCTCTCTTCAATGATTCGCACCAGCCGCTCCGTCGCTTCATTGACCGCTTCGGCAGCCAGCAGGGTTATATCGGTGTCGGGCAATGGCGGCAATCCTTCTTCGATAACGACCATCCCAGGCTCCAGTGTGTGGCGGGGAATAATACCGACACCGATGCCCGCATGCACCGCCGCCAGCACGCCGGCGCGGCTCTGGCTGGTGAAGGCGATGCGGTAGGGGATTTCGCTCTGTTCGAGGGCCCTGAGGGCAAAATCGCGGTGACAGCAACCTTCTTCAAAGATCGCTAATGGCAATGGATCGCGCCGATGGGCAGCATGAGCCTCACTGCTGACCCAGACCAGCTGATCACGACTGAGTCTCAGGCCGCCTTCGGACTGCGCGGTCATTTCCACCAGGGCGATATCCAGTCTGCCTTCTGCCAGCAGCGACGTCAGATGATGAGGGCGGTGGTCACAGACCACTTCCAGCCGGGCTTCAGGGTAGGTCAGTACGAAGGCTTCCAGCAGCGGAGTCAGGGTGCTGCTGGCGTACTGATCGTGGGTGCCCAGACGCACTTTGCCGGCAACATCGGCATGTCGGAATGAACCCAGTACGCGATCGTGCAGATTGAGCAGCCGGTGGGCATCGGATTTCAGCTGTTCTCCGGCCGGAGTCAGCCTGACCCCGTAGCGGCCGCGCTCGAACAGTTCGGTCGCCACCAGGGCTTCCAGTCGATTGAGTTGCATGCTGACCGTCGAAGGCGCCCGATGTAAGCGGTTCGCTGCGGTCGTGAGGTTGAGCGTTTCAGCAACGGTCATAAAAGTGCGCAGTAATGGAATCGACAAATCACGCATGGTCAGAATTCAATATTGTTGAACGAAGGCGTCAATAATTATCGATATACAGAACGATAGCAATGGGCCAGGATAACCGGACCTCAGCTCGATCCACCTGTACTCCCTGATTTCGGGGATTCATCACCCCGCCGCTCTGGAGATCAAACGATGCGTATGGCTGTGATTTTCGGCATGAATCAGATAGTCAGCCACGGTTTCGGACTGTTTCTGTTCGCCGCTCTGGTACCGTTGATGGCGGAAACACTCGCCATCACTCACTGGCATCTGGCGGTGATCGGTGCGCTCACTCAGCTGTCCTACCTGGCCGGTGCGCTGATGCTGGGTCTGATCGGGCATCGCTATGGCAGTGATCGACTGGCGCTGATGACCGGCACCACGACCACGGTCCTGTTGTTCATGCTGTCGATGCTGCGGGATCCTCTGGTAATAGCCCTGGTGCTGAGCGGCATGGCCGCCAGCGCCGCCGTCAGCTGGGGCTGCATCGTTGAAATTGTCAGCAGATACGTCGGCTCGGAACGGCGTTCCAGCTGTCTGTCCAGCGCTGCCAGCGGGACGGCCTGGGGTTACGGCCTCAACGGTCTGTTGATTCTGCTGGTGGTGCCGGCTTTCGGCTGGCAGAGCGGCTGGTTACTTGCCGGACTGATCGGGATGCTGGTCGTCGCTCTGACCCGGGGCCTGTTAAGGGGGCTGAAGGGACAATCTCCGACGGGACGGGCTGTCGATGAACCGGCCATTCCGGTCAGGAAACTGCTGAAGACCATCATCGGTGAGCGTACCGCCTTGTTTGCCTGCATCATCAGCTTGCTGGTCGGCTTTACCACCATACCCTTTACAACCTGGCTGAACACCTGGCTCGATCAGCTTGGTCTGCCGGCGGCGCTGGGCGGGTACAGCTGGATGGCTGCGGGCCTGGTCGGCATGGTGGCGGGTTTCACCATCGGCAAGCTGGCCGACAGAAAAGGCCATAGTACGACACTGGTCGTGATATTCAGTGGTTTCTCACTGGGGATGCTGGCGCTGATCCTTGATCCGACGACCTGTGCCCTGCTGGCCGGTGCGGGTTACGGGCTGATGTACTTTCCAGTGTGGGGAATCCTGGCCAGCTGGATCGGTCAGCATTATTCTTCGACGGTCACGATGCGAATCAACAGTCTCTGCATGGTTGCTGCGGGACTGGGAGGTGGTCTGGGCAACCTTACGGCCGGCTATATCAGTGACATTTTCGGCTCACTGTACAGCGTCTACATCCTGCTGACTGCCTGCTCGGTATTGCTGCTCGCTCTTGCTCTGTATATCCGGATTACCAGTCCCGGAAACAATCAGCTGAACAGCTTGCTGATTGAAGAGAGTTGCAGAGAAGCCGGCGCATAACCGACAGCCTCTGAGAGGCTGTCGGTCAGCGCTGGCATTAAGCGGTCAGCTGGGGGTAACGATAACGTAGAGCTTACGTACCGGTTCCAGCACCTCCCAGGTGCCGACAAAACCGGCGGGGATCACGAAGGAATCTCCGGCAGAGAAGGTGGAAGCGCTGCCCGCCTCGTCGGTCAGCACCACCTTGCCGGCAAGAATATGGCAGAACTCATTCTTGCTGGAATAGTCTGCATTCCACTTGCCTTCGGTGCACTCCCAGATTCCGGACAGCATCTGTTTGGTGTTGTCCTGAAACTGATTCCACAGGGTCTGTTCGGGTTGACCCTGCAGGCACCGGTCCGGGGCCATGGCGGATACTGAACCTTCGATGGTCGAGGCGGCGAAATCGATCACTTTCTGAATACTGTTGGACACAGTCTGTTACTCCTGTTGCGCAGGCAGGCGGCTATGGCTGGCCTGAGGAATGGAAAAAGGGGCTATACAGCGACCGGAACGTCCTGCATTTCATAGACCACATGATGGATATCTCCATCAAACATCGCCTCCAGCTTAAGGGCATCCTCCACGGCGACCTGACGTTCGGCGGAGTTTTTAGCCACTTCGAAATCATCCCAGTCCTTAAAAAACAGCTCGAATGACAGGTAGAATTTCGGGGGCTGACCGTCCCGAACCACGCCTTTGAGGAAGCGCAGCTGCTGAAGTTTCGGGTATTTAGCAACCAGCGGAAGGTGAACCTCCTGGACATAGGCATCAAACTCCGCCTCTGAGCCTTTGACGGTACCTTCGTAATATGCGCAAAACGCTAACATGATGATCTCCTGGGGTGTTTGTGTTTGTTGGGGAGCAGCCGCATTCGGTGAGTTACGGGAGAGTGGCAGCACCACCCACCCGGGCCACTGCTAAGGATGTTATTCGGGGAGTCGCTGCGGGCTGGTTTTAGCCAGCTCGGCATTGACGGCGATCCAGTCATCGGCATCGCAATCGGTATCGGGAAGGATGGCGCCATGCTCGCAGTCAAGCTCGCAGTTACCACAATCACTGCACTCTTCCGGATTGATTGCCAGCATGCTGGCCCCTTCGTGAAAACAGTCTGCGGGGCAGGATTCGACGCAGTCGTAGCAGAGTGTGCATGCATCGGTAACAACAAAAGTCATAACGACCTCCTGTATTGGGTGTCAGAGGTTTAAAGCGGCCGGACAGGAGGGCCTGCCCGGCTGAGTGTCAGTCGACCAGCAATGCTTCGATGGCGGAAGGCGAGAGGTCCTTGGGGCCCATGCGAATGGCATCCCAGGGGCAGACGTTCCAGCAGAGCTCGCAGCCGATACAGTTGCTCTCGGTGCTGACCACCTGCTCTTCACCTTCGTTGAGGGCGTCGTAGTAACAGTTCTTAATACAGGTCGTGCATTTGGGGAACTTGCACTTGTCGTGATCGATATAGGCCTGTAGCGGACTGGCCTTGAACAACTCTTCCAGTGAGGGGGCGGCCCGGCGCGAGGAGATGCCGTACAGGTCATCGATGGTTTCGTAGCCGTGGGAGTCCATGAACTTCTCGACGTCACCGATCACCTTCGGCAGCCATTCGATTCCCTTCAGCATCAGTACCGAGCCCACCTGCATGATACGGGCCCCGGTCATCATAAATTCAATGGCGTCGCGACCGTCGAAAATGCCGTTGGATCCGGCTATTTCCATTCCCAGTTTCGAATAGATGTCCTGAACCCAGCGCAGGGTGATGGGTTTCACCCAGGGACCGCCGACACCGGCGGTGCCGCCGATATAGGGAGTACCGGTTTCGATGTCGGTGGCGAAACCCTTGAACCGGCTGTTGACGGAAACCGCTGCTGCTCCCGCTTCCTTTGCGGCTTTGGCGATCTCGGTCAGATCAATCGCTTCCGGGGTCAGTTTGACGATCACCGGGATATCGACGGCTTCGACGCAACGGCGCGTGATTTCGTAGGTAGCTTCCGGGTTCTGGGCGATCATGCTCCCCGGGTATTTGCCGACCCACTCGGTGGGGTAGGGGTTATGCAGGTTGATTTCGATCATCGGCACGCCGCAATCTTCCGTCATCTTGCACAGCGTTGCCCACATATCCAGGGTGCCGGCGGAAACGTTGCCGATCACATGGGCGCCATGCTGTTCCGCATAAGCCTGAGTTTCTTTCAGATAGGCGATCCACTCTTCATAGTGTTCGCTGATATAACCGGAGCGGCTGTAGAAGGTGAAGTTGCGGGGCACCTTGCCGCGGATGGGTTGTCCTTTATCGTTGAGAATCGCGTACTTGGAGTGTTTGGTCAGCGTCGACATCGACTTCATTTCGCTGACCGTTTTGACGATAACGCCTGCCGCGCCGTTGTCGATACACTTCTTAATGTTGTCAACGCTGTTCGACGGCTCGATAGAAGCGACGATAATCGGATTTTTAAATTTGAGTCCGCAAAACTCTACGCTCATGTCAGCCATAGTATATTCCTGTCTCAATATTCTCCTTCGAAGGAGAATAAGTATTAAGTTATTGTTCGAATCAGTCAGTCGTCAGGGTTGACGAAGCTATTTTTGTTTTTTGGTGATTGATATTTCAAATTAAAATAACTTAACGATTAATAGACTGGATTTATTAATGGTTCTGCAGTCGGCTCCCTATCAGGCCGGTCTCCGTAGTATTCAATGAAATAGAAGCGGGATTGTTTTAAATGTACACCGCTCTGCAGGATGGTTTTCTGAATGATATTACAGTTGGCATTAACGAATCTTCTCTCAGAAGTATCTCTGTCCTTAACAGAGCGTATTCTTTTAAATGACAAAACTCAATTTATATAAGCCATAGCCAGTGCTTATTAATTGATATTGAGATTTTATTGGAATCTATTAATCCTCTCGATGATTATTTAAACCACGGTCAAGGGTTGGCAGTTTATCCGGGAATCTGAAAGTAACTTATCGGCGAGTCTGGCGGCTCCGGAACGTACGGAGCGGCAGGCAGCGGATGCTTTACAGGTTCATCAGCTATCTGGCTTGAAATAATAATTAGAAGACTGGAGTTTGTTATGACTGAAATGGTCGAAGAGAGAAGTGATGCGGAGATCAGCGACAGCCCAGGCGTCCTGAAAAACGTGGACTGGCCGGTTTTCGCCGTCAGCGGCGGCTTTATTGGCTTGTTTCTTATAATGGCGCTGATCGATATCGATGCGCTTTCCGGTATGGTCAACAGCTCGTTTGCCTGGTCGACCAAACTGTTTGGTGGTTACTGGCAGCTTCTGCTGCTGGCGACATTCTTTATTGGACTGGGTCTGGCTTTTACCCGCACGGGTGGGGTCCGACTGGGCAATATCGAGGCGGCCGAGATCCGTACCTTTAAATGGATCGCCATTATTATGTGTACGCTGCTGGCGGGTGGCGGCGTGTTCTGGGCGGCAGCCGAGCCGATGGCCCATTTCACCTCTCCGCCACCGCTGTTCGGGGTTGAAGCTAAAACCGCAGAAGCGGCCTATCCGGCCCTGGCACAGAGCTATATGCACTGGGGATTCCTGGCCTGGGCCATTCAGTGCAGTCTGACCTCCATCGTGCTGATGTACCTCCACTACAACAAAGGGTTACCGCTGAAACCCCGGACTCTGCTCTATCCGCTGTTCGGCGAAAAGATCTATAAGAGCTGGATTGGTTCATTTGCCGATGCCGCCTGCGTCATTGCCGTGGTGGCCGGTACGGTCGGACCGATCGGTTTTCTCGGTCTGCAGGTCAGCTATGGACTGAATGAACTGTTTGGTTTTGTTAACAATTACGGCCTTCAGCTCAGCATCATTCTCGGCCTGATCGTGCTTTACACTATTTCGGCGATCAGCGGTGTAACCCGTGGTATACAGCTGCTCAGTACCATTAACGTCTGTCTGGCGCTGGGGCTGATGGCCTTTATCCTGGTGATGGGGCCGACCGCCTTTATCACCGACGCCTTTGTTCACTCTTTCGGGCTCTATCTGGATGAGTTCATTCCCATGGCGACCTTCCGTGCCAGCCCGGGCTGGCTGGACTGGTGGACCGTGTTTTTCTGGGGCTGGTTCCTGGGTTACGGACCGCTGATGGCGATGTTTATCTGCCGCATCTCCCGCGGTCGTACCATCCGTGAAATCGTAACCGTGGTATCGCTGCTGGCGCCGGTCGTTACTGCTTTCTGGTTCACTATCATCGGCGGTAGCGGTATCGCCTTTGAGATCGCGCAGCCGGGCGTAATCTCGGAGCCCTTTACCGGCTTTAATCTGCCGGCCGCTATGTTCGCCATTACTCAGGAGCTGCCGATGGGATTCTTTATCTCGGTGCTGTTCCTGATTCTGACCACGATTTTTGTGGCAACCACCGGTGATTCCATGACCTATACCGTTTCCATGGTCATGACCGGTACCGACCACCCGCCGGCGTTCCTGCGGATCTTCTGGGGGATCTCCATGGGTCTGGTTGCGGCGATTCTGATCTCGCTGGGATCGGGCGGGGTTTCGGCGCTGCAGTCCTTCATTGTGGTGACGGCGGTACCTGTCTCGCTGGTGCTGCTGCCCTCGCTGTGGAACGGACCACAGATCGCCCGGCAGCTGGCCAGAGAGCAGGGGCTTATCTGAGGTACTGAACAGCTCGTTCTGACCCAATCGCGAAAGCGGTCTGCTTTCGCCTCCAAAACCCCGCGCCCAGGTGTCGGGGTTTTTTTTTTCGCAGAAACCAGTGGGGATTCCGATGTCCGCAAGCAATTTTGTCGATGACCTGGGCATTTATCCCCATGGCTTTATCGACGGTGATTATGTAATTGAGCTTGAAATCAGTCCCCGGCATCTCAATGTCGGGGGAATCGTTCACGGGGGCGTGATCTGCAGCCTGCTGGATACCGCCCTTGCCCGGTCGTACTTTCATGCCCTGCCGGGAAAGCAGCTGTCGGCCGCCACCCTGGAGATGAAGGTGAACTTCCTCAGTTCTGCCAGAGAGGGGGTGTTGAAAGCGTGCGGCCGGGTGGTGAACAGGACAAAACGGACCGCTTATGTGGAGGGGCACGTTGAGAACGGCCAGGGCAGGATTCTGGCCAGAGGGTCGGCAACGATGATGCTGTTTGAAGAAAGACGGGTACGCCAGGCGGTGCCGGGTCGCTGAGTCCCTCTGAACGGGTGGCTCTGACACCACTCCTCAGGGGGAGGGCAGGGCTATTTCCTGCAGCAGCCATTCCCGGAATCTTGCCACCGGTGCATAGCTGAGTTTTTCATGGGGGATGACCAGGTAATAACCGTAGTTGCTTTTCAGCGGTTGTTCAAAGATCAGCACCAGCTCACCTCTTTCCAGTTCGCTCTGCACCAGAAACCTCGGCACCAGCACGGCTCCCATACCGGCAACGGCCGCCTGGGCGGCGGTCAGAAACTGCTCAAAAAACATGCCTTCATGGCCCCTGGTCGCGAGCGCATGCTCTGTGAACCAGGCGTCCCAGGCATCCGGACGGCTGGAAATATGAAGCAGTGGAATGGAGGCCAGATCGCCGGGTCTGTTGAGGCCGTTTTCCTCTGAAAAACCAGGCGAGCAGACGGGCACCACTTCTTCCCCCATCAGGTAGATGCTTTCGGTTTCCGGCCAGTCCGGAGGGCCGTAGTGGATCGCCGCATGCTGGTCCTCACGCCGGAAGTCGAAGGGCGAAAGTTTGGTGGCGAAGTTGATGGTGATATCCGGGTTCTCCGCCAGAAAAGCGGGCAGGCGGGGCATCAGCCAGCGGGTACCGAAAGTAGGGAGTACCGCCAGATTCAGCACTCCGCCGCGGGGGCCGGTCATCGCAGTCAGTGAAGCGGTTCGGATCATTTCCAGCGCGGTTCTGATTTCACTGGCATAGCTCTTTCCCGTCTCCGTCAGAGTGATCGCCTGATGCAGACGTTCAAACAACGTCACGTCCAGCTGATCTTCAAGTGCGCATATCTGTTTACTGACGGCTCCCTGAGTCAGATTGAGTTCGCGGGCTGCCAGCGTGAAGCTGCCGGTTCTGGATGCCGCATCAAATGCTGCCAGCATACTGATGCTGGGTAGCAGACGACGTTGATTAACCGTCTGTGGCTTAGTCATCTGTTCTCTCCAGGTGCTAATGACTTTCTTATTATCTGAGTGAATCTGTCTGAGAATGATTAAAAATGCTTATAGGTCCATTTCTTGACCTTATTAAAAACAGTGGTTGCTGTCTGATTTTGTTATTTCGCCACTCTTTCTGCAAATAATGCTCCTCCGGATATTTCGTTTCGGCTGCTGATAAAAGTTGTTATTTTGGTTTTTATTTCTTTTTGTTCAATGGTTTAGGTGATTTATAGGTGCTGGTTATAAGTTGCTTAAATCGTTTAATTGGAAGGGCGGCTAAGAGCCAGTTAATACTGGTGATGCTCATTACCAAACCTCATGTGAGCTGTGAATCATTATCCATTGTTCGGCTGAAGAGTTTGAATGACTATGAAAGGAACAGGTTTTCGGCCATTAACAAAGTTCGATTTGGCTGGAGTGTTAATTTCAGGCGGGTTTGTAATGCTGTCGGTTTTATTACTACTGCTCAGGTATGCAAATCACCAGCATTTTTAATAACGAACCTATTACATAAATTAAGATCAGAAACAGAGATAGTATTATGGCCAGTATTGATACAGCCTCAGTTATTCCCAGCAAGCCCCATACCGTTCCTTTTACCGTCGTGCCCTCGGATGTCCGGAGCATGGTGGCGCGCTATCAGTATTCTGACGAAGTCAGATCGATTATCGAGAAAGAGAACCTGCTGCCCACCGGACTGCTGAGCCGTTTACAGGCGGCCTATCCGCAACATTCAGGGCTGCTGGAAACCCGCAGGTTTCTGTTCACCGAGCGTGAAAACTACACCGGCCTGAAAGGGTTTCGTGAAGTAAACGAGATCCTTCGGAAAAACGGTATCGATATTGGCCACACAGCCGAGCGGGAACTGTTTGTTGAGGTGTACCGCTTTCTGGCGACCCGTCATTCGCTGAACAGCATTGACTGGGATAACTTCGAAGACGATTCGGTATTCCAGCTGGTGATGCCGCAACCCGGCATGATCAACGAGGCCGTTACCCGGGCCTATGAAGAAGCGGACAGCGAGGAGGAGCGCACCCGGATAGCGGTGGCCTACCAGGAAGAGACCAATCCTCACGATGGTAATCAGCAGCTCAACAAGCCCTGGTTCGAGAACGACGAGGGCGAGGTGGAATTCCTCGACGGCAGTCAGCACAAGTACCCGCAGTGCCAGCTGGTATTCGACCGTACCACTCAGAACTGTTTCTCATTCTGTACTTACTGTTTCCGGCACGCCCAGGTGCGCGGCGACGAGGATATGTTTATCCAGAAGGATATTCAGCAGATCCACGACTACCTGCGGGTGCACCCGGAAGTGACCGACCTGCTGATTACCGGGGGTGACGGAGGCTATATGCCGGTTAACCGGCTGGAGCAGTACGTCCGGCCGATTATCGAGGATCCGGCGCTGCTGCATGTGAAGAACGTGCGACTGGCGACCCGCTCGCTGACCTTCCAGCCGGAGATGATCCTCAGTCATAAGTACGACAGGATGCTGGAGCTGTTCGATACCCTGCGGGACAACGGCGTTCAGCTGGCCTGGATGGCACACTTCTCAACCCCTCGTGAGCTGCTGAATCCCAGCACCATCGCGGCGATTCGCCGTCTGCAGAATCATGGCGTCAATATTCGCAGTCAGAGCCCGATGATGAATCACATCAGCCTGTTTACCGACGAAGCGGGTAAGGTGGATGTGGAGCGTTCCGCTCAGAACTGGATCGATCTGGCCGAGATCCTGGGGATGCTGTGCATCGGTTTCCATTCCATGTATGCGGCCCGCCCGACCGGCGAGCACCATTACTTCACCGCACCGCTGGCGGACTATCAGCGCATCTTTAACCGCATCTATCGTTCACTGTCGTCGATCAACCGGCCATCCCGTCACCTGTCGATGACGATCTCTGCCGGCAAGCTGGCGATCATGGGTTACTCCGTCATCAACGGTGAAAAGTGCTTTGCGCTGCAATTTACCGAAGCTCGCAACATGGAGTGGATGGACCGGGTGTTTATGGCGCGCTGGGACGAGCAGCAGAACAAGATCAACCTGCTGCAACCCTTCGAAGGCGAGAAGCACTTCTTCGAGGATGAGCTGAAAGAGATCGAAGAGAGCCTGGCCGAAGCCCTGCGCAAGCGACTGGCGTAGTGATCAGCGCGAAGACTGCGGTTGTATCCGCCGCCGTCTTCGTGAATAGGGAACCTGCGAACAAGTCCCTTGCGCCTCTGGCCGTTCCAGAGTCCGCAGAGAACACACTGGACTTATTCGCAGGTTCCATAGCAGAACCCGCAGCAAAAGGTAACGACAATGATTGATAAGCAGGTTAGCTCACCAGCCGCCGCGGTCGCCGATATTTTTGACGGTGCGACGGTGATGGTCGGGGGCTTCGGCGAGGCCGGCAGTCCCATTGAACTGATTCATGCGCTGATCGACAGGGGGGTAAAGAACCTTACTGTGGTCAATAACAACACCGGTAGCGGTCACGTGGGCCTGGCGGCGCTGATTGAAAACAAACAGGTCGGCAAGATGATCTGCTCCTTTCCTCGTACAGCCAATTCCACCGTGTTTCCGGATCTGTACCGTGCCGGTGAGATCGAGCTGGAACTGGTGCCTCAGGGAACCCTGGCCGAACGTATCCGGGCCGGTGGTGCCGGAGTACCGGCGTTTTATACCGCGACCTCAGTGGGCACGCCGCTGGCCGAAGGCAAAGAACTGCGCAAGTTCGAAGGACGGGACTATGTGCTGGAGCATGGCCTCAGGGCCGATTTCGCACTGATCAAGTGTGAGCGTGCCGACCGCTACGGCAATCTGGTCTATAACAAGACCGCCCGCAACTTCGGTCCCATCATGGCGATGGCGGCGGAAACCACCATCGTTCAGACCGGTGGGCAGGTCGAAGTGGGGGCCATCGACCCCGAAGTTATCGTCACGCCCGGAATCTTTGTCGATCGAATTGTCACCGTTGCCGAGCCGGCCCAGGAATCGAGACTGGTTGCCGCCGGGAGGAGCTACCCATGAACGCAAAGAACGATACAACCATCGGCTGGAACCGCGAGGAGATGGCAAGCCGCGCTGCGCTGGATATTCCTGATGGCGCATACGTCAATCTCGGTATTGGCATTCCGGAAAAGGTTGCCCAGTACGTTCCCGAAGGGCGGGAGGTGATCTATCACACCGAGAACGGCCTGCTGGGCATGGGGATCGCGCCGGAACCGGGCCAGCAGGATCCCGAGCTGATCAACGCCGGTAAAAAAGCGGTGACGGCCATTCCCGGAGCCTCGTTTTTCCATCATGCCGACAGCTTCGCCATGATTCGCGGCCAGCATATCGATATCTGTGTGCTGGGTGCCATGCAGGTATCCGCTTCCGGCGATCTGGCCAACTGGTCCACCGGCGCTGCCGATGCCATACCGGCGGTAGGCGGTGCGATGGATCTGGTGGCGGGGGTAAAGACCATTTTCGTGATCACCCAGCACTGCACGAAGAGTGGTGAACCCAAGCTGGTTGAGAGCTGCAGCTACCCCCTGACGGGACAGGCGGTGGTCAGCCGGATCTACACCGATCTGGCGGTAATCGACGTGACGCCTGAAGGATTTCGGGTGGTAGAACTGGCTCCCGGTATCAGCATGGACTATGTCCGGGACAGGACTGCCGGCGAGCTGATTGATGGCCGTGAGCTGGCCGATGTTGTCGGCGCCTGATCCGGACCCGAACAGAGACTGAATTTAACGACTGCAGGATATTACGATGAATCAGCAACTCTCTCGCAGCGCACGTATTTTCGAGCGGGCACGGAATGTGCTCCCGGGCGGCGTCAGCCGTAACACGGTGCTTCGACGTCCCCACCCGCTTTACGCCGAACGGGGCGAAGGCTGCTATGTCACCGACATCGATGGTGTCAGGCGGATCGACTTTGCTAACAATATGGCGTCCCTTATTCACGGCCACGCCCACCCGGTGGTGGTGGAGGCGGTCACCGAACAACTGCAGAAGGGCAGCGCCTTTACCCTGGCCACCGAAGAGGAAGTCTGTTACGCGGAGCATATGTGCAGCCGTTCGCCGGGCTTCGACAGGATCCGCTTTGTTAACTCCGGTACCGAAGCGGTGATGAGTTGCCTCAAGGCGGCCCGCGCCTACACCGGTCGACCGAAGATCGCCAAAGTGGAGGGGGCCTATCACGGCCTCTACGACTATGCGGAAGTCAGCCAGACGGCGAAACCGGCCAACTGGGGGGATCCGGATCAACCGTCCAGTGTCCCGGTGGCCCACGGCACCCCGGCGTCGGCACTGAACGATGTGGTGATTATTCCTTTCAATGATCCGGAACGAGCCATTGCTATCCTCGATCAGCACGCCGACCAACTGGCCTGCGTGCTGGTGGATCTGCTGCCGCATCGGGTCGGACTGATCCCGGCCTCTGCCGAATTCGTGCGGGCGTTGCGCAAGTGGACCCGTGAAAACGGTGCGCTGCTGGTCTGTGATGAAGTGATCACCTTCCGCTCCACTTACGGTGGCGCCCAGGACTGGTACGACCTGCGCCCGGACCTGACTGCCATGGGTAAGATGATCGGCGGTGGCTTCCCGGTGGGGGCCCTGGCCGGTCGCAAAGAGGTGATGGATGTTATGGATCCCTGGGCCGATAAGGTGCTGTTTCCCCATTCGGGTACCTTCTCCGCCAATCCCATCACCATGGTTGCCGGTCATGTCTCGATGGAACTGTTTACCGAAGAGGCGGTGATCCGCCTCAATGCGCTGGCGGACCGGGCGCGTGATCAGATCGCCGAAGCGATTCGAATTGCCGATGTACCGGCCTGTGTTACCGGTGGCGGCAGCATGTTCCGGGTTCATATGAAAGCCGAGCCGCCCCGGGACTACCGCTCCGGCTTTGTCGGACCGGACGAAGCACGGCTCACCGCCGCGATGCTGGATCACCTGTTCGACAACGGCATCATGATGATCAACACCTGCTCCGGAACCCTCTCGACCGCGATGACCGAGCGGGAGATCGATACCCTGGCAGAGGTGATGTTGAGCGGATTTCGCAAAATCAGAGCGTAGCGGGCGGACCGGCGAGACGCCGGCCGTAGCCATCTGTTGAGCAATCGAACTGGAAACAATCATGAATGAAGTATTTATCTGCGATGCCATTCGCACCCCGATCGGTCGTTATGGTGGCGCGCTGGCATCGGTTCGGGCCGATGATCTGGCGGCCATACCGCTGAAGGCGCTGATGGATCGTCATCCCGAGCTGGACTGGGCGGCGGTGGAAGACATCATGCTGGGCTGTGCCAATCAGTCCGGCGAGGACAACCGTAACGTCGCACGGATGGCGGGCCTGCTGGCCGGCCTGCCACAGGAAGTGGCCGGTAGCACCATCAACCGCCTCTGTGGTTCCGGGCTCAACGCGGTGGGCCTCTGCGCTTCCGCCATCAAAAGCGGTGAAGCGGAACTGCTGGTCGCCGGTGGCGTGGAAAGCATGTCCCGCGCACCCTTTGTACTGGGCAAGGCCGATACTGCCTACGGCCGTAATCAACAGCTGTTTGATACCACCATGGGCTGGCGCTTTATCAACAGCCGTCTGGATGAGGCTTACGGTACCGAGACGATGCCTCGGACCGCGGAAAATATCGCGGCAGAGTTCGGAATCAGTCGTGAGGACCAGGACCGTTTTGCCCTCGGCAGCCAGCTTAAGGCGGCAGCGGCGCAGGAGCAGGGCTGGCTGGCGGAGGAGATCGTGCCGGTCCATATTCCCCAGCGCCGGGGCGAGCCGGTGGTGGTCGATCAGGACGAGCATCTGCGGGCCACGACGCTGGAAAAACTGGCGCAACTGCGACCGCTGTTCGAGCAGGGCAGTATCACCGCCGGTAACGCTTCGGGCATAAACGACGGTGCCGCAGCGCTGCTGCTGGCCTCGGAAACAGCGGCAAATCGACATGGACTGACTCCCCGGGCCAGGGTGCTGGGTATGGCGGTGGCCGGTGTAGCGCCCCGTATCATGGGTATTGGCCCGGCGCCGGCCAGCAAAAAACTGCTTGCACGACTGGGCCTGTCCATCGACCAGATGGATATTATCGAGCTGAACGAAGCCTTCGCCGCCCAGGCGCTGGCCTGTTCCCGTGAGCTGGGGCTGGCCGACGATGACCCGCGAATTAATCCTCAGGGCGGCGCGATCGCGCTGGGCCACCCACTGGGAATGAGTGGTGCCCGGCTGGCGACGACGGCGATCCGACAGCTGCATCGCAGTAGCGGACAGTACGCGCTCTGCACCATGTGCATCGGGGTCGGCCAGGGCATCGCCATGGTGCTGGAGCGGGTGTAACCACGGCCCTTGATCACAGCCTTCTTCAGGCAGTTCGGTCGGTCCGCGCTGCCTGTTTTTTTCGCCGGCCTTTCTTTTTCTATTTCACGCTTTCTATGTGGGGGAGTCTCCCTTGAATACTATTTCGGAAACCCTGTCTGACAGCCCGGTCAACGCCGGAATCGTCCGTCAGAAAATTCTCGACTCGGGGCTGGCATCGCCAGGCCGCGGGTCCATTCGCGAACTGGTCAGGCTGGTTAATGAGATTGAACAGGCCAGCGGTGAACGCTATATCCGTATGGAGATGGGGGTACCCGGTCTGCAGCCGCCGGAGGTGGGAATCCGTGCAGAGATAGAAGCACTGCAAAAAGGAGTGGCGGCCAGTTACCCGATGCTGGACGGACTACCGGCCCTGAAGCAGGAGATTGCCCGTTTCTGCAAGCTGTTTATGGATGTGGAAGTGAGCCCCACGGGCTGTCTGCCGACGGTGGGTTCCATGCAGGGGGCCATGGCCACCTTTATGGTGGCAAACCGGCTCCATCAGGATCGTAGTGGAACACTGTTTATCGACCCCGGATTTCCGGTGCAGAAAAAGCAGCTGCAGGTGCTGGGCCAGCACTATGACAGTTTTGATGTCTACAACTATCGCGGTGCCGGGCTGCGCGAGGCGCTGGAGTCCCGGCTGCAGAGCGGCAGGTTCAGCTCGATCCTCTATTCAAATCCCAACAACCCCTCCTGGATCTGCTTCACCGAGCAGGAGCTGCAGATCATCGGCGAGCTGGCCGACAAATACGATCTGATCGTGATCGAAGATCTGGCCTATTTCGGCATGGATTTCCGGCAGAATTATGGGGTCCCGGGGCAGGCACCCTATCAGCCCACCGTGGCCCGATACACCGACAACTACGTATTCCTGATTTCCAGTTCCAAGGCCTTCAGCTATGCCGGTCAGCGAATCGGCTCGCTGGTGATCTCCGATCGGCTGTTTCAGCGGGAGTTCGCCGATCTGGAGCCCTGGTACAACAGTCGCCAGTACGGCTATTCCACCATCTTCGGGGCCCTTTACGCCCTCTCGTCCGGCGTCAGTCACTCCGCCCAGTACGGCCTGGCGGCGATGTTCCGGGCCGCCAACGAGGGCCAGTTCGATTTTGTCAGTGAGGTGGGCGTCTACGGGGTTCGTGCCGAGCGGATGAAGCGGCTCTTTACCGACAATGGTTTTACCATCGTTTATGACCGGGATGACGGCGTCCCGCTGGCAGATGGCTTTTACTTCACCTTTGCCTATCCCGGGATGAGTGGCGAAGAGCTGCTGGAGAAACTGATCTATTTTGGGATCAGCGCCATCGCCCTGGAAACCACCGGCAGCGAACGCACCGAGGGGCTGCGCGCCTGTGTTTCCCAGGTCAGTGATGATCAGCTGGAGGTGCTTGAAACACGGTTGCAGCAGTTTAATACCCGGTTCGGGTGATCCGGAAAAGCGGCCCCGGCCGCTTTAACGATCCCTTCGGAGGGCTGGACACAGAGGGCAGGGGCGGTCGGTAATCTGCTGCAGGGTCCCATCCGCTCTGATCAGATCGAGTCAGCGGGTTAAGCTTCCGGTCTGCCGCTCACACCCACAGATTTTGCTGAAAACATCAGACGCCGGCGAACAGTCGTTTTCCGGCAGCACCGCCAGAGGGGCAGACAGCCACTCGCTGACTGAGAGCAGCAGATTTCATTTCTGAATTTTCCCTGAAAGGTGATGCAGCGAGTGGAAGTCCTGTTTCTGGTCTATTATTGCTGAACCATTTAAACGAAGGATATTGTCAGTAGAGGGCTGAGTACCATAAGCCTTTGCATTGATAGCAGTTGTCCTGGTTCAGCATCAGTACTCAGGAGATCTGGCTAGCATGGATACAGCAGTATCAGCCCGCAATATAGCGTCCAGTTTTGCAATCCCCCCCCGACCCGAAGCTCTTATTTCAATCAGTACAGAAATGAAGAAAGAGTATCCCGATCCTGAGAAAATCGCTCAGAGTCTGAAGAATGATGTCACCCTTTATGCCGCAGTGCTTAAGGTCATCAATTCGCCGCTGTTCGGGCTCAGGAACAAAATAACTTCTGTCGATCACGCTACCATGCTTCTCGGAGTAGCTAAGATCTATAGTCTGGTAAAAGTCACGGCCCTGAAAACGTCCCTGGGGACAGATCCCGGTCTGAATCGTTTCTGGGATACTGCCAACGAAGTAGCACAGTTATCCAGCAGTCTGGCGGCTAAATTAACAGGCGCGGAATCGGAAGAGGCCTATACCGTCGGCATGTTTCACGATTGTGGCATCCCCCTGATGATACAAAAATACCAGGATTTCAAAGGGTTGCTGATAAGGGTCAACACTAATCCGAATTTGACCTTCAGCCATGAGCAGGACGCTCAATACGGTGTTAATCATTATGATGTCGGCTACGAGCTCACCCGTAGCTGGCTTTTACCCGACCATATCTGCGAAGCGATAAGGTTCCAGCCACATAGTGCGGATGTTTTTTCCGGTAGAACGGGCTGTGATGAAAAAACGCAGACACTGCTTGCTGTGTTGATTCTGGCCAAGCATATCAGCAGTGCTTTTCGGAGCATGTGGCGGTTCGAAGACCATCAGCTTAAGTCCCTTCCTCCCGTCGAAGTTATGGAGCACCTGGGATTGAGCGAGATAGACTTTCTGGATATCAGGGACAATTGTCTGGAAGAACTTGAAGTACAGAAATAGCGAACTTCATTTAGTCAGTGCCGGACCCGCTGGCATCCGGATAGTGTCGCGAAGAAGCGTAGCAACTGAAGCGGCCCTGTCTGATTTCAATGACCCGGAAAGTCGTGATCTCTGTGATGTTGCCGGTTCTTCTTTAAGACGGCTCCTGATCTGCTGAAGCGAGCGGATTTTCTTGCCCGGGAATCCTGAGTCGGGCCCGACCCGCTTTTCCGCGGTCACATCCCGGGGGGTTGTCGACTACCCGGGTGGAGAGAGTCAGAAGCCGGTCTGCTGTCAGCTTACAGATCCCAGAGATACCGAAAGAGGGAGAGCCGGAGCTCTCCCGATCCCGCCATTGCCTGGTCGTTTTACTCCACCGCAAGCCGCTCCATACGGTGCCGTTCCAGCAGTGCCAGGTAGCTGCCATCGGCGCGCATTTCCGCGATGCCCTTGTTAAATGCGGAGATCAGCGCTTTGCCGTTGGGGTGGGTGCGGGACACCATCACATGTACCGAATTGCTCGCCACCGAGCGGTCAACGAAATCCAGCTTTGCGGCCTGTTCGGGCAGGTAGCGCTGAATCAGGCTGAGGGATTCCCCTTCGTCCCCGGCGACCATGTCCACTTTGCCGGCCACCAGTAAGCGAATGGCGTCGATCTGCTGATCCATTTCCCGGATCTGCAGAAATTCGGCGTTATCGAACTTCTTCGAGATGACCCCATCCCTGAGTTTGGCGAACCTGTACGACTGCAGATCGTCGAGACGGTCCCAGGAGATCGAGTCGGTTCTGCGCTTCAGGAAGGAAACCCGGTTCATGATGATGGGCACGCTGAAACGAAACTCTTTATTCCGCGCCTTGCTGAACCAGACACAGATGGCCGCGTCATGATCCGCGCTTTTCACACCGGCCATGGCGTCTGCCCAGGTGTGGGTGTTGACGCTGGCGGCGTAACCGCCTTTTTCGAAGGCCATGGTGACCAGTTCAGCCAGCGGGCCCTTATTGGTGAGGTTATTGCCCACATAGGGTTCCCACTCGCTGCAGACCAGGTCCAGAGGGGCCGCTCTGAGGCCGGGAGACGCCATCAGAAGCAGAGTTACAGCGGTCAGAAAGATTTTTTTTATCATCATTATTTCCTGGTTTTCTGTTTCAGTGGAGGTCAGGGGGTTGTGCAGGCAGTCGGTGGTAATTCTTTGTTATTACTGACTTTACTGAGATGCCGGCCTGTCTGCACAGCCCCGCTGAAGAAGGTTGCAGAGGTCCATGGTGCTGCCGAATCAGTATATTGGCAGCTGAACCCCATGAGTATTTAGTAATCCCTATCAAGCCATAAGGGACATAAATAAGAGTGCTGTGGTGACGAGAGCGGTGGCGGCAACAAGGGGCAGGGGAGGGAGCTGTACTTGCCGTTTGGAGCGGGTTGCGGATGGTAAGCAACTGACCGTCCGCGGCTGAATCTGTCAGCAGCGGGCGTGATCCTGTTGACGCGGGATGCTGGTGCAGCATTGCGGTGGGGTGGCGGATTACCCTGCCATCCCTCCGCAATTGACGGGGAGGCGGCCGGTGTCAGCGTCCGCCGGCTCCCTGGCGGGACTGTTCACTGTTTTCCACCAGCACCCCTTCACCGATACGGTTGATCTCAGCCCACAGCGCTTCATCGATCTCGATACCGTTGTCGATAACCTGTTCCTTGTTCCCGGCGAGTTCAGCGGGGCTGATATGGCGGGCGTTACGGTTACCGCTGGACTGTTGCAGCGAAGAGGTCAGATCGACCCTGGAGCTGCAGATAATAGTCAGCGTCTGCTTGTCTTCCGGGCTGGTGGGCAGGCTGGTGACGGCCTCGCTGTAACTGGGGTAGCGGTCGCCGGACCTGATCGCTGCGGTATGCTCGGTCACGGTCTGACTGCCGTTCTGCCAGTAGGCGGCGACGCTGATGCCGCGACGGCCGCAGTCGGTCAGTGCCTTGAGTATAAACATCCGGTTGTGGCAGTTGTGCACTGTCACCGTGGCGATACCCACCTCCAGTGCCTTGGCATGGGCCAGGTCGACGGAGGCGGCGATGCAGTTGAGAGCACTGCGGCCGTTACTGTCGATAATCGCCGAGGTGCTGTCCTCGTAAATCACCTTGCTGAGCGGCTTATCCCGATCGACATTGATGAAGGGGAGGGCGCGCTGAAACTCGGCGAGGCCATTAAGCCCGTGCTTTTCCAGCCACAACACCATATTGGCGGCGTCTTCATAGTTGCCGACAAAATACCCGCTGGCTTCGAAGCAGCGACGCAGGGAGGCCTTAAGTTCGTTCATGGAAATGTGCATTCTGTTCTCCTTGCTGCTTCGGGTTACTGCTTGGGTGCCAGCGGCATAAACCAGTCGTCGTTAAAGGTCTGGCCGATATCTTCCAGCAGTGGAGCCCCCTGGAACATGGTGTTGCGGACCCACAGGCGCGAGCGCGGATCGAATTTGCCGACGCCGAAGAAGGCCAGCTTGGCGCGCAGCAGATGCATGGGCAGCACCTCGCGGTCCAGCAGGTTGGCCTGAATGTCGCCGTAGATGCAGCGGTTCATGCTCTGGATGCGACGGACGATGCCTCGCAGTTTGGGACGGGCCACCATAAAACGGGCGGTGGAATGGTCGGGATGTTCGGCCACGTACTCGCAGAGCTGGTCATAGCACTTGCGGACCGCGTAACCGACCCCCAGCGCCATCTGTTTCTGCCGGCCGTCCTCCGCCACGCTGTTACCAAGACGAGGTTCCATCTTTTCTTCCGAGCGGTACCAGAAGGTTTCCCGGGCGCCATCGGCGCTGAAGTCGATCGCCAGTGCCCAGTCATAGCGCTGTTCGATAACGGCTTTCAGCTCAGCCACCGGCATCAGCGGATCGAGATCGAGAAACTCTTCGGCGTCGTAATAGTCTTCCAGATCGTCGACCAGCTCGGGATAGAGTTCCAGCATCACCGAGACCAGAAGCTCCTGGCCCTGCAGCGAGCAGTGCTGTTCGCTCCAGTGCAACAGCTGATCCCAGCTGTCGAAATCGCTGTCGACCTGCTTGCCGAGGGCTTCGAGATCCCTGAGCACTTCCCGGTTGTTGCCGGTCTGCCATTCGTCTTCGGTCACGGTTTCGGCGGTGTGAATGGCACTGCGTTGCAGCAGTTCCTGCAGACGCTGGCGTGTCCGGTCGTTGATATTACCCAGCACCCGAACCCGGGCCAGGGCCAGTTCCCGCATCTCCACCCAGCGGTTGATCAGCAGCGGGTGGTTGATCAGATAGGGCGCCATGCCCAGACCGGTGGAGTTGCCGATCCCGAAGAAACGTTTGATTTCCGGCTGCATCGGCTTAAAGGTCTCCGGAGCGCGATGACGGGCGATATGTTCGGCCTGCAGCAGGCTGAAATTGCGCAGCATCAGGCACACGAACATCTCGGCGGCGAAGGGGCGGGCGAAGTCGGGATGGCGATTGCTGACTTTTTCCCAGTCGGCCATACCCAGCTTACCGCTGCCGTACACGGCCGTGGTGCGGTAGAGATAACCCACCCGGGCGATCTGCCCGACGTCCGGCTGATCGCCACTGGCCAGCTGGTTGACCACGTAATCGAAATTACGGGCGCTGCGGTTGGCCCGGGAAAGCACGAATACGCGGGAGTCGACCCGGCCGGCTTCCTGCTTCGGGACGTTCTGCCGCAGTTTTTCGACATAGAGATCGCTGACCTCACCTTCCACCAGTGCCATGGTCAGATCCCATTGGGTGGCGATCACTCGGTCATTGCGCTCTTCCGGTGCCAGATAGTTCGAGAACAGCACGAAACTGAACAGCTCGTGGGGGGTTCTGATCTCGTAGACCACGGTGCCGTAGCCCTGATCATCCAGCTCAAAACGGGCCGGTTCTATCTGCCAGCGCTCACGCATAATCCGACGCACCAGCGTACGCATAAAACTAAGTCGGCTCTGATGCATGGCGCCCAGGCGTTCCAGGTTCATGGCCTGGCTGGCCGGGCGTAGCGGCAGTGCATTGTCGCCCCGCAGAGAGGCGTTAATGGCAGCTGGCGTCGTCATTATTGTTATCCTCGATTCAAGTGCTGTTCAGCTGTGTTCAGTATCGTACAGCCGCACCGAAGCGGCTGCTGACATGGCCTAATCATCTGCCAACAGCCATTTCCACTCCAATCAAAAGGTTATATCGTGCGATAAGTATCACTTATCAAAACGGGTGAAAGTATTATTTTTTCTGTGTTTCAGGGGCGTGAAACAGCGATTCAGTGGAGCGGATTTTTTTGTAATCCGGTTCTTCCGAGTGGCCGAAGAGTCCGGGTGGTAACCTTTGTTGAGCCGTTATGACCGGGCTATGGCTAGCTGCAGAGGAATAACCGGCTGCTGAAGCATCGGCTTCGTAGGGGGCGGTTGAGGGTGCCGGGTGAATCAGCAGATGGATATAGCGCCTGAACCGGGTGATTAAGTCTGTTCAGTTTGACATTTACAGACTCGAAGTCGTATTTCCTGTGGTGCCTGCTCTGGAGGTTTGCTCTTTGCTATACCTTTTACCTGAGGATCTTCCCCACTCAGAAAACTGTATGTATAGCTGACCTGGAAGACTTCAGTGAGTGATCCTGACCAGATGACCGGTTTGTTAATCACTGGAAAAACGCCAATGAAAACGTCAGTGCCTGGGGAGCAGCTACTGACCCTTTGCCCTGGAGCTGATACTCCCCATCGCAATAATGTTCTGAGATTCTGAAGCCACTGTTACCTGGAGGCCCGGACGTGCAGGCGCTTCATCAGGGTTTATCGACGTCCCCATTGCGACTTGGAGGTCATCGCCTCCAGAGGAGCCAGAGGTAAAGGTTCACTGGTCGATGCCTGACAGTTCAGCAGTTGCTGTTCCCAGTCATCGAGCGCCCCGGACGTGATGATTTCGATCCGGCTTTCCAGGCAGTCCTCCAACTCGATTTCGGCCAGGCCATCACCTGCCAGGTTGTAGCCAAATACACCATCCTCTGTAACGAAGACGGCTTTCATTCGCTCAACTTTAAGGCTGCTGAATAGTGCGAACAGTCTGGCCCGGTTGAAGACCCGATCAGCAGAGAAGCGCCAGCCGACACTTGCGAAGCCCTCACCCTGATTAACCGCTTTGAGGTAGCCGCATTCAGGCAGTACAGGCTCAGCAGGTATTGGTTCGTCCTTTGCGGGTTGCGAATGGCTGTCCACATTTGCAACAGCCCGCGTCGACCCTTCCAGCAGTGCGGGGTCAATCCGGCCCTGTTCGGCAAAAATAACGGTCGCCCCCTGTCTTCCGTGTGCTTTTACGTAATCTCGTAGCCCCGGCCGATCCTCAGGGCCGTAAAGATCCTGCTTGTTTCCGACAATGAGATCGGCGATGGCTATCTGCTGGTTGAAAGAGCTGTGTTCCGTGTAGCGGCTGTCCACCAGTTGCCGAGCATCAACCAGGGTAACTACCTGCTGGATTGAGAGCACATCCCGGTAGTAGCCCGAAGACAGTACTTGTAGCACTTCGAGAGGATGGCCCAGCCCCGTCGGCTCGATCAGCAGGCGCTGTGGTTCTGCGCAAGCCATCAGAAGGTTAAGCGCCATCTGCATCGGCAGGCCTGCCGCGCAGCACATGCAGCCGCCGGGTACTTCGCGGATATAGATGCCGCTCTCTTCTTTGTGCTGGCCCTGAAACAGGCTGCCGTCCACGCCGATTTCACCGAACTCGTTGACCAGCACGGCCCAGCGTTCGTCGGCGGGCTTTTGAGCCAGCAACTGCAGTATGGCGGAGGTCTTCCCTGCGCCCAGAAAGCCCGTCAGGATGTTGGTTGGAACTTCAGAAATTGTTGTCATAGAGAGCGTATCGTCAACAGGTTATATCAATCTTGCACACTTATGCTCGGTATCGACGCCCAGATAAAAGCAGCTACTACGCCCGGTATGGCAAGCAGCCCCGACTTGCCGAACGAGACATAGTATGGCATCACCGTCACAGTCCAATGACATGCTGATCAATTGCTGTGTATGTCCGCTGGTTTCACCCTTTACCCAGATACATTGGCGACTGCGCGACCAATAGGTCATACGGCCAGACTCCAGTGTCGCTTCGAGCGCGTCGCGGTTCATCCAGGCCAGCATCAGCACTTTCTGGCTCTGATCATCCTGCGCGATTACCGGAACCAGCCCCTGTTCGTTAAAAGTAATTTCATTCAGAACCTCCGCAAGGGGAAACGATTGCGGGGCGCGTAGTCCCTCGACGGATCGAAAAAAATAGCGGCTCATGAGGGATCGGTCTCTGTGGCCTGGCATTCACACGGATCAAGCTGCTGGCAGAGGCGGAAGTTCCAATAGTGTCCCAGCGCGATAACCACCGCCCCGAGCACGGTCAGGGATTTTTCCGCCGGTTCGCCCAGCAACTTTGCTCCGGCCAGCGCGGTAACCGCCAGGACCAGCAACCCAACAGACCCCACCAGCGCGACCCGGTGACGCTTGTGGCGCTTGCAGCCCAGAGTCAGGGCAAAAAGACTGGTGGGGATAACAGCGATCACCATCCACAGATGAAATGCCTCACCATCGAGGGATAAAGCTGCCAGACTCGGCAACAGCACTACCGCGAAAGGAAATGCCAGGCAGTGAAGGGCGCAGACCAGGGAAAGGCCAATGGCGGTTTTATCGGTCAGTGAACGAATGTTATTCATTTTCAGCTTTAGTCTCCGGGAGCTTCAAAAAGGGTTGGCTTACAAAAAAATATTATATGTTATGATATAACATAACTATCGATTAAAGATAGCTGGCCTGTTCACATGGTCAAAGAACCAGGTTATTTCGGCGGAAGATCACCGCCTGCTCGTCGCTTTGCTCCGTTGCGGCGGCCGCTGCTGGTGACGTTATACGTAATCCACATGAACGACCTTGAGCGTGACATCGTTGTCCGGATAGCTGACAACAAGCCCGAACTGAACCTGAAAGAATTTCTTTCTAGTCCGGAGATTGGTTCCCGTGAAAAGACAGACATTGGCTTTTTTGCATGTTTCAGTCCTTTAGGGAACCTGCGAATAAGTCCAGTGTGTTCTCTGCGGGCTCTGGAACGGCCAGATGTGCGAAAGACAGCGCAGTGAAATGTCTGGACCTTTTCAAGCTGTCTGACAAAGCAGGTGGCCGTTTCAGAGCCCGCCCTTCGGGGCCTTCAGAGCGACCAGGTCTCAGCGTTAACGATTTTCGACAGACAACCAGTATGTCTGTAATCGTTGCCTTGATCTCTGATCGCTCTGAAAGCCAGAGGCGCAAGGGACTTATTCGCAGGTTCCTTAGCGGTATCCAATCGCCTGAGAGACGCCTGTATAGTTAATATTCCTGGTCCATTTATGGAATCACCAGAACTGTCTGAAGGTGCACTTTCACTCGTTCATATTGAGAACGGGATGCTGGAGTTCCTGGAAGGGGTTGCTATGTCTGACTGTACTATCAGTGCCAGGATAAGGTAGAACCCCTGTTGGCACTCGTCAGGGCCTCCGGGCTTCACGTGTTGCCTGGAATTTAACAAGGCGGTCAGAAATCGCCAATAATTGGCTGGACCTTCACAAGTTCCGCTTGCTCGGGCCTTTTGCCGCGACCTTATGCCGAAGAGAACCTGGTTTCATGCCTGAACCCGATCCAGCAAGAATCATGACCTTTGCAACGCCGAAAGATCTCGGCCGGTGGCTCAAGGAGAATCACGCCACCGAAAGTGAGTTGTGGGTGAAGATATTCAAGAAAAAGACAGGCATTCCCAGCGTGACCTGGGACGATGTCGTGATTGAGACGCTGTGCTGGGGCTGGATCGACGGCGTCAGGAAGTCAATCGATGACCAGGCCTATTTCCAGCGAATTACTCCCAGGAAAGCACGAAGCAACTGGTCAAAAAGGAACAGAGAGCATGCGGAGCGTTTGATAAGCGAGGGCCGGATGATGGAGTCAGGGTTTGTGCATATTCGTGCCGCCAGAGCGGACGGCCGGTGGGAGAACGCCTATGCGGCAAGTGAAATGAAAGTGCCCGCAGATTTCCTGGCAGCACTGGATAGCAAGCCGAAGGCGAAACAGGTTTTTGAAACGCTCAACAAATCGAGCCGCTATGCCATCGCGTACGGATTGACAAGTGCGAAGAAACCCGAAACCAGACAGAGGCGATTTGCAAAACTCATGGACATGCTTGTCCGCGAAGAAAAGCCGGGCTTTGGCTTCAAAAAGACGCAAAAGGCATAATAATGCAATGCGCCGGAGCCGCGAAGCCGGGCATTTTCAAATGGACAATCACCCGTCGCGGCCCGGTGATTGCGGGTGTTGTCTGAAAAGTCAGACTTTACCTGTCCTATTGTTGTAGATGTCCATATGTCGAAAAATCTGAAAACATATTATGAGAGTGAGCTGGATCGTATATATAGCGATAATTCATTGCGACCAGAGCAATATGTACAGGTAAGACAATCAAAGGCTTTCATGGAAAAATTCTATTCTGAAAGGGTAGAGCTGAATGATTTAGCTAAAGCGGCTTTTATGTCTCGGTTTCATTACGTCAGAATGTTTCAGCGTGTGTACGGTTTAACACCCAGAGCTTATTTAAGAGATTTACGTATCTCAAAGGCCAAAGGTCTGATAAGAAAAGGTTTGTCTGTCACTCGGGTTTGCTTCGAAATTGGTTATGAAAGTGTTTCAACGTTCTCGTCAGTGTTTAAAAAGTGCACAGGTTATACTCCAGGAGAGTATCAGCGCCTCCATAAAAGCAATCTGGAATAAGTATTCCGAGCTGATCCTGGCTATTCTTAAAGCATTCTGAGTTTAGTAAAGAGTTTCGAAGATATGATCAAGATATACGTAACGAGTGTTCCCGTTGAGGATCAGGAAAAAGCGCTGGATTTTTACACGCGAGTTTTAGGTTTTATCAAGAAAAAAGATGTTCCTTTGGGAGAGCACAAGTGGTTGACTGTTGTATCCCCCGAAGAACAGTCTGGAGTTGAGCTTTTGCTCGAGCCCATGGCTTTTGAACCCGCAAAATTGTACCAGCAATCCCTGAAAGAGGCTGGTATTCCATGGACCTCTTTCGCTGTTAATGACATAAAAAAAGAGTACGAGAGACTCTCCGGTCTGGGGGTAGAGTTTTCAATAACCCCCAGAGAAGCTGGAAGTGTTATGATTGCCGTGCTTGACGATACGTGTGGAAATTATATTCAACTGATGCAAGAGCTATAGAAATAACACGAGTTTATGCAGTTAACTCATAACAAGTAAACTCATGGGAAGCCTGCGGCGCCCCTGATTCAGGTGTTATGCTCGAGAGAAGATTGCAACCTGTGGTAATGAAAAAAGGAAAATTAAGCAGAGCCTATGTCATATCCTCCTTGTCCAAAATGTAAATCAAACTATGTCTACGAAGATCAGGGGAATCTGGTTTGCCCCGAATGTGCACATGAATGGAATCCGTCAGAGATAACCGATGAAGATGATTTTATTGTAAGAGATTCAAACGGAACTCTTCTTCAGGCGGGGGATAAGATCACTCTGATAAAAGATCTCAAAGTAAAGGGAAGCTCGCAAGGACTTAAGATTGGTACTAAAACGACTATACGGAAAATTGTTGAAGGTAAAGATCACGAGCTTGACTGCAAATTCCCTGGGGTCGGAGAAATTATGGTAACTGCAAAATTTGTGAAAAAGGTATAGGTCCTATGGGTAGGAAGCATAACCGGCAGGTTAAGCTCACTCCGGGCTTATGGCCCTGCGCGGGATCTCCCGCTATGCCAGCTGCCCCTTACCTGAAACGTCAGGCATCCAATGAACAAACTACCATGCAATGATTGTGGCGCTTTAATCCTTCCGGTTACCGCTGAAAGGTATCAGGGCCAATGTGCACCTTGCTACAAAACGGCCCACTCGGAACCAGAAGTACCGCCAGGCAAGTCCGCTTATTATTTTGCCGCGGCTCTTCTCCTGGCGAACGCTGGGTTTTCTGCGTTCTTTGCATTGTCCGAAGACGGAGCATCTGTCAATGTCATCAGTATCTTCATCGACATAGCATTGGGCGTGAAGCTGATTTCGCTGAGCGACTCAGCGAGATTCTTCGCTATCCTTCGGGCAGTGCTGGGGTTTGTAGTATCAGTCGGCTTTCAGTTTATGGAAAGTGCATCGACCGGGATAATTTTGCTTACCGCGATACCTCAATTGGTTGTCTGTATTGCTCTGGTTACCTTGCTGGTCGGAAGAACGTCATTCATTCGGCTGTTTCTGGGCGGTTTTCTCTCTTTTCTCTATCTTTCGTACCTGGCCTGGGCTGCATACTTGTCGATATATGCCTGACAATAGAATCAAAAATCGCCCATCATGCCGGGCCTTCACAGGCATCTCTTGTTTCGATCTTTTGCCGCGACGTTATGTGGCAGTCGATCACCAGCGTCCCGTGAAGAGGAGGTCATTCATGGTTGCCAATCGCTATTCAACAAGGTTTGTGGCCCTGGTGAGTCTCATAATAGTTGCGCAACCTGTTTCGGCCGACAGTTCTTCGCCGCTACTAGCGGCCTACTACGATCGGTTTCTGGCCATATGTGGAAGTAAGGTCTACGAATGGAGTGATTCTGATACACCACAAGTAAGTCTTTCGGAAGCCAAACAAGTCGGTGTGGGTAAACGGAATCACTATGCTTTGACCCTCCAGAACACACTACTTACCTGGAAATCAGACCCGGCAAAAACTTCAGTATTAATGGAAAACGTAAAATCATTTTCCGCAGGGCGTTCGGGACTGTTGGTAATACGCAAAGACGATTCTTTATGGGGGATTAAAGCAAGTAGTCTGTTGGGCTTTGGCGAGGCACTCTCGGATGATGCTTCTCATATTTCAAACAATGTACTCACTGCGTCAATCGGAGATAGTGCTGATTATTATGTCACCCGTGATGGGGCTTTGTTTGTACATGGACTCGCACATCGAGGTCAGTACGGTGATGGCAAACTGACTTCCTCTGAAAATTACGTCCGGACATTCGATGGTGTAACTCAGGTTGTCTCACATACCGGGCATGCCCTGGTGCTGAAAAAAGATGGTAGTGTCTGGGGGACCGGAGGAAATATTTATGGCCCGCTGGGCAATCATGGATACGGCGATAAAGCAATTCGCTGGGGGCTTGTTTTTGAAGGGGCAAGAGCTATCGCAACGGGAAGCAGTCATTCAGTCGCGATAAAGTCGGATAATAGTCTGTGGGTCTGGGGAAGAAATGAAAATTTAGAACCCAGGAAGGTGATGACCGATGTTTCAGCGGTCGCATCGGGTAATCGCGGGATCATAGCAATATCAAAAGGAGCGCTCTGGCAATGGAACACCGGAGACAATCCAAAAAGGATTATGACCTGCAGATAAACGTTATCTGTGCATGCCGCCCACACAACAAGCATATTCAGCAGGATGCTGCAGTTCCCCCGTTTTAGTGGACACCTCAATGAGGTGTCGGATGCCTGCTTACAACAGTCTGAAAAAGGGACAGAAATGATCGGCTATATAACAATCGGTACAAACGATCTGGAAAGGGCTACCGCTTTTTACGATAGTATTTTCACGGATATGGGCGGCTCTAAAGCATTTGATACCGATCGCCTGACCGCCTGGGGATTTGGTGAAGGAAAGCCCCTGTTTTCCGTGACCGAACCCTTTGATGAAAAGGAAGCGACCGTCGGTAATGGGGTAATGATCGCGCTGTCCGCCGAAAGTAAAGAGGCAGTCGACAAATTACATGCAAAAGCGCTGAAGCTCGGAGCCACCAGTGAAGGCGGGCCCTACCTGAAAGGCAGGAACTTTTATGTGGCTTACTTCAGGGACCCCGATGGAAACAAGCTCAATTTTTTCTGTTACGTTTAAGACATAACGACTGCCTGCGCCTGACTTTATCAGTCGTTATGTCCGATGCGTGCCGAACCGGGTTACGACATCTTAAACCACAGTTTCGGCAGCCATCAGCGGTACAGATCATGCGTATACGCACAGCCACAAACTCTGATTCTGATTCCATCCGCGAGGTGCACTTATGCGCCTTTCCTGAAGAAGAGAATGAGATCGTCGCGGAACTCGCTGCCAGCCTTCTGGCTGAACAGACGACTCCTCAAACCCTGTCTCTGGTCGCTGAGATTGGAGGCGCCGTGGTGGGACAGGTCGTTTTCAGTCCGGTGTCCATCGAGGGCCATGAGCATCTTCAGGGCTATATTCTGGCCCCACTCGGCGTAAAAGCCGGTTATCAGAAGCAGCGAATCGGCTCAGCACTCATTGAACGAGGAATCCAGGCATTGTCAGATCTGGGGGCGTGCATTCTCTTCGTCTATGGTGATCCGAAATACTACGGCAGGTTTGGTTTCACCACGGAGAGTGCGGAGAAATACATCCCGCCCTGTAAGCTTCAGTATCCTTTTGGATGGCAGGCTCTTGTTCTGAACGAGTTTCAAATTGACAGCGCGACCAGCCATCTGCTCTGTGTTCCCGCGCTGTCCGATCCGAAGCTGTGGTAATCGTCTAACCCGCCATCCCATGGGCCTGAAGCTCCGGCCGCTGCCGTTCCTTCGGTTGGGGTGATGGCTGCCGGCTGCCGAGATCGTTTTCGTAATCTACTGCTGACCGGAGTTAGCCAGAATAAAGTCTACCAGCGCCCGGGCCGGCGGGGTCAGCGATTTGTTGCTCAGCTGCACGATACCGATCCGTCGGGTCACTTCCGGCGTCTGCAGCGGAATAAACTTCAGCGTCGTACTGTCGCGGGGGACGGCGTACCAGGGCAGGGTGGTGATACCGAAGCCCGCCTCCAGCATGGCGATCAGCGAGATCATGTTGGAGACGTAGAACTGCGAATGCCCCAGCAGCGGTCGGGCCTCGCTGTCTTCCAGTAACCGGGAAGTGCCGTTGGCGATCAGCCGGTGCTGACGCAGCTCTTTCCAGTGCACCGCCTCTTTTTCGGCCAGCGGATGATCGACCGGGCAGACCACGCCGATGCGATCCTCCCAGATCGGGGTGAAGGTCTTGTCGCTGTGTTCGTGCTCATGAAACAGGTTGGAGATACCGAAATCCACCTGCTGATTTTCCACCATCTTCAGCACCGCATCGGAGTTGTCATCGAAGAAACTGACGTGCAGGTCGGGCAGGTCGGCCACGAATTTCAGCAGCAGTTCCGGCAGTACCCGGCTGGCAATGGAAGGCACCGAGGCCAGTCGCAGGTGACCGGTCTTGTGTTCCGCCAGCAGCGTCATGTCCTCGGCGATGCGGTCGTGATGGGCGATCAGTTCCCTGGCTTTGGGCAGAAAATGTCGGCCGAAGGGGGTCAGCTCGGTCTTAGCGGTTCGGCTCTTACTTTTCTCGAACAGCGCCTCCCCCAGTTTGTTTTCCAGATCGCGGATCGACAGCGAAATGGCCGGCTGGGTGCGGTGGGCCTTTTCGGCGGCGGCGTGAAAGCCTTTCAGTTCGGAGACCCAGACAAAATGGCGTAGCTGGGTCACTTTCAGTTCCGGCAACATGGTAAACGCTCTCCGATAAAGAAGTCTTATCGTTTAATATTTTTTATTAATTTTAGTTATTAGAACACAGGGCATATGATGATTCCAACAGCATACCAGCGGCCCTGATGCAGAACCCCTGCACTCAGCTGGCCTGAACGCAGGAGAGAATAATGTCAGATACAGTTTTTCGTAATTACATTGCCGGTGAGTGGGTAGAGGGTAACAACGGCAGCGTAGCCAACATCAGCCCGGCCGATACCAGTGATGTTATCGGCCAGTATGCCCAGGCCGATAAAGCTCAGACCGAAGCAGCCATCGCTGCCGCGGCAGAAGGCCAGCTGGAATGGGCGAAAAGTGGTCTGGAGCAGCGTTACAGCGTACTGATGGCGATCGGTGACGAGCTGATCGCCCGGAAAGACGAACTGGGTGAGATCCTGGCCCGTGAAGAAGGCAAAACGCTGGCCGAGGGTGTCGGTGAAACTTACCGCTCCGGTCAGTTCTTCCACTATTACGCCGCCGAAGTGCTGCGTCAGATGGGCGAAACCGCCGATTCCGTTCGTCCGGGCGTAGAGATTGAAACCCGCCGTGAGCCGGTGGGCGTGGTGGGTATCATTACCCCCTGGAACTTCCCCACCGCCACCGGTGCCTGGAAGATCGCTCCGGCACTGGCGTTTGGTAATGCCGTTGTCTGGAAGCCGGCCAACCAGGTTCCCGCCAGCGCCTGGGCACTGACCGAGATTATCTCCCGCCAGAACCTGCCGGCCGGTACTTTCAACCTGGTGATGGGACCGGGCGCCGAAGTTGGCGACGTACTGATCAATTCCCGTGATATCAATGCCCTGACCTTCACCGGCTCGCTGGAGACCGGACGCAAGGTGGCTGCGGCTACCGCCGTCAATCTGGTGAAGTGCCAGATGGAGATGGGCAGCAAGAATGCGCTGATCGTGCTGGATGATGCCGATCTGGAGAACGCGGTGGAATGTGCCGTGGGTGGCGCATACGGCGGTACCGGTCAGAAGTGTACTGCGTCTTCCCGTCTGATCGTGACCGAAGGCATTCATGACCGCTTCGTTGACGCTGTTATCGAGCGCATGAAGAAGCTGGTTGTCGGCCACCCGCTGAAAGAGGGTGTGCATATCGGTGCTGTTGCCGACGCCCGCCAGATGGAGCAGAACCTGCAATATCTGGAAACCGCTAAGCAGGAAGGTGGCAAGCTGGTTTACGGTGGTGAAGTGCTGAACGAAGACACCGACGGCTATTACATGCAGCCGGCGCTGTTCACCGAAACCACCAACGATATGACCATCAATCGCGAGGAAGCTTTCGCGCCGATCGCCTGCGTGATCAAGGTGAAGGATTACGAAGAAGCGCTGGCGACCCTCAACGACACCAACTTTGGCCTCACCGGTGGCATCTGCACCGAGTCGCTGAAGTACGCCACCGACTTCAAACGTCGCGCTAAGACCGGCTGTGTGATGGTCAACCTGCCGACCGCCGGTACCGACTACCACGTGCCTTTCGGTGGCCGTAAGGACTCCAGCTTCGGTCCCCGTGAGCAGGGTACTTACGCGAAAGAGTTCTACACCGTGGTGAAGACCACCTATATCCGCGCCTGACGGGAGTCGCCTCATGCACAACGAGCTGAATAACAAATTGCATAACGATCTGATCGTGGTTGATGGTCTCCAGTACTCCAACTGGAACCGGGCGATCTTCGAACAGCTGCGTGAGGGAGGTGTGACGATGGTTCACGCGACCATCGTCTATCACGAACAGATCCGCGAAACCCTGCTGCGGATCGCTGAATGGAACCGGCATTTTGAACAGAACCCGGACCTGATCATGCCGGTGAAAAGCGCGGCGGATATCCGTCGTGCCAAACAGCTGGGTAAGGTTGGTGTGATGTTCGGGGCGCAGAACTGCTCCCCGATCGAAGACGACATCGGCATGGTCGAGGTGATGCGTGAGCTGAACCTGATGGTCATGCAGCTGACCTACAACAATCAGAGCCTGCTGGCCTGTGGTTGCTACGAAGCCGAAGACAGTGGGGTGACACGCTTCGGCAGACAGGTGATTCGGGAGATGAACCGCGTCGGCATGGTGGTGGACATGAGCCACAGTGGCGAGCGCAGCACCCTGGAGGCGATCGAAATATCCGAGCGTCCCATTGTTATCTCCCACGCCAACCCGTCCAGTTTCCATGCCGCCAAACGCAACAAATCGGACCGGGTGCTGAAAGCACTGGGTGAGTCCGGTGGCCTGCTGGGTTTCAGCCTCTATCCGTTCCATCTGAAGAATGGTCCGGACTGCACCCTCGAGGAATTCTGCGACATGGTGGCCAGCACCGCGGACCTGATGGGCGTGGAGCGCATCGGTATCGGTACCGACCTCTGTCAGGAGCAGCCGCTGTCGGTGCTGGAGTGGATGCGAAACGGCCGCTGGTCGAAGGAGATGGACTACGGTGAGGGCTCTAAGTCCAACGCCGACTGGCCGCGACCGCTCTCCTGGTTCCGCGACAGTCGCGACTTCCCCAATATCACCGCCGGCCTGCAGGCCCGTGGTTTCAGCGATGAAGATGTCGCCAGAATCATGGGGCTGAACTGGCTGAACTTCCTCGAAGACGGACTGAAACCTCAGTTCACCAGCAACGGCTGAGAGGCGACTGCGCTTCTCTGCCGAGGCAGTAATGCCCTGATAACCCAATAAATATAAGAGATCCATCAGGAGACTAAAATGAGTAATACTTCCCCGGCCTCCATGGCTTCGCACGAGGCGGATATGGCTCCGAAATCAGACCACAAGAAGTGGCTGGCGGGCGTTGATCTGCCGGTATTCCTTATCAGCGGTGGTGTGCTGGTGCTGTTTGTGGCGCTGGCACTCTACGATATCAAAATGGTATCCGGGCTGGTGAATACCGGTTTCGCCACTTCGACCAAATTCTTCGGTGCCTACTGGCAGGTGCTGTTACTGCTGACCTTCATTATCGGCCTGTTCCTGGCCGTGACCCGCACCGGTGCGGTGGTGCTGGGCGGTATTAAAGTGCCGGAAATTTCCACCTTCAAGTGGATCTCCATCATCATGTGTACGCTGCTGGCCGGTGGCGGTGTATTCTGGGCCGCGGCAGAACCGATGGCCCACTTCACCTCTCCGCCACCGCTGTTCGCCGGCGAACCGGGGGCTGAAACCGGAACCGCGCAGGCCGCTTATAATGCGCTGGCCCAGAGCTTTATGCACTGGGGCTTTCTGGCCTGGGCAATCCTCGGCAGCCTGACCGGCGTAGTCTTCATGTACCTGCACTACGAAAAGGGTCTGCCCCTGAAGCCGCGTACCCTGCTGTATCCGGTACTCGGTGACCGGGTAATGACCGGTCCGCTGGGTGCCATCGTCGATGCCTGCTGTGTGCTGGCAGTGGTGGCCGGTACCGTGGGTCCCATTGGTTTCCTCGGTCTGCAGGTCAGCTTCGGTCTGGAGAAGCTGTTCGGTATCCCCAATACCTATACCACTCAGGTCACTATTCTGCTCGGTCTGATCGGTATCTATACCCTGTCTGCCGTCAGTGGAGTGACTAAGGGGATTCAGATCCTCAGCCGTGCCAATGTGATTCTGGCGGTGGCGCTGATGGCGTTCATCCTGGTGTTCGGTCCGACCGCCTTTATCATCGACGGCTACCTGCACGGTTTCGGTATCTACCTTGATCAGTTCATCCCCATGGCAACTTTCCGGGCCAGCCCGGGCTGGCTGGACTGGTGGACCGTATTTTTCTGGGGCTGGTTCCTGGGCTACGGCCCGCTGATGGCGATGTTTGTGGCCCGTATCTCCCGTGGTCGCACCATTCGTGAAATGATCCTGCTGATCTCCGTGGTAGCCCCGATCATCACCTGCTTCTGGTTCACCATTGTCGGTGGCAGCGGTCTGGCTTTCGAGCTGGCGACGCCGGGCGTGATCTCCGAGCCCTTCACCGGTTTCAACCTGCCGGCGGCGCTGCTGGCCATCACCGAGCAGCTGCCCATGGGCTTCTTTATCTCGGTGCTGTTCCTGATCCTGACCACGGTCTTCGTGGCAACCACCGGTGATTCCATGACCTATGCGGTTTCGATGGTAATGACCGGTACCGATCACCCGCAGAGCTCGGTACGGGTGTTCTGGGGCATCATGATGGGTGTGGTTGCCGCGCTGCTGATCTCGATCGGTTCCGGCGGTATCTCGGCCCTGCAGTCCTTTATCGTAGTGACTGCCGTACCGGTTTCACTGGTGCTGCTGCCGTCGCTGTGGACCGCGCCCCGAATCGCATTGAAAATGGCGGAAGAGCAGGGACTTTAAGTCATTGCTCGTCCTTTCGGGAGCGGCGTCTGCCGCTCCCTTTTTTCCGCTTTTCTTTCCTTAGGGAAGCTGTTAACAGGTTCCTTAGCCATTTAGCTAACTCAGTCAGATAGTCGATAATTGCAATGAAAAAAGCCGTAAAAACTGATCTTTTCGCCTCCAAAGCACCGCTGGAATGGGCCATCATCGCCAACGGCCAGCTCTCCACCGCCCAGATTCCCATCGATACCAGCGGTCAGGTGGTCGAGGGTGGCATCGAGGCTCAGGCCCGCCAGACCATGGATAACCTCAGGCACACCATCGAGGCGGCGGAGCTGACCATGGACGACGTCACCCAGGTACTGATCTACGTAACCGATCGTGACCAGCTGCCGGTATTCAACAGTGTCTACGCCGAGTATTTTCAGGCGCCTTACCCCAACCGCGCGGCGATGATCGTTGCCGGCCTGGCCCGGGAAGAGATGCTCTGCGAGGTGGTCGCCTACGCCGCTGTTCCACAGTAACCAGAGGCCCACCGACGACCTGTCTTCTGACCGCTCTGTCGCGAACAGCAGCGGTCAGCCATTCCATCCTCTCCTTCGCCAGATCACTTATCGACCCCCGTCTTTTGTTTTGATCAAAACCGCCTGCGTGGGGTGACCATGTGGTAAAATGCGCGCCATTGACCTTTGAATATATGGATTTAGTGACCACGTTAATGCCGCAGACTCCCATCGAAGACACCGCAACTAAACCACGTCGACGTTCCCGCGTCCGCGAAGCCCATGAAGCTCGTATCCTGAGTGTCGCAGAGGATATCTTTGCCCAGTTCGGCTACAACGGTGCGGCCATCGAAGCGATCGCCGAAGGGGCGGGCATGTCGAAGCAGAACATGCTCTATTATTTCCCGTCCAAGGAGGTGCTGTACCAGCGGGTGCTGCAGAATATTCTCGATCTCTGGATCGATAAGATGGCGCTGCTGGAGCAGGAAGGCGACGATCCCAAAGCGATGCTGGCCAACTACATTCGCGGCAAGATTGAGCTGTCACAGACTCACCCCAACGGCTCCCGGGTGTTCGCCAATGAGATCATCAATGGCGCACCGCGGCTGCGGGCCTACCTGAAAGACCATCTGTTGCCGCAACTGGAAGCGGATATAAAGCTGATCGAGCAGTGGATTGCCGAAGGTCGCATGGATCCGATCGATCCCTATCACCTGTTCTTCGTCATCTGGTCCGCCACTCAGACCTATGCTGATTTTTCCACCCAGATCGAGGTGGCCCTGCGCAAGCCGGAACTGGAGCAGCAGGACTTTGATAATGCCAGTGAGTTTCTGATTCAGCTGGTGCTGAAGGGGACCGGGGTGATCTGACCGGTTGCTGATCGCCGGTACTGATTTCCGTAATGAAGGGAGCCGCAAGGGCTCCCTTTTTTTAGGTTCTTCGCGGGTTGTCGGGAAAGCCCGCAGGCGGCTGTAAAGCCGACGTCGGGATTGGCGCGAGCTGGATCCATTTTGTCGGGCTGAAGCCCGAACTACGACCGTGCTACATGTGGGTCGGCCTTCAGGCCGATAAAATGGGCCTGCTAACTCCCGTAGTTCGAATTTTGCATCTCTCCCCTCGCAGTCGGCGAGCACGGTGACGAGGATGGGATCAGGCCCCGAAGGGGGCGAGGCAAGGAAGCCGAGCCAGATGGTCAGTGCAGGGAAGCGCTGTCCAGATGCCCCCAGCCTCGTTATCGCGCGCAGTGGACTCGCAGGGCGGCGCAGTGGGGCGGACTTTTGATGAACAAGGACGTTCGAATGCCGCGGGGGGCATGGATGCCCAGGAGTGGCCTTTGGTTCGTTTCTTTTTTGCGCACAAAAGAAACGAACGCGCCCGGCGTGGGCGCAACAGAAAATATCGGCCAAGGCCTTCAAGGAGGAGCCAAAACGCGGCTTCTTTGGCGAACATCAACAAACACTGACGTCGGCTTTGCAGCCGAAAGCCGCCAATCCCCTTAAAGCGCGAAGATCTTTTTTTATCTGTATAGCGGCTGGAAAACAAAAAATTCTGTCATGACGCTGGCCTCTGATCTCCCTCTGTTTTTGCTTTCGAAGCCGTAATTGCTCCCGCTACTCAGCCCTATTTGCCGCTTTTCTGCTGCCGGAATAGTTCTTGGCTTTATCTTCAACCAATTGTAATTAAAGAATGTTTTTGATTTATCCACGAGCAGTTTCCGCTATCAGGCCGCTGGCATCAGCACAATTCTTAAAAAAGTATTGACCATGTGGTAAAAAATTGACTAGGATATATTTACCAAACGGTAAAGCTAACGGGTTGACCCCTCAGAGGTGATCCCGCTGGTCGCAAATAAAAACAATAATCCGCTGGAGACGTAGTCATGCTGTCCAAAGCACAAGCCCTGGCATACGAAGGCGTAACTGGTCCTGAACTGCAGCAGCTTCGCGAACAGGCCTGCGCACTGCGCGATATGCACTGGGGTGATCGCATCACCTATTCCCGCAAGGTTTTTATTCCTCTGACCAATATGTGTCGAGACACCTGCGGCTACTGCACCTTTGTCAGACACCCGGATTCTCCCGACGCCATGATCATGACGCCGGAGCAGGTGATGGCGGTGGTCCGTGAAGGGCAGCGGCTGGGTTGCAAAGAGGTGCTGTTCAGCCTCGGCGAAAAGCCGGAGCAGCGCTACCAGCAGGCCCGCGACGGGCTGGCGGCACTGGGGTACGAGTCGATGGTCGACTACCTGGTGGCGATGTGTGAGCGGGTGATTGACGAAACCGAGATGCTGCCTCACGTCAATGCCGGCACTCTCTCTGAAGCGGATATCATCAAACTGAAACCGGTCAGCGCCAGCATGGGAATGATGCTGGAGAACATCAGCCGTCGTCTGCTGGTGAAAGGGGAGGCGCACTACGCCTGTCCCGATAAGGTACCGGTGCAACGGCTCCGTACCCTGGAGCGGGCCGGCCACCATGATGTGCCCTTTACCACCGGCATCCTGATCGGTATCGGCGAAAACTGGGAAGAACGGGTCGACAGCCTGCTGGCTATCAACGAAATTCATCAGCGTTACGGCCATATCCAGGAAGTGATTGTTCAGAACTTCCGGGCCAAGCCCGGTACCGCCATGGCTGCCGCGCCCGAGCCCGATCTTGAGGATATGCTGCGCACTCTGGCGGTAGCGAGGCTGATTCTGGACCCCACCATCAGTCTGCAGGCTCCGCCGAATCTGCAGCAGCGCTATCACGCCTATCTCAATTCCGGCATTAATGACTGGGGCGGCATCTCGCCGCTGACCATTGACCATATCAATCCCGAACGCGCCTGGCCGCAGATCGATCAGCTGGCCGCGGCCACCGGCAGTTGCGGTCACCGTCTGCTGGAGCGGCTGGCGGTGTATCCCCAGTACCAGAATCTGCCGGATCGTTATTTTCTGCCGCGGGTGGCTGAGCGGGTGGGGCTGATTGCCCGGGCCGACGGGCTGGCCTCCCTGCAGTGCTGCTAGCCGGCCACCTTCACTGAGCGACAACCCGATACGGGTTCAGTCGGAAAAGAATCATGCTGTTTTCAGACGATAAGGCCTTCGAAGACGGGTTTTTGCAGAAAAGCCTGGCCAGGCAGTTCAGCAGACTGCAGCAATTAAAGGAGAACCCCTATGGGCATTCAGCAACAGATCAGCAAACCGGGGACGGCTCGGTCCGGCTTTATCCGTCCGGATCTGAATGGTGCTCTGATCACCAGCCCGAGCAGCACTGACGATGGTAATGCCGACGTCTGCGGGGATCGGCACAGTGCCCTGGCAGGGTTGCTGAACCGGATTGATCCGCGGATCAGCGCCATCCTGCACTCCGCCCTGGCCGGGCAGGAGGTCTCCGAAGCCGACGCCGTCAGTCTGTTCGGCGCTGTCGGAGAGGAGTTGGAGGCGCTGGTGGCCACTGCGGATCTGCTTCGTCAGCGGGCGGTGGGCGACCGGGCCAGCTTCGTGATCACCCGCAATATCAATTTTACCAATGTCTGTTATATGGGTTGCCGCTTCTGTGGCTTTGCAAAGCGTAAGGAGCAGGCCGGTGCCGAGTTGTTGCCCCTGGCCGAAGTTGTCCGACGCGCTCAGGAGGCCTGGGATCGGGGGGCTACCGAGGTCTGCATTCAGGGCGGGCTGCACCCGGATATCGACGGCAGCCACTACCGCAATATTCTGAAAGCGATTAAGCAGCAGCTGCCGGATATCCATATTCATGCCTTCTCGCCCTTTGAAATCTGGTTCGGTGCCCACAAGAGCCGGATGTCGGTGGCTGAATTTATTCAGGATCTGATCGACAGCGGTCTTGATTCCATGCCGGGCACCGCCGCCGAGATCCTCGACGTCGAGATCCGCCAGCAGCTGACCCGGGATAAATTGTCGACCGAGCAGTGGGTGGAGATCATTACCACCGCCCATCGACTGGGACTGCCCACCACCGCCACCATCATGTACGGCCATATCGATGAACCCCGGCATCAGGCAGCCCATATTGCCCTGCTGCGGGACATTCAGAAGCAGACCGGTGGCTTTACCGAGTTCGTACCGCTGGGCTTCGTCCATTATGAGTCGCCGTTGTTTACCGAGCAGGCTGCCAACGACATGAGGGTACGGCCGGGACCCACCGCCGAAGAGAATATTCGTATGCATGCGGTTGCCCGGCTGATGCTGAATGGCTGGATCGACAATATCCAGGCGTCCTGGGTGAAGCTGGGACCGGAGTATGCCCAGCAGATGCTGCAGTCCGGCGCCAACGATCTGGGTGGCACTCTGATGAACGAGAGCATTTCCCGCTCCGCCGGCGGCAGGCACGGTCAGGAGATCGTACCGGAAGACATGGTGCGGATGATCCGTGAAGCCGGTCGCACACCGGTACGGCGGGGCACGCTCTATCAGCCGTTGCAGGTCTTTAACCGTGCTCCGGTCGCTTCGCCGTCGCAGGGCCGGCCGGGCCTGCAACTGATCGCTTCCAGCGCCGGAGGTGCAGCATGAACGGGCTCAATAAGGGCGCTGAACGACCGCTGAAGATTACCCTGCTGGCCGGCGGTGTCGGTGGCGCCAGAATGGCCGAAGGGCTGATGCACAGCCGATACGGTGAGCAGCTCAGCATTATCGGTAACGTCGCCGATGATCAGGAGTTTCACGGGCTCTGGGTCTCCCCGGATATCGACACCCTGACCTACACCCTGGCCGACCTGATTGACCGGGAAAAGGGCTGGGGGTTGCAGAATGAAAGCAGCCGCACCCTCGATGCCCTCAGCCGTCTCGGCGCCGATACCTGGATGTACCTGGGTGATCAGGATTTCGCGACCCATATCTATCGCACCGAACAGCGTCGCCTGGGTGTGCGGCCCAGTGAGATCGCCGCTCACATCGCCGACAGGCTGGGGGTGAAAGCCAGGATTCTGCTGCCCACCGACGACGTCATTCAGAACCGGGTGAAAACGGATGATGGCTGGCTGGATTTTCAGAGCTACTTCGTTCGTCGCGGCTGTCAGCCGGAAGTCACCGGCTTTGCTGTCGCCGGGGACAGCCTGGCGAAGCCGACGCCGGAAGCGCTGATCGCTATCGCCGATGCCGATCTGATTGTCTTTGCTCCCAGTAACCCCATCGTCAGCATCGGCGCCATTCTGGCGGTTCCCGGTATTCGCGAGGCCGTCGCCGGCTCTCAGGCCTACCGGATTGCCGTGTCGCCCCTGATCAATGGCGAGACGGTTAAAGGTCCGGCTGACCGGATGATGAAAGCCGCCGGGTTCAGCTCTGATGTGTTCGGTGTTGCCGAGTGCTATCAGGGGCTGATCGATGGACTGCTGATCGATCAGCTGGACCGTGACGCCGTGGAACCGCTGAGCCGAACGGGACTGGATGTGCTGGCTACCGACACGCTGATGCACTCACGTCAGAACAAGATTCGGGTGGCCGAGACCCTGGTGCACCTTTTTCACAGTCACCGTGCCGAAGCTGCGATCACCGATCCTGCCCTGAAGGCGGTTTCCGCAGCATTGCCCGCATCTGCGGTGACCAGAGCAACGTCGATTACCCTCGACCGGGAGGCCGTATGAAGACCTGTATCGTGATTCCGATGAAAGACCCCCGTCAGTCCAAACAGCGTCTGTCCGGGGTGCTGGACAGTCAGCAACGGCAGACCCTGGCGCTGACGCTGTTCCGTCAGACCCTGCGCTTTCTGAACCGCCACTTTACCGGTACTCCGGTGCTGGTGGTGACCGCTTCCGAGCGGGTCGCGGAAATCGCCCGAAGTTATGGCGCCGAGGTGCAGATGGAGCAGCCACCGTCCCGATCACAGGGCGAGCCGCTGTGCGGGCCGGATCTTCGAACAGAGGGCCTCAATGGCGCCGCTGCGCTGGCCGCCGAGTGGAGCGTACGTCGCGGCTTTGATTCCCAGCTGCTGCTGCCGGCGGATATCGCCGAGCTCAGCGAAGCGGAGATTCGCCGCTTGCTGGAGCATCCCCGGGAAGTCCCTTCGGTGCTGATCTGCCCGGCTGACGACGGCGGTACCAACGCTCTGCTGACCACCCCACCGAATGTCATTCCCTTTCAGTTCGGACCGCGTTCCAGCCGCGCCCATCTGGCGGCGGCTCTGAAACGCTCGATCCCGGCGGCGCTGCTGCGGCTGGAGAAGCTGACCTTCGATCTGGATACCCCGGAAGATCTGCAGCTCTGGACCCGGAAACTGGCGGTTCCGCCGACCGCAGCCACCGGCCGTCTGCGCCAGGGGGCTCAGGATCAGCACCGGTATCCGCATCCGGACCGGGAAATCAATCAGCTGCAGGGAGTGAATTAAATGACTGCGACCTTATCCGGGCTGGCCATCCAGCAGCCCAGTCACACAGCACCCTGTGCATCCGTCGCCGGAATCAGCATTCAGGCCGTACCCGGACTGCCCGATATTCAGCCCGGTGATGACCTGGCGGCGGAAATCCTGGCAGCCATGGCGGCCTCATCCCTGGCCTTTGAAGACGGTGACATTCTGGTCATCGCCCACAAGGTGGTTTCCAAGGCGGAGGGGCGGATCGTCAACCTGGCCGAGGTGGAGCCCTCCGCGCAGGCGCTGGAGCTGTCGGAAACCGTTACCAAAGATCCACGCAAAATCGAAGTGATTCTGTCGGAATCGCGCCGGGTGGTGCGGGCGGTTAAACGCCCGGATCAGGAGGAGGGCACGTTGATCGCCGAACATCGCCTCGGCTTTATCTGTGCCAACGCGGCGGTGGATGAATCCAACGTCGAGCTGCCGGGCCATGTGATTCTGCTGCCGGAAGAGCCTGACGCCAGTGCCCGGGCGCTCTGCCGGGGGCTGGAACAGAGCACCGGAAAACAGCTGGGGGTGGTGATTACCGATACCTTCGGACGCCCCTGGCGGATGGGGCTGGTCAATGTCGCCATTGGCCTGGCAAAGGTGCCGGGCAAGGTGGATCTGGCCGGTGAAAAAGACGCCTGGGGCCGGGAACTGAAAGTAACGGTGCCGGCGCTGGCCGACGAGCTGGCCGCGGCATCGGGATTGCTGATGAGTAAAGAGGGCAAGTTGCCCGCGCTGATATTCAGGGGGGTGGAGTGGAGTCCGAGCGACCGTTCTTCAGCCCTCGACCTGATAAGACCCCAACAGGAGGATTTGTTTCGATGAAAATAGCCATTCTTGGAGGCACCGGACCCCAGGGTAAGGGCCTGGCCCTTCGTTTTGCCGCCGTCGGCGTCGATGTTGTCATCGGCTCCCGGGATGCCGCCCGGGCCGCCGAAATCGCCGCCGAGCTGAACCAGCAGCTGACCGGTGCCATTGGCCGGATCAGCGGTGCCGATAACCAGGGGGCGGTAGCCGCCGCCGATCGGCTGGTGGTTCTCGCCGTGCCTTATGCCGCCCACAACGCCACCCTGGAAGCGATTGCCGGGGTGCTGGGCGACCGGGTGCTGGTGGATATCGTGGTACCGCTGAAAGAGGGTGATCCCAAGGCGGTGGAGATGCCGGCCGAAGGCTCGGCCACCGAAGCGGCACAGGCCCTGCTGGGGGACGGTGTCCCGGTGGTGGGAGCACTGCACAACGTGTCGGCGACCACCCTCAACGATCTCGATCGTCGCATCAACTGCGACATTCTGGTCTGCGGTAACGACCTGGATGCAAAGAATGAGGTGATTGCTCTGATTGAGAAGCTGGACGTTAAAGCCTATAACGCCGGACCGGCCGTCAATGCCCGCTGTATCGAGGCGATTACCCCGATTCTGATCCGGCTGAATATCTCGAAAAAAGTACCCTTCAGCCACGCCGGAATTCGTATTGCACCGCCGGAACACTGACGGCGGCGTGGGTACCGGCAGGCTGAGTGCCAGCCGGTACCGCTGCCGGAAAACAGACTGATTTCACTGATCTGCAACGACACAAACTCAAACAAGAAAACCACTTCAGGAGCTATCGCTATGGAATTTGGTATTACTTTCAAAGGCTTTGTCAGCCCTAAACGTGCCCGTAATCTGGTTCGCCAGGCCGAAGAGGCCGGCTTCACCCACTGCTGGTTCTACGATTCTCACGTGCTCTGGCGCGAGTGCTATCCGGCCATCGCCATGTGCATGGAACACACCAGCAAGATGAAATTCGCTCCCTGTGTCACCAACCCCAATTCCCGGGACTGGTCGGTGGCCGCCAGCCTGTTCGCCAGCCTGGCGCTGCAGAGTGAAGGCCGCTTCCAGATCGGTCTCGGCCGCGGTGACAGTGCCATGCGGGTTATGGGTAAGAAGCCCGCCAATCTGGCGCGAGTGGCGGAATTCACCCAGAAAGTGAAAGCCATGGTGCGCGGGGAGGAGGTCACTTACGGTGAAAGCCCCGAGCCGGTGCAGTTCCCCTGGGCCAATGGTTATGAGCTGCCGGTGCATATCGGTGCCTACGGTCCCAAGGCGCTGAAGACCGCCGGTGAGGTGGGGGACGGTGTGATCCTGCAGATCGCCGAGCCGTCTCTGGTGAAATGGTTTGCCGATCAGGCCATCAGTGCCGGTGAAGCCGCCGGGCGTGACATGTCCGACTTCCAGGTGATTGCCGCCGCACCTGCCTTTACCGGGGAGATGGAGAAGTGTCTGGAAGCTACTAAATGGTTCCCGGCCATGGTCGGCAATCACGTGGCCGATATCGTCGAGAAATACGGGGCCCACAGCGGCCTCGTGCCGGAAAGTCTGACCGCTTACATCGAGCAGCGTAAGGGCTATGACTACTCCAAGCACGGACAGAGCGATAATCCTTATCTGGATTTCATCACCGATGACATCGTTGAAGGCTTCTGTGTACTGGGCGGCGTTGACGCCCATATCGCCAAGCTGCTGGAGCTGGAAAAGGCCGGCACCACCCAGTTCAACATCTACCTGGATAACGGTGATGAAGAACGCATCATTGCCGATTACGCCGAGAAGATCATTCCGACCTTCCAGAAGTAAATCACCGGTGACCGGTTGCCGCAGCCGCTTCGACGCCGCCGGCAGCCGGTCATATGGCCAGATGGTTGAATGGCCGCTGTAGTCATCCGGAAACATTTCTGTGGGATAACTGCTCGGTGCCCCCACCGGGAGCCGCACTTATCCGCTGTCTTCGGAACAGCACTTCAGAATAACAGCAGCAGGGGAACACTATGTTTCAGCAAGCCTTTGAAGCCGTCTTCGAACGGTCAGTGACGGTACCGATGCCGACCGAGTACGGCCAGTTTCGGATGACCGTCTGCACCGAGCTGGCAAACGGCCGGGAGCATATCCTGCTGGAAATGGGCGAGCCGGAGCGGGTAAAGGCGCCGATCGTTCGGCTCCATTCCGAGTGCGCTACCGGCGATCTGTTCGGCTCCCGCCGTTGTGATTGTGGTCCGCAGTTGCAGCACGCGCTGAAGCGGATCAGCGAGGAGGGCGCGGGTGCCGTGCTTTACCTCCGCCAGGAGGGGCGGGGGATCGGTCTGGCCAATAAGATGATGGCCTATCAGTTACAGGACCAGGGGGTGGATACCGTCGATGCCAATCTGATGCTGGGTTTTGAAGCCGACCAGCGGCGCTACGACGTGGCGGTGGCTATCCTGAAGTCGGTGGGAATAACGCAGGTACGGCTGCTGACCAACAATCCTGAGAAGATTCAGGCACTGACCGGACTGGGTGTCGAGGTCAGGCAGCGGCTGCCCATCGAGGTTGGGAAAGAGCGTGAAAACCAGCGCTATCTCCGTACCAAGCAGCGTCGTATGGGCCACCGCTTCAGCTCGGTAACGGCCTGATTGATTAAGGCATTTTTTGGGTTCTTCGTGGGTTGTTGTGAAAGCCCGCAGGCGGCCGCAAAGCCGACGTCGGAATTGGCGTGAGCTGGATCCATTTTGTCGGGCTGAAGCCCGACCTACGACCGTGCTACATGTGGGTCGGCCTTCAGGCCGACAAATGGGCCAGCTAATTTCCGTAGTTCGAATTTGGCACCTCTCCCCTCGTAGCCGGCGAGCACGGTGACGAGGATGGGATCAGGCCCCGAAGGGGGCGAGGCAAGGAAGCCGAGTCAGATGGTCAGTGCAGGGATGCGCTGTCCAGATGCTCCCAACCTCGTTATCGCTCGCAGTGGACCCGCAGGGCGGGGAAGTGGGGCGCATTTTTAATGAACAGGGACGTTCGAATGCCGTGGGACATGGATGCCCAGGAGCGGCCTTTGGCTCGTTTCTTTTTTGCGCAAAAAAGAAATGAACGCGCCCGGCGTGGGCGCAACAGAAAATATCGGCCAACGCCTTAAAGGAGAAGCCAAAACGCGGCTTCTCAGGCGAGCATCAACAAACACTGACGTCGGCTTTGCAGCCGAAAGCCGCCAATCCCCTTAATGCGCGAAGGTCCTTTTTCTTCGAGTGACAGCTGTCTGAGTCGTGGCCGTGGGCCTCATTTTATAACGCCCAGCTCCACTGACTCTTTCCGGCCACCGCTGCTGTAGCCCTGTCCGTAACCAATGCCGTCTGAACGAGAGTCTGATCGATTTCTGCCGGCCGGGAAATCCAGCTGAAATTTAATTTGACCAAAAGGTAAAATTAATGCTAGTTTTACCATGTGGTAAATTTAGTGATCGGAGGCAACCGGTGCTCCGTTCGAACTTAAAGCAACCATTTACCGCAGCCGAAAGGAGCGAGTGAGCAATGAGCAATATAAAAATAAATGGACAGCGTTTGTGGGACAGTCTGATGGAGATGGGAAAGATCGGAGCCACCGAAAAGGGGGGCGTCTGCCGCCTGGCTCTGACCGACCTCGACAAGCAGGGTCGGGACCTGTTTGTCGCCTGGTGTGAAGAGGCTGGCTGCAGCGTGCGGGTGGATCGGATGGGGAATATCTTTGCCCGCCGTCCCGGCCGCGATAACAGCCTGCCGCCGGTGGTGATGGGCAGCCATCTCGATACTCAGCCCACCGGTGGCAAGTTTGACGGAATCTATGGCGTACTGTCCGGTCTGGAGGTGATTCGGGCTCTGAACGATCACGGTGTTGAAACAGAGGCGCCGGTGGAAGCCTCGGTCTGGACCAACGAAGAGGGATCCCGCTTCCCGCCGGCGATGGTGGCCTCCGGGGTCTTTGCCGGTGTCTTTGATCTGGAGTACGGCCTCAGCCGTGCGGACCTGGACGGCAAGACCATGGGTGAGGAACTGCAACGCATCGGCTATGCCGGGGAAGAGGAGGTGGGCGGCCGGCCGATAAAGGCCTTCTTTGAAGCCCATATTGAGCAGGGCCCGATCCTTGAGGATGAAGATACCACTATCGGCGTTGTGACCGACGCCCAGGGTCAGCGCTGGTACGAAATTACCCTGACCGGCCAGGAAGCTCATGCAGGACCTACCCCGATGGCGCGCCGTAAGGATGCCCTGGTGGGCGCCGCCAGAATCGTCGATCAGGTTAACTGTATCGGCCTCGATAATGCCCCGCTGGCCTGCGCCACCGTTGGGCTGATGAATGTGTTTCCCAACTCCCGCAATGTGATTCCCGGTGAGGTGTTCTTTACCGTGGACTTCCGTCATCCCGATGACCAGGTGCTTTCCTCCATGGACCACCAGTTGCGTGAGATCGCCGCTGCGGTGGCCGGGGAACTGGGGCTGGAGATGAAATTCGAACAGATCTGGTACTCGCCCCCGGTACCCTTCAACAAAGCCTGTGTGGATTCGGTCCGTGATGCCGCCGAAGCCGCCGGTCTCAGCCACCGGGATATCGTCAGCGGCGCCGGTCACGACGCCTGCTATATCGCCCGGGTCGCGCCGACGGCTATGGTGTTCGTGCCCTGCGAGAACGGTATCAGTCACAACGAAGCTGAAAACGCGAAGCCGGAACACCTGGAAGCCGGTTGCAACGTGTTGCTGCAGGCGGTGCTGAAACAGGCCGGCTGAACTCTGACAGGCCATTGCCGGTGATCAGCAGCCGCTGGTCACCGGCAGTAACAATAAAAACAGTTAAAACAATAAAACTGATAAGCGCCTGAATTCCTGAACTGCACTGATCACTGTCTGGGGGCTGACGCCCGCAGCGGTTTCGTGTGGGTGCAGATCGCCGGATCGTGGCGGCTGCGGCAACGTCGGGGACAGGTGTCCGGGAGAAAGATAATGATAATAGGTATCCCAGAAGAAACTTTAACGGGTGAACGTCGGGTGGCTCTGACCCCCGCCAATGTCTCTGCGCTGGTGGCGCGTGGCTGTTCGGTGTTGCTGGAAAGCGGGGCCGGCGATGCTGCCGATTTTGCCGATCAGCTTTATCGTGAAGCCGGTGCCGAAATACTTCACGACCGGGACGAGCTGTTTGCCCGTGCCGGGATCATCATCCGGGTCAATGCCGGTGATACTGATGATGCCTCGGCCCGCTGCCATCTGCGTCGGGACCAGATTCTGATCGGTATGATGGACCCGCTGGGCAATCCGCAGCAGGCCGGCAGCCTGGCGGAAAAACAGATCACCGCGATCGCCATGGAGCTGATTCCGCGGATCAGCCGTGCCCAGAGCATGGATGCGCTCTCTTCGATGGCGACCATCGCCGGCTATAAATCGGTGGTGCTGGCCGCCAGCTCCGCCGCCCGAATCTATCCGATGATGATGACCGCCGCCGGTAACCTGGACCCGGCGCGGGTGTTTATTATGGGGGCCGGGGTCGCTGGCCTGCAGGCTGCCGCCACCGCCAAACGGATGGGCGCCGTGGTGGAAGCTTATGACGTTCGTCCGGCTGCCAGAGAGCAGATCCTGTCGGTGGGAGCGAAGCCGGTGGAGCTGGAACTGGAGGCCGAAGCCACCGAAGGTCAGGGCGGCTATGCGAAGGAGCAGGGAGAAGAGTTCCTGCACCGTCAGCGTGAGCAGATGACTGCGGTGCTGGCCGAACAGGACATCGTTATCACCACCGCGGCCATTCCCGGCGCGAAGTCCCCGGTTCTGATTACCCGTGAAATGGTGGCGGCGATGAAGCCCGGTGCGGTGATCGTCGATCTGGCCTCGGAGCGGGGTGGCAACTGTGAGCTGACCCGTCACGGCGAGACGGTGATCGAGCACGGCGTCACTATTATCGGTCCCGAAAACGTACCGGCTACCGTGCCTCACCACGCCAGTCAGATGTACGGCAACAACGTCGAAAATCTGCTGACCCACCTGCTGGATGAGAACGGCGAGCTGCAGCTGGATTTTGACGATGAAATTCTCCAGCAGACGGTCGTCAGCCACGACGGTGTGGTCCGTCAGCCGCGGATTCGCGAGCTGCTGAACCTGCCGCCGCTGCCCGTGATCGAGGCGGATATCGAGGAGGTGGCCTGATGGATACGCTGACTACCGGTTCCCTGGCTATGGAACAGTTTGTACTGCTGCTGTCGCTGTTTGCGCTGGCGGTATTCCTGGGCGTTGAACTGATCACCAAAGTTCCGCCAACCCTGCACACTCCGCTGATGTCCGGTAGCAATGCCATCTCCGGCATCACCGTGGTCGGCGCGCTGGTGGCTGCCGGTTCCGGTGCCGAAACCGGACTGCTGGTGCAGAGTCTGGGCTTTATCGCCATCGTGCTGGCCACCATCAACGTGGTCGGTGGTTTTCTGGTGACGCATCGCATGCTCGGCATGTTTAAACGGAGGGACTGAGCCATGAATCTGATGATGACAGATCTGTTTTATCTGCTGGCGGCGCTGCTGTTTGTGCTGGGCATCAAAGGGCTGACCCGACCTAAAACGGCGGTCAGGGGCAACACTCTGGCGGCGTCCGGTATGCTGATCGCGGTACTGGTGACCCTGCTGGATCGCCAGGTGATCGGCTATGAGATCATCGCTGCCGGTGTCGCCCTGGGGGCGGTCATCGGCGTGCTGATGGCGAAGAAGGTACAGATGACCGCCATGCCGCAGATGGTGGCGCTGCTGAACGGTTTCGGCGGTGGCGCCTCGCTGGGGGTGGCCGCGGCCAGTTACTTCACCGCGCTGTCACTGTCGGCAACAGGCGCCGGCGTGGTGGCTGAAACCGCCACCGCACTGGCGGTGCTGATCGGGGCGGTGACCCTGTCCGGCAGCGCCATCGCTTTCGGCAAACTGCAGGAGATCCTGCCCGGCCAGCCCATGGGCTTCAGCGGCATGAAGTTCCTCAATCTGGCGCTGCTGGTGGTGGCGCTGCTGGCAGGCTACAGCCTGGTGGCCGGCGGTGGAGGCACCGGCGCTTTCGTGCTGCTGGTCGCGGTAGCGCTGGTGCTGGGCTTTACCCTGGTTATCCCCATCGGTGGTGCCGACATGCCGGTGGTGATCGCGCTGCTGAACTCCTATTCCGGGATTGCCGCAGCGGCTGCCGGGTTTATTACCGGCAACACGGTGCTGATTATCTCCGGTGCGCTGGTGGGTGCCTCCGGTATCATCCTCACCCGGATCATGTGCGTCGCCATGAACCGCTCGCTGCTTAACGTCCTGTTCGGCACCATGGCCGAAGGCGGCGGAGAGACTCTGGATGCCGATGAAGTCTATGCCGGAAGAGTGAAATCCTCGTCGCCGGAAGAGGTGGGGATGATCCTGGAAGACGCCCGACGGGTGGTGATTGTACCGGGGTTTGGTCTCGCCATGGCCCAGGCCCAGCATGCGGTGCGGGATCTGGCCGATACCCTGGAGCAGCGTGGCATCGAGGTGGAGTATGCGATCCACCCGGTGGCGGGACGGATGCCGGGTCATATGAACGTGCTGCTGGCCGAAGCAGAAGTGGCCTACGATCAGATGCGGACCATGGAGCAGGCCAATCCGACCTTCGACAAGACCGATGTGGCGATCGTGATCGGCGCCAACGACGTGACCAATCCGATGGCCCGGGAGGACAAGGGCAGTCCCATCTATGGGATGCCGATTCTCGATGTCGACCGGGCGAAAACCGTGGTGGTGGTCAAACGCAGTCTCAGTCCGGGCTTTGCCGGACTGCCGAATCCGTTGTTCGCGAAGGACAATACGCTGATGCTGTTCGGTGACGGTAAGAAGGCGATCATGGACCTGACCTCGGCGGTGCACGAAGCCGCCTGATCGATGGTGGGGTCGGTTTGCCGGGCTTTCTGAGCGTTCTGAACGTTCTGAATTCGGGTAATACCGGCCCGTTCGGCCGATAAAAACGGATCCGGTCACTGTCAGCCAGGCAGAGACCAGATTTGCGGAAGAGCTATAAAAAACGCCCCGGTAATGGACGAATTGCCGGAATCTGACAGGGTGGCTACTCTGACAGGTAAACAGGCCTGCTGCACAGAACCCGGCAGGCATCCTGAAATCGAGGACGACGGTCATGAATAATGTCGATCCGACCAGTCCCGCCGATGCTTCTTCGGATGTCTTAACAGAGGTCAGCGCCGATCTCTGGAATCCTGATCTGGCACCCGCCTCCCCGGCAGCACGTACCTGGTCCTGGCAGAATATCGCCGGGCTCTGGGTCGGTATGGTGGTCTGTGTTCCCACCTATATGCTGGCGGCGGGGCTGGTGTCCGAAGGGATGTCCTGGTGGCAGGCGGTACTGACTGTGCTGCTGGGCAATGCCATCGTGCTGGTGCCGATGATGCTGATCGGGCACGCCGGCACCCGACACGGAATCCCGTTCCCGGTGCTGCTGCGATCCTCCTTTGGTACCACCGGGGCAAAACTGCCCGCGTTGCTGCGGGGGCTGGTCGCCTGTGGCTGGTTCGGTATTCAGACCTGGGTCGGCGGTTCGGCGATCTATATTATCGTCAACACAATTACCGACGGCGCCATCGTCGGCGACAGGCTGCCCTTGCTGGGGATCGACAGGGGGCAGCTCATCTGTTTTCTCTGTTTCTGGGCGATGCATGTCTACTTTATCGCCAGGGGGACGGAATCGATCCGCTGGCTGGAGACCTGCGCCGCGCCTTTTCTGCTGTTGATGGGACTGGCGCTGCTGGCCTGGGCCTATGTCAGGGCAGGCGGGTTCGGAGAGATGCTGTCGTCACCGTCTCAGTTTGTGAAAGGAGGAGCCCGGGAAGGGCAGTTCTGGTCGGTGTTCTGGCCGGGGCTGACGGCCATGGTCGGCTTCTGGGCCACCCTGGCCCTGAATATCCCCGACTTTACCCGTTTCGCCAGGAGCCAGAAGCATCAGATTATCGGTCAGGCGCTGGGGCTGCCGTTGCCGATGGCGCTGTTCGCTTTTATCGGTGTAGCGGTGACCTCAGCAACGGTGGTGATCTACGGTGAGGCGATCTGGGATCCGGTGGCTCTGACCGGTCGGATGGGCGGCATTACGGTAATTGTCGCCCTGTTCGCCCTGATGGTCGCAACCCTGACCACCAACCTGGCGGCCAATGTGGTGGCGCCGGCCAACGGCTTCTCCAACCTTGCGCCCGACCGGATCTCGTTCAGAATGGGTGGCTATCTCACCGCGGGGATCGGAATTGCCATCATGCCCTGGAAGATTCTGGAATCTACCGGTGCCTATATCTTTACCTGGCTGATCGGCTACTCCGCGTTGCTGGGCCCCATTGCCGGCATCATGATTGTCGATTACTTTCTGATTCGAAAGACCCGACTCAACCATGCAGACCTGTTCCGCAACGAAGGGGAATACTGCTACCGCAACGGCTGGAACCCTGCCGCGCTGATCGCCTTCGTGGTCGGTGTAGTCCCCAATCTGCCCGGCTTTCTGCAGGTGGCCGGGGCCGTCGACAGGGTTCCGGTTTTTTTCTCAACCCTGTACACCTATGCCTGGTTTGTTGGGGTACTGGTTGCAGGGGGGGGTTATCTGCTGTTGATGGCGAACCGTTCCGGCCCTCAGGCGAAACTCTGAGGCCGATGTTCGCCCCGGCCGAACCTGCGCTCAGTGCTGAATCGCTTTAAAAAGTTACTGCTTATACCTGTCCACCAGCCGTCGGTAACGTCCGGTTTTTTTCAGCCAGGCCAGTCCGGCGTTGAAATCGTCCCTGATCTGTTCTCTGATGAAGGCCGCTCTGAAACTGGTCCGGGGGACGAACAGCGAGTGAAAAACCACCTCCGAGGCAAATTCCTCCTTACCCAGATGATAGCGGCTCAGCCAGTAGAAGATTTTCCGGTCCATCACTACCGCATCGATACGCTTACGCCAGAACATCTCCACCTGTGCTCGCTGACTGGGGTGTTCGTAGTAGTTCTTCGGGAAGCTGCCCTCGGTGTCCGGCGCAAACAGCCGCCGAAACGGTTCCCCCAGCTCAGCCCAGGCGTTCTGCCAGGCGACGACCGTTATCACCTGCAGGTCCCGGACGCTACTGATGCTGAGGTCATCCTCTTTTCGGCTGATCACGTAGTTTTCATAGGAGATAAAGTCATCGGAGTAGAAGTACTCACCGTTACCCTTTCCAATTGTTGCAACCCCATCCAGCCTGGGTTTGTTATCGCCCAGGGCCCTGTAACGGCGACGGTCCGGTATATGAATCACCTGCAGGTTGTGACCTCTGTAAGCCAGTGCCTCCCGGAAGATATCCACCTCCAGCCCCCGGCCTTGCTGGCCGAAGATATAGGGCGGTTTGAATTCGCCGAAGGCGATGGCGAGTGTTTCCGCCCGGACCGCTGCCGACAGACTGCAAGTGATCACCAGGACCAGAATGAGTGCCAGCCACCGCCCCTGAAGGTAAGTTCGGAGTAAGGGTTTTACCGTTGAAGGCATGAAAACGTCTGTGAAGCTCTTTGCGATCACGATTGCTGGCCCCTGATAAGGCTTTTCTGTGATCCCTGCCGGGGTTGGAAAGCTGCAGCCGGATCAGCAGTGGTCCGGTGTCTTCGAGATGCAGCCGACAGGTGCTCTATGGAACCGGACAAGTACAATCTTAGCCTGGTCGGTGGTCCGGTGATGGCTGCGAAACAGTCCCGCGACTGATCCGGAGCGTACATCCCCCGGTCGACACCGGCGCTGTGCCGGATTGGCCATAACTGGCCGTGTCCGGGCTGACCTTCGAGCTCCACCGACGACCGCTGATCAGGGGGGATTGTTGTGGAATCAACGGGATCTGTATCGTTCTGGTAGCCGCCCGGGACAGCAAATACAGCGGCAAAACAGAATTCATTTTGAGACAGAATTAAACTGAATAAACTTCAAGGATTATTTGTAGTTACCTTCGTTGACCAGTCGGTAAATATAATGATAAATTTACCGGACTGAATGATAGCCCGGTATTGTAAATACTGATTATTCGATAGATTAAACAATTCCGGCGTCAATTAAGTCTCTGCCAATAATATCTAACAATAACCAGAGCAAAGATCCTATGAGCAAGCTGATAAACAATCAGATGCTGAACTTCAGCTCCGGACTGACTCGGCTGCTGTTGGCACTCTGTGTTTGCTGTCAGTCTGCGGTCTCTCAGTTGCAGAGGCTGCTGTGTCGGATTCTGGGTTCTGCGTTCCGCCTGCCTGAAGCCGTCAGTGCTGCATTCAGTGTATCTCCGCCTTACCTGCTTTCCATCTACCTGTTTAATCTGAAACAGACCAAGTTGTTCGCTTTTATCAACGCCTGACCGGCTTTCTTTCTGAAGCACCGCATTAAATTATCGGATGCCGATGTTAACTGGCGTCCTGTTTAATCCCGGCTGCTTCTTTCCGAATAAATAATGGGTCCGGACCTGATGGCATGTTTATCCGTGTCTCTCTGTGACGACCGTGCCCGAAATAAATAGAAGCGTTCTCTGTTGAGGAATTAAGCATGCTGGATATGCTTGTACGCAACGTAAATCTTCCTGATGGCCGTCAGGGAGTCGATATTGCCATCAATAACGACAGGATCGTCGAAGTTTCCCCGGGAATCCGGGCATCGGCAGCCGAGGAAATCGAAGGGAACGGGCATCTGGCTTCTCCGCCCTTTGTCGACAGCCACTTTCATCTTGATTCCGCTCTCAGCCTCGGGCAGCCCCGGCTCAACCAGAGCGGCACTCTGCTGGAAGGCATCGAAATATGGGGCGAGCTGAAACCTCACCTGACCGTCGAGGCGGTCAGAAAGCGGGCACTGGAACTCTGTCGCTGGTCCATCGCCCGCGGCACCCTGGCGATTCGCAGTCATGTGGATATCAGTGATGACAGGCTGCTGGCCGTAGAGGCGTTGCTGGAGGTCCGTCAGCAGATGAAACCCTATATCGATCTGCAACTGGTGGCCTTTCCTCAGGACGGCTATCTGCGCCATCCCCGGGCAGCCGACAACCTGCGCCGGGCGCTGGATAAGGGGGTCGATGTGGTGGGGGGGATTCCCCATTTCGAACGCAGCATGGCCGAGGGCTCGGCTTCTGTCCGGGCGCTCTGTGAGCTGGCCGCCGAGCGCGGCCTGCGCGTCGATATGCACTGCGACGAGAGTGACGATCCCCTGTCCCGGCATATCGAGATGCTGACCAGCGAGACCCGGCGACTGGGACTGGAGGGGAGGGTGGCCGGCTCTCATCTGACCTCCATGCATTCCATGGATAACTACTATGTCAGCAAGCTGTTGCCGCTGATGCAGGAAGCGGACATTCATGCCATCGCTAATCCGCTGATCAATATCACGCTGCAGGGCCGCAGCGACAGCTATCCCCGACGCCGCGGCATGACCCGGGTACCGGAACTGCTGGCGGCGGGCGTCAACGTCGCCTTTGGTCATGACTGTCTGATGGATCCCTGGTACAGCTTCGGAACCCACGACATGCTGGATGTGGCGCATATGGGGCTGCATGTGGCGCAGATGACCGGGTTGCAGCAGTTGCAGCAGGCCTACCAGGCGGTGACCGTTAACGGTGCCCGGGCGCTGGGCCTTGAGCATTACGGACTGGAGCCGGGGTGCTATGCCGATCTGGTGATTCTGCAGGCCAGCAGTGCCATTGAGGCATTGCAGCTGAGGCCGACCCGGCTGCAGGTAATTCGACGGGGCAGGGTGATTGCCAGTTCCCCGCCTGTGGTCAGCAGGGTGCATTTTGAAGAGGGTGCGGAGGAGGTCTGCTTCTCCCGGGCACTGTTCTGACAGAGAGGTGCGCCGCCGTACGCCGGTACGCCGAAGCCTGTTCCTTAACCGGTTTTTAAATCCGGACTTAACCAACTTGTTAACCAGTTCTTTGCAAGTGGTCGCCCCTGGTGGTGGCTGCGACTATTATCCCTGACAGGAGGCATTCCTATGTCTGAACGGCAAGAAAATAACAATTATGCCGCTGCGCATGATGACTATGCATTATCTCCGGTACCCCAGAGCGCCCGGCGCGGATTGATGTCCATGTCGGCGGTGATGCTGGGATTCACCTTCTTTGCGGCCAGTATGTGGACCGGTGGCACCCTGGGCCAGGGTTTTCAGCTGTGGCCGGATCTGATTATCGTGGTGCTGGTCGGCAATCTGATACTGGGGGTCTACGGCGCCTTACTGGGCTATGCCGCCGCTAAGACCAACCTGTCCACTCATATCCTTTCCCGCTATGCCTTCGGGCGCGTCGGCTCCAAACTGCCGTCGCTGATGCTGGCGATTACCCAGATCGGCTGGTTCGGGGTAGGGGTGGCGATGTTCGCCTATCCGATCAACAAGTTTATGGACATTCCCAACCTGCCGCTGATCGTCGGTGGCGGTATCGTGATGACCTATACGGTGATGGTGGGTTTTAAGGCGATCGAATGGCTGAGCGCTGTGGCAGTGCCGGCTATTCTGATTCTCGGTTTTACCTCGGTGGCTACCGCCATCTCCGATACCGAAGGCGGTCTCGACGCACTGATCAGTCTGTCGCCCACCGAAAGCCTGACTTTCGCCGTCGGTATCGCCCTGGCCGTAGGTTCCTTTATCAGCGGCGCCACCCTGACGCCGGATTTCGTTCGCTACGCCAGAAACCGCCGGGTCGGGGTTGCCGCAACAATTATCGGATTTACCTTCGGTAACAGCCTGATGTTTATATTCGGCGCCGTCGGTGCCGCCGCAACCGGCATGTCAGATATCGCTGAGGTGCTGGCACAGCAGGGGCTGCTGGGGGCGGGTATCGCTCTGCTGGTACTGAATATCTGGACCACCAACGATAATGCTCTCTACGCCGCCGGCCTCGGACTGACCAATATCACCGGTCTCAAGCGGGTACACCTGGTGCTGGCGGCCGGCGTCGTCGGCACCGTGCTGGCGGATTTTCTCTATAACAACTTTGTTGGCTGGCTGGTGTTCCTGAGCGTGTCGCTGCCGCCCATCGGTGGCGTGATTATCGGTGACTTCTATCTGCGCTGCCGGGCCAGTTACCCCGATCCGGAGAACTATCAGTTCCGGGACATCAACTGGGCGGCGATGATCGCCTGGGGGCTGGCCATCGGTGTGTCAGTGATCTCTCCGGAGGAGGGGGTATTCAGCATTGCTCCACTGAATGCGATTATCACCGCGATGCTGGCTTATGTGCTGCTTTACAGGGTGATCTATCGTGAGGAGAGTGAAAGCCTGAGCGGAAGTTACCAGTAGGCCAGTGTCTGCAATCTGTCCTCATTGTCATCGGTTTCCGGAGCCGGGAGGAACCGGAAACCGATGAGCAGCGGTCCCCCCGTCTGGCGGGTTAAGTCATCAGTCAATGAAGTCGTCGATAATCCGCTGCAACTCTCCACTGCGGCGCATCTGGTAGAGCTGGCTATCCAGCTGCTTCTTGAAATCGGCTTTAAAGGAAAAGCGGCCCCGGTCGCGACTGGTATAACCCAGGAATCCCTGCTCCCGGGTCACGGTAGCGCCTTCGATCAACCGGGCGTGCTTACTGCCCTCATGATATTTTCCCTGGCTTTTCAGTCGCTTCAGCTCCATCAGAATCGACAGCCGGTCGTTCATATAGCAGTCGGTTCGCCCCACGCCCAGAATCGTCAGATTTTCCCGATTACCGCCCGCTTCCTGAACCCGGATCTGCCCGGCCTCCACGGCCTGCCAGAACTGATCACCGCCCAGCTGAAAACCGGCGTTGATACCGATGCGCAGGCCATAATAACCCTCAGGCCAGTTTTTCAGCTGTGCTTCATTCAGTACGCCTTCCCGGCAGAAAACCACCACCTGTTCATCGGCAATGGGCAGTGAATAGGGCCAGATCCAGGGTCGCTGACGCAGCCGAAAATAAGGCGGGTAGAGGGCGAAGCCGCTGCCGGACTCCAGCAGTTTCAGCCCCCGTTTCCAGGGAACTGCCCGAATTTCGACCTCGTAGTCCGGCATTCGTGAGAAAGCGGTCCTGAGGATTCGGGTATAGAGCCCGCGGACTTCACCGTTCTCCTGCCAGGAGTAGGGGGGATAGCTGCCGTCCGCATAGATGGTGACCGGCGTTGAGGCTGCAGCAGCGGTTGTGACAGTGGTGGTCAGAAGTAGCCACAGAATCGGTAAGCGGTGACGCCTGAAAAGGCGGATGCCTCGCCATCCCGGCCGGGTTACGGCCGGTCGGGGTCGTGATGGCAAGCTGCTGTCCGTACCCGGATCGATATCCTGGCCCTCCTGTTTGCTGGCTCTGCTGTTCACGCCGTCCAGCGATCGGTCAACGATGATGGAGACGGGATATAGCGGATTTATCCAATATCCGAGGAGTGTTTGCAACAGGATGATTCGATTCGCGGCTGGAAAGCCTCCGTTCCGCTGTTCTGGTGCTGATAATTGTCATTATTCAGGTACTGTCTGAGGTATTTGTAAACTGTTGTAGCGTTACTACAGGAAAACCCTGGTAACCGACCGCCGATAACGGCTTTTACCACCGTCAGGGTGATGTTGTGGATTTGCTTTTGTATTTTTAAATAATTGATTGTAAATAGAAAAAGTGTTGTTCTTGGCAATGGTTAAACTGCGCTGAAGGAACGGGGGACTGATGCCCGGGCTAAGTGTAGTTTTTACACAGCATTATCTTTTAGTAGAGTTTTTTCACAAATTCTCGTTTTTTACTTCAGTGTCCACACCAAAGTAGCATACAATTCGCCCGCCATTTCTAAATCCCAGGCCTGACCTGTTTAGCGGGCGACCACAAGTTGTCGGATCCAGGCCCTGGCTACCTGCCGGAAACTACTGTGGGGTAATATGACTACAAACAATCGTACCATCTACTACACGCTTACCGACGAAGCGCCTTCCCTGGCTACCTGTTCTCTGCTGCCGATCGTTCGTTCTTTCACCGGCGCCGCAGGCATCGACGTTAAGATCACCGACATCTCTCTGGCAGGACGGATTCTTGCTGCCTTCCCTGATTTTCTGAACGATGAGCAGAAAGTTGTTGATGGCCTGGCATTTCTGGGAGAGCTGACTCAGGACCCGACCGCGAACATTATCAAGCTGCCGAACATCAGTGCTTCCGTTCCTCAGCTGAATGCCTGTATCGCCGAGCTGCAGGCTCAGGGTTACCAGCTACCTGACTTCCCGGAAGATCCTCAGAATGACGAAGAGCAGTCAATCAAAGACCGCTATTCGAAGATCCTCGGCAGCGCGGTAAACCCGGTACTGCGTGAGGGTAACTCCGACCGTCGTGCTCCGACCGCCGTTAAGAACTATGTACGGAAGTTCCCTCACTCCATGGGTAAGTGGAGCATGGCTTCCCGCACTCACGCCGATTACATGCGTGACGGTGACTTCTACTCCAAAGAGCAGTCCTTCACCATGCCTCAGGCCGGCGAAGTTCGTATCGAATTCGTCGACACCAGCGGCAACGCCACTGTTAAGAAGAAGCTGCAGCTGGAGACCGGTGAGGTTATGGACAGCATGCGCATGAGCGTCAAGGCTCTGCGCGAGTTCTTCGAGGGCACCCTGCAGGACGCCAAAGAATCCGGCGTTATGTGGTCCCTGCACGTGAAGGCCACCATGATGAAGGTCTCTCACCCCATCGTATTCGGTCACGCGGTTACCGTCTTTTACAAAGAGGTCTTCGAGAAGTACGCCGACCTGTTTGAAGAACTGGGTGTTAACCCCAACAACGGTCTGAGCAGCGTTTACGAGAAGATCGAAGGTCTGCCACGCTCCAAGCGTGAAGAGATCATGGAAGACATCCACGCCTGCTACGAAGCCCGTCCGGAAATGGCAATGGTTGATTCCGTTAAGGGTATCACCAACCTGCATGTACCTTCAGACGTTATCGTTGACGCTTCCATGCCGGCAATGATCCGTAACGGCGGTAAGATGTGGGGTCCCGACGGCAAAGCCAAAGACTGTAAGGCGGTCATGCCGGAAAGCACTTACGCCAAGATCTACCAGGAGATGATCAACTTCTGTAAGACCAATGGTGCTTTCGACCCGACCACCATGGGTACTGTCCCTAACGTGGGTCTGATGGCCAAGAAGGCCGAAGAGTACGGTTCTCACGACAAGACCTACGAGATGGAAGCCGACGGCGTTATGCGCGTGGTTGATGCCAAGGGTAACGTGCTGATGGAGCTTGCGGTCGAGAAAGGCGACATCTGGCGTGCCTGTCAGACCAAGGACGAAGCCGTTCGCGACTGGGTGAAACTGGCTGTGACTCGTTCCCGTCAGTCCGACACCCCGGCTATCTTCTGGCTGGACCGTAACCGTCCCCATGACATCGAGCTGATCAAGAAGGTCAACTGCTACCTGCAGGAGCACAACACCGACGGTCTGGATATCCGTATCATGACCTACGAGGAAGCCATCCGCCGCAGCATGGAGCGGATGATCCGCGGTCGTGACACCATTTCCGTCACCGGTAACGTACTGCGTGACTACCTGACCGATCTGTTCCCGATCATGGAGCTGGGTACTTCCGCCAAGATGCTGTCCATCGTACCGATGCTGAAAGGCGGTGGTATGTACGAGACCGGTGCCGGCGGTTCCGCACCCAAGCATGTTCAGCAGGTTGAGGAAGAGAATCACCTGCGCTGGGACTCCCTGGGCGAATTTATGGCCCTGGCCGTGTCCCTGGAAGAACTGGGCATCAAGAGCGGTAACGAGCGCGCTAAGGTTCTGGCGAAGACTCTGGATCTGGCCACCGAGAAACTGCTGGAGAACAACAAGTCTCCTTCACGTAAGACCGGTGAGCTGGACAACCGCGGCAGCCACTTCTATCTCGGCATGTACTGGGCCCAGGCGGTAGCCGCCCAGACCGAAGACGCCGAACTGGCCGCTCAGTTTGCACCGCTGGCGAAAGAGCTGACTGACAACGAACAGAAAATCGTTGACGAGCTGGCCGCCGCTCAGGGCAGCCCTGCCGGCCTGGACGGTTACTACCACGCCAAGCGTGAAACCGTGAAGAAGGTGATGCGCCCGAGCGCTACCCTGAACGCGGCACTGGCTTCGGTCAGTAACTGATATCCTGAGATCCGACTCCCTCAGGGAGTCTGAAAAAGCCCGGTACTGGTAGTCAGTACCGGGCTTTTTTGTGGCCTGTGTCCCGGAGCAGTTGCCCTCGGAGCGGGGGCGACAAGGGACCTGATTACGTAGCGTCAGGCTCTGTCCGCGATTGCATCGTGGCGCTGCGTAGCTCCGGAGTTCCAGAGCCGTCGCCCTCGGAGCGGGCTGCTACAAGGGGATCTGATTATGTAGCAGCGGGCTCTGACCGCGACGCTGCGTAGCTCCAGAGTTCCAGAGCAGCCGCCCTCGGAGCGGGCTGCTACAAGGGGGTCTGATAGCGTAGCAGCGGGCTCTGACCGCGATTGCATTGTGGCGCTGCGTAGCTCCGGAGTTCCAGAGCAGTCGCCCTCGGAGCTGGCTGCTACAAGGGGATCTGATTATGTAGCAGCGGGCTCTGACCGCGACGCTGCGTAGCTCCAGAGTTCCAGAGCAGCCGCCCTCGGAGCGGGCTGCTACAAGGGGATCTGACTACGTAGTATCGGGCTCTGTCTGCCATTGCACTGTGGCGCTGCGTAGCTCCGGAGCCGTCGCCCTCGGAGCGGGCTGCTACAAGGGGGCCTGACTGCGTAGCAGCAGGCTCTGACCGCCATTGCACCGTGGCGCTGCGTAGTTTCAGAGCCGTCGCCCTCGGAGCGGGCTGCTACAAGGGGATCTGATTATGTAGCAGCAGGCTCTGACCGCCATTGCACCGTGGCGCTGCGTAGTTCCAGAGCCGTCGCCCTCGGAGCGGGCTGCTACAAGGGGATCTGATTATGTAGCAGCGGGCTCTGACCGCGACGCTGCGTAGCTCCGGAATTCCAGAGCAGTCGCCCTCGGAGCGGGCCGCTACAAGGGGACCTGACTACGTAGCAGCGGGCTCTGTCCGCGATTGCACCGTGGCGCTGCGTAGTTCCAGAGCCGTCGCCCTCGGAGCGGGCTGCTACAAGGGGATCTGACTACGTAGCAGCGGGCTCTGACCGCGATTGCACCGTGGCGCTGCGTAGCTCCGGAGCCGTCGCCCTGGGAGCGGGCTGCTACAAGGGGATCTGACTACGTAGCAGCGGGCTCTGACCGCGATTTCTCCGTGGCGCTGCGTAGCTCCGGAGCCGTCGCCCTCGGAGCGGGCTGTTACAAGGGGATCTGACTACGTAGCAGCGGGCTCTGACCGCGATATCTCCGTGGCGCTGCGTAGCTCCGGAGCCGTCGCCCTCGGAGCGGGCTGTTACAAGGGGATCTGACTACGTAGCAGCGGGCTCTGACCGCGACGGACTGCTGACACCGTGGATTTCCCGGCCTGTTGCCTTCAGGTCGGTTCGGTTGTTGGTAATTGCTGCAACAGCCCGGCGATGGCTTCGATACTGAGGCGTACCGGCAGTGGTGGTTTGTGGCCAAAGGCATGTACCGCATACACCGGTACCGTCGCAAAGTGATAGTTGTCCAGTACGTTGATGAGTTCTCCGCCTGTTGCTTCGGTTTTCAGTAACCGTTCCGGAATCAGCGCCAGACCGGCACCAGCCCGGGCCATGGCGATGACCGAATGCAGGGAATTACAGAAACGGCTGGCGTGAAAGCGCAGTTCAGCGCTTTCTCCATTCCGGCGGTGCCGGCAGCGGTGGCTGATCTCGGTACCCTGCCAGCTGTTGGCGATATAGTCACAACGGCGCTGAAGCTCAGGTTCTGCAACCAGGCGATCCGGGGTCAGATGCAGACGGTGAATATAGTCCGGGCTGGCGCACAGCACTTCGCTGAATCGTCCCAGCAGTCGTTGCTTATAGTCGCTGGCGGGCATATCGCCGACCCGAATGGCGAGATCCACCTCGTCCTCAATCAGATCCACACGTAAATCTTCCGCCAGCAGGGTCGGCTCAATGCGGCTGTGACGGGCAACCAGGGTGCCGATTGCAGGAGCCACCACCGGCTCGATAAGCGCACAGGGCGCACTGATTCGGACTGAACCGGCCGGCAGTTGCTGGGTTTCACGGGCATTCTGCCAGGCCTGTTCGCCGATACTGTTGATACGCAGGCACTGCTGGTAGAAATCCCTGCCTGCGGGAGTCAGTACCTGGCGTCGGGTTGTACGATTGAGCAGCGCGACGCCCAGCTCCTGTTCCAGCGATTTCAGCTGCTGACTGATCACAGACTTCGAACGGTTGAGATCATCGGCAGCGGCGCTGATTGATCCACATTCGACAATTCGGGCGAACACCGCCATATGGCGCAGATACTTCATCATAATGTTCGTAATAATAGAACGGTAAGTTCGGTATTGCTCTGTTTTTGCATTCAATCAGTTCGCCCAGAATAGGGCTGAACAACATTCAACTCACTGACAGAGAGTACAGAAGATGAACGATTCTCAGGCCCGTACCCTGCTGAACGCGGTAACTGAAGCCAGCCAGCGCTGGAAAGAAGCCTTTAACCGGGGAGATGCTGCCGGCTGCGCTGCCTGCTATGAACCGGCTGCGGTGATGCATGCCCGTCCGTTCGGAACTTACACCGGGGGCGCTGAGATACGGGAATTCTGGCAGAAACTCATCGATGACGGTTTTACGGACGTTGAATACATCGACCCGGTGACCGAGATCATCGATGACAGATCGGCAGTACTGACCGCAGGCTGGAGGATGAACAACGCTTCAGGAGTGATTCATCGGGAGCTGTGGGTGCTGCAGAGTGACGGCAGCGCCCGGCTGCGAGAGGATGATTTTGAGGCGCTGGGCTGAACTGCCCGGGCACTCCGGCCGGGGGCGCCAGGATCTCGGTCTGATCAGGGGTCGCGTTCCGAATCGATCGATGCCATGAGTCCCGCCGTATAGCGGCTGCCCAATACGGTATCTTCGTTGATCAGTTCGTCCAGAGTGTCGATCACCCTCGGCTCGAGAGCGATTGCGGCCGCTCCGGCGTTCTCCCGCAGATGGTCGATACTGCGGGTGCCGGGAATGGGCACCAGAGTTTCCGAGCTGCGCGCCAGCAGCCAGGCCAGGGCCAGCTGAGCCGGAGTGCAATCGAGTTCGGCGGCGATGCCGTTCCAGGCCGGCAGCAGCTTACTGTTACGGCTGAAATTCTCCGGTTCGAAGCGGGGGCGGGCGATGGTGGCGCGGATATCGTCAGCCGCCAGCTGGCTGACATCGCAGGCGCTGCCGGCCAGAAAACCCCTGGCCAGCGGCGAGAAGGGAACAAAGCCGACGCCAAGTTCCTCACAGTTGGCGAGCATGCCTCGTTCCGGCGTCCGCGACCACAGCGAATACTCTGACTGGACGGCGGTGATCGGGTGCTCCTCATGGGCCCGCCGCAGCGTTTCGACACAGATCTCCGACAGTCCGATGGCACGGATTTTCCCTTCCCAAACCAGTTCCGCCAGCGCGCCGACACTCTCTTCAACCGCTACCGACGGATCGATACGATGCAGATAGTAGAGGTCGATTACGTCGGTTTGCAGTCGTTGCAGACTCTGCTCGCAGGTCTGTCTGATAATCTCCGGGCGTCCGTCGCTGATACTCTTCCCGTCCGGTCCCCTGCGCAGTCCGCATTTGCTGGCCAGGATGTACTGGTCACGGCGGTCCTTAAGGGTTTTGCCGATCAGGGTCTCGTTATGACCGTGGCCGTAGAGTGAGGCGGTGTCGAGAAAACGATAGCCAAGATCCAGTGCTTCGTGCAGCAGACGGGCCGATTGCCGCTCATCAGCCGGACCATAGCCCGCCGAAACATTCATACAACCCAGGCCGATGGCGGAGACCTGAAAGGGACCGATGCTGCGCGACTGCATACGCCTTGCTCCATGAAAGCTGAACCAGCCCGAACCATAGCACAGTCTGCCACCATCGGTGGTGGTCACCGGGGCGACTGCTTTGTCGGCTGGCGAACTGATCGATTCGGTCCTAACCTGAACTGAAACCTAATTGATTTATCAGGGAGTTAACGATGCCTGAGAGAGCGATGTCCGGTACTGAGATATGGCTGCGTCCGATGATGTTTCTGGGGCTGATTCTGATGGCGGTGGTGCTGTTTTCACCGGTACGGGCGGCCGAGCCGGTCAAACCGGTGCTGCTGAAGGTACCGCTGGCGTTTCCTTCGGCACTGCCGGCGGTGAAGAGTTCGATCCTGTGGGTGGCCGAGCAGGCGCCGCTGATCAGCAATCAGTCACTGAAAATCAGGACCTATGAGCCGGGCAAGATCGTGCCGCCTTTCGAAATACTCGACGCCGTCGCCACCGGGAAGGTGAATGCCGGCTTTGCCATCTCCGGCTACTGGGCCGGTAAGATCCCGGCCGCCAATATTTTCTCCTCGGTGCCGTTCGGGCCGGAGAGCGGTGAATTTCTGGCCTGGCTTTATTACGGCAACGGTCTGACCCTCTATCAGCAGATGTATGAACAGGCCGGCTATGGCGTCAAGGTGATTCCCTGTGCGGTGCTGGCGCCGGAAAGCGGTGGCTGGTTTAAGCGGCGGATCGACCGTCCGGAGGATCTGAAGGGGCTGAATCTTCGCTTCTACGGCCTGGGCGGCAAGGTGTTCAGCAAGCTGGGGGCCTCGGTGTCGCTGATCCCCGGCTCGGAAGTGTTCCCGGCGCTGGAGCGGGGCGCTATTGATGCCGCTGAGTTTTCTCAGCCGGTGATCGATCAGATGCTGGGATTTCACAAGGTGGCCAAGTTCAACTATTTTCCCGGCTGGCATCAGCAGGCCAGCGTGATCGAACTGCTGGTCAACAGTGACAGCTGGAAGGCGATGCACGGCAGCCAGCAGGCGACCCTGGAAGCGCTCTGTAAGGCCGCCGTGACCAATACCCTGGCACAGGGGGAGGCCCTGCAGTACCAGGCCATGCAGAAGAATGTCAGCGAACGGGGGGTGACCAATCTCTACTGGAATCCGGAGATGCTGGCTCTGTTCGAGCAGACCTGGCAGCAGGTGGTGGCCGAGGAGTCCGCCGATCCGATGTTCCGCAAGGTGTGGGAGGATCTGGCGGCGTTCCGCAGCCGTTACCGGATCTGGCAGCGCTACGCGTTTCTGCCCCGGGGAACCGGAGAGCAGCCCTGATTCCCGGTGATTGGTTGCCACCGGCCGAGCCGGGCAGGATGGTGTTCCTATGGTGGAACGCTACCTGTTGGGATTGCGGTGCCCGTGCTGCCCCTCAGTTCTTAATGCCGTTTTCGATACGCCTTTCGATGCTGTTATAGTGACGGTCCCATCCCGGCTCGGGATTGATTTTTGCTGCAGGCCATATGCGTGAACAGAATTGCCGTCTTTGCCGACGTTCAGAATATTTATTACACCACTCGCCAGGCCATGGGCCGCCAGTTTAACTACCGTATGCTCTGGCAGAAACTGAGCGCGCAGGGTGACATCGTGACCGCGACGGCCTACGCCATCGACCGTGGCGATGACCGGCAGCTGAAGTTTCAGAACGCGTTGCGGCAGATCGGTTTTAAGGTCCGTCTCAAACCCTGGATTCAGCGCAGCGACGGCTCGGCCAAAGGGGACTGGGATGTTGGCATTACCATCGATGTGCTGGAGGCCGCCCGCCAGGTGGATACCGTGGTGCTGCTGTCCGGTGATGGTGATTTCGACCTGCTGCTGGAAAAAATCAGCACGGATTACGGAGTGAGCGCCGAAGTCTATGGTGTTCCGGCGCTGACGGCCGGCTCGCTGATTCAGGCAGCCTGCCGTTTCCATGCCATCGACGAGGAGCTGCTGATCTGAGCGTTCCCGTTGGCATATTTCTCTGCTGCCTTTACTCTCTGTCAGGCTCGACTGCCAGCAGATTCAATGCCCCTGGACAGAACCTGTTTCCCGGCAGCGGGCGATAGAGTCGGTTACTCCCCGGCAAAGGGGCCGACATAGCGGGAAAAACTGCCGAAATCGATATTACCGCCAGTCAGAATTAACCCCACCCGTTTTCCCCGGAGCTGCTCTTTCTCCTTCAGCAGCGCGGCCAGCGGGGTTGCCGCAGCACCTTCGGCCAGGTTGTGGGTGGCGGCAAAATAGCGGTACATGGCCGCTGCGATCTCACTATCACTGACGGTCACGATATGGTCGGCCCCCCGATGGATCATTTCGAAGGCCTCTGCCATCGGTGCCCGGGTGGCGACGCCGTCGGCGATGGTATCGGCGTTATCGGTGCTGACGATATGTCCGGCCCGGAATGACAGCGAAAAAGCCGGGGCACCTTCGGCGACGACACCGACAATTTCGGTTTTCAATCCCAGCAGATCCCGGGTCCTGATCAGACCACAGATGCCGGAACCCATTCCCACCGGTACATAGATGCGATCGAGTTCGCTGACGGCGCTGAAAAACTCCAGCGCATAACTGGCAACACCCAGCACCAGATCCCGTTCGAACGGCGCGATGGAGCGCAGGCCCCGCTGCTGTTCAAGCTGACCGGCATGCTGACGTGCCGCTTCAAAATCCCGGCCATGAATTATCAGCTCGGCCCCCCAGGACCGGATCGCCCGGTTCTGGTCCGGGTTATTGCATTCCGGGACCACGATGGTGACCGGTAGTCCCGCCTGACGACCCGCCCAGGCGAGGCTCTGGCCATGATTGCCACGGGTTGCTGAGATAATACCCGCCGGCGGTCTTTCCGAAGCCAGCAGCCGGTTGATGATATGGACGCCGCCCCGGACCTTAAAGGCGGTGGTCGGGGTGTGATTCTCATGCTTCACCCAGACGTCGCAGCCGCTGAGGCTGCACAGTTGCGGCCAGTTGTACTGAGGTGTCGGGCGAATATGCCGGTGCACGATGGTGGCGGCCTGCTCAAGTTCTGTCAGATCAAACATCAGTTATCTCTCCCTGGTCGGCGGGGTTCTGAATAAGAGAACCGGTGAACAAGTCTCTTGACATCGATGCTAGCCTGCGAAATTGTATGGCTCAATGGATATATTGTATGGCGTGCAATAAAAATGTGGTCACCGGATCTGTCTGCCGGCCAGGGGCCGCTGTATCTGCGTCTGGTGGAGGCGATGGCCGGCGCCATTGCTGCGGGGGAACTGAAGGTCGGTGAACGGCTACCTCCTCAACGACAGCTGGCGTGGCACCTGAACATCAACCCGAGCACGGTGGCGAAAGCGTTTCGTGAAGCGGCAAAGCGCCACCTGATTGCCGGCGAAGTGGGGCGGGGGACCTGGGTGCTGGGACAGAGCAGCGAGGCTGAACTGTTCGAACTTAAGCAGCGTGGGCAATCCCGAACCATCGATCTCAGCACCCATATCCCCGCTGTCAGATCCGATGACAACGACCTCGGGCAGGCTCTGTCCGCTTTGCTGCAGCGGGAGCAGGGGGTATCGGAGTTTCTCGACTACCACACACCTCATGGGCTGCAGCGCATCCGTCTGGCCGCTGCCCGCTGGCTGGCACAGCTGGGTTATCCCATCGCCGCGAACCACTGCGTGGTCACCAGCACTGCTCAGAACGCACTGCTGGTAACTCTGCTGGCCAGCTGCGGTAAGAATGAAACGGTACTGGTGGATGAACTCACTTTTCCCGGTATGAAAGCGGTGGCCAGACAACTGGGTCTCAGGCTGCACGGCGTAAAGGCGGATGCCGAAGGCCTGCTGCCGGACGCCCTGGATCTGGCGCTGCGAACCACCGGCGCCGGGGTGCTGGTATCCGATCCGACCCTGCAGAACCCTACCGGCAGCAGCATGGGAGATGCACGCCGCCGGGCGATCACCGATCTTGTCAGCCGCCACGGCATTCTGTTTATCGAGGAATATGTGATCGGCGCCCTGTCCGGACTCCCGCCGGTCACGGTCGCCATCCGCAACGATTCGGTGCTGATCTCCAGTTTCGCCAAGGCGGTGGCCCCGGGAATCCGCTTTGCGGTGGTGGCCGGTGGGCACCCGGTGATCGACAAGCTCTGTGCCGAATCTCATGCCAGCAGCTGGCAGCTCAGCCCGCTGATGGCAGAAGTCGCCTGTCAGTGGATTAACAGCGGAGTCGCTGAACGGCGTCGGCAATGGCAATGGTCGGAGACCTGCCGGCGATACCGGTTGTTCAGGCGTATCTTTCCGACTACCGACTATCCGGGCAACAGCAAGGTCTGCTCCCATGTCTGGCTGCCGGTTAACGGCGATAGCGATCAGGTCGCAGAGCGATGCCGTGAACTGGGGGTGGAGGTGGTGCCGGCCTCCACCTTCGCCGTCGGTCGCAGCTGCCCGCAGTGTATTCGGGTCAGTCTCACCGCCGCCCGCGATCTGCAGCAGCTGAAGATCGCCCTGGAGATTATTCGTGATATCGGCGTGGTCAGGCGGGGAGTGATTTAAAGGTCGGATAGCGGCGGAGCACAGGGGCGGTCCGTACGCTGGCTTTCGATGCTGCAGCGGCCGATTCTGTCGGCGCCGCAGTATCAGCGAATATAGCGGCCCCTCTTATCCGGCGGGCAGAGCCAGCGATCCCAGGCCCAGCGCAGCAGGTAGCCTCGGGGTGGCTCGGTGCCGGTGACCAGATAACTGAGGGTGTAGGGGTTGTTGAGGTTGGCGTCCAGCAACCGCTGGCTGCGCTGATCGCCGCAGAACAGGATGCTGTCGCCGGTTCTGACCAGCTCCAGCGGATCGGGCATCATCAGGGTCTGTCCGTCCCGATACAGGACGAGAGGTACGCAGCACAGTGATTCATCGCGGTTGCCCGGATTTCGGATCAGGTCCTCCAGCCGCAGCGGCATGCCCAGTGCCGTCAGTTCGCTGACCGCCTGGGTTTCGTGGTCATTCAGCACCCGGGTCCAGAGCCGGGGTGGGGTTCTGACCACCGCCTGGCACAGCTGACCGATAATCTGATCGGTCAGCTGATGTTCGCTGTGACGCAGGTGTTCGAGAAACTGCTGAATAAGAGGTGAGATCAGTTGCAGCAGGATGGTGCGGGCGGTGAGCAGACTGGGTTGCATGGTCAGATTGACCCGGGCGGCGTTAAATACCATCTCATTTTCATGATGATTCTGGCGGACGACCAGGAAGATATCGGGGTTGAGCACACCGGAACTCAGCAGAATCTGCAGATTCCTGGAATCGTTATCGGTTCCGGCCACCAGGCCCACCGCCTGGTCGATCCCGGCCTGTTTGAGGGTGCGGTGATTGGCATGGCCCCGGATGGTGCGATCAGAGCACTCCTGCTCAGGCAGGCTGGGGTCGATAATCACCGTCGGGATATCGTTGCTGTTCAGGTATTTATGCAACCAGCGTCCCATCCGACCGTAGCCGCAGATGATCCAGTTGCCGGGAGGTACATGCTGCTGGTGGTGGAGATCCGCGGAGTGGGCTCCGACAAACCACTGGCTGAGGTTGTGCAGTTTCGGTGCCGTCACGGCGGTTCTGAGCTGGGCGCCGAACAGTTCGAACGGATCAATAATCGACACCGATTCCAGGTGTCGAAGATGCTCCTGCTGCATGACATCTGTGGCCCGACAGAGAATTCTGACATCGGTATTCAGGAACCGGGTCATGACCGCGATCTTCAGGTCCAGCTCCTCATCGGGCAGCAGCGAAACCACCGCCCGGCACATCGGGTGCCTGATGCCGGCATCGACCAGATGTTTGGGGACGCTGGCATCGCCACAGAGTCCGGGCATCTTAACCCGGTAATCCCGCATCGCCAGTGCCTTGATCCGTTCGGGATCACTGTCGATCACCACTGCCCGCATCAGGTTGTCGCTGAGCCCCCGGGCCAGCAGGCTGCCGGTATCGCCGAAGCCGCAGATAATCACAAAGGGTTCGCGGATGCCTTTTACCGTCCGGGCAAAGCGGCGCTCCGCCACAGCGATGATGAAGTGAGGGTTCTGAACCAGTTTGATTATGGAACCGATGGCGTAGAGCCAGGCGATAACGCCCATATACAGGCACAGAATGGCCCAGAGCCGCTGCTGATCGGTGAACTCATAAGGTATTTCCCCGAAGCCGGTTGTTGTTGCCGTGTAGGTAAAAAAGTAGAAGGCGTGAAACAGGCTCATGGGCTCGGTGTTACCGTCTGCATCCAGTCCCGGAATCAACGACATCCCGGTAATACCGACGCCGTAAACCACCACCAGCAGCAGAATCGGACCGCGCATATAGCGCAGCACAATGGAAGTGACGCGGCTCAGATCTGAGGTTGTCGCCATAGCGGGCTACCCCCGGTTTGCCGACATTATCGGCGGGAAATAATGGTATCGACGGCCATGGTAAACACTGATATCAGGTTGGCCATCAGGGCACCGAAGGCCAGAGATACGATCAGGACCATCTGCTCCGCGCCGAGTCCCTGATCGCCGGCATCGGCATTGACTACCCAGATCAGCCGTGCCGATATCAGCAGCAGATTAGCCACCAGCGACGTGGCCAGCAGTATCGCGCCCAGCTGGGTCCGGTCACCGAGTATCAGTCCGGCGGCAATCAGGTTGGCCAGGATCGCCAGGGTCAGTATCCAGACGTTATGGTGGGCAGGGTTGCTGATGTCGCCGATCACGAAGACGACGTTCAGCGCCAGTGCAAGGATGACGAAAAAACCGACGATGACTTTTTCCAGTTTCATATACCAGATTCCCGCTTCGTTATTATTGGTTCGGTGGGCTCTGCAGCCCGCGTCAGCGGGGTGGGTGGTATGAATTTCCCCGCTGACGATGACAGCATGGTAGCCGCTCGGAACCGGAATCTCATCCCTGATGAACGTTGTAGCGGCCGCGGACGGGCTTTTTGCGACCATTGTCTGATTCGCCGAGAGATTCTGATCCCGCTGTGAACTGCCAGCGGCGGGATCACCGAAACCGGAGAAAGGTGAAAATGAGTTCTGCTGATCACCGGGCGGCTAACCGGAAGCTGGCCCGGAGAATCTGGCCGGGGAGGGGGAAGACAGGTCAGAGGGGCTGGCCTGCCCGATAAACCGGGCCAGCTCTGCCACCGGCATCGGCCTGGCGTGGAAATACCCCTGACTCATGCTGACCCCGAGCTTTTTCAACTGAGCCAGCTGGAGTTCATCTTCCACGCCTTCAGCGACAGTCAGGATATCGAGGGTATCCGCCATATGTACGATTGAGCCGACCAGGTCACCACGAATCCCCCGGGATTCCATGTCGTGGATGAAACTCCTGTCGATCTTGAGATAATCCACCTGGAGTGCTTTCAGGTGCTGAAAATTGGAGTAGCCGGTACCGAAATCATCGATTGCCACCAGCACCGATTTCCGGCGCAGACGATGAATGCCCCGGGCCACCCCTTCCATATCTTCGATTTCACGTTCGGTAATCTCGATGGTGACCTGCTGATGAAGATCGGCTGGCAGCAGTTCATCGATAACCTGCTCAATGTGACCGGAGTCGATATCTTCGGGAAAGGTATTGATGGCAAACCTGATTTTGCCTGACAGTCCGGCAGCCGTTAATTCAGTGACCGCCTTTTTCATGACCACTCGGGTCAGTTGCCGGGCCTGGCCGTTGTTTTCGATCTCCGGGATAAACAGGGCAGGGCTCTGTACCTGTCCATCTTCGTCGTACCAGCGACAGAGCACCTCGCAACTGTCGAACTGATCGGTTGCCAGCGTCAGAATCGGTTGATAGAGACACTGAATGCGATCCTCGCTGAGCCCCCTCGCCAGCTGCCGTCCCAGGGTCATGTGGCGTTCACAGAGCTGCCCGCTGAGGGTAACTGCCGACCCGGACACGAGCAGAACGGATAACAGAACCAGCAGGCTGGCCTCTTTGTCATACAGGAAATAGGCGGCGATATCGACACTGACGACGGCGCAGCTGGCGTCGTTATAGCAGGATTCTGCAACCCAGCGACCGTCCTCCAGCCGGTAGCGTTTATCCGGGGCCTGTGAGGCAGAAACAGGAGCGATGAGGGTCTGTCCATAGACCGGCGTAAAGTGCTGGCCGTTGACCGCGAATATTCCGATATCCAGCCATGGGGTCTGACTGGCAGGTGTCGGGAGCTGGTGAATCAGGGCCCTGAATGAGCCGATTTTTACCTGCATCGCCGATTGTTCTGCCCCTGTGGAGGTCACTCGGGCAGATCGGGTAAACTCGAGGCCCTTATCATCGGTAATATCGGCGGGGGCCAGGCTGACGGGAGTCGGCAGCGTACCCAGCACCGTGGTGCAGAGCAGTTTATTCGCACTGACGAGGCCGAATTCACGGAGGTAAGAGGCACTGAACTCGGCTCTGCGCATGGCGGTCAGGGTTGCCGGGCTGCAGGATGGATCGGGGTATCGTCGATCAAGTTGTTGCAGAACCCTGATGTCCTGCTCGATGCGGGCATCCGTTGGCAGCAACACCGCAAATACGGCATCGCTCCGGGACTGCCAGATATAGTGAAAGCAGAACAGCATTATCAGCAGAAACGGAACCGCAATGGCCAGCATCGTGGCAAGCAGCCAGCGTATCCGCCGCCAGTTTTGTGTGCTTATCATCATGGGCCAGGCTCCTGCCTGTACCGCTGGAAATCAAAAATCAGCGCTGATCGAATTACCGGGGTGGCCTTCATCTCCTGCGTCCGCCACCGGGTGTCTGCAGTGATCCGGCCCCTTGGCCAGGGGCGGAATTCAGCAAACAGTTACTGACTAAGGATAGCTGTTGAACAGGGCGGGCGGTGCTTCGGAGCGTTGGCAGCGTACAGAGCGGTGATCCCGGTGAGTTATGCACCGTCTTTATCTGTCAGCGATCAACACCAGGCTTTCTGAGCGACTGCTGTGTCTGTGGCTGGGCAGTGAATTCGTGAAAGAAGCAAGGGGAAACCGGCCGTCTGAACGGGGGCAGGGTCTTTTGCTGTCGGTGGAGGCAATCTGTGCTCAGTCGGTGGCAGGATCTTCCTGCTGAGCCCGGGTCAGGATGTCAGCAAATTCGGACAGGGCGCCAATGCCGGCCTGTCTGGCGTCCTGACACCACTCCTCCAGCGCAGATTTCAGTCGTTCCGAGGAACGACCCGGCAGGCGCCACAGCTCCCGAAGCCGGTTCTGGAACTCGTACACGGTCGCCAGCGGAAGACTGAGAGCGAGCGATCGGTCCAGGGATGCACGCTGGGCGTCATTCAGTTTGACCTTCTCACGCAACATCAGCCAGCGGGTCTGTTTCAGCATACGCCGGCTGGCCCGGCTGGCGCTGCGACACTCCTGTCTGACAATCGGCAGCACCACCCGCTTACCGTAAAGACGAAGGATAGCAACCCGGTTGTGCCAGCTTTGGGGGCTCAGGTCGTCGGGCATCCGTCGGAGCAGGCTGGCCTGTTGAATTTCAACCAGCCCCAGCAGCGACAGGCCGCGAATATAGATCCAGCCGAGGTCCAGCTCGAACCAGCGGCAGGACATCCTCGCCGATGCCGGCGCTGCATGGTGGTTATTGTGCAGCTCCTCGCCGCCAATCAGGATGCCCACCGGCAACAGATTTCTGGAGGCGTCGGCGGTTTCGAAGTTGCGGTAGCCGGACCAGTGGCCCAGACCGTTGATGACTCCGGCCGCCCAGAACGGAATCCAGATCATCTGCAGCGCCCACAGGCTCAGGCCGATGGCACCGAAGCAGATCAGGTCCGCAGCTAGCATTACCAGCAGACCGGCCGAGGCATGGCGGCTGTAGAGGTGTCGTTCGATCCAGTCATCGGGGGCGCCCCGGCCGAAGCGCCCGATCAGCGACGGGTCCTTCAGGGCCTGTCGGTAGAGTTCCGCTCCCTGCCAGAGCACCCGGGATATACCCATCAGCTGCGGGCTGTGGGGGTCCTGGTCGGCATCGCAGCAGGCATGATGTTTACGGTGAACGGCGATCCACTCGCGGGTGACCATGCCGGTGGTCAGCCAGAGCCACAGCCGGAAGCCATGACTGAGGAGGGGGTGCAGCTTCAGTGCGCGGTGGGCCTGGGCCCGATGGAGAAAGATCGTTACAGAAATAATAGTGGCGTGGGTCAGCACTGCTAAAACAATGAGGTAACCCCACCAGGGCAGGGGAAAGAGACCGGTCGGCATAGCCATCTCCACACCGCTCAACAGGATGCTGCGGGCAAACGGCTGTCAGCCGCGACACCTGCTGCAGTGTTGTTGTTAAACCATGGAGAGTCGCCAGAAGTGCAGCAAGAACTTGAGGATGATTCTCCTCCTTTCTCTGTTAGTGAGTGACAGGGGGCTATTGGTTCAGTCGGTGGCCGATGCTCTTCCGGGCCAGTCACTTATTCCGCGACGTTTCTGTGATCTTCCTGCAACTCAGGCAGCGAACTGGTCCGGGTGTTGCGAACGTAACGATACCCGGGCTCCGCCGTCTATGATAACCATGACTGCCGATGATCGCCGATGACTGAGGAATTCGTTATGCCACAGCGCCGTATTAAAGTTGAGTTTGCCGGAACCGATGGACTTAGCATTGCCGGCCTGCTGGAGATGCCGGACAGTAACCCCAGGGCCTTTGCCCTGTTTGCCCACTGCTTTACCTGCGGTAAAGACATCGCGGCGGCTTCCCGGATCGCCCGGGCACTGGTGGCCCGAGGCTATGGGGTGCTGCGTTTCGATTTTACCGGGCTGGGCAGCAGCGACGGCGATTTCGCCAACTCTGGTTTCTCCTCCAATGTCGCTGATCTGCTCCATGCCGCCGATTACCTGCGCCAGCGCTATCGGGCGCCTGCATTGCTGATCGGCCACAGTCTGGGAGGAGCGGCGGTGCTGGCGGCGGCGGGGGGCGTGCCGGAAGCGGTTGGTGTGGTTACCATCGGGGCACCGGCCGATCCGGAGCATGTCACTAAGCAGTTCGCTTGCGATGTTGAAGCTATCAGACGGGACGGGGTGGCCGAAGTCAGTCTCGCCGGTCGGCCGTTCACGATTAAAAAGCAGTTTCTCGATGATCTGGCTGAGCAGAATCAGCCGGAAAATATCGCCGCACTGAAAAAGGCGTTACTGCTCTTCCATTCCCCTGTGGACCGGACGGTCCCTGTCAGCGAAGCGGAAAAAATCTATCGTACGGCGAAGCACCCGAAAAGCTTCGTCAGCCTCGGAGATGCCGATCACCTGCTTTCCCGGGCAGGGGATGCAGAGTATGTCGCCGCCACCATTGCTGCCTGGTCCACTCGCTTTATCGGCGGGAGTGAGACGGTTGAACAGCAGACCAGTTCCCTGACTCCTGGCCACGTGCTGGTGGCGGAGAAGAACCGGCAGTTCACCCGTACGGTACTGTCGGACAGCCATGTCTGGCTGGCAGATGAACCAACGGCGGCGGGCGGAGCCGACCTGGGTCCCGATCCCTATGAACATCTGCTGGCCGCGCTCGGTACCTGCACCTCAATGACGATACGTATGTATGCCAATCGCAAGAAAATTCCGCTGGAGGATGTCTCGGTGGAACTGAGCCATAGCCGTCAGCATATAAAGGACTGTGAGTCATGCGAAAAGGGCACCGGAAACGAGGGCGGGAAAATTGAGGTGCTGCACCGCTACGTCACTCTGAAAGGGGACCTGACAGAGCAGCAGCGCCAGCGCCTGCTGGAGATCGCCGACCGCTGTCCGGTGCACCGCACGCTGCACAGCGCGCTGGAGGTCCGGACGAAATCGGCCAGCTGATTGTCCGGACGACACCAGATTTACATAAGAATGATCTTATATTAACATAAGGGTTTTCTAATTTTGAGAGAAAGCCCCTATGCTTCGCAACTCGACAACCGGATATGGCTGGCTTGCCCGTCTGTTTCACTGGCTGAGCTTCATTCTGCTGATCCTCCTGACCCTGAAGGGACTCTCTTTTGAAGAGATGGCGAAGGGGCCTGAGAAACTGGCGCAGATCGGCAATCACAAGAGTGTCGGAACCATCTTTTTGCTGATTGTTATCCTGCGTCTGTTCTGGCGTTCTGTTAATCCCCGGCCGTTACCGCTGGGCAACGATCGCAGGATGATGCGGCTGTCCGCCCTGATCAGCGGGGCGCTCTATGCGCTGATGCTGATCCAGCCCGTCAGTGGCATTCTGATGTCTCAGGCTAAGGGTTTTCCCGTCAGCCCTTTCAATGCCTTCACGCTGCCGACCATGGTGGCGGAGAGCGAAGCGCTGGCATCGATTTTCAGCCAGATTCACCAGCTCGGCTGGATACTGATTGCGGCACTGGTCGTGGTACATATTCTCGGTGCTCTTAAGCAACACTTTATTGCCCGTAACGACACCCTCAGGCGAATTATTCTGCAGCGCTGACGACCGCCGAGGATGTTTTGACCGGAGGTGGTGGACCTGCAATCCGACAGCCCCTGACTGACAGAACTGAGCAGATGCCGGTGGTTATGGCGATAACCAGTATCGACCTGGCCTGCGGCTGCTCGATAACCCACAACGACCAGCCGCCCGAAACCACCATCGAAGCAATGGCAATAAACCGGGCCTTTGCGGGGATACAGCGATGACACTGCCAGTGTCGGATCGCGGCGCCGGTCAGCCGGTTGCCGAGCAGCCGGGCATGCCATCGCGGTGAAGACCTTGCAAAACACCAGGCTGACAGCAGCAGGAAACAGGTGGTGGGCAGCAGCGGCAGAAACGCCCCCAGGATGCCCGTCGCCAGTGAGATCAGTCCGACCGATCGGTAAAGCAGTTTCATCGCGGTCCCCCCCTTTCCGGCAATTGCAGGAGGGCTGATCCGGATCCTGGCTGCGGATCAGCCCTCCTGGATTGACTTCCAACCTACTCGAACTCCTCCAGGCCGATATCCAGTGCCTTTGCCACCCCGGCGCCATAGGTGGGGTCGGCCTTCAGACAGTGACCGATATGCCGTTGCTGAATTTCCCGGGAGGCGCCGCCCACTGAACGGGCGGTGTTTTCGAACAACAGTTGCTGCTGTTCGGCGCTCATCAGCCGGAACAGGGCGCCGGGCTGTGAGTAGTAATCCTCATCCTCTCGATGGTTCCAGCGGTCCGCGGCCTCGGACAGCGCCAGCGGTGGTTCCGCATAATCGGGCTGCTGCTGCCATTCGCCCCGGCTGTTGGGTTCATAGCCGATGGTGCCGCCGTGGTTGCCGTCGGTGCGCATGCCACCATCGCGGTGATAGCTATGGACCGGGCAGCGAGGGGCATTGACCGGAATCTGGTGATGGTTGACCCCCAGCCGGTAACGCTGGGCATCGCCATAGGAGAACAGCCGTCCCTGCAGCATCCTGTCGGGCGAAAAACCGATGCCCGGCACGACGCTGGCGGGATTGAAGGCGGACTGCTCCACCTCGGCAAAAAAGTTCTCGGGATTGCGGTTCAGCTCCATCCGACCCACCTCGATCAGCGGATAGTCGGCCTGGGGCCAGACTTTGGTCAGGTCGAAGGGATTGAAGGGGCTTGCTGCCGCCTGCGGTTCGGTCATCACCTGAATATGGAGCGTCCAGCCGGGGTAGTCACCGTTTTCGATGGCCTCAAAGAGATCACGCTGATGACTCTCCCGGTCCCGTCCAATCAGCTGCTCGGCCTGCTGGTCGCTGAGGTTCTTAATGCCCTGTTGCGACTTGAAGTGGAATTTGACCCAGACCCGCTCGTTGTCGGCGTTGATCATGCTGAAGGTGTGGCTGCCAAATCCGTGCATATGCCGGTAGCTGGCCGGAATCCCGCGATCGCTCATGACGATGGTGATCTGGTGCAGGGCTTCCGGCAGCGAAGTCCAGAAATCCCAGTTGTTCTGAGCGCTGCGCATATTGGTGCGGGGATCGCGCTTGACCGCGTGATTCAGGTCCGGAAATTTCAATGGATCACGGAGAAAGAACACCGGTGTGTTGTTGCCGACCAGATCCCAGTTTCCCTCTTCGGTGTAGAACTTCACCGCGAAGCCGCGGATATCCCGTTCAGCATCGGCAGCGCCGCGTTCACCGGCAACGGTGGTGAAGCGGGCGAACAGCTCGGTCTGTTTACCCACCTCGGAAAAAATCTTTGCCCGAGTGTAACGGGTGATATCTCCGGTGACGGTGAAGGTTCCGTAGGCACCGGAGCCTTTGGCATGCATCCGCCGCTCCGGAATCACTTCCCGGTCGAAGTGGGCCAGCTTTTCCAGGAACCAGACGTCCTGAAGCAACTGGGGGCCACGTGGTCCTGCGGTCAGAACGTTCTGGTTGTCGGCCACCGGGCAGCCGGCCGCTGTAGTCAGTTTCTTATTCATGTCAGTCTCCTCAATGGGGTTACATCTTCAGCCTAAGGAAACCGTTTACATAAAAGAAATTAATTGCTGCTAACCAGTCGATAGTTACGAGCTATGTTTAACGGGTGCAGGCCGTTATGCCCGGCCGTAACAGGATCGCAGCCGTTACTTCCCGCGGCGGTTCAGGCTTTACCGGACGCCGGTCAGAATTTACGTACCAGCACCACGCCGGCCGCAATCAACAGCACACCGGCAACACGCCAGGGATTGATCTCCTGGGTACTGAAGCCGATAGCGCCGTAATGGTCCAGCAGTAACGAGGCTCCCATCTGGCCGGCGATCACCAGCGCCAGCAGGGTGGTGGCGCTCAGCTTCGGCGCAAAGAAGGCCATGCTGGTGACAAAAAATGCGCCCATCAGGCCGCCACTCCAGGCCCAGTAGGGGGCTTCCTTCAGTTGTGCCAGCCCCGGCCAGGGGTGACGCAGGCTGGCGTAAACCGCCAGTAGTGCCAGGGTGCCGACCAGAAAAGAGACCCCTGACGCCCACAGAGCATGACCGCCGGAGCGGGCCAGCTGAGCGTTGACGCCGGCCTGCATCGGCAGCATGGCGCCGGCGGCCAGCACAATTGCAAAACTTATCCAGATCATGCTGATCTCCTGTTGATTGTTATCCGGTTTAAGGCTCCCTCTGGCTCAGAGCCGGATGGCGTAATTTCGGTTTTCTGTAGCAGCCCGCGCCGGGGGCGACCGGCCCGGAAGTCCGGAGAATCTGTTGCCAGTCGCGGTCAGAGCCCGCTGCTACACGGCCCGACAGGAACGATCTGCAGCAGCCCGTTCCGAGGGCGACCGGCCCGGAAGTCCGGGGAATCTGCTGTCAGTCGCGGTCAGAGCCCGCTGCTACACCGGTACTATCTGTAGCAGCCCGCTCCGAGGGCGACCGGACCGGAAGTCCGGAGAATCTGCCGTCGTCGCGGTCAGAGCCCGCTGCTACACCGGCACGGTCTGTAGCAGCCTGCTCCGAGGGCGACCGCCCGGAAGTCCGGAGAATCTGCCGTCGTCGCGGTCAGAGCCCGCTGCTACACCGGTACCATCTGTAGCAGCCCGCTCCGAGGGCGACCGGACCGGAAGTCCGGAGAATCTGCCGTCAGTCGCGGTCAGCTTGTTTGAACTGAGGAACATCGGTGGTCCCGGCTCTGTCGCCCTCGGAGCGGGCTGCTACCAGCAGCAGCGACCGGTTCTGATCAGTTGCCCTGAACCGCGCCTTCGCCAACGGCCTCCGTTTGCTTACTGGCCGCCACCCAGTACACCAGGCCACCCAGGATCGAGCCGGTGAACCAGCCGTACTGATAGAACCAGTTGAGGGAACCGGTGGTGAGCGAGAACAGCGTCAGCGCCACCGGTACCGCGAAGGCGATCAGGCCGGCGCTGTTGAAGCCGCCGTAGATGCCGCGGGTCTTGTACAGCTCAGGCAGGTTGAGGAACTGGCGTTTAATGAGGAAGTAATCGACGATCATGATGCCGGCGATCGGTCCCAGCAGGCTGGAGTAACCGAGCAGCCAGCCGGTGTACATCGCCTCGACGCTGACATCGGACTCGATCCAGCCCAGTTTTTTCAGCAGCTCCCAGCCCATCAGCAGAATGCCGATAGCACCGGTCAGCAGCACGCCGCGGGTCTGGTTGATCTTCTTCGGGGCGATGTTCTGGAAGTCGTTGGTGGGTGAGACGATATTGGCCGCGGTGTTGGTGGACAGGGTGGCGATAATGATCATCACCATGGCGATCACCACCCAGAACGGGCTGTCGATCTTGCCGATCAGGTTGACCGGATCGGAGATGGTTTCACCCACCAGCGTTGTGGAGGCTGCGGTCAGTACCACACCCAGTGCCGCGAAGAAGAACATGGTCAGGGGCAGGCCGATAATCTGGCCGGCGATCTGGTCCTTCTGCGACTTCACATAGCGGCTGAAGTCCGGAATGTTCAGCGACAGGGTGGCCCAGAAACCCACCATCGCGGTCAGCCCGCCGAAGAAATAGCCCCAGAAGGAGGCGTCTTCCGGACGGTTGGCCGGGGTGGCGAGAATCTCGGTGACGGAGATCTGCGGAGTGGCCCACATCATCAGGCCGATACTGACTGCCAGCAGCAGTGGTGCCGACAGGGTTTCCAGCACCTTGATCGATTCCGAGCCTCTGATGACGATATAGAGGTTCATCGCCAGGAACAGGAAGAAGCCGATCACTTCGCCGGTGCTGCCCAGATTCTCCCAGCCCGGCAGCAGCGCCGAGAACAGGATATGGATCGCCACGCCGCCGAACATGGTCTGGATTCCGAACCAGCCGCAGGCCACCAGCGCCCGGATCAGGCAGGGGATATTGGAGCCGACGATGCCGAACGACGAGCGCAGCAAAACCGGAAAGGGAACGCCGTATTTGGTGCCGGGGTAGGCGTTGAGGGTGAGCGGTATCAGCACCACCACGTTGGCCAGCAGAATGGTTACCAGCGCCTCACCGACGGAGAGACCGAAATAGGCGGTCAGCACGCCGCCGAGGGTGTAGGTGGGTACGCAGATCGCCATGCCGACCCAGAGGGCGGCGACATTCAGCGTCGACCAGGTGCGCTCTTTGACCCGGGTCGGGGCGATATCCTCGTTGTAGTGGTCGCTGTTTCGGACGTCGGGTCCGGTTTCCAGCTCATAGAACTCGCCGACTTTGACGGCAGACGAACTGCCGGTGTTTTGAGTACTCATCTTGTGCATCCTCGTATTGTTATTATCTGAGGTTGTTTTAATGCTTTGGCGGACAGAGCCGATGCCCCCCCGGGGTTCCCGTAAAGAATCCCGCAGGCTTAGGTGAACGGCGGTGTCGCTGAATTAGGTGCAGTGATCGGTGTGTTGAGCGTCGCTCTGCTGATCAGGCCTCGACCAGTTCGTCATAGCTCTCCGGACGGCGGTCACGGAAGAACTGCCAGCCGTTGCGAACTTCACGGATCTGATCCAGGTCGATCTCATGAACCAGCAATTCGTCCTGATCGTAACTGGCCTGAGCCTCGATCTGACCGAGCGGGTTGGCGATGTAGCTGGACCCGTAGAACTCGCCCATCTGCTCATCCCAGGGCGCTTCTCTGCCAACCCGGTTGATGGCGCCGATAAACACGCCGTTGGCGGCGGCAGCGGCGGGCTGCTCCAGCTCCCACAGGTACCTGCTCTTGCCGGCCACGGTGGCGGAGGGGTTAACGATATATTCGGCGCCGTTCAGCGCCAGTGCCCGCCAGCCCTCGGGAAAATGACGGTCGTAGCAGATGTAGACCCCCAGCTTGCAGTAAGCGGTGTCAAACACCGGATAACCGCTGTTGCCGGGTTTGAAGTAGAGTTTCTCCCAGAAACCGGGAGCGACATCGGGGATATGGTTCTTGCGGTACTTACCGAGGTAGGTACCATCGGCATCGATGACCGCCGCGGTGTTGTAATAGACCCCGGTGATATCCTCTTCGTAGATCGGCACCACGATCACCATACTGTGCTTTTTTGCATATTCCTGCATCAGCCGGGTGGTGTGGCCTTCGGGAATGCGTTCGGCGGCGGCGTACCATTTACTGTCCTGGCTCGGGCAGAAGTAGGGCTGGGTAAATACCTCCTGAAAACAGAGCACCTGCACACCCTGTTCGCCGGCCAGGTCGATCAGTGGCAGGTGGGCTTCCAGCATCTGGTCCCGGATCTGTTCCGGGGAGCCGGAGCTGTCGCCCTTGAGTCCCATCTGAATCAGCCCGCATTTAAGCTTTTTCATTGCAATCTTCCTTCCTGTTTCTGTTCAGCAGATTCTGTCGATTCCATCATTCGTTCAGCTACAGCAGTGCCGTACGGAGCCGCAGCGGCTCGGGGTCTGACCGGCGCAGATGGAAGTCGGGAGATTGTGCTGGTTAAAGAGATGAATAAAGAACTGCGCAAAAAGCGTAAAAACAATTCCAGAGGAGACGGGCAGGGAATCACCGGGCCGAAACACCACATGCAATATCCGGGTAAACCTGGTCTGCAAAGCACTCATACCGGTTGCCTCCTGTTCTGACCCTGTTTGCGATGACCGCTGCAATGCATCTCTGCAATGCGGCTGGCTTGACCGATGGCCAGGATCCGCGTCTGCGGTATCGGCTCGCATTCCGGTTACCGCCAGGTAACCCGGAGTCGGGGTCGGTTGGATCCCATCGTTGGGATTCTTATTTTTACCTTTTGGTAAATACTATGCTTGAAAAAAATGGCTGGCAAGAATTTTTTTCCAAGAGGTAAAAGAAAGAGTGGGAAGGTCAGGCTAATGCCCTGAATTTGCAGGCGCTTCAGGGCTTTAAAATTTTTGCCGGTTTTTACTTAACGGTGACTTCTGGTCGGGAGATGAGTGAGGGTGGGGGGCGAGTGGCTTGCCGGCAACACCAGATACCCTCTGACAAAGCCGAGCCCCGCAGGCGGAAGCGGGAAATAAGCGAGCAGTTGTCTGAGGCCGCAGGCCGAGTTTGCGCAGCGCCCGATTCAGCTGAGGCGTGAGGGAAGCCGAAGGCCTGAGCCACAGGGGCGGCTTTCTTTTGCTTACTTTTCTTAGCCGCTAAGAAAAGTGAGTCGCCGAGGGGCGAAAGCGGTATTTTCGGTTGACTGCTCAGATTCAGGAGAGATCCTGATTTATTGAGTTTTCGGAGGGTTTAATTTCGCCCCCGCCGGGCGAGTTCCTTTGCTCTGCGCGGCAAAGGAACCAAAACGCGCTGAATCGTTGCTGATGACGAAATCGGCCCCTCACTATCTGTGTTAGTTCAGGCCATGGTCACATGGGCCGCTTTCGAGCGATCGTATTTATTCTGATAAAACTGCGCTGCTCCTCAGGTTGTGAAGCTCGAGCAGGGTGGAGAGTGCGCAGAACGTGCAGGTCACACCATTCCCCCTTTGACGAATCCGAGCCCCGCAGGCGGAAGCGGGAAACAAGCGAGCAGTTGTCTGAGGCCGCAGGCCGAGTTTGCGCAGCGCCCGCTTCAGCTGAGGAGTGAGGGAAGCCGAAGGCCTGAGTCACAGGGGCGGCCTTCTTTTGCTTACTTTTCTTAGCCGCTAAGAAAAGTGAGTCGCCGAGGGGCGAAAGCGGTGTTTTCGGTTGAATGCTTAGATTCAGGAGAGATCCTGATTTATTGAGTTTTCGGAGAGTTTAATTTCGCCCCCGCCGGGCGAGTTCCTTTGCTCTGCGCGGCAAAGGAACCAAAACGCGCTTATCGTTGCTGATGACGAAATCGGCCCCTCATTATCTACGTTAGTTCGGGTCATGGTCACGTGGGCCGCTTTCGAGCGATCGCGTTTATCCTGATAAAAAAGAGTAGCTCCCCAGGATAGTGAAGAACCAAAAGAGGGAGGAGCCACAGGGCTGGCAGATAATACCAGATCCCCCTTTGACAAAGCCGAGCCCCGCAGGCGGAAGCGGGAAACAAGCGAGCAGCTGTCTGAGGCCGCAGGCCGAGTTTGCGCAGCGCCCGCTTCAGCTGAGGAGTGAGGGAAGCCGAAGGCCTGAGCCACAGGGGCGGTCTTCTTTTGCTTACTTTTCTTAGCCGCTAAGAAAAGTGAGTCGCCGGGGGCGAAAAAATGACCAGAACTTATCAACCTCCCAGCCTGTCTCCACCATAACCCTCGCCCTGTATCACCGGACCCACAAAGGGTAAGTAATTACTTAATCAACAGTAAATACAATCATATTTTAAAAACATAGTGACAGGTCCACACTGAGATCAGGCAGGAAGGCGACCAGATTAAAGCTGGTCTGAAATCCGGGGCAGGCCAGGAGCCCTGATAATAAAACCACGCACCGTCAGCCATGCCACCGAAACCAGGGGCTGACGACAGCGAGACGAGGATGCATATGTCTGAATTCAATACGCAGAAGTCTGCCGGTATGAGCCGGGCAGAACTTGAAGCCTACTGGATGCCCTATTCGGCCAACCGCCAGTTCAAGGATGATCCCCGTATCATCGTCGAAGCGCAGGGTGCTTACTTTACCGATGCCGAAGGTCGCAAGGTGTTCGACGGTCTGTCGGGCCTGTGGACCTGCGGTGCCGGTCACAGCCGCCCGGAGATCGCCGAGGCGGTGTCGAAGCAGCTGCGTCAGCTCGACTACGCACCCGCCTTCCAGTACGGCCACCCGAAGGCGTTCGAACTGGCCAACCGTATCAAGGAGCTGACGCCCGCGGGTCTGGACTACGTTTTCTACACCGGTTCCGGTTCCGAAAGTGCCGACACCTCCCTGAAAATCGCCCGTTCCTACTGGCGCAAGAAAGGCATGCCCACCAAGACCAAGCTGATCGGCCGCTCCAAGGGCTACCACGGCGTTAACTTCGGCGGCTTCAGCCTCGGCGGCATCGGCGCCAACCGCACCCTGTTCGGTCAGGGGGTGGACTGCGATCACCTGCCCCACACGCTGCTGAAGGAGAACGCCTTCACCCGCGGTATGCCGGAGCAGGGTGCCGACAAGGCGGACGAGCTGCTGGAGCTGATTGCGCTGCACGATGCCTCCAATATCGCCGCGGTGATTGTCGAGCCGCTGGCCGGTTCCGCCGGGGTGATTCCGCCGCCGCAGGGTTATCTGCAGCGGCTGCGGGAGATCTGTGATCAGCACAACATCCTGCTGATCTTCGATGAGGTGATCACCGGTTTCGGCCGCATGGGTTCCAACACCGGCGCCGAGGAGTTCGGGGTGGTGCCGGACATGATCAACGTCGCCAAGCAGCTGACCAACGGTGCGGTGCCGATGGGGGCGGTGATCGCGAAGAAAGAGATCTACCAGACCTTTATGGACAACGGCGGCCCCGATTACATGATGGAGATCCCCCACGGTTACACCTACTCCGGCCACCCGGTGGCCTGTGCCGCGGCGCTGGCCTCACTGGATATCCTCCAGCAGGATAATCTGGTGGCGCGGGTGAAGGAGATGAGCCCGGTGTTCGAGGATGCCATTCACAGCCTGAAAGGCACGAAGTACATCAGTGACATCCGTAACTACGGTCTGGCCGGCGCGCTGCAGATCGAGGCGTACCCCGGCGAGCCGGCGCGGCGCCCCTGGGAGATCGCCATGAAGTGCTGGGAGAAGGGCTTCTACGTGCGTTACGGTGGCGACACCATTCAGCTGGGCCTGCCGTTTATCTCCGAGAAGGAAGAGATCGATAACGTGATCAACGCCCTTGGCGAATCCATCAACGAGCTGGACTGATAGCAGATTGTGATCCGGGGCAGAGGAAGTGCCCCGGGTTAAAAAACGTAATTTAAGAATAATATCTTATTCACAGAGGTTTACCCCATGACCCTAGTCGGACATCTGATCAACGGCGAAATGCGTACCGACGCACCTCGCAGCCAGGACGTTTTCAACCCCTCCACCGGCGAAGTCAGCAAGCAGGTTGCGCTGGCCAGCAAGGCCACCGTGGAGGAGGCTATTGCAGCCGCTCAGGCAGCGTACCCCGCCTGGCGTAACACCCCGCCAGCCAAACGTGCCCGAGTCATGTTCCGCTTTAAGGAGCTGCTGGAACAGAACGCCGACCGGATCGTTAAGCTGATCGGTGAAGAGCACGGCAAGATCGCCCACGACGCCATGGGCGAGCTGCAGCGCGGTATCGAGAACGTCGAGTACGCCTGCTACGCCCCGGAACTGCTGAAGGGCGAGCACAGCAAGAACGTTGGTCCTGCCATCGATTCCTGGAGCGAGCTGCAGCCGCTGGGCGTGGTGGCCGGTATCACTCCGTTCAACTTCCCGGCCATGGTGCCGCTGTGGATGTATCCGATGGCCATCGTCTGTGGTAACTGCTTCGTGCTGAAGCCGTCTGAGCGTGATCCGTCCTCCACCATGCTGGTAGCCGAGCTGCTGCAGGAAGCCGGTCTGCCGGCCGGGGTGCTGAACGTGGTCAACGGTGACAAGGAAGCGGTCGATACCCTGCTCACCGATGAGCGGGTCAAGGCGGTCAGCTTCGTCGGCTCGACCCCGATCGCGGAATACATCTACAGCACCGCCAATGCCAACGGTAAGCGCTGCCAGGCCCTGGGCGGCGCCAAGAACCACGCCATCGTGATGCCCGACGCCGATATGGACAACGCCGTTAACCAGCTGCTGGGCGCCGCCTTCGGTTCCTCCGGCGAACGCTGCATGGCGCTGTCCGTAGCGGTGGCGGTCGGCGACGAAGCCGCCGATACTCTGGTTGCCAAGATGAAGCAGGCGATGGAGCCGCTGAAGGTCGGTGCCTACAGCGACAGTTCCAACGACTTCGGTCCGGTGATCACTAAAGCGCACCAGGAGAAGGTGGTGGGCTATATCAACAGCGCTGAAGAGCAGGGCGCCAATGTGGTGGTTGACGGTCGTAACCCCGAGGTACCGGGTCACGAGAACGGCTTCTTTGTTGGCGGCACCCTGATCGATAAGGTGACTCCGGAGATGCGCAGCTACCAGGAGGAGATTTTCGGTCCGGTGCTGCAGGTGGTGCGGGTTAACAGTATGCAGGAGGCGATGGATCTGATCGACGCTCACGAGTACGGCAACGGTACCTGTATCTTCACCCGTGATGGTGAGGCGGCCCGTTACTTCAGCGACAATATCCAGGTCGGCATGGTGGGTATCAATGTACCGCTGCCGGTACCGGTCTCCTACCACAGCTTCGGTGGCTGGAAGCGTTCACTGTTCGGAGATCTGCATGCTTATGGCCCGGATTCCGTGCGTTTCTACACCAAGCGCAAGACCGTCACTCAGCGCTGGCCCTCTGCCGGAGTACGGGAAGGGGCACAGTTCGCGTTTCCTTCCTGATCAGGTCGTCTGATCACTGAACCGCACGGGGTGTGAGCCCGGTGCGGTTTTTTTATACCTGCCGGACGGGAGAGGATCAGGGGATGTTGCGTTCCCCGATGCTGGCAATTGCGGTGAGCTGAAACGGTCGGTGAAGTTTATCAACGGGCGCAGAATGTACAGCCAGTTACCTGTTAACCCCGGATAGTATTGCCTGATTTTCCATTGCACGTTTTTGCCGGGCCAGTTTTATCGGCACTATACGTCGGGCAGTATCATAGCCCGCCTGATAGAGAAGGGTTTTCTGCCGGGCTGAAAGGCCAAACTCAATAGGAGAAATACTGCCGACGTGAACTACGACGGTCGAATGCCAGAAATTTTCGTTGATATATTCTCTGGACATTGTCGTCATGAACGTTCGGATCAGCAGCGACAGGTAGCTCATCAGAGGGAACATGGGCAGGCGTTCAGGTGGTCGGGTATTCTGTATGCTTCGTAGTCTGAAGACAAAAACAGGCGATCCGTCCTCAGCCCAGTCTCTCTGCAGCGCATCCTCAGACAGAATGCTGCCATCCACCATCAGCTGTCCTCTGAATTCGACGAAGCTGAAAAAAATGGGAATTGACATCGAAAACCTGACGGCCCGAGAGACTTTCAGATCCGGAGTCCTGTCTTTATCAAATATGACCGGCAGGCCTGATCGGACATCCGTTGCCACGACATGGAAAGGGCGATCAAGTTCGGCGAAGGTAATCCCTCCCAGCTTTTCGTCAATCCACTCTTCAAATCTGTCGCCACTGGACAGACCTCCGGTGCGCAACAAACTGAACAACGACTGGTCCAGAAATTTGCAGAAATCCGTTTCCTCCGCCACCTTTCTGATCTCTTCGAGTGAATAGCCGACGACAAAAAGGGAGCCGACGATACTCCCGCCAGAAACACCGACAAGAGATGAGAATTCGATACCCAGCTCCCTCAGGGCCGTCAGTACGCCGATATGGGCAGAAAGGCGGCTTCCTCCTCCGGCCAGAACAGGCACTATCTTTGTCGACGAGCAATCTGCATGTTCGTCAGGGTGAGCGCTCATATGGACTCTTTGTCATCAAAGTTGATATCCGCTATACCTTTCTTCGCATCCGTAACGGACAGAATGCTCATCAACACGAATTCCAGGAGCTGAATCTGTTGGCATGATCCGGTACCAGGCCTTGCTGATAACAACCGGGCCTGTTGATTCAAAGGTAGTTCAGATCACTCGGAGGATACAAACGGGGCACCGTTCAGCGAATAAGCCTGAAGAACCGTTGCCAGGCACAGGCGGTCGCTGACGGAAAAGCGGGCAGTGAGAAGCCATCCGCGATCTGCCGGTTTGTGGCGGCTGCCCTGCCGTCTGTTTGTTTAAACAGGATAACAGCTGAACCCGCAGCGGGAGCTGGCCGAGTGGTGTCTGCCCGGTTCGGGCTATCTATGCAGCCGCCCTCTGTTCGGAGCGGTATCCCGTAATGAAACAGAATCGGCAGGACTGCTGTCGGGTTACTGCGGCGTGTTTTCCAGTTCAGACAGGTTGCCGATCAGCTGCAGATAGAATCGGATCATGTCGCCATAGTCCTCGATACTGATACGTTCGTCGATACCGTGGATGCGAGGCAGATCCGCGGCTGTCAGCCGCATCGGCAGAATCCGAAAACTGGCTGCCGCGATCTGCTGATAATGTTTGGAATCGGTACCGCCGATCACCAGGCTGGGGGTTACCAGAGCGTCGGGGAAAACCTGTTGGAATGTCTTTTCCAGCGTGCGGTAGGCCGCCGAGTCGCTGTCTGAAACTTTTGAAGCCGGTGCCGCCTCACTCCTTTGCCGGATCTGCACCCGGGAATCGGCGACGGTGGTTTTTACCGACTCCGTCACTGCCGACAGCGAATCGCCGGGCAGTAATCGGAAGTTGACCACCGCGCCGGCGGATCTGGGGAGGACGTTTTCTTTGACGCCCGCCTTATCCAGCAGGGTCGGTGCCGTCGTCGTGCGGATCAGGGCGTTGGATGCCGGTCCGGTGGCCATCATTCGCAGCAGCAGCGGCTCGAACAGCCAGCGATTGGCGATCACCAGCCGATACCAGAAGGGCATCCGCTCTGCCAGCCGTTCCAGCATCTCCGAGGTCGGATAGTCCAGCCGGGCCGGCAGCGGGCGGGATTCCAGGCGATGAAGGGCGGTGGCCAGTCGGCCGATAGCGGTGGGAGAAGCGGGCATCGACGAATGGCCACCGGTATGTTCGGTTGACAGTTCCAGGCTCAGGTAACCCTTCTCGGCCACCCCGATCAGCGCCGCGGGTCCCCTGACTCCGGGAACCACTCCCTCAACGATCGCCGAGCCCTCGTCCAGGGTAAACGCTGCCTGGACGCCCAGTTCCCGCAACCGCCTGGCCAGGCTGGCGGCACCGTTCAGTCCCCCCAGTTCCTCATCATGCCCGAATGCCAGATAGAGGGTACGCCGGGGCTGTAAACCCCTGGCCAGCAGTAACTCGATCGCCTCCAGCTGGGCCATCATCGACTGCTTCATATCCATAGCACCTCTGCCCCAGATGTAGCCATCGGCGATGACACCGGCAAAGGGGGGATGGGTCCACTGCGACAGAGTTTCATCACTGGCCGGCACGACATCCAGGTGAGCAAGCAGAATGAGAGGTTTCAGGTCAGGCTCGCTCCCCGGCCAGCGATACAGCAGGCTGTAATCTGCCACGACCTCGCGCTCCAGCTGTTGATGCAGGCGGGGGTAAGCCTGTCGCAGATGATCGTGCAGGGCCAGAAACGGAGCGCCTTCAAAATCCGTCGGATCCTCGGGGGACAGAGTCTTTAATCGCAACGCTCGGGCCAGCTGCTGGCCGGCCTGCTCCAGATCCAGGGCTACGGGATCAATGGATTCTACGGGACTATGCTCGAAGGAAAGCAGCAGCGTCCGTGCCAGCAAGACGGCGAGCAACAGCGCCAGCGCTGACAGGGTAATTCGTAACCAGCGAAATATCCGTTTCATCCTTAAACTCCATTGGGGGAGGGCTGGTCGATAGCATGCAGAGGGAAGTCTATCTCAGTTTTCGGCGTTCAGCCTGCCAGACAGGAGAAGGAGGCCTGCTTCCAGCGCCAGGCTAAGGGACTTATTTGGAGGTTCCTTAAACATAGCTCAATCCTGTATTTATCGGCGTCATCCAGGGGCGGGATGAATATATTCAGATGGCTCCTGTTGCTTATGGCTCTCGTTTTCTCTGCCGCTTCAGCTGCAGAATGCGTCATCCTGTGATATGGCCAGGTAAGTACCGAAGGCTCAATAATGAAGATGGCCACCGCTCTGAAAGGCGCCGGATACGCCAGGGTCAACTAAGGTTACCCATTCACCAGCGAGGCGATCGAAGAACTGGCCGAATCCACAATCGATAGTGCACTGTCACAGTACCCGAAAGAAGCCTGGGTTCATTTCGTCACCCACTCCCTGGGAGGGATTCTGGTTTGCCACTCCCTCAGTACCAGGCTGATTGAGAATCCCGGTCGTGTGGTGATGGCTGGCCCGCCCGGAAAGGGTCGTCAGGTGGTCGACAAACCGGGTAATCTACCGGACTCTGAGCTCATCAACGGGCCGGCAGCTATGCAGCTGGGGACCGGAGCACTGAGCGTGCCGAATACTCTGGGGCCAGCCGGTTTCGAACCGGGTACCATCGCCGAGCCCGTAGCATCAGTCTTTTACGGTCAACGATGCTTCCGAACCCGGATGACGATAAGGTATCGGTTGACAATACCCTGTTCGAAGGAAAGGCCGATCTTATCGCGTTGCCGGTGATTCATCCGTTTATGATGAAATAGAACGCGGTGATCAATCAGGTCATCCATTTTACGGGGCATGGGGCTCTTAACAGAAACAACGAACAGTAAGGGTTCCTGCTACCATCCAGTGCAAAGGGAGCTTCGCACCTATGAAAAAAACCATTTCCATCATTGTTGGCTCTGCGCTGATCGGCGGTGTCGGTTACGGTGCTTACCAGCAGAGTCGGTTCCAGTCCCAGGTTCAAACCGCTGTCGCCAGCATGGTGACCGAAATTGACGGTTATCGGATCGAAGATCAGCGCCTCAGTGCCGCACTGAGTGAGCACGGCGGTGGCCTGTTCAGCTCCGAAGGTCTGGTGACGATCACCGCCGGCCCGGCCGACAAACTGTCGGTGCTGGAGATCAGCTATCGGGTGGACCACGATGCACTGACCCTGGTTAACGGTGCCCGCTTCGAGGCCCGTGCCCACAATACGTTGCTCGGTGGCAGCAGCGTTAAGACGATCACCGGCCTGCTGTTTGGTGGCCGGGCCGTCGAGATGTGGGGACAGATCCTGCCGGGGGCGGTAACCGGGACTACCAGGGTGCCGGAGATCAGCCTGGCGGAGAATGAGGTGGTGATTACCAGTGCGGCGCTGGTCGGCGACTGGACCCTGCAGCTGACGGAGCAGGGAGTGAGCGCGGATAACTACCGGGCCAGCTGGTCGCTGCCGGAGTTCAGCTTCAGCGAGAACCGCACCGTTCCGTCACGGCTCTCTTTCCGTAATCTGTCCGGCACTGTCAGTCGTACTGTCGATGCTGGGGGGGATCGTGGTGAGATGAACATGACCCTGGATATGCTTCGCTTCAGTGGCGCTCAGGGGGCCGCGCAGGCTGGCGGAATTGTGCTCAGTTCCGCTACGGAGGTTGCTGAAATGGCGATGTCGACCATGCGTTTCTCTATTAATACTGCGAAGGTACAGGGTATGGATGTCGGTCCGGCTGCGCTGGATCTGAGGGTGGATCGTATCGACGGTGATGCGGTCCGCCAGTTTGTTTCGCTGCTGGAGCGGGCGCAGCAGGAGCAGTGGGATGAAGCACGAGTTTCCCGGGAGTTCGAAAAGCTGGTGGTGCTGGCAGGCGATAAGCTGTTGCAGAACGATCCGATCCTGACTCTGAACGATCTTAATCTGGCCATCAGCGGAAAGGGCGATGCCAGGATTTCAGGTTCGGCCCGGCTGGATCACAATAAGCTCACATCGACGGCCATTCAGGATCTGATCACCGGTGACCCGGTGATGGAACGGCGCTTTAAGCAGGAACTTGTTCAGGCGTTGAGCGCTTCCCTGACCATGGAAACCAGTGGTGAAGTGCAGATGATAGTGGCGCAGCTGCTGGGTGGCGTTAATCCGATGCTGGGCCAGGCGGCCAGCGACGGTCAGCTGGATTTCAGCTTTGATGCCGGCACTGTCACCCTCGACGGCAATCCGATCTGAGCAGAGCCAGCGAGTGCTGTTACGACAAAAAAACCAGTGAAGGGCACTTCACTGGTTTTGTTTTTTGCAGTCTGGTACCTCTCGCAACTACTCCCGCCAGCCCTTACCAATCGCCGAGACGGGCAGATCCAGCCCAAGTTCCGGGACCTGTTCGCCGATCCATGAAGGGAAAGTATTGCTGTTAGGGCCGGGGAACACCTTGTATTCATTGCTCCAGGGGTATCGGCGGGCGGCGCTGTCGACGGCGCTGATCAGTCGGTCGACGCCTTCTCCACGATGTTCCAGCAGTAGTCTAGGGCGGTTGCCGAACCAGTAGCGGTCGGGAATATCCCGGGCGATCCGTAGCACCGGCAGGCCCCGATGCTGGCGCCAGCCAATCACTTCGTAAACGGTATAGCGATCTTCACCGCTGCGCTTGGCGGCAATCCAGGTGTGGATTGCGAACCAGCCACGCCAGCCGTAGGCTGAGGCACCGTAAACATGCAACACAGCTTCCTGAGTGGTGGTCGGATCGGGGGCGATGCCCGCTGACTCGCGGCTGGCGGTGCGCCAGCCTTCGTTATCCCGGGCGGTGTAAATAACCAGGGCGATAGGAACGATCAGCAGCAGTGAAAAGAGTCGCATGGTATATCTCCCCTGATACGCGGCGAACGGAAACGGGTACCGCCAGGGCTGCTTGCTGACTTCCGGCCCCGGAATAATAGTAGTGACCATCAGTCGCTATGCAGGTTCAGCGACGGTATAGATCGCCACCGGCTGGCTCAGTCCTCTGACCTCGATTTCACCCATGGATCGCAGGTCTGTGGACGACACCCCGGTCGCGGTGCTGGCGGAGAGCAACAGGCTGGTACCGTACTCCTTGTTGAGGTGTTCCAGCCGCGCCGCCAGATTGACGGCATCGCCATGCACGGTGTAGCTCTGGCGACCACCGCCTCCGACATTGCCGGCCACCAGCGGACCGCTGTTAATCCCGATACGGATAGCAATCATTTCGTCGGCGAATCGGCAGTCGCGGACTGAATTCAGCATCTCCAGAGCCGCACTGAGGGCGTTCTGAGCATGGGCCGGGTCCAGTAACGGCACATTGAAGGTCACCAGCACCGCATCACCCTGATACTGGGTAATAACGCCGTTGTGACGGCCGACGATACGAGTCACTTCGTCGAACCAGGCGTTAAGAACCTCCACAGTGCGGGTCGGTCCCACCCGTTCCGTCATCCCGGTAAAGCCCACCAGGTCGGCAAACAGAACCGTTGCTTCCCGTTCAATCGGCGCCAGCACACCGCGGTCGGCGATCATCGCATCGACGATGGCCGGGGGCACGAAGCGTCCGAACAGGCCGGAGATTGAGGCCCGATCCCGTTCCGCCACCAGCATCCGCCGCAGAGTGTTGCGAGCCCGCCACATCACGGTGGCCATCAATGCAGCCACAATCAGCAACATCACCGCCTCCTGAATCCGGCTGCCGCCCCCCCCGAAAGTGGGATCAAGCACTACCGCGGTAACCTGCTCGGCCGTGGGGGCCGGCGGCATATCGGACCAGTTGAGAACAGGCAGCGGTCCGCTGGCTGCATGCAGAAAAGCCAGCAGCCAGCCGAGTGCACCGGCGACACCGGACCAGAGCACCATCCCCGGGGAAAAACTGAATGCCGCTACCGCCAGGGCCAGAAAATAGAACGGGAAAATGGTCGAGCGGTAGATCATCACCTGGGGCAGGTCGGCACTGTCGTAGAGTGGCTGAGTTGCCACCAGTACCGATACGATAGTGATATCGATGGTAATAAACAGGTACTTCAGCCAGGGTTTGTCGAATCTCGAGCCGATCATCCGATAGTGGATCAGCCCCAATGCGCCGAACAGCGCCAGCAGGCCGGTAAACTCCAGAACCCTCACCGGGTCGGCGGCCCGGGAGAATACCAGCCACAGCCCCGTTGCCAGCAGCGCCAACGTCCGACTGATAATGGCGAATCTCAGGCCGGTCTGCTCGGCCCGAAGGAAGGTTGCCTGCAGCTCCCGGAACAGCTCCCTGCCGCTGTTGAGATTTTCGGTTCGTTGCATCAGCGCTCCTGCTATGCATCTTCGTTAATCAGCGTATTAAATCAGGGTTGCTGAATCAGCGGTAGTCGGAGCTGACAGGATAAAGCCGAAGGCGCAGTCAGCACCTTATGCTCCTTCAGGGCGTTCAGCGGGTTTATCGTGACAGGGGCGGTTCCGCATGGATTCTGCTGGAAACACTGCCGCCAGGCAGGATGAGGGGGCGATACGGGTCAGCGCTGCTCGGCCAGCGCCTGTTCAGTCACTCGGTGGAGCGGACTGATCTTATCAACCAGCGTGGCCAGTAATGAAGAACAGATCTGATCAGCCGGCAGAGGCTTGCTGTAGTAGTAACCCTGGGCCCGCTCACAGCCCAACCGTAGCAGGATCTCCTGGCTGGCCTGATCCTCGATACCTTCGGCGATCACATTCATGCCGAGGCTCTTCCCCAGCTGGGTGGAGGCCCGGACGATCTGGTAGCTACCGCTATCGTGGGTGATATCCAGCACAAACTCCTGGGCCAGCTTGATGGTTTCGACCGGTAACTGCTTGAGGTAGAGCATGGAGGAAAAACCGGTACCGAAGTCGTCGATGGAAAAACGAACGCCCCGCTCCGACAGCCGTTCCATGGCCTGGCGAACCTTGTCAAATTCGCCCAGCAGGAAGGTCTCGGTAATCTCCAGTTCCAGGTAACCGGGGGGCAGCCCGCTTGTATCGAGAGCGTCGATGACCCGGGAGACGAAATCCCCCTCTGCAAATTGCTGGACTGAGACGTTGACGGCGATATGGTCAAAGCTGAGTCCTTGCTGGCGCCACTGTTCGCCCTGACGGCAGGCTTCTTTCAGTACCCAGTTGCCCAATGCGGTAATCAGTCCCAGTCGTTCGGCCAGTGGAATAAATTCAGCAGGCGATATCCTGCCTTTCTCCGGATGCTGCCAGCGCACCAGCGCTTCGAAACCGATTACCCGTCGTTCGGACAGGTCCAGTTGTGGCTGATATTCAAGCAGCAGCTGGTTCTGGCTGATCGCCAGCATCAGAGCATCTTTTCGTCGCTGATCCTGACTGATGTCGTGGCTCATCGTACGGTCGTAGAGATGAAAACCGCCCCGGCGAACTCGCTTTCCGTATTTGAGGGCGATTTCCGCCCGCTCGAACGGATGTTCCGGGCGTTCAGAAGGGGAACCGGGCAGATCCACGCCCATGGTCGCCGTGATCAACTGGACGGTACCGTTTTCCAGCAGCAGAGGTTCGTTGATCAGGCCCAGCATAGCACTGGCTGTGGACTCAGGGCGCTCGTCCACTGCCGGGATCATGCAGGCGAAGGTATCGCCGCCGGTTCGGCCGACACAGCCTCCGGGAGGTATGCGAGTCTTCATCTTACGGGCCAGCAGGCGGAGAATCTCGTTGCCGACCGATTGCCCCCAGAGGTCATTTTTTACCCGGAAGTGGTCCAGCCCGATCATCAGCAGAAGATAATGCTGGTTACTGTCGGCTGCTCGATGCAGTTGTTCCATAAAGCCGGAACGGTTGAGAATGCCGGTGACGTCATCATGGTAGGCCAGATAGCTGAGGCGATTCTCCACCGCTTTTCGATGAGATATCTCTTTTTTCAGCGAGCGATTCCACCAGCCGAGGATCAGCAGCACCAAGACCGTGCCGGCGATAATAGTCAGATAGATTATTTCCGCTGCGGTCTGGCGATCGACTTTGTCAGGATCAACCGGAGTAATCCAGCGGTTATCGATGCTGCTGCGCTGATTTCGGGGAATCGCATCCAGTGCCTTACTGATGATGCTGCTGAGCAGCGTCTGATCGTTTCGAACCGCAAAAGCCACTTCGTAATCGAATCCCACCTTGCCACTGACCCGGATATTACTCAGACCCAGGCTGGCTGCCCTGGCATAACCGCTGGAACTGTCGGCGCCGACACCGTCGACCAGACCCGCGGAAAGCTGGCTGAACGCTTCGCCCAGATCGGGAACCTGCACCAGCTCCACACCCGGATGATTATTGCGGATAAATTCTGCCAGCGCAGTTCCGGCGGAAACGGCAAAACGACGACCGTTAAAGTCCGCCATCGAGTCACGGAATGGCTCCCCCTGGCGGATGAAAATCCGGTTCTCCATATGAGTGTAAGGGCGGGAGAAATTAAGATACCGGGCCCGCTCCGGGGTTGAGGTTGCGGCAAATACTACGTCGATTGTGCGATTTCGCGCCTGTGCGATCATTTCTCCGTAATTATCGGCGACCACCCAGTGAAACTGCGTTCCCAGCTGGTTTTCCAGAGCTCGGGCGTATTCGACGGCTAACCCGGTCAGTCGGCCCTGCTCATCGTAAAGGGACAGGTAGGGTGGAATCAGCGCGACACCGAGATGGATGTCGGTATTCGCATGCAACCAGTCCTGTTCGGCAGGCGTCATCACCAGCGCTCTGTTATGGGAGAATGTCGGTGAAGCCTGTAGCAACAGATACAGGGTCGTGCAGATTATCGTCAGTAATAGTTTCGGTACAGGAAACATGTTGGCAGCTCAGAAACAGGATTACTGGCCGAACTGTACCGGCTCCTTTGACGACTGCTGATGTCTCTGGCAGGACGGTCCCTGTCTGGCCTGGATTGTACCGCAGTTAAAGCTTTACAGATTGCAGGTATTATTCAGTTAAGCGATGCTTGATTCAACAGCGCGGTCATGCGGACAAGCGTTCGACTTGATAAGTGTCTATTTCGGCAAACTTTACCAGCTCTGTCAGACACTCAATAAGAGCCGGTAATTCAGGTGATTACCCCTTAAACAGGATGTTACTTCCTGCTGCTGGCAAATCAGCAGTAATCTGACAGCAAATTTACAGATAGCGACTGTAACCGACGGTCGGAAATCAGTTAAGCTTGGTTGTTATTGCAAGCCTGTCGCCGGCGATTCTCTGGAGCCGCGGTCATATGCCGGTCGGCAGGGTTTATATCTGTTGTCACTATGAAAAAACTGGAGCGTACCCATGGCGGGGGTTTTTGAAGCAGCATTGAACGGAATTCAGGATATCTGGGAAAAAATACCGGGGGGACGAATCTTTCAGGGTATCGTTGGCCTGGTGGTTGTTTATCTGTTACTGGCCATACCGGTGGGCATTTACTGGAGTTTGGTGCCGGATCGGTTCGATCCGGTAGAACAGGCGAAGCAGGATGCCGAAGCCAGAGGGGTTGAAGCGGCCACGGGCTATACCACAGTCTATACCCTCCACTATGTGATGGAGACTCTGCTGACCAAATCCGGCGGTTATATCCGCAATGATAAAGCGGCGCCGGGTGTCTGGCTGGATAACATTTCTAACTGGGAGTACGGCGTGCTGGTGCAGAGTCGTGACCTGAGCCGCGCTCTGCGTAAGGATTTCAGCCGTTCTCAATCTCAGTCCGTGGAGATGCCGGCGCTGGCCGAGGCGGAACCCAAGTTCAACTTCGATGCCAGCAGCTGGTTGCTGCCCTCCTCCGAGTCCCAGTATCAGGAGGGGCTGAAATACCTGGAGACGTACTGGCTGGGGCTGGCGGACGCATCCAACAGCCAGGCCCAGTTCTACACCCGCGCCGATAACCTCAACAACTGGCTTGGCGATCTGCAGACCCGTCTCGGCAGCCTGTCTCAGCGTCTGAGTGCCAGTGTCGGTCAGCGGCGTATCAATACCGATCTGGCCGGCGAGCCCGATGCCGGTCAGTCGACCGCTACAGCCGCGGAATCTGAGGTGAAAACCCCCTGGCTGGAGATCGATAATGTGTTCTATGAGGCGCGGGGAGCCGCCTGGGCGATTCTGCACTTTCTGAAGGCGGCGGAGCAGGATTTCGGGCCGGTGCTGGACAAGAAGAATGCCCGCGTCAGTCTGAGACAGATTATCCGTGAGCTCGAGGCTACTCAGGAGACTGTCTGGAGCCCGATAATTCTCAACGGTGGTGGTTTCGGCTTTTTTGCCAATCATTCGCTGGTCATGGCTAATTATATTTCCCGGGCCAATGCCGCCATTATCGATCTGCGGGAGCTGCTGAGCAGAGGCTGATCTGTCAGTCACGTTTACCGGGCAGGGCGTCCGATAGCGACTCCGCCCGGGGGGCCGGCGGAACACAGGCGCTGTGAGTCTGTCGGGCTCTCCGATAACCGATCGGAAACAGCGATTGTCCTCTGTCTGCCGAATGTTCACAGACGCTGAGCGATACCACTATGGAGCGCCTGAATCTCAATCTGCTCAGAGCCCTGGCGGTACTGCTGCAGGGTCGTAATGTCACGCAGGCTGCGGAAGCTCTGCACCTGACCCAGTCCGCCATGAGTCGTCAGCTTGGCCAGCTGCGAGACTATTTCGGCGATCCGCTGCTGATTCGCGAGGGCAATGACTACCTGCTCAGTGCCAGGGCGAAGCAGCTGCTGCCGCAGGTGCAGAGCATTCTGTCGGAGATCGATAATCTCCGTGACGAACAGGGCTTTAACCCTGCCTCCTGCCGACGCCGTTTCAGCTTTGCCTGCACCGATTATGTGGCCCAGTTTATCTTTCCTGATGTGCTAAGACAGCTGCAGCTGCAGGCCCCCGGTATCGATATCATCTACCGGATATGGCAGCCGGACTGGCTGCAACGGCTGGGTCAGCTGCCGCTGGATTTCGTCTCGACGATGACACCACAGGTGCCTGAAAATCTGTTCAGTATCCATATGGGGCAGGACAGTCCGGTCTGCCTGATGGCTGCCGGTCATCCGCTTGCTGATACTGATGCTCTGTGTCTCGAAGCAATGCTGGACTACAGCTTCGTCCATCTCAACAGTGGCGGCGACAAGGACTCTTTTTTTGACCGGGAGCTGGAGAACCGAGGGCTGAGTCGGCGCGTTCTGTTTGAAGTGCCTTTCTTCTCGGCCGCATTTCAGGTGGTGGCCAGTGGTCAGACTCTGATGGTGCTGCCGGAGCATATCGCCCGTAACGCCGCCCGACAATTCCCTCTTTGCTGGCGGCCGCTGCCGCTGCCGGTTCCTGAAAATCACTATCATCTGTGCTGGCATGCGGTGCACGACCGGGATCCGGCTCATCACTGGGTCCGTTGTCTTATCGCCGAGCAGATCCGTACGTCCATGTACTCGCCTCAGGCTTATGATAATTAATCATGAGCTTCATTTGAAATTTGCATTTCACGCATGACTAGGGTGCCGGGTAGACTGTCATCCACAAGTTGTGCGGATGTCAGCGCTTTTTAAGTGCTGGTATGTCGCTGTGAAATTGCTCTGAAAATCTGATGAAAATGATCTGAGGTGACCGGTGACTCTGACAATCTGGCTTTCTCTGGTAGCTGTCTGCTGTATCGGTGCGATGTCGCCCGGTCCCAGTCTGGCGGTGGTGTTACGCCATACCCTCAGTAATGGCCGCTCCCATGGCATTATGGTTGCGGTTACCCATGCACTGGGAGTGGCGGTCTGGGCGATACTGACGATTCAGGGGCTGGCGCTGCTGGTGACCGGGTTGCCAGTGGTTTACCAGCTGATCACCTGGGCCGGGGCCGGTTATCTGGCCTGGCTGGGAGTGAAGGCGATTCGTTCACAGGGCAGCGGTACCCTCAGGGTTGAACGGAGACGGGCTCCGTTAGCAGAAGCGGCGCGGGATGGCGTTCTGATCGCATTACTGAATCCGAAACTGGCGGTGTTCTTTCTGGCATTGTTCTCGCAGTTCGTTTCAGCGGAACTGACGTTGTCCGACCAGCTGATTATGATGGCAACGGTCGCGGTGATCGACAGCCTCTGGTACATCATCGTCGCACTGCTGCTGTCAAACTCCGGAATTGTCGACCGGCTGCAGGAGAAATCGGCCACTATTGATCGAATCACCGGAGTTGTACTGGTGGCACTGGCGCTGCGGGTAGTGACACTGTGATTATTACTGCTGAAAACCGCGGCATGTTCTGTACCACAGAGACTGGTGTATCCGCTTCGGGCGGTTTATAAAGAGGATGATGTGCTGCCTGCTCTGAGGTTCTGATGCTCTACGCTCTGCTGACGCTGTTACTGATCGTGCTGATTTATGCGCCCCAGGTCTGGGTGCGCCGGACCATGAAAAAATATGGCCGGGAAATCGATGATCTGCCCGGTACCGGCGGCGAGCTGGCGGAGCACCTGATCCGGCGTTTTAAGCTGGAGGGCATTTCTGTCGAACAGACTGCAGAAGGGCAGGATCATTTTGACCCCGGCGGTCCGGTGGTTCGGCTCAGTCCCGATAACTACCAGGGTAAGTCGCTGAAGGCCGTGGCAATAGCGGCTCATGAGGTGGGACATGCGATTCAGTTTCACCGCCGGGAACGGATATTCGAACTGCGTCGTCGTTATATCCCCCTCGCCATGGGCTTTCGCCGGGCGGGGGAGGTGCTGTTGTTGCTGGTCCCGATTCTGGCGCTGGTGATTAAGGCACCGGCCTTTATTCTGATTGCCCTGGTGGCCAGTCTGGTGTTACAGCTGCTCGGAGCGATGGCGTACCTGATCATGCTGCCGGAGGAGTGGGATGCCAGTTTTAACAAAGCGCTGCCCATTCTGATAGAGGGGGAGTACATTCAGCAACAGCAGGTACCGATGGTCAGGGCACTGCTGAAAGCAGCGGCACTGACTTATTTTGCTTCGGCGCTGGCCAGCATCGTCCATCTCGGCCGCTGGGCGCTGCTGTTAAGACGTTAGCCTCTTTCTATATTGCTGTTCAAGGCGATCAGCTGCTGCAGGGAACCCCCTGTAGCCTGTCAGATTCTGCGGGCTTATGAAAGTCTCTTCGGTGTTTCCCGGTCCGACCGCTCAACCGAAAAATGTCGGTTAAATCTGGTAATCGCTGTGTGCGGGATTGTCAGGTAGCCGATGCGGTCTTTATTGCCGAATATCATCTTTTTCCGATCAGAATAGTGTAACTATCCGGATGTCGGTCGTATAACAACCTATCGGAGATCAGGTGCGGCCGGACTCAGATGCCCGCTGTTGCAGAGCCGCTTGTTGTGATGGAAAGATTGTCAGTCTCCGGTCGTTGAACCTCGATCTATCATAATGTAATTTAAAGATAATATTCTGACCGGGGCTTCCGGGTCCTGTGACCGCTTTGGTGCAGGTTGAAAGGAATTAATGTCTGATCAGCTTACATCTGATTTTTCCGTTCCTGACGAAAACGTTAATTCAGCGATCAGCGTGGCTGCTCTGAAAATAGTCTGTTTATCGGCATTGGCAGATAGCCATTTTCAGGGATGGGTTCTATGCGGTACCGCTTTTCAGGTATGGCCGTTCAGGCAATTAATCAGCGTGACTGCGGATGAGCCGGGGGCGGAGCAGAGGAACCCGAAGGAAGCGGAACAGGGAATAACGGTCGTCACCCGGTGGAGCGGGGCGTGACCAGCCAGTCGATCTAAGGACCAGATTATGTCATCAGAGGACGATTTATCTCCTATTGCTGTATTACTCACGTCTGCCTGCTGCCCACCGAGGGGCAGTAAGCATATTCCCCCCCAGGAGTTGCCCGAGCTCTTTCACCCTGCCGGTCTGGCCACTGTTCTGATCCCTGGTGAACCGGGTCATGATGACAACCCGCCCCTGTCTGCGGCTTGCTTCATACCCTCCTTTATGGACGGCAATGTACAGCCGCCGCCAGAGGGTGCCAGCACTAACAGCTATTTCATACATTTCGACGAATATTCGCAGAAGGCGGTTCGCACCCCGGCGATCCGGGGTCGGGCTGTCCCGTTGGATCCGAAGGTTCCGGGGGCCTGCCAGAATGAGAGGATCTGTGCCTGCCCATATCCGGAACAATCGGAATGAGAGCGCTGCTCAGGAAGTGCTCAGTTCCGGGAGGGGGTGTTGCAACGCGGCTATCCTGTCTCACCCTGGCTGCTGTGCTGATCTGGAGTCCGGCCATCAGTGCCGCCGACGATCACTGGTATCCGTTTCCGGTAGAGATCCGGGCTCCTGAGGGCGATGTGCTGAGCGTCGCTAAGAATTCGGCTTACTATCAGCCGTTGAAGCAAGCCGATCGGCCCTGGCGGCTTTGTGTCTCGTTTCCCCATATGAAAGATTCCTACTGGCTGGCGGTTAATTTCGGGGTGGTCAGCGAGGTAAAACGGCTCGGTGCCCGAATGCGCCTTTATCAGGCCGGGGGTTACGGCCGGCTTGCCACTCAGATCCGTCAGATCCGCCAGTGTGTGGCCGAAGGAGCGGATGGCGTCATTATCGGTGCCATCTCCTATGACGGCCTGAACGGGCTGGTGGCAGAGATTCGCGACCAGGGAATTCCGGTGATTGATGTTATTAACGGCATGTCATCGGACCGGGTATCCGCCCGCTCGCTGGTTTCCTTTGAGGAGATGGCGTACCGGGCGGGGGAGTATATCGCCCGACGGCATCCTGCGGGCGGGGCTTCGGCGACGGTGGCCTGGTTTCCCGGTCCTGAAGAGGCCGGCTGGGTGAAGGCCGGTGATACCGGCTTCCGAAAAGCTCTCGCCGGTAGTGCTGTGGAGCTGGTGGCCACCCGATATGGTGATACCGGTAAAGGTGTACAGAGCGAATTGCTGGAGGAGGTGCTGGATGCCTATCCGGAACTCGACTATATCGCCGGTACGGCGGTTACCGCGGCCGCGGCGATTAAGGCGTTGCGGATTCGCAGGCTGAGCGACCGGGTCGGGGTGATGGCCTACTACTTTACCCCGGATGTTTACCGGGGCATCAAACGGGGTCATATCCTCGGTGCACCGACTGATTCTGCCGTCATACAGGGGCGGATAGCGGTCGATCAGGTCGTCCGGATTCTGGAGGAGCGGCGCTACTATCCTCAGGTCGGGCCGCAGATCTATGTTATCGACCAGCAGAATATCAACTCATTCGACCGTCGAACTTCACTGGCGCCCAGCGGCTTTCGCGCCACCTATTCCGCAGGGGTTCGGATCAGCGTGGAGTAAACCGGGGGGCCAGAGGGCAGCGGGAAAATGGATTCGGACGTTAGTCAGACACAGGAAGCAGGGCAGTGAAAACAAGGACAACGGCTAAGGCAGTACTGTTTTTTCTTGCTCTGATCACCTCCCTCTTCGGAGTCAATCGCTGGGGAATCATGCTGAAACAGCAGGCATTTGACAGCTGGCTGGAGAAGGCGGGGGTCGAGACTCAGCAGATAACCGATACCAGTCTCTACTGGATGTCCCTGTTTCATACTCAGTTGCGAGGACTGGCAACGCTGTTCTACGGCTCAGTAGCTGTGACCGAAGAGGCGTTTCACAATGCGCTGGAACTGGCCGAGGGTGTTGAGGTGGAGTCGGTGATACCGCTGACGACAATCGCCTGGGCGGCCCCGAATCAATCAGAAAAAGTGTCCGGTGATCGATATCCGGTTATCTTCAGTACCGATGTCAGTGGCATTGTGGCGAAAGGCAGCGACCTCCTGTCGCAACAGGCAACGGCCCGGGTTGTCGCCGCGGCACTGAGCCATCCTGAGAAGGCGGTGGTGGGGCCGATGTTCTTTGATGAATCCGGTGACAGGCAGATCACCCTGGCGATCACGGCCTCCAGTAACGGCCAGCAGGGCATCCTGCTGTCTATCGTGAACCTGAGTGATTTCATTGATGATCTGGATATCCTGCATGTTCCGCAGGGGCTGAGCCTGCGCATCATGGAAAGGGACAGCGACAGTGCTGATGTTAATGCAGCGAAAAAGCGCAAGAACAGACTGATTGCCGGTCCGGTTGCAGCGCCGGCCGACACCGTCGACACCTTTTACTACCCGACCCGCAGCGGTGACGCACGCTGGGATTATTACTGGGATGTGCAGCCGGATTATCTGGGCGGGCTGGATACGGCGCTTGGCAGTGTTGTCCAGCTCGGTGGCAGCGCCCTGGTGCTGGCGGTCTTTGCCATTGTCGGTTTTCTTGCCCGACAGAACAGACGGGTAAATCAGTTGGTGCGGATACGAACCCGGGAACTGGCGGATGCTTCCCGGGCGGCTGAGGCGGCCAGCCGGGCCAAGTCCGATTTTCTGGCCAATATGAGTCATGAGATCCGTACTCCCATGAACGCAGTGGTGGGCATGGGGCATCTGCTCAGCCGCACCGATCTTGATGATCATCAGCAGGAATTGCTGGTGAATATGCAGAACGGTGCCCGCAATCTGCTCGATATTATCGATGACATCCTTGATGTTTCGAAGATAGAGGCAGGCAAGCTGGTGCTGGAGCAGGCCCCGTTCAGGCTGGAACAGGTCCTGGAGCAGCTCTCCGGTCTGCTGGGAGTCCGGGCCGGGGAAAAGGGGCTGGAGATTCTTTTCGATGTCTCGCCGCTGATTCCGGATGAGCTGGTGGGGGATTCCCTGCGGTTGCATCAGGTGCTGGTGAACCTGGTCGGCAATGCGATTAAGTTTACCGAGGAGGGCTCGGTGGTGGTGGCGGTGCAGCCGCAGTTTCAGCCCCGGGACAGAGAGGTCAGCCTGCTGTTTCTGGTTCGCGACACCGGCATCGGTATGGCGCCGGACCAGGTTAAAGATATTTTCAGGGCGTTCAGTCAGGCTGACAGTTCAACCACTCGCCGTTACGGCGGAACCGGTCTCGGTCTGCATATCTGCAAACAGCTGGTGGGGCTGATGGGAGGAACGCTTAAAGTGGAGAGTGAGCCGGGAGTCGGCAGTCAGTTCTCCTTCAGTGCCGTGTTCCAGCGTCAGCACAATGTTCATCAGCCCAGCGTACTGCCGGAGACGGCCCATGATCAGCGGGTGCTGGTGGTGGATGACAATGAAATATCCCGAATGATCCTGCGTGCTCACCTGGAGTCCTTTGGTCTTCAGGTCACTACGGTGGATAGCGGTATTTCCGCGTTACATGAATTGCACCGGGTATCGGGCTGTGAAAAGGCGCAGCGTTACCGGATGGTTTTTATGGACTGGAAGATGCCGGAAATGGATGGCATCGAGGCCGTCATCCATATAAGGAATGATCCGCAGCTGACGGAAAATGTCACCATCGTGATGGTGACCGCTTATGCCCGGGAGGCGGTGCTGCAGCAGGCAGAACAGATCGGTCTGGAAGCCGTTCTCACCAAACCGGTCAGTCGATCTCATCTGTTTGACGTGGTCAGTGGTATGCTGGCCGAGGGCCGGGGCAGCGATTCGCAATCGCTCCCGGTAACCGCTCTGCAACAGCGCTCACCGCCGGTTTGCCCGGGGGCCCGGGTACTGGTGGTCGAAGATAATGCGGTCAATCAGTATGTAACCCGGACGCTCCTTGAGGAAATGGGGCTCAGAGTGACAATCGCCGGTAACGGCGGGGAAGCGGTTAAAGCGGTGGCAGAGCATGAATATGACGTCGTGCTGATGGATCTGCAGATGCCGGAGATGGACGGATACGAAGCGACGCGACTTATCCGACAGGATCACTCTGCCGGCAAACTGCCGGTTCTGGCGATGACCGCCCATGTCATGGCGGAAGAACGGCAGAAATGCCTGGAGACGGGAATGAATGACCATATTTCCAAGCCGGTCGATCCGAAAAAACTGCGTGCGATGCTGGCGAAGTGGTTGCCATCCGGGGCCGGCACTGCTGTGGAGAAGGGTGCGGCGGCTGACGACACCGGTTATCTGACCGGGCTGCCGGAGATGCTGAGCGGGCTCGATCCTCAGGCAGGTGTTGCCCGACTGGAAGGAAATGCCGGGATGTACAGGCGTGTTCTGGAAAACTTTTACCGTGAGCACAGGACCGTTTCCGAAGAGCTTAAAAAAGCCCTGCAGGCAGAAGATACCGAAAAACTACAGCTGATTGCCCATACCCTGAAGGGGCTGGCTCCGGTAATCGCCGCCCCTGACCTTCAGCTTTCGGTTATGACGCTGAACCGACTGCTCAACTCATACTGGGATGGAGAGGAGGTGGATGTCTGTGATATCGAATATGAGCAGATCCGGCAACCGGTAATGAGGGTGGTCAGCGACCTGGAGAAGGTAATCACCGGCCTGGAGGACGTGTTCAGTACCCGGGACGGCCCCATCAGCCATGCTGCGGCCGCTCCTGCCGACCAGCTCGATCCCGACAGCTGTCTGTCAACGCTCAGAATCTATCTGAAAAATGGCAGTATGGATGCCGAGAACAGTCTGATGGCATTAAAGCCAATGCTTGAAGAGCTTGATCCCCCGGGCTGGCAACAGCTGGTCAGAGCAGTGGAAACGCTCGACTATTGTCAGGCACTGGAGTGTCTGGACGCGCTGGCTGCACGTCTGGAAACGGAATTAGCGGGATAATAGCGGGAAGAGTGATGACTGAACAGATACCGCGCCAGCGTATACTGGTTGTTGAGGATTCAACGCTGACCATTCGCCTGTTGGCAGACCTGCTGTCGGATATGGCAGAGGTCTTCTTCGTCACCGACAGCTCCCGGGTGCTGGATAAAGCGAAAGAGGTCTCACCGGCGCTGATCCTGCTGGACGTGGTCATGCCCGGGACAGATGGCTATCAGGTGGGCAGGATGCTGAAACGGGATCCGGAGACCCGCGATATTCCGTTTATCTTTATTACCGCCCGCTGTGACGTAGAGGACGAAGAGACAGGACTACAGCTGGGCGCCGTGGACTATATCTCCAAGCCAGTCCTGCCGGCCGTTGTACGTGCCCGGGTTCGCCATCAGCTGCAGTTGCACTACATGACCGGACAGCTGAAAAGGGCCAACGCGGAACTGCAGCAACTGGCTGATCGCGATCCGCTGACAGATATTTTTAACCGCCGTCGCTTTATGGAACTGGCGGACAGCGCCCGAGCTCTGAGTCGCCGAAACCGCAACCCCCTGTCACTGATTATGCTGGATGTTGACCACTTCAAGCAGATTAACGACAACTACGGCCATGACCGTGGGGACAGCACGCTGATTGAGCTGGTGGCAACCTGTAATACCACCCTGCGGGAGGTGGACGTGCTTGGTCGTATCGGCGGTGAGGAGTTCGCCATCCTGCTACCGGGAACCGAGAAGCAGGGGGCGTGGCATGTGGCTGAGCGTTTACGACAGCGCATTGCGGCTATCAGCATAGCCACCGACAGCGGATATTTCAGTATTACCGTCAGCATGGGGATTTCCGAACTCAGAATCGACGGGGATTCCGTTCAGCAGTTGATAAAGCGTGCGGATGACGCCCTGTACCGGGCAAAACGTCAGGGCCGGAATCTGGTCCGGGTCTGTGACGCGGCGGTCTGAATCGGTTCAGGAATCTCTGCTCTGGTATCTGCCGACTCAGTCTTTGCGTCGGCACCGGGTAGCAGTCGGAAATGCACCTCTTCCAGGCATTAAGGGCCTTGCCGGAAGAGTCGAAAATTGTCGTCAGTGACGATGTGTATATGGTCAACGTCCGCCCGGAAATTATTCTTGCTGTTCAGGCCCTGCGGCGTCGTAAACGACAGCCCTGCCAGCAGGAGGTTGCTGGCAGGTGCCGATTAACTTTCAGCAAGAGAGATAGCGGAATTCAGGCATCTGACTTTTGCTTACGCCTGCGCATAATTCCAAGACCCGCCAGACCAAGCCCTAACAACGCAAGGCTGCCAGGTTCAGGAATCGCTGTGAGCTGCTTGTGAACGAAGGCCACTTGACCGGGAGTTGTAAAATCGATGCTTATTACTTCTGTCAGTGAAAACTCATTTCCATCGCCGAGGGGATCAAGTCTTCTGCTGACGGTGGTGAGACCGGGTAGAAACGCTTCTTGTGGGCCGACATTTAAGGCATTAACGTCTGTGCCAAATGCTGCATTGGTGGGATCCAAAAAGCCCTCTGTAGTAACCACGCCGAAAACTCCACTGGCCATCAGTTCATTGACAAGGAGCATGTCCATAGTCTGATTGCTGAAAAGATAATCGGTATCTGTTAGCGTAATCTGCAGTTTTCCCTGGCTGTTAGCGCTTAACAAACTGACAAAGTTGAGCTCCGCACGTGAGTCAGCCGGGGTTGGTTCAAATGACAGCGCGGAGGCGGTATGAATGTTGAAGTTCCCCAGCCCACCGCTATACAAAATAGAACCAGCAGCAATGCTCATATCGTTGGCGTCGTTATCAGCAATTGTCAGCAGGTCTACGACATTATTTGAATCTGTTATATCTTCAAATTTCAGTATCAGTCCCGCCTGAGTAGCAGAAGCCACGCTTAACAGTACTGTGCCAATCAGGGCCTTAATCGGGCTCAGCTTTCGTCTGGTAGATTTCATCATGCTCAGCTCTTGTCTGTTTGAAGTTGCTGGTTTGCTTTAAACGATCGTTTTTTCAGAAGATCGTCTCTTTAAACGAATGTTTTAAATTTAAGCAAAAAGTGGTCCTGTTATTTAATTATCATTAAATAACAATAATATATTTGTTCTTATCGATCTCTTCTCAAATTGAATCGAAAGCTGTGTAAAAAAAACTGACGCTTGTGGTGGCCGCTTTCAAACGGAGCGAGCACCCCTGTCATCGGGATTACCTGAAGACGTCGGGCGGATGTTGTTTCACTACTGACTGGCCTTCAGGCGTTTGCCACCCGGCAGCAGTGACCAGCCGAGATTGACTCCCGGACTGCTGGCAAATACCAGCGGGATTCCAGCTATCGGTGACCTGCTGATAAGGGTGTCATAGATCAGATCTTCGCAGAGCATCGCGACCACCGTATAGATAAAAGACAGGGTCGCAATTGAGGTGATCGGCAGTTTCTGCAACGCGGCGTAGAGACAGATGTACATGACACAGGTGTGGACGACTCCAGGACCGATCAGATAGATCCAGTGATCACCCACCATCGGAACCTCGGTGGGGAAGATGACTGGCAGCAGAATAGCCCCCGGCGATACCTGTACCAGCGCGTTCAGATGGGGAACTGATTATCGATCTTTTTAGCGGCCGGAGCTGTCAGCAGGGCGTAGTAGCCGCCGTCGCTAGGGAGGGATATGAGTGCTGTTTTTTGCCGGGGTTTCCTGCACTTTATTGAGGCCGCTCCCCGATTCAGCATCTATACTTTGCTGATAACTGAAACGTGCTCTCGCGGATGTCCGGGACGATGGCTGCCACGGAAACTAAACCCAAAGGCACACTGCGAGTACTGATGCTCGACACCGAAGGCGTGTGCTTTGATCTGGAAACCAGGATCAACCAGACCGGCCGGCACTGGGATATCCTCAGGGCTGACAGTCTGAACAGCATGTTCTGCCATATGGATGAGTCCCGGTATCATGTTGTCGCCGTCGTCTCCTCCCTGAACAGCTGGCACGATCAGGACTGTCTGATTAAGGCGAGGGCTCTGCAACCCGGAGCTGTCCGTATTCAGCTGCCCGGTATCCCCATGAGTGGTCAGGAGCAGGATCGCTTCCAGGATCTTGTTCACCGAGTCTTTCCCGAACAATCATCGCCCGAAGTCGTTGCGGAAACCACCGAGTATCTGGTCAGAGTCAATCGCCTGGTTCACAAGCGGGATACCAGTGAATATCTGAGTTCAGACGAGCAACTGATGTCGCCTCCCGCTGTCTATCAGCAGCTTAACGAGGTGCTCAGCTCTGATCGCAGCAGCGCAGAGCAGATCAGCCGGGTGATCGGACAGGATCCGGCGCTGGCGGCGACGGTGCTGAAGATGGCTAACTCCGCCGGCTATGGTATGCAGTATCGGATCAGCAATATCCGTGAGGCCGTATCACTGCTGGGGGTGCGACTGCTGCGGGCGCTGGCTCTGTCCGGGCATCTGACGCGACTGTTCCCTCAGACCAGGTCCTGGTCCTCTTTCTCCTTCGAGCGAATGAATCGACGATCGATGCTGGTCGCAAGGCTGGCCCTACAGATGTGCAGGGATCAGGACGCCAGCAAACTGGTTCAGGATCAGGCCTTTGTCGCCGGTCTCCTGCACGATATTGGTCACCTGATTCTGGCTGTTCGGGATCCGGTACGGTATCGGGAAGTGATGGAATATGCCGCGGATTATCAGATCGGTGTATGCCGGGCCGAGAAGGAGCTGCTCGGGCTTTACCATGGCGAAGCAGCCGCCTGTGTACTCAGTCGCTGGAATTTGCCAGCGCCGGTGGTGGAGGCGGTACTGCTGCACCATACCCCCCATCTGTCCATTGATACCGGTTTTAGCCCGCTGACCGCGGTGCATATCGCCGATGCTATGCTGCCATCGGCAGACAATCTGATGGGGGCCGATATGAAAAACCGGCTGTCCGGCAGCTATCTGCAGAAGATCGGCATCGTCGATGAACTCGGTCGCTGGAAAGAGCTGGTGAAGGAGTACCGACAGATCAGTCAGACGGCTCACTGAGCGGCTGTCAGCTGAAGGAGGAGGCGAGGATGGACCACCTGTTCCCGACAGCCAGCGACCGGCTCTGTCTGTCCCGGATTAGCTGTTGATCGTGCAGATCACCTCCGGTGGAACTGATCCGGTGAGAACAGACTTCTTCTTACGACCTGTTTTTCCCGCTGTCGGTACCCTCAAGTGGGTGTTCGTCAGAGCGATCGGCTGCCCGGAGCTCGGTCATAAGCGGCTACCGGCGCACTGCTGGTACCGCAGGGCAGGTGATATTCGATCATCGCTGCCTGCGGGTGAACGGGTAAAGGGCAAAGCCGCAGCCTGGCCTGGTCATGTTGCGATGGGATCTTAAAAACTGAAGGAGTCAGGATAATGAACAGGAATCTGATCGTGGTTATCGTCCTTTTGCTGCTGTCCGGACCGGGACTTGCGGCTTCCGATCTGAATCAGGCCGCCGGGGACGTGTGCCGGTGTCTGGAGGCGCCCTATGACCAGGCGCGAAAAGCTATGGCGTTGCTGAATAACGCCAGGGCCAGTGGTGATATGTCCCGGCTGGCGTCTGCCCAGGGAGATATGATGGCGGTCATCAATGCATCCACTCTTTGTTTTCGGGGGCTTTCGAAAAAATACCCGGATATCGACAGCAGCGATGAGCTGAAGGAAAAGGTCATGGCAATTGCCGATCGGCAGTGTCCGAACCCGGCGGCCGGGATGTTAATGCCCCGCTAGAGCTGACCGGCCCGTTATGCAACATCGTCCTGTCTCTGCAGCTCTGTGGCCTGGCCTGTTACAACTGAACCGAGATCCGACGGGGAAATAAGTTATGGATACTGAATACCTGCTATACCGCCTGCGAAGAAGTGTTGCTATTGGAAGTATGGTGGCAATAGGGGTATTCGCGGGGGTAGAAAGTGTCGATATGACGCAGACCTTCAATAACAGGGGAGAGATTGTTGAGAACGAAGAGCGATCGACGGAAAACCGGGAGAGACTTATCGAGCTGGAGCAGAAGGTTAAATTCATTGAGTCACGGGATTCCGGGCAGATCAGTTTACCTCGTATCTGCACCTGTGTGGCTGAAGATAACCTGAAAACGCCGAGGTTCAGAGTCTGTCCCGTGGTCTGTGATACCGAAGACACCGTCAGGCAGTGTGAATCCCTTAACCCCGGCTATCAGTGTGGTTAGAACGGACCAGGCTTTCTGAACCCCCTGCTATGCCTTAAAGATAGTGGGATGCAGAGTAGCCGCAGATGTAGTGCTCCGACAGACAGCAGGCGGTAGAAATACTGCCGCTTTACCCGACAATAATGAAATTCCGGTTAATCGGACTGGACTCACCTGATTTGTAAAATGCTTACAGCCTAAATTAGAAAAATATTATATAATAAAGCCAGGTAAAAAGGTAAACGAACGGCAGCCGGCACCAGCTCCCTTATGTTTGTCGACAGATCCGGATACCAGCAGCTGTTCGCCAGCCAGAGCCACCGAATATCGATCCTATTCACTATATCGTTTCCGGAGGTGGGTCATGAAAACTCTCAACAAATTTGTCGCCTTCTGCGTGGTGGCTGCTCTGGCTGGCCTCTGGCCGGCAACCGCAGTGCTGGCGGAAGATATTTCCGGGCGAGGGCCGGGGTCTTTTGAGGCTTATGATAAAGATGGTAATGGTCTGATCAGCGAAGCGGAGTTCGCTGCGTTTCGCACGGAAAGGGTGCAGTCAAAAGCTGCACAGGGGAGGCCGATGCGCGGTGTTGCCGGGGCCTCCTCCTTTGCCGCTTTCGATAGCGATGGCAACGGTCAGCTGACTGCGGAAGAACTGGCAGCGGGTCAGCGGGATCAGATGGAGAGACGCCGCGCCAGCGGTATGGGACGGCAGGGAGGCATGTGGCAGAAAGGTGGTATGGGTAAAGGAATGGGAAGAAACATGCCTGCCTTTTCCGATTACGATCAGAACCTGGATGGAAAACTGACTGAGCAGGAGTTCAGCGAGGCTCGTGCTATGCGTGCCGGTGAACGGGCGCAGCAGGGCTACCGGATGAAAAACCTCGGGAATGCTCCGTCTTTTGCCGACATCGATAAAAATGGCGACGGCGAAGTCAGTGCCGATGAGTTTGCGGCCCATCGGGCGCTGCAGGGACGCCGGCCAGCTCAGTAGCCGTCCATCGCTTCAGGCGCTGAGCTGAGCAAAAAAGAAGCCACGGCTACGATCGCGCTGGCTGTGGCTGTTTTTTATGAGATCGTTTTGTTCGCCGGACAGCTCAGCGGAAGAAATGATGGCCGCTCGTTCTCATCTGTTCCGCAGGACGATTCCGGGAGCCGCTAATGGGTAATTGCCTTCGGTACCCCGCTGTGCCAGTTTCTGTTTTCATACCGATCGGTTAGTTTATGGAGTGGATGGAAACCGGCCCCGGAGGGCATCGCCTTGTATCAGCAACAGAATTACGATCACCTGCCTGTATTTGAATCCCATGACGATATCGCTGTTCTCGAGCTGGTGCCCGATATCATCTGGATATTTGATCTCGACGTTCACGGCTTCTGGTGGGGGAATTCGAAAGCGCTGCAATTCTGGGGGCTGGATGAACTGCAGCAACTGATCGACAAAGATCTGTCGGCGGATACCGAAGGGGCTCGAAAACGTACCGAGCAGACCTTCGATAAAGCCGCCGCCGAAGGCATGACCGTCGATCCCTGGACCACTTACCCTAACGGCAAAGCCCGAACCCTGATGATGCGTCATAAGGCGGTGCTGGTGGGGCCGGACAGGCACAAGGCGATCGTTGCCTTTATCAGTGAACAGGTGGATCTGGGCGAGCAGCCGGAACATCTGCTGTTTGTCGAAGCGGTTCGTTACACCTCGGTGGCGGTCACCAGCTTTTCGATGGCGGGCACTCCGCTGTTTGAAAACCCCGCATCGGCGGATCTTTACGGTTATACGGTCAGAGAGGGGGTGACCGCCGAGACGTCGGTGTTCGTCAGCCGTTTTCTGGATCCGGAAGAGGGGGAGCAGCGACTGCAGCAGGCAAGGGCTCACCGGGATGGCCGCCGGGAGCACCTGATGGTGACCCGTAACGGCGTTCGCCGGCATACAGTGGATATCAGGACCAGTCGCCATCCGCTCACCGGTGACTACATCATGCTGGTATCTGAATACGATGTGTCCGACCTTCATGATGCGCTGGAGCAGGCGGAATCGGCACGGGAGGAGCTCAATCGGCTGGCCCATTATGATGCGTTGACCGGCCTGCCAAGTCTGCGTCTGTGCAGGGAACGCATAGACCTGGCGATCAGCACTGCCGCGCACACAGAAACTCGGGTGGCACTGATGTTTATCGATCTCGACGGCTTTAAGGGAGTCAACGACCGTTTTGGTCACGATGCCGGTGATCAGGTCTTGCGGGAAGTGGCGGCTCGTCTCGGCGCCGCGGTGCGGACCTCGGACACGATCGGCCGCATCGGCGGTGACGAGTTCATCATCCTGCTGCCCGGCGTACAGCAGCGACAGGACGCAGCGTTGGTGGCGGAGCATGTGCTGGAGTTGCTGGCCCGGCCTTTTGTGGTCACTGATGAAAGTGGAGAGCAGGAGCAGGCAACCATCGGCGCCAGCATCGGTATCGCCATCAGCCCTGATGTCGGTGACCATTCCGAAGAGCTGATGCGGCTGGCCGACCGTTCAATGTACCGGGTAAAACACGGCGGCAAGAACAGCTTTCACTTTGCTGAAAGGATTGCTGTCCCGGCCTGACAGTTTCGCTGACCCGCAGTTGAAGGTACCGCTGGTCGATCGGAGACGGTTGTCGGAGACAACCTGTCAGCCCGGATCGCTGCTGTCGATAACGCCGAGTGCGATCGCCATCCGGATCAGTTCCGGCAGTGAGCCCGCTTCCATCTTTGCCATCATATGGGCGCGATGTCCTTCCACCGTCTTACGATTGATGCTGAGCGCCTCAGCGATCTCCTGATTGGCCAGTCCCTGCACCACCTGCTCCAGTACCTGGCGTTCACGCCGGGTCAGGGCGTCGAAGCGCTGACGAATGGCCTGCAGGTGGCTCTCACTGCGGCGTTTTTTCAGATCCAGGGCCAGAGCGTTCTGGACATGATCCAGCAGGGTCTGATCGTTGAACGGCTTTTCGAGAAAGGTGACCGCGCCCTGGGACATGGCCGTGACCGCCATATCCACGTTGCCGTGAGCCGAGATCATAATCAGCGGTATATCGATACGGTACTGCGGCAGCTTTTTCTGGGCGCTGATCCCGCTGAGTCCGGGCATGCGCACATCCATGATGATGCAGCCGCTGTGACCGGGCTGATAAGTGTCGAGAAACGCCTGGGCGTTCTCAAAGCTCTTCACCCTGAGACCCACCGACTCCAGCAGCCACAGCAGGGAGTCACGGACATCGATATCGTCATCGACGACATAGACGCACTGCTCTGTTACAGGGGGTTCAGTTGCGGACGGGTCTGCTGCCTGCTGCTCTGTGGCGGTTTCCATCAAGGCTCTTATGTCTGTGAGTGTTGTTGAGTCAGTTGAACGAAAATCAGTCTCCGGCGGTACTCAGGGTAAAACTGAAAACCGCACCGCCTTCGGGTCGATTCTCGGCGCGAATCTCACCACCGTGGGCTTCTACCAGCGAACGGGTGATCGACAGGCCCATGCCCAGCCCCGATTCCCGGGTGCTGTAGAACTGCTCGAAAATCCGTTCCTCATCACCGGCGGCGATGCCCGGCCCCGGATCGCAGACGCGGATTATAACCTGATCATCACCGTGCTCAGAAGCATCGACCTGAATACAGGTCTCGGTTTCCGATTCCGGCCCCTGACTGACTTCAATGGCATTGAGCAACAGGTTCAGCAGAATCTGCTCCAGCTGAATACGATCGGCGAATATCGCAGGCAGACTGGTTGCTACCCGATTGTCGATTCTCACCTGCTGTCGTTCGCCGGAGGCGGCGCAGAAGCGGATCAGGTCATCGACCAGCGGCCGCAGCAGGACCGCTTCCCGGCGCGGCTCGTTCTTGCGGGTAAAATCCATCATCCGACGGATAATCTCCGCCGCCCTTAATGCGGTGGAGCTGATCCGCTCCAGCGGTGAACTCAGCTCGGAAACGCGAAGCTCCGGCTGGTGCTCGACACGGCGGTGGATTCCACGCACATAATTGACGATGGCGGTGAGCGGCTGGTTGAGTTCGTGGGCCAGTCCCGAGGCCATCTCACCGATGGTGATCAGACGCGAGGCATGATTGACCTCGGCCCGGTACTGCTGCAGCTGTTTTTCTGCGGCCTTAATGGTGCTCATATCCCGGGCGACCACCGAAAAATACTCCGGATCAGCATTGAGGTCGCGGTGGGCAAGGATCTCCAGCAGCACCGGAATGCGCTGCTGATCGCTGCTGAGCATCTCCGCTTCAGAGCGCCAGTGGCCCTCTTCGGCCGCGCTCTGGAATCCCCGCTCCTGAATGTTGCCGTAGCTGGTGCTGGTGAACAGATCCTGTAGGCGCAGTGGACTCTGGTCACTGAGTACCACCTGCAGTCGCTTGCGGGCCGCTTCATTCAGCAGGGTGACCTGCTGGTCAGGGGTGACGAAAGCCACCAGATCGCTGCTGCTCTCCAGCACCCGGGCCAGACGCTGATTGGCACGCTCGGCGTTGATGCGGCGGCTGGCATCCCGGGACACCACCAGAATCTCTTTCAGGCTGCCATCTCCGGGATCACGAATCGATCGACTGGTGCTCTCCAGCCAGATATAGCGGCCATCTTTACAGCGGAAGCGGTAGGTGTGGGTATAGAGGCCACGCTCGTAACTGACGTTGGGGCTGCGGCGTTTAAAGTCCTCAACATCGTCCGGATGGTAAAGGTCGTAGGCAGACATGCCGACGATCTCTTCAACACTGTAGCCCAGCAGGTGGGTGACCGCGGGTGAGGCGTAGATGAAGCGCCAGTTGTCCGGTGTGTGGCGGGAGATCATATCGGTGGACTGCTCGGCCATCTCGGCCAGCAGTCGGTTACGTTCGGCGTCGTCGGTGAGGGCGGAGAAACCCTGTTGGGTGGCGCTGGGCATCTGAAGGTCTGTATCCGGTTGGCTGAGCAGCAAAATTTGATCCTCCGATACTATTAACCTGGTGGCTCGACAGATTCAATCCCGAGCCACCCCGGCCTTATTCCCTCCGCAATATTCCCTCCGCAATCACCGCCTTCCTTTCCGGGGCTGGTGATTGCGGTGAGGCGATGGGCCGCTGTCAGCTGTTCAGCCCGCCTGCTGTACCATCTGTCGCAGCTCATTTTTCCGTATCTTGCCGGTGGCGGTCTTTGGCAGCTCGGCGAAGATCACCTTTTTCGGGCATTTAAAATGGGCCATGCGCTCGCGGCAGAAGTCGATAATCTGCTGCTCCCCGACCGATTCAGCCTGCCGCAGGGTGACCACGGCGCAGGGCACTTCGCCCCAGTGGTCATCGGGCCGTGCCACCACAGCGGCTTCAAGAATGGCCGGATGGCGGTATAGAACGTCTTCCACTTCGATGGTAGAAATATTCTCACCGCCGGAAATGATGACATCCTTGGCCCGATCCCTGACTTCGATATAACCGTCCTCGTGACGAACAGCCAGGTCGCCGGTATGGAACCAGCCCCCTTTAAAAGCTTCGGCTGAGGCGGCGCCGTTGTTCAGATATCCCTTCATCACCGTATTGCTGCGGACCAGTATCTCGCCCATGGCGGATCCGTCCATCGGTACCGGTTCAAGGGTTACCGGATCGGCGACCAGCAGGCCTGAGAGGGCCGGGGCCCTGACTCCCTGCCGAGCCATCCTGGCGGCTTTCTGCTCCGGATCCAGCTGCTGCCACTCGGCCTGGAAATCGCAGAATACACTGGGACCGTAGGTCTCGGTCAGACCGTAGGCGTGCACGACCTGAATGCCCATGCTCTCCATCCCCTGGATAACCGCTGCCGGCGGTGCCGCGCCACCGGTGGTGACGGTCACCGGATGGCTGAACTGTTTTTTCTGTTCCTCCGGAGCGTTGAGCAGCATATTCAGCACCACCGGCGCGGCACAGAAATGGGTGACGTCGTAGCGCTCGATGGCGTCATAGACCAGGTCGGCCTGCAGATGGCGGAGGCAGACATGGGTACCGGCCACGGCGGTCACCGCCCAGGGATAACACCAGCCGTTGCAGTGGAACATCGGCAGCGTCCAGAGGTAAACGGCGTGTGGTGGCAGGCTCTGGCCGATGATATTGCTCATGGCGTTGAGGTAGGCCCCGCGGTGATGGTAGACCACACCCTTGGGGTTACCGGTGGTGCCGGAGGTGTAGTTGAGGGCGATGGCCTGCCATTCATCTTCAGGTGGTTGCCAGCAGTAGTTCTCGTCACCTTCCTCCAGCAGCTGCTGATAACTGAGTTCGCCGAGCAACTGGCCGCCGCTGAAAAGCGGATCGTCGACATCGATTACCAGCGGTGGCTGGTTGCAGCTGTTCAGAGCCTTGCCGACCGTATCGGAAAACTCCCGGTCGCAGAACAGCACCCGGGCCTGGCCATGGTCCAGCATAAACGCGATGGTGTCGGCGTCCATTCGGGTGTTCTGGGCGTTGAGTACGGCACCGATCATCGGTACCGCAAAATGCAGTTCCAGCAGTTCCGGTACGTTGGGCAGCACGGCGGCCACGGTGTCACCGACACCGATGCCGCGCTTTCTGAGTGCCGAGGCGAGTTTCAGGCAACGGCGGTAAGTTTCGGCCCAGCTGTGACGGGTATCTCCATAGATCACCGCCGGTCGGTGCGGGTGGACTTCTGCGGCCCGCTGAATAAATTCCACCGGGGTCAGCGGGCAGTAATTGGCGTTGTTCCGGTCAAGCGCTGTATCGTAGGTATTATTGTTTTGCATACATGGCTCCTGAAGACTCAGTAGAAAGAGCCGGCGGTCCTGACCGCGATGAACCGCCGGCCGATGAAGTCAGGCTAAGGAACCTGCTGACAGGTCCCTTGCGCCTCTGGCCGTTCTACAGCCAGCAGAGAACACACTGGACTTATTCGCAGGTTTCCTGAGAAAGCCGGCTGTCATCACTGCAGAAAGCGGACGCTGAAGTCCTTGAACTGCGGGGCGTCGGAGCGACGAACCCATTCGAATCCAACCATCTCGCGGGTGACCATGCGAATCCCCTCCTCACGCATACGCTGGATGGCGAACTCGGTGTCCACCGGGTTGCGGGCGGAGATGGCATCGGCCACGACGAAGACCTGTTTACCTTCCTCTTTCAGCCGCAGAGCCGTCTGCAGCACGCAGACATGGGCTTCCATACCGCAGATCACTACCTGATCCCGATTCAGGGCGTCGATGCGGGCTTTGCATTCCTCGGAATCGGCGCAGGAAAACACCGTTTTGGCGATAAAATCTTCCGCCGGCAGCAGCTGACGCAGGCTGTCCACGGTGGGGCCGACCCCTCTGGGGTACTGTTCGGAGCCCAGGGTGGGAATGTCCATCAATTCTGCGACTTCCATCAGCCACCTGCAGCTGTCCACCAGCTGCTGATTCTGATGTACGCCGGGTAGCAGCTTGTCCTGAACATCGATAACCAGCAGGGCGGATTGTTGTGGATCTATCAGCATTTTTCTCTCCTCGGGTTGCGGGGGCGAGACAGCCCCGCAAGCTCATTAACCGGTTGATGATCAGGCCGGGCGGCGATCAACCATATTGGTGGCTACGCCTTCGGCAACGACCTTTCCTTTTACCGTGCAGATGGTTTCCAGCTTTACCCGGCGACGTTTCTCGTCGATTTCCAGCACCGTCGCAGTGGCGGTGACGGTATCACCGATATGGACCGGAGCCTTAAATTTCAGCTGCTGATCGATATAGATGGCACCGGGGCCCGGCATCCGGGTACCCAACACGGCAGAGATCAGGCCGGCGCTGAACATGCCATGGACAATACGCTGTTCAAACATCGTCTGTTCGGCGTATTCGGCATTGATATGAACCGGGTTGTCGTCTCCGGTTACCCCGGCGAACAACACCACATCCGCTTCGGTGATGGTTTTGGCGTAGCTGGCTTTCATCCCGATATGAAGATCCTCCAGGTAATAACCGTGGAGTTCCTGCATGGCGTTTTCTGACATTCTTCTGCCCTCCCGAGCGTTTTCAGTTCCTTGTTTCGATCTATATGAGTTTTACTCTAATGGTTAATTCTTGATAAACCAAGTAATAACCCTTGGTTTTTTTCGAGTCCTTTGTTAGTTTGAAAAAACAACGTTGATCCGGACAGTACTGCTGTCCCAGCTCAGGAGGGCTTTTTTGTATGTCATCGCAGCATGGAAACAGCATCTTTGAGCGAACCCTGAGGGGCGTGATGCCGAAGCTGTATGAGGTGGTCGGCCATCGTCGGGGAGGAGCTGAACTGTCACTGCAGCTGGATCTGGATGACAGCGATATCGGCAAACTGAAATGCTGGATCGACTCCTGTCTTTCCCTGCAGGGTGGTGAGGTGGCCGCCAGAACTCGTGCGGCAGTACTGGGCCGCAGCTATCTGCAGCTGAGTCCTCTGGGGAGACGCCGATTTCTGCTGATGCTGGCGGAACATTACGCCGTTGATGACAACCTTGTGCAGCAGCGTATTGAACACTGGCGGACGGCTCACAGCGGTCAGCGTACAGAGGCGGGTAATGCGCTGAGGGATGCCCTGGAAGCCCCCTGTATGAAGCTGCTGGCCCAGTTTACCGAACTGGCTGACGGGATGAAGTTTCTGGTGGATATGCGAGCCGAACTGCTGAGGCTCCGGCGTGAAGAACGCCGGCTGGCGAATCTGGAAGCGGACCTGAAGCGGCTGCTGATCGGCTGGTTTGATATCGGCCTGCTGCAGCTGAAACCCATCGACTGGCGCTCCAGTGCCGAACTGCTGGAAAAGCTGATTGATTACGAAGCGGTCCATGCGGTGCAGAGCTGGGGCGATCTGAAGAACCGGCTGGCGGAAGACCGTCGCTGTTTTGCGCTGTTCCATCCGAAGATGCCGGACGAGCCGCTGATTTTTGTGACCGTTGCTCTGGTCCGGGGACTGGCCACCGATGTCGGTGCACTGTTGGATGAACAGGCAGCGCGTCAGGAGGTCGCTGAAGCCGACACCGCCATTTTTTATTCTATCTCCAACGCTCAGCGTGGGCTGGCCGGAATCAGTTTCGGTAACTATCTGATCAAAAAAGTGGTTACTGCGCTTCGCCAGGATCTGCCAGGGCTCAGGCAGTTCGCCACGCTGTCGCCGATTCCCGGCTTCTGTCGCTGGCTGCAGGGGCAGCCCCGGGAGGTGCTGGATCAGTTACCCGGCGGCAGCGACTGGAACCGGCTGTCAGAGTCCGGACTGGTCGATGACTGGTATCTGCAGGCGGAGCTTGTGGAGCAGCTGCAACAGCCGCTGATCCGGCTGGCGGCCTGGTACCTCGGACAGGAAAAACGTAACGGCCGGGCTCTGGATCCGGTGGCTCATTTTCACCTCAGTAACGGAGCCCGGCTGGAACAGCTGAACTGGATGGCAGACCGCTCCGGCAAGGGGCTGCGGCAGTCCGCCGGGCTGATGGTTAACTATCACTATGAGCTCGACAGTATCGAACAGCGCAGCCAGCAGTACGGTGAGGACGGCACGGTTGCGCTGTCTCCCCGGGTCAGCAGACTGACCCGAATCTGACGAGAGCCCGGTCGGTCACCGGCCCGTGGGATCACACATCAGACAGATTTAAATAAAGAAAACAGGAAGGTAACAGCATGAGTAAGCGAGTCGCAGTAGTTACAGGTGCCAGCGGTGGTCTGGGTGAGCCGGTTGTCAAAGCCCTGCTGGAGCAGGGCCGCACGGTCGTCGGCAGCTACCTGCCCGGTACCGAGAAAGAGGCCCGGGAATGGCAGAAACAGATGGAGGAGCAGGGATTTGAGCTGCGACTCTGGCCACTGGATGTCTCTGACTATGACAGCTGCTGCAGCTTCGTGGCGGCGGTGGAGAACGAAGTGGGGCCGATCGATATTCTGGTTAACAACGCCGGTATTACCCGTGATGCGCCACTGAAGAAGATGCAGCCCGGACAGTGGCGTGAGGTGATCAGCACCAATCTCGACTCCATGTACAACATGTGTCAGCCGGTATTCGACAACATGTGCAATCGGGGCTGGGGACGAATCGTTAATATCTCCTCCCTGAACGGTGAGAAGGGGCAGTTTGGCCAGGCCAACTACGCCGCCACCAAGGCCGGCATCTACGGTTTTACCCGTTCGATTGCTCAGGAGGGGGCTCGCAAGGGCGTCACCGTTAATGCGGTATCGCCGGGCTATATCGACACCCCGATGGTTCGTCAGGTACCGGAGAACGTGCTGGAGTCCATTATCGGTCAGATCCCCGTGGGTCGTCTCGGTAAGCCGCAGGAGATCGGACGGGCGGTGGCCTTCCTGACCTGCGAAGACAGCGGTTTTATCACCGGCACCAACCTGTCGGTCAACGGCGGTCAGTATATGAGCTGATGTTCCGGCGCGCCGGGCTGTTCAATCAACAGATTCCCAGTGAAGGTAGTTGTTATGTATATAAACGGCGAATGGCTGCAGGCCAGCAGCAGTTTCCCGGTATTTAACCCGGCGACCGGTGAGGAGATCGGTCAGGTAGCAGACGGCGGGCGACAGGGTGCCCGGCAGGGTATCGAGGCCGCCCATAATGCCTTTCCGGACTGGTCGGCACTCAGCGCCTACCAGCGCTCGGACTATCTGTACCGCGCTTATCAGCTGATGATCGAGCGTAAGCAGGAACTGGCCGAACTGATGACCCGGGAACAGGGCAAGCCACTGAAGGCGGCGCTGGGGGAGGTACAGTACGGTGCCGACTTTCTGCTCTGGTTTGCCGAAGAGGCTAAGCGGGTGTACGGAGAAACGATTCCTTCCGCCCGCTCCGATCAGCGCTTCCTGGTTCATCACCAGCCGGTTGGCGTCGTTGCGGCGGTAACCCCCTGGAATTATCCGATCTCGATGATCACCCGTAAGATTGCTCCGGCCATCGCAGCGGGCTGCACCATCGTGCTGAAGCCGGCGGAATCAACGCCGCTCTGTGCAATAGCGGTAGTGCGGATTCTTGAGGAAGCGGGTATCCCTGCCGGAGTGGTTAATCTGGTGACTGCGGCAGATCCGAAGCCCGTTGGCGAGGAGTTCTGCAGCAATCCGCGGGTGAAGAAACTGACCTTTACCGGTTCCACCGCAGTTGGCAAAAAGCTGGCCCGGGATGCAGCCCCTCAGCTGAAGCGGGTGTCGATGGAGCTGGGTGGCCATGCGCCTTTTATCGTTTTTGAAGATGCCGATCCGGTCCACGCCGCCAAAGGGGCGAGCCTGGTGAAATTTCTGAACACCGGTCAGGCCTGTATCAGCCCCAATCGGATCTTTGTTCAGCGCAGCATTCTGGAGCACTTCCTGGCGGAATTCAAAAACCGGGTCGGGCGAATGAAGGCCGGCAACGGCCTCGAGAGCGGCGTCAGCATCGGTCCGCTGGTTAACCAGGCGGCACTGGATAAGGTGGACCACCAGGTACGGGATGCGCTGGAAAAAGGGGCGGTACTGCACCAGGGCGGTAAGCGGCTGCAGGATCAGGGACTGGACCAGGGGTTCTTCTATGCACCGACGCTGATCAGCGGAGTGACGTCGGATATGCGCATCTACCGGGAAGAGACTTTCGGTCCGGTAGCGGCGGTAATCCCCTTCGATACTCAGGAGCAGGTGCTGGAGATGGCCAACGATACCCATTACGGGCTGGCCGCTTATGTCTATACCCAGAATCTGGCGCGGGCGATGCGGATGTTTGAAGGGTTGCAGTTCGGAATTGTCGGCATCAACGATATCAACCCCACCAGCGCTGCAGCACCGTTCGGCGGTATGAAGGAGAGCGGTCTCGGACGGGAAGGCGCCCGGGAGGGAATCCATGAGTACCTGGAGACCAGACTGGGTGGTTTCTCGATCTGATGGAGCATCTTTGCTCCTGAGCAGACTGGCGGAGCCCGGGATACCAGGCTCCGCTGCCGGTTAAGGCCAGCTCCTGTTGATACCGGTGTACTCACGCAAAGTCGGCGGTGAATCACCGAGGTGGCAGGTTCCCTCCATGATCAGGGTTGGCTGTACCAGTTGCTGGTAATCATCAAACTTCATCTTTATCAGCTGGGTACAGCTTCCGGCGCAGAAGGTGAACTCCTCATCGTGGCTCATACACTCGGCCAGATAGACCTCCATGTTGTAGAGGTTGCCGAAGGGGGGCAGGGCGCCGGGTTCGCAATCCGGCAGCAGATTGCGGAATTCCGGTTCGCTGGCCAGCTCCAGTTTGACCGCTCCCAGCGCATGGCGAAGGCTGTCGATATCGACGCGGTGACTGGCGGGCAGTACCACCATTACCAGACGGTTGTCGGCGTTCATGATCAGGGTTTTTGCCAGGTGATCCCCCTTGATATGAGCGGACCGGGCGGTGCGCTGGGCGGACCAGCCGGGCGCATGTCGGAGCAGAGAGTAGCGGGTGTGACTGGCGTCGAGAAACTCGACTAATCTCGGTGTGGGCATAAGATCCTCCTCGGCTGTCGCCGCAGGATTTCCAGATTGCTGATTCCGGACAGACCCGGACTCGCACCTGGTGACAATAGCTGTATTTAGTTTAGTCTGCCCGGAGAAGCGGCGGTGAAACGACGGAACTTTCTGTGAACGGGTGGGGGCACCGAGGATAGTGAGGAACAGAAGGGGGCAGGATTCACCCCGGTCGTAGCGCTATAATTAACAGGCACTCACCTTCAAGGGAGTCCTGTTATGTTAAGTCGCGACTTCGACAATGGTAAGAAGGTTAACCTGCAGTCCGCAATGGCGGCGTTTACCGTGATTATGGGCTTTCTGTTTCTGATCGATGCAGCGCCCGGTGTGCACACCGTAATCGCAGGTTCATTCGTGCTGTTCGGATTTGCCTGGTTCTTTACCAATCAGGCATGGCAATGGTGGGAACACCAACACCACTAGCAGCCCGCTGTCAGCCTGGTCACCGCACCCATTCACTGTTGAGGGGCCTGATTCCGGCCCCGCTGTCGGGTGTTGTCGACCGGCACCGGGGGCCCGGCTGAATCCATTTCCATACTGTCTTCCTCAGACATAAATCCCCCGAGCCGCTCTCAGCTGCGGGCCGGGAGGCTGAGCGCGTCACTTCTCCATCGCAGGCCACTGGCCAGGGCTACGCCGGCCATAATCACGATAACGCCGATCAGGGTGCTGGTGGTGAGCTGTTCGTTCAGCAGCGGGATCGCTGCCAGCGCCGCCAGTGCCGGGGTGAACGATCCCAGGGCGGCGGTTTTCTCGGCACCGAGCTGAGCGATGGCGATACCGTAAGTCAGGCCGCCGACGATACCCGCTCCGATGCCCTGAGCCAGCAGAAACGGCCAGATCTCTGTCCAGGGGGTGGCCGTCAGACCGGATTCCACCAGACCGCTGCCGAGCAACAGCAGTAGCAGCGGCAGTGAGCCCGCACAGAGCAGCGCCGTGGCGTCGGCAGCGCTGATGCCGGCGATTCTCAGCCCCACCGTGTAGAAGGCCCATAACAGGCTGGCGGCCAGGAAGGCCAGGTGCCCGCGCCAGTAATCCTGTTCCGGGTCCAGCAAGGCACTGCCCAGCAGCGTACAGACGCCCGCCAGAAGAACGACCAGTCCGAGCAGACGGTTGCGCGGCAGTGGTTCTCTGAACACCAGCACCGCCAGTCCGGTAACCAGCAGGGGGGCGGTACCGGGCACCAGGGCACCGGCGTGGGCGGCAGGTGCATAGCTGCTGCCCAGTGAAATCAGGTAGAAAAAGGGCAGACCGCCCAGCATGATCATCAGGCCGTCGCGTACCCGAATACGGCGGATAGCCGACCAGCGCCTGATCAGCCATGGCAGAAAAAACAGTGCCGGCAGGCCGAAGCGCATCAGCGCCAGATCGGTGCTGGTCAGCGAAGAGCTGTTCTCGGCACGTAACGACAACAGAAAGCTCGCCCAGATGATCAGGGTCACCAGCATAGCCAGCATACCCTTTGCCGTCGGTGTCGGTTCGCCGCGATACTGATCCACACATCTGTCCTCTGTGAAGGTTGATTCGGGCGCTTATTATCGTTCAGACAGAAAAGTGAATTCGTGCTATTTTATTCGTCAGTGCTGTGCTAATTGATAGATTATTGCCTGATTGTAATGATTGGTAATAAATAATTTCAAAAATCAGAAAATTATGAATATTGATGAAACCGATCTGAAGATACTACGGGCGTTGCAGCGGGATGGAAGACTCAGTAATGCCGACATTGCCGATGCGGTTGCGCTCTCCGCGTCGCCCTGTCTGCGTCGGCTTCGGCGTCTGGAAAACGACGGGGTAATCGAAGGCTATCGACCTCAACTCAGCCGTCCCGCGGTCGGACTCGGCATGACCGTATTCGTGCAGGTTAAACTCCAGGATCACAGTGCCGCATCCGTCGATGGTTTTGAACGTGCGATTGAGAATATGGCGGCGGTGATAAACGCCCATACCGTATCCGGCTCGGCCGATTACCTGCTGGAAGTGGTGGTCTCGGATCTGATCGATTATGACCGCTGGGTACGGCAGATGCAGGCGCTGGCCATGGTGCGAGAGATCGAAAGTAACTTTGCCCTGCGCTCGGTGAAGTCCGAAGCGCCGCTGCCGCTGGACCGGATGTTGAAATGATCGCCAGCGAACAGCTGAATCCGTCAGCCGGTTAAGCAGACTGAGGCCGGCTGCCTGACCCGGAGGTCTTTGCCGGCTCGGATGGTATTCAGGTTCAGAGCCTGAGACTGGCAAAAAGCCTGGATAGCAACTATCTCCTGTAGGAATATCTTTCACAGAGGTAACGCGTGATGTGTCACAGTAACAGCCGCCGGGAGAAGGTCGCTGTTCCCCGGCGACGGTTTTTGTCACTGGCCTGCACCGGTGTGCTGTCCGCGACTCTTATTCGCTCTGATCCGCTGCTGGCGGCCGAAGGCATTGCCCAGCCTGACAGGCCTCAGGATGAGGCCTTTATCGCACGAGCCTTCGAAATGCGACGGCTTGCTGTCGGCTACGGTGATCAGCCCTATGGGGCCGTGGTGGTTCTGGATGGGCTGATTATCGGGCAGTCCTGGAGTCGTGTGGTCATGGATCATGATCCGACCGCTCATGCGGAAATGTCGGCGATCCGGGATGCCGCACGTCGTCTCAGGGGGCGTGAGCTGGCCGGTGCCATCCTCTATTCCTCTTCACGTCCATGTGCCATGTGCGAGGCGGCGGCTGCCTGGGCAGGCATTTCCGAGATGATCTTTGGGAGAGCAGTAACCCGGGCCGGACGGCCTCTGTTGTGTCGGTAGCCGAATGAAACTGTGTGGTGCTCTAATCATTCTGCTGGTCAGCTTATTCGGATCGTCGGCGCGGGCGGAGAGACCTGCTGATCCGAATCTGTTTCTGCGGGCAGCCAAAGAGAATGTCGTCGATAAACTGCGAATCGCCATTGAAAATGGAGTGCCGGTGGACAGCCGTGATGGTCGGGGCCGCACGGCGCTGCTGATTGCCTGCTACCACAACTCGGTAGAGGCTGCCCGATTTCTGATCAGTGCCGGAGCCGATGTCAACGCCAGGGATAGACTTCAGGACAGTCCCTACCTTTTTGCCGGTGCGGAAGGAAAGCTGGAAATCCTGAAAATGACCGTTGCAGCGGGAGCCGATCTCGACAGCCTTAACCGGTACGGCGGTACCGCCCTGACCCCTGCAGCCCATCATGGTCACGTGGAGGTTGTGCGCTATCTGCTGACCACCGACCTGAACATCGACCAGGTCAACAATCTCGGCTGGACTGCTCTTCTGGAAGCGGTCGTTCTGGGCGATGGTGGTCCCACTTATCAGCGTATTGTCAGGCTTCTGGTGGATGCGGGCGCCGAGCTGTCGATCAGGGACAACAATGGCAACACGGCCTTGGATTACGCCCGGGCCAGGGGGTATTCAGAAATCATCAGTATTCTGGAGCCTCACTGACAAATGTTGCCGTCAGACAAAGGTGGCTGCTAAGTTCCCTGAAACTCCTGAGAGTGGTGAGAAACTGCAGGGATGGCCTAGTGGAAAGCGCGTTGAGAGTGCCGACAGGTTACTGTTGTTTAACGCTGGCTCTGAAAAATCGGGTCGATATCGGGGCGCTGGAAGTAAAACAGCTCGGAGCCCGGCGATCTGGTGAATGGCCCGCAGCCTTCAACAATATCGAACCCGCTGTATCAGAACACCGGGATAATGCTCTTTAAGCGCTGGCATCAGTCAGTTTGTCCCGTTGCAGGAGGCCCGCAGCCTCTGAGGCGTTTCATGCTCAGGGCATGCGGGGCTGGGAAGTTTTCAGTGCTACTGGCTACTGCTTAGGTGTGAGTTTTTTCTCAATGTCTCAGGGTAAAAAACTCTATTCGGCAGAATATTGCCGGCGGTCCCGGCAGGCCAGCACCAGCGCCCAGAATTCCGAAAAATCATTGACCACCACATCGGGTTTGTAGGGGTGGCGCTCGGTACCGGGAAAGATTTTTCCCAGCCAGGGCAGGTCCCACTGGGCGCCGTTAAAGAACACCGCAGTCATACCCGCTCGTTGAGCGGCGATAATGTCGGTGGTGCTGTCGCCGACGTACCAGATCTTTTTACCGACCGCCATACCGAGATCTTCGGCGGCTCTGACTAACTGATCCGGATGGGGTTTTCGCAGGGGCGTGTCGTCGCCACAGACATTGCAGGAAAAGAGTTCGCTCCAGCCGGTACCGTCCACTGCTGACAACTCGTGTTCAAAAAACTCCCGATCCCTGTTGGTGATGACTCCAACTTCCACCAGCTGGTTTAAGGCCTGAAGCATCTCTTTTACCCGGGGTTCAAACGGCAGGACCGTACCGTAGTGGTTGCGGTAGTGGTGGTTGAAGAGCCTGTGGGCGACCTGCTTGGTTTCCTGGTCGTCACCGAACAGCACTTCAAAAATATCCGTGCGGGAAATCTTGCGGTCCGTTTTCACCCGGGGATGTAGCTGACTGTAGCTCTGTACATACTCGACCAGGCGGGCATCTTCCGCAGACTTGCTGTCTCCGGGATCAACCAGTCTGTCCAGCAGCCCCCTGCGGCGCATATCCGGGAGCATGTCATCCACGGCGTGATACATGGCATCCAGGGTGTCGACCAGGGTGGCATGCCAGTCAAAAAGGATGGCTTCAGGACTCGTCAGTGTTGCTATGGCCGGATGCCAGTCCGGTTCAATGCGGATCGGCGGCGCCTGAGGTGGCTGGAAATGCGGAGGCCTGATCTGGCCTACATTTTCGGCGAAGAGCCGAGGATCCTGCTGCTGCTCCCACTCCAGCAGGTCCAGCAACTCGTCAAAGCTGTTGACGAAAGCATCGGGCCGATGGTCCGGATCCCCGGCAAAAAGGCGGTGCAAATACTGGTTCGGGTAGCAGGCTCCGTTATAAAAAATGGCCGTCACCCCGGCATTCTTCGCCGTCACCATATCCTGATAACTGTCACCTACATACCAGGTGCTCTGGTCAGGAGAGGCACCAATTGACAACAGAGCGGCATGAATGACCGCCGGGTGAGGTTTATAGTGAGTGCCGTCGTCTGCGCAGGCGGTGGTATCAATCAGTCCAGCCCATTCCCCTTCATCCACAGTCTGAAGTTCGTGGTCGAGAAACTCCCGGCTTCTGTTTGTGGCCACTCCCAGATTGAGCCCCAGTTCCTTCAGTGCCTGCAGGTAGCTGCCCACACCTTCCTGAAAAGGGTGTACTTTGCCGAAATACTGGCGATAACACTGATTATAAGCGTCGTGCGCCCGGTCCCTGGCTTCCAGATCATCACCAAAAATGGCATTAAAAATATCAGTTCTTGACACCCGGCGTTCGGCCAGAATCCGAGGGTGTAATCGACGAAAAATGCGAACATAGCGGACCAGCTTTACATCATCCGGGGTCCGGCATTGATCTTCCGGCAACAGTCGTTCAACCAGGTTCAGATCTTCCAGTTGTGGCAACATGTCCTCCATGGCTTCGAACATGGCGTCCAGGGTATCCACCAGAGTACCGTGCCAGTCAAACAGAAGGGTTGTCGGAGCCTGCAGGCCGCTGTTGATTTTTTCCATGTTTGTTTCCGGTTCGTAACTCACATGGAAGTAAGTTTAGTCCGGTAAATCAGAGTGATATGGAGGGGCGACTGATGGAGGGCGGAGGCAGGCTCCTTTCCAGCCACCGGCAGGTTACAGTGGCTGAGTTCATCATCCCGGGAAAATAGTCAGCATAAGCTGCAGGGGCTTGCGGATTTTCCTCGCCGAGCGGTGACAAGCACCGCCAGGCCGAGGCCGAAGAGAACCAGCATACCGGGCTCGGGAATCGCTGCGAGGCTGGCAAGGCCGAACGGGTTCAGATCGGTATCCACTGTGGTGAGCAGCACCGGCAGACGGTCCGGTGCCGAGATATCCCAGACGCTGACGGCAGTCTGTGTTGCTCCCGAATGGGTAAGGTAGAGTTTGTTCTGGTCAGGAGAGAGCGCGATGTTGTGTGGCACCTCAAACGGAGTGTCGACCAGGTCGAGCAACATCTGGCTGACCGGGTCAATGGTTGCAAGACCATCCATCCCGCCATTTGCAATGTTGGTAACATAGAGCGTTAATCCGTCCAGCGCTATGGCGGCACCGTGCGCAGCCTCCAGATCAATGACAGGTGGCAATGGGCTCAGGTCCGTTCTGCTGAACACCTCGACGGCATTGCCATTCTGAGCTGGAACATACAGCTTGTTGTCGGTGGCGGATATTTTAAGATGCGGATCATCGCCGGTTTGCGTGCGATGGGTTTCCAGAAACGTCGTGGTGTCATAGCGGATCACCCAGTCGGGATTGAGGTTTCCCATCACATCAATCATTGAAACGAAGGCCGCATCAGCGTTCGGATCCAGCACCACATCATGGGGTTTGAAAGCGCTGAGATCGGCAGGCGTCCCGAAAGAGGTAATGGGTAACAGCGTATCCAGATCGATTACGCTGATGCTCTGTGCGGTGTCGTTGGTTACCCACAGCTGTCCGTTTTCCGGCTTACCCCACATGTGAAAGATGCCATCGCCCGCGGCGATCTCGGTCACGAACTGGAAGTCGCTGGCGTTATAGACCACGACCCTGTCGTTAGCACGATCCCCCACAAACACGTGGTGCCTGACCGGATCGACGAACACATACATTGGCTCTGGTTGTGCCGCCCCGACTGGCAGGGGGATTGTCGTGACCGCGTCGGTTTCCGTATTAATAATGGAGATTGTTCCACCGGATCGGTTGGCAACCACAATGGAGTCGAAGGGAAGTGCCAGCGCTGAGGTCGTACCCGCTCCGATCAGCATGAGGGCAATAAGAACCGACTGACAAAGGTTTAACACTCGCATAGTTAATCCTCCACTACTGTAACCACCAGGGGCTGTGCTATCGGAACTGATCCGCAAACAGCACTTTACAGGCAATCACCCGGAGAACGGGCAATTTTGAGGCCAACTATCAGCTGTCGTTAATATTCAGAGAGTTGGGTTGATGGTCCGGTGGCAGTGAACGGCCAGATGTAAAATCCGTCGACAATCAGCGGTAGTGTTGTGTGATCATCATTGTTGTTATGCAAATATCGGTTGCATTCCCTCGAGGCACTGAGTATGATTCGCGCCGTTTTCAGCGGAGCGGTAGTTCAGCTGGTTAGAATACCGGCCTGTCACGCCGGGGGTCGCGGGTTCGAATCCCGTCCGTTCCGCCAGTATCTCTGGCTTCTGTAGCTCAGTTGGTAGAGCACACCCTTGGTAAGGGTGAGGTCAGCGGTTCAAATCCGCTCAGAAGCTCCATCTGTTATTCCTGTCGGGTTTTATCGCCTGTCGATTGCTCTGTGGGCCAGTAGTAATCACACTTCACTCCCGAACGGGTCACCCTGTATTCGAAGTGCATGACGCTCTGATACCTGTCAGCAGGGGCCTGTATTCGATAGCAAGTACCAGCAATCGGGCATTGGGTGTTGAGGCACATCGTAATGTCAGCCATTGACCTGAATTCCTGTTCGCTGTTATTTCTGTCTTCTGCACGTTTCTTCCGGAGAGGTAACGGGCTTTTTCTGAAGGTTTGCCTGACTGACTGCCAATAGCAAGTTTCGAGGCGAATGCCGAGACAGAACTGTGCTCCCGGCCTGCTTTCCTGTGAGCTGTAACACCTCTGCCCCGGATATTTATTCGTATCGGGATCGTCAGAACCATTGATCCTGTGCAACGTAATGCTGAATCTGGATTCCGTATACTGGAGCGAATAGGCGTCGGTACAGAGCGGTCGTGGCGCTGGTTAACTCAGGGGGATAGCCTGTTGAAGAAAAAGTTTGAATTGAACCTCGATGCGGTTGTGGTACTGACACTGCTGTTTCTACTTGCCTTAGGGATGAATTTTGTCCAGTACCGTGTTTACGTGGAGCTGGCGGCAGAGAACAGAAAACTGCAGTCTCAGGGGCTGGTGGACAGGTTAAATCTGGAGTCGCAGCAGGACTATATAGATCGGCTGAAAAAACAGCAGCTTCAGGTGGCCTCTGAATAGAAGCGGCAATCAGTAACCGTCTTATAGTCTGACCACTTTCAGAGCCGGTCAGCAGGGAGGGCGCTCAATCTGCCACTGTTCTTTTGCCTGATCTGCGCAGGGTTAACTGTACGCCGCATCGGGCTGCTGTAACGAACCTGAGCCGGCGACCTCGGGGGCTGAATGCATTAAAGGCATGAGCCGGATTTCATCGCCGGATCCGGAAACAAAAAAAAGGGCTGCCACCTGGGGTCAGCAGCCCTTCTATAGTCTCCGGCTCCTGCCAGCCCGGTTAAGGCCTGTCGGGTTGCGGTGCCGGAATCGTCTATTCAGCCCGCTTCATTCTTCCCGTCGTGCCACCAGAGTCAGGATGTTATATATCGCAACCGGAGTCCCCTCCTGGTTGGTCACTTCCACATCCCAGACCACGACACCGTTGGGCGTTTCATCGTCACTGCGCCGATCTTTCCTGATCTTCTGCTTACAGGTCAGCCGGACCTGGATGGTATCGCCGATGCCGACCGGCTCCACAAAGCGCAGATTTTCCATGCCGTAGTTGGCCAGAACCGGACCCGGTGAGGGTTCCACAAACATACCGGCCGCGGCGGAAATTACGAAGTAGCCGTGGGCGACTCGCTTGCCGAACATGGAATCTTTAGCCGCCAGTTCATCGAAGTGGGCGTAGAAGTGGTCGCCGGAGACGCAGCCGAAGTTGACGATGTCCGCTTCGGTAACGGTACGACGGTGAGTGATCAGGGTCTCGCCGATCTGCAGGTCTTCGAAGTACTTACGGAAAGGATGCACCGGGTCGCTGATCTGTTCGGAGCCGGGATTGAATTCGTTGGTAATGGCCGTCAGAGTGGTGGGGCTTCCCTGCAGGGCGGTGCGCTGCATGTAGTGCTTTACCGCACGCAGGCCACCCAGTTCTTCGCCGCCACCGGCTCGTCCCGGGCCGCCGTGGACCAGGGTCGGCAGTGGTGATCCGTGACCGGTGGATTCCCCGGCGCAGTCGCTGTTAAGAATCAGCATTCGACCGTGGTAGGCGGCGGTGCCGAGAATTACCTTGCGGGCTTCCTGGTTGTCAGCGGTAACCAGCGAGCCGGCCAGGCTGCCACGGCCCAGGCGGGCGATGGCGATGGCCTGATCGATGTCGTCGTAAGCCATCAGCGTTGATACCGGACCGAAAGCCTCAACCGAGTGCGGAGTGTCGGTATTCAGCGGCTGATCGCAATAGAGCAGGGTGCTGGGGAAGAAAGCGCCGCGTTCACGATCGCCACCGGTCACCTCAAAACTGTGATCGCCACCGTGGATCAGCTCACAGGACTGCTTAAGTTCTTCAACTTTGCTCCAGACATCCTCCATCTGGGAACGGCCCACCAGCGGGCCCATGCGAACGCCCTCTGCGGCCGGATCACCGAGAGTGGTCTTCGCCAGTCGGGCTTTCAGCGCCTCGGCAACGGCATCAACCCGGCTTCTCGGAACGATGGTGCGACGGATGGCGGTACATTTCTGGCCGGCTTTGACGGTCATCTCCCGGGCTACTTCTTTGATATAGAGGTCAAATTCGGCGGAACCCGGTTCCACCTCACTGCCAAGGATGCTGCAATTGAGCGAGTCCGCCTCCATGGTGAAGGGCACGGAGTTGGCGACAATACTGGGGTGAGTACGTAGTTTCTGACCGGTGGAGGCGGAGCCGGTAAAGGTCACCACATCCTGTTCGTTGAGATGATTGAACAGATCACCGACGCTGCCGCTGATCAGCTGGATGGCGCCCTCCGGGAACAGACCGCTGGCGATGATCTCTTTAACCATCGCTTCGGTCAGGTAACAGGAGGCGGTGGCGGGTTTGACCACCACCGGCATTCCGGCGGCGAGGCTGGGGGCAATCTTCTCCAGCATGCCCCAGCACGGAAAGTTAAAGGCATTGATATGGACGGCGACACCTTCCTTCGGTACCAGGATATGGCGACCGATAAAACTGCCTTCGGCGGACAGCCGTTCAGCTTCGCCCTCGACCAGAAAGGTCTCGTTGGGCAGTTCCCGGCGAACCAGGCTGGAGTAGGTAAACATGGTGCCGATACCGCCTTCGATATCGATCCAGCTGTCGGTCCTGGTGGCGCCGGTCCATGAAGAAATACGGTAGAAATCCTGCTTCTTAGCCTGCAGGTGCTGGGCAAGGGCTTTCAGTCGATTGGCCCGTTCATGAAACGTCAGCGCCCGCAGGGCCGGGCCGCCGGTTTCGCGGCCATAGCGCAGAACTTCCCCAAAATCGATGCCGGTACTGGAGACGTGACCGACCGAGTCACCGTTGACGGCGTTGAAGACCTCGACGCCCTGATCCTGTCCTTCGACCCACTGGCCGCTGACGTAGCTCTGTAACTTCATGATCGGAAAAGCCTCCTGGTTATTTTTGTAGAGGAGTTTTTATCGGGCCTGCCTTACAGAATGGCTGGCTTACAAAGAGATACATAAAAATATATTTGGTAGAAAATAATGTATCACATGACATATGTCAATCAGGAGGTCAGGATTGTTGGCGGTCAGCAGGTATTCAGCAGGTATGAGGAGGGACAGTGACCCCATGGTTGCGGAAAAGCGTGTTGCGGATTCGTGCTGACCTGTCTCACTCGCGCCGAGCCTGTAAGTGCAGCGGTATCAGACTACAGCTCCCGAAAATACCCACTCGGGTGTATATCCCCGTCATCGACGACTTCAATATGCTGGTGGCCAGATAACTGAAGCTGGAGACTCCGGATGAATAACAAGACCGACTGGAAAGCGCTCCGCGAGACCCTGACCCTGAATGGCCAGGCGTGGATCGACGGTGCTTTCAGACCTGCGCTGAGTGGCGCGACCTTTCCCGCGATCAACCCCGCCACCGAGCAGTTGCTGGCAGAGCTTTCCAGCTGCGATAAGGCCGATGTGGATATCGCCGTGGATAGCGCCCTGAAGGCGTTCCGCGCAGGAAGCTGGTCGGAGGCTGCCCCGGCGACGCGTAAGAAAGTCCTGTTGCGTCTGGCCGACCTGGTTGAGCAGCATGCCGATGAACTCGCGCTGCTGGATACCCTCGATATGGGGAAGTCGATTACCGAGATGGTTGAGATCGATGTTCCCGACGCGGTGGATTGCATTCGCTGGACCGCCGAATCCATCGACAAAGTTTATGGTGAGATCGCCCCCACCGCTGGTAACACGCTGGGCCTGATCAAACATCAGCCGGCGGGAGTGGTTGCGGCAATTACCCCCTGGAACTACCCGTTGCTGATGGCGGTCTGGAAACTGGCTCCGGCGCTGGCGGCGGGTAACAGCGTCATTCTGAAGCCTTCGGAAAAAGCCTCGCTCAGCCTGCTGCGCCTGGCGCAGCTGGCCACAGAAGCGGGTATTCCTGACGGTGTTTTCAATGTACTGCCGGGCTATGGTCACACCGCCGGTAAGGCGCTGGCGCTGCATCCCGATGTCAATGTGCTGGCGTTTACCGGTTCCACCCGGGTGGCGGGTATGCTGATGGAATACGCCGGTCAGTCCAACCTGAAACGGGTGTGGATCGAAGCGGGCGGTAAATCACCAATGCTGGTGTTTGACGACTGCGACGATATCAGAGCCGCCGCGGCTACCGCAGCTGCAGCGATCTTTAAGAATCAGGGCGAGGTCTGCATCGCCTGCTCCCGCCTCTATCTGCAGCGTGGGATCCGGGACAGGTTCCTGGATGCGCTGGTGGAGGCCTCAGCGGCCTATCAGACCGGTGATCCCCTTGATCCGGACACGACCATGGGGCCGATGGTCGATCGGGCTCAGCTGGCGACCGTCGAACGCTATATTCGCTCGGCACAGGAGGAGGGGGGCGAGATCCTGGTGGGCGGCCTGCCGGAGTATGTGGAAGGGCAGGGCTATTTTGCGAAACCCACCATTATCATCGGTGCCGACAACAGTATGACGTTCGTCCGCGAAGAGATTTTCGGACCGGTGCTGGCGGTCGCAGAGTTCGACAGTGAGGCGGAAGCGATCGAGCTGGCCAACGATTGCCAGTATGGCCTGGCCGCCTCAATCTGGACCTCCAATCTGTCCCGGGCGCATCGGGTCAGTGACCGGGTGCAGAGCGGAATGGTCTGGGTCAACGGCTGGGCTGCCGGGGACTGCACCATGCCATTCGGCGGAGTCAAAGCCTCGGGTAACGGCCGGGACAAGTCCCTGCATTCGCTGGAGAAGTATACCGAGCTGAAGTCGGTGTGGATCAGTCTCTGAAGAGATCCGTTGATATTGATGAAAAGCGAACAGTGAGGGCTGTTCGCTTTTTTTATGTCTGCTTTTTTTCGGCGGCTCGGCCGGGCGCTGTGGTAGAGCGCTTGTCGCCCTCGGAGCGGGCTGCTACAGGAGTTGAGGGCTTTGTAGCAACGGGCTCCGACCGCGACCGGCCGCGTGCCAATGGTTTACACCGCTGTCGCCCTCGGAGCGGGCTGCTACGGGGGTTAAGGGCTTTGTAGCAGCGGGCTCCGACCGCGATCTGCCGTGTGTGAATGGTGACACCGCTATCGCTCTCGCAGTGGGCTGCTACGGGGATAGATGATCTGTAGCTGCGGGCTCCGACCGCGATCTGCCGTGTGCGAGTGCTGACACCGCCGTCGCCCTCGCAGCGGGCTGCTACAGGGGATAGAGGAGTCTGTAGCAGCGGGCTCCGACCGCGACCGGACGCGTGTGAATGCTGACACCGCTGTCGCCCTCGCAACAGGCTGCTACAGAGGTTAAGGGCTTTGTAGCAGCGGGCTCCGACCGCGATCGGCCGCGTGCCAATGGTTTACACCGCTGTCGCCCTCGCAGCGGGCTGCTATGGGGGGGTAAGGGCTTTGTAGCAGCGGGCTCCGACCGCGACAGACCGGGAATCTGCTATCAGGACGCCGCCGCGCTGCTCTCCAGTTCGTGGAGGTGAGCCAGAAACAGGGTGAAGATTTCAGAATGGGTCGAGGTGTTGAGACGGCTGTGGATATTCTTGCGGTGCACCTTCACTGTGCCCACGCTGATATTCAGCATATCGGCGATCGCCTTGGAGGAATGGCCTCTGAGAATCAGCCCGGTAATCTGTCGCTCCCGCTGGGTCAGCACACCGCTGGCGAAGGTCTTCAGGGCCTGCTTCATCGGCCCTTCCGACTGTTCGTACTGCAGGTATTCCGATGCCTGGGACAGCCAGAACTGACGAACCAGCGCAGTGATCACCGGGCTGACTTCATTCAGTGCCTTCAGCTCGGCACGGGTAATGGAGCCGAGACCGGACTTGCGACCCAGGGTGACAGCGCAGGTGACCTTGTTGTCGAGATCGATAATCAGATCGATCTCGTCCACCAGCCCGAAGTCCTGATAGCAGTTCTGGTAGTACTCGGTGGTTTCGAAGGAGTCCGGCATGATCTCCACCAGCCGGGTTATGCCTGGAGTGATACCTTCCTGGATGGCGTTGAACAGAGGGTCGAGCACATAGGAGTGGTTGATATAGTTGTGCAGGGTCTGGCTCTGCTCTGCGGGGTCGGTAGGGTGGAGAACAATCGGTTTAAAGGATTTTTTATAGGTGACCATCAGGAAGGTGTCGAAAGCACACTGAGTGGCCAGAAAGTCCTGCAGGGCGATGGGGAAGTTGCGCAGTCGGATATGGTCGATCAGGATGGCCAGGTTTTTCTGTGAGCTTTCTTTATGACTGATCTGACTCACTCGGTCTTTCATGATATGTCCGTCCTGTTCCGGGCCGGGCAGCCGCCAGGCCAGCCGGTGCATTGCGGTCTCGGGGGGAGCCATTGCAGGTTGTTGTTTTTATACTAATAAAAAAGCCTGGCGGGTACCAGGGACCTGCGAACAAGTCCCTTGCGCCTCTGGCTTTCAGAGGGATCAGAGATCAAGGCAACGATTACAGACATACTGGTTGTCTGTCGAAAATCGGTAACGCTGAGATCTGGTTGCTCTGAAAGCCCCGAAGGGCGGGCTCTGGAACGGCCATCTGCTGCTTTTCACAAGAGCAGTCAGACAGCTTGAAAAGGTCCGGACATTTCACCGCGCTGTCTTTCGCGCATCTGGCCGTTCTATAGCCCGCAGAGAACACACTGGACCTGTTCGCAGGTCCCCTGGGCAAGGGACGTCACCGGAAGCCCTGGAGGCAAGGCTGCCGATACCAGCATCTGGCGGGAGCGTCCGGAGAAGGCCGAGTTTTTTCATCCTGCGATAATAAAACGCAGCCGTTCCCCGTGATCAACCCCTAAGAACCGGTCAGCCGACCGATTCCAGAGTCAGGTCGAAGCAGCGGCGAGCTTTTTCCAGCAGCTCGTCCACCTCGCTGCGACTGATCACCAGCGGTGGTGACAGTACCATGCGGCTGCCACAGGCGCGCATAATCAGGCCGTTATTGAAACAGTGGTCCCGACAGACAGTGCCGATATCAAGATCCTCATCGAAGAAGGTCTTACTGGCTTTATCCCGGACCAGAGCAATACCGGCCACCAGACCAACCCCTTCTATATGGCCGACCAGCGGGTGGTCTCCCAGAACTTCCCGCAGCTGCTGCTGGAAGTAGGGGCCTATGTCACTGGCGACATAATCGATGATATTTTCCTGCTTCATCAACCGGATATTCTCGATAGCCACGGCCGCTGAAACCGGGTGGCCGGAATAGGTAAAACCGTGATTAAAATCGCTGCCTGCTTCGATCAGTGCATCGGCAATGCGATCACCCACCGCCACGGCGGAGATCGGCAGATAGCCGGAGGAGAGGCCTTTAGCCATTGACATGATATCGGGCTGGATATCGAAGGTATCACTGCCGAACCAGGCGCCGGTGCGCCCGAAGCCGCAGATTACCTCGTCGGCGGCCAGCAGGATGTCATATTTGCGGCAGATCCTGCGGATCTCGGCCCAGTAGTTCTGTGGTGGCACGATAACCCCGCCGGCGCCCTGGATCGGCTCACCGACAAAGGCGGCGACATTATCGGGGCCGACCTCAAGGATCTTCTCCTCCAGCGCCTTCGCGCAGGCCAGACCGAACTCCTCTTCCGACAGATCCCCGGCTTCGCCGTACCAGTAAGGCTGGCGGATGCGCTCGATATCCGGAACCAGCGGACCGCCCTGTTTGTGCATACCGCCCATCCCGCCGAGGCTGGTGCCGCCGATGGTGCTGCCGTGATAGGCGTTGTCGCGGCTGATCAGAATTTTTCGCCAGGGCTTGCCCTGTAGCTGCCAGTAATGGCGAACCATACGCATCAGAGTGTCCACCGCTTCCGAACCGGAATTAGCGAAGAAAATATGATTGAGATCCCCCGGCGTAATGTCGGCAATCTCTTTCGCCAGGGTGGCGGCGGGATTGTGGGTGGTCTGGAAGAAAGTGTTGTAGTAGGCGAGCTCATTCATCTGCCGGCTGGCGGCGTCGATCAGCTCCTTGCGACCATATCCCATATTGACGCACCAGAGACCGGCCATGCCGTCGATCAGCTTTTCGCCCTCGCTGTCCCAGAGATAAACGCCCTCGCCGCGGGTGATCACCCGGGCTCCCCGGGCATTGAGTGAACCGGAATCGGTAAAGGGGTGCAGGTGGTGCTCCGCATCCAGCGCTCGGATCTCATCGGTGGCGGAAAAACTGCTTTTGTTATTAGTGGCTTGCAGCATAGCTGTCTCCGTAATTATCCGCCTCGGCTCTTTCCCGGTATGAGCAACCGCAACCGTCAGTGCCGCTGAGGCAGAGTAAATGTTCTGTGTCGGCTTATAACTTTCTGTACCGTTATTGCTGTTTCGGCACCTCTGAATAAACGATACTGAGAGGGCAACAATGGCGGATATACCCCGCAGGGGATATTTTGCAGGCGGGTTTTCAGTTCCGTCGTCTATATACCTACCAGGCGGTAGTTACAGGGTAAAAACGATTCGCTAGGGTGGTTTGACAGAGGATATTGATCCCGCCGGTCATGTCGCCCCGACGCCAGGCGGTAACCCAGAGAGCCATGTTATGTCTGCAAACAACAATAATGACTTTGATCTGTTCATTACCGACCTGAACGGCAACCTGCGAGGTAAGCGTCTGCCGTCCTCAGCCCGGGACAAGGTACTGAAAGAGGGCATAAAACTGCCCCGCTCGGTGCTCGGTTTCGACTTCTGGGGTGGTGACGTACTGGACAATGGCCTGGTGTTCGAGACCGGAGACAGCGATGGCGTCTGCCGGCCGGTCACGGATGACGCGGTCTCGGTCCCCTGGATCGACTCTGCGCGCAGTCAGATGCTGGCGATGATGTTCAACCCGGACGGCACTCCCTTTGGTGCCGACCCGCGTCAGGTGCTGAATCTTGTATTCGAGCGCTTCAGGGAGAAAGGACTGACGCCGGTGGTGGCCACCGAGCTGGAGTTCTATCTGATGGATGGCGAAAGCGCCGCAAGCCGTCGTCCCCGGGAGCCGCTGCTGGCTGAAGGCCATGGTCGCCGGCTGACTGAAATTGATGGCTACTCCATCGACGAGATGGATGGTTTTTCCGCCTTTTTTGCTGAGATGCGCCATTGCTGCGAGGTGCAGGGCATCCCGGCCGATACCATTATTTCGGAGCTGGGACCGGGGCAGTTTGAGATTAATCTTAATCATATTGATAACCCGCTGCTGGCCGCCGATCATGCGGTGATGTTCAAACGTCTGGTGAAAGGGGTGTCGCGCAAGCACGGTTACCTGGCGACCTTTATGGCCAAGCCCTGGGCGGAGCAGAGCGGTAACGGTTTCCACGTCCATTTCAGTCTGCTGGACCAGGACGGCCGCAACGTCTTCGACAATGGTGGCGAGGAGGGGACTCGGGTGCTGCAGCATGCGGTAGCGGGCCTGATGCAGACCATGGCGGACAGCATGCTGACCTTCGCGCCTCACCTCAATTCTTACCGTCGCTTCCTACCCGGTGCACATGCACCGACTTTCGCCAGCTGGGGCTACGAGAATCGTACCGTGGCGATCCGCATTCCGGAGAGTCCCTGTGTGGCCAGACGAATCGAGCACCGGGTGGCCGGCGCCGACGCCAACCCTTACCTGGTGCTGGCCTCGGTGCTGGCCGGTGCGCTCTACGGGATCGAAAACAAGCTGATGCCGCCGCCAGCCATAGCCGGTGATGCCTACAGCGCTATGAACGAGGAGCTGCTGTTACCCCGTAAATGGGAGGAGGCCACCGAAATCTTCAGCCAGAGTGATGTGCTGCGGGAATACCTCGGCGAGGAATTTATCCGGGTTTATACGGCAGCCAAGCGCCAGGAGCAGTCAGTTCTCAGTCAGCGCATCACAGACGTGGAATATGAAGCTTATCTGGGGCTCTTATAACCGGGGCAGTTTTAACCCGGGTTGTTGTAACCACGGTTGTTGTAACAAACCAGAATCCACAGGCAGCAGGTAAGCAGGAACAGGCAGGAAAGAGTATGAAAATTGGCATTCTCGCGGCTGGTATCACACCGGACGCATTGTTGGGTGAATACGGTTCTTACGCCGATATGGTCGTGCGGCTGTTTGAGTCGGCGGATTGTCCCTTCGAGTTTGAAAAGTACGACGTGCGGGAGGACCAGTTTCCGATGTCGGCTTCCAGCTGCGATGGCTGGGTGATAACCGGTTCGCGCGCCAACGTCTATCAGAATCTGCCCTGGATGGTACGCCTGAAGCGACTGATCCTGGAGGTTCATGAACTGGAAAAACCGTTGCTGGGAATCTGCTTCGGCCATCAGATTATCGCTGAAGCCTTCGGCGGCCGGGTCGAGAAGTATCGGGGAGGCTGGGGTATCGGTCTTCACAGCTACCAGCTGGTGGGTGACCATCAGTATCCGGATAGCGCTGCCGTTCAGTTCAGTATCAATGCCATTCATCAGGATCAGGTAACGATAAAACCTGAGAACGCCCGGGTGGTGGCCAGCTCCGAATTTTGTCAGTACGCCGCGCTGGCCTACGATGACCGTATTCTGACGGTACAGTCCCATCCCGAATTCAGCATCGATTTCGAGACTTCTCTGCTGGAACTGGTCAGCGGGGACACGGTGCCGGCAGCGGTGGCCGCCGAGGGGCTGGCCAGTGTTCGTGCGTCCGGTGCGACCACCGATTCGCTGGTAGTCGCCCGGTGGATGGCCGGTTTTATCAGCCCGCGCTGTTGTGACGCCGTCGCCCGGGCCTGCTGACAAACACCGATCACAAGGATGCGTTCATTATCCGGCGAATTATCGGCCGGTAACGCCGTTTATTCGTCAACCCATCGTCCGGCTCGTTGATACAGGGTTGCGTGGGATCCCGTGGCTTTCAGTATCCGGGAACTGAAGTGACCCGTTAAGCCGCGGGGCCCGTGACGGCAACGGGGAGGCGCCTGTGTATGTCTTAATGCTGATTGCGCTGCTGCTGATTCCGGTTCCGGTTGAGGCCGGCGACGGCAACCGCCCCGTTATTACCCTGGCGGCCGATGAGTGGTGTCCCCACAACTGCCAGCCTGCGGCGGACAGGCCCGGCTATATGGTCGAACTGGCCCGGGAGATCTTTTCCGCCGCCGGCTATCGGGTCGAATACCGGATCATGCCCTGGGCCCGGACCCTGAAAGCGGTGCAGCAGGGCGAGGTGACCGCAGCAATCGGCGCCAGTCCGCCGGAACTGCCCGGGGCCATCTTTCCGGCCGAAACCATCGGCCGCTTTCAGGCCCACTTTATCATCAGCAGCGCTCAGAGCTGGCGATACCGGGGCACTCGCTCCCTCAGCGGGATCAGACTGGGAGTGATCAACAACTACGACTACGGTGTCTTTAATCGCTGGATCAGCGCCCATCGCGACAGCGAGTCCCTGCTGGTGTTGTCCGGCAATGATGCCGGTTACCGTGGGCTCGGTATGCTGCTCAGAGGTCGGCTGGATGCTCTGCTGGATGACCCCGATGTCGCCCGCTACCGGGCCTCACAGCTGGGTGCCCGGCAGCAGATAAGCTCGGCCGGGGCGGTGGGGTTGCCGGTCGATATTTATCTGGCCTTCTCTCCTGAGGTGGCCGACGCCGATCACTATGCGCGGACCTTCAGCGAGGGGATCCGCAGGTTGCGCCGGAGCGGCAGGCTGGCACAGCTGCTCAACGACTATGGGCTCAGCGACTGGAAGTGATCTCTTCCGTTATTTGCGGTCGGTATCGGAATCCCCGGCTGTCGCCCCAGTTGTCGGCAGAGGGTGTCGACCCTGATTGCACTCCTGATCCAGCACTCTGATGGTCTGACGATAGAGTTCTTCCGCCCGTTCCGGACTGGGACCGATACAGAGTACGCCGACTTTGCCGAATTCGGAAAGCGCACCGATCAGGTGGAACATCACCCCTTCCTGGGCCGCTCCGTGGAAGTGAAGCTGATGGTATACCGAGATGTCGATCAGGTCGTCCGGGGTCAGGCCCCGGTAGGCATCATTCTGAAGGTTGTCGGTGGAAAAGTAGTAACGGGGCTCGCCGGAACGGGTACGGTATAGCCCGGTTTGCTGATCATAGGCGCCGTCGCTGAGGAACTGCAGCATCATAAAGGGGTGGCTGGTACCTCCCTTGCGAAGATTGATTTCCAGCGCATAGTGCTGCCAGCCTTCATCGCTGAGAACAGAAATAAAATCGATACCAAAACGCCCGATCACCCCTCTGTTCTTAAGCACCTCGGTCACCCGGGCCGCCATCTCCTGAATTTCCTGCCGGTATATGGCGTCCGCGGGAAACCGGCACCCCAGAAAAATCTGACCACCGGGGCCGCCCAGAACCTGCTCGTGGGTGGAGATCGCTTCCGGATTACCCGATGGGTCGATCCGGCACTGTACCGATGGCGAATGGCACTTTCTGCCCTCCACGAACGCCTCGACAATACCGCCCATCTGGTTGAATTTGCTTAGAAAAACAGGCCATGTTTCATCGCGGGCCTCGAACCGGATCTGCTCGGCGATATGATCTTCAAACCATTTCCGAAGCGCTCTGTTGTGCAGGCCATCCGGATAATGGATCAGTGCATTGCCTTCACCGGAAAAGCCTTCATTGAGCTTGATCACTGCTCTGGGAAGACCGTTGTTGCGGCTTTTTAATTCGGCCAGGGCATCCAGCAGCTCCCCTTCGCTCTGCAGCCCTCCGAAACCGTCGGGTACTCTGACGCCGGCCTCGTCAAACACTTCCCGGCTGCCGCTTTTACTGCCCAGGTAGGCATAGTCCGGATCGCAGGCATAGACCGGGATATCGAGCTCACAGGCCAGCCGGGTTTCAATATCCGTGCAGTTGAAGCAGGTCATGTGGGTGTTCTGTTTGTTGTGGATGGCGCGCCGGATTCTTTCCAGCAGCCTTGGCCGCTGCAGGATTTTTGTCGACAGCGGCAGATTGGAGGCGTCATTGCAGTCGAGCAGAGTGAGACGCCGCCTGGAATGGCTCAGCGGTACACCGGGCAGCAGATTAAGGAAATAGTCGATGATGGTGGGATCGATCGCCTGGCTGGTGACGTAGATCAGCCGTGCCCGTGGCAATCTCAGCAGCATCAGGGTACAGAGCATGCGCTCCTCGTAGTGGTGGAAACCGTCGATCTTACGAAGCTCTTCCGGGTCCAGAGTGAGGCTGGGGATCACCACCACCTCCCGTTCCGCAACAGGATCCCGGAAGATCCTCTCGTACATTGGCTGGAGCCGATTCTGAATACGTTTGAACAGCTCGTTTTCGGCCATGGTCGGCCCTCCAACAGGGACGGAGCAGAATCAGCCCGGGCTGGGTGACTGATCTTCATAAGAAGTATAGGGCGGATGCGGGAAAATCAGCTGTTTCAGGCTTTGCTGATCCCCACTGCTGAAGAAGTATCGGCTTAACAGGGAGGCTTCCCCGCAATGAGCTGACATCTGCAGAGGCACTTCCTTGAAACCACCTCCGGGCCCTCCTAAGCTTTGATCACCGCCTGTCGTCAGGACCTGGTTATGTGCGGCCGCTACAACATCATCGATGACCCCTTTACCCGGGCGCTTATGGACAGCCTCGGCATTAATGGTCATCTGCATACTCAGTACAATATCTCACCCACAGACAGTGTTCCGGTGATTCGCGGCTCGCAGGATGATCGGGAACTGGTATCCATGCGATGGTGGCTGGTTCCCGGCTGGGCACCTGAACCCACAACCCGATACTCGATGTTTAATGCCCGGGCGGAAAGCATCGCCGAGAGCCGGGCTTTCAGGGCCCCGTTCAGACAACAGCGCTGTATTCTGCCCGCGTCCTCGTTTATAGAGTGGCATACGGAGGACGGTCGAAAGCAGCCCTGGGAGATCCGGCAGCAGGGCTCGGCAATTGCTTTTGCCGGAATCTGGGAGCAATGGGGACAGGGTGACTCACTTATCCTTTCCTGCTGCATACTTACCACCCGGGCAATTCCCGGCTTTCAGCACATTCATAGCCGGATGCCGGTCATGTTGCCGCAGGATGTGTTTGAGCGATGGCTGGATCCGGCCGTCGATGGCAGGGAACTGATGCCGTTGCTGGTACCCGGATTGCCGGGACCCGTCGGGATCCGTCCTGTCGATGCGCGGATAAATAACAGCCGGGTAAAGGAAGCCCCACATCCGGTGGGACCGTTGCAACCGCTCTGCTCCTGAACCGAAAGACGGATTTCTGAGTGGTTGCGTCTACTCTGGTACCTGAAAATACCGGAGATCTGTGGGAGCAGGCCCGGTCGGTATCGCTGGCTGAAACTGTTCAGGCAACGGAATGTTCAGCCCGGACTGGAGGAATTCTGGTATGCCCGGTTTCTGGATTCGCTTTCTGATTACGGCCACCGGTTTGTGGCTCGCGTCCATCCTGGTCTCGGGGATAGAGATCAGTGGTGTGATATCTCTGTTGTTTGCAGCGCTGGTTCTGGGGGTTGTCAATGCGATTGTCCGGCCGGTGATTATTGTCCTGACATTACCGCTGACGGTAATCACCCTTGGCATCTTTCTGCTGGTGATCAATGCTGCGATGCTTGGATTTGCAGCCCTCTTTGTACCCGGATTTGTGGTAGAGGGCTTCTGGGCTGCCGTTGTGGGCTCTCTGATCGTCAGCATTACCGGCGCTCTGGCTTCCTGGTATATAGGTCCGGATGGGAAGGTAGAGGTTCTTGTTATTCGACGTCGCTGATGTCGTCAGCTGTTGCTTCCGCCTGCAGGCAGAGTCGTGGTGACAGCACCACTTTATGGATATCGCTGCTGCAGTTTTCAGCCACCTGCATAAGACGGTCATCGGGAAATCCGGATGGATGGGGATCGCCCGGTCTTCGGTTTGAAAATGATGCGATGAAGTTCGGCGATACAGAGAGTGGCCTTCCTGCCCGCCCGCCACCAGCTGGCAATCGGGGCACGGAAAGGGCAGAGAGAGGCTGAAAACCGCGAAAATCCATCGGACTTATTCGCAGTGTCTTCAGTCAAAAAAAAGTAAGACGATTGATTCCTTCAGGAGGCGGTAGTATGAAAACCGAGGATCTTAAGCTCGATGTGCTCAACCTCTGGCGGGACTGGCCTGAGCATGACCAGTACGATGAACTGGATAAGGCGATCTGTGCTTTTATGGATAAACTGAATCAGGAGCGGCCGGATATCTACTGGTCAGGTCACCTGGGTTATGGCGACAAGTATGACGCCGTACGGGAATGGGTTCACGACTACGAAAGGGAGTGACTCGGCGTATTCCGATAAATCGGCTCCTCCTGTCAGTACAGGAGGAGCACATCTCAAAAGTCGCAAGTCAGCTTCTTTAATGGCAGGGTTGCCTGCTCGCCAACTACCCCTCCGCCTTCTGTTCCGGCAGCACCCAGTTCGGACGGGGGAAGTGGCAGGTGTAACCGTTGGGGATTCGCTCAAGGTAGTCCTGATGCTCCGGTTCGGCTTCCCAGAAATCTGTTGCCGGTTCCACCTCGGTTACCACCTTGCCGGGCCACAGTCCCGAGGCCTCCACATCGGCAATGGTCTTCAGGGCCATCTGTTTCTGCTCTTCATTAAGGTAGAAGATCGCCGAGCGATAGGAGAGTCCCCGGTCATTACCCTGTCGGTTAAGGGTTGTCGGGTCGTGGATCTGAAAGAACAGCTCCAGCAGCCGTCGGTAGCTGACCGTTTCCGGATCGTAGATAATCTCGATCCCTTCGGCATGGCTTCCATGGTTGCGATAAGTTGCGTTGGCAACGTCTCCGCCGGTGTAGCCTACCCGGGTCTTCAGCACGCCGGGGAGCTTGCGAATCAGATCCTGCATACCCCAGAAGCAACCACCGGCCAGAACAGCGCGTTCAGTCATTCAGATATCCTCCACCTGGTCCAGGTATTCGCCATAGCCTTCGGCCTCCATGTCATTGCGAGGGATAAATCGCAGCGAGGCCGAATTGATACAGTAACGCAGTCCCCCCTGATCGACCGGACCATCCGGGAATACGTGCCCCAGATGGCTGTCGCCATGTCTGGATCGGGTCTCGGTGCGGATCATGCCATGGGAGCTGTCCTGGTGCTCGGTTACATTTTCCGGGGTAATGGGACGGGTGAAGCTCGGCCAGCCGCATCCCGATTCATATTTGTCCGACGAGGAGAACAGGGGCTCGCCGGATACCACATCCACATAGATGCCCGGTTCTTTATTGTTGGTGTATTCGCCGGTAAAGGCGGGCTCGGTGCCGTTCTGTTGGGTCACCCGGTACTGTTGCGGGGTCAGCCGGCTGATGGCCTCTTCGGTCTTTGCGTATCTGCTCATTGGTTTCCTCCCGAAGCTTTATAGCGGGCCTGCTGTCCGATCATGCCCACGTCTGCCAGAATGCTACTCAGATTCTGTACCAGATTCGAAACGGTTGGAATTGTTACAGGGCTGAACAGGGCACTATTTGGTACAGAGTCCCACTAGTTTACAAACAGAACAATAAGCAGGGTCGTCGCCAGTGCCGTCAGCATCGCCTTAATCCCGCTCCAGATCAGGGAAGTGCCGCTGACCTGCCCCAGATAGGCTCCCAGGCCGAATACGGAAAAGAATGCCAGACCAATTGCGGCTTCCACCGGCGGAATTTCCAGTTCGATGCCCCTGCGCGCTAACCACCAGGGCAGGGTGATGAACAGGGCGATCAGCAATGGCGCCAGGCCGTTGACCGCCGCGACCAGCACAGGGACAACCCTGGCAGCGATCGCGTGGGCCGAGTTGCTGATGTCCTCCAGCATGGCGTTTTCAAGTTCGTTGAGCCACTTCATTCGCTCCGCTGTTTCGCTGATATAGGCGCTGGTTAGACCACTCATGCCGAGAGCGATAGCAGCCCCCAGGCAGGCCGTCAGGGCTACTGACGGATCCATCGGGTTGCCGAGGTAGAAACCGACGTTCAGCCCCAGCATGGTGAGTGCCCCATCGAAACCATTTACCACGAAGTAGCGGCGCAGGATGTCATTGGAGCGGGTGATCTGAAGGAGAAACCGCAGCTGGCGGAGTAAGCTGGACATGCATCGCGCCTCGGTGGCACCGCTGATTACAGACTCTGATCAGGGGTCAGGATGGCGAATCCGAACGATTGACAACCTCCACCTCATCAATGCTGTGAAGCGAAGCCCCCATCTGATTGATAACCTCCTGGATACCGGCAAAGTCGACGTTATCCGCCTCTACCAGTAGTCTCAGGGTCTGAGTCATCTCATCCATCTCCAGCACGGTGAGATTGACCCGATAACCCTCTCCGAGCTCTGCGAGCTGAGTGCAGAACTCCAGCGCATTGGGCTGGTGGGGTTTCAAAACGTCAAGAACAACCCGCCTTATTTCAACCATATAACGCTCTTTTTTGTAATCCCCGCTTCCGTAACAGATGGTTCGAAGTCGGGGCCGGAATATGTGGTGTTTACCTCCCCGGCAACGTCCGGGATAAACCAGATCTGACAACTTCCACTACAGGTAATCCTCGCAGGCATGTGAAAAGTATAGTTAACCGTCCTGCTGTATCGCTGCTGTATCGCTGCTGTGTCGATTGCCGGTGCCAGGGAACTTCTCAATATATCCACTCCTATCAGTCAGCCGAAGTTACAGGGGCGATGGAAAGAAAACCCGCTGAATGTCATTAAGAACCGCAGTATAAGGCCCTGACCGCTTTACGGCCCGGCTCGATGATGCTCCCTCTTGTCCGGGCATGATTCCGTCAGATATCGGGATCCGACCGACTACCGAATTTGCTTTGACCAGTATCTTAGCGTCAGGGGTAACAGCGCACTGACGATGATGATCACTACTCCTGCCAGCGCGACGCAGTCGGGGATTTCCGCGAACAGCCAGTAGCCGAACAGCAATGAGTAGATGATCTTTGCATACTCGACATTGGCGACCAGATTAGCTTCACTCAACTTGTACGCTGTGACGCCAATCCACTGTGCAACGGAGGATATTACACCCACAGATATCAGCAGAATCAGTTCATCCAGCGTCGGCCGCTGCCATACGAACAGACTGGGGATCAGCGCAATGAGACAGACGAAAACAGCCTGATATGTCAGCAGGACTACCCTTGATTCGGTCTGCGCCACTCGTCTGACACAAACCACGGCAATAGCGGCCCCCAGAGCGCCACCCAGGCCTGCCAGGGTATAGAGAATGGATGCATCGTCAAATGCCGGCTGGACGACCAGCATCACACCGCCGAAACCGACCAGAATGGTAATCAGTCTGCCTGTCCCAACTGTTTCGGAAAGGAAAATCCGCGAGATGATGGCGACGAACAGTACCTGGGTGAAACCCAGCGCCGTTGCATCGGCGAGGGGGATATTGCTCACGGTGATAAAGCCCAGACAGAGGGCGCTGAAAGCGCCTGCGATACGAAGCAGATGCAGATGAACCAGTCGTGGCTTCAGCAGGGTGTCCACAGAAACGACGATGGCGGGAATCAGCAGGGCAACAAACACCAGCTGACGGAACAGCAGGATCTGGAACACATCGATCCTTTCGCTCAGCATTCGCACCAGTACGCCAACCACCACAAACAGAGCGGTGGATATCAGTGCCAGAAAAATTCCCCGCCAGGGCGCCGGGAAAAAGCCGGTAATCAGGCATTCCAGCCGGAGTAGGAAAGATCGTTCGGTCAGCGGTTGAAATGGCATTGCGCACCTCTTCTGTTGTACGGGGCGCAATTATCAGGCCTGCACTTATAGACGGGTCAACAGGACGCGGGAATGCCTGCTCCGGACGCCGATTGCCCGGGGTAACGTGGATTCCTCTGCGCCTCAGAACCGGGGCGGTCGTCATAAGCTATTCTTTCTCCACCATCGCTCAACCGCCTCTCCTGAGATAAGGAGCCGGTGCCTGAAAGCATGCGGAGGCATTATGAAAGAGAATCGACGTATCCTGGCTAATGCTGATATCGCGGAAATAACCCTGGCGCCTCCACGAGGGCACCAGCACCTGCGCGCCACCATCAAATTGCACTCGGGGGAAGAGATCGTCCTGCAGGAGGCCACGGTGGCGAATCTGGTACGAGCTTATGTGGGGATCAAGACCCATCCCAAGAGGAGGGGTTGCCGACTGACCGGGCGAGAGCTGGCCGAGGGGGAGATGAAGAAAGGATTTGCTGCCTGGCAACTGCTTGAGAGGGATAGTGGGGCCCCGTAAACTGTTTATTTGTTAACATTACTACGGGGCCGACACGGAAACTAAGCGGCGGATTCGGGCGGTCTTATTCGATCATGCAGAGGTTTCAGCTGGTCGATCACCGCCTGCTGATGAGGCTGCATATCCTGCTGCCCCCATTGAGCAACCTCTTCGCCAAGCCTGTCGACAACCGGGCTTGTCTGGTGGCTCAGCGCTTCGATAACCGCCAGTCCGCAGAACGGTACATAACCTTCGGAATAGCCGCCTTCATGGATAAAGGCCATTCTTCCATCACAGAGCCGGTCCGCGACCTCCATCAGCCTGTTGGTCATCTCTCGATAACACTGGCTGTTAAGGATCATCGGTCCCAGTGGGTCCATGGCGGCGGCATCAAAGCCGCAGGCGACGATAATCAGTTCCGGCCGAAACCGTTCCAGGGCCGGGATTACCACCTGGTCCAGCGCTCCCTGGTAGGCGCCGATGCCGCTGCCGGCCGGTAGCGGGATATTTAGATTAAAGCCATCGCCGTCCATGTGTCCCGTTTCTTCGACACCGCCTGAGTGCAGCGGGAAGTTGTTGTCGTGGTGGATGGAGATTGTAAGCACATCGTTGCGGTTGTAGAACGCCTGCTGGGTGCCGTTTCCGTGGTGTACGTCCCAGTCGATCACCGCCACCGGGCTGACCAGCCCCCTGGCCTGTGCGGCCATGATGGCGATGGGAATATTTCCCAGCAGGCAGAAGCCCTGGCCCTGGTGAGGCAGGGCATGATGTCCCGGCGGCCGTCCCAGTGAATAGGCATTATCGACCTCACCGGCCATTACCGCCTCAACGGCACGGATCGCCATGCCTGCCGACTGACGGGCTATTTCATAGCCGCCACGGGCGAAAGGCGCACCGTCTCCCGCGTCGCCGGGCCCCTTCGCACTGGCTGACCGGAGTCGGTCAATATACTCCGGGGTATGGAAGCGGAGCAGGTCATCCACTTCAGCCGGGGCCGCCTTCAATGAAGTCAGCCCGTCAAGTACGCAGCTGACTTCCAGCAGGTTTCGCAGTCGGCGCTTGGTCTCCGGGTTCTCCAGTGCCCGCTCGGGTTGAAAGTACAGCCCCGCTTCGTCATAGACAGAACGGGGGCCGGGGTCATGCCACATACAAATCTCGTGATACAAAAATCCGGTTTTCGGTTTCATCGGAAAATCTCTGTCGTATGGTTTATGCCAGCAGGAAAAACAGTACGGTAGTGAAAACCGCCGCGATGGCTGCATAGGGCAGCTGGGTCAGTGCATGGCTGTAAGGGGTACAACCGGCGCCTTTCGAAGTGATGACAGTCGCATCGCCAAAGAAACAGGCGTGGCTGCCAAATACTCCGGAAGAGACCAGCGCGCCCATCGTCAACAGGATGTCGGCGTCTACCGCCTGGGCCAGCGGGAAGATCACCGGCAGAGCAATGGCGTAGATGCCCCAGAAGGAACCGGTGGCAAAGGTGAGTACGGACAGCACGATGAAGGTGATTGCCGGTAGCCAGGCGGCATCCATATAGGGGACGACCTGATCCAGAACGAATGGCGACAATCCGAGTTCGTCATTTACACGCTGCAGGACAAAGGACGCGATAACTACCGTCATGGGCTGGATCATGCTGGAAAAGCCATCCAGAATCTGATCGACCAGGCTGCCGAGAGTGCCGAGTTTCTGGGTCATAAACAGGGGCACAGTGAAAATCAGCGCAAACACCACACCGTTGAGGGTGTTGTAGTCGAAATACCAGGTCGCCACCATAAAGGCCAGCAGTGGCAACAGGAAATTACGGATTCTGGGATTGGCAACTGAACGAACCTCAAGCCCCTCACTTTCCGGAAGCAGCCCCTCAGCCGCATCGGTTTCGGCTTTCTTCATTGCGCCTAAGGTCGGAATCCAGCCCATGCCGACCAGCGGGACCATCAGCACCGCAATCCAGGCGTACAGAATATAGGGGATCAGTTGGAGATAGCCGTCAAAGCCTGATCCTTCGGCAAATACGCCATTGGCTTCGAACAGACCGATCAGAAAGATTGCCCAGGTGGAAATGGGAACGAGAACACACATCGGTGCGGAAGTTGAATCCACCACATATGCCAGCATCTGCCGGGAGACTTTGAATCTGTCGCCCAGCTTCTTCATCGAGGTGCTGACTGCCAGGGCATTGAGGTAGTCATCGACAAAAATGACCACACCCATTATCCAGGTGGCGATCAGGGTCTGGGAACGGTTTCTGGCATAACGACTGACCCAGTTGCTGAAGGCATAGGTACCACCGGAAAAATTAAGCAGTGCAATCAGTCCGCCGACCAGAAAGGTGATGGTAATGATCCAGGCCGTAATGCTGTCGCTCAGTACCGCTATATTGGCATCGATCATCTTCTGAAAGATATTGGCCGGATCAAGCAGTAAAAAACCGATCAGGCTGCCAAACAGCAACGACTCGATGGATCGATGGGTGGCGATTGCACACCCGAGCACGGCGGCAACGGGCAACAATACGAACCATCCATAGTTACCATCAGTAACCACGCTATTTCCGTAAAGGGCCAGCACCGAAGTTATAAAGGCAGCAATGAGCTTCAGTAGAAAGCTCAGGTTCATTGAAGGTATCTCATTGGTCAGTTCACCTGCTTTCATGAGTATTATCCTTATTATTTCTGTTTTGGGCGTTCTGCCCGCAATAGCCGTCGGATGGCGGGATACTCTGTCTGAAGGAGAGAGGATTATCCGGCGGGGCCAGGGCAGACGTTATTGGGAAACAAGGGGCTGTAAAGGCCGGAACAGGGAGCAGCGGGCAGTTCGCGAACCGGTCGGACCGTTGCTATTGATGTTGCAGACGCCGTCGCCTGTGGGGCTGACACCGGCGCTGATATCAGCCTGCACCGGACCGGCTGAGCAGGTCATTGAATGCCCGAGTGAGGCTATTGAAATGGTCTGTTTCATGTTTTCCTCGTGCTTTGAATTTTTATTTTTGTACAGGATCACCTTCCCACTACCAGGCAGGCGGGACGATACCCCCATTTCATTAGACCGGTGTTCTGGTGGCTCAAAAGGCTGGAAGTCAGGGACGTTCGGAGCGATGATTCAGTACGACTGCTAACGAGTTACTGCCTGTCAGATAGCGGATTGACGCGGACACTGCACTGCAGAGGGGGGCGAGTCTATGGAGCCTGGTTCTAAAGAGTGGCATCAGTGCATTGCAGAAGTGATTACTGCAGTCGGTACCGACAGCTTCCCTGACAGGATCATTGAAGCGATTAATTCGGTGGTGTCCTACAACCAGATCGTGGTGATCTGCTATCAGAAAGGGAAAGCGCCGACGTTCTGGTATTCCCAGGTTCCTGAGGCGCGTAAAAAAGCGGTTATCGATCAGTATCTTAATGGCTGTTACCTGCTGGATCCCTGGTATCATGCCTACCAGCACAACCTGCCATCAGGCCTCTATCTGCTTGAAGATATCGCACCCGATGACTTTTTCAGCAGCGAGTTTTATCGGGAATATTACCAGGCGATTAAGGTTCAGAATGAAGCGGTATTCGCGGTCGATCTCAATGACGATACCCAGATACAGATATCCATGGGCATCATGGAAAACAGGATCAGCCGGGAAACCCTCGAGCGACTGTCCGTGATCACGCCTCTTGTTCTCTCCGCCGCCCTGAAGCACTGGGGAGATGCTTCCGATATCAACCCGGAATCAGCAGAAAAAGCCGCCATTATTCACGAACATGTATCGAACGTTTTTAAAACGTTCGGATGCGCGGCGTTAACTGAACGTGAGCGGGAGCTGGCAATACTGATTATTCGCGGCTACTCGTTAAAGGCGATCGCTGACCTGTTGGGCATCGCCTTCGGGACCGTTAAGGTTCACTGTAAAAACCTGTACAAAAAACTGGATATCAAATCGCAGTCAGAGCTTTTCGCGCTCTTTATCGATGAAGTCAGCTATCAGCGGGTTGATGATGAACAGGATTATTCAGCCAGTTGACTAGGGTGACTTGACTTATTCTGTGCCGAACATGGAAGTGTCGAGCAGGACCTCCTCACTCAGCCAGCAGACATTTATGGCGTGATTCTCCAGATTATTGCCGGTATCTGGGCTCACCAGAACAGTAAATCCTCCGTGGTCTCGGTAAGACCGGGGGCAGGGGGTCCTGGATATAGCGAGTATGCCGACCTGGTCGTTGACGTCATTGACCATAAAGCCGTTGCAGACCTCCCGGTAGCAGGTCTGTGCCCGGGTAAAGCATGATCATCGGTGCCGGGAAATCGAACTGACACACCAGCGGTCAGGCCCGTTGCATCTTCGAAGTGTCGCATCCATCAGGATTTGTGCTGTCGGGAATGGTAATCCAAACGATTCAACGTCAGGCAGGAGAGCCTGTTTTCCTAATGACTCCTGTTATGGTCTTTAGCGCATCTGCAGCTCTTCGAAGATTTCACGCAGTCTGTCAGTCCGGATCTTTTTCCTGAACAGCTCTTTATCAGTGATTATAAGGCTGCGGTTCTCAAACCTGGCAAAAGGTTGGTGTGAATGCTCGTCCGCGAACTGAACAACAGGAATTAACTGCACGCATTTCTTTAGAAAACTGATGTTACTGTGAATCTTTAGAATGTTGTCTGAAGGATGTACATCAGCCGGTGACGGCGCGTTGGTGTTTATTTTCTGATAACGCTCGAGATTGATAAAGGCGAGGGGAGAGTAAAGAATCATTTCCTTCTGGTTACCCCGCGCTATCTCCTTTGGTGGCGTGCCCACGGGAACATCGTTATCCAGGAATACATATCGAAACAGTGGGTGATCGTAAGCAAGCCACTTGAAGAAAATTCTGGGAATGCCTTCACACGCTTCAACGCAGTGACCAAGAAAATCCTCTACTGATTTATAGCGCCCTCTGGACAGCCCCCGTTCCCATCCACGTTCCACGGTGGCTTCGGGAGGCGTTACTATAAAGTACATATAAAGAGTATCGACGTACTTCACGTAGGTGTCGTGAAGGATATGGGATACCTGTTCACTGGCAAAGCTGTCAAAGCGAAAACGGTCAACGAGCAGATGCGGGATCGATCCACTACGGTGGGCTTTTGTTCGAATATAGTGATCCAGTTTCCGATCTATAATATTGACTTCGTTGCTGGTCATCTGACCAGCATATTTACGAGCTTCACCAAGTGATTCGTAATCGAGCAGAAATCGTCGCCAGATATCGGGGCTGATTATTCCGTACTGGTCAGGCTCGACACCTTTACGCCTGAGAAGCTCTTTCAGCATCGGCCTAAGTGAGCTTTTACCCGCGGCTGACGCGCCTTTCAGGCTGATCAGAACGGGCTTTGTAGCATTCCGGACACGGGAGTAATTTTCCTGAGTTATCGCGGCATCAATACGGGGTGCGATCTTACGGCCGATTAGCTGACTGCCGTAGCCGGCGCAGAGATGATGTGCGACCAGTCTGGCCATCAGGGCAATATCGTTACCAATGTAGCCCCGGGTGCTGGCGGTTGTCCCAAGCACCTGGTACAGGCTCCTGTAGAAGGCTCTGTCCAGAGGAGTGTCTGCCTGCTGCCTCTGCTGCCGTAATTTCTTCACAAGGTGATAGTCCCGTTCCTGGATTGATTCGACGGCTGACAGCTCTGCACACCTGCTCTTTCGACTGAAGAAGCGTAGAGGGTTTATTTGTTTTTTTTCGGGAGGGCCGGGGGAGGTGGCGAGCAATGTCGACAGTTCAGTCTCTGCACGCTGGCTGATCTGATCACAGAGGCGGGTATGGGTTTCCCGGATTTCAGCCATGACGGGCTGTATGTAGTTATTCAGAATCGTCGTGACGATCTGTCGGAAGTTGTGGCCAAGATCCTCCTCGTCATCGCCTTCAAGCCCGGCTATATCAGCAGTTACCCGAATGATCAGCTCATGGATCACAAGACGCTCTGGCCTGAACGCCACCAGCCTGGGTGGTTTGAGGCCTGTCATCCGTGACAACTCGGTGACTTCCGCGAATCTGGTGAAGCTGTTCTCCGGGCGATAGAGGGTTTCCAGTTCTCGATACTGGACGGGAATCTGCGATTTGAGTCCCGGGTTCCATGCTGAGTATTGTCGTTTACTCATTGTATGAGTCCTGGTTTATTTCTGGTTTCAGGTTTATTTCACTACCAAATAGTCTTTAATCTTGCTGCCGATACTGTCTGCCCGATTTATATAACCAGGACGGAGCTGTTTCAGTGACTGGAGACACAACGTTGAGTGAGAAAAAAAAGCGCCCGATTGCCCGGGCGCAAAGAGCGTAGGTAGTGACGCTCAAAACCTGCGAGGGAAAAGTTCAAAAAGTGTGGATAGGCGTACTAAACAGTATTTTTTACACTCTGTGCTTTGCTCCTGTTAGAAAAAAAGACAAGGGACCGCCTGTTTCGATACCCTTGTCAAGGGAGGATTCAAACAGGGAATTAAATCAGCACTGGTGCCCGGGATCGTAATGGAAGAAGTTAATAATCCACTGGGCAACAAGTCTGTCGTCAACCTCTGCATTTAAAGACGTCATACCTTCACGTATGCGGTTGTCTGGAATACGGTCCCGGCGGTCGTTCATCAGATCTTTCGAATAGGCCTTACTGAATTCCGGGTGTCCCTGGATACTCAGAAAGTGGTCTCCATATCTGACCATGTAGTGGGGGCAGAATTGGCTTGAAACCAGAACTTCGAACCCTTCCGGCAGAGTTTCAACCTGATCCTGGTGGCTGACAATCAGATCTACGCCCGCTGACTGGGGCTCCATCCACTGGGCTTCTCTAACAACTTTGTTGAAAGTAACGCCTGCACCCCAACCTTTTGGAGATCGGTGTATGCTCCCTCCTAACGCTTTTACAAGGACCTGATGCCCGAAGCAGATACCGACAAACTTTTTTTGTCTCCTGTTCAGAGCGCGCAGGAAATTCTCCAGCCCGCTGATCCAGTCGAAACCGTCATTGGCACCGTATTTACTTCCTGTTGTGATGTAACCGTCGCACTCATCAATATCTCGCGGAAGTTGTCCGTGAATAACGTCGTAACTGATTAGCTCAATATCAGGATCAATCCCCCTTAATAAGTGGTTGAACATATCCGGATAACTACCATGCTCTTTTTGGAACTTATCCAGAACTTTGTCACACTCTAATATTCCAATCTTCACAAAATACTCCTGCAATCAGATGAATATCGGCGTGTTTTTTTCGCCAGTACGGTATTACTATTCTAAGAATCAATATAAGTAATAATTATCAGCAGGAGCCTGAATGTTGTATGGAATTCAGGCTCCTGAGTGTCCGGTTTATTCCGGTTTATTCCGTTTTGATATGGAATGACTTAGGACGTGTCAGTGCAGCGAATCCAAGGCTCGACAGTGTGCATCCACGGCCTGAGTTCTTAACGCCTGTCCACGCCAGAGAGGGGTCCAGATAATCACATCGGTTTACAAAAAACGTACCTGTATTGATTTCTTTCCCCAGCCCTATCGCTGCCTGATGATCTCGGGTGAAAATTGAGGCGGTGAGCCCAAACTCACTGTCGTTCATCAATTCAATAGCTTGCGCATCAGTATCGACACTCATCACACCCACGACAGGTCCAAAACTTTCCTCCGTCATTACACGCATTTCGTGGTTAACGTCGCTTAGTAGCTGTGGAGCCAGGTAAGGTGTGCCCTCCTGATCTGCGGGGAAGTGGTCAGGATTAATATGAGCAATTGCACCCTGTTCCACCGCTTCCGCAATCTGCTCTCTGACGAAGTCCGCCGCTTTGGTTCTTACCAGAGGGCCGAGTGATGTCTCCTTCTCGTCTGAGCGTCCGAGCTTGTATTCGTTGATAAGCTGAACAGCTTTCTCAACAAACTGATCGTGGATATCGCGATGGACGTAAATGCGTTCAATCCCGCAGCAGGATTGCCCGGAGTTAAAAAACGCACCATCGACCAGTGCAGAGACGGCGTGATCCAGGTCTGCATCAGCCCGGACATAAGCAGGATCCTTGCCTCCAAGCTCCAAACCCACGCCGATAAAGCGTCCGGCTGCAGCCTGTTCGACCATAGCGCCGCCCGGGACTGAACCTGTAAAAGCAACATAGTTGACTTTTGGAGAGCGAATCACCGCCTCAGTATCGTCGTGATGAAGATGCAGGTATTGAAACACTCCCTCAGGAAGGCCGGCTTCCTGAAATGCCTGATGTATTCGCTCTGCACATAGCGGAGTTTGCGCGGAGTGTTTCAGAACCACGGCATTCCCCGACAGAATTGCTGGCATGATCGCGTTAATGGCGGTCAGGTAGGGGTAGTTCCAGGGGGCAATGACAAGTACTACGCCAACCGGTTCGCGAGTAATGTATCGCAGAAGCCCGGGTTTGTGAGAGGGTTCAATAGCCTCTAATGCTTGCGGGGCAATATTGATCATGTGGCGAGCACGTTCTTCAAACCCTGCCACTTCGCCAGCTGAATATTGAACGGGCCGCCCCATCTGCCAGGTAATTTCTTCGGCGATCTGATGCTTCTTAGCAACAAACAAGTCAACAGCCCTGCTGCATATCGCCTGTCTTTGTTCCAGAGAAACTCTCTTCCACTCGTGCTGAGCGTCTGTGGCTTTCTTCAGGGTATTGCGAATTTCGGCCTGAGTGGCGTATGCTCGCTCCACATATACACTGCCGTCGACAGGGCTGATTGTTTTCTGAATTTCACTCATAGCATTATCTCAAGTCACTTTCCCCTCAAACCGATAAGAAGCCTGAGGATAAAATCGGTTAAATAATTTCGAAGTAGCGCTGCAGTTCCCAGTCCGTGACATGCTGCCTGAATTGCTGTTCTTCCCATTCCCGGCTTGCAGCGAAGTGATCTACAAACTTGTCGCCAAACAGCTCTCGGGCGGCTTCAGATGCTTTGAGCCGCTGAGCTGCGTCCCAGAGAGTAGGAGGGAGTTTGAGGTGGTCCGGCTGTTCCTGTTCATACGCGTTACCCTTTATCATTTCCTCGGGCTCCAGCTCATTTTCAATCCCATACAAACCTGCACCTAAGGCAGCGGCGAGGGACAAATAGGGGTTTGAGTCGGCGGAACCGATGCGAAATTCAACTCGCTGGGATCTGGCACTTCCGGGGATCACCCGCAGAGCAGTCGTGCGGTTTTCCACGCCCCAGGTAGACTCGGTTGGTGCCCAGAATCCGGGAACAAGTCGGGAGTAACTATTTACTGTTGGGGCTACCAGCGCAGTCAGCTCTGGCAGCAGCTTCTGCTGGCCTGCCACAAAATGTCGCTGTATTTTGCTCATGTTGTAAGGCTGGCCGGGATCGTAGAAGGCGGAACCTGATCCGTCCCGGTTCTGCAGTGAAATATGGATGTGGCCGCTCTGGCCGGAAACATCGCTGTCCCACTTGGCCATGAACGTAGCCATGAGGTTGTTCTTCTGGGCGAGGACTTTCATGAAAGTCTTAAAAAGAGCCGCTTTGTCGGCCGCAGCCTCTGCATGATCAACGGCCAGCGCTACTTCCAGAACACCGGGGCCAGTTTCTGTGTGGATGCCCTCTAACGGAAAATCCATCTGCTCTGACATATCCATAATCTGGTGGTAGAGGTCAGCGTGCACGGTATTGCGTAACACTGAATAGCTGAAGTTGTCGTGGGTGAAGGTGTTAAGATTTCGATATCCCTTCTCTCTGACCGAATCAGGTGTTTCGTTGAACAGGAAAAACTCATATTCAATCGCGGAGTAAGGGTCGAACCCCATCTGTTCTGCCTTTTCAATGATTCTCCCCAGGGTGGATCTGGAACTCACCTGAGCCCCGTCACCAACGAATTCAGAGAGGAAGAACAGCATGTTTCCTTCCATTGGAATGTTGCGGCAGCTTTCCGGGATAATGCGCAGGTGAGAGTCCGGATAACCTTTGTGCCACCCCGTATAAGAGATGTTGTCCAGCAGGTTGTCACTGGTGTCTGTACCCAGGACCATGGAGCAGAAGGTATAGCTGCTATCAAGCGCTGAGAAAAATTTGTCGCGACTGACGTATTTGCCAATCATGACTCCGTCATTATCGATGACACCAACCTTCACATGGTTCAGGCCACGCTCTTCGACAATTTTCTTAGCATCTTCGACGGTTTTTATATCACGTGGATCAAGCATGGCTGTGCTCTGCCTTAATTAGTCATGCCGGATAACTATCGGCACGATGGTTTTCTTATTGTTTAACTGGGAGGTGAATTCACAGTGATGTACCCACCTCCCTGGCTATTACCCGGCGGGGCGGGGTTTAAGCGTCAATCTCCTGGAATACTTCATCCAGAGTCGTTTTCAGCTTGCTGAATAGTTCGTCGATCTGCTCTTTGGTGATTATGAAAGGCGGCGCAAGCACAATCGCCTGGCCAATAGGTCGTACGATCAGGCCGTGTTTAAGAGCGGTGTTGGCAATCTTTTCGCTGACCGCGAGTTCAGAAGGGAAGGATTCCCTGGTCGTTTTGTTGCGCACCAGCTCGATAGCGCCCATCAGGCCGACACCTCGCGCTTCTCCGACATACTTATGCCCCGCGTAACTGGCCAGTTTGTCCTGGAAGTAGTCACCCACCTCCACCACATTGTCGAAGACGCCTTCATTCAGCACTATATCGATAGCCTTGAGCGCGATCGCACAACCTACAGGGTGGCCGCCGGTGGTGAATCCGTGTGGGATCTCTTCCCAGGTTTTGGACGCCTCCATCAGGTCCTGATAGATTTTTTCGCTGATCATGACAGCGCCCATAGGGAAGTAGCCTGCTGTCATGACTTTTGAGGCCACAATAATATCGGGTTGCATGCCGTAGGTTTCAGTCCCCCACAGTTTGCCGGTACGGCCGAATCCGCAGATCACTTCATCGGCTACCAGGGGAATCCCATGTTTCCGGAGAATGGGCTGAATAGCCTGGAAGTAACCTACTGAAGGCGGGATGACACCACCTGCTCCCATTACGGGTTCGGCGTAGAAGGCCGCGATGGTGTCCGCGCCTTCTTTTTCAATCAGCTTGTCAAGATTTGATGCCATCCGAGCCGTGAACTGTTCTTCAGTTTCCCCTTCAAGACCAAAGCGCCAGTAGTGCGGGCAGTCAGTGAATACCACTTCAGAGCTTCCGGGCAGACCAAACGCCTGATTGTAGGGCTTACCTGTCATGGAAGCGGTCATAACGGTTGTGCCATGGTAGGAGTTGGTACGACAGATAATCTTGCGCTTTTGGGGCGATCCCAGCTCTTTGTTGATCATCCACAGAAGCTTTACCACGGTGTCATTGGCCTCAGAGCCTGAGTTGGTAAAGAACACCTTGCTCATCGGGACCGGGGCGATTTCGATCATTTTTTCAGCAAGTTCGATGGTTGGCTTGCTGATTCGGCCGAAGAACGTGTGGTACCCGGGGAACTTCCTGATTTGTTCGCAGGCGGCTTTTTCAAGGCCTTCATGGCTGAAGCCCGCCACGACATTCCAGAGTCCGGAGTTTGCTTCCAGATACTTATTGCCATGAATGTCGTATACGTACGGACCCTCACCGTGAGAGATAACTACGGGACCATTGTTATGAAGCGTATTCAGATCTGAAAATCCGTGAAGGGTGTTCTTGAGGTCGCGGGCCTCCCAGGAGTTCTCAATCATGCTCATGTTAACCACCTTAAGTCGTTATTAATTGTATTTTGATAGACCAAAAATACACTATCAGCTGTTTTGTACCTTCGTCAACACAAAAGACAATAATTTTCAGGCGCCAGCATTCATGCCGACATCAGGCGAGTGATTTTTTCGGCTGTTCACAGGATCAGAAGCCGGTGCCGGGGGGCTTCAGCGCAATGGAAGTAAAGGGAGAGCAGCAAGGAATATCTACCTTGCTGCTTCAGAGGTGTTCTGGGAAATAGAGGAGGGGAGGTTAGTCGAATTCGGGTTTGTTGCGACTGGCGATCAGCAGATGTTGCTTCATTAGCAAAGAAGCCATATTCATGTCCCCGCTTTCTATCGCGTCAAGTATATCCATATGCTCCAGGCAGGATTTAGTTGTGCGATCAGTCTCGATCAAAGACTCGTACTCTACAAGCTGACGTAAGTTGCTTTGTCGCTCGATGGCTGAAAGAAAGAAAGGATTGCCACAGGATATGCCGATTAGTCTGTGAAATTCTGCGTCAATTTCAAATAGTTGGGATAAGCTTACGCGTTCTCCTTCCAGTATGGACCTGTGGTGTCTTCGGCAAAGGTCGGCCATGCCCTGGTCCAGTCTGAACGAGGGGAGCAGAATGGCTGCGGGCTCGATCAGAAGTCGAAACTCAAAACTGGCATCGTGAGAACTTTCTGTGTTCAGTGTCGGTTCAAAACGCCAGCCCTGGCCCGCATTTCTGGCAATGATGCCATCTTCAGAGAGCTTAAGCAGAATTCTGGACAGCACCAGCCTTCCGAGATTGTAGCGGCGGCGCAGCTCCGCTTCCGTGAACTGTTGGGGGAGTTTGTTATGAAACCAGTCCTTTGCTATCTGCTTACAGAGCTTTTCGTCTGAAGTGTTGGACAGATCAATGCTGTCAGTCCTGAGCGTGTTCGCATCCTGGTTCAGAAAGTAACCTTTTCGGGCTCTTCGCTTAAGTACCCCTTTTTCTGTGAGATAGTTAAGGGCTCCTCGAACAGGTGACCTTGAAACCTGGAATTCGTTAGCCAGTTCCTGCTCTTTCAGGTGGGCTCCTTCCTCCAGATTGCTTCTGCAGGCATGCTCGACAATCAGTCGGGCCACCCGAATCTGTAACTCACTATATTCTTGTTTTTCTTCCGTTTTGTCTTTAGCTAATGATGAGGTCATTCAGCCTTTTCCTGGATGTTGAAGAGCTGCTAATGAATTGGCGTGGTTACTTCTGATACTTTACCGACAAGATTTACCAGTGAAATAAACTTAGGGTACGGCAAGATTGCCTTGGACAAATGTATCCTCAGAATACATTCCTTTCAAGTAGATGCCCTTAGTTTCCCCTATAGCCTCCCATACAGCAAACCCTGTCGAACTCGTCGAAATCTGTAGCTCGAAGCTGATGAAAGGTCTTAAGTGATTGTTTGTTAGGGCCTAAAAATTGTACGAAAGAAACTTGAGCACAGGATAGGCAAATGTTGTGGTAGCAGCATTGAAAGAATTCGCGTGTATTTTGTGTTGACCGTAGTACAAGGTGGGTGTTAGTGTATTTTTGTCAAATAAAAATACAATTGGTTTGGCGTAATGGCCTCCCCGGGGAGCATCAAACGAAGGTTGTTACCAGAAGCGGAGGTTGTGCACTTCAACGTAGGACAAGGCTTTGTATGGCAATTGCCTGTTGTGATTGCCGCAAAGTAGCAGTTAACCCTGAAGCCAAAAATAAAAGTAAAAGGATCGAGGATTGACGATGACGAAACTTATGAAAAAGGCCTTTAGTCGCTGTGTTGCCAGTGTCGGAATGGTCTCGGTACTGACCACGCCTGTCGTGCAGGCGCAAGAAGTGGTTAATGTGTACAACTGGTCGGACTATATTGTACCGGAGCTGATCAGGCAGTTTGAGGACGAAACGGGTATCAAGGTTGTCTACGATGTCTACGACAGTAACGAAGTCCTGGAGGCAAAGTTGCTGGCGGGAAATTCGGGATTTGACGTAGTTGGCCCGGGTAGCCTGTTTCTCAAGCGTCACGTAGACGCAGGTATTTATGCAGAGCTTAATAAGTCAGAACTAAAGAGCTTACGGCAGCTGGATATGTCGTTGATGTCGCAGCTGGCAATCAGTGATCCTGACAATGCTCATGCTGTTCCGTTTCTCTGGGGAACAACCGGGCTGGGATACGACGTTAATAAGGTAAAGGAGCTGATCGGCGAAGAATTTCCTGAAGATAGCTGGGATCTGCTGTTTAAGCCTGAGTACGCATCAAAGCTCGCCGAATGCGGAATCTCTATGCTGGATGCCCCCGCAGAGGTATTGCCCACTGTTCTCGCTTATCTCGGGAAGAATCCCGGCAGTACCAGAAAATCTGATTATCAAGAAGCGAAGCTGCTTCTTGAGTCAGTCCGGCCCTACATTACCTATTTCCACTCATCGCAATATATTAACGACCTGGCTAATGGCGATATCTGTATGGCGCTGGGGTGGTCCGGCAACGTATATCAGGCAGCGTTGCGGGCTGAGGAAGTGGGCAATGGCGTAGACCTGAAGTACGTTATTCCCCGAGAGGGAACCGGGGTCTGGTTTGATATGCTGGCGATACCGGCTGACGCAAAAAACGTAAAGAACGCCCATAAGTTTATTGATTTTATGATTCGGCCGGATGTTGTCGCCAGATATACAAACGCTACCACTTATCCCAACGCTAATGATGCAGCATTCGGGATGGTTGACGAAGAACTTCGAAATAATCCCGGCATATATCCATCCGAAGAGATAAAGCAGTATCTCTTTCCCATCAATGGTCTGCCCCACAAATACACCCGGATTCAGACACGGGTCTGGACTGATGTAAAGGCGGACCGGTAGCCCCGTCTGCGTGACCAGATCAGCCGGAGGAATCCGGCTGCATATTGCTTAAGTTCTCATGGCGCGGGGCCCGTTCTCCATGGCAGTTGGATAACGGTCCGGTCAGTAATAAAGAATTTTCCGAAATACAACTATAAAAAACTGGAGAGGCCTTATGAGTATCCCCCAGGCTGCATCAACCCCCGTGCTAACTCACACGCATTTTAACCCGCCCGCCAGAAAACTCGAGCACGTGCATGAGACGTTGATATCCATAGACAACGTCACAAAAGCATTTGGTGAAGCGGTAGCTGTACGTGATCTGAACCTGGATATTCATAAAGGTGAGATCTTTGCACTTCTTGGGGGCTCGGGGTGCGGGAAATCTACGCTGCTGAGAATGCTCTCAGGTTTTGAGGAGCCTACCAGCGGGCGCATTCTCCTGGCCGGGGAAGATGTATCCGGAGTGCCTCCTCATAAACGGCCTTTCAATATGATGTTTCAGTCGTATGCGCTTTTCCCGCATATGAGCGTCGAAAAAAACATCGGATATGGACTGGTCCAGGACAGGGTCCCTTCAAAGGAAATCAAAAAGCGTGTAGACGAGTTGCTCAAGCTTGTGCATATGGAGCCGTACCGCCATCGCAAACCGCATCAGTTGTCCGGTGGTCAGCGTCAGCGAGTTGCTCTGGCACGGAGTCTGGCCAGGCGTCCCCAGCTGTTGCTACTGGATGAGCCTATGGGGGCTCTGGATAAAAAGCTTCGTACTCAGATGCAACTGGAAGTTGTTGAAATCATTAAGCAGGTAGGCGTTACATGCGTAATGGTTACTCATGATCAGGAGGAAGCAATGACCATGGCTGACCGGATTGGGGTCATGAATCATGGGGAGCTTGTCCAGGTCGGTTCACCACACGATATCTATGAATTTCCGAATTGTCGCTACACAGCAGAATTTATCGGCTCCGTAAATCTGATAGAGGGGGTCGTTGTCGAAGAAGAACCAGGTTTTGTCGCTATCAAACCAGAATTGCTGGATACGTTAATAACTATTGATCATGGTATTTCCGGTCCCGGGGGACAAAATATACTGGTGGCGCTACGCCCGGAAAAAATGTTGCTTTCAATTGATAAACCAGACCAGGAGCATAATTCTGCAAAAGGGACTGTTGAGGAAGTAGCATACATGGGAGGGCACTCTATTTATAACATTACGTTCTCTTCTGGATTAGAAATAACGGCATCAAGTTTTAATATCAAACGGCGAACAGAGGGGTTTCAACCAGGAGATGAAGTATATGTGAGCTGGTCTGATGACAGCGGGGTGGTGCTTGAATCATGAATAAAACAAAGTTAGGCCTGTATATAAGAGGCCGTGCTGGGGTAATAGCCATACCGTATTTCTGGCTGGTGATTTTTTTCCTGATTCCATTTATGTTCGTTTTCAAAATTAGTTTCACTGAGGCAGTGGTTGGAATTCCTCCGTATGCTGAAATCTGGAGTTATGCAGATGAGGTCATCTCGCTCAACATAAATTTAAGCAATTTCATACTGTTATTGGAAGATGATCTGTATCTTGCCGCTTATCTGAGTTCGCTGAAGATTGCAGCGGTCTCGACGATGATTGCACTTGTAGTCGGATATCCAATGGCATATGCGATTGCCCGGGCTGAGCCAAATGTTAGAAATGTACTGCTCATGCTCATAATTCTTCCTTCATGGACATCATTTCTAATACGCGTCTATGCGTGGATTGGTATTCTGAAAAATCAGGGTGTTGTAAATGATTTTCTAATGAGTATTGGGGTTATTGATAGCCCAATACATATGCTGCATACAGATGCCGCAGTTTATGTTGGGATTGTTTATGCGTATCTGCCGTTTATGATATTACCGCTTTATGCAAACATCGTTAAATTAGACAACTCACTGCTTGAAGCATCCGCAGATCTGGGAGCTAAGCCATGGAAAACGTTTCTGACGGTGACCGTTCCTCTTACCAGGTCTGGCATTATTGCGGGGTCCATGCTGGTTTTTATTCCCGCTGTAGGCGAGTTTGTTATACCAGAATTACTTGGAAGCCCGAGCACACTGATGATTGGTAAAGTGCTGTGGCAGGAGTTTTTCAATAATCGAGATTGGCCTGTAGCGTCATCCGTCGCGATCGTAATGCTGGCGATCTTGATCGTACCAATCATTCTCTTTAATAAATACCAACAAAAAGAGATGGAGGCCGGGTGATGAAAAGATATTTATCGCTGCCAAATATATTGCTCGTCTTTGGTTTGGTGTTTCTTTATTTGCCGATGGCCATTCTTGTTATTTATTCTTTTAACGCTTCCCGGCTGGCTACTGTTTGGGGTGGTTTTTCGACACAGTGGTACTTTGAGCTATTAAAGGATGAGCAACTGCTGGACTCCATATGGATGAGCTTGAGAATTGCTTTTCTCTCTGCCAGCAGTGCTGTAATTCTGGGGACTATTGCATCTTTTGCATTAATAAGATTCGGACGGTTTCGTGGGCATACGCTGTTTGGCGGGCTTCTCACCGCGCCCCTGGTTATGCCAGAAGTAATAACCGGCCTGTCTTTGCTGTTGTTATTCGTTTCTATGGGGGATTTTTTAGGGTGGCCGCAGGAGCGGGGCATCACTACGATCTGGATCGCTCATGCTACGTTCTGCACTGCCTTTGCCGCCGTTGTTGTGAGCACCAGGCTTCGTGAAATGGACATGTCACTGGAAGAAGCGGCGATGGATTTAGGGACAACACCTTTTAAGGTTTTTTTTGTCATCACTGTGCCCGTTATCGCCCCGGCCCTGGTAGCAGGTTTCCTGCTTTCATTCACCCTCTCTCTTGATGATCTGGTCATTTCAAGCTTCGTAGCAGGACCGGGGTCAACCACCATGCCTATGGTGGTCTTTTCCGCCGCTCGTCTGGGAGTAAGTCCCAAGATTAATGCGCTGGCCACAGTCATCATTCTGACGGTTTCTGCACTGATAGTTCTGGCGTGGTGGTTTGCACAGAGAAGTCAGAGAAAAGAGCGTGAATTGATGCAAAAACTGACAAACGACTGACGTGGCAAAGTAAAGATTTAATTTCAGGGTCAGCACTATCTGAACAGAGGATGGAGCAAGGGCCATAAACGGGAGAATAAAAAGTCATGAAAAGTAATGATGTAAAACTTGTTAAAACACTGGGCACGTGGGACGTTTTCGTCGCAGGCGTTGCCCTGGTGGTTGCTGCAAGTACGCTGGTAACGGACTTCCAGGGATTTTTCACCCTTGGCTGGGGGTTTGTAATAGCCCTCGCTCTGGCTGGTATTGTTAATCTCGTGCTTGGAATGTCGGTAGCCGATCTGGCCGTTTCGCACCCTCGGGCAGGTGCTCTTTATGATTATGCAAAGACCGTCTTTCATGGACCGCCGGGAATTGTTTTCGGCACTATTCTCGGGATCACCTTTATATGCATTTTTGCTTTCGGCTATGCAGGTGAACTTACTGCAGGGGCTTATGGTGCCAAGGCTCTGCTGCAGATTGATATGGCGATAGAGTATTACGTCATTCTGCTGGCTGTCATTGCGGCAATTCCAAATCTGTTCGGTATTAAAGAAGCTGCCTGGTTCAGTGCGATACTGCTACTCTTCATGCTGGGTATCAGGGTATTTTTTGGTCTGTCCGGCTACTTCGGCTGGGGGAATGTGGGTGAATGGGATGCCACAAATATGGTTCCCCCCGAAGGAATGCCCGGTCTTTTTGGAAGTTCAGGCATACTGGTTGCGGGTCTGGCCTATGCTTTCTGGAGCTTTGTCGGTGTTGAGTACGCTTGTGCTCTTGCTGAAGAGGTTAAAGATCCAAAGAAATCTATTCCATTTGGCCTGATGGCGGGTATTGTTGCGATTTTCATCGTTGCAGTGATTATGGGCGGTGGCCTTCTTCCTACCGCATCCCTGTCCGAATGGCGGGCATTGGCTGAAACTGAACTTGCCTGTGGCGGTGACTGCCCTCAATTGGCTATTGGTATGCAGGTTTTCGGTGAGTCGGGTTATCAAATGATGGCTCTCTCCTCAGCGGCGGCCACTCTGGGAACGCTGACAGTTGCCCTGGCGGCAGTGCCTCGCCTGATTTACTCTATCAGTCGGGACGGAATGTTCTTCGGCCAAAAAGTATCGAGGGTGTTCGGTAAACTACATCCCAGATCACATACGCCGATCAATGCGACTATTCTAGCGACTATTCTGCTGCTCATCCCCGGTACCATTGACGCAGATGTTGTTCCGCTCGTTTTTGCTGCCGCCTACGTATGGATCCTGATCTACATCGCTTACCACGCAATGTGTATCGCTAATCGAAAACTGCATCCGGAAACCAACCACGCCTTTGGCTCATGGTTCAGTTTTATCCCCTACTTTGGGATCCTGACTACAATTATTACACTGTACTATGCATTTCTTGGCACACATTCCGACTATGGATTCAAAGCAATCCTGATGGTTGGGTTTGCTACGATAGTTGCTTTTGTGGGGGTTAGCATTGGCGGCCGTAAAGCGATGCTGGAAGCCGAAAAGAAGGAACTGGAAACCGAAGCTCTTGAGGTCGCCAATCATGGTGACGCCGTGGAGCAACGGAATATCATCGACTCGGGAGCTGATATTTCATACAAATCATAGATCGACGCTCTTGTCGCGACATTTATAATGTCAAACGCGGGTGTATTTTATGATATATGATTTGTTGTAAATAAAGGGGAGGGTGACATGAGAATTGGTTTTAAGCTGATTTCTGTAGCCCTCTCCTTTTTATTAGTGTCAGCAGAAGTTGGGTCTTCAGAAAGAGATAAAGTAATAACCCTGGTGGCGGATGAATGGTGTCCTTTTAACTGTAAACCAGATTCCGATCGACCAGGCTATGCCATTGAAATCATTCGTGAAGTTTTTGCAGTTCATGGGATCAAAGTCAGGTATTTTCTTCTTCCATGGGCACGAGCAGTAAAGGACGTTGATAGTGGTGTTTACAATGCTGCTGTTGGTGTGTCAAAAATTGAACTTCCTACGGGGATATTTCCCAAAGAGGAAGTTGGATCTCTGCAGACTGTATTCATTGTAAGAGATGATAGTAAATGGATTTTTGAAGGGTATGGATCTCTTGGTAATCTTAAGATAGGTGTGATCGAGAGTTATGATTATGGCGATTTTAATGAGTATATAAAGGAAAATAAAAATAGAAATAATCTGATTTTACTGGCTGGTGATGATGCTGTAGATAGAGGCTTGAAAATGTTAAGCCTGGGTCGGATTGATGTTTACGTAGACGTGCATGAAGTTGCTCTGTACACGGCATCAGAACTGGGTATATCCAATATTCGTGTTGCCGGCAGAGTTGGAGATCCTATTGCATTTTATATCGCATTCTCTCCCCGGTTGAAGAAAGCTGATTTCTACGCAGACGCTCTGTCTGACGGCATAGGGTTGTTGAGGGCGTCTGGCCGTTTGTCACAAATACTTAATAAATATGGTATCAAAGACTGGAAGTAATATTTAAAGTAATTATTAACTTAATTACTAACAGGTTGTTGATAATAAATGTACTGTTTTTATGGTTTTGAAGATTGATGTTTTGGCGGTGTAACTTATCGAAATGAGAATTAGAGATTAAAATGTTTATAATAAGCAAGAATGCAGAGTGGTGCTGGTTGCCAGTATCTTTTCGCAGGAGTAGAGGTGACTATTCGTATCACTGTCTGGTGTGGGGAATGATTCAGTTAACATTTGTTAATAGAAAAATGAGTGAAACCATTCAGGAGCAGGTACGAAGAATTGTTGAACTCTCTTAGTCGAGGTTAACAATATCTTTTGAAATGTCTGGGTGTAATGTTATTTGTTTTGTAGATGATATTTAATCCTGATTGCTACTTCCTTGCAGATGTTATGAAGCAATTTGAATTGTCTGAACAATAGTCATCAACGTTCTGATTGCTGCTCTGAACGCGTTGTAATGGCTGGGTGATCCTTTGAGATGATATCCGTGTTCCCGATATTCTGAAGAGCCTAATCTCAGCAGAGAACTGAATGCCATTGAATCGACTTATCCCTCGGCAAACATCGAAGTATCCAGCACAACCTCATCACCCAGCCAGCTGGCATTTGTGGTGTGATCCTCAAGGTCATTGCCGGTCACAGGATGCACAAGCACAGTAAGTCCCCGTCGATTCCGATCAAGCCAGGGGATCAGCTCCTCGAACTGTCGGTGGTTGAACGCCAGCTGGCAACTCCAGCAGGGGTGGGGGCCAACCGGCTTTCTGTGGACACGACCCGCCTTTACCCCGAACAGCTCAGCGGCCTGCTGACAGAGCAGTGACGCATGCTCGACGGAGTCCTTATCGAAGTAAACATGAGCATGGTATTCGGAGAAGGAGTTTACAGGTCTTTTAGTCATCGGTGGTCCCCTGACAAATGTCTGCTGCTGTCAGCCGATGAATGACTATCTGTCTGCAGATCTGTAGCAACAAAGCCCCTGACCGAAGCGGATGGCGGGGAAACTTCGGTCAGGGGTTGGTGCTGGCTCAGCGGCTTCAGGAGCCACTCTACGCCATCACAAATCCCAGCACCAGCAGGCTGGCAAAAGTCAGCACTGCACCGATGGCGGCATAGGGGATCTGGGTCAGCGCGTGCTGCATCGGTGTGCAACCGGAGCCGTGGGAGGAGAGCACCGTCGAGTCGCTGAAGAAACAGGCGTGGCTGCCGAAAGCTGAGGCGGACAGCAGGGCGCCGACGGTCAGTGGCATCGACATCTCCAAGGCCTGAGCCATGGGAATCACGATGGGCAGGGAAACCACAAAGACACCCCAGCTGGAGCCGGTGGCGAAGACCACCGCCGCCATGGCCGCAAAGACCAGCGCCGGCAGCAGCTCTTTCGACAGCCAGGGGCTCAGGGTTTCGATGATGTAGGGGGTCATGCCGAGCTGGTCGTTGACCTCCTTGACCATAAAGCCGGCACAGACCACGGCGATAGGGTGCAGCATCACCTTGAAGCCATCCAGCATCGAATCCACCAGCCGGCTGAAACTCATCAGGTTCTGCCAGTAATAGAGCAGCATGGTGAAGGAGGAGGCCACCAGGGCACCCAGCAGCAGGTCGATATCGTAATAGACGCTGGCGGCGACCAGCACGGCCATCGGCGCCAGGAAGTTGAACAGACCCACTAGCGGTGAGGTCCGGCGCATCTTCGAGGTGTCGAATCCATCCAGCATCACGCCGTCGGGAATCGGCTGGCCCCGCTGAGCGCGCTGTTCAGCCCGTTTCATAGCACCGAGATCACCCAGATAGCCCATGGCTACCAGCCAGACCACCAGCAGGGCGATCCAGCCGTAGGCCATATAGGGAATGGCATCGATATAGAGCGACATCCCCAGGCCTTCACCGATAGCTCCGTTTTCCTCCAGCAGGGCGGCAAAGTAGACCGCCCAGGTGGATACCGGCACCAGGATACAGACCGGCGCGGCGGTGGAGTCCACCAGGAAGGCCAGCTTTTCACGGGAGATGCCGTAGCGGTCGGTGAGATTCTTCATGGAGGCGGAGACCGCCAGTGAGTTGAGGTAGTCGTCGATAAACACCATGATGCCCAGCCCGCAGGTGGTCAGCATGGTGCCGCGCCGGCTTCGAATACGCCGCGCCAGCAGCTCGCCGAAACTGAGTACGCTGCCGCCTCGCTCCAGCATATTGATCAGCCCGCCCATCATGCCGCAGACCAGTACGATCCAGGCGATGGTTTCGTTCATTACCACGTTGATGGACAGGTCGCCCAGGCCGGTGACCAGGTCAGCGGGGTTAAGCAGTAACAGGCCGGCGATAATACCGGCAAAGATCGATTCCAGCGGTCTTTTGGTGACCATGGCAACAGACAGGATCAGCAGGGCTGGTAGCAGGCTGTAAAAGCCGTAGCTCTCGCCCTCGGCATGTTGGGTGGAGAGGAAGGCGAAGCCGGCCATAATGGCGCCGTAGAACAGCACGGACCTCTGCGCTCTGCTGACCCTGCCGGTGGTTGGGCCGGCCAGCGTTTCAGGGGCGGTCGGTTGGGTAGCATCAGTACTCATCATCTTACCTTTTATCGTTGTTTTCGGTGGCGGCCGGCCACAGGGCCGGTTATCGCTGTTCAGATACCCAGCTGGTCACGCAGGTTGTAGTACCAGGCTCCCATGGCGGTGAAGGGGATCCGGAACAGGCGGCCGCCGGGGAAGGGGTATTGCGGCAGTCCGGCGAAGACGTCATAGCGTTCCGCCTGACCCCGGATCGCATCGGAGAGCACCTTGCCGGCCAGATGGGAACAGGTGACACCGTGGCCACTGTAGCCCTGGGCGTAGTAGATATTGCTGCCGATGCGACCGAACTGGGGCAGGCGCATCAGGGTCAGCAGGAAATTGCCGGTCCAGGCGTAGTCGATGCCGACGCCCTCAAGCTGCGGGTAGGTCTTCAGCAGCTTGGGCAGTATCAGGGCCTGGATCTTATCGGGTTCCCGGGCGCCGTAAGTGACGCCGCCGCCGTAGATCAGGCGGCCGTCGCCGGACAGCCGGAAGTAATCCAGCAGGTAGTTGCAGTCTTCCACGCACTGATCTCCGGGCAGCAGTGATTGCTGTTGCTCAGGGCTCAGCGGTTCGGTGGTGATCACCTGGGTGCCACAGGGCATCGCCCGTTGCTGCAGTTGCGGAATCAGCCCGCCCAGATAGGCGTTGCCGGCCACCACCACGAAATCGGCACTGACACAGCCACTGGCGGTATGGACTCGGACCTTCTGCCCTTCTTCCACCCGGGTAACGGCAGACTCTTCGTAGATGGTTCCACCCAGTGATTCCAGTGCCGCCGCTTCACCCAGTACCAGGTTCAGCGGGTGGAAATGACCGCCGCTTCTGTCCAGCAGGCCGCCGTTGTAGCGTTCCGATCCTACATAGTCCCGGATCTCATCAGCGCTGAGCAGTTCCAGTCGGTTATGACCATGAGCCTCCCAGAGGGACTTTTTCGCTTCCAGTTCCCGCAGCTGTTTGCTGCTGCAGGCCGCGAAGATGCCACCGTCCTTAAGATCACACTGAATATGATACTGGCTGACGAAGCGGCGCAGGATAGTACCGCCTTCGAACGCCATCCGGCCCATCTCGGCACCGGTATCATGGCCATAGTGCTTTTCGATGAAGTCGATATCGCGGCTGTAGCTGTGAACGATCTGGCCGCCGTTGCGACCCGAGGCGCCGAAGCCGATCCGGCTGGCTTCCAGCACCGTGACCCTGAAGCCGCTTTCTGCCAGGTGCAGGGCGCTGGAAAGGCCGGTGTAACCGGCGCCGATGACACAGATGTCACTGTCGATTTCTCCCCGCAGAGCGGGGCGAACGCGGGTGTCGTTTGCCGATGCGGCGTAATAGGAAGCGGGGTGTGAAACGGATGCCATACGCAACCTCTGTCTGTTTCCGGACCTGATTCAGGGGTCGGTTGTTATTCTGGTTCAGTCATCGCTGCGAACTGTGCTGCCCGGGTTTCGGGCCGTACATCGTCAGCCTGTTTACCAGGATAAGTCCGGACGCTTGCCGGACAATATACCTCCCCGGGCATATTTTGCCGTCCCTCGCTGTATCAGGATCTGCTGATACCTCCTGGGGGGTATATCGACCGCGCGGACGCTCTTGCTAGGGTTTTATTCACGCCAGGTGCGGTTTCCCGCTGCGACTCATCCAGCGGCCGTGGCAGAGACATACACTGAGAGATGTCTGTCTATGGGGTTGCTAGCGGATTTCAGGAACTCGTACCAGGATGTTTTCACAGTATGATCAAAGAGTTATCTGTGAACTAAAATTAAAACAACACAAGCTGGAGAATAAGAATGAACCTGAAATCACTAGGTTTCGCAGCTGTCTGTACCCTGTCTCTATCCGCCGTCGCGGATGCCGAGGACAACGTTCTCAATGTCTATAACTGGTCGGATTACATCAATCCGCAGGCCATTGAACAGTTTGAGAAAGATACCGGCATCAAAGTGAACTACGATGTTTACGATTCCAACGAGGTGCTGGAAGCCAAGCTGATGTCCGGTGGCAGTGGTTATGACGTGGTGGTTCCGACCGGCGCTTTTCTGGAGCGTCATGTGCTGGCCGGTATCTACATGGAGATCGATAAGTCCCGGCTTTCAAACTACGGCAACCTGGACGTCGTACTGCAGGAGAAGGTGACCCGTCACGATATCGGCAACAAGCACAATGTGCCCTACGCCTGGGGCACCATCGGGCTGGGTTATAACGTCGATATGATCGGTGAGCGGCTGGGTTCGGCGCCGATGGATACCCTGGATCTGATCTTTAATCCGGAAACCGCCGCGAAGGTCGCCGATTGTGGCATCGGTATACTTGATTCTCCCGCGGAGGTGATGTCTATTGCCCTGAACTACCTGGGTCTGGACCCTAACAGCGAGAAAAAATCAGACCTGAAAAAAGCCACCGCACTGCTGAAATCGGTCCGTCCCAGCATCAAATACTTCAACTCCAGCAAATACATCTCCGACCTGGCCAACGGTGAGATCTGTGTCGCGCTGGGCTACAACGGCGATGTGCTGCAGGCCCAGGGGCGTGCCGACGAGGCTGGTCAGGGCGTGAAAGTGGCCTATGCCATTCCCAGCGAGGGAACTCTGATCTGGTTCGATCTGCTGGCCATTCCCGCCGATGCCCCACACCCGGAAGCGGCCCATAAGTTTATCGACTTTATCCTGAAGCCGGAGACCGCCGCCGGTATCTCCAATTATGTCTACTACGCGGTACCGAATATTCCCGCCGAGCGGTTGCTGCTGGATGAGGTGCGCACTAACCCCGGGATCTACCCTTCAGCTGAGGTCAAGGAGAAACTGTTTGCCCAGAAGGCTCATACGCCGAAGTACGACCGTCTGCTGACCCGTGCCTGGACGGGTATCAAGACCGGTCGATAAACCGCCCGATTCGCGGGGGGACGCTCCTCTCCCCGCGGATCAGAATAAGAACACTGAGGGCTGACCATGACGACTTCCCAAGCGATCGACCTGCATCAGGTGCAGACTTCTTCGGTCTCCGAGACCCCCATCTGGAGACAGCAGGGTGCCGAACCCTTTGTCCGGATCGAGAACGTCACCAAGAAATTCGGCGAGTTCACCGCCGTCGATAATATCTCTCTGGATATCTATAAGAATGAGCTGTTCTGTCTGCTGGGCGGCTCCGGATCCGGCAAAAGCACCCTGCTGCGGATGCTGGCCGGTTTCGAAACCGCCACCAGCGGCCGGATTCTGATCGATGGCGTCGATATGTCCGAGGTGCCACCCTGGAAGCGGCCGGTCAACATGATGTTTCAGTCCTACGCGCTGTTTCCCCACCTGTCGGTTGAGGAGAACGTCGCTTTCGGTCTGAAGCGGGAAGGGGTTCCCCGTAAGGAAGTCCGGGAACGGGTCGCCGAGATGCTTGAGATGGTACAACTGGGTCATCTGGGTAAACGTAAACCGGATCAGCTCTCCGGCGGCCAGCGCCAGCGTATCGCCCTGGCGCGGTCGCTGATCAAACGGCCGAAGCTGTTACTGCTGGATGAGCCGCTGGGAGCGCTGGATAAAAAACTGCGGGAAGAGACTCAGTTCGAGCTGATCAATATTCAGGAGTCCCTTGGCGTGACCTTCGTGGTGGTGACCCACGATCAGGAGGAGGCCATGACCCTGGCCACCCGGATCGGGGTGATGAATCACGGGGTGATCGTCCAGACCGCCGAACCCCATGACGTCTACGAATACCCCAACAGCCGCTTCGTGGCAGAATTCATCGGCTCGGTGAATCTGTTTAAGGGCAAGGTGATCGAGGACCAGCCCGATCATGTGCGGATCGATTCCCGCGATGCCCAGGCGATTCTCTCGGTCAATCACGGCATCAACTGTGCTCCCGAGCAGCTGGTGGATGTGGCGATCCGGCCGGAGAAGATCCGTATTTCCCACAACAAACCGGAGCAGCAGGAAAACTGCCTGTGTGGCCATATCGAGGATATCGCCTATATGGGCAGCCTGTCGGTGTTCAGGGTGTTGCTGGACAATGGCTTTGAGGTGCGGGTGACGAAACCGAATTTCGTCCGTGCCGGCGCTGAGAAGTTCACCTGGAAGGACCGGGTCTACCTGAGCTGGACCGAAGACAGCAGCGTGGTACTGACATCATGAGTACTTCATCCGGTTCGGCCTGGGTGACCGGGTCATCGTGGCGCTATTCGCTGCTCAAATTCTGTCAGAAGCTCAACTGGGGACGGGCGGCGGTGATCGCCGTGCCGACCCTGTGGCTGGGGATCTTCTTCTTTATTCCGTTTGTGGTGGTGTTCAAGATCTCGCTGGCGGAAACCGCCATCGCCATTCCGCCCTACACCTCGCTGTTTGAGTGGGATCTGGAAGAGGCTTATGCCACGGTCAAACTGAATTTCGGCAACTACCTGTTCCTGCTGGAAGACGCCTTCTATCTGGACGCCTATCTTAACTCGGCGCGGGTGGCGGCGATCTCGACGCTGATCACCCTGGTGATCGGTTTTCCCATGGCCTATCTGATCGCCCGCAGCCAGGCGTCGATGCGGACGCTGTTGCTGGCGCTGGTGATCCTGCCGTTCTGGACCTCCTTCCTGCTGCGGGTCTACGCCTGGATGGGACTGCTGAAGAAGAACGGCGTCATCAACGATGTGCTGATGTCGCTGGGCCTGATCGATCAGCCGCTGAGCATCCTGCAGACCGACACCGCGATCTACATCGGCATCGTCTATACCTACCTGCCCTTTATGGTGCTGCCCCTCTATACGGCGCTGGAGAAGCTGGACCTGACCCTGCTGGAGGCGGCCGAAGATCTGGGCTGCCGACCGGTGCAGAGTTTCTTCCTGGTGACCCTGCCGCTGTCGATACCGGGCATCATCGCCGGCTGTCTGCTGGTCTTTATTCCAGCCGTCGGCGAATTTGTGATCCCGGCCCTGCTGGGAGGCTCCGATTCACTGATGATCGGACGGGTGCTCTGGGACGAGTTCTTCCTCAATCGCGACTGGCCCATGGCTTCGGCGGTGGCGATCGTGATGCTGGTGGTGCTGGTGCTGCCGATCATGCTGATCCGTCAGGGCCAGGATAAGAAAGAAGGAGCGCTGTGATGAAACGCAGATCTGTATTCCTCAATGTCAGCGCCATCCTGGGCTTTATCTTTCTTTATGCACCGATTATCTCGCTGATCATCTACAGCTTTAACAAGTCGAAGCTGGTGACGGTCTGGGGAGGCTGGTCGCTGAAGTGGTACAGCGAGCTGTTCAATAACGATCAGATTATCGATGCCGCGCTGCTCAGTCTGAAGATCGCCTTTATCAGCGCCAGTCTGGCGGTGGTGCTGGGCACCCTTGCAGGCTTCGTGCTGATGCGGTTCGGCCCCTTTCGGGGCAAGATGATCTTCTCCGGCTGGGTGACGGCGCCGCTGGTGATGCCGGAGGTGATTACCGGGCTGTCGCTGCTGTTGCTGTTCGTGGCCATGGAAGGGCTGTTCGGCTGGCCGTCAGGCCGGGGGACCGGCACTATTATCATCGCTCACACCACCTTCTGCATGGCCTATGTGGCTGTGGTGGTGCAGTCTCGGCTGGCCTCCATGGACGAGAGTCTGGAGGAGGCGGCCATGGACCTGGGGGCGAAACCCTCGTCGCTGTTCTTCCTGGTGACGCTGCCGCTGATCGCCCCGGCGCTGATCTCGGGTTGGCTGCTCTCCTTCACCCTGTCACTGGATGATCTGGTAATCGCCAGCTTCGTCTCGGGCCCCGGCAACAGCACCCTGCCGATGGTGATCTTTTCCAAGGTTCGATTGGGGGTCAGCCCCGAGGTCAACGCTCTGGCGACGCTGATGATCCTGGCGGTAGCGATCGGCGTGGTGGTGGCGGTGTTCCAGATGCGGCGCCAGAGCCGCACTGTGGAAAGTCCGTAGCGTCCAGTCAGGACGAATCAGCACCGGTAACGGATAACGGAATGGTCACTTCCACCCTGAAGTGCGGGCATTCCGTACCGGGGCTGGGTTGTCTGAAGCGGATGTCACCCTGATAGCTGTCTGTGATCATCCGGCAGATCGACAGGCCCAGTCCATGTCCGGAGACCGATTCGTCGATTTGAACGCCGCGTTCCGGCAGCTGCCCGTTTATCGATTCGGGCAGGCCGGGACCATTGTCACTGACCCTGAGATGATAGCAGGCGTTCTTAACCGACAGTTCAAGCCGAACCCGAGACGCGCCGAATTTGCAGGCGTTATCCAGCAGGTTGCCGATCAGCTCCAGCATGTCGTCCCGGTCGCAGGCCATGTCCGTAACTCCGTTAATCTCCGTGATGATGGTGATTTCCGGATAGATACGCCGGAGCACTTCGACGAGGTGAGGCAGGTCCTCGTGCGGAGAGAACCGCCGGCCGGGATGGGGGCTGCCGGCAATCCGGGCGCGTTTCAGTTCCCGCTCGGTCAGGCGCCTGATCTGGTCGAGAGCCTGGTCACATTCCGGCCAGGCCGATTCAGGCAGCTCGTCGCGCAGCAAGTGGAGTCGTTGCAGGCTTCGTTTCAGTTCATGGGCCAGGTTGCCCATGGCCGTCCGTGAACGGACGATGCGCTGCTCCAGGCGCTGAAGCAGATGATTGATCTCCTCCGTCAGCGGCTGAATTTCAACCGGCACCTGTGCAGACAGCGATTCGATTTCGCCCTGCTGCAGCTGCCGGATCGCCTGTCGAAGCTCACCGAGCTGGCGGAAACTGCGCCTGAGCAGATAGCGCTGTAACAGCACCAGTAACACCAGCGTGGTGACCATCGCTGCGTAAAGAATGATGGAGAAGTAGCGCCACTGCTGTTCAAACGGAGCGATATCCTCCGCCACCCAGAGGGTGACAGGGCGTCCCCGGAGTTCGATGCCCAGGTGCCAGATGAGCCAGTGCTCATCATCCTGAAACGCCAGCGTTGACTGCTGAGCGCCTGCCGGCAGCGATGTCAGCCCCGGCGTCCGGTCCCATAACGAGCGCGACCGGATCCTCTGCTCCCCGGACAGCACCTGAAAATAGTGGCCGGAGCGGACTCGCTGGTAGATCAGCGGCAGCTGCTGAACATCGAGCTGCCACTCTCCGTCCGGCGTCAGCGTCAGTGCTCTGATCAGGTTATCGCTGTCGTGCTGAAGGCGGGTGGTGACAAAATCACGGCTGAGCTGTTTTACACCGTAATCGGCGAGGACGGCCAGTACCATAAAGGCGGTCAGCAGGGACAGAATCAGGCTGGTGCGGATACGTCGCTCAATGGAGATCACGGTCTGAGGCTCCCCAGCCGGTAGCCCAGACCCCGATGGGTTTCGATCAGGCTTTTGCCAAAGCGGTTGCGCAGGCGGTTGATATAGACCTCGACGACATTGCTGTCGCGCAGCGATTCTTCCTCGTAGATATGTTCGCTGATCTCTGTTTTCGAGAATATCCGCTTCGGGTGCATCAGCAGCAGACGCATCAGCCGGTACTCGATCCCGGTGAGTTGCTGCGGCGGCTGTCCGGGGCAGTGGAGCTGTCGGGTATCGGCATCCAGGGTCAGGTCGCCACATTTCAACAGGTTATCCGCATGACCGTGGTGTCTGCGAATGACCGCTTCCAGCCGGGCCAGCAGTTCTTCGGTATGGAAGGGTTTGCCCAGATAGTCATCTGCTCCGGCTTTCAGGCCGTCGACCCGCTCGTGCCAGTTATCGCGCGCGGTCAGAACAAGCACCGGCGTACGATTACCGCTCTGCCGCCAGCTTTCGAGTACCGCTAATCCCGGTTTCCCCGGCAGGCCGAGATCCAGTACTATGGCATCGAAGCTCTCTTCGTTGCCCATAAATTCGCCGTCGATGCCGTCGTGGCTCAGCTCGGCGGCGTAACCTGCCCGATTGAGCGCAGCTTTCAGCTCCAGCGCCAGCGGTTTATCATCCTCGACCAGCAGTATTCTCATAGCAATGTCCCTGCCAGTGTTCCGGGACTACTCCTCCCCCAGCCACTGCCCCGTCCTGGCGTCGATCAGAAATTCACGAACCACGCCCTGGTTATCGATCAGCTCCAGCTCATACACCAGTCGGCCCCGTTCGTGCTCCAGCTCAAGGTCGATCAGTCTTCCCTGAAGGCGTTCCCGATGGCGAGTCAGCAGTTCCTCAAGCGGAATAATCCTGCCCTCCCGTACCAGCGGTACGACCTCGTCCTGATCCAGCGGACCTGCTACAGCCGCTCCGAGCCAGACCAGAAGGCTAGTCATCCCAGCGGCCGTAGCCCGGTATAACAATCCTGTCCTCATCGAAGTCTCCTCTGGCGGCATCCTGGTGGCAGGCGTCACATTGACTGAAGGAGCCGACCCCGTGATTCCCCGTCACCCATTTTTCGGGCACCTCATCGTGCTCCCGCCTGAAAAATGGTAGCTCGGTGATCCTCAGGGTGACAACTTCTTCGGGCTGGCCTGCCGCCGGGTATCGCCTGTTCTGGTAGTCGCCGCTGTCCGACGCATTGTTTTCCAGGAAGTCGGTGATCTGAGTTTGGGTATTGGCATCCAGCTCAGCATTTTCGCCGAAGTGATCTTCCAGCCCGGACATGATGGCCTGCCAGCTCGGTGAGGGTAAGAGGCCGGCCGGATAAGCCAGATGACAGCTGCCGCACTCTTCGCTGTATAGCGGATTAACGGCTGCCTTCCGGCTGAATTCCCATTCGTGCTCAGCATCATGCCGCTCATGCCGCTCATGCCGCTCATGCCGTTCATGCCGTTCATGCCGCTCATACTGGTCGCGATCGGCCAGGGCGTCGGTGGCCGTCAGTCCCCACAGCGCCAGGCCGGGGACACTGCACAGCAGTATGCCACCGACAATCCAGCGCCAGCCTGCGATTGTCTCTTTCATCGTCTGATCCTCGGTAAATCTGTTTCTGTTATTGCCGACTCAGCCAGGTCAGCAGATCGCCTTTCTCCTGAGGCGTGCATTCACGTCCCAGCGTCCATTTACAGTTGCGCCGCAGCCATTTGCGGATGGTTCGCAGCTCAGTCAGCCGCTTCGGGCTGACAGAGGGCGCCAGTGGGGCGATCAGCTTACGCGTCTTCAGGTGTCTGCCCTGAGCTGCGGGGTCGTCGGTGTGACAGCTTGTGCAACCTCGACCGTTAAAGTCTGTTTGCCAGAGATCCTGTCCCCGCAGTGCTGAAAACTCCGTGGCACCCCGGACCCGGTACTCGGTCAGCAGCTCACTGACCGGCTCCGAGGCGGCATCTGCCGGCAGGTATGTGATAAAGAGCAGGGGCCACACCAGCAGCACAATGATCTGTTTCATGAGGATTCCTCGGATCTGGCAGGCTTGCGGCCATCGAACATGGCCCGAACCAGGTTTTCCCGGTGGACAAAGCTGCTGACGATGACACCGGCAATATGAGCGATCACCAGCAGTAACATCAGATTGGCCAGCGCCTCGTGGATCTCTTCGAGCAGGTCCTCCGACAGGGAGGCAAAAAAGGTACCGGCCAGCGGCCCCAGTCCCTCGGTTGCCAGGGTGATGATGCCTGTCAGAGAGACCAGCAACAGCATCACCATCATCACCACAATCATCAGACCGCCGGCGGGGTTGTGCCCCAGGTAGTGGTCCGGCCTGCCTCTGGCCAGTGATTTCAGGTAATCGAGCACTTTAGCCGGGCTGACGACAAAACTGCTGAAACGGGCATAGCGGGTGCCGATCAGTCCCCAGCAGATCCTGAACAGCAACAGACCGCTGATGCAGTAACCGGCAATGCTGTGCAGCAACAGCCAGTCGTCTTCGGTGACGAAGGTGATGATGAAACAGGCCACCAGCGACCAGTGAAAAATCCGTACCAGAGGGTCCCAGACAACGACCCGACCTGAAGGCTCCGGATGGCTTGAATAGTTCATGGATGTACTCCTCTGTTCTGGATAACTCCAGCCTAACCGGTGAATATTAAATGAACCTTAAATAAGCCCGGTGAAGGGACCGATACGGAATCCGTCGGTTATCAGCGGCAACCAGACGGGGCAACGGGCCGGGGAATCCGGGCGGTCCGGGCGATCGTTGTCCCGGCAGATTTGAAAATCTGCGGTCCCGAACTAACCTCAAAGCCAGAGAGGCCGCCCGCCCGTGCAACGCCGGAACCCTGTTATGAACGCTATATCTGAAAGAGAAGAGATCCCCGCCCGTTGTGCTGGCAGTGCCGTTGTCTTCGAATCGGATCGGTCAGGACGGGTACGGGGTGATTCGGACGGTGGTTGCTGGTCTCGGGCCGCGAAAGTTATCACCCTGTTTCTGCTGATGGTCCGGTGTGCCGTTGCGGCTGAAATCGACAGTATCACGCCCCGAAAAGTAGAGCTGGACAATGCCATTAACGCTGTCAATTCGATCTTCAATCAGCGTCTGGCCGAAGGGGTTGATAACGCCAATCGCAGGGCTGTCGGTCAGTCCTGCAACGAACAGATCCTCTACGTCGAACTGAGAAAGTCGATCTATCAGTCCTACACCGCCTCCTGGGGGCTGAAGGGGTATGCGCTGGATAAGCAGCTGCGGGAGCTGCTGAGAAAATACAGCTATTCGCTGTCGCTCAATGACTCTATCTACCGGGACCTCGATTACCTGGAAGCTTTCTCGCTGAACCTTAAGGAGCTCAGTGATCTGGTCAACATCGACGGACACCTGATCGGGTTGGATAAGATCGGCCATTTTTTTGCCGAAGGATGGCGCTATTTCAGCCTCACCAGTGACGAGGGTTATGACCTTGAGGGTGCCATCAGCTGGGGACGGGAGCAGGAAAAGGGTAAGTTCGGCTACGCCACCACCGGCATCTATTCCTTTGCCGACCTGACCGCGAATCTGAATGGATGGTTTTTCTGGAACCGGGTACTGCTTAAAAACGATAACCCGCTGGCCGGTGTGTTCGGCACTCTCTTCGATCGCCCCTACGTCAGCTGTGATCTGCAGATCTGGCAGTCCATCAGGCAGCAACAGCTGATCCATGCCTGGGTCTACAACCATTCTTTTGATTTTGCAGACTATATCGACGGTGCCTGGGATGAGGGCAACAACTGCAACAGCTATCAGGATCCCATAATCGAAGAGAAGGTGGAGTCCAGAATCAGACGGGTGGCGCCGAAGCTGTCCTGTCCACTGGCTAAAGAGAGCTGTCTGGCAGCCAGAACGAAGTACGGCGACTACTCCCGATATCTGTTACACCCGGTCTGCCTGAGTGTTCAGTAACCTTCTGACCGACAGCCTGCCATCAATAGTGAGTGTATTCGTTAAAGACGCTGACCTTATCGTTCTCGCTGACCGCGTAGACCTTAAACGCGTCCTTTCGGGCTCCCTCCATATCCATGCCCGGCCCGCCTGAAGGCATACCGGGAACGGTCAGCAAGCGGATATCGCTGTCCGAACTGAGCAGCGTTTTGATATCCCGGGCAGGCACATGCCCCTCAATCACCTTACCATTGACCTCTGCCGTGTGGCAGGACGCCCCCTGGGGTGGCACCCCGAGTTTCTCCTTAAACGGACTTACATCATCGACCACGACATCCCTGACGGTGAAGTTATGATCCTTCAGGTGGGAGATCCAGCCTTTGCAACATCCGCAGGAAGCACTGCGGTAAACGGTGATTTCATAATTCTTGTCCGTCCGGCCTTCAAGCCAGACCGGGTCCGCAGCAACTGCGGTGGCGCTGCTTCCCATAGCCAGTGCCAGTAGCAGGGGTACAAGGGTACGTCGCATCGTAATATCTCTTTATCTGAACAAACTTCTGAAATCGGCGCAGGTTGTCAGCGTTCAGCTCTGCGCCTGCAAGCATCGTCGAATCCGGTCTCCCGTCACTGTAACCATACCCTCGGCCTCTCAGCCTGACGGGCGCTGACATCCGGCGGCTCCGGGGGCAGCTTCCAGCGAGTGAGGGCTGTCAGCGGGAAAACCCTGAGTAGAGACTCACAATACTTTCAATGGTTCCACCGTGCTCCGACTACGGGCTTCGGATCGGTCAGCGAATCGGGCAGTGATCATTCTTATACCGTTTGTGGCCATCGCTTCTGCTGATAAAGATCAATTCCAGGACTGATCTGTCCGGATTCAGGAGCTGAAGCAGGGGGAGATGACGGAAGCACCCCACAAAGCCATGCCCGGTCACTGGTTGCTATCCCTGCAACAGGGCATACCGAAGAGTCCTGCAGTGCCGGCAGCAGAGACATCACCCGTGCTCGCGAGGCTCTGTCAGGTCAGTGCCTTCTCTACCCACTCCAGGCGGTCCTGTCCGAAAAACAGTTCATCATCGACAATCATAACAGGGGCTCCGAAAACACCTCTCTTCGTCGCGGCCTCGGTCGCCTGTATTAACGCGGTTTTGATGTCCGGTCGTGTCATCGCTTCCATGACCGCTGACGAATCAAACCCGGCAGTGCTCAGCACCTCTGTCAGAACCTCTGCAGAGGACAGGTCTTTCTCCTCGGCCCATGCGGCTGTGAACATGGCGCGGTTATATTCCTCGATCCGGTTCGCTGAAAGCGCCCAGAGGGCACCGCGCATAGCGTTGAGGGTACTGAAGATAAAATGCGGATTCAGCCGGTAGGGAATACCGTAATGCTGTGCATAACGCTCAAAATCTTTTTTGATCCACGCCCACTTTGCCGGAACGGTTACCGGTGAGTTATTACCGCTGGCTTTAAGAATCCCACCCAACAGCACCGGCTTGTAGTTGATAGTGGCGCCGGTTCGTTCACACAGATCAGGCAGCTGCGTCCAGGCAAGGTAGGACGCCGGGCTGATAAAGTCGTAGTAAAAATCGACGGTCCTGCTCATTATCGTTATCTCCTTAGTTTGCTACAGATCGTTATGGGCGATTACCAGGGTTCCGCGAAAGGGCGTACATCCTGTTCGAATGTCCATGCGGTTGGGGGCTGGTTATGGAGTTGCCAGTAGATTTCGGCCAGATCATCCGGCTGGATAATGCCGTCGTCCCCTCTGCTGGCATAAAGATCGGGAAGAAATTCAGCCGTCGCTTCGTTTCGGATCAGACCATCGACCACCACGTGGGCCACATGAATCCCCCGGGGCCCGAGCTCTCTGGCCATGCTCTGAGCCAGAGCTCGCAGAGCATGCTTACCCCCGGCAAAAGCGGCGAAACCACTACTGCCTTTCAGGCTGGCGGAGGCGCCGGTAAAGAGAATGGTGCCCCGGTTGCGGGATAACATCTTTTTCGCCACTTCACGCCCGACCAGAAAGCCTGCGAAAGCGCACATCTCCCAGACTTTGCGATAGATCCGGCTGCTGGTTTCGCTGATGCTGTAACGGACATTGCCGCCTACATTGAACACGGCAACGCGAATCGGGCCCAGTTCGGATTCCACCCTGCTGATCAGCTCGATCACCTGCTGTTCGTCACGTGCATCGGAGTGGAACGCCGTTGCATCGGAACCCAGTGCCCTGATTTCACCGACCAGTGTATCCAGGTCACCACGGCGACGGGTGGCAACGATGTGAAAACCTTCCCTGGCAAATCGCCTGGCCACGGCAGATCCCAGGTAATCTCCGGCGCCGACCACTAAGGCGACAGGTTTGTCGATTGTTGCCATCTTCTTCTCCAGTGATTTTTGGCTCAGGAAGACTCTACAACGAGAGGTAATATAATTAAAATCGATTGTTCTGATGGTTATGACAAGCAAAGGTTATGATATGGAGCTGCAACAGTTACGTCATTTTCTGGCGGCGGCCGAATTAGAGAGCTTCACCCGGGGAGCAAAGCGCGTCTTCGTATCGCAGCCGGCGCTGTCCGCCTCGATTGCGAAGCTGGAATCGGAGCTGGGGGTTAAGCTGTTCACCCGCAATAAACGCAATGTAGTACTGACTCCCGCCGGTCGCATGCTGTTTAAAAGAGCCAAACTGATTGTTGAAGAATGCTCCAGGGCCAGACATGAACTGAAACACCATGATGCCCGGCGTGTACTTCGACTGGGGGTAATCAACACTCTGTCGATCGCCCGGATCGCCGGGCTGATCGAACAGTATCGTCGGGATAATCCCCGCCTGAAGCTGAGTGTGATCGACGCTGGCGACGCTGAGATGGAAAGACTGGAGCGCGAAGGTCGGATTGATCTGGCGCTGACGCTGCTGCAGGGCCGCTCGCAGGGCCACCGGAAATTCAGCCATTCAAGAGCGCTGTTTTCCGAAGGTTACAGGGTTGCGATGGCGCCTGACCACCATCTCAGCCAGTCCCCGTCGGTGAGGCTCGCAGATCTGCAGGATGAGCCGTTTATCGCCCGCTCCCACTGTGAGTACCGCCGGGTAATTCAGGATCTGACTAAATCCGGTGATGTGCGTATGAACGTCACATATATAACCAGCCAGGATGACAGGGCGTTATCACTGGTGGAAGCAGGCATTGGGATTGCGATCGTTCCGGAGCACTACGCTTCGGCTGGCATCGTGACGCGACCTCTGGTGGAAGTAGCGGTGAAAAGATCCATCGGCTTTGAATGGGGTGAAGATGACAACCGGGAGGAGGTCGATCAGTTTGTGGCATTTGCCTGTAACGCTCGCTGGCCCTGACGCTCTGTCGAATTTTCAATCGCTTTCCGTGTACGCGCGTCAGGGTTGAGCAGGGCTCCCGGGCGCTGACCTGCTCAGGCTGCAGATATCCCGGGACTGCCATTCCAACGATTCTTCCGACTCGCAAACAACTCGCCCTGAGCGGGAATTCCGAGTCTGAATTCAGCGAGAACCCGAGGCCGTTTCTGCCAGCACCGACTCGATAGCGCACATAACCGCTTCGGTTTTCTGTGGATCCTGCACATCGGGATGGGGCGAGGAAAACTGACCCGAATCGTTGTCGAAGTAGCGCCCGGAAGCCGTTGCGAATTCATCGGACAATGCTGCTCGGGCCAGTATGTCAGCACCGATGCGAATATCACCGCCAGCCACGCCAAAGCCCTCTTTCACCATTTTGCTGCCGAGCATCGATCCGGGATTGACCGCGATGATGGCCGGACCGGATTCTTTCAGGGAAACGGCCAGCCGGTGAGACCAGATGGTCAGCGCCAGTTTGCTTTGCCCATAAGCCGTGAAATCGTCAGACAGTCGGGTACGCCCGGCCAGTGCCTCCGGATCGACCGGTGATTGCGCCGCCGAGGACAGGTTAATCACCCGGCCGAGCCGGTCCATCAGCGGTAACAGTCGCCGGGTCAGCAGATAAGGGGCGATGGTATTGACTGCAAACCGCACATCCAGCCCTTCCTGAGTGATGGGTTCGGGTGAGCGAAAAATTCCGGCGTTGTTGATCAGCACATCCAGTCCGCTGTGCTTTTCAGCCACCGCTTTCGCCAGTGCCTCGACATCGGCCATGCGCGAAAGATCGGCCAGGTAAGTTTCGACACGACCGGCTCCCGGAATCGCTGAGAGTGTTTTCTCCGCATCCGCCAGTTTTGCCGGATTGCGGCCGTGCAGCAGCACATAGTGGCCCAGGGAAACCAGTTCTCTGGCCGTTTCCAGACCGATACCGTCGGTCGAGCCGGTCACAAGAATGGTTTTTTTCATGGTGTACTCTCCCTCACTCGGAAACCGCTGTCGGAATATTATCGGTCAGGTGTTTCAGTGTCGCTTCGATACCAGCATGGTTCAGAAGCGGGTTCGGCGCGACAGAATCAGTACTCAGGCAGCCTGTGACAGACCGGGTGCACAGCCCGGTTTTGCCGTTACCAGATAGCAGAGATGTTCTGCATTTTATTCTCAAGATCTTCTGTTGTGTCGATATCTGCTTCTGCTGAAGGCATTGGCACAGCAGTAACGGGCAGGGCGGTTTTACGCAGCAACTGACGGGCCCCCCTGTCCCCCTGCAGCCTGGCCAGGTCTTCGAAGCAACGGGCCGGGAACAACGCGGGGACCGCAGCGTTTCCGGCGTACAGAGCTGCAACGATGTTGTCACCCTCAAACCGCCTGAGCAGATTCAGGTAGTCCTGCTGTCTGATCGCGATCTGGTCGGCCAGGGCGATCAGAATCCCGTCATATTTTAGCGGACTAATCCCACGTATTCCGCTGGCGATGGACGAGCCCAGCCCCTGTTTCCAGCCGGTATGCTCGATGATCCGGGCGTAGGGAGCCACGATCGGGCGTACTTCATCCCGGTAAGCGCCGGTGACACAGTACAGATCCTGCTCGAAGACCGGCCGCAATTGCTCCAGTACGTGAGTGATCAGCGGTTTGCCGGCCACCAGCGCGAGCTGTTTGCGCCCGCCGAAGCGGGAGCCGGCACCGGCGGCCATCAGCAGGCAGGCGACTTTCACCGGTTTGCCGCCATCATCAGGTTACCGCCATCCGCAGACGCGGGGAGGCAACCCGGGCATGCAGTGCCCCATGACATTCGGCCAGGATGGACAGGGCGATACTCTCGGGCAACTGGCCGCCGATCTCGAGCCCGGCCGGCCCGGATACCGGGCAGGCCAGATCGCTTTCGGAGAGTCCCGCCCGCTCCAGCACCTGGTGGTAGCGGTGGCGGGGGCCCAGCAGGGCGATATGACGGAGTCCGCAACCGTGCAGGTGGCGCAGCCCCCGGGCGTCCAGATCGATGTTGTGGGCCATCAGCACCGCGGCGTCCACCCGGGTGTCGGTGGCATAGCCGGCGAGGGAATCGTCGACCGCCCGCAAAATCCTGTCCGCCTCGGGGAAGTGCTCGGCCCGGGCACTGGCCGGTCTGGGGTCGGTCAGGGTGACTCGCCAGCCCAGTGTTTTAGCGATCCTGACCATCGGTTGGGCATCCACTCCGCCACCCACCACCAGCAGGTGGGGTTCGGGTCGGATCGGAGTCACCAGCCAGCCTGCCTCTGTCCGGCTGTTGTCGAAGGGCCGCTCCTCGCCGGCCTGGAAACGCGCCTGACTGCCGCCGATCTGCTGGTAATAGGTACCGGGCTCCCGTCGTTCCAGTGCCCCGGCCAGCGCCGGCAGGTCCAGGTTGTTTTCCGCCGTGATCGGTTGCAGCATGATATGGACGGTACCTCCGCAGCCGATCCCCAGCCGGAAAGCGAGATCATCCTCGTCGCTGCCGTCATAGGTCAGGGTCAGCGGTCGGCCGCTGTACATCACCCGGCGAGCGTTGCGAACGATATCGGATTCCAGGCAGCCGCCACTCAGCAGCCCGAACTGCTGTCCCAGGTCGTTGATCAGCATCATCGCGCCGGCCTTGCGATAAGCCGACCCTTCGGTTCTGTACACTGTGCCCAGCACCCAGGCGGTATCGGCGTCCGATGTCCGCCAGGCGGCCAGCAGGTGGGAGAGCTGGTTACTCATCGGTTTCTCCTCTGCATCATCCGGTCAGACGAACGTCAGGCCGGAGCGGGTCACAGGCAGTTCCAGAATCCGCTTGCCGGTGTGGGCGAAGATGGCGTTGGCCACCGCCGGCCCCGTGGGCGGCACCCCGGGTTCGCCCACCCCGGTAGGGGCCTCGTTGGAGGGGACGATCGTCACATCCACCTCTGGCATGTCGGGCATCCGCAGGGGCTGGTACTGGGGGAAGTTGTTCTGTACCACCCGGCCGTTCTCAAGGGTGATCTCATTGCGCAGGATGGCGCCCAGCCCGAAGCCGGCACCTCCTTCCATCTGAGCCCGGATCACGTCGGGGTTGACCGCCACGCCGCAGTCGACTGCCATGTAGAGTTTGTCGACATGCACCCGGTTGCCGTTTACCGAGATATCGGCCACCACGGCCACACAGGTGTTGAAGGAGTAATGGGCGGCGAAACCGCGCTTCTGTCCCGGTTGCCAGCCAGCAAGATCCCGGACCGCCTCAATCACCCCGGCCAGGCGGGCCTGTTCCTTCCGGCTTCGATCCAGCAGCGACAGCCGCAGCTCCAGCGGATCCCGTCCGGTTTCGTGGGCCACCATATCCAGCAGGCTCTCCATGGCGAAGGCGGTATGGGTGTGGCCTACCGACCGCCACCAGAGCACCGGCACCGGGGTCTGGAAATCGCTGACACCTACCGACAGGCCCGACAGCCCATAGAGGGTGTCGGCGACCCCCTCCACCACACTGTGGTCGATCCCGTCGTGGACCATGGTGCTCTCAAACGGGGTGCCCTTGAGAATCGATTTGGCAACGATGCGGTGGTCCCAGCCCAGGATGCGGCCATTCTTATCCAGGCCGATGTGGGCTCGGTGCAACGCCATGGGCCGGTAATAGCCGCCGTGAATATCGTCCTCGCGGCTCCACAGCAGCTTCACCGGAATCCTGCCTTCAAGCAGGGCGAAGGCTAGCGCCGCCTCCACGTGATAGTCAGCGGTCGGGGTGGCCCGCCGGCCAAAGGAACCGCCGGCATAGAGAGTGTTTATCTCCACCTGCTCGGGACTGAGTTCGAGAACCTGAGCGATGGCGCCGTGGGCAATGGCCGGGAACTGGCAGCCATCATGGACCCGCACACCACTGTCTGTGGGTTCGATCACGCACACCAGCGGCTCCATGGGGGCGTGAGCCAGGAACGGAAAGGTGAATTCCGCCTCGACAGTACGGGGCGCTTCTGTGACCCGGGTGGCCACCAGCTCGGTGGTCTCGGGGCGGGCCTGGTATTGAGGGCTGGCGGCCAGTGCCCGGTGGGTCTCGATCATCTCGGCGCTGCTGCGCTGCTCCGCCCGGGAGAAGTCCCATTCAGCCCGGATCAGGTCGCGGGCCCTGAATACGCTCCAGGTGTTTTTACCGTAGACGGCGACACCTGCGCCGTTGGGCAGTGCCCTGGCGTTCACGAAACCCTTAATTCCGGCAGCGCGGCTGGCGTCGAACTCCTTCAGGGTGCCGCCGAAGCGGGGGCTGCGCAGGATCACCGCACAGAGCATTCCCGGCAGGCTGACGTCCATGGCGAAGCGGGCACTGCCGTCGGTCTTGGCCGCGGAGTCCTTGCGAGGCAGCTTCAATTTTCCGATCAGCCTGAATGCGTCGGGGTTTTTCAGAGTGGGCTGTGGGTCGGGCTCGAGGTTGCTGGCCAGCCCGATGAAGTCGCCGAAGTGCCCGCTGTGGGTTCCGGCGCGGAGTATGCCCCTGTCGACCCGGATCTGTTGTGGATCGAGCTGCCAGACCCGGGCAGCAGCCCGTATCAGCAGATCGCGGGCCGCCGCGCCGGCCTGGCGGTATTGCATGTAGGAGTTGGCGATCGCTGTAGAACCGCCGGTGCCCTGAGCGCCGAACGCCAGGTTCTTATATCGGGCATTGTCCGAGGGGGCGAATTCGGTCTTCACCGCCGCCCAGTCCGCATCCAGCTCCTCGGCCACCAGGGTGGTGAGGCCGGTGGTGGTGCCCTGGCCCATCTCGAAGTGCTTGAGGATCACCGTCACCACGCCGTCGCCGTCAATGCGTACGAAGGGGTTGAGCACGGCACCTTCACTGCCGGCGGCCAGAGTACCTCGAGGGCCCAGCCCCACCACCAGCGCGGTGGTGCCGGCGGCGGTCACCCTGAGAAAATCACGTCGGGAGATATCGATAGCCATGGTTTAGTCCTCCAGTTTCCGTGATGCCAGCCTGATGGCGTCTTTGATCCGCACGTAGGTTGCACAGCGACAGACGTTGCCTGCCATATAGCTGTCGATCTCGGCGTTGGTGGGTGAAGGGGTCTGGCGTAACAGCCCCACGGCGGACATGATCTGTCCGGACTGACAGTAGCCGCACTGGACTACGTCCCGCTCGCGCCATGCGGTCTGCACCGCCCGGGCGATCGGATCGTCAATACCCTCGATGGTGACAACCTCGCCGCCGGCGGCACTCTCGATCGGTGTCACACAGGAGCGGACCGGAGCACCGTTGAGGTGGATGGTGCAGGCACCGCAGGAGGCGACACCGCAGCCGAACTTAGTCCCGGTCAGCTCCAGTTCGTCGCGGATCACCCAGAGCAGGGGGGTGCCGGGTTCGACATCAAGGGTACGGTCCTGACCGTTGATTTTCAGTTGAAACGCCATAGAGACCTCTCAGTTTCACGGGTAAATGGAGCAGCGGTTGATCATCTCAGGGAGCCTGTCCGTCGCCATGGGCCGGAGTCAGCGCATCGCCGGATGCCATGATCAGACCTCCGGGGTTCTGTTAATGTCAGAACAGTGATCCGTCGCAGTGGTTTCACTATAGGCAGGGCTCGGGGATAAACGAATGCATGAACCTCCAGATCTCTTGCACAAAACTCCAGAAGTGAACAGATTTGATTTGGTACGCAGCGGGAGGCTGCTAAGGTTGAGCAGTGACCGGGAGGTAAACGATGACACGCTCCAATACCGCGCTGACCGAATTTCGGGATCTGATTGCCCGGCATGCCCCTGCCGAGGGGCTGAATAGCACGTCGATTGTAAATCTTGTGACGTTTCGGGGGTCCGAGTCCCATTGCCGTACCCCGACTATCTACGAGCCGGCGCTGATCCTGGCCGCCCAGGGAAATAAGTACCTCTACCTGGAGGGCAAGCGGTTCGAGTATGGCGCCGGTCAGTTCCTGGCGCTCTTTATGCCGATGGCGTTCGAATGCGAACTGATCGGGGCTACCCCTGAACAGCCGATGCTGGGGGTGGCGATCCGTCTTGACCGGCATCGGCTGGCCAACATGCTGCTGAAGATGGGGCAGGTCCGCCAGCTGTCGGAACCTCCGGCCGTGGAAAGCAGCTCGGGGGTGTTTTCGGCGCCGATCAGCGACCAGTTGCTGGACGCCGCTATCCGCCTGATGAGAACCCTGGAGGAGCCGACTGAGGCGGCGGTACTGGGCGAGTCCATTATTGACGAGCTTTATTTCCGCATCCTCACGGACGAGCGGGGCGGGGCGCTTAAGGTGCTGCTGCGGCAGCAGGGGCCGATCCAGCAGATCTCCCGGGCGGTGGAGTTCCTGCACGAAAACCTGGAAAGGAATGTGCCTGTGGACGACCTGGCTTCGACGGTTAATATGAGCGTCTCCGGGTTTCACAAGAAGTTCAAGGAGGTGATGCATCTCTCCCCCCTGCAGTACAGCAAGCTGATCCGGCTTAACAAGGCCCGGACCTATCTGATGGAGGGGCAAAGCGTCAGCGAAGCGGGCTATCGGGTGGGCTACAACAGCCCGGCCCAGTTCAGCCGCGAGTACAAGCGCCAGTTTGGGGTGGTTCCCTCGGCGGCAGCTTACCGGTAGTTAGCTCTGTGCCGACCGTTAAGCCTTCCGTTCAGGCTTTCGGAAATTGCCGTACCGACGGATGCCTGGCTTCATTGCGACAGCGGATTATCGGGGTAGCCGGGCACGGCCGATGTAATTGGTATCGGTGCCGAACCAGATCTCATTGCTGGCGAGGTGGTAGTACATATGGCGAATCGTACCACCGCCGCTGGGTATTTCGGTGCTGCTGAAAAAACGCCCGGCGCGCGGGTCGAAGCCCACCAGACGGTTCGGGTTTGCGCCGGTTTCGGCGATCCAGATGCGATCCCGGATGTCGCGGGCTGTGCCGTAGGGGCGGGCGCCGGCCCCGCCCGGTAACGGCCACTCCTGAAACTGCCGGGTATCGGGGTCGTAACGCCCCAGAAATCCGCCGGCATAATCCACATACCAGATGTTGTCATCGCTGCTGATCTCCAGTCGCCGGGGACGCGCTTCTCTTCGTGGCAGCTCGATCTCTTTGAGAGTGAGCGTCTGAGGATCCACCGTCGCCAGTTTGTGGGTGCCCAGCAACACCAGCCACGGGCGGTCCCGGCTGTCGCGCTTGATACCATAGGGGCGGGCGTTGCGGGTGGTTACCTCAATCAGACGGACCCTGCCGGTCGCTGTTTCCAGGTGACCGACAAAATTACCCCACTGGACGCTGAACCAGATGTTGCCATCCCGGCTGAACACCAGGGTATGGGGATCCTGTGCTCTGGGATCTGGCATGGGGAATCGGGTGATGCTGCCGTCATCCGGGTTCAGTCTGCCGATATGGGCATTACGGTTGCCGGCGTACCAGACGTAACCTGCTTTATCCACAATCAGATTATGAGGGTAGGTGCCCGGTTCCAGCTGGTAACGCCTGAAGGTGCCTGTTGCCGGTTCCAGATAAGCGACATAGTTGCCTGCCTGGCCGCAGAACCACACGCGTTGTCGCTGGTCGACATAGGGATCCCGGGGACGCGACTTCTCCCAGGGCACCTGCCACTCCTGAATCTCGACTTCCGAGCCTGTTTCTTCGGTCGCCAGGGTAAGCACCGGTAGCAGTAACATACACAGCAGCAGGAATCTCATGGCGGTACCCGTACAAACAGATGATCTGGTACGAATAAGCATAGGCGGGCCGCAAGATGGGGTAAATTGGGTTCGGAGAACGCCTCCGTCGGGACAGTTTTCTTCAGGAAACCGAGGTCAGGAAACCTGCAACGCCGCCAGATAGCCGGCGCCAAGATGGGAACCCGATTCAGTCCCCGGCGACCTGCATCAGCGCTGTCAGAAGCAGCGGCGCAACTTCTTTTCAGGCTGCAAGCGATACCCCCTCCCTGAGATCGGGAGGGGGCTGTTTGCATGCCCGGGCTTTTCTACCTGATCCGTTTGATGGACTGGTAGTCGCCTTCGGTACTGAGGGTAACCGTTACTTCCCTGCCGGAACGGTTTCGCCAGAACCAGCCATGGTCACCGTCGAAAGCGGCCACCAGCTCCCCCTGGTCTGCGGCTACGCTACGCCCCTTGCCATAACCGTAATAGGAGGTGGTGGCATTGTCGCCGTGGGTGTCATAGTTAATCCTGCCGCCGGCACTGGACCAGCGGTAGTTCACCCGGGCACCTTTACGCATTGCCAGCTTAAGCTCCGCTGCATCACCGGGCTTTAAGGTAAAAATACGCTGATCGCTTTGTAACCCGTTATCCGTTGCAAAGGGCTGCTGTTCGCTGGTAACAGCGGTGGCAGGGGTCGGCCCTGTTTCTGCAGCGGCCTTCACCGGTTGTGGCACCGACGGCGCCTTCGGCACGACGGCTGGTTTAACCGGAGGTGGGACGGAAATAGCCTTTGAAACGGTTGTGGCCGCATCTTCGGCTGCCTCCTCAGCCAGCGAGTTCTTGATCTCACCCATCCGGGTCAGCCCCAGAACACGGCCAGCTCCGGTCGGATCGATGCCGAATTCGGCGGGCAGGACGGTGGTGATCAGCAGCAGGGAGGCCACTGTTGCCGCGGCGAAGGTGGCGACTACCAGTTGTTTGCCGGACGGCAGCTGGGCCCGGTCGGAAATATCTGCGTTATACATCAGTCAATTCTCTGTCTGAATGGAAGGCGTGCTGAGCACGCCATTTCATCAATGGGTTGTAGGGGTTTTGTTGCTTTTATCAGGAAACGGACAGGCCGGTGAGCTGGTAGCCCATCAGCATAAAGCCAGCGCTCATCAGGGCGACATTCGCCAGGCAGGCATGGCGAAAAAAACCGGGATGACGGCGCCAGTAGCCCATCAGGATCAGAATCAGGCTTAAGGCCAGGATCTGGCCGATCTCAACCCCGACGTTGAAGGCGATCAGGTTCGCCAGCAAGCCATCCGCCGATATTTCGAATTCCCGGATCTTCGTTGCCAGGCCGAAACCGTGGAAGAGGCCGAAAATCAGTGTCGCCAGCCGGGTATCAGGCTGGTAACCAAACCAGCGCCGGAAAGCGCCCAGGTTGTCCAGGGCCTTGTACACCACCGACAGTCCGATAATGGCGTCGATCAGGTAGGCATTGGCCTGGATATCGAGATAAACCCCCAGCAAAAGGGTGGTCGAGTGCCCCAGGGCAAACAGGCTGACGTAGATACCCACGTCGCGGAGCCGGTAGAGGAAGAAGATCACGCCAGACAGAAACAGCAGGTGATCGTAGCCGGTCACCATGTGCTTGGCGCCAAGGTAGGTAAAGGGCAGCAGATTTACGCCGCTGATCTCCTGAATATAGCCCTGATCGCCGACGGCCACTCCGTGCGCCAGGGTGTTTTCCGATAACAGAATTAGTACCAGCAGGCCGATCAGGCCTGACCAGAGTCTGAACAGACGAACAGGCACCAGCCTGCCCCCCTGAGTAGAAGGTAAGGACATATTGAGTTCCACTCGCATACAAATAACAGGGATACAGACCGCAGCTGCCGCCAGGGCAGCTACGATTACGCGTGGCGTTTCAGTCGGGGAGGGCGGTCGGGAGGTTCGGCGTGAAAAGGTGTACAGGAATAGTAGTATGCGGCCGGACAGTGACGACCGGGAATTACCACGACCTGTGGTTGTAACGCATGGAGCGCGGATCCGTGGCTGTGATCGGCCGGATTGTGGCCGTGAAAATGGCTGGTCTGCTGCTCATAGGGATCGCCGGAATCATGGCTGTGGGCCGATGAATCTCCGGCCACCGGCGCGAGTTGCTGGTGCCGCTGGCTCTCCATTTCGTAAAACGCGAGCGGATTATGGCCGGCGATCAGCAGCTGTGGTAACGCCAGTACAATCGGAAGCAAAATTCCGATTACAAAATACCTGATTCTGTTCTGGTGTCCTGTCAGCAAGTGCGTCGTCCAACCGGGTCAGGTGACCTGAGTTCACAAGGTTTCAATTTTCGCAGTGTAAAGGACCAGCCCTGTCTCCGGAAGTTCCACATCCCGGAAGTGAGCATTAAGCAGTGCGTCGGGACCCCTCGGGGGCCGGCCCTGACCGGAGGGGGCCCTGTCAATCGGCCACAGGCTCCGGTTATCGCGGTGTCGTTAACGGTGTTTTCGCTTTCGATGTCTCTTCGGACCGGGTCTGAACTTCATCGCCAGCCGTTTCGGGGTGGGATTACTTCTCTGCAGCTGGTAATAGCCGATCACGAGTACCAGCAGCAGGACGAAGAAGGATAGGATCTGGTTGAACCTCAGCGCCTCCAGGGAGACCTGCCAGGCGATCAGGGCGGTCGCTGACCAGCCGAGTACCGCCAGCAGATTGCGTCCTCGCATGCGCTGGCCAAGCTCCGCCCAGTGGAAGACACAGAAGGCTGCCAGAATCACAATAACCAGAATCCAGATAAACATCTCTTTTAATTCCCTGTCATCAACACGTCTGTCCGTTCGGCCCTATTGACCACAGCCAGGCACAAATAGTGCGAACTGTATTTAATACATAGCTCAGAACCGGCGGAATGAAAAATCTGACGGCTAAGCTGCTATATATTAAGCATAATTGTGGGCCTGACGCGGTATAATATTTCACCTGTGTAGGGCCGGTGCACCGCTCTGAAAAAGTCCGGTTACGGGCATCTGAAAATCCACAGCTGTGATCTGCTCACGGTTCACATATCCGGTCCCCGAACAGTCGTTCCGGGAGAGCAGCAGAACGGCAGAATCAGGTTGCTGAGCAGCTGCTTTCGTTGCTGAAAGGTGTTCTTTTCAGGCAGTAAAATGTTTGATTTACAAGTGAATTATCGGCAGTTCCTGAATGATTGAGGGTAGCGATAAATGAGTGAAGTTCAGTCGTATCTGGAAAAATGGAATCAGGGGGTGGGGGACCTGTTCCTGCGCCTGGATGACGAAGACTTTCCCCGTTACCTGGTGGGTACTATCAACCAGCTTGTCGACGTGGAGGCGGTACTGCTGGTGCTGGAGCGGCGTGATGAAATCCCGACCCTGCTCTATGATGTGGGGATTCCTGCAGAGCAGCGTAAAAAACACATCGATAACTACTTTTCAGGGGCCTATCTGCTGGACCCGTTTTGCCTGGCCGTTGCCGAAGGGCTGGCACCGGGGTTCTATCACCTGTCGGAGATTGCCCCGGATGACTTTTATCAGAGCGACTATTACCGGACCTACTACAAGGAAGCGTCACTGGTGGACGATGCCTATTTTGTGGTCGAGCCCAGAGACGGTATCAAACTGTCCATCGCGGTGGGCCGTCATGGTGATCATCCCCCGTTTTCAGCCCGGGAGCTGGAGTTGCTGAGGCTGATGAATCCGGTAGTACAGGGGGCTGTGCTGCGTTACTGGCAGCTGCTGCTGGAGCAGCGGGATCTGCCCGAGCAGTCGGTCCCGGGTATGCGGACCCAGGTGGAATCGGCCTTTAATAATTTCGGACGCTCAGTGCTGACGGAACGGGAACGGGAGGTTGCTCACCTGTTGTTGCGGGGCCACTCTTCCAAGTCGGCGGGGCAGAAACTGGGTATCTCGCCGGATACGGTGCAGATGCATCGCAAGAACCTGTACGCCAAACTTGACCTGTCCTCCCAGTCGGAGCTGTTTTCGCTGTTTATCTCGGCGCTGTCTTATGCCGGCGGTCAGCCGGATACGGATCCGCTGGAGGAGTATATGCAGGGAGGAGCTGCCGGGTGATTAAAGCGGGTCTGTCGGGACGGCCTCGCTGAGACTGAAGGTTATACAGCAAAGCCCCGCAGGAGCGGGGCTTTTTTCGTTTCGGACTCGTTACAGTCGGATGAGTCCGGGGTTGTGCACGGGACAGTGCCCGGGATCAGGCATACTTCTTAGCATTCTGAGTTACCGGGCGCTGATGTGCGCTGTCGGCCGAGTGCTTTTTTTGCATTTTTTCTCCACGGTGCACCAGATATTCGCCGACGGCCAGAGTGATGACGACACCGGAACCCACCTGCGCCAGCACCATCAGGTCTAGGGGTTCTCCCGGTATCCAGAAGAACAGCAGAATCGACAGTATCAGGATGGCGATGCAGAGCAGAGACAGCGCCAGGCCCACGGCATAACCACCGGGAACCTTAAAGGGGCGCGGGCGCCCGGCATCGGTGATGCGAAGCTTCAGAAATGCCAGATGCATGGCGATATAGGGCAGTAGAAAGATAATGGCGCTGAAGGAGAACAGTGTCCAGAACAGCTCTTCGACATTGCTGGCCATCAGGCCGTAGATAGCCATGATCACCGAGCTGATAATGCCGGTCAGAATGGCCGATCCCACCGGGCTCTGATGCATCGGGTGAACCCAGCCGAACAGGGCCGGCAGTTCCTTTGCGTCGGCGGCTTCGACCGCTGCGCGGTTACCGCCCAGAGTCCAGGTCACCATGGTGGAGAACAGGGTGAACAGGGCCATCGCGCCGATCACCAGGGCCAGGGTATTGCCTGTCTCACTGCCACCAAACAGCTCTTTCAGGGTGACGGCCAGAATATCGACCATGTCCACATTCTCGGCCGGTACGGCGGCCAGCACCCCGGCGGTTCCGAAGATATAGAATCCGGCGGCGCAGAGTCCCGCAGCCAGCATGGCGCGTGGGATGTTACGTTCGGGGCGGATGATCTCATCACTTTCGGCGCTGATCAGTTCGATTCCCAGACAGCCGTAGACCACTACCGGCAAATACATCAGGCCGGCCTGGAGGTCGCTGAAGGCGCTGGTCAGGCTGATATCGTTGGCAAAACCGTGCTGCAGACCGTAGGCGATACCGGCGCCGCCAAGGGTCAGGATCACTACAAATTTAGTGACGGTGCCGATATTGGGGATCCATTTGCTGTAATTCAGGCGGATGCAGTTGGCCCAGGTGGTCAGCCAGCACATGGCGATACCCAGCCCGATCTGAGCCCAGATACTCATGTCCGGGAAGAACAGGGCGGTGAAAATACCGGCGAACATGATATAGACCGCCGGCATCCAGAGGGCGATATTGATCCAGTACTGCCAGGTGATGCGGGCCGCCCAGCGGGTATTGAAGGCATCCCGGACCCAGGCGTAGATACCGCCCTGCTCGGGGTAGGCGGTTCCCAGTTCGGCGGTGACCAGGGTATTGGGGATCAGGAACAGAACGATCACCACCAGCCACCAGAAAATAGCGGCTTCGCCGACGGCAGCTGCCATGGCGATCTGATCGATCAGTAGGACGGCGGAGACGGTATAGAGGGTAACGTCAAACGCGGTCAGGGTTCTCTTATGACTATTGGGTGTGCTCATCGGTCGCTTCCATCTTTATAGTTATCTTAGCGGGCTTTACGGGGCACTCTGAAACAGAGAGGGGAAGGCTAGCCGTCGTCGGCGTTCGCCGCGGCCAGTACATAGAGGAACTCGAGCGCCAGGGTCGCTGCCGCCAGTGAGGTAATCTCGCTGTGGTCGTAGGAGGGGGCCACTTCCACCACATCCATTCCCAGCAGGTTCATACCTGTCAGTCCGCGGATCACCTTCAGCGCACAATCGGTGGTGATCCCGGAGACCACCGGGGTACCGGTACCCGGCGCGCAACTAGGATCCAGACCGTCGATATCGAAGCTGACGTAGGCTTTGTGGTCACCCACCCGCGCCCGGATTTTCTCCAGCACGGCGGCGGGCCCGTGATCGTTGACCCAGGCGGCGTCCAGCACTTCGAGAGGGTGGTCGTCGGCGTTGTAGGAGGTGCGGATACCGATCTGGATCGAGCGGTCGGTATCGATCAGTCCTTCCTGAATGGCGTGGTAGAAGACCGTGCCGTGGTCGTACTTAGAGCCACCGGAGTAGGTGTCGGTATGGGCGTCGAAATGAATCAGCGCCAGTGGACCGTGTTTTTTCGCATACGCCCGTAACAGCGGCAGGCTGACGAAGTGGTCGCCGCCGAAACTGAGCATCTTCTTGCCGGCCGCCAGAATCCGGCTGGCATGGGCCTCGGCATTGACCACAAAACTCTCCGGCTCGCCGTACTGAAAAAAGATATCGCCGGCATCGATCACCTTCAGATGATCCTCGAGGGCGAAGTTCCAGGGCCAGCGCACCCCTTCCCAGACCAGGTTGGAGGAGGCGGTCCGTATGCCTTTGGGACCCATTCGTGAGCCGGAACGACCACCACAGGCGAGGTCGAAGGGAATTCCCGAGACCACCACGTCAGCGTCACTGGCCTCGATATTGTTGTCGGCCGGGAACTGCATAAAGGTGTCGGTATAGGTGGCGTAAATGGGCACGTACTCCTCGTTGGCTTTGGCGTACGCGGCGGCTTTGTCAGCGGCAGAGGAAGCGGGAGGGGAGGTAGTGCTCATCAGTTTTTCCTTTGTTATTGGTATGGGAGCGAAAAAGGAAGCGTCGTCGACTTTTCACTGTCAGCCGGAAGCCGGACCTTTGATCGCGGATAGAAACAGTCTGTGATGGATAGCGGGTCAGGGGTATACCCTGTTCAGGGGGGGAGCCGAATGTGCCTACCTGAACAGGGTATACACGGTGGCGGTGGCGGCACCTAGACTGCAGTGATACTCACAATAACAACTGCACCGGCTGGCTGGACCGGCTGATCAGGAGGAACGATGTCTGATAAGAAGTTATATACCCCGCTGGGGGGCAATGACATGCCGCGTTTTGGCGGTCCCGCGACCTTTATGCGCCTGCCCGCGGTAGATCTCAGCGACGAGCTGGACGCGGCCTTTATCGGTGTTCCCTTTGATATCGGTACCTCCAATCGCCCCGGTGCGCGGCTGGCCCCGCGCGAGATCCGTGATGAATCGAGGATGCTGCGCCCCTTCAATGTCTCCACAGGCGCCGATCCCTTCAACAGCATTACCGTTGCCGATATCGGCGATGTCCCCATCAACACCTTCAACCTCGAGAAAAGCATCGCCATCATCGAGGACTACTATGACCGGGTAATGGAGTGCGGTGTCGCCCCACTGACCATCGGTGGCGACCATACCATCTCGTTGCCCATACTGCGGGCGCTGAGGAAGAAACATGGTCCGGTGGGGCTGATTCATGTAGATGCCCATGCCGATATCAACGATGAGATGTTCGGCGAAAAGATTGCCCATGGCACCCCGTTCCGTCGGGCGGTGGAAGAGGGCTTGCTGGATTGCGAGCGGGTGGTCCAGATCGGACTGCGGGGTACCGGCTACTCCGTCGACGAGTACGACTGGTCACGGGAGCAGGGCTTCCGGGTCGTTACCGCCGAGGAGTGCTGGCACAAATCGCTGGCGCCGCTGATGGCCGAAGTCCGGGAAAAGGTCGGTGGCGGGCCGGTGCATATCAGCTTCGATATCGACGGTCTGGATCCCGCCTTTGCGCCGGGGACCGGTACCGCCGAGGTGGGAGGACTGACCGTGATGCAGGGTATTGAGATCGTTCGCGGCTGTAAGGGCCTCGACATCGTCGGCGGAGACCTGGTCGAAGTGTCACCGCCCTACGATACTTCCCATAACACTTCCGTGGTCGCCGCTAATCTGCTGTATGAGATGCTCTGCGTACTGCCGGGCGTTAACTACCAGACACGCTGAAGCACCCGGTCCACCTGCTGAGTCTCCGTTGGCGCTGCAAGGCCGCCAAGCGGAAGCCGCCGGTTCTGAAATACCGGAACGGTCCTGGAGATTGCCATGAACCACTGGTTGTTCCGTGCCGGGAAGGCACTGCTGTTCCTTGTGTTGTGTGGCGCTGCTCTGTCGGCGCCTGCGGCTGAGTCTGATCAGAACAGGTTGCTGGTGGTCGGCGATCTCTATTGCCCCTACACCTGCGATCCGCAGCGGGGGCCGCCCGGTTACGCGGTGGAGCTCCTGCAGGCAATCTTTGAACCCCGGGGCTATGAGATCGAATACCAGGTCCTGCCCTGGTCCCGCGCCCAGCTCGGGGTCAGAAACCAGCTGTACAGTATTGCCATCGGCTCCAGTAACGAGACCCACAGCGGTCTGGTCTTTCCTGCCGAGCCGCTGGGTTATATCTCCAACCATTTTGTCGTCCGCACGGAAAGCCGGTGGCGTTACCGTGGCCCGGCATCACTGGATGAGATCTCTCTGGGCTTTGTTGAGGGATATGATTACGGCGAGACCCTTAACCGCTTTCTCGACCAGGACCGGGCCGCTAGCCGGCTTCAGCCCCTGACCGGGGAAGACGCGACGGAAAGAATCCTCGGGATGTTGCAGCGAGGTCGCATTGATGCCTTTATCGAGGATAAGGGGGTGGCCTTTTATCTGGCCCGGCAGCTCGGTATTCGGGATCAGCTGACCGAAGCCGGCCGTGAAGGTAACCCCATCGTGCTCTTTCCCGGATTTGCAAAAAACAGCCCCCGGACAGCGGCGTATATGCGGCTCTACGATGAGGGTATCAGGTCTATGCGACAGAACGGTCGGCTGGAGGCACTGCTGCAGCGTTACGGCCTGCAGGACTGGTGCAGGGCTGAGCTGCCCGGCTGCTGACCTGTTAACCGGTAAACCGGGACTGGTTGCCCGGTGCGCTTCTGTCCCCTCAATCATCTCTGGAAATCATCCCTACCTGAACAGGGTATACCTGGCTTTATGGCCGCCCCATAGACTGATAGCACGCTCAACATAACAACAGCACAGATCAGGAGCCACACCATGAGTCTCTTCGAAAGCAAGAAAGCCTGGGACACCCGGGAAATCTGTAAGAAAGACAAAGCGCACTTTCTGCACCCCTGGCAGGTTTTCGACGTTTTTCGCGAAGAGGGGGCTCTGCCCATCGTTGAGGGGCAGGGCGAATACATCATCGACTCGGATGGCAGGAAGTACTTCGACGCCGTCGGTGGCCTCTGGTGCAACAATATCGGTCTGGGTCGCCGGGAGATGGCCGAAGCGATCGCACAGCAGGCGTATCAGCTCTCTTACGCCAGCCCCTTTGTGGATCTGACCAACGCCCCCGCGGCCGAACTGGCCGCTAAACTGGCCGAGCTGGCTCCGGGTTCACTGAACCATGTGTTTTTCAGCTGCGGTGGTTCCACCGCCGTCGATACCGCATTTCGCCTGATTCACTACTATCAGAACTGTCGGGGTAAGCACGAAAAGAAACATATCATCTCCCGTATCAACTCCTATCACGGCAGCACCTACGCGGCGATGTCCATCGGTGGTAAGCCGGGGGATCATCCCGCCGAGTTCGATTTCATCAAAGACAGCATTCATCACCTGGGTTACCCGAACTTCTACCGTGCCCCCGAGGGGCTCAGCGAAGAGGCCTTCGTGGATGCTCTGGTCAGAGAGTTCGAAGACAAGATCCGGGAGCTGGGTGGCGCCGACAAGGTGGCAGCCTTCTTCGCCGAGCCGGTGATGGGGGCCGGCGGCGTTATCGTTGCGCCGGAAGGCTATCTGAAGCGTATGCACCAGGTCTGTCGGGACAACGATATTCTCTATGTCTCCGACGAGGTGGTGACCGCCTTCGGTCGGCTGGGACACTGGTTTGCCTCGGTGGACGAATTCGGTATTCAACCGGACATCATTATCAGTGCCAAGGGGCTGACCTCCGGCTACCAGCCGCTGGGAGCCACCATCTTCTCAGACGAGATTTTCGCGGTGCTGGATGCTCCGGGCAGCGACCGCTGCTTCGCTCACGGCTTTACTTATTCCGGCCATCCGGTGGCCTGTGCGGCGGCGCTGAAGAATATCGAGATCATGGAGCGCGAGCGACTGCTGGATAACGTCAGTGAAGTGGGACCTTATTTCGAGCAGCAGCTGAAAACTCTGGAGGACCTGCCCATCGTCGGCCAGGTGCGAGGCCTCAGGTTTATGATGTGCGTCGAATATGTCGCCGACAAAAAGACCAAAGCACTGTTTGCCGAAGAGCTGGATATCGGCAAGCGGGTTTCCAACCACGCCGATGCGCGAGGCCTGATCACCCGGGCCATTGTTCACCTGAACGTGATGTCTCCCCCCCTGACCATGACCCGGGAAGGAGTCGATTTTATCGTCAGGACTCTGCGCGAGAGTATCGAAGCCACCATGGTGGATCTGCGCAATGAAGGCCTGCTGGCCGCCTGAATCTGACGGGAAACTACGATGAAAAACTACGACAGACTCTATATTGGCGGCCGGTGGATGGTCGCCGGTAACCCGGAAATGATCGATGTGATTGATCCTGCCACAGAACAGGTAGCGGGCCGGGCGGCACTGGCCAGTGCCGACGATGTGGACCGGGCGGTGATGGCCGCCCGCCAGGCGTTCGAATCATGGTCTGAGACCAGCAGTGCCGAACGTGCGGCCTGTATCAGTCGTATCGCCCTGCTGCTGAGTGAGCGGCGGCAGGAGATGGCGGAGCTGATCTCCGCCGAAATGGGGGCCCCGCTGGGGTTCTGCCAGGAAGTTCAGGTGGATGATCCCATCGAAGCGCTGCAGAAGCACGCCGACCGTACCCGACTGCTGGATCAGCAGAAGGTGATCGGCAATGCCACTGTCGTTCGTGAGCCGGTTGGGGTCTGCGCCTTTATTAACCCCTGGAACTATCCGCTCCATCAGCTGATCGGTAAGGTGGCTCCGGCGCTGGCCGCCGGCTGCACCATGGTGGTCAAGCCCAGCGAAGCTACGCCTCTTCATGCTTTCCTGCTGGCGGAGATCATCGACGCTGCCGGCCTGCCTGCCGGTGTGTTTAACCTGGTTAACGGCACCGGGCCGGAGGTGGGAGAACCGCTGTGTACTCACCCGGAGGTGGATATGGTCTCCTTTACCGGTTCCACCCGTGCCGGCGTTCGTATCGCCCAGCTGGCGGCACCGACGGTGAAACGAGTCTGTCAGGAGCTGGGAGGGAAGTCGCCGTACCTGATCTGCGAGGATGCGGACCTTGAAACGGCGGTGCGGCTGGGGGTCGAGGATGTGATGATCAATTCCGGTCAGACCTGTACCGCGCTGACCCGAATGCTGGTACCCCGGAGTCGCTATGAGCAGGCGGTGGCGATTGCAAAGACTTATGCCGAATCACTGAAGGTGGGGGATCCGAAGGCAGAGGATACCTTTCTGGGTCCCATGGCCTCCCGGGCCCAGATGGAGACCGTACAGCGTTATATCGGCATCGGTATCGAAGAGGGTGCGCGGCTGGTTACCGGCGGCACGGAGCCCCCTGAAGGGCTGAAGAAGGGTTTTTACGTAAGGCCTGCGATCTTTGCCGACGTCAACAATCAGATGACCATCGCCCGGGAGGAGATCTTCGGACCGGTACTCTGCATGATTCCTTATGATGACGAAGCGGAGGCCGTTGCTATTGCCAACGACACCCCGTACGGACTGTCGGCACGGGTCTGGTGCAATGACCGTGACCATGCCCACCAGCTGGCAGGGCAGATCCGTGCCGGTCAGGTCTATATCAACGACGGTTTCTGGAACAACGAAGCCCCCTTCGGCGGCTTTAAACAGTCGGGCAACGGTCGTGAGCTGGGCGACTATGGTGTCGAGGAGTTTTTTGAGACCAAAGCTCTGATCGGCTGATTGCGGTTCTGCAACGTTTACCTTTCTTCCAATGCGTGTGACCAATGCTGTCTTTTGCGGGAGCTCTGCTCCCGCTTTTTTTATTCTCCGGGAGGGGAATGCGGGCAATGAGAGGCATTTTTTCCATCGCAGAGCTCTGAAGTTACCACGGCCGGCCCGGTCTCGGCAGCCTGGTGCTGATGGATAGTCGGGGGATAAACGTAGCCGTTCGACGCATCGCGGCGCTGACCGGGAAAGTGCCGGACATCTGGATTCAGATCTGGCCGTGTTACTGTTAAGCATACAGGAAACCGGTAGTTTCCAGCCCCGTCCGGAGTAGCGTCGGATACACACTGAGAGCAGTCCTTCCTACTATACTGGTATCCTGGGGGCGGCAGAGAGCTTCAGTGGTCGTCCGGAGACTGTTCTTTTATGTGACCATTTCTCAGAGCAGGGTCATGGAAGCAAAAACAGAAGATTCATCATTACAGATGGCAGAATGGAGAAAACTGGTTCGCTCCACTCCCGATTCTGTCAGGAACTCAGTGTCGGAATGTATCAGTGACAAGAAATCGCAGTTCGCAGACGTATTTTACAATAGCATGCTGGCTAACGATTCTGCTGCTGCATTTCTGACCCATTCCAAAGTTCGGGAGAAGTTGCACCCTTCTATGCAACGCTGGCTCAGTGAGTTGTTTTTAGCTGAGCCGGATATTGATGAAGTCATTGCCACCCAGAAACACATCGGTGAGATACATTCCAGAATTGGTATCCCGATGAACCTGATTATTCGAGGGGCTCTGTATCTCAAAGCTGCGATCTATTCATCATTATTGGATAAACAGCCTGAACGAACTCGAAAGGCCCCTCATCAGCAACTTGTTTATGTGTCGCATTCCATCGACTATGCCATTGAAATAATGAGTTCAGCCTACAGCGAACATGCTGAGCGCAAAACGAGAACGGATGAGACTTATCGAGCATTTTCTTTATCTTACAGCATGTTGGTGGAAAAGGAGCGTCAGCGTGCTGCGCTTCTGGACTGGGAAAACCAGATAATTTACTCACTCGCCTTTTTAGATTCCCGGGAAGAGTTACCGCGCATCAGCCGCTCAGATTTTGGCTTATGGTATACCCATAAAGGTATTCCGATCTTTTCAGAATCACCGGAATCTTCAGAACTTGAAAACAACCTGAAAAAAATAGATTCCGTGTTGCTACCGCTTTGTGAGTCTCGCACGCGCTCCGGAGATCTGAGCAGCCGAAATCATGCTGTTCGGGAAATCCAGGATGAGATTACTCAGCTGAAATACCTTCTTTCCACTCTGTTTGAACGGGTCGGTGACATCGAGGCGGGCAAGGACTCGTTAACCCGGCTGCTTAACCGAAGGTTTTTACCGGCGGTGTTGGATCGCGAGATTAATCTGAATCGTCGTATCAACAGCTCTTTTTCCGTATTGCTGCTGGATATCGATCATTTCAAGTCCATCAACGATGATTATGGACATTCCGCAGGAGACGTTGTATTACAACAGGTGTCGACGATACTGTTAAATGCTACCCGGGGCGGCGATTACGTTTTCCGTTATGGCGGAGAAGAGTTCCTGATGGTACTGGTCGAAGTATCGCTACGACAGTCAGTGGCCATCGCCGAGAAAATATGCCGGCAAATGCGAAAGGCTGCATTTGTATTGCCAGGAAAATCTCAGATCAATGTCTGTGTGAGTATTGGCGTCGCCTGTTTCGATGGCCATCCGGATCACCGGAATCTGATCAACCGGGCCGATGAAGCTCTTCTTATGGCCAAGAATTCAGGTCGAAACAAGGTTGTCGTCGCTGACGAAGGTGCTTCCGAATAACGGTAATCCCGAGGCTATGCAGATCATATCGATACCCGGATTTCTCCCCAGGTCGCCTGTTCCAGCTGTTGTTAGCGTCAGCCTTACCGGAGATCGAAGTTCTGACTGAAAGCCCCTTCCATCCTCAGCTTTCTCCCCTGACTGTTGAAGGAGGGGGCTCAGGCTTTCTTCCCCGGATTTCGGATCGCCCCGGTCATTCCACCGGCCGAAGCGGGGACAGTAAGCATAACAAAGAGCAGGTACCCTGAACCGTCCAACCGGTGCAGGAACAACCCCGGCGAATACCGGGTTCCTCCAGCTGAGCTCTTTACTATTTGTCCGGCGGCCGCTGGTCCGAGCAGGTCAACCCTGATTTTCCAGCGCCACCACCGCCGATGGCGTGCGGGTGTGATCCGGTTCAGGCCGGCGATAGGCGGCAATTTCACGAATCAACCGCATCTCCAGCGCGTTTATCACGGCGGTGATTGCCTTCTCGTAGCCCGTCTGTTTTTTGAAAGCGGTTGCCCTCGATGCATCGTTCAGGCTGGTAAGCAGGCGATTGTCCGGAACGGCCTCCACCCTGAGGTTGATATCCACCTCGACCACATTGAGGCTGGCATTGAGACTGGACTTGTTGGTCTGTCCCAGAGAACGGGCGGTCAGCAGCAGATCTGCCTGCTGTATTCTGGCCTGCTCCATACGATCCACTTTACGGAATCCACTGACATCGACAAAGGCGATATTCTGGGATTCCAGCAACCGGTAGAGTTCCCGTTTCAGCGGAAGCTGAGCATCTCCCTCGAAGGCGGTGGCCACCAGCAGGCTGGCTCCTTGGCGTTCAACCAGGCCGGCCGTGCTGAGGTGATGGTCGAGTACCGTCTTATCAATTCCGTAAAGCACCCAGATATCACTCACCAGACCCCGGTCGCGGCGGTGGAGGAAACTGGAGGCCAGCACCGCCTCCCGAAGAGGCAGGCGTGTGGCGTTCGTGTACGCTTTGCTGCGGCGTCTGGCGGAAAAGTTGTCCCGCAGATAGTCCCGAGCGAAGCGCTCCTGCGCCCTGGGCAGAATCATCACCTCGCTGTGAAGTCGTTTCTGATTCCCGGGAATCCGGATCTTCTGAATCCAGAGCGAGGGGCTCCTGCCGGCCTGCCTGGCCCTGGTCAGCCTGGCCACAAAGTCGCCGGATTCGGTGGTGTATTCGGGGGCTTCCCCGGCAAGCGCCCGCAGGCTGTCGCTGAGCACTTTTGCCGGCTCAGAGCCGGCGGTGGCAATCAGGGTGTTCAGTCGTGCCCGGGCCTCGGGCCACTGTTTGTCGCCAACCTCAGCCACCAGAGCGCCCCATTGCTGCTTCAGCCAGTTCTCCTGAAGGTTGCTGTCGGGATCGGCATCATCCCAGGCAATAGTGACCGGTCCCTCGAGGCGTGATCTGAGGGTCTCGAAGGTGTCGCCGGGAAAACGAGCGCCGGCTACCTCCAGGGGGATGCTGCTGCGGATATGAACCTGATTGCGAGCGAAGACACCATTATCCAGACTGAGGGTGGGCTGGCCCTGGCCAGGCTCCACCTCAATCCCCACCTGACTGTCTTCCACCCGGGTGTTCCTGAGCAGAATCTCGCCACCCCGACTGGTCAGCAGTCGTTCGGCATCGCTCAGGGTAGAGTCGGACACGACAAGCGACGAATGCTGGGCGCTGACAAGGCTGGCTCCACGCAGAGAGCTGGACTCCACGGTCAGCCGGGCGTTGTCCAGCAGGATCTCACTGTCAGGTGCGTGAAGGCGGACATGCTGGAATCGGTTGTCGGTGGCGCCGGTGTTGTCCAGCTGCAGACGGAACCCCGAGCCCTTGAAAATAACCGGTGCGCTGGCGGTTCCCTGGGCCTGTAACTGCCCCAGTACATGCAATCCTGCGTTATCGGCGATCTCGACGATACTACCGGCTTCGAAGGTCAGGCGGCTACCCCGATTGATCCGCAGAGTCCTGGTCAGGCGGTAGGGGCTGCCGATGGCCGGAAGCAGCCGGTCGGTTTCGATGACCCCGCTGAGGTCAGTAGGACCCGGCGCCACCACGGTGACTCTGGCTGCGCTGTACTCTCCCTGATTGCCTGCGCCATCCACCGGGGTTACCCGGTAAAAATAGCTGCCGTGGGGTTCGATGGTGCTGTCGAGATATTCGGCCACCGCGGTCGTGGCTATTTCCTCGTAGGTGGTCGCGTTACGTTCGGCACGTTCGATCCGGTACTGCAGCGCCGACCCCCGGTCCGGGGTCTCGACCCAGGAAAGTCGAACCCCCTGACGGACCAGCCGGGCAGACAGCTGGCCGAGATCAGCCGGATTACGGGTATCGAAGGCCACCCGTCCGGGCAGGCGCCAGTAGCCCTTACTCCTGTCCCGGGCGCGGAACGCTCTGATTTCGATAAATCCATCTGCCGTATCGTCGCCGGGCCTGATGATGTAGCGTCCCTGATAGTTCCCGGGATTCTCTTCCTCCAGTTTGCCGGTCAGGCGGTCATTGATGAAAAACTCTGCCGACAGTTCCGGGTCTGCTTCCATAAATATCCTGAGCTCATCCCCGGCACGAAAGGGGCCTTCAGCGGCGTTGGAAACGGCCAGCCGGATATGGGGAGGCTTCACTTTGTGGGTCCGGACCGGCTCGGGAATCTGCTCGGCAAACTTCCGTGCCAGCTGATCGACAATCTGGATACGGCTGGCGTCGGAAAGTACCCGGGAGGAGGTTACCGCGGTGGCAATGATACCCAGGGGGTTGAGGGAGACACCGCCTTCGCGTTCGATTATGGAATCGGTATGTTGCCATACCGGTTCTGATCTGAGCTGCGAATGAAGTCTGGCGGTGACGGTAATCTGGTAATGGGCGTAGGCGGCGGCATATACCTGGTCGATATCGTCGACGTTGATATACAGCAGACCGTCGGTCTTCAGCTCACGGGCGATGGTCTCTGCCGGGATCTCGGTCCAGGGTTTCTGCAGCCGGTCTTCGAGAACGGCCAGGCCTCGCTCGGTGATATGGGGTTTGATCAGATTAAACTGGCTGACCCCAAGGTTGTTATGGATGGCGTTGCTGATGTCGGCTTTTTCCACCGGCTCGCCCAATCCGGTGGCAGGCAGGACAGCGATAGTCGCGGGAAGCCCCTCAACGGTGCCCAGTACCTTGCTGGTCTTCCTCTTCACAAATCCCAGCATGTCGCCCACTATCCGGGTGGTATTTTCTTTGAGGACCCCGGGGGAGAAGTCTTCAGTTTCCGCCATGGCCGGATGCCAGGCCAGTAGCGACAGCAGGCCGCCCAGAGCAGCCGTTCTGAGGATCTTGTGTCGGTAGTCTCTGACCGTAGCCATGGCGACTCTCCGCCTGTCGGGTTGATTTAGCGAGCGCGCAGTGCGTACTGCCTCAGGGTATGGGTCAGATCGTCGAAGTCCAGAGACTTCCGCTCCCTGAGGACAACGGCCATGGCCAGCTGTTCGGCGGCCTCGTCGAAGTCGCCCTCGTGGGCGAAGGACTCACTTCGGGCCAGATACTGGCGTTCAGGGTCTCTGAACCGCTCAAACAGCCTGGTGGCGATCTCTTTTGCCTGCTGGTCGGCCAGCTCCCGCAGGATTCGTGAATCGGCAGGCAGGCGAGCCTGTTTGACCTCCTGGACGAAGAGACCGATATCGATCCCCTCCTGGCTGGTGTCCTCGAATGACTGCTCAGTGACCAGGGTTTCGGTGTGCAGCAGCTTGGAGGTACTGGGATTGATTACCCGGAAAGCCGAGGTCATGCTGGCATCCTTGCGGTGTTCCGTGATGGTGAAGGTGATGGTCTCGCGGATCGCTTCGTCGACATAAGCGGGGGGCGCCGGCTGCTGACGTCTTTTTTCCGGGGACAATGTGCTCCACTGCTGATAGGCCGGGTTGGCTACCTTCCTGTTATCGATCACCACTCGCCGGGTCTGTTTGTTGGGCTGCACGCTGGTGTCCACGGTACTTTCCAGCAGGGCCCCCTGGACCAGAAAGTCTGCCGAGGAGATAGTGACGTCCACATCATCGGTCAGTGACATGATCTCCTGCTCTTTAAGGATTTCGTCCAGGCTGCTGCGCTCCAGCAGGCGGATATCGGTCCGGGTCATATCCGCCAGCAACTGCATGATCCTGGCGGTAAGGACGCCGCCCAGCCCGGGGGCGCCTGGGGGGCTGTCGAAGGTGGAGGTGGCCACCTTGACCACGCCCTCCTCATAGAGGCGGTCTTTTACATCCAGCAGCTGGGGTTCAAGCTCCCGGAGGTCGGGGGCGAGTTCCCTGATGGCCAGCAGGTAACCCAGGGCCAGGCCGGGCCGCTGCTGCCTGGCGTCACTGGCGAGCAGCAGCATCTGGGATATGAAGTCCTGGGTGGGGGTCGGGTCCAGATAGAATTCATCCAGCCGGCTGCTGGCCAGGTTGGCGCGACGCAGATGCTGGTAGGCCTGCAGCCAGTTTTCTTCGGTGAGGGCGCTCTGAGCCACCAGGTTGTAATATTCCGACAGTTCGTAGAGCAGGGGAGTGATCTCGCTGTGGAAAGGGGTGGTTTCCGGCTTATCCAGCATCTCCATGAGCTGTGTGAAGGCCTGGTCCACCTCACCGGATTCCTTGAGAGCGTTAACTTCCTGCAAATGCTGTTGCATATCGATGTCAGCGATTCGGCGGCTGATGTCCGGGTCGCCGGGGGCTGCCTCCTGCAACGCCATCAGGGTGGCGATGGCGGCGGCCAGATCGCCTTCGGCCAGACGCTCATTGGCGTAGCTGCTGGCAGCGGCCATGCGTTGCTGACGCATCTCAGGGTATCCATCGGAAGCGCCGGTCAGGTCGGCCAGCTGGTCGATCAGTGTCAGACTGGTGGCGATCTCCCCGGAGGGGGTGGCATCGATCCGGGATCGCAGCGTTTCCTCTCTGGCCTGGCGATTCTGCTCCTCCTGCTGCAGCAGTTCCATTCCCTGACTGTAGAGGCTGGGATCGAGATCCTGTAAAGGTGTCAGCATCGATGACAGCTGGACCAGACGCTGTTTCCCCACCCAGCCCGTGTCACTGCGGCCGGAATCGAGGGCGGACTGGAAACCGGAGTACTGAGACAGAGCCAGCAGCCTGGCGATATGTTTCCTGGAAGCCTGCAGCTGTTTGTTCCCGGGCGCCCTGGCTGCCCGGTCGCTGACATCGGAGTAAAGCGAGTTCAGGGTGCCCGCGTCCTGAGCCGAGCGGATATCTGCCTCGGAGGGAGGCTTTACGCCGGGGGTACAGGCCACCAGTGCGAAGGTGGTAACCGCGCCGGCCAGCAGTCGGGTCAGACCATTGTGTTTCATCCGCATAACCAGAATCTCAGTTTTTCGAGCCCTGAAGCCAATGCCGGAGCCGTGGCCGGGCCGAGTTAAACATTATGCAAATGATCTTAAATCAGTCGTTTATCTGAAACATTGATATGTAGCAACGGTGGGTGACTGCAGCTGACGGATGCTTGATTCGGAACAGCTGATCCTCTGTGAGGTGGATCGTAGGCCGTGAACTTCCCCGGGATCTGAGTTATTGAAACCGAAACCTTAGGGAAAGAAATGCCGGGTTCAGTTGAGTAGCAGGTTGAGAGGTTCCTGGGCTGCTGCTGGCCGCCGGATCAGGAAGCAGAGGGGCCGGTCTTCGTAGTTGAATTGCCCATCAGTTGTCTCAACCCGTATCTACCCTTCTCAGGTACCTACTGAAGGAGGGTATTCAAGCTTCCCCCCCCGGTCTTCAAACTGGAGTTAACCATCCCGCAGACCGATGCGGGTCAAAATAAACATAACAAAGAGCGGGTACCATGAACCGATCCACAGACGCCGGCAAAGCCTTGCTGAAAACCAAGTTCTTCCCCTACTGGCTGGATAACGACGCGGCACCCGCTCCGGAGCCGGCGCTGCAGGGAAATACTGACTGTGATCTGCTGATCGTCGGTGCCGGCTTTACCGGACTCTGGGCCGCCATCCATGCTAAGGAGGAGAATCCGGATCGCGATGTGGTGATCATCGAAGCTCAGTGCATCGCCATCGGCGCCTCGGGCCGCCCGGCGGCTATTCTCTCCACCTCGGTGATGCACGGTCTGGACAATGCAAAGCGGCTGTTTCCCGATGATATGGAGGCGCTTGAGCGGCTGGGTAAAGAGAATCTGGACGGTTTCAGAGCCACCATCGAGAAGTACGGTATCGACTGTGATATCGAATGGGGGGGCGAGCTGACCGTTGCCATCGGCGAAGAGGGGCTGGCCGATATCGAGAAGGAGTACCGTCTCTACAAGCAGTACGGCCATGACGCTTACCTGCTGGATAAAGAAGAGGTGCAGGCCGAGATGAACTCACCGCTGTTTACCGGTGGCATGTGGTCCCGAAGCCGCAGCGGCACCGTTCATCCGGCTAAGCTGGCATGGGGGTTGAAACGTACCGCCATGAAACTGGGGGTGCGGATCTACGAGTACAGCCCGCTGACCGCAACGACTCACCTTAAGCCCGGAGTACAGGTCGAGACCCCCGGGGGAACTGTTATTGCTAACAAGGTGCTGCTGGCTACCAACGCTTTTGCCGCAGGCAGCAGGAAAATCAGAAACAGGGTCGCCGCCATCCGTGACCGGATTGTGGTTACCGAGCCTCTGACCGACGAACAGATGGCTTCCATCGGCTGGAAGAACCGCCAGGGGATCTACGATACCCGCACCCAGCTGAACTATATGCGCCTGACCGCCGACAACCGTATCCTCTTCGGTGGACGGCTGGGTTACTTCTTCAACAATGATACCGATCCCGGGGCCGACCGCTCGGCGGATAACTTTCTGCCGCTGGTGGAGAACTTCTACAGGACCTTTCCGTCGTTGCGGGGTATCAGATTTTCCCACGCCTGGAGCGGTCCCATTGGTCTGACGACCCGGATGGCGGTGCACTTTCAGCACTATCACGACGGCGACATGATCTACGCCGGCGGCTACTCCGGTTTTGGGGTTACCGCGACCCGCTTCGGCTCCCGGGTGGGTCTGGCGATCCTGGATGGTAAGAATATTCCGGAAACCCGGCTGGGTTTTGCCAGCTCTCAGCCCGGCTATATTCCGCCGGAGCCGTTCCGCTGGATCGGTGCCAAAATCACCATGTACGCCCTGGACACCGTTGACGAGAAGGGCGGCTGGCGACACCTCTGGATCCGTCTGGTGGAGAAAATGGGCTTCCCTATTACCCAGAACGAACTGGGATAATTACGGCAGAGAAGGGAGGGCTCCGCCAGTTAGTCTGCAGGAGTCCCTGCTTATTCCCCAGGAAAGCCAGCTGTGTTCGTAGCTGACTTTTTTATGCCTGCTGTTTGCCGGTGCGTTACGCCTTCGGCTGACATATTTACCCTGGTTCCTGTAGCAGCGGGCTCCGACCGCGACAGAGCGACGATCTCGAGTACCGGAAAATTGCCCTCAGAGCGGGCTGCTACAGGCCAGCCGATCGGGGTAGCAGCGGGCTCCGACCGCGACGGTCCGACGAACTCGAGCACCGGAAATCGCCCTCGGAGCGGGCTGCTACAGGTCCAGCCGACGAGGGTAGCAGCGGGCTCTGACCGCGACTGACCGACAGTCTCGAGTCCCGGAAATCGCCCTCAGAGCGGGCTGCAACCGGCCAGCCGATCAGAGTAGCAGCGGGCTCCGACCGCGACAGACAGACTAACTCCAGTACCAGTCAATCGCCCTCGGAGCGGGCTGCTACCGGCCAGCCGATCAGGGTAGCAGCGGGCTTCGACCGCGACAGACCGACAAACTCGCGCACCAGAAATCGCCCTCAGAGCGGGCTGCTACCGGCCAGCCGATCAGGGTAGCAGCGGGCTCCGACCGCGACGGTCCGACGAACTCCGGTACCAGACAATCGCCCTCAGAGCGGGCTGCTACAGGTCCCGCTCACCAGAGTAGCAGCGGGCTCCGACCGCGACAGACCGACGAACTCGGGTACCGAAAAATCGCCCTCAGAGCGGGCTGCTACAGGTCCTGCCCACAATAGTAGCAGCGAGCTCCGACCGAGACAGGCAGATAATATTGAGTATCAGAAAACAGGGGTGTGAACCCGAGGTGGTGGGAATCAGAGCGGGACTGGATGTTGGTGTCGGGTGTCAGATTCAGGCACACCCTCTGCGGTGAAGGGGTATCGCAGAGGGGCGCCGTTGCGAGAGGCTGATCAGAAGGTACGGGAGACCGTCAGCAGCAGTGTGTCATCGTTATCGAAAGGCCCGCTGCTTACCTTCATATCGCTGTCGACATCGTTAAACAGGTAGGCCAGCGACAGGTCGATACCGGCGACGCTGCTGGAAACAGCGACCGAGTAGTCGTTGTAGTCACCGATATCCTCGTCGTCCCAGTAGTCACCGAAGCTGCGGCCAGCGTGCAGATCGATGGTGACGTTGTCTGTCACCGGCAGGCTGTAATCCACAGCCAGGTAGTGAGCCTGCTCTGAGCTGTTGAAGTAGTCGTTGCTCCAGGCATACTCTACCTTCAGATCGCCATAGTAGAAATTGAGGTCGATCTCGGCGTAGTCGGTGTCCGCTGCATCATAGCCCGGGTAGGTGTAGTAGTAGAGGGTGGCATCGTAGCTGACGCTCTCGGAGATCTCACCGGCGTAGCCTGCGTACCAGTCGATCTCCAGGTTGGCGTCGTCATCGAAGTCGACATTGCTGCCCCAGGCGCCGATATAAATGCCGTTATCAAAAGCCGCGTCCAGGCTGCCCTGAACCGCGGCATCGCCGGCGGTCTGGGAAATGCCGCGGAAGCGGTAGTCGTTGGTGAAGGTGACGGTGCTCGATACTTCGGCGGCCTGGGCCGCGGCAGAAAGCAACAGGCACACGGGTGCCGTCCATGCGAGTTTCATAGATTTCTCCGGTTACTGGTTAATGGGTAGAACGTTGAGGAACTGCTTGTGAAGGGCAGAGCGCGGCAGGCGCTCCGCCCGGAAAACTACTCCTGGACGCCGGCCGACCGCTGCTGGCGCCGCATCTGAAACACGGCCACCACCACACCGATCGCTACCGCCAGGATCATCAGCGTCGCCAGGGCATTGACCTCGGGAGAGACTCCCAGCCGTACCTTGGAGAAGATCACCATCGGCAGGGTGCTGTTGCCGGGACCCGAGACGAAACTGGCGATCACCAGATCATCCAGCGACAGGATGAAGGAGAGCAGCCAGCCCGAGATCAGCGCCGGGGCGATCAGCGGCAGCGTCACCAGGAAGAACAGCGACGAGGGTTTTGCCCCCAGATCCATGGCCGCCTCCTCCAGGCTTTCGTCCATGGAGGCCAGCCGCGACTGCACCACCACCGCCACATAGGCCATGCAGAAGGTGGTGTGGGCGATGATAATGGTGCCGGTGCCACGGCCTGAGGGCCAGCCGAACAGCCCTTCCATGGCCACGAACAGCAACAGCAGCGACAGCCCGGTGATCACCTCCGGCATCACCAGCGGCGCCGTCACCCAGCCGGAGAAGATCATCCTGCCCCGAAAGGGGCCGAACCGCATCAGCACGAAGCCTGCCAGGGTGCCCAGCACCACCGCCAGACTGGCGCTGATAAAGGCGATCTTCAGACTGAGCAGCGCGGCATCGATAATCTGATCGTTATTGAACAGCTCGCTGTACCACTTCAGCGACCAGCCTCCCCAGACCGTCACCAGCTTCGATTTGTTAAAGCTGTAGATGATCAGCGAGACAATCGGTGCATAGAGAAACAGGAAGCCCAGGGCTGCACTGGTGTTAAGAAAAAGTGAACGACGTTTCATCAGACCAGCTCTCCGTCTTTACTCAGTTCTTCTTTGCCGCTGCCATTACGGATCAGCATGATCGGCAGCACCAGCACCACCAGCATCACGATCGCCACCGCTGAGGCCATGGGCCAGTCGCGGTTGAGGAAGAACTCATCCCAGAGCACCCGACCGATCATCAGGGTGTCGGAGCCGCCCAGCAGGGCCGGGATCACAAACTCACCCACGGCCGGAATAAACACCAGCAGACAGCCTGCAGCGATACCGGGGACTGACAACGGCAGGGTTACCAGGAAGAAGCTGTGGGCCGGTCGACAGCCCAGGTCTTCGGCCGCTTCCAGCAGGGTCAGATCCAGTTTTTCCAGCGCCGTATAGAGGGGCAGCACCATAAAGGGCAGGTAGGTGTAGACGATGCCGATATAGACGGCGAAGTCGGTCTGCAGGATCGCCAGCGGCTGATCGATCAGACCGATGCTGAGCAGAACATCATTGACGATACCGTTCTTCTGGAGGATCCCCATCCAGGCGTAGACCCGCAGCAGGAATGAGGTCCAGAATGGCAGGATCACCAGCGACAGCAGCAGGAGACGGGTGGAACCGTTGCTGCGGGCGATCAGGTAGGCCATGGGAAAGCCGATCAGCAGTGCGAAGAAAGTTGAAATTGCCGCGATCCGCGCCGAGTTGATATAGGCATCCAGGTAGAAGGCATCCTCGAACAGGTAGAGGTAGTTGCCCAGGTTGAGTCGGATGGCCACCAGCGCCTCATCCAGATCCCATTCAAACAGGGAGGTGTAGGGGGGGATGGCGATCGCTGTCTCGGACAGCGAGATCTTGAACACCACCAGAAAGGGGATAAAGAAGAACACCGCCAGCCATAATGCCGGCACGGCGATCACCGCCGTACGGCCCCAGTTCACTCGCCGGCCGATGCGCTGAAACATCTGACCCAGTGAGCCGCGAAATCCGGGCCCGCTCAGCCAGGCCGTTGCCGATGAAGTACTCATGATGTCAGTACCACGCTGCTGTCTTCGCTCCAGCTCAGATAGACCCGATCTTTCCAGGTGAATTTCTCGGCGCCGGCGCGGAGGAAATTCGGCCGGGTGACCCTTACTTCAAAACCGTTGTCCAGCAGCACCCGGAACACCGACAGGCTGCCCATATAGGCGATATCCTCAATATGGCCGCTCAGGCAGTTGTCCTGCTGGTCCGGTCTGTGGTGGGAGATACGGATTTTTTCCGGACGAACAGCCACGTCGACCAGCTGATCAGGTGAACAGTTGATACCGTGGTTGACGTACAGGGTGGTGCCGGCATCGCGGGAATCGATCCGCACATGGTCCGGACAGTCCTCGGTCACCTTGCCCCTGAACAGATTGACCGAGCCGATAAATTCGGCCACGAAGCGGCTGTTGGGAAATTCGTAGACATCCTGGGGTTCGGCGGTCTGGACGATCTGACCATGGTTCATCACCCCGATGCGGGTGGCCAGGGTCATCGCCTCCTCCTGATCGTGGGTCACCACCACGAAGGTCACGCCCAGCTCATCCTGGATATTGATCAGTTCGAACTGCGTCTCTTCCCGCAGCTTTTTATCCAGCGCTCCCAGCGGCTCGTCCAGCAGCAACAGCTTGGGCCGTTTGATCAGCGACCGTGCCAGCGCTATCCGCTGACGCTGTCCGCCGGACAGCTGGTGCGGTTTGCGCTTGCCGAGATGGCCCATCTGCACCAGTTCCAGCATCTCGCCGACCCGCTGTTTAACCTCGTTGCGGGAGACGCCCTCCCGTTTCAGGCCGAAGGCGACGTTATCCGCGACGCTGAGGTGGGGAAACAGCGCGTAGGACTGAAACATCATATTGACCGGACGTTTCCAGGGCTGGATGCCGGACATATCCATGCCGTCGATCAGGATCCGACCGCTGGTGGCGGTCTCGAAGCCGGCCAGCATCCGCAGCAGGGTACTCTTCCCGGAACCGGAGCCACCCAGCAGACAGAACAGTTCGTTCTTATAGATATCCAGACTGATGTTGTCGACGGCGATGAAGTCCCCGAATTTTTTGGTCACGTTCTCGATCTTCAGGAAGGGCTCGGCCCCCTCCTGCTTCCACAGCGGTATCTGCGAATCGCCGGCAGGTGTGGTCTGCGTCATATCGACGGCCAGTGATGAAGTCATTTTTATGTCCCGGTTACGGAAACTTCTGCCGGAGAGCGTCGAGGATAGCCGGTGCAACCCCGTCAGAAGCTGAGTGTTGAAGCGGGGCCGTCACCGGCCCCGGGTACGGAGGCGCTCAGCGCCCGGTCTTGATGCCGGTCCAGGCGCGGGTCAGGAGCCGATCAAACCGGGGTGAATGGGCGTTCTGGGTGAACAGCTTCGCCTTCACCTCTTCGGTGGGGTAAATCCCCGGGTTGCCGCGTACGTCGTCGTTCAGGTAGCGTTCGGCGGCGATGTTGGGTACCGCGTAGTAGACGTAGTTGGAGATACCGGCCGCGATCTCGGGTCTGAGCACGAAATCGATAAACTTGTGGGCGGCTTCCGGGTGGGGGGCATCGGCAGGGATCGCCAGCAGGTCGAACCACACCAGGGTGCCTTCGGAGGGAATGGTGTAACCGACTTCAATTCCCTGACCCGCCTCCTGAGCGCGATCCTGGGCCTGGAGTACATCGCCGTTATAGCCCAGCACCACGCAGACCTCACCGTTGGCCAGATCTGAGATGTACTTGCTGGAGTTGAAGTATTTGATATGGGGACGTACGGAGCTCAGCAGCGTGGTCGCTTTCTTCAGATCCCCCTTCTTCTCGCTGTTGGGATCCAGACCCAGATAGTTGAGGGCAATGGAGATTACCTCGGCAGGCGAATCCAGCAGACCGATACCGCAATCGGCCACCCTGGCGGCGACGGAGGGTTTGAAGATCAGGTCGAGCGTGTCCAGCGGCAGGTCACCGAGGCGGGTCTTCACCTGTTCGACGTTATAACCCAGTCCGACAGTACCCCAGGCATAGGGCACATTGTGTTTGTTACCATCATCGTGGCGGGTAATTTTCTGTTGTAGCACCACATCCAGATTGCCGTAGTTGGATAGCTGGGAGCGGTCGATTTCGGCGTATATGTTGGCCGCAACATGGCGTTCGAGGAAGGCGCCGGTGGGAACGACGATATCGTAGCCGGTGCCGCCGGACATCAGCTTGGCTTCCAGCACCTCGTTGGAATCGTAGACGTCGTAGTTGACTTTGATACCGGTGGTTTTTTCAAACTCTTCGATCGCATCGGGACTGATGTAATCGGACCAGTTGTACATATTGAGCACCTTCTCTTCGTTAGCCGTCGTCGTGACAGAGGCGGCCGAGAGAGAGAGGGCCAGGGCGGCGCTGATACCCAGTTTGCTGTTGCGCATACTTATCTCCAGTCTTTTTTTAGATTTATGTTCTGACAGTCGGGATAAATTGGTTTTTGTGCAGCCTGTGCTGCCGGGATTCGGGTGCTGCGAGTCTCCTTCTGTATAGGATTTGGAGTCGTTGAGGCCGCTGTCTGCTGCCCCGTTCGATCTGTATAAAAAACTATCACGGGGTAAAAATGGTCCGATATACCCTGTTGAGGGGTACTGGTAACGGGAGCCGGAGAATACGGGGGGGGGGGCGCCTGCCAGACTCTGTAGCAGCGGGCTCTGACCGTGACGGACCGATGATATCGGGTACCGGAAGATCACCCTCGGAGCGGGCTGCTACAGGTTCCGTGTACCGGGTAGCAGCGGGCTCTGACCGCGACGGACCGATGATATCGGGTATCGGGAAATCGCCCTCGGAGCGGGCTGCTACAGGTTCCGCGTATCCCAGTAGCAGCGGGCTCCGACCGCGACGGGCCAGGGATATCGATTACCGTGAAATCGCCCTCGGAGCGGGCTGCTACAGGTTTCGCGTACCCGAGTAGCAGCGGGCTCCGACCGTGACGGACCGATGATATCGGGTATCGGGAAATCGCCCTCGGAGCGGGCTGCTACTGGTTCCGTGTATCCGGGTAGCAGCGGGCTCTGACCGCGACGGACCGATGATATCGGGTACCGGAAGATCGCCCTCGGAGCGGACTGCTACTGGTTCCGTATACCCGAGTAGCGGCGGGCTCAGACCGCGACGGACCGATGATATCGGGTACCGGAAGATCGCCCTTGGAGCGGGCTGCGATAGGTTCCGTGTATCCGGGTAGCAGCGGGCTCTGACCGCGACGGGCCGATGATATCGGGTGCCGGGAAATCGCCCTCGGAGCGGGCTGCTACAGGTTCCGCGTACCCGGGTAGCAGCGGGCTGCTACTGGTTCCGTGTATCCGGGTAGCGGCGGGCTCCGACCGCGACGGGCCAGGAGGGATATCGATTACCGTGAAATCGCCCTCGGAGCGGGCTGCTACAGGTTCCGTGTATCCGGGTAGCAGCGGGCTCCGACCGCGACGGGTCAGGGATATCGATTACCGTGAAATCGCCCTCGGAGCGGGCTGCTACAGGTTCCGTGTATCCGGGTAGCAGCGGGCTCGGACAGTGATGGGCCGATGATATCGGGTGCCGGGAAATCGCCCTCGGAGCGGGCTGCTACAGGTTCTGCGTATCCAGGCTACAGATCTCGGGTTGCTATGGCTCCAGGTGCTGCTCCAGCAGCGAGACGATAATCAGCTTCAGATCGGCCAGGGTGCGTCTGGCCCGCTCTCCCTGCTGGTTGACCACCACCAGGAACACCGCATGGGTGGTTTCCAGATAGAGTCGGGCGATACGCTCGCGCTCTTTGAGGTGTCGTCTGATCCCCATGCGCCGGAAGATGTTCGCCATCCTTGAGATCACCAGCTCGTCGTGGCGGGCATCCAGTTCCCGTAGCTCCGGCACCGAAAACATCGCCTGTACCAGGGTCAGAATCGCCTTCTGTTTTTTGTAGGCTTTGAGATTGATCGCCAGCATCCGTTCCACCAGCTGATCCAGCGGCAGTTCCTCCACCGGCCAGCCGTCGATCTCATCGAGGGTGAGTTCGATCTGCTCCAGCCAGCGCAGTCCCATGGCATAGAGAATGGCGTGTTTGTTGGGGAAATAGTGATACAGCGAACCGACGGAGATCCCCACCTCCTTCGCGATCAGGATGGTGGTGAGATCGTCCAGACCGACCTGTTCCAGTAGTTCCCCGGTGACATCGATAATCTGCTTCGAACGCTGCCGGGAACGGCCCTGAACCGGTGCGTTTCGGGGTGCCAGACTCTGCGCCTTTTTTGGCGTCCGCGGGGCTTTAAGGTTGCCGTCGGCAGTGGCTGCGGGGCTGTTCTTCGACATCAGGTCTCACCGGGTTTGTGGCCGGTCAGGTGGTGCCGGCCTGCGCTTCAGTCAGGGAGGCCCATTATAAGCGAAAAGCAGGCTCCCGCACCCATAGCCGCGCTGCTTTAATCCGGACTCGATTAAGTGATGAAGCTGGCGCTTCATAGCCTGTCCCCGGTGGATACCAGAGGTTGCCGGAACACACCAGGGTCGGAGCGTCCGGGGCCGCCGATTGCATCAGTACAACAGGCTCCTCAGAGCCTGTCTCGCAGCGAGTACCAGAGCATACCCGCCACCAGACCGGGCCAGCGTAGCAGGGTGCCGCCCGGGAAGGTGGGGGTGGGAACTTTCGAAAACAGGTCGAACCGTTCTGCGGTGCCGCTGACTGCTTCGGCCATCAGCTTGCCGCCAAGGGTGGCCAGCGCCACCCCGTGACCGGAGTACCCCTGGGCCACGAACAGGTTGTTGTCGATCCGGTCGAAGTAGGGCATCCGGTTCAGGGTAATGGCCAGGGTACCGCCCCAGCCGTAATCGATCTTAACGTCCGCCAGCTGCGGATAGACCTCCAGCATATACTTGCGGACGAAGGCACCGATATCCTTCGGAAAACGGTTGCTGTAGTTTTCGCCGCCGCCCCAGAGCAGGCGGTTATCCGCCGACAGCTTGAAGTAGTTGATCACGAATTTGGAATCCGCCACCGCCAGATCATCGCGGTTGATAGCCCGGCACAGCTCCTCGCTGAGCGGCTCGGTAGCCAGGATGAAGTTATTGATCGGCATGATCTTGCCGGCGATCCGCGGCTCCAGCTTGCCCAGATAACCGTTACAGGCGAGCAGCACATAGTCGGCCCGGACGCTGCCCTTGTCGGTGGTGACCAGGGCGTTGTCACCGGTGGAATAGCTCTGTACGCGACTGTTCTCAAAGATCTTTACACCGGCGCGATGAGCGGCTTCCGCCAGCCCGAGGGCATAGTTCAGCGGGTGCAGATGGGCCCCTTCGGTCCAGTATTCACCGCCGTAATAGCGATCGGTGCCGAGCATGGCCCGAACTTCCTCTTCGGGGGCGTAGCGAATGGCCTCGTAGCCATAACGCTGCTGTTTGTCCTCGATGGACCGGCGCATCTCCGGCAGGTGACCGGGTTTAGCCGCCACATGAAGCACGCCGGATCTGAGGTCGCAGCGAATATCGTGCTGGGCGATCAGTTGTTTGACTAGGTCCACCGATTCCACCGACATCTGCCAGAGACTGTCGGCCATCTCCCGACCCAGTTTCGCTTCCAGCTTGTCCTGACACATGTTATGGCCCTGGCAGACCTGACCGCCGTTGCGGCCGGAGGCACCCCAGCCCACCCGTTCGGCTTCCAGCAGAGTTACCGAATAACCTTTCTCCGCCAGGTGCAGGGCGGCGGACAGGCCGGTAAAACCGCCGCCGATCACGCAGACATCGGTGCGGACCTCGCCGGTCAGTCTGCCGAAGTCGGGTTTGTTGTTGGCGCTGTCTGCATAGTAGGACGGTTCGTATCCGGCTAACGCCATAGTTATACCTCCGTAGCTTCCATCAATGGGGCGCTGTGGTCCCGGTATCCGGACGCTGAAAACAATTTTTCAGATTTTTTCAGTCACTATAAAACCGAATGATAGTTCTAAAAAAACATTGTGGCAATGCTGATAAACCGAATTTATATTCAAGTTTGGTTTGATTTTGAGAAATGCTTTGTGTAGTTTAAAAACCGAACAAGAATTCGAATTGTGGTGTTGCTGACAGAAAGTCTGCCATCTGATGATCAGGCAGGTCAGCCGCTCTGGTCTGAGCGCAGTGTCCCGGCATGATGGAGCGATGATAGCCGCTGGCAGGCTCGCTAGACTTATAACAATGATCGGTGCGACAGCAATCAGTACAAAAATCTCAATATGACTGCAAAACACAGGTGATGTATGGAAGCCGTAGAGAGGTTTCTCAGAGAGAATGGGATTACCGAAGTTGAATCAACCCTGCCGGACATGACCGGTAACGCCCGTGGCAAGTTTTACCCCACCAGTAAGTTCCTGGCGGAGCAGGGGGGGCGGATACCGGAAACTCTGCTGGTGCAGACGGTGACCGGTGACTGGGCTCAGAATCATGATGACATCGTCGATCCTGCTGATCGCGATATGGTGCTGGAACCCGATCCGACCACCCTACGGATTGTGCCCTGGGCGGATGAACCGACCGCCCAGGTGATCAACGACTGTTACGACACTCAGGGTAATCTCCATCCGCTGTCCTGCCGTACGGTGCTGCGGCGGGTGCTGGCGCTCTACGAAAAAGAGGGCCTGAAACCGATAATCGCCCCGGAAGTGGAGTTCTATCTGATTCAGAAGAATATCGATCCCGATTACGAACTGAAGCCGGCCACCGGCCGTTCCGGTCGTGAAGAGACGGCGCGCCAGTCCTACAGTATCGATGCGGTCAACGAATTTAATCCGGTGATCGATACCCTCTACGGCTATTGCGAAGCCCAGGGGCTGAAAGTGGACACCCTGATCCATGAACAGGGGGCGGCGCAGATGGAGATCAACTTTCTTCATGGCGATGCCCTGCAGCTGGCCGACCAGGTGTTTGTGTTCAAGCGGACCCTGCGGGAGACGGCGCTGAAGCATGGCATCTACGCTACCTTTATGGCCAAACCGATGCAGCATGAGCCGGGCAGTTCCATGCATATCCACCAGAGCCTGGTGGATATCGACAGCGGTCGGAATCTGTTCGCCGGTGACAGCGAGGAATTCAGCAAAACCTTTTACAACTATCTGGGCGGGCTGCAGCATTATACCCCTGAGGCCATCAGCTTCTACGCTCCCAACGTCAATTCCTACCGCCGTTTTGCCCCGGATATCGCCGCGCCGATCAACATGAAGTGGGGCTTTGATAATCGCACCACCGGCCTGCGTGCACCCCACAGCACCGCCGATGCCCGTCGCATCGAGAACCGTTTTCCCGGCGCAGATGCCAACCCTTACCTGGCCATCGCCGCCACCCTGGCCTGCGGCTATCTGGGGATGCAGCAGAAACTGAAACCCACCGAGCCGACCCGTGGACCTGCCTATACCGACGGCAGCCACGTCGAGGTGGCCCGCAGTCTGGAAGAGGGGCTGCGGCTGCTGGATGAGTGTGAACCGCTGAAAGAGATCATGGGGGACGCGTTCGTGAAGGCCTTTATCGGGGTCAAACGGGCCGAATTCGAAACCTTTCACGAGGTGATCAGTTCCTGGGAGCGGGAGTATCTGCTGCTGACCGTCTGAGGCCGTATGCGAATCAGGGGGGCTGAGATACAGGCGTTTTTCAGCATCCCTGTCTGTTTAAAACCGTTATCCAATAATGTGAGGCAAAAACAATGACAACAGCTTTACCTGTCCGGCATAACCTGGGATCCCGCATCAGAGTCGGGGCGTCGGCACTGTTTCTCTCGCTGGCCGCCTTTTCCACGGCGGCTCCGGCGAAGGAGGTGCTGAAATTCTATAACTGGTCGGACTATATCGCCGAAGACACCATCGAGCGGTTTGAAAAGGAGACCGGCATCGACGTGATCGCCGATGTGTTTGACAGTAACGAGGTGCTGGAAGCGAAGATGCTGGCCGGCAGTTCCGGCTATGACCTGGTGGTTCCCAGCTCCTCTTTCCTGGGGCGGCAGATCATCGCCGGTGTATTTCAGCCCCTGGACAAGTCGAAACTGCCCAATCTCCGGCACCTGGATCCGAAACTGATGAAGGTGTTGCAGCGGGTCGATCCGGAAAATCGATACGGCGTGCCTTATCTCTGGGGGACCACCGGGATCGGCTACAACGTCGAAAAGGTCCGGGCGATTCTTGGTGACAATGCACCGGTGGACAGCTGGGATCTGGTGTTCAATCCCACTAATCTGGAGAAACTGTCGCAGTGTGGCGTTACCTTTCTTGATGCGCCGGTGGAGCTGGTGCCATTGGCGCTGAACTATCTGGGTCTGGATCCCAACAGTAAGAATCCGTCCGATTACAAGCGCAACGGCAGCCCGGCGAAAGTGCTGAAAGGGGTGCGACCCTTCGTGACCCAGTTCCATTCCTCCCAGTACATCAACGATCTGGCCAATGGTGATATCTGTGTGGCGATCGGCTGGTCCGGTGATGTGATCCAGGCGGCGACCCGGGCACAGGAGGTCAACAACGGCGTCGAGATCGCCTACAGCATTCCCCGTGAGGGCACCTCGGTCTGGTTCGATGTGCTGGCAATTCCGGCCGGCGCCGAGAATGCGGAAAACGCCCACAGGTTTATCGACTTCCTGATGCGTCCTGACGTGATCGCGGATATCACCAACTATGTGGCCTACGCCAATGCCAACACCGCCTCCCGGGCGATGCTGGATGCCGAAATCGCTTCCGATCCGGGGATCTATCCATCCGATGACGTGATGAACCGACTGTTTCCTCAGGAGGTGATTCCGAAGAAGATCGATCGGTTGCTGACCCGGATGTGGACGGATGTGAAGACCGGTCGTTAGTGTCATCCAGTGACAGGGATGGCTGCTGCTGAGCCGAAAAAAAGGAGGCCCGGAGGCCTCCAAATCGGTACGGGAGTACCGGCTACTTACAGGTTGAGCGGATCAGGTGAGAGAAAAGTATTACTGGATGCCCATCAGCATTTTCGGCAGCCAGAGTGCCAGCTCCGGGATAAAGGTGACGATCAGCACCATGGGCAGATGACCGAAACAGAGCAGCTTGAGGGTGGGCTTTATATAGCGGTCCAGTGGCAGCTTACTGACCCCGCCGGCCATATACAGCATCGGCGCGCAGGGCGGCGAGACATTACCCAGCCCCAGGTTGACGCCGACGATGGCGGCAAAGTGGATGGGGTGAATGCCCAGCTGCTGTACCACCGGCAGGAAGATTACCGCCGCCAGAACGCCGCCGGAGATATCATCGACGATCATACCGATCAGCAGCAACAGCAGGTTGATCACCAGCAGGATCATGTATTTGTTGTCGGAGATCTGCAGCAGGGCTTCAGCCAGCTGTTTGGGGATCTGCTCCAGGATCATGGCCCGGCTCATGATAAACAGGAAGAACAGCACCGCCATGATCGAGCCGGTCATGATCACCGCTCGTACGGTGGCGGTGCCGAGGGTGCGGAGCGACAGCCCCTTGTAGATAAACAGCCCCACCGGGATGGCGTAGATCACGGCGATGGCTGCGGCTTCGGTGGGGGTGGCGATACCGCTGTAGATGGCACCGAGGATCAGCAGCGGCATCAGCAGCGCGAAGCTGGCGTTGTAACCCGATACCGCGACATTGCGGGCCGCCTTCTTAAAGGGGATCGGCGCTTCCACGCGGATATCCTGATTGTTGCGCAGAAACCAGAAGTTCAGCACGCAGTAGAGCAGGGTCAGCAGAACACCCGGAACAATGGTGGAGAGGAAGGCCGCACCCACCGACAGGCCACCGGTGATGGAGAAGACGATCATCGGAATACTGGGCGGAATCAGCAGCGCCAGCACCGACGAGCAGGCGACCAGGGCGGTGGCATGACCTTCGGGATAGCCTTCACGGACCATGCGGGGAATCATGATCTGGCCGATGGCGGCGATAGCGGCGGAGGAGCTGCCGGAGATGGCGCCGAACAGCGCGCAGGTCAGTACGGTGACGGCACCGAGGCCACCCTTAATCCGGCCGACGATGGAGTTAACGAAATTGAGCAGCCGTTCGGAGATCCCGCCTTCGGCCATCAGGATGCCGGCGAGGATAAACAACGGCAGTGCCAGCAGGGCAAAGCCACTGGCGGTCTTGTAACCATGGGGAATCAGAAAGGAGACGTTATTACCGGTGGCGAAGGCGAACACCAGCGCACCGATACCAAAAGAGAACGCCACCGGGATTTCCGCCAGCAGCAGAAGCACTACCAGCAGCATGCAGAGCAGAAAGATAGTCATAGCGGTTTACTCCACGGCGGGAATCAGTCGGGGCCGGCGATGACGACGCAGGTCGCGGAATTCGTTGATCGCTTCCAGCAGGAAGTAGCCGGCCATCATGCCGAAACCGACGATCATGCTGGCGCTCCAGAGGCCGCGGGGCCAGCGGAGGTAGATGGACAGGCGTCCTTTTTCGATTACGAACAGCGCGTACTTGCAGGCGAAATAGCCGAACACGCAGGCGGCGATCATGCAGAGCACCGAGCCGGTAAAACGGATTAGCCTCACCTTGAAGGGGTCGCTGACCACCAGGCTGACAATGCCGCCGTGAATATGCTCACGCATGCGGGTGGCGTAGCCCATGCCGAGGAAGTAGACCCAGACGCCCAGCAGGATGGCCGCTTCTTCGATACCGACAAAGGCGGATTCCAGCACGTAGCGCATGATCACCTGGGCGAACATCAGTGCGGCCAGTCCCAGCCCGGTCAGCACCATCATGGCCCGGAAACACCAGGCCAGCACGGCTTCGAAACCGACCAGCAGAGACTCGAACCCGCTGGGTTCGTCGTGGGTCACAGAGGTCAGATGGGGTGGCGTGTCGAGGGTCGAGAGTTCAGCGTCATAGCTGAACGACTCGGCGTCTTTAACCGGATACTCCGGTTTTTGTTTGATACGATCGTGCATGGTAAATTCCCGGAATCAGTAAGGCAGGAGAGACCGGCACGGCAGTGCCGGGCAGGGCGTGCCCGGAGGGCCGGCGGCAGGCACCGGCTCCGGGGCAGATGTTACCAGGGGGTAACGGAGTGTTACTGATTGCCGGCGATAACGCGCATTTTCGCCATGATTTCGCTGCCCACAATCTCTTCCATGTAGGGCCACTCTTTTTCGTACAGCTTCTGTTTCGCCTTCGCCTGCTCTTCCGGGCTCAGCTCGACGATTTTGATGCCGTAGTCGCGCACTTTTTCGAGGAAGCCGTTATCGATCGCTTCCGCTTCCTGCCAGACCCAGGCCAGGGTTTCGTCGGCGGCGGCACGAACCTTCTGCTGCTCCTCTTTGGGCAGATCGTCCCACCAGTCTTTGTTGACCAGCCAGAACGCGTGCTCGAAGTAGTCACGGGTCAGGATGTAGGATTCCAGCACGTCGCGCATCTGCCAGATCTCAACGGCGGGACCGAAAGTACGGCCATCGACGGTGCCCAGCTGCAGCGAGGTGTAGAGCTCGGAGAAGGGGATCGGAATGGCGGAGAAGCCCCAGTTATTAAAACGCTCAACGGCGATCGGTACCGGCGGAACCCGCAGCTTGATGCCTTTAGCGTCTTCCGGGAAGCTGGTCGGGACTTTACCGACGCCTTTGCGAATGGTCATGGAGCCGAAGCCGGAGGGAATGGTGCCCAGCGCCACCAGATCCATATCCGCCAGAATTTTGTTGTAAACGTCCAGCATCGGACCGCCGGGGCCGTAGGCTTTACGGGCGCTTTCCCAGTCGTCGACCACATAACCGAGCCACGACAGGTCGAGACGGTTGTCGAATTCTGAGGCGCCCCAGGCCATGGTCATCGGGATCACGCCCTGCATGGCCTGTTCGAACTGAGAAGTCCAGTCGCCGAGATCGCCGCCGGGGTGGTAGTCGACTTCCAGGGAGGAGCCGTTCTTCTTCAGCTCTTCAATAAACTTCTGTGATGAGGTGTGGAAAATATGGTCAGTGGTCATGGCCTGGGCGAGGATGAAGTCGTCGCCGGCCTGAGCCGTTTGCAGAGCGGGGAGTGAAAGGGTTGCTGCAATAACGCAGCTGCTGGCAAGGGTTTTAAAAGCCGATCGGGTTTTAGTGATCAACATGAGACCTCCGGTTTATTATATTTTTATCTGTCTCCTCCCGGCGTTCAGATCCTACTGGGTGCCTGTGGGGAGACTCATTTCAGTCTGCCCATCAGGCTTGGTTAAATAAATTTGCAATGATTTAATCTAAGGTAAGTAAAAATTTACCTTAAGGACCAGGGAGTGCTCTTTCAGGGTCAGAGCTGGTCGAATTGTCGCAGCTTCGGCAGAGCTTTGCGGAGGCCTTCCGGAATTGGGTCTATCAGTTTGCTGATGCCAGGGCTGGCCATCAATCCTGACGGTATGGTCATCAAATCGGTCACTGCGGTATAGTTCGATTCTGTGGATAACAGGAGAGCCGGTATCGTAGTCGGTTATCTCAATCACACGTCTGAGATCAGGGAGATCGATACAATCAGCAGGGACAGCTTCTTCCAGCCATTTTCATTCTTTTGTTGCCCTCGCATTAGCCAGACGGGCAATCTGTGCCTGGCATTTTCTGCTGCATCGATACATCGCTCTCCCTTCCTTTCATGGAAGGTAGTAATTCCTTGCAGTGTCTCAATATTAAAGTGTTAGGTTTCAATGATGCTCTTGTGGAAATTATATTTTTGGTTCTGCGTATTACAGTTGGTGATGAATTTTCGAGCAGCATACTTGTCTTCGATATTGCTGGTTGATGTCGTTAACTGGGGAGTCTTACTCTTAGGCTTGATTGGATTACAAGGCTACGTTTACAAGATTAGGTATTATTCCAGGCACTTATGGAGGAAATTTTTTCCACTATTCCTCGGTTGGACCTTGTTCTATCCAGCCTGGTATTTGTATACGCCTTCTTTTGAAATTGAGACGGTGATGTTGGCTGCGTACGGAGTCACTCTTATTTTATCGATCCCTCAAGTACTTGCTTTGTATAAATATAGTCGATGCTGGAACTTCCTTGTAGAAAAAGAAGCAGAGAGTAGTGATGGTGTTAATAAACAAACCTAACAAAAACATCAAATTCGCTCCCTCCGGTGCCGGAATTTCGCTTCGATGCGTCCGTTTGTGTAAGTGTTATATGGCGTGAGCAGTCGTGAGTAATCCAGCAGATACATGGCCCGATATATCCTACTTTCATGAGGGCACCAGATGGGCCCGCGGAGTAAGGGATGAATTGGAGATAATTGAAAAAGATAGTTGGCGCATGCTCTGTCGATCAAAAAGTGATGGCTCCTTTTGGCGCCTGGATGAATCAGATAAGTACCAAACAAGGTTTCTGGTTAAGCTGGCTTCCCCTGAACGGTGGTCTGAATTTGATTCAACAGATATGGAAAAACAGCTTCTGGTAAAAAGTAGAGGTGGGCACTCTACTGAGGTATGTCTGTGGTCCGGTTGCGATATAAATGCCATAAATGGTGGTGCTTTTTGTGGGTAGGACCAGTTGATGCTCTTTGCGAAGCATCAGGAACTGTTCAATTGCTTCTCCGGCGTTGCTTGTGAATTCCAGATCAAGGGGGGCACTATGTACGGCCATGCTGCGCTTCTAACAGCTGCGGGGTGGGCCCTAACAATTGCGGTTCTGCTTTTCTTTTCTATAAAGGCATTCGATGAATTTCGCAGACATTAAAACTTATAACAAGTGACTGTGGTGTTCCGTAAAACCAGCATGTCTGAATTGCCCTGTCTCTGGTACTGGTTGCCCTTATGAGCTCAGATTGCGACGCACTCCTGAAAGCTGAAATGGGGCCGGTATTGTCTGATGGCAGCCCGAATCAGTATAAAAGGCAGCCGAACGGTCTACGGCATGGACTTATGGAATCAGGGCATCTATATCTTCTGTACAGGGGCCTGATTTGAGACCGATGATGAAGGGCACCGAAGTGGCTATATCCCCCGAGGCATGTCCTGCCATCAGCCAGGCACTGATACCTGTATCGCTCCACTCCCTCTTTGCACCGGGCAAGTCAATCAGGCATTTCGCCCTGTGTGGCTACAAAGGACGAGAAAATGGCAAACCGATTTCATCTCGCAATTCCTGCAGGGGATCTGGATGTGGCCCTGAGGTTCTATTGCGATCTGCTTGGCTGCAGCAAAGGTAATGCAGAAATGGGAAGCTGTGACAGCTGGGTCGATATCGATTTCTGGGGCAACGAACTGACACTTCATGCCTCAAGGCCGGACGAATCATTGCAGGGGATCCGGCATGACGTCGATACGGACAATGTTGTTGTCCCTCATTTTGGCGTGCATCTGTCCGCATCTGAATTTGCAACACTTAAGCAGCGACTTTATGACCATCAGGTCATCTTTGTGCATAAGCCCTATATACGCTTTGCCGGGACAGAACTCGAGCAGGAGACCTTTTTTATCGCCGATCCGAATGGCAACGTGCTGGAAATTAAAACCATGAAGAATCCGGATAAGCTCTTCGAAAAGGTCAGATAGCTATCACCTGTCAGTTCCTCTCAGGACAGAGAACATCAGATATAACCAGCAGGTCCTGCAAACGAACGGTCAGGCTATCGAGTAATTACTCAGGCGCGCTGGAGGTCAGACTAGTTTAACGATCGCCGGCTGGAAGAGCCGGGTGGAACTGCCTGACTGACAGCGAATAGTCTCCGCTATACTCGGGGCAGTTCACCGCTCTCTTTACGATCAGTGGCTAATGAGTAATCAGAAACTCTTCCTTAGTGTGGCCCGCTTCGAACTGTTCCTTAAACAGTCTGGGTTGTCGGCCACGACCGCTCCAGGTATGAACATTGCCGTCCTTATCTTTCAGTCGATACTTGGCCATTGCCGGTTTTTTTCCGGGGCTTTTCAGCTGTGTTACCAGATCGCTCATATCCACACCGGATTTCTCGATCTTTTTCCTGATGGCTTCCACCTTCTTTCGTCTGGCCGCGGCTTCTTTCTTAAGGGCTTTCGCCTCCTCTCTGCGTCGCCTGGCAATATCCGTCAGGTCTGCAAGCACCTTCTCAATCTCATCGAGTGAGAGTCCATTACAGGCTTTTTTAAGTGAAGCTTTGTGCATCAGCATTTTGCGGAAATCATTCATGTCGATCACCTTCGTTACTGCCATATTTTAACAATAGGTCAAAATGGCGACAGTGTGACTCCGGTTGCCAGAACGCTGATAGGAGTATGGCAGATCCTCTGTAGCGAAAGCACGCCTGTTTATATACGAGCCCGGGCTACATTCCCGGAGTCGTCATGAATGGCGTGGTACTCTGTATATTTGCTGTCGGTTCTGTTCGGGCAGGAAACGGATATCAGCAGCAGATCGCTGAACAGCTACTGATAATTGCATTCGGCTTGCTTCATTTACCGATGGCTAGTGGGGCAGGGAGCCTGGTGAAAGAGACGCCGGGATTCGGTAACGGCTATTCCCGGTAGTAACACAGGCAGGGTGAATGACCGATTCTTACGAACCATCGTGCACAAAAAAAACCACCTGCAACACAGGTGGTTTTTTCTTCAGATCAACTGGCAGTGAGCTCTCGTTTCAGCTCGTCTTTGTTGATCTTGTTTTTATCGCTCTGCACCAGTGGCAAGGACCGTTTATAGACCACCCGACCCGGGATCATATAGGAAGCCAGGTGCTTCTTGAGTTCAAACAGGATCTCCTTCTCAGAGATCTCACTGACCGATGAGTAGACCATCACAATCTCTTCTTCGATAAGCTCGTTCTCGATGCCAAAGACCGCGCACTGGTCAATCTGCGGGATATTCCTGGCGACAACAGATTCGACTTCGTAGGGAGAAACCCGGAAGCCTCTGGTCTTTATCATGTCATCATGTCTTGAGACAAAGTATAAATATCCCTCTTCGTCTTTATAGACGTAATCCCCGGTCGCCACCACGAGTTCATCGGTCAGCTGACCTTCCAGATTGATAGCATCTTTGAGAATCTGAACCGATTTAAAGCGCAGTGCATTCTGCTCCGGCGCATTCCAGAAACCACGGTAGATATAGCCGCCTCGATGGATCAGTTCACCTACTTCACGGACGCCACATTCTTTACCATCTTCATTGAGCACATAGAGCTCAACATCCGGAATCGCTTTACCGATGGAGTCCGGTCTGATCTGAACCTGTGAAGGATCAAGGTAGGTTGAGCGAAATGCTTCGGTCAGCCCGTGCATGGAGTAGAAGTCCGCCTTCTGGAAAGTCTTCTTGCAGTCTTTGATCATTCTGGCTGTAACATTGCCACCCGAGGAGGTAATGGTTTTGACGCTGTCAAACAGCTCCGGGCTTGGTATCCGTTGCAGGTCCTCATCAAACATCTGCGAAATATTCACGGGCATCAGCGGCAGAACAGTGACTTTGTCGTTGATCAGGTGATTAAAGAAGTCTTCCGGCAGAATAAACCGATGCAGTGCAAGCGTGGCTCTTTTATAGAGTGCGCAGAATATCTGATTTAATCCGTAATCAAGATTAAAGATCAGTAACCCTGAAATGACGTCATCTTCTTCCAGCTTCAGGTATTGAGAGACGACTCGGGCCGAATCGATCAGGTTCCGATGGGAAATAACGATCCCTTTCGGCGTTCCGGTCATGCCAAAAGAGTAGGTGATAACCGCATTATCATGGCCATTTACATCACAAATATACGGCTTGTTGTAGTATTTGTAGATCTCTTCAAATGAGGCGATCTCTTTGGCCGTGGTTTCGTAGGAAATAATGTGGCCGTCAAAATCAATCTCTTCAATGCTTTCAAGCTTCAGCTTGTCTGTGATAATGCACTTAATATCACAATCGTTAATGATGTACTCAACCTGTTCAGATTTGAGCATCTTTGTCAGCGGAACCAGGATGTAATCCGTAGACAGAATCGCGAGGATCGCTACAACCTGCTCAATACCCTTATTGGAATAGACTCCGATGCGGGTATCTTTTGGAAGCCCCAGCTCATTTAAATAGAAGGCTACCTGATTTACCCTGGTATAGAGTTCATCATATGTAATGCTCTGATCATTAAACACCACAGCGGTTTTATCGCTGTGAGTCTGCACTGCCCCTTCAAGAAGCGCTCTGATACAGTTTATTGACATGACTCTTTTCCTTTCGCGCCAAGCGTCCAGATATCGTAGTTAGTATCCAGAACAACTACAGGCTTGTGATCTGAGGTAAGAATTTTCTTATAGAAGAATGACACGATATCTTCTATCTCTTCAGTGGTTAATACCTTGGTAATACCGCCGGTCAGCACCAGCGAATTTATCGCCAGCAACTTCAGGTTGACGTAGGCCTTGCGGTAATGGGAAATCTTACACAACACCAGAAAAACGGCGAGTTGCATCAATATCTTAGTTGCTTTTGCACTCTGCTCTTCAAAGATGTTCTCTGTTACTTTCAGATGCATCAGCAACTCATAGACAAACTCGTTATTCTTTGCTGCAAAAATCAATGACTGCTTTGATTTGTACACGCCCAGTTTTTTGAAAACGAGTCGGTCATATTCGTTTCTGGTCACGATATTATCGGCAACCAGGTCTTTTGAATAATGGACGTCTGTGGTAGCACCGCCAATATCAAGAAGTACGAAAGGATTCACGACAGAATACCGTGCATCAATTAGTGGCAGCGCTTTATTTACAATGTATGGCGTTGAATAGATCTGATTGTCGGTAATATCATACAGATGCTTGATATCTTCTTTACCTTCAATATCCTGCTGGTAAAGGTTAGTGAGATACTCTTTCAGTGCGTCTTCGACGATATGCAGTTTGTTGTCGATGATGTTTGGCAGAATCACGACATCTTCAATATTCTCTTTTACTGCCGGAGCATCCTGCTCGCTGCCCACAAACACAATGTTGGAGTACTTCAGCTGATCAAGGTATCGATACAAGCTATCAGAAAACATACCGGCACATGAATCGATACCGCCCACCACAATAACGACATCGATAAGATCACTCGGCAGCGAGTACTCCTCTATATTCTGATAGAGGACCGTATCAATGATGTTGATGCCGGAATTGAAGGCGATATTAGTCGCATACTTCAGCGAATAGGAGTTTGTGATACCGATAATCAGCGTGCTTAAACCACCGTTTGCAGACGAGCAGATATGCACATCATTTTTATCAAAGCGATCGATCGTATCGCCGCATTTATTGACCAGATCATCCAGAATATCCTTATTGAAATCTCTGAAGTGCTGCTCAATACTGTTGGATGTGCTGACCTTGAAATAGGTACTGCCAACGTCAATAAGCAACTTGTCGTTATCCTGGCTCATTGCATAATTCCTATATCGTGAACAATATCATTGACGATACTGGTGGTATCTTTGGTCAAATCACACTGTGCTTTCTCATACTCGTAACAGCGGTCCGGAATAGGAACATTTGCTCGCTTGATAATTCTGATGTTTTTATTGGCATCCCTGATAGTAATCATCTCGTTATGATTGATGATATGCGGTGAAAAAGGCACATCGATAATGCCGCTTTTTATCGAGTTGAAGACTTTCCGCCATAGCGTATCCGCCGGATCATTCAATACCGCCTCCATAATGGCTTTGACTTCCAGCGTCAGAATCTCTTCTTCCTCTTCGTCAACAACCTTCGGCAGTCCATTCAGTATGCCCAGAGTGTACTGAGTGTTGGCCACGGTCTTGGCATTGGCTTCTTTAGTCGGAATGCCCGCCGCCTCTTCCCGGGTTTTGGTGATGATCTTGTCGGCCCCCACCATGGCCGCAATCACCGTGGACATATTGATCAGCTGTTCGGCGTAGTCTTTATTGGTTGGGAAGGCGCCCATCCACTGGTGATATACCAGATGGATTGCCGCATCGGAGCAGTTGATCTGCTCGGCGTAGTAGCTGGCCAATTTCTTGATGACGGCCCCGGTGACGATATCCTGGTTCATGGAACCGGTCTGGGAAAATGAAACCGAGAAGGACTTAACACCCTCTTCCAGTGACAGCAACATCTCCAGCAGCTGAATCACGATCGTGATGGCGGGTGGCACCAGGGTTGCGGTAAGCGGGCCAAACGATTCCCGATTGATCGGCAGATTCAGCTCCGAATAGTTGGCACAGACCCGTTCCACATACTTCCAGTACAGGAAGGCTTTATCCAGAGGAAAGTTCTTGGAATAGGGCAGGAGATAGGTAATCGGCCCGCCTTCTATCTCGAAGATACCGGATGCAATCGCTGTCTCGATCAGCAATCGGGCATCGGGAGTACCGTGTCTTAAACTCACCGGTTTATTGAAGTGAGTGATCATCTTGCGTGTCGTTCGATAGCCATGATTAACCAGGGGATAACCATTGAGCATATCGATATCGTTTTCTTCGCTCAGCCGCAGCATTTTGCTTGCCGTAGCGTAGTCATTCAGGCGTGTATTGGAATCAATGGTCAACGGCAGAACGTCGACGTTAGCCTCGACAAAAAACTCATTCAGGGCAAACTGCTTTTTATAAGTGGGAAACCCACCCCTTGGCTGAACAAGCATCTTATTTCTGTTTTTGAAATGATGCGATATAAAGAGTTCTTTGTTGGCGTTTTTTACAAATTCTGTTACTTCGGCAAAGTCGAAAGTATCAACATATTCATTGCTAAGAATTATTTCTCTTTCTTCTTGAAGCAAACTCATTCTTTATTTCTCTTTTCTATAAATGCTTCCAGAGCGTCCAGGCCGGTATTGAGGTCAACCTGGTGGCAAACCAGATCAAAACCGTAGTTTTTGTACCTGGGCACAATCTCTTCCGCATTTCCACTACCAACAACCAGATTGCCACCAATCATCATAATCAGGTTGTCTAAATTCTTATATTTTGCCTTGAGAGGCTTAACCTCGCGGCTCCACCCCTCCGCTTCCCCGTTCAGGGAGGAGATCAGCAGGACATCCGCGCCCGTCTCAACCGCCGCATCAAAGAACTCTTCCAGGTAGGTGTTGACACCCAGATTAAACACTTCGAAGCCTCTGGCTCGCAGCGATAGGTCAATGAGTCGATTAGCGACGACATGGATGTCGTTACCAACTACGCCTGTAACTACCTTCATATCTTCTCTGGCCCAGGATGTAAAAGGCGCTATGATAGCAAAGCGCTGTGCAAAAAACGGCTACATGGTGCTAGAATTGTGCGCCAAAATTGGGAACAGGAAGCTTTTATGTCGTTTTTTACAGCCGATATCTGTGATGAGTACAGCGAGAAGGTATCTGTGCTAGGCGCAGGCTACAAAAACTATGGTGGTGCCGACAAATGCCAGGGCGAGATCGTCACCGTAAAGCTGGACAGGAACAACTCTGAACTCATCAGGCTACTGAGAGATGAAGACGGCACCGGCAAAGTTGTCGTAGTCGATGTCGATCGCGAATACTATGCCGTCGTCGGTGAAAACCTGATGAAGTTTGCTCTGCAGAACAACTATGCAGGCATTATCGTCAACGGTTACATCAGAGATACCGAACAAATAAAGGATATTCCTGTTGTCCTGTATGCGCTGGGTACCTGTCCGCGTAAATATATCCCTGTTACAGAGGGTGAAAAAGACGCGCAGTTATCCTTCGATGGAATTGAATTTAACAGTGGTGATTACCTGTACGCCGACACCGATGGCGTGATTGTTACCGCCGGGAAGATCGTATAAGTATCTGCAGTTCGATTACTGTTCGAAAATAAAAAAGCCGCCGCTAATAACATTAACGGCGGCTTTTTATTACCTGCTTTTTTACTGCCTGTGCTTTTTATTACTTCAGCACGGCAGCAATCGACCGGGTCAGATAATCAACGTTATCCGGGGATACACCGGCAAGGTTAATGCGACTCGAACCTACGATGTAGATACTGTACTCATCCTGCAAACGCTGGATCTGCTCAGGATCGATACCCAGAAATGAAAACATACCATTCTGTCGGGTAATAAAGCTGAAGTCCTGAGTAACGCCATTCTCTGCAAGTTTATCAACCAGCAGTTGTCGCATACCGCCAATGCGGTCACGCATCTGTTTCAGCTCATCGTGCCACTGGCTGGTAAGCTCATCTGAACTCAGGATCGTTTCTACGATTGCCGCACCGTGGGCTGGCGGCATGGAGTAGTTAACCCGAACCACTGTCACCATAACCGCACCGATGATATCCGCCGCGCTGGCATCTTTACCGATAATGGAGCAGGCACCGATGCGATCACGGTACAGACCAAAGTTCTTTGAACAGGAGCTGCAGATGATCATCTGCTCGACCGTATCCGCCATCAGCCGCAGACCGTAAGCATCGACATCCAGGCCCTGTCCAAACCCCTGATAAGCAATATCGATAACCGGGGTAAAGCCGATATCTCTGGCCAGTTCAGCCACCTGTTGCCACTGATCCTGATTGAGGTCCATACCGCTGGGGTTATGGCAGCAGGCATGGAACAGTACCGCATCTTCTTCCGGAATCTGCTTCAGCGCTTCAACCATGCCGGCAAAATCCAGGCATTTGTTCTCATAATCGTAATAAGGATAGGTTTTTACGTTGAGGCCGGCGGCCTTGAAGACACCCTGGTGGTTTGCCCAGGTCGGGTTGCTCACCCAGATAGTCGCACCGGGCTTGCTTCTGTTTATCAGTTCACCGGCGATGCGTAATGCCCCCGTGCCGCCGGGAGTCGATACCGTGCGGACACGGTTGTCACGAATAACCTTATGATCACCCAGTACCAGCGAGGCTATCTTGTCATTGAATAACGGAGAGCCTGTAGAGCCCAGATAGATCTTACTGGCTTCGTTATCAACACGAGATTGTTCAGCAGTTTTTACACAAGCTAAAACTGGCGTATTACCAGCCTCATCTTTGTAAATACCAGGACCAAGATCAATTTTGCTCGGGTTGCTATCGGCTTTAAATTTGACCGATAGACCCAGAATCGGATCAGCTGGCGGTTGCTGTAACTGAGAAAACATAAGATTTAGTACCTTTTAATTGCGCTGTTTCATTTGAATGACTGGCTGGAGTCCACCAGGGACTACAGGCTGAACCGACCAGCTTTACAGATCCTTTACCGCTTGTTGATCTGTTGGCCTGCGAAGTCAAATAGCAGCATGTTATTCCTTAACGATGTTGCCGTACAGCGTTAAGGTTAATTTCGATGCAATCACAGGCACTCCGTCGCTTCCGCGCCTGTTGTGACTCTGGTTCCGGTTCGTTGCTGTGTTAGCCGCCGCACAGGTCTCCGGCACTGAGCTGGCCTGCTTTCCTTAAACACCAGCGAAGCATCACGAATAACGGTCCTTGGTAGCGACCAGGTTCAGCTGTTCTCAATCTGCAGGTCCGATCCGGATTGAACTGATAATGGGGCAGAGGATCAGGTCTTCTGAAGCTCTTCCAGCCAGGTACTCAGGACCAGATTGGGGCGGGCGCCCTTGCGGGTGATGGCGGAAAACTGGGTGATGTAGTTGAACTGGTGGGGCAGCAGCGCTCGCATTTTACCCTCTCTGACCCAGCGGTCCGCCAGATGGACCGGCAGAAAGCCGATATAGCGACCGGTCAGAAGCAGAAAGGCGATGCCCTCGCGGTCAGTGGCGGTGGCGCTGTCCTTCAGCTGCTGGTGCAGGGCCTTGATCTCGGCGGTCTGGGCGTAGGCCGGCACCACGGCATCGCATTCGGTGATCTGCTCGGTGCTGAGGCTGTCATTGTCGATTGCGAACAGCGGATGGTCGGCGCTGCAATAGAGTCGTGATTCCTCCTCATACAGCGGCAGGTATTCCAGTCCCGCCAGGGTGCGCAGGTCGGGTACCACACCCACATGGAGCTGACCGTCCAACACCGCCAGTTCGATCTCGTTGGGTGGAATCATGCGGATATGAACCCGTACGCCGGGGCCTTTGTCTTTGAGGATCGCCAGTGAGTTGGTGATCCGCATATGGGGCATGGTGACCAGGTTGTCGGTGATGCCGATATTCAGGTCCCCCTTCAGCTGGGCGTGCAGCGCATTGACCTGGGTGCGGAAATCCTCCAGTGAGGCCAGCAGTTGCAGGGTCAGTTCGTAAACCTCCCGGCCCTCGTCGGTCAGCGAAAAACCGGAGCGCCCGCGCTGGCAGAGTCGGAAGCCCAGTCGGGTCTCCAGGTCCGCCATGGAGATGCTGATGGCGGCGCGGCTGATATTGAGTTCCACCTCGGCAGCGGAAAAGCCACCACACTCCACCACGGTCCGATAGATCCGCAGCATCCGCAGATCGACATCGCTGAGTCGGCCGGTAAACTCTTTTTTACGAATTGCCATGGTTGCTCCAGAGGTCCGGATTGGGGGAGTAGCGGTCCGGGATTATACCCGGATTCTGAATACAGTTTAGTAATTGGTTAACTTTGTGCGGTTCTCTTGCTGATCCATGAATTTAAGAGCGGGCGGGTATCGGGTCATGGGATCGCTGAACGCGAACTCGAAAACAGCAGCGGTCGCAGAATCTCCGCCAGTGCACCGATGCCTTTTTCCATCTGCGGCCGATCGAAGCCGGCAAACCCGATGACCAGCCCCTGTGGTTTTTCCGCCGTTGAGTAGAACAGCGACAGGGGGCGAATACCCAGTCCGGCGGCTTCTCCCTGGCGACAGATCTGTTGATCGCAACAGCCATCGGGCAGCAGAAAAACCGAGTGCATACCACCGTCGCTTTGCTCGGGTTTCAGTCGATCGCCGAAACGGTTGGCCATCAGCTGGTGCAGCAGCTGACGTCGCTGCTGATACAGTTTACGCATTCGCCGTACGTGACTGACGAACTGACCGCTGGCCATAAACTCCGCCAGAGCCAGCTGCGGTAGCAGCGACAGGCCGCCGTCGATGTAACGGCGGGCGTTGCGGAACAGATCGATCAGCGATTCCGGCAGCACCAGATAACCCAGTCGGATCGACGGGTGGAGGATGCGGCTGAAGGTACCGGTGTAAAGCACGGTCGATTCTCCATCCAGTCCCTGCAGCGAGGTCAGCGGAGGCCCGTCAAAACGGATCTCGCTGTCGTAGTCATCTTCGATAATCCAGCCGCCCCGAGCGGCGGCCCAGTTAAGCAGCTCTATACGTCGCTCCAGACTGAGGGTGTAGCCCATGGGATAGTTGCGCGACGGTGTCAGCAGGGCAACGCGGGCATCAGCAGCCAGCGCCAGCCCCCGCTGTAACTGAAAACCGTCCTGATCGGCCGGGACCGAAATTTTTGCGGCACCGGCTGCGGCCAGCGCCCCATCAACGCCGTAATAGCCGGGGTCCTCCACCAGCACCGGCTCGCCGGCGTTGACCAGCAGCTGCAATGCCAGATACATGGCCTGCTGCGAGCCGGAGCAGATCATCACCTGCCGGGCATTGCAGCGGACGCCCCGGGTGATCTGCAGATAGCTGGCGATCTGTTCACGGAGCAGCTCGCTTCCCATGCCGGACTGACCGGGTTCATGCTTCATGCGTCGTCCAGCCATCGTCACATGGCGCTGCCACTGTCCCCAGGGAAAACTGCTGACACAGGGGCTGGCGGGCAGCATAAGTCTGCCATTGGGCTGATGAGCGCTGCTCCCCAACTGGTCCAGTCGTTGTGCCAGTGCCGACAGCTCGGGCAGAGGGCGGGCAGAGCGGTTTTCACCGGTATCGCTGATGGCGGTGGGCTGTTGGTCCGGCAGGCTTCGGGATACGAAGCTGCCGGAGCCGTGCCGGGTCTCAATATAGCCTTCGGCCAGCAGCATTTCCCAGGCGGCCCGCAGGGTGTTGCGGGAGACACCCAGGGCTTCGCCAAGGGGGCGACTGGCGGGGAGACGGGTGCCCGGCGAAAGCACGCCCTGGAGAATGGCCTGCTGAAAGGCGCGAAACAGCCGCAGATATTGCGGTCCGGACTTTTCCGACTCCAGGAAAGGCAGAAACAGTTCCGATGAGAAGGCTGATGATCGCAAAGTGGGCCCTTACCTTGTTTCAAAATGGGTCTTTAGTGAGACCCATTTGGCTCCTATCCTGAACAGAAATCAACCCACAACCAACAGATACAGGATTGAAACATGAGACAGACTGATGCGCAGGAAAAACCGTTTCCCAGAGTCCTGTCGGGTCATCCGGTGGCGGTCACTCCCCCCGGACTAGTGCCTGCTCGCCAGCCCATCGAGGGGTGCTATGTCCGGCTGGAGCCGCTGAGCGCGGCAGATCATGCCGAGGCACTGTACCAGGCCGGCCACGGCAGCAAGGAAGCGTTGCGAATCTGGGATTACCTGGCCTATGGACCCTGGCCGGATCTGCAGAGCTATCGGCAGGCCCTGCGGCAGCAGTCCGCCAGTTTCGAACCGATCTTCTTTGCTATTCGTGATCTGGAATCCGGTGAAGTGGCTGGCCAGGCCAGCTATCTCGATATTCAGCCGGAAAATGGTGTTATCGAGATTGGTCATATCTGGTTTGGCCCGACGCTTCAGCGAACCCGGGCAGCCACCGAAGCGCTGTTTCTGATGATTCGCCATGCCATGGATGAGCTGGGTTACCGGCGGATGGAGTGGCGTTGCAATGCTCTGAACGCCGGATCCCGAAAGGCGGCGAGAAGACTCGGCTTCCGCTTCGAAGGGGTGTTTTTCAATCACATGATATTCAAAGGGAAGAACCGGGATACCGCCTGGTACTCGATTCTGGACAACGAGTGGCCGGTAATCCGGGAAGTGATGGAAAGCTGGCTGCGCCCGCAAAATTTCGATGGCAACGGTATGGCGCTGACTTCGCTGTCGGAGTGCATGAACAATCGTGGACCGGACGTTCGGAGCCGCCTCTGAGAGGCGAAGGAGGATATTGTATGAACAGTTTTGAGAGCACTACGGACCGGCCGGTTGGAGCGCCGGTCAGTGGCTGGAGCGGATGTAGCGTACCGCCCCATAGGACCCTGAAGGGACGGTATTGTGAGCTGCATCCCCTCAGTGTCGAACGTCACGGCAGAGCACTGTACGAAGCCTTTGGTCGGGATGCCGGCGGGAAGAACTGGACTTATCTGCCAGTTGAGCCTTTCGAAGATTACAGCGAATTTGAACACTGGTTTCGGGGCTGTGCTGACAGTGAAGACCCGCAGTTCTATGCGGTCGTCGATGCCAGCACCGGCAGGGCCCTGGGGATGGCCAGCTATTTGCGACCGGATCCGGCTAACGGAGTGATAGAGGTGGGGCATATCCATTTCTCGCCACTATTGCAGCGCACACCCATGGGCACAGAAGCCATGTATCTGATGATGGGGCGTGTCTTCGACCAACTTGGCTACCGCCGCTATGAATGGAAATGTGATGCGCTGAATGAAGCGTCCAGAAAAGCGGCCGCAAGGCTCGGGTTTCAGTTCGAAGGTATCTTCCGGCAGGCCCTCGTCTACAAGGGACGCAACCGGGATACCGCCTGGTTTTCGGTGATCGACCGGGACTGGCCGTCGCTGAAGTCGGCCTTCGAGCAGTGGCTGCATCCCGATAATTTTGATCAGCAGGGAAACCAGATCAGTAGCCTCGGTATGTTCCGCTATTAGTCATCTGTCACTCGGATGGAAAAGGTCCGGGTGACGAGTAAGGAGAGATTCAATGAGCGGCAGTATCAGTGAAATGCCGGTTCGGGTGCGCAGTCTGCAGCCGGAGGACCGGGGGCAGTGGCAGGCGCTGTACATGGGCTATGCCGATTTTTATGGTGTCGAGATGGCTGAGGAGACTCTGAATCGGGTCTGGTCATGGATATTCGATCCGAACAACCCTTTTTACGGTCTGGTGGCGCAACGTAGCGACGGTCAGCTGGTGGGGCTGATGCACTTTCGGGCGATGCCGTCACCGCTGCGTGGTGCCGTTGTCGGGTTTCTCGACGATCTCTATGTGGATCCGCAGAGTCGCGGGCTGGGTACGGTGGACGCCCTGTTTGAGGAGCTGAAGCTGCAGGCCCGTGAATATGGCTGGCCCTTCGTGCGCTGGATTACCGGGGATGACAACTATCGGGCGCGCAGTGTCTACGACCGGCTGGCGGAAAAGACCGGGTGGGTCACCTACCAGCTGGATACCGGCGAACGCTGACAGGAGGCGGACGAAGTGTTGGAAGCTCTGTTATCACTGATAGCCGTTTCAATGCTGCTGATCGGGTCTCCCGGGCCGGCGCCGCTGGCGCTGGCTGCGGTGGGGGCGCGGGATGGGATCAGGAACGGTCTGCCTTTTCTGGGTGGCGTGCTCTGCGGTCTGATGGTCGCCAGCGCAGGCGCGGCCCTGGGACTGGCGACCCTGTTCGAGCGCTGGCCGCAGCTGCAGTTCTTCGCGCAGCTGCTGGGGGCGGGCTGGATCTGCTATCTGGCGTACCGAATGATGTGTCCGGCGGCGAATGGAAGAGCAGGAGATGAGGCGGGTCGCTGTTCTACCTTCATTGACGGAGCGCTGCTGAACTCTCTGAACCCCAAAGCCTGGGCGGCATTTCTGGTCATTTTCTCTCAGTTCCCCCTGCCGTTTTCCGACGCTCGAATCAGTGTGGCAGTCACGGAGCTGGTCTGCATGCTGGTGGCAGTGGTGGTCGCATTCGCCTGGCTCTGGTCCGGCAGTTTGCTGAAAAGCCTGCTGATGGTGACCACGGTGCTAGCCTCCTTTGCACTCTGAATTGGGTGGTTGCTACGCGGTCAGTAATGTTGCAGTCACGGGCAGCAATTACGGCGGTTTTTGCAGGATTGATGCTTGTCTTTCTGATACCGGTATTAGTGGGACTGCCGGATTAGTCCGGTCCACTATCGACTAATAATGGCTCTGCCGAGGCGCTGTCACGGGACCGCCACGTATATGGTCTGAATTCAACCACTGCAAAAAGGAAAAATGTGATGATCAATCAAGTACCTGACGCTTTGTTCAAAACCCGTGTGCGCAACGACAGTCTGGGCGGTCCCAACCCCTTCGAGTGGAAGGAGCTGAGTTCAAACGATATTTTCAAAGATAAGAAGGTTGCATTACTTGCAGTACCCGGTGCATTCACCCCGGCTTGTTCGGATAGTCACCTTCCTGGATACGATACCCGTGCCAATGAGTTTTATGCTTTGGGAATAGACTCCATCATCTGCCTATCAGTCAACGATGCCTTCGTGATGTTTCAGTGGGCAAGAGCACAAAACATCGAACATGTCTTTATGCTGCCAGACGGCAACGGTGAGTTCACCCGCAAGATGGGCATGCTGGTAGACCGATCCAGGCAGGGGCTGGGCATGCGCAGTTGGCGCTATTCGCTGTACATTGAAAACTGCAAGATCCTTAAGGCCTTTGTGGAACCCGGTTTTAAGGACAACCCCGATGGCGTGCCAGTCACCGTCTCAGGTGCCGATACCATGTTGGAGTATCTTCGTGCTCAACAATAACTTTGCTTCATTATCCCATTATCAGCATCCTCAAAAAGATGCCTTTCTCACACCAGAGGTCCAGTACGATGATTGCCGTTATTTTTGAAGTTAACCTTGCTGAAGGAAAGACCCAGGAGTACTTAGATATCGCTGCGGATCTGAAGCCGTTATTGGAGGGTACCGACGGTTTCATTTCCGTCGAACGCTTTTCCAGCCTGGTGGAAGAGGGCAAAGTTCTTTCGTTGTCTTTTTGGCGAGATGAGGAGGCTGTGAACGCCTGGCGAAACCTGGAGGCACATCGGCATGCTCAAGCCAAAGGGCGTGGTGGCGTATTTAGCGATTATCGGCTCCGAGTGGCTAACGTATCCAGGGACTACGGAATGAAAAACCGGGAACAAACACCTTCAGATAGCTTGAAAAGGCATGCAACAGGTTAGCGGAGCTGTGTTCTGTTATGAGCATAATCTGGACTTCCCCTGACTGACTCGGGGAAGAACGCAGAATTCGGAAAAAATCGTACGCTAAGGAATTATTGCCATTCGTAGGGGGGCGAAACGGTCCCTCCTTTGATCTTGCATCGCTGACGCTTTCCTCGTGAGAGCCTGCTGCACGCTTCTCCGTGATGAAGAGGGTTGAAGAGCGACAGGTATTGCGACACCTTCCGATGCAGACCACCTGCATCAATTTTAGAAGTGCCCACAAAACTGGGGTAGGGCCTCTTTGCCGACATGCGGCCTCAGGTCTCGAGACTGTCCGGAAAGCTGGACAGGTAAATATCCGACAGGCCGGCCACAATCCCGGCGTTCTGTGACAGCTGCCCGAAATTATGCCGAATTTTCACCGATATACCCGTCCTGGCGGCGGCCAGACTGATCTGTAATAACCAGGTAATAAAGGCTAATGCAGTTCGGCGCTGTTCTGTGTCATCCTGAAGTTAACGCGGCAGCGCCTGCTGCACCATAACGATAATCGGAGTCGCTGTTCCCGGTCCGGCGGAGATGACGGTCGCCATTTTCCAGCCCGGGCGTGGCTGACGAATGAGATACAGCAATGCTCAATCACCTCTTTCATCTCTCACCGGACAGCGAGTCCAGTCTGCAGCAGCAGGTGCGGGAGCAGATTTCCGCGGCCATTCTCGACGGTCATATCCCGCTGGATGTACCGTTGCCCTCGACCCGCAAGCTGGCGGAGATGCTGGGCATTTCCCGCAATACGGTGATTCTGGCGTATCAGCACCTGATGGACGACGGCTACCTGGTATCCCGGGAGCGAGCCGGCTTCTACGTCAACGAGGAGATCCTCAAAGGTAATATCCGCGATGACGTCAGGGTCTGCGTCAAGCCCTCATCGCCGCCGGACTGGAACAGGCATCTGAAGAACAGACCCACCGAGCGCAAGCTGAACAAGCTGCACAACTGGCAGGCCTATCCCTATCCGTTTATTTACGGACAGCTGGATCCTGATATGTTCCCCACCAATCACTGGCGGGAGTGCTGCCGCGATGTGGGGAGTGTTCAGGCGATCCGGGACTGGGCCAGCGACTGTTACGATGAAGACGATCCGCTGCTGATCGAGCAGATTCACTCCCGCATCCTGCCCCGGCGCGGTGTCTGGGCCGATCCCGATCAGATCCTGATTACCGTGGGGGCGCAGCATGCCCTCTATATGGTGTTGCGGTTACTGCTGAACAGCTCCACCACCATGGGGCTGGAGCAGCCGGGGTATCCGGATGTCACCCGGATAGCCGGTTGCACCGGGACCGCTACCCGGGATCTGGAGGTGGATCAGGACGGTCTGGTGGTGGATGATCAGCTTAACGGCTGCGATCTGATTTTCACCACGCCCAGCCACCACTTTCCCACTACGGTCACCATGCCGCTGGATCGTCGGGTAGCGCTGCTGGACAGGGCTTCATCGGAAGATTTCCTGATTATCGAAGACGATTACGAGTGTGAGACCAGCTTCGCCGAGCAGCCAACACCGGCTCTGAAGAGTCTCGATCGCAGTGACCGGGTGATCTATCTGGGCAGCCTCTCGAAGACCCTGGCGCCGGGATTACGGCTTGGCTATATGGTCGGTCCGCGGGAGCTGATTCAGGAGGTGCGTGAATTTCGGCGGATGATGATGCGTCACCCGCCCATGAACAATCAGCGGGCCATCGGCCTGTTTCTGGCCAGAGGTTACCACGACTCTCAGATTCGCAGTCTGGTGCAGCTCTACGAAGAGCGCTGGAAAGTACTGGGTGAATCGCTGCAGGCCTGTCTGCCGGAATCCGCCAGACCGCCGGTGTTCGGTGGTTCTGCCTACTGGGTCAGGGGGCCGGAAGGGCTGGATGCCCGGGAATTGAAACGGCGAGCGCTGGAGCGGGGGGTGGTGATCGAATCCGGCGATATCTATTTCCATGGTGATAACCCGCCGCTTAATTATTTCCGCCTCGGCTACTCCTCTATTGCCACCGAACGTATCCGTCCGGGGATTGATCGGCTCGCCGAGATTATCAGTGACCTGACCTGAGCCTGCCGGAGCAGGTGGATGTCGCCGCCACCTCTGAAAACAGCGGCGGCGTAGTGGGGGAGACGGTCGAATTTTCCCTCTGAGTCGCACCGGATACCGGTGGCTGTGATGGTCGGATTCTGCAGTGGTTTTTGCTTCTTTTTCATCGCTTCGCCGGTGAAAAATATTTTCCACAATGTCAATTCTTTTAATACGGAAACAGCCCGGTATAATGCGCGCCCGGCCCCTGAATAATCTGATCGGGGCTGTTCACCATAATCATCCATTCAGCGGAGTTCTAATGCTCAGGTAGTCTCTGAACATCGGCTTGTTACACCCTTTTTACTCCGTTTCTTCATTCGTTACGCTAACCATTCTGCATTGATATAGGTCGTCTGTGGTCGTTTTTAAGATCCTTAACAAGGTTACTGGTCAGAACTATGTGGGTTCCTGCCGGGGTGATATTTATGAGCGCTGGGAGCTCTATGCCCGGGCTGCTGAAGCCGGACTGGATTTTCCCATGTATCGGGAAATCCGTGAGCTGGGCGAAGAGCAGTTCTCCATCGTCGAGCTGGATTTCACGGAAGATCGGGAAGAGCTGAAGGAGATAGAGCTGCTCCATACCATCGAACTGAAGGCGCGTTCGCTGCGGGCGTATAAATTCGGAGTCAAGGATACGGTGGTCAAGCGTTGTACCAAGACCGAACTGGACCAGGCCTGGATGAAGGAACTGTCCCAGCAGGTGCTTGAGGAACGTAATACCGAACTCGGCGTGAAGACACGCCTGCCGGCATCCGCAGAGGAAACATCGGAAGAGATCGCAGACAACAGTGGCAGGGTGAAAAGCGAAACGACCAGAGCAGACCAGAAATCCGCTGCCGCTGCGATTTCCCGGCTCAGGGCTATGTCGAAATCGACGACCGGCCGCAGTCCGGCCAGCCCGGATACCGCAGGGGAGGCCGGGCAGTCACCGGCTGCATTGTCCGCTGCCGCGACAGCACTACTGAAGAAATCGCTGGGTGGTTCCGAATCTGTGAATTCGGCCGGAATTGGCAAGCAGGCACGGCAGGGGGAGTCGAAACCGGAGGATACACCGCTACGGACTCCGGCTTCGGCCGACACGCTGTCGAAGCTGGCTGCACTGAAAGCGAAAGCCCAGGCGGAAAAAGCGAAGGCTGCGAAAGCCCAGAGAGTCGCGGAAGCACAGAAGGCCGCAGAAGCCCAGGAGGCAGCGGAAGCCCAGAGAGTCGCGGAAGTACAGAAGGCCGCAGAAGCCCTGGAGGCAGCGGAAGCCCAGAGAGTCGCAGAAGCGCAGCGGGCTGCGGAAGCACGTCGGGCCGCGGAAGAAACTGAGAACAGAAAAGCAGTCGGGAACAATGCAATGTCGGCCTCCCGTTCACCGGCGACTCCCGCATCCGTCGTCAGAGCCCCGTCTGCAGTGATCAGCCAGGTCAGCCCCGCTACTCAGGTTGCAGATGCCGAAACCGAACAGGAGCTGGAGAAAGCGATACTGGCAGAAGGCATCGGTTTGCTGGTGAAGACCCTGGGCAGTGCCGACAGGCTGACCCGCTTTCGCCGGCAGATCAGCGACCAGAGTCAGGCGGTAGCCCGGGCGCTGACCGAATCGGAGCAGGCGATCAGTCAGTTACAGAAACAACAGCAGCTGGCTGCCGAGCGGGCTCGTCAGGCGGTGGCTGCAGCAGAGGCGGCAGAGGCCGCTAACAGTGCTCTCAGTGAGGCTCACCAGCGCGCCCGTCGCTGTTCGGAAACGGTGCTTGAAGCGTTGCAGGAGAGCGCCGGAACAGCAACTGAAGTCGAACAGCTGCAGGATGATCTTGTCTCGCTTCTCGACCGCCTGCGCGGCAGCACCGGCGGTACCGGTGACAAGCGGGCTGCAACGTCCGTGGCGGCCCACAGTCCGGGCTCAGATACGCAGCCGGAGGTTATCCCCTCTGCCAGTCGTTCTGTCAGCACGGCGACCGGGACTGTCGCCGAAGCGGAGTGCCAGACGCTGACAGAGACCACGGATAGCGTTGCTGTCGATACTTCCATCAGCCATCCTGAAATTAAAGAGGCAACAGCAGAGCCTGTTGAATCGGTTCCGGTTACTGAAAAACCGGAAGCGGATCTCATTACAGAGGCTGATAGCAACTCCGGAAACTCTCAGCCATCGTCTGGGGTTGTTATCGACCCTGTGGCAGAGGCTTCACCTGTTCAGTCATCGGTGGTTGAAACGTCTGCCGACGTGCCCGAGGGTATCGAGATGGTAAACCGGCTGAAGCAGCTGGGACAACTCTTGCAGCAGGAGTCCACACAGGTGCCGGAATCGGACCGGGCTGAATTGACAGCGCAGCCCGGCGCCGCCTCTGAGAGTGTTGTTGTGGTAAGCGAAGATTCTGACGAAGGCTCGGACCAGAATTCCGGGGAGCCGGAAAGTACGGTGTCAGCCGGCGCCCGTGCCTGGGTGGCACCGCTGGAGGAAGGACAGAACAGCGCTCGGGTCGTCGCCAGTGCCGCAGCGGCTAAGGTGGTGCGCCGTCGCTCCAGACAGGTTTCACTGAACGACAGCGGCGGTCGCCAGGTTCTCAATCCTCAGAATACTGTGGATGGTGGTTCTGTTTCGGCTGCGTTGTCCGTTACCGGGCGCCCGGTGCTGAGCCGGAAAAAACTGAGCATTCGAAGCCGCTGAGGGGCGGCTTTCCCCTGGCCCGCCACTTCAGATCCTGATCGGCCAGAGGCAATCGGGCCGGGATGAGCCGGGCAGACCACCAGGTTGTCAGAATCTGATGGCCTGCCTTTTTTGCTTGTGTCTTATTTATGCAAACACAATCAGACTTGTTGTTTGCTTTGTGGCAACAAAGAGTTTTCAAAAAAATCAGATAGGAATCATGCCTGGTTCGCTGTGATTCAATTTAATGGCTTTACTTAACAAGTAGTTAGGTTTTATTTCCAGCTTCTGAAAATAAGCTGGCATGGTCGCTGCAATATCCTGAGTGTCTTCAACAGACTGCCTTCACAAAGAACCAGGAGTAAGATTATGACCGCAGCCGTCCCCATGAAACAGCCGATGACCCTGATCGATCTGCCGATCAATAAGGAACTGGACCAGAGTGCCATGAAGCAGCTGGCCGGTGGTCACACCGCCGGAACCACGGTGAGTTATTCCTACTACACCACCATCCAGACCCAGTCGATCGGTTTCCTTAAGCGTCACCGTCGTAAGTACCACCACACTCGCAGAACCGTTCAGCGCTGGCACACTTACGGTCGTTGGGGCCGCTGGCACTTCCACCTGTAACTGACAGGTAGCGCAGGCAGTAAGCTCTGAGAGCGATCTGCACTGACAGAAAAGGGGCTTCGGCCCCTTTTTTGATATCCCCACCGCTGATCCGATCTCCTCCTGTCGATTATTATCCCTACCCATAATCCGATAACCTGCAGTCGGTTGCTATTCCTGTCGATGTCCCGCTCTGTCAATTCTGAGACAGATCCTCGCCAGTCCGTCACGATCCTTTTCTTCGAAGCCCGTCAGCGCCTGTTTCGGTATCAGCCGCAAGCTGTGATCCGGGTTGCCGGGACTGTCGCCGTGCGCCGCGCCTGTGGTGTTTCAGAGTACTTCCTGTCGATCCCTGAAAAAACCGGCTCCGATTCGGCCGTTGTCCGTGGGATCGGAAGTCCAGCGCCTTCTCCGGTGCCGAATGGCGATATTTTCTGCTGTCTGGTTTTCAGCAACAGTGTCAGAGAAATCGTTGGACGTTTCAGAACATAGCAGTCCGGGTGGTTGTCAGGGGATATCATCAATTCGCGGTGGGAGTGATTTTTTTGTCCTACAGAACAACGCTTTATGTGCTTTTTGCTGGTGTCGATAAAAAGCTGGCACGGCGGCTGCAGTACCTTAAGTGTCTTCAACAGACTGCCTTCACAAAGAACCAGGAGCAGGATTATGACCGCAGCCGTCCCCATGAAACAGCCGATGACCCTGATCGATCTGCCGATCAATAAGGAACTGGACCAGAGTGCCATGAAGCAGCTGGCCGGTGGTCACACCGCCGGAACCACAGTGAGTTATTCTTACTACACCACCATTCAGACCCAGTCGATCGGTTTCCTTAAGCGTCACCGTCGTAAGTACCACCACACTCGCAGAACCGTTCAGCGCTGGCACACTTACGGTCGTTGGGGCCGCTGGCACTTCCACCTGTAATTGACAGGTACCGCAGGCAGTAAGCTCTGAGAGCAATCTGCACTGACAGAAAAGGGGCTTCGGCCCCTTTTTTTGGTTCTTCGCGCATAATAGTGAAAGTTCCGTAGCCTGCGCTGAGCGGACGTTTGCTTTAGTGATGCTTTGGGAGTTTAAAGCTCGTTTGCAGAGTCAGCTGATGTTTTTTGTTGCGCCCCGCGGCATTCGAACGTCCTTATTCATCAAAAGTGCACCCCACTTTGCCGCCCTGCGCGGTCCACTGCGTGCGATAGCGAAGCTGGGGGCGTCTGGACAGCGCTTCCCTACACTGACCATCTGGATCAGCTTACTTGCCTCGCCCCATTCCGGGCCTGATTCCATCCTCGTCACCGTGCTCGCCGGCTACGAGGGGAGAGGTGCCAAATTCGAACTACGGGAGTTAGTAGGCCCATTTTGTCGGCCTGAAGGCCGACCCACATGTAGCACGATCGTAGGTCGGGCTTCAGCCCGACAAATGGATTCCAGCTTGTGCCAATCCCGACGTCGGCTTTGCAGCCCAAAGCCGCCAATCCCCTTAAAGCGCGAAGAACCTTTTTTGTTATCCCCATCTATCTTCCGCCCTCTGTCTGCTAATCCTGAGGCAGACTTCCAGAAGTCCCCAGGTCTCTTTTCCGCAAGCTGCGGACTTCGACTGCTACCACCAGCTGAGATGCCCACCCGGATAATGCCGGTTCCTCCGCCCGTTCCTTGGCCCACCGCGCTTACTGCTGAATATTCTCAGCAGCCCCCCCCCCGAGAACCTGTAAACCGATCTGGCAGTTTCGCTGTCTCTCTAGGCCTCTCTGGGGCGTGAAAATGGCATCGGAGCCACTGAGAAACGCTCCTGCTCCGTTGTTGAGCGCCAGGTCCGGTCCGATTTTTGGCATGTTTTCCGGAGGGGGTGGAGGTGACAGCGCTGTCGGTTTTTATTCTTTCTGCCAGGTTTCAGGGGTGTTTTGTTTATAGGAACACTGGCATAAAAATAGTTAGCTTACTGGGAACATAATTGCTTCGGTAATTGTTCGCAGATATTAAGCATCAGTGAATAATGAAGATTTTTATTTCAAATAAAACAATCGGTTGTGGTTTTTTTTGACTGTAAGCAGAAAGCTGGCACGGCCGCTGCACTACCTTAAGTGTCTTCAACAGACTGCCTTCACAAAGAACCAGGAGTAAGATTATGACCGCAGCCGTCCCCATGAAACAGCCAATGACCCTGATCGATCTGCCGATCAATAAGGAACTGGACCAGAGTGCCATGAAGCAGCTGGCCGGTGGTCACACCGCCGGAACCACGGTGAGTTATTCCTATTACACCACCATCCAGACCCAGTCGATCGGTTTCCTTAAGCGTCACCGTCGTAAGTATCACCACACTCGCAGAACCGTTCAGCGCTGGCACACTTACGGTCGTTGGGGCCGCTGGCACTTCCACCTGTAATTGACAGGTACCGCAGGCAGTAAGCTCTGAGAGCGATCTGCACTGACAGAAAAGGGGCTTCGGCCCCTTTTTTTGGTTCTTCGCGCATAATAGTGAAAGTTCCGTAGCCTGCGCTGAGCGGACGTTTGCTTTAGTGATGCTTTGGGAGTTTAAAGCTCGTTTGCAGAGTCAGCTGATGTTTTTTGTTGCGCTCCGCGGCATTCGAACGTCCTTGTTCATCGAAAGTGCACCCCACTTTGCCGCCCTGCGCGGTCCACTGCGTGCGATAACGAGGCTGGGGGCGTCTGGACAGCGCTTCCCTACACTGACCATCTGGCTCGGCTTGCTTGTCTCGCTCCATTCCGGGCCTGATTCCATCCTCGTCACCGTGCTCGCCGGCTACGAGGGGAGAGGTGCCAAATTCGAACTACGGGAGTTAGTAGGCCCATTTTGTCGGCCTGAAGGCCGACCCACATGTAGCACGATCGTAGGTCGGGCTTCAGCCCGACAAATGGATTCCAGCTTGTGCCAATCCCGACGTCGGCTTTGCAGCCCAAAGCCGCCAATCCCCTTAAAGCGCGAAGAACCTTTTTTGTTATCCCCATCTATCTTCCGGCCTCTGTCTGCTAATCCTGAGGCAGACTTCCGGAAGTCCCCAGGTCTCTTTTCCGCAAGCTGCGGACTTCGACTGCTACCACCAGCTGAGATGCCCACCCGGATAATGCCGGTTCCTCCGCCCGTTCCTTGGCCCACCGCGCTTACTGCTGAATAATCTCAGCCCCCCCGAGAACCTGTAAACCGATCTGGCAGTTTCGCTGTCTCTCTAGGCGTCTCTGGGGCGTGAAAATGGCATCGGAGCCACTGAGAAGCGCTCCTGCTCCGTTGTTGAGCGCCAGGTCCGGTCCGATTTTTGGCATGTTTTCCGGAGGGGGTGGAGGTGACAGCGCTGTCGGTTTTTATTCTTTCTGCCAGGTTTCAGGGGTGTTTTGTTTATAGGAACACTGGCATAAAAATAGTTAGTGTCCATCCATAAACGGCATCTTTTACGGATGCCCCTTATGGCAGAGAGGATCAGCTTGATCCTTCTTTGCCTATTTCGTGTCCCATTCACTCCAATCTGATGTCGAAGACAGATTGTAGGCCCCCCTGTCAGCCATTTTTGGCCATAGCTATTCATCGGTCAGTCGATGACCGGGGAGCTTGCTGCCGTCTCCTCGCTGGTGGGGCGGCTATGTGGCTGGCTGTCGCGAGAGCACGGCCAAGTTATGCACTACCACCGCAGACCAGACGTACGCCTTAAAATGCTCCAGTCCCTTCCAAGTGCAACGTGCCAAGCCGTAGGACCGCTTGAGGCAGGAGATGCCGGCTTCGACCCCTGCCCGGAAGTTGCGCAGTTTGCGATACACCCAATCACTCTTCGTCATCTGTGCAACCTTCAGGCCCTTTTTCTTGCTGAACGCCACATCTTTCACACCTTTTTCTTTGGCCAACTGCACATTGACTTTGCTGGCGTAACCGCCATCGGCTGCCATTTGCCGGGGAGCCCGTCCATAGATCTCTATCTGCCGCTCCAGCAGCGGAATAAAGCGCTCGCTGTCGGCCGGGTTACCGTCCTCGATTACCGCATCGAGAATCAACCCGCTCCGGCCGGTGGCCAAGTTCAGCTTGTGCCCATATTGAATATCGCGGCTACCTTTGACGATGATATCGCTGTGCTCCTCAAACAGGCTAAAGACCTTCTCTGCGGCGGGCACCTGTTCGCCTTTTATCACCCGCCGTTCGGCTTGATCGACCACCCGCTCAATCAGCGCCTGGTAGTGTTTGGCCTGCTCCTGCCAACCGGCGAATGCCGCATCATCCAGTTTCAGTAGGCTTAGCTGCAACCATGCCTTGGCCAGGTAATCGAGACCCTTGCCGGTTACCTTGATCAGATCCCGATACCATCGAACTTTCTTCTCCTTCCCTCTCGAATACTGGATCTGGTAGGCGCGCTTCTTGGCTACGCGTCGATGGTCATGCCAATCCAGGCGTGTCTCCCCCGCCAACTCTTGGGCTTGTTGCAAGAGCCGAACCTGAGTGCGGACGGCATCCCATAGCAGGCTACTATCACTCGGGGCATGGATCGGCGTCTCTGTGACGGTGCTATCGACCCGAACTGTGCGCCCTCGCTCGATCTTTAGCTCTTTCGCATCCTGCAACATCAATCGGTTGATCTGCTCCCAGACTGCATCGCGAATCGCTCCGATCCCCCCCTGGAGAGCAGACTTCTTCGGCCGCCAGGTCTGTGGCAAGCGCGCAAAGGCTTGCAATGAAAGCGAGTCCTCCAAGTAAAAGGCCAACTCCTCATAGCTGAGCTGACGGTATTGCTTGAGAATGGCACATCGCAGTATCGACTCCGCGGACAACCCCTCTCGCCCGGTGTTTTGGGCGTCCTGCCGGCACAGATCCTCAGCGACCCATTCCAGTATCTCGGAATGAGCATCCAGCCAATCGGACATCGTCTTTAATTCACGGCCGATCTCGTGATTGGCATACACATCGAATATACTGCTCTGGACAGTGCGTTTTTGACGCATTGTGGCCTCCGTGGGTTTTGGCTTTTTCTTTTATTTCAATGGGTTGAAACAAAAGATACCATTATCCACGTGAGGCATCACCGCTTATCTCTTCATTTTCTCCAATAATATCAGCATATTACGTTTATGGATGGACACTAGTTAGCTTACTGGGAACATAATTGCTTCGGTAATTGTTCGCAGATATTAAGCATCAGTGAATAATGAAGATTTTTATTTCAAATAAAACAATCTGTTGTAGTTTTTTTTGACTGTAAGCAGAAAGCTGGCACGGCGGCTGCAATACCTTAAGTGTCTTCAACAGACTGCCTTCACAAAGAACCAGGAGCAAGATTATGACCGCAGCCGTCCCCATGAAACAGCCGATGACCCTGATCGATCTGCCGATCAATAAGGAACTGGACCAGAGTGCCATGAAGCAGCTGGCCGGTGGTCACACCGCCGGAACCACGGTGAGTTATTCCTATTACACCACCATCCAGACCCAGTCGATCGGTTTCCTTAAGCGTCACCGTCGTAAGTATCACCACACTCGCAGAACCGTTCAGCGCTGGCACACTTACGGTCGTTGGGGCCGCTGGCACTTCCACCTGTAATTGACAGGTACCGCAGGCAGTAAGCTCTGAGAGCGATCTGCACTGACAGAAAAGGGGCTTCGGCCCCTTTTTTGATATCCCCACCGCTGATCCGATCTCCTCCTGTCGATTATTGTCCCTACCCATAATCCGATGACCTACAGTCGGTTGTTATCCCTGTCGATGTCCCGCTCCTGGTCTGTCGATTCTGAGACAGGCCCCGCCAGTCCCTTCAGTGTCAGCCGGCCCTGAACAGGGTCAGGATATGGCCGATAACAGGAAATCAACGGTATTTCTTGCATGCACCTCAATCTGTTGATCATCAGGCCTTTCCATCCCAATCAGTACAGCACCGCGATGGGCAAGTAACATCGCCGTCCACAACCGCACCGTGGTTTTGACGTCCCTGACATTCAGTCTTTCCGAGAAAAACTCTGACAGTTTCTCATCCGTCTCATCTGGTCCGACGGCGCAGAAGCTGCGGGTCATCTCCGGAGCTTTGGCGCCTTCAGCAACCAGTAGCCTGTAGGTGGCCAGATGCTCGTCCGACAGATGGGCCCGGATGAAGTCCCGGGCAAATTTATACAGGGCCTGTTCCGTATCGGTATCCTGCAGGTGCGCAAGAAAACTCATCTCCGAGCTTTCGCCCATCTGCTGAAGGGTTGCTCTGAAAAGATCTGATTTGGACGGGAAATACCGGTAAATGGTCTGCTTTGTCACCTTCGCCTGAACGGCAATTCTGTCCATACTGGCGAGTACATAGCCATCGGACAGGAAAACCCCCTGTGCCGCCTGCAGAATGGCCTGTCGCTTTCTCTCTTTGTTCTGCTCTATTTTGCTCACGCGCTCTGGTCCATCAATATTTATCATACCCGATAGTATGATTTTGTTGACATGGCTGCAAACTCGAATAATCATACTGGCCAGTATGATTTAATTGAGAGGCAATCATGTCAAACCCGATTACGAAATCCATCAGCCAGAAAAGCACTCGCACGGCTGGCGTTCTCATCGCTCTGTTGGGTGCATTACTTATGAGTTTCGATCCCGTCTTTATCAGGTTCTCCGGTGTCAGTGGATTCGACACGGCCTTCCTGTTTGGTCTGTTTACAGCCATCTCCATGCCTGTTTTTATTCAGCTTCGCGATGAGCGGGGGCTGGTTAAGACCCTTAAAGCCAGTGGATGGCCTGTGCTGCTTTCAGGGGTTCTGATGCTTGGAAGTGCTTCGGCGCTGGTGCTGAGTATCAAGAACACCTCGATCGCTAATACCTTTATCATACTCAGTGGCTCGCCGGCTCTGGCAGCGGTATTCAGCTGGTTATTTCTGGGGGAGGTCACGAAACGCTCCACCTGGTTCGCTATCGCTTCGGTCATGATCGGTATTGCTGTCGTGGTATCCGGATCATTTGAAACCGGGAACTGGCTGGGTGACGCGCTCGCTGTTTTTGCTGTTACCTGCCTGTCCCTGAATCAGACGCTGTTGCGCAGGTATCAGGATGTGAGCCGCATGGCCAGCGTGGGCTTTGGCGGATTGTTCCTGGCCATCGTAATGTTCTTCCTGGCAGCCCCCTCGACCTTCAGTGTCGGCACCTGGGTCATTATGGCCGTGATGGGGCTGTTTACCGCGCCGTTCGGCCGGGTCATGTCGCAGGTAGCGACCCGTTACATCACCGCGCCGGAAGTGGGTCTGATCCTGATGATTGAAGCGGTTTTTGCTCCTCTCTGGGGGTTTGGCTTTTTTGGAGAAATTCCGCCGGTGGCAAGCCTTATCGGCGGGATGATCATTCTGGGTACGATCCTGCTGTACGCCATCTCAACGGTCAGACAGGATCGGTCAGCACAGAAAGGAGAGGTAATATGTCAGCAGAATTAAAATTTATCGGACATATCAGAACGCCCTACAGGACGATTGAGGATTGTCCGAATAATATTCAGTCCGGAGGACCGCTCTGTCATCTCAGGCTGAATCAGGAATATCAGGATGAGCTGGCCGGTCTCAGCGAAGGGCAGAGCATTCTGATTCTTTACTGGCTGGGGAATTCCGACCGCATATTGGCGGGACAGAGGGTGGAATCGGATGAAGAGGGAACCGGAACATTCGCACTGCGCACCCCCTTAAGGCCAAATCCGATCGGCGTCGCGGTGTTGCCCATCGAGCATATCGAAATCGGCCAGCTGACAGTCCGAGGGCTGGATTGTCTGGATAATACCGAGCTGCTCGATATTAAGCCTGCCATCTACCGGGAGGCCGCAGGTCACTGAGTCCTGCGCTCCGGGAACTGCCTGGTTTTATCCTTAAAGATCGATCCTGTACCGAGCAGAAAATCCGGCGGATTCTTATTGCTCCCCGGTCGGTTCCGGTCTTTCCGGTGCGCTTTTTCTGCTCCTTTTGTGCGGCGCAAAGCTGGTACCAGCCGGGTAATCTGTGCTGGTACCAGAGCCAGCTGTTTCTTCCTCGAAAATCCTGCTGTCCTGCCCCCAGGCCAGAGAACACAGGGATCCCAGTTGGAACCATAAAAAGGGTTGTCGTTGGGTCTATAGGCTTTTTTCACCCCTGGCCTATAGTCGATATCAAGTTAACGAGGCCCCGGACGGGAAGCCAGCCTGACAGAAAAATAATAAGCGGGTGAATGCAATGTCTCTTAAAAGTCTCATGACCGATCAGCAGCCGAACTGTCGCCGGAGTAATACTGCTTCGATCCGCGAAGCAGAACCTGTGACGCCGATCGTTATCCCCGGGGTGGTGACAGCTCCTCCTCCACCAACCTGATCGATCCGGTCGGGTGGGGTGTCAGCTTTTTGAACTGATTATCAGCGCCTGAATCAGTTACCAGAATTTCATCTTTTCAGTATGCGAGCAGCTCTGCCTTGCAGGGACCGGGCTGTCCTGAGCACAGGGCAGGACGGGCGCGGAGGATCGCGATCCGGCAATGCTGAAACCCATGAATACAAACACAACAGCCAATGCGGAAAGAGGTTACTCCGTGATGAACGCAGAAAATAATAATCAGTATGTTCGTTTCATCAACGTCAAGAAGAGCTACGACCAGAAAAATCTGGTGGTTAAAAACTTCAATCTGGACATCAAAAAAGGGGAGTTTGTCACCCTGCTGGGTCCTTCCGGTTCCGGCAAAACCACCTGCCTGATGATGCTGGCCGGTTTCGAGGATGTTACCAGCGGCAGCATTCTGGTAAACGGCCAGCCGGTCACTGATGTTGCGCCCTACCATCGCAATATCGGCATGGTGTTTCAGCACTATGCGCTGTTTCCCCATATGACCATCGGTGAAAACCTCGCTTACCCGTTGCGGGTTCGCAAGATGCCGGCGGATCAGGTCGATCGTAAAGTCAAAGAGTCGCTGGGGCTGGTAGAGCTGGCTGATTTCAGGAACCGCTACCCGGGTCAGCTGTCCGGCGGCCAGAAGCAACGGGTGGCGCTGGCCCGTTCGCTGATTTTTGAACCCAGTATCGTCCTGATGGATGAGCCGCTGGGGGCGCTGGACAAAAATCTGCGGGAGCAGATGCAGTTCGAAATTAAGCGACTGCACGAGGATCTGGGATTCACCGCCATCTATGTAACCCACGACCAGACTGAAGCGCTGACTATGTCCGACCGTATTGCCGTATTTAACAATGGGGTGGTGCAGCAGTGTGCGGCACCTGATGTGCTCTATGAGCAGCCGGCCAACTCTTTCGTTGCCGACTTTATCGGCGAGAACAACCATATCCCCGGTACTGTTAAGTCGGTTCAACAGGGGGTGGCCCATATTGAACTGCCGGACGGTACCACCGCCACCTCGGTCGATATGAACTGCCCGCCGCCGGGAGATCCCTGTGTACTGGCGATTCGCCCGGAGAATCTGTTTATCGCCAGCGATAAGCATCAGTTCGACAACGCTATCGAGGCTTCCTTTATCACCCGACTCTACGTCGGCGATTCTATCCGCTACTTCTTCAGGCTGGGATGTGGTTCGGAACTGATGATCAAGGCCATGAATGATCATGAGGCACCGGAGATTCCGGCCGGAGCCCGAACCCGGCTGACCTGGGGCACGGAAGGCGGGCTGGCACTGGATCGTCCGGCCTGACTCGGGGCGTCACGATTTGCAATAACCGAAGACCAGAAGCGCAAACACAGTTGTATTGCCTTACTCAAACCGAATGGTTCTCCGGAGCCGTTCAGATATCGTCCGTAAGAGGAAAAATAACAATGAGAAAACTCAAGCGAATTGGTGCTGCTCTCGCACTGTCCACAGCCATCTCTCCGGCATTTGCGGATCAGCTGACTGCTGTCTCCTTTGGTGGTGCCTACGGTGCCGCTCAGCAGAAGCACATGCTGGACCCCTTTATGGAGAAGACCGGCCATAAGATTCTGTTCGAAAATTATTCCGGTGGCATCGCCGAAATCAAAGCGCAGGTGGAGAGCGGCAACATTCTCTGGGATGTGGTTGATGTGGAAGTGATCGATCTGGAGCGGGCCTGCTCCGAAGGACTGTTAGAGGTGTTCCCGCAGGATACCCTGCCGCCCGGCGACAACGGGGTACCGGCCAGGGAGGACTTCGGTGCCGAGGCGCTGGCCAACGAATGCGGCGTAGGTAACATCATCTGGACCATCCTGTTCTCTTACAACAATGACACCATTCAGGGCGGCAAGCCGGCCCGGGTGGCGGACTTCTTCAATACCGGCAAGTTCCCCGGTAAGCGCGCCCTGCGTAAGCGTCCTCAGGTCAATATGGAGTGGGCGCTGATCGCCGACGGTGTACCGAAGGAGCAGGTTTACGATGTACTGGCCACCGACGAAGGCCAGGCTCGCGCCTTTGCCAAGCTGGATACCATCAAGAACGATCTGGTCTGGTTCGACAGCTGGTCGCAGGCACCGCAGTTGCTGAACGACGGTGGTGCCGTGATGGTGCAGTCCGCCAACGGCCGTATCTTCGATGCCATTCAGAAGGACAACAAGCCCTTCGAGATGGTCTGGGATGCCCACGTATACGATCTGGATGTCTGGGCCATCGTTAAGGGATCGAAGAAGAAAGCGCTGGCTGAGGAATTCATCCGCTTTGCCACCAGCTCGAAGCCGGAAGCGGGCATGCAGGATGTGGCCTATGGTCCGACTCGTCGCTCCTCCTATGCCTACGTCGACAAAAATGTCATCCCCAAACTGCCTTCCGCGCACCTGGATGAGGGGCTGAAAGCATCCGGTGAGTTCTGGGCAGACTACGGCGAATCCCTCGGTGAGAAGTTCAACGAATGGCTGCTGCAGTAGCCTGAATGACAAAGCCTGCGCGGGCTGCAGGCAGATCGCAGCCCGCCGGGAATAAACCGAGCACTCCGCCCTCTGTGGGACCTCAGGCTTACTGAGGGTGGAACCTGTAAGTTTCGAGCGCCGATTTTGATTGCTGCTGCGATCGGAGGCCGCGTTCATCGGAAGTGAGGGGCAGTTTCTATGTCTCAGTTAGAACTCACCGCAGATCAGGTGGTTAATTCGGGGAGCCGCGATGATCGTTCATCGTCACCGGGGGATGATCAGATGACGCTGACGGCCGCGGAAATCGCTCAGAGCCGCAAAAACCAGCGTCGTCGTAAGCTCATCGCCGCCCTGTTTGTGACTCCGCTGATGCTGTTTGTGCTGATTGCCTTCGTGGCACCTATCGGCACCATGCTTTACCGAAGCGTCTACCATCCGACGGTAGCGCAGCTGATACCGGATACCCTGCAGGGCCTGTCCGGCTGGGAAGAGACCTCTGATGTCCGCCCCGATGATGCCGTACTGAACGCCTTTGCTGTTGAACTGCAGAAACTGGCGAAAGAGCGTCGGGCCGGCAAGCTGGCCGAAGAGATCAATCGCTCACGTCCCGGCAGTTCCAGTCTGATCAAATCGTCGGCCCGAAAACTGAAGAAGATGGACAGCGCGCTGCTGGCCTCGGCCGGTGCCGAACAGCTGCTGAAGCTCAAACCGCAGTGGCAGGAGGTGGAGCTGTGGCGGGTGATCAAACGCTCCGGTGTCACCATTACCGATAAGTTCTATCTGACCGCGCTGGATCTGACCCGTGACGATGCCGGTGAGATCGCCTCCCGGAACCCCAGTATCTACCTGAAGCTGTACTGGAAAAGCCTGAAAATCGCGCTGCTGATTACTCTGCTGACAGCGGTGATCGGATTCCCGCTCTCCTACTACCTGGCGACGGCGCCGGCAAAGACCGCCAATACCCTGATGGTGTTTGTGCTGCTGCCGTTCTGGACCTCGCTGCTGGTGCGGACCACCTCCTGGATCGCGTTGCTGCAGACCAATGGGGTGATTAACTCCTTCCTGCAGTCGATTCATGTCATCACCGAACCGATCGAGATGCTCTATACCCAGTTCTCGACGGTGATTGCCATGACCCACATCTTGCTGCCCTTTATGATCCTGCCGCTGTACAGCGTGATGAAGGGGATCGATCCCAGTTATTTCCGGGCGGCACTGTCGCTGGGGGCGAAACCGATTCCAGCCTTCGTGCGAATCTATATGCCGATGACCCTGCCGGGGATGAGTGCAGGGGCGCTGCTGGTTTTCATTATCTCCATCGGTTACTACATCACGCCGGCCCTGGTGGGCGGTACCGACGGTCAGATGATCAGTAACATCATCGCCTTCCATATGCAGTCTTCCAACAACTGGGAACTGGCGGCGGCACTGGGATCACTGCTGCTGGCGCTGATCACGCTGCTCTACTGGATTTACGACCGCACCGTCGGTGTCAGCAATATTAAGTTGGGGTAAGCCGATGAATTTTCCAAAGTATTTCACCATCTGGCAGAAACTCGGCATGCACAGTCTGCGACTGACCGCCTGGTCGGTACTGGCCTTCCTGATGCTGCCGATCCTGGTAATTATACCGTTATCTTTTAACGCTGAGCCGTACTTCACCTTCACCCAGGGGATGCTGGCGCTGGATCCCGAAGCCTACTCACTGAAGTGGTATGAGGAGATCGTCAACGATGACAAGTGGATGCTGGCGATCAGGAACAGCTTCTACATCGGCATCTGTGCCACGGTGCTGGCGACGGTGCTGGGCACGCTGGCGGCGATCGGCCTCAGCAACCCGGTGATGCCGATGCAGCGGATGATCATGGCGGTGCTGCTGTCACCGATGATCGTGCCACTGATTATCACCGCGGCCGGGATGTACTTCTTCTACACCCAGCTGGGGCTGTCGGGCAGCTATCTGGGAGTGATCATCGCCCACGCGGCGCTGGGAACGCCCTTCGTGATTATCACCGTCAATGCGGCGCTGTCGGGCTTCGATTACTCGTTGATGCGGGCCTCACTGGGGCTGGGGGCGACGCCGGTGCAGACTTTCTTCAAAGTGATTATGCCGCTGATCCGACCGGGAGTGATCTCCGGTTCGCTGTTCGCCTTCGTCACCTCCTTCGATGAAGTGGTGATCATCCTGTTCCTGGCGGGACCTGAGCAGCGCACCATCCCACGGCAGATGTTCTCTGGCCTGCGGGAGCAGATCAATCCGACCATCCTGGCGGTGGCGGTACTGCTGGTGGTGGTGTCGGCCCTGATGCTGCTGACCATTGAATACCTGCGAGCGCGCGGCGAGCGTATTCGTAGCGGCGAGGTGTAAGCGGTACCCGGAAATCCCCGGCAATCTTCTGGTGACACTGGCGTCAGGTCCGCCTTCGGGCGGTATCTGAGGCCGGAGGCCGGTCTGAAATCGCTGTATCAGTCATGACGAGTTAAAAGAAGTAATCGATAACGAATTGTTCCAATCGGAGTTTTAAGCAATGGCTTACGAATCAATCAAAATCAGAAATCATATCAATGGCCAGTGGCTGGACGAGAGCAACGGTCAGTATGCGCCGCTGCGTAATCCGTCCACCGGACAGGTGATCGGCGAGGTACCGCTGTCTTCGGAAGAGACCTCGGCGGCTGCCGTTGCCGCGGCCGCTGAAGCCTTTCCGGCCTGGAGCGCGATGCCGCTGCCAAAACGTATGGATTACATCTTTAAAATGCACCAGGCGATGAAGGATAACCACGAGATGCTGGCCGAATCCATTGCCATCGACCAGGCCAAGCACATCGCCGAGGCCCGTGGCGAAGTGGGGCGGGTGATCGAGATTCTGCAGATGGCCTGCAGCATTCCGGCGCTGGTTCAGGGAGAGACGGTGCAGGGCATCGCCAACAACATCAACGGCCGGCTGATCAAGGCGCCGCTGGGGGTGTTCTGTGGCGTGGCGCCCTTTAACTTCCCGGCGCTGGTGTTCGGCTGGTTTATCCCCTTTGCCATCGGTACCGGCAACACCTTCGTTTACAAGCCCTCCACCGAATCACCGCTGTTTATGCAGAAAATGATGCAGCTGCTGGTGGATATCGGTCTGCCGGATGGGGTGGTCAATATCGTTCACGGTGATCGTCAGGTGGTGGAAGCCTGGTATGACGACGACAATGTCGCCGGCGTCTGCCTGGTGGGCTCCACTCCGACCGCTAAGGCGATCGCCGAAGGCTGCGGCCGCAGTGGCAAGAAGACCATGCTGCTGGGCGGTGCCAAGAACTTCCTGGTGGCGATGGAAGACGCTCCCATGGATCTGCTGATCGAGAATATTCTGATGTCCGGCTACGGCTCTGCCGGTCAGCGTTGTCTGGCGGTCTCCAATATCGCCGTGGTACCGGAGATCCACGACCAGTTTGTCGAGCGCCTGCTGGAAGCCTCAAAAACCGTGAAGATTGGCGATGCCATGGATCCCGATGTCTTTATGGGGCCGGTGATCTCCTCGAAGGCGAAGGAGAAGATTCTCGAGTATATCCGCATAGGCGAGGAGGGCGGTGCCACCCTGGCGCTGGACGGTCGTGACCCGCAGCTGCCGGAAGCCAATGAGGCGGGCTATTTCGTCGGCCCCACCGTGTTTACCGATGTCACCCCCTGCATGCAGATTGCTCAGGAGGAGATCTTTGGTCCGGTACTGAGCATTATGAAGGTGGGCTGCATCGACGGTGCGCTGCGGATGATCCGCAACCATGAGATGGGTAACGGTGCCTGTATCTTCACCCAGAACAGCTACTACACCGAGAAATTCATCAACGAAGCGGATGTGGGCATGATCGGCGTTAACGTCGGTATCTGTGCGCCGCACCCCTATCTGCCATTCGGCGGTATCAAGGGGTCGCTGGTGGGTAACAACAAGGTGCAGGGTAAGGATGCTATCGACTTCTTCACCCAGAACAAGGTGGCCACAGTGCGGGTGGTCAACCCGAAGGGCGACAACGCGCCGGCGAAGCCCGCCGACAGCAGCGTCCGCAGCTGCGTCGCCAGCTGATCAACCGGATCTGGTCGATTGCCGCCCCTCGGGGCGGCTTTTTTCTACCTGTTCGGTCCGCGCCGGCGCCTCTCTGTTTGTCAGGTTGCTCCGTCTTTTGTAGCAGCCCGCGGCTACAGTTTCCTTACACCCGTAGCAGCCCGCCCCGAGGGCGACAGGGGGGCGAGCATTTGCACGGTAGCGATCGCGGTCGGAGCCCGCTGCTACAGTTCCCTTAACAGCCGTAGCAGCCCGCTCCGAGGGCGACAGCGGTGTAGCCACTTGCACGGGGGTGATCGCGGTCGGAGCCCGCGGCTACAGTTTCCTTAACAGCCGTAGCAGCCCGCTCCGAGGGCGACAGCGGTGTGGCCACTTGCACGGGGGTGATCGCGGTCGGAGCCCGCTGCTACAGTTCCCTTAACAGACGTAGCAACCCGCTACGAGGGCGACAGGGGGTAGTTATCTGCACGAGGTCGATCGCGGTCGGAACCCGCTGCTACAGTTCTCTTAACAGCCGTCGCAGCCCGCTCCGAGGGCGACAGTGGTGTGAGCGTTTGCACGGGAGTGATCGCGGTCGGAGCCCGCTGCTACTGTTCCCTTAACACCTGTAGCAGCCCGCTCAGAGGGCGACCGGTAGCAATCGTGCCGGCATTCTGCCAACCGGTTATCAACCAGCGCTGACCAGAAAGTGGCGGATCCCGGTAAAGATAATTTCTGCCGCCATGGCCGCCAGAATCAGGCCGGTGATCTTGCTCAGAATATTGAGTCCGGTACTGCCCAGCAGCCGCTCGACAGCGGCGGACAGCTGCAGCAATACCAGCAGTGCAGCCAGCGCCAGCAGCATACCGAGAATACCGTATACCAGTTCGGCCCCCTGCAGCTCGGCGCCGAACACCAGAATGGTGCCGATAGTGGCGGGGCCGATAATGGTGGGTATCGCCAGAGGGACCACCGAGATATCGTCGCGTTGTTCATCCGGTACATCGGCATGGGTACGAACGCCATCCTTGACCAGGCTGATTGCCGACAGAAACAACAGAGTCCCGGCGCCGATCCTGAACGAGTCGAGGGTAATGCCCAGCAGGCCAAACAGTGGATTACCGAAAAAGAACAGCACCAGACTGATCAGCGCCGCCGACATTACCGCTCGCCTGGCGGTACTGCGCTTAGTGGTTGCCGACTCTCCCCGGGTCAGCGACAGGAACATCGACACCACAAAAAAGGGGGCGAACAGAAAGAAGAATTTGATCCAGGTTGAAAATAACAAACTCATAGTTAAATATATTTGACGGTCAAAAGGGCCGCGATCATAGCACAGTTGCCGGGCTGTTCAATCGGGTACTGTCAGAGGTTGGTGTGGCGGAGGCCGGGGAAAATGTAACAAATACCAGCCCGATGGCTGGCAACAACAACCGAAAGGGCTTCTGCCAGGTCGGCTGTCAGCCCTGCTTCGGGCTGATACGGTAACTGCAGCGCAGATCTCCGGATAGCAGGTACTGTTCGCGGCTGACCGAAACCCCATCGCCCATAACCTGCTGCAGTAATGCCAGTTCCGAGCGGCAGAAACCCTGGCAGCGGGTGGCGGCGGCGCAGATCGGGCAATGGTGCTCCAGTAGCAGATAATCTCCGCTTTCCAGCTGTTGCCACTCCGCCATATAGCCTTCGGCGGTGCGCAGGCTGGCCAGAATCTGCAGTCGTTCACCGATGCTGTCTGCTTCCGTCAGCGCCTGGCTATACTGCCGTAGCAGTTGCTGTTCCCGCCGTTGTATCAGCTTCTCCAGACCTTCATCTCCGAACAGCTCGGTGACGGAATCGATCAGTGTCAGGGTCAGTTCAGAGTGAGTGTCGGGAAAACGCCGCAGCGCCGTTTCGGTAAGATGCCAGCTCCTTCTGGGGCGTCCCCGCCCGCTGGGAGTATCCTGCCAGCACACCAGCTGCTGCTGCTCAAGGCTCTGCAGATGCTGGCGTGCACCCATAGAGGTGATATCGAGGCTTTTTCCCAGTTCCGCTGCGCTGAGGGGGCCTCGGGTCTTAAGCAGGTAGAGGATACGGTCGGCATTGTTCTGTGTATGCATGGGGCAATTATCAGCCAGTGTTTTTAATATATCAACATAAAGCTTTACTTAAACGGAAGTGTGAGTATATTAAATAAAGTTATTTGTTGTTTTATTTGGCTGGGCGGGATATGACTCGTACTGAACTGATTCTGTTTCTGACGGTGATGCTGGCGGTGGCCGGATTCAGTCTGCCGTCGCCGGTAATTACGCCGCTGTTTCTGGAACAGGGTGGTGGTCTGCTGCCGGCAGAGGCCGAACGCACTGTTCGGGTGTGGTGGCTGGCACTGATGCTGGGTTTGTATCCGCTGGGACAGATTATTGGCGCGCCCTGGCTGGGCAGACTGTCCGACCGCCTGGGCCGTAAACGAGTTCTGCTGCTGTCGCTGGTCGGGGTGCTGGCCGGCTATCTGGTGATGGCGGTGGCGGTGGATCAGCGCTGGCTGGCGGTACTGCTGATCACCCGGTTCTGGGAGGGACTCTGTAACGGCAATGTCGGCATCGCCCAGGCCATGGCCGCAGATATCAGCACGCCGGAACGGAAGCCGAGGTTGTTCGGGCTGCTGAACGTCGGCCTCAATATGGGCTGGATTGTTGGTCCGCTGCTGGGCGGCTATATGGCCGAACTGGGCGGTGCATTGGCGATTCCTTTCGCACTGGCGGCATTGCTGGCGTTACTGAATCTGATGGCGGTACTGTTCGGATTGTCTGAGCGTCCCGCTATGCAGGCGGCCGTTGTGTCGGCAAAAGCGCGGGGTACTCATTTCGAGCTGCTGACTCTGCCGGGGCTGCGACTGTTCTTTCTGCTGACTCTGCTCAGCTATGGCGCGGTGATGCTCTATTTCAGCTTCTTCAATGTCTGGCTGGTGGAGAAGTTTTCAGCATCGCCTGTCGATCTGGCCCAGGCCGCCGTGGTTATCAGCGTACCGATGATGTTCGGCAGCTGGCTGGCGGGTCGGCTGGCCGGGAAAATGCGACTGCCCTGGCTGGGGGTGCTGGGACATCTGCTGATGGCGGTCGGCATGGTCAGTTTCGTGCTGCCTGACCGGTTGTTGAGCCTGGGGCTGGTGATGGCGATCGCCGGCATCGGTATTACCATCGGTGAGCTGGCGACTTCGGTGGCGGTCTCGAATAACGCGCCGAAGCCAAGGCAGGGGGAGGCGATGGGGCTGTACCGAGCACTGGCGATGACCAGCGAACTGCTGGCTGCCGGCCTGGGGGCTTTGCTGATCATTCCCGGCACGGCGTGGGTTTACGTGGGAGCGTCGGCGCTGGCGCTGATCTGCGCGCTGATCTTTATGAGACTGCTGGCGGTCAGCGGCAAAACGGAGCCGCACCACAGTCTGGTGGCGAAACGTTCCGCGGACCAGCTCTGATCACCGGGCTATCCTGTCCCTGAACCCAGCTCGACGGTATTGTCGCAGCTCAGGTAGCGATTTCGTCCCGCCACCTTAGCCCGGTACATGGCGTCGTCGGCCTGGTTGATCATCGCGTCCAGGCTTTCGGCATCCCGGGGGCAGATGCAGGCGCCGATACTGGCGGTGATCAGGATACTCAGCTTGTCGATCTGAATCGGTTGCTGCAGGTTGCTCAGCAACCGCTGGCAAATCTGGTCGACCTCTTCCGGAGACTGCAGGGCTGGCATCAGCACGATGAACTCATCGCCGGCAAAGCGGGCCGCGGTATCCTGCTGGCGAACACTGATTTTCAGTCGTTCCGCGAATTCCACCAGCACCCGGTCACCGACGCTGTGACCGTAGTTGTCGTTAATCTGCTTGAAATGATCGAGGTCGATAAACAGCAATGCCAGCGGCTGCAAAGTTCGCTGCTGCTGACTGATGGCCTGATGGGCCCTATCCTGCAGCAGCGCCCGGTTAGGCAGGTTGGTGAGCAGATCATAGTTGGCCTGATGCCAGATACGAGCTTCCGCCTTTTTGCGGTCGGTAATATCAATTCCGGAGATAATCCGATAACCGTTGCGCGGTTCTCTGTCCGCCAGTGGAACGACCCTCAGGCTCAGCACCGAGCAACGGTTATCCGGCCCGGGGACCCGGAGTTCCCGTAGTTGCTCCACCCGGTCTTCGGAGCTGTTTGCCAGCCACTGCTGAAAGTAGTGGCTGTCTTCCGGAACCAGCAGTTCATGGAAGGGGCGGTTCAGCAACTGACGGCGGTTACGACCGGTGATCTGTTCGGCAGCAGCGTTGGCCCGGCAGATGCTGCCGTCCGGATAGAGTACAAAAGTGATGCTGCTGCTGGTTTCAAACATCGTTGTTTCAAAGGCTTTCTCATCCTCGAGAGCCTGCCTGGAGTGCTCCAGCGCCCGGGTTTTTCGGCTCAGTTTCCGGCACAGCCAGATCATCATGCCGGCAAACAGCATATAGACGGACACCAGCAGCACCAGAAGCTGGTACCAGCGCTGGAATGCGGCACTGTCGTCGATCCCCAGAGTAATCACCAGTGGCAGATCAGAAAGCTGCCGGTGGGCGACCAGCCGCAGAAAGCCGTCGGTTTTTGCCGGCGGCCTGGATACGCCAACAGGGTTAACGGGCAGTATTTCGCTGAACAGCTTGCCTTCAGCAAAATTTCGGCCTTCGATGCGGTTGCTGAATGGATGGCGGGCGAAGCCTGTACCGTTGCGGTGAAAGATCGACAAAGAATCTTCCGCCCCCAGCATCAGCAGCTTGTGGAACCCACGGAAGTAGCTGGAAACGATCCGGGCCGCCACCACTCCGGCAAAGGTGCCGTCCGGCTTGCTGACCTTTCGACTGAGCACCAGGTGCCACTGATCTGTGCCTCTGCTCTGCTGAGGTTCGGAGATATAGAGCTCCGCCGGCCCCGGTGCGTTGTGAATCCGGAACCAGGGCTGGGCTGCGACTGCTTTCGGATCAGCAGCTGCAGCCCCCCGGGTGTTGCTGTTATAGAGCGCTGTCCCGGTTGCATCGAAGATACTGAGTGTTGAAATCTGAGGAAGGCCGGCGGCAAAGGCACTCATTTGCTGCGAAAAAGCGGTGGTCTGAATCAGCTCTGAGCGCCCGGCCAGTTGTCCGGCCGAGGATAGGATTCTGCCCACCTGTCGAAAGGACTCAGTGGTCTGATAATCCATCAGCTCGGCCAGCCGCAGAGCCTTTTCACGCCCCCCCTGATCGATTGAGCTACACACCTGCCACAGGTAGGCACTGAGGGCAATTGCCAGACCTGCCAGCAGTGCTATCGTCAGTTGCACTATCAGGCGGGGGGTTGAAGTGGCTGGTAATTCAGGCATACATCCCTGCAGTCGAATCAGAGTTCCTGAATATATAGACGAAGCCGTTACTGCGGGTCAACCTGGAGGGGCGGTAACTTATTGACTCAGCTCAGTCTGCGGACAGTTATCAGTCCCGTTCACCGGCGGCGTTACGATCCACCAGTTTCGCCTGATCGCCGGTGACCCAGCGGATAACCGCCCCGTCCGGATTATCCTGCTGAACCCGATCGCAGGCGTTGAGACACTGACCGCACTGGGTACAGGTGAACTTTGCCCGCTTGATGCTGCGGGTGTGAAGGCGCATCGGGCAGGCCTTGTCGCACTCCCGGTCGCAGCCCTTGCAGAGTGAAGCCCGTGATTTATCAAAACTGACCACCAGCGCTTTCGAGTTTCCCATCCACAGCAGACTCTGGAATACACCCAGGGCACAGCCGAATTTGCAGAACAGGTGACGGGCAAAGAGAAAATCGATGGTGAACACCAGGGTGGCTACGGCCAGAAAGATAGCTGGTTTAAAACCCAGCTGGCCCAGGATCAGATCCTGGAACAGCGGCTTCGGTGGCAGCAGATAGGTGAGCAGGCTGAAGGCCCAGATAAAGGCCATGCCGATACTGACCGTTGCTACCAGCAGCCAGGGCAGAATTCCCCGGGTTTTTGCGGATGCTTTCTCCCACAGAGTGACCCGGTTGAGATGCTTCAGCATCAGCTGGTTGATCATCTCCACGACCGAGAAATGCGGACAGAGCCAGCCACAATAGACCCGTCCCAGTCGCCAGACGATCACCGCAGCAATCAGGATAAACAGGGATACCGGTAGAAAGGTACGGAGCAACAGGTTGGAAGCAACCTCAATGGCGTCGCCGCCCTGCTGCTGAAAGCCCTCCATCCCCAGAGTCCAGTTCTGACCAAAGATGATGAAATTGCCGATTGTCAGATCGAGGCGAAAGATATCAAGCGTCGGCGCCAGCAGGAACAGCAGAAAGAAGCTGGTGCGGGTCAGCAGGCGGGCCTGATCCCGGGTTGGTCTGAATGAGGACATCTGAACTGGGGCCTGTCGTACTTAATGGGATTGGCGTTACTGCGGTCATTGCAGGTTCCATCAACCGATGACCGATACCTTACCGGCAATGACCGCGAGTCGCCTTGAGGCGGGTTAAGTTGCGTCAGCTTTCGACGATATCGGCCCGGGTGCTGTCGATAAAGGCCAGCACCTGTCCCCGTTCCGGCTCCGGTACGCTGAAGCTGTCGAGGGTCGCTTCCAGATGGCCGATAAAGGCGGACCAGTCGCCACTGCTGATATTCATACCTTTGTGGGACAGCTTCATATCGCGACCGGTGTAGTACATGGGGCCGCCGGCCGAGTTGCACAGGTAGTCGATCAGCAACTGTTTTTCACGGTTGATGCCGTCTTCGCCGCGATTCTGCCAGAAGCGACCGAGCAGCGAGTCGGCCTGCAGGCGGGGCAGCAGGTCGTTTACGACAGCGGTAACCGCATCGTAACCGCCAAGTCTTTCGTAGAGAGTTTTTTCGCTCATTTCAGGCTCCTCTGTGGTTTCCGGGATGTACTGTTATGTCAGTATAGAAACTGGCAGCGGCCGGGCCTTCTCTGGCCGGTTTACAGTGGTTGAAAGGGTACCGGCTATGGCCGGTGGAGGTGTGACAGGGGAGTGATTTGTTTGTGAGATTTTTGTGATATTTCTGTCCGCCGCTGCCGCAACAGTCGGCGGATGGTTAGTCGATCGATAGCAGATAGCCGATGCCGGAAATGGTCCGGATGCTGAGACCGGGCAGCTTTTTACGCAGTCGGCGGACCAGCGCCCGCAATGAAGACTCGCTGACAATCACGTCCGGCCAGATCTGCTGCTCGATCAGGCGGTGCTCCACCACCTGGTTAAGCCGGCTGACCAGCAGTTCAAACAGCAATGATTCCTTTCGGGTCAGTGCGACCCGCTCCGCCTCATAATAGAGGCTGCGTTCATCGCTCCGGTAGTGGTACTGTCGGTTGAGCTGGATGGTGGCGCCGGCCGACTCAGCGGCGGCGCTGCGCTGACGCATAATCGTCGCCAGCCGTTTTTTATAGGACTGCAGCTCCTCTTCGACCTGAACGCGGCGGATATTGTTGCGCCAGGCGCGGATCAGGTTGCTGCAGGTGGACAGGAACGGTGCCAGGTAATCCACCAGCGCCTGGTCGTAACCGCCATCACGGTTGGCGATGCCGACCACGCCCTGTAGTTGTTGTCCACAGTAGAAGGGGAGTCCCAGGAAACTGTTCAGCGGCGGATGACCTTTCGGCAGACCGCCGCTGCGAGGATCGCTGGCTGGATTGTTGGAGATCACCGGACGGGCGGTCTTCAGAACTTCACCGTAGAGCGAATCCAGTTTCGAAAACAGCATGCCTTTCTCGGCGGTCTCTTCGTAGAGCCGTCGGGTCTCGCCGCTCCAGGCGATATTGGTGGTAGCGTAGCTGCGGATGCAGGGCTGACCGTCGGTATAAAATACCTCACCGATAAAACCGTACTCACTGCCGGTCAGTTCCAGCAGGTCATCCAGCAGACCGTTAAACAGCACCCAGGGATTGGACTCGGTAATGTAGCTGGACAGAGTCTGGCTGATGGTTTCCAGCAGCCTGATGTTGTCCAGCGTTTGCGGATCCGCCGGTGTAGGTGCGCGGTCTGCCATTCAGGGTTCTCCGGATTACAGATGGCTCAGCGATAAAAGCGGCCAGTGTAGCAGACCCCGGCCGGCTGTCCTTAATCCGGATCAGGTGGCGGCTGCGGAAGTCCGGTTCAGCGGACTTCCGCATAACCAGGAGAGCGGCTAGTCGCCCCGGGCGATGCCTTCGCGTCGGGAATCTGCACCGCCCTGCAGGCCCTGATCGGTAACCAGAATACCGTGGAGGCCACTGTTCAGCTCTCGTACGCTGATTGTGTGTCCCCGGGCTTCCAGTGCCGTTTTCAGGGCCGCGGCCGGGGTGTCCAGTTCCAGATCGGTGCCGCCGTTACGGTTGGTGACGTTGGGCAGATCGATGGCCTGCTGAATATCCAGCCCCCAGTCCAGCACCCCAACCAGGGTCTTGGCGACATAATTGATGATGCGGCTACCGCCCGGTGAACCGATCACCATCAGCAGCCGGTCATCGCTGTCGAACACCATCACCGGGGACATCGAGCTGCGTGGGCGCTTGTCGCCCTCAACCCGGTTAGCGACCGGTTTGCCGTCACGCTCCTTACGGAAGGAGAAGTCGGTGAGCTGATTGTTGAGCAGAAACCCCCGGACCATCAATGTTGAGCCGAATGCCATCTCAATACTGGTGGTCATGGAGACGGCGTTGCCCTGGCCGTCGATCACCGAAATATGGGAGGTGGAGGGCTGGGCCAGGGTCGTACCTTCGACGTAGGCGGTTTTCATGGGGATCTCGCCGGCGCCGGCTTTACCCATATCCTGTTCCTTACTGATCAGCGTCGAACGTTGTTGCAGATAATCCCGATCGAGCAGACCGCTGACCGGTACTTCGACAAAATCACTGTCGGCCATGTAGCGGCCGCGATCGGCGTAGGCCAGTCTGGTGGCCTGGGTAAACAGGTGGATGGCCTGTTCATCCATTGCTGCATACTGGCTGAGCTTAAAGGGCTCCAGCAGGGTCAGGATCTGCAGAACCGTCAGTCCGCCGGAGGTGGGAGGGCCCATGCCACAGACTCTGAACTGGTGGTAGGGGGCGCAGACCGGTGGTCGTTCAATGGCCTCGTAGGCGATCAGATCCGCTTCGTTCAGCAGCCCCGGATTGTCACGGGCACCCTGAACGGCAGCGATGATATCCCGGGCGATGTCTCCCTTGTAGAAGGCCTTCGGGCCGAGGGTGGCAATGCGCCGGAAAGTGTCGGCCAGCTCCGGGTTGCGTAGCAGAGTGCCGGTCTTCAGCGGTTCGCCGCCGGGATAAAAATAGTTCCAGGCTTTGTCGTAGCGACCCAGCGCCGGATTGGTTTTCTTAACAATCAGCTGATGCAGGCGTTCGGAGACCTTAAAGCCGTTTTCCGACAGCTCGATCGCCTCCCTGAACAGCGAGCCCCAGGGCAGCTTACCGTGCTGCTTATGGGCCTTTGCCAGCGCCGCCAGCACGCCGGGAGCACCCACCGAGCGACCGCCGGCCAGCGCCTCCCACCAGTTCATCGGCTTGCCGTCCGGCCCCAGGAACAGGTCGCCGCTGGCAGCGGCCGGCGCCTTCTCGCGACCATCCCAACTGGTCAGCTGACCGGCCTGCTGATTCCAGTGCAGCAGGAAAGCACCGCCGCCGATACCGGAGGACTGGGGTTCCACCAGCGTCAGCACCATCTGCACGGCGATGGTGGCATCGATGGCGCTGCCTCCCTCCTTCAGCACCCGGTAGCCTGCCGCCACCGCGTGAGGGTTGGCGGCGGAGACCATGAATTTTTCGGCGCTGGTCGCCACTTTGCGATGAAAGCCGGTGGCGGCTTCCGGATCTCTGACCTCGGCCGTGGCCTGAGTGGCTGCGCCGACTGTGGCGCTCAGCCCCAGCACTAACAGCCCGGTTAAACAGAGCTTCAGTTTCATCAAAATCCCCTTCCTTGACGTTACAGATACAGATTGCCGAATTTCGGGATTGTCGCCGGGCGACAGACTGTCAGTCTAGACCACTCTGCCCGGTCGGGTCTCTGTCCGATCGCGACTAAAGAGGGACTATCGTTCGGTCGTGAAAGCTTGATCCGGTTTGCGGTTAACGTTAACGTCAGGTGAACATCTGACAGGGGAAGAGCAATGAATACAGATGTCTCCGGCGCTGTTTCTGAGGCCGCAACCCGGGAGAACAGGCAGCCGGATTATCAGGCCGATTATGTGATTGTCGGCGCCGGTTCCGCCGGTTGCGTGCTGGCCAACCGGCTCTCCGCCAATCCCAACAACCGGGTACTGTTGCTTGAGGCGGGAGGCAGGGATGACTATTTCTGGATTCATATACCGGTCGGCTATCTCTTTACCATCAACAATAAGCGTACCGACTGGTGCTACAGCACCGAACCCGATGAGGGGCTTAACGGCCGCAGTCTCGGTTATCCCCGGGGCCGGGTGCTGGGGGGCTGCTCCTCCATCAACGGCATGATCTATATGCGTGGCCAGGCCCGGGACTATGATCACTGGCGTGATCTGGGTAATGACGGCTGGGGCTGGCAGGATGTGCTGCCGTATTTCAAAAAATCGGAAGATCATGTCAACGGCCCGTCCGAGATGCACGGAGCCGGCGGCGAGTGGCGGGTGGAAAATCAGCGACTCTCCTGGCCGATTCTTGACGCCTTCAGGGCGGCGGCCACTGAAAACGGGATTCCCGCAAATGATGATTTCAATACCGGTGATAACTACGGGGTCGGTTACTTCCATGTCAATCAGAAACGGGGCAGGCGCTGGTCGACGGCTCGGGGGTTTCTGAAGCCGGTACTGGATCGGCCCAACCTGACGGTGGTGACCGACGCCCATGCTACCCGGCTGGAGGTCAGCGACAAACAGATCAAGGGGATTCATTTCCGGCAGCAGGGCAGGGACTGTTATGCTCGCGCCGACAGGGAGGTACTGCTCAGTGCCGGGGCTGTCAGCTCACCGGTGCTGATGCAGCGCTCCGGCATCGGTGCCTCTGAATTGCTGCAGCAACACGGTATCGAAACCATCCATGAACTGCCCGGGGTCGGTGAAAATCTGCAGGATCATCTGCAGGTCCGGGCCGCCTTTAAGGTAAAAAATACGCCCACCCTCAACGAGCGATCCCACAGTCTGTGGGGGCGGCTGACCATGGGGCTGGAGTACTTTCTGTTTAAGCGCGGTCCGCTGACGATGTCGCCGAGCCAGCTGGGCGGGTTTGTGAAAAGTGACCCATCACAGCAGAGCGCTAATCTTGAGTACCATATCCAGCCACTGAGTTGCGAGAAGCTGGGCGGTGAACTGCACCGGTTTCCGGCTTTCACCGCCTCGGTCTGCAACCTGCGACCGAAGAGTCGGGGGCATGTCCACCTGCGCTCCGCCGACCCGCTGGCGCCGCCCGTCATTAAGCCCAACTACCTGTCTCATCCCCAGGACCGTCAGGTGGCCGCCGACGCCCTGAAGCTGACCCGAACGATCTGTAAGGCGCCGGCGCTGGCCCCCTTCGAGCCGGAGGAGTTTAAGCCCGGCGTTGATATAGAGAGTGATGAGGAGCTGGCCCGGGCGGCCGGCGATATCGCCACCACCATCTTCCATCCGGTGGGTACCTGTAAGATGGGCGACGACCCGATGGCGGTGGTCGATGCCCGCCTGCGCGTGCATGGGCTGACCGGGCTGCGGGTGGTGGATGCCTCCATTATGCCGACCATCACTTCCGGTAACACCAACTCGCCGGTGGTGATGATCGCCGAAAAAGCGGCGGATATGATCCTGGAGGATAATGGCTGAGGCCGGTTACCTGCCCCCCTGAATAACTGGCTGTCAGGCTGGCTGCAGCTGGCCCGCCAGTTTATGCAGCGGTACGTTAAGCCTGCGTGCCAGTTTTCTGGCGACAGGCTGCAGGCGTCGGGAGCTGGTATCGGGGGTACCGCCCTTAAAGGCGTAGGCGATCAGATTGCCGTCGCTGACGGTGCAGGTCATGCAACCATCGCCGAACAGGTTCCGTAATCGCTGCATTGCCAGTGGGTGACTGCCGCGTCCTTCTTCCCACAGGTTCAGCACCAGAATGCCATCGGGGCTGAGCAGCCTGTAGCAGTGCTGCAGAAAATCTTCACTCAGCTGGGTTTCGATCATACCGCTGTCATTGTAGATATCACTGAAGATCAGGTCGGTAGAGTTTTCAGCCATCGAGCCCGCGCTGGCCATATAACAGCCGGCATCTTCAAGATGGAGTGACAGCCGGGCAGGGATCTCCAGCTCAAACCAGTCCTGCGCCACCCGGGCGACCGCCGGACGCAGTTCCACTACATCCAGCGCCAGTTCGGGGTCATAATCCAGCAGGCAGTGGGCCAGGCTGCCGGCGCCCAGCCCCAGCAGGGTGACATGGCTGGGTTGCGGCTGATAGAGCAGCGCCAGCATCATCGCCCGGGTATATTCATAGACCAGGGTCGCAGGATTCAGCAGGTCAACACAGCTCTGCTCGGCATCCCGCCCGAAGGACAGGTAGCGATGGCAGCCGTCCTCGAATACCCGGATAGGGCCGTATTCATCATAGCTGCGGTGAATCTCACCACCCGGGATCGCCATCAGTGGCTCCGATATTGCGGAACAGTAAACAGGCCTGGAAACAGAGAGACGGAATCTGCAGGCAGGCGTACGGAGAGCGTCGATTGATGAATTCGGGAAAACATGGATATCGGCAGCCTGGGTATAGGAAAGGAAAGTGGCTCCCCGAACAGGACTCGAACCTGTGACCAATAGATTAACAGTCTACTGCTCTACCAACTGAGCTATCGGGGAACTGCCGATCAGCGTACTCAGAGACGCTGTGAAAAATGGTCGGGGTAGAGAGATTCGAACTCCCGACATCCTGCTCCCAAAGCAGGCGCGCTACCAGACTGCGCTATACCCCGACTACAGATGACTTAAGGGATGGCTCCTCGAACAGGACTCGAACCTGTGACCAATAGATTAACAGTCTACTGCTCTACCAACTGAGCTATCGAGGAATCACGTCAACTGTGGGCGCGAATAATATAGGCCTTTGTGGTTAGGGTCAAGGGTTTTGACTTCGCTGAGCGGATCCGGTTCAAACCTGATTTTGATAATAAAAACAGTCGATTGAGGGGGATCCCGGTAAGGACTGTGGAATCCCTGCTGATTATTTTTCTGCAGGACCGACCGGTATAGAAGCCTTACCGGCCCGCTGGCTTTTCATCGGCCGGATAACCCCCTATATTGCAGGGCTGAACTGCCACCGTCGGGGTGGCGACGGGTCGAGGGGTCGGCCGGTTATTGTCGGGAGTGCTGATCTGATGCATCTGTTACTGATTGATGGTCTGAACCTGATTCGTCGCATTCACGCGGCAGTCCCGGGTGAGGGGCATGATGCGGTTGCGGCGGCAGTGGACTCCTCGGTGCACTCGCTGAACCGGCTGTTCCGACAGTTCACGCCCAGCCATGCTGTCTGCTGTTTCGACGGCCCGGAGCTGAGCTGGCGCCATCTCGAGTATCCGGACTATAAGGCGGGGCGCAAGCCGATGCCCACGGAGTTGCGGGATGCCCTGCCGGGTTTTCGGGAGCAGTTTTCCCATATCGGTCTGGCCAGTCTGGCGCTGGCGACGGTGGAAGCCGATGATCTGGCGGCCACCCTGGCGGTCAAGATGCTGAATGCCGGTGGCCGGGTGACTCTGGTATCGACCGATAAGGGATTTGCTCAGCTGCTGCCGCGGGAGGGAGCCGGCGAACGGCTCTGCCTCTGGGATGCGTTCGGCCGTCGCCAGATCGACAGTGACAACGTCCGCCAACGATTCGGCGTTGATCCGCAGCAGCTGCGGGACTACTGGGCGCTGACCGGTGACAGTACCAACAATATCCGCGGCGTCGAAGGAGTCGGGCCGAAAACGGCGCAACGGCTGCTTGAGGAGCATAGTTCGCTGGATTCACTCTACCAGCAGCTGTCGGAGGTTACCGACAAGCTGGCGACGAAGCTGGAAAATCAGCGTCCCGAGGCGGAGCTGAGTCGCCGGCTGGTGACGCTCGCCACCGATCTGGAACTGGGTTGCCGGCTCAGTGATTTTCGATTTCTGCCGCCTCAGAGCTGAGTCTTCGGTGACCGGTTTCGGCGCTGTTATTTGAGCCCCCGGTTGGGTTAGAATCTGTTCCTTTACGGACCGGTCCGGCCCCCTGAAAGGCCCCTGCCTTTTGCCTCCTGATGCTGTGCAGGGCGGACCTCCTTCTGCAACTCTCAATAGGAAAATTCATGCTTTTCAATAAGCTTCCTGATGATCTGTTTCTGCCGTTATCGGGTCAGAATCGGTTTATCTACCAGGCAGTCTTGGTGGAGCTGGCGGATCTGTTTTTCGATGAGGATCTGATCGATCCCTTTATTCCCCGGGATCTGGTCCGCTCTACCATCGAGGAGGCGGTGATTAAGCACGGCATCCGCAGCTGGGTTCCGGAAGGGGAAGAGACCGAGGAACAGGAAGCGCCCCGCTCAACCTCCGAATACGCCAGTCGTATCTACCGTCGGCTGGTGAAGACCGGCTGGCTGGATGAGGAGCAGCAGCTGTACCGCACCTATGTGCTGATGGCGCCTTCCATCAGCTACCTGCTACGTACCCTGATGCAGGTCGCCACCTTCCAGAAGAAGAGTTACGGCGGTGCCGTGCTGAACGTACTGAGCTCGGTGGAAGCGGCGATTAAGGATCCCCAGGGCCGTGGTCTGACCCTGCAGGAAGCGGCCCGATCGGCGGCGGAGTTCAGTGCCCACCTAACCGATATGTTGCTGGGACTGCGGGAGCTGAAACAGAGCTTCGCCGCCACCAGTAATCCCCAGGAGATCGTTAAGGGGTTCTTCGAGCAGTTTGTTGAGGCGATCCTGGTCTCCGACTACAAGACACTCAAGACCCATAACAACCCCTTCCGTTTCCGCCGTCAGCTGCTGGGAATGCTTAAAGAGTTGCAGTTTGACGAGGGCCGGCTGTCAATGCTGATTCAGCACTATCAGGAGGTGCTGGAACTGGGTAATGCCGAAGCGGAAGCGAAGGTCCATAAACATATTTCGCGGATTATCCGGATCTTCGAATCGGTGGATCAGCGGCTGGCGGCCATTGATGACTTCCGTTTCCGACTCGAAAAGCGGGTGTCCGATACCGTCCGTTATATGGACAAGACCACCCCGGGTATGAGCTCCAGGCTGTCGCGGCTGATTGCCCGGCTGGCCGAGCAGGACGAAGAGAGCCTGCCGCTGGCCGATACCCTGGAAAGCTACGCTTTTCTGTCGCCGAAGAGTGTACGCAGCGCACCACGGCGCCGGACGCCGCCGACCCTGAAGATTATTCAGCAGAAGGTGATCGATCCGGAGGTGCTGGCCATGCGCCAGCGCTTCAAGGAGTACAAGGAGCGTCGTCAGATTACCGGGCCCAGACTGGACGCCTATATCGAACGTCATCTCGACGGTGGTGAGCGAATCAACGCCGGTGAATTCCGTATCGATTCCATCGAGGATTACATCTGTTTCAGCTATGTCCGCCATATCGCTTCGCTGGGTAACAAGGCAAAGAACATTCAGGGCAAATACCAACTTCAGTTTAAGGACCGCTATGTCAGCATCTGCGACATGGTGGAATGTCGGGACTTTACACTCTTGAAAAATCCAGATTTTAAGCCGTCGGATAAAGCACCGGCGGACAGCACTGCAGCCAGAGGAAGTCAGCATGCTCGGTGATCTTAAGAAAATTCTCAGCCGCTTTGAGCAGGTGGATGAAGAGGACTTTACCATCGCGGCCAACAAGCTGCTGGTCAACCAGTTCCTCTATGCCGACAAGCCGTCGCACCGGCCCCACTATTTTCTGATTTCCACACACGTGGAGTACTTCACCAACCTGTTTGCCGCCATCGGCTGGTCGCTGACCTGGCAGCCGGACGAGTCCTTTATCGGCCTGATCCCGAAAGGCGAGGAGCGTTACCTGCGTCTGCGTCTGGATGAATCGCTGTTTCTGCTCTGTCTGCGTCAGCAGTATGAGGAGCGACTGGAGAACTTCGATGTTGAAGGTGGCAAGGCCTTTATCCATTCCGATGAGCTGCTGCAGCTGTATGAGAACCTGACGGCCAAAGAGATCCCCAACGAAACCCGCTATAAGGAGATCCTGTCGCTGTTCAGCCGTCATGGCATTATTGAGCGTGGCCGGCCCGCTGAGACCGACCCCAAGAATGTCCCGCTGATGATCAACCCGTCGATCCGTCAGGTGGTGGTTGAGGACTGGGTGCGTCAGCTGGAGGAGCTTGGTGATACCGCCGAAGAGCTGGAAAACGAGGCGGCTGCCGAGGAGGAACTGGCGGCTCAGGACGCTGAGTCGGCACCGGTGGCGAATAAGGCCGGAGAGACAGATGCTAAGGCAGCCGGCGCTGAAGATGTGATCGCCGAAGAGACGCAACAGACAGAACAGGCCGGGGAGGTTGTCGATGAAGCTGCTCAATAAGATCGTACTGGTTAACTGGTACGTGCTGGGGGCGGTCGAGATCCCCATTCGCGGCAATGTCGCCATCGTTGGCCCTAACGGCTCCGGTAAATCCTCGCTGCTGGATGCGATCCAGACCGTGCTGGTCGGTGGCAATAAGCGCTACCTGAGTTTTAACGCCAGTGCCGGCCAGAAGAGCGAGCGCAGCCTGCGCACCTACTGTCTGGGCTTTCTGGATGATCATAGTGGCGGCCGGGCCAAGTCCCGGGAAGACTCGCTGACCTACCTGGCGATGGAGTTTAAAGATCAGGAGAGTGGTCAGTGCGACACCGTCGGTCTGTGCATCAGTGCCTCGCTGGCGACACCGGAAGAGGAGGTGGAAGGCCGCTTTGTGCTGCCGAACACCACCGTTACTCTCGACGATTTTACCCGTCAGGAGCAGGGCGGCCGTATTCCCCGACCCTGGCTGGAAGTGCGGGAAGCTCTGCGTCAGCAGTGTCCGGAGATGGTGCTGGAGAAGCGCGCCAGCCGCTTTATCCGTGAAGTGATGGCCCAGCTCAGTGCTGACCGCGCGGTACCGGTGGACGACGAGAAGTTCCTCAAGAGTTTCCGCAACGCCATCAAATTCACCCCCATCGACAGCCCCACCCGCTTTGTCCGCGAGTACGTGCTGGATCACAAGCTGGTGCAGGTGGGCGACTTCCGCAAGTCGCTGGAAGAGTACCGGGCGATGGAGCAGAAGACCCTGGAGGTCTCCAACCGGATCGAGGAGCTGGAGAAGGTTCAGGAGCTCTGTCACGGGGTTCGTCGTAATGCGAAAAATGCCGGCGAGTACGAGTGGGTGGTTCACGAGACTCGCTTTGAGGAGGCGGACCTGAAGAAGGAATCCGTCGAAGAGAAGCTGGAAAAGGAGCAGGAAAAGGAAGCCTCGCTGCAGGCCGACGCCGACCGGCTGGAACAGGAGCTTAACCGGCTGATGCAACAGCTGGCCGATACCCGCGCCGAGCTCAATAACTCCGATCACGCCAACCGGGTCAAGGAGCTGGAGCTGAAGATCGACGCCAAACAGCACGAGCTGGGAGTGGTGAAGGACAAGGTAGCCGGCATCTATAACCTGCTGCGTTCCACGGTCGGCTTTGCTCATCATGAGAAACTGCTGCCCAACGCTTTTATGGATGTGGTCAAAGAAGGGGTCGAACTCTGGCGCCAGGGCGAAAACCTGCTCGGCTCGGTATGGCCGGAAGAGCCCGTAGCCGTGGATAACTGCCTCGAGCAGCTGAAGAAGCAGATAGACGGCGTACGACTGGAGGTTTCCCGTCAGTTCGAAGGGGCGGTAATCGACCTCAGCGCCATGCGGCAGCGGCTGGAGGGCCATCAGGGGGCTATCGAACAGCTTAAGCAGGGGCGGGCGCCGCTGAAGAAAAACACCCGGGAGCTGATTGCGCTGCTGGAGGAGTATGGCATTGAATCGACCCCGCTCTGTGAGCTGACCGAGGTTAGTGATGATCGCTGGCGCACCGCCATCGAAAGTTTCCTGGGTAACCGCCGGGAAGCGCTGATTGTCGATCCCGATCGGGTCAAGGATGCGATCACCCTGTATCGCCGCCGTGCCCGTCACCTGAAGGGCTGCCGGATTGTAAACACCACCAAGAGCGAGCACTGGCTCAACCGTTCCAAGCCCGGATCGCTGGCCGAGTACGTGGACTGCGATAACAGCCATGCGCTGGCTTACATCAACCGCACCCTGGGCGGAGTGATGGCGGTGGAAACCGAACAGGAGTTGCTGCGCCATGAGCGAGCGCTGACCTGGGACTGCATGCTGCAGACCGAAGGCGCCACCACCTCGATCCACGAGCAGGCGCCGATGATGGGCAGCCGTCACCGGGAGAAACAGCTGCTGCAACAGGATCAGGATTTCGAGCGGTTGCAGGCGAAGTTCAGCGAGCAGGAGGCGGAGCACAAAGCCCTCGATAACCTTAAGGACTCGCTGATCAAACTGACCGCCGCGCTGACCGGGGTGACCGAGAGTACTTACAGCCTGGTTAACGACCGGGAAATGCTGAACGCCGAAGTCGAAGGGTACCGCCAGGCAATTCAGGATATTCGCAATCAGGATGATACCGGTATCCAGCAGCGTCTGAGCCAGCTGGTCGAGGAGCAGAGCCTGACTCAGGCCGAGCATCAGAAACTGGTGGATCAGCTGAAATCGCTGGCCACCAGCAAGATCAAGCGCGAAGCCAGCCTGGAAGTGTTGCAGCAGGAGCTGGAGGAGCATGCCGCTCAGCGCAGCAAGTGTGAGGACAAACCGGACTTCGACGCCGGGTCGGCCCAGGAGAAGCGCGATTATCTGGAGGAGTCCTGCGCCGGCGAACTGGAGCGGATTATCTTCGACGCCGCCCGCAAGGCCCAGAACGAACTGACCCTGGTGGAGAAGAAGAAAAACTCGGTGCGTGACGCGGTGGCGCAGTACAAGGCTCGCTACCACGGTTCCGGGATGACTCACCAGGAGCTGGACAATGTCACGCCGGAGTCCACTCATACCGAGCTTGAGAGCTTCGTGATCGCCACCACCGACGCCCTGAAACAGACCGAGCTGGCCCACTATACCAAGAAGGCGGAGCGGGCCCGGATCGAAGCGGAAACAGCCTTCCGTTCCGACTTTGTGGCGCACCTCAACGATCAGATTGACCGCATCAAGGAGCTGATCCGCGAGCTGAACAATCACCTCAAGTACCGTCCCTTCCATAAGGAGATGTACAGCTTCACCATGACGCCCAATCCGGAGCTGAAGGATGTACTGTCACTGGTGGAAACCTTCTCCCGGGCGGACCAGGCGAACGCCGGCGGACTGTTCGATTCGGCATTGGATGCCAACTCGCCCCACCGTGAGGCGCTGGAGCGTATCCATGAAGTGCTCAAGGATGAAGGTGAGGCCAGTATTCTGCAGGACTACCGGAACTTCTATAACTTCGAGCTGGTGATCAAGGACCTGGACGGCAATATCAAGACCAACCTCTCCCAGCGGATCAAGACCGGTTCCGGTGGTGAGCATCAGGTGCCGTTCTACGTAGCCATTGCCGCCGGTCTCGGTGCCACCTACCGCCTCAGGCGGACACCGGAAGGCAAGCCGCTGGGCGGCTTCAGTCTCAGTATGTTCGACGAAGCCTTCAACAAGCTGGATGCGGAAAACACCCAGACCTCGCTCGGCTTTATGGGCGATCTGGGGCTGCAGACACTGATCGCAGCGCCGGACGACAAGTACTCGCTGATGGCTTCGGTGATGGATACGGTGATCAACGTCTGTCGCGACGGCAGCATCGTTGACCTGGATGTGGAATTCCCCATGGCCCGGGGCAAGGCGCTGCTGGATTCCGACAATCCCTACCGGATGGCGCGGGAAGCCCGAGAGGCCCGGAAGGCGGCTGAACAGGGTGCAGAGCAGTCAGGCGGCGCGCCGGAAACCAATGAGGCTGAGATCGCCTGAGTCATGGGCCGGTAAACACGTATTCCCGGCACGTTGGTTCAGCTGGTAATGAGCAAGGGCCTGATCTTCGGATCAGGCCCTTTTTTTATGTTTGCGGTCTGTTGAGGTCTGGGCCTGCTCCGAGGGCGATTTCCGGGTGCTCGGGATAGTCATCTGTAGCGGTCGAAGCCCGCTGCTACAGTGGTGGGCGGAACCTGTAGCAGCCCGCTCCGAGGGCGATTTCCGGGTGTTCGGGATTGCCGCTTTGTCGCGGTCGGAACCCGCTGCTACGGTGGTGGGCAGGATCCTGTAGCAGCCCGCTCCGAGGGTGATTTCGGGGTGCTCTGGATTGCCGTCTATCGCGGTCAGAGCCCGCTGCTACAGTGGTGGGCGGATCCTGTAGCAGCCCGCTCCGAGGGCGATTTCCGGGTGCTCGGGATTGCCGTCTGTCGCGGTCGGAGCCCGCTGCTACGTTGGTGGGCAGGATCTGCAGCGGCCCGCTCTGAGGGCTATTTCCGGGTGCTCGGGATAGTCATCTGTCGCGGTCGGAGCCCGCTGCTACGGTGGTGGGTGGAACCTGTAGCAGCCTGCTCCGAGGGCGATTTCCGGGTGCTCGGGATTGCCGTCTGTCGCGGTCGGAGCCCGCTGCTACGGTGGTGGGCGGAATCTGTAGCAGCCTGCTCCGAGGGCGATTTCCGGGTGTTCGGGATTGCCGTCTGTCGCGGTTGGAGCCCGCTGCTACGGTGGTGGGCAGGATCTGTAGCGGCCTGCTCAGAGGGCGATTTCCGGGTGTTCGGGATTGTCGCTCTGTCGCGGTCGGAGCCCGCTGCTACGGTGGTGGGCGGATCCTGTAGCAGCCCGCTCCGAGGGCGATTTCGGGGTGCTCGGGATTGCCGTCTGTCGCGGTCTGAGCCCGCTGCTACGGTGGTGGGCGGATCCTGTAGCAGCCCGCTCCGAGGGCGATTTCCGGGTGCTCGGGGTTGTCGTCTGTTACGGTCAGAGCCCGCTGATACGGTGGTGGGCAGGATCTGTAGCAATCCGCTCTGAGGGCGATTTCCGGGTGTTCGGGATTGTCGTCTGTCGCGGTCTGAGCCCGCTGCTAGGTGGGCGGATCCTGTAGCAGCCCGCTCCGAGGGCGATTTCGGGGTGCTCGGGATTGCCGTCTGTCGCGGTCTGAGCCCGCTGCTACAGTTCGGGGCAGCCTGCACGGCTGGTTTCAATGCCAAACGACAGGGCAGCGACTGCGAAGGCCAGTGTAATGAGTCACCGTTTCGGCAGTCATAATTGTATGGCGCAAGACTCTGTGTTCAAGCTCCCCGTATTGTTGAAACGACAACTGATCAGGCGTCGAAAGCTGTCCGTGCGACGCCTGTGGAGCAACCGCGGCAGCATGAGGAGCAAGTTTCCGGCAACTGTCAGCTGCCACCGGCTGCTGGCCGCAGAGTTGCGTTCGCTGTTGAAAGCCAGGGCGGGTCTCTGCGGTGTCTATTTCGATGGCTTCGCCCATTCAGAAGCGCTTAATCTGCCGGCGGCGATGGCTCGGGTTCGCCAGCGTCGTCGGGATGCGATTCTGTTCTTTGACCGGCCTCAGGAGAGCCTGTTTCTGTTTCACAGCGGCGTGATCTGGATCTGCCACCGGAGCGAGCCATCTGCTCCGGCGTCCGTTAAGGAAGTCCGCAGACTGCGGGCGGAAGCTGCTGGCAAACAGGGCGGTCAGGCCTGAGCGGCAGTGGCTGAGAATGCCTGTACGATGTCGGCCTGCAGATCCTCGGCGTCTTCTATCCCCACCGACAGACGCAGTACGCCGTCGCTGATACCGATGGCCTGTCGCTGTTCCGCTGTCATCTTGACGTGGGAAGTCGTGGCCGGCGAACAGATCGAGCTTTCCACGCCACCCAGACTCAGTGCCGGACTGATCATCTTCAGATTGCGCATAAAGGCGGTGGGATCGATACCCTCATCCAGTTCAAAGGCCATCATCGCGCCAAAGCCCTGCATCTGCCGGCAGGCGATCTGATGATCCGGATGGGAAACGAGGCCGGGATAAAACACCCTGCGGATCCCCTCCAGGGATTCCATAAAGGCTGCCAGCCGGACGGCGTTGTCGGACTGGCGCTCGACCCGCAGACTCAGGGTCTTGAGGCTGCGTTCCAGCAGACAGCAACTCTGAGCATCGAGGCTGCCGCCGAAATTAATGGCGCTGCCATGCAGCCGCTCAATCAGCTCCCGACTGGCCATCGCGGCGCCGCAGCAGAGATCGCTGTGACCTGAAAGATATTTGGTGCCGCTGTGAACGACGATATCAACGCCGAGGGCGATGGGGTTCTGATTGATTGGTGAGGCGAAGGTGTTGTCGACAATGGTGGTGATACCGCGCCGGCGGGCCACATCGGTGACCCGTTCAATATCCACCACCGTCAGCAGCGGATTGGTGGGGGATTCCAGATAGATGACCCGGGTGTTATCGGTAATGGCCTCGATAATGGCATCGGCCCGGGTCGGCGTCAGGCTGTATTCAATCCCCTGGCGTTCGAACTCCCTGACCACCAAATTGAAGGTGCCGCCGTAGAGCTCATCCTGCAGCACGATATGGTCGCCGGCCTGCAGCTGTGAGAACAGGGCCGTGGAGATCGCCGCCATGCCGGAGCCGAATACCATCGCCGCTTCGGCGCCTTCCAGCGCCGCCAGCTTGGCTGAGACGGCATCCTGATTGGGGGTGTTGAAGTAGCGGGGGTAGGGCTGGCGCTCGTTATCCAGGTAGTTGTAGGCCGAAGAGGTGAATACCGGGGTGTTGAGACCGGCGGTAATCGGATCCCGATAACCACCGCCGTGCACGCAGAGCGAGTTCTTTTTCATCATAGAGGTTCCTTGTTCGCAGGCTTTCGAGTATGCGCTGAAAGCCGGTCGATATTCAAAGCTTTCGGCTCTGGTTGCAGAGGCTGACAAAAAAGCACCGGAAAACGCCGGCAGGAGACAATAATCTGAACCCTTACGGCTGCCGTTGCCACTACCTGAGTATCTCCCGGCTATGCAGAAGGAATCGAGTCATGAAAACTCCGTTTGAAGTGCAGTATGTGGTTACCGATCAGCGCGATCTGGTGGTCGAGTCTGCCGCCTGTTATGAGTTTCGGGTGATCGACAGTCGCAGTGGTCAGCTGCTGATGAGCTTCTGCGGTGAAGACCGGGGCAGCTGCAGTGGCTGGTGTTCCAGTGGTGTCGTCAACTGCAAGCTGGACGAGGAACTGGGCCTGGTACTGACTATTGACAGCGAAGGTCGGGTTCGGGAGTATTCACTGCCGACGATCCTGCACTGACCGGCAGGATCAGTTGTTGACTGACGGTAACAGGTTTCCCGGCCATCAGTACTCAACCCTGAGCCGGCGGGAGTTTGACCCGCTGCCAGCCACGAGCCTCCATGCAGACTCGGAAATAACGACGGTGCAGATCGTGGTAACTGTGATGGGGATAGAAGTCATCGTGGTACGCCAGACCGGAGCGCAGGGCGGCGGGACGGTGGTTAAGGTGCACGGCGCCAAAGAAGCGGGTGTCACTTTCTGAGGCATGTCTGGATGCCAGCTTGTTGCACTCCTGCTGATGTTGCTGCAGGCCGGCGGTATCCTCAATGTGCGGATGAACCCACTGATATTTACTGAGACTGCAACCGCTCAGCACGATTGCCAGCGACGCCAGCAGTGCCGTGCCGACGGTTCTGAACTGCTTCATAACCCGCTCCCGACCGGTGGTGATGCCGGTCTTCTGTCTGTTGGCTCCGGGACCAGTCGGCAGGCAGGTGGCGGGTAATCCTCCCCGCTCAGATGCCGGCTGTTGCAGAGCCATATAGAAGCAGACAGTGGTTGCAGCCACTCTGTTCCCCGGCTGCTGATGGGATGATCCGACGCCTGTGGTTGTTCCGTACGAGTGATTCCGCCGGGATGCAACTAAGCTGAATTCAGATCCTCAGCAAAAAAACAGGATAACACCGGTCCCGCCGATGATTGCACGCATTCGTCAGAGTCTGTTGCTGAAACTACTGCTGCCGCTGGTGGTGACAGGTCTGCTCGGACTGTTGTTTCTGGCGACCTGGATCCCCGTCGTTATCGAAGAGGCCGCTATCCGGTCGGCGGTAGTCTCCGCCCGCAGTACCGCCGATCAGTATAAGGAGCTGCGTCGTTACTATACCGAGCAGGTGGTGGCCCGGGTCAGCAGGCACAGTGAGATGACCGTTGATCATCGCCACCGGTCGATTGAAGCCAGCATTCCGCTGCCGGCAACGCTGATCCATGATCTCAGTGAGCAGCTCGGCCATCGGGGTATTGCGGAGATTCGGCTGTACAGCGGCTATCCCTTTCCGAATCGCGCTGATCGGCAACTGGATGATTTCGGACGTCGGGCGTGGCGGCAGCTGAGTCGGGATCCTCAGGGGGTGCTGACCGAAACGGTCATTGATAACGGGCCGACCCATGTCAGAGTAGCCATCCCCGATACCATGGCAGTGGCCACCTGCGTCAACTGTCACAACTATCATCCTGAAAGTCCCAAGACCGACTGGCAGCTCAACGATGTGCGCGGCATTCTGGAGGTCAGCGTACCGGTCACCGAACAGCTCCTGGCGGGTCGTAAGCTGAGTGGGACCCTGGTGGGGGTGATGAGCCTGTTGCTGGTATTACTGGTGATCGGGGTACTGATCTACTACCTGCGCTTCAGCCAGCGTCTGCAGGTGTTGAACCGGACGTCGGCTGCGGTGGCCCGGGGCGATCTGGAGAGTCGCGCCGAGATTGCCGGCAGCGATGAGCTGAGTCAGTTTGCCGGCAGTTATAACGAGATGCTGGACAAGCTGGCCAGCACCCGTCTGAGCCTGCTGGAGAGTCAGTTTCAGTTGCAGGCCGCCAACGATGAACTGAAGGATTTTAACCGGACCCTGGAACAGCAGGTGGAGGAGCGTACCCACTCGATTCGTGAGATGCTGGCGTCACTGACCCGGGCTCGGGACGATCTGATGGAAGCTGAAAAAATGGCGTCTCTGGGAAATCTGGTGGCGGGGCTGACCCATGAGGTCAACACGCCGATCGGGATCTGTGTCACCGCCGTCTCCTCGCTGGAACAGCAGACCCGGGAGTTGCTGGATCGGCTTCAGCGACAGGCCCTGCGGCGTCAGGATCTGGATGAGTATCTGGCTTTCAGCGGCGAGGGGCTGGCTATTATCAGCCAGAACATCGCCAGAGCCGCAGAGCTGATCCGCAGTTTTAAACTGGTTGCTGTGGATCAGAGCGATGAGGTCAGTCGTTCATTCAATCTCCGCGATTATCTGCAGGAGATTCTGCGGGCGCTGACACCGAAACTGAAGTCGTCAGCGGTGGAGGTACGGCTGGACTGTCCGGATGATCTGCTGATCGACAGCTATCCCAGCGCTTTCTACCAGATCATTTCCAATCTGGTGATCAATGCCATCCGACACGGTTTTGCCGGTCGCAGCGATAACTGTATCCGGATCAGTGTGTCGCAACAGGGGACCAAGCTGACTCTGATCTGTGAAGATAACGGCAGCGGAGTCGATGAGCGGTTACTGCCACGACTGTTCGAAGCCTTTGTTACGTCAAAGCGCGACGATGGCGGCTCCGGAATCGGTCTGCACATTGTCCACTCTCTGGTAACGGAAAAGCTGGGTGGTGAAATCCACTGTGACAGCCGGCCCGGTTGTACCCGCTTTATCATGCGGTTACCGCTGGCCTGACCCCGACCTCTCTGGTCTGCTCCGTTATTGCCGATCCGGCCTCTGCTCAGGCAGCCGAGCTGTCTGTGCTGAGCTCCCGAAAGCTGTTGAGATCGGTCGAACAGGGCTGTTCCGGGAGTAGTTCCGTCAGTAATCTGATCCACAGCTTCTGTGGATAACTCTGTTAGTTCTTTATGGGTAACGGGCTCCGGGCCCCGTGTTTTCACCACTTTCTGCAAAGCGTTCAAAAAATAAACTGTCGACAATTAAAGTTCTTTAAAAACATGATGATAGGATTTTCAAGCGATTTTTATAAGAAATAATCGTTGATCTGAAAGCGACGAAGTGGCAGCGGGAGCGGACCTTGACGGAGGTGTGAATAAGTTTGTTGCTGCAGAGAAATGTCAAGAGTATTGCAGAAAAAAATCAGGATCAGCTGGAACTTTTCCGTTTTTATGCTTGTGGCCACTGTAACAGTACTTTCAGGCCCTGTTCGTTGCTCAGGCTGAGGCGTACATGATGGTAGTCGCAGATCGCCGCAACGAAGGTGAGGCCGAGTCCGTAGCCGGGCTGCTGCTTGTCCCGTTCCAGACGAAAAAAACGTGAAAGTACCTGCTGCTGAAAAGGGGTGGGGATTCCGGGGCCATTGTCGCTGATGCTGAGTTGCAGCGGGGATAGCTGCTCCACTCGAATCCCGATTCGAACCGGAGTCGGGCAGTACTTGAGACTGTTATCCAGCAGGTTGCTGAAACACTGGAACCAGAGATTACTGTCTCCGCGAACCGGTAACGGATGCGTGGGCAGGGTGGTGATCAGCTCGCCGCCCTTTTCCTCCAGCAGTGGCTGGTAAAGCTCGGTAAGATCGCCGAGCAGATTCCGCAGATCGAACTCGGAGTCCGTGCCGGCGAGCGCTCCGCTTTCGATCCGGGAGATTCGCAGCAGGGTGTTGAAGGTGGCCAGCACCCGCTCGACCTCGGCGCTGGCCTGCTGCTGGTGGCGAAGGGAGTCGGGGTGCTCGCACAGCTGCTGAATCTGTTCGTGAAGGCGGGTCAGCGGGGTTCGAAGTTCATGGGCTATCTGATCTGATACCCGTCTGACATCCTCCAGCAGTACTTCGATCCGGTCCAGCATACGATTGATGCTGGCCGCCAGACGGTCATATTCGTCACCATCCTCCCGGCAGGCGATACGCAATTGCAGGGAGCCGGTTTCGATGGCCGAACAGGTGCTGTTGATAGCGTCGATACGTCGCAGCGCTCGGCGGGTGATGGCGATACTGACCGCTGCCGACAGCAGCAACATCAGCGCCCAGCTGGCCTGAAGCACGGTTTCCAGCAGGGCGATCAGCTCTTTCAGGTAACCGATGTCCCTGCCCAGCCACAGGGTGCGGCCGTCGCTGAGTTCGGTGGCCAGCGCGTAATAGGTGGTCTCTTCGCCATCCGTGCTCGCTTGGTACTCGCCGTCAGCTTCATTAAGGTGGTTATCATCTCCAGACTCCGCCGGATGGTCATCGTCGGTTTGCTGTCGCCAGCTCTCCGGATAGGGGGCTTCGGCCCAGCCGAAGGAGGGGGCCGGAGCGGTCAGGGTGATCAGTCCGGAACTGTCGCGGTCGGTGATCTGGAAGCGTTCGACACTGGCGTAGAGCACCTGACGATCGGCGGAAAACAGAATAAACAGATCGTCTTCCTGCCTGAGCAGCTCGATCAGCTGGTTGTTGTTCAGTGGTTGTTCGGCAATCCAGTCACCGGCCATCGCTGTTTCCAACTCAAGCTGTTCGATGGTGTCCGATTCCATCAGGTCACGGGTGACGAGATAGATGCCCGCCAGCAGCACTCCCACCAGCAACCACAGCAGGGTCAGGGAGAAGAAGGTCAGTCGGAAGCTGGTGGTTGAGAATATGCGCTTAAGGCCGGCGAAGGACATAGCCCACTCCCCGGACGGTATGGATCAGCGGCGGCTCGAAGCCTTTATCAATCTTGCTGCGCAGGCGACTGACATGGACGTCGATAACGCTGGTCTGGGGATCGAAATGGTAGTCCCAGACTTTCTCAAGCAGCATGGTCCGGGTTACCACCTGGTCGAGGTGGCGGGCCAGGTAGGCCAGCAGCCGGAACTCCCTGGGTTGCAGGCTGATCTTCTGTCCGGCCCGTTCCACCTGGCGGCTGATCAGATTGATGCTGAGGTCGGCTACCTGAATCTCTGTGGCGGCTTCTTTCGGACGACCGCGCCGGGACAGGGCCTGCAGTCGTGCTTCCAGCTCGGAAAAAGCGAAGGGTTTGCAGAGATAGTCATCGGCACCGGCCTGCAGCCCCTCCACCCGGTGATCGACATCGCCCAGGGCGGTCAGCACGATCACAGGCGTCTCCACCCGGGCGCCCCGCAACGAGCGGATCAGAGTCAGGCCATCGATACTGGGCAGCATACGGTCGATGATCATAGCGTCGTAATCGACTTCCAGTCCCTGCACCAGTGCTTCGGAGCCATTTTCCAGCCAGTCGACGCTGTGACCGCTCTGACTGAGGCCGCTGCGCAGGTAACCGGCGACCTGATGATCATCTTCAACCAGTAGCAGTTTCATGACCGGTCATCTGTCGCAATGTTCATACCTCCGGATTGGAACAGTCGGTGCTGTCCGGTGAGCCGTCTCTCTGTGCGGTCGGGACCAGCAGCCGGGGGCTGTCGGATCAGTATATCTGAAGCGCGGCTGAAGTTTCTTACCAATCCGTAAGGTTCCATTAAGCCGGAGGTAAAACCTGTTGCCGCAGACTGCAACTGATGACTTCTGCTTTTCAGAAGGCAGGAGAGATATCGGAAAACACCGGAACATGGAGATCGACGATGAACAGGAAACTGATTGCACTGATGGTTGCAGGAGTGATGGGAGTCAGTGGTTATGCGCTGGCGCAACAGCAAGGCGATGCCAGGGGCGCTGCTACGGCAGCGGAAAGCGGGGCAGTTACGAAGATGCTGAGCTCCCGGAGCGCTTTACCGCCTTTGACGGAATTCCGGTATGCCGGCTTCCGGTACGCGGACAGTGCCGCGCCCCGGCACCGTCCTTATGAGCAGGGCAGCGAGAAGGAGGAGTACGCGGACTGTGTGGAATACGAGGAGTATGAAGATGACCTGGCTGTCGGGATTGAGTCGGTCCTGACGCTGCAGTCGCTGCTCAGATTTGATACTCAGCAGCAGGCCCGGGTGAGCGCTATTGAAGCGTCGCTGAAGGCGATTGAGGCGTTGGACGGATTGTTTGCAGAAAACGGGGAAGCGGGTGTCAGCGTCCGTCTGGAGCGGGAAATCGGTGCTGTAGAAGTGATGCTCGAGGAGATGAGGAACATCGAGCGGGAGTGGCAGCTGCTGGCCGGCAGCCTGACGCCGGAACAGAAATCCCGGGTCAAGCAGCTTAAGATCAGGCTCTGATCGGAGAAGCCGTTTGCCAACCGCGATGCTTGATCCGGCGGGGACGGATCGAGCACTATAGAGGATCTGGAGCCGGGGTGGAGCCGAGTGGTGAAAAAGGTGGAGCTTAAACAGCTGGTGGCCGATGCCAGGGCCTGCCGGCTCTGTGAAGCGGTGTTGCCGAAGGGGCCCCGACCGGTGTTTCAGGCGCAGCGATCGGCTCGGATTCTGGTGGCCGGTCAGGCGCCGGGACGTAAGGTCCATGAAACCGGCATTCCCTTTAACGACCCCAGCGGTGATCGTCTGCGTGGCTGGATGGGGATTGATCGGGACACATTCTATGATCCGGAACGGATTGCGATCCTGCCGATGGGATTCTGTTACCCCGGTACCGGCCGTTCCGGCGACCTGCCGCCGCGGCCGGAATGTGCGCAGACCTGGCGGCAGGCCTTTCTCGAGGCATTGCCGGATATCCGGCTGGCGCTGATCATCGGCCGTTACGCCCAGCTCTGGCATCTGGGAGAGGGCAACCGTAAGACACTGACCGAAACGGTCAGGGCCTGGCAGGAGTTTCAGCCGACCCGGATTCCGCTACCGCACCCGAGCCCCCGAAATAATCGCTGGCTGCGCAACAACCCCTGGTTCGAGACGGAGCTGGTGCCTCACCTGCAGCAGCAGGTGCGCACGGTCTTGCAACAGTGACAGGGGCTGCCAGTCAGGGCCTCTGTTCTCAGCCGTCGGCCAGAGTGAAGCGGTTGCGTCCTTCGGCTTTCGACCGGTACAGGGCCTGGTCGGCCTGCTGTAACCATTGCTGCACGGAGTGGGTGCCTTTATGGCAGGCTGCGATGCCCAGGCTGACGGTGCAGCTGATCTCCTGGCCATCGAACTCAATAGTCAGCTGCTCAATGCGCTTACGTAGTCGCTCGGCGAAATAGGTAGCCTGGGCGGTGTCGGTGCTGACCAGCACGACACCGAACTCCTCACCGCCATAGCGGCCGGTGAGGTCGGTGGTGCGGGCGGTCTTCTGCAGACATTCCGCCACCCGCCGAATGACTTCATCGCCGGCCTGGTGGCCGAAGGTGTCGTTAACCCGCTTAAAATGATCGATGTCGAACATTACCAGGGTAGCGGTGACGCCGGTGCGGCGGAAACGTTCGAATTCAGTGCTGAGCTGTTCTTCCCAGTGCCCTCTGTTAGTCAGTCCACTGAGGCGGTCGGTTCGGCTGAGGTTTTCCAGCTCGCCGTTCAGCCGGTTCAGCAGCTGTTTGTTAGTGGCGATATCGGTGACGTCGTAGATGATCAGGCAGACCTCATCCACGCTGCAGGTCACGCTGGTGAGCGGGATGATCGTCATGTTCTGATACATAAACGGACAGGTGCCGGTGAGTGGTCGGTTGTTGTGAAACTTAAAGATCCACGGGCGCTGTTCCCAGGTCGTGAAGGCGCGATTGTTAAGCTTGAACACCGTCTCAACCTTGCGCCGGAACCAGGCTTCCGGCAGCTCGTCGAACAGTTCGAACAGAGGCCGGCCGCGGACCTCGCCGGGAACCAGACCGCTGTGGTTTTCCATAAAACCGTTCCACAGTTTGACCCGGTATTCGCGATCGATCACCACCAGGCCTGCGTCGATGGACTGCACCATTTCCATCAGCCAGTGGAATTCAGACAATTCAGAGGTATCGGGGGTCATCGATTCTATCCCAGATAAGAGGTGCGTTTATGTAATCGGGCCAGCCCGTCTTCACTGAACAGCAGCATCAGCGTGCACTGGATATCATGCTGCTCGATACGGTAATCAAACTCGATCGCCAGCGTTTTCTGCCAGTGGATTCGGCCGCGTTCGAGCAGATCTTCGATGCTTTCCTTCTGACCCAGCACCGTGGGATGGCTCTGGCTGAAGTGGATATCCAGCTGCTCCTCGAACCCTTTCAGGCAGGCCGATATCAGGATGTTGGCCACATCCATCAGTATTTCGATCCTGTCCTCGTGGCTACAGGGACCCTGATGATTCATCAGTTGGGCCAGATTTCTGATGCCGGTATCATGCAGCATCAGAAAGGCTTCTCCGCTGATGCCGGAGCCGACAAATCCCTGGCTGACCGCGGAGACTTCCCGGCTGCTGCCTACCGCCGATATCGCCATCTGTAACTCTGAGGGTTCGACGACATTGACGACCGGCAGCGGTAGCACCACGAAAACCTCCAGCAGATCAGCCAGCAGGCTGGCCGCCCGCCCCATGGCAACGTTGGCGACTTCCGAGATTCGCTCCAGCGGGTCGATGTCGGCAGTCGGCTCTGCGACCTGGCTGGCGGCTCCGGCCTGCGAAGGTGCAGCGGCGCTGGCGCTGGCCGGATAGATTTCCAGAGACTGTAGCAGGGTTGTCAGGGTGTCCGGGTCGCAGGGCTTTCTGATGAACTCGCGGGCGCCCAGCTGTTTTACCCGGCGCAGCGCCTCCTGCTGAATATCGGCCGATACAACGACCACCCGAATATCATGACCTTCCTGCTTCAGCGTCTCCAGCACTTCATAGCCGTCCATCACCGGCATGGTCAGATCGAGCAGCAGCAGGTCGAAGCGCTGGCTGCGGATCGCTTCAATCGCTTCCAGTCCGTGGCTGGCAAAACTGAGGCCGCTCTGCAGGTCATCGGGAAGGGATCTGGCCAGTTGCTTACGCGCCAGCTTTGAGTCATCACAAATCAGTATCTGATAGGGCATTATTTATTGTTTCAGTTATCTGCATCGGGCGGGTCTGAGTGATCCGGTCTGATAAACAGCCCAAAGGATCAGGCAGGTATCCAACTGTAGCATCAGAAACCTCCGGAACGTAAGGGCGCTGATAGGATTGAGGCAGACAATTGATGGCAAATCAGCGCATTATCGTTGTACGGGCAGCCATCAGACGGTCGCTCAGTGTCGTAGCCAGCAGCTGCAGCTCCTGGTTGTTCAGAAAGGTGCCGAATACAACCAGGTCCCCGTGGCAGCGGAATCGAAGTCCGGCGGGCAGTCCCGGCGGGCTGGCTGCGGCGAAGTCGACCCAGCAGGGGTTAAATCGCCATGTGGCAGTGTCAGAACCCGGGCGGCTTCGTTTCAGCAACAGGCAGTTCTCTGAAAGGGAGATATACTCGCAGATCTCTCCCGTCCGGTAACTGGCCCTGAAACCCCAGTACAGCAGCGCGATGTCCAGTCCAAAAAAGCCGAACACCGGCCAGGCGCCAAGCAGCAGAAAGTAGCCGCCTGCAATGCCAGCGGCCAGTACAAAGATGCCCATGACCACAAGAAACCCCGGCGGAGAAAGAGAACGGTGCGGATACAGCGCTACTTCGAACTGCGGAGTTGTGGCCGAGTCACCGGGAACTGAACGGATTGTCTCAACCATGTAATCAAAAGTAGCAGAATTTTTGCCGGCCGAAGGCCTCAGACCGGTGCCGATCGGAACCGGGGGCGCTGGCTGACAGGATCCTGTGCAGTCAGACGCCGAATGGCTGTCTAATGGTTCAGAGCCCGTTACACTGACAGTATCGGCTGATCAGAAAAGTACACTGTGATATGAACCGCACTTCAGATCGCATAACCGTCTTTTACGATGGCGCCTGCCCGCGTTGCGTTCGGGATCGCCGGCGCTATGAACAGCTGGCCGGCGACCGTGCTGAGAGTGTTTGCTGGCTGGATATCACCGGGCGGGATGAAGAGTTGCGGCAGCTGGGCATCGACCCGCAACTGGCCCTCACCGAACTGCATCTGCAGGATTCTCAGAATCACATCCGTTCCGAGCTCGATGCCTATATCCTGCTGATGAACAGGGTGCCGCTGCTTCGTCCGCTGTCCTGGCTGATCAGCCTGCCGCTGCTGCGACCGGCGCTGTCCAGGCTTTACCATCGTTCAGTTGTTCGTCGCCTGCGGCGTGAAGGTCGGCTGCCTGTCGATTGCGAATAAAACCGGATTATTGATTAACTGCTATTATTGAACCCCGGCCGGAAAATTCAGGACAGGATGCGATACAGGATCAGAGATGGATGAGCTGAAAGCCCGTTTTACCCGGGAAGATACAGAAATACTGGCGCGCGAAGAGGGGTATCGGGGCTTCTTCCGGCTTGATCGGCTGACCCTCAGATATCGGCTGTTTGAGGGAGGCTGGTCTGCACCGCTGAAGCGGGAGCTGTTTGTCCGTGACGATGCCGTCTGTGTGTTGCTGTACGATCCTGATCGTGACAGCGTGGTTCTGATCGAGCAGTTCCGGGTTGGCGCCCTTGAGGAGAAAAGCGGTCCCTGGCTGATTGAGCTGGTGGCTGGTATTGTCGAGCCGGGAGAGAGTGAACGGGAAGTGGCGATCCGGGAAGCCCGTGAAGAGGCGGGGGTGCAGGTAGATGAGCAGGATCTTGTGCCGATCTGTAACTACCATGTCAGCCCCGGCGGCAGTCAGGAGTATATTCATCTGATGTGCGCAAGAGTCGATTCTGAGGGGGTGAGTGGTTATCATGGTCTGGAGCATGAGGGAGAAGATATCCGGGTAACCGTGGTTGCCCGTGACGATGCCTGGCAGGCGGTGGAGCAGGGGCGCATCTGTAATGCGCCGACGATCATGGCATTGCAATGGTTGCAGTTGAAATGGTCAGAGCTCCGGCGTCGCTGGCTCAACGAAGCCTCTGTGAAGGCTCAGCAGAAGTAAAACCGGTTTATGAAAAAGAAGTACATACCCGACCTGTCCCGCCAGATGGCCGCCTGTGAGGCGAACTATCTGCGGCTGATGAAACTGATGCCGGATATGGATGATTGCGATCAGCGTAACTTCCATGTGCTCTGGCACCACCACCGTGCCCTGGTGGAACTGCGGGTCGAGGAGCGTTTTACCTACACCACCACGCTGCGAATCGAACAGCGCTATGAGAATCAGCAATGGATCGAGATGCCGGCGCTGATTGTTCGTCTCTATCATGATGCCCGTATGGCAGAAGTTATCTGCCAGCAGCGACGTCAGTTGCAGGGCAGCTATCCCTATCCCAACAAGCTGATGCGCCATCCGGACGAAAAGGCCCAGCTCAATCAGTATCTCGGTGAATGGCTGACCCAGTGCCTGAGCCTGGGGCACAGTACCGATCAGCTCGCTATTGCATGAAACCCATTATCGATACCGCCGGACCTGTCAAGATCATCCAGGTCAGTGATTCTCATCTGATGGAGGATCCCGCGGAACGCTACCGCGGGATCGATGTGGAAAAACAGTTCGGCGATGTGCTTACCCATATCCTCCGGCATCATGGCGATGCCAGTCTGCTGATACTGACCGGTGATATCTGTCACCAGAGCTCGGCTGCGGCCTATCAACGGGTGATCGCCCGGCTTGACGAGACCGGTATTCCCTGGCGCTGGATTCCGGGTAATCATGATGATCCGCAGATGATGGCGGCACTGGCCGGCCGTGAAGAATACCGGTTCCGGCTCGCCGGCTGGCAGCTGACGCTGCTGGACTCTACCTCGGAAGCGGATGGATGCGGTTCCGGCAGCCTGGCACCGGAGCAGCTGCAGCGACTGGAGGAAAGCCTGCGGGTTGATGGCCCGCAGCTGGTGGTGGTGCACCACAACCCGATTTCCGTGGGCAGTCGCTGGCAGGACGCGATTTCAATGGGCAACGCTGACCATTTCTGCCGGCTCCTGCAGCAGTCCGGCCAAGGTGGAGTGGTTATCTTCGGTCATATTCACCAGGCCCGGGACATGGGGTTGGGAAGCGCCTGGCGTCTGCTGAGCTGTCCCTCCACAGCCGTGCAGTTTCGTAAAGGAGCCGATGAGTTTGTCATTGAAACCGATGGTGAGGAAGCGTTGCCGGGGTATCGGTGGTTGCGTTTTAGTGATCGGAGTCAGCTGGAGACCGGGATTGAGCGCTGCAGCCTTGCTTAATCTGGTGATTATGCGATATTTCCTCACTGATCACAGACTGAAGGTACAGGATGCCAGCACCACTGTTTATCTATGTTCACGGCTTCAACAGCTCGCCGGATTCTTACAAGGCCCGCCAGCTGATTGACTGGCTTGGACAACAGGGGCGTGGCGATGAGATTGTCGTGCCAGCTCTTTCTCACTGGCCGGAGCAGGCCATTGCCAGCCTGGAGGCGCTGGTGCAGCAGCACCGGCGGCGGAACATCCTGCTGCTGGGTAGCTCACTGGGCGGCTATTACTCCAGCTGGCTGGTAGAGAAATACCGACTGAAGGCGGTGCTGATCAATCCGGCCGTGCGTCCTTATGAGCTGCTGCAGGAGCTGCTGGGTGAAAACGAAAATCTCTATACCCACGAACGCTATCAACTGACCCCTGAACATCTTGACCAGCTGCTGGCACTTCGCTGTGACCGGATCAGGGATCTGAGCCGTTATCTGCTGCTGACCCAGACCGACGACGAAGTACTGGATTACCGACAGGCGGTTGAGCTGCTTGACGGGGCGGAGATGGTGATCGAGCAGGGTGGCGATCACGGATTCCAGCACTTTGAACGTTATTTTGACCGAATCGACCAGTTTGCCCGACAGCCCTGACAGAACCGTGGCAGAGCTCCCGCTCGGCGCTCCGCTTGTCTCGCAGTTACCAGAATTTATTGACACCAGAATCAGAGAACCTGACACACGCAATGAACACCACCTATAACGCAGAAGCCATCGAAGTACTCAGCGGGCTGGATCCGGTTAAGAAACGTCCGGGCATGTACACCGAGACCGACCGCCCGAACCATCTGGCGCAGGAAGTGATTGATAACTCGGTGGATGAGGCGCTGGCTGGCCATGCCGACCGTATAGAGGTGACTCTGTTTAAGGATGGTGCGCTGGCGGTCAGCGACAACGGTCGGGGGATGCCGGTTGATATCCATCCGGAGCACGGCATCAGTGGCGTCGAGCTGATTCTGACCCGGCTGCATGCCGGCGGTAAGTTTTCCAATCAGAACTATCAGTTCTCAGGTGGTCTGCACGGCGTGGGGGTGTCTGTGGTGAACGCCCTGTCGAAATTGCTGGAGGTCTCGATCAAGCGGGACGGCAAGCTGTATAAGATCGGCTTTGCCGACGGTGACAGGGTTTCCGACCTTGAAGTGGTGGACACGGTGGGTAAGCGCAACACCGGAACTGAGGTGCGCTTTCTGGCCGACCCGAGCTATTTCGATTCGCCGAAATACTCCACCAGCCGGCTGCGGCATATGCTGCGGGCCAAGGCGGTACTCTGTCCCGGGCTGAAGGTGATTTTCAATGACCACAGCGGCGCTGAGAAAAAGAAGGACGAGTGGTTTTATCAGGCCGGGCTCAGCGATTACCTGAAGACCTCCACCCAGCTGTTTGAAACGCTGCCGGAGCAGCCTTTTGTCGGTGAGCTGAGCGGCGAGTTCGAAACCGTCGAATGGGCTGTTCAGTGGCTGCCGGAAGGCGGTGATATGGTCGCCGAGAGTTATGTCAACCTGATTCCCACCGCCCAGGGCGGAACCCATGTAAACGGTTTTCGTACCGGCCTGCTGGAGGCCATTCGGGAGTTCTGTGAATTCCGTAATCTGCTGCCGCGGGGGGTGAAACTGACCGCCGAAGATATCTGGGAGCGCTGCTGCTATGTGTTATCGGTGAAGATGCAGGATCCGCAGTTCTCCGGTCAGACCAAAGAGCGCCTCTCCTCCCGCCAGATTGCCGCCTTTGTTACCGGCACGGTCAAGGATGCCTTCAGCCTGTGGCTGAACAAGCATACCGATCAGGGCGAGCTGCTGGCGGAACTGGCGATCAGCAATGCTCAGAAGCGGATGCGTTCCCGTAAGAAGGTCACCCGTAAAAAAGTGACTCAGGGCCCGGCCCTGCCCGGAAAACTGGCAGACTGTGCCGGCGGTGACGCCATGCAGTCGGAGCTGTTTCTGGTGGAAGGTGATTCGGCCGGCGGATCCGCCAAACAGGCCCGGGATCGTGAGTTTCAGGCGGTTATGCCGTTGCGGGGCAAGATTCTCAACACCTGGGAAGTGGAGTCCGCTGATATCCTCTCCTCCCAGGAGGTGCATGATATTTCGGTGGCGATCGGCGTGGATCCGGCCTCGGATAATCTGGATGGACTGCGGTACGGTAAGGTATGCATCCTGGCTGATGCCGACTCCGATGGTCTGCATATTGCTACGTTGCTCTGCGCCCTGTTTGTCCGCCATTTCCGACCGATGGTGATGGCCGGTCATGTCTATGTAGCGATGCCGCCGCTGTATCGGATCGATGTTGGAAAAGAGGTCTACTATGCTTTGGATGAGGATGAAAAGGCCGGCATCCTGGACCGCATTACTGCCGAGAAAAAACGCGGAAGAATCAATGTCCAGCGCTTCAAGGGACTCGGTGAGATGAATCCGATGCAGCTGCGCGAGACCACCATGGCTGCCGATACCCGCCGACTGGTTCAGCTTGGCCTTGAACCCGGTGACGGTACTCAGGAGGTGATGGATATGCTGCTGGCGAAAAAGCGCTCCGGTGATCGCAAGGAGTGGCTGCAGCGCAAGGGCAATCTTGCCGAGGTATAACGCCGCCGGAAATCCGGCAAAGGTTTTCAGTCTGCAGCACCGGAGCTGCGGCTATTATCAGGGGTAGAACAGGGGACAGGGGATGGCTTCAGGAAGAACCGACTTCAGTCGCTTAAAGTTTCTGATCATCGACGATTTCGCCAGTTTCTGCAGTGCGCTGCGGACCATGGTGCAGTCCTTCGGGGTGAAGGATATCGACATCGTCCATCATGGTGAAGAAGCTGTGCGGGCGCTGCACAAAACCCGTTATGACGTGGTGCTCTGCGACTACAACCTCGGAGAGGGTAAAAACGGTAACGATGTGCTGGAAGAATCACGCCAGCACAGTCTGCTTAAAAGCTCGGCGATCTACATCATGCTGACCGCTGAAAACGCCAGTGAAATGGTGCGGGGTGCGCTGGAGTACCAGCCGGATGACTACCTCACAAAGCCTTTCACCAAAGAGGTGCTGCAGGTGCGGCTGATGCGGCTGCTGGAGCGCAACCGTCAGTTTACACCAGTCTTTTCGGCACTGGACCACAAAGATACGGCGCTGGCGATTACTCAGTGTAATCAGATTCTGAACGGGAAGTCCCGCTACACTGCTTACTGCCTGAAACTGAAGGCGCAGTTGCTGTTTGAGTGCAGGGCCTATGGGCAGGCCTGCGAGCTGTTTCAGCAGGTGCTGAAGCAGAAACCCCTGCCCTGGGCGAAACTGGGGCTGGGCAAGAGTTATTTTTACCTGGGTCAGTATCCGGAGGCGGAGGCTGCTTTTCTTGATCTGATCGATGAGGATCGGGGCTACGTGCAGGCCTGGGACTGGCTGGCACGTTGCCAGGAGCAGAAAGGGGACACGGAGGGAGCCCAGTTATCGCTGCAGGAAGCGACAAAAATATCCCCGGTCAATGTTCGCCGTCAGGTACACCTGGGCGATCTGGCCCAACAGAACGGCGATGTCGAGCGGGCCGAACGGGCCTATAACCGCGCCGTTAAAGTCGGCAAACACTCGGTCTTCCGTTCTCCCGACAGCTATATGAAGCTGACCGAGCTGCTGATAAACAGACTGGATGGCAGTCAGGGGCTGGTGGGCAAGCAGATTGAGGGCAGGGCCCTGAGCGCCATGGAGGAACTGCGAGGGCTGTACAAGTCCGATTCAGAAGTGCAGATTCGCTCCCGCTTTGCCGACCACAGGATTCACAGCCAGCAGGGGCACGGTCCGGAAGCGGAAAAAGCCATCTTCAGAGCCTATGACATCTGTACGAAGGATGAGGAGGGGCATCTTCCCGGCGCTCTCAAGGAGCAGCTGATTACCCGGCTGGAGGAGATGGGGCGCTCGGAGATGGCCGGTCGCATCATTGAAGCCATGCAGCAGGAAGAATCCACCCATAACACCCAGGCCGTCTCTCTCTATGATCAGGGGGATCTGGAAGGGGCGCTGGAAATGCTGAGGAAGGCGGTCGCCGAGAAACCCCGCAGTTACGCGATCTGTCTTAACACCGCTCAGGTGGCAATTCACTCGATGGTCAAAAAAGGCGCAGATGACCAGCTGATGGAGCTGGCTGAGAGTGCGCTGGGCCGGGCTGCCAACATGAGCGAAGAGGATCGCAGGTACAACCACTATCAGAGTCTGCTGAAGCGGCTGGAGAAACTGAAACAGAGCGTTGGTGCATGAAGCAGCCGGAAACGATGGCGTTTTCAGCGCTGCTGGCATCTTCAGTCCACGATATGAAAAATTCTGTCGGCCTGGTTATGCACCTGGTCGAGCAGTTGCGGGCCGGCCAGCCCTCAGGAGATGAGCAGTTCGGTCAGCTCAGTTTCGAAGCCTCCCGACTTAACAATTATCTGATCCAGCTGATGACCCTCTATAAGCTGGAGCAGGATCAGTACCGTTCTCAGCACAGCGAGCAGTATCTGGATGAGTTTATTGAAGACCTGCTGATGATGAGTCGCCCCGCGCTGGACTCGAGGGGGATCAGTACCGAGATCGACGTCGATCCGGAACTGTGCTGGGAGTTTGATGTTTCGCTGGTAAACGGTACTCTTGGCTCGGTACTGACCAACCTGCTCCGTTACGCTGACCGGCGGATACGGATCTCGGCACGGAGCTGGCGACCGGACTGCTCCGACAGTGGCAGCGACGATGGCGCCCATCGCTATCTTCGGCTGCAGATCGAAGATGACGGGCCGGGCTTTCCCGAATCAATGCTGGGGCGGCTGGACCGGATTCCCATGGGGGTGGATTTTGTCAGTGGCAGCACCGGATTCGGACTTTATTTTGCCCGCCAGGTGGCACAGTTACACCGGCGGGATCAGTATCAGGGGTTTGTAGAACTGAGCAATGGCGGCCCGCTGGGTGGCGCCTGTTTTCAGCTCTGCCTGCCCTGAATGTTTAATCACCACACTGAGTGGATCACAGGAAGCAGTTTTAATCCATGACAGGCACTGTACAGATTGATGAAGGCGTCGAACGCCTTTCTCTGAAGGAGTATACCGAGAAAGCCTACCTGGACTACTCGATGTACGTCATCCTCGACCGGGCGTTGCCCCATATCGGCGACGGCCTGAAACCGGTTCAGCGTCGCATCGTCTACGCGATGTCAGAACTGGGCCTGCGGGCCGGGGCTAAATTCAAGAAATCGGCACGTACCGTCGGTGATGTGCTGGGTAAATTCCATCCCCATGGTGACAGCGCCTGTTATGAAGCGATGGTGCTGATGGCGCAGCCGTTCTCCTATCGTTACCCGCTGGTGGACGGTCAGGGCAACTGGGGCTCGCCGGATGATCCGAAATCATTCGCCGCCATGCGTTATACCGAATCGCGGCTGACTCCCTATTCGGCGCTGCTGTTGTCGGAGCTGGGCCAGGGGACTGTCGAGTGGGGACCTAACTTCGACGGGACCCTGACAGAGCCGCTGACACTGCCGGCCCGGGTGCCCAACGTGCTGCTGAACGGCGGCACCGGAATCGCTGTCGGCATGGCCACCGACATCCCCCCTCATAATCTGCGGGAAGTGGTGGGTGCCTGTCTGAAGTTGCTGGATGAGCCGCAGACCGATCTGGAATCACTGATGGAGCTGCTGCCGGGACCGGATTTTCCCACCGATGCCGAGATCATCAGCCCCCGTGACGAGCTGCGAAAACTCTATGAAACCGGCCGTGGCTCTATCCGGATGCGGGCAGTGTACAGCCGGGAGGGGGGCGATGTGGTGATTACCGCGTTACCTCACCAGACCTCCGGTGCCAGGGTGCTGGAGCAGATCGCCGCGCAGATGCAGGCAAAAAAGCTGCCGATGGTCAGCGATCTGCGGGATGAGTCGGATCACGAAAATCCAACCCGGCTGGTGATCGTGCCCCGATCCAATCGGGTGGATGTTGAGCAGCTGATGGCTCACCTGTTTGCCAGCACCGATCTGGAGCGGACCTACCGGGCCAACTTCAACGTTATTGGCAGTGACGGCCGTCCCCAGGTCAAAAACCTGAAGCTGATGCTCAGTGAGTGGCTGCAGTACCGTACCGATACCGTTACCCGCCGGCTGCAATACCGCCTCGACAAGGTGCTGGACCGCCTGCATATCCTCGACGGTCTGCTGATCGCCTTCCTCAATATCGATGAGGTGATTGAAATTATCCGCAGCGAGGACAAACCGAAACCGGTATTGATGGAGCGCTTCAATCTCAGCGATATCCAGGCCGAAGCGATTCTCGAACTGAAATTGCGTCACCTCGCTAAGCTCGAGGAGATGAAGATTCGCAGCGAACAGAATGAACTGTCGGAAGAGCGCAAACATCTGGAAGCCCTGCTGGGATCAAAAGCGAAGCTGCGCAAACTGATTCGCGAAGAACTGCAGCAGGCCGCCGATGAGTTCGGTGATGACCGTCGTTCGCCGATTGTTGCACGTGAAGAAGCCCGGGCTTACAGCGAAGTGGAGCTGATGAGTGCCGATCCGGTCACCGTGGTGCTGTCTTCACAGGGCTGGGTGCGGGCGGCTCGTGGGCATGATATCGATCCGGCAGGCCTTAATTACAAGTCCGGCGACAGCTACAAACTGTCGGCCCGCGGTCGGACCAATCAGTCGGCGGTATTCCTGGATTCCGGGGGCAGGGCTTATACAGTTGCCGTCCATACCCTGCCATCAGCGCGGGGCCAGGGAGAACCGCTGACCGGTCGTCTAAATATTCCCAGCGGCGCCAGCGTTGACGCTCTGGCCATCGCCGCCGAGGATCACCGCTTCCTGCTGGCTTCCGATGCCGGCTACGGTTTCGTCTGCCGATTCGGGGATCTGCTCAGTAAAAACAAGGCGGGTAAAGCGGCGTTGAGTCTGCCGAAGGGCGGTCGGGTTTTGCGACCGCGGCTGGTGAAGGATACTGACAACCAGCTGCTGGCCGCCGTCAGTAACGAAGGCCGATTGTTGCTGTTCCCTGTGAAGGAACTGCCGGAACTGGCACGCGGTAAGGGCAATAAGATCATCAATATCCCCTCCGGCCGGGCGGCCAGTCACGAGGAGTACGTGATCAGTCTGGCTGTCCTCAATGCCGATTCAGCACTGGTGATCCATGCCGGTAAGCGTCACCTGACTCTGAAGCCTGTCGATCTGGATCATTATCGTGGCGAGCGAGGCCGACGTGGCAACAAACTGCCCCGTGGTTTCCAGCGTGTCGACCGGATCGAGGTGGTTGATAAAGCCAGCGTTGCCGATGAAGGCGAGGGTGGCGAGGAGAGCGCAGAGCCGTAGCTGCGTTCGGCGCACTGGAGGTCTGAACTGAAGTGCCGCTGTCTGATGATGGCGGCCTTATTACCTGATACAGCTGCGCAATGTTCTGAGGCGTATTCTCCGACCGATAACAGGTTTCAGTTGTTGGCGCTGATTGAGTGACCCGATTTGAGTTTGTCTGTCAGGCAATTCGTATCCGGACAATATTCATCACCTCCATCGCTATCCCCGCCACCGATTCTGAAGCAGGATAGTAGGTGATATTTACACGCTGCCCCTTCAGGTTTTTATAACGTTGTTTGCGGCGGTATTTAAACGGGACATCGCAGCCTTCGATCATCAGCGTATTGATAAACCAGTCACCGGATTCCCGCTGGACATGGGATGTCACCCGACGGGCGTCGGAATGCACCAGTTCGCGATGCTTGCTGATCAGTTTGTCCGGATCTGACTTCATGGTGAGTGGTCTGCCTGTGGATGAGAGAGATCAGCTGCCCAGAAAATGATTTGCCTGCCGATCGATCAGATCCTGGAAATCATCACCGAGTGCGCTGACCAGATAGGTATCGTCGCTGACTTTCTTGTACTGGCCGTTGCTCAGCAGACGTTCGTACAGTTCCGGTACCGCATACAGGGACTCGTGGGTAATCAGCTCGTTGGTTTCCACTGACAGGCTCAGCCGGCGTGCTTCCGGCGCCAGCGATGCGGCCGGCTGCTGTCCGCAGACCAGTACAATTTTCAGATTCAGCACCGGTTCGAATTCACGGATACGTCGCTGATTCAGTCCCCGATAGAGACCACGGAACAGCTGAGCGGCACAGAGTGCGCTGACTCCCTGAGTGTTGTCGGTTCCGGAGGCTCTGAACAGCGCAAACCAGTTGCCGCACTCGTCCCGATGCAGTTCGCCCTTATAGAGTTCTGAGGACTTGTGAAAGATCTGCTGATAGAAACTGACCAGTTGTTCCCGGATTTCGGGCTCCAGTGAATCACTGCCACTGTCAAAGTGGTTGATGTAGAGCAGGTAGTGCCTTTCAGCGGCATCCAATCGGGGATCGGGCGCACCTGGTACGGCTTCTGCTGCCGGATCATCACTGAGTGAGCCGACCGGATCCTGAGCCTGCTGCTCTGCAGTGGCGGTTGCCGGAGCATTGAACAGCTCGGCAAAACTATCGGCTTCGGCGTCCGCTTTTTCCCGGGAATACGCCTCCGAGTGCTCCGGATTGTCCGCTTGCTGGTCAGCATCCAGCCTGGTGTCGCTTATCGCCGTGGTTGATTGCCAGGGCAATTCCGCGTCGTCACCGACTCGATTATCAGTCTCACCGGAATCGCCATCCGGAAAAGCTTCAGCTTCCTGCTCGTCGAGCGATCCCTCGGCCGTGTCCGGTAGTTCGCTGTCTGCCGTCTCTTCAGTATCTTCTATGTCTTCTATGTCTTCTATGTCTTCTATGTCTTCTATGTCTTCTATCGGTTCGTCAGCATCTTCCATCGGCTCCGGGATGGCAGCAAAGCGGCGATTCAGGAGAGCGCCAATTTCCCCGAGCTCATCGCCCCGTCGTCCGTCAAGGGGGCTGATCTGATCCTCATGCTGCAGCTCCGTCGCTGCATTTTTAAGATTGCTGAGAGGGCTGTGCAGATGGCGTGCAAAGCCCCAGGCCAGCACCACCATCGATACCAGGCTGGCGGTCAGCAGCAGCCAGAAATTCTGCAGACTGTCGCGGGTTAAGCCGGTCAGGGGCAGGGGGGACAGATAGAGGCGCAGGTGGCCGATCAGGGATTCATTCACCAGGATGGGCTGATCATAGATCAGATCGCCGGGCTGGCCGGACTGGGCCAGTGCCTCTCCATCTTTGCTGATGATCTCGGCGCCGCGTATCTGAGGATCTTCGGTCAGCTGCTTCAGGCTGATATTAAGGCTGACGCTGTCACGGCTGAGAATCATCGGGCCGCTGCTGGATGCGACCAGGGTGCTGAGGGTGTTGCCGAGCGAGTCAAGCTGGTGACTGTTAAGCCGCTCAAGGCTGCGATCCAGCAGCGTAAACAGCGACAGGCCGCAGATCAGCGCGGCGACGCCGTAGAGAGTCACCAGTTTACGGGTAACGGTAAAGCGACGAACTGCAATCGATAAGGCTGTATATGGACGCTTGCTCATAAAGGATCGGAAATTCCGAAGGTCCCGGCTGGATGAAAAGCACTGATAATAACAATTCACTGTATCCAGGTAACCCGTCATGTTTCGGTTTTTTATCGATTCAGCAACGCTGTGGTCCTTTCACCCTTTATAAGGGTAAATTCTGTCGATCCGGCGCAGACCCGATGGGCATATTCAGACAATGTCAGTGGCTCAGCCCGGAGCCCGGATGAAAGGTTTACGGCCGGGAGATCGCTGCTGTATAACGTAGTGAAACTGGAAATCCGCATGAGGGAACGGTGCCGATGAGTCGCAAAATAGAATTCTGCTACGATCTGTTAAGCCCCTATGGTTATCTGGCATTCTGTCGCCTGCCGGGGCTGGCAAAGCGCATGAAAGCGGAACTGGTGCTGCAGCCGATATCACTGCCGAGGCTGCACGAGATGACCGGTAATACCCCGCCGGCCATGGTGCCATCACGCTTTGCCTACATTCAGAAGGATGTGCCGGAGCTGGGGCGCTACTATGGTATTCCGATCAGCTGGCCCGATACCTTTCCCTGTCGCAGCGGGCGGGCGATGTCGGTGCTGACGCTGGTGGAGGGCGAGCAGCGTCTGCAGCTGACCCGGAAGCTTTACGAGGCCTACTGGATCGAGGGGAGTGATATCGGCGACCCGGATGTGCTGGCATCGCTGGTCGGCGAGCAATTGCTGGAACAGGCGGCTGATCCGGAAATTCGGGAAAAATTACTGGCGGCGACTCGCCAGGCCGCCGATCGGGGCGCTTTCGGCGTGCCCACCTGTTTTGTGGGTGAGCAGATGTTCTTCGGCAATGACCGGCTCTTTATGCTGCAGGTCTGTCTCAACCAGTAGCGTCGGGAGTGTCAAAGGGGCTGACGAACGCGTTATACTGGAGGTTCGGGCAGACCGCCGACAACCTGTTTCGTCAATTGTTATCAGCCGTTTAAGAAGCATATCCCTGATGAGTAAATACTGGAGTCCCTCCATTCGTGATATCGAACCCTATGTCCCGGGCGAGCAGCCCAAAGGGGGGCCGATAATCAAACTGAACACTAACGAGAATCCCTATCCGCCGTCCCCTCTGGTGGCGAAGGCGCTGCAGGAGTACCCCACCGATCAGCTGCGTCTCTATCCCGATCCGGACGCTTCCGAGCTGAAGCTGGCGATCGCCCGGGATCAGAAGGTCGCCATCGACAATGTGTTTGTCGGCAACGGCTCCGACGAGGTGCTGGGGTTGGCGTTCATGGCATTTTTCCGTCAGGTCTGGCCGATCCTCTACCCCAACCATACGTACAGTTTTTATCCGGTGTACTGTAACCTGTTCGGGATCGAGTACCGCACCGTATCGCTGGCCGATGACTTCAGTATCAATGTCGATGACTATGAGACCGCCAATGGCGGTATCGTTATAGCCAACCCCAATGCGCCCACCGGGATGGCGATGCCACTGGAGCAGATCGAACGTCTGCTGCAGTTCAATCGCGAATCGGTAGTTATTGTCGATGAAGCCTATGTGGATTTCGGGGCAGAATCCGCGGTATCGCTGATTGACCGCTACGAAAACCTGCTGGTGGTGCAGACTTTTTCCAAGTCCCGTTCACTGGCCGGTCTGCGGGTGGGCTATGCCCTCGCAAGCCCGGTGCTGATCGACGGTCTGGAGCGGGTGAAAAACTCCTTTAACTCCTATCCGCTGGACTCTTTTGCCATTAAGGCTGCCGTTGCTGCCGTCGAAGACCGGGACTACTTTGTGAAGACTCGCCAGGCGATTATCGACAGTCGCGAATGGCTGACCGACGAGCTGCAGCAGCTGGGATTTGAGGTGTTGCCCTCCAAAGCCAATTTCCTGTTTGCCTCTCATCTGGATCGTGACTCCGCCGAACTCTACGAGCAGCTGAGGGCTCAGGGGATTCTGGTGCGTTACTTCAACAAGCCCGGCATCGATCGCTATCTGCGTATTACCGTTGGCACCCGGGAGGAGGTGTCCACCCTGATCTCTGTGCTGAAGGAGTTGCTGTAGCGCTGATGCCGCTTAGGATCTCCGTCGGCACCGAATCGGCACCGAGTCGGCACAGCAGCCGACAGCGGCAGTTCGGCGGAGACAGATCAACCCTTCACGAATTCGATCGGCCCGGGTAACGGGACTACACTGTACACAGGTAGTTGCTGTACAGACTGCCAGCGGGCAGTCGGGAGTGCGGATATGCATGAATTCGTGATCGAATATCTGATTGAGGATGCGGCCAGAATCACCCGCCGGCTGGGATCGCCGGAAGCGCTGAACCAGGGCCTGACCGTGATGACTCCACAGGATGGCGAGCGGCTGCAACGTATTCACGATGAGCTGATTGCACTGGAGTGTGACGACAGCGCCGCGCTTGCCAGAATTGCCGAGTTCCTGATCCCGGATATGCTGCACTGAGGTTGTTGTTATAGGGTCCGCTCCCTGTGGCCTGTTGTTGCCACAGCTGCTATGGTCGCTGCTTTAATCAGCGATCGCAGGGGGGCGGCAACCGTTGCAGACCCGTATTAATCCCGTCACCGGTGCCACTCTGTGGATGCTGGGCACGCTGGTATCCTTCATGCTCATGGCCATCGGCGGTCGCGAGCTGTCAGGGGAACTCAGCACCTTTCAGATTCTGTTTTTCCGCAGTCTGGTCGGGGTTGTCGTCATATCACTGCTGATTTCCCGCAGCGGCTGGCAGCAGCTGAAAACGACCGCTTTTCCAACTCATCTGGTCCGTAACCTGGCCCACTTCGGCGGTCAGGCCGGCTGGTTTTTTGGCCTGGCCGTGATTCCTCTGGCTGAAGTTTTCGCCATCGAGTTCACGACGCCGCTCTGGACCGCATTGCTGGCAGTAGTCCTGCTCGGCGAACGTCTCAGTGGAGCCCGCGTGGCCGCCATCAGTTTCGGTCTGGTCGGCATGCTGGTGATACTGCGACCGGGGGCCGGTGTTATCAGCGTCGGGGCTCTGGCGGTACTGGCCGGCGCCTTCGGCTATGCCATTGCCTATATCACGACCCGCAAGCTGGCCCGTCAGGACACGCCGCTCTGTATCCTGTTTTATATGACCAGTACGCAGCTGCTGGTGGGGCTGGTACCGGCGATGCTGGACTGGAAAATGCCCTCGGCAGGTGCCTGGCTGTGGCTGACCCTGGTGGGGGTGACCGCGATGACCGCCCATTACTGCGTGACGCGGGCGATGCAACTGGCTGATGCCACCCTGGTGGTTCCGATGGACTTTCTGCGGCTGCCGCTGATCGCCCTGATCGGATTTCTGATTTACGGCGAAGCCCTTGAGTGGCTGGTGCTGGTCGGCGCTCTATTGATGTTCTGTGGAAATTACATTGCCTTGCGAGCGGAAAAACGCCGGTTGCAGACGGCTTCAGGGAACGCCGCTCCGATTCCGCCCGGCACCGGCAAGCAGGGGTCGCAGCGTTCCTGAACGCGCTCCGGAACTTAGTGCCCGGGTATCAATCGAACATCCTTGAACTGGCGCGGCGATTGAATAAAATCATCCGCTTATTAACGAGGGTTGCGGTTTGGAACGGATGAGCACACTTACACAGATTCAGGCGCTGAAGGGCTGGCTGGAAACGCAGATTATTGGCCAGCAGCCGCTGGTGGAACGATTGCTGATCGCACTGTTGGCCGATGGCCACCTGCTGGTGGAAGGAGCGCCAGGGCTGGCCAAGACCCGGGCCATTAATACCCTGTCCCAGGGGATCGAAGGAGATTTTCACCGCATTCAGTTCACCCCTGACCTGTTACCGGCGGATGTTACCGGCAGCGATATTTACCGCCCGGAAGACGGCGCCTTTCAGTTTCAGCCGGGCCCCATCTTCCACAATCTGGTGCTGGCTGACGAGATCAATCGGGCTCCGGCTAAGGTACAGTCAGCGCTGCTGGAGGCGATGGCCGAGCGACAGATCAGTGTTGGCCGCAGCAGCTATCCGCTGCCGGAACTGTTTATGGTGATGGCAACTCAGAACCCTATTGAGCAGGAGGGGACCTATCCACTCCCGGAAGCGCAACTGGATCGCTTTCTGATGCAGGTACTGGTGGACTACCCGGACCAGGATGCCGAACTGTCGATTCTGCGGCTGGCTCGCAATGAAGCCGGCGCAGGTGTCGCAGAGCCTGCTCCGGTCGTTATTACCCACAAGACTCTGATGAGTGCCCGCAGTGAAGTGTTGCAGCTGCATATGGCGGAAGCGCTTGAGCACTATATCGTGCAGATCGTGATGGCAACGCGACAGCCGCAACGCTGTTCGCCGGAGCTGCGGAACTGGATCGAATACGGTGCCAGTCCCCGGGCCAGTATCGCCATCGATCGCTGTGCCCGGGCCCATGCCTGGTTGCAGGGTCGGGATTATGTCAGTCCGGATGATATCCAGGCGGTCGTCTGTGATGTGTTGCGCCACCGGCTGGTGCTCAGCTTCGAGGCTGAAGCTAACGGCCTGGATGCGGAAGCGGTTATTCGCCAGCTGCTGACGCTGGTTCCGGTGGGCTGATGTCCGTCGCAGCATCCGAATTGAGTTTGTGGGCGGGATGGTGAAACAACCGTGAATCAGAGTGTTTCTTTCCAGCAGCTGGATGACTGGACCCTTGAAGGTGCATACACCGAACTCAATCGGCTGGTCAGTCTGCACAGCTACGCCGCTGAATTTAAGCTGTCGGCCCGACGCAGGGCGGGGGCTCCGCTGGCCGGGGAGTGGAAAACCCGCCATCGCGGCCGTGGTATCGATTTCGAAGAGGTCCGGCTCTATCAGCCCGGTGATGATGTTCGTTCCATCGACTGGCGTGTGACCGCCCGCAGCCAGCAGCCTCACACCCGGGTTTATCGGGAAGAGCGTGAGCGACCGGTAATGCTGGCGGCCGATATGCGCTCATCGATGTTCTTTGGCAGCCGCCACTGTTTCAAGTCGGTGACCTGCGCATCACTACTGAGCTGTCTGGCCTGGAGTGCGCTGGCCAATCGGGACCGGGTCGGCGGCCTGGTATTCGGTGATCGCAGCCATCGGGATATTCGTCCTCGCCGAAGCAAACATTCGGTGCTGGAGTGGATCAGGCAGCTGGATCGATACAGTCATCTGCTCAGCACGCCCTGTGATGATCCCGTACAGTCACCGGAAGGGCTGGCCAGCCTGCTGGAAAAACTGGTGCACATCTGCAAGCCGGGGACCGCCGTGATCATCGCCAGCGATTTCCATGATTTTGATGACCAGTGCCGCAAGCGGTTGTTTCAGTTGTCCCGGCATACCGAGCTGACCCTGTTCCTGATTTCCGATCCGCTGGAGCAGCAGTTGCCGGTCGGGGGGCGCTTCTGGGTCACCGATGGCCGCCGCAGGCAATTACTTTCCAGTGACAGTCACCACGGCGATGCGCTGCAGCGGCGTATCGATCAGCTCAGCCAGCTCTGTGGTCCGCTGGCTGTCCCATTACATCATCTGAGCACCGCGGATCATCTGCTCAGCGTGCTGCGAAATCTCTATGGACAGCCGCGCAGACAGGGGGCGCTGACTTCTACCGGCGGGGGGACTGACGATGGCTGATCCGCTGACAGCCCCGATTCCGGTTGCGTCACCCGCCGCTCCTTCGATGATTCCGAACGCTACCGGAGCTGCCGATCCACTGGCCGAATTGCGTGACCTGCACCTGCCTGAGACGGTCGGCTTGTGGCCACCGGCGCCGGGCTGGTGGCTGCTGGTGATTGTGATCATCGTTGCCGTGGGGCTGCTGAGTCGCTGGTGGCTGAAGTCCCGTCGCGCGGACAGGTATCGGCGTCAGGCGCTGGTGGAGTTGCGGCGTTATCAGCGCGAACTGGATGGCCATGGGGATGGTCCGCTGTTTCTGCAGCAGGTTTCCCAGCTGCTGCGGCGAGCGGCACTGGCCGCTTTTCCCAGACAGCAGGTTGCTGGCCTGCAGGGCGACGCCTGGCTGCAGTTTCTGGACGACAGCAGCGGCCTGACAGATTTCAGCACCGGCAAGGGGCGGATACTGATCAGCGGTCCCTATCAGCCGACGCCCGATGTTGATACCGCGGCACTTAATGCCCTGGCCCGCGAATGGCTCAGGCGCCATCGCCGCTCGCTGTGGGAACAGGCGCTGGCGACCCCTTCGCAAGGACGATCGGAACGGAATTACTCACAGCAGAAAGGTCCTGAGCAGAAAGAACCGGAGGTCAATTATGCTCAGCATTGAATGGCCCTGGTTGTTTCTGCTGCTGCCGCTGCCCTGGCTGGTCAACCGTTTTATGGCGCCCGTTTCCCGTCAGGAAGCGGCACTCAGAGTCCCCTTTTTCGGTGCAGTCGCCGGGAACCTGAGCGTCGGTACTTCCGACTCGGTTCCACGACGCCTGCCGGTGCTGATGCTGTGGCTGATCTGGTTGTTACTGCTGGTGGCCGCTGCCCGGCCGCTGTGGCTGGGAGAGCCGGTACCGCTGGCCGCCAGTGGACGGGATCTGATGCTGGCGGTGGATATCTCCGGCAGCATGGACGCCGAAGATATGGCCCTTGAGGGTGAAACCGTTAACCGGCTGGTGGTGGTCAGACAGGTGCTGGGTGAATTCGCCGGTCGTCGCAGCGGGGATCGGCTGGGGCTGATACTGTTTGGTAGCCAGGCCTATCTGCATACACCACTGACCTTCGATCACAAAACGCTGCGGCAGCTGCTCGACGAGGCGCAGATCGGTTTTGCCGGCCAGAAAACCGCTATCGGCGATGCCATAGGTCTGAGCATCAAACGTCTGAAAGAGCAACCGGAGCAGAGTCGGGTGCTGATTCTGCTGACCGATGGCGCCAATACCGCTGGCCGCGTTGATCCGTTGGAAGCCGCAGGTATAGCTGCCAACGAGGGTATCCGCATCTATACCCTGGGCTTCGGGGCCGACGAGATGCTGGTCCGCAATCTGTTCGGCGTGCGCCGGGTCAACCCCTCGTCGGAACTGGACGAGAAAACCCTGAAGGCCATTGCTGAGGTTTCCGGCGGGCGTTACTTCCGGGCCCGGGACGCTGAAGAGCTGGAAGCTATCTATCAGGAACTGGACCGACTGGAGCCGGCGCAGCAGGAGGAGCAGCAGGTGCGACCCCGGCAGGCATTGTTCTTCTGGCCGCTGGGACTGGCGCTGTTACTGAGTATGGCGTGGGTAGTGCTGGAGCTGCTGCTATCCGGTTCCCGGGGAGTGCGTTCCGATTCCGCTGCTGGCCCGGACAGGGAGGCAGCATCATGATCGACTCATTCCACTTCCTGCGTCCCGGCTGGTTGCTGCTGTTGATTCCGGCGCTACTGCTGACCCTGCTGCTCTGGCGTCGAAGGAGAAATGGCAGCGGCTGGCAACGATTGATCAGTCCTGAGCTGCTGCCCTATCTGCTGGAAACACAACCGGCACCGACGTCGCGATTACCTCTGCTGGCGTTGCTGTCGGGCTGGATCTTCGCCACCCTGGCGATGGCCGGACCGAGCTGGGAGAAACTGCCGCAGCCGCTCTATAAGCAGCAGGACGCTGTGGTGCTGATCCTGGATCTGTCCCCCTCGATGCTGGCCGAAGATCTGAAACCGCGGCGACTTGTCCATGCCCGTCACCGGCTGATCGATCTGCTGAAGGGCCGCCGGGAGGGAGTGACGGGCCTGGTGGTCTATGCCGGTGACGCCCATGTGCTGGCGCCCTTAAGCAGTGACCGGGAGACTCTGCTGACACTGGTACCTGAACTGGATCCGTCCATCATGCCGGTGCGGGGTAGTCGGGCTGAAGATGCCGTGGCCCGGGCTGTTCGACTGCTCAGGGAGGCGGGCTACAGCCGCGGTGAACTGGTGCTGATTACCGATGGCGTGGCAACGTCGGCCGGGGAGGTGATCAGTCAGCAGCTGAGTGCTGGTGGGTACCAGCTGTCAATTCTGGGGGTGGGAACCACTGCCGGGGCGCCGGTACCGCTGCCTGACGGTAGTTTTGCCAAAGACAGCGACGGCAATATCTATCTGGCCCGACTTAATCGCTCTGAGCTTCAGCAGCTGGCCGCGACCGGAGGTGGCCTCTACCGTGATCTCAGCTTTGACGGCAATGATATCGAGGCTATTCAGGCTCAGCTCGGGCGGCGGCAGCTGCCGGGAGGCCAGCACGTGGCTCTCAGTGAACGCGAGTTTGATCTCTGGGAAGACGCTGGCAGCTGGCTGGTTTTGCTGTTGTTGCCGGTGGCGGCGCTGGCCTGTCGGCGGGGCTGGGTTCTGCTGGTGATCCTGGCGCCGCTGTTGCAACCGCAGCAGGCAATGGCTTTCGATTGGCAGGACCTGTGGTTGAATGGGGATCAGCAGGGGACACGGGCGTTTCAGCAGGGCGATCATAAGGCAGCGGCAGAGTTGTTTACCAGCCGGGACTGGCAGGGGGCGGCCCGCTACCGCAGTGGCGACTATGGAGGCGCTGCTGAGCGCTTCACGGATGAACAGAATGCCGACAGCCTGTACAACCGCGGCAACGCCCTGGCAAGGGCCGGTCAGCTGGAACAGGCAATCGAGGCCTGGGACCGGGCGCTGCAACTGCAGCCGGAGATGGAAGATGCGCAGTTTAACAAGCAACTGGTGGAACGACTGCTCAATCAGCGCCAGCAGAACCAGCAGAACCAGCAGAACCAGCAGAACCAGCAGAGTTCCCGGCACCAGGCGTCCGGCTCAGACAGTGGCGGTGACTCAGAGTCCTCTGACTCGCAGCATAGTCAGCCGTCCGATGCCGGAGGGCAACAAAGCGAAGGGGAACCTTCCCGGTCGGATCAGTCTATCCGGGATCAGGCCCCGGAGGATCATCGGCAACAGCAGCAACAGCAGCAACAGCAGCAACAGCAGCAACGGTCGGAGCAATCAGGGCAGCAGCAATCGTCACGGCATCAGGCCGGGATGAAACCCGATAATACAGATCAGTCCCCGGAAGAGGGACAGGAGGCATCCGCCGAAGCGCCGCGGGATGCAGATGCCGAGCATCAGCAGGCGCTGGACAAATGGTTGCGCCAGATTCCGGAAGATCCCGGCGGTCTGTTGCGCCGCAAGTTTGAATATCAGTACCGACAGAAATTGCAGGCGTATCAGCAGGGAGAATGGAAGCCCTCCGACGAAGTGCGCTGGTAGAGAGAAGACAGAATCAATGGGTTATTTAATTGCCGGGACGGCTGCCAGAATGGCAGCAGGATGGAGAGAGGTGATCAGACAGCTCGGTCTGAAGCTGCTGATGGTGCTGATGCTGGCCAGTGGCGGTGTGCAGGCCGAAACCCTGACCGCGTTCGTGGACCGTAATCGCATCGGCCTGGACGAAACCCTGCAGCTGAGTGTCAGAATAGACTCTCAGATGGTGCTGAGCGAACCCGATTTTTCGGGTCTGAAGGCTGATTTTGATATTCTCGGTACCCGCCAGAGCCGGCAGATGCGCTCGGTGAACGGCAAGTCCGAATCCTGGACTCAATGGACCCTTACCCTGGCGCCGAAGCGCGAGGGGCTGCTGCAGATCCCCGCCCTGAAGCTGAAGGGCGCCCGAAGCCAGCCTCTGACTATCGAGGTTAGGGCGCCAGCGCAACCAGAAACCGCAGCCGATCGTGATTATTATCTTGAGCTGGAGCTGGATAAGGAGCAGCTCCATGTTCAGGAGCAGTTGCTGGTCAGGGTTCGTCTGCTCAGTGCCATCAGCCTCAGTGGCCTGCAGGGAGCGGCATTGACGGTAGACGGCGCCAACGTGAGCCGACTGGATGAACGTCAGTACGAACGCATTCAGCGGGGGCGTCGTTACGGAGTCTTCGAGGTCAGCTACGTTGTATTCCCTCAGCGTAGCGGTCCGCTGGAGATTCCGGCTCAGCGTTTCAGCGCAGTGAAAAATGCATCCCGATCTGTATTCGGTCGCTCCGGTGGCCAGCGGATTCGGATCTCCTCCGATGCCCGGACAGTGAATGTGCTGCCGCGACCGTCTTCTTTCCCGGCAGCGGAATGGCTGCCGACAACGGAGCTGCAACTGACCCAGAGTTGGGGCAAGGGAAGCCCGGAGTTCCGGGTGGGGGAGCCTGTCACCCGTACCCTGAAACTGAAGGTCAGCGGGGTGGAAACGACTCAGGTCCCTCTGATCCGTATGGTTGAAACCGCCGGCCTGAAACTCTATCCGGAACAGCCGGAAACAGAGGAGAGCAGTAACGCCGATGGTTTACAGCTTGAGCGTACTGAGCGTTTCGGGCTGGTGCCGTCGAAGCCCGGAACACTGGAGTTACCGGCAATTCGAATTCGCTGGTGGGATATCCGGGCTGATCGGGAGCGGGTCGCCGAGCTTCCGGCAGAGACGATCAGCGTGTTGCCGGCCGCAGTCACTACGGCGACCGCTGTGCTCCCTGAGTCCTTACAGAGTGCTGGTGCGGAGGCTGATACCCCGATATCACCTGTGGGCACCGGAGAGGGTAACAGGGATCTGCTATTGTGGAGTAACCTGGCCTGGGCTCTGGCCTGTTCGATTCTGGCGCTACTCTGGTGGCGGGCCCGCAAAGGCCACTCAGGTGCGGAACCGCCGGGGAAAGCCCTGTCCACAGCCGTTGAAAAGACGGAAGCCCGGGCTTTTAAGCGACTGGAGCAGGCCTGTGACGACGGCGATCCCGGCTCTGTTCGGGCTGCCCTGCTCAGCTGGCAGCAGAGTCGCTCTTCCGGTACGAGGCCATCTTCAGCGACAGGATTTGAAGCTCTGCTACGGGAAGCACAGGACCCTGAAATACGGCGATCGCTTCAGCAGCAATTGAGACAGCTGGATCGTACGCTCTACAGCAGTGATTCAACAGGGAGCTATTCGCCCGGGCCGCTGTTGCAGGCCCTCCGCCGGTTGCGCAAACAGAAACCTGCCGGAGCATCAGCTGCCGGAACAGATCTGCCGCCCCTGTACGGGCATTCCTGAGGTATCCGTATTCTTACCGGGATGCTCAGAGCTCTGTCCTGGCTGGGGCGGACAGGCACGGAACAGTGTTCTTTCAGGTAAGCTACAAACAGGTAGCATGGCAGGCCGCTTGAAGGAGGGGGAATGGCGATACCTGTTCCCGGCCGGCTGTCAGAGGGGCAGAAACCGGTAAGCCGATTATGGCGTCACCGGATTGCGGGGCTGTACACTGGCTCTCGGTCTTCTCTGGAATCAGAATTCTCAGTTCCTTACTTTTCGGGGGCTGCAAGATTGTTGCGAGCAGAGTTTCCCATCCCGGCTGAATATCCGGCTCAGGGAGTTACGGGCGTCGAAACGGGTTTGTCATCAGTATGATGGTTACTGCCTGACGGAATCGGGTACTGAATTGGTTGAAACTGTAGGGCCGCTGGGACCATGGTCGCCGACCGGACCGCAGCGATCAGAGAGGGAGCATGCTATGTCACTTAAATACTCCGGAATGCCGCTGGACCGTTGTTCGAAACAGCGCAAAGAGCCGGACTGGCTGCAAAAGCAGTTTGATGATTGTCGAGTTCGCTTTGTGCTGGTGAAAGAGGGGCGAAACCTGTTCGCCAGTGACGGCAAGCCGATTTATCCGAGCCGGTCCGAGCTGATTTCTGCCCGCATGGACAGCAGTGTGTTTCTGGGAACCGATGACAGAGGGCCGGTATTCGCGCTGGACGCGGGGCGGCTGTCCGGCGAGGAGCTTCGCCTGATGGAAGCAGATGGGCACTTCAGCGATCTGCGCCGCTACGGACCGGGGCTGAGTTTCCAGGACGCCGCCATCCTGGCCTTTGGTAAAGGGCTGCTGCACTGGCACAGGACTCATCGATTCTGTGGACGCTGCGGGCAAGTCAATCACAGTATAGAGGGAGGCCACTCCCGACGTTGTGAGAACAGTGAATGCGGCCATCAGACGTTTCCTCGCACCGACCCCGCAGTCATTATGGTGGTGGAACACACTTTTGGAGACGGCATTACCCGCTGCCTGATGGGGCGTCAGAAGTCCTGGCCGGAGGGTGTCTATTCCACACTGGCGGGGTTTGTCGATCCCGGCGAGTCGCTGGAAGAAGCGGTGGCGCGGGAAGTGAAAGAGGAGGTCGGATTAGAGGTGGCCGAGGTCCGCTATCTGGCCTCCCAGCCCTGGCCTTTTCCCTCCTCCATTATGCTGGGATTTGTCGCCCGGGCGGTCAGCCCGGATATCAGAATCGACCGGGATGAGCTCGACGATGCCCGCTGGTTCAGCCGCGACGAACTGAATCAACAGGGAGAATGGGGGGATGAGGGGGCCGGCTTTAAGAAAACCCGGCCGGATTCCATCTCCCGCTATCTGATTGAGTACTGGCAGGCGGGTAACAGCTGTTGAGCCGTGGTCCTGCGGCAGGGCGAAGGCGACTGACTGCTGAGCGCCTCTGTACCAGAGCACAGATGACTGTCATCTTTTTTTACACAATCGTTTTAAAATTTCGAGCCATTACTAATAATTTGTTATAAAACAGAATGTTAAACATTGTGGCTCGATTCTTGTTTATTAAACGAGTGTTTTAAAAGGTGGCGTGATGGTCTCAGAGGACCATCATTTCTGATCGGTCTGAAGGGGTTCAATATGCGAATTGTAGTGGGTTTACTTGTTGCTCTGTTGTCGCTGTCGGTAAACGCTACAGTCATCACTTTTGATGAGGCCAGCGGGGTTTTTGATGACGGTTATGGTGGGCTGAACTGGAGTGGCTTCGGTCGGATAAATGCGACCACCTTTGGTAATCAAAGCTCCGGGATTGTCCAGGGCAATATGTCGTCAGACTATACAGCTTATACGACTACTGCGACTACTTTGCCTCAAAGTGGATTCGATAACCCCTCTATAGTCAGTGTTGCATCCGGCACATTTGATTTTAACGGTATGTACATCACAGCGGTCTTTCAGGAGGGGCTGGTGGTCCACATTAAAGGACTCCTTGCCGGCGTTGTTAAAGATTCGCAGACCTTTACGGTCGATTACGATACTCCTGTCTTTACTAACTCCAATTTTCTGGGTATCGACACCCTTCATATTTCCAGAGTTCAGAGCTCCGGGGTTAATGTTGTGGGGACTGGCGATCAGGTCGCTATAGATAACTTTATTATCAACGACGCGAAGTACATGGCAGTACCTGAACCCTCTTCGATTGCGGTGCTGGGGCTGGGGCTGGCCATACTGGGCGTCACCAGAAGACGGAAGTCACGGCTGGCGTAATCTCCGGACAGACGGCCGGGTGGCCGGGTGCGGTCATCCTGAAGTGAAGAATCCCTGGTGTGAATGCCGTTTCACGCTTCAGACATTTGTCCTGAGGCTGATCAGTCGTCGGCTGTCGGTGCCTGACCGCAGCTGACACTGCCAACCTCTTCCCGAGTCAGTGGCCGGTATTGACCCGGCGCCAGTGTCCTGTCCAGCACAATCTCTCCTATCTGCTCACGATGCAGCTTCACGACGGGATTTCGGAAGCGCCCGAACATCCGCTTGATCTGATGATAGCGGCCCTCATAAAGGGTCAATCGGGCCAGCCTTGAGCCCAGCTGTTCCAGCTTTACCGGTTTAGTGGTGATGTCTTCGTAGCCGAAGTAGATGCCTTCGGCGAAACGGTGGGCGGTATCGGGATGAATCGGATTGGCCGTTTCCACCAGATAAACCTTGGCGATCTGCTTGTCCGGCTCAGTCAGATGACGTGACCAGCGGCCATCATCAGTCACCAGCAGCAATCCTGAGCTTGCCCGGTCGAGACGCCCACCGATATGCAGCTGATGGCTATCCGGCTCGTTCAGCAGTTCCAGCACCACAGGGTGTTCAGGGTCGCGGGTGGCGCTGAGGTAGCCCGGGGGCTTATGAATCATAAAATAGCGAGGCTGGCGTGCCTGTAGCAACTGGTTTTTAAGGTGAACCTGGCTGAAAGCGGAGACTTCAACCCAGGGGTCGCGAACCACCTGATCGCCGATCCTCACCTCGCCACGGGCCAGCCATTGACGAGCCTGTTTGCGGCTGCCGTGGGGGAGGTTGCTGAGAAGACGATCGATGCGCATGGGCACAGTACCTGTGGTTTGGGGCAGTATACATGATCACCGCGGTACTTCAGGTTCAGCCTTCAAAAGTCATGGTTACCGTTAATCACCTTACTATTGCTGCGATTAGGAAACGGCCGATAAGAGAAGTCTGTCGCAGGGAAGAGAAAAGTGAAAGGCTGTCAGAGGTCGGATCGGTCAGATACTGGCCCGGCGCTCAGGTGCTGTGAGCCACTGTTGCAGCAGGTCCGCATCCGGTTCCGACAATAGAAGATCCCAGCTGACCGCTGCATTGTGCGGTCGCACACAGATACTGATTCCGGCCCGCAGTGGCCGCTCGTGGTTGCTGCCATTCAGAGGATGGTTTTCCGCGTCCATCAGCTGCTCCCGGGCAGCCTTTGGCAGCTGTACCTGCAGGGTACCGTCCGGGATCGGTTCCAGTGCTATTTCAGGGCCAAAACTGTCGCAGAGTGCCTGCTCCAGATTGTTGCCGTAGTCGGGATCAGGCAGCGCCAGCCATTCATCACCGCTCAGCCAGATAATCAGCAGAGATTCCAGCCGGCTGAGCTGTTTCGGTACCACCAGGCGCTGGCTGTTGCTGACAACGGCCAGCGCGGTGAGCAGCGAGGGATCATCGGCATGATGGTGAAGATTCAGATCACGGATCATTGTATCTTCACGCAGTCTGAATCCACCGGCTTCCGCAACCAGGGTTAGACAGACCAGCGGCGATGTTGGCGAAGTCGGCTGCACGACGGCTCTCCCCTGAAGCGGGCCTCAGATCTGGTGGCCGTCGGCCTGGAGATCGGCATGATAGGAGGAGCGCACCATCGGGCCGCTGGCGACGTTCTCGAAGCCCAGCTCATAGCCGACGGTCTCCAGCCGTTTGAACTCTTCCGGCGTCACGTAGCGCTCGACCGCCAGGTGGTGTTTGCTGGGCTGCAGGTACTGGCCGATGGTAACCATCTCAACGTCGTTGGCGCGCAGGTCTTTCATTACCTCGATAATTTCGTCGATGGTTTCGCCGAGACCCACCATCAGCCCGGACTTTGTGACGACTTCCGGATAGCGCTCCTTAAACTGCTTCAGCAACTGCAGCGACCACTGGTAATCGGAACCGGGGCGGCACTGACTGTAAAGACGGGGAACGGTCTCCAGGTTGTGGTTGAGCACGTCGGGCAGGGCGGCACCGAGATTATCCAGCGCGACGTCCATGCGGCCACGGAAATCCGGTACCAGGGTTTCCACCCGAACTTCCGGTGAGCGCTTGCGAATCTCTTCGACACAGGCGGCAAAGTGCGCGGAACCGCCGTCACGCAGATCGTCGCGGTCAACCGAAGTGATAACCGCGTATTTCAGCCCCAGTTTGCGGATGGTGCGAGAGACGTCCTGTGGCTCTTTGTCGTTCAGCGGCATGGGCTTGCCGTGGGCGACATCGCAGAACGGGCAGCGACGGGTACAGATCGCCCCCATAATCATAAAGGTGGCGGTCTTCTTGCTGAAACACTCCGCCAGGTTGGGGCAGGAGGCCTGCTCGCAGACGGTGTTGAGGTTCTTTTCACGCAGCTCTTTTTTAACCCGTGAAACATTGGCATTGCTGCGGGGGTCGATACGAATCCATTCGGGTTTTCGCAGGCGCTGACGCTCCGGATCCGGCTTGATTTTCAGCCGTGACATCTTGGATTCGCCTTTGAGCTGCTTCAGTTCGATCAGTTCCATATCATCCTCCGATAAAAACGACGGGCCGCGCAAAGCGCGGCCCGGGCAGGACAGCACGGCTGTCAGGTGCGGATCAGCCGCGGTAGTAACGCTGAGGTACAAACGGGGTCTTAGACACAGTCATCGGCAGCTGCTTGCCACGAACCACTGCGTAGACTTCGGTTTCCAGGGCGGCGTATTCGATACCGACGTAAGCCATTGCAACCGGGACGCCGGCGGTGGGGCCGAAGCTACCGCTGGTGACGGTGCCGATTTTCTCGCCCTGAGCGTTAACCAGTTCGGTGCCTTCGCGAACCGGTGCCCGGCCCTGACCGATCAGACCGACGCGCTTACGCTGAACATCTTTGGTCTGAATCTCTTCCAGGATGCGTTCGGCACCCGGGAAGCCGCCGGCGCGCTCGCCGTCGGTGCGACGAATCTTACTGATAGCCCACAGCAGAGAGGCTTCGACCGGAGTGGTGGTCTGATCGATATCGTTGCCGTACAGGCACAGTCCGGCTTCCAGGCGCAGCGAGTCACGGGCGCCGAGGCCGATAAATTCAACTTCAGGCTGTTCCAGCAGCAGGCGGGCAATCATCTCAGCCTTGTCTGCAGGAATGGAAATTTCGTAGCCGTCTTCGCCGGTGTAGCCGGCACGACCGATCAGGCAGTCAACGCCTTCAATGGTGATCGGTTTGCTGTCCATAAACAGCATGTCGGCAACTTCAGGGACGATACGGGACAGCGCCTGAGCTGCTTCCGGCCCCTGCAGAGCCAGCAGGGCACGGTCTTCCATTTCTTCCAGCTCTACGCCTTCTCCGAGGTTGGCGCGCATGTGGGCGATGTCCTGCTCTTTGCAGGCTGCGTTAACGACGACAAACAGGTGGTCGCCGAGGTTGCTGACCATCAGATCATCCATGATGCCGCCGTCATTGTTGGTGAACAGCGCGTAACGCTGCTTGCCGGCGGGCAGGTCGACGATATCGACCGGTACCAGTTTCTCAAGCGCTGCTGCGGCGCCTTCACCTTTCAGGCGAACCTGGCCCATATGAGAAACGTCGAACAGGCCGGCGTGCTCACGGGTATGCAGGTGCTCTTTCTTGACTCCCGCTGGGTACTGAACCGGCATTGAATAACCGGCGAAAGGAACCATTTTTCCACCCAGTTCCAGGTGCAGATCGTAAAGCGGGGTTTTTGCCAGCTGTTCAGTTGCAGTGTCAGCCATGGGAATCTCCAGTTCTGTATAAGTAATTTCGGAAAAAGTAAGGCCGGAGAGGCCGGGATCACCGGAGCCTGAAGGGACGCGTGGGCTCCGGTGAAAGGCAGCGCTTTTCAGGCGCTGCCTGGTCTTACAGAGAGTCGCTGAAGTTATTCAGCTTTTGCTGCGGAGTTCTGAGCCGCTTCGGCGCGGGCAAAGTACTCTTTAGTCAGCTTGAACACAACCGGGCTCAGCAGCGCCAGCGCGATCAGGTTCGGAATAGCCATCATGGCGTTGAGGGTATCAGCCAGCAACCACACGAAGTCCAGAGAAATTGTTGCTCCCAGAGGAACTACAAGGATCCAGACGATACGGAATGGAGCGATAACCTTGACGCCGAACAGGTATTCAGCACAACGCTCACCGTAAACACTCCAACCCAGAATGGTGGTGAAGGCAAAGATCGCCAGCGAGATCGCGACCAGATAGTTACCTACGCCAGGCAGTGCGTCAGCGAAGGCTGCTGAAGTCAGCGCCGCACCGGAGACACCGCTGGTCCACTCACCGGAAGTGATGATCACCAGACCCGTGATCGTACAGATGATGATGGTATCGATGAAGGTACCCAGCATCGCGATCAGGCCCTGACGAACCGGATCTTTAGTCTGTGCAGAGGCGTGAGCGATCGGCGCAGAACCCAGACCGGCTTCGTTAGAGAAGACACCACGGGCTACACCGAAACGGATAGCGGCCCAGACAGCAGCACCGGCAAAGCCACCCTCAGCCGCAGCTGGAGAGAAGGCGTGAGTGAAGACCAGATCAAGTGCAGCAGGGATTTCCGCAGAGTTGATAGCCAGTACGGTCAGGCCGGCCAGCAGGTAAGCCACGGCCATGAAAGGAACCAGGGCACCGGCAACGTTACCGATCCGCTTGATACCGCCCAGCAGAACCGCACCGGTCAGAACCATCAGAACCACACCGGAGATCCACAGAGGAACACCGAAGTTGCTTTCGATAACGCTGGCGACAGAGTTGGACTGTACGGTGTTACCGATACCGAAACCGGCGATCATGCCGAAGATGGCAAACAGAGTACCCATCCAGGCCCACTTCTTACCCAGGCCGTTTTTGATGTAGTACATGGGGCCACCGACGTGGTTGCCTTCTTCGTCTACTTCGCGGTATTTAACGGCCAGAACGGCTTCGGAGAATTTGGTTGCCATACCCACCAGGGCAGTACACCACATCCAGAATAGCGCACCGGGACCGCCGAGAAAAACGGCAGTGGCGACACCGGCGATATTACCGGTACCTACGGTGGCGGAAAGGGCAGTCATCAGAGCGTTGAAAGGTGAAATTTCACCTTCTTTCTCTTCAGAGGACTTAGCGGAGCGGCCGCCCCACATCAGTTTGAAGCCGGTACCCAGCTTAAGGATAGGCATCAGCTTAAGACCCAGTTGCAGGAACAGACCTACACCCAGAATCAGAACCAGCATCATCGGTCCCCAGACGATGCCGTTAATGGCACTAATGAGCTCAGTGAGCGCTTCCATAGTGTTATACCCTCCACAGGTTTTTTTTTGTTATCCCGATAGTCGGAATACGATCACTCTGTCTCTCCGTTCCGGTATCCACGAATGTGATTCTGTGCACGTTCTGTAGAGTAGAAGAAATTAAATCAACAAAGTTTCGTATAGGAAACAAACTACCCGAAGAGTGCTTTTTATGCAACCTTTATTTCCTGTTGAAGCTAACAGGAAATATTGTGGAGTAGTTGGGAAAACGTAGCGATGAGGGAAATTCTGGGCGTGGGCACAAAAAAAGGGCGCCTGGCGGCGCCCTTCGATGAAGCGATGTTGCGGATCAGTGAGCCAGGATCTGACTCAGGAACAGTTTGGTCCGATCGGACTGAGGGTTGTCGAAGAAATCATGAGGGTTGTTCTCTTCGATGACCTGGCCACCATCCATAAAGATGACCCGGTTCGCGACCGTCTTGGCGAAGCCCATTTCATGGGTTACGCAGATCATGGTCATTCCTTCCTGCGCCAGCTCGATCATGACGTCCAGCACTTCCTTGATCATCTCCGGGTCGAGAGCCGAGGTCGGCTCATCGAACAGCATGACCTCGGGATTCATACAGAGGCTGCGGGCAATCGCTACCCGCTGTTGTTGACCACCGGAAAGCTGGCCCGGGTACTTGTAGGCCTGATCCGGAATCTTAACCCGTTCCAGATATTTCATGGCGGTGGCCTCTGCCTCCTTCCGGGGCGTCTTACGTACCCAGATCGGTGCCAGGCAGCAATTCTCCAGCACCGTCAGGTGGGGGAACAGATTGAAATGCTGGAACACCATGCCCACTTCCCGGCGAATGGTTTCGATGTTCTTCAGGTCGTTGGTCAGTTCGGTGTTTCCCACCAGGATATGGCCCTGCTGGTGCTCCTCCAGCCGGTTGAGACAACGAATCATCGTCGATTTTCCGGACCCGGAAGGGCCGCAGACAACGATGCGCTCGCCTTTGCGGACGGTCAGATTGATGTCTTTAAGGACATGAAACTCGCCGTACCACTTGTTAACGCCTTTGAGCTGGATCTTCACTTCATCAGAGACGCTCATTTGTTCTGCAGACATTTAGTTTACTCCTGAATTCTTATTCTGACTGATGCACGGGCAGACGTGCGTCTCTTAACGGGCACCGTGGCCGGTATGCAGTTTTTTCTCCAGTGCCTGGCTGTATCGGGACATGCTGAAACAGAAGATCCAGAACATGAATGCCACAAATACATAGCCTTCTACCGAGTATCCCAGCCACTTGGGATCGGACAGGGCCGCCTGGACAATGGCCAGCAGATCGAAGAGGCCGATAATCAGCACCAGGCTGGTGTCTTTAAACAGGGCAATAAAGGTGTTGACGATACCCGGAATCATCAGCTTCAGCGCCTGCGGCAGAATAATCAGCCCCATGGACTTCCAGTAATTGAGACCAAGCGCCATCGCTGCTTCGTACTGGCCCCTGGGGATCGCCTGCAGACCGCCACGGATAACCTCCGCCATATAAGCCGACTGGAACATGGTGATACCGATCAGGGCACGCAGCAGCTTATCCATGCTGGTCTCGCCGGAGACGAACAGCGGCAGCATTACCGAGGCCATAAACAGCACGCTGATCAGGGGGACGCCCCGCCAGATTTCGATAAAGGCGGTGGAAAGGCTGCGCACGATCGGCATGTTCGAACGGCGGCCCAGCGCCAGGATAACCCCGAAGGGCAGTGAGGCGACGATACCAACACAGGCCAGTACCAGGGTCAGGGTCAGTCCGCCCCATTTGTGGGTTTCCACGACCTCGAGGCCGAAGGCTCCGCCATACAGCAGATAGAAGGCGATGACCGGGAATACCACCAGTGTAAATATCGCGATCAGACCTTTCTTTGGGATGCCCTCAATAATGAGCAGGGCGATCAGGCCAAACAGCAGTGCGTAGATGGTGTTGATTCGCCAGTATTCAGTTTCCGGATAGAAACCGTAGATAAACTGATCGATTCGAACCGTTACAAATACCCAGCAGGCTCCACCGCTGGTGCAATCCTCCCGGGACTCGCCCAGCCAGTCGGAGCTCAGGAAGGCCCACTCAATAACCGGTATGATATTGATAACCAACAGGTAACCGACGACTACCGTCAGAATGGAGTTGATCCAGCTGGAAAACAGGTTGTTGCGAAACCAGCCGATGACGCCCACGGTGCTGGCGGGCGGCGGCATATCCGGAATTTTCTTATCATTAACGATCATTTTAACGCTCCGCCAGTGCCATGATTTTGTTGTACCAGTTCATAAACGCTGAAACCAGCAGGCTGATTGTCAGGTAGACGGCCATGGTCATCAGGATGATCTCGATGGCCTGGCCGGTCTGGTTGAGGGTGGTCCCCATAAACACCGATACCAGATCCGGGTAGCCGATGGCGGTGGCCAGCGAGGAGTTCTTGATCAGGTTCAGATACTGGCTGGTCAGCGGCGGAATTATGACTCGCAGTGCCTGGGGAATGACGACCAGATGCAGGGTGCGACCAGTGCTGATCCCCAGCGCGTGAGAGGCTTCGGTCTGTCCTTTGTTGACTGCTTCGATACCGGATCGGACAATTTCTGCGATAAAGGCGGCGGTGTAGATGGTCAGTGCAATCAGCAGCGCCATCAGTTCCGGGATGATGACGTTACCGCCTCTGAAGTTGAAGCCCTTCAGGACCGGCTCATCCCAGCTCAGTGGTGAGCCTACCAGGAAGAAGGCAACCAGCGGTAAGCCGATGATAATACCGACGGAAGCCCAGAACACCGGAAACTGCTGGCCGGTAGCGTCCTGGCGCTTGTGATTCCAGCGTGACAGGTACCAGCAAAGGCCGATAGCCGCAAAAAAGGCCACCACCACGAACCAGAAACCGGATTCGAACACCGGTGCCGGAGTGTAAAAACCGCGGTTGTTCAGAAAGGCGTTGCCGATCTCGATGCTCTGTCGGGGCGAGGGCAGTGGCCCCAGTACCGCCACATACCAGAAGAAGATCTGCAGCAGCAGCGGAATGTTCCGGAAAGTCTCGATGTAGCACATCGAGATCTTAGAGATCAGCCAGTTGTTGGAGAGTCGGGCAACACCCAGTATAAATCCGAGAATTGTCGCCAGTATTACCCCCAGAAAGGAGACCAGCAGGGTGTTGAGCAGACCGACCACAAAGGTGCGTCCGAAAGTATAGGTCGCATCATAGGGGATCAGGGTCAGAAGGATATCGAAACCGGAGGCCTGGTTCAGGAAGCTGAAGCCGGTGGTGATACCGCGAGTTTCAAGGTTGGTCAGGGCGTTGTTTACGATGTGACCGACAAATCCGACCACCAGTGCAACGATAATAATCTGAAAGAGCAGTGCTCTTTTATCCGGGTCATTCCAGAATTTCGTTTTGGAGGCGGGAGCCGAGCTTTGATCAACGTCAGCTGGCATGGATCAATCTCCTGGGAAGTACTTATTGTAGTTGTTATGCGGGTCGTTCTATACAACATAGCCGCTGGCAGACGGAGCTGCCAGCGGCCGGGGTCTTGCTGTTGATTAACGCATTGGAGGCGCGTACAGGAAGCCGCCTTTGCTCCAGAGTGCGTTGTTGCCGCGGGAGATCTTCAGAGGGGAGCCTTCACCGACGTTGCGCTCGAACGCTTCACCGTAGTTGCCGACCTGCTTAACGATCTGGTAGGCCCAGTCGTCGCTCAGACCCAGGCCTTCGCCCTTAGGTCCTTCCTTACCGACCAGGCGCTTAATGCCCGGGTTGGTGCTGCTCATCATCTTGTCGACGTTGGCTGACGTCAGGCCCAGCTCTTCAGCATTGATCATCGCATTGAGCGACCACTTGACGATATTGAACCACTGGTCGTCACCCTGGCGAACTACCGGGCCCAGAGGCTCTTTGGAGATGACTTCAGGCAGAACCATGGCGCTGTTCGGATCAGCCAGCTTGATGCGCAGGGCGTAGAGCTGAGACTGGTCGGAAGTCAGCACGTCGCAGCGACCGGATTCGAAACCTTTAACGGTCTGGTCGGAGGTGTCGAATACTACCGGCGTGTAAGACATCTTGTGCTCGCGGAAGTAGTCGGACAGGTTCAGTTCGGTGGTCGTACCGGACTGGATACATACGGCAGCGCCATCCAGCTCAAGCGCGCTCTTTACGCCCAGGTTCTTGTTGACCATGTAGCCCTGGCCATCATAGTAGTTGACGCCGGCAAAGTTCAGACCCAGTTTGGTGTCGCGAGTCTGTGTCCAGGTGGTGTTGCGGGAGAGAATATCAATTTCGCCGGACTGCAGAGCGGTGAAGCGCTCCTTGGCGGTCAGTGGAATGTACTTAACTTTAGAGGCGTCGCCCAGCACCGCGGCTGCAACTGCGCGGCAGACATCGACATCCAGGCCCTGCCAGTTGCCCTTCGCATCCGGGTTTGAGAATCCGGGAAGACCGGTACTCACGCCACACTGGACAAAGCCTTTACCTTTTACCGAGCCCAGTGTTTCCTCTGCCTGGGCGCCAGCAGACAGACCCAGTGCCATTGCGGAAACGGCTGCAATTGATGCAATCTTTTTCATGGTTTTTCCTTCTTATAGTTGAGTGCCCGGAAACAGGCAAAACTACCGTTAATTCTTGTCGTTAGTCGCAGTTCTTCAGCCTGGGCCATAACAGGTGTTGAATATCTTTGAATCTATTCTCTACCCGGGCTGTATAAATATCCCGGCAGAGAAAGTTGCTGCTGAGACATCGAAAGGGGCTGACAGCCCTGGCTGATGACTACAGATTGAATCAAATGCCTTATGGGTCAACAATATCTCTACTTGATGTCGGTGGATGCCAGGTGTTTCTGTAACAGCGCCAACTAGCACCAAAAGTGACCAGGTGTGGCTATATCCTTGTAATACGTGGCGAAATCAGCGTCGTGACTGTTGAATATATTGCTATTTTGGCGGGGCTGATCCGTAGAATCGTCGAGGTCAGAGGTCAGAGGTCAGAGGTCAGAGGTCAGAGGTCAGAGGTCAGAGGTCAGAGGTCAGAGGTCAGAGGTCAGAGGTCAGAGGTCAGAGGTCAGAGGTCAGAGGTCAGAGGTCAGAGGTCAGAGGTCAGAGGTCAGAGGTCAGAGGTCAGGGTCAGAGGTAAGGTATCAGAAGCAGAGCAGGGCGCTGACGGCGCAGCGCCCGGATTTCAGGTTCAGGCTGAGGTGATCCAGAGTACTTCAGCATCTTCATCGCTGGTGGAAACCAGGGCGTGTCCCATGCTGCCGTCATAGTAAGTGCTGTCGCCTTCGAACATTTCGACCGGCTCATAGAACTCGGTGTGCAGGATTACTGATCCTTTCAGCACCAGCATAAACTCCTCGCCGTCGTGACGTACCCAGCTGGGAAATTGGGAGAAGTCCCGTGCCCGAACGGTGGTCTTATAAGGAAGCATGCGTTTATTGCTGAGCTGGGTGGCCAGAATCTCATGTTCGTAGGTTGGTGTCGGATGAGGCTTTCCCTCGCTGGCGCGGGTGATATCGCGGCGACCGGAAGTGCGGGACTCCTTGGCGCTGACAAACAGCTGAGGGATATCGATCTTGAGGCCGGCGGCTAGCTTCTGTACTGCTGAGAAGGTGGGGGAAATCTGCTCGTTCTCAATTTTTGACAGTGTGGAGCGGGCCAGTCCGGTGAGCTGGCTGGCCTCTTCCAGGGTCAGGTTATGACTGAGGCGAATTTCACGGACCCGCTTACCCAACTGCAGTGGGGAAACATTGGATTCGCTGCCAGCTTTCTCTGTTTCAATCATTGAAGGGAACTGACTTGGGTCTTCGGCCATTTTCTGCTGCTCCGGGATGACGCTACTTTAAATTCAGCATGATACACCAATTTCTCTCACCACACAGGAGGTGTCTCCTAAATGCTGATTTGTTGCCTTTGTTTCCAAAAGTTTCCAATAGGAAATTTTTGTTGATTGTGTTTCTTCTTGGTGATAATCTGCACTTCAACAGAGTTTCCTGTGTCTTCAGTAACCGGGTTGCTCGAATCGGCGAATCAAAAAACAAAGATAAGGGATCAGCGAATCCCGGTCGCGGAGAGTTCAGATGTCACTGAGTCTTTTTGATCTGTTTAAGATTGGTGTTGGACCTTCAAGCTCCCACACAGTGGGGCCGATGTGGGCCGCCAGTCGTTTTCTGGAACTGCTCGAGTCCCGTCAGCTGATGGCTGATGTAGATCGTATTCGTGTTTCTCTTTATGGTTCGCTGGCGATGACCGGTAAAGGTCATGCCACCGATATCGCGACCATGGTTGGTCTGCTGGGCGAACAGCCCAATTCAGTCGATCCGGACAAGATTGCCGGTTTCATCGACGATATTCGCAGCACTGGTTCTATCTCTCTTGCCGGTCGCCGGAGCGTTCGCTTCGATGAAGACAGCGATATGCTGTTTCTGTTCGGCGAATCCCTGCCTCAGCATCCCAACGGAATGCGCTTTGAAGTGTTCAACAGCGCCGGGGTGCAGATCTTTCAGCGTACCTATTTCTCCGTTGGCGGCGGGTTCGTGCTCTGCGAGGACGAAATCGAGCAGGACAGCGCCGAAGTGGCTGTTACACCAATTCCCTATCCCTTCGAAACCGGCGAGGAATTGCTGCAGCGGGGTGTCGAGTCGGGGCTGAGCATCGCCGAGATCGTGCTGGCCAACGAAAACGCCATTCACCCTGACAGCGATGTCGACGCCGACATTATGGGAATCTGGGACGTCATGGAAGCCTGCATCGAGCGTGGCTGCCGCGAGCGGGGCGAGCTGCCCGGCGGACTCGGTATCAAACGCCGCGCCCATGACCTGCGTAAAGAGCTGACCGATCGTCCCGAGGCGGCGCTGCGTGACCAGCTGACGGTCATGGACTGGATCAATCTGTATGCGATGGCGGTTAACGAAGAGAATGCTGCCGGTGGTCGGGTGGTAACCGCGCCGACCAACGGTGCGGCCGGCGTGATTCCCGCGGTGCTGGCCTATTACCACCGTTTTGTGCCCGGTGCCGATGAAGCCGGGATCCGAACCTTCCTCTGTACGTCTGCCGCGATCGGCATGCTGTACAAAAAGAATGCCTCCATCTCGGCCGCCGAAGTCGGCTGTCAGGGCGAGGTGGGTGTCGCCTGCTCAATGGCTGCAGCGGGTCTCGCTGCGGTGCTGGGCGGCAGTAACGAACAGATCGAGAATGCCGCCGAAATCGGTATGGAGCATAACCTCGGACTGACCTGCGACCCGATCGACGGGCTGGTACAGGTGCCCTGTATCGAGCGGAACACCATGGGTGCGGTGAAGGCGATCAACGCCGCCCGTCTGGCCCTCCGGGGTGACGGTTCTCACCGGGTGCCGCTCGACAGTGTGATTGAAACCATGCGCCAGACCGGCGTCGACATGCAGGAAAAATACAAAGAAACCTCACAGGGCGGACTCGCTGTCAACGTCGTCGCTTGCTGACGACCTGAACTCCGCACCTGATGATCCACATAAAAAAGACAACCTCATAACGGTTTTTAAGAGGGTATGACAATGACAATCAGTGAACTGTACGGCAAAGACCAGCTGAGAGAAGCGTTTTTCACCGCCGGTCTGGAAGATTCCGATCCGGCGATCATGGCTGCCGTGAACCGCGAATTCGGGCGCCAGGAAGCTCAGATTGAACTGATTGCCTCAGAGAATATTGTCTCTAAGGCCGTAATGGCCGCGCAGGGAACTGTGCTGACCAATAAATATGCTGAAGGTTACCCGGGTCGTCGTTACTACGGCGGTTGCGAGTACGTCGACGAAGCGGAGCAGCTCGCCATCGAACGGGCGAAGCAGCTGTTTAACTGTGAGTTCGTTAACGTTCAGCCTCACTCCGGCGCCCAGGCTAACGGCGCGGTTATGCTGGCGCTGCTGCAGCCGGGCGATACCGTGCTGGGTATGTCGCTGGATGCCGGAGGTCACCTGACTCACGGCGCCCGTCCGGCGCTTTCCGGTAAGTGGTTCAATGCCGTACAGTACGGTGTCAATGAGAGCGACTGCCGCATCGATTATGACGCCGTTGAAGCCATGGCCGTCGAGCATCAGCCAAAGATGATCATCGCCGGTGGCTCCGCGATTCCTCGTGAAATCGACTTTGCCCGTTTCCGTGAGATTGCCGACAAGGTCGGCGCCTGGCTGATGGTCGACATGGCTCATATCGCCGGTCTGATCGCCACAGGTCTGCACCCCAGCCCGCTGCCTTATGCTGACGTCGTGACCACCACCACTCACAAGACACTGCGTGGTCCCCGTGGCGGCATGATCCTCAGCAACAATCTGGAGCTGGGCAAGAAGATCAACTCCGCCGTGTTCCCGGGCCTGCAGGGTGGCCCGCTGATGCACATCGTTGCGGCTAAGGCGGTGGCCTTCGGCGAAGCGCTGAAGCCCGAATTCAAGAGCTATATCGAACAGGTGCTGACCAACGCCCGCGCGCTGGCTGAAGTGATGATCGAGCGAGGCTGCGATGTCGTGACCGGCGGCACCGATACTCACCTGATGCTGGTGGACCTGCGTCCTAAAGGGCTGAAAGGTAACGCCGTCGAAGAAGCACTGGAGCGTGCCGGCATCACCTGTAACAAGAACGGTATCCCCTTCGATCCGGAAAAGCCGATGGTCACTTCCGGCATTCGTCTGGGCACGCCGGCCGGCACCAGCCGTGGTTTCGGTGAACAGGAATTCCGTCAGATCGGCCACCTGATCAGCGATGTGCTGGACGGGCTGGCTGCCAGTCCGGAAGACAACAGCGAAGTGGAACAGCGCGTACTGAAGCAGGTTGAAGAGCTGTGTCAGCGCTTCCCGCTGTATCGCTGAACAACTGATTTATCGCCTTAAAAACTGTCCATGCAATTCAGATTCAGGAACTAAGACTATGAGCAATATCCCGACTAACCTGCGTTTTGCCAAAAGCCACGAATGGGTACTGGACAACGGTGACGGCACCGTCACTTTCGGTATCAGCGACCACGCTCAGGAGCTGCTGGGGGACGTGGTATTTGTTGAGCTGCCGGAAGTGGGTCGCGAGCTGAGCGCCGGCGACGACATCTCCCTGGTTGAGTCCGTTAAGGCGGCTTCCGATGTCTACAGCCCGGTCAGCGGCGAAGTTATTGCTGTTAACGAAGAGCTGGAAGATGCGCCTGAAACCATCAACGAAAGCCCTTATGCCGACGGCTGGATCGCCAAGCTGCGGGTGAGTGACGCTGCTGAAATCGGCGCCATGCTGGACGCCGCTGCATACGAAGCTGCGATCGCCGAAGACTGATCGCAAAGCCGCAACGAGTACTGAGGGTCGGCCGGCAATGCCGACCTGATCGGATCAACTCGGTAAACGGCCCTTTAACTGCAGTTGTTATCGGGTCGTTCTTTTACCGGGGCCGCTTTTTCTAAAGGTATTACCATGACTGCAACCGTATCCCCGCGCCTTAAGGCACTGGAATTCACAGAAGAATTTATCGGACGCCACCTGGGTCCGGATGAGAACCAGATTAATGCCATGCTGGAAGCTCTCGGTGTCGAAAGCATCGACGAGCTGATCGACCAGACAGTTCCCGAAGCGATCCGTCTGCCGGGTGAGCTGGCGCTGGCCGCTCCCAGAACAGAGCGCGAGGTTCTGGCGTACCTCAAAAAACTGGCGGCCGAAAACAAGGTCAACAAATCCTACATTGGCCAGGGTTACTACGGTACCCTGACGCCCAACGTGATTCTTCGCAATGTTATGGAGAATCCGGGCTGGTACACGGCCTACACCCCTTATCAGCCGGAGATTGCTCAGGGCCGTCTGGAAGCATTGCTGAACTTCCAGCAGATGGTAATGGACCTGACCGGCATGGATCTGGCCAATGCCTCGCTGCTGGACGAAGCGACCGCCGCTGCGGAAGCCATGGCGCTCTGTAAGCGTGCTAATCGTAAGAAGAGCAACCTGTTCCTGGTCTCCGAAGACACTCACACCCAGACCCTGGACGTGATCCGCACCCGCGCCGAATACTTCGGGTTCGACGTTAAGGTGGGAGATGTCGAGACGCTGCTGGACAGCGAGGAAGCCTTCGGCGTGCTGCTGCAGTATCCGGGCACCAGCGGTGCCGTTACCGATATCGAGCCTCTGATTCAGAAAGCCCATGACAGCAAGACCCTGGTGGCCGTTGCTGCCGATCTGCTGAGCATGGTGCTGATGAGATCGCCGGGCGAAATGGGTGCAGACGTGGTCTTCGGTTCCGCCCAGCGCTTCGGTGTGCCCATGGGCTTCGGTGGCCCTCACGCCGCTTTCTTCGCCACCAGCGACAAGCAGAAGCGTTCCGCGCCGGGCCGTATCATCGGTCGCTCCATCGATTCCCGCGGCGAGCCCGCCCTGCGGATGGCGATGCAGACCCGCGAGCAGCATATCCGTCGTGAAAAAGCCAACTCCAACATCTGTACCGCTCAGGCGCTGCTGGCTAATATGGCCGCGTTCTATGCCATCTATCATGGTCCTGAAGGTCTGAAGCGTATCGCTGAACGGGTTCAGCGTCTGACCTCTGTACTGGCGCTGGCACTGAGGGAGCAGGGCGTTGAACTGCTGAATGACAGCTGGTTCGATACCCTGACCCTGGTGGTCGGTTCCGAACAGTCCGCCGTGGTTGCGCGTGCCGAGGCGGCCGGTCTGAACCTGCGTACGGTCGGTGACGACCAGCTGTCCATCAGCCTGGACGAAACCACTGAGCTGGCCGATGTCGTCGAGCTCTGCGCCGTTGTGCTGGGCAAAGATGCCGGCATCAATTTTGAAGCGATCGATGCTTCGCTGGCAGCCGGTACTGAAGGTGGTCTGCCGGTGGCGCTGCGTCGCACCTCCGAGTTCCTGACTCATCCGGTCTTCAACAGCTACCATTCCGAAACCGAGATGCTGCGCTACCTGAAGCGTCTGGAAAACAAGGACTTCAGCCTCACTCACGGCATGATCCCGCTGGGCTCCTGCACCATGAAGCTGAATGCCACCGCCGAAATGATTCCGGTGACCTGGCCTGAGTTCGCCAACATTCATCCGTTTGCGCCCCGCGATCAGGTTCAGGGTTACCTGAAGATGATCGACGAGCTGGAAGAGATGCTGGTGGAAGTGACCGGCTACGACAAGGTTTCCATGCAGCCCAACTCCGGCGCCCAGGGTGAATACGCTGGTCTGCTGGCGATCCGCAAGTACCAGGAAAGCCTGGGCCAGGGTCATCGCGATATCTGCCTGATCCCCAGCTCCGCTCACGGCACCAACCCGGCCTCCGCTGCGATGGCGGCGATGAAGGTGGTCGTGGTCGAGTGTGATGAGCAGGGCAACGTCAACGTCGAGGATCTGAAAGCGAAAGCCGAGCAGCACGCTGATAACCTGTCCTGCATCATGATCACCTACCCGTCCACTCACGGGGTGTTCGAGGAGAGCATTAAGGAGATCTGTCAGATCATCCATGACAACGGCGGTCAGGTGTACATGGACGGCGCCAACATGAACGCCCAGGTGGGGCTGTCCAGGCCGGGCGAGATCGGCTCCGACGTCTCTCACCTCAATCTGCACAAGACCTTCGCGATTCCTCACGGTGGCGGTGGTCCCGGCATGGGCCCGATCGGTGTTAAGAGTCATCTGGCGCCTTTCCTGCCCAACCATCAGGTCAGCCCGATTGACGGTCCGAAGGCCGACATGGGTGCGGTCTCGGCGACACCGTTCGGTTCCGGTTCGATCCTGCCGATTTCCTGGGCTTACTGCGCCATGCTGGGCGCCGAGGGGCTGAAGAAGTCGACCCAGGTGGCGATTCTGAATGCCAACTACATGACCGAGAAGCTGTCCGAGCACTATCCGATCCTCTACCGCGGTCGTAATAATCGGGTAGCCCACGAGTGCATCGTCGATATCCGTCCGATCAAGGAGAGCAGCGGTATCAGCGAAGAGGATATCGCCAAGCGACTGATGGACTTCGGTTTCCATGCCCCGACCATGTCGTTCCCGGTGGCCGGCACGCTGATGATCGAGCCCACCGAATCCGAGTCTAAGGCCGAGATCGACCGGCTGGTGGAAGCCATGGTAGCCATTCGACAGGAAATTCGTGACGTCGAATCCGGCGCCATCGATGCCGACAACAACCCGCTGAAGAACGCGCCTCATACTCAGGCTGATCTGGTCAGCGCCGAGTGGGATCGCCCCTACAGCCGCGAACAGGCGGTGTTCCCGGTGGCATCCCTGAAGGGCAGCAAGTTCTGGCCGGCGTCCAATCGGATCGATAACGTCTACGGCGACCGCAACTTCGTCTGCAGCTGTCCGGATATCGACAGTTATCGGTAATTAAATTCGGCTCCCCCGGAAGGGGGAGCCTGCGAGTACGTAGCTGATGCACTTTGCATCGTTTTGGGGGCGTTTTTACGCCCTCCTTTTTTTTGAGCCCGGAGGCGGTTCGGAGGGTAGCACAGTTTCTGCTGCTAGCCACGTCTGAAGGGCAGATGATCTCTCGCTTGCTGCTGATAATAGTCGATCTGGCGTCTTTCTCCCTGTAGCCAGTGCTCGACGGCATTGGCCAGTGCAGGCTCCCTGATCCAGTGCAGTGACCGGGTCTGCTCCGGTTCAAACCCCCTCAACAGTTTATGTTCACCCTGAATGCCCGGATCGAAGCGGCTGAGCCGACGTTCGATAGCGTATTCAATTCCCTGGTAATAACAGGCCTCAAAATGCAGGCAGTCGATCTTATCTGAGCCGCCCCACCAGCGGCCACAGAGGCTGTCACCACTCTCGATGAACAGTGCCGTGCCGACGATGTGCCGGTCCTGTTCGGCAACGACCAGCATCAGCCGATCACCAAGCCTCAGGCGCAGCTCATCGAAAAAGCCGTGGTTCAGGTAGGGAGGCTGGCCCCGGCGGTGGTAAGTGAGCTGATAGAACCGATAGAAACTGTCCAGCAGTGTCTCGTCGATGGCGCTGCCGGGATAGCGTTGCAGGGTGACCTTCTGTTCTCGTACCCGTCGCCGCTCACGTTTAATATTCTTGCGCTTACGGGAGCTGAAGCTGTGAAGATAATCGTCGAAATCCCGGTAGCCACGGTTGAACCAGATAAAATGGCAGTCCCTGCGTTCCAGCAGTTTCAGATCGCTGCCGCAGCTGTGCAGCAGTTCGGCGCTGGCGCTATCGGCAAACAGCAGATGCCATGAAGAGGCATCATGTTGTTCGGCGGCCATACGGATCCCTTCCAGCATCTGCCGGGCGGCAGCAGCCGAGCGACAGCCAAGGCGGGGACCGGTCACCGGTGTGTAGGGGATACAGGTGACCAGGCGGGGATAATAGCGCATGCCTGCGGACTGTGCGGCTCTGGCCCAGCCCCAGTCGAAGACGAACTCGCCCCGGGAGTGATCCTTCAGGTACAGCGGCATAACCGCCTCAAACCGGCTTGTTCCGGAGGCCTGTCCGGACTGCGGCTCCGAAATACTGAGATGCTGAGGATGCCAGCCCAGCTCGGGACCGACGCAGTGATGCTGTTCCAATGCATGGAGGTAGTCGAAATGCAGAAAAGCATCCTGACCGGAGACGCACTGTTGCCAGCCGGAGCGGCCGATCTCATCGATCCGGGTATGTATCTGAATGCTGGCCATAGAAGTTCGTCAGATTAGAAGTGCCGGAATTGTCTAAGATCATGCCGGATTACAGCGGCTTTCTGTATATTGTCCGACTTAATCGCTCGGGCTTTAATGGGCAGTTTTACACTGTTTTGCTGTTGAATTCACGGTTCCGGGATATTTTTCTGAATTTACTCTGGAGATAACGATGTTTGATTTTCTGAAGAAAAAAACCAAAGACAAAGATGCTGCCGCCAAAGACGGTCAGAAAGAGGAACTGTTCACCGAGCTGAAAAGCAAGGACAGTGCCCGTGAAGAAGCGAAGAAGAAGTCCACCGGTTGCTGCGGCAGCTGTGGCGGTCAGTAACCGGCTGACAGTTTTCGGGTAACCGATCGATCATAAAAAAGCCCGGTCAGCGAAAGCTGGCCGGGCTTTTCTGTGTCCGCAGGAAACGGTGCCGGGTTATTTCATGATCTTCGTGATCAGATACTTACCGGTGGAGGGGCTCTTAACCATAAAGTGAATCTTCTGGCCCTGCTTCAGGCTGTTAATATCGATGCCGTCGGCCAGCTCGAAAGTCATCTGCATGGCCCCCATTTTCCAGGCCTTGATGGGCTCGTGATAGACCTTGATCTTATTGGCGGAGGTGACGATCTCCTTAATCTCCCCTGTGGCGGAGACGGCGTCTTTGCTCATTGCGCCCATCTGCATCTTGTGGCCGCTGTGGCCACCTTCATGGCTGCCGGCAAACAGTGGGCCTCCGGTCATCAGGCTGGCCGCAATAAAACAGGTTCCGGTGGCTTTCAGAAGCTTATTCACGTGTACATCTCCGTCCGTGCCCGGTCTTTCTGGTCCCTGACCGGGGCGTTGAATTACAGGTGTCCGGTTGTGATTGTACCGGTCCTGGTTTCGGGTGACTTGACAGCTGTCAATCGTGGTCGCAGGGCTGGCTCAGAATCCCATCGAAGAGATCAGCTCCAGGCTGAGTTCGTCAAACTGGTAGAGTTTGCCCTGATAGCGTTCGGCAAAAGCCTGAGCCGAAGCCTGATCGGAGAAGCTGGCCAGGGTCGGACCCATCGCTCCCTTCCGGGTGCTGCCCACGACGTACCAGGCCTTGCGAGCATCGATATAGGTCTCTTCGTCCGGGTGGTCCCAGGGGGTGACCGCCATATCGTGGACAAAGGCGTTCTGAATATTGTGCTTGTGCTCAGGGTCCAGCAGATAGGCGAACATATCCCGGGTGGAGCAGAATTTCATGGTGTTGCTCTGGCCGCGCTCATAGAGCTGGCCTTTCGGGCCCGGGAAGTTGGTGATGATCATGCCACACAGGTGGCACTCTTCACCGCTCTCGACAGCCATTGCTGTCTGGGCGGCCAGATTCTCCGGAGTGTCTTCGTTGCAGGCCGCCAGCAGCAGGCCGGCTATGATCAGCGCGGCCAGTCGTGAGCTGAGTTTAAGCAGGTTCACAGGCTTCTCCTGTTAAAGATCATCAGGGCGATCGCTGTGGGGAGCGCCAGCCAGGCCAGCAGCGACAGCAGCAGAGTAGTCGTTGAGAACCGTACGTGCTGAGCGATGGCCATCAGACCTGTGATCTGCTCGCTGGCAAAATAACTGATGTTGACCAGCCGGAAGATGTCGGTGGGGTTCAGCAGCAGCAGGTAGGGGAACATCTGGGCATCGACATCGCCCTGGGTGCCCACCAGCAGACCCAGCAGACCCAGATCAAATACCAGTACGAACAGAAACCAGACGATCAGCGCCATACCGGCCGCTTTTGATTTTTCGCCCACAGTGGCGCTGATGATGTAGGCAAAGGCGATAAAGACCCAGCCCAGCAGCACTGCTGAGATGATAAACAGGCCGAAGGCGGAGATCAGCTCCCCCCAGCCGGTGGTGCTGGAAAAGCTCCCCATAATCAGCGCTGCAGCCCCGAAGCCGACGATAGTGGAGAAGGCCATAATGGCGCCGTGACCGGCCATCTTGCCAAGCAGCAACTGCCAGCGGGATAGCGGGTAGGTCATCAGCAACAGCAGGGTACCGTTCTCGTCTTCACCGACGACGCCGTCATAAGCCAGCATCAGCGCAATCAGCGGAATGATAAATACCGCCAGGCTGGCGAGGCTGACAATGGTGGTAGACAGCGAGGTGAAGCCGACCCGGCCGGCCGCGGCGGCACCGAAGTAGGCCAGGCCGATGGCAAGAATCGCAAAGATAATGGTAATGGCGCCGATCCAGCGGTTACGCATGCCGTCGCGAAACTCTTTTCCGGCCACTGTGAGAATAGCGTTCATCAGTGTTCAGCCTCCAGCTGCATAGTTCCGGTGAAGTGGGTGTAAAGATCTTCCAGGGTCGGCAGGTGCAGGTCCAGGTTTTCCAGTCCCGGCAGATTCATCACCGACTGAAGGACCTGCATCTTCTCCCGGATCGGAACCTGCAGCTGGATGCCGTCGCTGCCATCGGCGGACTGTGACTGCAGCTCCGCCGGCAGTTCAATGTTGCCCTGCAGACTCAGAGTCATCGGCAGGTCGGCCTCGTGGCGAAGGTCGTGGAGATTACCCTGGGCCAGCAGGTTGCCGCGACCCATGATCAGAGCCCGGTCGATATATTTCTCGACGCCCGGCAGAACATGAGAGCAGAGAATGATGGTGCAGCCCTGCTGTTTCAGCTGCTCGAGACGCTGGTAAAAGTCCTGAGTAGCGATCGGGTCGAGACCGACGGTCGGCTCATCAAGCAGCAGCAGTTTCGGGTCGCCCAGCAGTGCCTGGGCCAGACCCAGTCGCTGACGCATGCCCTTGGAATAGGTCTTTACCCGACGTTTTTCGGCGTGGCTGAGACCGACCTGATCCAGCAGTGCCAGGCAATGCTTTTTCGACACGCCCTTCAGGCGGGCAAAATAGGTGAGTACTTCCAGTCCGGTCAGCTGATCATAAAAGCTGACATTCTCCTGCAGAAAGCCCAGCTTACGACGCTGGTTGCGGGCTTCCGACAGGGTGGGGTCCTCACCGAACACACGCACCGTGCCGCGGCTGGCCTCGATCAGACCGAGTATCAGTTTGATGGTGGTGGTCTTGCCGGCGCCGTTATGGCCGAACAGGCCGAGAATCTCTCCCTGTTGCAGGGTCAGGTTCAGTCCTTTCAGGGCGTGAACGCCCTGGTAGCGTTTCTCTACGTTATCAAGCTCTACTATATTCATCGCTGTGTCAGTGCCTCTGACCGGTGCTTATCCGAAACGATTGCGGAAGAGGGCTCCGGTTTTGCGAAAGGAGAATTCATCAGGGGGGCGGAATCGTATACGCCCGGAGACTTGAAGACCGGGAACTGGCGTTGCACCCAGCGCAGCGTCTCCACCGCCGGACTGTTCAGCAGTACTTTCACCGCCGGGTACTTCCACAGCAGCTTATCGACGCCGTCGTTGGGCTCGTACTGAGTGTCGCCGATGCCATCGTCATTCATGTCCCAGCCAAGGTAATCGCTCCAGTAGTTGCCGCGGCCGTTTTTCGACCAGTCCTGCTTACGGTTAGAGACGTATTTGACCTGTTCCTTGTTACTGATAAAGGTGTTGCCGGAGATGACGTTGTCTTCAGAACCTGCGGTCAGGTGAATACCCAGATCGCTTTCGTTGAACTGGTTGTTGGTGATGTTGTTGAACACCGAATTGTACATAAACAGTGCCTTGCCTTCGGCACCGCTGATCGCGTTGGAGTTTTCCCGCAGATGCGGATTACGGCCGGTCTGGACTCCGATGACCTGATTCGAGTCGATCGTGGACTGGGTGATGTAGTTCATCAGGATGCCGTAGTTCTGGTCGTTCTCCGAGCGGTTGTTGGTCACCGTCAGGAACTTGGACTGCATCAGTGCGTAACCGGTGCGGGTATTCAGGGTGTGATTGTTCACCACCTTGTTGGTGTAGGAGTACATATAATGCACGCCATAACGCAGGTCGTGCAGAAAATTACCGTTCAGTTCATTGCCGTTGCTGGTATCGATATAGATGCCGTCCCGGGTATGCCAGACTTCGTTGTCCTTAACCAGTGCGCCGCCGACCGCATAGAGATGGATGCCGTTGCCACGGTCCTGGGAGCGGATACTGAGATCGCCCTCGATACGGTTATTAAGGATCTGAATATCCGGGGTGGCATCCACCCAGATCCCCGAGGTGATCCCATAGAAACTGTTGCTTTCGATAATTGCGTTGCGGGCGGTTCTGGAGACGAAAATGCCGGCGTTGAGATCGGTCAGATCATCGCCCCAGTTCTGAATTCTCAGGTTCTCAACTTTAATGCCTTCAGCATTCAGGGTGAGAGTGTTGCTTTTACCCTGGCCGTCCAGCACAGCACCAGGCTGGCCGGTGATGGTCAGTTTCCTGTTGATCGTGAAATTGCCTGTGTAGAGACCGGGTTCGATCATTACCTGGTCGCCATCTGCAGCCTTATCCAACACCTGTTGTAAAGGCTGATCCGGAGTCACGATGAGTTGGGCTGCAATCGTTGCAGAAGAAAAACTGATGCCAGCCCAGCCCAGCATAAGACCGACAACTGTAACTTGCCGTTTCATAGCCGGATATCCGTCATGAATTGATATTTAGCAGTATGGTATCACTGAAGAGAAGGGGAGTTCTTAGCTTTGATCAAGAGATCGCTGCTTCGAAAACTGGCCCCTTAACACAGAGCCGGAAGCACCCCGGAAGTTCCCGCCCGAAGGCGGGAATCCGGAACCTCTCCGGAGGAACCCGGAGAGATTGATGGAGCATCAGACTTATGCTTCTACCAGCATGCGTCCGCGCATTTCCATGTGGAGGGCGTGACAGAACCAGTTACAGTAGTACCACTGTACTCCGGGCTTGTCGGCGGTGAAGGTGATGGAGGCAGTCGCCTGAGGACCGATTTCCATCTGTACACCGTGGTTGACCATACAGAAACCGTGGGTTACGTCTTCGATCTTATCGAGGTTGGTAACTACAACGGTGACTTCATCGCCCAGCTTGACCTTGAACTCGGTGATGCCGAAGTTCGGTGCAACAGAGGTCATGTATACGCGTACCTTGTTGCCGTCGCGGATAACCTTGTTGTCTTTCTCCAGAACAACGCCGTCAGCCTTGGCCATTTCAACAGTCTTGGCGAAGAAGGGGTCGTCACGGGTCCACAGCTTGTTAGGCTTAACCTTGCTGCGGTGTACGATCATACAGTCGTGTGGCTCGGCGTAAGTCGGGCCGTCATGAACCAGCTTCATCTCGTCGCCGGAGATATCGATCAGCTGATCGTTTTCTGCCTTCAGAGGACCGGTGTTGAGGAAGCGGTCTTTGGAGAACTTACACAGAGAGATCAGCCACTTGCCGTCAGCATCACGGGTTTCACCCTGAGTGGTGTGGTTGTGACCAGGCTGGTACTGAACGTCCAGCTTCTGCTTGATGTAGTTAACCTTCTTGCCCTGATAGGCTTCGATGGCGGCGGCAACATTCCACTTAACCACCTGGCTGTCGATGAACACGGTGGTGTAGGCATCGCCACGGCCGTCGAAGGCGGTGTGCAATGGCCCCAGGCCCAGTTCCGGCTCGGCGACAACCACGTCACGAGGTTTGATCTTGTCGTCGAACAGCTCGTCGAACTTCCACATGTCCATAACGGTAACGGTCGGAGAGAGTTTACCGTTGGCTACGCAGTAGCGACCGTCAGGTGCGGTGTTCATGCCGTGAGGGCTCTTCGGTACCGGCACGTAGCGGGTCAGCTGAGTACCCTTGCGGCCGTTCAGGACAGGGACGTCGGAACCAGGCAGAGTGATAAAGTCGCCGGCCTTAACGGCAGCTTCGATGCGCTCGATGTTGAAGATAACAACGTGGTCACGCTCGTTACGCATGGTGCCGGCCAGATCAACGGCATTCTCGGAGTTGTAGCAGGTAGAGAAGGCGTACTTACCGGTGTAGTCGGCGTCGGTGTTATCCAGGTTACCGTCAACAATCACCTGCCAGGCTACTTCCATGGTCTCTGCATCGACTGCGTTGAACATGGTGTAGTAGCCCTCGATGTCTTCCATGCTGGCCAGACTACCGTCGTTGGGATGAGGGATACGGAATTCGGCGTTGGCGAATACGTACTTGGTGTGAGGTACTTTCTGTACACGCAGACCGTGGATCGCCTGACAGTTAGGGATGGTAACGATCTTGTCGGTCTTCATGATGTCACAACGGATACGTGCAACACGGGTGTTACCCTTGTCGTTGATAAACACGTACTTACCGTCGTAGTGACCGTCGGTCATAGACATGTGAGGGTGGTGACAGTCACCGACCAGGTAGGGGTTCTCAGTAGCGTTGAGTACTTCTTTGGATTCGTTGGTCAGACCCCAACCAGTCGCACAGTCCAGGTTGAATACAGGAATACGCATCAGCTCACGCATGGATGGCACGCCGAGGATACGTACTTCACCGGAGTGGCCGCCACTCCAGAAACCGTAGTATTCGTCCAGCTCACCGGGGGCAACAGAACCTTTCTGTCCGGTGGCTGCTGCTGCGGTGGAGGACATCATGGCGGCGGTCATGCCGGTACCGGCAGCGCCAACCAGTGCCGCTGAACCGCCCAGGAACAGGCGACGGCTGAGTTTTACATGTTCGCTCGCCTGTTCGTCCTGTACGTCGACAGCAGGCAGGTTTTTGTCCTTAGGATCAATCATTAGTGTTTCTCCATTAATGTAGGGAAGAACGCATCTTTGTTTACAGCATGTACGGTTGTCCGTTAGCCAGAGCGCTCTCTGACAAGGTCACCATTCATTAAAACAACTGCGGGAATCTGCTCTTCTGCAAACCCCGGAACTATCCGTTTCCCTACCTGGGTCCCGCAAAAAAGGACCAGCAGGCAGGCTTAGCGCTTCGGATCGATCATTCAAACTCTCCTTTTCTTATAACCGCACGATTTAAGTTCAAATAAAAATAGTCTAATCAAGCCGTTGGTGTACTGATTTCAACGGCTGGGATCTGATTTTTTGCCATTTTGGCTTTCTTGCGCTTTTTCTGGACCAGTGGCGGACACTTGCTGTCGTTGTAGTAGCTCATCTGACAGTCCAGGCAGTGGTGACACTCGTTGGCATTGATGGTGCCGTCCGGGTGGATCGCCTGAATTTCGCACTCGTTGGCGCAGATCTTACAGGGCTGGCCACACTCCTTGCGACGCTTCAGCCAGTCAAACAGGCGTAGCTTGGAAGGAATTGCCAGCGCAGCACCCAGCGGGCACAGGTAGCGGCAGTAAACCTTACGCGTGAACAGCGAGATGAACAGCAGTACACCGGCGTACAGTACATATCCCCACTCGCGCTGGAACTTCAGCATGATGGCGGTCTTGAAGGGTTCAACCTCGGCATACTTTTCCGCTTCGCTGATGGATTCCAGTGAGACCGCAAACAGGGCCAGCAGAATGATGTATTTTATCGCCCAGAGACGCTCATGAACGGCAAAGGAGGGCTCGAACTGCTTAATCTTCAGCTTGCGGGCTGCCACGTTGATCAGCTCCTGCAGGGCGCCGAAGGGGCAGAGCCAGCCGCAGAAGATTCCCCGACCCCAGAGCAGCAGTGTCATCGCGACATAGGCCCAGAGGATAAAAATCATCGGATCAAGCAGGAACAGACTCCAGTGGAAGTCGCCCATCAGTGCATGGGTAAAGGTAAAGACGTTGACCACGGACAGCTGACCCAGGGTGTACCAGCCGATGAACACCACGGTGTAGGCCAGGAATACATGGCGCAGATTGTTGAGCAGTTTCGGGAAGCGGACCAGGTAGTCCTGCATAAAGATGATCACGGTCAGCAGCACCAGACTGATGCTCAGTACGGTGATCTGGAAAGTCTTGTCTTTCCATACGGATACCCACAGTGGCTGTAGTTCCTCTTCCTCAATGACGGGCATTACCGGACGGTCGATGTATTTGTCCAGGGTCAGGTAGTCCCCGTAGAAGCTGGTAAAGACACTGTCCAGTGCGCCGACCTGACGGCGAACCAGCAGTTCCAGCTGCCAGGGGCTGCCGTGATCAAATTCATACTGGCTGCGAATGATAAAGATGGCGGTTTCCTGAAAGCCCGGATATCCCTCCACCACAAAATCCTGGAAACGGTAGTAGTCGGTATCGTGGAAACTGATGACTTTACCGTGTTGCTGAATCTGAGTGCGATCGAAGATTCCGCCGCGGACAAAACCGTTGCCTTTAAAGGAGTAGCGGCCGTTGCCGAAGACGGCGATGGCATGGTCGCCTTCCTGGAGTTCACTCTGCAGCCAGGCGTACTGATCCTCGCCCAGCAGGTTGCGGCCGACAGTCGGGATATTCAGCGGTGCATAATAGAGTTCGATGAACAGATCTTCTTTCTGCTCGGCAGAGGCCATGTCGACCTCTTCCGCTTCGGTACCTACAAAGGCCTTGTCCACCTGACCACGATTCAGCACCAGCTTGCGGATAGAGCCGTCGCCGGTAAGAGTGGTCCAGTCGGCGACACTGAAGACATCTTCCTTAACGGTGGAAGGGGGGGGGATTTTGTCGGCGGTCAGGCCTTCCAGGCCCAGGGCGATACCCACCTTCTTGGAGGCGCGCATAATGGTCTCGTTGACTACCATGACGGTAACCGTGGCGCCCGAGACCGCATCGACGCTGATCACGCCTTCAGTTTCGTTGGCGGCACCTACCCGTATCCGGTCGGTGACCTTCATGTCATCGTACTGGTCAACAAAGTCGAACAGCTTCTGCTCCGGGATACCCACCAGCAGGATCGGCTCGTGGTGCTCCAGTACCACACTGTGGATGAACTCGCCGCTGGGAGCCATCATCACCAGCATATTGATCGGGGCGCCGGAGTAGGCGGGGATATCGACGACATCCTGGGTCTCAAAGGCGTAGGCGACAACCTCTTCACCCTTGCTGATGGTCCAGATCGGCGGGCCGTCTTCACCGACTGCCTGTTTGGGGCCGATGGTTGCGTCCGGGAAGGTTTCGGTGATGATTGGCAGCGCTTCCTTCGCGGCGCTGACGTCGACAACAGCCCAGGCTGTTGTTGCCAGAACGAAAGTGAATATCGCAAGCAATATTCGAGATATAAAACGGGTCATACAAGAACACTCATTGATGGCCGAAAAAAACAGGGCCTGAGCCAGGCGGTCACTGCAGCAGTATACGCCTGGCTTTCCCCCACCCTTTGATGTAGATCAAGTGTGCTCGGAGAGCATCGCGGAATCAGTACTTTTATGCATTTCGGACCGGAAAACACCGGCGGTAAAAAGATATAAATCACTGAATTCGATAGAGATCAGAAGATATTATATTGCTAATACGTAATATAGTAACTTGTGCTAAATCAACTGAGATGAATGTGCGTTTGCGACAGCAGGCTGAATCGACCCGACAGCGCCCCGGTTTTTTCGTCGCCGTTGGCAGCTAAGGAACGTCCCGTAGTCGAAGGCGAACGACGTTCAGACCGGCAGGCGATCGTGACTGGAGTATCTTATGGCAGATGTGCGATTAATAGAGAGCGCGGTGATCGGATGCCTGCTGGGCACGGCGGTCGGGGATTCGCTCGGGCTGCCCCGGGAGGGGCTGACGCCGGCTCGGGCAAGAAGCCTTTTTGGCCCACCCGGCCAGCACCGGCTGCTGCTGCGATGGGGGATGGTGTCCGACGATACCGAGCATGCCTGCTTTGTTGCCCGGGCGCTGATCGCCGCCGGAAATGATCCGCAAAGATTTGAAAGCCAGCTGGCCCGGAGTCTGCGGCTCTGGATGCTGGCACTGACACCGGCACTGGGGCTGGCGACGCTGCGAGCCTGTATCCGTCTCTGTGTGGGGGTTCCCTCTGCCCGCAGTGGAGTCGATTCCGCCGGTAACGGTCCAGCCATGCGCAGTGCTTTGCTGGGCGTTCTTTTTGGCGATGATCGCTACAGGTTGCGCGATTATGTCCGCCGTTCTACTCAGATAACCCATCGTAACGATCGCGCCTATCAGGGGGCGCTGACCGTGGCGGTCGCCGCCCACATCAGCGCCACCGAGAATAAGGTGAGCAGCCATCTGCTGCTGAGCCGGCTGAGGTATGTGCTTGACGGTCGGGACTCCTACCATTTTATCAGCCTGATCGAAGAGGCCGCCGAGTCAGCCAGAACCCGTGAACGGGTGTCCAATCTGGCGCTCAGGCTGGGCAGTCGCAACGGTATCGGCGGTTATGTTGGCTATACCGTGCCCTGCGTCATTCAGGTCTGGCTTCGCTATCCTGATGACTTTCAGGCCGCGCTTGAGGAAATTATCGGTGCCGGCGGCGACACTGATACCACCGCCGCAGTGTTGGGAGCGATCATCGGTGCCAGGCAGGGAAAAAACGGCATTCCGCAGCCGTGGCTGGATGGCGTCGTAGAGTGGCCGCGCAGCATCAGCTGGATGGAGCGGCTGGGGCAGCAGCTGGTGAGCACCCGGGTGAGGGGGCAGAGAGGTGTGGCTCCGGGGTATCTCTGGCCGCTGATGCCGCTGCGTAACCTTTGTCTGATGATAGTTATTCTGGCCCATGGTGTTCGCCGCCTGCTGCCGCCATGGTGATCGTTCCGGAGGGTAGTCGGCTGCTGTTTCCCGGCCGCAACCGATATACGGTATATACTTATTGCCAGAATTTGACTGATTAAGAGGATCTGTAGATGGATGAGCTGGAACTTGTTTACGATCAGGCCCACGAGCTCGATCCGGAGCTGCACGTTTTCGAACTGGACCCGCGGCTGCAGCAGGATACGATACTGCTCGGCGCGTTCCCGCTTTGTGATCTGTTGCTGATGAATGACGCCAGCTACCCCTGGTTTATCCTGGTACCGCGACGGCCGGAAGTCAGTGAGATTTTTCATCTCTCGGCAGAAGATCAGGCCCAGCTGATTCACGAATCAAGCGTGCTGTCGATGAATCTGAATGACACCTTTGCGGCGGATAAAATGAATGTCGCCAATCTTGGCAATGTCGTTCGCCAGCTCCATCTGCATCATGTGGTGCGATACACTGACGATCCTGCCTGGCCCGGGCCGGTGTGGGGTAAGCTGCCGGTCGAACCCAGAACCGAAGAGCAGATCGCCGACATCCGTCAGCGGGTTAACTCATTGCTGGAGGATCGGGTGGAGTTCACCCCGGCCTGATCCGGCGGCTCCTGCAATTCCTGCACTTTTTTCTGTACCTGCTCCGGACAGCGCGACCATGACCGATCTGTCCGGATATTCCTGTCCCGGGCGGCCTTCCGGAGCCGCCGATTAACATTGTCCTTCCCGGGGCTTCCGGTCGGACTGTCGGGGGCTTTGAAATAGGGGTATAATCGCCGGTTTTGTGTTGACCGGTACACTGCTCCTGCAGTTTTAGTGATCTGAACGACTATGCCTATCTACGAATACCAGTGTAATGACTGCGGCCACCAGCTGGAGGCTCTGCAGAAAATCAGCGATGACGCGTTACAGGACTGCCCGGCCTGTGAGAAGCCGGCCCTGAAAAAACTGATCTCTGCCGCCGGCTTCCGACTGTCAGGAAGTGGCTGGTATGAGACTGATTTTAAAACCGGTTCGAAAAAGAACCTGGCGGGCGAGCAGTCATCCTCCGGTGACAGCTCATCGAAAAGCGATACTGCGAAAAACAAGACCTCGAAAAAGGCGGAATCTGCCTGATCGGATTAACCAGTGGGCGCCCCTTTCCGGGACGCTCCGGATTTAGCTTTGAAGGAAACAGGAACTGACTATGCGCAGCCATTATTGCGGCGTTTTAAATGAGAATCAGATCGGCGAAACCGTCACCCTCTGTGGCTGGGTTCATCGCCGTCGTGACCACGGTGGTGTTATTTTCCTCGATCTTCGCGATCGTGACGGAATTGCTCAGGTGGTTGTGGATCCCGACACCGAAGAGTGCTTTGCACTGGCGGACAGCGTTCGTAATGAATATGTGATTCAGATCACCGGTCTGGTTCGCAGCCGTCCTGAAGGTACCGAGAATCCGGAAATGACAACCGGCAAAATCGAGGTGCTGGGCAAGGAGCTGGTGATCCTCAATAAAGCGGATACTCCTCCGTTCCAGCTGGATGAACACCAGAATGTCGGTGAAGACGTCCGTCTGAAATACCGCTATGTGGATCTGCGCCGTCCCGAGATGCTGAATAAGCTGCGGTTCCGTTCAAAGATCACCAACCAGATCCGAAATTACCTTGACGACAACGGTTTCCTGGATATCGAAACACCGATCCTGACTCGCGCAACCCCGGAAGGGGCCCGTGACTACCTGGTACCGAGCCGGACTCACGAGGGCAACTTCTTTGCTCTGCCGCAGTCACCGCAGCTGTTCAAGCAGCTGCTGATGGTTTCCGGAATGGACCGTTACTATCAGATCGCCAAGTGTTTCCGCGATGAAGACCTGCGAGCTGACCGTCAGCCTGAATTCACTCAGATCGATATCGAAACCAGCTTCATGGATGAAGAGCAGATTATGGGGATCACCGAGCAGATGATCCGCAAGCTGTTCAACGAATTGATGGACGTGGATCTCGGCGAATTCCCGCGCATGCCTTACGCCGAAGCCATGGAGCGTTTCGGCAGCGACAAGCCGGATCTGCGAATTCCGCTGGAGCTGATGGAAGTGAAAGATCTGATGCAGGCCGTGGACTTTAAGGTCTTCGCCGGTCCGGCAAAAGATCCGAAAGGTCGTGTCACCGCGCTGAAGGTGCCGGGCGGTGCCGTCCTGACCCGCAAGCAGATCGATGAGTACACCAAATTTGTCGGTATCTACGGCGCTCGTGGTCTGGCCTGGATCAAGGTCAACGAACTGGAGAAAGGCGTTGAAGGTCTGCAGTCGCCGATCGTCAAATTCCTGGGCGATGAAGTTGCGCTGCAGCTGATGGAGCGAGTGGAAGCGAAGAACGGCGATATCGTCTTCTTCGGTGCCGACAAGGCCAAGGTCGTTTCTGAAGCGCTGGGCGCGCTGCGTTGCAAGGTCGGTGAAGATCTCAACATGATCGAGCGCGACTGGGCGCCGCTGTGGGTGGTTGACTTCCCGATGTTCGAAGAGACCAATGACGGCGACCTGACCGCCATTCACCACCCGTTCACCGCGCCGTCCTGCAGTCCGGAAGAGCTGAAGGCAAATCCGGAGACGGCGTTGTCCCGGGCTTACGATATGGTGCTGAACGGCTGTGAACTGGGTGGCGGCTCCATTCGTATCCATGATCAGAAGATGCAGGAAACCGTATTTGAGGTGCTGAAGATCAGCGAAGAGGAGCAGCGTGAGAAGTTCGGCTTCCTGCTGGATGCCCTCAAGTTCGGTGCGCCTCCCCACGGTGGTCTGGCCTTCGGTCTCGACCGTCTGGTGATGCTGATGACCGGCGCAACTTCCATTCGCGAAGTGATCGCTTTCCCCAAAACCCAGAGTGCTTCCTGTGTGATGACAGCGGCTCCGGGCGAGGTCAGTAATGCTCAGCTGCGGGAACTCAATATCAGAGTACGCAAGGCTCAGGCGGCCGAATAAGCTGTTATTGCGGTATTGGAGACTGGCAGTATCAGGTCTGAGAAAGTAGCGCAGGCCGGCCCCGACGCCGGTGCCGGTCTGCGATCAGATAGCAGAGGACACATTCATGGCAGGTCATAGTAAATGGGCCAACATCAAGCACCGCAAGGCCGCTCAGGACGCGAAGCGCGGTAAGGTCTTTACCAAGATCATTCGTGAGCTGGTGGTTGCCGCCAAAGAGGGCGGTGGTGAGATTGCAGATAATCCTCGTCTGCGTCTGGCCGTGGACAAGGCGCTTGGCGCCAACATGAAGAAAGACACCATCGAAAAAGCGATTGCCCGCGGTGCCGGTGGTGGTGAAGGTGAAAACTATGATGAGCTGACCTATGAGGGCTATGCGCCCGGTGGTACGGCGATTCTGGTGGAAACCATGACCGACAACGTCAACCGTACCGTGTCCCAGGTGCGGGCGGCCTTCACCAAGGCTGGCGGTAATCTCGGTACTTCCGGTTCGGTGGCTTATCTGTTCGATAAAAAGGGACAGATCAGCTTTGAAGAGGGCGCTGATGAAGACGCCATCATGGAAGTTGCGCTGGAGTCCGGGGCCGACGACGTCGTTACCAACGAGGACGGTTCCATCGATGTGTTTACCACTCAGACTGATTTCCTGGCGGTGAAAGCGGCACTGGAAGAGTCCGATCTGAAGCCGGTGCTGGCAGAAGTGTCGATGATTCCTTCCACCAGTAACGAGCTGGATGTGGAATCCGGTAAGAAACTGATCCGGCTGATCGATGTGCTGGAGGATCTGGATGACGTCCAGAACGTCTATCACAACGGCGATATCCCGGAAGAGGCGATGGAAGAGTAAATCGCTTTTGTTGTCCTGATACCGAAAAACCGCAGCTCAGCTGCGGTTTTTTTATTGGTGTAGCAGCGGGCTCTGACAGCGACCGCGCTGAAGCGGGAGCTCCGAACGATCGTTCTCAGAGCGGTCTGCCAGCGGTCGTTTCGGTGTGGCCGGTCCCTCAGCCTCGGTCGGTCTGCCAGGGGCTCAGCTGCAGACAGGGGCCGCGGTAGACGATCTCGCCATCCGGCTCTTGTCCTCGTATTGCCAGCAGCTCAGAGCTGTCCTTAACCGCCAGCCATTCCGGTTTGCTGAGTAGCCGGGTACCCGAGGCCCGCTGCAACGGCCCCAGCGACATCAGACTGCCATCCTTGCGGTTTCGGGTCCAGAGAGTCAGGCCGTTGAGATCGCTGCTGGTCATACGATCATTCCATTGAACGTGCAGATGGGATTCGCCCGGGGCCCCACCTTTATAGGCGCTGATAATCATCGGTGCTTCCGGCTGGGCCGGGTGGGACTGCATGATCGCCATATAGTTAACGGGCTGGACGGTCTGATCAGCGGGGATCAGCAGCAGCGCCAGGCTGAAAATCAGCAACAGTGCGCTGGTGCTGCGCCACAGAGGCAGCAGATGCCAGAGTCGCTGTAGCAGGCCCGGGTCGGCCTGCCGGGGGGCGGAGGAGGTCTTCATCATTCGCTGCAGATCTTTCCAGACTCTTGCCGGTGGTTGCACGGCAGGCGTGTTGTCATTAATCGGATTCATTTTCTGTTGCCAGTGGTAAACGTCGGCTTCCAGCTGCGGATCTTCCCGGATCAGTCTCTCGAACCGGCGACGTACAGATTCAGACAGGGTCCCCAGCACGTAATGGCTGGCCAGGTGGGCCCGAATTTCCGGGTGCCGGTATCTCAGGCTTCGAGACATTGCTGTAACTCCTTCAGGCCCCGGCGAATCCAGGATTTCAGGGTGCCCAGCGGCTTTTCCAGCTGTCGGGCCAGTTCGGCATGGGACAGACCATGCAGATAGGCTGCAATAATGGCCTGGCGAGGCTCGCGGCGAATCAGCTGCAGACAGCGGCTGAGGTCGTGATGCTGCAGCCAGAGGCCGCTGCTGTCATCCTCCAGTTCCTCGATGACCTGCTTATCAACCAGTTCCGGCCGGCGGCTGTTCTGCCTGACTTTATCAATTGCACAGTTGCGGGTCAGCTGGCACATCCAGGCCCAGCCGCCGCCGAGATCGCTGCGGTAGCGGTCACTGTGCCGCCAGATGCGGGTATAGCTTTCCTGCAATACATCGGCAGCCAGCTCCCGATCGGGAATGATCTTCAGAATCAGGCCGTACAGTCTGGCGCTGGTCAGCTGATAAAGCTCATTAAAAGCCGGCTGATGATGAAGCTTTACCTGCAGCAGACACTCCTCAATCTGCTGCTTCCATTGTTCCCTGGTCAAGCGTTTTTCCTCATGGTGATTTACGGCGTCCCTGTTTTACAGACTTTGAATCAGTACCTTATCAGATGCCAGGGGGCGGGCAGTACCCGCCCACGCACAGCTCAGGGATGTTCGGCCAGATGCCAGACCCCTTTAACGCCATCGCCGCTGCTGTCGCCGGGTTGCCGGTCCTTTATCCAGGTGTACAGTGGCTGGCCGTTCAGCGTCCACTGGCTGCTGCCATCCCGGCGCTGACTGATGCCATATGGAGCGCTGGCCCGGTCACCGGGCTGCGCCAGCAGCGGTGGCCAGAGCTGAGCACATTTCTGGTAGCAGTTCGACTGGTCGGGACCGTCCTTGTCGAAGGTGTAGAGGGTGTGCTGACGGTTGTCGGTCAGCAGATTACGGCCAGCGGTTCTGAAGGTGAGAACCGGTGCATCGTCGCTACGGGCGACATACCAGACGTTTTTAACACCATGGCCACTGATGTCGCCGGGCTTGTTGTCCTTAACCCAGCGGTACAGCGGCGCTCCCCTGTAGGTCCACTGAAGGCTGCCGTCTTTACGAGTGATAACGGAAAATTCACCCCGCGGCTGATCACTGCTATCGGCGGTTAATGGCGGCCATTTGATGGCGCAGTCTCCGTAGCACGCTGACTGGCCGGGGCGGTCTTTAGCAAAGGTATAGAGAGTCATGCCGCCCGCCGTGGTCCAGATGCTGCCGAGCTGACTGGGCTGTGACCGGGCCGGGGATGACTCCGCCTGCGGACTGGAATAGTTAACGGATGCACAGGCGGTGATCGCAACGCTGAAACCGATCAGAGTCAGCAGCCTGGGTGCTAAAAGGGATTGTGTTGATTTCATAGTTCATTCTCTTTGCTGGTCTGTTATGTCAGTAGAAACGACGGCGAGGAGAGAATGGATGCAGGGAGCCGGATTTTTTTATGGGTTCTGGTTGCCGGGGAGCTTAGTGCCAATGGATTACAGCGTTACAGTTCTGCGGGCTCAGACTTTGGTCTATAGTGGTCGTCAGAGCCTGACAGGCTTTAAAAATGAACGGTCGTATTGCGTCGGCATGTGACGATCACTATCTCAATCGCTCCGACCGGACCGCTGTAACAGGATGAATGAATGAGTGCTGCAGGCTACAAAAAAGTAAAAGATTCACAGACCGTGCTGAAGGAGCTGATGGTGCCTTCCTACGCCAACTTCGGCGGTAAGGTGCATGGAGGGGTGATATTGTCACTGATGGACAAGATTGCCTACACCTGTGCCGCATCACATGCCCGGGGTTATTGTGTCACGGCGTCGGTAGACTCCGTTGATTTTCTTAACCCGGTGGAGGTCGGTGAACTGCTGACTCTCTACTCCTCGGTGAACTATGTGGGGAAATCTTCGATGGAGATCGGTATCCGGGTGGTGTCGGAAGATTTCACCAATGGAATCGTCAAGCACACCAACACCAGCTACTTCACCATGGTTTCACTGGATGAGTCGACCCGTCGGCCGACGGCGATTCCGGGACTGATCCTTGAGGACGAGCAGGAAATCCGTCGCTTTATAGAAGGAAAGATCCGCCGGGATCTGAAGCGCGGTCACCGTCAGGAGATGGAAACCATCAAGCAGGAGCTGGATATGATACGGGAGATTAACCAGCTGGAAGGAGAGAACTGCCGGCTGTATAAGTCCTGAATTCGGGCTCCGGATCAGTGCTGCCGCCGGACGGCTGAAACGCCGGGGCCGTTGCGAAACTCAGAGGTGTGGCTGACTGTATAGCGCCCCCCCCCCCTGCTCAGTGTGCGAAAGTGCTTCGGCTTCGATATCGCTGAGGTGGGTTGTATTCCAGGTCGGCCGGGCGGATAGCAGTACCGATGTCCTGCTGTCTCGCGATTATCGACATGACCGGGTCTGGCGCAGGGCGGTTGCAGAAGGGGATCAGGCCGGAAGCTGGTGAGTCCTGAGGTTTTGCGGGACTGCGAGGCTGTCTTCTGATCCGCTTTTCTGAGTGGCTCACCCGTCCTTGCGGTGTGCTGAAAATTTATCTCTTCTTATCGGAAATTTTTCTCGGCGGTGTTGCTCTGTCGATGGCTTCTTTTTACCTGACCGGCAGCTATGCCCCATCGTTTAAGGGTTTGCCGGAACTGCCCACAAAGGCTGTGGATAATTCTGTGCATGAAGTCTGGGTAATGGCCGTTGATGCCCGCAAACAGAGGAGGTGTTACGAATTGGTCAAAAAATAAACAGCGATATTTTATTTAATTGAAACAATTGCTTATGAAAGTCAATAGTGCTCTTTCAAAAGAATGGCTGTTGATGGGAAGTTGATTTATGTCATCGATATATAAGGCAGCAGCGGTGTGTATATCCAATGCCGGTGACATGATTCGGGGTCGTCGGAGACCGATTACCGGGGAGTGTCGGGGCGTGCCGAAACTCCCGGATGACGGCTGGCTATAAGGGGGGGATCAGCGGCGGAACAGCCCGCTCAGTTTAGTGGCCAGCATGACGTCGCCCTCGGCGCGCAGTCGGCCGCTCATAAACGCAAAGGTGCCGCCAAGATCGCCATAGATAATATCGACGAAGGTCTCACTGTCCATGATCAGGGTGACGTCGGGGTCCGGGTCTTCCTGCTGATGCACTTCACACTGACCATCGGCGATGCGAATGCAGTAGACCTGGTCATCCTCGATATTGATCTGGAATGTCGCATCCATGTCGCCGGCGGCCTGCGGCTGGAACTTGCTGACCAGTTTATTCATCACATCGGCTACAGATTTCATTCATCGATTCCTCGTACTTCTGACGGCGTCATCATAACAGGTATGGTTCCGGTTTGAAGAGCAGTGAAAGAATGGCCTGTTTTCAGTGGTTTCCGGCTGCAGAACTAGTCCCGGATCGCTTCCGCTTTTGATACAATCGGCTGAATTTTTCCGAACCGCACATCTGAAAGGAGATTCTGTGCTGGACTTTCTGCTTGAATACGGCCTGTTTCTGGCTAAAGCTGTGACTATTGTCGCGGCGATTCTGGTTGTCGTAGCAGCCGCTTCCCAGCTTGCATCCAGAGGCCGGGAGGAGAGTGGTGGTCATATCGAGGTCAAGCATCTGAATGAAGAGCTGAGCCTGATGACCGACACCCTGAAAGAGGGGATCGTTGACAAAACTCTGCTGAAGAAGGAACGCAAGGAAGAGAGGAAGCGTGAGAAGGCAGAAGCGAAGGCGCGCTCGAAAGAGGTGAAGAAGGGCGTCGATATTGAGAAAGAACACAAAAAAAGGGTGTTCGTGCTGGATTTTGATGGAGATATCAAGGCGTCCGACGTGGAACCCATGCGTGAAGAGATTACCGCCGTTCTGACGCTGGCGACAGCGCGGGATGAAGTGGTGATTCGACTGGAAAGTGGTGGCGGCATGGTGCACTCCTACGGGCTGGCGGCCTCGCAACTGCAGCGTATCAAGGATCACGAGATCCCGCTGGTGGTCACCGTCGACCGCGTTGCCGCCAGCGGCGGCTATATGATGGCCTGTATCGCCGATCGTCTGATCGCGGCGCCCTTTGCCGTACTGGGCTCGATCGGAGTCGTCGCCCAGATACCGAACTTCCACCGATTGTTGAAGAAAAACGATATTGATGTTGAACTGCTGACGGCGGGTGAGTACAAACGTACGCTGACGATGTTCGGTGAAAATACCGACAGCGATCGTGAAAAGTTTGTCGAAGATCTGGAAGACACCCACCTGCTGTTTAAGGAATTTGTTTCAGAACACCGTCCTCAGGTCGATATAGAGGAGGTTGCCAGCGGAGAAGTATGGTTTGGCAGACGTGCCATGGAAAAGGCGCTGATCGATGAGATCAGTACCAGCGACGAGTATTTGTTAACAGCCTGTGACGAGGCCGAGGTGTATCTCGTTCGCTATGTTGAGAAGAAGTCCCTGCCAGAGCGGTTTGGTATATCAGTTTCCGGTGCCCTTGACCGGGTGCTGTTGACCTGGTGGGACCGGATACAGAAAACACGTTATTTCTCCTAGGAGTTGCGATTGTCTCAGGACACAGCCAAACGCATTCTGGACGCAGCGATCACCCTGTTTGCCGAGCATGGCTTCCAGGAAACTTCGCTCCGTGACATTACCGGGCTTGCCAAAGTAAATCTGGCCTCGGTGAACTATCATTTCGGTTCCCGCAAGGCGCTGGTACATGCCGTGGCAGAACATTACCTGTCTCCTCTGTGCCGGGATCTGGAGAACAGCATTACCGAGCGACTGGTGGATGAAACCGATATCCACCCCGAAGAGCTGTTTGAGATGTTGGTCAAGGCCGTGCTGCGCGCTTCCGGTGCCCGCCCGCAGGGGGTGGTGCTGTTTATGCGTCTGATGGGCTTTGCCTATCTGGAATCCCAGAGCGACCTGCGTCCCTTTATCATTAAGGAATACGGCCAGACCTTTAAGAGCTTTATGCGGCTGCTGCACAGCTCAGTCCCCAGTCTCACTGAGGATGAATTCTTCTGGCGTATCCATCTGATGCTGGGCGCGACGATTTTTCCGATCTCCAGCCACCGTACGCTCAGTGATATCGAATCGGAAAACTACGAGACCCGTTCCAGCGTCGAAGTGACTCTGCACCGTCTGGTGCCCTTCCTGGTGGCGGGCCTGTCTGCCCCGGCCGATACCGTTTCCGGTAAGGTGGAGAAGCTTTTGTGAATCCGGCCGTTGGTCTGGATGTCTCCCTCAGCAACCAGACCCTGACGCTGCTTCGCGACCAGCAGCCTGTCCGCCAGTTTTCTGTTTCCACCGCTCGCAACGGTGCCGGCGAACTCAACGGCAGTGAATGCACGCCCCGGGGCCAGCACTATATCCGCGCCCGGATCGGCGCCGCTCAGCCTTCCGGCACCGTGTTTCGGGGGCGTCGCCCCACCGGTGAAATCTGGAGTCCGCAGCTGGCGGCTCGTTACCCTGACCGTGACTGGATCCTGAGTCGCATCCTCTGGCTCTGTGGCTGCGAACCGGGCCGCAATCGACTCGGCTCTGTCGACAGTATGCGGCGATATATCTATATCCACGGTACGCCCGACACCGAACCCATGGGGGTGGCTGTTTCCCACGGCTGTATCCGGATGCGCAATGATGACATTATCTGGCTCTTCGACCAGCTCCCGGCGGCTGCCCCGGTGGTCATCAGAGAGTAATTACAGCATGTTGGAATGGCCGCCGGGCCGCAGCAGGAGGGTGGGGCGGTGGTTTCAGAAATGGCCGGCAAACAGAGAATTGCCCGTACAACTGTCCGAAGGATTCGCTGAGAGAGTAGTTACATGACCGATATCGATTCTGCCGGCGCTGGTGTCGCCGGTCCGCTGATGCTGGATCTGCAGGGTACCGAACTGACGGCTGCAGAAGCGGAGGTGCTGCAGCGCGGTCCGGTGGGCGGCGTCATCCTGTTCGGTCGTAACTATGCCGATCCCGGGCAGCTGGCCGCACTGACAGGGGCTATCGCCGAAATTCGACCGGAACTGCTGATTGCCGTCGATCACGAAGGGGGGCGGGTGCAGCGCTTCCGTCAGGGGTTTACATCGGTACCGGCCATGGGGCTGCTCGGTGAGCTGTGCCGTCAGGATTCGGTCAGAGCCCTGAAACTGGCCCGTGACTGCGGCTGGTTGCTGGCCTCCGAACTGATCGCTTACGGCATCGACATCAGTTTTACACCGGTACTGGACCTGGACCGCCAGATCAGTGAGGTGATCGGCGATCGCGCTTTCGGTGCCCGGGCTGAAACGGTGATCTCGCTGGCCGCGGAACTGATGGCCGGCATGCATGAGGCCGGTATGGCCACCACCGGTAAGCACTTCCCCGGTCACGGCGGGGTGGCGGCCGATTCCCATCTGGAGATTCCGGTGGATGAGCGCAGCTACGAGCAGATCGAAGCGGAGGACCTGCGTCCCTTTGCCCGCTTTGCCCGTCAGCAGATGGACGCAGTGATGCCTGCACATGTTATCTACGATCGTTGCGACAGCGCTCCGGCCGGATTCTCCGAGTTCTGGCTGCAGCAGATCCTGCGCCGGCGGCTGGGCTTTAACGGCGTAATCTTCAGCGATGACCTGAGCATGGAGGGGGCGGTCGTGGCCGGCAGTTACCCGCAACGGGCGCAGGCGGCTCTGGAGGCCGGCTGCGATATGGTGCTGGTCTGCAATAAACCGGTAGCAGCGCTGGAAGTGCTGCAGTGGCTGGAACAGCAGCAGATTACCGAGGCGCCGCGGGTGGCGGCAATGAAAGCGAAAAAACGGGTCTTTATTGAATCGCTGCAAAGCGACCCGCGCTGGCAGGCCACCCGACAGGCGTTGACGGACCTTAACGGCTGAGGCAGGAATCATGGATCCGGATCTGAAAGCATACTGGGCAGAAATCTGGTCACAGCTGGGCCTGCAGGGGCAGCAGGGGCTGTGGATCATCGAAGTGTTTGTGGTGGTCTTTATCACCCTGATCGCCAACTTTATGCTGCGGCGAATCCTCAACCGGCTGGCGGAAAAGCTGAAGAAAACCCGCAACCTCTGGGACGACATTCTGATCGAAGCGGTACGACGTCCGGCGGCACTGCTGATCTGGGTGGTGGGTCTGGCCTGGGCGGCCCGGCTGGTGGATATGCAGTCGGACACCTCAATTCTGGCTGCGGTTGAGCCGGCTCGTGATATTGCCGTGATACTGTTGCTGAGCTGGTTCCTGATCCGTCTGGTCAGGGGCGGTGAGCAGGCGGTGATGGAACCGGCCCGCTTTAAGAAACCGATGGACGAGACCACCGCCCACGCCATCGGCAAGCTGCTGCGGGCCTCGATCATCATCACCACCGTACTGGTGATAATGCAGTCGCTGGGTTACAGCATTTCCGGAGTGCTGGCTTTCGGAGGGATCGGCGGTATCGCCATCGGTTTTGCCGCTAAGGATCTGCTGGCCAATTTTTTTGGCGGACTGATGATCTATCTGGACCGGCCCTTCGCAGTCGGCGACTGGATCCGTTCGCCGGATAAGGAGATCGAAGGCACCGTCGAATATATCGGCTGGCGTCAGACTCGCATCCGCACTTTTGATAAACGGCCTCTCTATGTGCCCAACTCCACCTTCGCCAGTATCTCGGTGGAAAATCCGTCACGGATGAATAATCGACGTATTTACGAAACCATCGGTCTTCGCTACGACGATGCCGGTCAGGTGGAGCCGGTGATCAATGCCGTTCGGGAGATGCTGAGGAATCACCCGGATATCGATACCAGTCAGACGTTGATCGTCAATCTCAACAGCTTCGGCGCCAGTTCGCTGGACTTCTTTATCTATACCTTTACCCGAACCACCGATTGGGTGGAGTTTCATCAGATCAAGCAGGATGTGATGCTGAAGATTATCGGCATTGTCGAGGAGCTGGGCGCTGACTTTGCCTTCCCGACACAGACGGTGCACCTGCCCGAGCTGACAGACGCTGAGGTTCTGGCCGCCGTTACCGGCCAGGGTCGCTGAGATGTTTCGGATCCTCTGTCAGCGCCGCCGACGCTTGCCGATGGTTGATAAATATCAATGCGGCGTCGACTGATAACGGGAATAGTGATGCGACCAGTCCCGGGGCTGGTAAATATCATTTACTGTCCGTTGATCGGGCAGTGAAATCCTGTATCACAGAGGTATTCCATGTTTGCAGTGTTTCACCATTCCGGCAGGCTGGCCGCTCCAGTACTGGCTGCTCTGCTGGCTGTCACTCCCCTGAGTCAGGCTTCCGAGGCCACCGTATCGATCACCAGTGCCGATCTGGATGCGGCCAGCATCAGGAAGGGTAAGGGCAGGGGGGCGGTTTGCCGGGGCTGTCACAAGGTACGTGAGGGCGAGCAGGGCGGCATGGGGCCGAATCTCTGGAACGTCTTTAACCGTAAGAAAGCCGCTCAGCCGGAATTCAACTACTCGAAGGTGCTGCAGCAGGCGGGTGGCCGGTGGGATCCGGAAAGTCTGGACCGCTTTCTCACCAGACCCGGAAAATACCTGCCGGGTACAAGAATGACCTTCGGTGGGATCAAAAAGCAGAAGGACCGTGCCAACGTGATCGCCTGGCTACGCAGCCTGTCGGTCAATCAGTAAACGAATCCTCGATGCGGAGGCCTCGGCGCCTCCGATTCTCTCATCGGCCGATCTGCCATCGGCCTGCTCGGGTCTGTTTCCACGGTGGACCTCAGCAGTCAGCTTTAAACAGCCACGATTTCTGCTATACCCTTATCTCCAGCTTTCAGTTTTTTAAGCTTCCTGCCGCTGCCCGGAAGGACGCTTTTTGTCCGTCACAGGGAGTCGTCATGAGCAGTCAGAACCCGAGCATCCTGTCCCATATCTCACTGGGCACCAACGACTATGAGCGAGCGGTGGCCTTCTACGATCAGCTGCTGGCCTGCATCGATGCCCGTCGCATCATGGAGCATCCGGGGGCGGCGGCTTATGGCCGGCAGTATCCGGAGTTCTGGATTCAGTCCCCTGCCGATGGCGAACGGGCGGCCACCGGCAACGGCACCCATGTCGGCTTTTTCGCCGCCAGCCGCGACCAGGTGAATGCCTTCTACGCGAAGGCGATCGAGCTGGGGGCGACCGGTGACGGCGAGCCGGGACCGCGTCCCCACTATGGTGAGCCCTACTACGGCTGTTTTGTTCGCGACCTCGACGGCCATAAGATCGAAGCCGCATACTGGGATATGGAGCTGGCAGCAAAGCTGGGCATGTAATCCGGCTCGTTCAGGGGGACGGATCGTCGGCTCCGGGACAGCCCCGATTGAGAGGAGGCTGTTCGTCAGCCTCGCCCACTTCCTCCTCAGCAATCACCTCGACTTCGGCGCAGCCCTCCTCAATCCACTGCTGCAGATGGGGGCTGGCGAGCCAGTGCTGGCAGTATTCGCGGGCGGATTCGCTCAGAGGCACCTGGTAGGCGTTAAAACGAATCACAACCGGTGCATAAAATGCGTCGACGATGCCGAAGCGGCCGAGCAGCCAGGCACCCGGCTCGGTACGCTGTTGCCGACACTGCTGCCAGAGCGCTTCGATGCGGCGAATGTCGGCTGCGGCCTGATCAGAATAACGAAGACTGCGCTGTGCGGCCCGACAGTTCATCGGCAGCTCGTTTCTCAGTGCGCTAAAGCCGGCGTGCATTTCTGCCGTGACCGATCGGGCCAGGGCGCGCTGCCCGGCATCTTCCGGCCATAGCTCCGGGTGACGTTCGGCCAGGTATTCGCAGATGGCCGAGCTCTCCCAGATGTTCGGTACAGCCTGCTGGCCGGTGCAGAGTACCGGTACCTTCGTGGCTCCGGAATACTGGCTGATCTGTTGCTTAAAGCTGTCGGTGAACAGCGGAATGCGGATCTCCTCAAACCGAATACCCAGTTGCTTCAGCACCAGCCAGGGGCGCAGTGACCAGGAGGAGTAGTTCTTGTTGCCGATAACCAGTTGCATTGTCTGCATTTGCCGATTCCTTTTTTCGGGACTGATGATGGTTGAGATCGTCGTTTTACGGCTATTAGTTTTGCTGTGGGTTACCGGTACCACAAACGAATTTTTCTGATGACATCTGTCAGCAGAATTGAAGTGTTATCAGCGCTCAGCCGATAGCGGTGCCCGGCTGAGTTGGGTATCCTCAGCCCATGGATATCGACCTGTTACGCAGCTTTGTGGCCTTTGTGGAAAGTGGCAGCTTCACCGGTGCCGCCCGTAAAACCTTCAGAACGCAGTCCGCCATCAGCATGCAGATGAAACGGCTGGAGGAGGAGAGCGGCCGCCAGCTGTTTGTCCGGGATGGCCGCAACCTGTTGTTGTCGGACGATGGCAAACTGCTGGCCAGCTACGCCCGTCGCATCCTGGCGTTGCATGACGAGGCGCTGGGGACACTGAAAGCGGCCGGGGAGCACCCGCCGCTGCGTATCGGTTGTCCCGACGACTATGTCGAGCGGCTGTTACCGGAGCTGTTGCGACGCATCCGGGCCGACTATCCGGAACTGCGGATCAGCGTCAGTTGCGCCACCTCAGCCATCCTGCGGGGAAGGCTCGATAACGGCGAGCTGGATCTGGCGGTGATAACCCGCAGTCCGGACAGTGACGAGGGCTATCTGCTGATCCATGACCGCGGCTGCTGGATGGCGGCGCCGGGATCCCGATTGCCCGAGCAGGAACCTCTGCCGCTGGCCCTCTACGGCGAAGACTGTAAGTTTCACACCACCGCCGTCGACGGACTCGATAAACTGGAGCGGTCCTATCAGCTGCAGTACACCACCACCAACGCCAGTGTGCTGCAGGCGCTGGTGCGCAGTGATCTGGCGGTGAGTGCGGTGGCGTCCCTGAGTGTCCCCCGGGATCTGGCGGTGGTTGGCGACCATCCCCGGCTTCCGGCATTACCGGCCATCGACATTGTTCTGCTGTCCGCGCCCCGCCGTCATTCGCTGGTAACGCCGCAATGGTTACGGGCGCTCAGTGACGGCTTTCTGCAGGACGGCCAGTAACCTGACTGCTCCCGATCGTACCCGGCAGGTCTGTATTGCTGACCCGGTTTTTTAAGCAGGTTCTGACCGTTTCAGGCTGAAGTCTGTGCCGCCATTTCAGTCCCTCGCAACGGCTCAGTGTCGAAAGGGACTCGCAATCGATTCAGTGGTTGCAGGTAACCTTCAGTCGTGGGCTCGGGGCTGTTCATCAGCGCCGCCATTATGTTCTGGCGGAATAATCCGCTACTTCAGCAGTGGATGGTCGGCGGGCAGATTTTTAGAGATCCAAAGCGCCAGTTTGTGGCGCATATGAGGCAGATCCACCTGATCTTTCGCCAGCGGCTGAATCAGCTTGTCGTGAACCAGCAGCCGATAGATGGCGGTGACTTTCACCTCCTGGCCATCGGTCTCCTCAAAGGCGCCGGCACCCCGTTTCTCCAGAAAAACGCAGCCGACCCGAATCGCTTCCTTGAGAAGTTCATTTTCATTTTTGAGCTTCTTCATCAGTTCCCTACCTTCAGATATTTTCCGGCAGTATATATGAGGGCGGGGGCGGACGGATATGGCTATGGACTGATCGCAAGCGCTTGCCGTCTTCACTGATTCAGCGGGAAAAGGGACTGCTGCTGATACGCACCGGCTGGCGTCGGGATCCCCAGTCGCCGGCGGGGCCGTCGAACACGCCCGGCAATCGGGTACCGCACTGCTGACAGTGGCCGTCGTCGCTGAGCCCCCAGTGACTGAGCTGATACCAGTCACGTTCGATCAGCAGTGCACCGCACTGATGGCAGTAGGTGCTGCCACCGCTGGAATCATGGACGTTGCCGGTATAGGCGTAGCGAATACCATTAGCCATGGCGATTTCGCGGGCTCGGGTCAGAGTCGCCGCCGGGGTGCGAGGTTTATCCCGCATCTTCCAGTCCGGATGAAAGGCGGTGAAATGCATGGGTACGTCAGGGCCAAGATTGTCCATCACCCAGCGGGTCATTTCGTCCAGCTCGTTGTCGGAGTCGTTCTCATCGGGGATCAGCAGGTTGGTGATCTCGAACCAGACATCGGTTTCCTGTTTCAGATAGCAGAGGGTATCCAGCACAGCCGCCAGTTCACCGCCGCAGATCTTCTTGTAGAAACGCTCGGTAAAGGCTTTCAGGTCGATATTGGCGGCGTCCATATGGCGGTAGAACTCCTGTCGTGGCTCCGGACAGATATAGCCGGCGCTGACGGCGACGCTGTGAATGCCACGCTGGTGGCAGGCGTCGGCGACATCCATGGCGTACTCCATAAAGATCACCGGGTCGTTATAGGTGTAAGCCACCGACCGGCAGCCGGTTCGCAGGGCCGCTTCCGCCAGCTCCTCCGGCAGCGCCTGGTCCGCCAGGGTATCCATTTCGCGGGACTTGCTCATATCCCAGTTCTGACAGAATTTGCAGGCCAGGTTGCAGCCGGCGGTGCCGAACGACAGCACCGGGGTTCCGGGCAGGTAATGATTGAGCGGTTTTTTCTCGATCGGATCGACACAGAAACCGCTCGAACGACCCCAGGTATACAACTGAATCTGCTGATCTTCGCAGCCACGGACAAAGCAGAGTCCACGCTGTCCCTCCCGTAATTTGCAGGCACGGGGGCAGACGTCGCACTGAATACGGCCATCTTCAAGCAGATGCCAGTAGCGGGTGGGCAGAGGCTGGTGGGGATCGGGAATCATTCGGGCGTCCCATGGAGTTATCTGGCATCTATAATTATAGGAGCCTGGCAGAAGCCCGGAACGCTCCGGATTCGCCGTAGTGGTCTGTCTGGCAATCAGTGCGACAGGGGTTGGCAGCCGCAGAACCCCGGGAGTATCGGCTATGTCCCTGGTGGTAAGAGAGCCTGCCGTTGCCGGGATGTTCTATCCCGACGACCGTCAGCAACTGATCTCGGAAATCGAAGCCCATCTGCGGGAAAACCCTGCCGAAGGGGAGCGTCCGCGAGCGCTGATCGTTCCCCATGCCGGTTACGTCTATTCCGGACCGGTGGCGGCCCGGGCCTACAACCTGCTGCGTCCCTGGGCCAGCGATATTCATCGGGTGGTTGTGCTGGGCCCCTCTCATCGTTATCCGCTGGAGGGGCTGGCGCTGCCGGATTGTGATCTGTTTCGCACGCCGCTGGGGGATATTCCGATCGACCAGCAGGATACCGAGGCGTTGCTGGCCCTGCCGCAGGTGCGTCAGCTGGCTGCTGCCCACGCTCTGGAGCACAGTCTCGAAGTGCAGCTGCCGTTCCTGCAGACGGTGCTGGTGAACTTCACGCTGCTACCGCTGGTGGTCGGCCGCTGCCGTTCCGAACAGGTCAGCGAAGTACTTGATCTGTTGTGGGGAGACCCGGCTACGCTGATTCTGATCAGCACCGATCTCAGCCACTTTCACGATTACAAGGAGGCCTGTCATCTCGACCGTTCCACCTGTGAGCTGATCTGTCAGCTGCGGGAACCGTTGATGGGGGAGCAGGCCTGCGGCTGCTATCCGTTGAACGGACTGCTGCGAAAGCTGAAGCAGGAACCGCTCAGCGTTAAGTTGCTGGAACTGAAAAATTCCGGCGATACTGCCGGGTCCATGAGTCGGGTGGTGGGTTATGGCGCCTTCGCCGTCAGTTGAGCTGTCACCAGCAGAACAGCAGCGGCTGTTACGACTGGCCCGGGAGTCTATTGCCTTCAGGCTGCAGCACGACCGCAGCTACCGCCCGCCCGGTGACTGGTCCGGACTGCCGGCCGAGTCCGGCGCCTGTTTCGTTACTCTCACCATCGATGGCGGGCTGCGTGGCTGCGTCGGGACGCTGCAGGCCCGGGAACCTCTGTACCGGGCGGTGGCCTGTTACGCGGGCAGCGCTGCCGTTTCCGATCACCGCTTCGAGCCTCTGAGCCTCGATGAACTGGCGCAGGTCAGGATCGAGATATCGGTGCTCTCGGCGGAAACTCCGCTGGAGGTCGGGTCGGAGCAGGAGCTGCTGAAGCGATTGCGGGTCGGTGTTGACGGGCTGATTCTCGATGCCGGCCGCCATCACGCCACTTTCCTGCCCCAGGTCTGGGACAAGTTGCCGAAGCCACGGGATTTCGTTGCTCAGCTGCGGCGCAAAGCGGGGCTGCCCGCCGATCACTGGGATGATTCAGTACGCTGGTCGATTTATACCGTTATCTCCTTCGAGGAGCCCGAGCACGATGCCGACGCAGCGCCAGCTGACCGCTGATCGGCACGATCCATATCAAATCCGGAATCCATCGAATCTGTACCCTCCGCAATGGCACAGGTTATGATGGGTAACCGATCTGTCCGAAGATGATCTATGCACACCGGCCCCCGCAACCACAATCTGCCGTCCAGCTCCGACCGGCCCGCCGATCAGGTTCAGCATGAATCCCTGACGGAAGCGGCCTGGGTGGATGTCGTGCATCAGATGGAGGAGGTCTATTCCGATCTGATCCGCTATCAGGTGGAGATCGAGGAAAAGAATGAAGCGCTGGAGGATGCCCAGCGCTTTATCTCCAGCGTGCTCGGTACCATGACCGATGTGCTGATCGTCTGCGACCAGAGTGGCATTATCCAGCAGGTCAACGCGTCCCTGGAGCAACTGACCGGGCAGAGTGCCGGGCAGCTTAAAGGCCGGCCCTTTCTGGAACTTTTTACCCCTTCATCCCGCGACACCATTACCACCCTGCGTTCCCGCAACGGTAAGCTCAGTTTTGAGGATTGTGAGGTGCAACTGAGCGGCCCGGAAGGGGAGATTCCGCTGTCGATGAACTGCGCCATCCGCACCGACAGCCGCGGCCGGGGGCTGGGGATGGTGCTGATCGGCCGGCCGGTAGGTGAGCTGCGGCGGGCCTATGACCAGCTCAATCGCAGTCACGCCGAGCTGAAGCTGGCCCAGCAGCAGCTGATCGACGCGGAGAAGATGGCATCCCTCGGCCGGCTGGTGGCAGGTGTCGCCCATGAACTCAACAATCCGATCAGCTTTGTTTACGGCAACGTCCATGCGCTGATGAGCTACGGTGATCGTCTGCAGCGCTATCTTGACCAGTTGCATGATCCGGCCGCAGCCGATCCGGCCCGGCTGCAACGGCTGCGAGAGGAGTTGCGGATCGACAAACTGCTGGCCGATCTGCCACAGCTGCTCGACGGCACCATGGAGGGGGCGGAACGGGTTCGCGATATCGTGATGGACCTGCGCCAGTTCTCCTCCGGCCAGAAGGAGCAGAAAACCGAATTCGATCTGGTCCATACGGTGCAGACGGCGGTGCACTGGGTGACCCGGGAAGCGAAGATGAAGATACGGATCGGCTACGACCTGCCCGATAAGATGACGGTCTATGGCCATCCCGGGCAGATACAGCAGGTGCTGATCAACCTGGTCCAGAATGCGGTGGATGTGTTCGACCAGGTCGAGCAGCCGCGGCTTGAGCTCAGCATCGGCGAAACCGGCGGCGAGCCGCCGATGGTCCGCTTCCGTATTCACGATAACGGCCCCGGCGTTGCCGAAGAGCATCTGTCGAAGGTGTTCGAGCCCTTCTTTACCAGCAAACCGGTGGGTCAGGGCACCGGGCTGGGCTTGTCGCTCAGTTACGGGCTGGTGGTCGAGCACGGCGGCAGTCTGCAGGTGGCCAACCATCCCGACGGCGGCGCCGTCTTCACCATGGAGCTGCCGCTGGGAAGGTACGGGGAGGTGGGTCGATGATTAATCTGCTCTGGTTGCAGTCCGGCGGCTGTGGCGGCTGCACCATGTCGCTGCTGAACGCCGAATCGCCGGATCTGCTCAGTACCTTCCGCGCCGCCGGCATCAACCTGCTCTGGCACCCGGCTATCAGCCAGCAGACCGGCAGTGAGGCGCGGGAGATTCTCGATGCCATCGACTGCGGTATTACGCCGCTGGATCTGCTCTGCATCGAGGGAGCGGTGGTCTGCGGGCCCAATGGCAGCGGTCGTTTTCACATGCTGTCCGGTACCGACCGACCGATGATGGAGTGGGTGGATCGACTGGCCCGCCGCGCCCGCTATGTGGTGGCAGTCGGTAACTGCGCCGCCTACGGTGGTATCACCAGCGCCGGTTCCAACCCCACCGATGCCCGGGGCCTGCAGTACGAGGGCGATCAGAGTGGGGGGCTGCTGGGAGGCGATTTCCGGACCGGCGCCGAGCTGCCGGTGGTCAACGTCGCCGGCTGTCCGCCTCATCCCAACTGGATTACCGAAGCGCTGATGGGGCTGGCTTTCGATGAACTGTCCGCCGATCAGCTGGACCCGCTGGGGCGTCCACGCATGTACGCCGATCATCTGGTTCACCACGGCTGTCCCCGCAACGAATTCTATGAGTACAAGGCCAGCTCCGAGCAACCCTCGGACAGTGGTTGTCTGATGGAACATATGGGCTGTATCGGCACCCAGGCCCACGGTGACTGCAACACCCGGCTGTGGAATGGCGAAGGCTCCTGTACCCGCGGCGGCTTCGCCTGTATTAACTGCACCTCACCGGAATTTGAGGAGCCCGGTCACTCCTTTGTACAGACGCCGAAGCTGGCGGGCATTCCGGTCGGATTACCCACCGATATGCCGAAAGCCTGGTTTGTGGCTTTGTCGTCGCTGTCGAAGGCGGCCACCCCGGTACGACTGAAGGAGAACGCAGTCAGCGATCACATCAAAGTTCCACCGAAAATCCATCCGGTCACCCGTAAACGCTGACCGCTTGCCGAAACCGCAATCGCAGAACAGGAAACCTGAACACGTGACAAGACTGGTGGTAGGCCCCTTTAACCGGGTTGAAGGGGATCTGGAAGTCAAACTGGAGATCGAAGACCGCAGCGTCCGCGAGGCCCGGGTCAACTGTACCCTGTACCGGGGCTTTGAGCAGATTCTGCGGGGCAAGACTCCGGAGGATGCGCTGGTCTATACGCCCCGGATCTGCGGCATCTGTTCGGTGTCGCAGTCGGTGGCGGCATCCCGGGCACTGGCGGATCTGGCCGGGCTGCAGATGCCCCGCAACGGCCAGCTGGTCACCAACCTGGTGCTGGCCAACGAAAACCTGGCCGACCACTTCAGTCATTTCTACCTGTTCTTTATGCCGGACTTCGCCCGTCCGGTTTATCGGGACCGACCCTGGTTCGAACGGGCCGAGCGCCGTTTTATGGCCATCAGAGGGACGGCGGCGGCCGAGGCGATTCCGGCCCGGGCCGAGTTTCTGCACCTGATGGGCACCCTGGCCGGCAAGTGGCCCCATACCCTGACCCTGCAGCCGGCCGGCGTCAGTAAGCCGGTCCAGTCCCAGGAACGACTGCGGGTGCTGGCGATCCTGCAGGGATTCCGGGCTTTTCTGGAGCGGGTGACCTTTGGTGACCGGCTGGAATCTATCGCCGAGCTGGACAGCCTCGATGCCCTCAGGCAGTGGCAACGCAACAATAGCAGCTCGTCGGATCTGAAGCTGTTCTTGGAGATCGCCGACGATCTGGCGCTGGAGCAACTGGGCCAGGCCGGCGAGCTGTTTATGAGTTACGGCAACTACCCGCTGGAGGGCGAATCTCTGATCCGGGCCGGCCTCTGGCGTCAGGGGCTGACACCGCTGGATCTCAGTCTGATCAGTGAAGATATCAGCCACAGCTGGATGCACCAGAGCCGGACACGACTGGCGCCGCAGCAGGGTGAGACCGAGCCGGATATGAATAACCAGGCCGGCTACAGCTGGTGTAAGGCCCCCCGGCTCGGTGATGAAATGGTGGAGGTGGGCGCCTTCGCCCGGCAGTTGATCGACGGCCACCCGCTGGCATTGTCGTTGTTCAATGATTCCCGCAGCAATGTCCGCAACCGGGTACTGATGCGATTGCTGGAGATCGCCCGGGTGGTGATCGCCATGGAGCAGTGGGCCCGACAACTGCAGCCCGGCCAGCCGTTCTTTAACAAGGACCTGTCGCCGGAGAGGGTCGGGGACGGCACCGGTATCGGCACCATCGAAGCGGCCCGCGGCAGCCTCGGCCACTGGCTCGATGTCCGCGACGGCAAAATCCATAACTACCAGATAATCGCCCCCACCACCTGGAACTTCTCACCCCGGGACAACAATAATCAGCCCGGCGCACTGGAGCTGGCCCTGCAGGGTACCCCGGTCCGGGAAGGGGAGAAGGATCCGGTGGCGGTGCAGCATGTGGTGCGGTCGTTTGATCCCTGTATGGTCTGCACGGTTCACTGATATAACATGTTGAAATTAAATAGTTATATTTGATATCGAAATAAAATCGAAAAACGCACCGCTGGAATAGGGCAAAAAAACGTCCGATGGCGGCATGTAGTCAGATGAACTGATGACGAAAACTCAGAGATGGACGTTAATCCACTCCTGACCACGAGAGTCGTTGTAACCGTCGGTTGTGCTCTGGTGTTTGTGTCCAAGTAGCTCCTTCGTCTTTACGCCTTGGCCAGAGTTCAGGCGCTCTGAAAGTGACCTGATTTCGTGGAAGCTGTGGACTTCCCCGTTTGATCTCAGTCATTTCGGTTTCAGGTAGGTAGTATGGACAATAGCTTCAGAACAGTACAAGGAAGGAGCTATTGTGATGGTCGATGTATTTCTTGAGACGACCGGAGCTGTCATAGCCGCGTTTATTTTCTATACCCTTTACCGTGGTATTCAACATCCTCAGGTTAACCGCCACCCAGGAACCCATTTTGTTTTGATTGGCTTCGGTCTTATCCTGTTTGGTCTGGTCATTGATATTACAGATAATTTTCCGGAGCTAAACTTCCTGATATTTGTTGGCGATACGGAGACCCAGGCGTTTCTGGAGAAAGTAATTGGGACGCTCCTTGGATTGACTTTGCTAGCGATGGGTTTCAGACGGTGGATTCCCAGCATTCTGCAACTGGAAAGCACGCGAATAGCCCTGGACAAACTGAATGAAGAACTCGATCAGCGCGTTCAGCAGCGTACAAAAGCGTTGAACGAAGCAAACATCAAATTAAAAAAGGAGGTGTGCGAGCGTAAACAGGCCGAACTGAACCTGGAGGCTGAAAAGAGGGAACATCTCCAATTGATTGATAGGCTGGAGCAGGCTCAGAACCAGTTGCAGCAATCCGAGAAGATGGCGTCGATCGGTCAGTTAGCGGCCGGGGTGGCTCACGAGATCAACAATCCGGTTGGATTTATTAAGTCCAACCTCAATTCGCTGCGTAGCTATATCGATGACCTGATCATGGTTCTCGATGCTTATAGAGATGTGGATGAGGCCCTTAGGACGTCTCCTGCATTGATGGAGAAGATCGAGAGGGCCAGGACGAAAGCTGATATCGATTTTCTGATGGAGGATGTCAACTCTCTGGTAAGCGAGTCCCAGGAGGGAATCGAACGGGTCAAGCAGATCGTCCGGGATTTAAAGGACTTCTCAAGAAGCGGTTCCAGGGAGTATAAGCTTTATGATCTGCATCAGGGGATCAGCAGCACACTCAACGTAGCCCACAATGAGATCAAATATAAGGCCAATGTGGTCAAAGAGTTTGGCGAGCTGCCAGGGGTATTCTGTTGCTTACCTCAGATTAATCAGGTAGTGCTCAACCTGTTGGTCAACGCAGCCCAGGCAATCGAAGGCCAGGGCACCATATTTCTGCGTACGGGGCTGGCAAACGGCCAGGTCTGGATCGAAGTTGAAGATACCGGTAAGGGCATCGCTGCTAAAGACCTCAACCGCATTTTCGATCCCTTTTTTACAACCAAGCCTGTGGGCAAGGGGACCGGACTGGGGCTGTCTCTTTCCTACGGAATTGTCCAGGAACATGGTGGCGAAATCGAAGTCCATAGCGAACCCGGTGTCGGAAGCCGTTTCCGAGTCTGGCTGCCTCTCAAGAGCGAAGATCCGGTATTTGATCCCGCTTGAGTCATTCAGGTGGGTTGACTCTTAATCTCCTTTCAGGTCCTGTCACTCTGACAGCTGGTTTCGTGCAGTTAACCATCGAAACTCAGACAAATATACTAGTGTCTGCCTAGGAGGGCCTGCTCTATGTAGGAGAGCCGGAAATTTCCAGAAACAGGCGGTACTGAAACGGGGGCAGGCTCAGAAAAGGACTCGGCTAGAAGGCAGGTGGTGTTAAATCCGGGGGCAGGTCATACCTATTAAAAGGTAGGAATGGATTGCCCTGGTGCCAGAAAGTTCTCTGAAATAGCTAAGAATTGGTTATTCAGGACTGTATTCTTGTCGGGCAGAGCGGGTCGGATAGACTGGCGGTAAAGTAGAAATAAAAAAAGAGCCTTCCAGGTGAAGGCTCTACAGTGCATCGTTAGCTTTTCTTCTTCATTGCTTTGCTCATTACTCCGTGTGTTTTCAGGTCCAGCCGTTTAAAAATGGGGAAAGGGAATCCGTTTGGGCCATCAACCCATTTCACGGTATATAGGGGCCATGAGGTGAGTTTTCCTCGGTGCCCGCCCTTCGCTTTCTCCATCGCTTTCTGATCCAGGTCCTGGCTGTGCTGCAGGTCGTTGTTTTCTAAAGTTGCCATTTTTCCTATCCTCACTACTTTATAGGATTGATCCAGTAGGTAAGTTTGTTACCCACACCTGTTAGTGCGGCATTTTTTGTACCAACCAGTGATGATCAGAAAAATGACTTTGACTAATTGAAAAGAAGAAGATATTACAGATAGCCTTTTTCAGCGAAGAGACAGCGTGAGGCGTCTTCAGTTGTAATGTTGTTTGTCGAACAGCAGTTTTCAGTTGTTAGTTTGCCTGTTGGAAACACATTCGTAGCATGTAGCAGAACGGTAAGAAAGGTGACAGATTTATATTGGGGCTATCAGGATCAGAGCCTGTGGGTTTATGCCTGTTGGATGGATTCTCTTCCTGCACTGGCTACACTTACTTCGATTGCCGCTCTGAAAATCGGGCGTAAGTAATGCGGATCATCGCTCATTCACATCGCCACTTCTCCTTGAGCGACAATGAAACGAAGGCGGTTTCAGGCCTTTTGTGCAATGGAAAATCTATGCTCAATATCGATTCTCCGGTCAGCCCGAAAGCTCTTATGAATTGATCTCTCGGGTATTAGTCGTTGTAGCAAATGGAATTGATACGGGCACAACTCAGCGACTGTGAGGGCAATACGATGCTCATCGTAACAAATCGAAAAATAAACAGAGGTAAGTTTGAAAATGGCGTAGGCAACCATGAAGCGTTCGGAGATGAGGCCAACCTGAAAGGCCCGAATGAAGTGCGACTGGCCACGGCAAATAAAACCAGAGGAAAGTGGCGGGTCGAGCTGATCAAAGAACCAGCTAAGATAACAGACACCAACATCCCCTCATTAAAAGCGTTTGATGACCTCCGGAACCGGCTGATCAGCGAAAAGAAAAACTGTGTATTCTTCGTTCATGGGTTCAACCAGTCATTTGAAAAGAACCTTGAAAAGGCGCTCGCCCTGGAAAAAGAGCACAAGGTTGAGGTCGTCGCATTTTCCTGGCCGTCAAATCCCGGCGGGATCAAAACTAAGGAGTATCGGGTTGCCAAACGTACAGCTAAGGCGTCTGTTGGCGCGCTTGACTCAACGCTTGAAAAACTGGGCAACTATCTCAAAGAGCCATTTAACAAAGAAGCGTTGAGAAGCTGCGATGTAAAATTCTCCTTGCTGACTTACAGCCTCGGGAATTTTTTGTTCAAAAATTACGTGGAAGATGCTGAATACGAGAGCGAAACCAGGGTATTTGACAATGTCGTATTATGCCAGGCTGATGTGGATAACAAGAACCATCAGCACTGGGTAGAGAAAGTGGATGCGGGGAAAAGAGTTTATGTCACGATCAATGAAAACGACTGGGTTCTTAAGTGGTCTGACTTCAATTTTCAGAAGGATCGACTGGGTCGTACAGCAAGATCACTGAATGCAGACAACGCCGTATATTTTGATTTCACAGATGGTCCGGGTGTTGGCAAAACTCATGGCTTATTCTATAAGAAGACCAATGCTGATGTTAAAGCCTTTTTTACCGAGGCGCTGAATGGGCGGCGTGCGGAAAGTACTACCAAGATGCAATTCAATTCCAGAAAGAACAGCTATGAATTCTGAAGGCACTGGCATTGCTAAAGGTCGAGAGTTAAAGGGTAAAGTCAAAGGGGTAAAGTCAAAGGGGTAAAGTTAAACAGGACCGGAGTAAATCTGCCCGATTCACCCCGGTCCTTTTTTCTTGCGGATTAAAGCGCATGAAAGCGTTCGGGATTAATTGCTCTGCTCCATGCACTCACAGACTCGGTGACTGGCTTTTTCTCAGCCGTCGAATGCACAGATTTCTGCGGCGGCTCATAATTCGCTGTTGGAAGCGAATACCGGATCAACTGAACTAACTGTCCATTTACGCTCGCCAGTTCTGCGATCACGGCTTTTGTAAATGGCTCTGGTCTATGATGACCAGCTCTGTTTCGTTGCCATATCGAGTGGAATTAAGAAAAAATCGCCGCTCCGAGTGCCTGCTTGATTCGTAAAGACCTCCTGTTCGGATTGTCCGGTATTGGTGTCCGGTACTTGCATGGGACCGACCAGGACGGTCATTCAGGTTATTGTCAGCGACAGTATGGCCGTGCTATTGACCTGATCCTTAATATATGGCAAACAGGATAACCCTGTGTCACACTTAAATCTGGTTATTATTTAGCTGGATGAAAACCTGCGACGGAGATTACGATGAAGCTGACGCTGGAAGATATGAAAGGGATCAGTACACCGGAAGAATTGCTGGATATTCTGAATATCGACGGCCCTCCCTATAATCCTTTTGAGATTGTCAGGCACCTCCCCGTGAAAGTGGTCGGCACTTACGATGAGGAAAAGTTGAAGTACTCCGGAGAAATCAGGGTTGATGAACAACGCCGACCAGTAATCTGGATTAATCCAAAGGATCACATTAACAGAAGGCGATTCACCCTGGCCCACGAGATCGGTCATCTTATCAACGATATCGTCCCCAGCATCGATAAGCGCGGCGTTGACGACTTCTTTGCTGATACTGATTTCACCATGAAGCGGGCTGGTCAGAAACTGCCCAAAGAGTACGCCGCGAACAATTTTGCGGCCCGTCTGCTGATGCCCGCCCGACAGATGAAGGAGCTTGCAGCCACTCATTTCGGCAACGGTCGACAGGGGGCGGGATCGATGTCTGCTCCGATGTTTATCAGCACCATGGCCAACACCTTTCTGGTATCAGAAAAAGCGATGGAAATTCGATTGCAGGAGCTGAAGATTCTGTAACCCTGGCGAACACAAAGATCCGGGCAGCTTTCCCCCCCTGACGGGTGGCACAGGGGCTGGTTGTACAGAGCTACTACGCGCTCACATAGTTGAACGAAATGAACCATTCAGCCCGGAGACAGGGCTGCATGAGCAAAAGTGAGCGGAGGTCAGCTCTGATGGTCTGATCAGGTTCTCATGATCCGGCTGGCCCGTTCTCAACCTGATTAAGAAGGCCGTTGGCCAGGTGATTGCGTGGGATTGGCTGAGGCTCTTGTTGAACCGATTTACCCGAAAGTGGGTAATGGCCGGCGACCACACCCGTTCACCAGGATTTGTGATTTCAGTGTCGTCAGCGGTGTTAAGGCTTCAGCAGTTTCGCAATGGAAGAAGAGCTTTACCGACTGCCCGGAATCAACTGACCACGCCACATCAACTTCTTCAGCTTCAGAAAAAGCCTGTCGACAAATAGTCATCTGTTATCAAGATGCATACCGTATCTGGTTTCCAGATTCTTGCGAATCATACGTATGGGCTCTTCGAAGTAACCCATATCGCAAAAATCTCTCTCTATAGCGATCAGTATTCTCATGACTGATTCGGGCGTCGATACCGGAGATTTGTACTCTGTGACAAGTGCGTCCAGACGGGATGAAAATATTGAACAGAGGTCAGGAGATGCGCCGAAGTCTCTGTGGCTCCTGTACGTACTATGTAAAGGACAGTTCTGATTATGTTGACTGGCTAATCGGTCGATCAGGTTGTTGTCGTGTTGCATCATCGTCATTCTGTCTCTCTTATGCTGTGGCGTCAGAGCGAGATTCTTTCCAGATGAAATTCGAACAGGTAATCCTAAAACAGGAGTATTGATATTAGTCAATTAAGATGATGTTGCAACCTTCTGAGGTGAGGGATAACCCCTGAACTCGTTTTAAGTCCTGAACAGTTTAAGAGTCGGAGCGAATCAGCCAGCTTCACTCCGACCCCTTTTTCTCCTGACTCAAAGCATGTCAAAGCGGTCGAGGTTCATCACTCTGGTCCATGCGTTCACGAAGTCGGTGACAAACTTCTCACCTGAGTCATCGAATGCATAAACTTCTGCAACGGCTCGTAATTCGCTGTTGGATCCGAAGATAAGATCAACCGGTGTGGCTGTCCATTTAAGCTCGTCCGTACTGCGATCACGACCCTCGTAAATACCCTCAGACTCAGAGGACCTGCTCCACTTCGTTGACATATCAAGCAGATTTACGAAGAAATCGTTGCTCAGAGTGCCAGCCCGATCCGTGAATACCCCGTGTTCGGACTGTCCGACGTTGGCATCCAGCACGCGCATGCCACCCACCAGAACAGTCATTTCAGGTATCGTCAGCGTCAGCATGGACGCTTTATCGATCAGCAATGCTGCCGGTGATCGGCTGTCTCCTTTGCCCAGGTAGTTGCGGAAGCCATCGGCGACCGGCTTAAGCACGGCGAAAGAGTCCACATCGGTGTGCTGCTGGGAAGCATCCGTTCGACCCGGCGTAAAGGGGACCTCAATGGTGTGGCCGGCTTTCTTCGCTGCTTCTTCAACAGCGGCGTTACCAGCCAGCACAATCAGGTCGGCCAGGGAGACTTTCTTTCCGTCAGCTTGTGCCTGGTTAAAGTCCTGTCGGATTCCGTCCAGTTTCTGCAGCACTCCGACCAGTTCCGCCGGTTGGTTAACCTCCCAGTCCTTCTGAGGTGCGAGGCGAATCCGTGCGCCGTTAGCGCCACCGCGAAAATCGGTGCCACGGAAGGTGGAGGCTGAGGCCCAGGCCGTTCTGACCAGCTCGGGAACAGAGAGTCCGGATGCCAGGACGCTGGATTTTAACGCCCCGGCGTCGCTGGCATTGATCAGCTCATGATTCACCGCAGGAAGGGGATCCTGCCACAGCATCTGCTCATCAGGGGCCATCGAACCGAGATAACGCGAACTCGGTCCCATATCGCGATGGGTCAGTTTGAACCAGGCTCTGGCGAAGGCTGTCTCGAACTCTTTTGGGTTGTCGAGGAAGCGGCGGGTGATCTTACCGTATTCGGGGTCAAACCGGAGTGCAAGGTCCGTGGTGAACATGATTGGCGGATGTCGCTTCGATCTGTCATGGGCATCCGGTACCAGATTGGCCGCGGACTTATCCTCCGGGATCCACTGGATGGCGCCTGCCGGACTCTTTGTCTTAACCCAGTTGAAGGCGTAGAGATTCTGAAGATAGTTATGGGTCCAGGCAACCGGGTTGCTGGTCCAGGCGCCTTCCAGGCCGCTGGTAATGGTATCGGCCCCCTTACCGCTGCCATAGCTGCTGTTCCAGCCGGTGCCCTGGGCTTCAAGGCTCTCGCCTTCAGGTTCCTTACCCACATAGCCGGATGGACTGGCGACGCCATGGGCTTTACCGAAGGTATGGCCACCGGCGATCAGCGCGACCGTCTCCTCATCATTCATCGCCATACGACCGAAGGACAGACGAATATCCTGAGCCGCCGCCAGCGGATCGGGGTTGCCACCGGGGCCTTCAGGATTTACATAGATCAGCCCCATCTGAACAGCGCCGAAAGGTTCTTTCAGCTCTCTGTTGCCACTGTAGCGCTTATCATCGGCGAGCCATTTCCCCTCAGCACCCCAGTTGATGACCTCGGGTTCCCAGCCGTCAACACGTCCTCCTGCGAACCCCAGGGTCCTGAAGCCCATGGACTCCATGGCAACGGTTCCTGCCAGTACCATCAGGTCGCCCCATGAAATCTTACGTCCATACTTCTGCTTGATCGGCCAGAGCAGACGCTGGGCCTTGTCCAGGTTGGCATTGTCAGGCCAGCTGTTAAGGGGAGCAAATCGCTGCATGCCGCCATATGCACCGCCACGGCCGTCACTGACACGGTAGGTTCCCGCGCTGTGCCAGGCCATACGAATGAACAGCGGCCCATAGTGACCATAGTCCGCCGGCCACCAGTCCTGAGAGGTCGTCATCAGTATCTCAAGGTCTCTCTTGACGGCGTTCAGGTCCAGACTTTCGAACTCACTGGCATAGTTGAAGGCTTCACCCATGGGGTCGGAGGCCGCCGAGTGCTGACGAAGAGCAGAGAGGTCCAGCCGGTTGGGCCACCAGAATTCATTAGTCTTCGCCCGGTCCTGGGCAAACGCCGGGCTTACTGAAACGGCCGGCGATAATCCGATAACCAGTATGGCCAGTAACGGTATGGTTTTTTTAAGCATAGAAACCTCCCCGTTAAATTCTCCTGTAAGAATCAACGTGTTATTTGAATTTGAGTTTTTATGATCTCATTCTTACAGAGCGGCGTTTTTCTATCCAATTGATTGATTCGATGGCGATGATTGATTAATCCAATCGATATCTCAGAAGTGGATTTATTAAGTTGAACCCAGGGAATTCATCGGGTTTTTAGTATTGGTAATTCAGGGAGGGGATAAGGGGAAAGAAAATCAGCGGAAACTATCAGCGCAGAACAGAGCCAGTCAGAAGGGAGCGCAGGCGCTTTGTTTCGCCTCTGGCTGGAGTTAACCGCATCGGCCCCGGTGTATCGGGCAGAAGCCGGGTCGGGTATGTCATGTCGGTGGATCAGGACGATAGCCGGCGAAGCCTGCAGTCTGCGTAGGTCCGGTTCATCTGGGCTGTCCGGGCAATGCAACTGATCTGACCAGTGGCTTACCGGTTACGTCTGAAGAGGGGGTTGAAAGCGCGTACATTGCACCCTCGCAATGTACGCGCGTGCGTTTTAACGTCTCAGCAGCAGGTTACGCTTGAGTTTCAGCTGGCGAATTTTTGCCATATTCATAAACCTTGGCGGCCAGGGAAATGGTCGCGGCGGATAGGGTCCCAGGGGATTGGGGGTATATCCACCCTTAACTTCAGAAAGATCCTTCATTTCCAGTTCATAATCCAGGTCGTTGATTTTCATCTGAGTCATTTTAATCACCCTTTAGATTTACTCGATTAATAACGTTTGAAGACAGAAAAATCTGAAAGTGGAGCAGTAGTTTGTGCTCTGGTGAGAATAAGGCAGTTGTTGTGCCAATTAGGGCTTTGAGGCGTAAGGTTGTTATTAACTGATTGAAAGAAATCGTGTTTACTATAGTCTGCGATGCTGTCACGAATTCCGTGCGCTGGAAGTGGTGTTGGGATAAAAAGGTCAGACTTCAGTGTATAAGTTGGCTGTCGAGCAACAGTTGCCTGTCGCTGAAGGGGCCGAAAGGGGGGAGTGAATCAGCCAGCTCCCGGCCACTTCAGCTCCCGGCCACTGACCCGGTGTCTCCTGTGCTTTACTGAATTTATGGAGACCCTGATTGAAAGAGCGGTATACCTGTCCCTGTTTCCCCTGGCGATTGCGGTTATCGCGAGCGAAAGTACCGGGTCGGGATACAAACTCAAGGCCTTCCTGTTGTGGCTGGTCATTGCGTCTGTTTTTGAGCTTGCCTGGCTCTATATGCTGGGCAGCGCGATCCGGTTCTGAGGGCGGGTTGTCATTCGCGCGCGGGTGGCTTTGGGGGACCTTGCCAGCCAGCGGTTTACAGCCCGCTGTCGCTGGAGACGGGGCGTTTAAAACCGAATCGTTCCAGCACTCCGGTGTTGATATAGCGCTGCGGATTTTCCTGGTAGCCCACGGGCAGTTGCGCCGGCGACTTATGTCCGCTGAGCAGCGCCAGCACTCGGGGGATCACCAGCTGGTCCACCATTGCCCGGTGATCACTGGCCAGTGCGGCCAGCGCCCCCTGCTCGACGCCGCGGGCATTGAAGCTGTAGATGGGGATCAGGTGCGGCCGTAATCCTTTTTCGATCTCCGCTATCCGCAGATAGATCCGGTCACTGCTGGTGGCGACCAGTGCATCCACGCCCTCGGCAGCCAGCTCGCCGGCCATCAATGCCAGCGATTGTCCGCTGCCGGTCCTTCGATACAGAAATTCAATACCCAGCTCCCGGCAGGCCTGACGTACCTCCCGGGCTTCTACCTGCATCGACCGGTTATCCGGATCAAACAGAAAGCCCAGCCGTCTGATATCAGGTTGAATCTGCAGAAAGAATTCCAGCTGCTGGCGGACCGGTACATAGTAGGAAGCCCCGGTAAAACGACGATCCTCACTGCCGCGGTCTTCAATACCCAGGGTACCGGGGTTGTTGACGTTGGTAAACACAAAGGGCGTTTTCCGCAGGCGGTGCAGTGCCAGCTGCAGGGCGTCGGTGGTAATGGTGATAATCAGATCCCAGCCCTCGCTATCCAGCCGGTCCAGCAGTTCGATGGCCCGCCGGCGATCTCCTTCGGCGGAATAGACTATCAGTGTCAGCGTCGGGTCCCGGGCCCGCAACTGCTGCTCAAGGTAGGGGGCAATACCCGGGGCTTCGGAGGTCCGCTGGTCGTAGTCGAAGATGGCCACCCGACGTTCGGCAACTGTAAGCAGCGGTACCAGCAGCAGACTCAGCAACAGCATCAGACGCGTCATCGCTCTTCCTCCTGCCCTGAAGGATAGCAACCCTGAGGGCTGATCGTTGACAATGACTGGCGTCAGGCCGGTGCTGCTGTTGCCTCTGATTATCAATTAGCGGGATCGGTTGATTCGCTGTTACTTCGCCAGGAGTTGAAAGCTCAGTGTTTTCTGAGTGCCTCAATCCGCTCCCGGGTCGCCGGGTGGGTAGAGAAAAATGCCGGTGTGTTATCGGGGTGGGCGTTCTCAAGTTTCTGCAGCAGGGTAATAAAATGCCCGGGGGAGATACCCTGTTGCTGCAGATAGCGCTGAGCGAAAGCGTCGGCTTCCCGCTCGAATTCCTGGGAATAACTGGCTTCGAGCGCCAGGGTTGGCAGGGTGGCTACCAGGGCGGTAGCGGAGGAAACGTCACCGGTCACCGACATAATGATCAGCGGCAATACACTACTCTGAATCGCCCGGCGCAGCGAATGGCGATGTTCGACATGGCCGATCTCATGGGCCAGCACCGAGATCAGTTGCTGGTCTGAATCAGCCAGCCTGACCAGAGCATCGGTCATCACCAGGGTGCCGGAGGGCAGGGCAAAGGCGTTGGCGCCCAGTACCGGGCTGTCCCGAAACAGCAGCTGATACTGTCCGGAGCGCGGTTTACCGCCGGCGCTGTTGGTGTCGTCGTTGTTGTCGTTGTTGCTGCTGTCAGTGTTGTCGTCGATGTGGGCCAGCATCTGCTGAAACTGCTGTTGCAGCTGCTGCTGGCGTTGGGGACTGAGCCGGCTGGGTTTAAACGCCAGCTGATCCAGCGACTCCAGCGTCTGCTGTCCCAGCTCCCGGCTGACCTCCTCAGGGAGCACAAAAGCGACCTGCTTTGCCATTTCCGGCAGTCCTCGGACCGCGAACCCCCAGCTGGAGCCGAGGACGATCACCAGAAAAACCAGCAGCCAGCTCCAGCGGCTCTCCAGCCGGTGCAACCACAGAGAACGACCCTGGTCGCTCTCCCGTAGTAACTGATCGACGGCATCGTTGTCCCGGGTCTCGATCTTCAGATCGTTACCGAGGCTCAGCCAGCGGGGCGTGTTGCCCAGCCGTGAGCTGACCCCTATCCCGGTGAGAGGGTAACTCCGGGGTGTGTCTGCGGTATCGCCCTCGACACTGATCTGCAGCTCATCGTCGTTAACTTCAAGCCGGACCGGCCGGTATCGGGAGCTGCTGCCCTGGAAGAGCTTTCCCCGAAAACGGATCACAGTCCGAACTCGACATCCATCAGGTCGCTGAGCTCCTCGCCGGTGGCGCTGATCTGGTTCTGCTGCACCCGGATAAAGTTATCCAGCGGCTGATCCGTTACCAGTGCCGTGCATTCCACCCGGTAGCGGGCGGAACGGATCATCGCCCAGGGGATCAGCAAGCCCAGCGACAGCAGAATAGCGACGCTGTTGCTGAGATAGAGCCAGAGCAGCTTGCCGGTCTCAAGGTTACTGGCAAAATGGTGTCCCTCCAGGGAGCTGTTATTGACCACCAGATTGGTGATATTGGCCTGTACCAGGGTATAGGCGATCAGGTAGGCCGGGTAGATTATCAGGCTGATAGTAATGGGGATAAAGGGCGCATAACCGGCGTCAGCCCCGGTGGGACCGGCGGCGGCAAGCGCGAAGTAGTAACTCATCCCGAACACGGCTGCGAAGGCAAGCAGCAGCACCAGAAACGCCTTCAGATAGATCCAGAAAAAGGCCCGGGTGGCGGCATCCAGCTGGAACTCAGAGCCACCGAAGCAGCTGTTGTTGACGAAGTAGCGCTTCTGCCGGGCGACGACGGCAGGATAAGCCAGACCCAGGGTCAGCACGCTCAGCAACGGCAGGATCAGAAAACAGAGATAGGACTGCCCGGTACTGCCCCTGAAGTTAAAGGTCACGTTTCGATAGGCAGTGTTCCTGGCGTTAAAACAGAGCGAGCGGACAATCAGCCAGGGGAAGATCAGCACAAAGGCCAGCAGGAATACCGGTGTTGCCATAGGGTAAAAGTCGGTTACCAGTACGTAGCTGGCAATAACCGCGAAGGAGATCAGCCGCCCTTTAAGAATCGTGATCGGTGAGGCCAGGTACTCGAAACTGGAATTGTCGATCAGAGTGTTGCCGTAAAAGTAGCGCTTAGTGCGGACTTTAGCCCAGGCTGAGTAGATGCCCAGGGTGACCAGGGTCAGACCGACGTTAACGATCCAGATCCTGAAAAATTCACTGCCAATGCCGGTAAATTCCAGCTGCCGGGCCTGAGGGGTATGCTGTTCCATCATTTTCATCCCTGAAGTATGTGATCCGACAACGGTTACAGCGACCTTGCTTGATTGTCGGTGTTTAAAGTCATTGACTTTTCAATGCATTATCCACATCTGCCGGTTGATGTCGACCGTCGCTGGTGCTGTGGCCCGCCACCGGCCGGTGGCGGCTTCCGGTCTACGGCATCAGGCGCTGGTGTGTCACAACGCCAGAGGTTATAGTGCTGCGTTTTTAAGGGGTATTCTTACTTCAAGCGGTGCCGAAGTGAATGATTTCTCAGCAGAACGCCGGAAACTCTGCAATCGCGACAAAAGCCCTCGGGCGTCCGGACCAACAGTACGGCGAAACCGGGAGGTGAGCCGAAAAAACCGGAAAGCCGGGGGGGCGGAGTCGGGCTTGCTGCTGACCGGCCTTTGTCTGCTGCTGGTCATGCTGATACCGGCACAGGCACTGTCCGCCTCGGTCCGCTTCGGGATTATGGGTCAGCCCCCCTACGGTTTCTGGTCCGGGAACGGTGAAGCCCGGGGCTATCTCTATGATATCGCTGACGCCATTCTTGCCCGTGCCGAACTACCGGGCGATAACCGGGTGCTGCCCCACAAACGGCTGTTGTCGGCTCTGGAAAGTGGCGAGCGCAACTGCTCGCTGTTCGCCGGTACTCCGGAGGTAAGGAAAAGATTCAGGCTGGTGGAACCGCTGGGGTGTACCCTGCAGGCAGGTATTCTGCCAGCAGCCGGTATCGACCTGAAACGGTATGAGGATCTCAGCAATCTCTCCATCGCCGTGTCGCGAGGTGTGAGCTTTAATACCCGCTTCGACAACGACAGCGCCTTAAACAAGGTCGTCACCAAAAACTACTATCTGGATGCAGTGATGCTGAAAAGGGGCCGTGTAGATGCGGTGGCCGGTGCCATCAGCAGCCATCTGTTCAATCTCAGAAAGCTCGGCTGGAGCGTCGCCGATGTCGGTACGCCGCTGGTATTTTCGGAGCTGCCGCTGTGGCTGGCCTGCCGGCCTGATGATCCGGCCCCGGAATCCGTGCGTCGCCTGCAGGATGCGGTTCGGGGGCTGCGTGAGGATGGCACCGTCGTCCGGACGATCGAACGTTATATGGGCAGGCCGCTGGCTGAACGGTAGTAAATACCGTCCGCCATCGCCATCGCCATCGCCATCAGTGCTCCCGCCGCTTCAGAAAGTGGTTGATGATGAAGCTGAGTACGGCGTCACCGTGCTGATTGATAGCAACGTATTTCAGTCGCAGGATGCCCCGGTCCGGCTTCGAAGCAGAGGGCTTTACTTCAATCACTTCCGCTTCGGTGCGCAGGGTATCACCGGGACGGACCGGCGCCAGCCAGCGCAGTTCGTCGATACCCGGGGATCCCATGCTGCAGCTGGCCAGTATGCCGCTCTGAATAAACAGCCGGAAGCAGAGTGACAGGGTCTGAAAACCGCTGGCGATCAGGCCACCATAGAGCGATTCGGCCGCTGCGTTGGTGTCCAGATGGAACGATTGCGGGTCATATTTCAGCGCAAAGTCGATTATTTCGCTTTCGGTAAGGGTTATGCCCGGGGTGACAAAGCACTCGCCGACGGCAAAATCGTCCAGATAGCGATCATGATTCATCAGATCTTCTCCAGTTGCTATTCAGAGTCCGGCTTTGACCGGGTATCGGGTCCGCCCTTGGACTGCAGTAAGGACGGTTTCGCAGCCGTTGAGCTGGAGGAAGCATATCCTGGCAGAAGCAGCCGTGCAGACTTTTTGCCGTCCGGTTACGCCAGAGCCGCCCTGGAATCCGCCGGAGCGGCTTCTCTGTCGGTGCCGCTGTAGTCCCGGGTGACTTCCGCGACGCGAATCCGGTAGGAGCGAAACAGAGACTCCTTGCCCTTCCTCTGCGCGGTGCGGTGTTCGAACAGATTGCGCCAGTCCGCGATCGCCTGCTCATCCCGCCAGAAGGAGAGGCTGAGTATTTTGCCTTCATCGGTCAGGCTCTGAAATCGTTCGATGGAGATAAATCCCTCACTGTCCTCCAGAAACAGCCGCAGTTGTGCCGCTATCTGCAGGTATTCTTCTTTCCCCTCTGCGGTCGGGCAGACCTCAAAAATTACCGCCAGCATAAAAGTCTCCTTTCTGATGTCAGAGTTCATTCTCACCGGCTGTCGGCCGGATACCCCGGAGTGTTACAGCCGGACTATAGGGGATTCGCTGTATTCTTAAAATCGAATATTTAAGAACAGAAAGTTCTGAAATTGAGAAGGATCGCTGTATCTGACCGCCTCATCACGGCGACGGAGGCATAACCTCTTTGTGGCCTGACTGTCGGCATAACATGGCGGTATTGAGAAAGGAGGCAGATGAGGGCCGAAAAATGCGGCCTCTGCCGCTGAGATCCGGCTCTGCTGGTTAACTTCTGAAAAAAACTTCGATCAGATGGTAACCGAACTTTGTTTTCACCGGCCCGTGGATTTTCAGCAATGGCTTTCTGAAGATGATCGTATCCACTGCTTTCACCATCTGGCCGGGACGTACTTCACCGAGGTCGCCGCCCCGTCTGGCCGAGTTACAGAGTGAGTGCTTTTTCGCCAGGGTACCGAAGTCCGCCCCGTTCGCCAGCTGCTGCTTCAGCTTTTCGGCTTCTTCCCGGGTTTTAACCAGAATATGACGGGCAAGTGCGGTGGCCATTGAGAATCCTTTTTTACGACTGTGATGACAGGTCTCGGGGGGAGTACCAACTACAGCCGCAATTTTACCCCTTTGCCCGCTGCTGATCGACCGTCGGACCACTGAGGTTTGTCGGCGAAAAGCAATAGTCGGCGTTTCTGATCAATAGCAGGTCGCCGCAGAGCTTGAACACTGATCGGGCTGCTCATAGTATTCGGCAAAAAGAGCCGGCGGAAATAAGTCGGCAACAACAGGCAGACAGCGATGATTCTCAAACCCGATAAGGATGGTGTTTTTACGGTGTCCTTCCTGCTGATCCCAGAATACGCGATGGTTGCGTTATTGTCGGCCATCGAACCGATGCGGGTTGCCAATCGCTTTGCCGGCCGGGAGGTGTTTCGCTGGCAGCTGCTCAGTGAGGATGGCGAGCCGGTGATTGCCAGCAACGGCATGGCGCTGCAGAGTTCATTATCCGTCGCTGAGTCCGGGACGCCGGAAAATCTGTTCGTCTGTTCCAGTTTTCATCCGGAAAACTATATTCGTACCGAGACTGTCGGCTGGCTCAGAAATCTGCAACGGCGGGGCGCGGTGATGGGAGCCATGGACACCGGCTGCTATCTGCTGGCCGCCGCCGGATTACTCCGCAACCGCTGCCTGACCATGCATTGGGAAGCGGTACCGGCTTTTCTGGAGAATCATCCGGAGCTTGAGATCACCAACGAACTGTTCGAGATTGATCGAAACCTGATCACCTGTGCCGGCGGTACCGCTGCCATTGATATGATGTTGCACATTATTCAGGCCGAATTCGGCCGTGACCTCGCCATCGCGGTCTGTGAGCAGTTTATTAAAAACGGTATCCGCCAGAAGTCCGACAAACAGCGGATCGATCTGGCGGCTCGCCTTAAAGTTCATCACCCGCGGTTATTGCGAGTACTGACGCTGATGGAGGAGAACCTGGAGTTACCGCTGACACCGTCGCAACTGGCGGCGCATGCCCATCTGTCAGTGCGGCAGCTGGAGCGGCTGTTCCGCAGTCATCTCGACAGTACACCTTCGGCTTACTATCTGGGCTTACGGCTGGAGCGGGCACGGCAGCTGCTGAAGGAGTCTCACCTTAGTGTCTCGGAGGTGGCGATCGCCAGCGGATTCAGTTCCGGCGCTCACTTTACCCGGGCTTACAGCAAGGCCTATCAGGTCAATCCCAGTAAGGATCGTGGCTGATTGCAAGCCACTTTCGGACCCGGTACCTGAGTAATTACGAGCAGATCCGAGCGAACAGAAAAAGGCCCGGCGCTGTACCGGGCAAGGGTGATCGCACTCGGAGACACGAAGAGAGTACGAACAACGACTGGGCTCAGGCGCGGGCCTGAACGTCGGTTACGCCCTGCAGTCTGGGCCGCTCTGGCTCCATGGCGGGCAGCGGCTCCACCTCCTTCATCGTCCCGGCGGAGCGGGTGGCCAGGGCCTGATATTCCTGAGTGTTCAGGGATTTCCAGTGCAGATCCCGGTCACTGACTTCGCGGATCGCCTTTGCCGGCGAGCCCACCAGCAGCTGGCGGGGCTGGCCTTCGAAACCGACCTTCACAAAACTGTTGGCGGCAACGATACTGCCTTCGCCGATGATGGCGCCGTCCATCACCACGGCGTTCATCCCCACCAGTGCATTCCTGCCGATGACGCAGCCGTGCAATATCGCGCCATGACCGATATGGCCATCCTCCTCCACAATCGTCTCCACATCGCAGTAGCCGTGCATCACGCAGCAGTCCTGAATATTGGATCCCTTTTCCAGGATCAGCCGGCCATAGTCGCCGCGCAGCGATGCCAGTGGGGCGATATAGACATTGGGACCGACGATTACATCGCCGATCAGTACCGCGGTGGGGTGAACATAGGCGCTGGGATGCACCACCGGGCGCAGGCCATCAAATTCATAACAGGGCATAACATGCCTCCGTGTCGGTTAACGGATGTCGTTTTTTCAGGAGTTCAGAGGTAGTTCCAAACTTTTTCAGAGTTGTGGCGAGGCACCGGTCAGGTGCTCGCCGCCATCCTGAGCCAGGCAGATGCCGGTAATAAAATCGGCGGCGGGGGAGACCAGAAAGGCCGCTGCCTGGCCCACCTCCTCTGGTGAGCCCATACGCCTGATCAGCAGCTTATCGATCCCCGCCTGCAGGCTGGCGGAGTCGTAGTTGTCGAGGCCGCTGGTGTTAATGGTGCCGGGAGCGATGGCATTGACCCGGATCTGCTGGTTGGCCCACTCCCAGGCCAGGGTTTTAGTGAGGTTGACCACCCCGGCGCGGGCAGCAGCCGCGTGAGCCATGCCGGGCAGGCCGTTGTCCTGGCAGAGCACGATATTGACGATGCTGCCGGGCCGGCTCCGGTCGATGCACTGGCGGGCAAAAGCCTGACTCATCTGGAAGGTGCCCTGCAGGTTCAGCTCGACCACCGCCCGAAAGCCGTTGGCGGAAATATCCAGCGCCGGGGCGGCGAACTGGCCGCCGGCATTGTTGACCAGAATATCCACACCGATCCGGTCCTCCCGGAGCGAGTCGAACAGCTGGCTGACGCTGCCACTGTCGCGAATATTTACCGATGCCAGCAGTACTTCGATGCCTTCACGTTGCATTGCCTCGGCGGCGGAAGCCAGTCGGTCGGTATCACGGGCGGCGATAATCACCCGGGCGCCCAGCGAGCCCAGGGTACGGGCAATGGCCAGACCGATGCCGCTGCCGCCACCGGTGATCAGGGCGGTTTTACCGGCGAACAGGTCCGGTCTGAATACTGTATCCATCTGTCTGTCTCTTTCTGCGTTAAATGGGGGACGGAATTGGTTCTGAAGGCTCAGCGGCCCTGCCAGACCGGGTTGCGGCCTTCGGCAAAGGCACGGGCACCTTCGCCGGCATCTTCGGAGTTCAGCATCCGCCGGTAGTGGCTCAGGGTTCCGTTGCGCTGAAGCCGGAAGGCGGCTTCAAGATCCAGCGCTTCGGTGCAGTTCACCAGCTCTTTGATGGCCTGCTGAGCCAGCGGGGCGCTGCCACTGATCTGCCCGGCCAGCTGCCAGGCGCTGTCCAGCAGACCGTCGCGGTCGACGACCCGGTTCACCAGCCCCCACTGCCGGGCATCAATGGCGCTCAGTTGCCGGCCGGTCAGCATCATCTCCATCGCCAGCGCTCGCGGCAGGCGCCGGGGCAGGCGGAATACACCGCCGGAGTCCGGGGCGATACCGATCTGCGCTTCCGGCAGGAAAAAGCGGGCGTGCTCTGCCGTCACGATCAGGTCGCAAGCCAGCGCCAGTTCGAAACCACCGCCCACGGCCATGCCGTTGACGGCGGCAATCACCGGTTTTCTCAGCGAGAAATATTCGGTGAGGCCGGCGAAACCGCCCGGACCATGGTCGGCATCCACCGCTTCACCCGCGGCGGCGGCCCTCAGGTCCCAGCCGGCGGAGAAGAAGCGGTCACCGGCGCCGGTAATAATGGCAACCTGCTGGTCAGCAGCCTGCTCGAAGGTGGCAAAAACCTCATAAAGGCGGCGGCTGGTCGCGCTGTCGATGGCGTTCGCTTTAGGACGGTCAAGGGTGATCAGCAGGGCGGAGCCACGCTGTTCGGTGTGGATGGCGGTTGTCATATCAGGGCCTTTTCCGGCAGCCGCCTGTCTGTGACCGGCTGCTTTCCGTGTTGTTGTTCTTGTCGATGACTGTGGTTGTCGGTGGGGATGTCCGGACCGATTTCGACACCTTAATCGACCCGGTTTCTGTTCAGATTGATATCAGGCGACATATCGATGCATTTCAGCGACAGATGTCCCGGTATGTGGCGTATTAACGGTGGCTAATAAAAGAAGGTTGTCGTCCGATCAGGTGATTGTGTCGTTGTAAGTCAAAAATCATCCGACCTGTTGCCGTAGTTTGGATTTAAGGCTCGCCGGGCAGCAGTTGTCACCCGGACCGAGCAGGAGGCCGCCGCAGCGCGCTCCTCCGACCCTAATCAGCCCTAAAACAACAATACGGAGATTCAGTGATGGATTTCAGCCTTTCCAAAGAACATCAGGAACTGCAGGCCAAAGCGCAGGAATTTACCGAGCAGGTACTGTTCCCGCACGAACTGGAATGTGAAGAGAACGATGGTATCAGCAAAGAGACCCACCAGCAGATCATTCAGCAGGTGCTGGACTGGGAGTTCAACGCCCCCAACCACAGCAGGGAAGACGGCGGTCAGGGCTTTACCATTTTCGAGCAGACGCTGCTGAACGAGCAGCTGGGTAAGGCTACCGGTGCCATCTGGGATGCGCTCTGGTATCCCTCCTATCCCATGCGTTTTGCCAGCCAGGCTCAGAAAGAGGAGTACCTGATTCCCACCTGTCAGGGTAAACGCCGCGATGCTTACGCCATCACCGAAGCGGATGCCGGTTCCGATCCCCGTCAGTGCCTGACCCGTGCTGACAGGGTCGACGGTGGCTGGAAAATCAGTGGCGAGAAGTGGTTTGTCACCATCGGTGACATCGCCGACTACATTCTGGTTCACGCTCATGTCGACGGTGATCCCGACAAGCCCACGGTGTTCTTTGTGGACAAGGATCTGCCCGGCGTCGAACTCAAGCGTACGCCGCTCTATACCCATCATTTTGCCTTCAAGCATCCGGAGTACATCTTTAACGACGTCATCGTCGGGGACGACAAGATTCTCGGTGAGATCGGTCAGGGGTACGACATGACCAAAGACTGGTTTGTCGAAGCCCGTCTCGGCATCGCCGCCCGTTGTGTCGGTGGTGCCATCCGGGCCGCCGAGGAGGCCAATAACTACGCTGCTAACCGGATTCAGTTCGGTCAGTCGATCCGCGACTTCCAGGCCATCGAATTTATGCTGGCCGATATGGCGGTGGAGATCATGGCCGCAAAGAGCATGCTTTATCGGTTGAGCTGGGAGATCGACCAGAGCGGTGATCGCAAGCGCAACCATGCCCGGGCGTCGGCCCTGAAGCTGCACTGTTCAGAAATGGTGGGACGGGTCTGCGACAAGGCGGTCCAGGTGCTGGGTGGTCGCGGCTATATGCGTGAGCAGCCGGTGGAGCGTCTGTGGCGCGATACCCGGGTCGACCGGATCTGGGAAGGCACCTCGGAAATTCAGCGAGTGGTCATCGGTGGCCAGATCAAGAAGCGCGGTATGGATATCTACACCGGCTGGTAAGCACCAGTAACCGGCAGCGGGCGCCGTATTGCTTCTCGCTGCCCGGGTCTGATCCTGCTGATGCTCTGTAGTTGAAGAGGTATGTATATGTCCAGTTCTGATCTGAAACGGGAAAATCTGCGTCGGCTGATGTCACCCCGGCACATCGTGCTGATCGGTGGCTCCAATCTCGAACAGCCGATCCGCAATACCCGTGATATTGGCTTTAAAGGTGAAATCTGGATCGTCAATCCGAAGTATGACGAGATTGCCGGTATCCCCTGTTATCGCACGGTGGATGAGTTGCCGGAGGCGCCGGATGCCGCCTTCGTAGCGGTCAATGCCGGTCTCTCCGTCGGCGCCGTACGGGCGCTGCGGGAAAAAGGCTGCGGTGGCGTGGTCTGTTATGCCGCCGGTTTTGCCGAAGTGGGTGGTGAAGGCCAGCGGTTGCAGGAGGATCTTATCGAGGCCGCCGGTGAGATGGCGCTGGTGGGGCCCAACTGCTACGGCCTGCTTAATTTTACCAGTGGCGTGGCCCTGTGGCCGGACCGGCTCTGCGGTCAGCGGGCCGAAAAAGGGGTCGCCATTATCAGTCAGAGCGGCAATGTCGCGCTGACCCTGACCATGCAGGATCGTTCGTTGCCGGTCACCCATGTAATCAGTGTCGGCAATCAGGCGACCCTGGGGGTGGGGGACTATATTGAGCCGCTGCTGGAGGAGGATTCCGTCTCCGCGATCGGCTTCTATATCGAGGGGCTGAAAGATATCGAATCCTTCAGCCGGGCGGCCCTGAAGGCGGTCCGGAAAGGAGTGCCGCTGGTGGTGCTGAAGGCCGGGACTTCCGAGATCGGCACCCAGCTGACCATGAGCCACACCAGTTCGCTGGCCGGCTCAGACGATATGTATCAGGCGATGTTTAAGCGGCTGGGTATTCTGCGGGTGCACTCGCTGGGCGAGCTGCTGGAAACCCTGAAGATGGCGGCGCTCTGTGAACTTCCGAAGGGGGATCGCATCGGCGTGCTGACCTGCTCCGGCGGTGACAGCGCGATGCTGGCCGACAGTCTCGATTATTACAACCTGAGCCTGCCTTCGCTGACGGCAGCGCAGACCGAAAAGCTGCGTCGCTGGCTGCCGGATTTTGCAAGTCTCTCCAACCCACTGGATTACAACACCTCGATCTGGGGTGATCCGGAGGCCTGTACGGCGGTGTTCGGCGCCATGATGGAGGGGGATTATGACACCACCATTCTGGCGCTGGACTTCCCGTTGAAAGGGATAGGAGATGACCGTGAGTGGCAGGTGGCGGTCGATGCCATGATCCGCGCCCACGCCAGTCACCACAAGACCGCTGCGGTGATCAGTAACCTCAGTGAGCTGCTGCCGGAAGATGCCCGGTCAAGGCTGGTGGCGGCGGGCATCGCTCCCTTGCAGGGGCTGAAGGACGGTGTGGCGGCGGTGCACCGGCTGGTTCGCTATGCCGAACGTCGCCAGCAGATTCTGGCGCTGGATGATCCGCAGCGATTGCTGCTGCGTCAGGGGCGGGCGCCGGACGGCGACAGCCGGATGCTGGATGAGTGGGCCTCCAAACAGCTGGTCGGCGGCTATGGCCTGCCGCTGCCGGGTGGTCAGTTGGCCGGTCTCGATGAAGTCGCTGCGGTGGCGGAGCAGGTCGGCTTCCCGGTGGTGATGAAGGGGGTCAGCGACCGGCTGGCTCACAAAACCGAGGCCGGCGCCGTCGCCCTCAATCTTAAAGACAGCGCTGCCGTAGTCGATGCCGCCGAAACCATGGCGGAGAACCTGCGAGCGGCCGGACTGGATGCGTTCAGCTTTCTGATTGAACCCATGGTCGCCGATGCCGTCGGCGAACTGATCATCGGTCTGAAGCGGGACGAACAGTTCGGGCTGGCACTGATCGTCGGCACCGGCGGGATACTCGTCAACCTGCTCAACGACAGCGCTACGTTGCTGCTGCCCACCAGCCGCGATGCGGTGCAGGAGGCGCTGGAAGGACTGAAGGGTGTCCGCCTGCTGCAGGGCTATCGCGGCCGTCCCGAAGGGGATGTGGATGCGGCGGTGGACGCGGTGCTGGCGGTGGCGGATTTTGCCCTTGAGCACTGGGGCAGCGTTACCGAGGTGGATATCAATCCGCTGATGGTGCGCCCGAAGGGGCGGGGGGCTGTGGCCGCCGATGCGCTGGTACGGATCACTGACTGAAAATTACGGTTCTCCGGTCCCCGGCAGTCGGGGCCGGAACCGATGACGATGAGGTTAACCATGTTCTGAGCCGCAGTAACTTCAGGTTTCGTAAAACAAGAACAACATTAAGTCTGGGACAGACAACGGTTTGTCCGGGAGGCCTATACAATGAATACCCCTAACGATAATAGAAACGTCGCCGGCAAGCTGGCGATCGATCCGGCCATCCTCTGGCCTGCGGTGGCGGTGATCCTCGCCACCAGCGTGCCACTGGCCATCAACCCCGAGGCGGGTAAGACCATCGTCAGCGGCCTGCTGAGCTGGTTTACCGGCAACTTCGGCTGGATGTACCTGCTGTCCGGTGTCGGCAGCTTCTTCTTTATGTGCTGGCTGGCTTTCGGTCCCATTGGTCGTATCAAGCTGGGGGCACCGGAAGATCAGCCGGAATTTCGCAAGATCCCCTGGATCGCCATGCTGTTCTGCGCCGGTATCGGCATCTCCATCTGTAACTGGGCCTTTGTCGAGCCGCTCTACTTCCTGTCCGGGCCGCCACTGGGGGTCGAGGCCAACTCTTCGGCCGCCGCGGAATGGGCGGCGATGTACCCGATGTTCCACTGGGGAGTGGTGCCCTGGGCGCTGTACCTGATGCCGGCACTGCCGATTGGTTATGTGCTCTATGTACGCAAAGGCACGGTGATGCGTCTCAGCGAAGCCTGTCGCGGTATTCTCGGTGACGCCGTTGACGGTCCCATCGGCAAACTGATCGACGTGATCGTGATCTTCTCCATTGTCGGTGGTGTCGGCACCTCACTTGGACTGTCGGTACCGCTGGTATCGGCACTGTTCCAGGAGATGTTCGGACTCAACGATTCCTTCCTGCTGCAGATGGGCATTCTTGCGGCCTGGACGGGGATGATCGCCTGGAGTGTCTTCAACGGTCTTAATAAAGGGATTCAGACCCTTTCCAACATCAATGCGGTGCTGGCGTTCCTGTTGCTGTTCTTCGTGCTGATCGCTGGTCCGACGGTGTTTCTGCTGAACCTCTGGTCCAACAGCTTCGGGCTGTTTATGGATAACTTCTTCCGCATCAATTTCTGGACCGACCCTGTAACTAAGGGTGGTTTTCCTGAAGGCTGGACCATCTTCTACTGGGCCTGGTGGATCGCCTATGCGCCGATGATGGGATTGTTCGTCGCCCGTATCTCCCGCGGCCGTACCATCAAAGAGCTGATCGTCAATGGTGTGGTCTGGGGCAGCGTCGGCTGCTGGGCATTCTTCGCCATCTGGGGAGGCTATGCCATCGACCTCGATGTTAACGGTGTTGTTAATCTGCAGGCGATCCTCAGTGAACAGGGGATTCCGGCGACGGTGGTGGCGGTGCTGAAAACCCTGCCTGCTGCCTCCCTGATTGTGCCGCTGTTCACCCTGTTGTGCTTCGTGTTCCTGGCGACCACCGTGGATTCCTCCGCCTATATGCTGGCATCCATCTGTACCCGGGAGCTGTCCGGCTATCAGGAGCCAGCCCGCTGGAACCGGGTACTGTGGACGCTGATGCTGGCGCTGGTGGGGGTCGGGCTGCTGTCCGTTGGTGGTCTTAAGGCGGTTCAGACCTCCACCATTCTGGTGGCGCTGCCGATGATTCCGGTGCTGATCATTATGGCGGCATCGCTGGTGCGCTGGGCCCATCAGGATTTCGGCGCCGAGCTTTCGCCCTACGCCGTGGCCCGCTGCCAGCAGCAAGGCAGAGCGGTGCTGGTTCATCAGTACGATAATCGTGAAGAGGGGGGCGCTGCCGGCGACATCGGCTCGCCCGTGACCGCTGAATCGGACGCTGCCGCACGGCCGGTATCCTGAAATCTCAGGGACGTGAATATTGCGTCCCTGCCATCAAGGCCGGCACGTCGGTCGGCCTTTCTGTTGTACTTTCCGTTTCTCTTTCTGGTACAGAGCCAGCGGCCCGGGGGCGGGTCGGCTGGCTGTGTCCGAAAAAAGACCATAAAAGCTCCCTGTCAGAGGACCGAAGCAAATGAGTGTAACTACAGTGGGGGTAATCGGCGCCGGCCAGATGGGCAGCGGCATTGCTCAGAGTTTTGCCATGGCCGGTTTCCGGGTGATTCTGCATGACCTCGATAGCCGCGTGATCGAGGCTGGCATCGATACCGCAGGTCAGAGTCTCGGGCGTTTGCAGGATAAAGGCCGACTGGCCGAACCTGCGGAGAAAATTCTGGAACGGTTGTACGGAACTACCGACTTTTCTGCCCTGGCCGATGCCGGGCTGGTAGTGGAAGCCGTCAGCGAAAACGAGGCACTTAAAAAGAAGCTGTTTACCGGGCTGGACCAGATCTGTCCGGTTGGGACAGTGCTGGCCAGCAATACCTCTTCAATTTCGATTACCCGGCTGGCCGCCGCAACGAACCGTCCCGACCGGGTGATCGGTATGCACTTTATGAATCCGGTGCCGGTGATGAAGCTGGTGGAGGTGATACGTGGTCTTCAGACCAGCGATGAGACTCAGGCTCTGATTGAAGCGCTGGCACGGCGGCTCAATAAGACCACGATCTGTTCCCGTGACCGATCCGGCTTTATCGTCAACCGACTGCTGTTGCCGATGATCAACGAAGCGGTCTTTGCCCTCTATGAAGGGGTGGCCGCTGCAGAGGAGATTGATACTGCAATGAAGCTGGGCGCCAGCCATCCGCTGGGGCCACTGGCACTGGCGGATATGATTGGTCTGGATACCTGCCTGAGTATCATGCAGGTGCTGTTTGACGGCTTTAACGAAGATAAATACCGGCCCTGTCCGCTGCTCAGACAGATGGTTGATGCCGGTTATCTTGGCCGTAAATCCGGCCGGGGATTTTATCGCTACTGAACGAGTACGGGGAACCGAACTATGAACCTTAAGCATGTCGAACTGCAGCAGCTGGAAGAAGCCCGGTTAACCGGCTTCGCCAATATCCTGCTGAATGAACCCGCCGAAGGCGTCTGCAGCCTGACGATCAACCGCCCGGAAGTACTCAATGCCCTTAATGCCGGAACCATCAGCGAGATGGATCAGGCTCTGGACCTGATCAGTGCCGACCCGTCGGTGCGGGTACTGCTGATTACCGGTGCCGGAACAAAGTCCTTTGTGGCTGGCGCCGATATCGAGCATATGAGCCATCTGAGCCCGCTGGAAGGCAAGGCTTTTGCCGAGCACGGGATGAGGTTGTTCCGGCGACTGGAAACCCTGGATATCCCGGTAGTGGCGCTGGTTAACGGATATGCCCTGGGTGGTGGTTGCGAGCTGGCGATGAGCTGTGATTTCATCCTGGCGTCTGAAAATGCATCTTTTGGCCAGCCGGAAGTTAACCTGGGTATTACCCCCGGGTTTGGCGGCAGTCAGCGACTGAGCCGACTGGTAGGGCGGGCGATGGCGATGGAATTGCTGGTCACAGGGCGCAGCCTGTCTGCAACTGAAGCGATACAGCGGGGCCTGGTGAATCATGTCTATCCGCAGGATCAGTTGCTGAATCGTGGACTGGAACTGGCGGCCATGATCGCCGCCAGAAGCCGAAGCGCGATCCAGCTGACTAAGCAACTGGTGCAGCGGGGTCAGGATCTGGACCTGGACAACGCCTGTGTGATGGAGAGCGATCTGTTCGGCCTCAGCTTTGCTACTGCGGACCGTCACGAAGGTATGCAGGCCTTTCTGGAGAACCGTAAGCCGGTTTTTGCGGCGAAAGACTGACCCTGTGGGGATCTGAGCGCGGCTGCCTGCTGGGAGGGTCGCTATGCCGGAGCAGGGATTCTGGCGGTGGCCGAAATTGCCGAAGGCGGAAAATTCGGGTCGACCGGTATCTGGATGATAAAACGGGTGCCTTCGCCCGGTTTGCTGCGACACTCGATCCGGCCGCCCAGCCGCCGGGATACCAGGTTGTAGACCAGGTGCATGCCGAGGCCCGTCCCTCCCTGACCGCGACGAGTGGTGTAGAAAGGTTCGAAGACACTGGTCCGTTGCTGTTCCGTCATGCCTCTGCCGTCGTCGCTGACCTCAAGGCGCAGCTTCTTATCGTCCTGTTCTACGGCGATTCTGAAGTTACCCCGCTGATCCGGATCCCAGGCATGCACCGCGGCGTTGTTGATGAGCTGGCTGATGATATGAAAGATATCGCCGGGAAAACCCAAGAGAGCAATATTCCGGTCGCAACGGACAGAGACACTGATCGCCGCCATATCGATGCTGTGGCTGAGGCTGTTGAGGCTGTCATTGATCATGTCGGCCAGCAAGTAACGCTCGGGGCGTTGCTGATCGGGTTCCAGTGCCAGGCTCTTGAAGGTTCGGACCAGGCCGGCGGTACGTTCCAGATTATCAGCGATAACTGCTGAGGCGCTGTCGCTGCTGTCGATAAACTCCGTCATCCGGGTCCGGGACAGGTTGCCGCTGCTGAAGGCCTGCTGCAACTCTTCCAGTTGCTCCTGAAGCAGGCTGGCTGCAGTGATGCAGGTTCCAACCGGGGTATTCAGTTCATGGGCGATTCCTGCGACCAGTCCCGCCAGCGACGCCATCTTCTCCGACTCCACCAGCTGTTTCTGGGCCTGCTTCAGTGTCTCCAGCGTCAGTTCCAGCTCCTGGTTGGCCTGTTGTAATTGCTTCGTGCGTTGCAACACTCTGGCTTCCAGTTCTGCGTTCAGTTCCAGCACTTCCGCTTCTGCCTTTTTTCTGGCGCGATTTTCTTCGGCCTGCAGTCGCTGCAGACGGATGGATTTCACCAGTGTCTGCTTAAAGACCTCCACCGCTCGAGCCATATGACCAATCTCGTCGATGCGTGCCAGCCCCGGGGTTGCCAGTGTATGTTCGCCCCCGGCGACCCGGGTGATGGTGCGGGTAATGCCGGTGATCGCCCGACTCAGCCGGCTGGCGATCAACAGCGCCAGCAACAGGGCGGCAATGATGGCGGCCAGCGATCCCAGCAGCAGTTGCCGATCGGCCTGCCGCTGCCACTGCTGCAGATTCCGGTGGCGTTTTTCGGTGGCGGCGGCGCTGATTTCCTGCAGTTGCTGCATCGCGTTACTCATTGCCAGATCGGCCTGCTGGCGGTCGGAGATAAGCTGCTGCAATGAACGAAAGCGGACCCGATAATCGTCCAGGTACCCCTGCACCTGGTTGAGTTCGCTGCGAACAGTCCGGTTGCTGACCTGGGAGTAGAAGTCGTCTACCAGTAATTCCAGCTGGCGCAGGTGGGTTTCGACCCGGGCAGTACTCGCCGAAGAGGGCGAGAGCAGAAAGCTCTGCTCCTGATGGCGCAGTTTATCGGTGCGGATCTGCAACTGTCGGGCGGCTCCGGTCAGGGTTCTGGCCCGGGTCAGGCGCCCCTGGGTAACGTCATAACGGAGCCGGTGAGTGGTCATCTGCGCTGTCAGTGATCTCCGTTGCTGAGCCAGTATTTGCTGCAGTCGGTCGATACTGACCAGCAATTGACTGACCGGGGCGCTGCGATTATCCGGCGGTTGCAGTTGCAGTCCCTGTTGAATCCTGTGGGCCAGTGTCAGCGGCCTGCTGTTGGGCGATGCCGCAGCATCGTCATCTCTGTTCAGCGTTTCGGTCAGTGCTGCCAGGCTGGCTGTCAGCTCGACCAGACTCCCCGGGTAGAGATCGTCAGAGGCGACGATGCCGTGCAGGCGCAGCTGTAACTGCCGGCTGTGGGTGCCGGCGGACTCCAGCAGTTCTTTGCGGTCGCTGTCCTCCAGAAACTGTTCCCAGTGTTCATCCAGCTCCTGCTTGATCTGATGGTAGCGATTGTCGGTACCATCGGACAGGCGGGCGGCACGGGCCGCGGTAAGGTCCAGCAGGCGGACCAGCTGCTGACGTCTGAGGCCGGCGCTATGTTGCAGCCGAACATAGTTTTCGAAACTCTGCTGGTAACGTTCGGTGACGGCCAGTACCCGCCCCGGCAACAGCCGGTCGTTGCTGTCGGTGAACGCTTTTCCGGCTCGTTCGATCTGTTGCCTGAGCGTGTTGATCTCGGTTATCAGCCGGATCAGTTGATTACCGTCCTGACTGATTCTGTACTCTCTTTCGTAACGACGCAGCCGGATCAGGGTGCTGATCCAGTGGCTGGTGGATTCACTCAACTCCACGCCACGGGAAAAACGCTCCAGGCTGTTACGGCCGATAGCGGCAATCACCATCGCCAGCAACAGCAGTCCGCAAAAACCGAGTGCTATTTCGGTCCTGATACTCCTGAACCGGAATCGGGTACTGAAACCAGTCAACAACTGGTATTCCCGCTTAATCTGTTCATTCTGATCGTTGTTGCGCCTGTCATTATGGTTAATTGCAGATTCCACGGGCAGAAGGTGCGGCGGCCAGCTCCTTCTGCCGGTTTGATCCTCGGGCCGTGCTGTCGGCAATAACGGTAACCGACAGCGATAACGGTGCCAGACAGAGCAGAGATGCCTGCTACGCTCCCCGGTATGTGCCCCGCCCGGGCTCTTTCTGACCCCAACAACCTGACAGGTGAAATCCCGCCAGCAGTACCGTAGCCGCAAGCTGGCGTGATTTCTGCACCTTCAGGCCCCGCAACCTGAAAAGTGGTCACAGAGGCCGGGAATGTCGTTCCGGTCAGCCGTTTTGGGTGAGTTTCCGCAAAATACTGTCGTGGATTTTGGGTGGTATCCGACCCATAACGCCACGGGAATCCGGGCTCTTTTCCGGAGAGACCGGTTAATGCTGAGATTCTGCAGAAGAGAAGTCTGTTACCGCTGGTCCCCGGGGCCAGTGGGGGCCGTCGCAAGTCCCGCTGTACCGTAAAACGGCAGTGGGGCTGAAAGGGGCGAAGGGTTGATCGGCTGAGAACCCGGTCAACCGCCAGGTAAATAAAAAAACAGCAAGGGGTGAGAGAACTGATGTCCAGCGATTTTGATAAAGATGCTCTGAGTTATCACCGTGCCGCACCGGCCGGAAAACTGGCGATTACCGCCACTAAACCCATGGCGACCCAGCGTGATCTGGCGCTCGCCTATTCGCCGGGCGTGGCGGCTGCGTGCAACGAGATTGTTCGTGATCCCACCGAGGCCTCCACCGTGACCGCGCGCGCCAATCTGGTCGGCGTCATCTCCAACGGCACCGCGGTGCTGGGGCTGGGTGCCATCGGTGCGCTGGCTTCCAAGCCGGTGATGGAGGGCAAGGCGGTGCTGTTCAAGAAGTTCTCCAACATCGATGTGTTCGACATCGAGGTGGACGAGACCGATCCGGAGATGTTTATCGAAACTGTGGCCCGGCTGGAGCCGACCTTCGGCGGCATCAACCTTGAAGATATCAAGGCGCCGGAGTGCTTTATCATCGAGAAGGCGCTCAAGGAGCGGATGAATATCCCGGTGTTCCATGACGATCAGCACGGTACTGCTATCGTTGCCGGTGCTGCCGTCTACAACGGCCTGCGGGTGGTGGGTAAGGATATCAGTCAGATTAAGCTGGTCGCTTCCGGGGCCGGTGCGGCGGCGCTGTCCTGCCTCGATCTGCTGGTGAAGATGGGACTGCCGCAGGAGAACATCATCGTCACTGATATAGCCGGTGTGGTTTATAAGGGCCGGCAGCAGGAGATGGATCCCTATAAAGCCCGCTATGCCCGGGATACTCCGGCGCGGACGCTGGCAGAGGCGATCGAAGGTGCGGATGTGTTCCTGGGGCTCTCCGCCGGCGGAGTGCTGAAGCCGGAGATGGTTAAGCAGATGGCCCCCAGCCCGATGATCCTGGCGCTGGCGAACCCGAACCCGGAGATCATGCCGGAGCAGGCGAAGGCCGCGCGTTCGGATGTGCTGATGGCCACGGGTCGTTCCGACTACCCCAATCAGGTTAATAACGTGCTCTGCTTCCCCTTTATCTTCCGGGGGGCGCTGGATGTCGGAGCCACCACCATTAACGAGGAGATGAAAATAGCCTGCGTCCGGGCGCTGGCGGATCTGGCCATGGCCGAACCCATCGACCGGGTTCAGAAGGCCTATGCCGGCGAGCCGCTGCGTTTTGGTCCCGACTACCTGATACCCAAGCCGTTCGACCCGCGCCTGATCTTCGAAGTGGCGCCGGCAGTGGCGAAGGCGGCGATGGAAACCGGTGTCGCCACCCGGCCGATCGCCGACCTCGATGGCTATCGTCGCAGTCTGGCCCGCTATGCCTACCGTTCCAGCCAGGTGATGAGTCCGGTGCTGGAACACGCCAAACAGCAGCCGAAAAGGGTGATCTTTGCCGAGGGCGACAGTAACCGGGTCCTCCAGGCCGTGCAGCAGGTGGTGGATGAAGGGATCGCACAGCCGATTCTGGTGGGGCGCCCGGAGCGCATCCTGCAACGAATTCAGTCATTGCAGCTGCGAATTCAGGAGGGCCGGGATTTTACGATCGTCGACCAGCTCGGCGGCGACTGGTTCGAACCCTGTGTCCGGGATTACATCACGCTGATGAACCGCAAAGGGATCTCCCCGGATGAAGCCCGTTCGATCATGCATTCTGATAAAACGGTGATCGCCGCCATGATGTGTCTGCGGGGGGAGGCCGACGCCATGCTCTGTGGTGCTCATGGTCGCTTCCGACTGCATCTGCAGCAGGTGGACAATCTGATCGGCAGGGCGGACGGTGTTGATGATTTTTCCACCCTGACGGTACTGAGTCTGCCCACCGGTACTTTCTTTGTCTGTGACTCCCATATTACCCCGGATCCGAGCGCCGAGGAGATCGCCCAGACCACTTTGCTGGCCGCAGAAGAGATGATGCGTTTTGGTATCGTCCCGAAAGCGGCACTGCTGTCCCACTCCAGCTTCGGCACCAGCGAGCTGGATTCGGCGGTAAAAATGCGGGAAGCGCGGTTGCTGATTCAGGCGCGTCAACCGGATCTGGTGGTGGAAGGGGAGATGCATGCCGATACCGCGATCTCTGAAGAATTGCGGAAAAAAGTGCTGCCGGATTCGGTACTGCGTGGCCAGGCCAATCTGCTGGTGATGCCGAATATTGACGCCGCCCATATCGCCTACGGGCTGCTCAAAACCCTGGGGGGGGGCATCTCGGTGGGACCGATTCTGCTGGGGGCTCGCAAGCCGGTACATATTCTGACCCCCAGCACCAGCGTGCGCAGCATCTTCAATATGACCGCCGTGGCGGTAGCGGACGCCCATAATGGCAACGGTGGTTGATGGATCCAGGCGGTCCTTAACAGGTGGTTGTCTGAAGTTCAGGGGTGGCCCGTTCGCGGTCGGAGCCCGCTGCTACAAGGGTGAAAATCCGTAGCAGCCCGCTCCGAGGGCGATTCTCTGAAGTTCGGAGGCGGTGCCGTCGCGGTCGGAGCCCGCTGCTACAGGAGTGGATGAACCCGTAGCAGCGCGCTCCGAGGGTGATTGCCCGAAGTTCGGAGGCGGCTCAGTCGCGGTCGGAGCCCGCTGCTACAAGGGTGAATATCCGTAGCAGCCCGCTCCGAGGGCGATTGCCCGAAGTTCGGAGGCGGATCCGTCGCGGTCGGAGCCCGCTGCTACAAGGGTGAATATCCGTAGCAGCGCGCTCCGAGGGCGATTGCCTGAAGTTCGGAGGCGGATCCGTCGCGGTCGGAGCCCGCTGCTACGGAGCGGACAAACTCGTAGCAGCCCGCTCCGAGGGCGATTGTCTGAAGTTCGGAGGCGGTGCCGTCGCGGTCGGAGCCCGCTGCTACAGGAGCGGCTAAACCCATAGCAGCCCGCTCCGAGGGCGGTTGCCCGAAGTTCGGAGGCAGCTCAGTCGCGGTCGGAGCCCGCTGCTACGGCAGAGGTATTCCCCTCGGAATCAGCCGCCAAACCCTTCCAGCACGATCTTGCCCACCGCCTGCCCGCTTTCAAGGTGCCGGTGGGCACGCTTCAGGTTGGCGGCGCTGATGGTGCCGAAGTGCTCGCCCAGGGTGGTTTTCAGCACTCCCTGATCGATCAGCTCGGACACCCGGTTCAGCAGCCGGTGCTGTTCGATCATATCCTCGGTGCCGAACATAGAGCGGGTGAACATCAGTTCCCAGTGCAGCGAGATGCTTTTGAGTTTCAGGGCCATCACATCCAGCGGTTGCTCAGGGTCATCGATCAGCGCCAGCCGACCCTGAGGACGCAGCATGCTGACCAGCTCCGGGAAGTGATGATCGGTGTGGGTCAGGCTGGCGACATGAGTGACATCCGCAATACCGATCCGGGCAAGCTCTTCACTGAGAGGCTTGCTGTGATCCAGCACGTAATCGGCGCCCAGCGATTTCACCCAGTTGCGGCTCCGGGGGCGGGAGGCGGTGGCGATAACGGTGGCATCGCTCAGCTGGCTGGCCAGCTGGGTGATGATGGAGCCGACGCCTCCGGCTCCTCCGACAATCAGCAGGACTGAATTCCGGCCGTTATCCTCCGCTGTCAGTTGCAGGCGGTCGAACAGCAGCTCCCAGGCGGTGATCGCGGTTAGTGGCAGTGCCGCCGCCTCGGCGTCGCTGATAGATTGAGGCTTGCGACCGGCGATCCGCTCATCGACCAGTTGCAGCTCGGCGTTACTGCCGGGACGAGTGATATCGCCGGCATACCAGACCTCGTCGCCGGGCTGGAACAGCGTCACCTCATCGCCGACACTGCGGACCCTGCCGACCGCGTCCCAGCCGAGAATGCGGGGTTGGCCCGGGGCCGGTTCATCCCGCATTCTTACCTTGTAATCAACGGGATTGGCGGATATGGCTTTCACTTCCACCAGCAGATCCCGGGGGCCGGGAGCAGGAGCGTCGATGCTGAGGTCGACCAGCGCTTCAGCGTGATCAATGGGAAGAGATTTCCGGTAACCGATGGCTTTCATTCTGAGGACTCCCGAATGGTGGATAAGATCGTTGTGGGGGCTATTCTGAGGAGAAGAAGCCAAATGAAAAACAGGGTAAACTGAGATACTTTTTCAAAAATATTTTGATTATATGAATCTGGCCGACCTTGAACTTTTCGTGCGCACCGCCGACTCCGGCAGCATCAGCGCCGCAGCCCGGGAACTGGATGTCTCTCCGGCCGCCGCCAGCGCTGCCATCAAGCGGGTTGAGAAGCAACTGGACACCCAGTTGCTGGTACGTTCCACCCGCAAGCTGCGGCTGACCGATGCCGGCGAGCGCTACCTTTCACACTGCCGGCGGGCGCTGGCGGAACTTCAGCAAGCCGGACAGGCGCTCCACACCGGCAAGGGGGAGGTCGCCGGTACTCTGCGATTGTCGGTGTCGTCAGACTTCGGTCGAAATATGTTGCTGCCCTGGCTCGACCGGTTTATGGATCGCTACCCGCGTTTAAAGCTGCGGATGAGCGTCAGCGACAGCCTGTCGGACTTCTATCGCGATCGCGTCGATATCGCGCTGCGCTATGGCGAGCCGGAAGACTCGTCGCTGATCGCCTTCCGGATCGTCGAAACGGAGCGGGTGCTCTGTGCCTCACCTGAGTATCTGCGTCAGCATGGCATCCCCCGACACCCCGAGCAGCTGAAGCAACATAACTGCCTTTTTTATCTGCTGGGGGAACGTACCCATGACCAGTGGCGTTTTACCGATAACAGAAACAACCAGCCCCTGAAAATCAGCGTGCAGGGCAACCGGGTCTGTGACGACGCCGACATCGTTCGCCGCTGGGCGGTGGCGGGTAAAGGCATCGCGCTGAAGTCCAGGCTTGATATGGCCCGGGATCTGAGGGCAGGACGGGTGGTGGAGCTGTTGACCGATTACCGGCAGGAACCCGCCACGCTGTGGCTGATCTGCCCGAGCCGCCAGCAGGTGACGCCGGCGGTATTGGAATTCCGGGATATGTTGCGGGAGCAGTGTACGGCGTTGCTGGCTGAAGATGCATAGGGCATTCAGCACTGTAAAGCTATCGAACTTCCGTTGGTAGTCTGCCTCTGGCAATCGCCGGGAAAGTATTGCAACATCAAACGGTTGGATCAAAAGATTGATTCTTTAAGAAGAGCTGTAAATTCCTGAGGTTACCGCGAGTAACCCTGTCCATATGGAGGTGGGCTATGCGCTCATTGCTGTTGCTGTCTGTTCTGATTAGTCTGTACGGTTGTGTGGCGAATTCGGCCAGAAATACACATTCCGTCTATTCCACATACAACGCTCTTCTGGAAGAGAAGTTGCAGGGGATGACATCTTCAACAGCGTCAGAAACGATTGAGCTTTCGAGATATTTTGGTAATGGCGTTGCCGAAACTACGTTTGATGTGGATGTTTTTAATTCCTGGGGGGCTGCGCTGAAAGATCGATGTGGTAAGCGCTGGTTATCACGTTACGAGCGGATTAATGGTGAGCTCAGAGTTACGGTCAATTATCTGAGTAAGCATGGCACGACCGACCCGGTTACAGGACATCCTTGTGCCGTCATTGACCTTGCGACTTATCGGCGCAATTCCGAAGGATTGAGTTTCAGCGGATACGAACGGAAAACACTGACTGGTGTAAATGGTAAAGTCAGGAAAAAGGTCAGCGCTTTCTACCGCCCTGAGTGGCTGATCCTGCCTTCCAGTGTGAAAATGGATGAAATATGGCAGCAGAAACTGGAGGTAGCTATTAACGAATATAGCAATGCTGGCAACCTGAATGATCCTACCAGCCAGGGGACCTTTGCCAGAGCTTCAACGGCAGCCATCGTTGGGACTGAAGATGTAAAAGTAAAGGCTGGACATTTCAGGAAGTGCATTAAAGTAGCTATCAGGCGCCTGTCGCAGGGAAAACACAGTATTCGAGTCCGCTGGATGTGTGAAAAAGCGGGCATGGTAAAAGAGCTGGTTTATCCCGAAGGGGCGGACCACCCGTCGATGAAAAAGGAACTGGTGAAGATATCCTGGTCGCGCTCTGCTCAGGGTTGAATCAGCTCGATTGAACGAGGATCTCCATGAAAAAATTTTTTGCTCTCGCCGTTTCCCACCTGCTTTTTGCCGGTGCCGGCTTTGCCCTCGGTATCTATGCGCTGCCGATTCTGACCGCTCCGGAAGGGCCGTCGGCCAGCGAGGTAGGCACTGTGGCTGGCGATGCCGAGTTCAGCGGGCAGTTTCGCAGAGATCTGAAAGGCAGCGACTTCCTGCACTGGGGTGAAGGCACCATATCGGTCGGCCGTCAGCAGATTGCATTGATGGGGGAGGTTTCTCCGGGGCCGGACTATAAACTTTATCTGTCGCCGGAATTTGTGGAAACCGAAGCGGAATTTATGGCCCAGAAGCACCGAATGGTGCGGGTCGGAGACGTTAAGACCTTTGAGAACTTTATTATCCCGGTGCCGGCATCGGTCGATCCGCAGCAGTTCAGTGCGGTGATTGTCTGGTGTGAAACTTTCGGTGAGTTTATAACGGCGGCCAGCTACCGCTGATTATCACGGCCTGCTGGTCGCGGTCTGCGCGGGGACGTCAAAGTGCGGTTGCTGACGATCATCACGCTGCTGCTTCTCTGTAGCAGTTGCGGTACCTCCGGTGAGTGGCGGTTGCTGCCGGATACACCGGCGGACCAGTACCGGGTGTATCTGGTCAGCCACGGCTGGCATACCGGGATTGTTATCGCCGGTGATAACCTCGGCGATCATCTCGGATTTCTCAATACCGATGCCCATTTTGGCGGCGGTCGCTTCTATGAGTTCGGCTGGGGCGATAAAGGATTTTATCAGGCGCAGCGGATTACCCCGGGTCTGGCTGTACGGGCAATTCTCTGGCCCACCGACAGCGTGATGCATGTGGTGGCGATGCCCGACAGCCCGGATCGCTTCTTTCCCGACAGCAGGACTATCGAGATCTCTGTCTCGGGCCGCGGACTGGCGGAACTGACCGCTTTTATTGCCGGCTCTTTTGCCCGGGACGATAGCGGCGGCGTGTTCAGAGACGTTGAGGGACTGTACGGAACCAGTTGGTTTTACCAGGGGGCCGGCAGCTACTATCTGACTAAAACCTGTAACAGCTGGTCTGCAGAGGCGCTCCACAGTGCCGGGCTGCCGGTGAGCTACCGGCTGGCGCTGACCGCAGATGCCGTAATGGAACAGGCTGAAGCGGCCCTTGACCGCTACCGATGCTGCGCCGGTACTACAAAACGAAAATGAAGTATGGCCGGGTGTCGACGACGGCTGATGAAAATCGCCCACTGGTGCATCTCGTTGAGTTCGATATGGCAATTCAGGCTCAGCGGGGCACAGAGGCCGGCGGCGGTGTTAAACTGTCGATCGCGTCGATCGGTATTGGTGGTGATACTAAGACCCGGGATTCTCAGGGTACTCAGTTACGACTGAAATTCAGTATTCCGATTTTCTGTCCCACTCTCCGTCAGGGGGTTGCCAGCGATCTGTCCGCTTGAAGATCGGTTTGACCCGAGACTGTCGGTTGTGATCCGAGACGCCTGAAGTTTTGTACCCGAAAACCTGCAAAAGTGAGAACACATGAAAATTTGGGTGGATGCCGATGCCTGTCCCGGCGTCATCAAAGAGATTCTTTACCGGGCGGCTGAACGCACCGAAGTGGAAACGACACTGGTGGCCAATCAGCCGCTGCGGGTACCGCCGTCCCGCTTTATCCGTTCGATGCAGGTCAGCTCAGGATTTGATGTGGCCGACAATGAAATTGTCAGGCGGGTCAGTCCCGATGATCTGGTGATCACCGCCGACATTCCGCTGGCGGCAGAAGTGATAGAAAAAGGGGCGATCGCCCTCAATCCCCGGGGTGAACTCTATTCGCCCGAAAATATCCGGGCGCGGCTGAATATGCGGGATTTTATGGATACCCTGCGCAGCAGCGGCGTCAATACCGGCGGTCCGCCGGCTCTGAGCCAGGCGGATCGCCAGGCCTTCGCCAACGAGCTGGACAAAGTGCTGACGCGCTACAGTAACAGGCCCTAGCTCGCTTTTGTCGCCCGATTGCCGCCGGAGGCCGGGCGGCGTCTGCGACTGTTAGCCCCGGGCCGGGCGTTGCCGGCGGGCTTGTGGCCGCGGGCGACCTCCCCGGAACGCTGGCCGTCATGGTGTTCGACCTTCGGTTTTTTGGGCTTCTTCGGCTTCTTCGGTCGTGCCTTGCGGGTGGGCAGCCGTGATTCCGGCAGTTCATTAACCGGCTCAAATCCCTCGATGATCCTGCGGGTCAGTAACTGGCCGGTCAGTCGTTCGATCGCCGTCAGCTGTTTGAACTCGTCGGCACTGACCAGCGATACCGCCTGGCCGGTTGCCCCGGCGCGACCTGTGCGGCCGATGCGGTGCACGTAGTCTTCAGGCACATTGGGCAGGTCGAAGTTCACCACCTGCGGCAGCTGATCGATATCCAGCCCGCGGGCGGCGATATCGGTGGCCACCAGAGTGCGGATGGAACCACTCTTAAAATCAGCCAGTGCCCGGGTTCGTGCTCCCTGGCTCTTATTGCCGTGAATGGCCGCGGCCTGGATGCCGGCGGACTCCAGCTGGCGGGTCAGCCGGTTGGCTCCGTGTTTGGTGCGTGAGAAAACCAGCACCTGTTGCCATTGCTGCTCTTTGATCAGTCGGGTCAGCAGCGCCGGTTTCTGTTTCTTATCGACCGGGCTGATCCACTGTTCGACGGTCTCGGCAGTGGTGTTGCGCGGGCTGACCGAAATCTCCACCGGATCGTTGACCAGCCCCTTGGCCAGCTGGCGGATCTCGTCGGAAAAGGTGGCTGAGAACATCAGGTTCTGCCGCCGTTTCGGCAGCAGCGCGAGAATCTTGCGAATGTCGTGAATAAAGCCCATATCCAGCATTCGGTCGGCTTCATCCAGAACCAGCACTTCCAGTTGGTTAAAGCGAACCGCATTCTGATTGTAAAGGTCCAGCAGTCGACCCGGCGTGGCGACGAGGATATCCACGCCCCTGCGCAGCTTCATCATCTGTGGATTGATCTTAACGCCGCCGAACACCACCGCTGAGCGTAACGGCAGGTTCTGACCGTAAGTGGCGACGCTGTCCCCGACCTGAGCGGCCAGCTCGCGGGTTGGCGTCAGCACCAGCGCCCGGGCCTGGTTGGCGGGCGCCTGCCGTCCGGTCGACAACCGCTCCAGGATGGGCAGGGTAAAGCCCGCTGTTTTACCGGTACCTGTCTGAGCCGCGGCCATGACGTCCCGGCCGTCAAGTACGGCAGGAATTGCCTGCGCCTGAATGGGGGAGGGGGTGTCGTAACCTTTGTCGGCAACGGCTTCGAGGATAGCGGGGGACAGGCCGAGGTCGGCGAAACTCATAGAATATTCTCTGATTACTGCATTATCGTGCGGGAGTGGTCCCGCTGGCGGGAGGCGGTGCAGCTTACCGTATCCGACCGGGCGGCGCTACGGCTATTCTGTGAATTTCCGGGAGGTTGACCGGGCAGCCCGCCTGCACGGGCTGCCCGATGGCTCAGTCGCGGGACCAGTTGCGAATCTGGCGGATCTCTTCTGCATCGATACTCAGCGACTCCAGGAATTCCTGATGGGCCTCCGGCTCCATCTTTTCGAACTGTCTGTGCCAGTTGTGCATGTCGTCATCGCTCAGCCCGGCGGCTCTCATAATTTCTGTCCAGCGCTCTTTAGTTACCATGTTTTCCTCCAGCAGATCAGGATGTTCAAGAAAGTTCACGATTGCCTGTTGCTGACGACGCAGCCGCTGAATCTCGGTTTCGAGGGCGTCGAACTGAGCCCGCAGCACAGCATCCCGTGAACCCTGCTCCCCGCGGTCAAGCAGGGAAGGGAGCTCTGCCACCGGAATCCCGAAGGACCGGTAGGCGAGAATGGATTCCAGCCGTTGTGTTTCCCGTTCCCCATACCAGCGGTACCCGTTGTCGGATCTGCAGGCCGGATGGAGCAGGCCCGCGCGCTCGTAATAAAGCACGGTCGCCCGCGAAATGCCGGCTTTTCTGGCCAGTTGAGTGACGGTCAGCATAGTCATCCTCTCTCGTTGTCCCGACGCCTAGTTTCCACCCTGAAGCTGTAGACGGGTCAACCATTTTTACGTTCGCAGCGGCTTTTTTCAGCGATCTTCATCGTTCCGGCTGCCTGCTGAACCATTGCACAGCTGATGGGATGCTGTCAGCGCTGTTGTCCCGGTTTATTCCATCGGCCTGTGCACAGCTATTGCCGCCGGGAATCCGAAGGTCGAGCCGGATAACTCCACGCTTATAGAAAAAACGAAGTTTATCCGCTTTGGTCGGGATGTGTCATAATTGCAATACCCGATAAAATCACTCTGGTAAAGGGGGCGGTTCTTTTCAGTGAGCCGAAGCGAACCGCGACTGAAGCAACAGTCTTTTACGGGTATTACGAGCAGGTATCCGGTCATGCAGCTTATCGATCTGATCGGCAATACTCCGCTGGTGGACCTGAGTTTTTTCAGCCCCGATCCCCGGCACCTTTCTCTGTGTGCCAAAGCGGAGTGGCGTAATCCCGGTGGTTCCCTGAAAGATCGGCCGGTGGCACGGATGCTGACCCGGGCTATTGCCGATGGCCAGTTGAGCCCCGGTAAAACCATTATCGATTCCTCCAGCGGCAATGCCGGCATCTCCTACGCTATGATCGGCGCTTCACTGGGTTATCCGGTCAGTATCGTGGTACCGGGCAACGCCAGCAACGAACGGCGACAGCGGCTGCTGGCGCATGGTGCCGAGCTGATTCTGACCGATCCTCTGGAAGGCTATGATGAGGCGCTGCGCGAGGTGCGCCGGCGTTATCGGCAGCACCCCTCACGCTATTTCTTCTGTGACCAGTACGGTAACCGCAATAATGTGCTGGCCCATTACGAGGGTACCGGCGCAGAGCTGATCCGCCAGGTAGCACGACCTGTCAGCCATTTTGTTGCCGGAGTGGGCACCGGCGGTTCCATAACCGGCATTGGCCGCTGCCTGAAGGAGCGCTATCCGGATGTCTGTATCGTCGCCGTCCGGCCTGAGCGCTGGCCCGGTATCGAGGGACTGAAGCCACTGGGGGAGCCGGAAGATATCGTGCCGGAGATTTTTGAGGAGGGGATCGTCGATCGCTGGCTGGAGGTGACCGCCGACGAAGCGCGGAGCTGCTGCCGGGACCTGGCGGCACGGGGCCACTTTGTCGGTCACTCATCCGGCGCCTACCTGGCGGCCTGTCTGAAGCTGATGAGTGAACTGGAGCAGGGCGTTATCGCTACGCTGTTCTGCGATCTGGGCGAGCGCTACTTCAGTGCGGGGCTCTGGGACCATGAGCATTCGGATCAGCACTGACATTCGCCGTGCGGTGGAGGATCAGGCGGTTGCCGGTTATCCCCGGGAGATCTGTGGGCTGGTGCTCGGACACTGGCGGGGGGAGCAGGCTGTCGGCCGTAGCTATCATCCCTGCAGTAATGACAGTTCCGGCGCCAGAGAGCGACGCTTCCTGATCGATCCGCAACAGTATCAGGCCCTGGAAGACCAGGCCGATGAGCAGGGGCTCAGCATTGTCAGCATCGTCCATACCCACCCTGATCATCCCGATCTGCCATCTGAGTTCGATCGCCTCCATGCATGGCCGGGGCTCAGTTATATCATCCTGTCGGTGGTGTCCGGCCGGGTTGCTTCCATGTCGGCCTGGCGGCTGCGGGAGGACCGCAGCGCTTTTGACCCTGATCCGATACGGATAGCGACCGATGACGTCGGCGGGTGAGCCCGGGCTGTGTGCGGATGACAGCAACCGCGGCTGATCCAGGTAGATAAACAGAGGTACTGCCCTATGGCCACCATTCGAATCCCTTCGCCACTGCGCCGCTTTACCGATAATCAGGCAAAACTGGACGTGAAGGCAATCAGTGTCGGTGCTGCCCTGGAGCAGCTCTGTCAACGGCATCCGGCACTGCGGAATCAGCTGCTGGATGAACAGGGCCAGCTCAGAAACTTTGTGAATCTCTACATCGATAAGCAGGATATCCGTACCCTCAGCGGGCTGGAGAGCGCTCTCGGCGATGACAGCGAGCTGCGAATCGTACCGGCTATTGCCGGCGGCAGTGCCGCGCTACCGCCACTGAGCAGTAACGAGATGAGTCGCTACAGCCGGCATATTATGTTGCCGGAACTGGGCAAGACCGGTCAGCAGCGATTGAAGGCGGCCAGGGTGCTGATTATCGGTGCCGGTGGGCTCGGTTCACCCCTGAGCCTGTATCTGGCCGCCGCGGGGGTCGGTACTCTGGGGCTGGTAGATCATGACCGGGTCGAAGAGTCCAATCTTCAGCGCCAGATCCTGTTCGGTATCGAGGATCTGGGGCAGCCGAAGGTGGAGGGCGCGGCACGGCGGCTGCGAAGCCTGAATCCCAATATCCGGGTCAACTGCTATCCGTTGCAGTTCTGCGCCGACAACGCGCTGGAGCTGGTGGCTGAGTATGATCTGGTGATCGACGGTACCGACAATTTTCCCACTCGCTATCTGGTTAATGATGCCTGTGTGATGCTGGGAAAACCCAATATCTACGGCAGTATCTTCCGTTTTGACGGTCAGGCAACGGTGTTCGGCTATCAGGACGGTCCCTGTTACCGCTGCCTTTATCCGGAACCGCCACCGCCGGGGCTGGTGCCATCCTGTGCCGAAGGCGGTGTGATGGGCGTCCTGCCGGCGATGATCGGTACTGTTCAGGCCACCGAAGCGATCAAGATCCTGGCTGGTATTGGCAGCTCGCTGAAGGGCCGGTTACTGATCTATGATGCCCTGACCATGAGCTTTGATGAGCTGCAGCTCAGTCGTGACGCCCACTGCTGCATCTGCGGTGACCAGCCTACGGTCACCGGGCTGATCGACTATCAGCAGTTCTGCGGTATTACGGCGGAACCGGTGGTACCCGACTACGACGAGATCAGCGTAGTGCAGCTGATGCAGAAACGGCGGCAGGGTGAGCACTTTATGCTGCTGGATGTCAGAGAAAGCTGGGAGCGGGAGATCTGTCGGATCGAAGGGTCAAGCCATCTGCCGATGAACGAGCTGGAACAGCGGTTTCGGGAGCTGGATCCGGATATGCCGCTGGTGGTCCACTGCAAACTGGGTGGGCGATCGGCAAAGGTCTGCCAACGCCTGCAGACGCTGGGATTTCACCGGCCGCTTAATCTGAAGGGCGGGATTATCGCCTGGATCGATGAGATCGATGGCAGTCTGACCCGCTACTGACCGTCCTCTTTGTTACCGGCTGCCTGCAGGATGCTCTCAAGGTCGGCCATACGAATCGCACTGATCGCCGCCTCCCAGGCCCCCTCCTGGCAGAGACCGCTGATGGCCGCATTTTCGTAGCCTTCGAGTGCCGCCTGAACGCAGGCGTTGCGCAATTGTTCAGCCAGTTCTTCAATCGCTGTATTGGGAGTGGGCATCGGGGGGAGTCCTCTGTGAGCGGTTTCTATCGGGAATTACAGTGGCTGGCAATACCGGGTGATCCGTGACACAACCCCGATGTCTGCCGTCTCTCGGCCCATGATGCCCTGCTCGGGCCGGGGTGGCTATCCGACTCTGGTCTCAGTCGTGAGCTGATTTGCCGCCAGCAACGCAGGCGTGGCTCTCAACCCGGGTGCCGACCCGTGGAAAACTGGCGGATGGCGAGCTTTCAGCGGAATGTACCGTTGTCTATGCCATGGTTCTCCGGCATCTGCCGGTGGCTGATAACAGCCTCAGGCAGCAGAGGCTCAATGCCCGGTTCGGGTGTTACCCCTGGTTTGGGGAGGGTGTTACCTTTCTACACAGCGGGCGTTACACTGGTGGGGTAGTGAGGTAACAGTATCGAAACACAGCTGAGTTTGGGAACCAGTCTGTTAATAGTTAGTTGTTGTTTATAAAGGTTATTGTTGTTCTGGCATAAATGCTGCTCTATAAGGGCCAACAACAAGAAAAGACGCTCAGACACCTGCGACTCAATAAAAATAAGAAGGGACGCGGGTCGAAGGCTAAGCCTCTCAATAAAAATAAAAATTGGGGCACCCGCTGGTCACGCTGGTGGACTGAACATCCCGCTGACTGACCGACTGGCAACAAAAATAAAAAGTATCAGTTGGCTGTTAAGCGTATCGATTCAGACACCGGGTGACCGGCCCTCCTTTCTTATCCTTTCCGTTTTCTTTCATTCTTTCGTTACCGCTTTTTCCGAGCATGCGCCGTGCTCTTTATCGGCTCCACACCCCGGTTTCCCAGGCGCTGTTCCTCAATCCCCGGCTCCCGTCCTCTCTGTCGGTGGTATGCCGGCGTTTCTGCTGTCGTTGTCTTTGCTGCTTCTGATCGTCGTCACGGGCTGTTCCGGTACCTCACTTACGATGGCAGAAAGGGCTGTCCCGGTGCGGACAAACCGGGTCGACTGTCGGAGCGGCGGCGAGGTCGGCTGGAACCGGTCTTTTCGACAGGGGAACTGCCAGGGAAAGGCTCAGCAGATGGCTACGACCGCATAGCGGCTGTCGATCCCGGCGACACTCAGAGTGACTTCGTCGTCCGGCTGGCTGCCCAGTAATTTTCTGCCGAGCGGGGAGGAAGGAGTGACCACGGTAATCGTTCCGATGTCCGGCTGATCCAGCTTCAGGCCGCCTGAGCAGGGGCCGATCAGCAACCGACGTTCTTCGCCGTCATCATCTTCGAGCATGACCAGGCTGCCGAGATGGGCCGACGTCGACTCTTCATCACTGTCCAGCGGCAGCTGTCGCCAGCTGACAATCGCCTGCTGCAGCTCTGCGGACCGCACCGACAGGCCGTGGGCCAGATAGGCCGCCTCCAGGCCCCGGGTATCGTATTTGTTCTCCGCCTGGCTCTCTTCATGAGTGGCGCTTTCGTGGGCCTGCTGGCTGGCGCTCAGGGCGGTATCCAGCTCCCGCTGTAACTGATCAATGATCTTCTGGCGTAAAAATTCTTTATTCACCGGGAACATAATCGCTCTGAATAGTTGGCTATTCGCAGAATAAATGATCCCCGGCAGTGGGTAAATCGCCCCGGGCTGCTATTCCGGTTTGCTGCAGTTGCTCGCGTTGTTCGCTGATAATGCTGTGTTTTACCAAAAAATCAGTGAAATTATCTGTTTACCTCGTCGCCTGGTCCTTCGTATCCGGCCAGTTGTCGGACAATATTGGCTGAATCTGGCGATACAGGCGGGCTTCCCAGCGTGTTACTATCCCGCCACAACCTGTTTTATTCAGCTTTCAGGGACTAGTCAAAATGTCGGAAAACTTCAAAGAAAGCGCGTTGCGTTATCACACCGATCCGGTGCCGGGGAAACTCGCTATTCAGCCCACCAAGCCGCTCTCCAACAAGCGGGATCTGTCCAGGGCCTACTCGCCGGGTGTTGCCTATGCCTGTGAGGCCATCGTCGAGGACGAGAACCAGGCGGCGCGGATGACCGCCCGGGGCAACCTGGTGGGGGTTATCTCCAACGGTACGGCGGTGTTGGGTCTTGGCAATATTGGCCCGCTGGCATCCAAGCCGGTGATGGAAGGTAAGGCGGTACTGTTTAAGAAGTTCGCCAATATCGATGTTTTTGATATCGAAGTGAATGAAAACGATGTCGATCGCCTGGTTGATGTGATCGCCTCGCTGGAGCCGACTTTCGGGGGCATCAACCTTGAGGATATCAAGGCGCCGGAGTGCTTCCTGGTGGAACAGAAACTCCGTGAACGCATGAATATTCCGGTGTTCCACGATGATCAGCACGGTACCGCTATCGTGGCCGCGGCAGCGGTCTATAACGGACTGCGTGTAGTCGACAAGAAGATCGAAGACATCAAGCTGGTGGTGTCCGGCAGCGGCGCCGCCAGTATTGCCTGTGTCGACCTGCTGGTCAGCATGGGGCTGAAAAAAGAGCATGTGACCCTGATCGACCGTTCCGGTGTCATCTACCAGGGCCGCGAAGCGGGCATGAACCCCTGGAAAGAGAAGTACGCCCGTCCCACCGAGTTGCGTACTCTGGATGACGCCATCGACGGGGCCGACCTGTTTATGGGGCTGTCCGGTCCCGGCGTACTGAGCCAGGAGATGGTGAAGAAGATGGCGGACAAGCCGCTGATCCTCGCCATGGCCAACCCGACACCTGAGATCATGCCGGAACTGGCTAAAGAGGTGCGCCCCGATGCCATCCTGGCGACTGGTCGCTCCGATTATCCCAACCAGGTGAACAACGTTCTCTGTTTCCCCTTTATCTTCCGTGGTGCACTGGACTGCGGTGCCAGCACCATCAATGAGGAGATGAAACAGGCCTGTGTGAAGGCGATAGCGGATCTGGCCATGAAGGAAGCCACCGATGTAGTGGCTGAAGCCTATGCCGGTGAGGACCTGACTTTCGGTCCTGACTATCTGATACCCAAGCCATTTGATCCCCGCCTGATCGAAGAGGTGCCGGTGGCTGTGGTCAGGGCGGCCATGGAAAGTGGTGTGGCAACCCGTCCGATTGAAGATCTGGAGGCATATCGTAAGTCGCTGCACGAATTCGTTAACGCTGCCGGCCTGTTTATGCAGCCGATGATCGAAGCGGCCAAGCAGGGGCCTAAGCGCCGGCTGGTGTACGCCGAAGGCGAGAACGACGACGTGCTGATGTCCATGCAGGCAATCGTCGATGAAGAGGTGGCTACCCCGATCCTGATCGCCCGTCCGGAAATCGTCCGCGAGAAGATGGAGCGGCTGGGACTGCGTTTTAATCTCGGCGAGGATGTGCTGGTTTTCAATCCCAACGACTGTGACCGCTATGACCAGTACTGGCAGCACTATCATGAGCTGGTGGGTCGCAAGGGTGTGACCGTCGAAGCGGCTCAGGATGAGATGCGTAATAACGCCACCGCGCTGGCCTCGGTGATGGTCTCAATGGGCGAAGCTCATGGCATGATCTGCGGTAAAGTCAGTCGTTTCGACAGCCATTTCCAGAAAATCTACGACGTACTGGGTACGACTTCTGACCACGAGCATGTTTCTTCGGTCTGTGCGCTGTTGCTGCCCAGTGGCCCACTGTTCCTGGCCGACGCCTTCCTGAATGTGGATCCGAGTGCTGAAGAGCTGGTTTCTATCGCTGACTCCAGTATTGAGTTTGTCCGCCACTTCGGCATCGAGCCGAAAGTAGCGCTGCTGTCGCACTCCAACTTCGGCTCCTCCCGTGGTGGTTCGGCCCGCAAGATGCGTGAAGCGGCGGCGGTGCTGCGCGATAAGCACCCGGATGTGGAGATCGATGGCGAGATGCACGCCTTCACCGCCATGAACGAGGAGCTGCGTAAGCGCATTCTGCCGGGGGCAAACCTGACCGGTTCCGCCAACCTGCTGATTATGCCGAACCTGGATGCTGCCAATATCGCTCTGGGGTTGATTCGTTCGCTGACCGATGCACTGCTGGTCGGTCCGTTCCTGACCGGCATCAGCAAACCGGCCCATATCGTGATTCCGTCGGTCACCGCCCGCGGCATCTTCAATATGAGTGCCCTGACTGCAGCGGATGTCGAGCGCTACTGCAAAGACAACGTCTGCCCGATATAAGAGCTGAAGAAAGCAGGGCGTCGAGACCGGCGCCCGGATACCCAGAAAAGGGGCCGCTGATCGGGCCCCTTTTTCTTTGTCGGAAACCGGTCAGGTCTGCCGTCGTCGCTGTGACAACCGACAGTCTGGTCAGCGCCGGTTGCTACCGACCAGGTACCAGAGTACCAGCCAGTCATAGAGCGTGTGGGTAACAATGGCGACCAGCAGGTTATCGGTCCACCAGCTCAGCCAGCCCAGATAAAGCCCGAACAGCGTCGCGAATACTGCATAACCGGCGGTGATATAGTGCGCCAGCCCGAACAGTACGCTGGCCAGCAGGATTGCCAGCGGTACCGGCAGGTGATCCGTCAGTGCGCTCTGAACAACACCGCGAAACAGGGCCTCTTCGCCGATTCCTGCCGCCGTTGCGATCAGCAGTAACTGGGTAAGGCTGGCGCCCTGAAACAGAGGTGCCAGCTTATCGCGGCTCAGTCGCAGCAATCGCTGTATGGGCGCCGCCTTGCTTAGACTGCACAGCGAAACCAGGGCCAGAGCCGGCAGGGTGGCCACGGTGCCGAGCAGCCAGCCGTTCAGGTCCGGTTGCAGGCGGGCGAAGGGTGGCGTCCCCAGCAGGGATCCCAGTCCGAGAGCAACCACTACCAGCCCTCCTTCGAACAGAATTGCCAGAGTAATAAATCTTTGCTGAGAAATATTTCTGATCGTCAATGCAGAGTTTCCGTGGCCTGCGGGACTGCTGGCAGCTTCAGACAGTCCGATGTCGTCAATTTACCCGTGCTGGCTGCCCGGCTGTCCTATACTTATAGAAGGCATCAACGCCCTTTCCCCTTCAAGACGTTGATGTTCAGGCCTCGGAGGGCCTTAAGGACCCGTCCGGGGCCTCCGAATACCCGGTAGTGAGATTCAGACTTAAGGTGGGCATTGCCCACCATTTTTTTGTCAACTGAAAGCTCGGGACCGGCCCCTCGGTGTCCCGGCTGTAGCTTCAGCCCGATTGTCCCGGAGTGCCCGATTCAGGAGCGGTTGTTCCGGCCGCTGTCTTCAGGCGGCATTTGAGATCCATATCGTTACCGCTGTCGAGCATATACATCGTGCAGCTGTAGAGGGTATTCGAGCGTGGAGTGAATTCGTACAGCTCTGAGTTTTCCGCCCAGGTATCAATTTCATACATGTAGTCCGGGGGCAGCAACGACTGTAGTTTGCCCTGGGGGCCTTTGGGGAAGCAATCCATCGCCATGGCATTACCGCGATCCAGCATCAGCATGACGCAGGCCTGGTCGGGGCTGGCCACCGGCGAGAATTCGTAGACTTCGGAGTTTTCCGCCCAGGTGTCCAGCTCGTAGGCATAGTCCGGCGTCTGAGTTGGCAGCTTGCGGGTTTCGCTGCTGCAGCCGGCCAGAAGTACGGGTAACAGGCTGGCGGCAATGATGATTCTGATCATAAAAAGATTCTCGCTGAACGGGCTGGTATGGGTAACGCTGCTGGAATAGAGCACAGCTTGCCCTAACTGGCAGCTGTCAGGCAACTCCGGGGGCTGTCAGGCCGTTGATGGGCGGGTGCGACCAATGAATCACCCGGTTACTGGTCTCATCCTGGCGAACTTGTCTCAGATCAATTAAACGCTTGTTTGAATGAGGCTATAGTCGGCGACGCTAATGGATGCCCGCTTACTGATGATCGCGGGAGCTTTAACAGGCCGTCTGCAAGAGTCAGCGCCATGGGACCACATCAACAGTTTTATTCAGCAGCGGAGCAGTATTCAAACTGTCCGCCGGACAGTTCGCTGAGTCACAGGATCGCACTTGTCGGCCTGTTGCTCTGCCTGCTGCCCTGGTTGCCGGATCCACAATTACTCTCTGTCGAAGCTGATTCGGGCGGGATGGAGGTTATCTCGACCCGGTTGTTGCTGTCGTCGCTGATCCTCGCCGTCTGCGGCATGGTTGGCTGCCTGCTGAACCGTTACCATCAGCGCTGTGCGGCAGTCGATTTTCTGCTGAGACAGTTCAGCCGGATTGCCGAGCAGAGTTCCAGCATCGTCATGGTCACCGATCTCCGGGGGGAAATTACCTGGGTCAATCGCCGCTTTGCCACCGTTACCGGCTACAGTCCGGAAGAGGTCCTGGGGCGCAGAACCAGCTTTCTCAGTTCCGGCAGGCAGTGCCCGGACTTTTATCGGGAGCTCTGGGATTGTCTGGGAGAGGGACGGCGCTGGCAGGGGCTGCTGCAGAATCGCAAGAAAAACGCCGAGCTGTACTGGGTCAGCTCGGTGATATCACCGCTGCGGGACGCCCGTGGCAGGATCTCTCACTACCTCTGCACTCAGGACGATATTACTGAGCAGCGCCACCTGCAGGATCAACTGGACTATCGCACCCGCCACTGCGTACTGACCGGGCTGATCAATCGCTCGGAGATGGAACAGCGCATGGAGCGCCTGCTGGAGCGGCTGGCGGGAGACGACAGTCATCATGCGTTGCTGTTTCTCGGTATCGACCAGTTCCGGCTGATCAACGAGAGCCTGGGTCATATTGCGGGCGATCAGTTGTTACGCCAGTTGAGCACGCTGATCCGGAATGGGGTTCGCAGTCGGGACTCTGTCGCCCGTATCGGGGGGGATGAATTTGCGGTGTTGCTGGAACACAGCGACGCTGACATCGCCTGGCGGGTCGCTGAGCAGCTGCGGCAAGCCATAGAAGGCTGTTCGTTCAGTCACGACGAGCGGCCGCTGCGGATGACCGTCAGTATCGGCGTTGTCAGACTGGATCGGCATTCGCCGTCGGCGGCAAAGGTTCTCAGCCACGCCGATTCCGCCTGCTATACCGCCAAGGACCAGGGGCGAAACCGCAGCCTCCTGCATACCGATAATCAGCTGCTGCGATACCGGGAAGAGGACCTGAAGTGGATCGGTCTTATTAACGAGGGGATTGAGCAGAATCGTTTCTGTCTCAGTTTGCAGGCTATTTCGGGTACTGCTGAAGGAGGCGCCTGTCATTACGAAGTCCTTATTCGCTATCGTGACGAACAGGGGGGGCTGGTGCTACCGGGCTCCTTTTTACCGGTGGCAGAGCGCTACGGGCTGTCTCCGGTGCTGGATCGCTGGGTCATCGGACGAGTGTGCCAGTTGCTGGCCCGGCATCCGCAGGTGCTGCCGCCGGCGTCATTTCTGTCGATTAACCTGTCCGGTCTGACGTTGTCAGAGCAGGGGGTCGCTGAATTTGTCACGACCATGCTGGCGGAATGCGATGTTTCCCCGCAGCAGCTCTGTTTCGAGATAACCGAAACAGCGGCCATTACCAGTCTGGACTGCGCCCGGCGGGTGATACTTCAGCTTCAGTCAGTCGGTTGCCGCTTTGCGCTGGATGATTTCGGCAGCGGTTTCTCCTCCTTCGGTTATCTGAAAAACCTGCCAGTGGACTTTATTAAAATTGACGGTCTGTTCGTTAAAGACCTGATCGGCGACCCCGTCTGCCGGGAAATGGTTCGAAGTATCAATGATATCGGCCATCTGATGGGGAAGCAGACCATCGCTGAATATGTTGAAAACCAGCAGGTTGCGGAAGTGCTGACCGAGATGGGGGTGGATTATCTCCAGGGGTACGGTATTGGTCGACCGCTGCCCGCTGAATCGCTGTTTAACTCTGAAGTATCCGGGTGATCGCAACGTAGTTGCGGATCGTCGGCAGGAACGCTCGACAGAGAATAATAATTAAGGAAAGTACGCCATGGCGATAAAGAGAGCCGCGATGATGTTCAGGGGAAGCCTGAACTCAGAATTTGTCCGGGAGCGGCTGAAACTGCTGAACATCTGGTTTCATCGCCTGCACCTGGACACGCTGCTGAACAGCAAAAACCACGCCTCCGATTTCGGCGAAATGCGGGCCCAGTATATCGACAGCCGGGTTCGGCTGCTGGCCTGTATGTTCTCGGTGCTGACACCGCTGTGGATACCGGTGGATTTTTTCATTCTGCCAGACGGCAGTTTCGTACCGATGGTCGGGGCCCGGTTGCTGTTTTCACTGCTTCTGATGTTGCTGTGGGTGCTGCCCAGCCGCAGAGTGACGCTACCGCGGGCCCGGGTTCGGCTGATACTGCTGATGGTGCTGCCGTCGCTGTTTCATCTGTCAACTCAGTTGATCCTGGGGGAAAATGCCGACACGGATCTGCTGATCTGCTATACCTTTCTGCCCCTGCTGATTATCGCCATGCACAGCATATTCCCGCTGACCCTGACCGAAGGGCTGGGGCTGGCGGGTTTTACCATATTTCTGTTATCGCTGGATGAGATTACCGGGAGCACGCTGCTGACCGTTCGCGGGCTGGGGCACCTCTGGCTGTCCTGTCTGATCATGGGGGTGGCGATCTGGGCCCAGCTTTCCCAGCTGCATATCGAACTGAAGATGCATCATCAGTCGGTGACCGACCCGCTGACCGGTTTGCTGAACCGGCGCACCCTGATGAAGCTGCTGAAGTACGAAAAGGATCGCTACGAGCGCCATCAGCGTCCTTTTTCACTGATGCTGCTGGATATGGACCACTTCAAACAGATCAACGACTGCCATGGTCACAGTATCGGTGATCGGGTACTGCAGCGCTTTGCCCAGATTATGCGGGAGCAGTCGCGGGGATCCGACATTCTGGCACGTTATGGTGGTGAGGAGTTCGTGATCATTATGCCGGAAACCAGTGGCCGGGAGGGGGCGGCTCTGGCCCGGCGTATTCATCAGGCTAATCAGCGCTATCCGTTGCCGCTGGCCAGCGAGGAATCGCTCTATTTCACCGTCAGTATCGGCGTCTGCGAGTTCAGCCATCAGGATTCACTGGAAAACATGCTCAACAAAGCGGATGCGGCTCTCTATCAGGCCAAAAAGGACGGACGAAACTGTACTTCAATCGCCGGCTGAAACGGCCGGGCGTCGATAAAACTCGTCGATAATCGCCCACCGGCCAGGCACTGCAGTTATTCCCGGTCATTTCCGGGAATAACACACGGTACAAGTCAGATAAAGTTAATTCAGATCAATGAGCCTGTCGGCAAATTAGGGTTTGATGTAGTCCTGCCGCGGCCGGGCTGTGCACGCTGATCGCCGATCCCGTTGCCGAACAGTCGCGTAGATAATGCCACCGGTTAACAGCCCTCCGGTTTATGCTATCTGATTTGTTGGTTGGAGAGACTGATGTCCATACTCAGCCGCCTGATGTTCAGGCAAAAACTGTTTCTGCTGCTGGTTCCCGCGTTACTGGGACTGATCTATTTTGCCGGTGACAGTATCTTCGCCGATATGGATCAGCGCCGCAGTGCGGCGGCAATCGAACCGCTGGTGGAGCTGACCGCGAAGAACAGCCAGCTGGTTCATGAGCTGCAGAAGGAGCGGGGGGCTACCGCCGGGTTTATTGGCTCAGGCGGCAAAAAATTTGGCGATATCCTCAGCCAGCAGCGCAAAGACACCAGTCGCGTGGCTAAGCTTCGTGAGGAGTTTCTGAGTGTGGCCGCCAAAGAGATCGACAATGACAAGGTGCGCAATATTCTTCGGGATATCGCTAACGAGCTGGGTCGGTTGGAGCAGATTCGTAGCCGGGTTGATCGTCAGGATATCGCTGGTAAGGAGGCGATCGGCTATTACACCGGCCTGAACGCACGGCTGCTGGCAATCAGTGCTGATGTTGCCGGCCTTGCCTCGGACGGCCTGCTGGCCAACCAGCTGCAGGCGTTCTACAACTTCCTGCAGGGTAAGGAACGTGCCGGTATCGAACGGGCGGTACTGAGCAACACGTTTGGCGGTGACCGCTTTGGTAGCGGCATGTACCGTCGCTTTGTACAGCTGGTGACTGAGCAGGACGCCTATATGGACACCTTCTTCAAGGTGGCGCTGCCGGGCCAGCAGCAGTTCTACAGCGAAACCATGAGACATGATTCGATCGGTCAGGTGGAGCGTATGCGCAAGGTGGCCAGCGAACGCGCAGCCGACGGTGGCTTCGGTATCGAGGCGACTGACTGGTTCCGCCAGGCGACCAACCGCATTAACCAGCTGAAGAAAATCGAAGACCGGCTGACCAATGACCTGCTGGCGCTGTCTGCCGAGCAGTTTGCCGCCGCGGAAAGGGCTATCCTGCTGAAAAGCGTGGTGACGCTGGTGGTTGTGCTGCTGGTCAGTCTGCTGGGCATTCTGATCGGCCGGCTGCTGAGCAATCAGATGAAAGCGCTGGTGGCGGCGATCGATGAAGCGGGCAGCACCCGCAATCTGGCGATCCGTGCCGAGGTGATCACTGCCGATGAGCTGGGACGCAGTGCCCGGCACTTCAATGACATGATCTCGGTGTTTGAGAATACCGTTCAGGATATCGAGGTCAGCAGCGTGCAGCTGGCCGCCGTTGCCGAGGAAACCGCGACTACGGTGGAAGACAATCTGAAGAGCCTGGATCGCCAGCGTTCAGAAACGGCGCTGGTTGCCACTGCCACCGAGCAGATGACCGCGACCGTACAGGAGGTTGCCGGGAATACCTCCATCACTTCTGATGCCGCAGATCATGTCGATCAGCTGACCGATGAAAGTGTCCGCATTGTTGCTGATACCATGACGGAAATGGACAAACTGACCGGTGAAATGGAGCAGGCCAACCAGTCTATCGGTCAGCTCCAGGAGAGCAGTGGTCAGATCTCCTCGATCGTTGATGTCATCAAGAGTGTTGCCGAGCAGACCAATCTGCTGGCGCTTAACGCCGCCATTGAAGCGGCGCGGGCCGGTGATCAGGGCCGCGGATTCGCGGTGGTGGCCGACGAGGTGCGGACTCTGGCCCAGCGGACCCAGGAATCCACTGCCGAGATCGAAAACATGGTCGGTCGGTTCCAGGAAGATGCCGGTGTGGTTTCCGGTGCGATCGAAAACTGTGTCAGCACCGTTGGCCAGACTGTTGAGCAGACTCGCAGCATCGAGCAGAAGCTGGCGGAAATCGACAGTTCAGTCGATTCCATCAAGGGTATGTGTCAGCAGGTAGCGACCGCGGCGGAAGAGCAGGTGGCGGTCACCAATGAGATCGCCGATAACGTTCGCAGTATCAGTGAACTGGCCGATGTCGGTGCTGCTGGTGGCAGCCAGATCGCCTCTGCCGCCCGCGAACAGGCTCAGCTGGCTGTAGCGTTGCAGGAGCTGTCCGGTTCCTTCAAGTGCAGCTGATCGACTTCTGCTGATCTGATTCGACAAACTTCGTCGCGGTCCGATATTTCGGGCCGCGACTCGCTTTCCGGACTCGCCGGGGCATTTGTTTCTCCCCCCCCCCCTCTTACTTTCCCGTCAGTCAGAATCTGCGATCGGTGTCGCCGACCTTTGTCGGCGGGGTCTGTATGGAAAGCTGATAATTCGGTGTCTGTACGGGAACACTTCGGGTATGATGCCGGAAGTTTGTTCATCGCAGGAGCCAGACAGATGTTTTTCTCGGGGAAGTTAAAGGAAGAAATTGCCGGGCTGAATGAAGAGTTACAGCAGCTCAGAGCAGAGAACGAAGCGCTGACCAGTGACAATCACAGCCTCAGCCAGCAGTTGCAGGAGCTGAACGCAACCCGTAATGACGGTGATAACCACCAGCAGGCGATCTGCTCAGCCTGGATCGAGGGCAACGGACTGGTAGAGGATGTTCGTGACACGGTGGCAGCTGCCGCCGATAGCCTGGACTCCGAAAAGGGATCGCTGAGCGATTCCATGAACATCTTCGAGGAGACCCGTCAGGCCGTTAATACCATCCTGGAACGGGTGGAGGTGATTCAGAATCGCTCTGATGCCGGCAACAACAATGTCCAGAGTCTGCTCGCTGTTTCGCAGCAGATCGAGGAATTTGTCGGTGTTATCCGTGGTATTTCCGATCAGACCAACCTGCTGGCGCTGAATGCCGCCATCGAAGCGGCCCGTGCCGGTGACTCCGGTCGTGGTTTTGCTGTGGTAGCCGACGAAGTCCGTAATCTGGCCAAAAAAGCCGGTGAGGCCAGTGAAGAGATCGCCAGCCTGGTACAGCGTATCGCCGCGCAGACCGGTGAAGCCTGTGACGATATTGGCCAGGTGCGGGAAATGAGTGGTGAAGTGGTGGCGTCTGCGGAACAGATCCGGGCCGGGGTTGCCCAGGTTGTGGATCTGTCAGAGCGGATGAACCAGGTTATCAGCGGCAGTTCCGTCGATGCCTTTATCGAAACGGTTAAGCTGGATCATGTGATCTGGAAGAACTCTGTCTATCGGGCCATTGTCAGTGAAGAGCTGGACAGTCTCACGGCGCTGGCCGATCACACTTCCTGTCGACTGGGGAACTGGTATTACAACGGAGATGGCCGGCAGCTGTACAGCCACCTGAACAGTTTTGGTCGTCTGGAAGAACCTCATCAGCTGGTCCATCGCAATGGCCTGGCGGCCGTTGAGGCAATGCGTACGGGTAATGCACCCGAAGCCGCACGTCACCTGTCGGAGATGGAGCACGCCAGCGGCCTGGTATCCGATCTGCTGTCCAGACTGCGTTCTGAACTGAACTGAAGAAACTCTCAGCCCGGCAGCGGTCGCAGTTCGCTCCCGGGCAGCCCTCCTTCTTACTCGTCATCCGATTCAGCCGGTGGCCTGGTAGCTGCCGATTCGGTTTTCTGTTTTCGGATCAGGCCCGCCAGCGCCGTCGGGGCTGGTCATATGTGGCAGCTTACGGGGTCGCAAGTAGTATTCCCCCGGTCCGGTTAGAGCGCATAGAATGTGGGTAACCTGACAGGTCCGGATCCTTGCCGGGGAATCGGGGTGAGGTTGCAGGCTCTGCTTCAGGTTTGTTCTGTGCTGGTCACGGTCCGGGCCAGCGGTTGTTCAATCGGTTCAGTTCCAGTGAGGTCGCCTTGTCTGTTCGTTTTTCAGCTGATGCTCCCCCTGTTTCCACCGTCGTCTGTCATGACCGGGACCCCGCCGGGGCGGCCGAATTTCTCTGTCACGAGCTGAGTGCTGAGCCGCTCTGTCTGGTGCTGTTTTTCTGTTCTGCCGACTACGATCCGGACCGTCTTTCAGCGGCACTGGGTCAGCGGTTCGCCGAGGTGCCTGTTGTCGGCTGCACCACTGCCGGGGAGATTACCCCGGAGGGTTACAGCACCGGCAGCATAACCGCGATTGGTTTCTGTGAGCGCTATTTCTCGATTCAGGCGTCGCTGGTCAGGGATCTGGCCAGTTTTGATTTCTCCGATGCACAGCTGCTGGTTCACGATATGCTGGACCAGCTGGCAGCCCGTCAGGTTGCGCCTCTGAAGGGGCATTCCTTTATGCTTTCGCTGCTGGACGGTCTGTCCATTCGCGAGGAGCAGGTGCTCAACGTACTGAGTGCCAACCTCGGTAGCATTCCGCTGCTGGGAGGCTCCGCCGGTGATGATCTGCACTTCCGGGATACTCATGTCTTTTTTGACGGCGCCTTTCATTCCAATGCCGCCATTCTGCTGCTGGTGAACACGGTCTGTGATTTCGAGGTGTTCAGTACCGACCATCTCCGGGCCACCGAGGAGAAGCTGGTGGTGACCGATGCCCTCTGGGAGCAGCGCCGGGTACTGGAGCTGAATGCCGAGCCGGCGGCGCTGGCGTACGCCGGCCCCCTGGGGCTGGAACCGGACCAGCTGGACTCCGGGGTTTTCGCCCTCAACCCTCTGAGTGTGCGCATTGGTGATCGTTATTATCCCCGTGCCATTCAGAGGGTGAACGACGACCTGAGCCTTTCATTCTACTGCGCGGTAGAGAGCGGTGTGGTTCTGACCCGGGCTCGGGCCGGAGATATCGTCAGCGAGCTGGAGGCTCTGTTTCAGCGTATTCGCCGACGGCTGGGCGCACCGCAGCTGGTGATCGGCTATGACTGTATCTTTCGGCGGCTGGAGATCGATCACCTGAATATATGTGATCGGGTATCGGCGCTGCTGCGTGAAAACCGGGTGATTGGTTTCAATACCTATGGGGAGCAGTTTGATGGCATGCATCTGAATCAGACCTTTACCGGGGTGGCACTGGGAGGACCGCGGCTTGAGCAGGAACGATCAGACTGACAGCTCTGTTGTGGCCGGCAGTGAGCTGACCGGTGTTCAGCTGCAACAGCGGCTGCAGCAACTGGAGCAGGAGAACAGCAAGCTTAAACGCATTAATCGGGCGCTGGTGGATCGGGTTGAATCGGGGCCCGGCAACAGCACCGGTGCCTGGGGGGCTTTTGAGCACTCGGTATTTCTGGCCGAACAGGTGCGTGAGCGGACCGAGGCGCTGAATGCGGCGCTGGCAGAGGTTCGGGAAAGCAATCAGGCCCTGAAAGCCGCCAGTCATCAGGCCCGTACCGCCTACGGTCATCTCCAGGATGCCATTGAGAGCATTGCCGATGCCTTCGTGTTATACGACAGCGGTGGTCGGTTGCTGCTCTGGAACTCCAAATTCGGCAATCTCTGGAAGGGTTCCGAGCTGACCATTCAGCCGGGCCTGCTGCAGCAACAGATAAGCCGGGCTTTTCATCAGTGCGGTCTGATACGTCGTTATTATCGTGGAGCCGACGACGGCGGGCAGGCTGTCGGTGAGGACATCACCGATCATCGGCGGCTGTTTCAGCTCACCAGCGGCCAGTGGATACAGCTCAGCGAACATCGTACCGGCGATGGCGGACTGGTGGAACTCTATAAAGATATCTCTGCACTGATCGAAAGCGAGCAGGCACTGCGGGAGAAGGCGCTGGAGGCCAGTGAGCACCGGATCCGGCTGATTACCGATGCGGTGCCGGTGCTGATCGCCTACGTCAACCGCCAGGGGGTGTTCGAGTTTGCCAATCGCGCTTATGAACAGTGGTATGGCCGCAGCCGTCATGATGTGCCGGGCCGGCGACTTGAGGAGGTGCTGACCCGCCGACAGCTCGGTCAGCTGCGGCCCTGGATCGACCGGGCGCTGGCCGGCGAGGTCGTAGACTTTGAAATCGCCGATCCGGCAGCAGATGGCACCGAGCGCTTTGTCGCCAAGTCATATATTCCCCATCTTGACGATAATGATCAGCCGCTGGGGTTCTACGTACTGGTGCAGGATATTACCGAGCGCCGGCGGACGGCTGAGGAGTTGCGCAGCGCCTACCAGCATCTGGAACTCAGGGTGGAGGAGCGGACCTCGGAACTGCGAGCCCTCAATACCCAGTTACTGCAGGCCAAACGGGAAGCGGAGCGGGCAAATCATTCCAAGACCCGCTTTCTGGCGGCGGCCAGCCACGACCTGCTGCAACCGATGAACGCCGCCAGGTTGTTTGCCGCCTCGCTGGCGGAACAGCCGCTGTCGGATAAAACCGCAGAACTGGTGCGGGCGCTGGGCTTTTCGCTGGAGAATATGGAGTCGCTGCTGGCAGCGCTGGTGGATATTTCAAAGCTGGAGGCCGGTGTGGTGGCACCGGATCGTATCTCTTTCCGGGCCTCGGACCTGCTCGGCAATCTGGCCAACGAATATCGGACTCTGGCCACCGATCAGGGCATCGGCTTCCGTTATATCCCCTGTTCGGCGGTAATTCATACCGATTCCCAGCTGCTGGCCAGGATTCTGCGTAATTTCCTCAGTAATGCGATCCGCTACACCGAGTACGGGCGGATACTACTGGGCTGTCGACGTACCAGCAGCGGCCTGCTGATTCAGGTCTGGGATACCGGGATCGGTATTGCCGCCGATAAGCTGGAGGATATTTTCGAGGAATTCAATCGCCTCGATCATGAGCGGGGGCAGTCGGATAAAGGGCTGGGGCTGGGGCTGGCGATTGTCGACAAGATGTCAGGTGTGCTGAAACATCCTGTGTCGGTGCACTCTGAACCGGGTGGCGGCTCCTGTTTTTCGGTGGAGGTGCCGTTTGGTCTCGCCTCTGCCGTTGGCGATGGTGCCGATAGCACCCAGGTCATTGCCGCGGATGAGTTTGCCGGGCGGCGGGTGTTGGTGCTGGATAATGATCCCTCCATCTGTCAGGCCATGGAAACTCTGCTGAGCGGCTGGGGCTGTGAGGTCTGTACCGCGCTGTCGGCCGATCAGGCGATCGCCTGCCTGTCCGACAGTGGTCAGTTGCCGGAGCTGATCGTTGCCGATTATCACCTGGATAATGGCGACAACGGCCTCGACGCGGTGGCGCGGATACTGGCCCGCTGCGAGAGTACGCTGCCGGTGCTGATGATAAGCGCCAACTACAGCAATGAGCTGAAACAGCAGGTGCGTCTGCTGGGTTATCGACTGCTGAATAAGCCGGTCAGGCCGGCGAAGCTGAAAGCGGTGGCGCAGCACCTGCTGAAACTTTACCGGGAAGCGGAACCCCGGGTGGCGGCAGACGGCGGTATCAGCGTTTAATCAGTTCGGTGAAATTGATTTCCCCGGTGGCCAGAACTGCCTGGATACGATTGTGGACATTAAGCTTGCGAAGAATCGCCGAAACATGGGCTTTAACGGTGGTTTCGGCAATATTGAGGTGGAAGGCGATCTGCTTGTTGGAATCGCCCCGACCCATTCGCTCCAGCACCAGCAGCTGCTTGCGGGTCAGTCCGCGCAGCAGCTCTTTGGAGATCTGCTGGTGTGGCTGAGCTGAGCGGCTGGTCGCTTTGTCGTTGCTGCGGATAATATCGGAGGGCAGATAGACCTGACCGTCGAGTACCCGGGCCAGAGCACTGGACATTTCCGCTCGGGGCAGGGACTTGACGATAAAGCCGACGGCGCCGTAAGCCATGGCCTGGAGTACAATCTGCTTATCCTCTTCGGCGGAGATAATCACTACCGGTATGGTGGGCGACTGAGTGCGCAGCTGCATCAGGCCATTCAGTCCCTCCATGCCCGGCATATTCAGGTCCAGCAGAATCATATCCAGCTCTTCCCGGGCTTCGGCCTGCTGCAGACAGGAATCCAGGTCGGCTGCTTCACAGAGTTCCGCTTCCGGGAAGCGGCTGCGCAGGACGTCAGCAACAGCTTCGCGAAACAGTGGATGATCGTCAGCAATCAGCAGTTTGTACACGGGGTTCTCCGAGCGGGCGGCGGGAAGACAGTCATTCCCTGAGTATCTGTTTTCCGAAGCTCTCTATTGTTAACGTCCGCTGATCTTTGATCAAGATCTGTATGCTGCATGCTGGGGTATCTGACCGGTTGAAAAAGGTGGCTGGATCAGGATGAGCAGCTGACCGGCAGATCAGCCGCTCCCTCCGCTGCCGGCTCAGCATATTGCTCGCAGCCGGGGTGCTCATCGAACGGCCGCTGAACCAGCTTCAGCAGTCGATTCACTTCCGAGTAATCACCTTCTCTGGCGCACTCGATAGCGGTCTGCGCCAGATAGTTGCGCAGCACATATTTCGGGTTGGCGCTGCGCATCGCCTTACGACGCTGTTGGGAGGATCGCGTTTCCTGCTGCAGGCGGCAGCGGTAATCGATCACCCAGGCTTCGATGGCCGGTTGGTCGCCACGCTCGGTCAGCCAGCGAGGAAGAGGAGCTCCGTCCCCGTCGCTGAGTTCGCACAATCCTCGGAAGAAGCGGGAGTAATCCAGCTTCTGTGTCTGTAACAGCTCCAGCAGCCGGGTTACCAGAGCGCTGTCGCTTTCCCGGTGCTGCTCGAGCCCCAGTTTGGCCCGGGCGAGGCTGAGGTAGTGGCGCTGTAGTTCCGGTTCGTAGAGCTCCAGTCCCTGTTCCAGTCGCTTCCGGTCGATCAGCGGGGTCAGCGCCTGGGCAAGACAGAGACAGTTCCAGAGACCGATCCGGGGCTGCTGGCTGAAGGCGTAGCGCCCTTCATGGTCGGAATGATTGCAGACGTGTTCCGGATCGAACTGCTCCATAAAACCGAAGGGGCCGTAGTCGAAGGTCAGTCCCAGGATGGAGAAGTTGTCGGTGTTTATGACGCCATGACAGAAGCCTGCAGACTGCCAGTGGGCCACCAGCCGGGCGCTGCGCCGCACTATTTCATCGAACCAGCATCCGTAGCGATCCTTGTCGTCGTTCAGCTGTTCGAAGCAGGTGTCGATGCAGAAATTCGCCAGCTGCCGCAGCTGAGTATATCTGCCCTGGCCGTAGAACAGCTCGAAGGAGCCGAAGCGGATATGGCTGGGGGCGACGCGGATCATCATCGAGCCGGTTTCCAGCTGCTCACGAACTACCGGAGTGTTGCTGTCCACCAGACAGAGTGCGCGGGTTGTTGGGATACCGAGACCGTGAATCGCTTCGCTGCCCAGATACTCGCGGATTACCGACCGCAGCACGGAGCGGCCGTCGAAGCCGCGGGAGTAGGGGGTGGGGCCGGAACCTTTCAACTGAAACTCGTGGCGCTGTCCCCGACGATCGCTGAACTCCCCCAGCAGGATCGCGCGGCCATCGCCCAGCCCGGGATTAAAGACACCGAACTGGTGGCCCGAATAGGCCGTGGCCACAGGATCCAGCGACTCCGGCAGTCCTTTACCACCGAGGTAGTCGAGAAAACCGGTCTGAGAGAAATCCTCCCGGTTAAGCCGGAACTCGTCAGCGAGCTGCTGATTAAGGTGGACCAGCCGGGGGTTGTCCAGTGGGGTCGGTCGTGCCCGGGAGTAAAATCCCTCTTCGCTCAGAGAGATGTAACGGCTGGGGAGAATCAGGGGAGAGTGAAACAAATCAGAGTACCCAACTGGCTCCGGAGATAGCGAGTGGCCGCTGCACTGGCGGTCGTCAGCTTAGTTAAGCAAAGGGGTCGGGTATTCTCAAGCGCTGGCAGACAGGATTGCAGGTGCTGTCGGGCCGGTTGTTGTCTCCGGCCCCGGTGTTTATGTCAGCCACTGATCTTCAGGGTCCAGGGCAGATGCCGGTTGCCCCAGTCCACCAGCGCGCCGAGTACCGGCCCCAGCTCCCGGCCCATGTCGGTGAGCAGGTAGCGATATCGTTTCGGGCGCTGCTGGTAGAGCTCCCGCACCAGGATTCCGGCCTGTTCCAGGCGTTTCAGCCGTTCCGCCAGAATGTTGGTGGGGATGCCTTCCGGACTGTTCTGAAATTCTTTGAAAGTCTGCTTGCCGAGCAGCAGGTCGCGAACCACCAGCAGTGTCCACTTATCACCGAGAATGTCCAGCGAACAGGCGACCGGACAGGGGGAGCGCTTCCATGGGGGCTGTTGTTGCACTTCTGAATCCCGGTCAGTCTCAATCCCGCGGGCGTGTTTTTTCTGATCTGTCATAGTCCGAAAATCATAGCATCTAAGAGACTTTAAAAAAACAAGTCACCTGTTTATACTTGAGAGGCTTTAAAAATGAAAGCCACTGTTTTCGGACTGCCCCGACGCCTTCGGGTATCCCTGAAGAGCGCCGATGTGTTGTTTCGGAGATCTGCGAACCAAACGAGAGGAATCAGCATGAAAATCTACGGCGTCCCCCTGTCTCCATTTACCCGTAAAGTCCTGCTGGCGCTGCAACTGAAAGGGCTGGACTACGAACTGATAAGCACGTTGCCCGGTACTCGCACGCCGGAATTCCTGGCGATCAGCCCGCTGGCGAAGGTGCCGGTGATGGTCGACGGCGATCTGACTCTCTGCGATTCGTCGGTGATCTGTCAGTATCTGGAGGAGCGCTATCCCGAAGTGTCGCTGCTGCCGGACAGTATCGAAGACCGGGCGAGGGCGCGCTGGCTGGAGGAGTATGCCGACAGCCGGCTGGCCGCCGCGGGTATCGGTCTGTTCTGGCAGCTGGCGGTGCGGCCGATGCTGAAAAAGGAAGCGCCGGATATGGCCATCGTAGAGCGGGCTGCCAACGAACTGCTTCCGGAAGCAGCGGGTTATCTGGAAAGCCGGATGCCGGAGCAGGGATTCCTGTTCGGCCGTTTCGGGCTGGCGGATATCAGCATATTCACCCATCTGCTGAACGCCGGTTATGTGGGCTATCCGGTGGATGCGGAACGCTGGCCCCGACTGGCTGGCTGGTTCGGGCGCTGTTGCGAACTGCCGCAGCTGAAGCAGCTGATCGACAGTGAAACGGCCTTCCTGAAAGCCAGCCGTTCTGCCTGAAGGTGGCTGAAGCGGCAAGAGCTGTTGGAAGCCGATTGAATCCGGCCAGCTGAGACATTATTCTTTCTGCCCGTACAGTAACAGGTCGGTGAAAGCGGCGCAGTCCCCTTTTCTCCGACCCGGCAGAAGGAGTCTCCTGTGGAACCGCAATTCTGGCATCAGCGCTGGCAGAACAATGAAATCGGCTTTCATCAGGCCGATGCCAATCCGTTTATGGTGCAGCACTGGTCACGGCTGGGGCTGAAGCCCGGCAGTCGGGTGCTGGTGCCGCTCTGCGGCAAAAGCGTCGATATGCTGTGGTTATTGGAACAGGGGCACCGGGTAACCGGCGTTGAACTCAGTGAGCTGGCGCTGGAAGCCTTTGTGGCAGAAAATCAGCTGTCGATGGAAGAAAACCGACACGGGCCATTCCGACGCTGGCAGCTGGATGAGCTGGAGCTGCTGGCCGGTGATTTCTTTGAGTTCAAAGCGGATACCGCCGCGCCCTTTGATGCCGTCTATGACCGGGCTGCGCTGATAGCGCTGCCGGAGGAGATGCGGGCTGGTTACGCCGCTCGGCTGGCTGCATTGCTGCCTTCCGGAACCCGAATGCTGCTGATTACCCTCGATTATGATCAGAACCTGAAAGCGGGGCCCCCTTTTGCGGTGGGCGGCGCCGAGGTGCAACAGCTGTTTGCCGATGATTTTGTGGTTGAAGAGCTGGCCGACCAGGATGTGCTTGAGGAAAATCTCCGCTTTAAGCAGCAGGGACTGGACTGGTTACGGGAACATGTTTACCTGCTGGAACGGCGCTGAACCTCCGTTAGTCCCGTTCCTGTTCAGCTGCTGTCATAAGGCGCTTCTGAGCCGTGTCGCGTGTCGCCGGGCGCATGCTGAAGGTTTCAGCGTTCAGGCCGCCCGGTATCATTATCTGAATCCTCAGGCATCCAGATTATCGCTGGTCTCCTCCCAGGGGACGCCGATCAGATAGGGCCGGTACGTTTTGCCACTCAGAGCCCGGGCCAGTCCGACCATGCCGATCATCACGAACGTGGTGTGGAAGACGATCAGATACATCAGCAGCACCGTCCAGTGCTCCGGGCTGTTGTTGCCGAGCAGCCAGAACAGCAGAATACCGCCGAAAAAGACGATACCGAACCAGATCGTCACAGCTGCCACCTGGCGGGTATGGCAGCTGGCAACGGGATCCGGGCTATGCCAGTTCTTACGGCACAGATAGACAATCGGAATCAGCGTCAGCAGGGGGGCGGCCAGTAAGTTGATCAGATAGAGACTCTGAAGCAGTACCGCCGGCTGTAGGTAGATAGGAACTGTTCTCATTGAGAGACTCCGGATATCTTCTTATTCATCATAGTGTTGACCTAATAATCGACTATTTTACTCAGGATTTTTGCAATTTGACTTTGATCAAGGTTATAGAGCAGGCCTGGGGAGACAATTTCTTTGCTCGAAAATTCAATTTTAAATATTAACCGCAAGGTCCATAGGATTTTGTCCTCAAAGCCTTTCCAAACACGTTTGGAGACACTTTATGAGTGAAACCTTTACTAAGACCATGGCACGGAACATCTTCTATGGAGGTAGTTTGTTCTTCTTCCTGGTGTTCTTAGGCCTGACTTTCCACACCACACGGGCTCTGCCTGACCGCGATCATCGGGAGAATATCACCGAAAAGGTTGCGCACGGTAAGCTGCTGTGGGAAGAAAACAACTGTATCGGCTGCCACACCCTGATGGGTGAGGGCGCCTATTTTGCTCCTGAGCTTGCTAACGTTTATGACCGCTTCGGCAAGAACAAGGAAGCGATCAAAGCATTCATTAAGTCTCGCCCCGTTGATGGTATCCCCGGTCGTCGCAGCATGCCTCAGTTCAACTTCTCTGAAGAAGAGCTGGAAGCGCTGGCAGAGTTCCTGAAATGGACTTCTGAAATCGACGACGCTGGCTGGCCGCCGAATATTCAAGGCTAATAGGAGAGGCTAAAATGAAGTTTCAATCTCAAGCTGTTGCAAAGCCCTACTTTATTGCCGCTATCGGGCTTTTTCTGGGCCAGATCCTGTTCGGTCTGATTATGGGCCTGCAGTACGTGATGGGTGATTTCCTGTTCCCGGAAATTCCTTTCAACGTTGCTCGTATGGTTCACACCAACCTGCTGATCGTCTGGATCCTGTTTGGCTTTATGGGCGCCGCCTACTACCTGATTCCTGAAGAGTCTCAGACTGAGCTGTTCTCGCCTAAACTGGCGCTGGCGCTGTTCTGGATCTTCCTGGTTGCAGGTGCTCTGACTATCGTAGGTTACCTTGCGGTTCCTTACGCTACTCTGGCGAAACTGACCGGTAACGAGATCCTGCCCACCATGGGGCGGGAATTCCTTGAGCAGCCGACGATAACCAAGATTGGTATCGTAATCGTCGCTCTGGGCTTCCTGTTCAATCTCGGCATGACCATGCTGAAAGGTCGCAAGACTGTTATCAGCCTGGTAATGATGATTGGTCTGCTGGGTCTGGCGGTATTCTTCCTGTTCTCCTTCTACAACCCTGAGAACCTTGTTCTGGACAAGATGTTCTGGTGGTGGACTGTTCACCTGTGGGTAGAAGGTGTCTGGGAACTGATCCTTGGTGCTATCCTGGCCTTCGTACTGATCAAGATCACCGGTGTTGACCGCGAAGTGATCGAGAAGTGGCTGTACATGATCATCGCCATGGCGCTGATCACCGGTATCCTCGGTACTGGTCACCACTACTTCTGGATCGGTACGCCTGAGTACTGGCAGCTGATCGGCTCCGTGTTCTCTGCTCTTGAGCCGATTCCGTTCTTCATGATGACCCTGTTCGCATTCAACATGATCAACAAGCGTCGCCGCGAGCATCCGAACAAGGCTGCTGCTCTGTGGGCAATGGGTACTGGCGTAATGGCGTTCCTGGGCGCTGGTGTATGGGGCTTCCTGCACACCCTGGCTCCGGTGAACTTCTACACCCACGGTTCTCAGATCACTGCCGCTCACGGTCACATGGCTTTCTACGGCGCTTACGCCATGATCGTTATGACCATGATCTCCTACTCTATGCCGCTGATGCGCGGTCGTATCGCCAACAGCCGCGAGGCTCAGGTACTGGAGATGTGGGGCTTCTGGCTGATGACTGTGTCCATGGTGTTCATCACTCTGTTCCTGACCGGTGCCGGCATCCTGCAGGTATGGCTGCAGCGTTTCTCCGACGCGCCTCAGGGCTTCATGGCTGTTCAGGATCAGATCGAACTGTTCTACTGGCTGCGTGAGCTTGCCGGTGTGATCTTCCTGGCAGGTCTGGCTGTTTACATCTACAGCTTCTTCGCCAAAGGTGAAGAGATCACTGTTGAGAGTGCAGCGACCGCATCTGCTTAATGCGATGACTATCCGCCCCGATCCTCGGGGCGGATTCTTCCCCCCGACTACCCCCTCATTGCTTTTCCTTAGCTGTTTTTTGCCTGAATTGACTTATCTCACATCGAAGATGCTCAAACCCTGACAGAATGGCCCTCAGTCTGTCGTGTTAACCGAATTTCTCAGGAGAGCAGAGCGTGAATCATACTCTGACACCTACACCCGCTGAAGCTGACACCCGTGTCGACGCATCTGTCAGTGCCGATGTTGCCAGCGTAGCGGCTACACCGAACAATCGCCGTGGCCGTCTGCCGGGCGATATGGCGATGTGGTTTTTTATCCTCGCGGAGCTGACCGCCTTTGCCCTGCTGTTCAGTATCTATGCGGTCAATCGGGCGATGTACCCGGAAATCTTTGCCGAAGGACAGGCGGGCCTCGATATTAATGCCGGCCTCGCCAATACCCTTGCATTGCTGACCAGCAGTTATTTTGTGGCCCGGGCCGTAACGTCGGTCGAGAAAGGAGCCTGCCGCAAAGGTTTCTTTGAGCTGCTGGGTGCCATCGCCATGGGGGTTACCTATCTGGTCATCAAAACGCTGGAGTACAAGCACAGCATCGAGCTGGGCTACGACATTACCACCAACGTGTTTTACCAGTACTACTACCTGCTGACGGCTTTCCATTATCTGCATGTGGTGCTGGGGATGGTTATCCTGATCTTCGTGGCCGTGAAACTGTTGAAAGGCGCTTACGGTCCCGACAATTTCCAGGGTCTTGAAAGTGGTGCCAGCTACTGGCATATGGTGGATCTGCTGTGGCTGATCCTGTTTCCGCTGGTTTACGTGCTGCACTGAGGGACGCCGATATGAAAATGCCCAGTTACCGGATCAGCACCCTGCTATGGGTGTTGATGCTGACCCTGACCTGCGTTTCGGCCTACTTTGCCGAACAGCCTAAGTTGAGCATGACGCTGATTGCGATCGTGCTGGTGCTGACCGTAGTGAAGGCCGGAATGATCACCGACTTTTTTATGAATCTGCGTGGGGCGCCTCGTCTGTGGCGAGTGCTGCTGATGGCTTACGTGCCAGCCGTATCGCTGATTATTACCGCAACTTACGCAATCGATTTCAGTTAGGAGTGCAGCAATGAGCACTGTATCGAATGTCGCCGATATTGAACTGTCCGGCGAAGATCTTCCCTACTACCAGCCTCAGAGCAACGAAGTTGAGCTTTTTGAGCATGCTTTTAAGCATCAGCTGCCGGTGCTGATCAAGGGCCCGACCGGTTGCGGTAAAACCCGCTTCATCAGTCATATGGCGAAGAAGCTGAACCTGCCGTTGTATACGGTGTCCTGTCACGACGACCTCAGCGCCTCTGATCTGGTCGGGCGACACCTGATCGGAGAGAACCAGACCGTCTGGAGTGACGGGCCGCTGACCCGCGCCGTCCGCGAGGGTGGTATCTGTTACCTGGATGAGGTGGTGGAAGCTCGTAAAGATACCACCGTGGTGATTCACCCGCTCACCGATGATCGTCGTATTCTGCCTATCGACCGTACCGGCGAGACTCTTCATGCCCCGGACAATTTTATGCTGGTGGTCTCCTATAACCCCGGTTACCAGAACCTGCTCAAGGGGATGAAACCCAGTACCCGCCAGCGCTTCCTGTCCATGAGCTTCGGCTATCTGCCGAAGGAGACCGAAGTCCGGGTGCTGATAGAGGAAACCGGAGTCGACGAGCTGCTGGCCAAACGGCTGGTGAGCCTGGCCAATGCGTTGCGGGCACTGAAGGACCAGGATATTGAAGAGGGCGCCAGTACCCGACTGCTGGTTTACACTGCGACTCTGATCCGATCCGGATTTGATCCGGTGAAAGCCTGTCTGGCGGGAATGATCGAACCGCTGAGCGACGACGAAGATACCATCCAGGGTCTGATGGAGCTGGTTCAGGCCGCCTTCGGCGAACAGTAACGAACCCTCAATGGGGCATCAGTGGCAGTAGTAACTCAGAGGCATTGAGATGGAAGAACAGGTTGGTCAGTACTGGGATCGCTTTATTACCCGGATCGCCTATGAAGGCCATATCGAACACGCGGTGGAGCTGAAAGAGCTCACCACCTCGCTGGGCATTTTCTTCCGGGCGCTGGGTGGTGATGGTGCGCTGACCATTACCGCCGCCACCGCCACCGAGCACGGTGCCCGGCGCAGCTGGCTGCACCGCATTGCCGGTACCGGTCAGAAGGCTGAGCTGGCCTGGCGGGATGATGATCGTCTGCATCTGCCGCAGAAGCTCGATGTCTATCCGGATCGGGCGCTCAACCGTGAGCTGTATTTCTGGCTGGCGGCGCTGGCCGGCACGCCGGCCGATACCCGGGGTATCTGGCTGCTCGATAATCAGCAGCGAACGCTGGCCACGCTGGACCAGTTTCCCGGCCTGCGCAGCCGTTACCAGCGACTGGTCGAAGGGCTGATTCCCCTGCGTCCGAAGCTGGACAAGCTGAAAGCCGACGAGGCGGAACAGGAGCGGGCGATTCAGGCGGCGCTGCTGAATCCCGGATCGGTAACCGATCTGCCCGAATCCCAGTTCGCACCGCACCCGGTGCCACTCTGGCTGCATCCGTCACCTCCCCGGTCGATGGTGGGCGGTAGCGGATCCGATACCGGGCAGGGCGAGAACAAAGGCGATGGTGCCAGCCGTAAAGCCGATCAGAAACGACGTCAGGCCGAGCGTGCCGAAATGCCGGACAAAGAGAGCGCGCCGATGGGGGTTCGTTACGAAACCAGCCTGTTTACCTTTGCCGAATACGTCAAGCTGGATCGCTCTGCCGAAGAGGACGAGGATCTGGAGCAGGCAGAGAATATTGCCGACGAGCTGGATAGTATGGCGGTGACCGAAGACGGCGAAACCACTGCCAGCAGTATTAAGTTTGACCTCGATCTGCCATCCGCGTCCGAAGACGATATTCCTCTCAGTGAAGGGATTCTGGTACCGGAGTGGGATTTTAAAAAGCAGCTGCTGCAGGAGGACTTCACCCGCATCATTCCGATGATGAGCCGCAACGCTAAGCCCCGTGAGCTACCGGATCATCTGATGAAAATTGCCCGCCGGCTGCGTCGTCAGTTTGAAAGTCTGTCGGCCCGCCCCAACTGGATTCGCGGCCAGTATGAAGGTGACCGGCTGGACCTGGATGCCTATATGGATTACCGGGGTGCCCGGGCCGGAGGCAGCAACAGCGGTGATCCACGGCTGTTTTACCAGAAACGCCCGCTGGTGCGTGACCTTTCCTGTCTGTTGCTGGCGGACCTGTCGCTGTCCACCGATTCCTGGGTCAATAACGATCGCCAGGTGATCGATGTTATTCGCGACAGCCTCTATCTGTTTGCCGAAAGCCTGTCCGGCAGCGGTGACCGTTTTGCCATCCACGGTTTCTCTTCCCGGAAACGCAAGCATGTGCGTTTCAACCAGATCAAGAGCTTTGAAGAGAACTACGGTGCCGCTATCCGGGGCCGTATCGATGATATTAAGCCGGGCTTCTATACCCGGATGGGGGCGGCGATTCGTCACGCCACCGAACTGCTGGCCAAGCAACCCGGTGAGAAAAAACTGCTGATGCTGCTGACCGACGGCAAACCCAATGATCTCGATCGCTACGAAGGTCGCTACGGGATCGAAGACACCCGTATGGCGATTGTCGAAGCGCGCCAGCAGGGGCTGATTCCGTTCTGCATCACCATCGATGAGGAGGCCAGTCAGTACCTGCCTTACCTGTTCGGCCGTCAGGGTTATACCCTGATTCGAAAGGCGGACCAGTTGCCTCAGCGCCTGCCTCAGTTATATATTACTCTGACCGACAAGTTAAGCGGCTGAGCACCCGGCCTGCGCTGATCGCAGGCCGGGTTTCTTCCCGTTTTCCCGGGGCTGCCCGGCGCTTCTGAAGTCTGACGGTAATGTTGTTGACACCCTGCTGCTTACAACTGACAGGAACCGGAAGATGAGCAAAAAACTGACCGCCCTGGCACTCGCCCTGATAGTGCTGTCCCTGATCGTCGCGACCGCTCTTGGCTTTATGATGGGACTGACCCACCCCATTCCCTGGATTTCGCTGGCACTGCTTGGACTGGTGATATACGGCCACCAGCGTCTTGAACAGCGTAGCTATCTGGTCTGGAAGGATGAATACAACACCGGAATCGGTTCGCTGGACCGCGATCACCGCAAACTGCTGAATCTGATTAACCAGCTGCAGACGGCTTCCAACCACTATACCGGTGAGGAGTTCGAGCGTAACGCCCTTGACGAGCTGATCAAATATACGCGTTACCATTTTGTTCGCGAAGAGAAACTGATGGAGGAGTATGGCTATTCGGAGCTGGAACCCCATCGCCGTGAGCATCAGGCGATGGTGGCAGAGGTGACGCAGATGATCAGCCACTACGAAGAGGATCATGACGCGACGATCGATGCGTTGCTGAACTTTCTGAAAAGCTGGCTGATCCGCCATATCAGTGGTACCGATCAGCAGTACAGTGAATTTCTGGCCTCAAAAGGGGCCAGCTGAGCCTGTTTCGGGCGAAGAAAGTCCGAAGGTTGCAGCGTAGGCCTGGGGTCGCTCTCTGTTATGTGGATTTAGTAGTAACTGAATCCGGCTTCATCAATCAGGGGCCGATTCCATTGTCAGCAACGACAAGCTTGCTTTTGTTGCTGGTGCGATTAAAGAAGGCCGGGCAAGAGGGGCTTGCTCAGTTGGTTTCGGATAGAAAATCAGGGTATGTGCTGAACAGTGGTGGCTATTCGGATGCCCCTTTTCGCCCTGACGGCGAGTTGAGGTCTTTGGGCGCCCAAAGACCTTAACAATCCAAAGCCGCCCCTGCTGTTTGGCTGGCTTCGCCAGCTACCCTGCGCGTTTTGCATACAAATGGGTGCTGCGGAACTCGGCCGCTTTGCGGCCTCAAACAGTCCTCACACAGATCCATTTGTAAGCTGCATTGCTCGGCTGCACAGAAGGGGGGATCAGTCCGTGCCTTCAAGCATCGCAGTGACTTCATGTACGATCGGCAGAGAACAGCGACACTTCGGGCGGCGTTCTTTTGCTTACTTTTCTTCGCTGCTGAAGAAAAGTAAGTCGCCGACAGGTGAAATGGGTGCTATCCGGGAGTTTGTCCCATCAGGATCGCTTCCGGATTTCAGCAGAACACAAGTGAAAAGGTGGCGGGAGATTTGCTATTCCCCCGCCCTCAGAGCCAGGTTGCGCAGGCCAGGATTCCGATAACGTTCCGTTATTTGAACTGTGGCTTGCGATTCTCCAGGAACGCCGCCATGCCTTCCGTGCGGTCTTCGGTGGAGAAGCTGAGACCGAACAGGTCGCTCTCCATCACGCAGGCGTTATCCAGATCCAGATCCTGACCACGCTGAACCAGCTGTTTGGTCAGCTGGATAGCGCTGCTGCTCTTGCCGGCGATCATGGAAGCCAGTTCCAGCCCCTTGTCCAGCAGCTCCTTCTGCGGATAGACGTGGTTAACCAAACCACGTTGCATCGCCTCGTCGGAGGACATGGTACGGCCGGTGACCAGCAGCTCCATGGCCATAGCCCGGCCCACCAGACGCGTCAGACGCTGGCTGCCGCCGAAGCCCGGGGTGATACCCAGGTTAACTTCCGGCTGACCGAACTTGGCATTTTCGGCAGCGAGGATAAAGTCGCAGCTCATGGCCAGCTCGCAGCCGCCACCCAGGGCGTAGCCGTTAACCAGAGCCACCACCGGGATGGTCAGAGTTTCGAGACGACGGAACAGGTGCATGCCGTGCTCGGCAAAGGCTTTACCCTCGATTGGAGTGAGGTGGCTCATATGCTCGATATCGGCACCGGCCACAAACGCCTTCTCGCCGGCACCGCGAATCAGCAGTACCCGGGCGGAACTGTCGGCGCTGATGACCGACAACGCCTGGTTCATCTCCTCCAGAGTGCTGGCATTGAGGGCGTTGAGCACCTTAGGCCGGTTGATAGTCAGCAGGTAGACACCGGTTTCCACCCGTTCCAGCAGGATGTTCTCAAACTGCTCCGGGTTGACATTGCTGGTTGCATTCATGATCTGTTCCTCAGTCGTACTGATAGAAGCCGCGGCCGGACTTGCGTCCCAGATAACCGGCATCAACCATCTGCTTTAACAGCGGGCAGGGGCGGTATTTGCTGTCGTTAAAGCCTTCATGCAGCACTTCCATGATGCTCAGGCAGGTGTCGAGACCGATCAGGTCGGCCAGGGTCAGCGGACCCATGGGGTGGCTCATGCCCAGCTTCATCACGGTGTCGATCTCTTCGGCCGATGCCATGCCTTCGTAAAGACAGAAGATCGCTTCGTTGATCATCGGCAGCAGGATACGGTTGGAGACAAAGCCGAAGCCATCTTTCACGTCAACCGGTACTTTACCGATGAATTTTGACAGCTCGTTAACGGCGTTAAAGATCTCATCGTCGGTCTGCAGACCGCGAATGACTTCGACCAGCTTCATCATCGGCACCGGGTTCATAAAGTGCATGCCGATCACCTGGTTCGGACGTCCGGTAACGGCGGCAAGACGGGTGATTGAGATGGAAGAGGTGTTGGTGGCCAGAATGGCTTCCGGCTTACAGACCCGATCCAGATCGCGGAAGATAGCCTGCTTGATGGACTCCACTTCGCTGGCGGCTTCGATAACGATATCGGCGTCGCTCAGCAGCTCAACAGAAGTACCGGGCTGAATACGATCCAGGATCTCGGAGACCTGATCGGCAGTAACTTTCTCTTTGGCCAGCAGGCGATCCAGGCTCTTGCTGATCGCTGCCAGTCCGCGTTCAACCGCTTCTTCATTCTGGTCACAGAGAGTCACTTTCAGGCCGGCGGCCGAACACACCTGAGCGATACCGCTGCCCATCTGTCCGGCACCTACAACACCAACGTGTTCAATTTTCATCGTTATTTCCTTCTGTTGAGCAGTAAGTGAAAACCCTTACTATACACTATTTTGTGCGACGCGAAAGAGAGTAGTGTAGTTCAGATTCTGATAGTCGGAACAGGCGGCCGGAGATCTGACAGGCTATGGAAATGCAGACCGGATGCCATTCGCTACGCCGGGGAAGCAGTAGTTGGCCGCTGTACAGGGTCGGGGGAATTGGCAGCGCGGTTGTCGGTCTAACCTCTGTAAAGCTTTTCTGACAGGGGATCCCATGAGACTGAGTAAGCTGCTGCGAACCGGCGGCCGCTGCTGTGGGGTAGCCGCCGTATTGATGGTTACCGCCTGCAGCACCCAGCCACTGAATTATCAGCGGCTGCCGGGGCTGGCCGGTGACGCTGAGTGTCGGTCATTGCTGACGGATATGCAGGCCAGAATTGAACAGGCGGAGGTGGGCAATGCCTATGGCCAGCCATTGCGGGACTATCCCTATCTGCGAACCAACCGGTTGCTGGCCAGTTTCGCCACTGAACTGGACAGCGACGATCAGCGCCGGGAGTGGCTGGCGCGGCTCAGGGCGCTGGCCACCGAAACGCGGCAGACGGAGCTGGATAACCTGCCGGTCACTTACCGTCCGGCGGTGCGACAGCAGATTGAAGCCTGTATAGACCAGCTGGCCCACCGGGATCGTAACAGTCCTCAGTTCTGGCAGCGGTTACAGCAACAGGCACGGGTCGGCGACGCCTATCATGGAGGGTTGCGGGTATTCGGCCTCTATCCCTTTACCCGGTTGCCGGTGCTGCGGGCGATCAGCAATGAGCATGCGACCTGGCAGCGGCAGTTTAACAACCCGGTCAGCCTGCAGGGTGAGAGCCTGCTCTATCGGCCCGCTTCTATCGTCGCTGCTGATCTTTCCAGCACAGGCCGCTGGCTGGCTGAGGGGCGGGCACGCAGCCATCTCGGAATCCCGGAACCGACGCCTGAGCAGCTGCAGCAGCTGTTCGCCAGCTATGCTCCGGCCTGGCGAGTGTATCAGCGATCAATGACAGAGCGGCCCGATGCCGATCGAATCGGTCGCATCGGCTTAACGGATGGTGAACCCTACGTTGATACCGCAGACCCGGTCACCTACTGGTTTCCCTCCTGGACCCGCTACCGGGGTGATGTGTTGCTGCAGCTCAACTACCTGATATGGTTCCCTGAACGGGCGCCGCAGAAAGACGGGGATATCTATGCCGGTGTGCTGGATGGGCTGATCTGGCGAGTGACTCTGGACCCTGACGGCGAGGTATTCAGTTACGACAGCATTCACCCCTGTGGTTGCTACCACAAAGTTTATCCGGTATCCGACAGGTATCGGATCAGAGCGGAAGTCAGTCGTGACGCGCTCCGGGTCGAGCCGCCCCTGGTGCTGACCCGGCAGTTACCGGATCCGGCCGAGGGTCGGCTGGTGGTGCATCTCAGCAGCTCCGCCCATTACGTGGTCGGGCTGACCGCTCTGAATGGCCGGCAGATCCCGCAGGGTAGCCTGAGCTACCGGATGCTGCCCTACCGCCAGCTGACCAGCCTCAGAGACGGAGAACGGCGACGCAGTCTGTTTGCGGCCGACGGCCTGGTACCGGCCTCAGCTCGTAACGAACGTTATCTGCTCTGGCCGATGGGTGTGAGATCGGCCGGGGCGATGCGTCAGCGGGGTCATCATGCCATCAGTTTTACCGGTATCCGTCATTTTGACGACCCTCGGCTGATGGAGAACTTTTTTCAGCAAAATTAACTGCCGTCATGGTTTTCCCCGGCTGATTTAAGGATACTTAGCGCCGATGGGGCCCTGACCCGGAAGCCCCCGGACAGCATGATTTTCAGCCTGCAGGTCAGCCATAGAATGAGTGAAAAGAAGATCGCTTTTGTTGCCGGTAAGTCTGCCACCGCTCAGGGGGCGATGGATATTCTCAGCCGCATCTATCCCCGCGTCGAGCCGGAGGAGGCAGATGTGATCGTCGCCCTCGGTGGTGACGGTTTTATGCTTCGGACGCTGCACCGCTATCTGAAGCTGAAGATACCGGTCTACGGCATGAACCGCGGCTCGGTGGGTTTTCTGATGAATGAATTTCGTCCCGACGATCTGCGAGAGCGGCTGGAGCGGGCCGAGGCGATCGAGCTGCACCCGTTGCGGATGGAAGCGATCTGTAATCGCGGTGACAAGCATCGGGCACTGGCTTTCAACGAAGTATCGCTGTTTCGGGAAACCGGTCAGGCGGCCCATATCCGGGTCAGTATCGATGGCGTCGAACGACTGGAAGAGATGGTCTGTGACGGGGTGCTGGTGGCAACAACAGCCGGCAGTACTGCCTACAACATGTCGGCCTACGGGCCGATCCTGCCGCTGGGCAGTGGCGTGCTGGCGCTGACGGCGATTAGCGCTTATCGGCCGCGACGCTGGCGGGGGGCGATTCTGCCCCATATGGCGACGGTGGAGATGGAGGTGCTGGATCCGTTGAAGCGCCCGGTGGGAGCGTCGGCTGACTCCACCGAAATCCGGGATGTACTGCGGGTTAAGGTGTTTGAAGACCGCAGTCTCTGGAGCACCGTCCTTTATGATCCGGAACACAATCTGGATGAACGCATCATCCGTGAACAGTTCGCCAACTGAGACGCCGGCACCGGCAGAGCTTTAACGGGAATTTTCTGAGCCGCCCGGCGGTCACAGTCAGCGCAGGGTCACCGGGTGTTCCGATCCCCGGAGGGTAATAACGGGCTTCAGCAGGAGACAGGACAGGGCGTGGCTATCAATCGGGGACAGATACTGCTGCTGCGGGTGATGCTGGTTATCGCGCTGTTGCTGCTGATTGCCGGCCTGCTGGCGCCCATCGTCACCATCGAAAAGTTCTATCTGGTGGAAAATACCTTTTCGATTATTTCCGGTATCGTCCAGTTGCTGCTGGAGCAGAAGTGGTTTCTGTTTCTGCTGATCGGCGGCTTCAGCGTCCTGCTGCCGGTGCTGAAGCTCGGCGTGCTGTGGCAGATTCTCGATGCGCCGGACCAGAGCTCTCAGCAGGTTCGCCGCTATCTGCACTGGATGCATCTGTACGGCAAGTGGTCGATGCTGGATGTTTTTGTGGTGGCGGTGCTGGTGGTGTCGGTCAAACTCGGCGCCATCGCTCATGTCGAGATGCGTTACGGACTCTATGCGTTTGCCGCCTCGGTGCTGCTGACTATGGTGATTACCGCCCGGGTGGTGGTGCTGACCGATGATCCGGACGCGGTCTGATGAGGCTGCTGCGGCGTGCTCTGCTGTTGCTGGTTGTGCTGACGCTGTTGTTATTGGGAGCGGTGGCGGGGCTGATGCAGAGCTATAGCAGGCTCAGCGCCGAAACGCTGATCGCCGAACTGACCTTCGAACGGCTGAATCACCAGCGCTATCGTGCTCAGTTAGCCACCGGTGATCTTTGCAGGGTAAAAAGTTATCCGCTGTGGGGAGACCAGTGGCGGATCGATGCCCGGTTCCTGAAATGGAAACCCTGGGCTAACGTTCTGGGTCTTGATGGCCGTTTCCGACTGGACCGGCTGGAGGGGCGTTACCGCGAAGTCGAACAGCAGAACAGTGCGCCGACCCGGGCCCATTCGCTGGCCGATGTCGCCGCTGCCGGTATCGTCGACGGCGGCCTGACTGAAATGGCTGTGGCGCTGCTGGCGGACGCCAGCTACGGCAGTTCTACCTATGAATCCATCGATACCGAGCGTATCTATCAGGTCTTTAAAACCCAGAGCGGTCTGATTACCCGCAGCAGGTCCCGCAGGGCAGAGCGGGATGAGGATGGGAGGCTGGTGATTGAGATCACCCGGGCCTGCCCGCCGCACTGAATACCCCGGGGAGGGGACTGCCATGTTTGAGCTGGATACGTTGCTGGGGTTTATGCTGGCCTGTGTGCTGCTGGACCTGGCGCCGGGGCCGGATAATCTGTTTGTACTGACCCAGTCGGTGTTGCGTGGTCCCCGTGCCGGTATCGTGGTGACCCTCGGTCTGGCCACCGGGCTGCTGGTTCACAGCCTGGCGGTGGCGCTGGGGGTAGCGGTGATTTTTCAGACCTCCGCCCTGGCCTTTACGCTGCTGAAGTTCTGTGGGGCGGGCTATCTGCTGTGGCTGGCCTGGCAGGCTTTTCGAGCCGGCAGCCACCATTTTTCTTCTTCGGACGCTGAGCCACTGGGGTTGCGCCGGCTTTACCGACGGGGGATTCTGATGAGCATCTCCAACCCTAAGCTGTCGATCTTCTTCCTGGCGTTTCTACCCCAGTTCGCCGACCCCGCCAGAGGTCATCTGACCCTGCAGCTGCTGGCGCTGGGCGCAATTTTTATCCTGCTGGCTATGGCGGTTTTCGCTGCGATCAGTCTGCTGGCCGGGCGCTATGCCCGCCGCCTGAGCCACTCCCCGACCGCCCAGCGCATCCTTAATCGGCTGACCGGAACCCTGTTCGCCGGGCTGGCCATCCGGCTGGCCATCTCCGAACGCTGACCTTCTGCAAACATTTCCGGTTTGAGAATCACCGGGTTGTCTACCATAGTGTTAACTACGTTTGTTAAGTGGTAATCGCGAGGACAGGGACGTGCAGATTCCTGAGGCCATTCCTGACTGCAATGCCGGCCGTCCCGGGTCGGTCGAAATCGGCGGCAGATCCCCTCTGTTGCCGGCGGACACCGGGGTCATAAGCTGCTCTGTCCTTTCTGATGAAGCCGATCTCTTTAAATTCCAACACCCTGGTTCCGCGGTGCTGAGAGCTGCGCCCCGGGACGTTCTGTTTGTCCGGCACAGGAGAAATCTTATGAACAGGATCTGTATTCCTACCGTACTGACTGTTGCATTGCTGGCTGCGGGTTGTCAGAGCCAGCAGCAGAAGCCGACTGCCGAAGTCCCCACCGGCCCCGAGCTGCTGAGCGGTCAGCAGCTGTCGGTGCTGTTCCAAAACGGCCTGAATACAAAATGGCGCACGAAAAGAGCCAACGGAACGACCGTTTACCGCGCCGATGGCAGCAGTATGATGCAGTGGGCTGAGCATCGCACCACCGGCAGCTGGCGCCTGAAAGATAATTCCGTCTGTACCCGCTGGCAGGGAATCCGCAACGGCAACGAAAGGTGTTTCCAGTGGGCGGAAGTCGGATCCGGCAAGTACGAAGTTTATAATCTCGACGGCAGCTGGGCCGGAGTTAACGAACTGATGATGCGCTGAGCTGAATTTACCGGCCTCCCTCAACTGCGGAGGCCGGTTCTCCCTTCCCGAAATACGCCTGGCGGGCTGGCTCTGAACCGGCAGCGCTTTAATGTTCTGGTTTCAGTTCCGGTACCGGGTGGTAGGGCGCGTTTATCCTTAAACAGGACAGGGATTTAACTGATCGTAAAAGTCGGCTATGGTTCTGCGTATCGGCTGCTGTGGCAGCGCCGTTCCGGAATCGACGAGGGGGCAGACAGTGTTGTCCGACCTGCCTCGGAATATCAGCGAGGATGATCAGCCTGAAGTGCTTTTACACTCTTTTAACCCGCTCTGAATTCAATCGGTTTGCTCCGCTGCTGCTGCTGTTCCTGATTGCCGGCTGCGGACAGGCAGGTGCTGCAGAGCCAGTTTCCATGGACGCTTCCAGACCACCGGCAACGGCGGATATCACCGCCGACAGCAGTGATTCGGTGAGAAACGCTTTTGTCCGTTTCAGGCAGATGGCAAAGCAGGGGGATGCCGATGCCCGCTACAATCTGGCAATTTTCTTTGAAGAGGGCATGGGAACAGAGCCGGATCTGACGCAGGCGCTCTACTGGTACGATCGGGCCGCCAGCCAGGGACATATTCGTGCCGGCTATAAACTGGGCATGCTCTATCTCAGCGGTCCCCCTCATATTCAGGATATGGATAAAGCGCTGGCGATGCTGTCAAAGGCTGCCGATGTCGGCGATATAAACGCCCTTTACCGGCTGGGGCTGGTTCATCTGGACCCGCAACAGCCGGTGTACAGTGAACATCGCTCGATCAGGTATTTTCGTCGGGCCGCCCGTCGTGGCCACAGCCTGTCTCAGCAACAACTGGGGCAGATTTTCACCACCAGTGAAAGGTATCAGGACCTGGTAAAGGCCTATATCTGGCTGTCGATATCAGCCAGAAGAGGAAACAGGGAATCGATACCGCTGATAGCCGGGGTTTCCAGACGGCTGACTGACTCTCAGCGTGAAGTTGCCGGAAAAGCCATCAGTGAGATTTACGAAGCGGTCTATGCCGGTGGCGAAACCCGTAACAAAGCGTTCAGCTCACGGTCGATCGGTCTCAGTACCGCCATTCTGGTGACCACGAGCTGGCTGAGTGGGCAGGGTATGTCGATCAGCCACGCCGAGCTGCCGGACATTCTGATCGAAGGGAAAGAGGACATCGTTCGCCGTGCTCTGGAGATCGAGAGCTCCAGGGGCGGTAAGGCCGATGAGCTGTCGGTACTGGCCTCCTGGAGCAGCTATCAGAATGTACCACTGACCGCACTCTACGACGAGCTGACCCGTTCGATCCTGATGCCGCTGAACTGGCGGCCCGAATCAGTCAGTGGCCGGGCGGAACTGATTCATGAGCTGGTCCATCACTACCAGGTTATCAGTGGTCAGGCGGATCGGATTGCCTGTATCGGTACTCTGGAAAAGCATGCGATGCGGATGCAGAACCGTTATCTGGCGTTCCACGCGTTGCCCCCCGCTTTTTCAGAAACGGACATTGTCCTGATGGGGGATTGTGATGAGTGATCGGGTTGCTCTCGCTGCCCTGATTATCCGCCCAGCACCGTCACATAAAACCACGCGAACAGGTACTTAGTGGCAACAAAGGCGAGCACCACCTGGCCGGCTTTGATGAAGGTGCCTATGGCGCGGGCTTTTCCGGTCTGCTGTTCCTCGCTGCTTTCCGGGCTGGCTGCGGCAATGCGGCGGCTGATTTCCAGCTGCAGTACCTGAGCCGGAAAATCAATCAGCAGGGCCGCGACAATAATACCCACTGCGATAAAAATCATCGCGTAGACGGATAGCAGTGCGTCGAGACCGCCGGCCGAAAGGTGGAAGTAGAGGGCGGTGAAGATAAATACCCAGGTACCGAGCCAGCCGTTGCCGGGCTGAGTTCTGGTCGGGCTGTCGGTCATGGTCGGGCTCCTGCAGCTATCGGATCGGGTTGCGACCGGAAGGGTCGGATTCTTAAACCCGTTGGTGCCGGGGCATAGTATTCATCAGACTTTCTGCGGTCAATAGCCGGGCTTCGCAGTGAAGGTCCGGGTGGCGGTAAACGGCGTCCGACCGAGCTTTTCCTCCATCGACTTTTGTCCGCCCTGCGACAACGGTCAGATGGCGCAGATTTTTCACCGCCGATCACTATGAACACCGAACAGACACTGCAGCAACGCTGCGGCTCAACGCGTGAACTCTGCACCGCTGAGGAGGACCTGTCAGTCTTTGAAGTTCCACCATCGTCCGACGGCGGTGCCGGACTATGTGAGATGGTCTAAGGTGCGATGGTCTGTGGTACCTGCCGCGAACAGATCGACCAGCCGGACAGCATGTGGAATCCGCAGCCGGCGGTGCAGGTGATGGCCTGGCGGCTACTGATCCGCCTGAGTTCTGAACACCGGGCTCAGGATCTGCTGGATAAGCTCTGTCTGGAAGATGACGTTCGTACCCGGGCTGAAGCCGGGGTGGGGAATGACAGTGACGATGAGAATGCCCCCACCCCGGATTGCAACGGCACGGCGCTGCAGACGGGTGACAGGGTACAATTATCAGGGATCTTCAGGTAAAGGGGGGGGCGGATTTACTGCCAGACGGGGGGCTGCGGTTCGCAATATCTTGCTGACTTCCAGTCCGGAGCAGATCGAAGGACGGGTGAACGGTACCCGTAATGTTCTGCTGAGCTGTTATCCCAGGAAATCGGTCTGAATCTGCCCCTGGTGGCCAGCCGGTATCTCCTACCGGCTGACCGGGTGTCGGTCAGGCGCTCTGCTGAGCCTCGGCCTGACGGGACTGGCGGGCGTGGAAGACGTAGCCAATCAGGTTCATCAGTACCTGGGCGGCGAGGATGCTGGTAGACCCGGTCTGGTCATAATCCGGCGCCACCTCACAGAGGTCGATACCGACTACTTCGCCTTTTTTAGTAACTCCCTGCAGTACTTCCATCACTTCGTAGTAGGTAAAACCGCCGTGACTGGGGGTTCCGGTACCGGGGGCGATGGAGGGATCGAAACCATCGATATCGATGGTGATGTAGTAGTTAACCCCTTCCGGGATCAGCGCCAGTACCCCTTCCGGCCCCAGTCGGCGAACGTCTCGAACCGACAGTACAGTGGAGCCGGCATCTTCGGCGGCCTGATGATCGCTGCGATTGGAGGAGGAGACGTTGCGGATGCCGAGCTGAGTCATGCCGGTGACGAACTCTTTCTCCGAGGCGCGGCGGATCGGGTTGCCATGGCCGAAGCGAACACCGTGGCGCTCGTCGACGAAATCCAGGTGAGCGTCGATCTGGATGATATGGAGCGGTCCCTTGCCCTCAAAGGCACGGATGATCGGCGCATTGACCGAGTGGTCACCGCCGACCACCACCGGCAGGGCGCCGGCTTCGAGGATCTTACGTACCCCGTATTCAATATTGTCATGACTCTTTTCGGTGTTGGTGTGGACCATGTCGGCGTCGCCGATATCGACGATATCCACCCCTTCCAGGTACATGACGTCGTCTTCGTGGTCGTAAGCCCCGCTGTGACCGAAGGAGAACAGGGTTGAGGCTTCACGAACCGCGCGGGGCCCCATGCGTGCACCCGAGCGCCACTGGGTGCCGCAGTCGAAAGGGGCACCCATAAACGCAACATCGGCGCTGATATTGTCCCAATCCTCGCAGGTACGGCTTTTGGCGAAGGTGCAGAAGCCGACGAAGGGCAGATTCAGGCGCCCTTTTTCGTAGTTGTTCTGGCTCATGGTAGTTAACCTCAGAATAGTCTGGTTACAGATTTTTATTTGGATTGCATCAGTTCATTCTGAATGTCCTGAATGCTAAAGTTGGCCTTAATTAATGCCCGTAAACTGGCGATATGGCCGGAAGGGTGAATAATGCAGCGGGCGTCGCTCACAGGTGAGGCGGTCGTGCAGTACACCAAATCATTACAATGACTAGATTACGTCGAACTTAAATCATGTCAATAAAAACATTAAATCATGACAATTGTTGAAGAACGCATTCGCAGCTATCTGCAGAGCCAGCGTGGGCCCCGTTACCTGAAGATTGCTGAGGCCATAGCGATGTCGATCGATGCCGGAGAGCTCAGCGCCGGAACCCGGCTGCCAACCCACCGGGCGCTGGCTGAAGCGGTTGGCGTCAGTGTCCAGACCGTGAGTTTTGCCTACGCCCATGCCGAGCAGGAGGGGTATGTCTATGCCAGGGTGGGCAGCGGCACCTATGTTGGTCATCGGCGAACGGAGACGGAAGCCGAGTTCCTTCGGGATCCGGTACCGGAAACGGAAGCGGAAACCCTGGTGGATCTGTCCATCGCCAGTGCGGTGGCCGGCAGCCACCAGCAGCAGGCGTTCCGGGAAACTCTGGCGGAGCTGGCGGGGAATGGGCGGGCTGAACAGCTGATCAATGTGGTCAAACCCTTTGCCGGTCTGCCGGAACATCGGCACGCGGCGCGCCACTGGCTGAGATATCGCGGAATTGAGGCAGACCCCGAGCAGGTGTGCATCTGTAACGGGGCTACCCATGCGTTGCTGATTGCCATCAGCAGCCTGGTCAAGCCGGGAGGCCTGGTGGCCTGTGAGGCGCTGGTGGACCACGGTCTGATTTCGCTGGCGCGGACTCTCAATTTCCGGCTGGAGGGAATCCCGTTGGATGAGCAGGGGATGATGCCCGAAGAACTCGAACAGTGCTGCCAGCAGAAGCAGCTGTCAGCGATCTGTATCACACCTTCCATGCATAATCCCACCACCGCCACCATGTCCGACCAGCGCCGTCAGGCGATTGCTGCGATTGCTGCCCGCTACCGGATTCCGGTGGTGGAGGATGATGTGTTCGGGCCGCTGCTGAGTAACGGCGAGCAGCCGATCGCCACCTACATCCCGGAACTCAGTTACTACGTCACCAGTTTCACCAAATCGGTGGCCTCCGGGCTGCGCGTCGGATATCTGATTCCGCCGAAATCCGAGTTTCATCAGGTCATCGGCAGATTGCGGGCCAGCAGCTGGATGGCAACGCCGATGTCGGTGGAAGTCGCCAGTCAGTGGATCACCCGGGGCCAGACCGAACGGCTGATTCGCTGGCACCGGCAGGAGCTCGGCAGACGCCAGCAGCTGGCGGCTGAACTGCTGGGGGATTTTGATTTTGCGGCTCATCCGCAAGGGCCGCTGCTGTGGTTGCAGCTGCCGGAAAGCTGGCGGGCGGAGGCCTTTATCGCCCAGGCGCGGGCCCGTAACGTCAGCATAACGCCACCGGAACCCTTCGTGGTCGGGCATCGGCCGGCGCCTCATGCGGTGAGAATCAGTCTGGCCTCGGCGGAGTCCGGCGCACAGCTGCGGCAGGGGCTGACCACTCTGGCAGAGTTGCTGCGTCAGGCGCCGGTACCGTCGTTCAGCGACCGGGATATCTACTGAGCGAGCGGCTGGTCGGGCAGGGCAGGGCTGGGATTCTGCGCAGCCCGGATGGCCTCTTCGATATCCTCGATAAATACGCTGACGATATTCTGCGGCGCCGGAGAGGTCCGCATTGCCAGGCAGAAGTCGGAATGCCAGCTCAGATCCAGATGGTCAAAGGCCCGCAGTTCTCCGCTGGCCACCCATTGCTCGGCATAGTGGGTCGGCAGAAAACCGAGAAAGCTGCCACTGGTGATCAGGATCGCCTGGGCTTCCATATTAGAGACCGAGGCGATGCTGCGGGACTGTCTGAAGCCCTGCAGATCGGTATGCTGCAGGTAGCTGCGGGAAGAGATCGGGTACTGGCGCAGGGTGTCCAGACTGATCTGGTCGTCAGGCACGCTGTAAAGAGGATGTCGACGACCGCAGTAGAAACGGTGAACCTCAGTATAGAGGTGGTGGTAGCTGAGACTGTTGCTGCGGTTCTGAAAGATACCGATGGCCAGATGGATATTACCGTTCAGCAGTTCCAGCTCAAGATCCTCCGGTGACTGGACCGTCAGCTTGATGGAAACGTCGTTCTTGCGGCTGAAAAACCGATGGATGGCTTCCGGTATCGGAAATTCGGCGTTACTGATGGTGTTGTCGATCAGCCCGACCCGCAGAGTACCGGTCAGGGTGTTGCGCAGCCCTCCCAGGTCGGCTTCGAAATCGGAGACCGCATTGAGCATTTCGCGGCATTTAGCGTAGGTGATCTTGCCTTTTTCGGTGAGGCTGAAACCGCTGCGACCACGATAACAGAGCTGGAACCCCAGCCGGATCTCAAAATCCCTGATATGAGTGCTGATGGCCGGCTGGCTCATTCCCAGCACCGACTGGGCGCCCACAAAGCCCCCATTCTCCACTACGGCGCAGAAGGTCTGAATATGTTTCATGGAATGGGTTGCCATGGCCACGCTCCCGATTGTTCCGATTGCCGTCGACTGGTGGAGCCGGTGCGATCCATCCTGGCCGGACAGTGCGGCAGATCAGGGAGGATATTTCGCGATGTGCCGGGCAGATCGGGGTGATAATACACAGAGAGACTCCGTTACTGTCAGGATATACATTACAAATATTGATGTATACATAATAAGATTTATATTTTTTGATGCATTGGCTTCTGGGACACTGTTACTACAGCGATCTGACTGTAAAGCCTGAACACAAAAACAAAAGGTAAAAGACAATGCTGCAAATAACGAAGATGTTTAAAGGACTTGCCCTGTCGGCTTCCCTGGCGCTGACACCGACCCTGGCCCTGGCTGAAGAGTGGAAGTTTGCCATCGAGGAGATCCCGGGCTCGATCATGGACAGCTACGCTCAGGAGTTCAAGAAACGGATCGAGTCGAAGACCAATGGTGAGGTTACCATTAAGATCTACCCGCTCGGATCCCTGGGAACTCCCAGCGAGCTGGTTGAACAGGTGGCCGATGGTGTTGTGCAGTTCACCAATGTCTCCGTCGGTAATCTGGGCACCATGGTTCCCGAGTCTCAGCTGTTTCTGCTCAACTATACGCTGCCTTCCGATCCGGCCGATACGGCGGCGATGCTGAGCTCCAGTAAAGTTATCTACGACGATCTGGGCAAGGATTTCGAAGCCAAGGGGCTGAAACTCCACACCATGTACTCCGAGGGGCCGCAGATCTGGACCACCAATCGTGAAATCCGCTCTCCGGAAGATTTCAAAAACTTTAAGATGCGGGTCATGGTGTCGCCGATTCTGCTGAAAGCCTACGAAGATCTGGGTGCAAGCCCGACTCCGCTGCCTTTCGGTGAAGTCTATGGCGCGCTGCAGCTGAAGCAGGTAGATGGTCAGATCAACCCCGCCGCCACCATTGAAGAGATGAAGTTCTACGAAGTCACCGACTATATGATCTGGGCCGGGGAGCAGGAACTTGTGACCACGGTGATGTCCGGTACCGACTGGTACGAAACCCTGCCGGCCGATCGTAAGAAGCTGATTACTGAGACCATGCAGGAGATGACCGGCTTTATCTACAACGTGGTGAAGCGCTTTAACCAGGAGAAGCTGGCTCGGATCAAAGCGGCTAAGCCGGATATCAAGATGGTCACTCTGACCCCTGAAGAGCGGGCGGTATTCCGTGATCGCATCCGTGCGACCCATTCCGCCTATACGGACATCGCCGGATCACGGGGCCAGGAGCTGCTCGACGCCCTGCTGGCCGAGATCGAATCCGTCCAGTAACCCCCGCCACCTGAAACTGCGCCGTCACCACGGCGGTGCAGACTTTCTGATACCAGTCTGACTTTCTGCTGAAACCATGGCCCTGCCGGGGCTGCTTCCCTGATCTGCCATGATCGCCGGCTCAGTCTCGATGGCCGATCGGCAGGGGTATGGTGCCGGTTTCTGAGTCCGTTCGTAATGAAATCCGGTCAGCAGCAGAGCGGACATCGTTGACACTGCCGCCCGGGGAGAATATCTATGAGCCAGCAACCTTACATACAGAAACAGGGGACAAGCCCCGACGGAGGACAGGTGATGGAGCAACCGCGCCGGACACTGACTCGGCTCCTGACGCTGCTGGACCGATTTATCGGCCGGGCCGAGGCCTGGGTGCTGAGCTGGGGAATCATCATCATGGCCGTAAACACGATTGCTAATGTGTTCGGTCGCTACGTGTTTTCTCAGAGTATCTATTTCACTGAAGAACTGAACGAATTTCTGATCGTAATCATTACCTTTATGGGGCTGGGTTATGTCACCCGTAAGGGGCGCCATATTCGCATGTCTGCCCTTTATGACATGCTGTCACCCCGCGTCAAAAAGATACTGATGATCCTGATCGCCCTGCTGACCGCCGCAGTGATGGCGGTACTGGCATGGTATGCCTTCGAATATGTGGCCAAGATTGCCCGCCGGGGCAAGGTCACGCCTTCGCTGCAGTTTCCGCTCTATCTGACTTATATCTGGGTCATTGTCGGTTTCGCCGTCACGGCGATCCAGTATCTGCTGACCGCAATCAGGAATCTCGATCTGAGTGACGAGGATGTTTACATCTCATACACCACCGTTGATGAATACGACGATCCGGAGATTGCCGAAGTGATGCATCTCTACAACCAGGATCATGAACTGGTGGATGTCGATACCATCCCGCAGTCTGCGGACAGCGCAGACAGTCACCGCAAGTCGGAGGATAAGTCATGACAATTCTGATGCTAACGGTAATGATCGTGCTGTTGCTGACCGGTTTTCCGATGATGATGCCGCTGATCGGCGCGACAATACTGGCATTTCTGGTCTACATGCCCGATCTGAGTCTGCAGCAGGTGATACAGCAGATGATCGGTGGCGTTAAACCGGCGGCGCTGATTGCCGTACCGATGTTTATTCTGGCCGCTGATATTATCACCCGCGGTCACTCGGCCGACCGGCTGGTGGATGTGGTGATGCGCTTTATGGGCCATATCCGCGGCGGGCTGGCGGTATCCGTTACTGCGGCCTGTGCGCTGTTCGGTGCTGTCTGTGGTTCAACCCAGGCCACGGTGGTGGCGGTGGGTGGTTCGATGCGACCACGGATGCTGCGTGCCGGTTATAACGATGCCTTTTCGATCGGTCTGATTGTTAACGCGGCCGACCTCGCTTACCTGATTCCACCCTCGATCGGCATGATTATCTACGGTGTCATTTCCGGCACCTCGATCTCCGAGCTGTTTATCGCCGGGTTGGGGCCGGGGCTGCTGATTATCGTACTGTTTTCGATCTACTGCGTCTGGTACGCCAAACGCCACAATATTCCGGTGGAACCGAAGGCCAGCTGGAAAGAGCGTTTCTCCTCCATCCGCCGGGCGGTCTGGCCCATGGGCTTCCCGCTGATCGTGGTGGGTGGTATCTATGGCGGCATCTTCAGCCCCACCGAAGCCGCGGCGATCTGCGTGCTGTACGCCCTGATTCTGGAAGCGCTGGTATTTCGCTCGATCAACGGCCGCGATATCGTCGATATCGCCCTGTCTACCGGAGCGGTGACTTCGGTGGTGTTTATTCTGATCGCCGCCGGTGCCGCGTTCTCATGGACGCTTTCTTACGCGCAGATTCCGCAGCAGATTATCGCCTCGATCGGACTGGATAATGCCGGCCCGGTCATGACCCTGGTGGCCATCAATATCGCCTTCTTTGTGGGCTGTATGTTTGTGGACTCCATCGTGGTGATCCTGATTCTGGTGCCGATATTCGCGCCGCTGGTCAAAGCTACGGGGCTGGATCCGGTGCTGGTCGGGGTGATGATTACCCTGCAGGTTGCGATTGGCGCGGCCACGCCTCCTTTCGGCTGCAATATCTTCACCGCCGTAGCGGTATTCCGGCGACCCTTTGTCGACGTGGTTCGGGGCGTGCCGCCATTCCTGCTGATTCTGTTCGGGGTCACGGTGCTGATGATCGCTTTTCCGGACATCGCCCTGCTGCTGCGGGATATCGCCTTCCGGTAAGAGATTCATTGCCGTTTTCGATGGTGCTTGTTCCTCCACAGGGCACCAGTTTACCGGGGTTCGGCATGAGCCCCGGTTTTTTGCCTTGTCGGGGTTTCTGCTAACGGGCGGGCTGGCCGGGGTCAGTCCCACCGGGGGCCGAGCCGGCTATACTCAACTCAGCAAATTTTCGAGGTGGGTCTCCGTCGTGTTCTTCTTACCGGGTATCATCTGCCACCGGCTCCTGGCAGCAAACGATCGGAGCTTACCTTGAGACAGCCGGCTCTGGTTATCCTCGGCTTCTGGCTGGCACTGATATCACTGCCGGCGAGCCCGGCGCCGCAACCGCTGCATCTGGTGACCGATGAGTGGCCCCCCTACGAATTTACCGATCCGGACACTCAGCGCCCCAGCGGTCTGGCCATTGACATCCTGGCGGCAGTATTCGGGCGGATGGGACTCCCGGCGCCGCAAATTTCAGTGCTGCCCTGGGCGCGGGCAGAGATTGAAGCCCGGGCCGGGAAGGTGGACGGCGTGTTCGTTATTGCGCCCACCCCGGAGCGCCTTAGGGATCTTCGGTTTCTGAGCGAGCCGCTGGTCTCGGATCAGGGAACGCTGTTCATCAGCTCCGAAAGGACTGCTCCGATCAGGGTCGAGGCACTGGCGGACCTTAAAGAGATCAGTGTCGGGGTCGTGCGCGGTTACGCCTACAGCCCGGAACTCTGGCAATTGTTACGGGAATCCGGAAACTACACCGTTTTCACGACTGAGCATCAGCTGCTGCGAATGGTGTCGCTGGGGCGAATCGATGCCGCGGTCAGCTACCGGCTGGCGGGTCAGCATATCGTCAGCAAGCTGGGATTGCAGGACAGTGTCGAGCCGCTGGATCTGGTGCTGTTCTCCCACCAGTTTTTTCTCGCCTTCAGTCGCTCCAGAATCGCCGATGACTTCGTGCTGGAGTTTGACGCCGAACTCCGTGCGTTCAGGCGTAGCGAGGCTTATCGGAAACTGGTTCGGCGCTACACCAGTACGGATTAGGAGCCGGTCAGAGCCTGCGGGCTTCGTTGCCCATATTCCCGGTACCCCGTCTGGTGTTGGTAATCAGCGTCCCATGCCTCCCGGCCAGTTGAGATGGTGGGCGTCGATCACAAAGGGATGGCTGTGACGAACTTCCCGGTGACGATGCTCGTGCTCGTGGGGTTCCGGTCCCTCCCAGCCCTCATGTTCATGCTGATGGTGCTGTTCATCATGGTAATGGAGATGGCGGTGGTGATGGGCGTGGTGGACATGCTCCATGACCACCGGATCACTGGCGGGCCAGAGCTTCCAGGCGGCAAGCGTGGCCAGCACCGACAGCAGCGCCAGGATGGCAAAGGTCTGTTCGAGTCCGAATCCGGCCCCCAACCAGCCGGCCAGGCAGTAACCGATAAACCAGGCGGCGTGGCTGAGGGCAAAATTGGCGCTGAAATAAGCGGCACGATCGCCCTCGGCGGCGGAACGGGTGACGATCCGTGCCGCCGGCGTCTGGATACAGGACCAGCCGGCGCCGAGCAGGAACCAGATCATCATCACACCGGTATAGCCGGGTGTACTGATGCCGAGCACCAGGGCGATGCTGATCAGCAGGGCGCCGACCATCATCACCGGCCGGTCGGGAATTTTCAGCAGCAGCTTCGGGATCAGCAGGGCGATCAGCATTGAGCCGGTTCCGGCAGCGGTCATCACCCAGGCGACCTGTTGTTCGCCCAGTCCCAGCTGATTGCGCACATAGACAACGCTGTTGACGATCACCATTGCGCCACCGCAGGCGACGACGCCGTGGAGTGCCAGCAGCCCTCTCAGGCGCGGTGTTTTCAGATAGCCGCGGACACCGAACATTATCTGTTGCCAGGCTGAGCCGGAACGCTCGCTCGGTTTAGGCTTCGGCAACAGTGCGGTGGCCACCAGCAGCGCGGACAACAGAAAGGTAAGAGCGTCAATCAGGAACAGGCCGCTGAAGCTGATAACTCCCAGCAGCAGTGCCGCCAGGGTTGGACTCAGCAGGTTTTCCAGATCATAGGCCAGCCGGCTCCAGGACAGTGCTCTGGTATAGCGTTCCTCATTGGGCAGCAGATCCGGCAGGGTGGCCTGAAATAGCGGGGTGAAGCAGGCGGAGCAGGCGTTAACTGCAACGATAACGAGGTAAAGCTGCCAGACTTCGGTCAGAAAAGGCAGAGTGCAGATCAGCCCGGCACGAATCAGATCCAGCACCACCAGTGTGCTTCGTCGTGGCAGGCGGTGGGCCAGACCGCCGGCAATCGGTGCGATACCGACATAGGCGATCATCTTCAGCGCCAGGGCGGTACCCAGCACCCGGCCGGCATCTTCAGCGGCCAGCTCCCAGGCCAGCAGTGCCAGAGCAATGGTGGTGATGCCGGTGCCCAGCAGCGAGGTGACCTGGGCGGCGAAAAGGTGGCGAAACGCCGGGTTCTTAAAGGGGGACGGGACCGTGGTATTCATAGGGGAAATAGTACGTCATATCGCTGATTGAAGACCATCGGGCGGCAAATCCGTCTGCTGCCTTTCCAGTCGGGGCGAACAGGCGGGCGCCGACAGAGCCGGGCCACGCCGGGTCGGCACTCAGGCGATATCGCTGCTCTGCAGCCCGGCCATCGATACCGGATCCCGCTCCGTCAGTCTGGCGTTCTCCAGCTGGATGTGGCGGTTGCAGATCTGATCCAGGAATGGCTGCTCATGGGAGATGATCAGCATCGCCTGGGGCAGCTCAAGCAGGGTTTCCAGCAGCCGGTTCTTAGCCTTTACATCGAGGGCGTTGGTAGGCTCATCCAGCAACAACAGTTCCGGCGACATCGCCAGTACCGATGCCAGGGTGACCATCCGTTTCTCGCCGCCGGACAACTGGTGAGTGATCCGGTCTTCGAACCCGTCCATCCCCAGCTGTTTCAGGGTCTGGTGAGCGGTTTCCATGGCTTCATCCCGACTCATCCCCAGGTTCAGGGGGCCGAAGGCGACATCTTCCAGCACCGTCGGGCAGAACAGCTGATCGTCGGGATCCTGGAACAGCAGTCCGGCTTTAGCCCGCACCGGAATAAAGTCCTTCTCCTCCACAGGCTGATGGCCGAAAGCGGTGATGTTGCCACTGTGGCGTCTGAGCAGGCCAACCATCAGGTGGAACAGGGTGGTCTTACCGGCACCGTTGGAGCCGGTAAGGGCGATCCGATCACCGGCATAAATATCCAGGCTGATCTGGTCGATGACCCGGCCGCGGCGGGGGTAGTGGTAGGAAAGGTTCTCGATCTTGAAAATGGGCATGGTCAGATAACCCCCGCCAGATAAATTTCACCGCCCCCCATCAGGGTGATGATTGTCAGCATCGCCGCGACAAAACCGCTGTCATGGCGCTGCCACTGAAAATGGTCCAGCAGATAGAACTGGCCCCTGAAACCGCGACATTTCATCGCCTTAAGGATGCGTTCGGCCCGTTCCAGACTACGAATCAGCAGCATCCCGAACAGGTAACCGATCGATCGCCAGGTGTGCAGGTTGCTGCGGGCGATAAAGGCCCGGGCCCGCATTGCCTGACGCATCTTCTTATACTCGTGGTTGATCACTTCGAGATAACGCACGGTGAACAGCATCAGATGGATCAGTTTTTCCGGCACCCTCAGTTTTGCCAGCGCATGGCCCAGAGTCGGCGCATCCATGGTTCCCACCAGCGTCAGCAGTACCAGCACGATGGCGTTGGCTTTGGCCATAATGGTCAGCGCTTTCTCCAGCCCCTCATAACTGGCCGGCAGCGAGAACAGGGTGAACAGGGGTTCACCGGGATAGGTGAAAGGAAGCAGCAGCAACAGGAAGATCATAAAACCATCCATGGCGATGACCCGTCGCAGGGTTCGTTTCAGATTGACCTGCGCCAGCCAGCAGCAACTGGCGGAAAACAGCAGCGCTGCGCAGAGCGTCGGCGCGTGGTTGAGACTGACGGTGACCAGCGCGAACAGGCCGCTGATCAGAATCCGCGCTCTGGGGTCGACGCTGTCGATCAGGGCGCGACCGTGCTTCAGTCGTTGTCCTTTCCAGCTGGTGGTGCTGTGCTCAAGAAATTTAGGCATGGTTTCAGGCCTGTACCTGCTTCAGCTTTTTACGGGCGGCAAGGCCATAGAGTAACCCGAACAGGCCGACGATAAAGCCGGTGCCGCCGAGAATATCCCGCAGATCGCTCTTATCCCGCAGCTGCTTCAGCTCTTTCCTGACCGGTTTCAGCTGTTTTGCCACCGCCTGACTGACACTCTGCTTTACCAGCTGCTGTACGGATTCCACGCCAGGCACCGTTGCCGCGATCGCGGCTCGGGGGGCGGAATCGGACGGCGGACTGGTGCGGACTACCTGACCTGCAGGGGCTGTCAGGCCGGAGCCGTATTCAAGAATCTCCTCCAGCGGCACGATCATCTCGGCGACATGGCCAGCACCGAGATTGGCCCGGAAGCGGTGCTCGGCGGCAGTGCCGATCTTCCAGCGAAAGATCCCCTCATCCAGGATCTCTGTTTTTCCCGCGGGCTGCCCGTCGACCATTACCTCGATCTCGGCGCCGGGCAGAGCCATCTCGCCATTGGAAAAACCCACTTCGCCTTCAATCCATTCCCCTTCGATGTAGGTGGCGCTGACTACATTGTGGGCCAGTGCCTGAGCCCCCCAGAGCGACAGGCTGAGAATTGTGAACCAACGGGCAATCAGGCTCATACTGACTCCTTGCTGATACTGCCTGAGCCGTGCCCGGCATCGAAAAACTCCGGTTTCACCTTGCAGATAAGGTAGACCGTGGCGGCGGTGATGATGGCTTCCAGTACCATGACCGGCAGATGGGAGACGATCGCCAGCTGAGCCGGAACCCAGAAGCCTTCACCGACCGCCGCCAGACTCAATGCCACCAGCACGGTGGTGAGGACGATAGCGCCGGCACCGGCCACCGCTCCCCAGATGGCGGCGCCGGTGGGGGTCGATCGTCGGATCGGCCCCCGGCAGATCAGAAACATCAGCAGCGCCGGAAAGGCAATATTAAACGTGTTGACTCCCAGTACCACAAAACCGCCGAAACCGAAGAACACTGCCTGCAGCAGCAGGGCGATCAGCAGGGCGGGAAAAGCGACCCAGCCCAGTGCCAGACCGATCAGGCCGTTGAGAATCAGGTGCACACTGGACGGGCCGATCGGCACATGGACCAGCGAGGCGACGAAAAACACTGCACTCAGCAGGCCCGCCTGAGGGATCTGATCGAGATCGATCTTCTTCAGACCGATGGCTACCCCGCCGACCGCGAGAGCGGCGCCGGCGATCAGGACGGGGGCGGTCAGGGCACCATCAACAATATGCATAAATCAGAATCCCCGGGCCTGGACCCAGAGTACCGCATCCTGGGACAGTTCCTTGCCATTATGTTCGGTGTCGGTACCGATATTAAGCGCCGCAAAGCCCCAGAAACCGGCCCTGGGAATGCCGAAGGTAAAGGTACCATTCTGGTCAGCATAGATGGTAATCGTTTCGTAGTTACCGTTGGGGTAGGGGTGGCTGGCCTGATCGCTGAAGCGGTTGGCATTCATATCCGGCTGGTAGTTGACGTATTCGATCTCGATTTCGGCGAAAGGTACCGGTTTGCCGAGGCTTTTGACCACGCCGCTGAAGGTGCCGCCGGCGTAAACAGTGTAAGGTGCCTGCAGCGGGACGATCTCGGCTTTAAGGTTAAAGTCCTCATTCCACTCGGTGGGCAGGCCACCGACATTAAAGATGGTCTTGGTGATCTGCTGGATATATATGTCTTCCGACTCCTCGTAGTAGGGCTGAGGAGTCAGCAGGTAGACGTAATCGCCAAGGCCTTTAAGACGGGTTTTCAGTTCCCAGGAGCGGCCGGTGTTGGAGCTGCTGGTCCAGCTGGATTCGGTGATTTTGTCGGTCAGGTCCTTTGTTTTGCCCTTGTGTACCAGTTGCAGCGACAGCGGCCTGTCGTTGTCCATCACATGACCGTTGCTGCCCGGATGGGTAAACGGCATCTTAACGGCGATCGGCTTGCCTTTTTCGTGGGCCAGTTCGGGATTGTAGAACAGCTGAAAATGGGCGCTGGCCTGGGTGCTGATCAGGGCCGCCAGGCCCAGTGCTGCAGTGGAAATCAGTTTCATTAATATCGCTTCCTTATAATGCTGTAAGAAGCGAAGGAATTAACAGACGGAGAAAGGGGGGATAAACTCTTACTCACGTGACTGTGCCCTCCGCACTATCATGACGTTCGTTGTCTCAAGGCCGGTCTCCGGGCTTACGAGTGAGTGGCCTGCTGGCTACTCGACACTTCCGCCTTCCCATTTACCCTTTGGTAAACAGTGGCATAAGGGCAGTGTTTTACTCGCCTACCGTTGCGGGGGCAGCGTCGGAATTCAGTCCTTAGTGAGCGCGGACCGGCACCGACTTCCCGATTAAACCTGATACTGACGTACTCAGGTACCTCAAGAGGCTCCTATTATGGCGGGTGACCTGGGGCAGTCAAGGGCTGAACCGAAATTCCCGGCCCGACCCTGCTCCGGCCATTCCCGCCGTCGTCGAATCCCCGCCACTGCCGGCCGGGGGAGCGCACATCGACAGCTGGCGGTTATTCTTTATCAATCAATAACCAGGCACTTACCTGAAACCGACATGGTCGTTCATATCTGCGAACGGCACTGATTTTCATTTCTTCTGGCCGTTCGCGGCCGCCGGGGCTGGCAATCAATCCCGGCGGTATGGCAATCATTCCGGCCATTGCGATACAGTGCGGTTCTACAGGTGACAGGGGAGCCGAAATCACAATTGCTCATCTCAGTCACTTACCTGAGATCAGGGAAATCAGGTCGATAAGCAGGGACCGCTTCATTCAGCCGCTTTCGGTCTTTCGCGGCCCTCGTACCGGCCCGGCGGGTAATCTGTGTCTGGTATTTAGCGCGGTGTTGGTAGATTGGATGCCCCCTCCCAATGTGCAGGATAGCCATCTCTTATGAGGTAGCTAACCTTACAGGTAACACATAAACGTATGTCAGGTGCTCATGAAAATACTGCCAAAAATTGGAGTTGATAATATCCGGCTGGGTTTGAACAGAAACCAGGTTACAGAAATTCTGGGTCAGCCCCATTTCATAGAGACAGAGTCAAATAATGAACGATGGCAGTATGAGCAAGGTTTAGAGTTGTTGTTCCAAAAGGAGGACCTCTATCTCTTGGGCTTAATTACAGTCACAAATACTGCGGCACGATTAGACTCGAAGTGCATAATTGGGATAAACGAAGAGGAGCTCTTAAATAACTTTCCTTTTTTGAGCCTTGATAATGATTTTGAAGAAAATGGGAAAGACTATACATCTGCTGAAGAAGAATTATCCGTTTGGGTTGCCGGGGGTGTCGTAAGCAATGTCACCTTATTTCCTGCTTATGACAAAACTGGTGAAATTCCGGTGTGGCCAGATGCTGACACTTAGCAAGGCGGTCAAAAATCACCAACAAGCTGGCTGGGCCTCCCCGGGCTTCGATTGTTCCGGCCTTTTAACTCAGTGTCAGAGTGTATAAATATCGTGTCTATGGATATTGAAGAGTTCCCATTGGCGTGGCGATGGATGAAATCTACCCGGGCGAAATTGCCTGATGAGGTTCTCTGTGAACTTCATCCTCTGAGCGATGAGTCCGCAATGAGGTTAGCTATTTCCGCTCCGCGCAATTTTCCGCCGGGTGCTACCAGGTGTCCTTCGTCGGGAAATAATAAGTCAACCCGCGAGTGGTTGACGCAACTGGCAATCGCAGATCAACGAGTCACTATTTCCTGGGACCAGGAGAAGGCTCTGTCTCTTCCGTGGTCAGTGTTTTGTAAATACTGGGACGATTTCTGCTATCCCTCAAGCGATGATGCCAATATCTACCTCGAAAGTGGGCAGCTGTTTTTGCGTTGGAATCACTATGAGGTGTTCGAACATGATTCAAGTGCACTCTGACAAGTGGCTTCTCTGTTCCGGAGCTTTCCCCGGCACTATTGTTTCAATCACTGCATTGTCTTTTCAACACCTTGTGCTCCGGTTTTCCCGTTAGCTCTTCAGCAGTTGATGGTGGCTAGTCCCTGTAAGCGGGTTTAGTCAGGTGGCTTTAACAACTCCGGCAAACGCCGACTCAATCTCCCGGTACAGCTGCTCCGGCTGACGTTCATAGCGACGGGAGAAGTGGAAGGGCACGAGCTGTTTTACATCAGATGAGGCGGCAATCTCGCCGCAGGCGCGGGTGGTGAGGTGACCACAGTCCGCCGCTCGCTGGTCGTCGGCGGCACTGAAGCAGGCTTCGCAGAACAGGGTATGAGCTTTGCGCGCCAGGCTGACCAGGCGCCGGCGATTGGTCGGGGTGTCGGCGAGATCCGTGGCATAGACGATTCGGTCGCCGGGACTGGTGTTCAGCAGCTGTTCGGCCAGCTCCGATACCGGACGATCCTTTCCGTCAGGCAGCGCTATCCGTTCCGACATCCGGCCCTGCTGGCAGGCGGTTTTCAGAATCGACAGCCAGGGGCCGGGTTGCAGCTCTGAGTTGTGCAGGGCTTCGATGTTGATTCGCAGGCTGGTTTCCGGCTCGTAAGCGTAAGCCAGTACCGGGGTGCGGTGATCCAGCTCGGTAGCACGAACCCGAAAACCACGTTCTGTCAGGATCACACCGTTGGCAGCCGGTCGCTCCGGTAGCGGCTGGCTGCCGTCGATGCCGGCCTGAAACCGCCAGCGTTGTAACCGCTCGCCGTGCAGCTCAGCGACTTCGAAGCCCGGGCCCTCGGCGCCGATGCGATCCCAGAGGATACCGCTCAGCATGCCGCCGATATGGCGGGACAATCCGGGCGGGCCGTAGAGCCGGCAGGTGGCCGGTGCCGAGATTCGAGCCCGCAGCAGGCCCATAAAACCGCCGATATGATCGATATGAGCGTGACTGATAAAGATGTCGCTGACTCGGTGGGCGTAGCGAAGGGACAGGCCGGCGGTATGGCCGAGATCGAACAGCAGGCAGCGTCGCTGCTGGTTCGGGCGTAGTAGCAGTAATGGATCTCCGTAGACGCCATTGACCAGCTCGGCGATGGCTTCACGGGTCCGTACCCGCAATGGGGAATCAGTACCAGGGTGGTGATCCCGGCCGGATCGGCGCACCAGCTCAGGCCCTCGGGCCGATGTCGGTGGTTTTAGCGGTTCCACCGTCGCCAGTGGCTGCCCCTGCAGGCGACGGGCATCTCTGATCAGCAGCTGCCGGGGGGCCCGGGGTAAGGGCGGACAGCGTATCTTCAGACCACTGTCTCCGAGACCTTCCACTTCACCCATTGCCAGCGTTGCAGGGCCGTCCAGCAGCGCGACCAGCCGGCCCTGCCAGGCCTCCCTGCAGTCGAGGGGGGGCGGTGTACCGAGAAGGCTGAGCTTTGCCAGCGACAGTTCGATGATTTGTGTGTCCTCGCCAAGGTAGTGCAGCCAGCGCTCGGTGCGTTGTCGGGCTCTCTGATGACGGCGGGGCGGCGGCAGGTCATGGTTGATCAGCCTGAGCAGCGGCAACGCTGCAGCGGCCAGCTCCTGTTCGAGCCCGCAGGGCCTCTTGTCCCGACTGACCAGCACCAGTTGGGTAGGGCGGCAGACAGCGATCAGCCCCGCCAGCAGCTCAGCGGCGGCAACACCGCGCACCAGTCCCGGGGCATCGATCAGCAGATGCTGAACCTGACAGTGACCGAGCAGTGTTCGTACCGCTTCGATCAGCGGCAACCGGAAACGGGCGGCGTTAAGGCTGCACAGTGGCTCGAAGGCCAGCGGTTGCCAGTGATCTCCGTGCCAGAGGCCGAGATTGACTGCTCCGGGTACCCCGAGTGCAGGAGAGCCCGGATCGGCACTGAGGCAATGACAGACTATTTGCTGTTGTTCCAGCCGCCGGGCCAGATCCGCCGCCAGCCGGCTTTTGCCTGATCCCGGAACACCCAGCAACAGCAGGCGGCCGGGATCGCTTTTCAGCATCCCGGTCAGGTAATCCAGACCGTCCTGACAGGACAATAACCGCTCTGAATTGCTCAAGGTTTCTCCTCCGGGTCAGGAATTCTGCCGACGATTGCTCAGCTGTTTTCCCTGTAAGTATGTGCCGATCCGGCGGCAGCTGCCTCGGGACTGAGTTCTCAAAAACAGCGGAATTCCACTATCTTATGTTCTGAGCCTGCCGATCAGGCCGCAGACGAAAACTGCGGCATGGCAGCTTTGCACCGTTCGGCCGGATCAGATCTGAATCGATCACCGGGCACTGCAGTTAAGGGCGCGGAGGACAGATGCATGGAAATTCTGATAGCCGTTATTCCTGCGGCCATACTCAGCTTCTACGCCGGGCTGTTTCTGGGGGCTGTCCGGGGAGAGGAGCGGAACTTTACCCGAGGTGTCCGGTTTGGCCGCAAGCTGGAGCGGCAGCGTTTGAACAGTTACCGCAATATGGGGGTGTTCAAGCCGGAGTATGAGGACCTGATTGATCTTGACCATGAACTGATCGAAGGGGAGGGGCAGCAGGACTGAAAAGCTGCTGTCCGGACTTTTTGCTTCTGATCGGTATCGTCTGGTCCATGGGTTAACTGTTCTATAGTGAGGGTAGCTGCAGCTAAGGCCAGAGGCACGCTATGCAATTTCTCCATCCCAGCCGCGATCAGTATCTGGAACTGACTCTGGATGACGTCTTTCTGGTACCGGGCTATTCCGATGCCGGCTCCCGAACCGGCGTTAACCTGACACCCGTTGATTTCACCGGAGGTTCGTTGCCGGTGGTCTCCGCCAACATGAACGCGGTAACCGGCAAGCGCATGGCGGAAACCATGGCCCGCTATGGGGGCCTCGGTATTCTGCCTCAGGATATGGATCTGGCGACCGTCGAACGTATTGTCGGTCATATCAAACAGGCTGACGTTCGCTATGACACGCCACTGAAGGTGACGCCTGAGGCGCCGCTGAGGGATGTACTCAGCATTATCCGTAAACGTTCTCACGATCTGGTCACGGTCGTGGATGAGCGGGGCTGCCCGCTGGGTATCATCACCCATGCCGACCTGCGGGGGCAGGATCAGTACACACCGGCCCGGCGACTGATGTCTCGTCAGATGGTCACCGTAGCGGTTGGCACCAGTAGTCGTGATGCTTTTGAGCTGATTGAATCGGAACGGGTAGAGTCGGCACCGGTGGTCGATGAGGCTGGCCATCTGGTCGGTGTGCTCAGCCGTGATGACGCAGTCAGACTGGAGGTGCTGAAACCCTCCCTCGACGGTAACGGCCGGCTGATGGTGGGAGCGGCCGTGGCGATCTCCGTCGGAGCGGCGGAATGTGCCGGCAGACTGATGGAGATGGGGGTGGATGTGCTGGTGCTGGATACTGCGCACGGTCATCAGCAACAGATGATCGAGGCCATTACCGCCGCTCGCGCGGTAGTGGGGGATCGTCTGCCGCTGGTAGCCGGTAACGTCTGTACCGCGGGAGGGGCCAGGGCGCTGTTCAATGCCGGAGCCGATGTGGTGAAGGTCAATGTGGGGCCGGGCTCGATGTGTACCACCCGGATGCAGACCGGTGTCGGACGACCGACCTTCAGTGCTGTCCTTCAGTGCGCCGGGGAGGCTCGCCGACTGGGTAAACATGTCTGGGCTGATGGAGGAGTCCGCTACCCGCGGGATGTTGCGCTCTATCTGGCCGCCGGTGCATCACGGGTGATGGTGGGCACGCTGCTGGCCGGTACCTATGAGAGCCCGGGGGATATCAAGGAGGATCGGGACGGCAATCTCTATAAAGAGAACTATGGGATGGCCTCGAGCCGGGCGGTCCGGGATCGTACCGCCGATCTGGATGCCTTCGACCGGGCTCAGAAAGCGCTGTTCCAGGAGGGGGTTTCCAGCTCAAAGATCTACCTGCGGGAGCAGCAGTCCAGTGTCGGCGATCATCTGATCAATATTGTTACCGGCGTTCGTTCGGCTTTTACCTATGTCGGTGCCACCGATGCTGCCAGTTTCTCCGACAGGGCGGTGATCGGTGTTCAGACCAGCGCCGGTTTTGGTGAAGGCAAAGCCCAGGATAATCGCTGAAAATACGCGCGTTTTCGGGGTGGCTGCAGTCTGGCGGCTGTTTTCAGAAAGCGGCTGTGGGTGCATAGTGACTCAGCAACGTCGCCAGCAGTGGCAGCCAGGCCAGGCCGAATATAATCGACAGGGTTACCAGCTCGGTGGCGAACTGCTTGTCCAGCTGCTGGCGACTGGCAAACACCAGAGTATTAAAACCCACAGGTGCGCCGGCGCCCAGCACGACGATGGCCAGCATCAGTTCCTCAAGACCGAACAGCGTGGCCAGCAGCAGGCCGACAGCGGCGCCGCCCAGGCTGCGTCCCGCTACGGCCAGCCACAGCTCCGGCGTCCAGTTACCGGGTTTCTCCACGCAGATACCCAGCGCCACCAGAACCAGCAACATCCAGCCGCCGCCCAGGCTGATCAGCAGTTCGGCCAGCGGCAGCCAGAGCCCGATCCCGGACAGGTTGAGCAGCAGCGCCAGCGCCAGCGCCGGCAGTGGCGGAAAACGAAGCAGACTCCGCAGCATCAGGCGGGCATCGCCACCCTGGCCGTACCAGGCGGCAATACCATAGACCAGCGTAATGACCAGCAGGCTGTGGCCGAAATCGAACAGCGTCAGCAACGCCAGCCCTTCGGCACCCCAGAACGCCCGGACAAAGGGGTAGGTGACGGCCAGATTCATAATCATCATCGCCATCATCATGACCACCCGGCGTTTCGGCGGTAGTCGCAGCAGGCCGGCACAGAGCCGCGACAGCGGCCAGAACAGCAGCACCATCAGCATCGCCAGCAGCGGCAGGCCGGTCAGCTGCGGGTCCAGCCGCAGGTTGCTGATCGATCCCAGCACAATAGCAGGCAGGCCAATCCAGAGCGTTGAGGCAAGCAGGATGTCAGCATGACGTCGCTGCAGCCAGCCCAGGCGACGACCGCCCCAACCGGCCAGAAATGCCAGCAGCACCGGTAGCAGTTTCAGTAACATTGTCTTTCAGCAAGCCGTTGACAGGGGCCGGAGGGATGGGGTTGTCGCCCCGGCAGGTGCTGCCCTGGCAGAGCAGTCTGGTCGGGGCGATTCTGAAGTTGCCACTCAGGCAGCCACTTCGTGGTCGTGAGTGAGATGGAAGCTCTCGACCAGGGCGTTCGGGCAGTGGCGTTTGATGATCTGGTAGAAAGTTGGCAGGCGCTCAGCACGGACATCGGCCATCACCAGAATCTGGCCTTCTTCGATGGCCGCCTGGTAACGTCTGACATCGGTGTCGGGACGACGCTCACCCAGCAGGCTACCAAGCCAGCCGCCCAGCCCCATGCCAGCCAGGCTGGAGGTCAGCAGGGTGCCGCCACCCAGGGCGATACCGAAGGGGCCGGTGACTATGACCGCCAGTCCCGCCAGCAGACCAATACTGCCGCCGGCGACCAGACCTGCGTCCAGTCCTTCCCTCAGTCGGGTCGTTTCTACTGTGGTGGCTTCATGGAGTTTTGCTTCCTCCAGCATATGGTGATCTCTGCCGACCACGTGGATACAGTCATCTTCCAGCCCTTCGGCCCGAAAACCCTCCACCACGCCGGTGGCTTCAATCAGGTTAGAACAGAGAAAATAGAGGCGTTTCATTATTCTTCCCCCTGTCAGGTTATGGAATCTGCCAGTTGCTGTTGACCCGGCGGGTTAACAGTGAGAGACCGGGATGTGTTGCTACCGGCCGGAAAGCCGGTGCCATCTCCGGGGATACCGGCAGAGCCGGTTTCAGGGTGTATTAATTATAGTCCCGGCACGGCAATGACGGGCTTCTTAAGGGGATTGGCAGGTTGCCCTCCGATTCTGCTGGTTATCGCAGGTCGGGAGCCTGTGATCAGCTTCGTCGGGGTAGCAGCTGCAGGGCCTCAGGGGCGAGACAGCGGTGTTGACTGCATGCCTGAAATCGCAGCGTCAGCACCGGCAGCCTGTCACCCTCTGTCGCCAGATTTCCCCGAATTTCGATTTCGTTCTGCCAGTAGTACGGGGGGGCGGAATCCGCCGCTGATGGGGCCCGACTGGCAGCGGGATAGCGCAGTCCGGTAAGCCTTTCGCTACCCCCGTCGCAGGAGTCATCACAGCCGAGCCGGGTGGCTGTCTGCTCCGGCTGATCGGCTTCGTCAGGCTGGTCGGTGCCGATATGCCAGCCATCCTCGATACGGATCCGGACCGAGAGTTCGTTATTCCGGTTCAGGCAGCAGTCGATGCGAATATGGCCATCGGCCGCGTAGCAGATATCTGCCGGTGGTGGCTGCCGATAGTCGACCATGGTGGTCAGCATTACCGGAAAGGCCATGGGCTGTTCTGAGATCAGCGCGGAGTAGCAGGCCTGTAACCCCTCGATACGGCCAGCCAGTTCGGGGGAAGGGCGACGTCGCTGCAGCTGCACCAGCGCTGTCAGTACCGCCGAATTGCCAGAGGCTGACGTGTTGTCGGTCGCCTCCTTGCTGCGTACCGGCAGCGGTCCTTCACAGCTTGCTGCGCTGTTATAGAAGCCTCCCTGGTCGGGGTCTTCGAACTGGCGGAACAGAACCTGAGCCAGCTCACCGGCGCGCTCCAGCCAGAGCGGCTCCCGGCTGGCGTCAAAAAGGGCGATAAGAGCCTGCAGTGTCCAGCCGTAGTCCACCAGGGCAGCCCGGACCGATGGGCGGCTCCGCATGCGGTTACGACAGAGTTCGCCATTATCACTTCGACTGTATGTCCAGAGGACCTCGCCGCAGTCCCGGGCGGCTTGCCGATATCGCGGCAGGTCGAACAGGCGGCCCGCCTCACAGAGCGCCACCACCATCATGGCGTTCCACTCGGTGATCTGTTTTTCGTCCCGCAGCGGCTGTACCCGGGTCTGGCGTGTCTGGTACAGCCGGCTCAGCAGCGGTCGCAGTCTGTCCAGCAGTGCCTTATAGGAGAGTCCCAGTTCGGCCGCCTGCTGCTCAAGTGGCCGGGGCAGGTGAGGGATGTTGCGGCCCTCAAACTGACCCTGAGGGGTCAATCCCAGTATGTTGCTGAGAAGTTGCAGCTCAGCCTCTTCAAACAGACTCTGCAGCTCCGACCATGGCCAGCTGAAGAAGCGGCCTTCCTCGCCTTCGCTGTCGGCATCGGTAGCGGAATAAAAGCCGCCGTCGTCGGCGCGCATTTCGCTCAGCACGTAATCCAGGGTGGCGGTGGCGATGCGTCGGTACTCCGGATCGCCGCTGAGCCACCAGCCGTGGCTGTAAACCAGCGCCAGCTGCGCCTGGTTGTATAGCATCTTCTCGAAATGGGGTACCAGCCAGGCGGCGTCGGTTGCGTAGCGGTGAAAGCCGCCACCGACCTGATCGCAGATGCCCCCCCGCAGCATGCCGTCAAGGGCACGCCGGACGAAGGGCCAGCCCCGGTGTTCCGGGGTCTGATTGCCGGCCCGCTGCAGCTGATTCAGCAGCATCAGCAGCTGTGGCTCAGCGGGAAATTTCGGAGCTCTGCCGAGTCCGCCGTGCTGCTGGTCTTCAGCAGTCAGCAACTGTTCGGTCAGCTGCGCGGTCAGCTCTTTTATACGCTCCTCCCCGAGCATTTCAGTGGCCGATCGATGACGGCAGTGACCGGCAATGGCTTCGCGCAGCTGCCGGCCGCTGTCGATCAGCTTCCGGGGCTGCTGGTGCCAGAGATGAATGATCTGCGACAGCAGACTGTTCAGCTGATCTCGTGGCAGGAAGGTCGCGGCAAAGAAAGGATCGGCCCGGGGTGTCAGCAGGCAGGTCATCGGCCAGCCTCCCTGGCCGGTCAGCAGCTGCACTCCGGTCATATAGAGATCATCGAGATCCGGCCGCTGCTCCCGGTCCACCTTAATGCTGACAAAAAACCGGTTAAGCAGCTCTGCCAGTTCGATGTCATCGAAGCTGTCTTCCTCCATTACATGACACCAGTGGCAGGTGGCGTAACCGATCGAGAGAAAAATCGGCTTATTGTCGCTGCGGGCGATGGCGAAGGCCTCTTCTCCCCAGGGGTACCAGTTCACCGGGTTATGGGCGTGCTGAAGCAGGTAGGGAGAGTCTTCCAGAATAAGGTGGTTGATAAAAAGCGGTTCGCCCTGTTCATCGCGGTGGCGGCTGCGCACCGGGTAGTCCCCTCTGCGCGCCTGACGGACTTCGTTCAGGGACTGGTTCGGTGCGGTCATCTCTGTTTCTCCGGGTCAGGTGGATGCAGCCGGAGCCTGCTGTCGTCCGCTCTCAGCCCAGGAAGCTTCGCCACTCCTTCATCATAGCCTCAAAATCTTCCAGCCCGCATTGGCAACGCTGCTCCTCATCCCAGAGCTGTAACTCCCCGTCGGACGGATCGAAGGGGGAGGCGTCCGGCCACTGGCCATCCAGACCGTTGGCGGCGACTTCGGCGCCATCGCGACTCAACACCAGGCTGTACTCATGGCCGATGAGCTGGTACTCCTGCTTCTGGCCGGTTCTGATCGCTCGAACGGCGTCAAGGATGCGATTGATGGCAGGGGCGTTATCGCTGATCTCGCCTTCCAGCCACAGGCCGATGGCCAGATGCTCGGTGGAGAAGCGGGCGCTGAACTGGCCGTAAAGGTCGCGGCCGAATTGATAATCCATACTGGGTTCCGGTGCGGCTATCCCGATTGAGAGGTTGGGGAGACTGTCTGCAGCGAAGTTTAACCCGAGCGGGCCCGGAACGGGAATTTACACGGGCTGCCATCGTTCCCGAACAGGTGCAATGGGCTCCTGGACTTAAGTTTCATTCATTGGGTGAATAGCAAAAATAATCAGCATTTATTTCATTTATGGGATGGGGCTGATTAGTATAGTCACCAGTTCCATAAGAAAGCGTTCACATAGAGACAGAACGCCTGGACCGAAATTACTACTTCCTGAGATGAGGAATCAACATGTCACAGATCCAGAAAGACATCGACTCAATTGCCACTTTGCGTGAATCCGCCGGCAGCCCCTGGGATGCTATCAACCCGGAATCTGCTGCCCGCATGCGTGCACAGAACAAATTCAAAACTGGCCTGGACATTGCGAAGTACACCGCTGCTATCATGCGTCGTGACATGGCTGAGTTTGACAAAGACAAGACCAAGTACACTCAGTCTCTGGGTTGCTGGCACGGTTTTGTTGGTCAGCAGAAGCTGATCTCCATCAAGAAGCACTTCGGCACTACCGAGCGTAAGTACCTGTACCTGTCTGGCTGGATGGTTGCGGCCCTGCGTTCCGAATTCGGCCCGCTGCCTGATCAGTCCATGCACGAGAAAACGACTGTAGCTGGCCTGGTTAAAGAGCTGTACACCTTCCTGCGTCAGGCTGACGCTCGTGAACTGGGTGGCCTGTTCCGTGAGCTGGACAAAGCTCGTGAAGCGGGTGATGCAGCTAAAGAAGCTGAAGTTCAGGCTCAAATCGACAACCACGAAACTCACGTTGTACCTATCGTTGCTGACATCGACGCTGGTTTCGGTAACGCTGAAGCCACTTACCTGATGGCTAAGCAGATGATCGAAGCCGGTGCTTGCGCCCTGCAGATCGAAAACCAGGTAGCTGACGAGAAGCAGTGCGGCCACCAGGACGGTAAAGTGACCGTTCCTCACGCCGACTTCCACGCCAAACTGCGCGCACTGCGTTACGCCTTCCTGGAACTGGGTGTTGACGACGGTGTTATCGTTGCCCGTACCGACTCTGAAGGTGCTGGTCTGACTAAAGAGATCGCTGTTGTTAAAGAGCCGGGCGATCAGGGCGACGTCTACAACTCCTACCTGGATTGTGAAGAAGTTAAGCCTGAAGACACCGCTGAAGGTGACGTACTGATCAGTCGCGACGGCAAGCTGGTTCGTCCTAAGCGTCTGCCTTCTGGTCTGTACCAGTTCCGTCAGGGTACTGGCCACGAGCGTTGTGTCTTCGACTGTATCGAAGCCATCAATGCCGGTGCTGACCTGCTGTGGATCGAAACAGCTGTTCCGACTGTTCACGAAATCAAGGACATGATGGACGAAGTTCGTAAAGTACACCCGGATGCCAAGCTGGTTTACAACAACTCTCCGTCTTTCAACTGGACTCTGAACTTCCGTCAGCAAGCGTACGATGCCTGGGTTGAAGCTGGTAAAGACGTTTCTGCCTACGATCGTGACAACCTGATGAGTGCAGAGTACGACGATTCAGAACTGTCTGCTGAAGCCGACGCTCGCGTTCGGACTTTCCAGGCGGATACTTCCCGTGAAGCGAACGTATTCCACCACCTGATCACTCTGCCGACTTACCACACGACTGCACTGTCTGTTGATAACCTGGCGAAAGAGTACTTCGGTGAAGCAGGTATGCTGGGCTACGTAGCTGGCGTACAGCGTAAGGAAATCCGTCAGGGTATCGCTTGTGTTAAGCACCAGAACATGTCCGGTTCCGACATCGGTGATGACCACAAAGAATACTACGCTGGTGAGAACGCTCTGAAAGCGGGTGGCGCCAAGAACACCTCTAACCAGTTCAGCTAAGCTGAATGGTTTGAAGGTAAGTGCTCCGGCATGACCTGAGCACTGTCCCCGGACAAGAAGGCGGCTCCTTAACAGGGAGTCGCCTTTTTTTATGGGCAGGTCTTTTTCTGACTGTTCCTGTGAAAGATTAAAAAGGCTTTTTACGTTAGAATCCGAAGGAACTTACGGGGCTTATGCGAGTGTCCCTGACCTGCTTTCTACTGCAAACTGAATTAAGTGATTTCGACTATGACCGGTACACCTGCTTTTCTTCAAGACGCTAAAGATCTGTTAACCGAACAGGGGTTCGCTACCAGTGATACCTGGTATCACGGTACTTCATCGGCACTGGTCGACTCAATCAGAGAGCAGGGCCTGAAACGCTCCGGTGATAAAGCGATGAAAGAAGCTGCCAGGCAAACTATGGCAACCATCGGTAACAGCTATACAGAATCGATTGAGCCGGTTTTTTTAACCCAGAGTAAAGAACTGGCTTTTTACTGGGCCGAACAGACAGTGAGAGATCGCGGTGTGCGAATTGAGGGTGATGAGCAACCCGTTGTGCTTGCTGTCAGGCTCCCGGAAGAGCTGAATGCCCGGGTAAAGCCCGATGTGGGTGCGGCGAGCTTATTGTTAGTGAAAGAGGGCGAGAACTTTATGGCTTATCTGGCGGGTGTCTATGAAGAAAATGGTCTGGATGCTCCCGAGATAGACCTGATGAAAGCAGACCGCATGGAGTATTTAAGCAAGCTGGGCATGGCTTATTTTGATGAGGATATTGATGCTTCATGCCTGGATCTTATTACTGACTGAATGTATTCGCAGACGGTGAAGAGGTATCTTTCACTGCTGAATCTGCACTGAAAACTATCGGCAGAAACAACAGAACAATCCGGTTCGGCTGATGTTCGGGTAAGAGGTTGAAGCTTCAGTTTTGGCAGGCAGACACAAAAAAGGGCGGATTGTTATCCGCCCTTTTTTAATGCCGGTGAATTTTCAGAGTCCGACACCGTCCGGGGAGCTACCGTCGTCCGGTTGCTTTATGGTTTCCGGATCAGATCTGAATAATTCTGTCGTCTGAATATCAGGCGGACTTGTTGCGCAGCAGGTTCGGTTCAATGATCAGGCCGCGGGTGACACCGGACAGGATGCTGACCCAGCGCTGACTGCGGACCTGTCGGGCCTTACGCTTCTGCATCTTTTTGTACTCGACAGACAGACGGGTAAAGTAGTCGTGTTCTGATTCGCCGAATGCAGGCTGGTTTTTGATGCGGAAGTCGTCGAAGCTGGTCATTTCTGGTCTCTCAGGATGGTCATTAAAGCTATGTTAGGGGAGTCGCAGTGGTTATCAGTGAGATGGACTGCGACCCTGATCTGGCGGCGATTCTAGGCCTGGGGCGCGGAGCAGACAAACGACTCTTTTTCAGCATAATGGTGAGAAATATTCATCTTTTACAGGTCGCGCTGTGCAGGCTCAACAGGGGGCGGCGGGTGGCAGTGGTGACTCGGACAGCAGGGCAGAATATTCCTCTGAAATACTGTCTTTCACAGTTGTTTCGAACTGTGTAAGCCCGACTTTTGATCGGAAAACTCGGTTGGTCAACAGAAACTGATAATCCTCTGTCCGCCTTTCTGTACCTGGCTTCAGCTCAGTTCGGGTCACTGACGGGGAGCGGGTTCCGGTAAAATTATATTGTTTCCGGTTGCGTTCCGGGCGGCATCCTGTGCTGATCCCGGGTTGTCGGAGCTGGACTCTGAAAATGACCGGTGTTGGTGGAAACCGTGTTCGGAAATGAGGGAGGGGAATACTGATAATTAATCAGCTGACACACCGGGATGCGATTGCCGCCGGTCAGCTGGTTTCAGGGAGCTGCAGCGCGCAGGCTCTGTTCAGTCGGCGGCTGGCAGTACTGCCGAATTAGTCGCTTTCGACAGGGGTTGTCTGCCCGATTGTCGCCAGCATCTCCCTGACGGTGGTGATTTTCTCACGGGGTTTTCCTTTCCGGTCGCCGTGGCTGAGTTCTTCGGCGTCGATTTGTTTCCAGTCGTCGAAACGCACGAAGCGAATGCCTTTGCCGGCCAGCCAGTGCCTGGTTTGCGGAAACTGCTCTTGTGCCGGTGCTTTGCGTTGAGCGATGTCCTCGAACAGGCCGCCGAGAGTCTCCAGGGAGTCTGGCTTATTGGTGCCGATAACGCCGTTGGCGCCGCGTTTGGCCCAGCCGACGACGTAGCGGCCCGGGATAATCTGGTTGGTGTTAAGGTCGATAAGGCGCCCCTGTCGATTGGCGATCACCCCACGCTTTTCGTCCACCTGTACCCCTTCAATCGGCTGCACCTGGTAGCCGGTCGAGTTGAACACCAGTCCCGCCTCATGGATTTCGTCGCTATCCCCGCCACTGACTTTCAGTACCCCGTTTTCGTCTTCAAAGAGTTCATTGCTGGCCAGCCTGATACCCTTAACTCTGCCGTTTTCGCCGATGATCTGCAGTGGCGAGCGACGGAACAGAAAGCGGATGGTCTTCTTTTTTGCACCGGGGGTGTTATCGGAGATTCGATTCAGGAACTCCAGGTTTTTCAGAATCCGTTTGTCGTCGGTCCCGGCCAGAATCTTCCGGCTGATGGGCTCCAGTTTCAGCTCTTCTGGATTGACACAGGCGGTTGCCTGCTCCAGGTCGGGAAACTTGCGTACACCTGCCGGGGTAAACGCGGCCTGCAGGGGGCCTCGTCTGGCGACGATCTCGATCTCTTCTATCCGGCTTTCCTGAAGCGCCGCCACCGCATAATCGGCCAGGTCGGTGCTGGCCATCTCTTTCGGGCTCAGGGCCAGAATTCTGGCGATGTCGGTGGCGACATTCCCCATCCCGATGATGACCGCCCGTTTACAGCTGAGGTCTGGCTGATAGTCACGATAATCCGGATGACCGTTGTACCAGCCCACAAATGCGGTGGCCGAATGGCAGCCGCTGAGGTGCTCCCCCTCTACGCAGAGAGTCCGGTCGCTCTGGGCGCCGGTGGCGAAAATAATCAGATCAAAGCGGGCATCCAGTTCCTCCACCGAAATATCCCGGCCAATACTGACGTTGCCCCAGAAGCGGAAACCTGGCAGCCGGGCGATACGGTCGTAGATACCGGAGATGGACTTGATGGACTGATGGTCGGGTGCAACGCCGGCTCTGACCAGACCATAGGGGGTCGGCAGGTATTCGAACATATCAACTTCCACCCGCAGGCCCGGTCTTTTCAGCAGACCTTCCGCCGCGTAGAAACCGGAAGGTCCGGAACCGACAATGGCCACTCTGAGCGGTCGCTCCTCGCTGCCTAAAGGATACTCATGCATCGGATATTAAGACTCTCTGTTGTGATGATCGTCAGGTGTCCGCTGACGGGCCGGTTGTCAGCCCGCCAGGGTGCCTTTTTCATAGCGGGCAAAAAAGCCCTGTGGATCTTCCAGCATCTGGATACTGTCCTCGATTGCCTGCAGATGCAGATTCTCTTCCCGGGCCAGCTGCTGATAGAACGCCCTTTCAAAGCAATCTTCGGCACTCTCTGCCCGTTGTGCGTAGAAGCGCCCGCCGCTGCGTTCGAACTCGGCGGCCTGTGTCAGTGCGCCCAGATCATCGGCATCAAGCGACTGCTGTCGGGCGATGCGCTTGCGGGCGTCGGTGAAAATGCTTTCTCTTTCCGCTTCCATCGCTTCGGTGGCGGACGAAGGCTCGGGCCAGCTGCCGGAATGCTCCAGGGCGTGGAAAATCTCTGAGATCCGCTGGATATGATGTTTTTCGGATTTCCGCAGGTAGTCAAACATACGGCGCCCGGTCTCGCTGGTCGATTTTTCCATGGACTCGGCGTAAAACGCCATGCCGTCTTTTTCGAGTTGCAGGGCTCGTTTCAGCGCCTGCATGCGGGTATTGGCCATAAATGCCTCCGGCTGTCGGGGCGCTTTCTGCGCCGGCTATCAGAGTTCCTGACTCTGAATCAGTCGTTGTCGTCAGTGATGGTTTCGTCAGGCTCAGGCAGAGATTGCGGAAGTCTGTTCAATAAAGAATTTCTCTATATATAACACGCATCTGTGAAATATAACGGAATATCTGTTTCATATTGACGCGGCATATGAACGACCTTTTATTGTCAGGTTCTCTGTTCTGTTCGATGCCCTCATACCGGAATCCTGTCCCGGCTGGCGATGATTCTTAGCCTGAATCTGAGTGTAACCAACACATTCGGCAGTATATTTCACATCACGCGGGGTGAAACTGGCAAGCACTGCGGTCCCCGAAGGGCTGTCATTATTCCAGCTGGCGGAATCTAATGTGATACGCAAAATTGCAATATGAAATATATTGCGTATCATAAAATGAAGCTTCACATCTCCCGACCTGTTCTGGCAGGTCCCATATAATAATAAGGAGACGGATGTGGTTGTGCAGGATAACGTTCTCGAATCCGCTGCCCTGACTCAATACCCGGTCAGTCGCTGGCTGGCGGGGCAGTCGCAGAGTACCAGCGACTGGGTGGCCGAAGAAGTTGCGGTGGCGCTGACCTACAATGGCCTGGCCCACGCCGTGATGATGTGCAGCCCCCAGGATTACGAAGACTTTGCTCTCGGATTCTCCCTCAGTGAATGCATCGTTGATCATCCCGATCAGATCTACGATATTGAAGTTATTACTCAGCCCGACGGCATCGAGGTCGCCCTGACCGTCGCCGGATCCTGTTTTCAGGCGCTCAAGTCTCAACGCAGAAATCTGGCGGGTCGCACCGGTTGCGGACTCTGCGGTAAGGAGAGTCTTCAGCAGCTGGCCTGTCACCTCAGTCCTGTCAGCAACCGTCACCCCGTTACAAGTTCTGCGCTGGAACAGGCGCTGAGCCGGATCGGCGATCAGCAGCATCTGTTCAGCAAGACCGGCTCGGCCCACGCTGCGGCCTGGTGTGACAACGAGGGGAACCTGCTCTGCCTGCGTGAGGATGTCGGCCGCCACAATGCCCTCGATAAGCTGATCGGAGCCGGTATCAGCAGCGGTCTTCCCCTCAGTCAGGGGCTGGTGATCATGACCAGCCGGGCCAGCTATGAAATTGTCCAGAAAGCCGTCGCCTGCGGCATCTCCATGATTGCAGCCCTGTCCGGGCCAACCGGTATGGCCGTACGTATGGCGCAGGATCTGGGGCTGACCCTGATCGGATTTGCCCGAAACTCCAGCCTTTGTGTCTACACCCATCCCGAGCGGATTATCTGAAGGAAGCCGTGATGAAGAGTTCAAACACCGCATCATCCGCCCCCGCACATTCCGAAGACCTGTCTGCCGGCTCTGCCGGCACGGGGGAGGCGGGGGTAAAGTCGATCCCCAGCTACTGCTATAACTGCGTTGCCGGTCCCGATCCCATGCGGGTAAAGGTCCGCAACGGAGTCGCCACTCAGATCGAGCCTAATTTCGATGCCTGTGATGCCCATCCGGGCCGCGGTCGGCCCTGTGTTAAGGCCTACGGGCTGGTGCAGAAAACCTACAATCCCAATCGTATTCTGCAGCCGATGAAACGCACCAATCCCAACAAAGGGATGAACGAGGATCCCGGTTTCGAGCCCATCTCCTGGGATGAAGCCCTGGAGATGCTGAGCGATAAGCTGACCGGTATCCGCGAAAAGGGGCTGACCGATGAGGTTGGGATGCCACGGGTGGCGGCCACCTTCGGACACGGTGGCACCCCGGCCTATTATATGGGCACATTTCCGGCATTTCTTGCTTCCTGGGGGCCGATCGACTTCAGTTTCGGCTCAGGTCAGGGCGTCAAGTGTGTGCACTCCGAGCACCTCTACGGCGAGTTCTGGCATCGGGCCTTTACGGTTGCGGCGGATACCCCCAACACCCGTTTCGTGCTTTCCATCGGCACCAATGTCGATGCGACCGGCGGGCCCTCAGCGGTTGCCCGGCATGCCGACGCCCGGGTTCGGGGTTATAAGCGGATCCAGGTCGAACCCCATCAGTCGGTTACCGGCGGTTGCTCGGCCGAATGGGTACCGATTCGGCCGAAGAGCGATCCGGCCTTTATGTTCTCGCTGATTCACTGCATGTTGCATGAAAACGATCGGACCCGACTGGACCAGCAGTTTCTGACCGAGCGCAGCTCTTCACCCTACCTGGTGGGTCCCGACGGACTCTTTCTGCGTGACCCGGAAAGCGCAAAGCCGCTGGTCTGGAATCTCAACAGCCAGTCGGCCGTACCTTTTGATACCGAAGGTGTTCGGCCTGCACTGGATGGCAGCTTTGAAGTGGAAACCGCCATCAGCATCGATGCCGACGATGAGCGATCGCTGCTTAAAAACGTGCAGGGCACCACCGGTTTCAGCAAACTGGTTGCTCATGTGGCGGACTATACCCCCGAATGGGCCGCGCAGATCTGTGATATTCCCGCCGAAACCATTCGTCGCATCGCCTCGGAATACCTCGACAACGCCTGTATCGGCGAGACTATCGAGATTGAGGGTAAGCAGTTGCCGTACCGGCCGGTGGCGGTGACGCTGGGCAAATCGGTCAACAATGGCTGGGGTGCCTACGAATGCTGCTGGGCGCGTACGGTGCTGGCGGTACTGGTCGGCGCGCTGGAAGTCCCCGGCGGTACCCTGGGAACCACGGTTCGCCTTAACCGTCCCCATGATGACCGGCACCTGAGTATTAAACCCGGCGTCGACGGCTTTATGGAGCAGAAGCTCAACGCCACCGATAAGGAAAACTGGGTGGCCGAGCCCACCGGACGCAATGCTCACCGCACCCTGGTGCCGATCGTCGGCAGCTCCGCCTGGAGTCAGGCACTGGGACCGACCCAGCTGGCGTGGATGTTTCAGAAAGACCGCCCCGAAGGCTTCAATATGCCGGAACCGACGTTGCCGGACATCTGGTTTATCTTCCGCACCAACCCGGCAATCTCGTTCTGGGATACTCACAGCCTGACCGAACAGATTGCCGACTTTCCCTATACCGTGGCGTTTGCTTACACCCTGGACGAAACCAACTGGATGGCGGACCTGCTGCTGCCCGAAGCCACCGATCTGGAGGCGACACAACTGATCCCGGTGGGCGGCACCAAGTTTGTCGAGCAGTTCTGGAAACACAAGGGAGCAATCCTGCGTCAGCAGGCGGTCGAACCTCAGGGAGAGGCGAGGGACTTTACCTGGATTTCTACCGAACTTGCTCGCCGTACCGGACTGCTGGAAAAGTACAACAACGCAATCAACCGGGGAGCCGGCGGGGTGGCGCCGCTGAAAGGGGAGGGCTACGACTTCAGCCTCAGCACCGATGAAGTGCATCAGCCGGAACAGATCTGGGATGCCGCCTGTAAAGCGGCCAGCGCCCAGCTCAGCGACAACAGCGAGGTCCATGATCTGGACTGGTTCCGGGAGAAAGGCCTGTTCCTGGTCGATATCCCCCAGACCAGTTGGTATCTGTACCCGACCATGGTGGAGAAGAATCTGCGTTTTGAAATGCCGTATCAGGAGCGTCTGCTGCGTATCGGTAAGGAGCTGGGCAACCGTCTGCACGAAAGAAATATCGCCTGGTGGGATGCGCAGCTGTCGGAGTATTCGGCGCTGCCGGAATGGCATGACATCCCCGGACGCTGGGAAACGGCCCTGAAAAACGAGGGGGCGGATCCCGATGATTATCCGTTCTGGCTGCTGGCGACCAAGAGTATGCAGTATCACACCGGGGCTAACGCCGGCATCCAGCTGATGCGGGAAGTATCGGGCAATGTGCGCGGCCATACCGGGGTGGTGATGAACACCGCCAGCGCCCGAAAACTGGGGATCAGTCACGGCGACCGGGTGGAGATTCGCTCCAATATCGGCGTCACTATCGGGCGGGCGGAGCTGGCCCAGGGAATCCGGCCGGACACTCTGGTGATCGCCGGTCAGTTCGACCACTGGGCGACCCCCTATGCGAAGGATCTGGAAATGCCCAGCCTCAATACGGTCGCGCCGATGTCACTGGAGCTGACTGATGCCACCGGCTCCGGCGCGGATATCGTTCGCGTCAGTGTCCGCAAGCTGAAAGGAGAGTCGCTATGACCCGTTATGCCATGGTTGTTGACCTGCGCCGTTGCGTCGGTTGCCAGACCTGCACCGCAGCCTGCAAACAGGCCAACGGCACGCCGCCGGGAGTGCAGTGGCGTCGTGTGCTGGATATCGAGAGCGGGGAGTTTCCCAACGTCCAGCGTAATTTTCTGCCGGTGGCCTGCATGCATTGCGACGAGCCGGCCTGCGAAGAGGTCTGTCCTACCACCGCCACCAAAAAGCGTGACGACGGGCTGGTCAGCATCGACTACGATCTCTGTATCGGCTGCGCCAACTGCGTAATGGCCTGTCCCTACGAAGCGCGATCGATCGTCCATGAAGCGGAATTTGCCTACGGTGACAAACCGATGGCCAATGAAGCGCAGATGTTTGACCCGGCTAAGGTCAATGTCTCGACCAAATGCACTTTCTGTATCGATCGTATGGACCGGGCCGCTGAAACCGGTCAGGTGCCGGGAGTCGACCCTGAGGTAACTCCGGCCTGCGTCAACTCCTGCATTTCCGGCGCCATGATCTTCGGGGATCTGGAGGATCCCGACAGCAATGTATCGCAGATTCTGCGCGAGACTAAGAGCTTCCGTCAGAATGAAGAACTGGGTACCGGCCCCGGCGTCTATTACATTTGGGATAAAGCCTGATGAAAACCTCAACTGCTAGTCATCATATTTCCGCACCGGGTCGGTCGTCTCAGCGTATTTCGTCCCGGGTTCAACGCAACTGGGACTGGCGTGCCGCCGGTAACTTTATCGGTGGCGGGGTCGGCAGCGGCCTGATCCTGTGGGGAGCGCTGATCGGCCTGTTCGGCATCGACCCGACCTGGCTGATGCTGGCCGGGCTGGCGCTGGTCGGTGGCGGCCTGTTCTGTGTCTGGCTGGAGATCGGCCGGCCCTGGCGTGCGCTCAATGTCTTCAAACATGTTTCCACCTCCTGGATGACCCGTGAAGCCTGTGTGGCGCCGCTGCTGTTCGCCGCAGGAGCCGGCGCCTGGCTGCTGGAGCCGCTGCTGATCTGGCCGACGGCATTGCTGGCGGTCAGTTTTCTCTACAGCCAGTCGCGCATTCTTCAGGCGGATAAAGGTATACCGGCCTGGCGTCATCCCCGTTGCGCCCAGTTGGTGGTCGTCACCGGCCTGACCGAAGGCGCCGGCCTGCTGCTGCTTATGTTGCCGTTGCTGGCAGAGTTCCGATTCGGACCGGTGTTGCTGCTGATGCCTCTGCTGGCGGCACGGGGCTACCTCTGGCACCTCTATCGAACCGGTCTGGCCCAGGCCAGCGCTCCCCCGGCAGCACGGCGGGCGCTGGCGCAGATCAATTTCAGTTTCCTGGTGCTCGGTCATCTGTTGCCGCTGCTGTTGCTGGTGGCATCGCTGATCGTACCCCAGCTGGCACTGCCGGCGAGCATGGTGGCCGGGTTGCTGGCGATGCTGAGCGGTGCCTGGATGAAGTACAACCTGATCTGCCGGGCTTCCTATACTCAGGGGTTTTCAATGCAACATATGCCGGTGCGGGGACAACCCTCTCCTCATCGTCAGGGTGAATGACCCCGACCCCTTACCCTTCTGTGGCTTCCTGCCTGTTGCGGCGATGCTCTGATCAGCTCGCCGCTTTTTTTCGTCCCCAACCTCCAATCGCTGGCTCTTTACACTGACCGAGAGCGGACTGTTACACTGCAGTTTTAAGCCCCTAGGGCACGCCGGCCACTCCATGTCAGGGGCTGTCAGTGAGGCAACTATGGCCAGAAGGTCGTTCAGATCGAAGCGCAGGCGAAGAGCGCGAGCACCATCAGCGAAACGGAAACTCGGAAGATGGCTCTTTCTCGGCGTGCTCAGTGCATTGCTATCCGGCGTGCTGGCAGTGCTGCCCTGGCGCTGGATTCCACCACCGACCAGTGCTTTTATGCTGGCGCACAACTGGCAGTCTGAAGAAGAGATAGACTATCTCTGGACACCGATCGAAGCGATATCCCCGCATCTGGCGATCGCTGCGGTTGCTTCCGAAGACCAGAAATTCCCCGGTCATTACGGTTTTGATCTGGATTCCATCCGGGATGCACTCTCCGCCAGGGGCGGGCCGGTCCGCGGTGCCAGCACTATCAGCCAGCAGGTCGCTAAGAATCTGTATCTGTGGAGTGGACGCAGCTACCTGCGCAAGGGTATGGAAGCCTGCCTGACCCTGTTTATTGAGAGTTTATGGTCGAAACGGCGGATACTCGAGGTCTATCTGAATATCGCCGAGTTCGGCCCCGGTATTTACGGCGCAGGTGCGGCGAGTCAGCATTTTTTCGGTAAACCTGCCAGTCAGCTGACGCTGCGCGAGAGTTCCTTGCTGGCCGCGGTGCTGCCGGCTCCGAAGCGGATGCGGGTTGCGCCCCCCAGCCGCTATGTCAGTAAAAGAGCTGCGGATATTCGCCGCCAGGTCCGTCAGCTCGGAGGGGCGGGTTATCTGTCTTTTATGAAGCGGCAATAGCGCCTTGTGATGCGCTCTCAGGCAGTGCCGGAGCGAGGAGGGAGACGTTATCTGGATACTGACAGGGACGATGGTGTGATCGGTGGCAGATCACACCATCGTCGGGCCTTAGTTGAGGCTGATATTCAGTTTCTCAAAGGCTTCCCGGTTCAGGGATTCACGGAAATCGGGATGTGCTATTTCAATCAGGTCCCGGGTCCGCTCCCGGATACTGCGACCGCGCAGGTTGACCAGACCGTACTCGGTGGCGACGTAATGGACATGGGCACGGGTGGTGACCACACCGGCACCGTCATTGAGGGTGGTCACGATGCGGGAAACCCGTCCGCCGGCCGCCGTCGAGGGCAGGGCGATCACACCGCGGCCGCCTTCCGACAAGGACGCTCCGCGAACGAAATCGATCTGACCACCGAAGCCGGAATAGATCTTTGTGCCCATCGAGTCTGCGGAGATCTGGCCGGTCAGATCCACCTGCAGGGCACTGTTGATCGACATCGCCTGGGGGTTACGCTGGATGCTGCGCATATCGTTGACGTATTCAGTATCGAGGAACTGTACCGCCGGGTTGTCATCGACGAAGTCATAGAGCTTCTGGCTGCCGATGACGAAGGAGGTCACTATCTTGCCGGGATGGTTTTTCTTGAAAGCTCCGGTTATCACCCCGCTTTCCACCAGTGGCAGTACGCCATCGGAGAACATCTCGGTATGAATGCCGAGGTCACGACGGTCGCCCAGGCAGGCCAGTACCGCATCGGGAATGGCGCCGATCCCCATCTGCAGGCAATCCCGGTCGTCTACCAGCCGGGCGACGTGGCTGCCGATGGTCCGGTAGATTTCGTTCTGTGATGCCGGCTGATGGACGCTTAGTGGTGCTTCCGCTTCATAGACCGTGTGGAAGTCTTTGTAGGCAATGATGCCGTCGCCGTGGGTGCGGGGCATATTGGGGTTGATATGGGCGATAATTTTGCCCGCTTTTTCCAGCGCGGCGTGAGTCGCTTCAACGGATATACCCAGCGAGCAGTTGCCGTGAGCATCCGGAGGGCTGACCTGGACAATGGCGGTATCCACCTTCTGCTCGCCACGACGAATCAGCTTCGGTACTTCCGCCAGCAGCATCGGGACGTAATCGGCATCTCCGTTCTGTACCGCTTTTCGGGTGGCTGCGGAAACGAAATAACAGCGGCAGCGCAGGTGGCCGCGCAGCTCCGGCGCAACCATTATTTCTGACCCCTCAGTGTGCAGCTGCAGCAGAGTGAGATTGCGGCGGGACAGGGCATGGCTGGCCAGCCCTTTCAGCAGCAGCACCGGGGTGGCTGCCATACCGTGGACCCAGATGGCTTCATCATTATCAATCGAGGCGACGGCTTCTTCAGGTGTACGGGCAATACGTGGGGACATCATCCACTCCATCAGGAACCTGCTTACAGGCTCCCCAGTTAAAAACGCTTACTACGGGGACTTTGTATCCTTTCGCTGAAGCTGAGTAAAGGTGCTGCATCAAGAAAACCAACCGATTGTTGTGAATATTTTGTTGCAAAGCAGCAGAGGGGCTGGCAGGTAGCTTCTGCTGGTCCGGGGGGGGCATATCCGGGCAGCAGATGAACAGTTTTTCACAGGCATTGATGGCTGGTTTATCAACTAAACTATTCAAACAGTTAGCTGTATTTTGTAACGGCGGGTCAGGAAATGTCAGGGGTCGGGAGTGCGTTGCTGAACCCGCCTGTGGAGATTGCCCGTGGCTGATAATTCCGCAGATGATAATTCGCGCGCTGCACAGACGGCGGAAACCCTGCTGGCACTGCTGGAAACCCTGCGACAGGAGTTACAGCCCGGCCGCAGGCCGGCGGCTGTGACCCGCCTGGACAGTTCGCTGGACCGGGACCTGGGTTTCGACAGCCTGGCCAGGGCGGAAATGCTGCTGCGAGTCGAGCAGCAGTTCGGTGTCACACTCTCGGAGCAGGTGCTGATGGTCACCGAGACTCCCCGTGATCTGCTGCGGGAAGTGTTGCGGGCGCGCCGGCAGGAGGGGGGCAGCGGGGCTGCAACGGGACCGGAGCTGCGGCTGCGGCCCGCCGAATCCGTGCCTGAGCAGGCACAAACCCTGCAGGAGGTGCTGGACTGGCACATCAACGCCCACGGTGATCGTCCCCATCTCTATCTGTATCGGAATGCCCGGGATTTTGACACCATCAGCTGCGCTGATCTGAAAGCGGACGCAATGCGGGTGGCGACCCTGCTGCTGTCCCGGGGACTGCAGGCAGGGCAGAGTGTCGCCATCATGCTGCCGACCTCGCGGGAGTATTTCGCCAGTTTTTTCGGCATCCTGCTGGCCGGTGCCGTTCCGGTGCCCATCTATCCCCCGCTGCGCCCGGCTCAGCTGGAGGAGCACCTGCGTCGCCATGCCGGAATCCTCGACAATGCCCGGGCCTGTCTGATGGTGACGGTACCGGAAGCCATGGGCGTCTCACACTTTCTCAAATCCCAGGTGAGCAGCCTGCAGAGTCTGGTGTCGGTTACGGAGTTTGACGGGGTGGAGGCGGTCCGCCTGAAGTGTCGCGCCCGGGGCCAGGATACCGCTTTTCTGCAATACACTTCCGGCAGCACCGGTAACCCCAAGGGGGTGATACTGACCCATGACAACCTGCTGGCCAACATCCGGGCTTTCGGGCGGGCGCTGCAGGTGGATTCAACAGATGTCTGTGTCAGCTGGTTGCCGCTGTATCACGATATGGGACTGATCGGCGCCTGGCTGGGCAGTCTCTATCATGCCGTCCCGCTGGTGGTTTTTTCGCCGTTGCTGTTTCTGACCCGTCCCGAGCTCTGGCTGCGGCTGATCCATCAGCATCGGGGGACCATCTCCGCCGCTCCCAATTTTGCCTATGATCTCTGTCTGCATAAGCTGAAAGACGCTCAGCTGGAAGGGCTGGATCTCAGCTGCTGGCGGGCGGCAATCAACGGTGCCGAGGCGGTCAGCCCTCTGACGCTGCGTAATTTCAGTGAGCGCCTGCGGCCCCGGGGGCTGCGTCCACAGGCGCTGTTGCCGGTCTACGGACTGGCGGAGTCGTCGGTAGCACTGGCGTTTCCACCCATCGAACGGGAACCGCTGATCGATCGTATCCGCCGGGAACCGCTGATGCGCGATGGCCGGGCGCTGCCCGCCGACGATAAGGAAGAGACTGCGCTGGAGTTTGTCTCGGTGGGACGACCGCTGTCGGGTCATCAGATTCGTATCGTTGATGCCGGGGAGCGGGAGTTGCCTGAGCGCAGGGAGGGGCGGCTGGAATTTAAAGGCCCCTCGGTGACCAGCGGCTATTATCGCAGCCCCGAGCAGACTCACAAACTGTTTCGGGGGGAGTGGCTCGATTCCGGAGACCGTGGCTATATCGCCGGTGGTGAGGTGTTTATCACAGGTCGCAGCAAAGACATCATCATTCGAGCCGGTCGCAACCTGTATCCCCATGAGCTGGAGGAGGCAGTCAGTGGTATTGCCGGTATTCACAAAGGCGGGGTGGCGGTATTTGCCTGCCCCGGGGAGCATGGGGGAACTGAGCGGCTGGTGGTCGTAGCGGAAACACGAGAGCAGGACGCCTTCAGACAGGAGTCGTTGCGGGAAGAGATCCACCGTCATTGCCTGTCGCTGCTTGGTACCGTCGCCGATGAGGTGATGCTGGCTCCTCTGCATGCCGTGCCCCGGACCTCCAGCGGCAAAGTCCGTCGGGCGGCCTGCCGTGAGCTTTATCTGCGCGAAGAGCTGGGGCGAGGGCGGACCGCTCTCTGGTGGCAGCTCAGCCGGCTGGCGCTGGCCGCCGTCGTACCGCAGATCCGGCGGGCGGGCCGGACTCTCGGGGACTATCTGTATGGCGCCTGGCTCTGGGGGCTGGTGGCGACGCTGGGGCTGGGTGTCTGGTTACTGATGGTGCCACTACCTCGTCATGACTGGTGTCGGGCGCTGGCCAGAGCCGCCACCACTCTCGCAGCCAGACTCAGCGCCACCTCGATTCGGCTCGAGGGCGGGCAGCGGCTTCCGGCCGGTAACTGTGTGCTGGTGGCCAATCACTGCAGCTATCTGGACGGTGTGCTGCTGACGGCGGCTCTGCCATTGCGCTTCGGCTTTGTCGCCAAGGTTGAGCTGAAGAGAAATCTGTTTCTGCGGTTGTTGCTGACCCGGCTGGGAACCGAGTTCGTCGAACGCTTCGATCTGCAGCGCGGGCTGGCCGATGCCCGCCGACTGTCTAAGCAGGCGAGCGGTGGCAAGTCGCTGATCTTCTTTCCTGAGGGCACATTCGATCGCATTCCCGGTCTGCGTCCTTTTCATATGGGGGCTTTTGCGGCGGCGGCCGAAGCGGGCATTCCGCTGGTTCCTGTCAGTATCTGCGGTTCCCGCTCCAAGCTTCGGGATGGCTCCTGGCTGCCGCGCCGGGGCAGCGTCAGGATTCGGGTAGGTGAACCGTTGCTGCCGGAAGGGCGGGACTGGGCGGCGGCGCTGCGCCTCAGGGACCAGGCCCGAGCGGATATGCTCAGCCGTTGCGGCGAGCCGGACCGGGGAGCTGACTGAACACAACCCCCTCCGACCAGAGGCCGGAGTGAACGGCTTGTTGCTGTTATGCCTGCCCGCTCTGGGTTGCTTCCAGTGCCGTCAGATCTTCGACGCCGGCCATGTCCGCCAGCATCCGGGTGAACTTACGCAGGTCCTGCTGCAGGGGAACCAGTTCGGCTCTGAAGTCTCCGCAGAGGCTGGGCTGTTCAAATCCCCCGTTCAGCGATACTCCGTGCCACCTGGCGATAAAGGGGCGGACGATCTGATTAAGGATGACGACGGTAATCCGGGTGAAGGCTACACAGTCGCGCCCGTTGTTTCGGATGACCTGGCGGATGACCGGAAACAGTGAATGAATACTGTCGAGCGCGGCTTCTTCATCACCGTACAGCCGGTCGAAGGGCTGTGTCGGAAAGCGGGTCAGCAGTTCCACGTAGAGTTCCCAGGCGGCGTCCTTATCTCTCTCCCCGGGATTCCATTCCATCTCAAGAAACGACTCCTGAATTCTGAGCGAATCCATATCCCAGTGATCCAGCCATTGTCTGAGTTTCATCCGGACCTCCTTGCCACCCGCCGTGAGGTGGCCTGAGTGCTGTCGGAGAGGCTTCAGGGAGGAGCCTCGGTGGCCGGCAGCATTGAATTCAATGTTGTAAGTATAAGGCAGGAACACGGATTGAACCGCCGGTTGCCGTTTATCCGATCGTTCTGTGATGTCGTTGCGGACAGCGGTTCACTCTGAGGAGTGACTGCCGGGGCTGTGGCATAACGTCCGCCGCCAGTAGCTATACTTATCTCATATCAGGATTCCGATGCTGCTGAATCCTGTTTTTGCTGCGCAGGCCATTCTCCGGGCCTCACTGAACCGGTGCCAAGACAATGACTGAGTCAGAAATCAGCAGGGATCTCATTCTGAACAGCGCCGTGGAGCTTGCCCGGCAGAGTTCCTGGGAAGCATTCAGCCTCCACCAGCTGGCGGTCGCCGCCGATTGCCCGCTGACAGAGATTAAAGCCCGGTTCCGCTCCAAAGATGACCTGGCGGAAGCGCTGTTCGACCGGGCGGACGAGGCGATGCTGAAAGTGACCGAAGCGGCCGACTACCAGGCGCTTGACGCTGATGAGCGGCTGATTCGCTGCATAATGGCCTGGTTCGAACAGCTTGCTCCGGTCAAGCCTCTGGTTAAGGAGATCCTCGCCTACAAGCTGGAACCCGGCCATTTTCATCTGCAGGCTCACGGAATCACCCGAATCAGCAGAACGGTGCAGTGGTTTCTGGTCGTGGCCCAGCGAGACTATACCGGTCTGCAGCGTATTACCGATGAGATGGCAGTTTCCGGCAGCTATCTACTCTGCTTCAGCCGTTTTCTGGTGGATGACAGTGAACAGCATCGGAAAACTCGGGAGCTGCTGGAAATGCTGATCAAGAGGGTGGCTCGGGGAAACAGGGGGTTCGGATGCTTCGGTATCTGACCCGCATAGTTATCGGACGGCCTGTCGGTTATAGCTGACTCAATATTATGGACGCCGCGACACACCTGCTCTGGGGCGCCGGGGTTGCGCTCTTATCCGCAAAGCCGGAGCAGACCATCAACACCAGGCAGCGCATTCTGGTTGCGGCCGTCGCGGCTCTGTTTCCGGATATCGATTATCTGGTGTTGCTCTGGAATCCACTGGATTTTCTCGCCTACTGGCATCGGGCCGAGACTCACTCGTTGTTGCTCGCTCCCCTCTGGGCCTGGTTGCTGTCACTGCTCTGGCGTCGCTATCCCCCCTGGCAGCATCAGGGAAGGCTGCTGTTCCTGCTCAGTCTCGGGGGACTACTGTCCCATATTCTGCTGGACAGCCTGACTGTTTTCGGAACCCGCTGGTTTGCGCCTCTCAGCGACTACAGCGTTGCCTGGGATCTGCTGTTTGTTGTCGACGGCTACTTCAGTTTCTGCTCGCTGGTGATGGTGGCGATACTGTTCTGCTGGCCCCGATACCCCCTTCGCTGGCTCAGCCCTGTTATTCCGTCACTCTATCTGTTGCTGGTCGTTCTGATTAAGCAGGACACCTATGCAAAGGTTGATGAGCAGCTGCAGAACCGGGTGGAGGCCGCACAGCCACGGCTCAGCCTGCTGCCTCAGCCGTTTTCACCGGTCTACTGGCAGGTGATTATTGAGAGCGAGCAGGGCACTCGGCAGGCCTGGTTGAAGCGGGCAGACGATCGGGTTGGCGCACTGGCTGCCTCCCTGCTCCGTTTTGATCTGTTTTCCGGCGACTATCGATTACCTGCTGAGCTGTACTGGCGACAATATTCGCTGTCCCCGCGGCAATTTACGGACAGTCAGGTACTGGCTGATATCAGCACGGTATGGGGGCATCCCGAATTTCGCGCCTTTCCTGATTACGCCCGCTACCCGGTGCTGTACGATTATCAGCAATCCGGCCCCTATACCTGTGTCTGGTTCAGCGACCTGCGCTATCACTGGCCCTACATGAAACCGTCGTTCCGGTTCGGGATGTGTCATAAGGGGGATCGGCAATGGACGCTGCACTGGATGAACGGATTTCCCCCGGACTGAGCTGAGAGGTGCTCAGATGGGCGCTACCACCGATCAGCGCGAATTCGCACCATCGTTGCAGGAGCGGGCTGTACAAAACCCCGCATCAGGGCGGGGGCTGTCAGGGCTCCCGGGCCGCTCCCTGGCCTCGGGATAACTGGTTCTGAATCAGGGCAGATCGACGCCCAGCGCCTTAATAGTGGCGATATTCAGATACTGGTCAACGGGCAGACCGTGCTTGCGCTGGTAGGCGTTGATCGCTCGGATGGTTCTCTGGCCGATCATTCCGTCCACCGGGCCTGGGTTGTAGCCTTCGTTTTTCAGTGCTTCCTGAATCTGGCTGATCACGTTCCGAGTGGCGTTGCCGTCACATAGAATCTCACGCCAGTCCAGATGACCGTCTTTGACCTTGCGAGTCTTGGTGACGGTGCTGTACTCAGCCGGTACCGGGACTCGTTCCTTGCTGGCGGCCGCGATCTGTTTTTCAACCTTCATGGTTTTGTACTTCGCCGCAATCTTCACGGTACGCGTGGTGGCAGGCTTATCGACGACCTGCTTCCTGACGGTCTTATATTCCGGTGGAACTTCTACTTCCCGGGTGGTTGCCGGTTGGTCGATCACCCTGACCGAGACAGTTTTATACTGTGCCGGTACGGTGATCAGCGACATGATCTCGCCATTATTGTCGTCGATATGCTGTTTCCAGATGCTGTGCTCGGGCTGCACCATGACCTCTTTAGAGACATTTTTGTAGGTGGCCGGAACCTCAACCACCCGGGTGCTGGCGGGCTTGACCATCACCTGTTCTTCGACCCACTTATAGGTGGCCGGGATCACCTCCAGTGATTCCGAGGCTTCTGAAATCAGCACCTGCTCTTCAACCATCTCGTAGCGAGCGGGAATGACTTCCATCCGTTCGGACGCTTCCCGTATCACCACCTTCTCTTTTATCTTCCGATAGACCGGTGGGATAAAGACCCTGGCGAAACACTGTCCGGGCCGATCGGCCCTGGGCATATCCAGGTTGGCTGCGATTGCTGCCGGCAAAGGGTCTGAGGACTGGGAAAGGGCGATGTGTTCGGCCCTGCCGGCGGCTGCCAGCTGTATGACCTGTTGTGCCGGTGCTGCAGTCCCGGTCGTTGTCTGCGGTGGGTTGTAGTTTTCGGTGATGGTTGCCGTAGCCGCAGGGGGCGGGGCAGATACTGCGGCGACTTCGGGATAGCTGGTGTCAGAGCTGGCCTGACTGACCTGCTGCAGGTATTCGTCCTCCATGGTCTGAATGCCATCTTCCAGTCGCTGAATCCGTTTCTTCATTACTGATTGCAGCTCGGACTGCGCCTGGAGGCGGCTGTTGACATCTTTTGCGTCGGTACGGCTGGCGCCGGAATGCTGCTGCATATTGCTGCAGGCACCCAGTGCAACCACAGTTAAAAAAACCTTGGTCCTTGGTAACAACAGTATTTTTTTCATGGGTCCACCCCTCGTATGGACAGAAAGCCATCCTCCATCAGGGTTGATGGTTTCCTATTGAGGTGGTCGGGCCAGTGATGCGACCCGACCCCGTCGGTTAGCTGACTCACCAGTCCGCAGGACCTTCAACGGTACAGAGGCCGGGGAAGGCCAGTCCGAGAACAGTCCGCAATGTCGTGGATTGTCATTACTCAGGTGCTACACACGCCGCTGGTCAAAAAATGAGCATAATTGGTACCAGTACTCGTAACCAGTTGAAAAAAATAGCTGCAGGTAACTCCCGAGTCGTCAATTTAAACAAAGGTGTAAATTTTCCTGACGTAATTTTGCTAGGGAGAACATGGCCTTAGGAAAGCCGGATCCTCCTGCCTGCAATTTTGTCCGCATAGTAGTCGCTGACCCGGGAGGTAAGTACATGAGATCAGCCGGAATGTCGGCCGGTGCAGAACTGAAAATCCGGCTGGCGTGACGAGCTGGCCGGGAATCACTGCGAATCTGTTCTTCGGGTTGTGGAGTCGACGACCACAGACCTCTTTCCGAATTTGCAGCATCCTGTACCGAAAGGGTGGAGCTGCTTGTTGTGGTGCAGTATTTTTGGATGTTTTCGAGTTGACATATGTCATTTAAGGTGTTGATCTATTCCGACTACCCGGCTGACTGTGCAATGCAGAATTCCGGGTTCCGACTATCGCGTTCGCTGATGCCGGTAATTCGCCGAACAGGGGCCGGCTATGCTTTTCAGCGTGTTGTGAACTATACATTCAGAGCGGCCGGCGCGGAGATCCCCGGTCCGACCGTCGGCTTCAAACAACAGGGATGTTACTGATATGAAGATTAATACTCCGGTTACGGACGTTGAGCACCTGGTTGATAACAGCCAGCGTCTGATTTCGACCACTGATAAAAAGGGCATTATCACCTCGGTCAACCAGGCATTTATTGATATATCCGGTTTTCGTGAAGAGGAGCTGATCGGTCAGTCCCATAACATTGTTCGTCATCCGGATATGCCGCCGGCCGCTTTTGAGGACCTATGGGCCACTCTTAAGCGAGGTGACGCCTGGATGGGGCTGGTAAAAAACCGTTGCAAGGACGGGGATTTCTACTGGGTTAACGCCTATGTGACTCCGGTCTATGAAGGACAGGAACTGGTTGGCTACCAGTCCGTACGCACGACGGCCTCAAGGGCGTACATTCGTAACGCCGAGAAACTCTACAGTCGCCTGTCCCGGGGGAAGAAAGCCGAAGTCTCATCGACTTCCTCCGGGCTTTCTTCTGCGGCCGCCGGCGGCCTGCTGGTGCTGGCGGTCCTGGTCACCCTGGCGCTGCTCGGCGATGCCACTCCACTGAATCTGCTGATGGCCGCTTTACTGATGGCAATCCCGGCCATAATTCTGTTCTATTTTCAGCGTCGTCCATGGCAGCGATTACAACAACTGTCTGAGGGTATCTATCGCAGTGACCTTGCCACTCTGTCCTACCGCGGCGGAAGTTCTTCGGCAGATCGGACCGAAGTGGCGATTCAGGCGCTGCGATCCCAGCAGACGACCCTGGTGGAACTGCTGCAGCACAGTTCTGATCATCTTTCCGGGACGGTGAAGAAAACCAATGACGTCGTGCAGGCTAACAACCATGCGGTCTCACAGCAGAATCAGGACATCGCTCAGCTGGCGACGGCAGTGACCGAACTCAGTTCAACGATCCAGGAAGTGGCCCGTCATGCTCAGCAGACCGCTGAAACGACTTCGCAGGCGAGTCAGGAAGCGGATAACGGAAGTCTGGTGGTGGATCAGGCCGCTGAGTCGATATCGGTGCTGGCCAGCGATGTCGCCAGGGCAGGGCAGCTGGTTGAACAGCTGCGGGAAGAGGCTGCGGGCATCAGCAGTATCGTTCATGTTATCAATAGCGTAGCGGAGCAGACCAACCTGCTGGCATTGAATGCGGCGATCGAGGCTGCCCGCGCCGGCGAGCAGGGGCGGGGCTTTGCGGTCGTCGCAGATGAAGTCCGTTCCCTGGCAACGCGTACCCAGGAATCCACTTCGGAAATCGAGGCCATGATCAGTAATCTTCAGCAGCATGTCGACCGGATAGTGAGCGTCATGGAAACCGGCCAGCAGCATGCCCAGCGTAGCGAAGTGGAGACCACCAGGGTTAAAGAACTGTTGCAGAACGTGACACTGATGATTAACCAGGCCAGTAATATGAACGTGCAGATAGCGACGGCTACCGAGGAGCAGAGCGCGGTGACTGAAGAGATTAACCGGAACGTAACCGGCATTCATGATGTCATTGCTGAGATCGGCGAAGCATCGAAGCTCTCTGCCGCGGCCGGGATGGAGCTGGAACAGGTGGCCACCGGCCTCAATTCAATGCTGACGCATTTTCGAAAGGCCTGAGGCTGCCGGCAGAAAGGGCACCTCAGCGACATGTTTCAGCAGTACAGCAGAGGTCCGGCAGCCGGCTCTTCCAAAAGAAAAAAGGCTCCCCACGGGGAGCCTTTTTTGTCAGTCCTGCTGAACTTCGACGGTTACTGCGCCTTTACGCTCTGGCGGTGGGCATGGAGCAGCGGTTCCGTGTAGCCGCTGGGCTGCTCGCATCCCTTGAAGACCAGGTCGCAGGCGGCCTGGAAGGCGATGCCGTCGAACTTCGGCGCCATGGCGCGGTATTCAGGGTCATCGGCATTCTGACCGTCGACCACTGCCGCCATCCGCTTCATAGTTTCCATCACCTGCTCTTCGCTGCAGATGCCGTGGCGCAGCCAGTTGGCGATATGCTGACTGGAGATACGCAGAGTGGCACGGTCTTCCATCAGGCCGACATTGTTGATATCTGGTACCTTGGAACAGCCGACGCCCTGATCGACCCAGCGTACAACGTAGCCGAGGATGCCCTGGGCGTTATTGTCCAGCTCTTTCTGGATCTCATCTGCGCTCAGTTGCTGATCGCCCAGCAGCGGGATGGTCAGAATGTCATCGACACTGGCCTGAGCCCGGCTGCGCAGTTCCTGCTGGCGGCTCGGTACGCTGACCCGGTGATAGTGCAGGGCATGCAGGGTTGCGGCGGTGGGGGAGGGAACCCAGGCGGTATTGGCACCTGCCTGCGGGTGTCCGATCTTGGCTTCCATCATATCGGCCATATTATCCGGCACCGGCCACATTCCCTTACCGATCTGGGCTTTACCGGGCAGGCCACAGGAGAGGCCGATGTCTACGTTCTGATCTTCGTAGGCGAGGATCCAGGGCAGGGTCTTCAGCTGGCCTTTGGGGGCGAAGGCGCCGGCTTCCATGCTGGTATGAATCTCGTCACCGGTACGGTCGAGGAAACCGGTATTGATGAACACCACACGCTCGCGAGCGGCGCGGATGCACTCCTTCAGATTGACCGAGGTACGACGCTCCTCGTCCATGATGCCAACCTTGATGGTGTTACGGGGCAGACCGAGAGCGTCTTCAACCCGGGTGAACAGTTTGCAGGTGAAGGCGACCTCTTCGGGACCATGCATCTTCGGCTTGACGATGTTAATGCTGCCCGCGGTTGAATTGCGGATCGTGTTGCCGTTGAGCGAGCCGTTGCCCTTAAGGTCATGCATGGCAATCAGCGAAGTGACCATGCCGTCCATGATACCTTCGGGGATCTCGTTGCCGTCGCGGTCAATAATGGCCGGGTTGGTCATCAGATGGCCGACGTTACGGATGAACAGCATGCTACGGCCCTTGAGGGCCACTTCGGAACCGTCAGCGGCGATGTAGCTGCGATCATCGTTAAGGCGGCGCTGAACGGTTCTGCCGCCTTTCTCCAGGGTTTCCTCCAGGCTGCCTTTCATCAGTCCCAGCCAGTTGCTGTAGGCCAGTGCCTTGTCTTCGGCATCGACCGCCGCCACGGAATCTTCACAGTCCATGATGGTGGTCAGTGCCGATTCCAGGACAACATCTTTAACATGTGCCGCATCAGTGCTGCCAATGGGGTGGTCAGCATCGATCTGGATTTCGAAGTGCAGGTTGTTGTGCTTCAGCAGAATGGCTGTGGGCGAGGACGCATCCCCCTGGTATCCGACCAGCTGGTCGGCGTTGCCGAGACTGGTCTGGGTGCCGTCGGACAGTGCCACGCAGAGCGCACCTTCTCTGATGCAGTAGCAGGTGGCGTCGCGGTGAGAGCCCTGGGCCAGCGGGGCGGCTTCGTTGAGAAAATTGCGGGCATACTCGATAACTCTGGCACCGCGTACCGGATTAAAAGCGGCGGTTTTCTCGGCGCCATCGGTCTCCGGCAGCACGTCAGTACCGTAGAGGGCGTCGTAGAGGCTGCCCCAGCGGGCATTGGCGGCGTTGAGGGCGAAGCGGGCATTCATGATGGGCACAACCAGCTGCGGTCCGGCCTGGGTAGCGATCTCCGGTTCGACACTGTCGGTGGAGATGCTGAATGCGTCACCTTCGGCAACCAGGTAGCCGATCTCCTGCAGAAAGCTCTTATAGGAGGCAAAGTCACCGGCGCCGTTGCTGCGATGCCACTCATCGATCTTCGCCTGAAGATCGTCCCGCTTTGCCAGCAGAGCACGGTTCTCCGGAGCCAGATCGTTAACAATCTGCTCCAGACCGGCCCAGAACGCTTCAGCAGAGACCCCTGTATCCGGGAGAATGTCATTGACTATCAGGTCGTGTAGAACTCTGGCTACCTGCATACCGCCGATCTGAACGCGTTCTGTCATGTTATCTGCCTCAACTTTGCGCTCTGCCGCAGCCCGGCAGAGGTGTTCTGTAACAATGAAAATAGTCCTGTTGCATATTCTAATTCGCGTCTGCGAAATTTATCCAGCTTATCATTCTTATAATGGGTATTTATCCGGTGAATATTATGCTTTGGTAAAAGATCCCGTGACCGCTGGCGGGCCGCTTAATCGAGTCGCTGAGCTGTCACTGTACTTCGGCGGCGACCTCCACAATCAGCCGTCGCAGCCATTGATGGCCGGGATTATGCTGTAGCAGCGGGCTCCAGGCCATTTTCAGGCTTAACGGCGGAATCTCGAAGGGCGGTTCCTTAACCACCACGTTGGGATTACGTACCTGCAGCCTTGCCGCACGGCTGGGAATGGTCACCACCAGATCCCGCTGTTCGGCCAGCAGCATCGCCGACTGATAGTGTCGGGTGAACACCCGAATGCGACGCTTTTTACCAAGCCGGTTCAGTGCCTCATCAACCCAGCCCAGTCGCTGTACATCGTGGGGATCGATACCGACGCCGACGCCCCAGCCGGTTTTACTGACCCAGACGTGGGGAGAGCGCAGATAACTGTCGAGATCGAAATTTTCCAGAATCGGATTGTGGGCGCTGAGCAGGCAGGAAAAGTTGTCCTGCCAGATCTCCTTCTGATGAAAAGACTGGGGGATGGAGTCAAACCGGTTGATAACCATATCCACCTTGCCCTGTTCCACATCCAGAAAACTGACGTCACTGGGGGTCATGATATCCAGGGTGATATTCGGGGATTCGGCCCGCAGCCGGCGCAGCAGTTGTGGAATCAGCGTCGACTCGGCGTAATCGCTGGCCATAATCCGGAACACCCGGTCGGAGGTTTCTGCCAGAAAAGGGGTCTGGGGCTGCAGTGCTTTTTCAAGTCGGGACAGGGCTTCCCGAATCGCCGGTTGCAGGGTTTCGGCTCGCTCGGTCGGGGTCATACCCTCGCTGGTCCTGACCAGCAGAGGATCCTCCAGCAGATCTCGCAGACGTCGCAGACCGTTACTCATAGCCGGCTGACTGATTCCCAGCAGGTTAGCTGCTTTGGTGACATTGCGCTCACGCAGCAGTACATCCAGGTAGACCAGCAGATTCAGGTCGATACGATCAATATTCATACAGGAAATACCGAAAATAAAAACGATAAATTAGCTAAATTGTACCGCCGGAGATAGTATCAATACAACGCAAAAAGGCGCAGTAGCAGAGCTTTCGGGCTCTCTTCCGGACTACAACAGGAAGGAGCGATCTCTCCCGCGCCGATGACGACGCATTAAGGTTGTTGCTTTGTGAGCCAGAGCAGCCGATTTGTCGTAACCCTTCAGCAACTGCCGTTCGCTGTTGCACCGAAAGCCCTGACGGGCTAGTACTCAGTTGCCCCGCCTCGTGCGGGGACTTTTTTTTGGGTCCATGCGGACAACGCAGATTGCTGATCGATGCTTTCCGGTTGTGGAACTCAGGACCCGGATGCCCGACCTGAGCGCTGATCCTGCCTGCAAACACAAGAGCCCTGAGTACCGCAATATCGCCCCGGGAGCGGGCTGCTTCCGGCCGCTTTCCAGCCAGACAGGCATAAATAAATCTGTTCCTTTATCGGCCACCGAAACGCAGCTGCACAAGTGCTTTTACGGCCGCGACTGCTGCAGCTGCAGAGCATCTGAAAGCGCCACTCAATGTTGCGTTACGGTATGCAGAGAGCCCCGGGACAATGCCTTTCCAGACGGTTTAAACGGTCGTTTTAATATGCTATAAAACTGACAAATAAAACTCTTCAGGGCGTCCGCGACAGGAGTGCCGAAGGAGTCATAAGCGGTCTGATAAAGGGCATCATTGCGTGAATCTGCAACGTAAGTCGTTGTTGTTGTTTGTTCTGTTGTATTTCACCCTCAGTGCCGCCGTGGGGCTTACCCTGTGGAAGGTGGTACTGGACCGTTTTGCCAGCATCGAAAACCGCTATATAACGCAGGATCTGAAGCGGGCCTGCAATGCCCTGGTCCGGGAGGCCGAGCGCCTGAGGCAGTTTGCTGTCGACTGGGGCGAATGGGATGAAACCTGGCATTATTTCGCTGACCCTGATCCCGAATACGAAGCTGCCAATCTGATTCCTGAATCCCTGGATGCAATTAACGCCGATGGCCTGTTCCTGCTGAACAACGATGGTCGGGTGTTGCACGGACTGTTGCGGAAATCGCTGACAGGGGAACCGGTGGTCAGCGACACTCTCAACAGTCATCACTGGCCGATTGATCACCCGCTGCTGCAGGCGTTGCAGAGTGGAGAACCGGCTGTCATCCTCACCGACAACGGACCTGCGTTGTTTGGCCGCAGCCCGGTGCTTCGCTCAGATCGCTCCGGGGCACGGCGAGGCAACCTGGTGTTTGTCCGATTTCTCGATCAGCGATTTCTTGATCAGCTGCAACAGCAGTTACAGCTGCCGGTCAGTATTCGTATCGCAGGCGGTGCCGTTGGCCAGGACAGCGTTGCCATTGAGTTTCTGGCTGACGATCTGGCGCGGGCGAGCCTTTCCGTTCCACTGCTGGGGACCCGTGACTGGCACCTGGTTCTGAGTGCAGAGTTCGGGCGACCGGTTCATATGCAGGCACTGAGTACAATTGAACTGGCGATTGGTCTGATACTGGCGGTGGGTCTGCTGTTTTCCGTCGCCGGCTACTATGCTTTCCAGCGCCACCTGATCAGGCCCATCATTCACCTCACCGAAAGGGCCGCCGAGTTCGGCCGTCGCAAGAATGAGTTACCGGCGCCGATGTTTCGCTCCCGCTTTGACGAAGTGGGGGAGCTGGCCCGCACTCTGCAGGAGATGGCCAGAAGTATCCGCAGCCAGCAGGAGAAACTGATCGATGAGCGACGCAAGGCGGAGATGGACAGCTGGACCGATCCTCTTACCGGGCTTCACAACCGACGATATCTCCGCCGTTTTCTGAGCCGTTCCGAGCCGCCGGAGAATGAACCGGTGTGGCTGTTTCTGCTGGTGGATATCGATCACTTTAAATCGATCAACGATTCATACGGTCATGATGTGGGAGACCTGGTGCTCTGCCAGTTCACCTCGGTGATCCGTTCCTGTATTCGCAGCAGTGATATCGCCATCCGCATGGGAGGCGAGGAATTTATGCTGGTGTGCCGGGAATCCAGTCAGGAGCAGGGCTCTGAAATCGCCGAGCGGTTGCGCCGGCAGGTCGCCCGTACCAGTTTTGGCGTCGAAAACGAAAGCTTCAATATTACCTGTTCCATCGGTTATCTCAGCTGCGAACCGCGGGAGGATAACCTGCACAGCAACTGGCGCAGTATTATGAAGCTGACCGACATCGCTCTTTATGCTGCGAAGCGCAGTGGTCGTAACGCCTGGATTGGCCTGAACTGTCTGGACCGGGAGATCCATCGCTGGTTTCCCGATTCGCCGGATGCGCTCCAGGATAAGCTCAGGCTGGAACAGATTAGTGTCAGCGCTTCCACCAGCCAGGTAATCTGGCGCTGATGCCCCCTTTGTAACCTTTTTCGCCAGAACGTTTAACACAGATGCGATGATCGGCATCGCCGACCGGCGTATAATCCCGGCAATTTTTCTGTTGTTGAGAGTTGCTGATGTTGAACGTCGATGTGGTGATAATCGGGGCCGGTGCCGCCGGACTGATGTGTGCCGCCCAGGCCGGTTATCGCGGACGAAAAGTACTGGTGCTGGATCATGCTGCAAAGCCGGGCAAGAAGATCCTGATGTCCGGCGGCGGCCGCTGTAACTTTACCAATCGCACGGTGTCGCCGGCCAACTATGTCTGCCGTAACCCGCATTTTGTGATTTCGGCGCTGAAGCGATTCACACAGCAGGACTTTATCGACCAGGTTGAACGTCACGGCATCGACTATCACGAGCGGGACTGGGGCCAGCTGTTCTGTAATGATTCCAGCAAGTCCATCGTCCGCATGCTGCTGACCGAATGCGAATGGGCCCAGGTAAAGATTCAGACGCGTACCGAGATCAAAACGGTAACGCAGCCAGAAGAGGGGGGCTTTGAGATTCAGACCTGCGGTGGCCCGATCCGGTGCCAGTCGCTGGTGATCGCCACCGGCGGTCTCTCCTTTGCCAATGCCGGAGCCTCAGACCTCGGCTATCGTATCGCCCGCCAGTTCGGTCTGAATGTGCTGGCTACCAACGCGGCCCTGGTGCCTTTTACCCTGCAACCCGAGCAGTTACAGCGGTTCGGCAACCTGTCCGGTATCGCCATTCCCGCTGCAGTCAGCTGTAACGGAAAAACCTTCCGGGAGAACCTGCTTTTCACCCATCGGGGGCTGAGTGGTCCGGTGGTTCTGCAGATCTCCAATTACTGGCAACCCGGCCAGTCAGTCTCAATCAACCTGTTCCCGAAAACCGACCTGCCGGCCCTGCTGCAGGAGGCCCGCAGGCTGCGACCGAAGGCGGAGTTGCGAAATGTACTGGCCGAAACCCTGACCAAACGACTGGCCAGAATCCTCTGTGAACTCTGGCAGATTGACCGGCCGCTGGGACAGTTCAGCGATGCCGGTTTGCAGGAGGTAGCCGAACGCTTCAGCAACTGGTCGATCAAGCCCTCCGGAACAGAAGGCTACCGAACCGCCGAGGTCACCCGGGGCGGGGTGGATACCGATGAGCTGTCCTCCAAAACCATGGAAGCGAAGAGGGTGTCGGGACTCTATTTTATCGGTGAGGTGATGGATGTGACCGGCTGGCTGGGGGGCTACAACTTCCAGTGGGCCTGGGCATCGGGGTTCTGTGCCGGGCAGTATGTTTAGGGGTCATGCGAATAAGTCCCTCAGCATGAGATAATCGATGCTCTGATGTGATGAGGGCTATACATGGACCACCAACTCTCCTTCGCTGACAGCGAATTCACCAGCAAGCGCCGTCAAACCCGCAAAGAGAAGTTCCTCAGGCGCATGGAGAAGCTAATTCCCTGGCAGCGCTTGGGTACGGTGATCGAGCCGCACTATCCCAAAGCCAGCAATGGCCGTCGTCCTTATCCGTTGGAAACCATGCTGCGCATCCACTGCGTGCAACACTGGTATAACCTGAGTGATCCGGCTATGGAGGGTGTACTCTGGGAGATCGCATCGATGCGGCAGTTTACCGGGCTGTCGCTCGATAAGGTGATACCCGATCACACTACCATTATGAACTTCCGTCATCTGTTGGAGCACCACCGCCTGACGCGACAGATCTTTGAAGAGGTTTCCGCAGGCGGGCGTACTGCTGAAGGAAGGCACGCTGAGAGGCACCTCCGGTACCAGTGACTAAGCGCCCATGACCCCTTCCACGGCGCTGACCAGCGCCGCATTTTTTTGCGGATCCAGGGCATCGGGGTGGGGAGAGGAAAATGCCCCCTTATCATTGTCGAAGTAGCGCCCCGATGCGTCGGAAAACTCATCGGAGAGAGACGCTCGCGTAAGAATATCGGCACCGGTACCCAGATCGTTGCCGGCGACGCCAAATCCGTCCTTGACCATCTTGCTGGTCAACAGCGAACCGGGGTTTACCGCGATAATGGCAGGTCCCTGCCCGCCGAACTCCTGGGCCAGGTGGTGTGACCACTGGGTCAGTGCCAGCTTGCTCTGGGCGTAGGCGGCGAAGGCATCGCCGATCTTGACCTTGCCGGTGAGGGCGTCCAGGTTCACCGGGGCCTGGGCGGCCGAAGACAGGTTGACCACCCGCCCCTGGGGGCCCAGCAAAGGTACCAGCCTGCGGGTCAGGCGGTAGGGTGCCAGGGTATTTACCGCAAAGCGCACGTCCAGCCCCTCGGGTGTGATGGGGGAGGGGGTTTGGAAGACCCCCGCGTTGTTGATCAGGACATCCAGGCTGTCGTGTTTCTCGCTGACCTGCCGGGCCAGCTCTTCGACCGCCGGGGACTGGGACAGATCGGCGACGTAGCCTTCCAACGGTCCGCCACCGGGGAGGTTGGCGAGCTGGTCCACCACGGCGTCCAGCTTGGCCTGGTTGCGGCCGTGCAGCAGCACCCGGTGCCCCTGGGAGACCAGCAGCTTGGCGGTTTCCAGGCCGATTCCGTCGGTCGAACCGGTGATTAGAATCGTTTTCTTCATGGGGTCCCTCCAGAGGGCAGTGGGGTTGGAGAGTCTGCGAAGTAAGCTCGGCTTGGGACTTGCTCGCAGGTTTCTTAGCTCAGATCATCCTTACCTTCGATCAGAAAATGCTGGCTGACCGAACCCGCCGTTCTGGCCTCCAGGTAGGGGGCGTATTCCGGGTCTTCCATAAAACCGATCGCCGCCTCCCGGGTTGGCCACTTGAGGACCACCCGTAGCGCGGCATCCAGGTGTTCGCCCTCGAGTTGCTCATGGCTGACGGTGCGGGCGAGGTATTCGCCCCCATGCTTGGTGATCAGTTCTCCTACCGGGCCGAAGTAGCCGGGGATCCATTCTTCGTTGGTGGGGGTGACGGCGAGGACCGAGTAACAGGCCATGGTTATTGCTCCTGGGATTCTGAGATTGGCGAACGGGGAACGGCGATGGGGGCTTCCACCGCAGGTCCCGCTGCAGGTTTTAAACTTCGACAACGATCTTGCCGATCGCCAGGCCGCTGGTCAGTCGATCGTAGGCGCTGCCCACGTCGCTGAGGGCGTATTGGTTTTCATCCAGCAGGGGCTTGAGGGCACCCGCTTCGGCGATCTCTGCGAGCTTGGACAGGATCGCACCGTGTTCCTCGCGCTTGTGGTCGTAGAGCATGGGGATCAGCATAAAGACCACGTGCAACGACAGGCCCTTGAAGTGGGCGGTGGTCAGGTCCAGCTCCACCAGGGCGACGGTGGTGGCCACGTTGCCGTTCAGCGCGGTGGCCTCGAAAGAGTTGGCCATATTGGCGCCGCCCACGGAATCGAAGACCGCATCGAAGCCTGCGCCCTCTGTGTATCGGGCGACGTAATCGGCTACCGTTTCGGTCTTATAGTCGATAAAGGTGGCGCCATAGCCGTCGACGATTGCCTGCTGTTTTTCACCGGACGCGGTGGCAAAGACGTCGGCGCCCAGGTGCTTGGCCAGTTGTACGGCCACATGACCCACACCACCGGTACCGCCGTGGACCAGTACTTTCTGTCCGGTGCCCACCTTGGCCCGCTGCAGACCCTCGTAGGCGGTGATACCGACCAGGGGCAGGGCTGCCGCTTCGCGCATGCTGAGGTTCCGGGGCTTGTGAGCCACCAGTTTGGTGTCCACCATCATCAGCTCGGCCAGGCTGCCCTGCAGATCTGCCAGACCGCCGGCGCAGCCGTAGACCTCGTCGCCCACGTCAAACCCGGTTACACCCTCACCGACCGCTTCTACGGTCCCGGCGAAATCCATACCCAGAACCGCAGGCAGGTCGGGGGAGAGGGGGAGGTCTTTCCCCATCTGTCGGATCATGGTGTCGACGGTATTGACGCTGGAGGCTGCCACGCGAACCAGCAGGTGACCCGCCTGGAGCGCGGGTTGGGGCAACTCGCTGACCTGAAATTCTGCGTTTTCACCGTACTGGTTGAGGACCATTGCTTTCATCGAAATTCTCCTGGGGTGTGTGAATACCTCCAGGATAAATTCTTTGAGAATTATAAAAATGCCCTTGCCGAATAATCAGTTTCAGGATTTCGAATATAATGGGCCGCGGGCCGCATTAAACCTCAGCGCTCCCAGATCGGCGGGTCTCCGATCTTCTCCAGCAGATAGTCGATAAACACCCGTACCTTCGCCGTGAGGACGTTGGACTTGGGGTAGATCAGCCAGATGGCCGAACCGTCGTCCACCTCGTAATCGGGCAGCACCCGGACCAGGGTCCTGGCCTTGAGCTCCTGGTGGACGCTCCAGTAGGCGTTCATCGAAATGCCCACACCCGCCATGGTGGCCAGACGCATACTGGCCCCGTCGTCGCAGACCACCCGGTTCTTGGTGCCGGGTGGCGGAAAGGTGCAGGACCGTCCGTCGTTCCTGGAGACGAGTTTCTTCGCCGGGCCGTTCATAAACCCGAGCAGCTGATGGCCGGCCAGGTCCTCCGGGTTCTGGGGCGTGCCTTGACGCGCCAGGTACCCCGGCGAAGCGCAGAGGAAGCGGCAGTCGTCGGCCAGCTTTCGTGCCCTGAGGCTGCTGTCCTCGATGGCATAGTTGCGCAGCGCCAGATCGTACCCCCCTTCGATCAGGTTGGTCTGGGTATCGGAGAGTTTGAGCTCCAGACTCAGGCCCGGGTGTCGCTCGAGAAACTCCGGCAGGATCGGGGCGACAAAGAGCTGGGCGAATGTGCTGGAGGCTGCAAAGCGAAGGGTACCGGTGATCTCCTCGTTGCCATGGCCTAAGGCGGCCCGGGCCCCATCCTCCTGGGCCAGGATCTCCCGGGCAAAGGGCAGAAATTCGGTGCCCTCCATGGACAAGGAAACCTTGCGGGTGGAGCGGTGGAGCAGGTCCGCCCCCACCTGATTCTCCAGCTTGGAAAGGCGTGCGCTGGCCACCGCGGGGGCCAGTCCCAACTGACGCCCGGCGGCGCTGATATTGAGCAGGTCGGCGGCCAGAACGAAAAGGCGTATTCCTTCGGTGTCCATATTTTTATATCCAAAAAAAGAAAACTGAAGGGCAGTATTGCGGCTTTTTTCCGGTTTTCGCAAGAAATTGGGGCTCTATTTGGTGCAAAAACCGAATTCTGAACTCCCAAATACCCCGTTTAAAGGGAAAAGCAGGTGCATTAATTTGAGAGTCTCAACCTGAAAATTAAGAGTCTCAACCTGAAAATTAAGAGTCTCAACCTGAAGATTAAGAGTCTCAACCTGCATCACTGGAAACAACAAAGATGTTCAGTTCAATCAATCCCGGATACAACGCCGTCTTCAGACCCGACCGGTTGTCCATCGGCCTGGTGGTCCCCATCGAGACCTATTCGAGCGGCCCGGTTCCGACCATGACCGACCATATCGAGCGGGTCCAACTGGCCGAAAGGCTGGGGTTCTCCGCCGTCTGGTTGCGGGATGTGCCCTTCAACGCCCCCTCTTTCGGGGATGCGGGGCAGGTATACGACCCTTTCGTCTACCTGGGAGCCCTGGCCGCACAAACCTCCAACATCGCTCTGGGTGTGGCCAGCATCATTCTGCCCATTCGTCACCCGGCCCATGTGGCCAAAGCCGCCGCCACCGCCGATGTTCTGTCCGACGGCCGGCTGATTCTGGGAATCGCCTCTGGCGATCGACCCGAGGAGTACCCCGCATTGGATATGCCCTTCGGCCGCAGGGGCGAGCTGTTCCGGGAAAGTTACGACTATATCCGGCAGATGGCGGATCCTTCACCCCGTTTCGAAAACGGCTACGGTTGTGTCACTGGGGGGATCGATATGCTGCCCAAACCGACCGCGGGCAAGATACCGCTGCTGGTGACCGGCTCCAGCCAGCAGGTACCCGATTGGATCGCCGCCAACGGTGACGGCTGGATCACCTATCCACGCCCCGAGGACCAGCAGGGCCGCCTGATCGATGAATATCGTGCCCAGATTGCGGCCGGTGGTGGGACCGACAAACCGGTGATGGAGCCACTGTACCTTGATCTGACCTCAGATCCCGACGCTCCCCCCAGACCGATCCAGCTGGGACTCAATGTCGGGGTAAGAGGTCTGCGGGACTACTTGAAGTCCCGGGAGCAGATTGGTGTGAACCATATCGCCCTGAACCTGCGTTTCAACCGTGCCGATCAGGCGGCCACCCTTGAGAAGCTGGCGGACGAAATACTTCCGGGATTCTCCCCTTGACCCCGCACGGCTGTTGGGCGCGGTGGGCTGCCAGAGCTCTTCGTGGCGCCACGGCTCACTTCGTTCCTGCCCGGGGTGATCTGCCCCGGGTTTTCCTCAACAAATAGGATTTCAAAGGATCACAACCTTGAACTACGAAGGCTATACCACCTTTAAGGCGGCACAGGAAGGCGACATTCTGACCGTTACTTTCGATTTCGGCCCGGTCAATGTACAGGGGCAGGAGATGCTGGAAGACCTGATGGGTCTTGCCATGCGTCTGGAACGGGATCGCTCTGTTAAGGTGGTGATTTTCCAGTCGGCGAACCCCGAAATCTGGGTTTGCCATTATGACACCAACCTGCTCAAGGATATGTCCACCGAGGCGGTATCCCGTGAGGAGGCCAGGCTGCTGGAGCTGCAGTCGGTGCTGGAGCGGATCAGCAATCTACCCCAGCCGCGAGGAGGCCAGGACTGAGTTATTTGAATACATCGAGGTGTTTTATAACCGCCGTCGTCGGCACAGCTACTTGGGACAAATATCGCCCCTGGAATACGAAGATCAGTTCAGACAGAATCAGAAAGACGAGTGTCTATGACACTGGGGGAAGTCCAGACCTCCAGAGCAACAAAACTATCGTCCGCTTCCATATTTATGACGAGCCGGGATGATTAAACTTTTTGCAGAGCCTCGGCAACCGGTGCTGGCCGATTACGGCAGTTTCAGAGCGCCCGCACTAAGATCCGCTTCTGGCACCTCCGCAGCCAGCTGTCACTGGTTTGATCCCCGGTTACCCATCGGTATAAAGCAAACCTCAGAAAACTCGGATTCTTATTCGACACTTCGCAGAAGACCATCCCTTCCCGGTGTTAAATCCAGTAGTATGCTGTCTCAGAAGGTCGTAGTAACAGCTGGGGAATAGCTATGAAAATATTTGGGGCAATCGTATCAATCTGCCTGGCTTTGTACCTGTTTTTTGAAGCAAACGAAATGGGTGGCGTGAGCCTGGAACGTTTTGGCTATATTGTGGGCGGAGTTATCCTGGTCGTAGTTACGATATTTCTTTTTTTACCTGTGAAGAAGGACGAGCAGGAATAACGACAATAGTTAATTACAGAGGCCGGTATTCAGTAACTGCTTTACTGGTCTGACAATGATGCCCCGGCGCTGTCTGGCAATCCTTGTCCGCAGAGGGCCGTTAGCGACCCTCTGCCAGAATTCTCCTGTCATCGACAACATAGCTGTGCTGATGTAGCAAGGTATGCCGCTTGCGATACAACGCAGGCATTGGGAGGAGATCGAAGAGCCGCATCTCACAGGCAGTCGTCAGCTTCTACCCCTTAACCCTGACGGGGATATTGAGATATAACCTGTTTTCCGGATCCGCATCGTTGAAGCCGGCCGGGTATAGTTCAAAGTCCGGTTTCTCCGCGTAGTCGTATTCACTGCCGGGCAACCAGCTTCCCCAGATATAACGTAGCGTATCTTCCAGCTGCGCAATCGGCCCTTTGTGGGTGAATCGGGCATAGGACTGCTCTGGAAGCTCTCGGGAAATCATACCCTCCGGCACGTCGCTGAAACCGGAAACCTGAACTGAGCAGATGTAAACAAACGTGGTGCTGTCATCTGACTCCTCATAGGACTCATAGATACCGAAGAACTCCTCACCCACCCGGTTAGCGATCTGATCGCGGTATGGTTGGAACGCCGACCAGAGCCTGGGGAGGCTCAGGTCTTCGTCATCGTATCTGGTGGCAATACCCACGAGCTTCATTGCGGGCTGGGTTATGATTTCAGGCTCCATAGACAGGCGATTCTGCAGAAAGCTGAGTTCGTCCGGTCTGAGCTGATTTTTGAACAGCAGCCGATACGGTGTGTTAAGGAACCTGCGAACAAGTCCAGTGTGTTCTCTGCGGGCTATAGAACGGCCAGATGCGCGAAAGACAGCGCAGTGAAATGTCTGGACCTTTTCAAGCTGTCTGACAAAGCAGATGGCCGTTCCAGAGCCCGCCCTTCGGGGCTATCAGAGCGACCTGATCTCAGCGTTACCGATTTTCGACAGACAACCAGTATGTCTGTAATCGTTGCCTTGATCTCTGATCGCTCTGAAAGCCAGAGGCGCAAGGGACTTGTTCGCAGGTTCCTTAATCTTGCGGTATTGCCCGGGCGTCATATTGAACAGCCCCTTGAATGCTCGGGTGAAGGCTTCCTGCGAATTAAACTGGCACGCCATGGCCAGCTCAATAATGCTTACGTCATCGGTTAACAGACGTTTAGCGGCTTCGGTGAGGCGACGTTTACGCAGATACTCTTTCGGTGTGTCTCCGACCAGTGCTCTGAATATCCGGCTGTAGTGATAGGTCGAATAATGGGATGCAGCCGCAATCTGGTGCACGGTAATTCTGTCATACAGGTGTTGCTCCATATATTCAATACTCCTGAAAAAGCGCTGCATCTCAGTCCCCTTATTCGTTCCGCCATCTGGCCATTCTATGCCCTGACCAGTATTAAGCGAATGAACCGGTCTGATCTGGCAGAGACTTTTCAGAATAATCCTTAAGCCCTTTCAGCAGCTTTCCGAATGCCGCGGCCAGAGCCAGGCGAAGTAGCGGGTAGAATGGATAGGCGAAGATTTTCAGCTGGGGTCTGGATACCCAGACAACCTCGGTCTTATTTGTACCCAAAGCGCGGACAGACATCTGAACCACGTTTTTCTTTAATGGCACGATGGCGGGGACATTGATTGATGTAACCTCAAAGGTAAGGCTTTTATCCTGTTCACTGTACTCTGTGATCACCTCTCTGGCCCTGGCGCCGTCGGGATTGCTACTCAGATTACAGATCCTGCCTTCTATCGGAGCACCAGTAGCACTGGCTCCGTTACCAATTTTGTAAGAATGAGGAATCGGGCCCATCCATAAATGGGCCTTATCGAACTGGTGAGCTATCAGGCTCCATACGTCTTCCGCGGGCTTGTCGATCGTGATGGTTCTGGTGATTTTCATAAGCGTCTCCTCTGGCAGCGTTCACTGTGAATTGCTGTGTGATGAGATGTAATGTAAGAAAAAGCGGATCAGGATATTTGATATTTTTTGCTCTTGTGGAGAAGCAGCGCTTTGCTACTTCATGGGTTGCTTTTTTTCGGCTGCCTTCTCTGAACGGCTGTTCTTTACAGCATTCCGCCAGTCGCTCCTCGCCTCCGGATTGCTGCTGATCCCGGCAACCTGAACTAGTCTTTCAGGACCGGTTGCTGTGCCAGCCAGCTCATTCATCCGGCAGTCCGGGGCGGGAAACAACCTGCGCCATCCACTTTGAATGAGCGTTCAGGAGGACGTGATGTTTTATCCACTATTGCCAGCGATATCGCCGATGGGCATAACATCATCGTCACAATTTCCTGTCGTTTCGCGGATTCAGCTACCCGGTAGCTGAAGTTCTCTGTCAGAAATTCTGTATTACTCCGGGGAGGGCACGGCAGATGAATGACAGAGGAGGTGAGTGGCCGCGTGATCCGAATCTGAGTGGCCCGATCAGAGCAGACTATGTATTGTCCCGCCTGTGGTAGCCGAAACAGCAGGTTCCAGTCAGCCTGTATGGCCTGTAGCTGCAGTCTTCCGCGCCCATGCGATCACTGCGGACAGCTGAATGCGGATAATTCGGTCTATTGCTGCAGCTGTGGCGTAAATCTCGCTGCCGGTCCGCTGCGGCGGGAGCAAGATCGGGCTGAGCGCCGGCAACTGACGGTGATGTTCTGTGACCTGGTCGACTCGACGGAACTGTCTCGCCGGCTGGACCCGGAAGATCTCCGTGATCTGATTCATCTGTTTCAGCGGTGCTGTACTGAGGTGGTATCGGTATTTGAAGGCTATATCGCCCGGTATATGGGAGACGGCCTGCTGATCTATTTTGGTTATCCGACAGCCCATGAACGGGATGCCGAGCGCTCTGTTCATGCCGCGCTTGCTATTGAAGAGCGCATTCAGCAGCTGAACGACCGATCCTCTTTGCCTGTTCGGGTGCGTATCGGTATCGAGACAGGTCTTGTCGTCGCCGGTGATATCATCGGCGAGGGGGAGGCCCGGGAGCATGCGGTGCTGGGAGACACACCCAATCTGGCAGCCCGGTTACAGGCCCTGGCACCCGAAAACGCCGTCGTGGTCGGGCCCGGTACCTATCATCTGATTCGCTCTCACTTTACGGTCAGCGACCTCGGCGCTCATGACCTCAAAGGGTTTGATGCAGCTGTTCCGGTCTATCGGGTTATTCGAGCGACCGAGCAGGGGACTCAGCAGAATCAGTTGCCTCTGATTGGTCGCGAGGACGAAGTCCGGCGTGCGGGCCAGCAGATTCTGCGGTCGGAAGGTGGTCGCATCATTCTGATTGAAGGCGGCCCTGGTCTGGGCAAAACCCGATTGCTGAGCGAGTTACTGGAAATTGCAGCCGGTACCCGGGAACGGGTGATCCTGCGTTGTTCTCCCTTTTACTCTAATCGGCCTTTTTATCCGATCATCCGTCACTGGAAGACGGTTCTGCGTGCCTGGCAGCCCGGTTCCGATGCCGATCCCCGGCAGCAGTTTTCTGATTACCTGCAAGCCCATGGAATACAGTGTTCGCAGCAACACGAACTCCTGTCCAGAGTGCTGTTCGGTGATTCGGTCGCTTCCGGTGCTGCAGACCCCCTCACCGCGGATCAGCGGGGATCGATTCTGCAGACGCTGATTGAAATCATTGTGACGTTCAGTCGGCGCAACCCCCTGATGATTGCGGTAGAGGATGCTCACTGGATCGATTCTTCTACCGCTGCGCTGTTTACCCTGCTGGCAGAGCGGGTCAGCCAGTTAAATCTGGTGCTGTGCACGACCTCCAGAACTTCATTGTCCTGGCTTCCGGCAGATCAGGACGACAGTGAGCACATCGAGCTGACGCCGCTGACACCCCAGGCGTCCAATCGCCTGATCGATACGCTGAGTGTACGGCAGATGATTCCGGCCTCTGTTCGTCAGGAAATTCTGGACAAAGCCGGCGGATTACCGCTCTATGTGGAAGAACTGACCAAAAGTGTGCTGGCACAGACGGGGGGGAGCCCGGAGCAGATCGAGATACCCTCGTCCTTACATGATTCCCTCAGAGCCCGTCTGGATCGACTGGGTGAAACTAAGGCTCTGGCCCAGTTTATATCGGTAATCGGAAGGAATTTCAGCCAGCGTATGGCCCTGGCCTGCTTACAACCAGATCAGCCACAGGCACTGAACGGCCTCAATCAGCTGGTAAAGGCCGGACTGTTGAACCGTTCGGGCATGGGCGAGCGAACGGTTTACGCCTTTAATCACATAATGATTCAGGAAGTCGCCTACAATTCACTGCTCCACAAAGTCCGCAGAGCTCACCACCGACAGATCGCCGCCGCCATTGAGTTACACTTCCCGGAAATGGTCGACAGTTCGCCTGAGCTGTTAGCCGTCCATTTAGAAGGTTCCCATCAGACAGAGCCGGCACTGCGACTGTGGTACCAGGCCGGTCTCCAGGCCTGCCATACCTGGGCCCATGAGGAGGCGGTCAACCATTATCAGCGTGCGGTGCAGCTGCTGGAGGCTGATCCGGACTGTTGCAGCCTGCGGGATGAACTGAATTTAAGGCTCGACCTGGTGCGCTCGTTGCGGGTTCTGGATCGTTCGGGCGACGGGCTGAAACAGCTGGAAAGGGCCGAAGCCATCGCCCGGGACCTGAAGTTGATTCGGGAGCTGGCGATAATTCACAATTTTTCCGGAAATCTGCGGTTTTCCATTGGCGATATCAAAGGCTGTCTGCAGAGTCACGAAGCGGCGATGAACAGTGCCCGGGCCTGCAACTCGGTCACTGATGAAGTAAAAGCACTGAGTGGTCTCGGGGATGCTAACCTGCTGAGGGGGCATGCCATCACGGCCGAACAGGCATTCGATTCCTGCCTTGCATTATGCCGTGCATATCATCTTGATTCGTTTGTCGCTCCCAATCTGTCATTACGGGGGCATCTGCGGCTCTATATGAACCGTGTTGTGGAGTCGGAGCAGGATGTCCGTGAGGCAATCCTATCAGCGCAGCTGAACGAGGATAAAAGAACCGAAATGGTGGCCAGGGGAAGTTGTCTGGCTAAAATACTCTGCGAGCGGGCGGACTATGGCAACGCAAGGACAGAGTTGCGACAGGCATTGGCGGTGGCCCGTGAAATCGGTGCCGCACGGTTTGAATCCCTGTACCTGCTTTTTCTGGTACGTGCATCTTCTCAGGACCCCGACCGTGATTTACTGATGGGTATGGCAGAGCAGGCCATTGAGATCGCGGCTCAGACAGAATATCGCTATATCGGTGCCGCCGCTTTTGGTGCCAAAGCGCTGGTGGCGGACGATCGACGTCAGAAAAAAGAAGCTCTGGATGCCGGGGAGCGGCTGCTTAACGCGCAAACGGCCAGCCAGAATTACCTCTGGTTCCTTCGGGATGCAATCGAGGTCTCCCTGCTGGACGGCAACGGGGGGCAGGCGACTCATTACGCCAGGCAGCTGACCCGTTATACCCGTCAGCAACCTCTCCCCTGGGCTGATATCTATATACGACTGGCGACTCATGCCGGGGCGATGATCGCCGACAGGAGGCGTGAAAGCTCCGCCGTCGAGTTGCAGAAACTGGCACAGACGGCGGAGACGGTCGGGCTGATGGCGGCAAAAGCACTGATCGACCAGCTCATGGCTTCGACAGGCGACTGACGGAAAGCCGGCGGATACTCCGGCAGCGCCGGTACCATGGCGATTCTCTCTGACGAGACATAGATCGAGGCGGAGATGTCGCTATAATAGCCCCCTCATCAGCATCTCTATGGAGAGCCTTTCTTTGACTCAGTTCCGTCCGTGCATAGACCTGCATCAGGGTAAAGTGAAGCAGATCGTCGGGGGCAGTCTCAACGACGATGGCGCCGATACCAACTACGTCAGCCCCTATGACGCACCTTATTACGCCGAACTCTACCGGCAGAAATCCCTGACCGGCGGTCATGTCATCGCCCTCGGGCCGGGCAACAGGGAGCAGGCGCTCAAAGCCCTGGCCGCCTGGCCCGGTGGTTTGCAGTTCGGAGGTGGCGTGAATTGCGAAAACGCTGCCGAGTATCTCAACGCCGGTGCATCCCACGTAATCGTGACCTCATATCTGTTCGAGAACGGTCAGTTTTCCTGGAACCGGCTGGAGAAGATCAAGGCTGAAACCGGCGTCGACCGTCTGGTGCTGGACCTTAGTTGCCGCAAGACCGCTGATGGCTGGCATATCGCCACCGACCGCTGGCAGACGGTCACCGAGCTTGCGATTACTCCGCAAACGCTGAGCGAGCTGGAAAAACACTGCGCTGAGTTCCTGATACACGCCGCCGATGTCGAGGGCCTGCAGGGCGGGATCGATCAGCCGCTGGTGAAGCTGCTGGGCGCCCACTGTAAAATTCCCGTGACTTACGCCGGGGGGGCGCGTGCCCTTGAGGACCTGCGTCAGGTTCAGCAGCTTTCCGGGGGGCGGGTGGATCTCACCATCGGTAGTGCTCTGGATATCTTTGGCGGAAGCGGCGTCACTCTCGATGAGTGTGTGGAATGGAACAGCGCTCAGGCCAGATCCTGACAAAACGCCATTGTCAGCGCACAGATCCGGGGGCAGGCCGTGGCCGCGGTGAGGGCTCGGCATTGCCTTCCCCGGTCGCGGAAGGGCGTCCGCACCTGAAAGCCCACTGTCTGCCGTTCAGAAACCGGATCCATTCAGGGTTCAGCGCCTGCTTTCCAGCGAGTTATAAATCAGCGTCAGGGGACCGTCGATACTGTCGATTGGTATAGCCCCCGGGTTGCACTGCATTGCCAGGGCTACGCCATGTACATAGTCCACCAGAAGGTCCCGGACCTGCTCAAAGTCCGGCCGGTTAAGGTCCAGCGGTGCCAGAGCAACGGCCAGTCGCTCACTGAATAGCTGCGCCGGCCCGAAGGAGGTCATGGACAGCAAAGTCTCCAGCAATCCGGGGTGATTCCTCAAAAGCTCCAGGTAGCTTCTACACAGCAGGCTCAGTTCCTCCTTCCACGTCCCCTCTGCCGTTGGCTGGTAGATATCCTCAATCAGAGACAGCGTTACCGCTTCCAGCAGCGCCGATTTGCTGGAAAAGTAATGATAGATGGCCATCGCATCGACACCGAGCTTGCTGGAAACCTGACGTATGCTCGGTATTCTGCCCCCGTTTTTCATCAGTCTTCGGGCACAGGTAACAATGCGCTCAGCCGTTAACTGGCTCTGTGAGTGGCTGGGGCGTCCGCGCTTTCTCTCCTTGACAGGCAATTCAGGGCCTCGCTAGTATCTGTTTAATTCTACGATGTAGAAATAATAATCTGAGCCTGTTCTGAGTGCAAACCCGGGATGTTCAGATTAAGAGTTTTGAAAGGTTCAGAAAGAGAGACTACATGCCTAATACTGTGTACATCGCTACCAGCCTCGACGGCTACATTGCAGATAAAAACGGCGGGCTGGGCTGGCTCGATAGCATCCCCAACCCCGATAACCTCGATCTGGGCTGGGCTGACTTCATGGCCGGCATCGATGCGCTGGTGATGGGGCGCAACACCTTTGAAACCGTCTGTGGATTCGACGTTGAATGGCCTTATCCAAAGCCGGTTTTTGTGTTGAGCCGTTCTATGACAGAAATTCCGGCAGAGTACCGCGATAAAGCGCAGCTGATAAAAGGTTCTCTGCCTGAGGTTGTTGCAACTCTGAACAGCGACGGTTTTACCCGCCTGTATATCGATGGCGGAAAAACTATCCGGAGTTTTCTCAGGGCCGATCTTATTGATGAGATGATTCTCACCCGAATCCCTGTTCTGCTGGGAGGAGGCGTTCCTCTGTTCGGAGAACTGTGCAATCCGGTGGCCTTCGAGCATGTGAGTACCCGGGTGCTGCTGAACGCGATGGTGCAAAGCCATTATCGATGCAAGCGCTGACAATGTCCGGCGCAGTACGTTTCAGCTGTTTTCAGGGGAGGGCGGCGATTGCGGATCGGTGATGGCTGTCGTCAGTTTCGGCCGATCAGCAGTCGCCGAAATGTCTGAATCCCGGTGACAACGGCTGGTGGCATCGGTGGCTTCTGCTCAGTACAGATAGTCATCGCTTACCTGCTTCACTTTCCTGAGTGCAGCATCCAGCGTGTCCAGATCAACCGAACCGAGCGCCAGGCGCAGTGCGTGGGGTACATGGTCGGTCGTGGCGAAGGGCTCGGCCGTCGAAACCGAAATATCAGCCTGCATCAGCGCCATCACGATCCGGTCCGCGCGGACCTCTTCCGGCAGTGGTAGCCAGAGAAAATAGGAGGCCGGGTGGCTGATGTATTCCAGCCCGTCGAGAATTTCTCTGGCCATTGACTGCCTGACCATCGCATCCCGACGTTTTTCCGATTCCAGGCGACTGACGGTTCCATCTTCGATCCACCGGCAGGCCAGCGCTGTCATCAGGCCGGGTGTATTCCAGGTCGTCGCCCTGATTGTACGCTCAATCAAGGGTACCCAGGGCGTCGGTGCGGCAACGAACCCGACACGGAGTCCGGTGGCAATACTCTTGGAAAAACCGGATATGTAGACGGTCCTTTCCGGAGCCAGCGCGGCCAGTGGAGCCGGTGGATCTTCGGCATGGAAGGCATAGGCCGCATCCTCGATGATGAGCAGTTCATACTGACGGGCAATCGAGACCAGCTGTTGTCGTAGCTCCATACTCATCACCCATCCCATGGGATTGTGGAGGGTCGGCATGGCATAAAGGGCGCGGACTCGCCGGTTCCGGCAGAGCTGTTCCAGGGCCTCCGGAGCAGGCCCCTGATCAGACAGCGCTATGGGAGCCAGTTCAAGTCGCTGCACCTCGGCGAGCACCTTGAAGCCCGGGTAGATCAGAGCATCGGTTGCAACCACATCACCCGGATTCAGCAGCGCCATCAGGGTTGTGGCCAGACCATGTTGTGCGCCACTGACGATCAGCACCTGCTCTGCCCCGACGGAGAGTCCCCGGCCGGTAAGGTGCTGCGCCACAGTGGCTCGTTCATGTCTGCGGCCGGCATGAGGCTGATAGTGCAAGATGGATTCCAGGTCACCGGAGGAGGCGAGTTGTCGAAGGGCTCCCCGCAACAGCGCTGTCTGGCCAGGCAGCGACGGGGAGTTGAAGTTCAGATCGATCATTCCCTCAGTTGCGGTGGGCTGATCGATGCCGTGACCCGGAGGCAGGGCAGTTTCTCTGACAAAGGTTCCGCGGCCGGTTTCACCGCTGACCAGGCCCATGGTTTCCAGTTCGGCATAGACTCTGGAGGCGGTCACCAGAGCGATATTCTGCTCGGCTGCGAGCTGCCGGTGAGTGGGCAGTCGGGTACCCGGTGACAGCTTTCCCGCCCGGATATCGGCGGCAAACTGGTCAACCAGACCTTTGTAACGGGTGCGGGTCACTGGTGATTGTATCCATGACAATAATTTTATTGTCATGATTCTGGAGGATAGACTGCTTCCTCGCAACCACCATTAAACGAGGAAACGCGCCATGCATATCTCCATTCTGACTTTTGACGGCTTTAATGAACTGGATTCCCTGATTGCGCTGGGCATCCTGAACCGGGTACAGACACCGGGCTGGCGCGTATCCTTAGCCAGCCCGACTCCACGAGTCCGGTCGATGAACGGGGTTGTCATCGAGGGCCAGGTGTCACTGTCCGAGGCCGGTTCTGCTGACGCGGTGATCGTCGGTAGTGGGATGAAAACACGAGAGATTGTTGCGGACGAGTCGATCATGGCGCAACTGAAACTCGATCCGTCCAGGCAGCTTATCGGCGCGCAATGTTCCGGTACCCTGGTGCTGGCCGGACTGGGGCTGCTCGACGGTGTTCCGGCCTGCACCGATCTGACCACTAAACCCTGGATTCAGGAGGCCGGTGTCGAGGTCCTGAATCAGCCGTTTTATGCCAGTGGCAATGTCGCCACTGCCGGTGGCTGTCTCGCTTCTCAGTACCTGGCGTTCTGGATGATTGTCCGCCTGCAGGGGGTGGAAGCTGCGCAAAGTGCCATCCACTACGTTGCCCCGGTCGGTGAGAAAGAGGACTATGTCGCACGAGCATTGGAACATACTGCTCCCTTTCTGCTCTGAGATCCTGTTGTATCGGATACAGACCTGGTACAGGTTTTTTTACCGAAGAAGAGAGCTGGCGCTATCGCCGGCTCACGGAATCCCGGGAGCAGAGACGGAAGCGGCCGGACCGGCTGATCGACAATGGCATGCGGGTGATCTGACGGAATTCAATGCTGCTCCGGTGGGGTTCCCTTGATCGCCTACTAGCTATACTATTTTTACAGAGAAGATATAGTTCCATGTTTTTTATAGGCCATTTCCGCTGGCAACTGATCAGTATCTGAGCACTGACCGCTCTTTCCCGGAAGCAGTTGCCCTCTGAGTCTGGCTCCGGAGTACCGGAAAGGACGCCAGCATCCCCTCTGATAGAAGGCACAAGGATAAATGCACTTTACACTGAAACAGCTCCGTTATTTTGCAGTGGCCGGTGAACTGAACAGCGTGACCCGTGCGGCGGAAGAGCTGCATGTTTCACAACCCTCGATCTCTTTCGCCATTCAGCAGCTGGAGGAAGCCAGCGGCCTGCAGTTTTTCGTGCGCCATCATGCGCAGGGACTGTCGCTGACCCCCAACGGGAAAAAATTTCTGGTTAAGGCGAAACAGCTGCTCAGCCATGCGGACGGACTGGGCCACTATGCCGTCACTCTCGGAGAGGAGGTCTCGGGTACCCTTAAAATTGCCGGATTCCCGACCTTTACGCCGATACTGATGCCCAGGCTGATCAAGCAGTTCGTAACCAAATATCCCGCTGTCGATGTTCAGTGTGAAGAGATGCACCACAAGGAGATCATCGAGGGGTTGCAGGATGCTCGCTTTGAACTGGCCGTCACCTATGATCTGCAGATCCCCGCAGACATCAGCTTCAGACCTCTGCTGGAGTTTCCCACCTATGCGGCCATGAGTCTGGATCACCCGCTTGCGGATAGGGATGAGGTGTCGATCAGAGAGCTGGCCGAATATCCCATGGTGTTGCTGGACTGGCCGGCCAGCCGGGAGTATTTCTATTCCCTGTTTCTGGCCGAAGATGTGGAACCGAATTTTGCTTACAAAGCGCAATCCCTCGGCATGGTCAGAGGACTGGTGGCCAATGGTTTCGGCTACACCTTTTTCAATACCCCGCTGGCAACCAATCTGGCCCTGGACGGGACGCCTTTCAGATGCGCCAGAATCAGGGAAAATCTGCGTCCTCTGCGACTGGGTATCGCCTACCTGTCGCAGTCGCAGCTGACACCCACCACCGAAGCCTTTATCAGGGAACTGGAAATACAGACCAGGGAATTATCTGACACCCTGTTCACGGATGCCGGCGTTGTTGAAGAGGCGTGACTGCATCGTATTTTTTGTGGCTTCTGGATCAAGTTTCTTAATGCAACAGACAGATTTTTAATATTTTACAGATACTGGCGTTTTTCTTAGTCTGAGATTCTGAAAATTGAGCCTCCTGGTTCAAACAGTTAGAAGCATCGAAGCTAAACCAGCACCTCCCACTAGGAGGAACAGAGCGAAGAATGAACGCCAGTAATAAGAAGCTGATTAAGACCGTACTGCAGTGTGAGTATCTCGAGTCTTCTGAATTCGATGCTTTATGCCGCATAAGCTCAATAAATTCTGTTAAGAAGAACGCCCGGGTCAGCCTGGTCGGCAAGGTGGGCGTTATCGCTGTTCTGCTATCCGGTGAGCTGGAGCAGCAGCACGGGGGACGGCGTGTCCGTCTGGGAGCCCCGCTGTTACTGAACCGCTCAGAGGCACTGTTCGGAAAGCCGGAAAATCTGGTGGGTGGCAGCGCGCTCAGCGAAGCCGTGCTGCTGACCATCGAGCAGGGCGCGTTGCGACAATGGATGGATCAGTCCGTCGGGAATGCGGCGCTGAGCAAGCGGCTGCTGGAGCTGTCAGCATTGCGGCAGGAGGCCGAGGAAACTCACCGGCAGCAGGAGCTGGTGCGAACCGAAAAGGATCTGCTGGGCGAGCGGCAGGTTCCGCTCAGTGCATACTACGGCGTGCAGACTTTGCGGGCCAGCGAGAATTTCGCGATCACCGATATTCAGCTCAGACATTTCCCCAGACTGGTGACCGCGCTGGCGATGGTTAAGAAAGCCGCCGCCTGCGCCAACCGAAAACTGGGAATGCTGGATGAGGCGCGTGCCAACGCCATCTCTCAGGCCTGCGATGAAATTATCGAAGGCCAGCACCACGACCATTTTGTTGTCGATGTCATCCAGGGGGGAGCGGGTACCTCCACCAACATGAACGCCAACGAAGTGATCGCCAATCGGGCGCTGGAACTGATGGGACATGACCGGGGAGACTATCAGCACCTCCACCCCAACAATCACGTTAATCTGTCTCAGTCCACCAATGATGTTTATCCCAGCGCTATTCGTCTGGCCATTCTGCTCAGCCACGAAGAGTATCTGAAATCGCTGTCCGGCCTCTGTTACGAGATGAAGCAGAAGGCAGTGGAATTCGCCGATGTGGTCAAAATGGGGCGGACCCAGCTGCAGGATGCGGTGCCGATGACCCTGGGGCAGGAGTTCAACGCCTGGTATTCGACCCTCAAGGAAGATATCGAGGAGGTTCGGGATGTGGTGGAGTTCTTCCGAGAAATCAACATGGGCGCCACCGCCATCGGCACCGGTATCAACTCGGATCCCGAGTACTCCAGTCTGGTGATCGAAGAGCTGGCCAGAATCTCAGGAAAGTCGGTCTGCCGGGCCAGCAACCTGATCGAGGCGACCTCGGATATGGGGGCCTTTGTCACCTTCTCCAGCGTGCTGAAGCGAAACGCCGTCAAACTGTCGAAAATCTGTAACGACCTGCGGCTGATGGCCAGCGGTCCGCGAGCCGGGCTTCAGGAGATCAATCTGCCGCCCATGCAGCCTGGTTCTTCGATCATGCCCGGGAAGGTCAACCCCGTTATTCCGGAAATGGTCAATCAGGTGGCCTTTCAGATCATTGGTAACGATATCACCATCACCATGGCGGCGGAGAGCGGCCAGTTGCAGCTCAATGTGATGGAACCGGTGATCGCTTTCAATATCCTGCAGTCACTGCGCCTGCAGATCCGTGCCATTCGTACTCTGGCGGACAAATGCATTCGCGGCATCACCGCCAATCGTGAACACTGCCTGCAGCAGGTGAACAACAGCATCGGTATCATCACTGCGCTTAACCCCTATATCGGTTACGAAAACGCCAGTCGAATTGCCAAACAGGCGGTGAACCGGGGAGAAAGTGTCAGGGATCTGGTGCTGGCGGAAGGCCTGCTGTCGGCGGATCAACTGGCTGACGTGCTGAGCGTTGAAAACATGACCGCGCCCAGACGGATGCGAAAAAACTGAGCCAGCCTCAGCAACAGGTAGGGCTGCCGGGAGACCATTTACCGACCACTGGAAGTACCGGGGTTTTTTACTTCATAACAATAACAGCGACCGAAGGATTCATGCGGAGACAACAATGACCGAAACTAACAAAGCGTACTGGCTGGACAAACTGCAGCAGATCAGCCTCAGGACCAATGCCTTTATCGACGGTGAGTTCGTAGAGGCCAGTGACGGCCGGACCTACGAGACAGTGAATCCCGCCACCGGTGAACAGCTGGCGCTGATGGCATCCTGCAACGATCAGGATGTGGACAGGGCCGTTGCGGTCGCCCGTAAAGCCTTTGACAGCGGTATCTGGTCGCGGGCCGCTCCCGGCGAGCGAAAGGCGGTGCTGAAAAAACTGGCTGAGCTGATCCGGGAGCACACCGAAGAGCTGGCGCTGCTGGAGAGTCTGAATGTCGGTAAACCGATTCAGGACGCCCTGAGTATCGACATTCCGGGTTCCGCGGCCTGCTTTGAGTGGTATGCCGAAGCCGTCGATAAGCTCTATGGCGAGGTCGCGCCCACCGATGGCAACAATATCGCCACCATCACCCGTGAGCCGGTGGGGGTCGTTGCTGCGGTGGTCCCCTGGAATTTTCCGCTGGATATCGCCGCCTGGAAGCTGGCACCGGCCCTGATCACCGGTAATTCGGTGATTCTGAAACCGGCAGAGCAGTCTCCGCTGACCGCGTTGCGGGTTGCCGAGCTGGCAAAGGAAGCGGGTCTGCCGGATGGGGTGCTGAGTGTACTAACCGGTCACGGTCATATCGTCGGCAAAGCGCTGGGGCTGCACAACGACGTGGACTGCCTGACCTTCACCGGTTCGACTCAGGTGGGCAAATTGTTTATGGGCTATTCCGCCCAGTCCAATATGAAGCAGGTGTGGCCGGAAACCGGCGGTAAAAGCCCTAACCTGATCTTTGCAGACTGTGATCTGGATGCCGCCGTCGAGCATGCAGCCATGGGGATCTTCTTTAATCAGGGGGAGGTCTGCTCGGCCAATTCACGGATTCTGATCGAAAGCAGTATCAAGGAGCAGTTCGTCGAGAAGTTTGTCGCCAAAGCCCGCTCCATGAAGGTGGGGGATCCGCTCGACAGCGATACTCAGGTGGGGGCGCTGATCGACAGCAACCACGCCTCCAACGTGCGCAATTGCATCCGAAAAGCGGACGAGCAGGGGGCGCAACTGCTGGTCGGCGGTATCGGCGACGAGGCTACGGCGACCGTCTCTCCGACCATCTTTGATCGGGTTTCCGCTGACATGGATATTGCCCAGGAGGAGGTGTTCGGGCCGGTGGCGGCGCTGATGAGCTTCGACAGTGAAGAGCAGGCGATCGCCATCGCCAATGACTCTGTATATGGTCTCGCCGCTTCGGTCTGGACCAGCAACCTTAATCGAGCACATCGTGTTGCCGCTCGGCTGAGGGCCGGTACGGTGTCGGTGAATACCATGGATGCCCTGGATTTCTCCACGCCGTTCGGTGGCTATAAGCAGTCAGGATTTGGCCGGGACCTGTCACTGCATGCCTTAGACAAGTTTACCCAGCTGAAGACCACCTGGATCAGGCTGGGCTGATCGCCAGAGTCGGCCTTCGAAATACTCCGAAGGCCGGTTACCGGTTAACCGCAGTTGACTGTCCGGCAGCTCTGATGAAAACCGGATGTTCAGGACCCATGATCGATTACGGATCGATGAACGGGACGTGCGTACCGGGGCCGCCGGGGAGGCCGTATCCGATGAAGCTGCTCAGTACCCCGGTGTCACCCCATGCCCGCAAGGCACGGATGCTGATCCTCGAAAGAGGAGTCGAGTCGGATGTTGAAATACATTCCCTGACCCATTCTGACGAGCTTTCCGGGCAATTTGCAGCTGACCCGCTGGCCAGGGGGGCGGTGCTCTGTCTGGATAATGACTATTTAATCTGTGACCACCGGCTGATTCTGGACCTTATTGATGAGCGAGCCGGTGAAGGACGGCCTGACTGGAAGCTTCGTAATCAGGCGGCTCTGGCGGACGCTGTGACTGATGCCGCCTGTGACATCGTTTGTGAACGTCGACGTCCCGGGGACAGGCAGATGCAGAGCGTTGTCGATCGACACCGGAAAAGTCTGCTCGCTAACCTGACCAGGCTGGAAGGGGGGCCGACGATACTGAGCTGGAACGTGGCCGGACAGTTTGAAGTCACCCTGTGCTGCGCGCTTGGTTACCTGGATTTCCGGCTGCCGGAGATCGAATGGCGCTCAGGCTGTCCGATGTTATCGGCATGGTACCAGGTGTTTTCCCTGCGGCCAGCGGCGCTGGCGACTAGACCCGTTACTGACTGAGTTGCTCGCTGCTTGTCTGGTTTATACCGTTATCTTCAATAGTGCGGTTCTGTTATTCGCAGGTAAGGGACTCAGTTTGTTCGATGCTCGGCAGAGGGGCTTCATCCTGTGCCGGGGGCTATCAGATAAGAGAATATGAAATGACTGTGACTGAAAAGGTAAATGTACTGGAGCTGAGGAATCTCTCCGCAGATCGGTACCGGCAACTGCTGAAGCGGACGGAGTCGGATCTGGACAGCTATCAGGAACAGGTCCGTCCGGTGATCGAAAAAGTGCGTCTCGAAGGCGACCGGGCGCTGGTCGAATATGCTGCGAAGTTTGATGGCGCCACTCTGGCTGTGGACCAGCTGCAGGTAAGCGAAGCGGAGTTTGCTGCAGCGGTTGAACTGGTAGATCCTGAAACAACTGAAGCAATCGTCTACGCGGCAGACAATATTCGCCGCTACCATCTGGATCAGAAACCGGGCGACATGAGCATGCGGGAAATTCGTCCCGGGGCCTTTGTCGGAGAGCGCTGTCTGCCGATCCCTTCGGTCGCCTGCTATGTGCCGCGGGGGAAGGGGTCTTTCCCTTCTGTGGTATTGATGAATGCCATACCGGCCGTCGTTGCCGGTGTGGAGAACGTTATCCTGGTGACGCCGCCAGGCGCTGACGGAACCGTGGATGCCGCCACCCTGGTGGCTGCCCGTGAAGCCGGAATCGAAAGGGTCTATAAGTGTGGCGGGGCTCAGGCGGTGGCCGCAGTGGCTTTTGGTACCGAGACCGTACCCCGCTGCAGTAAAATAGTGGGGCCCGGAAGTCCCTGGATGGTGGCGGCCAAGCGCTTGCTGTCCGATCAGCTGGACCCCGGCATTCCGGCGGGGCCGTCTGAATCCATCGTTTTCGCCGATGACAGCGTGGATGGGGCGCTGGCGGCGCTGGATCTGCTGATTGAAGCGGAACACGGACCCGATTCATCCGCTTACCTTGTGACGACCTCTGCGCAGGTGGCGGACGCCGCACTCAGTGCCCTGCCCGAGCACTGGTCAGCCATGGCTGATGAAAGGGTGGCCTATTCCCGTGCGGTCCTTTGCGGCCCCCGAGGAGGAATCGTGCTGGCCGATGATATGCAGTCGGCCTTCCGATTTATCAATGACTATGGGCCGGAACACCTGCAGATCCTCAGTGCCGATCCCTGGCAGTACCTGGGCCGGGTAAGACATGCCGGAGAAGTGCTGCTGGGCCCCCATACGCCGAGTACCCTGGGGAACTATGTGCTGGGTTGTAATGCGGTACTGCCGACCTCCGGTGCCGCCACTACCGTATCTCCTCTCTCGGTGCAGGACTTCATGAAGTTCATGTCGGTGGCCTACGTCACTGAGAGTGGTTATCCACCGCTGGCGAAACAGGCCCATCGGATGGCCGAATATGAAGGCTTCGATGCCCATGCCCGGGCGGTATCGGAGCAGCGTATTAACTGTCTGTCGAAGAGCCCCTGATACCGAAGGGCGGCGGGGGAATGATCGACTCAGGCCCGAGGCCTCAGGACTGCCCGCGGCTATCCAGATCTGCTGCCAGTAATTCCTGCAACAGCCACTGGCCGGCGGTACCCAGAGACCGGTTTTCGGTCCAGACGACATCCACTCCCTGCAGGATATCCGTTTTCAGGTTGGCCATATCCAATACTGCCAGTTCGCCGGAGCCCAGCTTTTCCTGAATAACCGCTTCGTGCAGGAATGCCCAGCCAATCCCGGCACAGAGAAGCTCCATTATCAGATAGGGGCTCTCTGAGAGCCAGGTCCTGGGGCTCAGGGTGTGGCGTTCATGATCCCGATGTTCCAGATCCCGGCTGCGGATGACCAGTTGGCGGTGGCAACGCAGCTCCGCCTGGGTGACCGGCTGTTGTCGGACCAGTGGGTGGTCGTGACGGCAGACCGGTAGTACACGCGAGTAGCCCACGCCCTGAAAATTAAAGCCCCGGGGATAGTCTTCCTGCTCCATCATCAGACCCAGATCTGCACGATTGTCGCGGATCAGGGTGGCCACATCGCTGCTGCCGGGGTCGAGAATTTCCAGAGTAACAAAGGGAAACTGCTGTTCGAACTCTGACATTACCGGCAATAGTCGATGCAACGAAATACTCTGTTCAATGGCCAGGCAGATCCGGGTCTCTGCGACGTGCGCCAGGGTATTGGCATGAGCCATAAACTCCTGGTAACTCTGCAGCACCGTCGTCGCGTATCCGAGCAGAGCCTGTCCGGCAGCAGTCAGCCTGGGGCTGCGACTGCTGCGGTCAAACAGTTCGGTATCGGTTTCGATTTCCAGATTGATGATAGCAGTGCTTATTGCCGACTGAGCCCGGCCAAGATGGCGAGCTGCTGCAGAGAAGGAGCCCTGTCGGGCCGCTGCGGCAAAGGCTTCTAACTGATCCAGGGAAGGCATTGCTGACCTATCGGGTTTTAAGATATTAACTGACTTTATCATATCCTGATATTCGATAGGATGCTCAGGTAGTCCGTCAGGGAAGGTACTGGAAATGACAACAGAAGTGCTGATTCGGGGTAAATGGGATCGTTTGCGCTATACCCTGATTTTTGAAGCTTTGCTGATCGTCCTGTTAGCGCCGACAGGCGCCATTCTGTTCGACCGGGATGCGCTGGATGTGGGGCTGCTGTCTCTTATTCTGAGCATCAAAGCGATGCTGGTCAGCCTGATTTACAACTATATCTTCGACCGCGTCGATGCTCGTAACGGCAGGGTGCCAACCCAGCGGTCGCTGAAGGGACGAATCGTACATGCACTGGGTTTCGAGCTGGTATTGATCTGCACTTCCCTGCCCATCATCGTATGGTGGCTGCAACTGGGATGGCTGGAAGCGTTGATCGCCGATCTGATGATAGTTGCGATTGTGGTGCTCTACACGCTGGTGTTTACCCGCGCCTACGACCATCTGTTTCCGGTTATCCAGGAGCCTCTGAACACGGCCTGTCCTGACCGTTTCGATAAGTAGCGGATCACCGCATCTCAGGACCGGGAGCTTTCGATGCTGGCGATTCAATCGGCACAATAAGCAGCAATTGATGTGGGTAAAAAAGGCTGCACTCTGCAGCCTTTGAGGAACCCTTCAACAAGTCCGGTGTGTTCTCTGCGGTGTAGAACGGCCAGAGGAACAGGGGACTCGCCCGCAGGTTCCATAACCTCTGAAGGGGGGAGGTTAGTCAGAAAGTTCTGGATATCGTCAGCAGTACGGTATCGTCGTTATCGAAGGGGCCGCTACTGACCTTGTTACCGCTGTCTATATCGTTGAACAGGTAGGCCAGGGAAATATCGACGCCTGCGACGGTGGTTGATAAACCAACGGAGTAATCGGCATAGTCGCCTATATCGAATTCATCCCAGTAGTCGCCGAAGCTGTAGCCGGCATGCAGATCAAGATTCAGCTTTTCAGTAACAGCCATTGAGTAGCCCAGCGCGAAATACTGGCCGTCTTCCGAACTGTTAACATAGTCATTGCTGTAAAAATAGGAAACGGTTACATCGCCGATATAAACGTTGAAATCGATCTCGGCAAAATCGATATCGGCGGCATCGTAGCCGGGGTACTGAAAATAAAACAGCGTCGCATCATAGCTGACTGAATCAGATATTTCCCCGGCGTAGCCGACGTACCAGTCTATTTCCAGATTAGCATCATCGCCGAAATCGACATTACTGCCCCAGACACCGGCATAGACGCCGTTTTCGAAGCCAATATCCAGACTTCCCTGTACGGCCGGGTCGCCGGCCGTCTGAGATATCCCGTGAAACCGGTAGTCGCTGGTAAAAGTGATGGTACTGGATACCTCCGCTGCCTGTACGGTGGCGCTGCTTGCCAGTACTACGGGTGCAAGCCATTTTATACTCATTTATATCTCCATATTATTTTTGTGTGGAAATTGAAATCGAAAGTAACATCACCAGAACCAGGGCTTCTGGTACTGTTACTCGGATGCTTTTGAGAGTGATAAACAGGCTGCTAATTCTAATGGGTTGAATGTTTCGGTAAATTATTAAAAAGCTATTCACTGAATAGAATGGTTTTATAATATCTGTTTCTGGTTTTCTAATATTTGATTGTCTGAAATATCACCTTTCAGGCGGAGGGAAAATAAAATAGTGTTTCTCGGATGATATTGTTCGCGGGGGCTGAATTACTAATTATGGTTTCTGGTTTGGGGTGTGACCTCATGAGTTAAAAGCCTGGTCTGAGATAATAAAAAATATTAAGAAAACTGATGATCCGGCTGTAGCCAGATCAGTCGGAATTCTATGAGTCTTAACCCAAAGAGGTTTTATCGCTTGCGGCCCCATTGCCGATCAGCGTCGGCGTGACCATTGCCATTCGGAGCTGGCGCTGAGGCACAGAATTAAACAGCCCGGGTCCCCAGCCTGATTGAAGGAGACTGCTATGAGTCTGAGCAGTCTCCCTGACTCTGGCTTTATATATTAAGGTGGTGAGGTTGCGTTAAGGCCGCTTGAGGATAACGAGCTTCCTCATTTCCGACGGATACAGATTCACTCCGGACTGAAAGATCCGGGGACAGCTCCGAAGCTGAGGGCAATGCGATTCCAGCCACTAATGGCGGCGGTGGCCAGAGGTCAGATCATCGATGCAGAAGGCGCAGCGATTAAGCGGTGAGGCCGGATTCTGATCAGCTCCGGCTGCGCCGGCTCCAATGAGCGGTCTGCCTCCCGTGGTTCAGGTCGGTTATCGGTGTCACTCCCCGCGCCTGTCTGTCGCGAAGAACCGGTGCTCAGTCCGGGGCCGGAAAATCTACTCCGTAACGCTTCCAGATATCCGGGCTGATAGCCTGTATCAGTTTTCCGGTTCGCTTCGACGAAAACAGTTTTGCCAGTTTGTGGGAGCGTTCCGGTTGTCGCGGAGAAAAGGCTATATAGATACCCTCTGCCGGCAGACAGCCCGCGTTCCGGTAACTGCCGGGCCGGCTGTGACTACTGAGAAAGTAGCCGGCAACGTAACGGTCAGCGGCAAAAGCGTCGATGCGATGGCGGTCCAGTTTTCTCAGGTTGATTTCCAGCGGTTGATCGCCGAATGCCACCAGAACCTTCGGGTTCTCTTTTTTCAGTTCGGACGCTACATAGCCATCCAGCAGCTGCGTATAACTGTATCCGAAGCTGACTCCCAGTGTTATTTCGCGCAGTGAATCTGAGTCGCTGTATCGCCAGTTGAAATTCTGGCGGGTGAAAAAGCAAGTGGCTGAATTCAGCAGCGGGACTGCCGGGAAAACAAACTTCGGAGCATCACTTCTGTAAGCGCCGATGACACCGTCGATCACGCCCCTTGAAGAGAGCATCAGGGCTCTTTTCCAGGGCATGGTGCGGTAATCCAGCTGGTAACCCTGTCGGTTGAGTACGGCCTCAATAATCTCCACCAGTATACCGGGCTTACCGGAACGGGCGTCGCAGGTCATCGGGCACCAGAGATCGCTGCTCAGCACTACGCTGAGTGTTTGCTTTGTCGATCTGCTCGGTCCGGTTTCAGAGGGGAAGCCGGTATCAGCCATTAAGGGGCTGCAGATCAGCCAGGTCAGCAGCACAAGAGGGCTGAGAACAGTGCGCGAAAAGGACCGGAGATGACCAGGGGAAGGCCGGGCAGCGGTTCCGGAAGTTGGTGTTCGGTGGCCGAAGGAGGGGGCGTAGCGAAAAGATACGGAAGCAATCGGATTTACGCAGACAGGCGGGACAGGACATACTCTGTCCGCTTCTGTTGCCGATGAAACTGATGTCTGACAGGGCATGCAGGCACACCTCTGAAGGAAACCATCCAGCGACGCTGAGCATTGCAGATCGCTTTTATGAACCCCGCCCCGATAAAGTATAGAGTTATCAGCAGTTATACGCCGTTTAACAGCTTACGGTAAGCAGAACCGGGTTGGTGAAAAAGGGCAGGGGTTCGGCAACCCCTGCCAATACACACGGAATACAGACCTGGAAACAGCCGGAGCGATCACCTTCTCCGACTTTGCGTTATCCGCGTGCGCCCCCCGGGGTTGGGTCACGGGGGGCGATACCGTTACGAAGCATTAACAGAGCAGAACACTATGCTCAGAGGAATCCCTCCTTTTTCAGGTCTTCCATGGTCGCTTCGATACTCTCGCGCAGGGTGCTGACCAGGAAATCCACATGCTGTTTAGTCAGCACCAGAGGCGGCGACAGCACGTTCATGTGGGCCAGTGGACGAACAATCAGACCCCGGGCCTGACAGTGGGCGGCAATGCGATTTCCCACAGCGGCCTTCGGATCGATCAGCTCCTTGGTTTCTTTGTTGGCCACGTTCTCGATACACATCATGAACTTACGTCCACGAATATCGCCGACGATGGGCAGGTCGATCAGTGTTTTAACCTGCTGCTCGAAATAGCTGCCGACCTCCTGAACATGGCCGCAGATATCTTCGCGCTCCATGATTTCGATGTTCTTCAGTGCCGCGGCACAGCTGACCGGGTGTCCGGAGTAGGTGTAGCCATGGGTGAAGATGGCGCCGTCGGCCTGAGGTTTGCTGATCACCTCGTAGATCTCATCGGAGAGGATGGTGGCGCCCAGCGGCAGATACCCGGAGGTCAGTCCCTTGGCGCAGGTGATGATATCCGGCACGATACCGAACTCTTCCTCCGAGGTGAACATATGCCCAAGCCGGCCGAAGGCGGTGACCACCTCATCGGATACGTAGAGCACGCCATACTTGCGGCATACCGCGAGAATCTTCTTATGGTAGCCCTCGGGCTGAACGATCACGCCGCCGGCGCCCATGATCGGCTCGGCGAAGAATGCGGCGACATTGTCCGGACCCAGTTCCAGAATCTTGTCCTCCAGCTCCTGAACTTTCGAGTCACAGAAGGCTTCCATCGACATCCCTTCGGGGCGTCGGTAGGGGTTGGGGCAGGAGATGTGGTGGACCAGATCCTCTTCGATATCAAAACCGATATGGTCGAACTTCACACCGGTAATTGACATCGCCATGTAGGTGCTGCCGTGATAGCCGTCGATCCGTGAAATGATCTTCTTCTTGGTCGGCTTGCCCAGCTGGTTGAAATAGAAGTGGATAATCCGTACCGCGGTATCGTTTGCCACCGAACCGCCGCAACCGTAGAAAACATGGTTGAGGTTACCCGGTGCCAGTTCAGCCAGCTTTGCAGCCAGCAGCGACGCCGGGGCGCTGGTGTGGTGGCCGAAGGAGGAGAAGTAAGGCATGGCTTTGATCTGTGCCGCGACCGCATCGGCGATCTCTTCGCGACCATAACCGACGTTGACACACCAGAGTCCGCCGATGCCGTCCAGATACTGGCGGCCCTCGCCGTCGATCACCGAAACACCGTCATCGGCGGTGTCGGCCAGGATCATTGAGCCTTCATCCTTAAATGTTGAAAAGTCGGTCCACGGATGAATGTAGTGATCTTTGTCCTTTTGCCATACGTCTTTCATATCTATTTGTTTTTCTGATGACATTTTAAGTCGGCTCCTAAGGCTACAACGAGTTCTTTCAGTGCTTTCACTATCTGAAAGCCTATAAAAGAAGCTCGGATTGTTAAAATATAGTTTTTCTCTCTACGGGATCAGAAAAAGTTATCCAGAGACCCGGAAAATTCTGCCGATGATGACCAGTTTCCTCACCGGATTCCGGGACCGGGAGCTGTTGCCGTAACAGACCTGCATAGCACCGCCTCCCTGGATGAGATGATTCAGAAAATACCGGACTGATTGAGCGTGATTGTTGAAAAGAGGGGACGGGTTACCGCTGATAATGCCGGCAGAGATGCAGGTCTGTCCGCAATTCTGCCGGCGATGCGCTGCAGCGATTATTTCGCTTCCAGTGCCTTTTCGATAGGCTCGGGGGTGAACAGCCCTTTCTTCATTACAAATTTGACCCAGACCGCGCCGATGACCGCCACGATACCCAGTACCACCCCGGCGGCGCCGAAGATCTGTCCGCTCAGTTCCGGGGCCGGGGACGCGTAGTAGATCGCATAAACCATGCCGGCGATCCCGATGATCTGGGGCAGCGGGTAGAAGGGGGTCTTGTAGGGACGCTTGATGTCAGGGTAGCGACGACGCAGGGCAATCACGTTGATATGAGTGATGATATAAGCCAGCAGCCAGGCGATAGCGGCAGAGATCAGCAGCAGGCCGACCGCATCCGGGTCATCGCCCATAAAGACCATTGGCGCCCCGGTAATCAGAGCGACGAACAGTACCGCAACCCAGGGTTCCCGTGAGGTCGGGGTCAGTTTCTTCAACTGCGGGAAGGCCTGACCGTTCTGCGCCATACCGTAGAGCATCCGGGGGATGGCGGCCAGTGATGTATTTACCGTGCTGCAGGTGGCGGTGATCGCTGCGATTGCCACAAAGGTGAGACCCGGCTCGCCGAATACGATTTCGGCGAAATCATAGTGCGGCAGGGTGGACGATGCCAGGGTATCGGCGGGGATGTACAGCAACGCGCCGTAGCAGTAGATGGCGATGGTGATAAAGATGATGGTGACGCCCAGAATCATCGAGCGGGGTACATTCTTATTGGGGTTTTTGGCCTCTTCCACCAGCGGGCAGACGAACTCCGCGCCGACATAACCCCAGATGGCGAGTGCGACCAGGGTAATGACCTCACCACCCAGCGGATTCCAGTTGCTGGTCAGATCGATGCCTTCGGTATGGGGGGTTACCGCACCGGATACGGCGCCCAGCCCCAGTACCAGCAGTACGACCACCATAATAAAGGCCAGCGCCGACTGGATTCTGGCGAAAACGTCCAGCCCCATCAGGTTCAGCACGGTGAAGATGGCCAGCAGTCCCAGGCCAACAGTCATGGGGGGGAAGATACCGGGGTAGATCTTACCGACGATAAAATCCACCAGCAGCAATTCGGCGGAGAGGGCAAACATGGCGACCGCCACGTAGCCGGAAAACACCGCCAGAATCGCCGGAAAATGGCCGATCGCCACCTCGGTGTAACTGGCCAGACTGCCGGCCCGGGGGATCATCAGCGATAACTCGGAGAACGAGAATACGTAGGTGAGCGCAAGCAGAAAACCGATGCCCAGCGGGATGATAAAGCCGAGGCCGGCAATCCCTGCACCCTGTAGCATCAGTACCATGACCCCCTGAGACACCACCAGTCCGATCGCGACCGCGAGTAGTGAGCCCAGCCCCAGGATTCGTCTGAATCCTGATTTTTCCGCACTGCTGCCTGAGGCGGCCGGTGCATCGGCTAATGCTGAATTTTGCGACATTTTTTTGCTCCTGGTTTGGTTTTTATAGTTTTTCACTCAGGCTCACCCAGATTGTCCTCCACCACGGCTGGCGGTTTCAATCTGGTGACCTTAACAAAAATCCGGAATTCTCTCAGTTGCTGGCCGTACCCTCAGCTGTCGGGCGGGTCAGTGTGTCAGTCGGTCCATCAGCCTGGCCATAAAGGCCTCGCACTGTTCCAGTTGACTGATTCGGATAAACTCGTCGGGCTTGTGGCCCTGTTCCATGCTGCCGGGACCGCAGACAACGGTTGAAATACCCAGTTCGCTGCTGAACAGGCCGCCCTCGGTACCGAAATTAACCGAGCCGTCCTCGCCGCTGTGGGTGAGTGAGCGGACAAAATCGATGGCCTCGATATCGTCGGTCGTTTTCAGACCCGGGTACTCGGTAGTGATGTCGATGTCGATACCTGTCTCCGGACTCTTGCGGCGCATTTCGAGGACAAGCTCTTCGGTGTATGCCTTAAACCGATCCAGCATCTGTCTCGGGTCGTCGGCGGCGATATTGCGGATCTCAAACAGGAAACTGCAGTGGTTGGGGACGATGTTAAGAGCGGTCCCGCCCTGAATCGTACCGGTGTGAACGGTGCTGTGGGGGATTTCCGACCCCTCTTCGAACGGGCCGTTCAGTGCTTTATCCCGGGCCAGCTCTTCCAGCCAGCAGACAAGCCGCGCCGCATAGTTGACGGCGTTTACGCCCAGCGGCGCCATTCCGGAGTGACACTCCTTCCCCCGCACAGTCACCCGGGCCGCCAGCTTGCCTTTGTGGGAGGTCACCACTTTCATGCTGGTGGGTTCTCCGACGATGCAGATGGCGGGCCTGACGGGCTGGTCCTTCAGGGTGTCTATCAGGCGGCGAACGCCGATACAGCCGATTTCCTCATCGTAGGAGAAGGCCAGGTGCACGGGGGTGTGAAGCCGGCGTTTTGTCAGCTCAGGCACGGCGGCCAGCACGACGGCGATAAAGCCCTTCATATCGGCCGTGCCACGGCCGTAAAGGCGATCATCTTCCCGGCTGAGGCAATAGGGATCCCGGCTCCAGTTCTGGCCGGTGACCGGCACGGTGTCGGTATGGCCGGACAGCATGATACCGGCTTTATCCTCCGGGCCAATGCTGGCGTAGAGGTTGGCTTTGGCTTCATCCTCGCTGAACACCAGTCTGCTTGCCACTCCGTGGTCGTGGAGCCAGGTCCGGATATAGTTCAGCAACTCCAGGTTGGAATTTGCACTGGTGGTATCAAAGCTGATCAGTCGTTCCAGAATCTCTTCGGACAGTGGCTTGGCCATGGATACACCTGAGTTGAGAAAAACCGCGAACCGATGTCACTCCGGGATTCCCGTAGAGCGGCATGACCCGCAGTCGGGTGCAGTTATCCGCCTGAGGAACGCCGGTATTGATGTGCGGTTATTTGTTGTTATGGATACAGGCTAAGGCAAGGTCCGGGATAGATAAAATATTTAAATTTTATTTTCTGCATTAATAAACCTGATTCTGTGCTGCGCTGGCGGTGTCCGGGAACTCAGTTGCGCTTATTCCCATGCCTGTGGCGATATCGGAAAGAGGAGGGCGGCAGTTATGAAACCGCTTTCCGGAGCATCGGTTGTTCCTGTGCAGCGACCACCGGTGGTTTTCAGGGGAAAGACCATAAACGGAGGCGATCAGCTTTATTTACCGGTCAACTATGAAAGCAAGGGCACTGGGTGTTTATTTCCCATGTGCTCGGGATGTAATTACGCGCAGGTGAATCGCGGTATAAGGTCTGGATCAGAAATTTATAAGATCTGGATAAGATTAATGTATTTTTTCTATTCAGAACGCTTGCTTACACTGATTTCCAGTCGTCAGGTCGATTTAATCGGAACCGGCGATTTAACCGAATACAAAAATAAATGGTTAATGTGGAGATCAGATATGATCCGTTCTATCAGAAAGACAGTCGTAGCTGCGGCGGTTGTTTTGTCCGCGGCCTCTGTAACGGCGGCCAGTGCTGCTGACCAGTTAGTCGTTGTCGGCTGGGGAGGAGCGACCGCCAAAGCATTCGACAATGCTTCCTATAAACCCTTTTCCGCTGAGACCGGTATCAATATCGTCTCGGAAGATTACAGTGGCGGGCTGGCTGAGATTAAGGCTCAGGTCGATGCAGGCAAAGTGACCTGGGACGTGGTCGATCTGGAACTGGCCGACGCTGTCCGTGCCTGTAGTGAAGGCCTGCTTGAAGATATCAGTCACGACACGCTTTCCAGTGCCCCTGACGGGACCACCGCCCGGGATGACTTCTTTCAGGGATTTCTGCCCGAATGTGGCGTCGGTACCTATGTCTGGGCCACCGTACTTGCCTATGACACCACCCGCTTTCCCGCCGGCAAGGGACCCCGAACCATCAGGGATTTCTTTGATATTGAGCGTTTCCCCGGCAAGCGCGGCCTGAAGAAACATGCGAGGGTCAATCTGGAATGGGCCTTGCTGGCTGACGGTGTGGCCCGGGAAGAGGTCTATGAGGTGCTGGACACCAAAGCGGGTAAAGACCGGGCATTCCGGAAACTGGATACCATCAAGCCTCATGTGGTCTGGTGGACGGCCGGTGCCCAGCCGCCGCTGTTGCTGGCGGACGGCGAGGTGGTGATGACTTCCGCCTATAACGGCCGTATCTACAACGCTCAGGTCAACGAGAACAAACCCTTTGATATCGTCTGGGACGGTCAGGTCTTCGAACTGGATGTCTGGGGTATCCCCAGGGGCACCCGCAACCTGGAAAACGCCCTGAAGTTTGTGCGTTACAGCACCGATACCCAGCGGCTGGCGGAGTTCTCAAAGCATATTACTTACGGGCCGGCACGAAAGTCCTCCAACGCCGCGGTGGATGCAGACATTGCCCGCCAGCTGCCTACCTCCGCCGGTAACATCTCCAGAGGGGTTATGTCCGACTACGAGTGGTGGGCCGACAATGCCGATGAGCTCAACGAGCGTTTTAACGTCTGGCTGGCCCGGGACTGATCCTTCCCTGCTGAACCGGAAGATACAGCACCGTCTGCTATCAGTATTCCGACCGGCCCCGGCCGGCAGGCACCAGATATCAGCCGCTGTTCTTCCTTCTTCTCTGTGCCCTGGCGTCCGCTTCCGGATGACCGGTAGCGGACGCCAGGGCACGCCCTCAACCTGGAGGATGATCGATGTCAGTCGGCAACGATACTCTTGTAAGCTTCAGAAATATCCGTAAAAGCTATGATGGCGAAACCCTGGTGGTTAAGGACTTTAACCTGGACATCGCCCGCGGTGAGTTCGTCACCATGCTGGGACCGTCCGGGTCCGGAAAAACCACCTGCCTGATGATGCTGGCGGGGTTCGAGACCCCCACCCATGGCGAGATTATTCTCGACGGCCGCTCCATCAATCGGGTTGCCCCGCACAAGCGGGATATCGGCATGGTCTTCCAGAACTATGCCCTGTTTCCCCACATGACCATCGCCGAAAACCTGGCGTTTCCCCTGCGGGTTCGCAAAATCGTCGATTCTGAGATTGAGAGCAGGGTCCGGTCGGCCCTGGAAATGGTGGAACTTGGCGACTTCGGTAACCGCCGACCGGCGCAGCTGTCCGGCGGTCAGAAGCAGCGGGTGGCTCTGGCCCGGGCGCTGATCTTCGAGCCGAAGCTGGTGCTGATGGACGAGCCCCTGGGCGCGCTGGATAAGAACCTTCGTGAACAGATGCAGTACGAGATCAAACATCTGCACGAAAAGCTCGGCATCACCATCGTCTATGTGACCCATGATCAGTCGGAAGCCCTGACCATGTCGGATCGCATTGCCGTATTCAATGACGGTGTGGTCCAGCAACTGGCCTCTCCGCAGGATCTTTACGAGAAACCGCAGAGTGCGTTTGTCGCTGAGTTTATCGGCGAAAACAACCGCCTTCGGGCCGAGCTGTCGGAACTGAGCGGTGACCGCTGCCGGGCGAAAGTTCAGAGTGGTGAGGAGTTGCGGGCGTTAGCGGTCAATGTCACCGAAATTGGTTCGTCAACCACCCTTTCAATCAGGCCGGAGCGGGTCTATATCGAGCCGGAGTCCGGATATTGCGACAACCTTCTCGATGCCCGGGTGGAGGAGCTTATCTATCTCGGCGATCACATTCGTACCCGCCTGAAGCTGCTCGGTCATGACGATTTTATCGTCAAGGTTCCCAATGCCGCCGATCATCAGCATCTGCAGCCCGGCGATCGGGTGACTGTCGGCTGGCGGGCTGAGGACTGTCGGGCGCTGGATGTGGCCTGATCGTTCGCGCAACTGCATTACAGCGGTATAACCGCTTCTGCGTCAGATTTTTTCCAGAGGTAAACCCATGTCTACCGTCACTATCGACAATGATTCTCCGGCCACGGATCCGTTGCCGGATCAGGAGTCGCTGGTCAGACAGCTACATCGAGCCGAGCGCAACAAACGGACCCAGGCCCTGCTGCTGGTCCTGCCGCTGCTGGCGTTCGTCATCGTCTTTTTTGTCTTCCCCATCGGCAGCATGCTGTTTCGAAGTATCGATAATCCCACCCTGGCAACCCTGATGCCGGACACCGTCGGTGCACTGGAGCAGTGGGATTACCGGGAGCTGCCGTCGGAGCCGGTTTTCGCCGCTATGGCCGGCGAACTGAAACTGATGAAAAAGGAACGGACGCTGGGTCAGGCGGCCAGTCGTCTCAATATGCAGATCAGTGGCATGCGCTCGCTGATGAACAAAACCGCCCGCAAGCTGAAATCGGTCAGCAGCGGTCCCTACCGGGAGGCGATGATCAGCATCGATAAGCGCTGGGGGCTGGCGGAAACCTGGTCTGCCATAAAGATACTGGGCAAACCCTATACCCCGGCCTACTACCTGGCAGCGGTGGATATGACCTATGACGGTCAGGGCCAGATGGTCAGCCAGGATGAGAATCGCAGTATCTATGTAGGGATCTTTGGCCGTACCCTCTGGCTGACAACGCTGATTACCGTGCTGTGCGTGCTGCTTGGGTACCCACTGGCCTATCTGCTGGCTACCCTGCCGACCAGAACCAGTAACCTGCTGATGATCATGGTGCTGTTGCCGTTCTGGACCTCGCTGCTGGTGCGCACCACCTCCTGGATCGTGATGCTGCAGGGGGAGGGGATCGTCAACAACCTGCTGATCTGGATCGGCCTGATCGATGAGCCGCTGGAGATGATGTACAACCAGGTGGGCACGGTGGTGGCGATGACCCACATTATGCTGCCGTTTCTGGTGCTGCCCCTGTACAGCGTGATGAAGAATATCGATCCCAGCTATATGCGGGCGGCGACCTCCCTCGGTGCCACCCGGGCCCGGGCCTTTGTGGAGGTCTACCTGCCCCAGACCCTGTCCGGCGTCGGAGCCGGTTCGATCCTGGTGTTTATCATGGCGCTGGGCTACTACATCACCCCGGCGCTGGTGGGCGGACGCAGTGGGCAGATGATCAGTAACTTTATCGCCTATCACATGCAGACCTCGCTGAACTGGGGACTGGCATCGGCCCTGGGCGCCATTCTTCTGGCGATCGTATTGATCCTCTACGGGATCTACAACCGCATCGCCAACGCCAACAACCTTAAACTGGAACAGAGGTGATCCTATGGCTCTGCCCCCTTATACCTCACTGCCGGGACGGCTGTGGCACTACGGTTTCAACGGTTACTGCGCACTGGTGTTGCTGTTCCTGATCGTGCCGATTCTGATCATCGTGCCGCTGTCCTTTAACGCCGAACCCTACTTTACCTTCACTTCCGGCATGCTGGCGCTGGACCCCGAGGCGTTCTCGATGCGCTGGTATCAGTCGATTATCGACGACCCCTTATGGATCGCCTCGATCAAAAACAGCATCATTGTTGCGGTGTTTTCCACCCTGATCTCAACGGCCCTGGGCACCATGGCGGCGGTCGGTCTCAGCCGCTCCCAGATGCCGTACAAATCGCTGATTATGGGGATTCTGATCTCTCCCATGGTGGTGCCGCTGATCATTTCGGCGGCGGGAATGTATTTTTTCTACACCCAGCTGGGACTGTCGCAGACCTACACCGGCATCATTCTGGCCCACGCCATTCTCGGCATTCCCTTCGTGGTGATTACCGTGACCTCGACCCTGGTGGGCTTCGATCACAGTCTGACCCGGGCTGCCGCCAGTCTCGGGGCTCCACCGACCACCACCTTCTTTAAGGTCACTATGCCGCTGATCAGGCCCGGGGTGATCTCGGGCGGGCTGTTCGCTTTTGCCACCTCCTTTGACGAGGTTGTGGTGGTGCTGTTTCTGACCAGTATTGAACAACGGACCGTGCCCCGTCAGATGTGGTCCGGTGTACGGGAACAGATCAGCCCGACGATTCTGGCGGTGGCCACACTGCTGATCGTTTCTTCGGTGATTCTGCTGGTCACCCTTGAATTGTTGAGACGACGAAATGCCCGGATGCGTGGCATTCAGGAGTAGCCGGAGGAGGCAACCTAATATGCAGATAATCAGGACACTCAGAGAAGTACTAGCCGTCGCCTCGCTGGCGATGTTATCCGGCGCGGTTCAGGCGGCAGAAAAACTCAGTATTTACGCCTGGTCTGACTCCATAGCCCCATCGCTGATCAGCAAATTCGAGAAGGAGACGGGGATCGATGTCACCCTGGACAGCTATAGCTCCAACGAAGATCTGATCGTTAAGCTGAAATCCGGAGTGACCGACTACGATCTGGTGGCCCCCAGTCACCACTACGTGGACGTTATGATCCGTGAGGGGTTGCTGAAGGATATCAGCGCCGAAACCATGGAAGCATATCGCTATGTGGATCCGCAGTGGAAAGGGAAGTGGTGGGATTTCGAAAGCCGCTATTCCATTCCCTTCGCTTACGGGACGGCCGGATTTGCAGTCAATCGGAATTATTACCAGGGGCCGGTGGATTCCTGGCGGCACTTTTTTGAACCCGGCGAAAAAGCGGCGGGCAGAATCGGCGTGTTCGGGGCTCCGGATGAGGTTATTCCCGCTGCTCAGCTTTATCTCGGTATCGAATTCTGTACGGAGAGCAGCGCCGATATGCAGCGTGTCTATCAGCTGCTGAAAAAACAGAAGGAGGCCGTGGCCATCTACAGCTCCGACGGCATCGGTTCCCGTCTGACCAGCGGCGATGTCGTTATGCACAGCTGGTGGGACGGGGATTCGTTGCGGGCTCGCAAATCCTGGGGGGCAAACATCGAATATGCGCAACCCCGGGAGGGGCTGGTGGGCTGGCTGGACTCCTGGGCGGTACCGGAAAGCGCCGGTAACGTCGAAAATGCGAAGCTGTTTATCAACTGGATCAGTCGCACCGAGAACGCCACGGTACAGCACAACTACTACGGATCCCGGCCGGGGGTGAAGGTGGATCGATCCCGGGCGGTTCACAGCCGCATCAACTCGCCGGAGATGTATCCGTCGGTGCCCCTGAAATTTATCCGTTCCTGCTCACCGACCGCACAGGCGCTGGTGGACCGGGTCTGGACCCGGCTGCTTCGCTGATCCGTCGGCCTTTTCAGATTCCTCCCGGCGGCCGTTTGTTCCGGCCGCCGGATGCCGGCGGGGCCCGCTCTCTTAACAACTCCTCCTCCGCCACCGGCAGCGGGAAACCAGGCCTTAACAGGTTCTGCCGTCACCAGCGCAGGCGCAATCAAAGCCATGCCATCTACACTGAATGAGTGCATGACCTTTTCCCGAACCTGATATCCACGGCTACTGAATGAGGTTTTCAGCCATGGTCAACTATCACGAAAAAAACACCAAGATCATCGCCACCATCTCCGATAACAACTGTGATCCCTCGTTTCTCAGCGAATTGCATCGTTACGGGATGAATATGGTGCGGCTCAATTCCGCCCATCAGGATCATGCAGGCGCCGGCAAGGTGGTGGATGCGGTACGGGCCGTGTCGGACCGGATAGCCATCATGCTTGACACCAAGGGACCGGAGATCCGAACCCGGCTTGCTGAGGCGCTGACTGTGGAGGAGGGTCAGCAACTCACTCTGGGGGCTGAAGGATCGGGAGCCGAACTCTGCGTGAACTATAAAGACATTGCTTCGAACCTGCAGGCCGGGGTGAAGGTGCTGATCGATGACGGTCTGGTGCAGATGGAGGTGCTGTCGGAAGCCGGTGAATTGTTGCGGTGCCGGGTAGAAAACAGCGGTCTGATTAAGGACAGAAAGTCAGTCAATATTCCGGGAGTGCATCTTGATCTGCCGGCCCTCACGGCGAAGGATACAGACTTTATCCGCTATGCCATCGCTCATGATTTTGACTTTGTGGCTCACTCTTTCGTCCGCAACCGGCAGGATGTGGAAGCGGTGCAGGCGCTTCTGGATGAGCGGAAGTCACCGATCAGGATTATCGCCAAGATCGAAAATCGTGAAGGGGTCGACAATATCGAGGAGATACTCGATGTGGCCGATGGGGTGATGGTGGCCCGCGGCGATCTGGGCATCGAGGTGCCGGCCAGTGAAGTGCCGCTGATGCAGAAACAACTGATCGAAGCCTGTCTGCGCAGGGCCAAGCCGGTGATCGTCGCGACCCATATGCTGGAATCGATGATCGAAAACCCCCGGGCCACCCGGGCTGAAGTCAGTGATATCGCCAACGCCATTCTCGACGGTACCAGTGCGGTGATGCTCAGTGGTGAAACTGCCTACGGCAAATACCCGGCTGAGGCTGTGCGGACCATGTCGGAGATCGCTTTGCATCTGCATAGCAAGAAGCTGAAAACCAACCCCTTTGGCATCGAGCCGGCGGAACACAGTATTCGGAAATATCTGGCCAAATACGCCGTCGATATGGCGCTGGAGTTTGATGCCCGGGCCATTATCGTGCCCTCCCAGACCGGTGAAACCGCCCGGATGATCTCAGCGATGCGGGCTCGAAAACCGATCTTCGCACCCTGTTACGATGAGACCCGAATGCGCCAGCTGGCACTGTCTCACGGGATCCGACCCAGCCGACTGCCCAAATACGACACCACCAACGATATGGTGCTGGGGGCGGTGAAGGCGCTGCTGGAATCCGGCGACCTGCAGGGCCGGGACCTGGTGGTGATCGTCGCAGGTACGCCGCGGGCACTGCAGCATCAGAGCAATTACCTGGAAGTCGGTGTGGTCGAGGATCTGCTGAAAGAGTACTTTGAGTAGCCGGCCCGCGACATCGGTAACCGTTACCAGTATTTCGGATAGCTCTCCTTGCGGCTCAGATTGTTATAGATCAGTGCTACTGTCGCCAGCAACAGGGCTCCGATCAGTGTCGGGAGCAGCAGGAAATCCCATCCCGGCTGAGTCAGAAACACGATGACCGGATTGGAGCCGGCCGGCGGGTGTACTGTCCGGGTCAGCATCATTACGGCAATGGCCGTAGCGACCGCCAGCGCCACCGACCACCAGACCGGCCCGAACAGGGAAAAAAACAGCAGCCCCACCAGTGAGCTGAGGAAGTGGCCTGCCACGATGTTTCGGGGCTGAGAAAAGGGGGCGTCCGGAAAGCCGAAGGCCAGCACGCAGGAAGCTCCGAAAGATCCCAGCACCAGCGCCGCCTCCAGATTCTGTGCCAGACCCGCCACCACCGAAATAGCCAGAAAGCCGCCCAGCCAGGCAAGAGCGATTCCTTTCAGGCTGTATGCGGGCGGCAACGCTGCACCATCTCCTCTGAGTTTGCTGATAAAGGCGGCCATAAATGTACTCCCCTGAATCGGAGCTTCTGCTCCCGTTTGCTATCGCCTCAGCGCCCGGCCCGCAGACAACGCGGCAGCGAACGCCGGAAAACCGGTTAATTCATGAGTAGACCGATCTGTCTACTCGGTTAGAATAGACAGGTCGGTCTACCCGTGTCAAACTGATTTTTTTGCGTCGAAATGGATTATCTATGTCGGAGAAGCGGCAACTGCTGATTACCACCGCATTCAGGCTCTTCTACACCCGGGGGGTCCATGCGGTGGGTATCAACGAAATTCTGATGGCTTCCGGAGTGGCGAAGAAAACCCTCTATCATCACTTCGCCGGTAAAAACGAGCTGGTGTCGGCAGTGGTGGCCTACCGTGACCGGATCTTCTGTGACTGGCTGAAAGCGCAGCTTGACGGTGCCGATCCGGGGATGGCGAAAATTGCGGCGCTGTTCGAGGCCCTGGACGACTGGTTCAATGATCGGGCCTCGGTACTGCTGCCTTTTCAGGGCTGCTTTTTTATCAATGTCAGCGGAGAGTTCGGAGATCCCGCCGATCCGGTCCATCAGCAGTGTCGTCAGCATAAACAGAGTGTCGCCGGGCTGATCGAACAGCAGGTCAGGACGCTGGATGTTGATGCTGATCAGGTTGCTGCGCTGACCGATGCACTCTGTCTGTTAAAGGAGGGGGCCATCACCCTGGCTCACGTGCAGGGGGATCGGGATTCCGCCAGGAAGGCGAAAACAACGGCGGAAATGCTGATCGGAAGTTACCTGACCTGAAAGCCCTGTCAGAAGCGTTTTCAGGCCTGGTAACCATGGACTCCGGCGAGCGGGGTTACTCGTCGCCCGGCACCCCGTAGGACTCGGAGTTGGCCGGATCCCGGGCGCGGGTGATATAAGCGTTCATCTGCGGCTGATAGGCGTTCCAGACCAGCCGCAGCTCACCGATTGGCTCGATGTGCCAGTCGACTCTGAGATCCACTACCGGCCAGCGGGGCTCGGCGCACATCAGCAGACCCGCGGAATGCACCGGTCCCAGCTCGCCACCGGCGGCCAGTCCCGCCTCCAATGCCTGCAGCAGCCGTTCAGCCAGATGGCCCCGACTGTTTTCGAAGGCTTCGACCATCGCCCCGGGAACTCCTGTATTGTCCAGCAGGTTGCCCATGGCCAGACAGTTGTGGCCGGTGGCGGTGGCGTAAGTGCCCAGCGCCTGCTCGCCGCTGAAGGTCACGCCTTCTCCGGTTCTGCTCAGCACCCCCAGTTGTCGCCACTGTGGATCGGCATCGGCCGCCATCATTGCTTCCAGCGCCTGCTGTGGTGAAGCACCTGCCGCCAGCTGATCCAGAGCCAGCGGGCCCAGATCCGGATTGGTGATGTTCTGGGTCAGTGCCACGCCGGTGTTGCTGCGGACAAAGGCACAGCGACTGGCGACGCAGATACTGGATGATGTGATTGCACAACCTGTCATTCCGGTGTCGGGACAGACTCCGGCAATAGAAAATGTCATTTTTCTCTCCCTGTTTCAGCTGCCGGTACTCTGATCATCCGGAATTACAGCGATAACATCGATCTCCATCAGCCATTCCGGCTGGGCCAGGGCCTGAACCACCAGACCGGTGGAAATCGGAAAGACGCCCCGAAGCCAGCTGCCGGTCTCCCGGTAGACCGCTTCCCGGAAGCGGGGGTCGGTGATGTAAGTTGTGGTTTTGACGATATGGCTCAGGTCGGAGCCGGCTTCTTCCAGCAATTTTTTGACGTTTTTCATCGCCTGATTGGCCTGGGCGCGAGGATCGCCCAGACCAACCAGATTGCCGTCGAAGTCGGTGCCTACCTGACCTCTTACGTAGACCGTGTTACCAGCCCGGACCGCCTGACACAGATCGTTGTTCAGTGACTGATTCGGGTATGTTTCCTTGGTGTTGAACATGCGGATACGAGTATGGGTCGGCATCAACTGACTCCCTTTATGCTGACTTCTGAATTTGTGAGGACGGGACCAGATCGTCTGATCTGTTCTCAGGATCGCTCCCGACGTCTGCCTGGCGTTGGGAAGGATCACGATAGGCAAGGTATTTGCGCTGTGTAGCGATGTGATCGGCAATATGTTTCGCATCGTGCCAGACACCCCAGATAAAGGTGGAACCACGACGGGACAGCCAGGGCAGACCCACGAAATAGATGCCGGGCTCGGCCGAAATACCGCGCTGATGCTGCGGCTTGCCGTTTTCGTCGAAGGCGTAGTGGCAGTTGAGCCAGCTGTAATCCAGCTTGTAGCCGGTCGCCCAGACGATCGAGGTAACACCGGCCTCGGCCAGGTCGAGCTCCAGGGTGGGACTGGTCATGCATTCCGGATCCGGAAGACGATTGCGGGCTTCGGGCTCTTCCGGCAGGTCCAGGCCGTTACGGGCAATATAGGCATCAGCGGCATCCAGCAACTCCAGATAGTTGTTGTCGCCGCGTGTGATGTTGTCCGCCAGATCCTTTTCAAAGGACAGTCTGCCGTCACGGTACGACCTGGTCAGACCAACAAGGTTGATCCCCTGGTGGGCCAGCGCCCGGAAATCAACGGTATTGCCGCCATGAGCGCCGCTCACGGCAATGGTGACATGTTCGGTACCCGGGACCATGCTCTCGCGATCCCACTCGCCGAGAACGCCCAGCCACCAGACGAAATCACGGTTGCGGTAGGAGCGCGGGGGACGATCGTGAGGACCTACCGAAAGGTAGACCTGCCTGCCGGCACGCTGCAGTTCATCGGCGATCTGCACCCCGGATGAACCGGCGCCCACCACCATAACCGCACCCTCGGGCAGCTGTTCGGGGTTGCGATAGTCGGCGGAGTGAATCTGAGTGATGGTCTCTGCTTCGGGAACGATCGGCGGGATTACCGGGACCTGGAAAGGCCCGGTGGCGGCAACCACGCGGTTGGCCTCGATCACACCCTCGGAAGTTTCAACAGTAAATCCTGAACGGTCAGCATTACGCTCCACCTTCTTCACGTCCACGCCGGTCCGGATCGGGGCGTTGAACTTGCGGGCATAGGCTTCGAAGTACTCCGCAATCCGCTCTTTCGGGGCAAAGGCGTCGGGATCGAGGTCGTCGAACTCCAGACCCGGGAAACGGTCGTGCCAGGCCGGACCATTGGCTACCAGCGAATCCCAGCGTCCCGTGCGCCACTTTTCGGCGATGCGATCACGCTCCAGAACAATATGGGGCACCCCGAGTCGGGTCAGGTGTTCACTCATGGCCACGCCGGCCTGACCGCCGCCAACAACAACCGTATCTGTTTCTGTTTTTTGAACTGTCATGTCTGTGTCCTGTTTTTGTTATTTCGTCTTTCAACGGGGATGGTTCAGAGCTACCGTTCCTGCGCCCGGGTGGGTTGCACAGGGCCGGTCCGTGAAGGATCAGGAATCCCTATTGTTCAGGTGATCGTAAATCGATCGGAAATACGCTTTACCCTTGCGGATCGCCATGTTTGTTGTCTCCATTGCCTGATCTGAATTACGTAGCCTCAGCTTAAGTTCGGTCATTGCATTATTAAAATATTATTATTTTTTACATTGGATAAAGAATATTGATATAAAGCACATTGAAGTCGTTGTGATGGCTGTATGTACCTGATTGATAAGAGTGAGTGGTGATAAAAGACAAATAGCGGTGAGTGGCTGTTACGGTCAGACTCGCCGGATCAGGAGCCTGAGTGTTGTGATATGGGGGCTGTGGATCGCAGCAGCGACGGTGCAATGCTGGCTCTCAGCTGAGAGCGCTGCAGATGGGGTCGGTGGCTCGGGTGGACGGCATGACTGCTGTCACAGTGAGACAGGGGGCGTTGAACGTCGCTGAGCGGAACCGGAACAGCAGGGAAGTGCAGGGATATCCAGGCGCAGGAATGGTCCGGAGGCGGTTCGAAGAAACGAACATGGCAATCTGACAGTGGCTGTAGTGCCGGAATGGGGATGCTGTGGCTTCGCGACAAATCGGCGGAGCCACAGCCCGCTGGCGTGTCTGGTTCAGGTTATTACTGCAGTAACTGAGTCCAGACCTTATCCACCAGCTTCTGGGCCAGTGGCGAACAGGCCCTGGTAAATTTCACCGGTACCGATGGAAATATCTCGGGGGAATTCTCGGGCTTGTGCTTCGCTCTGTCAGGATCGATACTGGCGCCGGATGAGTGACCGTAGTAGTTGTACTGGGTGGTGGCGTGGTCTTTCTCGCTGATCCAGTTGATAAAGCGTCTGGCGTTATCGACGTGGCGGGCGCCTTTGGGGACCACCATCGAATCCAGCCAGCCGACCAGCCCCTCTCTGGGTTGGGCGTACTCAATCGGCGCTCCGTTGTTTTTGCGGGCTCTGAGGACTTCACCGTCCCACCAGGTGTGCATCACCACTTCGCTGCTGGCGAGACGGGAGCTGATATTGTCGGAGCTGTAGACGGCCACATGCTCCTTTTGCTTCTTCAGCAACTCATAGACCTGCTTCATATCCGTGCTGTTTTCTGAGCAGAAGTCGACGCCCAGATAGAGCCGAGCGGCGGGAATCACCTCATCAGGTGTGCTGAAAACGGCGATTTTCCCCTTCGCCTCGTCGGAGGGCTTGAAAAAATCTCCCCAGCTGTCGGCGCTGCCCTTGTAGCTGTCGCGGTTGACGGCAAAGCCGGCGGTACCGTAGGCAAAAGGAATCGAGTAGTGGGACTTCTTATCCCACCACTGGAATTTCCAGCGCGGGTCGATATTGCTGAATGCCGGCATGTTGCGAGCGTCTATGTTTTCCAGCAGGTCTTCCTGAATCATGATCTGGACAAAATGCTGGCTTGGAAATACCAGATCGTAATCGCTGGTACCGGACTTGAGCCTGGCCAGCAGATCCTCGTTGGAAGTGTAACTGTCCAGGGTGATCTCGATGCCGGTCTGCTGCTGAAACTGCTCAATCAGTACCGGGTCAATGGATTCGGCCCAGGTATAGATATTGAGCTTTTCAGCGGCAGCTATCGGAATCGACAGGGTGCTGGCCAGGATCGAGGTCAGGGCGAGTTTACGCAGATGCGTCATAGGTGAAGTTCCTTTTTGTTGTCGTTATAGGGAGGTCTGGTTGTTTCGTTTTGCCATCAGCCAGAAGGGGGTCGCCAGCAGCAGCGATACCCCCATGATCAGCGTCGATATGGCATTAAGCTCCGGTGATACGCCCTGTTTAACCAGTGAGAAGATGTACACCGGCAGGGTTGTGGCTCCGCCGCCTGAGACGATATTGCTGGTGACAAAGTCGTCCAGGGAGATCACGAAACTGAGCATCGAGCCGGCAAATATGCCGGGCATGATCAGGGGCAGGGTGATGCGTCTGAAGGTGATCCAGGGGTTGGCGTAGAGATCCTGAGCCGCCTGTTCCAGGTTGGTGTTCATTCCCTGTAGCCGGGCCCGGATGGGCAGAAACGCGAAAGGAATGCAGAAACAGGTATGCGCCAGAATCAGTTTCAGCAGGCCATTCTGTATGCCCAGTTGTGAAAACAGAATCAGGATCGCCACCGCAAATACAATTTCCGGCAGCATCAGCGGCAGGTTGACGACCGTTTCCGACAGCTTTCTGTGGCGGACACCCTTACCCCGGGACAGAACCAGGGCGGCGGCCACCGCGATGAGGGTGGCAATCAGGGTGGAGACAGCGGCTACCGTCAGCGACACCTGAAGAGCATCGATCAGACTTTCATTCTGCAGCGCACTGACATACCACTTTCCGGAAAAACCCTGCCAGACCGATACGATCCGGTTGGCGTTAAAGGAGTAGGCAATAACCACCAGGATCGGCAGATACAGAAAGGCGAAGAACAGCAGAACCACCAGCCCGAATCCGGGGTAGCGGCGAACATCGTCGGCTCGGAACAGGTTATTGAGCAGGGGGCTGAGCATCGGTTATCTCTCCTGGCTGAGGCGAGCGGCGCGACGGGACTGAAAGACCAGGAATAACAGCACGATGCTGAGCAGCACCATGGTCAGACTGGCGCCAAAGGACCAGTTACGGGCGATCCCGAACTGATTCTGAATCAGGTTGCCCATCATCATGGTCTTGCCGCCCCCGAGCAGCATCGGTTCGAGAACGGTTCCCAGACAGGGGACGAATACCAGAATGGATCCGGCCACGATGCCTGGCTTACACAGCGGCAGAATCACCCGCAACAGGGTCTGTGCGCGGGTGGAGTAAAGATCGCCGGCGGCCTCGATCAGTCTCGGGTCCAGCTTCTCGATACTGGCGTAGATGGGCAGGATCATCAGCGGGATATAGCTGTACACCATTCCCACCATCATGGCCCCGTTGTTGTAGAGCAGGGTGTCGATATCGCCCACCAGTCCGAAAAACCGGAGGCCGGATTCCAGTACGCCGTCGTTGCTGAGAATCAGTACCCAGGCGTACACCCGCACCACCATGCTGACCCAGAAAGGCAGGGTGACCAGATACAGCAGCAGCGCTTTAGTGGCATGGGACTGGCGGGAAATAAAGTAGGCCACCGGAAAGCTGATCAGCAGACAGACGAACGCCGTGGCGGCGGACAGCAGCAGGGTCCTGCCGATAATCTTCAGGTATTGCAGATTCAGTTGCAGGTTTTCATCCCAGTCGCGTACGTAGAGTATCTGCTGATAGGATTCCAGTGAGAAAACCTCTTTGAAACCACCGTATGGGTCCGACGTCATTACCGACACGTAGAGGATGATGGCCAGCGGAATGACCATCAGCAGCAGCATCACCGCGTAGGCCGGCAGCAGACCCCAGAAGTTCCAGCTGAGTTTTTTCATTCGCCGAGCACCCGTACCGACTGGGTGGCGAAGCCGATCTGAACGCTCTCATTGAGGGCATAGCTGATGTCGTTACTGATGTTATTGCGTTTCGATACCCGCAACTCGCTGCCACTCTGTAAACGCACGGTGTAGTGGGTATAGCCCCCCATGTAGGTGCGCTGGACCACCTCTCCGGGGAGGCTGACGTCAAGATCGTCCCGGTTGATGGAGATTTTCTCCGGCCGCAGCGACAGGGTCGCCTGCTGCCCCTGTCGGAGGTTGGCCAGCGGTACGCTGAGGTCGACACCCAGCGGGGTGCTGATGGTGGTGGCAGTGTCGCTGACGGCTTTGACAGAGACCGGCAGGAAATTGGTTTCACCGATAAAATCGGCGACGAAGCGATTGCTGGGATTTTCATAGATATCGACAGGATCACTGAGGTGCTGAATTTCACCATGGGCGAGAATGCAGATCCGGTCAGACATCGCCAGCGCTTCTTCCTGATCGTGGGTGACGAAGATAAAGGTGATGCCGGTCTCTCGCTGCAGAGACTGCAGCTCCTCGCGCATCGCCTGGCGCAGCTTCAGGTCCAGTGCTGACAGCGGCTCGTCCAGCAGCAGCACCTCCGGCTGCGGGGCCAGTGCCCGTGCCAGGGCGATCCGTTGCTGCTGTCCGCCGGACAGTGCGGATGGGGTGCGATGGGCAAACTGCTCCATATGAACCAGTTGCAGCATCTCGCTGACCCGCTGTTTTCTTCTTTCCGGCTCCCAGCCCAGCATTTCCAGGCCGAAGCCGATATTCTGCTCCAGTGACATATGGGGGAAGAGGGCATAATTCTGAAATACCGTATTAACCCGGCGTTTATGGGCAGGAAGGGCCTGAATATTTTCCCCGTGAAGTTTAATAATGCCGCTGGTGGGTGTTTCGAATCCCGCGATCATCCGCAGCAGCGTGGTTTTGCCGCAGCCGCTGGGACCCAGCAGGGTAAAGAATTCGTTGTCGGCGATATCGAAAGAGATGTTTTTAATGGCCTGGAAGGAACCGTATTTTTTCGAGACGTTCTGTATTCTTATTGCTTTACTCATTGAACTGGCTCTCAGCGTTTTAAATCTGCTCTGAAGGCTGTATCCGTTTTACAGCCGCACCGATTCCTGATTTTTTACCGTCAGGTGGATAAATCTTCCGGTTTCAGACAGCGGTGACGACCGCCTCGGACAGGGCGTGACGATGGCCGGATCCGCAGCCTGCTGCCGGCAGACCGGCAGCACTTTTCCGGGCCTGAAACCAGGGCCGGAAACCAGAAATCGGGCCAGCCGAGCCGGAAAACGTCAGGCGGACTCCGGCAAGGCAGATCAGGGCGATGGGTTATGCTTCCTGCAGAAGCAAAGGGGTGGGGGACTCAGTTGTATCCCAGAATGTAACAGCGTTCATCGTCTTTAAGGGGCCGCGGATGAAAGCCGGACTGAGTTTCTTTTCTGTTGGAGGGCTTGATAAAAAACTGAGGAGAGAGTGTCCGCTCCTTAGTTTTCAGTGTTTCTTTTGTTGCTTGATTAGTTTCCATAGCGGCCACCGGGTCAAGTAAAGAACTCGTTTCGAGATTTTATTATGGAGACATCATATATTTCGTTTGGTTTTTTTATCCAATATAAAAAACAAATCAAGCGTATAACCTGACTCTATCCAGCATTTCTGCCGAACAATATCGTGTTCCGGTGTCAGCGATATCTGTAAACTCCGTCAGTTTTTTCCAGACTGTTATGCGCCTCAGAGCGTGCGTAGTGGATGAGGGTCGGCAACTGCCCGGATTTTTCCTGCATAGATAAAATATATCCAATGGTTAAATTATCTATATATTTATTTCCCCAAAACTTGTGAGAGTATTTCGTTAATCAAAAAAACAGTGCAAACCGAGTCCGGGATTATGATCCATTACACGTTGAAGCAGCTGCGCTATTTTGTCGCGGCCGCAAAGGTCGACAGTGTGACCAAGGCGGCAGAGAATATGAATGTTTCTCAGCCTTCTATCTCTGCCGCTATTGCGCATCTCGAAGATGTTTTCGGTCTGCAGTTGTTTGTCCGTCATCATGCTCAGGGCTTGTCCCTGACTCCCGATGGTCGGCGTTTTCAGGTAGAAGCGATCCGCTCTCTCAAGAATGCCGAAGAACTGGGGTTGTTTGCCGTTGAACTGGGAGGCGCCCTGAAAGGAAATCTGGATGTGGCCTGTTTCTCCTCGGTATCCTCGATCCTGATGCCGGGCCTGATTCGGGCCTTTGGTATGGAAAACAGTGATGTCTCGATCACCAGCCATGAAGGCTATCATGAGACGCTGATGAAAGGCCTCCACAGCGGTGAATTCGAGCAGGCCCTGACCTTTGATCTCGGCACCGGCGAAGATGTTGAATTCCTGTCTCTGGTTACCCTGCCTTCCTATGTGATTATGTCGGAGAAGAACCCGCTGGCCGATAAAGATCTGATTTCCCTGCAGGAACTGGCCGATCAGCCGATGGTGCACCTGGATCTGCCGCTCAGTCGCGATTATTTCAATTCGCTGTTTGCCGGGCTGAACCTGAAGCCTGCGGTCGCCCAGCGGGTGGAATCGGTGGATATGGCCAGAAGCATGGTGGCCAATAATTTTGGCTTTTCACTGTCCAACATCGTCCATCTGCAGAGCTCCTCGCTGGAATATAAAAAGCGCTCCGGGCTGAGAGCGCTGGATGGTCAGTCCTACTGTGCGATCCCGATTACAGAGGAGTTGCGTCCTCTGCATCTCGGGCTGACTCATCTCAAAAACGGCCGTCTGACCCGCAAGGCGACGGCGTTTGCGGAATTCTGCAAAGATTATTTTTCCGGCGCTTATCTGAAATACAGTCAGTAGCTTCAGCGCAGCCGGTTCGGAGCTGGCCTGATGATCTGCCGAATCCGATTGATCAATGCCGCCCCTGCAGACCGGCCCGCTTAAACGGAGCGGCCGGTTCCGGAAAGCTTGTTCTCATCTCTGCTGGATAGAAAAAACCTTTCCAATGGATCGGTAAACTGTAACCAGCGCGGGTCCGGGATTGGATAAAATTATCCAGATTTCTTTCAGGTTCAGAGTTTCCTATCCTGGAAGGAGGCGCGTCATTCCATCCACTGGTCCGCCGTTTTCACCACAAATTCGATGCTGGTAACGCCGGCCAGAACCTCTTCCCGGGGCGATGATCTGACAGCCGGCTTCCTCAGTTGCAGAAAAGCATATGCTCAGTAGTTTAAAAAAAGTCTGGCCGCTGTTTATCGGGCTGTCGCTGATCGGCGTATTTATCGGCGCCAGCGGCTCGTTGCTGGGGCTGCGGGCCGCTTACGAAGGCTTCGACACCCGGGTTACCGGACTGATCATGTCGGCCAACTATATCGGCTTTCTGCTGGGGGCTTATCGGGTTCCGAAGATCATCCGGCGGGTCGGGCACGTCCGTACCTTTGCCGCATTAACCGCTCTGTCATCGGTCACCATCCTGCTCCATCCGATGCTGATCGATCCCTGGGTCTGGGCGGCCATGCGCCTGCTGACGGGGTTCGCTTCCTGCGGCATCTATATCGTGGTGGAAAGCTGGCTGAACCAGCTGGCGGACAAGAGTAATCGCGGCCAGCTGCTGGCGCTCTATATGGTTACCTACCTCTCCGGTCTGGCCGGCGGACAGATGCTGCTCAATGTGGCGGATGCCGGCAGCTTTGAACTTTTCTCCCTGATCTCGGTGCTGATCAGCCTGGCCGCCATTCCGATCCTGGTGGTGGCGCTGCCGGTGCCGGTGTTCGAGGCACCGGCCGGGGTGACCCTGAAGTCGCTGTTCCGCTGGTCGCCTTCCGGCGTGCTGGGGGCGTTTGCGGTACAGTGCTGTCTGGCGATGATTTTCGGCATGGGGGCGGTGTATGCCCATCAGCGCGGTTTCAGTACCGGCGAGGTGGCCTCGTTTCTGGCGGCGCTGATTCTGGGGGGAATGCTGGCGCAGTGGCCGCTGGGTAAACTCTCCGATCTGCTGGACCGTCGTAGCGTCATTGCGGTCGTCGCAGCGCTGGCCTGTGGCTGTGCAGTGACACTGGCCCGGCATGAAGGTGCTCCTGATCTGCCCGCGCTGCTGCTGACCGCCTGCTTCGGCGCGCTCTGCATGCCGCTGCTGGCTATCTATCAGGCACTCACCAACGACGATCTGGATAAGGATCGGATGGTGGGGGCCAGCAGCACGTTGCTGATGGTCGGGGGCATCGGAGCCGCCAGTGGCCCGGTGGCCGTGTCCTTCACCATGGAATACTGGGGAGCGGGAAGCTTTTTCTGGAGCCTGGCGCTGCTCTGTGGCCTGATGTCGTTCTATGCCCTTTATCGACGGCTGCTGTACCCGAAGATGACCGAGTATCAGCGTACCGCGTTTCAGGTCAGGGCCAACACCACCATGGGAGCGGTGGTGCCTTCTGCTGACCGACCTTAGTCTGTAGTTCTCAGGAGAGGACCTGCCCCAGACGGGCAGCCCATGCTGAGTCCGTGCTGACGTAAGGGCGCTTCAGACAAGGCACGTTGCCCTCTGTCAATCAGCGATTTTTGCCTGAGCACTGCCTTCATTGACGCCCTGTTCCAGCGTACATCTGTCGGAACAGGGATCTGTGCCGCACGGCTTCCTTATATCGGGATGAAATCGGCTTTCCTATCGGCGACAATGCCCCCCGTTAACAAAGTGACCTGTTAATCTCATCAGGGGCTTTTTTACCTTAACTGACCCTTGCCATATGCGCACAGTCGATTTCTGTGAACCTGTTACGGAGAACAGTGGTTCTTAATGCAATGAAAAGTATTTTCTTTCCTGCGATCTGTCTGATGGACCGACTTCGCTATCCGCTCAAGTTCGGGCTGATATTTCTGGTTGTTCTGGTGCCGCTGATACTGTCATCGGTGAATCTGGTCTCCTCTGCCAACGATGAAATGGAGACATTGCGGAACGAACGCCAGGGGCTGCGTTACATTCAGGCCGTCCGTTTGTTAGTCGAACCCCTTCAGCAGCATCGCGGTCTGGAGAGTGCGTATCTGAACGGCTCAGAGGATTTCAGGGCACGGATGATGAGTAAACGCCCCGAAGCAGACCGGTATTTCGCCGAGCTGTCTGGGCTGGATACCGCCATGGCCGGGGTCTTCAATATGGAGGCCAGGATCAGTGCCGTTCGCAAGCAATGGCATGATATTAAGGCGATCTCGCCGGAGCAGGACGATGCAATTGCTGTTTCCCTCAGCTCTCATAATGATCTGCTGGCCAGTCTGATTGATATGATGGGACGGGTGGCCTCCGCCTCGGAAATTACCCTTGACCCTGAACTTGACAGCTACTACCTGGGTACAGTGCTGGCGAGCAATCTGATCAATCTGACTGAAAACATGGGTCAGGCTCGCGCGGTGGGTGTGGGAATTGCCAGCAAGGGCCGGCACACCGGACAGTCGCTGGTGCGGCTATCTGTACTTTCCAATAATATTGATCTTTATGCCAAGCACTCCAGAGCGGGTCTGAACATTGCTGTGGAGGCCAATGATCGGGTCGGTGTTGCGTTGCGCTCGGCAGTGACTGCCCATAACAGGGCCGTCAGCGATGTGCAATTGCTGCTTCAGAGTATTCTGGGGGATACCGACAGGATCACTATCAGCAGTCAGGCGGTATACGATGCAGCGACTCTCGCCATTACCGATTCCTATGGACTCTATGACGCCATTGCCGAAGCGCTGGATGAGTTGTATCTCGATCGAATAGCATCGGCCAGCCACGTCAGGACCCTGACCATTATTGTTGTTTCCATGGTGCTGCTGGCGGTGATTTACCTGTTCGCCGGCCTGTACCTTTCGGTTGTGCAGAGTGTCAATCTGATCGGACTGACGACCCGCCATATCGCCCGGGGCGATCTGGGGGCGAGGCTGATGCTCAAATCCCGTGATGAACTGCAGCAGGTATCGATTGATTTCAATGCGATGGCGGAAGCGCGTCAGCGCAGCGATCAGCAGGTGCGGGAAATGCTGGAAGCCAGTATCCGGGAGATTACAAAGCGTTCGGCGATTGAGCAGGCGCTGCGGGAACAGATGCAGCGAAACAAGCTGTTTCTGCAGAATACCTACGACGGCTACCTGCTGATCTCTCCTGAACAGGGTCGGTTGCTGGAGGTCAATGATTCTGTTTGCAATATGCTCAGATATGACCGTAAAGCGCTGCTGGGGATGAGGATTTCTGATCTGCTACCGCGGGTGGAGGCGGAAGAAATTGCGGGAAATATCGAACGGATTCTCGCTCGCGGTAATCTCTGTTTTGAATTCAACCACCAGCTGAGCGAGGGCGACACCATCGACCTGGACATCAGTGCTACCCTGGCGGACGAAGGGGAGCAGCAGGTCATCCTGGCGTTCTGCCGGGATATTACGGCACGCAAGAGGCGGGAGCAGCGACGGCTGCAGGAGGTAAAAGTACAGCGTGACGTGCTGGTGAGGGAGGTTCATCACCGTATCAAGAACCACCTGCAGGGGGTGATCAACCTGCTGCGTAATCAGGCCATGGATAAACCGGAAATTGCTCCGTCGATGGAGTCGGCGATCGGTCAGGTCGACTCTATAGCCGTGGTCCATGGGTTACAAAGTCAGACGACTGACAACCAGATTCATCTGGCGGCGTTATTGCAGGCGATCTGCCGCGCCGTTGGGACCCGGTCTGCCGGCATTCAGCTGGATATGGAACCGCTGGCGTCCGAAGTCACCATCCGCGCCGCCGATGCTGTTCCGGTCGCCCTTATTATCAATGAGCTGGTGCAGAATGCGGTCAAGCACTCTGCGCTAAAAGGTCAGAACGCCGCAATTCCGGAAAACAAATCCATCCGGATTGAACTGTCGGTTCGGCAAGCTACCGTGGAGTTAAGACTGATCAACCCCTGTACGGGAACGTTACCGCCGGGATTCGATATTGCCGCAGGTGAAGGTCTCGGTACCGGTCTGGCGCTGGTAAAGGATCTGTTACCCCGTCAGGGTGCCAGACTCAACGTTTATGAACGGGATACACGGGTATTTACCGAGCTCAGCCTGAGCGATCCCGTGATCAGGGGGACATGCCTGAGCCCGGCGCAGCAACAACTCTGTTGAAGCGGTTGATACTGTCGGCGGCCTCCAGTATCTCGCTGGCAATTTCTCTTACTTTGCGCCGTTCTGAACGTGCCTGGCTACGGATCAGCTCGAACGCCTTTTGCCGGTCAATCCGGTGGCGTTCGGAAAGGATTCCCACCGCGAAGTTAACGACATTTGCCGTATCCAGAGCCTTGCTCAGACGGCCCTCTGCCACGCGCAGTTCCGACAGTTCTCTGGCCCGTTCCAGGGCCGTTTCAATAGTGGGTATCGCTCTGACGGCATCAATGGGCTTGACCAGATAACCCAGGGCTCCCTGTTCCAGGGCGTCGTCCAGTGTCGCCTTATCGTCGTAGGCGGTCAGATGAATGACGGGAATATCCATCGTATAAAATTTCTTCGAGACGTCGATGCCGGAAAGGCCTGGCATTCGAATATCCAGTATTGCCAGATCCGGACTGTTTTCTGCGGCAACATTCAGCGCTTCCTGTCCGTCTGCGGCGACGAGAATGTCATAACCGGCGTTACGCAGTCCCTTGCCAAAAGTTGCCAGCACCAGCGCCTCATCGTCGACAAGAAGGATCTTTGTGGTCATGACTTACTGCTCCAGAACCAGTATAAAACGTGCGTTTATGGGGCGGAGGATAACACTCATAGCATCTACGTGGAATTGCGAAATATCAATTTATTACCGATTTAAATCAATAAGTTATAGTTTTTAGTTCTTTGGTTATATATAGCGGCTGGTTGTAATACTGTGCGAATTACAATCGGCTCCGTGGTTGATCTGAGCCGTCAGCCGTTGTTGTCAGGGCGGTTTAAATCACTGTTGCCTCGTTGCCTGTCTGTGCTATAAGGTAAGCGGCTTCTGAATTAGCAATTTGTTCAGGACCCGTATTGTTTGCACTTATTTGCTGGATCAGCCCTTACCAAACGCTGTGTTCAGTACCAGAACCTTCCGCCCTGAATTTCGCGGAACCCCGATCTGAGAAGATCAACCCGGCGGCTCCGTCTCAGCGCCAGAATACGACAGGCCTTTCCTCCCCGCCTCTGTAACAGACCTCCAACATCAGCATGCTGTGCCAGACAGAATCTGGTTTATCCGGTCACCCGGTCTTACGGGCTCTGCATGTCGGTGATGTTGTGTCGAAGCAGGAGTCGCTGCACCACAGAGTGGCAGACTCCAAAGGACGTAACGATGTTATTCAGTATCAGCCATTCAGGCGACGGCGATCAGCTGTTGTGAGTGATGGCAAAAAATAAAAATAAAGATCGACACCGATTCAAGAGGGAAAAGCGATGAGGAACTTCTTTCTGCCAGCCGTGTATCTGATGGAGCGATTACGCTATCCGCTCAAGTTCAGCGTTATTTTTCTGGTGGTTTTTATACCGTTGTTACTTTCTTCGCTGTACCTGATCGCTGCTGTAAATGACGACATTCGATTTCTTGAAAATGAACGCAGCGGCCTGGCCTATATCAGCGCGCTGCGTCAGCCGATCGAGCACATTCAGCAGCACCGTGGCATGACCAGCGCTTTCCTCAATGGCGCCGGGGATTTTCGCGACCGGATCCTGGCCAAACGCCCGGTCATAGACAAGCACCTGGCAGCTTTGCAGAAGATCGATAAAAAACAGGGGGCAGCCTTCGGAGTGGCCGGAAGAGTGGCAGCGCTGCAGCAGCAATGGCGTGCAATCAAGGCCGACTCGCTGAATCAGATACCGGCTGTTGCCATCAAAGCCCACAGTGACCTGCTGGCAGAAATGATTGAGCTCATGGGAGAGGTGGCCGACGCCTCTGAGATCACTCTGGATCCGAAACTGGACACCTACTACCTCGGAGAGGCGGTTACCAGCAGCCTGATCAACCTGACCGAAAATATGGGACTGGCCCGTGCGGTGGGGGCGGGTGTCGCGTCGAAGGGGAAGCATACGCAGCGGTCGTTCGTGCAGCTGTCGGTGCTGTCCAACAATATTGGCAACTATGCAAAAGCGGCCAGTTCCGGTCTGAAGGCGGCTATTGGCGAAAACGATAGTGTCGGCAGCTCGCTGGAGCAGGCGGCCGCTTCGAACAATCGAGCGGTCAGCGATATGCAATCGCTGTTACAGAACATCCTGCAGAACTCAGCGCGGATCAGTGTCGACAGCCAGTCGGTATTCGATACTGCGACCCTGGCGATCACCGGTACCTATGGCCTCTACGACAGTATCGCCAGGGAGCTGGATCGACTGTTTGTCGAACGCATTGAGGCCGCCGAACATATCCGGATTCTGACCATTACTGTTGCCGTAGCCGTACTGGCACTGGTGATTTATCTGTTTGCCGGTCTGTATTTTTCTGTGGTCGCCAGTATCGATCGCATCGGCAGGGCAACCCGGGAGGTCGGGCAGGGCAATCTGAACACGACGCTGATCCTGGATACCCGTGACGAGCTGCAGAAGGTTGCCAGTGATTTCAACACTATGACCGAATCTTTTCAGGGCGTGGTGCAGCAGATTTCTTCCGCTACCACCCAGCTGGCGTCAACCGCCGAACAGACCTCGGCTGTCACCGATCAGACCGAACAGGCGATTGAAACTCAACTCAGAGAGACCGCCCAGGTGGCCACAGCAATGGATGAAATGAGTGCCACGGTGCAGGAAGTTGCCACAACAACCGGCAGTACCTCCGCGGCGGCGGATGATGTTAACAGGCAGGCCGGCGAAGGGCTGACGGCGATGAATGAAACCATCGCGCAGATTCAGCAGTTGTCTGAAAAGGTCGAGGACGCCGGCCAGGTTATCCAGCAGCTGGAGCAGCACAGTACCGAGATTGGTGCGGTGCTGGATGTGATACGGAGCATCGCCGACCAGACCAACCTGCTGGCCCTGAATGCGGCCATCGAGGCCGCTCGAGCCGGCGAGCAGGGACGTGGTTTCGCCGTGGTGGCGGACGAAGTTCGTAGCCTTGCCAGCAGGACACAGGAGTCTACCGAGGAGATCAACCTGATGATCGATAAGCTGCAGTCGGGGGCTGCGCTGGCAGTGGGGGCGGTAGACAGCAGCCAGGAGCTGGCTCGGAATGCCGTAGCGCAGGCGGCGAAAACCGGCGAAGCTTTTTCCTGCATCGGCAGTTCCATCGAACGGGTTAACGATATGAGTACCCAGATCGCCAGTGCTGCCGAACAGCAGAGCGCTGTCGCCGAAGAGATCAATCGGAATATTGCCCAGATCAGCGAAATGACGGAGCAGACCGCACAGGGGACGAAACAGACATCCGCCGGCGGCAGCGACCTGAACCGACTGGCTGCGAAACTGCAGACCGTTGTCAGCCAGTTTGCCGTGTAGGTCTCGGAAGGAATTCAGACAAAAGTCGCAACCGGAGAGGGATCTACAGGGAGTTGTTATGATTGATAAATTTCTGCGGCCAGCTATCAGGCTGGTAGAGCGGCTGCGCTACCCGCGTAAGTTCGGGCTGATTTTCATCATCGTGCTGATCCCGCTGGTATCTCTGTCAATCAGTCTCGTCTCCACGATCAACAGAGACATCAGCCTCCTTGAGAATGAGAGTCGGGGGCTGGCCTATATCAACGCTGTTCGTCTGCCCATCGAGCATATTCAGCAGCATCGGGGTATGACCCATGCGTATCTGAACGGCTCCGATGAATTCGGGGAGCGGATCCGGCGCAAACGTCCTGTTATTGATGACTACATGCGGGCCCTGTCTGCGGCGGACAGGCAACATGGTGCCGGCTTTGCCATGGCTGACAGAGTCGCTGCCCTGGAACACCAGTGGCATGCCATCAAGACCCGCTCACTGGATCAGGGACCGGTCTCTGCGCTTAAGGCACATAGCGATCTGATCGCCGACATGATTAAGCTGGTGGGGGCGGTGGCTGATGCTTCAGGCATAACGCTCGACCCCGAGCTGGATACCTACTACCTGGGGGATGCCGTTGCGCGCAGCCTGCCTCGCCTGATCGAAAACATGGGGCTGGCCCGTGCTGTCGGGGCGGGAATAGCGACCCGGGGAGCGCACACCCGGGAGTCGTATATCCAGCTGTCCATACTGTCGAGCCAGATCGCGGCGGATACGAAGCAATCCAGCGCGGGCCTGCTGACTGCCGGCAGGATCAATCCACAGACAGGTGCCGGGCTGAGTTCATTCCAGTCTTTCAATGATCGCGCCATCAGCGACATGCAATCGCTGCTTAACCGTCTTCTGATGGATACCGATACCATCAGCATCGATGGCGAGATTGTATTTGATACGGCCACCGCCGCGATTACCGGATCCTACAGCCTCTACGATGCCATTGCCGCTGAAATGGACCGCCTGCTCGGGCAGCGTATGCAATCGGCCCGTGGCATTAAGCGTGTGACCCAGCTTGTCGTTATCTCGGTTCTGCTGGTGGTGGCATACCTGTTTGCCGGTTTCTATTTTTCGGTTATTGAGAGTATCAATCGCATTGGATCTGCTACCCGCCAGGTGGCACAGGGGGACCTGAATACTCGTCTGGTGCTGAGTACCGGCGATGAATTGCAGCAGGTCGCCGTCGATTTCAACGCCATGACGAAAGAGTGGCAGCTGGCCGAATCGCAGCGTTGGGAGAACGAGCAGCAGATAAGGGATCTGCTGGACTCGACAGTTGAAGCGATATTCGGTTTAGACAAAGAGGGGGTCTGTACCTTCGCCAATCCGGCCTGTGTGCGAATGCTGGGGTATCGCGATGCGCAGGAGATTGTTGGCCGAAAAATGCATGAACTCATTCATTTACACCCGCCTGAAACCCCGCTCTGCGTCACCAGCGACAACACAATCCTGCATTCATTTCCGCTCGACAGCTGCATGCGCGTCGATACTGAAACGCTGTGGCGGTCGGACGGCAGCAGCTTCCCGGTGGAGTACCGCTCGCACCCCATAAAACGTGAAGATGAAGTGATCGGTACGGTGATCACTCTTATGGATATTACAGAGCGCAGAAAGCAGGAAGAGCATATCCTTCATCAGGCGCATTTCGACTCCCTGACACAGTTGCCGAACCGTTTTCTCTCCCTGGATCGACTGTCACAGCTGCTGAACGATGCACAGCGCAGCCAGGAGCGGGTCGCTGTCCTGTTCCTGGATCTGGACGATTTTAAGAAAATCAACGACACCCTCGGCCATGAAACGGGCGACAACGTGCTGACAATGACCGCAGAGCGTCTGCGCAGCACCCTGCGCAGCGGCGATACTGTGGGTCGCCTGGGAGGGGATGAATTTATTATCCTGCTTGGTGGCCTGAGCGAGGCGGAAGGCGCCCTTCCCGTAGTGGAGAACATACTCAACCGCTTCTGGGATCCCTTTATCATCGATGGCAGGGAGCTGATGCTGACCACCAGTATTGGTATTTCAGTCTACCCCTGTGACGGAACGACGCCTTCGGAACTTCTGCGCAATGCGGATGCGGCGATGTATCACTCCAAGGATCATGGTCGTAATACCTACTCATACTTCACGGAGTCAATGAATCACAAGGTAGCGCGACGACTTGCCCTGGAAGAGCAGCTGCATGGCGCTCTTGAGCGGGACGAATTTGAGGTGGTGTATCAACCTCAGATAGCCGTCGACACCGGTGCTGTTATCGGAGCTGAGGCGCTGCTTCGCTGGCACAGCTCGGTTCTGGGAACCGTGTCGCCCGCCGAATTTATCCCCATTGCTGAGCATACCGGGCTGATCGTTCCCCTTGGTGAGTTTGTGCTGGCCCGGGCGCTGGCAATGGCCGCCGACTGCCAGCAACTCCACCGGGGTGATTTTCGTATGGCCGTCAACATTTCCCCGCGTCAGGTCAGAGATCCGGGACTGGTGGACTTTATTACGGACAGCCTGCTCCGCTCAGGACTTACCAGCAATTCGCTGGAACTGGAGATTACCGAAGGTATGCTGATGAGTGGCCATGTCCATGTTGATAATGCGCTCAGTGCTTTAGGCCAGTTGGGACTGAGTATCGCAATGGACGATTTTGGTACCGGTTACTCTTCATTGAATTATCTGCGCAGTTATCCTTTCGATGTGCTTAAGATCGATCGCAGTTTTGTCAGTGACATCACCGAGGATCCGGCGAACAGAGAGCTGATCAATACTATCGTCGCCATGGGGCATGGCTTAGGCCTGAAAGTGGTTGCCGAAGGGGTCGAAACCCCTGAGCAGTTTGAATATTTATCAGCACTGGGTTGCGATTATGCTCAGGGCTACCTGTTCAGCAAACCGGTGAAAGCTGACGAATTGCCTGAATGGATTAAGGGACGGGGCACCACCAGTAATGTACTGAATTTTGAAGAAGTATCCGAACAGCATAAGCTGCTTACCCGTTAAGCTGTCCGCAACGCTGGTGTCGTCTGGCTATTCAGGTCGGACCTGCCTTAGCGACCGTCGCTGTAGCCGAAGATGACCGGGTATCAGCGTACCGCATTTCAGGTCAGGATCAGCACCACCATGAGAGTGATGGTGCCTTCTGCTGGGCGGACAGAGTGATCCATACCCTTGCCTGCCGGCTGCCAGCCTGACCTGGCGGGCCTCTGTTCAGGGGCTTCAACCAATTTCTTTTTCTGCGCCCAAAGGTGACTTCAGGCCTGGGCGAAGATGGCGAAGCGTGCTACTTGCTTTGATCCAAAAAGCGGACGTGCCGGTGGATAGCGTGTGTGACAAAGAAGGGCCCAGGTTGTGTGAAAACTCGGCGAGAAAGCACCCGCGTTACTACACAATGTATGGATTCCTCTTTTAGCGTTTTGGTCGACACTAAGCCTAGCGTCTCGCTGGGAGGGAGGAGTCCATACATTGTGTTGAAAATCGCCGCTACCCTTATCTCTATTAGCGAGCTCTAATGGCTTGCTTTGTTCGCTAAGACGTCTTTACGGCACCTGGCTTGAACTAGGCCTGGAACTTAGTCGGCAAGATAAAGTCTTCAACTGCATAGGGACACCTCTACAATTCAGGGATGAGGTTATCTGATAAGACGCTGAGTAAATGAAAAAACTTCTATGGCTGACTGGCACACTTGCAGTCATTACGGTCATCTACCTGGGACGGGGAAACATACACGCCTTTTTGGTTCAGGCACCAGATTACGCTGCGGAACATGAAGAGCCGGTGATCCTGTACGGAACTTCCTGGTGCCCTTATTGCGACCAGACCAAGGCTTTTCTCGAGCGCAATGACATTCCCTATTACGAATACAATATCGAGGTCTCTTCGAAAGGCTATCACCAATACAAGCAACTAAATGGCCAAGGGACGCCGCTGCTATTGATTAACAACCAGGTCATCAGAGGCTATAACCCGCCGGTAATCATGGAGGTTTTGACTAAGGGCTCCGTTACCGAAGCGGAGGCCGGTTCGGGCAAGCAGAGCAGACTGCCGCCTCCTCCACCTGATCGAAGCAGTTAACCGTCTGCTTGGTTCGCTCACCGTCAGAATTCCGAGAGATTACCGATAACTGGCCGACGATTTTGCGGCTAATAAATCCAAAAAACTCTCATCTAGGCCTCTTTTAGACAGATAGCTAGTACCACGGTTATGGATGACTACAAAACCTTTCTCGGTACTCTTGATTTCAGAAATGTCGTTCCAGAGGATTCCTTGCTGGTTGTAAGCACTGTCGGTAAAGATACCTTGATCATCAATCCGAATATTAACTTTACTGCCTGCAGCGCGGCTGAGCATTTGGCGAGCAATCCACCAGCCTCGTTTATATCGAATTGATAGCAGCTCGACGCCGCCAAGAGCGAGTAAAAACCAGGCGATATAGTCCTCTATCTCAATGATAAAAAATACGCTGGCCACAATGATGAGGAGTATGGCCTTACGGTATGTTTTGAGGCTGGTAGCGGTGCTGGACGTTTCGTCGAAGCACTCACTGAAGTACTCACGGTTGAGAATGTAGTAGCTGCTGTGGTCGGTGCTGGTGTCTGTATCTGTCATGTTGAGGACTGCCGATGATGAAAAGACGCTAGTTTATCAAATTTGACGTACGAAGCTTGGAGGGGATGACAGGGTCAGGTCTTGCCTTTTTCCTATCCATTTCTCATGGGGTGAGTAACCGTTATGGGTTGATAGTTGCCGCCATGATCCGCTTGTACATCTGTCTCTAACAGACCGCTTTGTCGATATAGATGCATGACTGCTCCTGCGCCCTGAGCGGAAAATGGTATGGCATCAGGACCCCACAGTGCATAAAAGCCGCTGGTCTGATTACGGACCTCATCCGTAAATTATGTGCGGAGTCCTTCCGGGAATTGTGCAGAGAAGGGAGCGTGCGTTATAGCTCTCACGGATCAGCTTCTCCCTTTTCGGTTCTGCGTTCAGTCGTATCAGGCTGGAGTTGCTGCAGACTCGGCATCAGTTTCCGGCGCCAGCGCCTGAAGCTCAGATCCTCCCGAATCAGTACCAGTGCAGGAATCAGTACCAGGGTGATCAGTGTAGCAAAGAGGATGCCGTAACCCATCGCCACCGCCGCCGGAATCAGGATCTGGGCGTTTTCGGCGGTATCCAGGATCAGTGGCACCAGACCGACATAGGTGGTCAGCGACGTGAGGACTATGGCACGCATGCGACCACAACCCGCCTCCACCATCGCCAGCCGCACCGGCTTACCCAGCGCCCGGTTTTCGTTGTAGCGACTGATCAGCAGCAGGCTATCGTTTACCACCACACCGGAGAGTGCCAGGATGCCGAACATCGCCAGCACACTGAGTGGCAGGTCATGCAGCCAGAGGCCCAGCAGCGCACCGATGATGCCAAAGGGGATCACGGCCATGATCAGTAACGGCTGACTGTAGGACTTGAGCGGGATCGCCAGCAGCGCATAGATCGCTATCAGGGCAACGGCAAAGGCGATCTCCAGCGAGCTGGTGGTTTCCGCTTCCTCTGCCGCTTCGCCTGTCAGCTCGATACGCAGGCCGGGGTAGCGCTGACCTAGCTCCCCGAGCAACTCGCTCTCCATCGAATCCAGAATCTCGTCCGAATCTGCCGCCCCCTTGTCGAGATCGGCAGTGATCACCGCCACGCGGCTGCGATCGATACGTTCGATCTCGTTGGCTACGTAACGGGCGCCGATCTCCGCTACGGTGGTCAGCGGTAACACCCGACCATCGGCAGTGCGGATACGGGCGCTGTTCAGGTCTTCGATGTTACGGCGCTGCTCATCCGGGTAACGCACTTTCACTTTCACTTCGTCGCGGCCACGCTGCACACGTTGTACCTCCACACCCTGGTAGGCGTACTGGATCTGTTGCGCCAGCATCGCGGTGGTCAGGCCCATCGCCTGTCCCTCGGGTCTGAGCTGCAGGTCGATCTGTACCTGACTGGCCTTGAGGCTGTTCTGCACGGCGGCCACGCCCTGATACCGGGCCAGGGCTTCGCTGACAGCGCGGCTGACCGATTGCAGCACGTCCGGATCCGGGGCGCGCAGCTCAATGCTGATATCCGACTCGTCTTCGTGATCGGTGACAAAGCGCAGGCGGCGCACACCCTCCAGTGCTCCCACCGCCTCTTCCCAGCGCCTGGCGATCTGGTTGGTATCAAACGGCCGCTCAGTGGCGGGTGACATCTCCGCCACCAGGGTCGCACCGGTCTCGCTGGTCAGGGTCATCAGGTGTGGGATCGGGGGCTGTTCCAGCTGGTATTCCTGCTGCAGCTCGCGGCTGACCCGCATGCCGATCTGCTCAATCTCAAGGGCCTGCTGCTGTGCCAGGCCGTACCCCGCATCGTCCTCCAGGGTCAGCACCACCTGTATCAGGTTTTCCGGGATATCGGGGAAGAACACCGCGCGAATCTTGCCGGATGGCACCATGCCCACTACCAGCACAAAGATGGTGATGGCGATCAGTACGGTGGCGTAGCGCAACTCAAGCGCCTTGTGGATCAATGGCCGGTACAGGTTACGCGTCCAGTACCTGAGAGCAGCGTTGACCCGGCCTTGCATCCAGCGCCATAGTCGGGCGATGGGGTTGCGGGTGGGGGATGGCTCCATTCTGACATGGGCCAGATGTGCAGGCAGGATCAGCTTGGATTCGATCAGCGAGAAGATCAGACAAAAGGCCGCAGCGAACGCAAACATGGCGAAGATCTTGCCCATGTCACCCTCGACCAGCGACAGTGACAAAAAGGCGGCAACCGTGGTCAGTACGCCAAATACCGTTGGGATAGTGACCCGTTGGGCACCACGAATGGTAGATTCCAGGGTGGCACCGTGCCGCTCTCGCTCGGCATAGATGCTCTCGCCCACTACCACGGCATCGTCCACCACGATCCCCAGGGCGATGATAAAACCAAAGGTGGTTATCTCGTTGAGGGTCATGTTGTAGAAGTTGGGACCGAGCAGCATCAGGCCGCCTGCGAAAATCACCGGCAGGCCCGCGCCGACCCAGAAGGCGACACGCACGTTGAGCAGCAGCGAGAGCATAAACATCACCAGCGCAATACCCACCAGACTGTTGTCCAGCAGCAGACCAAGACGGTTGGCAATATAGATACTGCTGTCGTTCCAGACCTTCATCCGGATGTTCTGTGGCAGTCCGGGCGCAAAGGCATCGGCTTCGGCCCGCACCTGCTCGGAGACCTGCATGATGTCGGAGTTGCCGAACATCTTCACCGCCAGCTCTATACCGCGTTCACCGTTGAAGCGGGAGATCTGGCCGGACTGGGCATACTCGTCCTGCACCCGGGCGATATCGCTCAGGTAGAGGCGCTGGCCGCTGGCCGTTTCCTTAATCAGGATCTGGTCAAACTCACGCTGACGGTAGCGGGGCTGATCGGCCTTGACGATCAGCGTACCGTTTTCGCTGAACAGCTCGCCGCCGGATTCGATCACCGAGGCGGCGGCCACACGCCGGGCGATCTCATCCAGTGTCAGGCCCAGGGCCTGCAACTGCTGCTCGTCCACCTGAATACTGATCTCCGGTGCCTGGCGGCCGTTGGTGACCACCTCCTCGATGGCGGGGTTGGCCAGTAGCCGGTCGCGTAACAGGCGCGCAGTATCCTGCAACGTGGCCTGGTCCACATCGCCATACAGATGGACGCTTACGGCTTCCTCGACATCCAGTTCGCGGCTGATGACCGGTTTTTCAGCCGATTCCGGCAGGGTAGCGACACTGTCGATACGGTTCTTCACATCCTGGTAGAGCACCTCCAGATCGTAACCACTGAGGCTGCGGATGGTGATCGAGGCGCCACTGCCATGGGAGATACTGGAGATCTTCCTGATGCCGGGCACACCGTTTATCGCTTCCTCCAGCCTGATGGTTACGCCTTCTTCGGTGGCCAGCGCCGAACCGCTGTCATAGGTCACGGTCACGTTCAGGCTGCTGGGTGGTCGGCTGGGGAAATCCTCAACACGCAGATCCATGGCGGTCATCACACCGACCACCAGGATAAATACCATCAGCAGGTTGGCGGCGACCGGATTGCGAGTGAACCAGGCAACCCAGCCTGTGTTGGTGGTCGCGTTCATCAGTTCACCCCGTCAATCACAGGTTTTACCTGCATGCCGTTCAGGTAGCTGATCATCGGTTTGCGTACTAACTGGATCTGACTCGGCAGTTCGCCACGCTCGATGAACACCTGCTCTTCGGCACTGAACACCGGCGTGCGTTTCGTACGCCGGAGCTGGTTATCCACCACATGCCAGATAAAACCATCGGCGGTCAGGGCGGAGGCCGGAATGGCAAACAGATCCGATACCGTTTGCCCCGGAATATGCACACTGACAAAGGTGCCAAACAGCAGCGGTTGGGGTTGGTCCAGCGGCTGATCTACCGCGACGACCAGAGCGCGTAAGCGGGTGTCGCTGGCGATGATCCCGGATAAACGCTGCACTTTGCCCGGCCAGAAAACATCGGGATAGGCGAGCGTGCTGAGTTCCACCTCGGTGCCGACCGCGTTGGATTGCAGCAGCTGCCACTGGCCGTCGGACAGCGCCAGTTTCACCTCGGCTGCAGCGCTGTTGCGCAAGGTTGCAACGGCTCCGCCCCGGTTCAGAAAACTGCCGGAACCGACCAGACGTTCGACCACCACGGCATCAAAGGGGGATTTGAGCCGGGTCTGGTCCAGATCTCGTTGTGCCTGCGTGACCGCCGCCTGGGCGGCCTGGTAACGGGAACGGGCCACTTTCAGCTGCGGCTTGCGCAGCAACAGGTCGCCGGGTGTGTCTTTGATGCCGGAGCGTTGCCAGTCCAGCTGCGCCTGCTGTTGTTGGTGTTCCTCCTCCTGCAGGGCCAGTGCCGCTTCCGCCAGTGCTTGCCTCGCATCGGCCAGCGCCACCCGGAAATCGGTGTCGTCGATTCGGATCAGGGCTTCGCCTTTTTGCAGACGCCCGCCGACCACAAACGCCGGATTGCGCCATATAACACGGCCAGCAATCTGGCTGCTCAGGCTGATCTCGTCCAGTGCCTGCACTTCACCAAAAGCCTGCATCTCGCTCTGGTGCGGGCCAGCACTGATTGTGAGCGTGCTCACCCGCGGCACGTTAATTCTTGCTTCCTGTTTCTCAGGTTCCGGCAGGGTGCTGATGGCGTAGTCGGTGTAAAAAAGCGCTGCTGGTATGGTGGCCAGCGCCAGGGTGGTTAGCAGAACTGGCTGCCAGCCTGTGTTCCTGGTCATAGTTAAACTCCCATACCCAGCGCCAGACCCAGGGATATGCGGTTGGTCAGGCGCGCTTGTTGTGTTTGCAGAAGTTGAATGCGGGCGTCGAAGGCGTTCTGCTTGGCATTCAGCAGATCCAGGATGTCGTTGAGTCCATCGCGGTAGCGGGCTTCGTAATGCATCAGGCTGGCTTCGGAGTGATTCAGCGCCGCCTGCAGCTGACTTTGTTGCTCCGCCAGACTGGCTTCCTGACCCAGAGCGGTTTCCACTTCGTTCAGCGCATTCAGCAGGGTTTGCTGATAGGCGAGGTAGCTGCGTTCAGCCTGCAGTTCGGCGATCTCCGCCCCCGCCTTCAGGCGGCCCCCATTAAAAAGCGGAGCCGTCAGCTGGCCCAGCAGGCTCCAGGCGGTGGACCCTGATAGCAGATCATTCAGTGCAGGGCGGGTCTGGCTCAGGCTGGCACTGAGGGTGAAGCTCGGCAGCAGTGCTTTTTGTGCGACCGCCGTTTCGGCATCTGCGACTACGATCTGCTGATAGGCGGATTGCAGATCCGGGCGGTTGGCGATCATCTCGGCGGGCAGCTGCGGCGGTGGATTGCCGATGGTTGGAATGGTCTCCGGTTCGGGTAGCGCAGTGGTTCCGGTCAGACTCTGTAGTGCGGCTAACTGACGCCAGGCATCACGTTGCGCCTGTTGTCGAGCGGACAGGCTGGCTCGAATACGGGCGGTGGCCGCCCGTGCGGTCTCCAGATCGGCGAGGGCGTTGTTGCCGCTCAAACCGCTGCGGTAGTGCTCGGTAATTACCGCTTCGGTGTCCTCCAGGCTGCGCAGCCATTGTTGTTCGGCATGGATAATCTGTGCTCGCAGTGCGATATCGATCCAGCGTTGCATGGTGCGCGCGGCCAGGGAGTCGGCGGCAGCCTGGTAATCCAGTTCGGCAGTGCGGGTGCTGGCTTCGGCGGCGCGGCTCTGGTCGGCCAGTCGTCCCCACACATCCAGCTCCCAGCTCAGGTCGAGTGACAACTCATGGCTGGTATTGATGGTGCTGTCTCCGGCGCGCTGGCTGTTCAGGTTGAGATTCAGCTCCGGAGTGCGACTGGCATCGGTCTGGCGCTGCAGTAAGCGCTGTTCACGCAGACGCAGGGCAGTCTGGCGCAGGTCGTAGTTGGCCGTAAGGGTGCGCTGCACCAGCAGGGTCAATGCCGGATCGTCGATCAGATCCAGCAGCTGATCGCTGAGTGCTGTCTGATTGAGAGGAAGGGGTTCCTGCCACTCTTCGGGAACAATCAGTGCCTGCCCGGTTCGATTGTCCGCAGATGTGGGTATCAGGCTGCTGCAAGCCGTGAGTGTTGTCATCAGCAGAGTCAGTGAAGTTACGCGAAACAGATGGTCTGTCACCATGGATCAGTTCTATCGGCTGGCTTAAAGGTGGGGTAGTTATACCGGGCCACTGGTCGAAAAAGCGTGGAAAGGGCGGCAGAAAAACAGCGATTTCGGGTTTGCAAACGCCCGCAACCAGACCTTCACGCCGGATGCGGCAGGCCGGCTGTGGTGAAGGTGATAAGAGGTGTGATGCTCAGCCTGTCGGGGCAGCCGGGTTAAAACTGATCTGCACGGAACTCCCCTCACCGGGAGTTGAATCGACCCGCAGCGTCCAGCCAAACTGCTTGCAGATGCGCTGCACAATGGATAATCCCAGACCGCAGCCGCTGCTGCCGTTGATATAAGGGTGGCCCACGGCCTCCAGAATTTCCGGGGGAAAGCCGTCTCCGCTATCCTCGATAGCCAGCGCCGCTCTGCTCAGCCGGACCCTGATCTCACCCTCCCGGGTGTGTCGCACCGCATTGCTGAGCAGGTTGCCCAGCAGTACACCAAATACCGGTGGCAGCACATTAAGCTGTGGATCTTCGAGCAGGTTGAAGTGGATCGGTACCGGGCTCTCTTTCCGGTGCTCCTCGATGATCAGTTCGCATACCGCTCTGGCATCCAGCTGCTCTTCGGACAGGGTGAGGTTCTCCTCGCGCCCCAGCAGCAGAAAGGTTTCGATGAGTCGCTCGATCTCATGACTGGCACGGCGAATCCGCCCCAGTGCCCGCTGGTTGTCCGGTTGCAGCTCCAGGATGTCGAGCGCACCCTGAATGACGGCAACCGGTGTCCGCAGTTCGTGTGATACCTCGCGGGTAAAGCGTTTCTCACGGGCGAGGAACTGCTGTGTACGTTCGTATGAGGTGGCGAAAGAGAGGGCCAGGCGACCTACTTCATCGGCACCAAAGCTCCGGGTTTCGCCGAATTCACCCTGACGTTCCAGCTGCTGAACGCGTTGGTCCAGTTGGATGATCGGACGGGTAGTGCGCGCGCCGAGCCAGGCGCCGACGAGGATTCCTGTGGATGCGACAATCAGAAATGCCATCAGCCCGATTTCGTTGAACTGCCGCGTTCGCTCCTCATCGATCTCCTGAGTAGCAACAGAGTACAGGATATAAAATGGCAGGTTGCTCTCACGGATTGTCGCTTTCGCTATGTGCAGGTCGTGTTCTTCCAGCTCATCAATAACGGCATCCGATGCCGCCGACTCCAGTTCAGCAATCCGGTTGTATAGAGGGTGATTCCGGATATCGACCGCGCTGTAGAGCTCCATATCCCGGGGTGGGTTATCGAAGTGCTGATGCTCGGCGTAAAATGCCTGCTGATGCTCTACTTCAAGAGCGAGCTGTCGATTAAAAATTTCGTCCTCGGTGCCCAGTGAGAAACCCATAAGCAAAAATGAGTAAAACAACGCGAGAAGGACGCTGAACAGGGCGAAAACCAGCATGAATCGGGTTTTCAGGCTGGTAAGCAGAGACAGCTTCTTAATCTTCATTTTTCGTTGTGCAGGCGAAAGCCCACCCCATGGATGGTGTGAAGCAGCGGTCTGCCAAACCCTTTATCGATGGCTGAACGCAGATGGTACAGATGGCTGCGGAGGACGTCTTTATCGGGTACATCGTCTCCCCACAGGGTGTAGTTCAGTTTATCTCGGGTAACAACGTCGGGGGAATGTTGCATCAGGCATTGCAGCAGCTTCATACAGGAACGGTTCAGACGGATATTCTTGCCGGCCCGGCTGACCTCGCGGGTTTCCAGGTCGAGGATAAGATCATCAACCTGCAGCCGGGTGCTTTTCTGTCTGAGATTACGTTTGCACAGAGCCTGCAGGCGAACCTGCAGCTCCTCCATCGCAAAGGGTTTTACCAGATAATCATCACCGCCTGCGAGAAATCCCTGCAGTTTGTCGTCCAGGGTATCCCTCGCCGTCAGAAATAACACAGGCGTATCCTGATTACGGGCACGAAGTTGTTTACAGACCTCCAGGCCATCCATACCGGGCATCATGATATCCAGCACAATGACGTCAAAGGTAAGCTGTTCTGTAAGACTCAGGGCCTGACGGCCATTGGCTGCCCAGTCGACCGTACAGCCTTTCAGCGCCAGGAAGTCGAGCAGATTACCCGCCAGGTCCTGGTTGTCTTCTACCACGAGTACGCGCATCAGGTTTGCCTTCAATCTATAGCTTGTGGCTATTGTGACGGTTTCTGTATCAAATAAATGTAAAAAGCGCTTTCGACATTCCTTTGAACCCTCTCCGATTACTGTAGCCGAATCGACCTGGCTGGCTTTGAATAGCTGACAACATTCAGACCTGTTTTCAGCAGCCGGTCGGTGCACGCAGTGGTTTCAGGTGCAGATGACGGAGGCGGAATATGAGAGAAAGCAGGTCCTGGCAGCAGAAGCTGGTCACGCATCCGTACACAGCTGATCTGATGCTGTTGCTGATGCTGCTTTCCGGCGCCATGGCGTTGCAGCTTGCGGAAATCAGTTTTCTGCCGGCGGCTTCTGAGATACTCGGTCCGTTGGTGCAGAGTGCTGCAATCGGATGGCTGCTGATACTGATGGTGTTGTATCTGTTTCTCGGTCCTCAGATCGCTTTCCGGGTTGCCCCCGGCGTCCTGTGCGCCTTTACCGTTGTACCGGGCGTACTATGGATGGCGGGTCAGAGTCTGAATATCGTTCTGCTGGCCGCTATGCTGGTGACGCTGGCCATTGTGCTGGACCATGCGGTCGTCGTCGGGGAAGCCGTCTTCAGCCGCCTGGTCGGCGGCTCTCCCGGGCAGGCCGTATTCCGGAGCAGTAAAAAAATGTTCCGTCCGCTTCTGTTTTCGTCGTTGAGTATGCTGGCAACCCTGCTGCTGCCGATGCTGTTAACAGGCTCCACCGGCAATACTCTCATTTCCGTTCCGCTGGTGATATTCAGCATGCTGCTGGCGTCCATGCTGTATTGTTTTGCCGTGCTGCCGGGCCATCTTTACCACAGTCTGAACCCGTCCCGGGAGCGACGGGCAGCCTGGTTCAGGCTGCCGTTTCAGGCTGGTGCAGAGCGTGTTAAAGCGAGTTGTCTGTTGCCTCTGGTCCGGCTGGCGCTGCGGCATCCCTGGTTGAGTCTGATGACCGCAGTTCTGTTCTTTTTCGCAAGTGTTTATCTGCTCCGGAGCGAGCGGGTGGGGGTTAATTTGTCGGTGCCAGCCGGCGCCGGTCTTTTCTCTCTCAGCGGCAGCGTAGAGCTGTCCGGGGTCGTTCTGCTGGTGCTGGTTATGATCTACAGCTTACTGGTGATCTTCCTCCGCTCATGGCGCTGGCCGGTACCGATCATGCTGGCGATTCCACCGGCAATCGGCGCCGTGGTGATTGGACACTGGCTGTGCGACATCGAGATGAGCATGCTCTCACTGTTCAGTTTTGCCGGGGTAACCGCTGTTCTGGTCAGTGGCGTGATCATTCTGATCGCTCAGTACCGACAGTACAGAGAGCTGAAAGCGCGACCTTTCTGGGCCATGCAACTGGCCTGCGAGAAACGGATGCGGCCGGTCATGATCACCACCCTCACTATGACCGTCGGCTTGCTGCCTCTGCTGCTGCCGGTAAATGAGCAGGTTGCTGTATTCAAGCCCGTGGCGGTCACTGTTGTTGCCGGTTTGCTGTCTGGCAGTTTACTGGTGCTGATTCTGATACCGGCCCTGGTTGTGGCACTGGACTCCTGTTCGACGGAGTAATTCTCGGTCTGTGAACAGGAGGGGGGTTACCGGCCATATACGTCTGTGCTGCAACCGAACGGTTGGTGAAGGAGGCCGGTTAAAAGGGAGCAGCAGCCTTCTCCGTTTTCGCGTATCTGCCACTGAGGTCAGACCGCTTGTTGCTGCCGTTTTGGAAAAGATATCTGATTGTCTCAGGTCTCTCATTCCGGCCCGGCTACCGGTCGATCTGTACTTCGGTGGCTGGCGGATACTGCCCGTCATGCTCGCCTGGTAATCCGGGGACTGTACTTGTTTATACCGTTATCTTTCAGCTGTTGTTCCTGTCCTGTGAGGAATCACATAAGTCGTAGTGGGAGAGGCTTTTTGGTGTGCTTGCTGGGAGGCGGAATCAGTCCGGACTTTGCCTGAAGAAACACCAACCCGGTACCGGATAATGAATATCAGCAGCGATTACCGTGCCGATCGAATCTGTCTGTATTGACCTGCCTGCCACTGCGGCATAAAAAAGCCCGCGGTTGCGGGCAAAACCTGAAGAGAAATCAGGGGGACTTCAGAAGCGATAAACGTACATCGCTTTTAGTGCGTAACTGTTATCGTCTTCGACGATGCTACTGTCGGAAATTTCGCTGCCATAGTGCTGATAGCTGGCGCCAAAGCGGATCATCTGATGCTGATCGATCCGGTAATCTGCATTGATACCTATCTCATAGACCATATCGCCGTCGGCGGTGTAAACAGCACGTTGTGCCGTTGCTTCACCGGCTGTTACGCCGTAGTAGTAATTGTTCAGATCATCGCTGCGGTAGCTGATGGAGGCTTCGGGGGTCAGTGACCAGTCAGGTGAGAGCCTGATGCGCTTTTCCCAGCCCAGCTCAAGTTCATAACCCTCATGCTCGCTGCTGATATCGCTCAGCGCCGTTGCAGACCATTCGCCGTATTCGGTGTCATAAGATATCGTCAGACCCAGTTCAAACGCGCCGTCCCGGTCATCCATACCTGCCAGTTCGTCACTGTCGCCCGAGTCATAGCCTTCCCCCCGATAACGCACCAGTGTGCCCAGTCTGAGCTGAGGGGCGTCCACAAAGTAGTAACCGACTTCGGGTCCGTGAAGATAAAAACTGCCCTTTTCCCAGGCGATCATGGGTATCACACTGGTTTCCGTGCCAACGCCTTCGTAGATACTCTCCTCGCTGCCGACGCCCAGCCCCAGCATAAACATGGATTCATCGCCTTCGGCCTGGGCGACGGGTATCAGCCCTGCGCCCAGTAACAGTGGAAGTATTGCAGTTGTCTTGCGCATACATCAGTCCTCCGTTGATCATTTATGCGCACAGGATAAAGAGAGGGATGTGAAAAATAGGTAAAATAACGTCCCGTAAACAGGAAGTTACGCCGGAATGACAAAAAAAGGCGAAGACCGGGGTCTTCGCTAACAGGGGGGGCAAGTCAGAAAGCGCCTCCCTGACCTGATACACCGGGCAGTGTATCGGAGCAAACTAACTGATGATGGTGATCCTATTCAGCACGCTGTCAGGAACGGGACATTTCTGCGTTCGGCAGTTCCGGATCATCAAATTGCTGAGAAACTCTGAGCAGGGGAATGATCAGGTAGAACCCTGTCGCCACGAAGGCTGTAGCAACCATTGCCAGAATACCGAAGCCGTTTTCGCCAATCAGACTGGCGGCGATAAAGGGGCCGCAGGCAAGGCCTGCACCAATGGCTGCGTTCCCCGGGGCCAGCGTACGCCCGCAAGCATCGACCGGGGCGCAGGCGCCGACGAGGTAGGGCAGCAGGAAGCTCCAGTGGCCGAAATAAAGGCAGCAGGTGGCTGTGTAGAGGTCAAAGCCGATCTGCTCCGTGGAAAACACCCGCGCCCCGAATCTGAGCGGGTAACCCGAAGTCACTGCCAGCGGCGGGTCATGGGTTCATCGATGTTCAGTTGTTCAACTGAAAGGACTGTTTGACAGTCGTCTGATGAGAACTCTTTTTTTGCCGATACAGGTGCCTCCGGCTGAATCCACTCGATCCCTTCGGCCGTATGAAGGCTCGCCGGGAGAAAGACTATGCGGCTCTGCGTGACTCCTTAAAGGACGCGGGGATGACCAGTCCGGCCCGGGCCGAAGACCTGATAGCCAGAGCTCAGCAGAAAGGCAGCTGGTCTGTGGCGATCGGGATAATGGTGGTGACTCTGCTTGAGCTGTTATTCCCGGAGGCCAGGTTCCTTTTCTTCATCCAGGGGGCGGTCTTCGTAGTCTGGGTTATGAAAAAGATCAGCAACGGCAAAAAATATGTCCGACGCTATATCGATGAGGGGCTGAAAGGTTAATTTCCTCCGCCCGTATGGGCGGATGTAGGTCGGATTTCAATCCGACTAACGGAAATCGTCGGGATAGATCCCAAATCAGTCGGGATAAATCCCGACCTACTGATTTGTTACGATGCCAGCCAGTCCAGTCGGATTTCAATCCGACTATCTGTGCGATGTATAAAATTCGGCTGGTGGGGTGCGAGTCGGATGTAGGTCGGATTTCAATCCGACTAACGGAAATCGTCGGGATAGATCCCAAATCAGTCGGGATAAATCCCGACCTACTGATTTGTTACGATGCCAGCCAGTCCAGTCGGATTTCAATCCGACTATCTGTGCGATGTATAAAATTCGGCTGGCGGGGTGCGAGTCGGATGTAGGTCGGATTTCAATCCGACAATGGAAATCGTCGGGATAAACTCCCAAATCAGTCGGGATAAATCCCGACCTACAGATTTGTCGCGATGCCAGCCAGTACAGCAGGAACTCAGAAAAGAAAATGGCGAGGCAACAAACCGGAAGGACAAAAAAAGGCGAAGACCGGGGTCTTCGCCAACAGGGGGGCAAGTCAGAAACCGCCTCCCTGACCTGATACACCGGACGGTGTATCGGAGCAAACTAACTGATGACGGTGATCTTATTCAGCACGCTGTCAGGAACGGGACATTTCTGCGTCGGGCAGTTCCGGATCATCAAATTGTTGAGAAACTCTGAGCAGGGGAATGATCAGGAAGAAGCCTGTCGCCACGAAGGCTGTAGCAACCATTGCCAGTATACCGAAGCCGTTTTCGCCAATCAGACTGGCGGCGATAAAGGGGCCGAAGGCAAGGCCGGCACCAATGGCCGCGTTGCCCAGGGCCAGGGTGCGCCCGGAAGCATCGACCGAGGCACAGGCGCCGACGAGGTAGGGCAGCAGGAAGCTCCAGAGGCCGAAGTAAAGGCAGCAGGTGGCTGTGTAGAGGTCAAAGCCGATCTGCTCCGTGGAAAACAGATAGAAGGAGACCACACAGCCCGCGGTGCCCAGCAGCGAAGGAAGCAGGCGACCGTATTTCGCTCCCAGTCTGGCTGCCAGACCTCCGCCGATCAGCCCTGCGACAGACATGGCGGAGAAAGCGGTGCCAATTTCTTCCGGGCTCAGGCCTGCGTCATTGCCAATTCGTTCCAGATAGGTGTATTCGGCCATCAGGCCGACGTAAACCAGCAGGATAGCGACTACGCCGGCGATGGCTTTACCGACCAGACTCCGGTCCATATTAGCGGCGGTATGCTCGTGTTTGATAGCCTGCTCCGGTACGAAACGAAACAGCAGAGCGCCCAGAATCAGCAGCACGGTCAGCACGATAAAACCACCGTTGACGCTGATATCCCAGAAATACTGGAAGCCGACGAAACCGAAGGCGGCCTGAAATACCAGCCACCAGCCGTAGGCGGAGTCCGGGTCACGCATCTGCCCCATGGCGGCAAACGTGATTGCGGTCAGAACGCCTCCACCCAGGCCGGAGACAAAGCGGACCATCAGCAGATCGTTGTAATCCGTGAGCGTTCCGGAGATACCGTTGGCGACAGCCATAACGGCTATACAGCCGAGAGTCAGGGTACGCCAGTTCAGTTTGTGAATAAAAAAGAACGAGGCGATGGTACCCAGGGTGTAGCCGAGCATATCGGACGTGGCGACATAACCGGCCTGCTGGGCGCTCATGCCGAGGTGTTCCACCATGCCGCCGACCAGCATCGGCAGAAAGATGATCACCAGCGCCGGCAGGGTGCACAGATAGACGTTGGAAAAGATGGCGGGCCATCGGTTGATATCGAAAGTTGGTTGATTACTCATATGAGTGACTCCATTGATTGTTATTTTTGTTCAGATGAAGAGGGAGGCCTGCGGCGAACAGCGTACCCTGTAGATTCGGAGAACCTGAGTGCCGAAACAGACCTCCCCGGCAGCGCTGTCAGTCTGAGCTGCTGAGAATGACCCGTTCTCTTCTGTAGGGGATTTCAGGGCGTTCCTCTTCCAGCAGGCGGGCGTAGCGATGACCGGCATAGATCGCTGCGGCAATGGTTGAAGGGGCTTCTCCATCCCCGGCACATTCAACCGATCTGATACCGGCGCCGGGAAACTCTGCTTCGCGCGCCATCAGCAGCTGGTAAAGCTGGTCTTCGGCCTGGCGTGAGGTCACCATGACCAGTGTGCTGCAGTCTAATTCTCTGGATTTCCCTGTGGTAATACAGGAGATCTGAGCCTGATTGGTGTTCAGTTTATCGAGGCTGTGCTGGGTGATAAGTGTTACACCCAGTTCCATCAGTCGAGCCTGAATCCGATGCTGTTCCATGGTGTTTTCGGTCCAGATGGCGACCAGGGCGGCCGGGGTCACCAGCGTGACCTGTTTGCCTTCGGCAGCCAGTTTTTCGGCAATAACGCTGCCCATGTAGTAGTGATCATCGTCGAAGATCACCACCGGCCCGTCCGTTTCCCTGCCATCCATAATGTCGTCCGGAGTAAAGACATTGGACTGCTCGCTTCCGGGGACCGGCTTGTAGTGGGTACGTCCGATGCCATCCTTGCGCCAGCGTGCTCCGGTGGCCAGCAGAACATGATCGAAGCCGAAATCCAGGATGTCGTCGGCATTCAGTTTACTGTCCATGAAGATGTCGACGTCAGGCATCTGCTTCAGTAACAGCTCGCGGTAGTCTTTGACCCGTATCCACTCCGACAGGCCCGGTAGTCTGGCTTCCCGCTCAACCCGGCCACCCAGCTCGGTACCGGCTTCAGCCAGAGTCACCTTATAGCCGCGCTTAGCCAGCTGGTACGTGGCTTCCAGGCCCGTAGGCCCCGAGCCCACGACTAACACGTTGGCATTGGTTTTTTTCGGTTGAATCACCTCCGGATGCCACTGTTTACGCCATTCTTCACCGACCGTGGGGTTCTGTGTGCAGCGAACAGTGGTATGAGTGATATCACCGCTGACGCAGATATTGCAGCCGATACACTCGCGGATCTCATCGAGACGGTTCTCGTTTATCTTGTTGGGCAGGTAGGGGTCTGCGATAGAAGGCCGTGCGGCACCGATAAAATCCACAATGCCTTTCCTGACCATGGAAACCATACTGTCCGGGGAGGTGAAACGTCCGACCCCGACCACCGGTTTGGAGGTCAGTTGTTTGACTCCGGTAATGTACTCGGTCTGATGTCCTTCAGACGAGAAGCGGGACGAGACCGAATCATTGCTCCAGTCGCTGAGATTTACGTCCCAGAGATCGGGCAGCTCGCCCAGATACTCAACCAGAGCGCGTCCTTCTTCTCTGGCGGTAATTCCGTCGGGTCCCAGCAACTCCTCAATACCGAAGCGAACGGCTACCGCACAGGTATCTCCGATCGCCTCTCTGGTCACCTCGATCATCTCTTTCATCAGACGGGCGCGGTTTTCAAATGAGCCGCCGTATTCATCGGTTCGACGGTTGTGGCGACGAGAAAGAAAATGTTGCGGCATCCCCATGCCATGGCCGGCATAGATATACACAACATCATACCCGGCCTTTTTCGATCGTATGGCGGCGTCACGCTGCCAGCGCAACAGCTCCCGGATATCAGCTTTCGACATGGTACGGGACTGGACCGGGTAGTATTCGTTGAACACGTTGCCCGATGGGCCGATAGGCACTTCACGACTGATGATATTGGATGCATTCAGACCATTGTGAGCAAGCTCGACAGCAGCCAGCGCGCCGTGTTCCTTGATCTTTTCAACAATATTCTTGTGGTAGGCAATATCAGAGTCCTCCATCATGCGCGGCATGATATAGGGCAGAATATCGGTGGTGGGGTGAATTTCCGTCTCTTCAACGCTGACGGTACCCCAGCCGCCCGCTGCTTTCATTCCGCGAAATGCGGCATTGGCCTGGGGATAGTAGTCCCCCATTCCGGAGGCGTGGGGTACTGAATAGAATCGGTTTTTTGCGGTTACCGGGCCGATCCTTACCGTATCGAAAAGGATGTCATAGCGAGAGTCTCTGCTCATAAAAAGGCTCCTGTTATTCTTGTATTGGAGATCAGTGACCGGGTCGTAACTCAGCAGTACAGAACGAAATACTTTCTGAACTGGCTGGTCATATTCCAGGTCAGCCTGGTGCCTTTGCGGATGGCGAAGCTGTCGCCGGGACCGTAGCTGTGTTGCTGGCCATCGGCCGTAATGATGACGGTGCCTTCCAGCACGGTGCAGAATTCGTCGCCGGGATAGGATTCGATCTCTTCACAGCAGGGCGAGCACTCCCAGACCCCGATGCTGAAACGTTCGTCATCGCTGCAGAGGAACAGTTGTCCCAGCTCGCTGGCCGAGCCGGAGGTGATATTTTCGCTGTTTACGTACTCGCAGGGTTGCAGCGGATTGCCGTTAATACCGTCGGGAAGAATTTTGAAAACGTTACTCATGGGGACCTGCCATTTCAGATTTATTCGATGTCCTCCAGGCTGATAAGAGGACTACTGCTCAGTTCCGGGCGCTTAATGAGAAAGGCCCGGAGTTATTTCAGCAGACAGGCAGGGTGAAAAGCTTCCCGGCGTATCGGCTGGGAATTTTTATCGGATTCGGGAAGGGAGGGGCTGTCAGTCCGACCTGAACGGGTGCTCAGGACCGGGATCTGAGCTGTTTGAGGAACCGGGTCGGGGTCATCCGGACATGTTGCTGGAATGCCCGGTAAAATGCCGAGGCCGAGCCAAACCCGGACTCAAAGGCGACATCCAGAGAGGACAGCCGGTCGTCGGGGGAAAGTGTTCCCAGCAATTTTTTGGCCTGCTCAATGCGGAAATGATTGAGCAGTTCATAAAAATTCAGCCCGAACTGACTGTTGATTACCTGGGACAGGTGGTTAGCGGAGATACCCAGGTTGTCGGCCAGTTCATCCAGGGTCAGTTCGTTGTTGAGGTAGAGTTTTTCCCGTTCCATCAGTTCACTCAGCTGTTGCCGGTACTGCAGCAGATCCTGCTCGCTGAGACCCGACTTGAGGTACTGTCTGGCCGGGTCTGAAGGAGTCCCGGACGATGATTGTGGGTCTGGCGGGGGGATCAGCGAGGTCAGATCGAAATAGACATGGGTGGAGATCAGTTTGCCCTGATCGTGGACAATGTAGTCGAGACCGTTTAAGGGACCGCAGCCGGTGGGCAGTGCGTTGGGGCATAGTCGCGAGATCTTTTTGCCGGTTGCCTGCCAGCGGATGACCATCCGCCCGTTTGCCGACAGACTGCCGTCCAGCAGCTGAAAGGAGACATCAGGGCACAGGGCCAGCAATTTGTCGATATGGTGACCCACGCCGACGCCTTCGACCTGCTGATGCAGGCCGGAATCTACGTAGGTGGCGCGACGGCTGAAAAAGCTCAGAATCTGATCGGTATCATGAGCGTTCCAGGCGTCCAGGTAACGTTGTGCAAAACCCTTTCTGGCCATGGCGACTGACTGCTTGGTCCGGCGTACCGGTGTCTCTTGTTATTATCGCTCCACTATAACCCAAAGAATAACGACCGTTAAGGAACCTGCGAATCCGTCCGGAGACCCGAAACGCGTCCGGACTTAATCACCGGTTCTCTGAGCAGTCCCGTCTGCTGTTTCCGGAGAGCTGGTATCGACTGATCGACCCGCGACGGGACTGCCCGGGTGGACTATTCCTCCTTGCCGTAACCACCGCCACCGCAGCTGTCGACGATCACCAGATCGTTGCGTTTCAGCCAGCGGTTGGCCTTGCCGGGCATATCGAAGCTGCCGCCTTCTGCCGTCTGGATCTGAACGCTGAAGGGAGCGCCGTTCTCACCGCCGTTAAGGCCGTAAGGGGGGATGACCCGCCGTTCGAACATGGTGGTCAGCGACAGCTTGTCGGTGAGAATCCGATACTCCCGGTGCAGACCTTCGCCGCCCTGATGGGCGCCTTTGCCGCCGGACCCTTTGCGCAGGCGCTGAGTCTCGACCCGCAGCGGATACTCCGCTTCGATCACCTCGGCGGGGGTGTTCATGACGTTGGACATATGAACCCGGATCACCGACGAACCGTCCCGGTGAGCTCGGGCGCCTTCACCGCCGCCGTGGGTTTCGTAGAGGGTGGTCCAGGCGCCGTCTTCCCGCTCGCCGCCGAACAGTAGCAATCCGGAGGTGGTGGGCCCGCCGGCGGTGAGCTGGTCCGGCAGTGCCGACTCCAGCGCCAGGAATACAGCATCGGCGATCCGTTGCGAGGTCTCGTGATTACCGCCCACCACCGGGCTGGAAAGCAGCGGTTCCAGCAGCGATCCTGGTCGGGTGATCACGGTCAGCGGCCGGTAACAGCCGCCGTTGGGCTGAATATCCGGGCCCAGCAGCGCTTTGACCACATAGAACACCGAGGCACCGGCGATAAAGGGGGTGGTGTTGACGGGGCCGATCGCCGCATCATCGGTGTCGGAGAAGTCGAAGGTTGCCTGATCGCCCCGGACTTTGACCCTGACCCGGATGGCGATCGGCTGACAACCGGGACTGCCGTCGTCGTCAAGGAAGTCTTCACCGCAGTAAACGCCGTCCGGTAACGATTTCAGGGCTGCCCGCATCTGCGCTTCGGCCCGGTCATGGAGGGCTTCGATGGCGTCCCTGACCACCTCGGCGCCATGCTCCTGACAGAGCTCCTGAAAACGCAGATCGGCGGATCGGGTAGCGGCCATCTGTGCCATGATATCCCCCTCGCGCTCCTCCGCGCTGCGGACGTTGGAGAGGATCATATCCAGCTTTTCCCGATCCGTACCCTGGCCGGTGAACACCCTTAACGGGGAAATCCGCAGCCCCTCCATCCAGGCATCGGTGGCAAAGGGCACGTAGCTGCCGGGAACCGCACCGCCGGTGTCGGCCCAGTGGGCGAGGCTGACAGAGAAGGCGAGGATCTCATCATTGACAAAGATCGGCCGGATCGCCTTTACGTCCGGCAGATGGTTACCGCCCACTTCCGGCAGATTCAGAAACCAGACATCACCGGTTTGCAGCTGCTCTCTGGGAATTCGCTTGAGAAACTCCTTAACGGTGAAGCTCATGACGCCCATATGCATGGGAATATCCCGCCCCTGGGAGATCAGATTGCCGTCGCCGTCGGTCATGGCTGAGGACAGGTCGCCGGCCTCTCGGAGCAGGGGGGAGCGAGCCGAACGCATCACTACCCCGGACATCTCTTCGGCAATGGCCGACAGGGCGTTACGGATTACCTCCAGGGTAACCGGATCTACAGTACTCATCTTACTTCTCCTCCGCTAAGTCGATCACCAGGTGACCCGAGGGGTCGACCGTCAATATGGCATCGGGGATGATCACAATAGTTGAAGACTCATCCTCGACGATGGCCGGTCCGTTGATAGTCTGTCCGCTTACCAGTTCGCTGCGGTTGAATCTGGGGGTGGTGACCCGCAGACCGCCGAAGTAGCAGGGATGACTGCTGTGTGGTCTGGCGGCGTCACCGTCCTGGTTGCCGTTGTCGGTAATCGGGTTGTCGTTGCGGGGCAGCGATACGGTGGTGCGAATAGTGGCCAGCTCCCAGGGTTCATCGGTGGAAAATCCGTAGAGCTGCTCATGCACTTCCCGGAAGGCGCGTCCCAGCGCTTCAGGGTCATCCAGCTCGGGGTTCTGGATCTCGACCGCATAACTCTGGCCACTGTAACGAACGCCGGCGACCTCTTTGACCGTCAGGGGCTGGTCGTCATGGCCGGCCTCAATGATCGGCGTTGAAAGACGGTCGATCAGGGACTGGCGAACGCCGGTGAGCTGTTCTTTATCCCACTGGCCGCTGGCCATCCGCACGGTCTGCTGCTGTGAGTAACTCATGGACGCCGATACGCAACCCAGTGCCGAGAACATACTGGAGGCGGCGGGAACCACCACCTTGTTGATGCCAAAGGCTCTGGCGACTTCCACCGCGTGCATGGGACCGGCGCCGCCGTAGGCGATCAGTGCGCATTGCCGGCCGTCAACACCTCGCTCGACCGTGACCTTGCGCAGAGCGCGAACCATGTTGGCGGTTGCTACCCGGAGGATTCCCCGCGCCGCATCCTCGACATTGCCACCCAGCGCCTCCGCCAGCGGCGTTAACGCCCGTACGGCAGCGTCACGGTCCAGCTTCAGGAATCCGCCCAGCGGCTGGGTGGCATCCAGGTAGCCGAGTACCAGATTGGCGTCACTGACGGTCGCTTCGGTACCGCCACGGCCGTAACAGGCGGGGCCGGGAAACGCCCCGGCGCTTCTGGGACCAACTCGCAGGGTGCCGGTATCCATCCAGGCGATGGAACCGCCACCGGCGCCGATGGCATCGACAGCCACCATGGGCTGGCGGATCGGGTGTTCGGCTAGCGAGCGGTCGCTGCGAATTTCAGCGTGGCCGTTACTGATCAGACAGGTGTCGGTGGTGGTTCCGCCCATATCAAAGCTGAGGGCGTGATCCAGTCCCAGTTCAGCGGCGACGCGACTGGCGGCGGTGACGCCGGCCGCCGGGCCGGACATCGCCAGTCCCAGCGGTTGTTCCCGCAGGGCGCTCGGGGAGGCCATGCCGCCGGCGGAGTGGAACAGGTGCAACTGGCTGTCGGCGGGTTTTTTCTCCTCCAGATGGTCGAGATAGTTACGCACCATTGGCATAACACCGGCGTTGAGCACCGTGGTGTTGGTGCGCTCGTACTCGCGGGCTTCCGGACTGACCATATGGGACAGGGAGATATTGCCGGTCAGTGCTTTCAGCTGTTCTCCCAGTCGCTGTTCATGGTCGCCGTTGGCGTAGGAGTGCAACAGTGATACGGCGATGGAGTCCGCACCTGAGTCGCGGACCGCTTCCACCAGTTCCGCCACAGACTGATCGGTCATCTCCACCAGCACCTGGCCCTTGTGGTCCATGCGTTCACGAATCTCGAAACGCAGGGATTCTGTGACGGTGGGATCGGCCTTCGATGGCAGATCCAGCCGGTACAGGTGGCGGCGGTTCTGGCGACCGATGGCCACGGTATCGCCAAAACCCTCGGTAGCCACCAGCGCCACCTTTGACAGGTTGTTCTCGACGATGGCATTGGTCACCATGGTGGTGCCATGCATCAGGTCCTGAACCTGGCTCCAGGGGACATCGACCGCTTCCAGGGCGTTGAGCAGCGCCGCCAGGGGATCATCGGTTCGGCTGGAGACTTTCGCGGTACGTAACCGCCCGGTTTCCGGTTGTATTGCTATGACGTCGGTAAAGGTACCGCCGATATCTATTCCTATCTGCCAACGCATGGTTGATTACCTTTATCTGATTCCTGTTCACCAGGTGGTTCGTTACTGAATGTTTCAGCGGTGTTTAAACCCTGAAAATAATTTTTAACTGATTGGGGCTGCCGATAATCCTGTCGTAGCTGACAGTAGAAAAAAAATATTATTTTGTGGGGATCAGGATAGGAAAATGTTATGCGAAGGCTGACTAAAGGTAACGGCGAAGAGGGACGTTCTGTTTTATTAAGGTAAATCGCATCTGTCTGTTATGGAATGGTTTTGTATTGTTAAGTATTTGATATGTAGTGGTTAAAATTTGTATTGAGTTGTTTGTAATCATCGCCGGTCTGTAAAAAAGCGATGAGGTTCTGGCCTGTTTCCGGAAAAACAACGGCAATGTTTCGTGCTGATGTTTATAAGGATTCGTCCTGCCTGAACCTCCGGCAGGATCTGTTACTGGTGCCGCTGAGCTGCATCAGAAAAACAGATTCAGCGTCGACAAAAAAAATATTTTACAAATTCAGAGGGCTGGAAGATCTTAATTCACTATATAAAGCCAGAATAAAAAATCGGTGCGGTTATGAAAAACTCAACGACTCAGACACTGAAAACTGACCTGGAGGAACTGAACCAGGCCCGTGACTGGTTACATAAAGGGTTTGGCGTTGTCCTGGCGACGGTTATAAAAACCTGGGGATCGTCGCCCCGGCCTGTCGGCAGTCATCTGGTTATTAATCAGCAGGGAGACTTTGTCGGCTCCGTCTCCGGGGGCTGTATCGAAGGTGCCGTGGTCCAGGAAGCCTTCGAAGTGCTGGAATCCGGACAATCCCGGCAGGTCGAATTCGGTGTCTCCACCGAGCAGGCCTGGGAAGTGGGACTGTCCTGTGGCGGCGGCATCGACATCCTGCTGCAACCGCTGCACAGGGATTCTCCACTGATGGCTGCTTCGGACTATCTGCGGCGCGGAGAGCGGGTGGCCTCCGTCACCGATACGAATGGCGTTGTCCGGGGTATCTTTCATCCCGACTCTGCTGCCGCAGACAAGGTCTCAGCAATCGGGGTGGACGATCTGCTCCCGGAACCGGTGGCAGCGATACTGGCGCAGGGGCGCAGCGGTTATGTGGCCGGTAGTAAGGCGGACTATTTTGTTCGCAGCTATCAGCCTCGTTCGCGGCTGGTTCTTATCGGAGCCGTCCATATCAGTCAGTACCTGGCGCCCATGGCGGAGCTGGCCGGGTTTGCGGTCACGGTGATTGATCCCCGTCCGGCTTTCGCGACCGAGCAGCGTTTCCGTGGGGTCAGGTTGATGCAGGAGTGGCCGGATGAGGCCCTGGCTGGTCTGCAGCTGGATTCAGCTACCGCCGTTGTCACTCTGACCCACGATCCGAAACTGGACGATCCGGCCATTGTCCAGGCCCTCAACAGTCCGGTGTTCTATATCGGTTCTCTGGGCAGTAAGCGGACCCATCAGCAGCGGTTGGAACGGCTTGCGGCGCTGGGGCTCGAGGCTCAGGTGCAGCGTATTTGCGCGCCGGTCGGCCTGGATCTGGGGGGCAGGGCGCCGGAGGAAATTGCGGTGGCGGTTCTGGCACAGATCGTTCAGGCCCGTTACCGCCGGGCCGCGCTTCGGCCGGCGGCCAGCGACACCGTTGCCTGACGGGAATTACGGAATGCCGGAAACGGTATCGATAAATGACTTCGGAGAGAGGAACAACCCGTGCTGACAGAGCAATCCACAGAATTCAGCAGCAACGCCGTTGCGGGGAGCGAACTCTCAGTGGTTGTGCTGGCCGCCGGGAGCTCCAGGCGTATGGGCAGGCGCAACAAATTGCTGGTGCCGGTAAATGATCGGGCTATGGTGGAAATCGCCGTCACCGAAGCGTTGAAGATAAAACCCCGTGAAGTGGTTGTGGTGATCGGTCATCAGGCGGACCGGATTCGCCGCCGGCTGGCCGGGTATGACATCCGGCTGGTTGAGAACCTGAGATACCGGGAAGGGCTGGCCGCCTCGCTGTCGAGAGGGATCGGGGCCCTGTCAGCGACAACCCCGGGGGCCATGGTGATGCTTTCCGATATGCCCTTTGTCGGCTACCGACAGCTGCAAAGACTGACGACAGCCTTTCAGCAGTGTGGTGGTGAAAAGATCCTGTTGCCGGTATTCGAGGGACGGCGGGGCAATCCGCTGGTCTGGCCTCAACGCTACTTCACCGAAATGCAGTCCCTGAGCGGCGATCGTGGCGCCAGGGTGCTGCTGGACAAATACCGGCAGTACATCTGTGAGGTGGAAATGGATGACGGCAATATTTTTCTTGATATCGATACGCCGGAGCAACTACTGGCCCTGGAGCAGCGATGAGTTCTGATCTTTGCACTATTCGCAAACAGTTTCCGGCTCTGAGCACGGAACTGTCGGGCTGGAGCCTCCGCTATCTGGATAATGCCGCAACGGCACAGATGCCGATTGCGGTGATCGATGCGGTGATGCGTCATGAGATCAGTGCCAGGGGCAACGTGCAGCGAGGGGCTCACCATCTGGCGGAACGTGCTACGGAAGCTTATGAGAGGGCCCGCGGCTCGGTCGCCCGTTTTATCAATGCCGGAAGTGCCGGGGAGGTGGTATTCACTTCCGGGACCACCGCCTCTGTCAATCTGCTGGCCCACAGTCTCGGCGCCACGCTGCAGCCGGGCGATGAAATTGTCGTGTCTCAGGCGGAGCACCACAGCAACTATCTTCCCTGGCTGATGTTGCAGCAGCGACAGGGTGTTCGGATACGAATCCTTCCGGTCAATGATGACGGAGAGCTGGCGCTGGACCAGTTACCGACGCTGGTCACCGATCGTTGCAGGCTGATAGCGCTGACTCACTGCTCCAATGTGACCGGGGCGATCACCGATATGGCGCCGGTTACGGCCGTCGCCGGCCAGGTGGGAGCTCAGGTGCTGGTTGACGGTGCTCAGATGGTTCCCCACGGGCCCGTAGACGTTCAGGCGCTCGGCGTGGACTACTACGTGTTTTCCGGCCACAAGTGTTTCGCCCCTAATGGGATTGGCGTGCTGTGGATCAATCCAGAGCGCACTGAGGCGCTGCCGCCCTTTATGGTCGGTGGAGGAATGGTATCGACGGTGGCCGGGGAGCAATTCAGCTGGGCCGCTGGAAACAGCAGATTTGAAGCCGGTACCCCGGCCATCGCTCAGGCGGTGGGGCTGGGTGTGGCCCTGGAGTGGATGTCAGAACTGTCGTGGTCCATGATCCGCAGCCACGAGCAGCAGCTGCTGCAGCTGATGACGGAGGGACTGGCGGATATCGATGGCCTCAGGGTGCTGGGTCCCCGTGATATCGGGCGGAAGGCGCCGGTGGTCTCCTTTTCCATAGCCGGCGCTCATCCCCATGATGTCTGCCACCTGCTCAATGAGCAGGGGGTTGCGCTGCGAGGAGGGCACCATTGTGCCCAGCCTCTGCTGGCGGCTCTGGGGGAGTCGTCGGTGTCCCGTGCCAGTCTGGCCCTCTACAACACCACTGAGGATGTCCTGGCGCTGATCGATGGAGTGGCGCGAGCGATGAGGATATTACGATGAATCACGGCCTGTATAACGATGTTATCAAGCAGCTGGCGACCGGCTGTGATCAGCGGCGTTCCGTGCTGGGTGATAAGGCTGCACTGACCCTGACCAATCCCTACTGTGGTGATCGGGTCCGGCTGGATCCGGATATTCAGAACGGCGTGATCAGAGAGCTGCGGCATGAAGTGAATGGCTGTCTGCTCTGCAAGGCGGCCTGTGCGCTGATGAGTAAGCTGTTTGTGGGTCATCGTAGCGAAGACGTTGCGTTTGCCAGCGAACAGCTCCGGCAGCTGCTGTCAGGTCAGCCGCTGTCCGAACGCTGCTCACCGGAACTGGCGGTGTTTACTCCGGTTGCCGGAATGAAAAGCAGGCACCAGTGTGTGCTGCTGCCCTTCGAAGCGCTGCAACGCTGTTGCCAGATCTCTGAAACGGCAGACTGAGCGTCGATCACAGATAATTCCACGGCAGCTGCGGCTCTCTTCTGCGCTCTTCCGCTCTGTTGTGCTTTCTTTATATCCGGCCTTCAACCGGGTCCGTCTGCATCCGGCTTTGCCGGTCACCTTCTGTCTTCTGATAATTGCGGCTTCTGTCCGATACAGAAAGCCGTTTCTCAATGGGCTCCCTGATATATTTATTTCTTAGTCAGTTATTAACCTGCAGTTACGGCCATTACGAATGGATCAGAATTACTGATTCAGCCTATCCGATTATAATATTTCACAAAAGTAATGCCTCCGATTAATCTGAATTCAGATTGATGGTCTGAGGCTGATTCTCCTGAACGGGTATCTCTGGCGAAAGCGCTGCCTCTTATTGATCTGGCATATACCTGACCAGTTTATTTGGTTAAAGCCTGTGCTGACTGAAATGGATTGCATAGATGTCTGAGACTCACGGGTGATCCATACAGAATCTCAGGTACTTAAAATAAGATGCTGATTCTCAGTCGTCTCACGTTAAATAGTTTAGGAGTTCTGATAAATGAAACTCGAAGGTAAGAAGGCAATTATTACTGGCGCAGCCAAAGGGATGGGATCTGCAATTACCCTGACGCTGGCCCGTGAAGGGGCGGATATCGTACTCACCGGTCGTGATACCGCGGCACTGGATGAAGTGGCGACTGAGGTGGAAGCACTGGGCCGTAAGGCGCTGGTGGTGAAATGTGACGTCATCGACGAAACCCAGGTGAAGAACATGGTCGATGCGGCCAGAGAATTCCACGGTGGCCGGGTTGATATTCTGGTAAACGTGGCCGGTGTTACCGGGCCTATCGAAACGCCGGTCGAAGATATCGACGTGGACGACTTCAACTACGTGGTGACCGCCAACACCCGCGGCACCTTTCTGCCGATCAAATATGTCTCGCCGATCATGAAGGCCCAGAACGCCGGCAATATCGTCAATATCGGCGGTACTTCCGGCCTTCGTGGCTATCCGATGCGGACTTCCTACAGCTGTTCCAAGTGGGGCGTCCGGGGGATCACCCGGACCGTGGCGCTGGAGCTGGGCAAGTACAACATCAACGTCAACGCGGTCTGTCCCGGTATCGTCCGCACCCCGCGGATGGAGAAGCTCTGCCACGGCAAGGTAAAGCAGCGCGGTGGCGACTGGACCTTCGAGAAGGTGTGGGAAGAGTACGTTCAGGACATGGCTCTCAAGCGCGTCACCGACCCTCAGGATATTGCCAACGCGGTGCTGTTTATGGCCAGTCCCGAGTCCCGTCAGATTACTGGTCAGGAGCTGGCGGTTGACGGTGGCTGGGACGTCTGACCTTTTTCGGGACTGTTTATCGCTAGTGGTCTGACTACGTGTTTTTCCTTTGACACGTCTTCTTTTGGGAGGATTTTATCCTCCCTTTTTTTGTTTCTGTTTATCTGGAAGCCCCTCCCTGACCCCCGCTTCCGGTTTTATAGCTGCGCTCATGGCTTCTGTTTTATAAGTCTCGGTCTCCTCCTGTTTTATAGATATTTCTGTCATGGCTGCAAGTCGTTTTTCTGAATCAGTAAAACGTATTTAAAACATATTTTTATAATATTTCACAAATTTAAAGGGGTTTATTAGTCTGGTTTGCAACAAGCGGTGTGGGGTATTCCACCTGAGAGGATAGTCCGGCGCCCATTTTAAGACCGATTGAAAATCTAATAACAATCAGGAGTTCTGATAAATGAAACTCGAAGGCAAAAAGGCAATTATTACCGGCGCAGCCAAAGGGATGGGATCTGCAATTACCCTGACGCTGGCCCGTGAAGGGGCGGATATCGTACTTACCGGTCGTGATACCGCGGCACTGGATGAAGTGGCGACTGAGGTGGAAGCGCTGGGTCGTAAGGCGCTGGTGGTGAAATGTGACGTCATCGACGAAACCCAGGTGAAGAACATGGTCGATGCGGCCAGAGAATTCCACGGTGGCCGGGTCGATATTCTGGTTAACGTGGCCGGTGTTACCGGGCCTATCGAAACGCCGGTTGAAGATATCGACGTGGACGACTTCAACTACGTGGTGACCGCCAACACCCGCGGCACCTTTCTGCCGATCAAATATGTCTCGCCGATCATGAAGGCCCAGAACGCCGGCAATATCGTCAATATCGGCGGTACTTCCGGCCTTCGCGGCTATCCGATGCGGACTTCCTACAGCTGTTCCAAGTGGGGCGTCCGGGGGATCACCCGGACCGTGGCGCTGGAGCTGGGCAAGTACAACATCAACGTCAACGCGGTCTGTCCCGGTATCGTCCGCACCCCGCGGATGGAGAAGCTCTGCCACGGCAAGGTAAAGCAGCGCGGTGGCGACTGGACCTTCGAGAAGGTGTGGGAAGAGTACGTTCAGGACATGGCTCTCAAGCGCGTCACCGACCCTCAGGATATTGCCAACGCGGTGCTGTTTATGGCCAGTCCCGAGTCCCGTCAGATTACTGGTCAGGAGCTGGCGGTCGACGGTGGCTGGGACGTTTAAGGCGCGATTCTATTAATCTGAGGTTCTATCCATGAGTAAGGATTTCGAAAAACTGATCCCCGACCAGCTGCCCGACTATATGGTCATCGGCGGCGAGCGGGTGGCATCGTCCAGCGGAGAGGTTATTGAGACCTTCGATCCGGCGACCGACAAGCTGATCGGAACGGTTCCCGCCGCGTCTGTGGATGATGTGGAGCGGGCGGTGGACTGCGCCAGACAGGCGCTGACCGGTCCCTGGCGTGATACCACGCCGACCCAGCGTGGGCGGTTGCTTAACCGGGTGGCCCAGCGTATCCGAAAGGATGCGGAAAAGATCGCTGCGGTTGAAACACTGGATTCAGGCAAGCCGCTGAGCGAAGCGCGGGGCGATGTCGAAACGGCTGCCGGTTACTTTGAATACTATGCCGGTATCGCCGACAAGCTGGAGGGCGACTCCATTCCGCTCGGTCGGGACTTTATGTCCTTTACCGTACGGGAGCCGGTGGGAGTAACCTCCCATATTATCCCCTGGAACTTCCCGCTGGTGACTACCGCCCGCGGTCTTGCTCCGGCCCTGGCCGCCGGTAACACCGCAGTGGTCAAGCCGGCTCAGCAGACGCCGATCAGTGCCGTCATGCTGGCGGATATTCTCGAGCAGGAGGGGCTGCCGGCCGGGGTCAACAACGTCGTCACCGGTTCCGGCCGGGTGGTCGGTGATCCGCTGACCTCACTGCCGGATATTGCCCATGTGACTTTTACCGGGTCGGTTGAGACCGGTAAGACGGTGATGACCCGCGCTGCGCAGGCGGTGGCCTCGGTCACTCTGGAGCTGGGCGGTAAGTCGCCGGTGGTGGTGCTGGCCGATGCCGATATCGACGCCGCTGTCGAGGGCATCCTCAAGGCCATCTATATGAATGCCGGTCAGGTCTGTTCCTCCGGTTCGCGACTGGTGATAGAACGCTCCGTCCATGCCGAGCTGATGGACAAACTGGTTCAGCGAGCCAACGCCCTCAGCATCGATCATGGCCTGAACGCGCCGCAGATGGGGCCGCTGGTCTCCCATCAGCAGCGAGACCTGGTGGCCGGTTTTGTTGATCGTGCCCGTCAGAACGGTGCCGAGATCGTTGCCGGCGGCAGAAAGCTTGAACTGGAAGGGCTGGAGCGGGGCTGTTTCTACGCTCCCACCATCATCGACAACCTGCCGCTGGACCATGAGTGTGTTCAGGAAGAGATCTTCGGACCGGTTCTGGCGGTCCAGATCGTTGATTCCGCCGAAGAGGCCATCGCCGTTTCCAACGGTACCCGCTTCGGGCTCTGCGCCGGCATCTACAGCCGCGATATCGGCAAAGCGCTGCGTTATGCCCGGGACGTGGAATCCGGACAGGTGTTCATCAACCAGTACTTTGCCGGTGGCATCCAGACACCGTTCGGTGGTGTCAAGGAGAGTGGCTTTGGCCGTGAGAAGGGGCTGGCAGCCCTGGCCAGCTACTACCAGGTCAAGTGCATCACCGCGCGGATTTAACGATTAGGGGAGACCAACAGATGCTTGCTGAATTCGACTTTAAGAAGCCTCAAAGCCTGGGAGAAGCCCTGGCGCTGATGGCAGAAAACAACAACGGCACCCGGGTGGTTCCTTTCGCCGGCGGCAGTAACCTGATGCTTGACATGCGTGCCTCCGGTCAGGGCCCCGACATCCTGGTCGATGTGGGGGCGCTGCAGGAGCTGCGCCATATAGCCATTGAGGGCGATCAGGTGACTGTCGGAGCCCGTACTACCATCTCCGACATCCTGGAGCATCCTCAGATGCGGGAGTTTGCCCCGGCCCTGGTGCAGTGCGCCGAGGTGTTTGCCGGGCAGATGGTACGAAACGTCGCCACCCTGGCCGGGAATATCGGCTGCGGCTCGCCGGCATCGGATTCCATTGCGCCGCTGCTGTCGCTGGATGCCGAAGTCATACTGCAGAACGCCGGTCAGACCCGAACCGTTCCACTGAACGAGTTCTTTACCGGCTATAAGCAGAATGTGATGGCCGCGGACGAACTTATCACCGCTATTCGCTGGAACCGGCCGCAAGCGGGGGCCCGCAACCTGTTTTACAAGGTGGGACGCCGCAAGGGCGATGCCATCACCATGGTGGGTGCCGCTGTGACCCTGGTTCAGCAGAACGGCAGCTGCTCACTGGCCCGCGTCGCCATGGGGGCGGTCGGTCCCACCGTATTCAGATCGGAAAAAGCGGAGCAGGTGCTGGAAGGCAACGAACTGTCCGCAGATCTGATCACCGAAGCGGCGAAGGTGGCGGCCAATGAAACCTCACCTATCGATGACGTGCGAGCCAGCGGCGAGTACCGCAAACACACCGTCGAGAAGGTGGTTCGTCGTTTGCTGCTTGAGGCCGCCGGTCTGAGTGCCTGAGAGAGGATTTAACAATGTCAGAAGTCAAACTGATTACGCTCACTATCAATGGGCAGCAGGAATCGCTGAAGGCACCGGGCAACATGACGTTGCTGGAAGCGCTTCGTGAACTGAATCACTTCGAAGTCAAATGCGGCTGTGAGAAAGGCGACTGTGGAGCCTGTGCCGTGCTGGTCGATGGCGAAGCTGTCGATACCTGCCTGATGCTGTGCTGGTCGGCCGAGGGCCGGGAAATCACCACCCTGGCCGGACTCAGTGAGGGGGAGGAGCCTCATCCGCTGCAGCAGGCCTTTATCGACAAAGGGGCGGTGCAGTGTGGTTACTGCACGCCGGGGATGATCATGGCGTCGAAGTCGATGCTGGACAAGAACCCCAATCCCTCGGTGGACGATATGCGTGTAGCGCTGAGCGGCAACCTCTGTCGCTGCACGGGCTACACCAAAATTTTTGAAGCGGTGGATGCCGCCGCCACTGAACTTCGTGACGGAGGGGATGAGTGATGACCAGTCAGCTGCAAACAGGTTCCAACGTTAAGCACAAACAGGTGGGCCGTCCCCTGGTGCGTACCGACGCCCCCGGCAAGGCGATGGGTAAGACCCGCTATGCCGGCGACTACGTGATGCCGGAGATGCTGCATTCGGTGGTGCTGCGCTCACCCATGGCCAGCGCCACCCTGAAGAGTCTCGACATCTCCGAGGCTCAGGCGCTACCCGGCGTGGTCTGTATCATCACCGGTAAGGATCTGCCTGAAGGTATGGCCGCTACCGATATTCCCGGGCAGACAGGACGTAAGCGTCTGGATACCGACTCCCAGATCCTGGTCCATACCCGTGTCCGCTATCATGGCGAGCCGATGGCGCTGATCGCCGCAGAAACAAAGGCGATTGCCGAGAAGGCACGGTCTCTGATCAAGTACGAGCTGGAACCTCTTGAAGGGGTGTTCAGCACCGAAGATGCGGTTAAGCCCGGGGCCCCTCAGGTTCAGGGTAAAGGTAATATCATCGGTAAGCATCAGGTGCGTAAAGGCGACATCGATCAGGGCTTTGCTGAAGCCGATCATATTGTTGAACGTACCTACAACACCCAGTTTATCGAGCATGCTTTCCTCGAGCCGGAAGTGGGCCTGGCCTGGGTCGATGAGAATGAGGTGATCAATATCCGGGTCTCGACCCAGGTTATCGAGCATTTCCGGACCATCGCCGAGGCGGTGGGCGTGCCCCACAACAAGGTGCGTATTCTGGGGGCCATGGTCGGTGGCGGCTTCGGTGGTAAGGAAGATATCACCGTCGAAGTGTTCCTGGCGCTGCTGGCCAAAACAACCGGCCGTCCGGTGAAAATGGTCTACAGCCGCGAAGATTCCTGGTTCGGCCATGGCAAGCGCCATCCCTACAAAATCAACTATCGCACCGGCGTCACCAGTGACGGTAAGGTCACCGCCGTCAAAGTGGACATCGTGTCCGATTCCGGGGCCTATGTTTACCTGAGTCCCTACGTGCTGATGTACTGCACGCTGGCCTCCCAGGGGCCATATCGGGTCGACAATATCAATATCGATGCGATCTCCGTTTCCACCAACAACATGTACACCAGTGCATTCCGTGGTTTCGGCGCCTGTCAGGCGGCCATAGCCTACGAACAGCAGATGGATGAAGTGGCGAAGGTGATCGGTATGTCGCCGGTGGCATTCCGTCGCAAAAACTACATCAAGACCGGTGAAACCACCTGTACCGGTTGGCCGATCGAGAGTGCGGTCTGGGTCGAGCAGTGTGTCGACCAGGCGCTGGAGGCACTGGGTGAACCCAGTCAGCCGGAGGGTCCCCACATTAAGATTGGCCGCGGTGTTGCCGCCTACCAGCAGAGCTATGGCCGCCTGACCTGGCTGCATGACACCTCCGAGTGCTGGGTGGGGGTTGAGATGGACGGTACCGTGGTCGTGCGTTCCGGCGTCACCGATATCGGCGCCGGCCAGACCTCGGCGCTGGGACAGATTGCCGCCGAACTGCTGGGTGTCGATCTGGATCAGGTGGTGATCTACAACAGTGATTCTGCGGTGACACCTCTGGCCGGTACCTCCACCGCCTCCCGGGCGCTCTACATGACCGGTAACGCCTGTAAGAACGCGGCTACCGCGATCCGTGAGCGTTTCCTGGAGCGCACCGCGAAGCACTTCGAGGTGGATGTTGATCAGGTGGATCTGGCTGACAACAGGGCTTTCGTTATCGACGAGCCGGAAAGGTCGATGCCGCTGAAACAGCTGATCGCTCTATGCGCTACCGAGGGTATCCATCGCTCCGAGCTGGTGCAGTTCAATGCCCCCTTCACCGACCCCATCGATCCGGAAACCGGACAGGGTCGGGTCCATCCCGATTACACCTACGGCGCCCAGGCGATCGAGGTGGCGGTGGATACCGAGACCGGAGAGGTTCGGGTACTGAAGAGCGTCGCCGCTCATGACGTCGGCCAGTGTATCAACCGTGCCGCGGTCGAAGGCCAGATCGAGGGTGGTACTGCCATGGGGCTGGGCTATGCCCTCAGCGAGGAGATGATCTACAAAGATGGTCAGCTGATGACGCCGTCCTTCAGCGAGTATCTGATCCCTACTTCCATGGATACACCTCAGGAGCATCAGGCCATTATCCTGGAATCCCGCAGCGGTCTCGGTCCCTTCGGTGCTAAGGGGATCGGTGAACCGGCCCTGACTCCGGTGGCGCCGGCCACGGCCAATGCCGTGGCCGATGCGATCGGTGTGCGGGTGATGGACTTCCCGCTGACGCCGGAAAAGATCGTCAATGCGTTGAAGGAAGCCGAAGCGCAGTCCTGATCAGCTCTCCCCGCTGACAGGAAGGCGTGTGAAGCGGCGGGCCTGACAGGCCCTGCATGTCGGGTTCGTCGCTTCACAAACTTCGGGATGGACGATCGGGTGCCGGGATCGGTACTCCTGTCCCGCGGTTTGAAGAATCAACAGGGTAAGGATCAAAGCTGTAAGAATCATTGCTGTAAGAATCATTGCTGTAAGTACAGGAATATCGAACTGGTGGAGGGCGATCGCTATGTTTTTTGGAGAGATGCCGGTCAGCAACGCGGAAGGTGCGTTACTGGCCCATACCCTGAGATTGCCGGGCAGACAGATTAAAAAGGGAACCCGGCTGGAGCAGGGCGATCTGAACGATCTGCAGACCGCCGGTTACCTGACGATCGTTGCGGCACGCCTTGATGATGACGATCTTCATGAGGACGAGGCGGCGCAAACCGTAGCGCGGGCATTACTGGGGCCGGGCCTGAAAATGACCCCGGCCTTCACCGGTCGCTGCAACCTGGTGGCGGAGGATGATGGTCTGGTGGCGCTGGACGCCCAGATGATTCACCGGATCAACGATGTTGATGAATCCATTACGGTTGCCACCGTTGCACCTTATGAGGTCGTTTCCCGTGGTCAGACGGTCGCGACCATCAAGATCATTCCATTTGCCGCTTCCCGTCAGAACGTTGAGCGAGCGGTGTCCGTCTCCTCTGCTGGCGAAGGCTGTCGACTGGTTTCATTGCTGAACCGATCCGTGAGCCTGATCCTGACCCACAGCGACGCAGATCCCGGGGATCACCAGTGCGCGGTGCTGAGTAAGGCGGAGGCCGCGTTCAGAACCCGTATCGAGTCACTGGGATCTGAGCTCGGGGCGGTGTATCGCTGCCAGCATGATCGCCGCCGGATCAGTGCCCGGGTTTCCCGGGCTCTGTCCGAGGACTGTGATCTGTTGCTGATCTGTGGCGCCACCGCCACCGTCGACCGCCGTGATCTGGTGCCGGCCGCCATCGAGGATGCGGGAGGGCAGATCGATTACTTCGGAATGCCGGCAGACCCCGGCAATCTGCTGATGCTGGCCCGTCGGCAAAGTACCCCGATCGTGGTTGCGCCGGGCTGTGCCCGGTCGCTGAAGATGAACGGCTTCGACCAGGTGTTGCCGCGGTTGCTGGCGGGACTGGCGGTTGGTCCGGCAGATGTCCGGCAGATGGGGGTCGGCGGGTTGCTGAAAGACAAAAAGTTCTCCCGGCCGGTGCTGCGTGCAAGGCGCAGGAGCCAGGCTGATTCAGAGCCTGCCGGCAATATTTTTGAAATGGGGGCGGTTATCTCCCGATAATCCTTCCCGGCTAATCCGCGATACTGAGGAGGTCTCATGCCGGCTATCTCCGTACAACAGGCGGCCTCAGGGCCGCGACCGTCCACTGCATCTCAGCCGTCCGGTACCGAATCATTCAACCGGGCTCCCGATATCAGGGTTTCGACTGAAGAGGTGTTCGGGGTGAAGTCGGATTTTCAGGTGCCGGCCTTCAGTGAAGCCTGCGAACATGTGCCGGCGATCGATGATGCCTACTGTTTTGATCCCGATACCACCCTGGCCATCCTGATCGCCTTTGCATTCAATCGCCGCTTGCTGGTTCAGGGCTACCACGGCACCGGCAAGACCAGCCATATCGAACAGGTGGCGGCCCGGCTCAACTGGCCCTGTATGCGTATCAATCTGGACAGCCACATCAGCCGCCTGGACCTGGTCGGTAAGGATGCCATCGTGCTGCGGGACGGTCAGCAGGTAACCGAGTTTCGGGAGGGAATACTTCCCTGGGCTATGCAGGGGCCTGTTGCGCTGGTGCTCGACGAGTACGATGCCTGCCGGCCGGACGTGATGTTCGTGATCCAGCGGGTGCTGGAGGTGGACGGAAAAATGACATTGCTCGACAGCAATCGGGTGATTCACCCGCATCCGTACTTCCGCCTGTTTTCCACCGCCAATACCCTGGGCGGCGGTGATACCACAGGTCTCTATCACGGTACCCAGCAACTCAACCAGGGGCAGATCGACCGCTGGAACCTGGTGGCCAGCCTCAACTATCTGGAGCCGGCGGCGGAACAGCAGATCGTGCTGTCGAGGATGCCCGGTTTCGATACCGATCAGGGGCGGGAAACAGTGCGCCGGATGGTGGCGGTCGCCGATCTCAGCCGGGAGGGGTTTCTGGCCAGCGATATCTCTACCGTTATGTCCCCCCGCGCCGTTATCACCTGGGCGGAAAACCATCTGATTCTCAGGGATATCGACACCGCCTTCCGGCTGACGTTTCTGAACAAATGCGATGAGCTGGACCGGCCGATTATCGCCGAGTACTTTCAGCGCTGCTTCGGTCGCGACCTGTCGATGACGACCGGAGCGGCAGGCTGAAGGCCGCCGACTGATCCGGTGGAACCACGCCAGAACCCGCTGCGGTCCCGGTTACGCCCCCTGGCTGCAGCCATCCGCAGTCTGTCCGGACAACCACAACTGAAAGTGGTCAGCGGCCATCGCCACAGCGTCAGCCCGGAGGGAGTTTCGCTGGTACTGCCGGAAGGGGAGTTCAGTGAGGGTAAACTTCGCTGTCTGCGTGGTCAGGCTGACTCGGCAGCGGCGCGACTTCGATTTCACCGGCCTTCGTCGTTCGTTGCCGCGACCGGCGCGGACAGCGTCGTCCAGGAACTGCTGGAAGAGCTGGAACAGGCTCGGGTGGAAGCTCAGGCAGCCAGGCGCTGGCCGGGAGTGGCGGATAATCTCTATGCCCTGCTGGAGCGGGATTGGCGAAAGCGGGGCTTCGGCACCCGCTATGCGATCGAGACGATTCCGATGAGCGAGCTGCTGGGGTTGCTGGTCCGGCTGCGCTTGTTTCAACGACCGCCTCCGGCCTCAGCCTCGACGGTGGTGGATCACTGGCGGCTGCGGATTGAACAGCAGACCGGGGGGCGGATTGGCCAGCTTTCCGCTCTGATCGATGATCAGGATGCCTTTGCTGCGAAGGTGCTGGAAATCGCCACCGCTCTGAAGCTGATCCGTGCCGATGCCCGGGATCCCGAACAGGGCACCGATGCCAGTCTTGATACCCGGGAAACCATCAACAGGAACAGAAGCCGTGATGAGCCTGGGGAGCAGGGCGAAGCCCACCGTGAAAACGCTCAGACGAGCGATCAGGGCGGTGCAGACGGCGATCTCGATACCGGTCGACAGGGAGAGGATGCCGTCAGCCTCGGCATCAGCCCGGCACTGTCGGATCGGCAGCTGCTGACCCGTTCGGCTTCAGAGCAAAACAGTAAAACATCAGGGCGCAGGGAGCCGGGTGGATACCGGGTCTTTACCCGGCGGTTCGACCAGGTGGTAACCCCGGCAGAGGTGTGCGATCTGCAGACCCTGTCGCAACTGCGAATCCGCCTCGACCGATCCCTGAAACCCTGGCAGACCACCATCTCACGATATGCCAATCGTCTGAAGAATCAGCTGCTGACCCGCCAGGCCCGGAGCTGGCAGCATGGGCTGGAAGAGGGTGTTCTCGATGGCAGCCGTTTAACTGAGCTGGTGATCGATCCTCAGTATCCGCTGGCCTGGAAAGGGGAGCAGGAGAGCGACTTTCCGGATACGGTGGTCAGTCTGCTGATCGACAACTCTGGTTCGATGCGGGGAACGCCGATTCGTATAGCGGCGCTCTGCGCCGATATTCTGGCCCGCACCCTGGAGCGTTGCCGGGTCAAGGTGGAGGTGTTGGGGTTTACCACCCGTGCCTGGGATGGTGGCCGCGCCAGGCAGGCCTGGCTCGAACAGGGGCGTCCTCCACTACCGGGGCGCCTGACTGAACTCAGGCACGTTATCTATAAGCAGGCGGATGAACCCTGGCGTCATGCCAGAAACAACCTGGGCTATATGCTGCAGGGCGACCAGCTCAGGGAAAACGTCGACGGTGAGGCGCTGCTCTGGGCCCACAATCGCCTGAGCGGCCGGCCCGAGCAGCGAAAGATTCTGGTGGTGATCTCGGACGGGGCGCCGGTGGACGACTGCACGCTGACGATGAACACGCCGGATTTGCTGGAGCGTCATCTGCGATGGGTGATAGACGGCATTGAAAGCAGTGCCCGGGTCGAGCTGATGGCCATTGGCATCGGCCATGACGTCAGTCGCTATTACCGCCATGCCACAACCCTGTCGAACGCCGAGCAACTGGGGATCACCCTGTTTGATGAGCTGTCTGTGCTGCTGGGTTGTACCCGGCTGAAGTAGCCTGGAAGCCCGAGGCTCGGGGGCCCCGTCTCTTTAACGTCGGTAAAACCCGGAGTGGGTGGCAGGGCTCTGCTGGTTGAGTTCCGCCCGCCGTTTTTCCATCGCCGGAGAATATGCGGTGATATGAATAATCAGGATGACAACACCAATGCCCAGGTAAAACAGCCCCTCTTTCAGAAGATTCTGTCTGCTCAACTTAAACCAGTCTCCTTCTTTTTCGACTTCCGTCAGTACGGTTAATGGAAAGCGTATCGCCACCGCGCAAAAACCACAGATCGAGGCTGAGCCTCACTGAAAATTCACCTGAAGAGTTCGGCGCAGACTGCTCTCGGTCCGGATTAAGGAACCTGACGCCGGGGGCGGTGTTTTGCCGGGATGTTGTTATTGTTGCGGGCCGGAACGGAGCCGGTTGCGGATGGCCGGAGAATTCTAATATATCGCCGGGGGAAATTAATCGTTTTCTGTATATAAAAATACGAATCACAGAATAGGAAAAAGCTATCCAGAAAACGCTATCCAGAAAATGCTGGTTAATATTTGTCAGGATCGGTTTTTTAAAATATCGGCTGCAAACAGAGCCTTTATAAAGATAGGAAAAACCGATTCCCGGCATTTTTTAATAATATTTTAATAATGGAAGCGGCCATTTTAGTCTGTGGTAAACAAATCGTAAAACCTCACCTGAAATTCCGGGAGTGAAGATTAATTCTCCGCCGCCCCGTTACTTTCAGCCGGTATGAGTATTCGGGATTATGAGCCGCACTTCCAATCTGATTCAGCTTCCCGCTACAGCGCAGCGTACCGGCGATCGCTTTGACAGACCGCTGACCGACCTGCGTATTTCGGTGATGGACCGCTGTAACTTCCGCTGCCCCTACTGCATGCCGACGGAAACGTATGGCCGTGATTATCCCTTTCTGCGCTCTGAGCAGCGATTGTCCATCGATGAGATCGTTCGCCTGTCCCGGATTTTCGTCGCCTTCGGGGTCACTAAGATACGCCTGACGGGTGGGGAGCCGCTGCTCAGGTCCGACCTTGTCGAACTGGTTCAGGAGCTGAGCCGGATCGAGGGAATCGAGGATCTGGCGCTGACCACCAATGGTTCGCTGCTGGCCCGCCAGGCCGGTCGGCTCAGGAATGCAGGCCTTGACCGGGTTACGGTCAGTCTGGACTCGATCGATCCTCAGGTGTTCCGGCAGATGACCGGGGGCCGTGGTGATCCTGGCGAGGTGCTGCGGGGGATCAGAGTGGCTCAGGAGGAGGGGTTGCAGCCACTTAAAGTTAACACCGTGGTGCAGCGAGGGGTTAATGACGGCACCGTGCCACAACTGCTGAATTACTTCCGGGGCAGCGGCGTGGAAGTTCGTCTGATCGAATATATGGATGCAGGCACCTGCAACGGCTGGTCCGGGGATCAGACCGTTCCCTCCGGAGAGTGGCTGAAACGGATCGGCCAGTTGTGGCCCATCCGTCCGCTGAAAAGGGGCCGGCCGGGGGAGGTGGCCTGCCGTTATCAGTACCTGGACGGAAGCGGTGAATTCGGCCTTATCTCCTCCGTCTCGGAGCCTTTTTGTGGCGATTGCTCCAGAGCCCGTATCTCTTCCGACGGTCGGCTATTTACCTGCCTGTTCGCCAGCGGGGGGACCGATCTCAGGCGTCCGCTTCGAAGCGGAGATGATCGGGAGATCAGTGAAATTATCCGCAACACCTGGCGAGCGCGTGATGACCGCTACAGCGAACAGCGAGGCCGGCAGTCGGTTTCAGCGTTCGCCGGCGAACGAATCGAGATGTTCTATATCGGCGGATAAGGGCGCCTCCACGGCTGGCGGGAGGAAAAGATTATAGTGGTGATGCCGTCAGCGCTGCGGGCTGCCGTTTACGGAGACTCGGAGATGATAGAGGTGAAGTACTTCGGAGAACTGGGAGAGAAGGTCGGTAAGCGATCGGAGATTATCGATCCACAGGAACTGAGCGCACCAACGCTGAGCGAACTGTTTGCTTATCTGGGGAAGCGGGATCAGGACTGGTGGTATGCGCTCAGGGACGACAGGCTCAGGGTGGCGGTCAACCAGGAGATCGTTAAACAGGATCGGCGGATTCTGCCAGGAGACGAGATCGCCATATTTCCACCGGTTACCGGTGGCTGAAAGGTTTTATGGAACCTGCGAACAAGTCCCTTGCGCCTCTGGCTTTCAGAGCGATCAGAGATCAAGGCAACGATTACAGACATACTGGTTGTCTGTCGAAAATCGGTAACGCTGAGATCTGGTCGCTCTGAAAGCCCCGCAGAGAACACACTGGACTTATTCGCAGGTTCCTTACACAGATGCCCTGATACACAGGCATTTTGATACAGAGGTGGTTATGACCAACATTAATACCGAACACTGGTGGCAGCCGTTCACCAATACCCGCGGATTCAGAGAGAATCCCCGTATGTTTTCCCGGGCCGAGGGCTGTTTCCTCTACACCGACGATGGCCGTGATGTGCTGGATATCACGGCCTGTCTCTGGTGTATGAATCTCGGTCATGGTCGTAAGGAGATAGCCGCTGCCGTTAAGGAGCAGGTGGAAACCCTCGACTTCGCGCCGGGGTTCAGTTTCGGACACGAGCAGGCGTTTCGTTTTGCCGAACGGCTGTGTCAGCACACGCCGGAGGGGATGAACCGGGTGTTCTTCACCAACGACGGATCCGGGTCCATCGATACCGCAATCAAGCTGGCCCGTCAGTATCACCTGGCCCGCGGTAATGCCGGTAAGACCCGTCTGGTATCACGGGAGCTGGGTTATCACGGCATCAATATCGGCGGAACCTCGATCCAGGGGATTGCCAATAACCGTAAAGGTTATCCGGTACTGGAGGAGGTGGATTTTCTGCCCTCCATCTTCGATATCGAAAGCAATGCCTTCACCCGCGGGTTGCCGACAGGAGGGGTAGAGAAGGCAGAGGCGCTGGAAGGCATTGTCGCCGAGCGGGGCGCGGACAATATCGCCGCCGTGATTGTCGAGCCCATCGTCGGTGCCAGCGGCATGGTGCCTCCTTCTCTCGAATATCTGCAGCGGCTGCGGGATCTCTGTACTAAGCACGATATCCTGCTGATCTTTGATGAGGTGGTGACCGGTTTCGGACGCACCGGTGCCGCGTTTGCAGCGAATAAGCTGGGGGTAATCCCGGATCTGATCACCTGTGCCAAAGGGATTACCGCGGGAACGATCCCCATGGGGGCGGTGATCATCAGAGATGATATTCAGCAGACGATCCTCGATGCAGCTCCCGCCGGGACTGTCGAGCTGTTCCACGGCACCACCTACGCCGGCCATCCGATTGCGGCGGCGGCGGGCAACGCCTGCCTTGATCTCTATGAGAACGAAGGGCTGTTCGAGCGTGCCAGTGGTGAGATTGCCGAGTACTGGGAGGATGCCCTCCACAGCCTGCGTGACATCGATGCACTGATCGATATCCGCAATTACGGGCTGCTGGGCGGTATTACGTTCGCTGCCCGGCCGGAGCAATTCCCGGCCGGTGTCGGTGCCGCCGTCCATGCCCGCTGCTTCGAGAACGGGTTACTCTGTCGTGGAGTGGGCGATCATATGGTGATGTCGCCACCGCTGACGATTTCAAAGCAGGAAATCGACCTGTTTATCGAGCGACTCCGCAAATCCATAGCCGAAGTGCTGTAATTCAGCCTGATGCGGGACACCGACCGGTGTCCCGCCGTATTTAAGGTATTGCTTCATTGATCCGACGGGGGGCGCTCTGCCCCCGGGCTGTGTGTCCGATGTGCCGGGCAGGGCGCTGATGCGTGGCTGCCCTACTGGTCCGGATTTCCCATCCTTTGCCTCAATGATTCTCTTCCGGGGTCTTTTCTGCGGTGATCGAACAGTGCCCGCACTTTAAAACAGCAACAAGCTGGCTGATTCTTTTTAAAAAAGAAAAAGGGCAGCCTGAGCGGCTGCCAATCTTATAGCCTTCACGGAGTTGCCAGGACAGGCAACAATTAAAAGGTAAATCCTTTCTCTGGTTCTGACTAATATTGTTTTTATCTCGTTTGTATCGGAAAAAATGATGAATGTCGGGTTAAAAAAAACCGAACATATTGGCTCCTTTGTATAGGAAAAACGAATCCATAGAAGAGCTTAATAATATTTTTCGGATATAAGCGCTGTGCCATCATCTGATTACACGACTGAATTTGCAGTGACAATAAATCAGAGACGGTAGTCATGTCAGAATCGATAAAAGAAAGTGCCCTGCGTTATCACGTTGAACCGGTCCCGGGAAAACTGTCTGTTCAGCCCACCAAGCCGCTGGCCAACAAACGAGATCTGTCCCGTGCATACTCTCCGGGGGTGGCTTATGCCTGTGAAGCGATTGTCGAGGATGAGGCTCAGGCTGCCCGAATGACGGCACGGGGTAATCTGGTCGGGGTCGTCTCCAACGGCACCGCGGTTCTGGGGCTCGGGGATATCGGACCGCTGGCTGCCAAGCCGGTGATGGAAGGCAAGGCTGTGCTGTTCAAAAAATTCGCCAACATCGATGTCTTTGATATCGAAGTGGCTGAAACCGATGTCGATAAGCTGGTCGACATCGTCGCTTCCCTGGAGCCGACTTTCGGTGGCATCAATCTTGAGGATATCAAGGCGCCGGAATGTTTTATGGTGGAGCAGAAACTGCGGGAGCGGATGAACATTCCGGTCTTTCATGACGACCAGCACGGCACCGCCATCGTCGCCGCAGCGGCTGTTTACAACGGTCTGCGCGTTGTTGAAAAGAATATAGAAGATATCCGACTGGTGGTGTCCGGCAGCGGTGCCGCCAGTATCGCCTGCGTTGACTTGCTGGTCAGTATGGGGCTGCAGAAACAGCACATCACCCTGATCGATCGCAGCGGTGTTATCTACGAAGGGCGTAAGGAGGGGATGAATCCCTGGAAACAGAAATACGCCAGAGACACCCGCTGCCGGACCCTGGCCGATGCCATCGAGGGAGCCGATCTGTTTATGGGGCTGTCGGGACCGGGGGTGCTGACCCCGGAGATGGTGCAGACCATGGCCGACAAGCCGCTGATTCTGGCGATGGCCAATCCCACGCCGGAGATCATGCCGGAGGACGCGCTGGCGGTGCGACCGGATGCGATCCTTGCCACCGGACGTTCCGATTATCCCAACCAGGTCAACAACGTACTCTGTTTTCCGTTTATTTTCCGCGGCGCCCTGGACTGTGGCGCCAGCACCATCAACGAGACGATGAAGCAGGCCTGCGTGAAGGCAATTGCGGACCTGGCGATGAAGGAGGCGACCGATGTGGTGGCCCGGGCTTATGCCGGCGAGAACCTCACCTTCGGCCCCGATTATCTGATTCCCAAGCCCTTTGATCCGCGACTGATCGAGGAGGTGCCGGTGGCCGTGGTGAAAGCCGCCATGGAGAGTGGAGTGGCGACCCGTCCCATTGCGGATCTTGCCGCCTATCGCAAGAAACTGCATGAGTTCGTCAATCGTGCCGGCCTGTTTATGCAGCCGATGATCGACGCGGCCAGGCAGGGGCCGATCAGTCGGCTGGTGTACGCGGAAGGGGAGAACGACGATGTACTGATGGCGATTCAGGCCGTTATCGACGAGCGGGTTGCCTCACCGATACTGATCGGCCGTCCGGAGATCGTCCGCCGGAAAATGGAGCGGCTGGGGCTGCGGTTCAGGCTGGGGGAAGGTGTTGAGATCTTTGACCCCAACCAGTGCGACAACCATGACCGCTACTGGCGACACTATCATGAGCGCGTCGGCCGCAACGGTGTCACCGTGGAAGCGGCGAAGCTGGAAATGCGCAACAATGCCACGGCGCTGGCCGCGGTGATGGTTTCACTCGGTGAAGCTCACGGTATGATCTGCGGCAAGGTCGGTCGCTTCGATAAACACTATCGCACTATCAGCGAGGTTATCAGCGTGGCGGACAGTGCCAGCCACGTCTCCACCGTCAGCGCGCTGTTGCTGCCCAGCGGCCCGCTGTTTATCGCCGATGGATTTCTCAACATCGATCCCGATACCGAGCAGGTGGTGAAAACCACAGCCGCCAGCATCGACTTTGTCCGCCGTTTCGGCATCAGACCCAAAGTTGCGCTGTTGTCACACTCCAATTTCGGCACTTCCAATGCCAGTTCGGCCAGAAAGATGCGCCGGGCATCGGAACTTCTGAAGCAGCAGTTCCCCGAGGTGGAGATCGAAGGGGAGATGCACGCCTTAACGGCACTGAACGAGGAGTTGCGCCGCTCCATCTACCGTGATGCCAATCTGACCGGCAGCGCCAACCTGCTGATCATGCCTAATCTCGATACCGCCAATATCGCCCTGGGGCTGCTGCGGCCGCTGGCGGAAGCCCTGATGATCGGACCCTTTCTGACCGGGCTCGGTAAGCCGGCCCATATCGTGATTCCCTCGGTGACGGCCCGGGGCATATTCAACATGAGCGCACTGACAGCGGTTGATGTGCAACGTTATCAGGAGCCTGGAGATCACAACTGATCCGAAATAACCGGGATCCGGAGCCGGTTCCCGGGCATTTTCTCAGGGTCCCTGCCGATATGCGCCAGGCAATGAGGATCTGCAATCGGAAAGGGGAGTGGTTCTGTTTGCAATTGCTGAGCGGGAAGTTCGGAGTTAAGGCCGGAGTTTATGGTTATGATCGCATCCAACAGTATCCGCTCGCTGACAGCCGGAGCTTTTTTTGTCGCCGCTTTTCGCCCTTTCTTTCTGTTGGGGGCCGTTTTCGGCGTCATCGTTCTGTTGCAGTCAGTGGGTTATATCAGCGGCTTGCTGAGTTTCGAGAGTCAGCGGCTGTCTTTCTCACTCTGGCACGGTCATGAGCTGATACACGGTTTTGCCGGGGCCATTGTGGTGGGGTTTATTCTCACCGCCTTGCCCGGCTGGGCCGGCTGCCGTGAAATTGACGGTGCCAGGCTGATGCTGCTGGTACTGTTGTGGCTGGCCGGTCGGATCCTCTTCCAGGTTGCAGCCACGCACGGGTCATCCGTGCTGTCGCTGCAAGGAGCGGCGGTCGTCGACAGCAGCCTGTTTATCGTTGCCAGCATGCTGATCAGCCATGATCTGTTGCGGGCCAGAAACCGCTTTTACCTGGTGGTCTTTCCTATCTTCGCCGGATTCTATGTGGGCAATGCCCTGTTCTATTTTGCGGTTCTTAACCTTGACTACGGGCTGGCCGGGCTGGCTCTGAAGGTGTCGCTCTTTGCCATTATCTTCAAGTTTGTGGTGGTCGGTGGCTACCTGACCGTGGTCTTCTCCAATAATGTGCTGGCGGACCGGGGGTTGCCGCTGATCCGCTTCCACACGAGCATCGAGGCCTGCGCTGTGCTCAGCATTGTGCTGATGTTTCTGGGGCTGGTCACCGGCTTCAACTCGTCTCTTTTGCTGATCTGTTCGCTGTTTGCGCTGATCAGCCATCTGCTGCGCTGGCTGAATATGCGCTTCTGGCTGGTTGCTCATGAGCCGCTGCTGCTGACCATGAATCTGGCCTATGGCTGGTTGCTGGTCAGCCTGCTGCTGAAGGTGTTGTATGAAGCCGGTCTGTTGGGGAATGATATCTGGCTGCACGCCTTTACGGTCGGGGCCATGGGCACCATGATGATGAGTCTGATGACCCGCGTCGCTCTGCGCCACACCGGCAGGCCGCTGAGGCTGTCGGAATCCGGCCGACTGATCCTGGGCATGGCGGCCCTGTCAGCCGTCTTCAGGGTTTTTCTGGGGGCCTGGGATACTGTGTTTGTGATGCTGTCCGGAGTGATATTCAGTGCTGGACTGATTATTTATCTGGGGCTTTATGGGGTTATGCTGCTGCGTCCCAGCAGGCCAAAACGCCACCCGGCCGGAGGAATGAAGGGGGCCGGGTAACTCACACTTCCTCCATCGCTTGCCGAGCTCTGATCGCCTGGTCATGGGGTGAAATTTTTGCTGAGGCATGTCAGCAGCGCATTCTGTTATCGCATTGCGGGAACTGATCAGACCGAGCTTAACTTTGCTACGCTTTCCCCAACGCTCTGCAACTATTCCGCTAACCTGCAGCTGTTCCGGATATTGGGTATGACAGGCGTCGGCGGTGACCTCCGGTGATTCAGGAGAGGGCACTATGGAAATCCTGTTTATCGATAACATCCTGAAAATACCTTCCTTTCTGGCGGTTACCACCGGCATAGTGGTGCTGTTCGTCGGACGGCGGCTGAATCGGGCGATCGCGTTCCTGCGGGAGTTCAGCATCCCTGAACCGGTAACCGGAGGGATTCTGTTTTCGTTGATTTTTACCCTGCTGTATGTGGTTTTCTCCGTAGAGATTGAGTTTGATCTCCGGCAGCGGGACATTCTGCTGGTTTACTTTTTTACCACCATCGGCATCAATGCAAATCTTCGGGACCTCTTAAAGGGCGGCATTCCGCTGCTGGTCCTGCTGGCCATTACCATTGGTTACATGATGATTCAGAATCTCACCGGCATAACCATCGCCGGCGCACTGGGCCTTGAGTCCGCGGTTGGCATGCTGGGCGGCTCGGTTTCTCTGATCGGGGGACATGGTACCGCGATCGCCTGGGCGCCAAAGATCGGCGAACAGTACGGCATCAGTAGTGCCATGGAGATGGGGATCGCCTGTGCAACCTTCGGTCTGATACTGGCAAGCCTGATGGGGGGACCCATTGCTAAGTATCTGATCCGGCGCCACAACCTGCAGCCGTCGGGCCATGAAGACACTACGGTCGGGGTATCGGAGCAGGACAGTTCAAAAGCGATCTCCGCCTACGATTTTCTGGATGCCATTCTTGCCATCCATGTCTGCGGCATTCTGGGCATGATTCTGAATGGCCTGCTGACCAGTTTCGGCCTGCAGCTTCCGTTGTTCGTCACCTGCCTGTTTGCCGGCATTATCATCACCAATCTGATTCCCGACAACTATCCGCGCCTCTCCGGTGCAAAATGGCCTACCCGGACACCGGCCGTGGCGCTGATTGCCGATGTCGCCCTGGGGACCTTTCTGGCTATGTCGCTGATGAGTATGCAGCTCTGGGCGCTGGTGGATCTGGCCGGACCGATATTTGTGATACTCGCCGCCCAGTTCATCATTGCGGTACTGGTCAATATTTTTATCGTATTTCGTGTCATGGGGAAAAATTACGATGCCGCAGTCGTCTGTGCCGGTTTTGGTGGTATATCGCTGGGTTCTACGCCCACGGCCATGGCCAATATGTCGGCTGTCGCCAACCGCTACGGTGCTTCGACGCTGGCCTTTATTGTGGTGCCGCTGGTCTGCGCGTTTTTTATCGATCTGGTTAATGCGCTGATGATCCCCTTTTTCCTGAACAATTTCTGATCGCTGTCACCCGGTCCGGTGATGGAACTGAAACCTTCCGGCTCGGCGAGTCCGTGAGCGCAGGTAACGGACACGCAGGGCAGCTGCCGACACTTTAAGGACTTTTACTGAATATCGAGGAGGCTGATCGTGGAAGCGCACCGGCTATCACCCAGGGCAGGCCGTACCTGGCTGTTTATTCTGTTTATCTTCTGCATTTTTCCTCGGGTCGAAGCCGCGGAGAAACTGGTTTTCAACTGGCCCTCGGAGTTCAGGGCTAAGGTCAGTTTCGAGAATACCCATATCACCAACCGGGGAGAGCGATCTGAGCGACACGATGAGCAGGGCAGTTTTGTGCTTCGCTCATCCAGAGGTAAGGATCATTTTATTGTTGATATACCAGAGGTCAGTCTGGATCAGGTTTCACCTTCGCGGTTTCAGAACGACCTCTCTGCTCTGGAAAAAGCGACCAATAAGCTGGTTCGGGAACTGCCTCGCTACAGAATTGGCCTGCAGGGCCGCTTTCTCGGCCTGGACCGACGGGAGGACTATCAGGTGCGAGCCGGCCGGCATGTGGAAGAGATGCTGCTGAATTTTCCTGAACACCTCCGAGCCGGTCTCAGGGAGGTCATGCTCCAGGTGTTGTCTCCTCAGCACATTGAAGCCGGCATTCTGAACGAGTGGAATAATCGGGTGGGTTTCTGGATCGGACGGGGCTATAAACAGGACCAGAAGCGGGAACTGATCCGGGAAGTGAACATACCGGCGCTGGGCGATAACTTTATCGCGGTCCGGTCTGAATACCGAATGCTGGGAAACGCTGTTTGTGAACGTGGCGGTCGGCAGCGAAGTTGTGTTGTACTGCAGCTGGATTCCGTTCCGTTGGAAGATGACTTCAGGGAGATTGAACAGGCCATACTGGGGACCACGGGATTACTCTCTGAACTGAGGGTGAGGGCATCTGTGAAGCTGGTCACAGAGCCGGACACCCTGCTGACCCATCGTTTTGAATCGGTAGTGCGAATGGGATTTTATGACGATAAATCGCAGGTTATCGAAAAGGTTCAGCTGCGCAGCAATCAGTATTTCTACGAATAAAAAGAGCCGGACGTATATCCTGATCGGCCGAATTCAGCTTCCCCACTGCCGGTAGCCGCAGGTGTCGATATGAAACCTCAGTCCGGAATACAGACCCAGACCCATATTATGTCTGCGGCCGCTGTTCTGATGGATCATACGTAATCTCCGGTGCAGCTCTTTACGGGTTATCGCCTTTTCCGGCACCAGGTCCAGGGCGCAGAAATTCAGATGTTTGCTCTTTCGGGCCCCACCGGAAATTGCGTTATATTCCTCGGAGCGCTCACCGGATACGGGCACCAGGTCGCCGATGACCGGTATGACTTCCGTCTCCACCAGCCGCAGAGTGCGAACCATATTGTCCCAGTGTTTGCGGCTGGGCAGCACGAACACCGATTTCTGATTCAGGCGCCAGTCAGTTCCCTGCAGCAGGACCAGGTAGAGGGGCAGTTGACCCTGTACCCCCCGCGCCGAAAAATAGTCTCTGATTTCAATCACCCGCTCAGTGGCCCGGTTAACCAGCATCCAGCCCTGAAAGGCATCCCGGGTAGGGACCGAATAGCCGTTCACCTCGACAATCAGGTCATTCCGGGTCAGATTAAGCCGGCTCTCATAGAGCGCCGGGATGCGACCGTAGCTGATGTTACTGGCCAGCAACGCGAACCCTGCCAGTAACAGAACCAGTACTTTCATCGTTTATCTCCGGTGCCGGCACGGATAATTTCAGTCCAGGGCGTCCAGTTCCCGTTTTTTAATATAGAGATAACGGATTTTTTCATACTCGAAGGGGCTGCTGCCCTGCAGGTAGCGGAATTTAACCCGGTGTCGTGCATCCACGGCTCTGAGGATGGTCACCGGGACTTCGCGGCTGGAATGGTCTTCGAAATTCAGCAGATCGATCTCGCTGTCAATCCAGTAATCGGTTGCCAGTCCGAGCGTATCCCGGACCGAGGAGGGACCGAATACCGGCAGCACCAGATAGGGACCCGCCCCCGCGCCCCAGTTTGCCAGAGTCTGACCAAAATCCTCTTCCTGTTCCTGAATGCCCATAGCGGTCGCCGGATCAAAAATACCCAGAATTCCGAAGGTTGTATTGAAAAGAAAACGTGAAGCCGAGGTGGCCATCCCTTCGCCCTTCAACTGGAGTAGCGAGTTGAGGAAGTTTCCGATCTCCCCCAGGTTGGAGAAAAAGTTTGAGATACCGTCTTCGACCGGATCCGGGAGCACCGTTTCATAGGCGTTGACCACCGGAATATAGATGTAGCGATCAAATTCGGCGTTGAAGTTATATATTCTGCGATTGAAGCCTTCCCAGGGATCGTAGACGTCGATGGGGTAGCTCAAATCTGCGGATACGGTGTCTGACACTTTCTCTGTGGGAGCTGTTTCCCGGATACCTGAAGTGGTACCGCAGCCGCTTAACAACAGCAGGGCTGATACTGCCGACAACCAGCCGATCAGGTAATTATGCATGTCAGGGCCTCAGACCATCGGTGATATGGGATAGAAAGGCTGGATGAGCCAGATTGCCGCAATGACCACCGGTGGGAAAGATCTGTGCACGAGTACCAAAGAGTCCCTGCAGATACTCCACTTCGCCCGGTGCCAGAATCACATCGTCACGGTTGGTCACCAGGAATGCGCGCCGGGAATTCCTGAGATAATTTTCCAGCGGTTTAAGACTCAGGGAATCCAGCAGGCTCTGACGGCTGAGCCCCGGTTGCTGCTGTCTGAAATAGGGGAAAAAGTACTCATCGAAATACTCGAGAAAGGTAATTCGGGTACTGGCTTTGAGAAACGTCGTCAGCGAGTCGGCACTGCCCAGTTTCAGCCCGGCCGGTTTCAGATAGCCCCGATCGGTTACCACATCGGAGGTAAACAGCATATTGGCCGATGAGGTTCGGAACGACATACCGATCAGCGCACCCAGCGCCCGGTCGCCGGGTTGGGCATGATTGTATATCCGATAGATAGCATCACCGCTCATATCGATCGGTTCGTCCTTTTGCTGAATCTCAGCCAGCTCATCGAAAATATCGCCGAGGAAGCGGTCGACACTGCCGGGATCGGTGGACAGGTTGCGAGCCAGCAGATCATCGATCAGGTTGACTGAGTTGAAGAGGCTGACGGGCGGGTTGATCAGCACCAGCCGCTGAAAACCGAAGGCCTGCTGTTTGCTGTCCAGGTGATCGACCCAGGCGGCATTGACGGCGCCGAGGCTGTAACCGGTGAGGCTGTAGCTGCTGATGTTCAGTTCTGGCTGGTGTCGTTCGCGGATCTGAATCATCACCCGATAGAGATCTTCGGCGTCCTGTTGCAGGTGGCCGGGTACTCCGGTTACCGATGCCGTGACGATGAAATTGGGGTAGGTGGGGGAGGACAGGGAGACGACATGAAAGCCGGCATTGTAGAGGGCTGACTCCAGGACCTTCATCTTACCGGAATCGAATCCGGCGCCGGTACCGGCAATCACGAACACCAGCGGGGCCCGCTGCTGCTGAGCCGCCAGACTGTAGCGAAGCCCGTGCTGGTACCAGAATACGTCCGGGATCGGACGTTCCGGTCTGGGTGGCAGCAGGTACTGTTCTGAGGGTGGTTGCTGCGGGAAGCGGGCGTGCCATTCGGAGGGAGTCCCCACCACCGTGGCCACCAGAGGATCAGCAAAAGGATAATCGTACTCGTCAGCCTGACTGTGGTCGTGATCAACGGCGATCGCGATATTGAGCGATGCTGAAAAAGATGCAACCAGGCCCCATTTCAATAGCTTCAGCATAGGGCTCTCCCGTTCTTTGCGGGTCAACTAGCCACTATAGACTATTACTGTTGCGATGGTGGGATGACGTCGGAATTGCGGTTTTTCCTGCTCAGCCCGGAGTCCGGCACTTATACCCGAAAGTGTTCCGGTCCGGTGGAACTGGTGAATCGGAGTCTGATGCAGTCTTTGCGGAGACAGCACTGTTAATCCGTCGGCCGTCCGCCTTGTTTCTTATCAGTAATCACCCGGTTGCAGCGGGAGTCCGGCGCTATACTCAGGATACCGACGGTAAATTAAAGGGAGCTGCCAAATGGATACTTCTTTTCACACGCTGAATACACTTTTTGCTCAGCTGGGGCTGCCTGACAGCGACCGGGATATCGATGCATTTGTGCACAGACACTGCAACCTGGATGGTGATGTGCGTCTTGATAAAGCCATGTTCTGGACGCCTGCCCAGGCTGACTTTCTGAGAGAAGCCATTCTGGAGGATTCTGACTGGGGTGAAGTTGTCGATCAGCTGGATTCCCGTCTTCGTCACTGAGGGTCAGCCAGTCTGTCCTGTATCTGATTGCAGTGATGATCACAGTGTAACCTTATCCTGCTGAATTACCCGCGGGTCCGGCGAGTCCTTGTCGTGCAGCGGCTGAGCCGCGACAATCTCCGGATCCGTGGATGCTGAGGCTCCTCTGCTTTCCTGACCGGATTGGTTTACCGGACGCAGCCGTATTCTCTCCCGCCCGGAATCCACAAAATCACAGCTGTTACAACCACCTGAATTCCGCTACTGGCTGCGTTTGCCAACGACTCTTTCCTGAGTCTGACTCTGCCGGCACGAATTGCTGGCGGGGCCGGATCAGCGACGGGCTGCCTCGGATTGTTCATGCTGCCTGGTTAATATGTATACAATAAACTTGACTTGCCGGTCAGAAAAAGTCAGGATTTATATTCTGAATGTGAGCTTTTCCGTGATCGGAAACCTTCGCATCTGCACAATAATCACAATAAAGCTACCTGACAGGAGGATGTCTTCGATTCATCGAAGTGCTGTCTGAGCGGTCCCGAATCGTTCGCTTCTTCGGTGTCGGAGCATGTGCTGTATGAATCAATCATCTTCCCGCTATTCGCTGCTTTCCCGCAGCGACTACAGCGCCTTCTGGGCTCTGTTTACCGATAACCTCACCAACCTGATCGTTCTGGGCGGTATCTGTAAGTTTGTGTTCGGCATGCCTGCGGAGATCGTATTCGGCCGTATCGTACCCGGTGCCGCCATTGCCATTCTGGCCGGTGTGATCGTCTATACTCTGCTGGCCCGACGGCTGGCCGCCAGAACCGGTCGCGATAACGTAACCGCCTTACCCTATGGCATCAGCACTCCGGTGATGTTTGTCTACCTGTTTGGCGTGATCGGTCCGATCTACTGGTCCACCAACGATGCCATGCTGGCCTGGCAGGTGGGTATCGGCGCCGGCTTTATCGGCGGAATCGTCGCCGGCCTGGGGGCACTGGTCGGTCCCTTCCTGAAGCGGGTGACCCCCCGCGCCGGTATGCTGGGCACCCTCTGCGGTATCGCCCTGGTGTTTATCGGCACGGTGCCGCTGGCGGAAATCTTTGAAGAACCCACCATCGGTTTCGTGTCGCTGATGATTATCGTCTGGGGGCTGGTGGGCCGCTTTAAGCTACCGTTCAATCTGCCTGCCGGACTGGTGGCGCTGGTGGTGGGAACCCTGATGGCCCTGGCCATGGGTAAATCGACCGTCAGCTTTGAGGGGGTGGGTTTCTATCCGCCGTTGCCGTACTTCGGCGACCTGATCGCCGGCATCCAGCACCTGTTCAACAACCCGGAACTGTTCCTGGTACTGATTCCGGTGCAGATCTATAACTTCATTGAAACCATGAACAACGTAGAATCTGCCGAAGCTGCCGGGGACAGGTATCCGGTTGCAGTCTGCCAGGTGACTGACGGTGCCGGTACCATGATCGGTGCGCTGTTCGGATCACCGTTCCCCACCACCGTGTATATCGGGCATCCCGTATACAGCCGTATGGAGGCCCACTGCGGTTATGTGCTGGGTGTGGGGATCGTTTTTTTCCTGGCGGCCACCTTCGGGCTGCTGGCCTTCCTCAACAATCTGATTCCGCTTTCCGCTGCAGCACCGATCCTGGTATTCGTGGCGATCAGCCTGATCTCCAACACCGCCAGCAGCGTTAAGAAAGAACATATGATGGCGATTGCGATCGCCATGATGCCCCATGTCTCCAACTTTGTGACAGTGAAGTGGGGATCGATGATGAACGCGTTACGTGACGCCGGCGCTACCAATCTGCCGAATCTCACCGACGAAGTGATGGTCAGTGCCATGCTGCAGCAGGGCGCCCACGTGCTGGGGCACCAGTCACTGTCTCAGGGAGCTATTATCACCGGTCTGATGTGGGGCGCGATCGTCGCCAGCGTTATTGATGGCCGCTTCCGCAATGCCGGCTGGTTTTCGGTGGTGGGGGGCGTGATGGCTTCCATCGGCATCCTCCATTCCGGCAGTCTGCATATGCCGGAATTTGACGGTATTGTGGGCGGATACCTGGCCATCGGTGCCTTCCTGCTGCTGTATCCGCTGCTGAGCAAAGTGGAGAGCCTGGATGGCCGGGTGCCCGCCGACAGCGAAGAGGACAGTGACTCGCCGGCCGCAGCCTCCCATGCCGACGCTCCACGCTGAAGCCAGGCTGACCGAAGGAAATACAGCGGGTTGATAACCCGCTGTATTTCAGTTCTTTTACTTTCTCGCGGCACCCCGATCACCGACACCTGCAAGTGCATCACGTTGCCCGCCGCGGTCTGACCCGGCGGGCTTTTTTTCAGCCCCTTTGTTCTTTATTCCCCTTTGGCAACTGGCTGCCTTATCGCCTTGCTGATCAGGCGTATCATTAACTACAGGCAGCGGTATTCTGCGGACCCGTTGCCGGTCATCGTCACGGTTGCCGAAAAAGACGGCTGCAACCCTGATTACGGAGGGACAGACCATGGCTGATACGCGTACAGAACGGGATACGATGGGCGAACTGCAGGTACCGATCGATGCACTTTACGGTGCCCAGACCCAGCGGGCGATCAACAATTTTCCGGTCAGTGGCCGGCCGATGCCGGAAACCTTTATCCGGGCGCTGCTGCTCATAAAGACGGCGGCGGCCGAAGCCAACCGGCAGCTGGGGCTGATTCCGGCCGAAACCGGGGAGGCGATCGTAGCCGCGGCGGAAGAACTGCTGGAGCGGGAGGATCTGATGAGCGAGTTTCCGGTCGATATCTACCAGACCGGTTCCGGTACCAGCACCAATATGAATGCCAATGAGGTGCTGGCTACCCTGGCGAGCCGTCGTCTCGGCAAAACGGTGGGTGCCAACGATCATGTCAACTGCGGCCAGAGCAGTAACGATGTTATTCCCACCTGCATTCACGTCAGTGCGGCGCTGGCACTGGAGCGAGAGCTGTTGCCGGCACTGGAGCAGCTGACGATGACCATTCGGGAGCGGGCCGGTGAACTGGATGGTTATGTCAGAACCGGCCGAACCCACCTGATGGATGCGATGCCGGTGCGGATGAGCCAGACTCTGGGCTCCTGGGCCGGGCAGATCGATCACAATATGGCTCAGCTACGGTTGTTGCAACCGGCGGTACAGCGGCTCGCTCAGGGCGGTACCGCCGTTGGCACCGGCATCAATGCCGATCCGGCCTTTGCCGGTAAATTCAGTGAACGACTCAGTGAACTGACCGGCGTCTCATTCAGGCCGGCCGACAACCTGTTCAGTGCCATCGGCTCACAGGATGTTGCGGTGTCGCTGTCAGGGCAGCTGAAAACTCTGGCGGTGTCACTGATGAAAGTCGCCAATGACCTGCGCTGGATGAATTCCGGGCCGCTGGCCGGGCTGGCGGAGATCGAACTGGAAGCGCTGCAGCCGGGCTCTTCGATTATGCCGGGTAAGGTCAACCCGGTGATCCCCGAGGCGGTGACCATGGTATCCGCGCGGGTAATGGGCAACGATACCAGTATTACCGTTGCCGGACAGTCCGGTAATTTCGAACTGAATGTCATGCTGCCGCTGATTGCCGCCGGCCTGCTGGAAAGCATTGAACTGCTGAGCTCAGCCAGTCGCTTGCTGGCGGACCGGGCGATCCGTACGTTCCGGGTGAACGACGCCAGATTGCGAGAGGTGCTGGCCCGTAATCCGGTACTGGTTACCGCTCTGAATCCGCTGATTGGCTATGAAAAAGCAGCGATGCTCGCTAAGCAGGCCTGGCGGGAAGGGCGCCCGATTGTTGAGGTCGCGGCCGAACATACTGAGCTGTCGGTGGCTGAACTCAGCGAGCTGCTTGATCCCGAGAAACTGACCCGGGGTGGTCTGCAGTCTGATCAGGAGTAAACCGGTTTACCGTCGTGACGGGCTTGTCCCCGGGGGAGCAGCGGGAGAGTTGTCTGAGTGGAGACAGGCCTGCTGCAAGAGCAGCAGACCTGGGAGGGGGAACTGATTCCGGCACTATTCCGGAAGGCGGAACTCAAAATGGTGCTGGCCGTACCAGCGCTGTACACCTTTGTCGTTCTCAATCAGCACGGAGTTTTGTCCGATCATTTTGATTTCATAGATCTCGGAGGGAGTGATCTGATCTTCAAAACCTTCGTTTGCAGTACATTCCAGAATCATCTTTGTTCTCCTTATTCTGTTGTATTTCAAGCAGCTAGCGGAGCGGGCCCCAGCAAGTTGCTGCAGAGCAATATGAGGAACTATAAAGCATCTGTCAAGTGCATATGAAATATAATTCCTTCTGGTCTTTAATACCGATGCTGCTGCCACTGTGCGGAAACCGTTACCTGACCAGCCGCAATCGATAAAATGTTGACATTAACGTTAAGTAAACTCAGGATGTCAAAAGATGACGTTAACGTCAACATGTTCTGCGATGGGCTGATAGCTCGCGGAACCTCATATCAGAGAAATAGCAGGATGGAGGGAGAAGATGCCGGAAAACAGGATCTCCTCGGTGGCGGATTTGCTGGCTCATTCGCTGGCGATAGAAACGGAAGCCGCTGAGCGTTACGCAATGCTTGCCGACCAGATGGAGGTGCATAACAACACTGAAGTGGCTGAACTGTTCCGCAAGCTGGAACAGATCGAAGGTAAGCATATCCAGCATGTCCGTGATCTGAGCGAGGGAGTCGGACTTCCTGCTATCGAGCCTGGTAAATTTCAATGGGGGCTTGAAGAGAGTCCTGAGGCATCGGATCAGGATCGGACTCATTATCTGATGACCCCCTGGCATGCACTGAACATCGCCCTGGCCGGCGAGCGCCGGGCGGTCAGCTTTTTCTCCGAAATCGCTGAGAGCACCGAACATGACGAAGTCAGGGGAATGGCCGTGCAACTGGCCGATGAGGAGCGGGAGCATGTGGTGCTGATCGAACGCTGGCTGAGCCGCTACCCGGAACCGGAAGCGGGCTGGGATGAGGATCCGGATATGCCGCTGTCCCACGAATAAGCTCTTAAGCTTCAGCCTGAATAGACAGGATATGTCCGTTGGTGACCCGGAGCGGACATATCCACCTTCCCCGCCGCGAGTCGGCTAATGCCACCGGTGCTGGCCAGTCTTAGTTATGGGGTGCGCGTTACAGCCCGGTGTCTGCACCAGGTTCGCCGCCGGGGTTGTCGAACAGGGCACGCGACACCTGATGTCCCCTGCCACTGGCAGGCGTCGACGCCACCGGCAGATAATTCAGCCTGTCGGCCGACTGCCGGACCTGATCGGAGATCCGAAGCCTGAAAGACTGGTGCAACAGGCTCTCACTGGCATGACCGTCTGCCCGCACAGGTAGTGCATTAGTGGTGATACCGGCAGCTATCAGGGCAATATTGTGGATTTTGAGTCGCATGTGGGTCTCCTGCCTGCAAAGGCAGGAGATTAACGAGTCCGGGGTAAACCGGAGGTCAGGCCGCAAGTCAGCGATTCCGGATCAGGGTCCCCCCGGGTGTATCTATAGGTTGCTCAATATCTTCAGGTATCTTTATCTTCAGGTACCTTTCGCACATCTGGCGCCTACCACATAGCCCTGACCAGGGGGGGCGTAAGCCGAGCGCACAGTCAGCGCCACGCCATCCTTAAATCGTGCAGACCAGGCACTGCCGCGCAGGACTTTGGCTTCCCCGTAATCAGGGCCTTCAGGGTTTCTGTAGGGGCTGTTGGAAAAGTAGGTTTCCGAGTACCAGTCACTGGTCCATTCGAACAGGTTGCCAGCCATATCGAGAGCCCCATAGGGGGACGCTCCGTCTGGCCTGCTACCGACAGGCCGGGTGGTGCCCGCACCACAACCAGGTCCAATTTCTGAACCACGCTTCTCATTCATAACCACGCGCTCGCAGGAAGGGGCGGGATGATTTCCCCAGGGAAAGAGAAAACTGTCGGGTCCCCGTGCAGCTTTTGCCCACTCAGCCTCCGTCGGCAGGCGTTTGCCCTCGAAGTTGCAAACGGCTTCGGCCTGCTGATAGGTAATGCAGTTGGCCGGGTGGTCACCTGCCCAGCTCATGCCATAGTTGCAGGCTCCTCCCATGTAGGGCTCTGTGCACTCACCGGAGTCAATGCAGGCCTGATACCTGTTGAAAGTGACCATGTATTTGTCGATTCTGAAACTGTCCAGATAGACTTTGTGCGGTGTGGTCCCGGGTAAACAATAGACGCCGTCAGACGGCCGGCAGCCCATTTCAAACTCACCGGCCGCCACGGTTACCATTTCTTTATAATCCGGCCCTGCGAAAGCAGGAAAACTCAAGGCAGTGACGCCACAGATCGCCACGATTCCGTGAAAACGGGGGGTCTTCATCTTCTGTTTCCTATGTTATCTGGCGCAGCGAAAGCCGATAGCAGGGCTTGGATTCGAAGGGTAGTAGGGGAACTGCCCGGTCACACGCAGTTCATAGCCCTGGCGACTCATGAAATCCCCCCCTCGGGTGACCTTGAGCTCACCATTCTTCGGACCTCTGGGGTTATTACGCGGGCTGTTGTAGTAGTATTGCTCGTCATACCAGTCCGATGTCCACTCCCACAGGTTTCCGGCCATATCCATGACACCATAGGGAGAGGCCCCCTCAGGTCTGGATCCGACCGGCAGGGTGTCCCCTGTACCACAGCCCAGAAAACCGGCATTCTCCCGATCCATCACCGTACGCGTACAATCGGGCTCCTGGTTACCCCATGGGTAGGTGCGGCCATCGGTTCCGCGAGCAGCCAGCTCCCATTCTGCCGACGTTGGTAGCCGCTTGTCCTGCCATTTACAAAACTGCCTGGCCTGATGCCAGTTAACTCCGTTGATCGGGAAATTCGCGGTCTCAGGAATGCCATAATACATCAGTCCGCCGATTGTCGGCATACTGCATACACCCGCCTTCACGCACTCGGTGTAACGTCGGGTTGTGACTTCATATTTGTCGATCCTGAATGCTCCGACCGTGACCGTATGTTTCTTTTCCTCGGGCACATAAGAACAGATATAGTCTGTGGTTGGATCGCACCCCATCTGGTAAGTTGCGCCGGGAATATTAATCATTTCGGCATGATCGATTTTCTGGGCATAAACGTTCGAAACGGGGAGCAATGCAAACAGCGCTAAGACAGATAAATTCAAGCTTTGTTGAGTATCCATGTACTTAATCCAAAATGTAAATCTGATGCGCTATCGCTGATATTTAACTATGGATGGCAAACAGGGCGCTTATTTCTTTGCCAGCTGCTGGCCAGTACACTGAGCTGCCTGCTAACTGATAACCCGGGGAGCTGATATTCACTGATTGACATTACCTTGCTGCCAGAGGTGAGTCCCTTTGTATTCGGCATATGTCAGTGAGTTGTTTGAATTCAGATCCAGGTAGTAAAAAGACTGGTCTATATATTTTTCCAATCCCTCGTAGTAGGTGCTCCAGTATTCCACATCGGCCCTGCATTCCGTTGGGATTTTATCGCTTGTATAAGCATTTCTTAGCTGTTGTACATAGCTCTGAGCCTGGCTCTTATATTCTGACTTTGACAGCGCTTTATCTTTGTTACTGTCTGCTTGTTTAAATGAGGCACTCCAATATTCTTCGTAGACCCGTTCGCCATTGGTGATGAACTCCTCTCGCGATATCGTTTTGTCCTTATCAGAATCGAGCATTCTGAAACTTTCAATAAGCTCCGGTTCCGCTGTTTTCAGGGTATGCTCTGTACACACTGAGCTTAAACCCTGAGCCCAGTTCATTCCCTCGGCATCCATACCGCCGTTTCGGTATTCCGCCATACTTAGTTTCTGATTCTTATCCGTATCAAAAATATCAAACATGATAGCTGACTGAGGGCCGGCCAACGACGTTTCGCTGAGGGTGGTGGCTGCCAGAATTACGCCGATCAGAAGCTTGCTGTTCACGGTTCAAATCTCCTTTAAGAACGCTGTTGCCATCCGGGTGCTGTATCAGATCCCCGGTGCTAGTAATGATACATGAGTGTATCATTATGGCAATACAAAAATGTCTCATAATATTTATTCGTTTAGAGGCTGCGGCGCTCGATCGTCTTCAGGGATCGCCGGAAACAGGCAAATAGCAGCTGTTGTGGCGAGTTGTTGGCGAGTTGTCGGAGGGTTGTTGGAGGGTTGTTGGAGGGTTGTTGGAGGGTTGTTGGAGGGTTGTTGGAGAAGCTGGTGCTGGTGAAAGCAGAGATGGAATCCTTGTGTATCCAGCTTCTCACTCGAGTACTGGTGCGAGTCCTCTGAGTAAGCTTCGAGATACGAGAGCAGTGGCCTCAGGAGCCTTAAGATTACTTTCAGTCATCGCACACCAGGCGGTATAGATTAAGCTCGTGAAAACCCCGTTAATCCATGTTGCACTGACGCTGGCGTCCAGAACTCCCTCTTTCTGGGCTGCTTTGATGAGTTCTGTCATCAGGTCATTCTGTCGTTTCAACTCGATACTGACCTGGTCATCCACGATCTCGCCCACGCGGGTCAGGAAATAGAAACGATCTCCCAGGGGAATCATCGCCTCGATAGTCATCTGCAGGGCATCTTCGGCACTCCTGGCATTCCAGTATATGTGCCGGACAGCTTCATCCATGGCTTTAAGTGCTTCCAGGCTCAGCTCCCGCAACAAGGCTTCGCGTGTCGGGAAATGGCGATAAAGGCTCGCCCTTCCTACGCCGGCGGCTTCGGCAATCTCAATGATAGAGGCGCCGGGATTCTGTGCGAGGAGGGTAGTGGCCGAGTCCAGCAAGGCCTGGCGAGCAGAGCGTTTCGTGCGCGGCAATTGGAAATATCCCGGATCCGTTGGTGAAGTCGCTTGAATGATACATGAGTGTCTCTATCAGGCAAGTCGTACAGACTGCTACGCTTCATCGCGTATTGATACGCCCGGTAATTTCCTTGAGGCGAGAGAGGTTCTGCAGGGTCAGGGGTAACACCAGCGCGGCCTCTGCATACTGCCAGGAATAGCTTACAACCGTGAAGATCTGGCCAACCGATACGTCCTTGCTGGCGGAGGCCAGCCAGAGGTTAGTCAGGATAAAACCGATGATCCCGAGGAAGATGCCACCATAGAGCAGGGCTTCGGTATCGGACAGCTTTACTTCCCAGCCTCGCAGCAGGAACAGGTGGCGACGCAGGGATGTCGGGCGCTCCGATGCCAGCAACGACACCTGGCGTTCGGTCTGCGCGTTCAGGGCGCCATTCAGGCGCACAAACTGTCGGTGGAACCCGCTATAGAGCAGCAGCATAAACAGGCTCAACAGGATTGCCGCCAGAGCTGAAGGCCAGCCGAAGGAGGCCAGCACCACAAGAGCGACCAGAATCTGAATCACGCCGGTCAACAGCTCCGGTACCTGCTGTTCCAGAAAGTCCACCAGTTCCCGCGACATATCCAGCCGGGCGTTGCGAATCGAAACCGGTTGGTTACTCTGCTGATGGTTCAGTGCCACACCCAGATCAACGCGGACGGTGCCGTAGATGCGCGTATCGTAAAGTCGCCGCCCGACCGCCACCAGAGTCAGAAGTAACATCACGCCCCCCAGGATCGTCAGATCATGCAATCTGCCAGTCATCAGGCTGTCGATGGTGAACCCGATGAACAAGGGAATGAGGGCCAGCAGCAGGTTTTCTATTATCACCATTCCCCAGGTCAGTGCTATGGAGAGCCGGTAACAGCGAAAGACTGAGCCCAGATCGAGGCGCTCCAGCTGCAGCAATTTGCTGTGTGTCATAACGTTGTGTCTTCTTTTATTATCCATGTTGACAATAAACTATCCCGGGAGTAAGTTGTCAATGGTGACAAACAATGTGCAAAGGAGGTTTCGCCATGGGGCGGCCCAGTAAAAAAGCGGAACGGCTGGAGCAGATCCTGCAGGCTTTTCACCGCTGCGTGGCGCGATTCGGCCTTGAGGGAAGCACCTTAGAGCGCATCGCTGAGGAGTCGGGGCTGCAGCGTAGCCTGGTACGTCACTTTGCAGGCAACCGGGAGGATCTGATTCTGCAGTTGGCCGAACGGGTGGTGGAACGTTCCAGCCGTGAATGGGCTGAATTCTTATCGCATCTGCCTGCTCAGGGCACGATCGATGCGCTGCTCGATAGCCTGTTCGACGATCAGTACAGCGATGCGGAGTTCGTACTGGTGGTGGAGTCACTGATCTTTGCTGCCGGCAATAATCCTGCACTGCAGCAGTTGATGCAGGCCTGGATGGAGCAGTTCTCACAGGAGATCGAATCGGTATTGCGAAAGGGTTTCCCGGATGCCTGCTCCGAGGATATCGCATCGGCGTCCTTTGGACTGATCTCTCTCTATTTCAATCTCGATTCGCTGGCACCACTGAATATGGCCGAACGCTATCGTCTGCCTGCACGTCGGGCAGCCGCTTTGTTAATTCAATCCCTCGGACAGGAAGATAAATCATGAACTGGACTACCTATCTCGGTTCAGCACTGTTGGTCTGGGTTGCCTGGGACCTGTTTGCAGGTACCGTGTGGCTGCACCGGGAGTACCGCCGCGACCGCGAACCGGTTGCCTACTGGCTGTTGATGCTGATCTGGACTCTGGTCGCCGTGTCCTGCTTTTTCTGGTAGAGAAGGAACTCTGATGAACGTTTCCCGAGCACTTCCCAGGCGCAATCCGATGATCCTGACCGCCTACGCTATCGCGATTATCGGCATGCTGGGCTTTATGGTCTGGTTGATCTGGCCCTATCAGGTGGCAGAGACACGTCCTGATATTCACTCCTCGACCTCCACCTCCACCTCCACCCCTGTCCGGGTCACCACCGGATCAGGTCCCGAAAGCCCAGTGTATCGGGAATCGCTGAAGATCGTTGGGAGCAGCCAGTGGATCGAGCTTAACTGCGATTCACACCCGCAGATTGAAGGGCTCTGGCGTCGTTTTGCCGAGCGTGATCTCGCCGCCGAGTTGTTCGTCAAAGAGGCCCTGAGTGTGTATGCAGTCTATCACCGCTACGATGCTTCGCGTAATCGGGTACTTCTGACCCTTGGCTATCCGGTTGCTACCAACCGGGTACTTCCCCGGCAGACAGAAGCGATCCTGATCGCGGCCGGCGATTATTTACGCCTTCCCGGTGGTGAAGTGCTTCAGGCATGGGACGATGCCGACCTGGTCGATCAGCTGAAGTACGCCGCTGACTTCGAAGAGTACCAGTTGGACCGCAGTTATAACGTTCTCAGTCAAACTGCCTTTGTAGCCCTCAGATGAGTGGAGTATCTGCTATGAACGAACAAGGTTGGCTTCAGTATTTCGAGGCGATCTCCTTCTCGGTCTATGACTGGGTGCTGCTTTTCGCGCTGCTTTTTCTGGCGCTGGAACTGCTCAACGACCTGGTAACGGGGCGCTACAGTGGTGAACGGCTGCTGGAAACCTTCTCCAGCGTATTCACCCAGGTGCCTTATTACATCAGCGAAATGCTGATATTCAGTGGCGGGGTGTATCTCTACTTTATGGTCTACGAGCTGATCCCCTGGAAGCTGCCGGTCAACGGCTATACCGGTCTGCTGGTGCTGTTACTGGCGGATCTGGCGTATTACATCGAGCATTACTGTGTTCACCGGGTACGGCTGTTCTGGCTGGCGCATTCGGTACACCACAGCTCATCGATGATGAATACGGCCACCGCGTTCCGATTCAGCCTGTTCGACCCGATCCCTTCGGTGCTGTTTCATCTGCCGCTGGTGTTGATGGGATTCAACCCGGTGCTGGTGTTCGCTGCCGAGATCCTGGTGCTGGCCTACCAGTTCTGGATTCATAACGAGATGATCGGCAAGCTGGGACCCCTGGAGTGGTTCCTGAATACGCCATCCCACCACCGGGTCCATCACGGCTCCAATGATAAGTACATCGACAGGAATTTCGGCGGCATTCTGATCGTCTGGGATCGCCTGTTCGGTACCTTCCAGAGCGAAGAGGAGATACCGCACTATGGCTTGACGACACCGATGACCAGTAAGAATCCGATTACCGTTCAGTTCTACGAATTTCCCCGGTTGTTCCGTGATCTCGGTAAGGCCCGCAGCCTCGGTGAAGGGCTGGGTTACCTGCTTCGATCGCCAGGCTGGCGGCCAGTACCTGAAGAGCGTCCGCTATCCGCAACTCAATGAAGGGAGACACAACCATGAAAATTAAGTTGATCAAAGCATCGGCAGACAGCGCCTTCAAGGAGTACAAGGCCTATATGGGGACTCCACCGCAGAGTATCTATTCCACCGCGGTGGCTACCCCGGAGGAGGTTGACGTTGAGTTGCACGATGAAACATCGGAAGGGGCCGTCGATCTCGGAACGGACGCCGATATAGTGGCGATTTTTATGTCCACGCCAGATGCCCTGCGCGGTTACGAGCTGGGCGATCATTTCCGTTCCAAAGGTAAGACGGTGGTGTTTGGTGGCCTGCACGCCTCTTTTGTCCCCGATGAGGTGTTGCAGCATGGCGATGCGGTGATGGTTGGCGAGTCGGAACAGATCTGGCCTCAGCTGCTGGAGGACTATTCTTACGGACGGCTCAACCGCCGCTATCAACAGGGGGCGCCCACGGAGATGTCAGCGCTCTGTGGATACCCTCACCAGCAGATCGATCTGGAGCCCTACAGTGGCATGAGTTCGGTGGTGGTATCCCGGGGCTGTAAGTTCAGGTGCAGCTACTGTACCGTGCACAAGTTCTTTCCGACCATGCGAAATCGGCCGGTAGGGCAGGTGATCGATGAGATCAGGGCATCCGGCCTGGAATACTTTGAGTTGCATGCCGACAACCTGATCGCCGATCGAGAGTATGCGCTGGAGCTGTGCCATGCCCTCAAACCGCTGAACATCAAGTGGAGCGCCGAGGCGACCATCAACATCGCAGAACATGATGAGGTCCTCGAGGCCGCAGCTGAGAGCGGTTTGTTCTGGCTGTTGTCGGGTATTGAAACACCGTCACAGGCTGCCTTAAAAGCGGCCGGTAAGGGGTTTATCCGTATCGATCGGACCCGGGACTATATCCGCAAACTGCATGAATACAACATCGCCGTCGATTCGGCGATGCTGTTTGGCTTTGACGAGCACGGGCCGGATATATTCCAGGAGACCCTGGACTATGTGGACGAGGTGGAGCTGGACATGTGCCATTCGGTCATCGTAACTCCCTACCCGGGAACGACGCTCTACCAGCAGCTGGAACAGGAAGGGCGCTTGCTGACCCGTGACTGGTCGAAATATGATGGCACCCATGCGGTGTTTCAGCCTGAGCAGATGTCCCCGGAGGACCTTGAGCTTGGCATGGGGTGGTTCCACGAAAAATACAACGGTATGGGACGCAGCCTGAAGCGGCGCTTTACGCGGATACGGAATCTGGGATGGGATAACTCCTCCTGGATTTCATAAGGATCAGGGAGGCTGTGTGGGCGGTATCAAATGGCGGGCACTGTTGGGTCTGGGGCTGGTCTTTACCGCCCTGGCGTTTAACCTGCGTTGGTTGTTCGGAGTGATATTCCTGCTCTGGATGTTGCCCGATATTCGCAGTGGCACCACCCATTTTCTCGAGCCGGTCAGTCGTCGGCAGAACCCCTTTGTATACTGGGCTGTGATTATCACCTGGGTTCTGCTGAGCCTCTATCTCTTAGTCGAACCGCTGCTGTTCAGGTATCTCCGGACCTGGTGACAGGCAGCCGCCCGCAACCCTTTTCCACGGAACAAAGCACATGAAGTCACACGATACGCAGTTAGTCAGATTGATCAGACCACTCGTGCTGTTAGTCATGCTGGCGGCGCAGAGCGCGGTGGCTGCAGAGCTGCAAATCAGCGTCGAAAAGATCCGCAACGGTAACGGCAAGATGATTGTGGCCCTGTTTGACGAAGCTGCTGCTTTTGAGCAGCAGCATGTGACCAGGGCCACAGCGCTTATAGTACAGGATACGCTATCAGCGAAAATGCACTTTACGATCAGCAACTTGCCACCAGGTAAATATGCGCTGTTGGTTCATCACGATGAGAACAACGATGGCGTGTTCAATCAAAAAGGGGGTATTCCGCTGGAAGGTTACGGTTTTTCACGCAACCGGGGTCGTAACGGCGCACCGGAGTTCCAACGTGCAGGGATCGAAGTCCGGGAATCGGGTAGCACCTATACCACCACTGAATTGATTTACTTCAGGTAAACCATAACAGCAATTCCGCCAGCGGTTTCGTATATGGGTATGCAAGGTGACAACGTGTGAGATAGCAAGCCTGTGACAGGCTTGTCGCAAAGAACTGCCACGCTATCCGTCCTTTGTGATGTCGGCCCGGACTTCCCCGGCGTCATAGACACCCGGCTTTCCGATCCCGTCTGAACTGCTCCTGGTATTCCGGAGGTGGTATTTGCCCTGGATAACTGTGCCCGCGATGGTGGTTATAGAGCACCCCGATGTACGCAACAGCTCTGTGCGGGCTTCTTCCCGGCTCGGACCGATCCGGCGCCTGGCCTTCTCCTTTATGAGTGAGTTGAAGAAGGACTCGGCCACGGCGTTGGCGTAGCCGGTCCCGCGTCGGCTCATGCTGGCCGTCAGATTGTACTCCCGGAGGAAGCGGCACCACTTGTCGCTGGTGAACCGGATACCCTGAGGCGCTGCTGAACCGGATACCCTGAGGCGCTCCTGAACCGGATGCCCTGAGGCGCTCCGGATCACCTGGCAGCGCCCATTCGGACAGACTTAAGACCCTTATACCAGATCAGCCAGAAGCGCTTCATGATAGGGCTGAAGTGGCTGGTTGGTTCGGACTTTTTCTACGTAATCCGGGTTGGCGATAAGTGGCCGGCCAATCGCGATCAGATCGGCTTCGTCATTGATGATCATATTGCGACCGCGCGGAGCGTCGTACCCGCCGCAGGCGATAACGATCCCACGGTAGTGACGGCGGATATACCGGGTTACGGTCCCGTCAAGGTGGGGCTGGTGGCTGTCCTCAAACATGCCGGTATGCACATAGGCCAGTTGGTATTGATTGAGGTGCAGCAGCAGGTAGTCGAATACGTCTTTATCACGATCATCATGCTCTATGTGAAGATAAGCTGCCGGTGATAAACGCAGCCCGGCAAGATCGATTTCCCGTTTCACCGCATCGATAACTTCGAACAGGATGCGCGTCATATTCTCGGGACTGCCACCCCACCTGTCGTTACGGCGATTGGTATCCCAGTGGAGGAACTGATCCAGCAGATAGCCATTGGCTGCATGAATCTCGACCCCATCAAACCCGGCCTGGCGGGCGTTGGCGGCGGCCCGGGCGAATTCCCGAATGATCTGCTGGATGTCCGTTTCGGTCATCTCACGGGGAGTACCGTATTCCAGACCCTCGGTACGCGGTATTCGCCCCGTCAAAGGAACGCTGGAGGGAGCAAGAGGTTTCTCGCCGTTGAGATAGACCGGATGGGAGACCCGTCCGGTATGCCAGATCTGCGCGAAAATTTTTCCGCCACGCTCATGGACTTTGCGCGTTACCTTTTTCCAGCCTGCGACCTGCGCCCGGGAAAAAATGGCGGGGGTGTTTGGATAGCCCCGGGCGGTTGGGGAAATCATCAGTGATTCGGTGATGATCAGACCGGTATTTGCACGGCGCGCATAGTAGTCCGCCATCGCGTCGGTTGGCACCAGATCATCGTCGGCCAAACTTCGATTCATCGGGGCCATAACGATACGATTTCTGAGCGTCAGGCTATCGCTCAGCATCAGGGGGGTAAAAAGGGTGTCTTTGCTCATCAGTGTGGTCTCTGCGCTAAGGGGGGCACGGGAGGAGAAGGTCGCCAGGAGGGCTGGGCCGGACAATCCTGGCCGGCCAGCTCGGCGTCAGTGACCCGGCGTGTCTGGTTCATGCCTCCATCGGCCCGCAGCACAGCGAGCGAGGAGGCGCCTTTGGTTCTTCTTAACAGGGGGGCCTTCATCGTTACCGAGGGCTTATTCAGTGTTGGTTCCCAATTGGGGCGCCAGAGCTTCCTTCATTGCGCTGACATAGCTGTTGATCATCCTGCGGCTGACTGCGGCATCAGGCGCGAAGATCTGAGCGCCGTGGAACACGCCCGGGAACACCGCCAGTTGGGTCGGCACGTCGGCGGCCATCAGCCGCTGGGCGTAGTCGATGATCTCATCACGAAACAGGTCGACGGTGCCGGTGGTGATAAAGGTGGGTGGCAGGTTGCCGACGTTCGTGGCGCGCGCCGGGGCGGCGTAAGGTGAGGCGTTCGCTCCGGGCGTGCCGTTCAGGTACATCTCCCAGGCGTTGAAGGAGGTCTGGCGGCTCCATACCGGATAGTCCTCAATGGACCCCGAGGGCGTCGCGTGCAGGTTGTCGAGCATGGGATAGAGCAAGAACTGAAAGGCGATGGCGGGGCCTTTCTGATCCCGGGTGTGCAGCACCAGCCCCGCAGCGAGGCCGGCACCCGCGCTGTCACCACCAACGGCGATCCGCTCCGGGTCGATGCCTAATTCATCTGCCTGGGCCACCACCCACTGCAGGGCGGCATAGCTGTCGTTCAGGCCGGCGGGAAAGGGGTGCTCCGGGGCCAGGCGATAGTCAACCGAGACCACGGTGATGTTGAGGGATTTGGCAAACCGGGCTGCAAAGTCGCTTTGCGCACTGCCCATGATAAAGCCACCTCCGTGGATCCACAGCAGGGCCGGTCGTTTTACGCGCTGGGTTTTGTCGGCGTCGTTCGCAGGTTGAGCCTCGGGCCGGTAGATATAGACCGGCACGTCGGTCTCGGTCGTTTGCACCGTCGCCCGGGTTACGGACACTCCATTCAGTGGGGAGGCCCGGAGCATCTTCCCGACCAGCGTGCGCACCTCTTCAAGAGAGTCACGGGTGATCAGCTTCAGTTGCGGTGGCAGGTTGCCCAGCAAAGGCTGCAGGGCCGGGTCGATCAGGGTACTTACGCCGTTGACCGGTGCCTCCGTCGGGGACTCGACGGCGATGGCGCTCTGGTGCATTCCGGCGATTGTACTTAGCGTCAGGGAGGCGGTGGCAATCAGTTTCAGGATATTGCGGGCATACATGGTTGTCTCCTCAGATGTCGTGGTTACCGGTGGGTGTCTTCGGGTCGCTATCGAGGGGGGCGGCCAGGGGTTGCATGTCCCGATTTCAGGCATAGGTACCGCGAATCGGGTAGTTGTTGTCAGGATTGCGGATAAAATCCAGGCCGGACAGCAGTACATCCGGTTCCGGGCGGGCGAAGGGGGCGTTGGAGATATCCACTACCTGCACCTGACCCTGGTCGTTGATGACAAAAAGACCCGGTTCGGCAAAGATGTGGTCGGTCTCCCGGGTAGAGCGGGGGTGGGAGATGTAGAGACCCAACTGCTGCATCTGCTCGATACTCAGACCGTAAGCCACGGGAAAGCTGACCTGGAGTTCGCGGTTGTGATCGGTCGCCTGCACCAGGCTGTCCGCCGATACCGCGACCATATCGATGCCTAGCCGGGAGAAGTCGCTCTTCAGGGTTTCCAGTTGATTGAGGTAGCGGGTGCAGAGCGGGCAGTGGCGGCCGCGGTAGACCACCACCATTTGCCAGTCGTGATTGCCCCGGGGCATGGCCAGGTCGATCTCCTGGCCTTCGAGGGTGGGCAGGACCAGGCGTGGGAAGCTGTCGCCGGCCTTAAATTTGTTTGCGCTCATGATTCGGGGACCTCTGGTTTCTGACTGTGGCAGTGGTGGACCGGTTAATCGGCCCACCTCGTTGTGCGTGATCCGGTGGGCTACCCGTTGCCGAGATAGCGGTAGCTGTCATCGTGCCTGTCGCGTTTGCCGCGGTACTTGTCGCTGAAATTTTCCGCCCAGATGGCGGTCGCCTGCTGGTTCTGGTTCCAGTCGAATACGGTGGAGCGGTGCCTGATCTTCCACTCGCCGTTACGCCGCTCAAACCGGAAGTGGTGGCGTCCTCCCAGGATCCCTTCCCGATCGACACCGTTTTCCTCGTGGACGTGGTAAGCCCAGACATAACTCTCGGCGGTGGCGCTGTCCCCGTCGATTTCGATCAATGGGTTGCTGATGCGGTGCTGGGTTGCCTTGAGGGCTTTAAAACCTTCCATGGCCGGCTCAACAAAGGCGTGGGCGTTATCGTTGTAGAAAAACAGGTCGGGGAAGATCGGGTCCTGGTGCTCTTCGATGGCGTCTTCCCAGTAGGTCGACTTCATCAGTTCGCCGTCCATCCGGTCCAGGGCACGGGCAAACTTGTACATCAGCTCTGTCAGTTCCTGCTTATCCAACAGCTGCTGCAGTTTCTGCTGCATATCCATTTCGGGTTCCTCGTGATTGTCGGTTTGTTTCTCAGCCGCACTTGCGGCTTATTCGGTTTGCAGATCGCTTAGGGAACCTGCGAATAAGTCCAGTGTGTTCTCTGCGGGCTATAGAACGGCCAGATGCGCGAAAGACAGCGCAGTGAAATGTCTGGACCTTTTCAAGCTGTCTGACAAAGCAGATGGCCGTTCCAGAGCCCGCCCTTCGGGGCTATCAGAGCCATCAGATCTCAGCGTTAGCGATTTTCGACAGACAACCAGTATGTCTGTAATCGTTGCCTTGATCTCTGATCGCTCTGAAAGCCTGAGGCGCAAGGGACTTGTTCGCAGGTTCCTTAGTTGCGCTCCCACTCACCGATCGGATCGAGTACCACGAAGGTACGGGGGCTGGTCAGCAGATCGGGCAGGCAGGCTTCGTACTCGTCGCGGTACGCCTTGCCGTGGAGCTGATTCTTCATAAAGTCGTCCATGGAGGCCTCGGTCCAGCGCTCGTAGAGGGTAAAGTGGTTCGGATTGTTGGCATCACGATGCAGGTAAGCGGTGACGAAGGTGTCTTCCCCGGACATCGCCTCGATAACCCCGGTGGCGCCTTGAAGGAACTGATCAACGGCCTCTGGTCTGACATTGAACTCCACATAGAACGCTAGATGCTTTGACATGGTTGCTTTCTCTTTCGGTGATTGTTGATGGGTGACAGTTAGTGGGGGCGGACGGGGTTATCGGGACCACTCGCCCAGGGGCTCCAGGACGCTGATGTCGCGTTCCTTCACCAGCCATTCGGCGATCTTGCTTTCGTATTCATCGCGGTAGCGTTTGCCCCTGAGCTGGTTTTCGACAAAGGCTTCGAAGCTGGGCTCGGACCAGCGCTCGTAGATCAGAAAGCGGTTGGGGTCGGTGGCATCCTGGTGCAGGTCGGTGCACACAAAGGTCTCCTCCCTGGCCATCTGCTCGATTACCTCGCCGAGGCTGGCGAGAAACGCCTGCCTGGCTTCGGGCTTAACGTTGAACTCCACGGTGAATACCAGTTCGTTTGCCATGGGAATGGTCCTTTCGATGGGGTGTGGCGGGGTGCTGATTGCTGTCGCGCCGCTAATTGAAAACAGGATATGATCTCGTGGTTGTGAATAGAACCGTGCTAATCTGCATAGTATCTATTCCTTTATTGAATATTTGTCTGAAGTGAGGGGCCTATGGATCAACTCAGTGCCATGCGGGCTTTTGTGCGGGTCGTGCAGTCGGGCAGTTTTTCGGCGGCGGCGCGGGAACAGAACAGTTCCCAGGCGACAGTCAGCAAGAAGGTGGCGGCGCTGGAGGCGCAGCTCGGCGTCAAGCTGCTCACCCGTAGCAGCCGCGATCTCTCCCTGACCCAGGCCGGTGTCGATTACTACGAGCATTGCGTGGACCTGCTGGCCGAGCTGGAAGAGGTGGAAGCAAGGGTCCGTTCCCAGGTGGCGGCCCCCCGGGGAACTCTGCGAGTGACGGCGCCGGTGCCATTCGGACGACGGGTGCTGGCGCCGCTGGTGGGCGAGTTTCTGCAGCGTTATCCGGATATCCAGTTGGATATGTCACTGGGAGACCGGCACGTGGATCTGATCGCCGAAGGGATTGACGTGGCGATCCGTGCCCGCAAACTGGAGGACTCCTCTCTTGTGGCCCGGCACCTGTTCGATAACCCCATGCTGGTGGTCGCCGCCCCGGATTACCTGGCCCGGGAGGGTACGCCCCGCGAGCCGGGCGACCTGAAGCGGCATAACTGTATCGTCTACTCGCTGCTGAAGACGCTCAATAACTGGCATTTCAGCCTGGAGGGAAAGGGATTTTCGGTGCCGGTGTCGGGCTCCTTTCGCAGCGACAGTGGTGATACCAACCTGGCGGTAGCGCTGGCCGGACAGGGCATTACCCAGTTGCCGATCTGGATGGTGGATGAGTACCTGAAAAGTGGCCGGCTGGTGCGGTTGTTTGAGGACTACCGGGCCGACTCGATCCCCTTTAACGCCCTCTATTCGCAGAGCCGCTACGTGCCGCTTAAGGTACGCTGTTTTGTTGATTTCCTGAAGGAGAAGCTGGCGGAAAACCCGCTGTATGAGGGGGCGCGCGCTCCCGGACGCTGATTCAGGCTAAGAGCGTTCCCCTGAGGCTGCGGCCCTTCGCTGACGGTGGGCCTGATCTGTCACACCTCGGGTGGCGTGGTGCGGTCGAAGGTCATTCTCAGAAGGGTGCGGTCCCGCCTGACCAGGTGGTGGTAGAGAGCCGCTCCCCCATGGCCGAGAATCAACAACCACACCAGCCAGGCGCCACCGACCTCCTTGTGCAGGAAATCGAGCGGTTTTTCGAAGGTCTTGAAGTCGATTCCCAGGCCGTTGGCGACCAGCGACTGGAACAGGACGGTGTCTTCGAACTTGGGGATATCAAACAGAAAGAAGAACTCCGTCGCCGCCCCGGTACCCAGGTAGCCGGTGATTGGCATCAGCACCATTACAGCGTAGAGCGCAATGTGGCCCAGCTCGGCGGCCAGGTGCTCCAGCCGGCTGCCCGGCTCCGGGGCTGGGGTTGGGTTGGAAAGACGCCAGGCGATTCGCAGGGCCACGATCACGGCGATGGTCACCCCGACGGAGAGATGCAGCTGCAGCGCCGTCCAGTTCTCGGGCGTTTTCTCCTCGGTGAACCAGTGCCGGTAATACACCGTGATATAGGAGGCGAGAAACAGCAGGGCGGTGCTCCAGTGTAGCCACCTGGCGATGCTGCCGTAGGCGGTTGTGGTGTTTTTCAGGTTCATGGTAACCAACTCCGGATGATCTTCTAAGGGAGGCCTCAGCGCCGGCTAGGGGCCATGGCGGGGTGTGCTCAAGGTTAGGCGGGAGGGATGCGGAATAGAACCGGCTGAATTGAATACCATTGATTCCAGATTGGAATTGATGCCGGCAGTGCCCTTTCTTATCAGTTATCCGGTCGGTGGCGCAGGCATCCTGAGCTTCACGTTTCCGGCGCAGTTAATCTCTGCAGCAAATGGGAGTGAAGCTCTTGAGGACGGTCAGCTCTGGTCGATCATCCAGGCACGGGTAGTAAGTCTGTGATAAAGGATGACGGCTTCGTCGACAGAGCTGGCATGGCGACGGGTACGGCCGCTTCCTGCGCCCGGTGCTGACCTTCAGGCTCGGCTGATACCACTGACTGCTTATCTGGCATTGATCCCTGCAGCGAATATCCCCCCGGGTAGTGGGGTTGCCGGCATGGAACACCCCGTTCAGCCAGCCGCATTTCCCTATAGAGTACTTGAGCTGCGATAACGCGACAGGAGTCGTTCGCTGAGAAATAGCAGGCTACCAATGCCTGCGGACATCAGTGACATCGGTGTCAGGGTTCCGTCGTGGCTGGCACCGACCAGAGTACCGGTAGTAAACGCAGCGAGCATCATCAGACAACCAAGCAGGCCTGCAGCCGCGCCGGCACGTTCCGAGAACACCGCCACGGCTCCGGTCTGGGCACTCGGAAAATTTAAGCCGTGCGCCACCATCACTACAAACATGGCAATCAAAACCGTCGCCCAATGATGCAGACCGAGGCCAATGGCAACCGCAAACCCCAGCCCGACAACTAAGGAAAGCAGTCCGCCCACGCGCAGTGTGCGATTGATGCCAATACGCCTCATCAGGCGTCGGCAAATTAAGGTCCCAAGGAGGAAACCCAATACGCCGAAGGCAAAGCAATAGCCAAAATACTGTGTCGGCACTCCCAGTACTTTGATCAGCGCGAAGGATGTCCCCGCGATAAAGACGAAAATCGAACTGTAGGACAAGGCCCCCGGCAGTGCATAAGCCCAAAATATGCCGGAGCCCAGAATGATGCGATAGCTCTCGATGAAACCGCCGAGGCGCAGCGCATCGGGATTGGTAGTGACATTGGTTTCACGAAATCGGAACGCCGCAAGCACCAGTATGCTCGCCGCCAGGCTATGTGCCATGAAGGCGGCGCGCCAGCCAAAAGTAACCTGCAGATACGCGCCGAGAATCGGCCCAAAAATCGGAGCGAACGCCATCAGGGTGCTGGCACGTGCAATAACTTGCCCACCCTCGGCGGGCGGATAGACGTCGCGCACGATGGCGCGCGAAATGAGCACGCAGGTACAACACCCGATAGCCTGTAAAAAACGGCCAACGATCAATATCTCTATAGTGGAGGCAAAAGTACATATCTGGGTGGCGACGAGATAGATTGCCAGTCCGCTAAACAGTATCGGTCTGCGACCGAAGCGATCAGAGAGCGGGCCACTGATTAACTGGGCACCCGCGAAACCGAGCACAAACAGCGACAGGGTCATCTGAACTTTTGCAGGCGAGACGTTGAAGTAGTCCGCCAGCCCCGGCATTGACGCCAGATAAAGATCGGTGGACAGCGGCTGTAGCATCATGCAACCACTGATCAACCAGAGCAGGAAGAGTGGCGTCTGATCCTGGCTGGGGCACGAAGTGGTGATCGTGGAGGCGTTTTCAGAGGGCATGAGCGAATTCCTGACTATGGCCGGGTTATGTCAACACTGACGCAAGTGACTCAGAATAACCCATATTGTTTGATATCGTACAATTTGATTAGCTACTATTTGCCGGCAACTATGGTGCATCAACCAGGCAAGGTGATTTCTGTCACGGTACCAACTTAACGATGGCAGCCAGTGAACAGAAGAAATGGAGGTTTAAGGTAAGAGGGGCGCACCATCGTGAGCACAGTTCATGTTCAGGGAAGGTGTGCCCGGCTTCTTACGAGACCGGAGTTGCGCCCATTTCTGATATTGAAAGAGGTTTGAGCCTGCTTCTAACGGACTGGGTTCATTATCCCACTGCAGACATAACCCATAGCTCTACCCTCCTTGTGTCAGGTTGCATTTGTGACCTGAGCGACGTGGTGACGTGAAAAATTCTTGTGGGCTTTGGTTCCTACGAAATTTGTGACTCTTAAGTTCCCGCAGACAGGTGAGAATTCAGTCTGGTCAGCGCTCATCAAGACGCTAGCAGGGATTCTAATTGCTTATAATACAGCCTGTTAGAGTGCTCACGAGCATCAGGAAAAACATATATTTACAAAATGTCTAAATATGGATAAAGTGTACAGAGCGGTTTGTAGGAAACGATATGTCAGATTCATTGCGTAACTATCAGGCAATTTGCGAGGCCATCTCATTGCTGTTACCGGGTCAAGTGGAAGTTGTTTTACACGACCTTATGACAGGGAAGATCGCGCATATAGCGGCGCCCTTTTCAAAAAGGGAGGCCGGAGATGATTCGTTAATTGATCTCAAGGAACTAGAGCGCGATGCTGCCTGTGGGGAGTTGATCGGCCCGTATTCGAAGCGAAATGCAGATGGTGAGTCAATTAAATCTGTAACGGCAATCATTAGAGATGAGCAAGGTAATCCTTCAAGCTTGCTATGTGTCAACTTAAAGACTGGGGCGTTTTCGAAAGCGGCTGATCTATTGAATTCTCTTATTGGAACAGGTACAGGAAAGAGTTATCAATCACTGACCTCCGGTGATTGGAGGGAGCGAGCAAATGATCTCATAGGAATTACTCTTTCAGATCTCGGTGTTTCGATGGTATCTGCCAAACGTGCAGATAAGCTAGTTATTGTTGGTGCATTGGAGGAAGCAGAGATATTTCAGGTAAGAGGCTCTGCTGAATACATTGCAAAAGCGTTAGGTATTTCTAGAGCAAGCCTCTATGGATTGCTACGCGAAGCACGTAATAGTGAATGACGCTTTTTAATCTGATTCCAATGATCATTTTTATTTGGTTTCTGAGAGTGTTAAGAGTTTTAGAAATCCGTTTTGGTCGTATGTAATATCTGATTGTGATCATCTTTAAATAAGGAGGGTCACTTAAAGAAACTCTGTCATTTTGCTGGTGGGTAATAATTAATATGGCTAATAACAATGTGGCATTGGAGTTTTCAATTATTCACAAGTCTTTCGGTGAGCATGAAGTTCTGAAAGGTATTGACTTGATTGCTCATGAGCATGATGTGATATCGATTATCGGCTCCAGTGGATCTGGAAAAAGTACGTTTTTACGCTGCGTTGACTTGCTTGAGAGCCCAACGGACTGTGAGATCGATGGCCGTTTGCAGCGCAAGGAGTTCGTCAAAGCTTATTACCCCTTGGAAGCTGCCGGTGGTCGCAACAGCGCCATCGCCTGGACTACCTCCGCATCGGTGGTCGCCGTGATCGAAATGGTGTGAAACGGTACCTTGCGCAACAAAGGATTTATCAAGCAGGAAGACATTCCTCTGGATGCATTCCTGGAAACACTTACCGGTAAGCTTTAAAAGCACTCCTGAAAGCAGAATTAACGCTTGAAATAGCCCGAACGCTGCCCCTGGTTATATTGGTAACCAAGGGCAGTACATAGCCGCCTTTGCTACTGGACATGTGGCGGCGGAAAGCCCATCAACCTGGAGCGTATTGATTATGACTACCCCTGCCACACCAATGCGAGATTTCGGTCTTGAAGTGTTTTTCTCTCGCTGGGAGTTTAAAGCCAAGCACCATATGACTGCTTCAGACCTGGAGAGTATGGCGCTTCCTGAACTGCTCGCTATGGCATCCAACGAAGACCGCGTCGCCTTTGAAAACCTCTGGCTAGGTTACACCGAAACTTGGGGGGCCCCGAAGCTAAGGGTCGAGATTGCTAAGACATACGACACAATGGTGCCCGACAACATCCTCTGCCTTGCGGGTGCAGGGGAGGGCATTTACGCCGTCTCTAAATGCTTACTCGGGTCCAACGGTCACGCTATAGTACCCACACCGAATTATCAGAGCGCCGAGACCGTACCATTATCGGTTTGCGAGGTCACCGGGGTACCGCTGATCGTGCCGTCGACTGAGGGAGATCCGCAGGATTGGAGGCTTGACCTTGAGGCGATCAAGGCAGCGATTCGGCCAAACACCAGACTGATTTCCTTGAACTTTCCCCATAACCCAACGGGGATGCTTCTCAATCGGCAAGAGTTGGATGCACTGATTCAGCTTTGCCGCGAGCATGGGATATACCTGTTTTCTGATGAAGTCTATCGAGGGGTAGAACTCGATATTGATCAGCAGATGCCCCAGATCGCCGATGTCTACGAGAAGGGCATATCGTTGAATGTGTTATCCAAGGCCTATGGATTGCCGGGTCTTCGGATTGGTTGGATTGCGTCCCGGGACAAAGAAGTGCTTCAGAAGGTTGAGCGCTACAAGCACTTTCTGTCCATCTGCAACTCGGCACCATCAGAAGTACTGGCGATGGTCGCGTTGAAGAACCGAGAAAAGATCCTCGCCCGGAACAGAGCGTTGATGCAGGAGAACGTCCTGCAACTCGAACAGCTCTTTGCTGACTTTCCGGGCTTGATCGAGTGGCAGCGGCCGCAAGGGGGTTGCGTGGCTTTTCCTCGGTATACAGGTCCGGGAAGTGCTGAAGAGTTCTGTAAGTCATTGCTTGAAACCAGCGGTGTGCTCCTGCTTCCCGCATCGATCTATGCCTCCGAGCTGACGGAGGTGCCGAAGGATCGTTTCCGTATCGGAATTGGGCGAGACAGCGTCTTTAAAGATGGTTTGGCCGCTATGCGTCGTCACTTTGAGACCCACTTTGCCGAGTTTTCAAAATAGGGGATAAGAGCAATGCGCGTAATTTCGTTGAAAGATATTAAGTCTGCTGTGTCGTTTCCTTCAGCCATTGATGCCGTTAAGCAGTCCTTTATTGACTACGCGGACGGCTTGATCGAGCAGCCACACCCAATGCAGATCTTGTTCACCGAAGATGATGGGTGCTTCTTCGGAGACTGTCACGCCAAGGCGGCGCAACACAAAAAGCACCCTTATTTCGTGATTAAAGTCGCTGCGGGATTCTATAAGAATTCGGAGAAAGGGCTTCCTCCGAACAGCGGACTGGTGTTAGTGATGTCTGCCGAAACAGGGCGCCCGGTAGCCGTTCTACAAGATGATGGATGGCTCACCCAAGTACGTACCGCCGCCGCCGGCGCATTGGCTGCTTCTTTGAAACCCGTAGGGCCCGATGCCTGCTTAGGTCTGATCGGGGCTGGTACGCAAGCGTTCTTACAGGCGAAATTGATCTCGGAGATGCTAGGGCTGAAGCGGGTTGTAGTCTGTGGTCGGAATTTTGACGAAAGCGCAGCCTTTTGCAAAAGATTGGTCGACGAGCTGGATCTGGAAGCCGTACCCATGAAGTCGGCACGGGAGGTCTGCCATGCCAGTAAAATTCTCGTGACTGCGACACCCTCTTCGGTACCCGTGGTGACCTCAGAAGATTTACCGGAAGAGCTGCACATTGTTGCAGTGGGAGCGGACAGCCCGGGTAAGAGCGAGATTGACCCCTCTGTTGTCGCACGTGCCGACATTATCGCAACGGATAACCATGACCAGTGCGTCCACCACGGGGATTTCGGAACAGCGGTGCGTGCCGGGGTGGTAGCTGAAGATGCTGATGTTTCTTTTTGTCATCTTCTGGCGGGAAAAGCGTCGAAAGTTGATTTCGGGTCAGCAAAAATCACGCTGATTGATCTGACGGGTGTGGGTGCGCAGGATCTTGCCGTCGCAAGCCTGGTTGTCGAAAAATTGAATGGCGCTTAATCGTTTTCTGAACCACCAGAGTGGAGGCGAAGTAGCTTTCTACCGATTAGTAAAGAATCGATAGCAGACTTGGACATTGATCTGGCGATGCGCTTAACGCGATAACTAAGGTCTGCCTTTATTGCTAATCGGGATGGTTTATGACTAGTAAAATGGCATTATGAGGTTGAGCATGATTGTGGAATCAAAAGGCTCTCTTCCCCTGGCAGAATTAGCTTTGATAGCCATTACTAATGGCCACTCTGTCCTTTGATTTATTAGTCCAGCCTCTTGAAGCTGTAACTGAGATACTTCCTTCCTACCAAATTAATCAGAATAGAAGGTTGTCTGGAGCGTCAGTAGGGGTAGTAGAAAAAGTGTTTCAGAGGGCAGGGTATGATATTCCTATCGTATCCATGGGCAAGAGCTTATAAGAAAGCTTTAATTCGTCGAAATGTCACCATATATTCTATTGCTAGAACCAAAAATCGGAAGGATAAATTTCCTTGGTTTGGAGTGGTTTCTCCATATGTCAAACATATCTGGCGACTGAAAGAAAGGCGTGATATTAAAGTTGAATCTATAGAAGGGATTTTAAAATATAGATTAGCTTTAGTTAGAGAAGATTCATCTAGTCAATTTGTCTTTTCTCGTGTTGGTTCTAAGGGGGTTGCCTAAGAATTGGTATCGAGCGTCAATCAGGGATTAAATCTATTGCTGAGGGGGTGAGTTGATCTATTGCTCTCAAGTGAACAAAATCTCAATAAGATATTAAAAGATAGAGTAAATAAGAAGCTGTTAGAAGGTTCTACAATAGAAGAACTGTCTGACGGTATCTATTTGGCGGTAAGTAAAGGTTCATCTGGGGAATTGGTAAACAAGCTTCGCGCGGAACTTAAAGGCCTTAAGGAAGAAGGAGGCTATTTTAGAACATCAGGAAAATATGGGCTGTATGACGATTGACTCTTTGCGCCATCTTCCAGTCAGTGTGATCATAAAGGCTATGTGGGTAAAAATAGAAGGGGATTAGTCATCAATTTTCTTATTTCGAAGTTTATTCGACCATGATTGACTATCGTCAGCTAGAAGCCTTTGCCTCAGTCGTTGAAAGTCAGAGCTTTGAGAAAGCTGCGCGTCGAATGCACTTGACCCAATCGGCAGTGTCACAGCGGGTCAAAAAGTTCGAAGAGTCGCTTGGACAACCCCTGATTGTGCGTACTCAGCCGTTGAGGCCAACATCCGTCGGGAAAAAACTGTTACATCACTATCAGCAGATAAACTTGCTTCAGAGCACATTGCTGGAATCGCTTTTCGATAATCAATCAAAAAACTACACCAAACTTTCGATAGGTCTAAACGCTGATAGCCTATCGGCTTGGTTTTTGGACGCGATTGAACCGTTACTAGAAAGCAATCAGATTTTATTGGACCTGCGGGTAGAAGACCAAGACCGGACCCATCAACTCTTGCGGCAGGGAGAGGTCTTTGGATGCATTAGCGCCACCGCTATGTCAATACAGGGCGTCAACTGCACTGCATTGGGGAGTGTTAGATATCGTGCGTTGGCTACCCCTGAGTTCATTCAACGCTACTTTCCAAACGGAGTTGAGGCTGAAGCACTCTCCAGAGCTCCTGTCGCAGAGTTTAATCAGGAAGATGCTTTGCAAGATCGCTATTTAAAGACAAACTTTAACTACAGAGGCGACTACCCCCGCCATCGCATTCCGTCCACCCAGGCCTACATTAACCTGATCAGACGAGGGCTAGCATGGGGAATGGTGCCAGGCCAGAAAGGATCATGCCTGCTAGTAGAAGAGGGTCTGCGAGAGCTGAGTCCCGGTAAGGGACTATCGGTCCCCCTTTATTGGCACGCGTGGAACCTGTCCTCTCAGACAAGTTATCAACTGACAGAATGTTTGGTTCGCTATTGCCGGGACCATATGAATGATCTTTAGAAGCAAAGGATTAGAGAATCAGTATTTCCCCTGGCTCCTGCTGGGTGATTACAGAGGTGTGGAAGAGGCGAAATAACTATAAAAGTTGTGACTTTCACCCTCATGTTACTTTTGTCGCAGCTATTGGCACACTAATCGATATTCTTTAAGTCCGCTTCTTTCTCTCAGGGGCTTTGGATTACTAGATGGCTATGGAGTGATCCATGACTGTTAAGTCGATAAAGCTGAAGTACGTACCTCCCCACACTTTTCTGTCTCTGACTATGTCTCAGCCGAGGCTCCCCTGAATCAGTTCAGTTTCTGCTTAGTTCCGAGACTGAGCCCTGGCCTGGTCGGGCTCACAGGGACTTAACTGATTGGCAGGCTGGTGCTGGTTTTGACCTCTCTGACCGAGATGTGGGTCTGAATCGCATTAACTCCGGGTATACGCCTGATTACGTTGATTCGCTCGGAAAACTCATCCAGATCCCTGAAAATCATCTGCAGGATGTAATCCACACTCCCTGTAATGCAGTGACACATCTGTACCCATTCCAGATCATTTACGATTGCCTCAAACGCATTGGTAAGCTCAACGTCATGACTGGAGAAAGAAACCTGAGTGAATGCCGTTACACTGAAACCCATCTTCCGGCGATTGAGGACGGCCCGATACTCCTCGATGTAGCCATTTTCTTCCAGTTTTTTCCAACGACGCCAGCATGGCGTTTCACTGAGATTTACTTTTTCAGACAGACTGGCGTTGCTGATACGCCCATCCTGCTGAAGCTGCTCCAGTAGCTGTAAATCTGTGTCATCCAAACCTGAATCGGCAGAATATTTTCTTTTATGTTTCATTTTGAGTGGAATCTCCTCGATTCGGCTTGATCCAGAGTTGTTATAGCAAGGACATTTCTGGCGATCAACTTAGAATATTGAGAGTGGTTGCTCAGCAGAGTGATCAGGGAGTGCTGAGCACAGATCCTGTCCGGATTTTGTGGCCCGTCAGGAATACAACAGGAGCAGAGCCTTGCTGAGTCTTTACCTGAACTTTTGTCTGTTTGCGTTCATTGCCTCGATTACCCCGGGGCCAACCAATCTGATTTCGCTGATGATTGGTACAAGACAGGGGGCTATGGCGGCGATGCCGTTCATCTGGGGGGCATCAGTCAGCATGACTCTGATCCTGTGGTTATCGGGAATAGGGCTGGCCTCCATAATCCTCAGTTACCCGTTGCTTAAGCTGGGGATGAGCTGGGGCGGGGGGCTATGGTTGAGCTGGCTGGCCTGGAAGCTGTTTTCTGCCAGCCCCGGCCCGGCACAGCAACAGGACTCTGAACCTGTGGGCTGGCTCCAGGGGGCCGGGTTGCAGCTGGTCAATCCGAAAGCCTGGATGATGGCGTTGTCGACGATTGCCATTTTTACGCTGCCTGACTCCGATGAACTACAGCATATTTCATGGCTTGCCCTGATCTTCTTCGTGATCGCTGTTCCTTGTCAGCTTTGCTGGAGCTGGCTTGGTCAGACTGCCAGGGGGATGAAGAGCTTTCCGAGATGGGAAGTTCGGATCAATCGTCTGCTGGCATTGTCATTGCTGGCCACTGTCTGGAGTGCATTGTTGATGACTGAGGTACGCTAGATTTTCCTGCAGCCACATCCTCAGAGTTCTGCCTTGTGGCATATTGGCCGAAACGGGGAGATGAATCTGTGCCGCAATAGCTGCCGCGACATGTTGCTCTGGCTTGCCGGCTCCGTATCCGCTTTCAGGTCTCACGGAGGCTAAGCCTGAACCAGAGAGTTCTGACCTGTTCTGGCTGCCACTGGCTCACAACGAATGCCCTGTGTCAGGGGGCAGCCTGACAGGCAATGCGCGAAGCCAGGTCCTCCCCCGGTTTTGCAGGCAAATTCTCTGAGCCGGTGGCAATTCAGAGGGCGATAGAAGGTCGAGTGTCGGTAACGCTGGAGAAAATTCGGGTCTCTGCTCAGATTAAAGACCCGCCTGCAGCAACAAACAGCCAGCTCCCGAAGGAGGTGGCCGTTCAGTGACATCCGCGATCGCTCAGGCGGATTGGAGCGCTGGGTAGTCGGTATATCCTTCGGCGCCTGGCGTGTAGAAAGTGGTTGGATTGGCTTCGTTCAGTTCAGCCGAGCTCTTCAGGCGCTCGACCAGATCGGGGTTGGCGATGTAGGGCACGCCAAAAGCGATCGCATCGGCCTGGCCGGTGGTGATCACCTGCGAGGATTCCTCACCGCTATACCCCATGTTCAGGATCAGGTTGCCCTTGTAGTACTCTCGTACCGGGGAAACCACATCACCCTGCTGCTCACCGAGGAAGTCACTGCGCATCAGGTGCAGATAGGCCAGGTTATAGTCATTCAGACGCTTCGCCAGCCAGCAGGCCAGTCCCGCCGGGTCACTGTCCGCCATGCTGTTGAAACTGTTCAGCGGCGACAGCCGGACGCCCACTCGCTCCTCTCCCCAGACCGAGGCGACCGCGTCGATCACTTCCAGCAGCAGACGGGCACGGTTTTCAACCGAGCCGCCATAGGGGCCCTGGCGGTGGTTACTGCCATCGCGCAGAAACTGGTCCAGCAGGTAACCGTTCGCCCCATGGACTTCCACACCGTCAAAGCCGGCGCGTCTGGCGTTTCTGGCCGCCCGGGCAAAGCCCTCGATAATGGCTGGAATCTCATCATCCGAAAGCGCACGGGGTACAGTGTAGGCCTTCTTGCCCTCGGGGGTATGCACTTCGTCGTTAGTAATTGCGATCGCGCTGGGCGCCACCGGCACCCGACCACCGTTCAGGTCCGGATGGCAGGCGCGGCCGCCGTGCCACAATTGCAGGAACATTTTCCCGCCCCTGGCATGCACCGCGTCGGTGACCTTTTTCCAGGCGTCAACCTGGGCCTCCGAGTAGATACCCGGCTCATTGATAAATGCCGAGCCGTACTCCATCACCATGGTTGCCTCGGCAATGATCAGTCCTGCGGAGGCTCGCTGGGCATAGTGCTCGGCCATCAGATCGCTGGGGACATGGCCGGCGTCAGCCCGTGCCCGGGTCAGAGGGGCCATCAGCACACGGTTATCCAGTTTCACGGCACCCAGTTGAACAGGGGTAAACAGCTCGCTCATAACTATCCTCGTCGGTTGATTCAGGCATCACTCCCTGCAGCGGATCCGATCGTTACGGCCATCGCAGGGGAGTCGTTGGATCTATTGAATCAGAACCCGACAGGCCCTGTGTAGCGTCGATCCATTCAGAACAGTTTCAACTATTAGTTGAAACCATTGGGTAGTGTTGATGCTGTATTGTTAATACCAAGGGGCGTAAAATGGATCGGTCTGGTCAGCCAGTCGGGGAACGAACGATGATTCCGAACCAGCTCCATATCTTTAATGCCGTGGTCAGGAACGGCAATTTCTCGGTTGCCGCTCGCCAGCTGGGGGTTTCATCGGCTGCGGTCAGTAAGGCGATCGCCCAGCTGGAGAAGTCGATGGCGTTGCGGCTGTTTCACCGCACCACCCACTCTCTGACCCTGACGGAAGATGGCGATGACCTCTATCGCCGTACCGGCCACCTGGTGGATCAACTGGAAGATCAGCTCCGTCTCAGCAGTGATAGGCGGCAGACGCCCAGCGGCCGGCTGAGGGTCAACCTGCCCGACAGCTTCGGCCGCATGATGGTATTACCCCTGCTGCCGGCCTTTCTGGAGCAGTACCCGGATATCGAGCTGGATCTGAACTTCGACGACCGTATCGGCGACCTGGCCCGGGACGGAGCCGACATCGGCATCGGAGTGCTCGCCAACCAGGAAAGCCGGTTGATCGCGCGGGATTTTTACCAGCTGCAGCCGATACTGGTCGCCAGCGAGGCCTATCTTGCCCGCCATGGTGTTCCCCGGACTCCTCAGCAGCTCACCGACCATAACTGCATCGCCTGCCGTTCGCCGACTACCGGGCGTAAGTACGACTGGAGTTTTCACCAGGAGAGCCAGTTGATCCAGGTCGAGCCCCAGGGCAACCTGGTGGTCAACAATATATCGGCGGCGATGAAGGCAGTGGAGTTGGGGATCGGCATCGCCAGGATCAGTATTGGTCATGCCCGGACCTGCCTGCAACATGGCTGCTTCAAGCGGGTACTGCAGGAGTTCGAGGCCGAACCGCTGAATATCCGGGTCTACTATGCGTCGCGCAGTTACCTGCCTGCTAAAAGCCGGGTCTTTATTGACTACCTGATGAAGCATGCCCGGGATGAGCGCAGCATTGAACTCGAAGAGATGATCAACACCCTGTAAGGGGAGTGGCCCTGTGCCAGCGAAATCTCTCCTTCAGAGAGTCCTGCGTTGCGTTGACCGGATCAGTTGCTGTGACCGTTTCTGGCCGAAAAGTTTGAAAGCAGTATTTCGGGAAGTTACCGGAAAATAAAAACCCGGGACCGGCTATGCGGTCCCGGGTTTTTTACAGAGGAGCCAGGGGCTTGTCTACCGGTTCCCTAGGCGCTCAGGTATTTCAGTACGCTGTCGACACTATCCTTGGCATCGCCGAACAACATGCGAGTGTTGTCCTTGTAGAACAGGGGGTTGTCGACGCCGGCGTAACCGGTACTCATGCCACGCTTGAGCACGACGGTGGCCCTGCCGTTCCAGGGCTCCAGTACCGGCATGCCGGCGATGGGGCTGTCGGGTACTTCCTGTGCCGCCGGGTTAACGATATCGTTGGCGCCGATAACCACGGAGACGTCCACCTCCGGGAAGTCCTCGTTGATCTCGTCCATTTCATAGACGATATCATAGGGAACTTTCGCTTCGGCCAGCAGTACGTTCATATGGCCGGGCATACGACCGGCGACCGGGTGGATACCGAAACGCACGTTAACGCCCTTGTCCCGCAGCTTCTTTGAGATCTCGAACACGATGTGCTGTGCCTGGGCGACCGCCATGCCGTAGCCGGGCAGGATCATGACCTCCCTGGCATTTGCCAGCATGTCGGCGACCTCCTGGGCCTCGATTGGCTTGATGTCTCCCTCATCGCCAGCGGGACCCGCGCCACCACCGGCACCGGCAGGTGCGCTACCGAAGCCGCCCATAATAACGCTGAGGAATTTGCGGTTCATCGCCTTACACATGATGTAACTGAGGATGGCACCACTGCTACCCACCAGGGCACCGACCACGATCAGCAGATCGTTGCCCAGCATAAAGCCCATGGCTGCGGCTGCCCAGCCGGAGTAGCTGTTCAGCATGGAGACCACCACCGGCATATCGGCTCCACCGATCGCCACCACCATGTGGACACCGAAGATCAGCGCCAGCAGGGTCATCAGCAGCAGTACGCCCATCCCACCACCGGCGGCGGACTGGTCGACGAACACAAAGGCCAGCCACAGTGACAACAGCCCCAGGCCGAGGTTGAACAGGTGACGGCCCGGCAGTTGCAGCGGCTTACCACTGATCTTAGCGCTGAGCTTGAGGTAGGCAGCCACCGAACCGGAGAAGGTCACCGCACCGATCAGAATGCCGATGTAGGTCTCAGCGTCGTGAATGGTCTTTTCCACGCCCGTGAGGGTGGTGCTGTGATCCAGAGCGTTGGCGTAGCCCACAAATACGGCGGCCAGACCCACCAGACTGTGGAGGATAGCCACCAGCTCGGGCATCTGGGTCATCTCGACTTTTTTAGCCAGAACCCAGCCGATATAGCCACCGGCAACGATACCAATGATGAGAAACCACAGGTTGTCGGTAACCAGTCCGAAGATAGTTACCGCCACCGCCAGGCCCATGCCCAGCATGCCGTATAAATTGCCGCGCCGCGCTGTCTCCTGGTGGCTGAGACCACCCAGGGCAAGGATAAACAGGGCGCTGGCCGCGATGTATGAAACTGTAATAATTCCTGAACTCATGATCGGCTCCCCTATTTCCTGAACATCCGCAACATACGCTGGGTGACTGCAAAACCACCGACGATGTTGATACTGGTGATAAAGACCGCCAGGGTTGCCAGCACCACCACAATGGCACTGTCACTGGATATCTGTATCAGCGCACCGATAACGATGATGCTGCTGATGGCATTGGTGACACTCATCAGCGGCGTGTGCAGGGAGTGGGAAACTCCCCAGATCACCATGTAACCGATAAAGCAGGAGAGCACGAACACGGTCAGGTGACCGATAAAGGCCGGTGGTGCTACGGTGCCGAGTCCGAACAGTGCCAGGCCGCAGAGGACCAGGGGCGCCAGGAACGCCAGCGGGTGGGCGGGCTTTTCCTCTTTCTGCGCCAGCTCCTGCTGAGCCTTGATGCCCACATCCTCTTTCGGGGCCACGGTGATGCGTGGTGCGGGGGGGGGCCAGGTGATCTCTCCTTCCTTTGTCACGGTGGCGCCACGGATCACCTCATCGTCCATGTTGACATCGACCTTGCCGTCCTTTTCGGGGCAGAGGTCGGTTAACAGATGGCGCAGATTGGTGGCATAGAGCTGGCTGGACTGGGCCGCCAGGCGGCTGGGCAGGTTGGTGTAACCGATCAGGGTCACGCCGTGCCTGACCACCACCTCGTTGGCGACGGTCAGTTTGCAGTTACCGCCGGCTTCGGCGGCCAGATCGACAATCACGCTGCCGGGCTTCATATTGGCGACCATGCGCTCGGTGATCAGCTCCGGGGCGGGCTTGCCAGGGATCAGGGCGGTGGTGATGATGATATCCACCTCTGCGGCCTGGGAGGCAAACAGGTCCATCTCAGCTTTGATGAACTCGGGGCTCATGGTTTTGGCGTAACCGCCTTCGCCACTGCCGTCCTCGTCATCGAAATCGAGCATCAGGAACTCGGCGTCCATACTCTCGACCTGTTCCTTAACCTCAGGGCGGGTGTCAAAAGCGCGTACGATGGCGCCCATGCTCTTGGCAGCACCGATGGCGGCGAGTCCGGCGACACCGGCACCGATCACCAGTACCTTGGCGGGCGGGATCTTGCCGGCGGCGGTGATCTGGCCGGTGAAGAAGCGACCGAAGTGCTGGGACGCCTCCACCACGGCGCGATAACCGGCAATATTGGCCATGGAGCTCAGGGCGTCCATCTTCTGGGCGCGAGAGATACGGGGGACGCTATCCATGGCCAGGGCAGTCACACCGCGAGCCGACAGCTCTTCGAGCATCTCGGGATTCTGAGCCGGGTAGAGGAAGCTGATCAGGGTCTGGCCCTTTTCCAGCAGCTCGACTCCGTAAAAGCCCAGCTCGGGATGCTCCTTGGGAGGGCGTACCTTCATAATGATATCGGAAGAGGTCCAGAGTTCTCTGGGATCCTCGATAATTTCCACACCCGCCTGCCGGTACAGCTCATCGCCAAAATTGGCGGCTTCGCCAGCTTTGGATTCGATAGCCAGGGTAAAGCCGAGCTTCTGTATCTGTGAGGCTACATCAGGGGTTAAAGCAACGCGCTTTTCCCCCTCCTCTATCTCTCTGGGTACACCAATACGCATAGTTATGATCTCTTGTTTTTGATGAATTCGTGGTCCTTCTGAGCGTCCGAACTGAAGGGTTAGCTATTTTTATTCTCGTAAATTGTTGTTTTGTAAGTGTAAAGCTATAAGCCCTGCGACTAATGGTTAACAAACCTACTATAAATATGAGTTAAGTCAATATATGACATATATAAATAAAAGTTTATGGAAGCTTGAGTCACCGATCAGCAATCTATGGCGATGACGGGATGGGGGGAGTGATTCGGACCGAGGATACCCCGGCAATTTTTTGCAGTTTCGGAGTGAAGGAAGCCGTGTCTGAAGATTCTGGAGGGTGAGAGCTTCAATGGCTGCGGCAGCTCAGGAGGTAGCCGGTTTTGCAGGTGTGACAGATCATCAAAATCATGGCAAAGACACCTATGGTGGGCAGCGCCTGAAAGGGCGTCCCTGATCCACAATGGTTGTATCGGGCGGCAGTTTCTTTGCCGGTCAGTGGAGGCTCATCACGCCCGGTGTATGAATGCAGGGCCAAAAATGTCGCTTTCCAGCTAATTGATGTCAAAAACAATCTTGCAGTACTCTGCTTCGGCTAACAGAGCCGCTGTTGTTATATTCCCGGCATCAGCGGTCAGGCGTTCTGATGTTGAGGTGTGCGGCTGAGCCGATCCCTGGATGCTTTTTTGACTGGCGGTTCTCATATCGCGCCAGGTAATGTGTTTTACCCGCCGCTCTGTTGTCTGGTTGTTGGTTTTAAGGAATGCTTTCGACGCACCTTAGAACAAAAACGATACCCTGAGGCAATAACCATGCTGAACACCAAGATTCTGAAGTCCGCGGAGGGCGCTTACGATTCCCCGCTGCTGATCAAAAACCTGCTGCTGTCGGGCCAACGCTATGAACCGGGCAGGGAGATCGTTTACGGTGACAGACTGCGCTACGACTACCGGACCCTCAACCAGCGTATCCGCCGGCTCGCCAACGCCCTGACCGATGCCGGCGTCAGGGCCGGCGATACCGTGGCGGTGCTGGACTGGGACAGCCACCGCTATCTGGAATGTTTCTTCGCGGTGCCGATGATCGGCGCGGTGCTGCACACCGTCAATATCCGCCTGTCGCCGGAACAGATCATCTACACCATGAACCACGCCGAAGACGATCTGGTGCTGGTTCATGACGACTTCCTGCCGCTGATGGAGCAGGTCCACGGTGAGCTGGAAACCGTTAAAAACTACATTCAGCTGAGCGACGACCAGGCCCCGACCAGCGAACTGCCGGTGGTGGGTGAATACGAGGCGCTGCTGGATGTTGCCTCCGACCAGTACCAGTTCCCCGACTTCGACGAAAACTCCGTCGCCACCACTTTCTACACCACCGGTACCACCGGCAATCCCAAGGGGGTTTATTTCAGCCACCGCCAGCTGGTGCTGCACACCCTCAACATGGTTGGTGCCCTGGGGGTCTATGAAGGCATGCCGCTGCTGCGCTCGGAAGATGTCTATATGCCGATCACGCCGATGTTTCATGTTCACGCCTGGGGCGTGCCCTACGCGGCGACGCTGATGGGCGTAAAGCAGGTCTATCCGGGCCGCTACGAACCCAATGCGCTGGCGCGGCTGATCGAGCGGGAAAAAGTCACCTTCTCTCACTGTGTCCCCACCATCCTGCAGATGATGCTGGACTGTGAGGCGGCGAAGGAAACCGACTTCAACGGCTGGAAACTGCTGCTGGGCGGCAGTGCGCTGACTCAGGGGCTGGCCGATGCGGCCACCGGGCTGGGGATCGAAGTCTACTCCGCCTACGGCATGTCCGAGACCTGTCCGCTGCTGACCATCTCCTACCTGCGGGCCGAGGACCGGGCGCTGCCGATCAGCGAACAGCTGGCCGAACGGACTAAAACCGGTACTCCGGTGCCGATGGTGGATCTGCGGATCGTCGATGCCGAAGGCCAGCCGGTGCCCCACGACGGTGAGTCGGTGGGGGAGATTCTGGTGCGGACTCCCTGGCTGACTCAGGGGTATTTTAAGGAACCGGAGAAGGGCGCCGAACTCTGGCAGGGCGGCTGGCTCCATACCGGCGATGTCGCCTCCATCGATCCGCGGGGTGTGGTGGAGATCAGGGATCGGATCAAAGATGTGATCAAGACCGGCGGTGAGTGGATCAGTTCACTGGAGCTGGAGAATCTGATCAGCCAGCACGCCGGGGTGGCTGCCGTGGCGGTGGTGGGGATCGCCGATGAGCAGTGGGGGGAACGGCCGCTGGCGCTGGTGGTACCCCGGGACCCGGAATCGGGGCTGGATGAGGTCGCCATCCGCGACCATCTGCTGCAGTATGTGGAAATCGGCCAGATCAACAAGTGGGCGATTCCGAAGCAGGTGCTGATCGTCGACGACATTCCCAAAACCAGCGTCGGTAAGATCAACAAGAAGCTGATTCGGGAGCAGGCGGCGTACTGATGCCGATCGGCTCGTATTTCTGCCGTCCCGTATTCACTGCTCCAACGCTGCGGTAACAACCACAGAGGCCTTCGGGCCTCTGTGTTCTTTTCTAACGGAGTCGGACCTTCCTTCCGGTCCGCCCCGTCTGTTATTCCGGGGGCCGGTATTCCAGAGGATCAGTGTCCTGCCGGGTCATTCCATTGTGGTAACAGCACGATGCAGTTGGGATTGAAACGCTGATCCTTAAAGGTATCGATATTGTTCAGGACTCGCTGCTGCTTCAGGTCGACCACCGTGACCGAGCCTTCGCTCATTCCCGGCAGGTTGATAAAGGAGTTCTGAACAAAGGCGTAGCGGTCGTCCAGGGTAAAGGCGACATGGTGGGCACCTTCACCGGTGGGCAGGGTCTTCAGCAGTACCGGTTTCAGCGGGTCTTTACTGATATCGAAAATATGCAGGTGGCCCGGGTTGGCGGTGGTGATATACATACGCTGGCTGTTGTCGCGAAAGTAGATCTCCAGCGGCACGCTGACGTTATGGGGGGCAAAGTTGAATGCCTCGGCCACGTCAAACTTACCGGAGTCCGGATTCCAGCGGGCGGTCCACAGGCTGTTGCCGAACATGTTGGTGATATAGGCCACCGGCGGGTTGCTGCCCGGCACAAACAGAATCTCTACCGGTGCTTCCCCGGACGGCGACGGCTTGTTGGACAGCTTGTAATGGCCCAGGATCCTGCCGCTGCTCGCTTCGATCTCGGTTATGGTTTCCCCCGGATCTTTCAGGTCCGACGCGCGCACCGTGCTGGTGACCAGCAGACGGTCGATGTCGCTGTTGATGGCGATGCCGTGGGGGTAGAGCATGGGCATATCGATCGTTTTCAGTAACTGATCCGTGACCGCATCACCGACAATCACCTTATGGGAGCCCATACAGGTGGTGTACCAGGTGCTGTTATCCTCGGAGAAGATTGTATCCTCACCCACCTCACAGTCCGGAATCTCGATAGTCCTGACCCGATAGGGAAAACGGGTCATATCGATAACCCGCAGTTCCGGCTTGCCCAGCGCCGTCACATAGGCCTTGCTGGCGTCGCGGTTGTAGAAGATATGGTGGGCAACCAGATCCGGTGGCAGCGGAATATCCATCAGTATCTGACCGTAGCCTGCGGAGTCAGGATCGACATCGATAACGGCGATACCTTCCCGCCGGCTCTGGGCCCCGAAGGGCATCTTCAGCTCCTTAAGCTTGTCATCGGGCTTCGATTCGTAGTTCAGCATCGCCAGGATTTCTGCGTTGACCGGGGCTGCCAGAGCCCAGACCAGGGTCAGCATGAATACCCGGAGGTGGAGTGGAATTTTCATCGCCGTACTCCTTCTGTGGGTCGTTCACAGGAGCTGCAGCCAGCGGGGCCGCAGATTAACGGGGAAGGGGGTTCTGAAAGGCAAAAACCATGGTTTTAAGTCTAGCAGCGAGGAGCCCGGTCGACAGCTGTGACAGCGTATATACTGACAGACAGTAATCCCGGAGGGCGTCGAGTATGAGAGCCGCTGCCGTGAAGGGGGATGGAGCAGGCCGGATTGTTGTCGAAAACGGGCCTCGTACCGGCCCGTTGTCAGGATGGCTGGTCAGGTGGTTGATCTGTGCTCTGCTGGGCCTGGGTACGCTTTTTAATGCCGCCCTTTTGGTCGCAGAGGAAACTGTCGTAGCCCGTATCGATCTGCAGATCAGAGACCGTCAGGTGCAGGGAGGCAGGACCACTGTTGTCGTCAGTCAGGGCGCGATGGTGGAATTACACTGGTACAGCGATGAAGCGGTTCGGTTGCACATCCACGGTTATAACATTGCTCAGCTGGTTGTTGCTGATACGCCTGTTGTTACCCGCTTTCATGCCTTCGCCACCGGACGTTTCCCGGTGACCTCTCATGGTTTTGGTGACCCTTCCACCGGGATGGAAAATCATGGCGGGCACCGCACTCTGTTCTATCTCGAAGTGCACCCCTGAGCACTGGAACCCTGATCAGTGCTTCATGGATAACTAAGGCGAAAACGATGCCCACAGGAAGTCTGCTCCCCGCTGATCGATGGGGTTTGCGACTACTGGCTGTCCTCGTCGGGTTGTTGCCATTGCCGGGGTATGGCCATGGCTTCGCCCAGCGTTATGACCTGCCTGTCCCCCTGTGGCTGTATATCTCCGCGGCGGCGGCAACCGTGGCGGTCTCCTTTCTGGTGATTGCGCTTTTTATGCGCCGTCGGGTGGAAATTCGCAGTTATCCGCGTTTCAACCTGCTGCGGCTGACGCCATTACGAGTGCTGACGAGTGGGCTGCTGCCGGCGTTGATCCGCTTTGTCAGCGTGGGCCTGTTGCTGCTGGTGATGCTGGCCGGCTGGTGGGGTGTTCAGCAACCTTTCAGCAATATCACGCCCACCCTGGTCTGGGTGATCTGGTGGGTGGGGTTTGCCTATCTGTCGGGACTGCTGGGAAACCTCTGGCCGCTGGTCAACCCCTGGCGCAATAGCTGGCTGGCGCTGGAATACCTGATCAGACGTCGTCATCCTGCGGCCCGCTGTTCGTTGCAACTGACTCTGCCGGGCTGGCTGGGGGTGTGGCCGGCGGTGCTGCTCTACGCTCTGTTCGCCTGGCTGGAGCTGGTCTGGGGCGACAGTGACCGACCCGCCAGCATCGCCTGGATGGTGCTGATCTATTCGCTGATCAGCTGGCTGGGGATGGCGCTGTTCGGCAGGGAGCAGTGGTTGCGCCGGGGAGAGGTTTTCAACCTGGTTTTCGGTCTGCTGTCGCGGTTTGCGATAACTGAAATCCGTGGCACTGACAGACAGCGCTGCAACTCCTGCCGTTCAACGGTGGTGACCGCAGCCGGAGAGAACGGTATCAACTGCCCGGAGTGCTTCCGTCGGAGCGACGTCGATGGTCGGCAGTGGAATCTGCGTCCGCCGGGGATCGGGCTGCTGACTGCCGGAACCGCCTCGTTGTCACTGACGGTGTTTGTGCTGTTGATGCTGGCCACGGTGACCTTCGATGGACTGATGGCCACACCGCTCTGGGCGGCGCTGACGCAGTGGGCGTTATATTCTGAAGGGATGCGACCGCTGCTGCTGTTACTGCAACCGCTGTTCGGCGATGCCGTTACCCTGATCTCCAGCCTGGGACTGATCAGCTTCGTACTGTTTTTTATGCTGTTGTATCTGGGCTTCTGCCGGCTGATGGGCTGGTCGCTGGGCAGGATGGCCGATCGCCCGGGAACGTTGATGCTGGCCGGTGCATTTGTGCTGACGCTGGTGCCGATTGCGCTGGCCTACCATCTGGCCCACTACCTGTCATTCCTGCTGATCGTCGGCCAGTATATGATCCCGCTGATTTCCGATCCTTTCGGATTTGGCTGGAACCTGTTCGGAACCGGGCACTATTTCGTCGATATCGGCATCGTCAACGCCCGCTTTGTCTGGATCACCTCAGTGGTCACCATCGTGGTCGGCCATATCGTGGCGATTTTTCTGGCCCATGTGATGGCGCAGCGACTGTTCCATGAGCGACGACTGGTGCTGCGCAGCCAGCTGCCGATGCTGGTGCTGATGGTGGCCTATACCATGGTCAGTCTGTGGATTCTGGCTCAGCCGATTGTAGAAAGCTGACGGCTATCCCTCTCATTTTCTGCCGGGCCAGCCTTTTTTGTGTTGCTGTCCGCCGGTTCGTTACGACTGTAAATAACGCCACCTGTGCCTCCTGAGTCGGAGAGGGGCCGGGCAGGGCCGGTGGGCTCCCAGGTCGCCGATTCACTCCTCTGAAAATACTGATCGAGGTCATAAAAACTGCGGAAAGCGGCGTTTTGCGGCGCAACAGGAAGCGAGTTTGATATCTGACAATTCCGCAATGTCTGCATCGTTATATAAAATCCATCAATATCCCGGTGATAAAGGTTCAGCCACGGAAACAGCCGGTATAACCATTGTTGAGTTACAGCGACCGGTCGCTGGTTTCGGGTACAGATGTCAATGGGATTGCTGGGCAACCTCTCTATACGCAGAAAATTATTGCTGATACCGCTCTTTCCACTGCTGCTGGTCAGCTACTTTGTGGTGTCGGAAATATATGAGAAGTGGCAGCTGAACGCGGCCATGACTCAGGTCCGGCTGCAGTTCGATATTGCCACCGCGGCTGCAGATCTTGTCCATGAAATACAGAAAGAACGGGGGCTATCCGCCGGGGTGGTGGGGGCCAGTGGCCTGCAACTGCGCAAAGAGCTGAGCGATCAGCGACAGCAGGTGGATCGCCGGATGACTGTATTCCGGCATGAACTCGGAAATATCGACCGCAGTCGGCTGGCGGAGCACTTCCAGCGGCAACTGGACCAGGCGACGGCTTCACTGGATCGCCTCTACTTCATTCGCTTGCAGGTAGATCGGCTGACCGCCTCACTGCAACTGGTACTTAACACCTACACCGGTCTCAATGCCGAGCTGCTGAAACTGGTGTCCAGAATGGCCACCCACAGTGATTCCGTTGAGATCGCTAATCAGGCATCCGCCTATTTCTTCCTGCTGCTCGGTAAAGAACGTGCAGGTGAGGAGCGGGCGCTGCTGAGCCACGCTTTTGCCAGCGACCGGCTGGACCCGGGATTGCGCCAGCAGTTTCATTCTCTGCTGTCTGAGCAGGACAGCTATCTGCAGGTGTTTAATCAGTACGCCGCCGAATCGGACCGGGCGCTGACTGCGGGTATCCTCGATCATGAGGTGATGGATCAGGTGGATGGGCTGCGCTCTCTGGCCCTCGATCGTTCTTCTGAGTTTGGTGTGGCGCCCGCCGACTGGTTCAATCTGGCCACTGAACGCATTAACCTGCTGCAGCAGGTTAAAGAGGAGCTGGCAGGTCGTCTGCAACAGACGGTCCGGGAGCAGAGTAACGAGGCAACCTCTGATCTGATCGTGCTGGTGCTGGTATCGATATTCAGTGTCAGTGCCACGCTGCTGGTTTCTTTCCTGATCCTTGATGCGATCAGCAACCAGCTGACGTCACTGATGTCGGCGGTAAATCGGGTCGAAGAAAAGTCCGATCTCAGCGTTCGAGCCCTGGAGATCGGTGACGACGAACTGGGTTGTCTGGCACGCTCTTTCAACCGCATGCTGGAGCATCTGGCCGTAGTCGAAACTCGGGTGCAGGTGTTGTCTCAGGCCGTACAGCAGAGCCCGATATCGGTGGTCATCACCGATCTGGAAGGCAATATCGAGTATGTGAACGAGGCCTTTCAGAAAGTCACCGGCTACAGCGAAGCCGAAGTGAAGGGGCAGAATACCCGGATCCTGAAATCGGGCAATACCCATCCCCGCCTGTATCGGGAAATGTGGCAGCAGATTATTGGTGGTGATGCCTGGCAGGGGGAGTTCCAGAGTAAGTGTAAAGATGGCTCGATTATCTGGGAGAAGGTCCACATTGCCCCGGTGGTTGATGAGCGGGGAACCGCCCACCACTACCTGGCTGTTAAGTCCGATATCACCGCATCCAAGCGTCAGGAGGAACAGATCACCTATCAGGCGCACTACGATGCTCTGACCGGCCTGCCTAATCGCTTCCTGTCGCTGGACAGGCTGACGCAGCTGATGCTGGAAGCCCGGCGTCGTGGACGCTGTGCCGCGGTGCTGTTCGTCGACCTGGACGGCTTTAAGAAGATCAACGACAGCCTCGGCCATGAAGCGGGGGATCGGGTGCTGGTCCAGACCGCCGAACGGCTGAGTGAAGCGGTACGTGCCGACGATACGGTGGGAAGACTGGGCGGAGATGAATTCCTGGTGCTGCTGGGAGACATCGCCCAGCCGATCGAAGCCCGCCGGGTGGCCGAGGATATCATCAACAAGTTTCAGGCGCCGTTTCGTCAGCAGGGGCGGGATCTGATCGTCACCGCCAGTATCGGTATTGCGGTCTGCCCGGATGACGGCATACTGCCCGCCGAGTTGCTGCGACACGCCGATATGGCGATGTACGAATCGAAGAAACAGGGCCGTAACACCTATCATTTCTTTACCGAATCCATGAACCAGGGAGCGGCCCGGCGACTGGAGCTGGAAGAACAGCTGCACGGGGCGCTGGAGCGGCGGGAGTTCCATATCTGCTATCAGCCGATGATCGATCTGGCCGAAGACCGGATCGTGGGTGCGGAAGCGCTGTTGCGCTGGAACAATCCGGCGCTCGGGGCGATTCCACCGGATGAATTCATCCCACTGGCCGAACAGTCGGAGCTGATCGTACAGCTCGGCCAGTTTGTTCTGCGCGAAGCGATGGAGACGGCCGCTGACTGGCGGGACCAGTACAGAGACGATTTTCGTATTGCCGTTAATGTCTCGCCGCGTCAGTTCAGGGACCGGGAGTTCGTCGATTTTGTCAGCGATCAGTTACAGCGTCTGGAACTGTCCGGGGACAGTCTGGAGCTGGAGATCACCGAAGGGGTGCTGATGAGCGGCAATATCGGACTCGATAAGGTGCTGGATGATCTGCACAGCCTGGAGGTGGGGATCGCCATGGATGATTTTGGTACCGGCTATTCGTCCCTCAGCTATCTGCGTAGCTATCCCTTCGATACTCTGAAAATCGATCGCAGTTTTGTAAACGATATTTCGGTGGACTCGGCCGACCGGGAACTGGTGATCGCCGCCCTGTCGATGGGTCATGGGCTCGGCCTGAGGGTCGTGGCCGAAGGGGTGGAGACCGAGCAGCAGCTGGAATTCCTGAGCAGTCAGGGGTGTGACATTGCCCAGGGCTATCTTTTTGGTCGCCCTGTGCCTGCCGCAGAGTTTGAGAAACTACTTAAGCGTCAGAGCCGGGGAATGAAGTCGGTCAGCTGATTCTGAAAGCACTCGGCGGTTTGCTGACCAGGTGGCTTTTCGGATAACCCGACATGATGTCGGAATAAATTCCGACCTACAGGGATGGGATTGCAGGTCGGTCTTCAGCCCGACGTATTGTCGGAATAAATGCCGACCTACAGGGATGGTGTTGTAGGTCGGGCTTCAGCCCGACGTGGTGCCGGAATACATGCCGACCTGCGGATGTGGAGTTCCGGATTGGGATTCTGCTCGACGTACTGTCGGAATAAATTCCGACCTACAGAGATGGTGTTGCAGGTCGGGCTTCAGCCCGACGTGGTGCCGGAATACATGCCGACCTGCGGATGTGGTGTTGCGGATTGGGATTCTGCTCGACGTACTGTCGGAATAAATTCCGACCTACAGAGGCGGTGTTGTAGGTCGGGCTTCAGCCCGACGCAGGTGCCAGAATAAATTCCGACCGGCAAGCTCAGAGCCAGGTGCAATCCCAGTGAGGATAATCCGCCAGTCGGCCAACCAACCCCGCTCTCAGCGGATTAGCGACGATATAACGAGCGACTGCCAGCCGATCCTCTTCTCGCCGCAGGGCATGGTCATAGAACCCCGGCTGCCAGAGTTGGTGTCGGGCATTGATGTGCTGATTGACAGAGCGGGCGCTACGTCCTTTTAACAGCCGGATGGTATCGCTTAACGGCATTTCGTCACCGAGTGTCGCCAGCAGGTGAAAGTGGTCGGGCATGATCACCCAGGCTTGTGGCTGCAGCTGGCCGAATGCGGCCAGGGCTCGCATCTCGCGAACAAGCAGCCTCGCGCAGCAGAAATCCTCAAATACCTTTGCTCTGTGGCGGGTCACAACGGTGATGAAGTAATCCCGGCCGGGTTCCGATCTGCGCCCGGTACGCAAACTGTTGTAAGACATCCTTGTCTCTCCGGATAACCAGGGTAGTTGTCAGCTTAGACCCTGTCGGAATAAATTCCGACCTACGGATATTGAATCGTAGGTTGGGCTTCAGCCCAACGTGATGTCGGAATAAATTCCGACCTACGGACATTGAATCGTAGGTCGGGCTTCAGCCCGACGTGGTATCGGAATAAATTCGACCTAGGGATATTGAATCGCAGGTCGGTTTCAGCCCGACGTGATGTCGGAATAAATTCCGACCTACGGACATTGAATCGTAGGTCGGGCTTCAGCCCGACGTGGTATCGGAATAAATTCGACCTAGGGATATTGAATCGCAGGTCGGTTTCAGCTCGACGTGATGTCGGATAAATTCCGACCTACGGACATTGAATCGTAGGTCGGGCTTCAGCCCGACGTGGTATCGGAATAAATTCGACCTAGGGAAATTGAATCGCAGGTCGGTTTCAGCCCGACGTGATGTCGGAATAAATTCCGACCTACAGAGATGGGGTTGTAGGTCTGGCTTCAGCCCGACGTGGTGCCAGTTTAAGATGGCGCAGCAATTTTCTGTCGATCAGCTAACGGAGGAAAAGACAACGGTGCAACCAACCCTGAAAACGATGCTGCTGGCGGCGGCCGTGCTGGCCAGCGGACAGGCTTTGTCGGCGGCGGACCTGATCATCAGTGATGTGATGATTTATGGTCATGACAGCGCTGAGGCGATAGCGATTGAAGATGGCCGGATTCTCTATATCGGCAGCCAGTCGGAAGCGGAACGTTTCGAGGCCGCGACAACTGAAGTACTGGATATGGCAGGAGCAATGGTGCTGCCGGGTTTTGTGGACAATCACAATCACCTCTTTGAAGCTGCGTCGGAGGCCGGTGGCTTCTGTGAGCTGAGCTATGATGGCACACCGGAGGCGCAGCTCCCGGCACTGAAACAATGCCGATCGCAGTCGGACGGTACCGATGAGTGGCTGACCGGGTATGGCTTCTCCCTGGAAAATATCATGGCGTATGGTGATCGTACGCCCCTGCAGGTACTGGACAGCGTTTTCCCCGATCAGCCGGTCGTGCTGATGGAGCAGACCTCCCATTCCATGTGGGTGAACTCGAAGGCGCTGGCGCTGGCCGGTATCGACAGCACCACTCCTGAGCCGCAGGGAGGGAAAATTCTCAGGGATGAACAAACTGGAGAGCTGATCGGGATTCTGCTCGACAACGCCGGTGATATCCTGATGGAGCAGGCATGGAACAGCCTGAAGAATCGGGACCGCCAGAGTTATAAGGGGTTGATGGCCGGACTGCAGGAGGTCGCCAGAAACGGCATCACGACAGTCGGCGATGGGCGGATGTACTGGAAGCGGGGCTGGTATGAGGTCTGGAAAGCGGCGGAAGCCAGCGGTGATCTGACCGCCCGGGTTTCATTACGACCCTGGATCTATCCCGGCGAACCGATGGCGGAGCAACTGGATTATCTGAAGTCGATACAGTCCGATGATACCGATGCGCTGCTGTTGGTGAACCAGGTGAAAATGTACAGCGATGGCATCGTTATTAACGGTACCGCCAGAGTGCTGGAACCCTACCTACAGACCTGGATTCCCGATGAACCTTTCGGAGTGCATTACATTGGTCCGCAGGAGATGACATCCTGGCTCAAAGCGCTGGATCAGCTGGGTTACGGCGCTCATATTCATACCATCGGCGATGATGGGGTTCGGGCGTCGTTAAATGCCATTGAAGCGGCCAGGTCCGCCGGCTCTGAACGTGAGTACAGCCTGACTCATGTGGAACTGCTGAACTCTGCAGATCTGCCTCGTTTCAGGCAGCTCGAGGTTACTGCGGACTTCCAGGCAGGGGCCGACTATGTTGCCCGGGGGGATCACGACTGGGCGGTGCCGTTTCTGGGGCATGACCGCGCCGCCCGGGTGATGCGGATCAGGCCGCTGTTCGATAGCGGAGCGAATGTCAGCCTCAGCAGCGACTGGAATGTGAATCCCTTAAACCCGCTGGTGGGCATTGCTAACAGCCTGATTATGGCTGAGCGGGGGCTGCCGGACATTGAGGCGGCAATCGATGCTTACACCATCAATGCAGCCAGAAGTCTGGGGCTGGAAGAGCAGATCGGTACCATCGAAGTCGGCAAATCTGCCGACCTGGTGATACTGGACCGGGATATCTCCCGGCTGGAACCGGAGCGAATTCCTGACGCTCAGGTGCTGATGACGATACTGGCAGGGAGAATCGTCTTCGATATCGGCGAGTGAACAGGAGAGAGCGCTTTCCTGCATCAGTTCTCCGGCGCCAGGCGATGCTGCGGGAGCGGGATCAGGCCCGCGGGCGCATTTCCAGGACCTGATCGGAGCATCGCTGGTGATGAAAAGGAAACGGACTGTCTGATGCCGCTGTGCTGAAAGTGTATGCTCAGATATCGCTTTTGCAGCTGCTATATTCCCTACAGAGAACCTGGTTCCTGCTCTGAACAGAGAGCAGGGGCTCTGCAGGGATTTATATGTCGCTGAGCAGCCTGTTCATGAGTTGCTGCAGAATCGCAGTTTCGCGCCGAGAATCTGATGGCTCCGAGAAAGATGATGAGTGCGCCTGAGCCGATAATTACAGTGTTCCGGAGAATGCTCAGCTGGCGTTACGGCGTGCTGGCTACCCTGGTGCTGGGGTCTTTGTTGTGGATTCTGAGCCTGGAACCTATCGCCCAGGACACCGGGTATCATGCCTTTGCCGATAACCGGGAGATGCTGGGGATTCCCAATTGTCTGGATGTTATTTCCAATCTGCCGTTTCTGATTGTCGGTGTTCTGGGGCTGCGAACCTGCCTGAAACTCAGGCCGCGAGGCGTCGGTGGCGCCTGGGCTGTGCTGTTTCTGGGGGTCGGGCTGGTCAGTTTCGGTTCCGGATACTATCACTGGAGCCCCGACAATCAGTCACTGGTCTGGGATCGGCTACCGATGTCGGTCGGTTTTATGGGACTGCTGGTGGCTCTGCTGGGGGAGTATACGGAAAGCCGACTGATGTCCCTGTTGCTGCTGCCCGCTGTGGTGCTCGGACTGGCTTCCGTACTGTACTGGCACTGGTCCGATGATCTGCGGCCCTATGTCTGGGTTCAGCTGATTCCGCTGTTGATGATCCCGGTGGTCATGGTTCTGTTTCGTAACGGTTATTCCCATAACTGGTTGTTGCTTGTGGCGCTGGCGCTGTATTTCCTTGCCAAAGCCGCTGAGTTCGCCGATCAGCCGATTTTTCTGTATTCCGGGGAGATCGTCAGTGGCCACACCATCAAACACCTGCTGGCTGCTGCCAGCTGTTACTGCCTGTTATTGATGCTGAATAAAAGGAAATCAGTTCAGGGGAAGTAGCCTGAAATCTGAGGTGCAGGGGGCCGCGACGAATTTCCCCTGGCGTGGAGGAGCACACTCTGTTCCGGCAGGTGCTGTCCGGGCAGAAAAACACCCTCTGCTGGACTTAGCGGCGGGTATATACTGTGTTCGGGTACTGATGTCTGCATCCGATGCCGGCGTATCAGCCGTACCTCTTGTTGTATCACCGCCGGGTAGATCTGATTCCAATGAAACATCAATTGCGTGTAAGTGTTCTCAGTCTGGTAATGCTGTTGTTCTGGGCAATTTCTGAAATAAGCCTGGCCGATGGACGAAAGACCGTTCTGGTTATCGAAAGTTATCACTCCAGCTACCAGTGGGATAAGGATTACACCCGGGCTATACGCGATGTTCTTGCCGAAAAGGCTGACCTTGAGTTCTTTCAGCTGGATACCAAACGACTGGCATTTGCGGAGCATGCCCGGCGTGCCGATCAGGCCTGGCAGACCTACCTGAGAATCAAACCTGACCTCGTAATACTGGGCGATGATAATGCGCTGAAATATCTGGGTCAGCGTTTTGCCGGGACTCGTACACCGGTAATCTATCTGGGCATCAACAATAATCCCCGGAATTATTTTTCAGGGCTGCCGAAAAATATTACCGGGGTTCTGGAGCGGCCATTACTCAGGCGGTCAATCGTCCATATGCGGGAAATCATGGCAGACAGATTAAGCAGGGTACTGATTCTGTTCGATGACGGTACCACCGCCAGGACCCTCCTGAAGGAGGAGTTCCAGGATGGAAATCTCAGTTCTGTCGGCCCGGTTGCTGTCGATATCAGGCTGATCGGCAGCCTTGGAGAATGGCGCGATGCGATCGTGACCGCACCGGAACATGGCTATGATGCCATCGTGGTAGGGTTGTATCACACAATAACCACGGCTGACGGCAGGCATGTGCCGGAACAGGAGATCATTACCTGGTCCTCGGACCACGCAACTGTCCCGTTATTTGCGTTCTGGAAATTTGCCGTGGGCCGGCATATGACCGCTGGTGGCCTGGTGCTGGATGCTTATGTTCAGGGGAAGATGGCGGCAACTATCGCCGGCAGGGTACTGGCGGGTGAGCCCCCTCCCTCGCTGCCACAGTCCTCCGGTGACGGGCAGTTTGTTTTCAGCCGGTCGCAACTGATGCGGTGGCAACTCAACCTCCCCGAAGACATTTTCGAACAGTCGATCTTTCTGCCCTGAACTCGGCTGCTCACCTTCGTTTGCTCAGTGCTGCAGGCAGCCTGTGTCAGAGCAGTCGGATCTGCCGCCGGAGGCTCTTTCAGGCTGACCGGGAACCTGCCTGCGAATGGCTCCACCGCCTTATCTCCTGAGCTTCAGGAAGCTTTACGAGGGCAGGGCGGGGAGTGTTACCCGGAATAGCTGGCGAAGTGACGGCTGTTGAATCCCGGACACACTACACTCAGGATTATCGGGATTGTAGCCAGCGGCTGAGGAGGAAATCATTCGTCACCTTATTGCTGTGTGGGGGGCGACTTTCGCCTGCAAAGGGGGGAAGGTGCTGCCGGGTGTGGCAGGGAGCAGGATCCGTGTCCACACGTCATAAGCTACTGCTGAGGGGGCTGCTTGGTTTTCTCGGCATCAGTCTGGTGGTTCCCGGAGTGGTGGAGTTGTTCGCGGTGCTACCCGGCAACGCCGATCTGATGCCGATCGGCACGGATGGGAAAAACCAGTATCGGGCGCTGCATGGCATGATGGCGGGGCTGGGGGTGCTGGCGTTATGGGCCTGCTTCGATATCGTACACGCTCGCGCCCTGGTGCAGGGACTTGGGCTGATTATGGCGCTGCTGGTCGCAGCACGGGCTTTTTCGATTGTTGTGGATGGGGTGCCCGGACCGGCGAGTCTGCTGTACCTGCTGACGGAGCTTACTCTCGCCATCATTTTCCTTCGCTGGCCGCCACCGGTCTGAGCCTCAATTGACGCCGAGGTGAGCCGGAATCCCTGCGCCTGAACCCGGTCGTGACGCTAAACTGATAAGACAACTGTTCAGCCAGACCTCGCCGTCACCACCCGGAGCGGTTTCCCGGGGGGCTTAACGCCGAGGCTGATACCGGAGGTGCCGGTTATGTTATCCGATCAGCAGGGAAATCCATTGTCCGGCGCAACGCCGGCGGCAAAGACATTGTTCGACCAGGCGGTCCAGGCCTTCAACCTGTATTGCGGTGATCCGGTCAGTCTGCTGGATCAGGCAGTCGAGCAGGCCCCGCACTTTACGATGGCACATATTCTGAAAGCTTATCTGTACGGGGTGGCGACTGAACCTGATGCCGCGGTGGCGGCCCGGGCTTTTGTCGACACCGCAAAAACACTGCCGCTGAACGAACGAGAGGCATCCCTTATTGCCGCTTCAGAGCAGTTGCTCAGGGGAAACTGGACCGCTGCCGGGATCGCTCTGGATTATCACAATACGGCTTATCCGCTGGATCTTATTGGTCTGCAATGCGGTCACCTGATCGACTTTTATCGGGCCAGTGCCCGTAACCTGCGTGACAGAATCGCCCGTGTCCTGCCGAAGTGGTCTCCTGAGGTTCCCGGTTATTCGATTCTGCTGGGTATGTACGCCTTTGGCCTTGAGGAGTGCGGCCATTACCAGCGTGCGGAGGAGGAGGGGCGACGAGCTGTTGAGCTGCAACCGCTTGACTGCTGGGCCCATCATGCGGTGGCTCACGTGATGGAGATGCAGGGCCGGGCCGAGGACGGTATCGGCTGGATGTCTGCCAGGGAATCCTGCTGGTCCGGGGTGGATAACTTCTTCCGGGTGCACAACTGGTGGCATCTGGCGCTGTACCATCTGGAGCTGGGCCAGGTCGATAAAGCGCTGGCACTCTATGACGGACCGATACGGGGGGACCGCAGCGGTGTTGCTCTGGATATGATCGATGCGTCGGCGCTGTTATGGCGCCTGACGCTGCAGGGTTGCGACCTCACCGATCGCTGGCGGGAACTGGCGGATTGCTGGGATCGACACGCCGACGGCCGGCTCTATCCGTTTAACGACTGGCATGCGGTGATGGCGTATCTGGGGGCCGGAAGGGACCAGCCGCTGGAACGGATCCGGGCAGCCCTGCAGGATCCGACAGAGCAGGGGGGCGAGGTCAGGAACTGGGCAAGGTATACGGGGTTACCGCTGGTCGAGGGCTTTATCGCTTTCTGGCACGGGGAGTACCGAAAAGCGGCAGAGCGGCTCTACGGCGCCCGGTATATTGTCAACAGCTTCGGCGGCAGCCACGCACAGCGCGATATTATCGACTGGACACTGATGGAATCGGTTCTGCGGGGAGGGCTGAGAAATCTCAGTGAAGCCCTTGCCAGCGAGCGTCTGGCCCTGAAACCGCACAGTCCGGTGAATCGTAAATTTCTGGCCCGGGCTCGCGCCGATGCTGAAGTAACACCCTGAAGCGCTCGGGACCCGGATAAGACCCTGATGTCTGTCCGTATTTGTTATTGTTTTTACGGGGTAAACTGATTTTAATCAATGCAAGGAGAGATCTGATGATTCAGTCAGGCGATAAGATTCCATCGGTTAACATTACCCGCGTCACGCCAGAGGGACAGGAAGTGCTGCCCGCCGATCAGCTGTTTGCCGACAAGAAGGTCGTGTTGTTTGCCGTTCCCGGCGCTTTTACCCCGACCTGCTCGGCTTCCCATCTGCCCGGATTCGTTGAACTGGCGGATCAGATTCTCGCTGAGGGAGTCGATATGATCGCCTGCGTATCGGTCAACGATGCCTTTGTGATGAGGGCCTGGGGTGAGTCAAAAGGTGCCGATGCGATCTGCATGCTGGCCGATGGTGGTGCCGCCTTTACCCGGGCGCTCGGTCTGGAAATGAACACCGGGGATTTCGGCGGCGTACGCTCACAGCGTTATGCCATGGTGATCGACAGGGGCACCGTATCCCTGCTCAATGTCGAACAGCCGAAGTCATTTGAGGTGAGCAAAGCTGAAACTATCCTGGCCGCCCTTTAGCGATCCCCGGCACCGAAGTCCCGGTGCGGCGACAGTCGTAGTAACAGTATCCGCGGGTGAGCAGGATGGTCCCCTGTCAGCGTGACTGGCCCCGTCAGACAACGAGTAATGCCATGAACTCCCGACTGAATTCCGCTGGCCTGGAAGCCCTGAATTTCGATAATCGCTTTCTGCGCGATCTTCCCGTCGACCCTGTTACCTCCAACGTCCCCCGGCAGGTGACAGGAGCCTGTTCCTCACGCGTCAGCCCTGTCAGGGTCAGACAACCACAGCTGGTGGCCTGTGCCCGTGAAGTGGCTGAACTGCTCGATCTGTCTGCGGAAGACTGTCAGTCAGAAATGTTCACCGAGGTATTTACCGGGAACCGTCTGCTGCCCGGGATGGATCCCTACGCCTCCTGTTATGGCGGCCACCAGTTCGGCGCCTGGGCCGGTCAGCTCGGTGATGGCCGCGCTATCAATCTGGGGGAGGTGATCAACCGTCGGGGACAGCGACTGACACTGCAACTGAAGGGGGCAGGACCAACTCCATACTCCCGCTCTGCCGATGGGCTGGCGGTGTTGCGTTCATCGCTGCGGGAATTTCTCTGCAGTGAGGCGATGCACCACCTGGGCGTTCCCACGACCCGCGCGCTGAGCCTGACCCTGACCGGTGAGCAGGTGTTGCGGGATATGTTTTATGATGGCCATGCCAGAATGGAACCGGGCGCCGTGGTATGCCGGGTCGCTCCCTCGTTTATTCGATTCGGGCACTTCCAGCTGTTTGCCTCACGGGGGCAGACTGAACTGGTAAAGCAACTGGCCGATTTCTGCATCCGCACGGACTTTGCCCATCTGGGTGAACCCGGCCCTGAGGTCTACCGCCAGTGGTTTGACGAGGTCTGCCGGACAACGATGGAGATGGTTATTCACTGGATGAGGGTCGGGTTCGTCCATGGGGTGATGAACACGGACAATATGTCGATTCTGGGTCTGACCATCGATTACGGGCCCTACGGCTGGCTGGAAAATTATGACCCCAACTGGACTCCTAACACCACCGATGCCGCCGGTCGTCGTTATCGTTATGGACAGCAACCTCAGGTGGCTCTCTGGAATCTGGTACAGCTGGCGAACGCCATCTATCCACTGATCAACGACGCGGCGCCTCTGGAGGAGTCCCTGGAAAGATACAAAGTGGACTATCAGCAGGGGTGGCAGAGGATGATGGCGCAGAAACTGGGACTGACGGCTTTTGATCCGAAGACGGATGAAGCGCTTACCGCGGAACTGCTGGAAGTCCTGCAACTGGCCGAGACCGATATGACCCGATTTTACCGTCTGCTGGCCGATCTTGAATTCGATGATTCGGTTCCCGACCAGGCACGCGACGCGGACCTGATGGCACCGCTGACGGATGCCTGGTACGCACCGGATCAGCTGACCGGGGAGCAACGGCAGCGTATCGGCAGCTGGCTGCGTGGTTACGGCAGGCGCCTGCGAGCTGATGGCACGCCCGATGCCGTCAGACGCCAGCGGATGAACGCCGTCAATCCCAACTATGTGCTGCGAAATTATCTGGCGCAGCTGGCTATCGATAAGGCGGAGCAGCAGGACTTTTCCCTGGTCAGTGAACTGCTGGAGTTGCTGCGCCACCCTTATGACGACCAGCCCGGCAAGGAGGAGTACGCCCGTAAGCGACCCGACTGGGCCCGTCAGCGAGCGGGCTGTTCGATGCTGTCCTGCAGTTCCTGAGTAATTCGTTGCTATCGGGTTTTCAGGGCTGTTCTCTGGATGCGTAGACGGGGGAACACAGAAATTCTGCTGTCCATATAAGTGTCCGGGTGCTCTGTTACTTTGCCGTGATGGTGATGTAATTCCAGATTATTGCTCGATTGTGTGGTCCATATCGCTGTCCAGAATCAGGTGGGCATCGTCCGCATCTTCATGTGCGTGAGCATGAATTTCTTCTGCGCTCCCTGCAGTAACCAGAATACGGCTCAGAATGGTGTTTTCGGACTCTTCCCGGGTCTGTCGTCTCGCTACAATTGCAGCGTATACGTCATCGGATACTGTGATGGTTTTAGGCATGGCTGCATACTCCAGCTCGCTACTGTCATCGTTTTATAAGCAAATTATGGTTTATGGTGCGGATAAATCCAGAATGCTGTATCGAGCCTTCTGAAGGGTATAAAACCAGCGTGACCGGGGGAATCTACGAAAAATCCTGGCCAGGGCGAAGCATGTTCTTAAGCCGTTTCCATTAGGGGCGTCTGAGGCCTGGTTTTGACCGCCAGAATTGAACGACCGGGCATTGGAATGAGCCACTAGCGCGCCTCTTCCTGAGATTAAGCGGGAACCATGTTCAGATTTTCAACCCACCCCGGGACTGATACTCCCCATATGAAGAATCAGCCCTGCTCAACAGAGAACGCAGAAATCGTATCGCAAGTGATTTTTTGGGGCTGGCAGATCCTGTCAGCTCGAGCAATCGGTACAGGTTCAAATACAAGCCACATTACACTCAGGTTTCAGTCCTTCAGCGGTTAACAGGCAGGATTGTCTCAGTCCCTCGGCGGTCAGAGGCTTGCTGTAATAGTAACCCTGGATAATATCGGCGTGTTGCTCTCTGACGAATTCGAGCTCGTATTCGGTTTCGACTCCTTCTGCAACTACTTCCAGATGCAGCTGCCTGGCCATTGCGATGATTGCCGAGACGATGGCTTTGCCATCCTCGCCGCTACCGACATCTGCAATAAAGCTCTTGTCGATTTTCAGTTGGTCGATGGGCAGTCCACGCAGTGCACTCAAAGAGGAATAGCCGGTACCGAAATCGTCAAGTGAGACCCTGACACCAGACTCACGAATACGCCTGAGCTGATTGATTGATTCGGTTCCCTGCATAATACTGCTTTCGGTAATCTCCAGTTTCAGCAGCTCTGGTGACAGGTGGGTCTCAGCCAGGCAGTCAAAGACGGTTTTACTCATATCCTCCTGGTTGAACTGAAGATTAGAAACATTCACCGATACCGGTACGACCGGCAGCCCCTGTTGCTGCCATTGCCGGGTCTGCCAGCATGCCTTATGCATTACCCAGCGCCCCAGCTGACTGATCAACCCTGCATCTTCAGCAATGGGAATGAATATATCGGGGCGAATCCAGCCCATTTCAGGTGTTTTCCAGCGCACCAGCGCTTCGACTCCAACCAGAGCACCAGTCTGTGCGCTTATCTGGGGTTGATAGGCCAGCGAAAGGTCGGTGTTTTCGATCGCTTTTCGTAACTGGTTTTTCAGCTCCAGTTTCTGAAACAGTTGCTGAGCGATTGATCGATCAAAGTAGTGAAAGGTATTTTTTCCATTCTGCTTAGCGTGATACATCGCAGCATCGGCGTTTTTCAGCAGGTCGACCGCGCATTTGTTATCAACGTCACTGACAGCTATACCAATACTCGCACTCAGGTAGAGTTCCTGTCCGTCAAATATAAATGGTCTGCTTATACTGGCCAGAATTCGATCAGCCACATTATTGATCGCGCTGAAGTCCTGCACATGATTTAGCAGCAAGGTAAATTCGTCGCCGCCTAAACGCGCCAGATGCCCGCCAGAAGTTTCATTCGTACTGGCAGCCATTTCAACGATATCGTCACTACGTACTATTTTCATGAGGCGATCAGCCACCTCACGGAGGATTGCGTCCCCGGCATGGTGGCCGTAGCGGTCGTTGACCTGCTTAAAACCATCCAGATCGATAAACAACAGTGCGATGTGGGACGTAACTGCCTGCTTCTCTGCAAAACGTGATTCGAGCTGATCCAGAAACCGGCGCCGATTGGGAAGATCGGTCAGACTGTCCTGAAAAGCGATGTTCTGCAGAGATTGTTTTTGTTTAATCAGGCGTCTGCCCATATCCCTCAGAGTACAGTACAGATCGCCCAGTTCATCATCAGCCTTGTATTCAGAGTCAGGCAGACGATCATTGCCCATATGCCTGGCTGTGTGAACTAATTTGAAAATAGGCTGGATCAGGATCCTGTTGAGTACGAAAAAGAGTACGGCCATGCTGGCGATGGCTACCAGCACCGATAACAGAATGCTGGAGCGCCCCATTTCCGCCATGATTGAGGTCAGTAATGATGCCGGCCAGGCAACATCCAGATTAAGCCCGGCTGTCAGTGGATGTCTGGTCGAGAGAAGCGAGTTGTTCTTATACGATGCCAGTTCAGAAACAGGGCGGTCGGAACTTCCCGGGGAGTTCTCCGAACTGACAGAAACAGTATTCCGGATATAGCTTCGATGCTGCTTTGCAAATAGAGAATCCTGTGTGCTTTGCCAGATAATGCGACCGTCATTGTGAAACAGGATCAGGTGCCCCTGTTCGCTGAAACGGCTGCCATTAACCAGTTCTTTAAGAAACCTGAAATTAGTTTTGATGACAAGCCAGCCAGCAAACCGCTTTGTTCGAGTTATGTTATCGACCCTGGATTCAATATAAACTCGGCGTCCGGCCATCAGTGCCCACTGCTGGTCATCCGGATTTATACCACTGAGGACTACAAAATCCTTATCAGACGCAGAAAAGGCCTGGATATAGAAGGTGTCCTGTTCTTCATCTGTCAGGTCGGCGACACCAGTGTTCACCCGTCTGACCTCTTCGTAGCCGTCCGGCAGAATCAGACTTATTTCAAAATACTCCGGATTGGCTTCCTGGAAGCTGCTGAATGTTGACAGCAGGGGCCGGTGCAGCACCTGGAAGCGCAGAGTCTGATCCTCAATGCTCAGGTAGCGCATCAGGGTATGGTTCTTTGAAAAAAGTAAGCTGTCAGAAGACAGGCGCTGAAGGTGGGTGTCGAATGCGCTGGCCAGTTGCGAAACATAGTCGCTTGTATGGCTGTTTATCTGGGCCTTGAAATAGCGTTCGTAAATCATTGAAGAGGGTAGAAAAAAAGCCACCCCCTGGACGATCAGGATAGGTAGGAGAATTGCGATGATTTTTGTCTTTAATCGCACCGATGTTCAGCTCCTACTTCCTGCTGACAGATTTCTCGCCTGTTTTTAGCTCGATCAGTTCGTTCATAATGTGGTTGTACTTTTTACGAACTCGCGGCGGCAGCATCTGATAGGGCTCAGAACGCGATAACCGCTCCTTATCAGGAAAGATCAACGGGTCGCTGAGTATCTCGGTCGGTAACAGATTCAATGCGGCCTTATTGGGCGTGGCACCATATATATACTCAGTATTTCTGGCCGTATTCTCGGCGGTATTGATGAACTCAAGAAACTTTCTGGCGAGATCCGGCTGAGAAGACTTTGCAGACTGGCACCAGAAATCAGCCCAGATAGCCCCGCCCTCATCCGGCAGGACGTAGGTGATTTCCGGCTCAACCTCTTTCAGCATGAGGGCATCGCTGTTGTAGGTGACCAGTGCAACGGCATCACCGGTAACCAGCCTGGATTCATGTACGTCAGTCGCTACTGCACTGTACTCCATCACCGATGGCGCCTGCCTGATCAGCAACTGCCGGGCTTCTTTCAGTTCATCTTTGTCAGAGCTGGCCAACGAATATCCCAGTGCTTTAAGCGCCAGGCCAACGGTTTCGTCCGCTTCTCTGGGCATCAGTATCCTGCCCTGCAACGCAGGATCAGGCTTAAACAACTGTGACCAGCTGGTAATAGGTTCATCCACCAGATCAGCCCGATAGGCGATACCGGTCGTGCCCCAGTAATAAGGGGCACAGACGGAAGCGGCCTGCCGAAACCGAGGCAGGGGCAATTGCAGCTCTGCTTGTTGTTCGGCCAGGGACGTAATCCACCCTAACTGTTCATAGACGGGAATACTGACGGTATCCACCATGATCAGGTCGTAGCCCTCAGGACCATACAGCCCCAGCAACTCATCTCGTTCGCTGTCGGCATCAAAATACACCTGCTTCACCCTGACCTGGTGTTGCTGTTCAAAATCAGCAACCAGTCCGGACTCGATATAATCTTCCCAGGTCAACAGAGTCAGTGTGGGCGTGGGGGCGGCGACTGTCAGGCTGAATGGTAGTAACTGTAATGCCAGTACGCCCAGAGAGCGCGTCAGAGCAGGACGAGTGAACAGAAAGGGAGTGTTTTTCTTATCGGCGGTAATGCTGGTCGACGTTATCCTGGCATCCATGATGATTCCTTTATTCCTGCGCTGGCCGCGTGCGGCCTTATCCATTCATTTTTTCCTTCAAAATTAAACTAGCACTAAATTAGTGAGTATCCATTCAAAAAGATGTTACCAATGATCTGTATCAACAGGGTTATGTGCCCTGCGATCAGTGGCTCGTAGTGGCGTGTCAGGATCTGAGATTATCCTTCCCGATACTCGTATCTCTGCGGGAAGAGGCTGAATAACGCCAGCTTCCGGCTACGGCATCCGAAGGTAACCTGGCCGACCTCTGTTCGGGATAAGCCGGCGTTGCGAGGCAGAAAATGTACCTGTTCAATGTGTGTAGCGAGGGCAGTGCAGTGTCGGTGTGGAGTCTGTATGCCGGGAATTTTGGATATAAGGCGCCTGGCCGGTGATTAATCTTTTAATTCCTCTTCGATATAGCGTCGGACATATTTTCGGCCGTTGATAATCATTTTCAGTACCCAGACCACAAATACTGCGCCCACAATGATGAAAATCAGCCCGCCCTCAGGAAACAACAGGGTAAGCAGGGTCGATACCATGATTCCGATCGCCACAGACCAGTTGCCTTTCTGTTGGGCACTGGTTATAAGCGCCTCGGCCTGAGCCGTGCTGGTGATGCCTGCATCTCTTAATGAGTCGCGCAGAGACGCATAGTTTCTCTCTTCGCGGGCTTTCATGCGCCCAAAGGGATCGAGCGGGTTCATCGGGATCTGCCTGTCTCGCTATAAAAAACAGCACTCATCAGCTGACTGTAAAACAGTCCGTGTAACTGAACAATAGAACATTGCCTGCCGGATGACTTGTTGGTGCTGGCCTGGGGTGTTCTGGATACTGTGACTCGTTACCTCAGGGATCTTCATAACGAGATTTCAACAGTGGCTCGATCAGACGGTTATCACTGTCCAGCAGGCCTTTACGCTTCATGATCTGAAAACCTTCGTTAAAGCGGCTGATGATCTGAGCTTCGTTCCTGGATATCCAGAGTACGAACGGCAGCTCCAGCAGCGGTCTGAACTGTACCCCGGGTATGCCCATGCGTTCGATATACCATTGAAACTCCTCACCTCCCCACAGGTAAGGGGCGCGATCACGTTGCAGCATCAGCAACGAGGACTGGCTGGAATTCGCCCGATACAGGGTCAGTTCGCCTTGCCGTTCGGCGGCTGAAAGTCCGTCGAAGTAGCTGTAGGGCGACTGCCATCCCTGCACGACAATCAGCTGGCTGCCCCTGATCGCGTCCAGACTGTCAGGAATCTGGTCCACAGAGCGTTTGGAATAGAGCCCGGAGCGCCAGGGATACTGCCACTGGCTGGCAATACAGCACGAACGGAAACGCTCGAATCGGACCGTCACCAGAGCCTGCACCTGACCGGTTTCAATTTCCTGATAGGCCCTGGAAACCGGTCGCATATGAAAACGGCAGCTGAGCTGGGAGAAGCGGCAGAGTTCCTTAAGCGTTTCAGCCACCAGCCCCGAGATACGAGCGCTTTCAGCGGTGTGGAAGAGCGGAGGATATTCGAACAGGGCAATATTGACCCTGGGAGGAGTATCTGATTTTCCTTCCGGCTCTGCCTTCGCGGTACTCAGACATGCCATCACCAGCATCGCCAGACAGATTCCCAGGCAAGCTCTGAAGCCGGCAGGGCTTTCCCGGGGAATGGTCAGTTTCAGGCGATTTACCAGCGCAATGGGCATACAGGCCTCCTGTAACTGCTGTTAGACCGCGTCCCGGGGGGAATTGTCCAATTTTGTGGTGAGTTGATATTTATATAAGTGCTGGCTGATGTCGTATCGCTATTAATGTAGGAAACTACCGCGGCCCCTGGTTTGCCTCGGGTCGCCACACTGTCGGGTGGCGTTTCGTCAGACACAGGCGCCGGTCAGCCAGACCGATCCGGAAAGAAATGCGGATCCTGCGTGGATAGCACCTTGATGATATATATTTCATGATTGTTGGATGTCAAACAATTCGTGCGTTATGATGCTATAAAAAGTGCACTATAGTGCTTTTGTTCTCAGGGTGGTATTTGCGGACCAGCTTATGACTTCAAGCAAACAGCTATCGAGCTCCTGCCCTCAGGAAGCCGTCGGTGTGAGCCGGATCTGGCGCCGGACCATGAAGATGGTGCGCAAGATCGCACCGCTGGAGGTTCCGGTACTGATCACCGGTAACAGCGGCGCCGGGAAAGAGGTGATCGCCCAGACTCTGCACCAGCTGAGTCCGCGCTCCGAAGGGCCGTTTATACCCCTGAACTGTGGCCTGTTGCAGAATAATCTGCTGGAAAGTGAGTTGTTCGGGCACTGTAAAGGAGCCTTTACAGGAGCCACTGCCAATAAGGAAGGGCTGTGTCAGGTCGCTACCGAAGGAACCCTGTTCCTTGATGAGATTGGTGAACTGCCGGCCTCGAGTCAGGCGATGCTGTTGCGATTGCTGGAAACCGGTGAGTACCGGCCGCTGGGAAGTACCACTATCAAACGAGCCAGTGCCAGGATCATTGCCGCAACCAATCGCAATCTGGAGCGGATGATCGCCGAAGGGCGTTTCCGCCAGGATCTTTATTACCGACTGAATGTACTCTCGGTTCACGTCCCTCCGCTCAACAGTCGCAAGGAAGATATTCCCCTGCTGATCGAACATTTCCTCCAGCGTGGCGATCCGGGCGCTCTCGCACGCAGGTTTACGCCGGCAGCGATGGAGCGCCTGCGGGCCTACAACTGGCCGGGCAATGTGCGTGAGCTGAAAAATGTGGTGGAGCGGATGCGAGTGCTCTGTGACGGCTCGGAGATCGGCGAGGAAGCCGTCCGGTCCACCATCTCCACGGCGCCATTGCCGGGGGATTCGGAGGTTGTCGATCTGCAGGAAAGTTGCCCGCAGGAACGCGTGACTCAGCAAGGCTCTCTGCAGGAAAACCCTCAGCAGGACAACGGCGACCTGAAACAGTCTTTTGATACGGTTGAACCGCTGGCAAAGATGGAACTGCTGTATGTGCAGTGGGCGCTGGACCAGTACGAGGGCAACGTTTCCGATGCGGCGCGGGCTCTCGGTGTCGCTCGCTCGACCATCTACCGTATTCTGCAGCGGGCCACGGAGGCATCCTGATTTTCGCTGATCGCCGTTGGTCGGATTTTCTTTGTTCGCTTGCATCTCCCCCCTTCTTTGCCAGCCCGTGCACCGTTCTGAAAGCGTTAAGCCCTGCGTCTGCCTCCCGTGGAATGCCCGGAGCCGGGTGAAAGGGACTGAACCTCGTGTTGCATCCTGCAACAGTGATTCGATCTGCATCAATGGGTGATAACCGTCTGAAATAAAGCCTTATTAACTGTATGGATAAGGGGGCGTTCCCTGCCTGTTGCAGACTGCAACAGCCCGGCAGTGTTGCAAGTCAGGGAGCTTAAAATAGAAATGAGACGCTATCTGATTGTTAATTAAGGGTATATTTTGGTTTAAGAAAATTGGCCTGATTTCTGCGTTATACCTCATACAACTGCCATCAAAGAGCAAGGGTATGAAACAACCGCAACAGTACGTGGAAGGGGCTATGAACGCCGTCGATGAAATTCTGGGTCCGGCGCTGGCCAGGGGGCTCGGGCAGACCACCGCTGTCATCGAGGAAGGGCGTTCACTCAGCTATGAGCAACTCAATGCTCTGGTCAATCGGTACGGCAATGGACTTCGGGAACTGGGCGTGGGTCCGGAAGACCGGGTGTTGTTTCTCACCGATGACAGCGCAGATCTGGCGGCGGCTTATCTGGCGACAATCAGGATCGGTGGGGTGGCTGTGGCTTACAACGTTCGGGCCTCAGCGCAGGACCTGCTCTTTGTTATCCGGGAAACCCGTTGCCGGGTGCTGTTTGTCGGCGCTGAATTTCTGTCGCTCTATAAAGAGGTGGAACCGCTGCTGGAACAGCCGCCGGCTCTGTTGGTCGATGGCGACAGCAGCGAGTCCTGTTCGCGGATGCAGGATCTGCCGGTCGGGCAGTCCGACCAGCTGCAACAGGCCCTGATGTCCCCGGACGATATGGCCTTCTGGGTTTATTCCTCGGGAACCACCGGTAAGCCCAAAGCCGCCGTACATCTGCACCACAATGTGATGATCGCCGACCTTCATCTGCGGGAGAATCTGGGGGTACAGTCGGGGGATAAGCTGTACTGCACATCGAAAATGTTCTTCGCCTATGCGCTGGGTCATATCCTGCTGGGGGGCTTACGCAGCTGTGCAACGCTGATTCTGGCCCGCGGCTGGCCCGATGCCGAGCTGGTGGCCGGGGTGGTTGAGCGCCATCAGCCGGACCTGGTGTTCAGCGTGCCCACCTTCTACCGAAACCTGCTGCGCGATGGTGTTGCCGACAGCGCACCGTTTCGCAAAGTTCGCCATTACGTCTCTGCCGGAGAAAAACTTCCCCTGAGCGTTTATCAGCAGTGGCAGCAGGTTACCGGTCGCCCGATTCTGGAAGGCATCGGCACTTCCGAAACCCTGTTTCTGTTTATCGTCAATACGCCCGACCAGTACCGCCCCGGTTCCAATGGCAGGCTGGTGCCCTGGGCGGAGCTGCGCCTGCTGGACGACCGTGAATGTCCGGTGACCGAACCCGACACCCCGGGTGTCGCCTGGATACGCATGGCTTCGGTGTGTGACCGTTACTGGAATCGCCAGGATCAGTCCCGTGCCGCCTTCCAGGGCATCTGGTATCGCACCGGGGATGTATTCACCCGGGATGCCGAGGGATGGTTCTGTCATCAGGGCCGTTCCGATCACATGCTGAAGATTTCCGGTCAGTGGGTCAGCCCCACTGAGATTGAGGACTGTGCGCTCACCCTGCCACAAGTCAGTGAGGCCGCGGCAGTCGGTATCCCCAATGCGGACGGTCTGGTGCGGGCGGCACTCTTTGTGGTGCCCGAGCAGTACCCGGCTGCAGAGGGGCTCGATGAAATCATACGCTGCATCCTGCGCGATCGGTTATCGATCTATAAGTGCCCGCGGACGGTGCATTTTGTCGAGGAGATCCCACGCACCGCCACCGGCAAGATGCAGAAATTCAAACTTCGCCAGCTGCTGGAAGGACAGCCGCTTGAAGGCCTTCCGGAGGAAGCTCCGGCCCGGCTGTCGGGCTGAGCAGGATCATTTATTCCGTAGCAGCAAACCGCAGTAACCATTCGTATCCGTACCAAGTAAACCTTTAAGGGAAACGAGCATGAGAACTCTGATAAAAAGTACCCTGGTTAACATCACGGCAATCGCGGCCCTCAGCGGGCTCGGGGCCTCCGTTGCAAGCGCCGCCGAGGTGACATTGAAAGTGCATCACTTTCTGCCACCCCAGGCTCCGGCCCATGCGAAATTCATTAAACCCTGGGCAGACAGGGTAATGAAAGAGTCTGAGGGCCGCATCGAAGTACAGATCTATCCCGCTATGCAGCTGGGGGGAAAGCCGCCTCAGCTGTTTGATCAGGTCCGCAGTGGCGTGGCCGATGTGGTGTGGACTGTGCCGGGATATACCCGCGGTCGTTTCCCGATCACTGCGGTATTTGAACTGCCTTTTGTGTCGGGTACGGCTGAAGCCACCAGTCAGGCCGCCTGGGACTTCTATGGCAAGTACCTTCAGCAGGAGTATGCCGAAGTGCATCCATTGCTGCTGCATACTCACGCCGGTGGTTCACTGCACCTGGTCGGAAAGCCCGTGCGCAAACTGGAAGACCTGAAGGGCATGAAGATCCGCACCCCGACCCAGTCCGCCACTGAACTGCTGAAGCTGGCCGGCGCCGTCCCGGTGGGGATGCCGGTACCTAGCGTGCCCCAGGCCCTCTCCAAGAAGGTAGTGGATGGTGCCATGTTGCCCTATGAGGTGACCATGCCGCTCAAGGTGCATCAACTGGTGAAGTTTCATACCGAAATGTCCGGCGGTCGCCAGGTGAACACCTCAGTATTTCTGTTCGCTATGAATAAGGCGAAATATGAAAGCTTACCCGACGACCTGAAACAGGTGATCGACAATAATTCCGGTGCCGCCATCGCTAAGAATATCGGTGCCATCTGGGATCAGGTGGAACAACCGGGAAGAAGCGCCGCGAAAGCTCGCGGCAATCAGATTACCGTCCTGACGGCTGAGGAAGTCGCACGCTGGAAAGAGGCGACCCGGCCGGTTCTCGACAACTGGGTGAGCGCAATGAACGAGCGCGGGCTGCCGGGCCAGCAGATGCTGGAGGAGGCCAGCGGGCTGGTCACCAGATACAGCCAGCAGTAATCAGTTGTCCCTTTATTTGACACTACCCTGAAACAGCTCGCCGCCAGCGGGTCGCATCCGGCTGAGCATGGTCGGACTGCGATCGCTGGAGAGCACAGGGTGATCCGGAGGACAGAACTATGGCGGACAGTGTTCAGACGAAAAAGACAGCCGGAGCTCTGACCCGGGGGCTGGAGCTGGCCTGCAACCTGTTTGCCACTGCCGGTGGGGTGGTGCTGGTCGGATTTGCACTGATGACCGTGGTCAGTGTGGCCCGGCGCTACCTGTTTGGGGAGCCGATTCCGGGGGATTTTGAGATGGTAGAGATCGGTTGTGCCATCGCCGTTTTTGCGTTTCTCCCCTATTGCCAGTTACACCGGGGCAACGTGGTGGTGGATTTCTTCACGTTGCGGGCACCGATCAGGCTGCGCTCCGTGCTCGATGCGGCAGGGAGCCTGATTTATGCAGCGATCGCCGGGTTGCTGATCTGGCGCCTCAGCCTCGGGGGCTACGACATGTGGCGTTATGGCGAACAGACCATGGTGCTGGGACTCTCCCGCTGGTGGGGGTTCGTGCCCATCGTGATCTCAACGGTCCTGCTCTGTCTGGTGTGCCTGTTTACCGCCTGGCGCAGCCTGCAGGAGAGCCGGTTACCGACAGTCAGTGGAGATAAACACCATGACCGATAGTACAGTACTGGAATCTCAACGGCGCTCGTCCATTCCGATGCTGTATCATCCCGGCACTCTGGTGATGGTTATCGGTGCTGTCGCTCTGGTTACGTTTGCCATCAACAGCAGTGGCGTCACCCTCGGCATTGCGATGTTCGGGGTGCTGATTGTGTTGATGGGACTGCGGGTGCCGATCGGCGTATCGATGCTGGTGACCGGCATGTCCGGCTACACGATGATCTCGGGCTGGGACCCGCTGATCAACTACCTCAACACCGCCGCCTACTGGCGTTTTACCACCTACGATCTTTCGGTGGTGCCGCTGTTCCTGCTGATGGGGCAATTTGCCAGCAAGGCGGGGCTGAGTCGTTCACTGTTCAACACCGCCAGTATCTGGATCGGGCATCGACGCGGCGGCATGGCGATGGCGGCAGTGGGCGGCTGCGCCAGTTTTGGCGCGATCTGCGGTTCCTCTCTTGCTACCGCAGCCACTATCGGACAGGTGGCACTGCCGGAGCTGCGCCGCTACAACTATTCCGGCGCCCTGGCGACCGGTGCCTTAGCCGCAGGGGGCACCCTCGGGATTCTGATCCCGCCGTCAGTGATCCTGGTGATATACGCGATCCTTACCGAGGGTAATATCGTCACCATGTTCCAGGCCGCCTTTATTCCCGGCTTTCTGGCAGCCTTCGGTTACCTGCTGACCATCGCCATCTATGTGCGCCTGGACCCGAAGGCGGGGCCGGCGGGGCCCGTCACCAGCTGGAAAGAGAAACTGTACAGCCTGAAAGATGTCTGGGCTGTCACTCTGATTTTTATCGTGGTGATCGGCGGCATCTATATCGGCGTCTTTACCCCCACCGAAGCGGCAGCGGTCGGGGCGGTGGCCACGGGCGGGCTGGCAGTGATACACGGCGGCGTACGCTGGCAGGGAATGATGGAGTGCCTCCTCGGAACGGCCTCTGCAACCGCCATGATCTTCCTGATTCTGTTCGGAGCCGACCTGTTCAACGCCTTTCTGGCACTGACGCAGATGCCGGTCGAGGCCGCCGCTCAGATTGCCGCCAGCGGCCTGTCTCCCTATCTGGTACTGGCGGTGATGTTACTGCTGTACCTGATTTTTGGTTGCGTGATGGATTCCCTGTCCATGATCCTGTTATCGATACCGATCTTCTGGCCGATCATCGGCGGTCTGGATTTCGGCATGGATCCGGAAGAACTCAAAATCTGGTTCGGAATCATTGCGCTGATCGTGGTGGAAGTGGGTCTGATTACGCCACCGGTCGGAATGAATGTGTTTATCATCAACAAGATGGCTGGAAATGTACCGATGATCGAGAGCTTCAAAGGGGTTATGCCGTTCCTTATCTCGGACATCATTCGGGTACTGATTCTTATCGCTTTCCCGATTATCACGCTGTGGTTGCCCCGGGTGCTGGCCTAGCCCGGCAGGCTGTTGAGACATGTTTTCTCGCCACTGCGGCCACCCAGATAGTTTTTCGACACCTGCCAGCGGGCAGGGCTCGATCTGCCCGTCCGCCGCAGCCGCTTTAGCGGTCGGAGAAACGATCTGCCTCACTGCAGACAAGATGAATACCTTTCTGCCCCCGGAAGGTACTGTGCCCTGCTGTCTGCACAATCTGGGGCCGGGAAGCAGGGGAGACGGCGTATATTGCCTTTGATCCGGCACTGTCGAGGGGGCTTCCGGCGCTCTGCAGCCTGACTCCGTGTATGCTGTTGTCAGCCACTGCTCTGAATAACGTCAGAAATAACCGCCAGCAGCCTCGTGCAGGGTGTCGGGATTCACCGCCATTATCCGTGCGGTAGGGGGAGTTCCGGCATCCTTCTCAGAATGCTTCTTTTAGTGGAACTCGTTTTATTGAGCCACTCCGGGGCGGGCTGCTGAGTCAGGGCGTATTCGGGTTCTCCGGCTCCTTATATGACCTGCTCTACGTCCCGATTTTCTGCCGGGCTGTGCTTTGGCTCCAATCTCATCAGCCGCACAATCAACAGGGCTCCTGCAGACATGATGACAGCGGAAAGATACAGACCCGCATTATAGTCACCCAGCGTCTGGGCCAGAATGCCGGTACAGGTGGGGGCTATGATCTGGGCAATACCGTAGGCCAGGGTCATTCTGCCCATGAACTTTGCCGGATTACTCGGGTAAAAATGTCCGGCCATGGTCAGCACCAGGCTGACACAGGCCACAAAGGTGCCGCCATACAGCAGGGCACTGAAGATCATGACTCCGAGATGCTGGCTGAAGGCCGGCAGAACGATACCCACTATCTGCAGGTTGTAGGCCAGAAACAGGCTTTTCAGGTAGCCCAGCTTTCGTGCGACCCGATCCCAGAGCAGCGCCGCCGGAGTGGCCGCGATGCCGATCAGCATAAAAATCAGCTGACCCTCACCCCGGAGCGACGGCAATTCCTCGATAATATCGACGATGAAGGTGGTGCTGACCACATAGCCGTAACCGGCACAGAAATATGCGCCCGCCATAATCAGGGTGTAGTTCTTTCCCGGTGGTCTGTCCGCGACAGGTTTTGCATCAGCGGCCTGCTGCCCGAGGTTCGGCTGAGGCATCCAGAGCCAGGCGGGGATACTGAAAAGCAGCGCCATAACCGAAAATCCGAGCCATTGATGCTGCCAGCCAGTGGAAACACTGAGCAGAAACTCAACCAGCAATGCCGTAAAAATAATGCTGAAGCCAACTCCGGAAAAGTGGAATCCCAGTTCGCCCCGGTGGTGGTGTAGCAGCAGCCATCTGAGTATCAGTCCGGAGGCGATAATCAAACCTGCTGAGGCGCATATACCCGCCAGAAACCGCAGAAGTGTCCAGATCAGGATATCTGTCGTCAGCGCCATCGCTGCGGCAGTGACCACCGTCAGAAGCAGATAGAGTCGATAGAGAACAAACTTCTGGCTCAGATTATTCAGCGAGGCCGCCAGCATAACCCCGGCCATGTAGCCGAGATAGTTAGCTGTCGCCAGCCAGCCCCCCGCCGCCTCTGACAGCCCTGTTTCGGCCTGCATAATCGGTAATAGTGATGTATAGGAGAAGCGGGCCACTCCGACGGTGACGATCAGACTGCAGATCCCGGCCAGGTATACCCTGGTTCTCGTAAGTCCCGATTGCATCGCGCCTTCCCCCGAACTGTTATTACTGGCACTACAGTACTGCAGGATGATAGTGTTAAAAAATCGAATTATTCAGAACTCAACGTTCAGAAATAGAGAAGTGTATGGAGATCCTGAGTCTCAGGACATTCAAGGCGATTGTCGATGAAGGCGGTATAAAAGGGGCTTCAGAATCCCTGCATACCGTGCCCTCCAATATTTCCTCCCGGATTCAGAAGCTGGAGCAGGAACTGGACGTTGACCTGTTTCAGCTCGAAGGCCGTAAGCTCAGACTGACCCCCACAGGCCAGCTGCTATATGGCTATGCCAGTCAGATTCTCCAGCTGGAATACCGTGCTGCAACGGCAATTGATCAGAGTAAAGGCAGTTATGAACTGCGCATCGGTACTCCCGAAACCTTCGCCGCCGTTCATCTCCCGAAGGCACTGAAACAGCTGAGGAGAAATAACAGTAAGATCCGACCGAAAATACACACCGCCACCAGCGCTGAACTGACCGCCGGGGTGCTGAATAACAAGCTCGACTGCGCCTTTGTCGGCAGCGCGATGCGCCATGAGGACCTGCTGTCTGTTCCCGTGGTTGATGAGGAACTGGTGATTGTTGAGCCTGTCGACGGCCCCTACGAGCCGATACTGTTTGTCCGCGAAGAAGGGTGCGCCTACCGTAAATGTGCCCTGAGCTGGCAGCAGGAATCCGGCCGAAGCCATGAAGAGCTGATGTCGATGAGCAGCGTTGACGGCATCCTGGGCTGCATAGCCGCGGGACTCGGCTACACGGTTATCGGTAAGGATATGGTGATCAACAGCCGCTACGATTCTTCGCTGACCACCCACGGCGTCAGCACCGAACAGAAAGCGGTTCATATCTCACTGATTTACAGGAAAGATAATCCGCTACAGGAGGGCATTCGTTCGCTGGCGGAACTGTTTCCCCTGAGTGCCTGAACATCGGTTTTGACACCGGCTTGCCGAGCGGTCTTCCCGGGCTCCCGCAACAGCGGATCAGGCTCCGTAAAGAGGAGGCTGATCCGGGTTGAGGACAGTGACGGGCTGTTTTCCTGAGCCGGGGGCTCTTTTGCAGTCAGAGCCGCGAAGGGCTGGTATCCGACTACTTTCTTAACACTTCATTGAGGTAATCAATGGCACAGAGGTAGCCGAAACTGCCGAGTCCGGCAATCACGCCATCAGCGCGGGAAGAGACGTAGGAGTGGTGGCGAAAAGGTTCGCGTTTGTGAACATTGGAGAGGTGAACTTCTACCACTTTTCCATCATAGGCGTTCAGCGCATCCAGTATGGCCACAGATGTGTGTGTGTAGGCGGCGGGGTTGATGACGATGCCGGCAGCCTTCTCTCTGGCTTCATGTATAAACTCCACAATCTCACCTTCGTGGTTGCTCTGGCGGAAGTCCACGTCAAAATTAAGCTGAGATGCGTGTGTCTTTACCTTTGATTCGATATCAGCGAGGGTCTCGTGGCCGTATACCTCGGGCTGTCTGGTACCCAGTAAATTCAGGTTTGGTCCATTCAGTACGAAAATTGTTTTCATGTTTTTGTAGCTGCGCTGGTTTCTGTCAGGTTGTACGTATACTACCGTTCTTTCCCGCATTCAATAAGGAGTGCCGGCAAGGGGAGCTTAAACCGGAGGCTGAAGCGGTTTTCTCTGCTGCAGTCGGTGACGGCCCTGAGTCAGAGCTTTGGGAAAGGGGGGGCGCGGGATGACCCGGACAGCCGTTTGAACAGAGCCGCGTTTTCGGTCAGGGGACCTGCTGTTGATCGATTAACCGCAAAAATCGCAGTGGTCGCCGATCTTCGATGTCGACGATCGGTACGGTGTTGGCAACTTATCGACAATTCGGAATTCACTGAGGAAGAGAATGAAAACGCCAACTGGTCAGCTTGCCTGAAACAGATGCAAACGATAATGGTTATCATTATTATGATGCGGTATGCTTGTCGGACTCTGACTAAGGCTCAATGCCTGAAGCTCGTTTCCCGGCCCGGCCCGGCCCGGCCCGGTTCGGAAATCTGGCTGCCGAGGATCTTCTCACCGGAAGCTCTCAGTCAATCCGGCTGGGGGCGCTTCAGGTACTGTCAGGCTGTGGCTGTGGGCAAATGGACGACGGTGAACTCTGCTGAATCCTAAGGACATCCGCAGCTGCAGGCTTTGTCCGGAACAGGAACGCTAATGATTTACATGAACGCCTGTAAATCATTGCGACACAAGGAAAAAATAATTATTAAGCTAGCGTCAGCAGCTTGCTGTGCTTTACTTAACTATGGTCAATCCGTCGCGAAACAATCAGCTTGTTGTCGGTATGCGTCTGTACGTTCGGTCGTTATCCGGTTTTTCCGTCCTGAACAGGAAGGTTCGGTTGTAATCTGTCAGCGCTCGGAGATGAGCCTGTAATCAATGAAGTAGCTTTATATGAATGATGTTGATCTGAAACAGTTTCTGGTGATTCGCCGTCACCTCAGAATCGTTCACCATATTCCCGGGCGCCTGCGTATCAGGATAGGTCTCTCTCTGTTTAAAGAGGTTGGCAGTATCGATAAAAAACTGTTCGACCGGGTTATACAGGCGATCCCCGGCATAAAGGACGTTCGTCTGAATACCGCGGCCGCTACCGCCGTTATCTCCTACACCGCGACCACGATAAAACCGGACTGGATCGACCTGCTGATCAGTGGCGACGAGTCAGATGCACAGAAGCTGCTGAGACGGTTGCTCGAAACTGATTTCGCGCCGGCCCTGATGGTTGCGCAGCAGGGTTGATCCGTCGTTGAAAATGACCGGAGGCTATAAGGAACATGTCTATGAATACAAACCAGCAGTATCCACCGGAACAGACCATGGAAGAGCAGGGGCCCCCACAGGGAGGAGGTGGCCAGCAACCGCCGCCGGGGGATTACTATCAGCAGCCATGGATGGATCCGCGTGCGGCCATGCCCCACTATCCACCTAATTATCCGCCTAACTGGCCGCCTCAGGGAACTCCTGTCGCGCCTCCCCCACCGCCTCCGCCATACTACTACCCCCCTCATTACGGATACCCGCCTCAACCGATGCCCGGGCAGGGCTATGGCATGGAGGGGGCGCATCCTGAGTCTGTTAAGGGGGCCTCCAGCGGCATCTCCCAGGCGCTTGGTGATATCGTGGACAGTAGCGGGCTTGGAGCTCTGAAGGGCTGGCTGGACCTGGAAGACGGGGAGTTCTGGAAAGGTGCTATTGTTGGTGCTGCTGCCGTTCTGCTGATTACCAATGACAGTCTCAGGGATTCCCTGCTGGGTGGGGCCAGTAAAACCGCCGAAGCAATGAAGGCCGGCCTGGCGGGTCTCGGACCCAATGGTGACGAGGCTGATCAGGGTGTGGCCGGGCAGGAACAACCGGAGCAGGAGGCTGAAAAGTGAACTACGCAAAACCACCTGGCTGGCCCGTGAGTCAGCCGCAACAGCGGGAACAGCAACTGAGCGAGGTACTGGAAGCTGCAAAGAACGGCGCTATCGTCGGTGCGACCGGTGCCGCAGCGGCCAGTCTTCACCAGCTTCGCCAGAACCGTATCGGCTGGCAGGAAGCGCTGGCCAACACGGCCAGAGTCGGTGCAGCTGCCGGTCTGGCGACCGGAGCCGCGACCTCGGTGGGGCAGGTGCTCAGAAAACATCCGCTGTTATCGCTGACGGCGGCGCTGGCTACCGGCACGGCCGTGATGTACTACCTGAATCAGGAAAAGGACCAGGAGGATCAGAACGATGAAGCCTGACCAGAACCCATACCCCTACGGTTATCCTCCTTACCCCTACTACGGATACTCCGCACAGCCGTTGCATGGAAACGGACATCCGCACGGTCAGCCACCACTACCCCACAACGGGTATAACGGCGCGGTGCCGATGTACGCTCAGCCACCGGTTCCTCCTGTAGCGCAGGCACAGGCGTCGGGCGGATTTTTTAATGTCACCAATCCTCGTTTTGTAAAAGGGGCTCTGATTGGTGCGGCAGCCGTCTATCTGCTGAGCAATGAAAAAGTCCAGCACAGTGTTCTTAAGTCGGCAGTTAAGGCCTGGGGTCTGCTACAGGGCGGTGTAGAAGAGCTGAAGGAGCGGGTCAGGGATGCGGAAGCTGAATTGCATGCCGAGGAGATGCTGGATTAGTCAGGAACGGGCTGACGGCAACCGGGCGGATTGTCCCGGTTCAGGAGAATTGCTTTGAACTGTGGTCATGCCTTCCTCTCCGATAGCAGTCTGCGACTGGTGCACGAAACGCCGGTCAGACTGCGTTTCAGGCTGCCTTATATTGCCGATCCGCTGATCGATTTCTCGTTTTTGCAGACTCGCCTGGAATCGGTGCCCGGTGTCAGTAGTGTCAGGATAAACCGCCGGGCCTGTTCGCTGATCTTTGAATATGACGGTGTACCTGAGACCCGACAGCGGATCATCGCTCTGCTCACGGCAATGCGACGGGACCAGTTGCCCAACGGCGATGCGATGCCGGCTGAGCAGGCCGAGATAACGCCGATGCTGCTCACGGTTCTTTCCATCGCATCATTGCCCTTTTTGTCGCCACCTGTACGGCGGCTGGTGACATTCCTTAACGTCAGTCCAACCATCATCGGTGGCGTCGATGCCCTGATCACCCGGGGTATCAAGGTCGAAGTTCTGGATGCCGTTGCGATCGGTCTGTCCGCCTACCGCGGTGAATACTTCACCGCCGGCGTCACCCAGTTTCTGATGGAGCTGGGGGAATATCTTGAGGCTCGTACCGAACAGCAGTCTGACAGCATGCTGCGTCGTCTGTTACGACCAGAACCGATGCAGGCCTGGGTCGAGCGCAACGGCAACGTTATTCAGATTCCGGGCGATGAGGTTAAGGCCGGTGATCTGGTGCACGTTTCTCCCGGTGACCGGATTCCGGTCGATGGTCTGGTGCTGGGAGGGGCCGCGGAGGTTAATCAGGCGGAGATTACCGGAGAATCGGTACCTGTCCGTAAGGAGCTCATGGATCGGGTGATCGCCGGCACCCTGGTTGAAGACGGGCGACTGAAAATTGAAGCCCGCCATGTGGGGGACGATACTACCACGGCCCGTATCGCCCGCTTTATCGATGAGTCCCTGGATAACGGCTCCGAAACTCAGCGTCTGGCGGAGCAACTGGCCGACCGACGAGTCTATCTGACTCTGGGGACCGGGGCTCTGGTCTATCTGCTGACCGGCCAGGAGCGACGCCTGGAATCGGTGTTTCTGGTGGACTACTCCTGTGCCCTGAAGCTGGGAACGCCTCTGGCGTTTAAGTCCGGTATGTATCGGGCCGCTACCGACGGTATTCTGATCAAGGGCGGCAGGGCTATTGAGCACCTGGCTGGTATCGATACGGTCATCTTCGACAAAACCGGCACCCTGACCTACAGCGAGTTGCAGGTAACCGATGTGGCGGTGCTGAATGAGCAGGTCTGGCCGCGGGAGCGGTTGCTGGCGGTGACCTCCTCCATTGAAGAGCATGCCACTCACCCGATTGCCGAGGCGATTGTGCGTAAGGCCCGGGAAGAAAAACTGAACCATATTGATCATGGTGAGGTGGATTACCTGGTCGCTCATGGGATGAGCTGCCCGGTTAATGGCGACACCCTGCTGATCGGCAGCCGGCACTTCCTGGAGGAGCATAATCACCTCGATTTCAGTGTGTTTGAATCGCAGATTCAGCGTTTTGAGGGGGAAGGTAAAACCCTGTTGTACGTCGCGACTCAGGAAGAACCGATCGGTCTGATCGCATTGCGGGACACCGTCCGGGCGGATGCAGCCGAGGTGATCAGGCGACTTCGGGCCCTGGGTGTGCAGAATGTCGTTATCCTGACCGGTGATCGCTATGCTCGGGCAAAATCCATGGTGGATGAGCTGGGGATTGACGAGGTCTATGCCGAGAGGATTCCGGAAGAAAAGGCCGGTGTCGTAGAACAGATTCGCAGCCAGGGACGCAGTGTCGCCTTTGTGGGGGATGGCGTGAATGACGGTCCGGCTCTGATCGCCGCTGATGTCGGTATAGCCCTGTGTCATGGCGCCGACCTGGCGAGGGCTACCGCTGACATCGTGTTGCTGGAAGACGAGCTATCTTTACTGGTGGAGGCGGTTGATATCTCCCAGCGGACCATGGAGCTGGTCAGGTTTAATTACAAGGCCGCTATCGGTATCAATACCGGGGTTATGTTCGGGGCCGCTATGGGCTGGCTGTCTCCCGCACCCACCGCGATCCTGCATAACGGCACCACCGTTGGCCTGTTGCTGAGAGCTCTGAAAGGAGTGAACGGCAGCAGCTGAGCTGCTCAGCAGAGTGTGATTTTTGTGGATCGGCGCTCGGAAGAGCATTGAACGAGGAGATTGTTATGGCATTTCCACTTGCACCCTTTATTGCCGGCGCTGTTGTCGGCACTGTCAGCACTCTGCTTTACCGTGATGAAAAGGTCAGAGAAAATCTCAGGTCGGCCGCGGATAGCGTGAAATCCTCGGTTGACAAGCTGACCGCGCGGCTGATGCCGCAGGCTGCACCGGAAGAGGAGGCGCCGGTGCCGGTAAAGCGGGCCGCCAGTAAGGTCAGAACCCGTAAAGCCGCGAAAACAGCACCGGCTAAGGCAGCGGCGTCTAAGTCCCGCACCACCAAGTCAGCAGCGATAAAGGCCACCGCCGCTAAGCTGACGGCAGAATCACCCTCCGGCGAATCAGAGAAGTAGTTGCTGGATGTGGCTCTGTGCCTGATACGCTCTTGCAGCAGTAATTGAAGAAGGCTGGCGCCTTCTGCCGCTGTATTCAGTAGCGGCCGGCGAGCTTCAGAACTGGCAGGATTTTCGCGCTGACCGCTGAAAGTAAAACCCTGCTTCGATCAACGAAGCAGGGTTTTATAATGTTTGAGCATATGCAGGCCGGCAAACACCATGAATGCCTTGCCAGTGGCGATGTGTAGTTTCTTGGGGCCGGTATAGGCCAGCGCGACGGAAGTTGCCAGGCTGGAAACCATACCTGCCTTGGTGACCAGGTTGACCTGTCTGGCCAGTGTCGAGCCATTTTTGCGTTGCGGTCTCTGCAGTGCGCAGCTTCTTTCGATGAACTCCTCAAGGTCATGTTCGTCGACTTGATCCGGGCTGTAGAGCACCGTGATGCTGCCTGCAGACGGGTTGATACGTATTTCGCTGACGCCTGGATACTCAGACACGGCCTGTTCTACTCGCTGAGCGCGTTTCTTAGCTTTAAGAATGTTGGAACGAATACGGATGCGGCCTGCTACGGTGCTGACGATCATACTACCGGACTACTGCTGAAAGATAATGATTTGCAAATGCGAATAATTCGCACTATGGTACGCAAATATTGTCCTGCAGTCTACAGCAACGTGGTATCAGTGCTATGACAAGCTATGTTCATCATGTCCCCGGTCGCCTGCGAATGAAGTCGCGGTATTTCCATGCCAGCAATACGCTTTCCCGGGGACTGGTAAAGAAACTCAGTGCACTCGACGGTATTCGAAGCGTGCGCCTGAACAGCAAGTCCGGAAGTATCACCGTTCACTATGATACTGATGAACTCTCTCCACAGAGGCTCTCGGAGAAATTGCATTTTCTCGGGACTTCGTCGACCCGTACCGTCAACTCCTCAGGCGCTTCTGAAATCACATCCGAGCTGCCGTCGATGTTCAGAAAGATACTGATCAGCACCCTGATGCAGAAAGGCATCAACTACTCCTTCACTACCCTGATGAGCAGATTTGGCTAGTCTTCGAAGCTGATTTCTGACGCTGTTGCCGTCCGTCCCGTTGTTGAAATCAGCGTGACTGCAGGTGTGTTGGCGTTAAGGCAGCAGGAGACAGGGTCCGCGTTTTTGTACGTCCTGATCAGATCAGCTGTAGTCTCAACGGTTCGCAAACGTCTGGCGAGGTGGTCAGCAAGCAGTTCGTCGGTCATTCCACTCTTTACACTCAGCGGCTGAAGACCGGAGAGCTGGTGGATTCCTCGATGCTGACTCAGCGGGGACTACCAGCCCCGGGGATCGGGTGACTGTCCGTCTGGATGGCGCGACCCCGGTGGTATTTCATCAGAAAGCAATGCAGTGATTTCAGGCTGTTGTCCGCTGTAGTCCACCCGGGTCGCTCCGGGCGGGCTGGCCGAAGGCCTGTCTTAAATCGGGGCCTGTCACTGACTTTTACTGTCGAATATCAGTGCAGCGTGCTCTGTGTAGTGGCAGCTGGCCGGTCGCTCTGCTGAGCGGCCCTGCCGTGGTTTGATCCTGCAAGCCCTCTGCCATACAGGTCCAGGTGACAGTTTTCCAGCTGGCCGATGCAGTCCATGGCATAAATTGCGCTGAAGCCGCTGTCGGTCAGCTTATCGGCATTCGGGGTGATCAGGACCGAGGTTCTCCACAAAATGGCGCGGCCGAAACGAGGCTGTCCGGACTGGTGGAGCGATCTTGCCAGGAACATTGTGGCCATAGTCAGTTTACAGAAGTTGTCGGCGGGACGGCCGTTCTCATCATAAAACAGAATCTCGGCCGCTTCCCAGGCGCCGCCAAAGCAGGCGATGGCCACATCCATCTCCTTTGCGTCGTAGTGTTCCTTTCCCTGGTTGATCCCTTTACTCCAGGTGGCTTCCGCGGCTGCCGGGTTTTCAGTCAGCAGCTTGCGGTGTTTGCAGCATAAGAATCGGTAGCACATGGTTCGCCTTCGCGTGATGCTAATAGTAATGCGAAATATTTTCATTCAGGATGGATTTGTAAATGAGTTCCGGTGATAAATCCGGGGGCTGCCAGCAGTATATGGCGGTGTTTGCTTGTCATTGAAAGAGGATTGCCAGCAGGCACCATGGAAGCGTTCTGTTGCCGGATGATGCTTGTTCCTTGACGTAGCGGCGGCTAACAGGTAATTAAGCACTGGCCACAGCTATCCCGGGAAGCGCCCGTCAGCTATTCCGTGGTGAGATGTTTGCGAAGAAATCGATCTGGAGTAAAGGCATGAAAGAGCATTGGATCTACTCGATGGATGAGTATGACGTACGGAACTATCGAAGTCGGTTTCTGGTGCTGGTGTCGCTGGGCGGGTTATACGGAGCCATTGCGCTGCTGTCACTGCTGCTGCTGCAGTTCGAACAGCACGCGGAGGGCGCCAATATTCACAATTACGCCGATGCCTTCTGGGCCCTGCAGATGAGCGCCAGTACCATCGGTTTCGGCGATTTTTACCCCGTCACCCTGGGAGGGCGGACGGTGGTGGCGGTAATGTTCTACATCGGTGTTGGTATGGTGGGCTTTATCGGTGCCGTCTTCGCCGACAAGGTGCTGGGTTTTGCCGATACCAGTGTGAAGAATCGGGAGCTTCGTCGGCAGAATGCCGAGATTCTGGAGCACAGCATAGAGCTCGAACGGAAGCTTGGGGTGCTGATGGAGCGTGTGGAACTGCTGATGGATAAGAAATCCTGAGCAGACTATACAGCCCGGGTTTTCCAGTCTCATTGAGTCTCAGAACTGCAACTCAATTCGCTTTCGCGCCACAGCCGCCTTTCACAGCAACCTTTCCGCTGCCGGTGGCGGGCAGACCGGTTCTTCTGCGTCATCTGCCAGCTGATCAGTGCCCCGATCCCGGTACAGCCATCAGGACTGTCTCTCCAGCACCGCGCCGGCACGGTACTGACTGGGGGTGGTGTCTTTCCAGCGTCGGAAGGCACGGGTAAAGCTGCCGATTCGGGTAAAACCGAGTCGGTAACTGATCTCGTTGACCGACAGATGGGACTGCTGCAGATACTGGCAGGCCAGTTCCTGGCGCAGCTGATCGAGAATCTCCTGATAACTGGTGCCGGCCTGTTGCAGCTTGCGTTGCAGGCTGCGCTGACTGAGGTGCAGGGCGGCTGCCAGCTGCTCCTGGTCGGGAATCTCCTGACCGAGGGTTTCCAGCAATTTCAGGTAGACCCGGTTGATGATGTCATGGCGATCCAGTCGGGCCAGATATTCCTGAATCAGCCGGTCGTTAAGCATCGCCAGTTCCGCATTAGCGGTTAACAGCGGTGCCTCCAGCGCGGCGCGGTCGAGAATCAACTGATTGGCTTCAGCGCCAAATTCCACCGGCACCCTGAACAGCCGGTCAAAACCTTCCGGGCTGGCGGGCCGGGGACGGCGGAGCCTGACCGCCAGCGGCTCAAAGGCACCGTCGGAAAGATGGCGGCAGGTGAGCACAGTAGTGGCGGCAATGGCATCCATATCGGTATCGCAGAACAGCGGTTCGTAGGCGTCCGGGAAGCCCATGGTCACGATGCAGCGCTCCGGCTCCTCCTGCAGTTCGATGTCCCAGGCGGTATGGAACATGCGGCGGTAGCGGATCAGTCGCTCGAAACTCTGTTTCATGCAGTCGCTGGCCCAGATGGAGATGCCCAGCGCATGCCAGGAGGTGGGGCGCACGAACCGGGCCACCGTCAGGCCGAAGTTTTCGTCGCCGGTGGTTTCCACGGCCAGCCTCAGGACCCGGCTGATACGGGTGACCGGAAAACGACTGTTAGTATCCAGCGCCCGGGACAGGTTGAGACCGCAGCTGCGAAACAGAGACTCACTGTCGATCTGGTAATCATCTATGGCGCGGGAAATTGCTACCGCCCAGCCGCCGATAACGCTGCCTTCATTCCAGCCGGTCTTCATTATCCGATGTCCTGTCACAACTACGATCCGTTTTTATCATATTACGCCAACTGGTGTGCAATAAGCGAAATGATGTTGATACGGGTAAACCCTGATAGCATGCTGATCCCTCGTCAACAGTCAGCTTCAGATCGGTGATCAGCCGGTACTGACCAGAGGGAGAAACAGATGAGTAAGCGCGAAGTAGTGGTCCTCAGTGGTGTTCGTACGGCTATCGGAACCTATGGCGGTGGCCTGAAAGACCATTCTCCCACCGACCTGGCCGGTCAGGTGGTGGCCGAAGCGGTATCCAGGGCTGGCGTCGATCCACAGTCTGTGGGACACAGCGTCTTTGGCCATGTGGTGTATTCGGAACCGGCGGATATGTACATGGCTCGCGTGGCGGCGCTGAAAGGCGGGCTGTCCGAACAGACACCGGCCGTCACCGTCAACCGACTCTGCGGCAGTGGTCTGCAGGCGCTGGTGACCGCGGCTCAGCAGATTGAGACCGGTGTCTGTGACACCGTCGTTGCCGGCGGTGCCGAATCCATGAGTCGGGTGCCTTACTGGGTGCCCAGCGCCCGTTTCGGTTACCGGATGGGCGATGGTGCGCTGGTTGATGCCATGGTCTCGGCTCTGCATTGCCCGTTCGAAAACACCCATATGGGCATCACCGCCGAGAATATCGCCGACAAGTGGGGGATCAGTCGTGAAGATCAGGATCGGCTGGCTGTCGAGTCTCATCAAAGGGCTCAGAATGCTATCGAGCAGGGCTACTTCAGGGAACAGATCGTACCGGTGCAACAGAAGAGCCGTAAGGGGGTGACCCTGTTTGATACCGACGAGCATGTGCGCCTGAACTGTACAGCGGAGGAGATATCCGCCCTGCGGCCGGTATTTAAGAAAGAGGGCACCGTGACCGCCGGCAATGCCTCCGGTCTTAACGACGCCGCTGCGGCGATGCTGCTGATGGAGCGGGAAGCCGCCGAAGCCCGGGGGCTGCAGCCGATGGCACGGCTGCTGGGTTACAGCTTCGCCGGTGTCGAGCCCCGTTATATGGGTATCGGCCCGGTGCCGGCTATCCGCAGCCTGCTGGAACAGCACAACCTGACTATCGGCGATATCGACCTGTTTGAAATCAACGAAGCCTTCGCCGCCCAGGCGCTGGCGGTGGCCCGGGATCTGGATATCCCGGCACAGAAACTTAACCCCAACGGCAGCGGCATCTCCCTCGGTCATCCCATCGGTGCCACCGGCGCCGTGATCACCGTCAAAGCGCTCCATGAACTGCAGCGCACCGGTGGCCGCTACGCGGTGGTCAGCCTCTGTATCGGTGGCGGTCAGGGTATTGCCGCGTTGTTTGAACGAATCTGAGTTTTCCTTTGCGCCCTGTCGACAGGCAGGGCCAACTGCTCCGTACCCGCAAGGGTTAGTGCCTCTGGCCAGGGATGGCTTTTTTAAGGACAGCTGACGCTGCGAGGTTCCCGACAAAGCACTACGGAACCGCGCGTCTGGTCCGACACAGCTCCGTCAGATAAGAGAAATAACCATGATCTATTCAGGAAAAACCTTAACGCTGGATAAAGACCCGCAGGGGGTCGCCACGCTCTGCTTCGATCGCCGGGACGGCTCGGTTAACAAACTGGACCGGCTGACCCTGCATGAACTTCAGGATGCGGTGGACAGTCTGCAGCAGGAACCGGAAATCCGTGGTCTCCTGATCAGCAGCGCAAAACCGGCCTTTATCGTCGGCGCCGACGTGACCGAGTTTCCGGAGCTGTTCCGACTCAGCGATGCCGCCCTGAAAGCCTGGCTGCGACAGACCCACAAGCTGTTCAGCACCATAGAACTACTGCCGTATCCTACCGTGGCCGCCATCAACGGTCTGGCGCTGGGCGGCGGCTTCGAACTCAGTCTGGTCTGTGACTATCGTGTGCTAGATACCGATGCCAGGGTGGGGTTGCCGGAACTGAACTTCGGTATCTATCCCGCCTGGGGGGGCTCGGTACGGCTGTCGAGGCTGGCCGGCCTGAAAGAGAGTCTGGAGTGGATGCTTGACGGACGACCGCAGTCCGCATCAGCCGCTGAAATTGCAGGTGTGGCCGACCTGCTGGTACCGAGCGCCGAGCTGCAGCAACGGGCGCTGGAGCTGCTGCGGGATCAGGTTTCCTCCGGTGACTGCCACCTGCTGAAGCGGGCGGAAAAATGGGCCCTGCCGGCCGGCAATAAAGCACTGTTCGAGACGTTGCTGGAAAAGACCGCCCTCAATGCCGCTCACTACCCGGCGCCGGCGACCCTGGTAGAGCTGGTTCGTCGACACTCGACGCTGGAGTTTAACGAGGCTCTGGAGCAGGAGGTGGAACAGTTCCCGGCACTCTCTTCAGGCAGGGTATCCGCCAGCCTGATCGGATTGTTTCTCAATGAGCAGCTGCTGAAGAAAAAGTCCGCAATCAGTGCCGGGAAAGCGGCTCCGGTGGCCAGGGCCGCCGTGTTGGGGGCCGGAATTATGGGCGGCGGGATCGCTTATCAGTCCGCCAGTCGCGGCACGCCGATTCTGATGAAGGATATCAACGGCAATGCGCTGGAAACCGGCCTTGAAGAGGCCGACCGGCTGCTGACAAAACAGCTGGAAAAGGGGCGACTGAGCGCCGATCGCAAGGATCAGATTCTGTCGGGGATCGACGCCACCCTGGATTACGATGATTTCGGCACTGTCGATCTGGCCGTGGAGGCGGTGGTGGAAAACCCGACCGTTAAGGCCTCGGTACTGGCGGAGCTGGAGCAACAGGTATCCGAAGCCGCAGTTCTGACTTCCAACACCTCCACTATCTCGATCAGCAAACTGGCGGAATCGCTGCAGCGGCCGGAGAACTTCTGCGGCATGCATTTTTTCAACCCGGTACCGCTGATGCCGCTGGTGGAGGTGATTCGCGGCGACAGAAGCTCAGACCAGACTATCGCCACCACCGTCGCCTGGGCCCGGGCGTTGGGTAAAACGCCCATTGTTGTTAACGATTGCCCCGGCTTTCTGGTCAACCGCATTCTGTTTCCCTACTTCAATGCCTTCAACCGCCTGCTTAAAGATGGTGTCGATTTCCAGCGCATCGATCGGGTGATGGAGGCCTTCGGCTGGCCGATGGGGCCGGCACTGCTGCTGGACGTGGTCGGTATCGATACCGCCGTTCATGCCGATGGCGTGATGGCCGCAGGCTTCCCGGAACGGATGGGTCATGACGGCCGGACGGTGATCGAAGCGATGCTGGCCGAAGGACGCCTGGGGCGGAAAAACGATCGCGGCTTCTACCGCTCCGCCATTGATGAGAAGGGAAGCCGTCGCCGGGTTGCCGACGATGAAGCCTGTGGGCTGATCGAGACGCTGATTGCCCGCCAGGCGAACTCCAGCGCCAGCAGGCTGGCTATTAAGGAAATCAGCGATGAAGAGATCGTCGAGCGGATGATGATCCCGCTCTGCCTGGAGGCGGTGCGTTGCCTGGAGGAGGGGATCGCCGAAACCGCCGCTGAGGTGGATATGGGGCTGATTCTGGGACTGGGCTTTCCTCGTTTCCGGGGCGGCCCACTGCGCTATATCGACCATCTGGGCGCAGACCGATTCTGCCAGCTGACCGACAAACACCGGGATCAGGGACCGCTTTACAGACCAACCCCGGGGCTCAGAAAGCGTGCTCAGCAAAATAAGAATTTCTTCGATTAGCCGTCTGTCCGTGAATGGCCGACGGCAGTACACAACGTACATGAAACAAAACAATAAGATACAGAGAGGTAGTAACGATGCCGGAATATAAAGCACCGCTGCGGGATATCCGTTTCGCCCTGAATGAACTGCTGGATTTTGAAAGCCACTACGCCGGCCTGCCCGGCGCAGAGGAAGCCACCCCGGACCTGGTGGACGCCATCCTTGAAGAGGGGGCGAAATTCAGTGAGCAGGTTCTTTCTCCGCTGAATCAGGTGGGCGACCAGCAGGGTTGCCAGCTGAACGACGGCAACGTCACCACGGCGGAGGGCTTTAAAGCCGCTTATCAGCAGTATGTCGAGGGGGGCTGGCCATCGCTGGCCCAGAACCCGGAATTCGGCGGTCAGGGACTGCCTGAGTCGCTGGGCGCGGTGATTTCCGAACTCAACGGCACCGCCAACTGGTCCTGGACCATGTATCCCGGTCTCAGTCATGGCGCCATGGCGACTCTGGAAGCCCATGGCACCGACGAGCAGAAAGCGATGTTCCTGCCGAGACTGATCGAAGGCAGCTGGACCGGCACCATGTGTCTGACCGAACCCCACTGCGGTTCCGACCTGGCGCTGTTGCGGACCAGGGCCGAGCCTCAGGACGATGGCAGCTACAGTATTACCGGCACCAAGATCTTTATCTCCGCCGGTGACCAGGACCTGTCCGAAAATATCGTTCATATTGTGCTGGCAAGGCTGCCCGACGCGCCGGCCGGTACTAAAGGCATCTCGCTGTTTATCGTGCCGAAATTCAATGTCGATGCCAGTGGCGAGCTGGTGGATCGTAACAGCGTTGAATGCGGTTCGCTGGAGCACAAGATGGGTATCCACGGCAACGCCACCTGCGTGATGAACTTCGACGGCGCCCGCGGTTATCTGATTGGCCCGGCCAACAAAGGGCTGCGCTGCATGTTCACCTTTATGAACAATGCCCGGCTGTTTATCGCTCAGCAGGGCGTCTGTCATGCCGAACTCTCCTATCAGGGAGCGCTGAGCTATGCCCGGGAGCGCCTGCAGATGCGCTCGCTGAGCGGTCCGAAACTGCCGGAAAAAAGTGCTGATCCGATTATTGTCCACCCGGATGTCCGCCGGATGCTGCTGACCCAGAAAGCCTTTGCCGAAGGGGGGCGGGCGCTGACCCTCTTCTGTGCGCAGCAGGTCGACCGGGTTCATAACGCAGCCGACGAAGCGGCCCGCGACGATGCCGAAAAATTGTTGGCGCTGCTGATTCCGATCACCAAGGGCTTCCTGACCGAAGCCGGCGTGGAAGCGGCCAGTCTCGGCGTCCAGGTGTTCGGCGGCCACGGCTATATCAGCGAATGGGGCATGGAGCAGATCCTGCGGGATGCTCGTATAGCACCGATCTACGAAGGTACCAACGGTATCCAGGCGCTGGATCTGTTGGGCCGTAAAGTACTGGCCTCCCGGGGGGCGCTGCTGGAACACTTTACCGGCCAGTTACGCGACTTTATCGACAGTGAGGACGGTAGCCAGGGGATGGATGAATTCCTGAACCCGCTGATCGAAAACGTCGCCCGCTGGGAGAGCCTGACCCGGGATATCGCCGGCCGGACAAACAGCAATGCCGAAGAGATGGGAGCCGCCAGCTTCGATTACCTGATGTACTCCGGCTACACGGTGCTGGCCTGGCTCTGGGCCCGGTCCGCGGCGGTCGCACTGAAGCAACTGCAGAGCGGCAGCGGCGAGGCGGAGTTCTACCAGGCCAAGCTGAACACCGCACGCTTCTACTTCCAGCGCATTCTGCCCCGCAATGAAGGGCTGGCAGGCAGCCTGGCCTGTGATGCGGAATCGCTGATGGCGATGGATGAGGAGCAGTTTCAGTTTTGAAGCGCTCTCGTTGCCACTGCCGGGCGCAGGGTGCAAAAGCGAAGGGTATGGCCCCCTTCCTTATTCAGCTACCGATCGCTGATCCCTGCCAACTACCGAAGTCGCGGGGTTTTGTTCATGCCGTCCGGCGCCAGTCGCTGGCGGCAGGCAGGTGATCCGCCACCAAAAAGGGAGTGACCGAAATACTCAGTAACTCCCTTTCTCTGTGCGCTTCAGAACAGGCCTGCAGGGGCTGGCAGCAGGCGCTGATGACCGCGGTTGCCGATCAGAGCTGGATGCGGCTCTTCAGCAGCGGCAGCAGTTCGTCCACCGCTACATCCTGGCGATCGGCGTCGGTACGGCCCTTGTACTCCAGCGTGCCGTTGCCCAGACCACGATCGCTGATCACCACCCGGTGCGGAATACCGATCAGCTCCATATCGGCGAACTTGACTCCCGGACGTCCTTTGCGGTCGTCCAGCAGGACGTCGTAACCGGCGGCGCGGAGCTCGTCGTAGAGTTTGTCGCTGACTTCACGTACCTGCTCGGACTTCTCCGGGTTAAGCGGTACCAGTGCGATCTGGAAGGGAGCAATGGCGTCGGGCCAGATAATGCCGTTTTCGTCGTTGTTCTGCTCGATGGCGGCGGCAACAACGCGGCTGACACCGATACCGTAGCAACCCATACTCATTACCACCGAGCGACCGGTTTCATCCAGTACGGTGGCGCTCATCGCTTCACTGTACTTGGTGCCGAGCTGGAAAATATGACCCACTTCGATACCTCGTTTGATCACCAGCTTGCCCTGGCCATCCGGGCTGGCGTCGCCTTCACGAACATTACGCAGGTCGGCCACTTTCGGCAGCGGCAGGTCACGCTCCCAGTTGATGCCGAAGTAGTGCTTGTCATCGATGTTGGCGCCGGCGCTGAAGTCGGCGGACATGGCGACGGTACGGTCGATGATGCAGGGGATCGGCAGGTTGATCGGGCCCAGTGAACCGGGGCCGGCACCGATGGTATCGCGCACTTCCTCTTCGGTGGCGAAACGCAGCGGTTCGGCCACTTCAGGAAGTTTTTCGGCCTTGATCTCGTTGAGCTCATGATCGCCGCGAACCAGCAGGGCGACGAAGTCGGCGTCCACCTCATCGGAGGCAGCGACGATCAGGGTCTTGATGGTCTTTTCGATATCCAGGTCGAAGCCTTTGACGAGCGCGTCGATGGTTTTGGTATCGGGGGTATCCACCAGTCGCAGCTCTTCGCTCGGAGCAGGGCGCTCGCCTGCCGGCGCCAGCGCTTCGGCGGTCTCGATATTGGCAGCGTAATCGCTGCTGTCACTGAAGGCGATATCGTCTTCACCGGATTCGGCGAGGACGTGGAATTCGTGGGAGAAGTTGCCGCCGATGCTGCCGGAGTCCGCCTGCACGGGACGGAAGTCGAGACCCAGGCGTTCGAAGATGCGCGTGTAGGTGGCGTGCATCAGGTCATAGGTCTGCTGCAGAGATTCCGGGGTGATATGGAAGGAGTAGGCGTCCTTCATCAGGAATTCCCGGGAACGCATGATGCCGAAGCGCGGACGAATTTCGTCGCGGAATTTAGTCTGGATCTGATAGAAGTTGGCCGGCAGCTGCTTGTAGCTCTGAATCTCATTGCGCATCAGGTCGGTGATCACCTCTTCGTGGGTCGGGCCGACACAGAAGGCACGATCGTGGCGATCGTTCAGGCGCAGCAGTTCCGGACCGTATTGCTCCCAGCGGCCGGATTCTTCCCAGAGCTCGGCGGGCTGAACCGCAGGCATCAGCACTTCCTGAGCGCCGGAGCGATCCATCTCTTCACGAACGATGCGTTCCACCTTGCGCAGTGTGCGCAGACCCATAGGCAACCAGGTGTAGAGACCGGAGGCCAGTTTGCGGATCAGACCGGCTCGCAGCATCAGCTGGTGGCTGGTAACTACGGCGTCAGCGGGAGTGTCTTTCAGAGTGGCAATCAGATATTGGCTTGCTCGCATCGTTAGTTGCTCTGCATTGAGAAAATTTGGTGCGTCATTGTACGAAGGCCGGCAGTAATGAACAAGAGCGGGAGCCCGCGTCATCTGTCGATAAATCGACCTCGACTGTTAGCGGGATTCCAGCTGTCTCAGCCAGCGTTCCGCCTCCGCCAGTTGCTGCTCGTCAAAGGTGCGGATACCGCAGGCCTGCAGCAATGCGGCAGTCACGCCCCGGCCATCCACCAGCGTACCGCTGAAGCTGCCGTCGTAGGTCTGACGAGATCCGCAGGAGGGGCTGCGGGCTTTCAGAATGGCGATGTGAATGTCATGCTCCCGGCACAGCGCCAGCGCCTGCCCGGCACCCCGGATAAAGGCCTCACTGACATCTTCGGAGTCCCGGGTCAACACCCGGGTCTCGCCATCCAGCACCTGCCGGCCCTGACCGCCGCTGATCTCTGCCGCCGGGCGGGGGCAGGGCAGGCCGCCGCTCATCTCCGGGCAGATCGGTATCAGTCGCTGCTGCTGATGCCACTGAGCGATCAGCGAATCACGGCAACGGGCATCGCCACCATCATAGCGGACCGGCTGGCCCAGCAGGCAGCTGCTGATCAGGATCTTTTCCATGTGTTTTCCTTTCAGTGCTTCAGGTTCCCGGTCATGGGAGGCTATGATACCGGCATTGCCGTTAACCTGAAGGACTAAGTTGATTATGGCCCCTTCCATCCGGATTCCGCAGACCTGGTTCCCTTATTCCGGCTTCGGAACAGTCAGGACGCTGCTGGCTCTGCTGTCGTTACTGCTGTTGCTGGGCGGCTGTGCCGGCAGCGTACAACACCGTGATGATCCGCTGCTGGAGCGCCGTTTCGACAGCCGCAGCGGCGAGGAACTGAGCCGGGAAGCGGTGCTGGCTCGTGCCGCCACTGCCGACGTAATCTACCTGGGTGAAAACCATGACAATGCCCGTCATCATCAGCTGCAGCTCGAGATTATCAGTGCGCTGCTGGAGCGGGGCATTCGCCCGGCGATCGGCTTCGAATTCTTCGATACCGGCCAGACCAGCCTGCTGACTCAGTATGTGGCCGGATCACGTTCCAGTCTGAAGCTCAGCACTTCCGGGAACAAAATCAGCCCGGAACAGAAACTGCGCCGGCAGCTGGGCTGGGAACATCGGGATGATGAATACTGGGGATTCTACTTCAGGCTGATCGACCTGGCCCGGGAGCATCAGCTGGATATTTTCGGCGCCGACCTGCCCGCCGGAACCCGGACCCGACTCAGCCGGATCGGTGTGACTGGCCTTAATCCGCTGGAACTTGAGCAGCTGGTGCCCACCGGCCTGGAGGACGAGGCTTACCGTCAGCTGATGTACCGGAAGTTCCGCGACGGCCATTGCGGCTGGGGGGAGGAGCCACTGCTCAGTCGTCTCTACCAGACATGGCTGGCCCGCAACGACCGTATGGCCCTGTCGGTGGAGCGGATGCTGGCGGATAAACCGGTGCGGCCGGTGGTCATGATCCTCGGTAACGGTCATATTGAGCACAATATGGGGGTCTATGAGCGTGTCGCCCACCTGCGGCCGGCGCTGACCCAGCTCAGTCTGGGATTCCGGCAGATCGCTCGGGAAGCGACCCCTCTGCAGCTGTACCTGGAAGGCGAAACCATCGCCGGCCGGGACTTCGGACCGGCCTTCGAGGTGTTCTGGTTTACCCCGCGCCAGAGCTACGACGACCCCTGCGAAGGATTCAGAAAGTCCTGATATTCCCGTTCAGCAGGGCCGGGGGGATACAGAGAAGCGCCTGAGAGTCGGGATCAGCGGGTCAGTTCGCCACAGAGACTGAGTTCCATTCGCTTGGCGATGGCCTCGGGTTTCAGCTCCAGGGCGAACAGGTGATGCATCTTGGTCAGGGCCGCTTCCATGGTCATATCGTAGCCGTTGGCGACGCCGGTACGGGCCAGCGCGGAACCGGTTGCGTAACTGGTGGGCTCGACCCGGCCATACAGGCACTGGGAAAGGTTGACGATGGTAATTCCTCTGGCGATCGCTTTCTCCAGCGCCTTCAGGAATGCCGGTTCCCGATCCGGCGCATTGCCGACGCCGTAGGACTGCAGGATCATGCCTTTCATCGGCATTTTCAGCAGGTGGCGCATAAAATCGGCATCAATACCGGGGAACAGACGCACCGGAACGATGCGATGTTTTCCATACTCCGGCAATTCGAACTGCTCCTGATCCAGCGCCGGCTCCATCACTGAACTGCTTTCCACTTCGATATGGATGCCCACCTTACCCAGCCAGGGGTGATTGGGGCTGTCGAAGGCGTCGAAGCCGCTGGATTTGATCTTGGTGGCCCGGTTGCCCCGCAGCAGCCGGCCGTTGAAGTAGAGACAGACCTCGGGGATATCGTAGTGCCCCGCCAGAATCAGCGCGGTGATCAGGTTGTCCTGGGCGTCGTTTCGCAGTTCGCTGAGCGGAATCTGGGAGCCGGTGACGATGACCGGCTTCTGCAGCCCCTGCAGCATAAAGGAAAGGGCCGAGGAGGTGTATGCCAGGGTGTCGGTGCCGTGGAGTATAATAAAGCCGTCGTAGTGCTCGTAATTGTCCTGTATCCGGCTGGCAATCATTCGCCAGTCTTCCGGTGTGGCGTTGGTGCTGTCGATCAGCACATTCAGCTCTTCCAGCACATATTCCGGCATATTGGCCGACAGATGAATCGGGATTTTCTGGGCGATCAGATCGGCCAGACCGGTCATCGGTATATAACCCTTGGGGGAGCGCTGCATACCGATAGTGCCGCCGGTGTAGAGGATGTAAATACGTTTTGCCATTACAGCACTGGACTCCAACCTGATGCTTCAACTGTCATCGTTGCCGGGGGACCTGTAATTCCCGGGGCCTGGGACGGTAACAGAGCCCTCAATAAAAGCAAACCTGGGCAGGGACAACAATTTCGCTAGCTGATACACATTGGTGCGACTTGATGTTACCGTAGCTGCAGTCGGCATCAGGCGCTGCTTGCTGCAACAGCGGCATAGAATGCTGGCGGATAATAAAAAACAGTAATTAAAACAAAGCTGTAAACCAATAATAAAAACAGGGTACGAGAGTAACTGATGCGCGAAGACTTCTCCCGAAATCTGCGACTGCTGTGCAGCTATTACAAATCCATCGCCGAGGTGTGTCGGAAAATTCCGATCAACCGCTCCCAGTTCAACAAGTACCTGTGCGGCAGCAGTCTGCCCTCCAAATACATCCTTCGACGTATCTGTGATTTCTTCGGTGTTGAAGAGTATGAGATCTTTCTGCCCCATCAGCAGTTTGCCCAGATCGTCCAGGTACGCCCGGCCGGTCAGCAGACGCAGGAACCCCGCCAGTACGTCGACCATATCGACAAGCTGCAGGCTCAGGCTCAGGGCCGGTTCGACAAATACCTCGGTTACTACTTCGAGATCTACTACTCGATGGCGTTTCCCGGCAAGATCCTTCGCAATCTGGTGGAGATCAGCGCCCGTGGTGACAGTGTCTATTATCAGCGTATCGAGCGATCCCGCTCCGATGACGGTAGTGCCCGCATCTGCCACAGCAAGTACCTGGGTTGCGCCTTTTTCCTCAGCGACCGGATCTTTATGGTCGACTACGAGACCCTGACCGGTAACGAACTGACTCAGACCATTCTCTATCCCACCTTCAAGAATCGCGTCAATCGCCTGGCCGGGCTGCGGCTGGGGGTTTCCGCCAGCGACCGCCGGGAACCTGCCTGTGCCCGGGTGATCTACGAATATATCGGTCAGAAGGTGGACCTGCGGAAGGCCCTGCGAATGTGCGGCCTCTTCCCAGCGGATACCGACAGTGTCGATGAGGGCGTCAAGGAGCGTATTCGCAACAACGTTTCTCAGGATGATCGGCTGTTCCTGGCGGTCGCTCTGTAACGGCAACGGCTCCGAAAGGTCTATGCTTACGGTTGTTAATCGGGAGGGTTAATGGCTCCGTCCCGTTATCAGGCTGGGACCCGACCGGTGTCAGAAAGCTTGTTGATGTCATGATCGGTAGTCGGTGATGTGACCGAGCCGGGTTGACGCTGTAGTGCCACATCTCTATCAGCAACAGGCAGAGCGATGGCAGACGTTGAATATTACCAGGAGGATCAGTTTGGCCAGGTAAGACTGGTCGGGCGGATTTCACTCTGGTTCAGCTTTGTCGCCCTGGCCGGCCTGCTGGCCATTGTGGTGCTGGCCGGGTTGGCGGAAAGCGGGCCTGGCAGTCCGTTATATCCGCTGGCGATGACCTGGCAGAATCTGCCCTGGGTGATGGCCACCGGCGGCACGCTGCTCTGCCTGGCCACCGCCCTGGTAACCGCGCGTATCGCGCTTTACAGCAGTTTCCGGGTGGCCGGCCCGCTGTACCGCTTCTGTCACAGTCTGGAAATGATCATCAGGCGGGATGCTTCCCTGCGCACCGGCATTCGCCGCTACGACTACCTGCAGGATGAGCAGAAGCAGCTGGATTCGGCACTCAATGCGCTGCAGCACCATAACCGCATTCTCGATACCCAGCTGGAACTGTTGATTGACGAGCTCAATCAACCGGAAGCGGATCCCCGGATTATTGAAGCCTCACTGAAACAGTTGCGGCTGACGCAACACCGGGTCGGAATCGATGCGGGTGGCGCAGAGGGGAGCGGTGAGCGTCCGGCAGGCAGCCGGTAACGAGGGAGGAGGTGTGAGCTGGTTCAGTAAAACAGGGATCACCGGGAAATCCACCGGAACCGCCATGGAGACGCGGCGGGTTCATCTGGTGGACCTGAAACTGCAGATGCCACTGATCGTGGCCATCGTACTGCTGGAAGTGGTGATTCTGGCTGGTGCGGTGTTCTATCTGTACAGCCAGTTCCATCATATTTTCGAAACCAGCGCCTACAGCATTGACCCCGATGTCGGGCGATCGCTGGTGTCGATGTTTCTGAAGGAACTGGGCACGGTGATACTCACCATGTCGATCAGCAACACCCTGTTACTGCTGGTGATTTATAAACTCTGGCTGATCAGAATCCGGCGCACCCTGTGGCGTCTGAAAACCCGCCTGCAGCGTATCCAGTTACTGAACCTGCGTCCGATTGCGGATGGGCTGGACGAGTCCTCCCACACGGTGCTGGGATTGCTGGATACCTGGCGACTGCAGGAGCTGGAACGCCAGCAGCGGATCGGCCGATTGCTGGATCAGCTGCCCGAGAGCGCCGACCAGCTGACGCCCGAGACACGGCGGGAGATTGTCCGACAGTTGCAGAACTGCCGGGCGCTGCTCTGAAAAACAGGCTGGCAATCAGCCGGCTTCAGATTACTTCGGGTTGTCAGCTATTTCGGCGGAGCGGATATAGCGTTCAGCCTGCTGCTGGTCCCGGGCGAAAAAGACAATGCGGCTGAATTTGCTGGCCAGGGTCTGAGGGTTGCCGGAAAAGCGATGAACCCAGAAACTCCGGGGGCCTTTCACTTCGATATGATGCTGTTCTCTGAGTGTCTCGTCTGACGGAACCATAATGGTGCACCTCTGCGGCTGAGCAATCCGGCGTTGTTGCCGGCCAATCCTTCTGAGCGTTTAAGCGATTGCTTAAATAACCTGTCGGCCGTCAGTATCGGATGTTGAGCGTTTTTTTACGCTGACATATGTCACAGGTCGGCTGATGGAGCGGGGCTTCAGGACGACAACTGGCTGTTTATTGATCCAGGTCGGTCTTGTGGGGATTGCCATGCGGATGAGGGGCATGGCGCTGGCAGAGGTGCCGATGTAGCAGCGGGCTCCGACCGCGAACGACCGGAGTCACAAATACAAGCCCGGAGGGTTAAGCCTCCGGGCTTGCTGACAGAATTCGGACCGGAATCAGGCGTCGGCAGCCTGCAGCTCCGGCGCCCGGTCATCGATGATCGCTTCCACCTCTTCAAAGCGTGCCTGTACGGAACGCTGAGGAGCCGGGGTCAGCAGACTGACCACCACCACCGCGATGGTGGCGAACAGCATGCCGGGGATGATCTCATAGAGGTCAAACCAGCCACCGGACAGCTGCTTCCAGACCACCACGGTGATACCACCCACCAGGATACCGGCCAGGGCGCCAGCCTTGTTCATCCGCTTCCAGTACAGTGACAGGATCAGCGCGGGACCGAAAGCGGCACCGAAACCGGCCCAGGCGTAGGAGACCAGATCCAGCACCTTAGAGTCTTTGTCCAGCGCCAGGAACAGGGCGATCAGGGCGATCACCACCACCGCGATGCGACCGACGTTAACCAGTTGCTTCTGGCTGGCGCTCTGGTTAAACAGCGCCTTGTAGAAGTCTTCCGCCAGTGCTGAAGAGGAGACCAGCAGCTGAGAGTCGGCGGTACTCATGACCGCCGCCAGAATGGCCGCCAGCAGCACACCGGCGATCACCGGATGGAACAGCGCGTCCACCAGTACCATAAAGACCTTCTCGGAATCGCCCAGCGGCGCATCCAGATAACCGATGGCGGAGAAACCCACCAGGCAGGCGCCGAGCATGGTCAGACCGCTCCAGATCACGGCGATGCGGCGGGCGGCCGGTACGTGTTCCTTGCTTTTGATCCCTTTGAAGCGGGCCAGAATATGGGGCTGACCGAAGTAACCCAGGCCCCAGCCCAGCAGCGACAGGGTACCGATCAGGGTGATGGTGCTGCCGTCGGTATTGGTGAAGGCGTTGAGGAGCTCCGGGTTTTTCGCTTCCATGGCCGCCCAGGTGGCGTCGAAGCCGCCCACTTCGCCCATGGCGATCAGCGGTACGATCAGCAGTGCGGCTGCCATCAGCAGGCCCTGTACTACGTCGGTCCAGGAGACCGCCAGGTAGCCGCCGAACAGGGTGTAGGAGATCACCGCCACGGCGCCGATCACCACTGCCAGCTGGTAATCAAAACCGAACACGGTCTCAAACAGCTTGCCGCCGGCGACCAGGCCGGAGCTGGTATAGAACAGGAAGAACAGCAGTACGAACACCGCCGAGATAACCCGCAGACTGTGGGAGCTGTCCTCGAAACGCTTCTCGAAGAAGGCCGGCAGAGTCAGGGCGTCGTCGGCTTTCTGGGAGTAGACCCGCAGACGCTGGGCCACCAGCAGCCAGTTCAGCCAGGTACCGACCAGCAGGCCGCCGGCCAGCCAGAAAGAGCCGTAACCGGCGGACATGGCGTAACCGGGCAGGCCCAGCAGCAGCCAGCCACTCATATCGGAGGCACCGGCACTGAGGGCCGAAGGCAGCGGGCCGAGGTTACGGCCGCCGAGAATGTAGTCGGAAAGGTCCTGGGTGCGACGCCAGGCGATAACGCCGATGGCCAGCATCAGGGCCAGATATACCACGAAGGTGAGAGTTATTATCATAGCTCTGGTCTCATCATAGGTTGTGTCCGCTCAGGCGGATCTTGGGGGGAGACGGAACGATCGTCGCGGCGTTCCCTGCCGCGATTACCGGTCCGGATTCAGTTCGGGCTGCTGAGCCACGACTGAACTGAAAGGTAAACTCCGATCGGTTCAGTGGTGATCATCACCCAGTGACAGCAGGGTGGCGTTGCCGCCCACTGCGGTGGTGTTGATGGTCAGGGTGCGTTCGGTGGCGAACCGCAGCAGGTAGTGCGGGCCACCGGCCTTGGGACCGGTGCCGGACAGGCCACGACCGCCGAAGGGCTGAACGCCGACCATGGCGCCGATCTGGTTACGGTTGACGTAGGCATTGCCGACCCGAATACGGCTGACGATATAATCCGCGGTCTTCTCGTTGCGGCTGTGGATGCCCAGAGTCAGACCGAAACCGGAGCCGTTCACCTCGTCGATAACCTTATCCAGCCCACTGGCCCTGTAGCGAACGATATGGAGGATCGGGCCGAAGTTCTCGCCCTTGAGCTGATCCATGGAATCGATCTCGAAAGCGGTGGGGGCGACAAACTGGCCCTTGTCGCAGCCAGTCGGCAGTTCCACCTCCGCCACCAGCTTACCGGTCCCTTTCAATTCGTCGATATGGGCCTGCAGCCGGCGACAGGCTTCGGCGTCGATCACCGGACCCACATCGGTCTTCATATCGCCGGGATGACCGATGGTCAGTTCCGCCATGGCGCCTTTGATCAGTTCGTACATCCGTGGTGCCACATCGTCCTGGATATAGAGGACCCGCAGTGCCGAGCAGCGCTGACCGGCACTGGTAAAGCTGGACTGGACCACGTCGGCCACCACCTGTTCCGGCAGGGCGGTGCTGTCCACCAGCATGGCGTTCTGACCGCCGGTCTCGGCGATAAAGGTGGCAATCGCGCCGTCCCGCGCCGCCAGGGTGCGGTTGATGCGCTGGGCGGTGGCGGTGGAGCCGGTAAAGCAGACCCCCGCGACCCGGTTGTCGCTGCACAGGGCGTTACCGACCACGGCGCCCTGACCGGGCAGCAGCTGGATGGCGCCGGCCGGTACGCCGGCTTCCAGCATTAGCTCGATGGCGCGGTGGGCGACCAGTGAGGTCTGTTCCGCCGGCTTGGCGATCACGGTGTTACCGGCGGCCAGTGCCGCGGTGATCTGACCGAGGAAGATCGCCAGCGGGAAGTTCCAGGGGCTGATGCAGACAAACACGCCACGGCCTTCCAGCTGCAGCTGGTTGGATTCGCCGGTGGGGCCGGGCAGGGTGATCGGCTCGCCGAACTTCTGCCGGGCCTGATCGGCGTAGTAGCGGCAGAAATCCACCGCTTCACGGACTTCGTCGATACCGTCCTGCAGGCTCTTGCCCGCTTCCCGGGTGCAGAGCGAGATCATCTCGGCGCGGTGTTTTTCCAGCAGCACGGCCAGCTTATCCAGGCTGGCGGCACGGACCTCGACGTCGGTGTTGTTCCAGCCGACGAAGGCTCTGTCGGCAATGGCGATCGCCTCCCGGCACAGGTCCTCTTCCGCCCAGTAGCAGGTGCCCACCGTCTGGCTGTTATCGAAGGGGCTGGAGACACTGTACTCGCCGCCGTCCCTGATGGTTTCGCCGTTGATCAGCGGACCGCCTTCCCAGCGGCGGTCGTCATAGAGTCGGATCCCATCCAGCAGACTCTGACGCTGCTCGCGGATATTGAGGTTGACGCCCTCGGAGTTGAGGCGGCCATTCTCCAGGATCTGTGTCGGCAGCGGAATGCGGTCGTTGGACAGCGACCGGTGCTGAGTCAGTTGCAGGGCCGGGTGGTGAACCAGCTCCGAGACCGGAGTCTGGGCATCCACCAGCCGGTGTACAAAGGAGGAGTTGGCGCCGTTCTCCAGCAGCCGCCGTACCAGGTAGGGCAGCAGGTCCTTATGGGCGCCGACCGGCGCATAGATCCGGCAGTTCTGGCCGCTCTTATCCAGCACGTTGTCGTAAAGGGCGTCGCCCATGCCGTGCAGGCGCTGGAATTCGTAATGGTCCTTGCCGGCTTCCTGCAGATAGTCGCCGGTTTCCGCCATGGTCATAATGCTGGCGACGGTGTGGGCGTTGTGACTGGCGAATTGCGGATAGATCTGCTGCCGGGCCAGCGGGCTGAGCAGGAAGCGGGCACAGGCCAGATAGGAGGTGTCGGTACCCTCTTTACGGGTAAATACCGGGTAGCCGGTCAGGCCCATCTCCTGGGCGTGTTTGATCTCGCTGTCCCAGTAAGCACCCTTGACCAGACGTACCGGGATCTCGTCGCCCTGCATTTTTGCCAGTCGTACCAGCCAGCACAGTACCGGCAGGGCGCGCTTGGAGTAGGCCTGGACCACCAGCCCGAACTGGCCCCAGCCCTGACAACAGGGATCGTTGTAGACGCTGCGGAACAGATCCAGCGACAGCTCCAGTCGATCCATCTCTTCGGCATCGATGGTGATACCCACTTCCAGTTTGCGGGCGCGGATTGCCAGCTCCTTGACCCGGGCCACCAGTTCGGTCAGCACCCGATCACGGTTGGCTTCTTCATAGCGGGGATGCAGCGCCGACAGCTTGATGGAGATGGTCGGTCGCGGAGCGTCGCCGTCGCGCTTGCTGTTGCCGACGTTGTCGATGGCACGCAGGTAATCGTCGAAATACTTGTCGGCATCGGCGGCGGTAAAGGCGGCCTCGCCGAGCATATCATAGGAGTAGGTGTAACCCTTTTTTCGGCAGTCGGAGCCGTTATCGATCGCTTCGTCGATATCGCGCCCCAGCACGAACTGCTTGCCCATGATCTTCATGGCCTGGTACATGGCCTTGCGGATCATCGGCTCGCCGCACTTGTTGACCAGTCGCTTCAGCAGGTTGTTGGGATTGCCGTCCATATCCTTGTCGAGGCTGACCACCTTACCGGTCAGCATCAGACCCCAGGTGGAGGCGTTGACCAGCACCGAATCGCTCTGCTTCAGGTGCTGTTTCCAGTTGGCGCCGGCCAGCTTGTCGCGGATCAGGGCGTCGGCGGTGCGGGCGTCGGGAATCCGCATAAGCGCCTCGGCCAGGCACATCAGGATAATGCCTTCTTCGTTTTCGAGGCTGTACTCCTGCAGCAGCTTGTCGATGCTGTGCAGGGCGTTGTTGTTGGCGCGGACATCCTCCACCTGCTCACTGGCGCGGCGGGTAATCTCGCTCAGTTCGGCGTCGGTGGGTGTGGCCAGCGCCAGCAGTTCCTGCAGATAGCTGTCTTCGTCGACCAGGTAGTTATGGGTAATACTCTGTTCCAGAGTGGCAAGATCCTGGTTGAGAAAATCGCCTTTTAATACATCGCTCGCTTTAAACATATGCTGTGCACCCCGTGACAGTGGTGTGATCGTCTGTCAGACGCGTCGATCTTGTTAGAAATCAGGCCTGACTAGGAGCGCTGAGCGCCTTATTACAGAGACAGGCCGGCCATGAACGGCCACTTTACGGGTAACGGCGATGGTTGATCTTTCACAAAGCTACGGTTGTTTTGTAAAAAACTCCGGAAGTGTAAAAAGCTCTGATCGGGGCAGGCTGGTGGGAGGTAGAGCTGCCGGGAAGGAATTTGCGGACGCCATTTTTTCGGATTGAAACAGCGGATACGGCTCAGGTATGCTCCGAGGATGGGCATATGCAGAATCACTGATAGAATCTGTGCCCCACCATAAATTGCGAATTGATGGAGAAAAGGACATGGACGTCAGAGCGCTTACGCAAACTCTTCCCGGGACACGCTCGTGTCCGTCTGTTACAGATATTGTGAAAGATTCACGTTTTATGCGATCTGCTGATTAGTCTGAAAACTAAGCCTTCCTTATCAGGATGTTACAGCGCTGTTGGAGGGACGTACCAGAATATGGTGCATTCACGTTAATAATTGTTATGAGGCCGAAGGCCCCTTAAACAGACTGTTACACATCTAGGGAGGGATGCAGTGAGTAGTTGGAATCTCGATGCTCTTAGGAAATTTGTGGAATCTAGCAGCGAAGAAAAAGAGGACCACCTTGAGCGCATAAATTCAGTCGCTAGAGCAATTGATATTTATCGCTATCACTTATCGCAAGCAAAAGATGCTATAGATAGAATTGTACCATCAACCGATCTAGAGGCCATGCAGTTGGTGTTGCCTCAGGAAGAAAAGCGAGCAGATCTATGGAAAGAGAAACTGGTAATTCAGGCTAACACTCAGGCTGCAATCCATAGTGCTCGCGCTATTCATGACTTATTTGCACAACTATTGAACGGATTGTTACTTTCGCCTTCAATTCCCGTTCAATTATGCGATATTGGTAAAGTCGAAAGAAAGCTAGAGTCATCAGAGATTAAAGACCATATAAGGCAGTTTCTAGAATCTAAAGAATACGTATACATAAATGGCTTTGTTAATACTATAAAGCATCGAAGCCTAGTACCATTTGGTGCGCATGTCTCTTTTGAAACTGGAGAAAGTGGAGTTAGATTTAGAAAGTTCGCTTATGGAAACTCCCGCTTTGAGGCTCTTTGGGCAGAAGATGTTTTAAAACTATCTTTGTCGGTTAAAAGTTATGTCGTTACAGCAGGTGTAATGCTAAATGAGCAACTTGGGGTACACGATGTGTAACAAGGTTAACCAGAGGGAACGCCTACTCGCCGCTTCGCTCTGTTCCGGCGTCCCCTGCTACAAGCGTTATGTGAATAAATACATCAACTGAAGAGATAGATTTTATGAAAGAAGATCGAGATATAGAGAAAGGGTATTCAACCTCGGAATTCGTTGCTAAGTTAAGACGTTTGGCTGATGCATTGGAGTCAGGAGGCAAGTTTGAAATACAAATAGCCGGTGAGCGAATCTATGTTCCGGTTCGTGCTATTTACAACATCGAGCATGAAAGAGAAGGCTCTGAAGAAGAAATTGAATTTCAAATAAAGTGGTCAAATTAAATCACATAACCAACAAATCAAAGATCGCCCACAAAGAAACGTGGGCTGGGCCGTCGCTACGCTCCGGCCCTTTATTTAGGCGTTATGTTTCTGAGAGCTACGTCTCATGCGATTAGGATGTTCCGAAGAACAATTGGCCAAAGCATTCCGCTACTTCTTACAGCCGTTTACCTTATATCTTTTGGCCGCAGTGTGTTGGGTGTGGCTTTCAGGTGAGCCTAACATCAGGAGTCAAAGCCATTTAGCATTTGTTGGCGTTACAATTTTTAGTGCCCATTGGGGGCTGCTCTCACCATGTGCGTATGCCCAAGGATGGAAGTATAAGTTATGGGTTTACATTATTCCCTTACTGGTTGGTGCAGTGGGAATCGTCTCAATGTACGTAGGTGCTAAGTGAAATATAACAAGGTGGTCAATTTTGTTCCGGGCTTTCAGCCCTCCACTGGACTGACCAAGCTACACTTGGCCAGCCCATTACCACGACGTCGTGCGTCAAAGGAGGAAAGATGAAAAATCAGGGAAAGCTGTTCTTCTTCTGTGGCAAGATGGGAGCGGGTAAGTCTACAAAATCCAAGGTCGTGGCTGCCGAAAATAATGCAGTATTAATATCAGAAGATGAGTGGTTAGCAGAGCACTTTTCTAGCCAAATCCATTCGTTTGACGACTACATAAAGTATTCAAACCTCATCAAACCTTTTGTCAGAAATCACGTTCAATGCCTTTTGAATATAGGGGCAAATGTCGTCATGGACTTTCCAGCAAACACCATGAAGCAAAGGTTATGGTTTTTATCACTTTGCTCCGAACTTGGCTGTGACCACGAGCTTCTATATATTGATTTAACTGACGAGCAGTGTTTGTCTCAAATTGAAAAGCGTCGCCTTGAGCAGCCAGAAAGAGCACATTTTGATACGGAGGCAGTGTTTCATCACGTAACACAGTTTTTTGAGCCTCCTGGCGCTAGTGAAGGTTTAAACATAGTGCTTGCGGAAGGAAACGCATAGCAAAGCGTTTAAGAGTGATTCTCACGCCTGGCGGTTTCAGTTTAAAGTTTGGTTTTTATGTTTTTGGCACGATGGTTCAGGTGACCTGCTACCCAACTTCCGGACCACGGCTTGTGGCTCGTGAGAATACAATCGGGCAGCTGCTTTCGACGGATTCAGAAAGATGTGATTCCTCGCGTGGATAACCCGTTTTGCTTCAATGAGCATGAGATTCGTGACCCCCACCAGCTGCTAAGCTTTAAGCTCGAATCGGCCAGAAAGGAGCCAGCCATGAACGAAGATAGCAATGTTGCCGTGCTCAGAGAGGCGTATCAGCTATGGAGTGACAATAAGGAGAGGGCTTTCGAACACTGGATGGGGCTGATGGCCGACGATGTTAAGCTGGAGTCGATTGCCGATGGCGCTGCCGGGCTGGAGTTTTCACGCTGCTGTAGCTGTAAAGACGATGTACTGCGCTACTTCCTGGAGCTGGCCGAGACCTGGGAGATGCTTGATTTCAGGGTTGATGAATTTGTCGCGCAGGGAGATCGTGTGGTGGCTCTGGGCCGTTGCAGCTGGAGAAACCGCAACACAGGCAGAATCCTGGAGACGCCCAAGGCTGACATTATCAGAATGCGGGACTCGAAAATCGTTGAGTTTTACGAGTTCTACGATACTGCTAAGGCGATAGCGGCGGCACAACCGTAAGACCTTGCTGCGATACCCCTGAACGCCTGTCAGGCTTTATGCAGAATGGCCTGACAGGCCGAGTCGTGATCCGGCCGTTATATTCCCGCCCCAAAGGAGGATCTGTGACACTGAAGAACGGATTGTTTGCCTTGCTTCTGACGGCAACCTCGCTGTGTGCGGTCGCAGAACCCGTTTCGATTGAATCCATCGTCGATGCGCCACAGTACAGTGCGACTATTAACGGCTTCTTCGAACGACCGGAGGGCGAGGGGCCCTTCCCGGCAGTCGTGCTGATGCACGGTTGTAGCGGGTTGACCCGGACTGCTCTGAAGGGGCTGGAGGGTCATGCCGGCTTTCTGCGCGATCAGGGTTTTGCAACGCTGATTCTGGACAGTTTTTCCGCCCGGGATAAAACCGGCGGGGTGGTCTGTACCAGCAATGCAGAGCTGCAGGCCGCATGGTACTACCGTCAGTTCGATGCCTTTCACGGGCTGGAGTTTCTGCAATCTCAGCCGGCCGTCGATGGCGGAAATATTTATCTGATCGGGCAGAGCCAGGGTGGCAGTGTCGCCCTGGGGGCCTCAATCGGTGCCGGACCGGAGCAGTTCCCCTCAAAGCCTCGGTTCCGAGCCATTGTGGCCTACTATCCCTGGTGTGGCGCGCTGCCGGTGTGGCCTGCCGAAATAGCGTCGCCATTGCTGGTACTCGGAGCCGGCCGCGATGACTGGGTAGCGCCGGATTATTGCGTTAATGCCCGGGAGCGGGTCCGTGGAGCGCCTTATGATGTGGTGGTTTATCAGGATGCCCACCATGGCTTCGATCTGCCGATCGGAGAAATAAAATATGCCGGCCATACCCTGGTGGGTAGTGCGGCCGCCAGGGCGGACAGCCGGCAGCAGATCCTGCGCTGGTTTGCCAGGCATAGAAAATAGCCGTCGCTGGAACAGAGGATTGGCACCATGTTTAAAGTGGCAGCTATCGATCATATTGTGCTGAGAACCACCCGCCTCAATGAGATGCTGGATTTCTACAGCGGCGTGCTGGGGTGTGTGGTCGAGCGACAGACCCCGGCCGAAACCGGGCTGACCCAGCTGCGGGCGGGCAGTGCGCTGATCGATCTGGTGACGGTCGACAGCCGGCTGGGGCGGATGGGCGGCGGGGCGCCGACCGCCACCGAAAACAATGTCGATCATTTCTGCCTGCAACTGATGCCGATCTCGGAAGCCGACATCAGGGCGCATCTGCAGGCCAGTGGCGTTGAAGTCGGTGAGTTTGATGATCGCTACGGCGCTCAGGGCATGGGGCGATCGCTCTATGTCAGGGACCCCGAGGGCAACACCGTTGAGCTGAGGTCGCAGCTGTAAACCGGGGGGCGACAGTTGCCGGGGGGCTCTAGCCGAGACGATATCGACCGGCAGCCAGTAGCGAAAGAGTCCCGGAAGCCGGTCAGCCCAGGCTTCTGATCCAGATAAACAGCATTCTGACCGTGATGCCCAGCGCCGTCGCCGTGGTCGCCAGGAACACCAGCGCCAGCAGCCAGTACCAGCTGCGGTGCAGACGACGGCGGAGGCGCAAAAAGAAACCGGCATCCGATTCCGCTCGCGGTGGCACCGCCGTGAAATTCACGATAAAGGCGTAGCCGCTGAGCGACCACAGCAGGCCGGTTGCCGACAGCAGCAGATACTGATCGTCGCCGCTGCCGGGTTCGCCGAACAGGGTGATGGCCAGCAGCAGCGGAAACAGCACGCAGCCGGCCAGCGCCAGATAGCGAAGCGGGCGGGCGGATAGGGCCAGGCGTTGCAGATGGTCAATCATTGATTTCTTCCTGAACATTTTTCTGAGATTTCTTCCAAACAGCCGTGGCCGTTATTCTGCCCCGGGCCGCCGGCTGGATACCACCCGGTGCGTATCGGAGTTCGGTGGTCTTACTCATGTTCCGATCCCATTACCGTTGCCAGCTGGCGACGCAGCCACAGATGTCCGGGATCTTTGTCGTGAAGCGGATGCCAGGCGAAGAAGGTGGAGATCCGGGCCAGCTCCGGCGGCGCGCTGATCAGTCGTAGCGGGTGGTAGCGCTGAAAGTAGCTGGCCACCGCTCTGCTCATATAGATCATCAGATCGGTGTTCTCCAGGATCGCCGGTATGGCGGCATAGCCCTGAACCGAGGTGACGGCGTTACGCCTGACGCCGTGGCGCTGCAGCTGCTGATCCAGATAGTTGTTGGGACCGCTCCAGTAGGAGGTGAAGATCTGCGGCTGACTGGCCATCTCTTCCAGCCCCATCTCCGAACAGTGGGCCAGCGGATGCTCTTTGTGGACCACGATTACCATCTCAGAGGTACTGGCCAGACCGGTTTTCAGGTTCTCCGCCAGATGAGTCATGCCGCGAACACCGAATACCAGATCCACCTTGCCCTGCAGCAGCTCGTCCTGATAGTCGGACTGGGTCAGCGGCAGATTGTGGATCTGGACCCCGAGCTGCTGTTGACTGAGCAGGGCGAGCAGTTTCGGCAGCTGGATCAGTTCGAAGTGGGCGTCACCTGCGATGCTGAAAACGCGATCGGACGCCCCGGGGTCAAACTGCGGTGTCTGCCTCAGCTTATGAGCCAGAGTCTGCAGAAACAGGCCGGTGGGTTCGGCCAGCTCTCTGGCCCGGACCGTGGGTTCCATGCCGGAGGGGGATGCCACGAACAGCGGGTCGTCCAGAGCCTGGCGGAGCCGCTTCAGGGCGTGACTGACCGCCGATTGGCTGAGCGAGAGTGATTCGGCGGCACGGGTGACATTGCGCTCGCACATCAGCGCATGCAGTACCTTCAGCAGGTTCAGGTCAAGCTGGTTCAGTTCAATATGCTTGTCGTTCATGTAGGTATGCTTGCTATGCAGTTCATTAATTGCCGCTGGAATCTTAGACTTATTCCACATGGATAAGCAACCGTCAGAAAAACCAGTCTGTGAAGAGATAAGGGAACCACGATGTTCAGTGAAGCCAGCAAAGGCCATCTTTCTATTCTGCTGTTTACCCTGCTGATCAGCACCTCATTTCCGCTGGGTCAGTATCTGACCGCCCACTGGCCGCCGCTGCTGGTGACCTGGTCCAGATTCGTGATCGCGGCGCTGTTTTTTGCCGGTCTGCTGATCGTCCGCGGAGAACTGCGCCTGCCGAAAGGCGCGCAGATGCTGCGCTACGCGGTGCTCAGTCTGCTGACCTGTTTCTATTTCTGGTCGATGTTCGAAGCCCTGAAGCAGGGCGATCCAGTGGAGATTGCCGCCATCTACACCCTGGTGCCGATTATGACCGCTCTGATGGCGCGGCTGCTGGGCCAGCACCTGCGGGGTCGTCAGTGGCTGATGCTGGTGGCGGGACTGCTGGCGGCGGTCTGGATTATTGTCGGCGGTTCCGTCGAGCGACTGCAGAACCTGCATATCGGAGATGGCAGTCTGATCTACCTGTGGGGCTGTATTGCTTTCGCCGCCAATCCGATCCTGGTGAAATCGACACTGCAGAAACAGCCGCTGATGCTCAGTACCTTCTGGATTCTGTTATGCAGTGCCCTCTGGTTGACGCCGCTGCTGCCTGCCACACTGACAACAGGGCTGCCGGGGCCGTCAAGCGCTGAGCTGATCGCCGGCCTGGTCTATATGGGGCTGATGATTACCGCACTGAGCTTCTTTCTGTTTCAGTATGCCTGCGTGCGTCTGCAGTCGGCTCAGGTAATGGCTTACAGTTATCTGGTGCCGGTGCTGGTCATGCTGATGTCGATCGTGGCCGGCCAGGCCCCGGTGTGGTCGCAACTGCCCGCCGTGCTGGTTATTCTGGCAGTGGTGGCAGTGATGCTCAATAGTCGGCCGGAACCCGCGGCAGTGGCTGCCTGAGTCGGCAGCCTGCGGCCGGAATTCCGGTGGGAGTCGTCGGATATATCGCGACTGTATAGGGTAACTTGTGCGGTTCTGTCCCACTGTCTGAAAGATGGCGGAATCTGACAAAGCAAATGGTTGTGCGCTGTTCGGTTTGTGATAACCTGGTCGCTGACAGTCTGTCGGGGGCCTGCGCGAATGAAAGCGATCGAAGTCGAAACACTGCCGAAATTCGACAGCAGCGGGATGGTTCGCCACTGCTTTCTGTATAACAGTATCGGTGGGGACACCCCTTACTACCTGGTCTACGAATGTGAGCGGGATTTCACTTCGGTTCCACCGGGCTACGCGGTGGTCCGTTTCCGCTCGCTGGATATCGATCGGGTCGATCTTAATGTCGGCCACCAGTACCCCTGCTTCAGTTATCAGCCGGAAACCGGGCTCTGTGATCAGCGGGGCTTCTTTGTGATCGAAGGTTCTGCGGAAGTTTATCAGCGGGACCAGACTCACTTCTTTATGTCCATGGCGGACAGCGCGCTGGAAGTGATCTGCCATCAGTTCGAGCTGGTGACGGTGGTTTACCATAGCGACAACCCCCAGGATGCCTTTTTTAATTTTGTTCGGGAGAACGGTTCGGCAGTCACCGGCTGATGCCCGGGTCGTCCGCGGAATCAGAGGAATGAGTCGGCAAGCGTGCACAGGGGCGCGGAAAACGGTCGGCGGCTTGATCGTGACTGGTGTATGGGGGATCCTTAGCCGCAGCAAGGGGAGCGCATCCCTGTCCGGTCGTCGGTTGAAATCGTCGTAGCGGAGGTGCGTGCTGAAGACTCCGAATCCAACGGACGGTGATTAAGAGTATGGAAAACCTGAGTGCAGGGCTGCTGTGGGGAATCTTTCGCCATGTCAGATCCTGGCTGTCCAATCTGGATCGTGCCGGGCTGCAGCGCAAAGAGCAGTCGGTGCGAGCCCTGCGGGGCGTGATCATCGCCGCCAGAGAGACGGCGGTCTATATCCGCCGGATGAAAGATACCGGCCAGCGTCATCATGACACCGAAAGCCATCTGGCTGTGCTCTGGACCGAGCTCGGATTTGCGCTCCAGGACCTTAGGATAGACAAACTGGCGAAGCGCTGCCGGATCAGCGGTAAGCACTGGTCGAATCCGGAATATTACGATCAGACCTTTCTGAAGAGGGCCGATGTCAGCCTGGAGCAGATGGAGCGGCTGGCGCAACAGATTCTTCAGCAGACCGGTCACTGAGTGCGGTTGGATTTTTCGGTAACCATCTTTGCAACGCCCGGTGTCCGCTGCCGGTAACCCAACAGCGATCTGAATCAATATCAGTACCGCAACAGATCGGGTTCACCACTGTTCGCTGCCCGACAGTGGCCCGGACTGAACGCACAGCAGAATAAGTCTTCTTTGCGGCGTGGAGCCCCGGGGATCAGTGGGCGTCTCTGGAGCGAGCTCGTAGCTGTCCCGGGGTAATATCGAGATGTTTTCTCAGCGCATGGCTGAGGGCGCTCTGACTGCTGAAACCGGTCAGCTGGGAGATCTCCGCCAGACTGAGTTCGGTATTCTGCAATAGCATGCCGGCGCCTCGCAGTCGTGCCTGCAGCAGGTAACGGTGGGGGGACAGCCCGGTCTGCTGTTTAAACAGGCTGTGGAAGTGGCTGCTGCTCAGGTGGCAGAGCGCTGCCAGGTGGTGGACGCTGATTTTGTGATTAAGATGATCACCGATGTACTGGTCGATCACTGACAGATCGATACGTCCCGCCGGCTGCTTTTTAAGCGGTCGGTCGGCGCAGATACGGCCATGCAGGGAGTGCAGGATGGTCGCGCTGATATGTCGCTGTAGCAGCGGGTCCTGCTGACTTCGATTCAGTTCCGAGGCTGAGAAACGAAGCAGTTGTTGCAGTGGGTCATCAATGGGAAAGAAGCGGGCGTCATCGAACAGGCGATGGAAAATTTCCAGCTCGGTATGGTTGTGGTCGAAACTGAGGGCCGTCGGCAGCAGATCGATGATCACCATATCGTTGCTGTCGTTGCCCTGGTAGTAGTGAGCCGTTTCCGCCGGCGCCAGACAGCCCCAGACCGGGGATACGCGCTGGCCTTTGCCATTGATTTCAAACTCCGCATCGCCGCGCACGCCGACGACCAGCTGATGATGATCATGCTGGTGACAGTTGCTGATGCTGGGCAGGTTACAGAGTCGGGCAGTCAGGCTCATAGACAATCGCTAAGCACGAGGCTGATTAAAAAAGAGACAGCAAAGTGTCTCAAAATATTTGACGGCTGTAAATTGGATAAGCCATGTGATCGCTCTGCTGCAGTCCGTTTCAGGTGGCTTCAGTATGACAGAGTGCCGGGCGGGGGATCTGACAGTCAGAGGGCAGGCACGTGCATTGCCGATATTTCGGGTCGCCGCAGGGGGTATGTGGTGCCCCGGGGCTGCGGATGTTGAGGTCGGTTGCTGCAGCCCGGCAGGGACCAGGGGCTGCAGCAACCGGCGGGTAGAGTTCTCAGCCGTTATCTGGCAGAACCGGAGGCGGCCTGCTCCTCACGGGCAAAGTACTCTTTAGTCAGCTTGAACACAACCGGGCTCAGCAGCGCCAGCGCGATCAGGTTCGGAATAGCCATCATGGCGTTGAGGGTATCAGCCAGCAACCACACGAAGTCCAGAGAAATTGTTGCTCCCAGAGGAACTACAAGGATCCAGACGATACGGAATGGAGCGATAACCTTGACGCCGAACAGGTATTCAGCACAACGCTCACCGTAAACACTCCAGCCCAGAATGGTGGTGAAGGCAAAGATCGCCAGCGAGATCGCGACCAGATAGTTACCAACGCCAGGCAGTGCGTCAGCGAAGGCTGCTGAAGTCAGCGCCGCACCGGAGACACCGCTGGTCCACTCACCGGAAGTGATGATCACCAGACCCGTGATCGTACAGATGATGATGGTATCGATGAAGGTGCCCAGCATCGCGATCAGGCCCTGACGAACCGGATCTTTAGTCTGTGCAGAGGCGTGAGCGATTGGCGCAGAACCCAGACCGGCTTCGTTAGAGAAGACGCCACGGGCTACACCGAAACGGATAGCGGCCCAGACAGCAGCACCGGCAAAGCCACCCTCAGCCGCAGCTGGAGAGAAGGCGTGAGTGAAGACCAGATCAAGTGCAGCAGGGATTTCCGCAGAGTTGATAGCCAGTACGGTCAGACCGGCCAGCAGGTAAGCCACGGCCATGAAAGGAACCAGGGCACCGGCAACGTTACCGATCCGCTTGATACCACCCAGCAGAACCGCACCGGTCAGAACCATCAGAACCACACCGGAGATCCACAGAGGAACACCGAAGTTGCTTTCGATAACGCTGGCGACAGAGTTGGACTGTACGGTGTTACCGATACCGAAACCGGCGATCATGCCGAAGATGGCAAACAGAGTACCCATCCAGGCCCACTTCTTACCCAGGCCGTTTTTGATGTAGTACATGGGGCCACCGACGTGGTTGCCTTCTTCGTCTACTTCGCGGTATTTAACGGCCAGAACGGCTTCGGAGAATTTGGTTGCCATACCCACCAGGGCAGTACACCACATCCAGAATAGCGCACCGGGACCGCCGAGGAAGACGGCAGTGGCGACACCGGCGATATTACCGGTACCTACGGTGGCGGAAAGGGCAGTCATCAGAGCGTTGAAAGGTGAAATTTCACCTTCTTTCTCTTCAGAGGACTTAGCGGAGCGGCCGCCCCACATCAGTTTGAAGCCGGTACCCAGCTTAAGGATAGGCATCAGCCTGAGACCCAGCTGCAGGAACAGGCCCACACCCAGGATTAGAACCAGCATCATCGGTCCCCAGACGACGCCGTTGATTGCTCCGATTATAGTAGTCAGTGCTTCCACGGTTTACTCCTCGATTTATAGTATGCCGGCCCTCTTTGGCGGGGCCGGTCAGGATTCCGGATAACCTCCGGAGGGGTCAGGTGCTGATCTGAACGCCTGCCCGCTGTCCCTTCAGCATGCCGGCAGCAGTTCAGACCGATACTCAGATGACCAGTACTGCGTCCACCTCCACGGCGACGCCCTTAGGCAGTTCTTTAACGCCAACGGCGGCGCGGGCGGGATAAGGTTCGCTGAAGTGGCGCATCATGCTCTCGTTGACCAGCGCGAAGTTGCTGAGGTCGGTCAGATAGATGTTCAGTTTGACGGCATCTGCCAGCGAGCCGCCGGCCGCTTCGGCGATGGCGCTCAGATTGCGGAAAACCTGCTCGGCCTGGGCTTCGAAATCTTCGCTGACCACGTCCATGGAGACGGGGTCAAGAGGGATCTGGCCGGAGATATAGACGCTGTTATCGATTTTTACCGCCTGAGAATAGGGGCCGATTGCGGCAGGGGCCCGATCGGTAGAGATAATGGTTTTTTCTGTCACGGTTTTACCTTGTTGTTATCGGTGAGTCAGAGGGAGCGGTTCAGACCGCAGCGATGACCGAAATTTCCACCAGCAGCTCCGGTCGGGCCATTTCTGCCTGGACGCAGGCTCTGGCCGGTGCCAGTCCTTGCGGGACCCAGGCGTCCCAGACTGCGTTCATCGCCTGGAAATCCGCCATGGTCCTGACGTAGATGGTGGCGGACAGCAGACGGCTGCGGTCGCTGCCAACGCTGGCCAGCAGGTCGTCAATTTTTTTCAGCGTGGAACGGGTTTGTTCGCTGATATCGGCACTGGCGTCAGCCGCCACCTGGCCGCAGAGATAGACGGTGTTGTTGTGAATGACGGCGCGACTCATACGCTGGCCGGTTTCAAAGCGTTGAATATCCATTTAGAGTTCCTGGCTGTGCTGGTGCTGATATTGTTCTGCAGGGGGAGGGACCGCCAATAAGATTCAGTCGCAAGTTGCTGCTACGGCCCACAAACTCAGCGCCCGGGGCTGCAGAATTTGTCGTAAATATGAGCATCCGGCGTTATTTGCTGATCAGATCGGAAGGTAGTCAGGCACCCGTCACTGTTAAAAATAGTAAACAGCTATTTTATGTTCTAAATTGCAGGCAATGTTCCTGAAAAAATGTCATATAATGACAAAAAATTTTGTTAATCCATCAGCTACGGAACAAAAAACTGCATGGTTAAAAAGGTAAGAGAGCTGGATCGAATTGATCGTAATATTCTGCGGACACTGCAGAAAAACGGCCGTATTTCTTACGTAGACCTGGCGTCAGAAGTGGGGTTGAGCACCACGCCCTGTCTGGAGCGGGTCAGGCGGCTGGAAAAGGATGGAGTTATCCGCGGATACACCGCTATCCTGGAGCCTCAGCTGCTGGAGGCCGGGCTGCTGGTTTTTGTCGAAATCAGTCTGACCTATCGCTCCGGTACGGTCTTCGATGACTTTAAGCGTGAGGTGCTGAAGATTCCCCACGTGATGGAGTGCCATCTGGTGTCCGGGGATTTCGATTATCTGATCAAGGCGCGTATCAGCGAGATGTCCGCCTACCGGGAACTGCTCGGTGAACTGCTGCTGGCGCTGCCTAACGTCGACAAATCCAGAAGTTATATCGTGATGGAGGAGGTAAAGGAGACCTCCGCCATCAATGTTCCTGACTTTAAGCCCCGCTGACCTCCAGCGCTTCCCTGATCTGCTGTTCAAGGTCACTGCGGAAATTTCGCAGTGACAGCTTCTTGCCGTTGATAAAGAAACTGGGGGTGCCGGTAACGCCGGCAGCGATCGCCTGCTGTTCGGCCCGCTTTACTCTGGCTGCCGTGCTGTCGGCGCTGTAGCAGCTGTCAAAGCGGTTCAGATCCAGCTGCAGCTGCTCAGCCAGCTGACGAGGTGATTCAATGCTCAACTGCTGCTGGTGCTCATAAGCCAGATCCTGATACTCCCAGAAGGCTCCCTGCGCATCAGCGCAGACTGCGCCTTCGGCCACTTTGCGGGAAATGCCGGAACGGTTGATGGGAAAATCCATATAGACATAGCGGACACGATCCAGCCAGGGTTCCAGTAACTCCTTCAGGACCAGATGGGCGTTGCGGCAGTGAGGACACTGGTAATCGGCAAATTCCACCAGTGTGACCTTTGCATCCGCGGCTCCGCGGCTGGGATAGCCTTCGGTGTCCAGCTGAGCGAAAGGTGCGTGGGGCGGCTGAAGGTTGATCTGCAGTTCATCCAGTCCCTGCAGCTTGGCCATCAGTTGCTGCTGTTTCTGCTGCTGTGCATTTGCCATCAGCACCGCGACGATCTGCTGGCGGGCCTGCTCCGGTGGTACCCTGATACGGGACTTATTCTGCTCATAAAACTGTCGAATGGCTTCATCTGCCGGTGCCGTCGGCTGAAAAAGGCGGTTGATCAGGGTTTCTCGTGATTCGCCGGTTTTTTCCTGCTGCTGTTCCAGATAGGCCTCTGCAACGGCAGCAGAAATGATTTTTTCTTTCAGCAGGTAGCTGTTCCGCTCGATATCGTAGAGGCGCTGGCTGTACTTAAGGGGCAGATCTTCGGCTCGGTAGTCGATGCCCTCCAGACTGAACAACACGTCATCGCTTGTCGGCTGACCGTCGTCGCTGGTCGGGTTCACAAAAAACAGGGCGCCGGCGACCAGAATGATCGCGACAACTATATTCAGCGGACTGAGCGGAGAGCGGACGTTGCCGGACTTATCGGTGTTTCTGGATTCCATCTGCCTGTTTCCTGCTTTGGTTTGCGGGCCTGCTGCCGATTATAGGGGATGAAGCGGTTGCGGTCATGAGTGGCCGCTGTCTGTAACATTACCGCTGTTCCGGCGTCAGCTCTTTGCAGGCCTGCCGCTCGGCCGCTGGTTATCGGAGAACCGCTATGCCCCTGAAACTCGATTCGCTGCTGCCGGTGCTGTCAGGAGCGTTACTGCTGGTTGCCGCCTCCCTCAGTTCTGCGGACTCATACAACGGCTTCGATATCACCGACGCGTTGATTCCCGCTGATCAGATTTTCCAGGGAGGGCCGCCGCGGGACGGAATCCCCGCTATCGACTCACCGGAATTTGTGGATGCCGACGAGGCGGATTACCTGAAAGACAACAGCCGGCTGATCGGGGTTGAGATCGACGGTATCGCCCGGGCGTATCCGTTGTCGATACTGAACTGGCACGAGGTGGTCAATGATCGTATCGGTGATCGGGCTGTAATAGTGACCTTCTGTCCTCTCTGTGGCACAGGCGTGGTCTATCGAGCTGAAAGCGAGGGGCGGCCCCTGAACTTCGGCGTCTCCGGTCTGCTGTTTAACAGCGACGTGCTGCTTTATGACCGACAGACCGAGTCACTCTGGTCACAGCTGAAGAACCAGGCCGTCAGTGGTCCTCTGAAGGGCCGGCGACTGACGATGCTGCCGTCGCAGCTTACCACCTGGGACGCCTGGCTGGAGGCCTATCCAAAGACTCAGGTGTTGTCGCTCGACACCGGATACCGACGGGACTACAGCCGAAACCCTTACGCCGGTTATGAACAGAGCGAGCGGCTCTATTTTCCGGTGGAGTTTCTCAGTTTCAGTTATCACCCCAAAGAGCGGGTGCTGGGTCTGGAGTATAAGGGCGTCGCCAGGGCTTACCCCTTCACGGAGCTGGCCCGGCTGGGTGAGCGTGGTGAGCTGGTCGACCAGGTGGCCGGGGATCAGCTGATAGTCAGGTACGACGCTCCTCGTCGCAGTGGTCGTATCTTTACCAGCAGTGGAAAAGAGCTGGCGGTAATCAATGCCTTCTGGTTTGCCTGGTACACGTTCAACCCCGAGACCGAAGTCTATACCGGTCAATAGGTCTGTATTTCCAAACTTCTGTTTAAGTTCCGCGCTCTGCCGTCGACAGATAGGGTATGATGGCGGCTGCCTGGCGGTCGTGGCCATCGTCTGGTGATTATTTTTATGTTGTCCCGGGAACTGAATACAGAGAGGAAATTGTGAAACAAGGTTCGGATATACAGTCCCAGATTCTGGCCTGGTGCCCTCTGATTGTGGTGATCGTTGCGTTGATTACCGGTATGGCGATGCGCTCTGCCGTTGAAGAGGTCGCCGTCGACAGCACCGAAATGATGGAAACCATCAGCCATGTAGACAGTCCCGCCAGTCTTCGCACCATTATTGTTACGCTCAATGGTCAGTATGTCAGGGCTGAACAGGAATGGTCGCAGACCCTCAGCATCATGGCATTCCTGTTGTTTGCCGTTTCGGTGATTGCGATCATTATGTGGGTACGGCTGCATGTTCTCTGGCGTCAGCGGCAGAAACAGCCGGACTCCTGATATAGCAGCCGGCCATCTCTCAGAATCGCCGTTACTGTTTTCTGAGGATCAGCAGTGCACCCGGTACTGGTTGTCCCCGTTCCATTCGCAGGGTGATCTGCTGGTTGTCGATTACTTCCAGTCCCTGTTGCTGAGCCAGTCCCAGTAAGTAACTGAGGCTGTGCAGGTAGCGGCCACTGTGGCTGAGCAGGTAGTCCTGTTCCGTTGTCAGCTCCGCGGTCAGAGCGAACAGGCCAGACGCGGCCAGGCGATCGCCGACAGCAGTGAAAAACTGCTCGAGACTACCGATATAGATCAGCATATCCATGGCACAGATCAGCTGATAAACACTGTCACCGGCGCCCAGAAACCCCTGAGCGCCCTGGTGGTGTAGCTGATGGTAATGTCCCTTTCGGGCGGCTTGCTGCAGCATACCCTCAGACAGATCGACGCCTTCAAGCTGCCGGAAGCTGACCGAGCCGGTCAGCTGGCTGCCCACCAGACCGGTTCCACAGCCCAGATCCAGAATTCGCTCGAAGCTGTTATAGCCCAGATTCTGCAGCCGCTCGGACAGCAGCCAGGGGGCCTGATAGCGAAGGTTGCCGACCAGCCGCTGCTCGAATGCCCGGGCATGCTGATCGTAGAGTCGCTGGATATAGATCTCCGGAGCCGCGGTAGTGGTATTGCCCTCCAGCGCCGCCAGGCAGTGCTGCAGGGCCGGATTGCCGGGATCCAGCTCCAGCGCCCTGCGGTAAAACGGCAGGGCAAACTCCCGATAGCCGTTCTCACAACAGTAATCGGCCGTCTGCTGATAGAGTGACAGTTCGCTCGGGTCGTTTCGGTCGCCGGCCAGGGAGATTGCCGCGTCCGGACCTTCGAGAAGGGCTGTCAGCAGCAGCCATTCCAGGCAGGCATCGGGGTCGGATGGCCGGCTGTTTCCGCTCAGCTGTGCCAGTACCGCCAGCGCCTGTTCCGGTTGCTGCTGATGACGACAGGCAACCGCCAGCCCGGTCAGCCATTGTGCGTTGTCGGGATCGGTGCGCAGCACGTGTCGCAGGTCAGACTCCATAGCGGCCCAGTCGCCTAGGGTTTCCAGGATCGAGGCTCGATTGCTGAGAAACTCTGGTCGCGGCCCGTTCAGCTCAACAGCGCTGTTGATGGCCAGCAAGGCATCGTCCGGTTGCCCCTGATAAAGCAGCGCCAGCGCCAGGTTGCTGCTGGCCTGGGCTTTCTGGGGATCGGGTGCCCGGGCACCCAGAGCACGGCGAAGCTGTTCGGCGGCTCTGGGGTAATCGCCCTCCTTGAGACAGAGCACACCGTAAAGGTGCTGGGCGTCAAAATGATCGGGATGGTGATGCAGAATTTTTCGGCACTGGGCCCGGGCCATACCGGTTTTGCCCCGTGCCATCAGGTCCATGGCTTTGTTGAGGGTCTGGCTGATATTCATAAAGGGCTCTGAAATATACCTCTTTTCAGTTGTGGCTGTCGCAGAACGATCAGCTGTCCGGAATGCCTCAGCTGCAAGTGCCCGGCTTTCTGAGTAATCATTGCTGAGCGGATTGCAGGTCTGTCCGCAACTGCTGTCGCGGGCTCAATAATCGTTCTGCACAGGGGTAATTGTACCTGCAGAACCGTCGTTCGGCGATTATGAGGCGCTGACCCGCCTGTCCCCGCCGCCGGTTCCGGGGGCGCGCCCGGTGCTTGCTGTCCGGCAATCGGGAGAGAGCTGTGCTGTCGGTAATGAGGCAGCAAATTACTGGAAGCCGCTGTACAAAGCCATTGACGGCGATGAGTTCGCGGTTAAGCTGAAGGGGCAATTGCCGTGGCAGTTGCTTTCACGGATCGGACAGCGACCATTTAAGGAGACCGGTAATGTCAGACCCTCTGTACCATCAGCATCCCTACCAGAAAACGCTCCGTACCCGCATCAGCGGTATCGAAGGTCAGTGGCTGGAGCTGGAATCGACAATATTTTATCCGGCCGGCGGCGGCCAGCCGGGGGACACCGGTATCCTGTCGGTGGCCGATCGGTCCTTTGAAGTCTGTGATACCCGTAAAGGTGAACGATCCGGCAGTATCTGTCATCAGCTGGCCGAAACCGACCATGGCCTGAGTGTGGGCGAAGAAGTTACCCTGGAACTGGACTGGTCGCGTCGCTATCGGCTGATGCGAATGCACACCGGCCTGCATCTGCTCTGTTCGCTGGTTCCCAGGGGGGGGACCGGTGGCTCAGTCGGTGAACGGAAAAGCCGGCTTGATTTTGATCTGGGGGATCACAGTGTCGACAAGCTGCAACTGACCGAGGCGATCAATGCTCTGGTGGTGGCGGACCACCCGGTTTCCACCGAGTGGATCAGCGATGCGGAGCTGGATGCCAGTCCGGAACTGGTGCGGACAATGTCGGTGCAGCCACCGCGGGGAGCGGGGCATATCCGGATGGTGAGAATAGCGGGTGTGGACTTTCAGCCCTGCGGCGGTACCCATGTGGCCAGCACGGCTGAAATCGGTGAACTGCGTATCGCTAAGATTGAGAACAAGGGCAGGCGAAATCGCCGTATTCATCTGCTGCTGGAGGAACCGGACTCTTTCCGCTGATTGAGTCGATAAGAAGCCTGTCAGGCTCCGCTCTCCCGGGCGGCCGGCGGCGAGCTCGCGGCTGCGGTCGGGGCTTTCTGGTCGTTGTCGGCGACCCAGACCTCTTTACCAATCTGGACCCGGACGACATTCTTGAACCGGCGGTTCAGTTCTGAAACCGCATCTTCCAGGGTCTCGTCATCACAGAGCATGGTGCCGCCACGACCATCTTCGGTGAAAAACTGGTAGGACTTCATAACTGTCACTCGTGCGGTTGCGTGAGGCGCTATTGTGTCTCAGCGAAACGCGGAAGAAAAGAGCAGGATCGCGTTGATATTCAGGAGGCCGTTTCGATCCTGCGGGTGAATGCCGGCCGGTCTGCAGTCTGTGCTGTCAGTGAAAATGCAGACCCTGACTGTGCATGCGGGGTGGTGTCGCTCCGGTCGGAGAGGCTCCGTGTTCGATCACCACGGGTCGTACCAGTCGCTGGTAGTCACTGTACTCCATTCGAATCAGTTCGGAATGGGTTCCGGCGCAGAAGATGATATCCGGTTCCTGAGTCAGATCGCGGGCGATATAGACTTCCATTCCGTAGAGGTTGCCAAATGGGGGCAGGGCGCCCAGTTCACAGCCGGGAAACAGTTCGCTGAACTGGCGCTCACTGCAGAGCTGCAGTTTAAAGCCTTTGATGGAGCGTTTCAGTTCCTCGGTATCCGCCCGATAGCTGGCCGGCATGACCAGCATGGCCAGGGTATTGTCGATATCGATGACAACGGTTTTGGCCAGCTTATGGCCGCGGATGTGGGCGGACTCTGCGACTTCCTGGGCGGTAAATGCGGGTGAATGCTCCAGGGTGACGTAGCGAATGTTCTCGGAATCCAGATAGTTGATAAGTTTGCGTGCAGGCATGGGAACCTCCAGGGTTTCCTTTGGAAACCGGTCGTTAGTGCTGCCTGTAGAGATTGTAGAACGCTGCTTTGCTGGCCTGGGTGAAAAAATGTCCCGCAGATGCCGGTAGCCTGGACAGGGATTCAGTTTCATTGAGGCTGTCGGTGTTATCCGGTAGTCTTGCTTTCGGTTTCAGGGGCGCCGGGACACCGGGGCGGCTAAGCTATTCAGACAGGAAGGTTTTACTATGATTCTCAGACATCTGCGTCCAGCACAGGCCGTGCTGATACTGCTGATTACCGTCGGCCTGACCGGTTGCCAGAGTGCCTACTACAACACTATGGAGAAGTTCGGCTACGCCAAGCGGGATATTCTGGTGGACCGGGTGGAAGAAGCCACCGAAACTCAGGCGGAGGTGAAGGAACAGTTCCAGTCCGCCTACCAGGCGTTCAATGCACTGCTGCAGCTGGAATCCAGCGATCTCGAAGAGCGCTATGAAACACTGAACGAAGCCTGGGAGGACAGCCAGAGCAAAGCGGAAGAACTGTCCGATCGGGTGGATGCTATCGAGTCGGTTGCCGATGCGCTGTTCGAGGAGTGGCAGCAGGAGCTGGAGCAGTACAGCAGCGCTTCCCTGCGACGATCCAGCGCCGCTAAACTGAAGGCTACCCGGAGCCGTTACCAGAGCTATCTGAAATCTCTGAAGCGGGCTGAATCGAAGGTGGCGCCGGTGCTGGCGGTATTTAAGGATCAGGTGCTGTTTCTGAAGCACAACCTGAATGCCGAGAAGGTCAGTGCCCTGAAAGGAGAGGTGCGCCGCTTCGACTCCGATGTGAAAGGGCTGGTTCGGGAGATGGACCGCTCGATCGGCGATGCCCGTCAGTTTATCCAGGGGCTGGAATAGTCTGCTGTTGTCGGCCGGCTCTGGTCGATACGAAGAGCCGGCTTACCAGAACTGACCCTGTGTTTCCGATTCCCATCACTGGATTTCAGCACAGGGCCACTCCAGCTTTCAGAAGTACCAGACGATGCTATGCGGTTCAGCTTCTCGAAGCGCTCCTTCCCCTTGATTTCACAGTGATACGCCCGGACGTTATGCCGCAGGGATCATCAGGGTTATTCATATAACGGCAGGGCACAGAAACAGCACCCCGAGAAAGTTGAGGTTCAGGAATCCCGGTTATCCTCCTCGGAGACGTTGTGATTCATTTCCCGGGACTGTTTCCAGTTGCTTATGGAGACCACGTTTCCGGATTGGGTGGTTTTGTTGTTGCTGAACTTCAGCTCGTCACAGGGTGAGCCGACCAGAGTGCTGAGCTCTTCCAGCTTCTCGGCCATCAGGTAAAAGCTGTCGTGCATCATCCCGGATACTTTGACCAGTCCGGCCATCGGCGTTCTGGCCTTGCGAATCTCCTGGTCGACCCGGAACTGTACTGCTCTGAGCCGCTGGCGATGATGGGCCGGGATGCTATTGATGTAGGAATGGCAGGACTTCTGGCGGAGGCGCTCGAAGGCTTCAGGGTCCTGAATCGCCAGTTCTTTCAGTTCTTCAAAGCAGGGTAGCTGAGTCATTACAAACCCTCCAGCTATAGTGCGCGTCACATCGTTACAGACGGAAAACGGTGAAAGGCCACAGGTAGTTGGACAGCAGGACTGCTCAAATAATTCGAATGTCGATGGGAGGCCCCGTCGTAACCCTTTCCACAGCTCCTTATGAAAAAGTAGACTATGGCGCCTGATTCGGAGGAATTCGATGCGTATTTTGTTGCTCAGCGCTTATGATGGCGCCAGTCACCGGTACTGGCGCGAAGGTCTGCAGGAGGCCCTGCCGGACCATGACTGGACGGTGCTGACACTGCCGGCCCGTTACTTCAGCTGGCGCATTCGCGGTAACCCGCTCTCCTGGCTGCACAGTTGCGGCGATCAGCTGAGTTGTTCGTACGACCTGTTGATTGCCACATCGATGGTCGATATCGCTACTCTTAAGGGGCTGTTTCCGGCGCTGGCCCGGGTGCCGACGCTCTGCTATTTCCATGAGAATCAGTTTGCCTATCCTCAGAGTGATCGGCAGCAGAGTCTGCTGGATGCGCAGATGGTCAATCTTTATTCCGCGCTGGCATCGGATCGTCTGCTGTTTAACAGTGAATTCAACCGGGAAAGCTTTTTCCGGGGAGCCGATGCGCTGATGAAGCGGTTGCCGGATCTGAAGCCAAAGTCGATAGGAGCACTGCTCGAGCCGATTTCTGCGGTGCTGCCGGTGCCTTTGAAGTGTTCTCCGGTATCGGAGAGTGGCGCAAAAAACGGAGCACCCTTTACCCTGGTCTGGAATCACCGCTGGGAATACGACAAGGGACCGGAGAGACTCTTTCTGGCATTGAGAGAGCTGGACAAGCTGGGGACGGAATATCGGTTGCACCTGCTGGGAGAGAGCTTTCGCAGCTATCCCGAGGTGTTTGATCGTATTTACGCCGAATTCAGCGATCGGTTACTCAGTTTCGGGTTTCAGTCTGACCGGGAGACTTACTATCGCTGCCTTAAAGACGCCCATGTAGTCATTTCCACCAGTATTCATGAATTTCAGGGGCTGGCGGTTATGGAGGCCGCGGCTCGGGGCGCTGTCCCCGTTGTGCCAGACCGGCTGAGCTATAGGGAACTGTTCGAACCGAAGTTCCGTTATCAGTCCTCGGTCGATGATCCGGCTCAGGAAGCCCGGGAACTGGCTCGGCAGCTCGACCATTGTTATCAACTGTGGCTGGTTGATGAACTGGCCCCTCCTGAACGGCAGGAATGCTGGTTCTGGCCGGCGGCAGCGAAAATCTATCAGAGGGCGTTTGAGGAGACGATCAGAGCGGCAGAAGCAGGCCCCGGGATGAGGGGGCTTCGCTGATCAGATAGTCAGCGGGGGCTCAGTTGGCAGACGCTGGCGACGCAGCGGAGTCCGCTGTGGTGCCACCGGGTTGCGTTTCGTTTTCTTCCGTCGGCTGAACCTGCTGCCCCAGTTCCTGTTCCACAAAAGTTCGCCAGACAGCTGCAGCCTTTTCAGCGCTGGCTTTGTGGGTCTCCATGGCTTCGGTCTGCTTGCTGACAAAATTCTCCAGGCAGGTGCGGTACTCGCTGACCTTCTGATTGAATTGGTGGGCATCCAGCTCCGTCACGAACTTAAGCGGTTTAGCCGGGGGGCGGCAGGCGGCAGGCTCGGCGTAGAAATGAGCGCTGGCTGGCGCGGCGGTCAGCAGTGTGCTGCAGAGGGCGATCCCTATGCCATTGCTGATAATTTTGCCCATGCCTGTTATCTCCCTCGCGCGTTTCAGATAGGGGGGGAGCAGCCGGTACCGGAGCGTTGGCGGTCTGAGCAGGCTGCTGTGAACTTAAGCCAGCTCATAGTGTAGGCCAGGAACCGCGGCTGAGTATTGCGCTGGATCAAGCTATTTTTCAGAGATTTACCTTGCTGTCATAAAAGCTGGCCTATACTGCCCTGACAAAAACAGCAATGGACGGAGGGACTGTGCATGGGCCAACGCACCGATGAGCTGGTTCACGAGGCGGAAATGTTGCTGGATCTGTACGGAGACAGCAGTGCTCAGAAGGCAAAACTGATCGCGATTGAGAAGGAGCTGAAGTCCAGGGGGGAGCATCGCTCTGGCCTGTACCGTCGAATCGACAGGTTGCGGCTGGCCACCGGCCCTGACCCGGCAGATTTTCGCTGCCACTATGAATTGTCTGAGCCGCTGGATCAGCAGGAAATGGCGGAAAAGCTGTTTGAGCTGACTCACTGATCGCTGTTGCTCGAATAAAAAAGCCTCCGTTTTCGGAGGCTTTTTTGTGACAGTTCAGTCGGAGCCGGATTACAGCCCCAGCTTGTCGGCGACGTAATCGGCGTCCTTGTCGCCCCGTCCGCTGAGGTTGACCAGAATGGTCTGATCTGCCGGCAGTGTGGCCGCCAGTTTCATGGCGTAAGCCACAGCGTGGGAACTCTCCAGCGCCGGAATGATGCCCTCTTTTCGGGACAGAGTCATAAAGGCGTCGAGGCACTCCTCGTCGGTGACGGTTTCGTAATCGACTCGTTCGATATCTTTCAGATAGCAGTGCTGTGGTCCCACGCCCGGATAATCCAGGCCGGAGGCGATGGAGTGGACCGGCAGCGGCTCACCTTTGTCATCCTGAAGCACGTAGCACCTGAAACCGTGGATTGCTCCCGGTGTACCCTTGCTGAGGGTGGCAGAGTGATCCGGGGTATCCAGCCCTTTACCGGCGGGTTCCACACCGACGATGTGCACATCCTGATCTTCCAGGAAGGCGGTGAACAGTCCCATGGCATTGCTGCCGCCGCCAACGCAGGCCATGATGTGATCGGGCAGGCTTCCGGTCTGTTCCAGAAACTGGGCACGGGCTTCTTCGCCGATAATACTCTGGAAGTCGCGGACCATCATCGGGAACGGGTGGGGACCCACGACTGAGCCGATGGCGTAGAAAAAATTCACCGGGTCCTTCAGGTACTCGACAAAAGCGCTGTCGACGGCGTCTTTGAGGGTGGCGGTGCCGGAGGTCACCGGTACGACCTTGCAGCCGAGGATTTTCATCTTGGTGACGTTGGGGTGTTCCTTTTCGATATCCACCTGGCCCATATGAATTTCACAGTCGATACCGACCAGAGAGCAGGCGGTGGCCAGGGCAACGCCGTGCTGGCCGGCGCCGGTTTCGGCCAGGACTTTGGTTTTGCCCATATGACGGGCCAGCAGCGCCTCGCCCAGGCAATGGTTGATCTTGTGGGCGCCGGTGTGGTTCAGATCTTCGCGCTTCAGGTAGATCTTTGCGCCACCGCAGGCTTCGGTCAGACGCTTTGCAAAATAGAGCGGGCTGGGGCGGCCGACATAGTACTTGTAAAGCTCCAGCAGTTCCGAGCGATACGCCTCGGTATCTTTAATTTCACGGTAGGACTGATCGATCTCATCCATGATCGTTTTGAGTTCCGGCGGAATCTCCTGGCCACCGTATTCACCAAAAAAACCCGCCGCATCGGGCATGGCTGCAAATTCAGTCGTTTTCATCTGGGTAAATTTTCCTGTGTCGCTTCTTCAGTTTCCGGGCGTCTCCTTGTCGCCGTCTGCAGAGTCAGGCAACGGCCGGGATACCCGTGTTGCGCTATACACTACCGTATATAAGTCGATGCTGTAACTACCTCACCTGCAAAAAGTGGGGAAAATAGCGGTAACCGAATGCGACAGATGATTGTTCAGCGTTCTGCGAGGGGAGGCGTGAGAGGCTGCATGGAAACTTCGGAATAACCGCGGCTCTGCTGACGTCGGCGGATAGCGTCCAGCTGGCGCATCGCCTGCTGCCGACAGGAGATGACATCCTGTTTGCAGCCGGCCAGACCATTGCTGAGATTGCCCCAGGAGCGAATCAGCACCCAGTCGCCAAAAAGGTCTTGAGAAAGGCGTACGATGAAGTAATGTTGCTGCTTCCGCCAGTTGATAACCACAGAACTGCCTTACAAATGGATGGTTGAGTGTGACAGGGCAAAAATGAGCGCAGCATTGAGCCTGAAGCGGGCCCGTTTGTAAATAGCTGAAGGATGGCCGACCCCGATTATCAACGGCGGCTGAAACCATATACACAGAACACAGGAACATTATGCGAATAGTCGCTGACGAGAACATCCCTCTGGTCGATGCGTTTTTCTCCGGCATCGGCGAAGTCAGTCGGGTGCCCGGTCGTAGTATGAGTGCCGGGCAGGTGCGCGAAGCCGATATCCTGCTGGTCCGTTCGGTGACGCCGGTCGGTCCCGAACTGCTCCAGGGCAGCCGTGTTCGATTTGTGGCCAGCGCCACCATCGGCACCGACCACATCGACCTGCCCTGGCTGCAGCGCCAGAACATCGGTTTTTCCAGCGCGCCGGGCTGCAATGCCGATTCGGTGGTCGATTATGTTCTGTCAGCGCTTTTTCAGCTGGCTGCAGAAACCGGTGAGGATCTCGGTCAGAAGCAGCCGGGTATTGTTGGCGTTGGTAATGTCGGTGGTCGTTTGCAACAGCGGCTGTCGGCGCTGGGGTATACCCCCGTGCTTAATGATCCGCCCAGGGCGGTGCAGGATTCCGGAGAGCTCAGGTTCACTGAGCTGGAGGCTCTGGTGGAGCAGTGCGATCTGATCTGTCTCCATACGCCGCTGACCCGCCAGGGTGAGTTTCCCAGCTTTCATCTCTTTGACGAATCTCTGCTGGAGCGTCTCCGCCCCGGGACCTGGCTGCTGAACGCGGGAAGGGGAGGGGCCATTGATAATCGTGCGTTGTCGGCCCTGCTCGACCGGCGGCCGGATCTTCGAGTGGTGCTGGATGTCTGGGAAGGGGAGCCGGCAATCGACCCGCAACTGGCCGCTAAGGTCAGCCTGGCAACGCCCCATATCGCCGGTTACAGCATGGAGGGGCGGATGCGGGGCACCGAGATGATCTACCAGGCTGTTTGCCGGCATCTGCAGCGACGCGCCGATATCACTCTGGCGCAGCTGCTGCCGGCACCGGCTGTTGCGACGGTTGAACTCAATGACAGCGATGAAGACCTGTTGCCGTCGCTGGTCGGACTCCGCTACGACCTGTGTGCTGATCATCGGCGACTGATGCGGCTGATGCATGGGAGTGCCGATCAGCGGGCGCAGGGCTTTGACAGACTGCGTAAAGAGTATCCGGTGCGGCGGGAGTTCAGCAGTCTCACCGTAAAGGGGCTGGCTGCCGGTAGTACGATGGCAGCGAGGCTGGCGGCTGCCGGTTTCGACGTGACGGGCCACTAGATCACTTGCTGTCGGCCCCGGTCTGAAGCCGGGGCTACTTGGAGCAGGATAACAAACACAGTATCCTTGCAGCTCCATTTCCATGCTGTAAATCCGCCCCTGAGGTTCAGATAGTTGTCAGTATGACTGTGCCGCGCCTGCAACAGACTAAAGAGCAGCTTCAGTTTGACGAGTTGCGTTTCCCCGTCGGTGAGAGGATGAAGCTGGAGGTGCGTTCCCCCGGAGCTCGCTATTCGGTTGTTTACGCCGGTCATTTTCAGGGCCGGTCGTTACTGCTGTCGGTACCGCAGAGAAACGGTAAACCGCAGCTGATACCCGAGGGGGCGCCGGTGACCGTGCGGCTGATCGCCGCCAATCGTGCCTGCGCATTTTCAACCCGGGTACAGAAAAGCCAGCTCAGCCCGTTTCCGATGCTGTGTCTGGAGTATCCGGCGGCGGTGGAAGCGGTGCTGGTGCGCAAGGCGGCACGAGTCCAGAGTCGGCTGGTTGTTTCTCTTGATGAAGCGGACGAAAGCGGTCCGGGTGGCGTCTGGCCCAGGCAGGCGGTCTGTACCGATATCAGTCTGCACGGTGCCCGCATTGAAGCCGGCGACATGCTTGCCGAAGTCGGAGATCAGCTGCTGATGACCGCGAGAATGAAAGTTGGCGAGATTGATCAGCTGATGCTGACCCGTTGCTCGATCCGTAACCTGGAGGATCTTGAAGATCCGCTCAGTGGCGAGTATCGGGTGGTACATGGCGTTGAATTTGTTGATATGGATGAAGAGACCCGGTTGATTCTGAGTGGCTTTGTATTCCAGCAGATGCTGAAAGAGCAGGGGGCGCTCTGAACCGGGAAGCCTGACGGCGAAAACCGATGATCTGAGTATTGAGGTTGTGATGTTTACACTGGGACTGATTATCAATCCGCTGGCCGGAGTCGGTGGCAGCGTGGCGCTCAAAGGTAGTGACGGCGAGGAGACGGCGCGCAGGGCGCTGGCGCTGGGAGCCGTGCCGAAGGCGGGAGAGCGCACCGCTCAGGCGCTGTCGGTGCTGACCGGTTTGTCATTCCGATTATGCTGTGCACCGGGGGAAATGGGGGCGGATATCGCCCGCGATCTGGGGTTTGAGCCTGAAGTGATCGGAGAAATAGAAGTGGGTCACACCTGTGCTGAAGACACCCGTCGGGTCGCCCGGGAGATGCAGCAGGCGGGTGTCGATCTGATCCTGTTTGCCGGGGGTGACGGGACGGCCCGGGATATCTGCGAGGCCGTCTCGGATTCGATCCCGGTGCTGGGGGTGCCGGCGGGGGTCAAAATCCACTCCGGCGTCTATGCGGTCACTCCCAGGGCGGCCGGTGAAATCGTTGCCATGCTGGTACGTGGCGAACTGGTAACCCTGCGTGATCAGGAGGTTCGAGATATCGACGAGGAGGCGTTCCGTGAAGGCATGGTCCGTGCCCGCTATTACGGCGAGCTGCTGGTGCCGGAAGAGGGGCGTTACCTTCAGCATGTAAAAAACGGCAGCGGCCGGGAGATCGAGGAGCTGGTACTCGGCGATATTGCCGCCGAAGTGGTGGAAACCATGGAGGACGATGTTTTTTATGTGATGGGGTCGGGCACCACCGTACAGGCCGTGATGGATGAGCTGGGGCTGCCCAATACGCTGCTGGGGGTGGATCTGGTAAGGAATAACGAGCTGGTGGCCAGTGATCTTACGGCGGATCAGCTGCTGAATACTATCGGTGATCAGCCTACCCGTATCCTGATCACGGTGATTGGCGGACAGGGCCATATTATCGGCCGGGGCAATCAGCAGCTGAGTCCGGAACTGCTGAGGCGAATCGGTCGGGACAACCTGATCGTAGTAGCGAGTAAAACCAAGCTGAAAGCGCTGGAGGGGCGTCCCCTGATTGTTGACTCCGGCGACGGTGAACTGAATCATCAGCTGTCCGGTCTGATCCGGGTGATCACCGGCTATAAAGATGCAGTGCTGTACCGGGTTGCAGATTACTGAGCCGTTCCCCCGCGATCACCAGCCGACAGCGATGCAAAATACCGCAATGTACGGCGGCCATTAAAAAAGGGAGCGTCAGCTCCCTTTTTTTGGTCGGGTGTATGCCGGTGTCAGCCCCGGGCTCTCAGTGTATCGATCCGATCGTCCAGTGGCGGATGGCTGGCAAAGAGCTCAGCAAGCCCTCTTTTCAGGCCGCCGTTGATACCGAAGGCGACCAGCTGGTCCGGCATCTCTGCGGGCATCTCCTGTTCCGCTTTCAGCCGCTGCAGGGCGCCGATCATGGCGTGGCTGCCAGCCAGCCTGGCACCCATTTCGTCGGCACGGTACTCACGCTTGCGGGAGAACCAGGCGACAATAATGGATGCCAGAATACCCAGCACGATTTCAGCAAAGATGGTGGTGATGAAGTAGCCGATCCCGTGTCCCTCTTCGTTCTTGAGGATGACCCGGTCCACGGTATGACCGATAATCCGGGCGAAGAACATTACGAACGCGTTTACCACGCCCTGAATCAGCGCCAGGGTAACCATATCGCCGTTAGCGACGTGGCCGATTTCATGGGCCAGTACCGCTCGGACTTCTTCGGGACGGAAGCGGCTCAGCAGCCCCTGGCTGACGGCGACCAGAGCGTCGTTTCTGTTCCAGCCGGTGGCAAACGCGTTGGACTGGTGAGAGGGGAAAATACCCACTTCCGGCATCTTGATACCCGCCTGCTGAGACAGCTCGCTGACGGTATCCAGCAGCCATTTCTCATCGGCATTGCGGGGCTGTTCGATTATCTGAGTACCGGTACTCCGCTTAGCCATCCATTTTGACAGCAGCAGTGAAACCAGGGAGCCGGCCATACCGAAGACGGCACAGATAACCAGCAGATTGCCAAGATCCAGATCGATACCGTTTGCCTGCAGTGTCGAGCCGACTCCCAGCAGGCTCAGGGTTATGCTGGCAATCAGAATGATTGCGAGGTTGGTGGCCAGAAAAAGCAGTATGCGCATAGAATTGTCCTTCAGTGCTTCAGAAAACCTGCTGTTTAGATGGGGGTGCCGGGAGAAAGTTTCAAGTCATTGAAGACGCAGATTCGGTCGGTTACAGGGTTATAATGGTGTTCGTTCAGCAAATCTCAGAGGAATCCTGATGCAACCGGTCTTCGATGCCGTCTATGGCGGCCTGAATGGAACCAGCCCCGATGCCCGACGCCTGTTTCACGGGCGTGGTCACTGTTATGAGGGGCTGGAATCGATCAATGTTGACCTGTTGCCGCCGCTGGTGCATATCACCCTTTATCAGGAAATGGAGTCACAGCAGCTGCAGGCATTGATCGATTTTACTGCCCGCCAGCCTGGAGTCGAGGGGGTTCTGGTGCAGCATCGATACCGCCAGGGCGCCCCCAGCGAGGTCTGTTACGGCTCGATTCCGGAATTTCTGAACATTATTGAAGACGGGCTGATCTATCAGGTTCAGCCGGGTCGCAGGCAGAATTGCGGGTTTTTCCTCGATATGTCGGAAGGTCGGCAATGGGTGCGATTTAACAGCCGCAATGCCCGAGTACTTAACCTGTTTGCTTATACCTGTGCTTTTTCTGTGGCTGCGGTGGCCGGCGGCGCGGCCAGGGTGGTGAATCTGGACATGAGTCGGGGCGCCCTGGAGCGGGGGCGGGAGAATCACCGGTTGAATGACCAGGATCTGTCCAGGATACGTTTTCTGCCCCATGAACTGTTCCGCTCCTGGGGACGGGTTCGCAAGCTGGGGCCCTATGATCGGGTGATTATTGATCCACCATCGTTTCAGAAGGGCAGCTTTGTGGCGGGCAAGGATTATCAGCGGGTACTGCGACGATTACCGGAGCTGCTGGCCGATCAGGCGAAGATTCTGCTGTGCCTGAATGACCCGGCTATCGGGCCTGACTTTCTGATTGAGCTGATGGCAGCCCATTGTCCGTCGGCGACCTTTGTCCAGCGGCTGGCGAACCCGGACAGTTTCCCGGAGCGCTTTGAGGAGCGCAGTCTGAAAGTGCTGCTTTTTGAATACCGGGCTCCCTGAGCCGGAACGCCGGGCTGACCGTTATCCCCGTTGCTTCGACCGTCGTTACTTCCAGTAACAGTCAAAAGCTTTGCGGTAGTCCGGTTTGCGGGTGCTGACGCAGTTGTCTATTTTCCGCCGTGCTGTTCTGTGGCTGAATACCCGCTTGCGGGTATAGTGCAGCCAGTCGCGATAGTTGCGATTTTCCCTGATGCAAAAGGATTGGATTCCTCTGTCTCCCGGCCACTTCTCTTTGCACAGTGTGGCGATCTGGCCGGAGTCATCTGCGCCGGATGCAGAGGACAGAAGCAGTGAAACAGTGAGTAGCAGCGGCTTACGCATTAATCGATCCCTGTTGCGGTGATTCTACGTATCCTGACCTGATCTTCCGGCAGTTTCAAGCGCTGGCCTCGAGGGATGACCTCCTACGGTTAGGGGGCGGGCGTAGTGCTTGTTTTGTCAATGAGTTAGACTCACCGGTTGAATCCTCTCTGTAGCCGGGAAGTTCCTGCGTTGTTTCAGGTCGATTTTCAGAACAGTTATCAGATATCTGTAATTGATCAGTTGCAAACAGGTAAGAGCGCAACGCCGGCTGGGCATTACGAGACGTGCGAATTCCGGGCGTAGCAGCTATCCGGGACCCGCTTCGACAGCTGCGTCGTCACTGACAAGAGACATCTTTATTTTGAATATACCGTTGCGGCAGAGACTGTCCTATCGGCAGGCTAAATACACACTGATTATCGTACTGATGCTGGGGCTGGTCAGCAGTATGATTCAGATTGCCTTTGACTGGCGTAGCGAACGAACCAGTGTCAGCCAGCGTATCAACGAATTCGTCAGCCCGTTACAGTCCTCAGCATTGCAGGCCGCCTATGAGCTGGATGAAGTGCTGGCCAGGCGGGTAGTGCAGGGGCTGAACCAGATAGAGCCTCTCTATGCGGTGACCCTGAAGGATAAGCTGGGAAATGTGATCGCCGAAAAATCCAGGATGCCCGGCGAGGTGGTGGGGCGGGATCTGATGCAGCTGATTGATGATCGCTCCCGGGAGTTCTCTTTTCCGCTGCGCTTGCCCGAAGGTATTCAGGTCGGGCAACTGACCGTGTCGGTGGATACCGCCGTTCTTTACCAGGACTTTTTTGATCGCAGCTGGCGCCTGCTGGTATTCGGCGGGCTGCGTAATCTGCTGATGGGCTTCATTCTGCTCGGGCTGTACTTCCTGATGGTGACCAAGCCGCTGGTCCAGATCAGCCGCTATATGGGACAACTTCGGGAATCCCATAACCGGCCGGAAACGCTGCTGGTGGATGATTGTCACAGGGATAATGAACTGGGGCTGCTGGTCCGCACCTTTAATGATCTCTGGGGCGAGCGCAACAGTGCCGAGCAGGCGCTGGCGATGAGTGAATCCTATTTCCGAATGGTTATGGAGCAGGCCGGCGAAGGGTTGTACCTGACCGATGTGTCCGGGCGGATACTGGATGTAAATCGCCAGGCCTGTAACTCGCTGGGCTATGAGCGCGACGAGTTGCTGACGATGCATGTTGCCGATATCGATCCGGAACTGACAGCCGGAATGATGGAGGAGACTATTGCCGGTATCGACGTCGGCCGTCAGATCTCTCTGGAAAGCAGCCACCGCAGTAAAGATGGCAGAGTCTATCCCATCGATGTGCGCATAACCCTGGTCGAGCTGAACGGCCAGCAGCGGGTGCTGATGTCGGTGCGGGATATCAGCGAGCGTAAGCGGGCGGAGGAGCGAATTCGGCATCTGGCCTATTATGACGCATTGACCGGTCTGCCCAACCGCACTCTGCTGCAGGACCGGCTCCGTCAGGCACTGGCTTCGGCCCGCCGACATCAGCATCTCGGTGCGCTGATGTTTATGGATCTGGATCGATTCAAGACCATTAACGACTCTCTCGGCCATGAAGTGGGGGATCATCTGCTGAAGGCGGTTGCCGATCGAATCCGCAGCTGCCTGCGTGGCGAGGATACCGCCTCCCGGCTGGGGGGAGACGAGTTTGTAGTGCTGGCGCCGGAATTGTCCCGGCGGCCGGAGAAAGCGGTGTCGCGTTCACGTGAGCTGGCGGAGAAGTTGCTGGATCAGTTTCGCCGACCTTTTCAGATTGGCGATGAGGAGCTGTTTGTATCCGCCAGTATCGGAATCAGCCTGTTTCCCGATGAAGAAACCGATAGCTCCGGGTTGCTTCGCCAGGCGGATACCGCCATGTACCGGGCCAAGGCTTCGTCGGCCGGTTTTCATTTCTACCAGCCTCAGATGCAGATCAGTATCAATGAGCGGCTGATTCTGGAAAAAGATCTTAACCGTGCTCTTGAGCGCGGAGAGTTTAGGATTCATTACCAGCCACAGGTCAGCAGCGACGGCCGGGTGGTGGGGGCGGAAGCGCTGCTGCGCTGGGTGCATCCTGAGAAGGGGCTGATCCCGCCGGATAAATTTATACCCATCGCCGAAGAGACCGGCCTGATAAATCCAATCGGCGACTGGGTGCTCGATGAGGCCTGTCAGCAGCTTGAGACGTGGCTGGACCGTTCGCTGAGTGATGATTTCAGCCGGCTGGCGGTTAATATCAGCCCACGCCAGTTCAGTCACCCCGAATTTTCGATGCGACTGAGAACGTTGCTGCGACTCTATCCCCGGGCCGCCGGCTATCTGGAATTGGAGCTGACCGAAAACATGCTGATTGATCGGGTTGAGCAGACCAGTCGGCAGATGCGGTTGCTGAAGTCCTGGGGGGTGCGGTTCTCGATCGACGATTTCGGTACCGGCTACTCGTCGTTGCGATACCTGAAACACCTGCCTCTGGATCAGCTGAAGATCGATCAGTCGTTTGTCCGTGATATCTGCGCCGACGACAACAGTCTGGCCATAGTCGACACCATCGTGGCCATGGCGAGGCACCTTAACCTGAAGATTATCGCCGAAGGAGTGGAAACCGAGCAGGAGCTGGCGTCACTGAAACAGCTGGGCTGTCACAACTATCAGGGTTATCTGTTCTCAAGACCGGTGCCGGCCGGGGAGTTCGAACAGTATTTGCAGCGCATAGCGGATGAGCCGCTGATTATCGGCAGCTGACAGCAGCCTGTCGTCATGCCGCCAACGGCTTTGCCGGGAGGTGTCGAAGGTACCGACGGCGTCGGTACCTTCGAAAGATGCGGCATGGGCCCTACTGCTCGTAGGATTTAAGGAAGTGGGCGATGCGCAGGATGGCGTCCTCGAGTTCGTCCAGTCGGGGCAGGAACACCAGCCGGAAATGCTGGGTGTCCGGCAGGTTGAAGCCGGAGCCCTGAACAATCAGCACTTTCTGCTGAGTCAGCAGATCCAGGGCCATTTTCTCATCGTTGTGAATGGGGTAGATCTTCGGGTCCAGTTTCGGGAACAGATACATCGCCCCCATCGGCTTCACGCAGGAAACGCCCGGAATCTCGTTGAGCATCTGCCAGGCGGCGTCCCGTTGATCCCGTAAACGGCCGCCCGGCACAATCAGTTCGTTTATGCTCTGGTAACCGCCCAGGGCGGTCTGGATGGCATTCTGGGCCGGAACATTGGCGCACAGGCGCATATTGGACAGCATATCCAGTCCCTCGATATAGTCGCGGGCCCGGTGTTTCGGGCCGCTGACCACCATCCATCCGGCCCGGAAACCGGCGGAGCGATAGGACTTGGAGAGGCCGTTGAAGCTGACAAAGAGTACATCGTCGGCCAGAGAGGCCATGGTGACGTGCTCGGCTTCTTCGTAGAGAATCTTGTCGTAGATTTCATCGGCGAAGATGATCAGGTTGTGCTGGCGGGCAAGTTCGACAATCTGTTCCAGCAGTTCCTTTGAATAGACCGCGCCGGTGGGGTTGTTGGGGTTGATCACCACGATGCCGCGGGTACGTTCGGTGATCTTGCTGCGAATATCTTCGATGTCCGGGAACCAGCCGGCGCTTTCATCGCAGGCGTAATGGATCGGGTTTCCGCCGGCCAGGCTGACTGCCGCGGTCCACAGCGGGTAGTCCGGTGACGGGATCAGCATTTCGTCGGTATCGTTGATCAGCGCCTGCATTGACATCATGATCAGTTCGCTGACTCCGTTGCCGAGGTAGATGTCATCGATAGTTACGTTTTCGACCCGGCGACGCTGGCATTCGTGCATCACCGCTTTGCGGGCGGCAAACAGGCCTCGAGAATCGCAGTAGCCCTGGGCGGAGGGCAGGTTATGAATGACGTCCTGGATAATCTCTTCCGGTGCATCGAAGCCAAAGGGTGCAGGATTGCCGATATTGAGTTTGATAATTCGCTGGCCTTCCTCTTCGAGACGCTTGGCCTCCTCAAGAACCGGTCCGCGGATGTCGTAACATACGTTGATCAGCTTGTTTGATTTTCTGATGACTGGCATTGTCCTGTCCTGAATTGCACCCTGGTCCCGGGGCCTGTCCCGGGCTGACCGGCTATAATACGCCGCTGGCAGGGACATGCAAACAGCCTGCAGACTAAAGGCCGACAGCGAAAATGGCTGGTCTGTCCCCGAAAGGCGGTGGCTGATTGTGGCGACAGGGGCTGGAAAAGTGGCCGGAGAGGGCGTGGGCCGTAACCACCTGCGCCCGTTTGGCGCCGGGGTCTTCGCTGACCGGGCGTGGGGTCGGTATTCGGTGCCTCGAACTGAACGGACATTCGCCGACGGCCGGGTTTTTGGAAATACAGCGATCAGGAGTATTAATGAAGAATTTTCAGTGGATTGAGGAACATGCTATCGCTCACGCCGGGGGCGAGCTGATTCGACAGCGTATGCCGGAGGTGAAAAGTGTCGAAGAGCTACTGGCGGTCTCTGACGACCGCTACCTGTCAGACATGTGTCGGCGCATTTTTCGGGCGGGTCTGAAGCATTCGCTGGTAGATGGAAAGTGGCCGGCCTTTGAGCAGGCGTTTTTCGGTTTCGATCCCGTCAGGATAAGCCTGATGAGTGATGAGCAGCTGGAAAATCTGATGCAGAATACCGCGTTAATTCGCCACTGGGGCAAGCTCAAAGCGGTGCGCGCCAACGCTCTGATGGTTACTGAAATAGCTCGGGACCAGGGATCATTTGCACGCCTGATCGCCGAATGGCCGGGTGAGGATATTGTCGGTCTCTGGACATTGCTGAAAAAGCGGGGCTCCCAGCTGGGGGGGATGTCGGCGCCTTCGTTTCTGAGGATGGTCGGTAAAGATACTTTTAAACTGACGCCGGACGTAGTTGCTGCCCTTAAAGCTCAGGATATCGTCGATAAAACGCCCACCAGTCAGCGGGATCTGAAACGGGTGCAGGAGGTGTTTAACCAGTGGCAGCGGGACAGCGGCAGGCCGCTGAGCCATATCAGCATGTTGCTGTCCTACACGGTTGGCTGGTAAGCGGCTGCGGGGATGCAGGTCACGCCGGTCGTGACCTGCTTACTATCTGACCCGCTTACTATATGAGCTGCTGCGAAGTGGTCGTGGCAGCCGGTGATTGGCTAACCGCGAATAAAATTCAGCAGTTTCGGGTCATTAAACAGCCGTGTCATGGTTTCGGACAGAAGTTCGTTGATGATCTTCTGGTTCTCCTCGGTGGATGGGGATTTGACAAAACTGTAGGTTTTTGAGGAGTTGAAGCGGCCTTCGTGCTCCCGCTCCCCCTTTATTACCCGCGCGTGAATGCGGGTGCTCAGCGCTACTTTTTTCGGTAGTTTGCTGTCATCGGTACGATAGCTCAGCTCTTCCACGGTCAGCGTCAGCTGGATGGGTTGCGGACTCAGACCCTCGGTCTGCAGGCCCAGTTCCTGCAGGGCGCGGATAGCCGCCGGGCGCAGGCTGGCCGGCAGTGATTGTTGCGGGTAAATGTAGCTGGTTTCCGAGTAGACTCCACCGCGTGTGCCCAGATGCTGTTGCGGTCTTTTGTCCTCGATATGAAGCTGAACTATATGGGCGACCGCAATATGGTCGTTAACGGTGACCCTGGGCGACAGCGTCACATGCTGCGGACTGAGTGCGCAGCCGGAGATGATCAGTGCGCATGCTGCGGTCAGAATTGCTCGGATTGCCATATCTCGATACTCCTGTCGGTGCCGTTGGTCCCGGATCCTGGTGGTAAGGACAGCTGTTGCCGGCCTGCGGGGCCGGGAAGCGCTCTAAGAGTGCCACCAGCGCCCCTGATAATGCAACAGGCCGGTTCCTCGTCAGATTCGCCGTGGAGTCAGCTGTTGCAGGAATGCGGCCAGCGATGGAGCTACTTCCCGAATGGGCGGGCGGCCCGGTTCTTCCAGTACCACGCTTCCGCTGCTGTTATCCAGACTCAGAATCAGATCTTCGGGTTCCGTACAGGCGAAAAAAAAGGTCAGGGGGCGTTTCTGTTTGCGCTTTGTCAGCGCATGGCCAATCAGGTTGCCACGCAGGCGTTCGTAATCCTCATCGTTCCAGACGAACAGCAGACTGAGATCGCCGTCGGTATAGGTGGCAGGTATCGGATCGGACCAGTAGCGACCGTAATAGGTGATAAGGTCCGGGTGGATCTCGGTTTCCAGGGCTGCTGACAATCCCTGAAACAGGTCGTGGCTGCGTTGCTGTCGTGTCGGACGCCAGCAGATCCGGCCGTCACTGTCCGGTTCGCCCCGATAGCAGTCGGAGGGCCATTCAGGATCGTAGTCGATGAACGGACCTTCGGAATCCCTGTAAAGTTCGCCGAAACTGGTGATCAGCTGGTCGAGGGCCTGTTCTGTGGCGGATGTCATTGCTGCTCCTTTTTCTATGGGTTTGCTGCTGTGCTGTGAAATCGGTGCGTACTGCTTCTCAGGGGGCGGTGAATAATACAGGTCGTTTCCAGTCTGCTGCGTGGATCGCAGCTGTCGTCACAGCTGAATATGTTCTCTTGCGGACGATCACGCAAAAAAGGGCTCATTCTAACGTTCCTCCGGGTATAAAACAGTATGCTGGTTTCTGCTGCTCAGAACCTCCGGTCCCGGGCAGAATCGGGCCGGGTCAACGGTGCCTGTATGCTGCCGTGGTCATTGTTCCGGGGGCCTCCAGAAACTCCGGATCGGGCTTGGGGCGGGGCGTTTTTCTCTTTTTTAATAAATGCTTACAATGTCCTTCTGGTCTGTTGCTGCGGTAGCAGGGGTGGGGATGCCTGTGCGACATTTGTACAATGAATAATCAGGCTGAAAAACCTTACATGTTTTTCGACTAAGGGTTTGACAAGCCATCCAAAAAGCGTAGAATTCGCAACTCCTGATTCGGGGCGTCGCTGCTGATGCAGAGAGGGTTCGAAAAACAGGGATGCGGAGCGGTAGTTCAGCTGGTTAGAATACCGGCCTGTCACGCCGGGGGTCGCGGGTTCGAATCCCGTCCGTTCCGCCACTTTCTCCTTAGGGAGTGAGTTAAAAAGATTGTGACGCGGGCGTGTAGCTCAGTTGGGAGAGCGCCACCCTTACAAGGTGGATGTCGGGAGTTCGAGCCTCTCCACGCCCACCACGATTCCTTACCCCGGAAGCGTGGTTAAAAAAGCCCTGCGGCTTTTAAAATATGCAGCATCGCGGAGCGGTAGTTCAGCTGGTTAGAATACCGGCCTGTCACGCCGGGGGTCGCGGGTTCGAATCCCGTCCGTTCCGCCACTTTCTCCTTCGGGAGTGAGCTGAAAAAATTGTGACGCGGGCGTGTAGCTCAGTTGGGAGAGCGCCACCCTTACAAGGTGGATGTCGGGAGTTCGAGCCTCTCCACGCCCACCACGATTCCTTACCCCGGAAGCGTGGTTAAAAAAGCCCTGCAGCTTTTAAAATTTGCAGCATCGCGGAGCGGTAGTTCAGCTGGTTAGAATACCGGCCTGTCACGCCGGGGGTCGCGGGTTCGAATCCCGTCCGTTCCGCCACTTTCTCCTTTGGGAGTGAGTTAAAAAATTGTGACGCGGGCGTGTAGCTCAGTTGGGAGAGCGCCACCCTTACAAGGTGGATGTCGGGAGTTCGAGCCTCTCCACGCCCACCACGATTCCTTACCCCGGAAACGTGGTTAAAAAGCCCTGCAGCTTTTCAAGTATGCAGCATCGCGGAGCGGTAGTTCAGCTGGTTAGAATACCGGCCTGTCACGCCGGGGGTCGCGGGTTCGAATCCCGTCCGTTCCGCCACTTCCGATCTTTCCGGATCGATATAACATTTCAGCGCGGGCGTGTAGCTCAGTTGGGAGAGCGCCACCCTTACAAGGTGGATGTCGGGAGTTCGAGCCTCTCCACGCCCACCACCGTTTCGAAAATTCACCTGATTCTGATCTCTGTTGTCGCCTGTATGTCCCGGGCTGCCTTCTGCAGGCTGGCTGTACGACTATTCTCCCGGTGAAATCCTGCCTTTATGGCTTTTGGTGGCTTAACTTGCATTCCGTTGTCCTTATAATGGAGGCATTGTGGGGACCGGCGGGCTCGCATCAACTCTCCGGGCCTGTGCACAGGTTTCCTGAATATGGAACTATATGGATCACTTCAGAAATATCGGTCTTGTCGGCCGTCCTGACAGTCACTCTGTTGTCCAGACACTGACGACGATGATTCCCTTCCTGCAGGAGCAGGGGGTCAACGTGATACTCGATACGGCCATCGCAGGCCAGATTCGCGGACACGGATTGCAGGAAAGTACCCCGAAGATGATGGGAGAAAGCTGCGACCTGGTTATCGTGGTCGGCGGTGATGGAACCCTGCTGGGGGCCGGCAGGGAGCTCGCGCCTCGCAAAGTGCCGGTGCTGGGGGTCAACCGCGGCAATCTTGGATTTCTGACCGATATAAAACCGGATGAGGTCTGTGAAAAGATTGCGGAAGTGCTGGACGGGCGCTACCGCATGGAGAATCGTTTCCTCGTCGATGCTTTCGTACGCCACCGGGGGCAGCCGATCGCAGAAGGCTGCGCGCTGAATGACGTCATCCTGCATCCCGGAACATCGGCCCGGCTGATTCGCTTTGACCTCTATATCGAAGGGGAGTTTGTTTATAACCAGCGTTCGGACGGACTGATCGTCTCCACTCCCACGGGTTCTACCGCATATTCTTTATCCGGTGGCGGACCGATCATGCACCCGCGTCTGGATGCGCTGGTACTGGTTCCGATGTTCCCTCACACACTCAGCAGTCGGCCGATTGTGGTTGACGGTAATGCGGAGCTCAAAATCGTTATCGATGAGCGTAATGAGACCTGTCCGGGTATCAGTTGTGACGGCCAGAAGAGCATTATGTGCAGTCCCGGCGATGTCATTACCATCCGTAAGAAACCGCAGAAACTGCGGCTGATCCATCCATTGAGTTATAACTTCTATGAAACCTGCCGCAGTAAGCTCGGTTGGGGTACGAAACTGGGCGATTAGGAGGCAGCTTGAGTTATCAGGGTTACGATCTGATTGGTGATGTCCACGGCTGTGCTCATACGCTCAGGCAGTTGCTTGAGCAGCTCGGCTACCAGCATCGGCAGGGATGCTACCGACACCCCCGGCGTAAGGCGGTGTTTATCGGTGATATTGTTGATCGCGGCAACTACGTGCGGGAAGCGTTGCATACCGTGCGGGAGATGGTGGATGCCGGCACCGCTACTATGGTTCTGGGTAACCATGAATACAATGCCATTGCCTATTGTACCGAGGCAAAATCGGGCTCCGGACGCCGACATCTGCGGGAGCATAATGAACGCCACGAGCGTCAGATCCGAGAGACGCTGAACCAGTTCGCTTCCTACCCTGATGAATGGCGCCAGTTTCTGGATTGGTTCCGGCAACTGCCGTTGTATCTTGAATTCGAAAACTTCCGGGTAGTCCATGCCTGCTGGGACGGCCAGCTGATCGGTCAGCTGCGGCAGCAGAAGATCTTCAACTTCAGTGATGAGCAGTTTCTTCATGATTCCGCCGAGCGGGGCTGTTTTGAATGGCAGGTTGCGGACAGGCTGCTGCGGGGAACCTATCTGCCATTGCCCAACGATGAGGTGATGCTTAGCCAGGACGGTTTCCGGCGTCATGTTTATCGCACCCGCTTCTGGTCGGTGAATCCGCAGATTCATGAGGATCTGGTGTTCCAGCCTGATCCGTTGCCCAGCCATATCGCGGCGATGGCGCTGACCGAGAGAGAGAAGTCCCGACTGTTGCACTACGGAAGTGAACAGAAACCGCTTTTTATTGGTCATTACTGGCAGGAGGGGGAGCCGGCGCCGATTACCGACAACATCGGCTGTCTGGACTACAGCGCCGTCAAAGGAGGGAAGCTGGTGGCTTATCGAATGGACTGCGGTGCCGATCTGGATCGCTCCGGTTTTGTCTGGGTCGATGTCGATCCGCTTGATATCTGTACGCAGGGAGAATAATGCCTTGATGGTGAAGGTGCTTGAAATAGCCGGTGGTGAAAATCTGCAGGAATTTGCCGGCTTCCTGTGGCGAAAAAAGATCCCTCATCGGATTCAGTTCCGGGATGGCCAGCAGGAGTTGTGGCTGGCTAACCCTGCCGATACCGATTATGTGCTGGAACAGTTCCGGCGTTGGGAGCAGGGGCAGCAGTTCTGTCAGGAGCAGGAGCCGGACTCTGTTCATGTCAGCGGTTCCTCGGCTTTCCTGTTCTGGTTGCAGCATGTACCGGTGACCCTGGGTCTGATCCTGCTCAGTCTGTCGCTGACGCTGCTGACCGGCTTCGGCGAACAGATGCGCTGGCTGCACTGGTTTACCTTTGTCGATTTTGATGTTCAGGGTAACTTTCTGCTGCCTCAGCGGCTCGATACTCAGATAGCCGGTGGTCAGCTGTGGCGCTGGCTGACCCCGATCTTTCTGCACTTCAGCCTGATGCACCTGGTGTTTAATCTGCTGTGGACCTGGGAGCTGGGGCGGCGCATCGAGCTGATGCACCGGCGATCCGTGATCGTCGTGCTGGTGCTGTTTATGGGAGTGGTTTCCAATATCGGTCAGTTTCTGATGACCGGCCCGATGTTCGGTGGCCTGTCCGGGGTGATCTTCGGCATGATGGCCTATACCTGGCTGTGGGACCGTCTCTGTCCGCAGCGGCGTTTCGGGATGCCGCCGGTGCTGATGACCTTTATGGTGATCTGGCTGGTACTGGGTGTCAGCGGGGCTCTGGAGCAGTTTGGTTTCGGGGCTATCGCCAATACCGCCCATCTGGTGGGGCTGCTGTGCGGTCTGGCCAGCGCGCCGGTCGTCTATCGGTTCCGCAATGCACTCTGGCGGCGGAACTGATGGCGGCTGTGATATTATCTGCGACCCCGACTATGTCGATTTTTTCAGACGAGATATCTGCACATGACCTTTGAAGAACTGCTGCAATCCATGACGCCTGAGATTCACGCCACCATGAAACAGGCGGTAGAGCTGGGCAAGTGGCCGGATGGTCGCCGACTCAGTGATGAAGAACGGGAGACCTGCATGCAGGCGGTTATCGCCTGGGATGCGCAACATCTGCCGGAGGAGGAGCGGGTCGGCTACATCAGCCGCAAGAAGGCGGACGGCAGTAATCACAGCCCCAGCCAGAGCACCGAAGACATTATTCGTATTCTCGACAAAGACGCCTGAGGCCAGCCCGTAACCGATGAGTTCAGAGATCCAGGCCGCAGGCCATCTGCGCAAGCTTCATATTGAGGCCGGTTCCCCGGCACTTTACAGACTCCCGGTGGGAGATCGGGAAATTCCCCTGAATGAGCTGCTCGGTAAACCGTTGCGGCTCCGGTTCACCGGGCAGATCAACTGTAAACACTGTGGCAGAAAGACCAGTAAGAGTTTTAATCAGGGCTACTGCTTTCCCTGTTTTAAGGCGCTGGCTGAATGTGACAGCTGTATCATCAGTCCGGAAAAATGTCATTTTCACCTCGACAGCTGCCGCGACCCGAAATGGGGCGAGCAGCAGTGTATGCAGGATCACTACGTCTATCTTGCCAACTCCTCCGGCCTGAAGGTCGGTATCACCCGTGGTACCCAGGTGCCGGTGCGCTGGCTGGATCAGGGAGCGGTGCAGGCGCTGCCGATCCTGAGAGTCAGCACCCGGTATCAGTCGGGGCTGGCCGAAATGCTGTTCAAGGCCCATGTCACCGATCGCACCAACTGGCGGGCAATGCTGAAGAATCAGGTGGATATGCTGGATATGGTCGCCGAACGGGAGCGACTGTTCGAGCAGGCTGCCGATGAGCTGCTGGCGCTGGAAAAGCGTTTCGGCATTCAGGCGATCCGGCGCCTGCCCGATGCGGATGCCCGAGTGCTGGAATACCCGGTTCTCAACTATCCTGACAAAGTGACTTCGCTCAGCTTTGACAAGAACCCGCTGGTTGAAGGAACGCTGCAGGGGCTGAAGGGTCAGTACCTGATACTGGATACCGGTGTTATCAATATTCGTAAGTTTGCCGCCTACCACATTGAGTTTACGGCCTGACTTATTCCTCCGTTCAGGACAGAGCTGATTATGAGCAAGAACAATCCGCAAGCAATTCATCTGAAAGACTACCGCGCCCCCGCCTTTCTGATCGACAGAACTGAGTTGCACTTCGAACTGGGCGAAAAGGCGACGCTGGTAAAATCCCGGCTCAGCATGCGCCGTAATCCGGCCTCTGATAATCCGTCGGCGCCGTTGGAGCTGGATGGCGATAAAGATCTGCAGCTGCGTCGGCTGGTGATCGATGAGCGGCCACTGGAGCAGGGGGACTATCAGCTCAGCGACGAACAGCTGGTCATCTCCGGGCTGGCTGACGCCTTTGTGCTGGAGTGCGTGACGCTGATCCGCCCTCAGGACAACACCTCGCTGGAAGGGCTCTACAAGTCCAACGGTATGTTCTGCACTCAGTGTGAAGCCGAAGGGTTCCGTAAGATTACCTATTACCTCGACCGGCCCGATGTGATGTCGGTGTTTTCCACCACCGTCGTCGCCGACCGCAGCAGCTATCCGGTGCTGCTGTCCAATGGCAACCCGGTGGAACAGGGTGAGCAGGGGGATCGGCACTGGGTTCGCTGGGAGGATCCGTTTCCCAAGCCGGCTTATCTGTTTGCGCTGGTGGCCGGCGATCTGGAACTGGTCGAGGATAGTTTTACCACCTGCAGCGGCCGTGAAATACCGCTGCGGCTTTATGTCGAGCAGTGCAATCTGCACAAGTGCGAACATGCACTGGCATCACTGAAGCGATCCATGAAATGGGATGAAGAGGTCTACGGGCGCGAATACGATCTCGACATCTTTATGATCGTTGCGGTTGATCACTTCAATATGGGGGCGATGGAGAACAAAGGGCTGAACATCTTCAATTCCTCCTGCGTGCTGGCCAACCCGAAGACCACCACTGACGACGCTTTTCAGCGCATCGAAGGCATCGTTGCCCATGAGTATTTCCATAACTGGTCCGGCAATCGGGTCACCTGCCGCGACTGGTTCCAGCTGAGCCTGAAAGAGGGCTTCACCGTATTCCGGGATTCCGAATACTCTGCCGATATGGGATCGCGTACCGTTAAGCGTATCGAAGATGTCAATGTGCTGCGTACCGCTCAGTTTGCGGAGGATGGCGGGCCCATGGCCCACCCGGTGCGGCCGGACTCCTATATTGAAATCTCCAATTTCTACACCCTGACGGTATATGAGAAGGGGGCGGAGCTGGTACGAATGATTCACCGGCTGCTGGGCGCCGAGCAGTTCCGCAAAGGCAGCGATCTCTATTTTGAACGCCATGACGGTCAGGCGGTTACCACCGATGATTTCATCGCGGCGATGGAGTCTGTCAGCGGTCTCGATCTGACCCAGTTCAAGCGCTGGTATTCCCAGGCCGGGACACCGCGGGTCAGGGTCACCGACAGTTACGACAGTGCAACCCGGACCTACCAGCTCACTCTTGAGCAGAGCTGTCCCCCATCGCCGGGTCAGCCGGAGAAGGCTCCTTACCATATTCCGGTGCTGATCGGTCTGCTGGATGAATCCGGTGACGATATGCCGCTGGCGGCGGGAGAGACCAGCCAGCTGCTGCAGCTCAGAGAACCGAGCCAGACCTTCAGCTTCAGCGATATACCGACGAAACCGGTACCGTCGCTGCTGCGCGGCTTCAGTGCACCGGTAAAGCTGGAGTACGACTACAGCCGTGAAGAGCTGGTGTTTCTGATGAGTCATGACAGCGATGGCTTTAATCGCTGGGAAGCCGGCCAGAAACTGGCAGTGTCGGTCATCCGCGAACTGATCGACGCTTACCGCGACGGCAGAGAGCTGGTGCTGGAGCCGCTGCTGGTCGAGGCTTTCCGGAAAGTGCTGTCCAATCGCAGCCTTGATCCGGCGATGGTATCGCGAATGCTGATTCTGCCGTCGGAAGCCTGGCTCAGCGAGATGTCGGAACAGATCGATGTGGAAGCCATCCACCATGTCAGAGAGTTTGTCCGCCGCAGTCTGGCGGAGCAGCTGCAAGGGCTGTTTATGGACTGCTACCGCACAAACCGTTCCGAGGGTGAGTACCAGCTCAATGCCGGGGCGATCGCCCGACGCAGCCTGCAGAACCAGAGTCTGGCTTATCTGATGACCCTGAAAAACAGGATGATTCTGGTGCTGGCCCAGGAGCAGTTCGAAACTTCGGACAATATGACCGATACCCTGGCGGCCCTGAGTCTGCTGGCCCATTCCGACTTTTCGGCGGAGCGTGAGAGCGCACTGGATGCGTTCTATCAGCAGTGGCAGCAGGACAGTCTGGTGGTCAACCAGTGGCTCAGTGTTCAGGCGACGGCGGCTGAGGGTGACACTCTTGCCAGGGTTCGCTCGCTGATGGAGCACCCGGCGTTTGAGATCGGCAATCCGAATCGGGTGAGGGCGCTGATCGGTGCCTTCTGTAACCAGAACGCCATCCAGTTCCATCGCGCCGATGGTGAAGGTTATCGCTTCCTGGCCGATCAGATTATTCGTCTGGATGCGATGAATCCGCAGATTGCATCACGGCTGCTGACGCCGCTGACGCGCTGGAAAAAATATGATCAGCAACGTCAGCAACTGATGAAAACGGAGCTGGAGCGGATCCTGGCCAGCGGTGAGTTGTCGAAAGACAGTTTTGAGGTGGTGAGCAAGAGTCTCAATTGAACTTTTCGGAACCGCTCAACAGAATATAATGGGAGTGTAACCGGGCTGATTTGACTGATATCATCGCCCGGTACAAACCACATTCGTTAGTCTATAGTGATATGGCGCTGCCCGGTGAAGGGCCGTATTCTTTACTGAGAATTTTCCGGTTCCCGTCGGGAACCTGAGTGGCAACCGAAGCCCGGCTTCGGTGTATTTATTACCATCTATCGTTACGATTTTGTTAACAAAGACAATAAGGACTGGATTGATGAACCAACATCTGTCTGCTTTTCTGAAAGGCGAATATCAGCGTAACTACCGGCGTTTTGAAGATCATTACACCAGGGGTGAAATGGCTAATCAGGCACTGAAACAGGCTAAAGCCAGCCGCATCTGGGTAATGGGTGTTATCGCTATGCTGTTCTCCATGCATTCAGATTTCTTCCTGGGGGCCGCTTTTGCGCTGTTGGGCGCCTATTTTTACCAGATCATCTCCGCCTATATTCGTAAGGTTCAGGCTGAAGACGGGGCTGAAGAACTCACTCGCTGGTTCAGCGCCAACGGTCTGGTGATGCAGGACAAGACTGCGTTTTTCAAAGGCGATGATCAGCGTGAAAATCCGGTTGATCTCTATCAGGATGCTGTCTACCAGTAACCTGCTGTTATTCGCGTCGAAAAAGGGTCCCGAAAGGACCCTTTTTTTATGTCTGTTGCCTGTCGAGAAGAGGGTTATAGACTAATTTCCGGGTGATAATTGGTTCTGCTCTGGCTACAGTAAGCAGACAACTCCGACAATAATTGTATAAGGAATCCTGCAGTGGATATGGATCTGTCACCGTATGAATTACGGGTGATCGGTTGCCTTATCGAGAAAGAGGCAACCACCCCTGACCAGTACCCGTTGTCAATGAATGCACTGGTGAGTGCCTGTAACCAGAAGAGTAACCGGGAGCCGGTGCTGGAGCTGGATGAGCTGACCGTTCAGCAGACGATTGATGATCTGAGCAGACGACGGCTGGTGCGGGAAGAATCCGGATTTGGCAGCCGGGTCGCTAAGTACAAGCACCGTTTCTGTAACACCGAATTCAGCGAACTTAAATTCTCCGAACGCGAGCTGGGTGTGCTCTGTGTGATGTTTCTCCGTGGGCCGCAGACCCCCGGTGAGTTACGAAGTCGAACAAACCGTCTCTGCCAGTTCGATGATATTCAGCAGGTCGAGCGTACCCTGGCCGATCTGGCAGAGCGCGATGATGGCCCCTTTGTCCTTCGCCTGCCTAAGGAACCCGGTAAGCGGGAATCGCGCTTTGCTCACCTCTTTGGTACCGAAAAGGAGCTGACCGATTTTGCCGGGGCTGAGTCTGAGGCTCCTGTCACAGCCGCGCCCGCGGCAGCAGAGTCTCTGCAGCGTATCGATCTTCTTGAACAGCAGCTGGAAGCACTGCAGGGACAGGTCGAAACTCTGCAGCAGCGGCTGGATGATCTGACCGGGTGATGGCAGAATCAGAATCTGATTCAGTCTTCCCGGGAGGTATCCGTGACAGCTCAGGAAATAATCAGATTCTGGTTCGAGGAGCTGACTCCTCAGGATCACTGGAAGAAAGACCCGCAGTTTGACCGGCAACTGGCGGAACGGTTCGGAGCACTGCACCGGGCCGCATCGGCAGGCGAACTCTACGGCTGGCGCATCAGCCCCCGGGGGCGTCTTGCCGAAATTATCGTGCTGGATCAGTTCTCCCGCAATATCTATCGTGATCAGCCCGCTTCCTTTGCCCAGGACTCGCTGGCCCTCTGCCTGGCACAGGAAGCGATCAGCGCCGGGGCTGCTGAGGCGCTTTCCCCGACCGAACGAACATTCCTGTATATGCCATTTATGCACAGTGAATCGGCATTGATTCATGAGCAGGCTATGCGGCTGTTTGCCGAACCGGGCCTGGAGGACAACTTCGAGTTTGAGAAGCGACATAAGGCGATTATCGATCGCTTCGGCCGTTATCCTCATCGCAACCTGATACTCGGCCGGCCGTCCACCGCCGAGGAACAGGCTTTTCTGAAACAGCCGGGATCGTCGTTCTGATACGACGGGGAGCCGATCTGTGTTGTTGAACTATTCTGAGGCCTGCGAGCGAAATCGGGCTCCGATTCTGGCTGTTCTGAAGACATGGCTGACAGGTCCGGCCAGGGTGCTGGAAGTGGGCAGCGGTTCCGGACAGCATGCACTCTATTTCGGGAAACATCTGCCCCATCTTCGCTGGCAACCCAGTGAAGTGGCCGCGTTGCTGTCGGTCCTGACACAGAATATCCGGAGTTCAGGGCAGGGTGGCGCTGCAAACATCGAGTCGCCGCTGGAGCTGGATGTGCTGACGGCCGACTGGGGTTGCTCTCCGTTCGACGCCGTCTATACCGCCAATACTCTGCATATCATCAGCGTTACGGCCGTTGAACACTTCTTTCGGGGTGCCGGCCAGGTGCTTCGCCCGGGCGGACTTTTGCTGGTTTATGGGCCTTTTCGTTATAACAACCGCTATACCAGTGACAGCAATGCCCGTTTTGACAGCTGGCTCAGGAGCCGCGATCCTGCCAGCGGTATTCGTGATTTTGAGCAGCTGAATCAGCTGGCGGAGGCCGGGACGATGGAACTGCGGGCGGATGTTGCGATGCCGGCAAACAATCAGTTGCTGATCTGGCAGAAAACCGCAGATGGGGATCGTTCAGGCATAGCCTGCACCGGGAACCTGCCGGACTCTTCCGGTTAAAGTGACAGGTGTCAATGTTTTACGCATAAGATCTGAATATGGCCGTGACTTTATGTTATTGATACTTGTTCTGCCGCACCGCTGAGCGACTGCAGCCAGCGGCTCTGCGCCGGCAGACTTCGGGCGTGTATCGGCCGGTTGACCGGACCCATGGACCACGCCCTGCTTACAGACCGTTGTAGTAGCTTGCCTGAGGAGGACAGGATGAAAGGGTCGGTAAGAATCTGTGCCGTGGCACTGGCTTCGCTGTTACTGACTGCACTGACACCCTTACCGGCATTCGCGGAACGCTTTCGGGTGCTGGTGGTCATGAGTTACGAGCAGGATTTCAGCTGGTCCGGTGAGATCCGGGAAGGTATTGAGAGCGTTCTCGGCGCAAACAGCGATATTCACTACTTCTATATGAACACCAAGCGGGATCTGGCCGGCGGGCGACAGCAGGCAGAGAAAGCGTGGCAGCTGTATCAGTCGCTGCAGCCGGACGGCGTGATCACCGCTGACGACAATGCCCAGCAGATGTTTGTGGTACCCTGGCTGAAGGATAAGGTCAGCACTCCGGTGATGTTCTGTGGTGTTAATGCCGATCCTGAAAAATACGGATTTCCGGCTGAAAACGTCTCCGGTATTCTGGAACGGGGCCATATCCGCGAGTCCATTGCATTTCTGAAGCAGCTGCTGCCGTCACTGTCCAGTGTTGCCTTTGTAGCCCGCAGCAGTCCTTCAGGCCATGCGGTACTGGACCAGGTTCGCCGCGAAGCCGATACCTACGCGGCAGCCGTCTGCTCACTGACGGCCGTCAGCGAGCAGACGGACCTGCAGGCGCTGGCTCACGAACTCAGCGGGCAGTGCGATGCCGTCTATATGGACGGCGTCGGCGGCATCAGTGACGGCGAAGGGGGCATTCTCAGTTATCGTCAGGTGTTGCAGACCCTGACTTCGGTCTGGCAGGGGCCGGTGCTGGGAGCCAACCGATATCATGTTGATGAAGGTGCTCTGAGCGCGGTGATAAAAACCGGCCAGGAGCAGGGCCGCAGAGCCGCAGAGATGCTGCTGGACGCCATGGAAGGGAAGCCGGTGACAGAGATTGCTGTCACCCGTAACTATCGCGGCCGCAGAGTAATTAATGTTTCGACGATGAAAACACTGAATATCACACCCAGACCGATCACGCTTCGTGGCGCTGATCTGGTGAGAACCCGGTAACTGCAGAAGGAATTGTTGTGCCCTGGAAGCTGCTGAAAAAAAGCGTATCGATCCGCAGCCGGCTGCTGCTTCTGGCCGCAGTTATCTGTGTCGCTTTCGTTGTCATCACCTCTTCGGTGCTGTTTTCTCTGAATCAGATCAAAGACCTTTCCACCGATGTTGCCAGGACGCAGATGGAGGAGGTGATTGTTAATTCGGGGACTACCCGCGATCTGTCGGCGCTGTTCAGCAATATCAGTATGCTCAGTTTTTCTCTGGGCGGTGACGGTTCGGCACTGCAGTTGCGCGAGCGGGAACTGACGGAAAGCGCAATGCAGATCTCGGCACGAGCCGACAGTCTGCCACTGCGACAGGAAATGGATAACCTGTCGCTGATCCTGGCGGACCTTATCGGTCATTACCGTGCCATCAATCAACTGCTTATCAGTATCGAGCACACCGACAGGGCGATTATCGGGGAGCTGAGCAGCTTCGAGCGGGATGTCAGCGGCTGGCTGATCGAGATCACCATGAAGGGGGAGAGTACTCAGTTTATCGATCAGATTATTTCGCTGCTGGCCGGTTACCGGGAGAGTTTTCTGCTGATCGGCAAGCTGCATGAGACTCAGAAAGGAAACTTCCTGACCCCCCGGCGGATCACCTATGACTCCTCTCCGATTCCGGTGATCGACGACCTGTTGCTGCGGCTGGAAACGCTGACGGCCTCGACGCCGGAAGTGGCTGCCTATGGTCGGAGAATTCTGGGGTTGCTCGAACAGTACCGGCTGGCGACCCTGGAGCTGGGAGATCGGATTAACAGGCTTTCCATCGCCTCGTCGGCGATGGCCGTGCAGAAGGAAAAGCTGCTGGAGATCATCGGCTCCATCGATGCCCGCAGCAACCAGACCAGTCAGGTGCTGACCCGCGAACTGGATACTATTATCCGCTCTTCGGTAATCACGGTGCTGGTGCTGTCGGTGCTGGTGATTCTGGTGGTCGCCGCCACCGTGCTGCTGGTGATCCGGACCAGTATTAACCGGCCGATCCGTAAGATTATCGATGGTATCGAACACTTTCGTCGCGGTGAGTTGCTGAGGCGGATCAGCCTGCGCGGCGATGATGAACTGGGGACAATCGGTAACGCCCTCAACAACATGGCCAATGACCTGCATGTGACTTATTCGGAGCTGAAGGAGAGTGAGGATAAGTTCTATCAGGTCTTCGAAAATGAGCTTAACGCGCTGCTGATCTTCGATCATCAGAGCGGACTCTGCCTTGATGCCAACCGTGTGGCTCTGGATCTGTACGGCTATAACCTGGCGGAAATTAAGCGCCTGAGCCTGGATGAGCTGGAGAAGGATGAAGAGGCCGGCAGGCCGGATCACGACGGCTGGGTGCAGCGTTATCATCATCGCCGTGATGGTTCCCGCTTTCCGGTGGAAGTTCATACCGGCAGCTTTCAGCGCCAGGGCAACAAGTACCTGTTCAAGTCGGTTCGGGATATGACCCATCAGCGCTACCTGCAGGAGTATCAGCAGAAAACCATGTCGTTGCTGGAGGCGACGCTGGAATCTACCAGCGAGGGGGTACTGGCACTGAGCAGAAGTGGCGAGGTGATCAACTTTAACCAGAAGTTTCTGGAGATGTTCCGGATTCCGGAGATCAGACTGCATCATGCCCCCGGCAGACGAGTGTTACCCCATATTCTGCAGCAGCTGAAAGACCGCCACGAGTTTATGCGGATGATCCGCAGCTCCTATCAGAGCAACGAGAACATCACTAACGAAGTCGTGGAGCTCAATGATGGACGGGTATTCGAATGTCATTCGCAGCCGCAGTTCCTGGATAAGGAGATTGTCGGACGGGTCTGGAATTTCCGGGACGTGTCGGAGTACTTCAAAATCATGGTGGAACTTCGGGACAAGGAGAACCGGCTGGCTCACCTGGCCCACCATGACCCTCTGACCGGGCTGGCCAATCGGTTGCTGTTTATGGACCGGCTGGAGCATGCCATTCGCAAGGCGCAACGCTCAAAACAGCGGCTGGCACTGTTCTTTATCGACCTGGATCGCTTTAAGAGTATCAACGACAGTCTCGGCCATATGGTGGGGGATATCCTGCTGAAGTCCTTTTCCGAGCGGCTGACCGGTACCACTCGCCAGATCGATACTATTGCCCGGCTGGGCGGCGACGAATTCACGCTGATTCTGGATTCGGTCAACGGCGCTCAGGAAGCGGCGGTGGTTGCCCGCAAAATTCTCGAGACTCTCAAGGAGCCGTTCCAGGCCAACGAGCACCAGTTCTACGTAACCTCCAGTATCGGTATCAGCTTCTATCCGGAAGACGGCAGCGACGCCGAAACGCTGCTGCGTAATGCCGACGCCGCCATGTATCGCTCCAAGGATGAAGGCCGCAACACCTTTCATTTCTACACCGAGGATATGACGACCCAGGCGCTTGAACGGGTGCAGATGGAATCCAGCCTGCGGGAAGCGCTGGAGCAGGATCAGTTCGAGGTCTGGTACCAGCCTCAGTACCAGCTGGTCAGTGGCGAACTGATCGGTGCTGAAGCGCTGGTGCGCTGGAAGCATCCCGACCAGGGACTGATCGGTCCGGACCGGTTTCTGGCTACCGCCGAAGAGAGTGGCCTGATCGCTGAAATCGACGAGTGGGTGTTCCGTGATGTCTGCCGGCAACTGGCGCGCTGGCAGTCCGAGGCGGTCGGGCTGGACCAGTTGCGCTTTGCGGTTAATCTTTCGGGGGCCCAGCTTCGTCATGAAACCCTGCCGGAAACCTTTGCCGGTATTCTGGAGGCCACCGGTTGCGACCCCTGTTTGCTGGAACTGGAAATTACCGAAGGCTTCATCATGCACCAGCCGGAGCTCTCCACCCGGATTCTCGGTGAACTGCGGGAGCTGGGGCTGCACCTGTCCATTGACGACTTTGGTACCGGCTATTCTTCGCTCAGTTATCTGAAGCGGCTACCGATCAATCGGCTGAAGATCGACCGCTCCTTTGTGATGGATATCGCCGATGATCCGAACGATGCTGCCATTGCCCGGTCGATCATTGCCCTGGGCCACAGTATGAGCCTGGAGGTGGTTGCCGAAGGTATCGAAGACCAGGCCCAGGAGGCGTTTCTGAAGGCGGAAGGCTGTGATATGGGGCAGGGCTATCTCTACAGTCGCCCGGTGCCCGCCGCCGACCTGGCGGCTCTGCTGAGTTCCGGCAGAAGGCTGACCCGGGCGGTCTGAGGAGCACTGCAATTCCACGCCGTTTCTGTATAATTCGCGCAATTCTTATAAATACTTTTTTTGCTTACAGAGACAGGGGAAAACCATGAAATTTGCTCCATGCGTGAATCAGTGCACTCAGGATGGCACACACTGCCAGGGTTGTGGACGCAGTCATGAAGAGATCCGGGCGACACTGGGACTGGTTAAGAACATGGTTCAGTTTATGACCGAGATGGGCTATGAGAATCCGGAAGAGTTCGCCAGCACGGTCGCCAACAAGGCGGTCAACAAGTACCGCAAGTCTCTGGTCGAGGCCTGATCGGTCTGTTATCCGGCGACCCGACCCGGACCCTTTGCTACTGCAGCAGTCCGGGTTGCAGCGATCAGCCCGACCCGCTTACCGTGCGGTCACTGAGACTGGTGATCCGACCCGTTACAGTCGACGCACCCGAAACTTACGACCTTTGATCTTACCGTTCAGCAATCGTCCCAGCGCCTTATTGGCCGAACCGCGGCTGATTGCCACGTAGGCCTGGTAATCGAAGATACTGATCTTTCCGATCTGATCGGCTGGAATACCGGCCTCTCCGGTCAGCGCGCCAAGAATATCGCCGGCGCGAATCTTCTGTTTCTTGCCGCCGTTAATACAGAGACTGACCATCGGTGGCGGAGTTATCGCCAGTTCCGAATATTGCAGACTGTCACGTTCCAGCCCGGTCAGCGGTTGTTGAAGATAGTCGCTGATCATATCCAGCTTGTACTGCTCCGATTCGCTGTACAGGCTGACCGCGAGGCCCTCTCTGCCGGCCCGGCCTGTGCGTCCGATCCGGTGCACATAAACTTCCGGCTGACGTGACAGCTCATAATTGACGACGGCGGCCAGCTCTTCGATATCGAGACCACGGGCAGCAACATCGGTGGCCACCAGCACCGAACTGCTGCCGCTGGCAAAGCGAACCAGCACCTGATCCCGATCTTTCTGGTCCATATCTCCATGCAGCGCCAGCGCATGATAACCCTGCAGGCGGAGGAAGTCGGTGACTTCGGCGCAGCGCTGGCGGGTGTTGCAGAAGACAACGGTGGACGCTGGACGGTAATGGCTCAGCAGCAGGGCCAGGGTTTCCAGTTTCTCTGTTTTGTCGACCTGGCAGAAGTACTGACGGATCTGCTGGTGGTTGTGGACCGCTTCGACGCTGACTTCAGCGGGTGTGCGCTGAAACTGCTCACTGAGCTGGCGGATCCGATCCGGGTAGGTGGCCGAAAACAACAGAGTCTGCCGCTCGGCTGGGGTGTGGGCGATAATGCCTTCAATCGCATCGATAAAGCCCATATCCAGCATTCGATCCGCCTCATCCAGCACCAGGGTACGGACATGGGTCAGCTCCAGGGTTTTCTTACGCAGGTGATCGGCAATCCGGCCCGGAGTGCCGACGATCACATGAGCACCATGAGCCAGAGAGCCGATCTGAGGGCCGATCGGTTGCCCACCGCAGAGAGTCAGTACCTTAATATTGTTGCGATAACGAACCAGTCGTCGCAGCTCCTGTGCGACCTGGGTACTGAGTTCCCGGGTCGGGCAGAGCACCAGCGCCTGGGGCGCGAAGAAGCGGGGATTAAGATTTTCCGCCAGCGCGATACCGAACGCCGCCGTCTTGCCGCTGCCGGTTTTTGCCCTGGCAATCAGATCACGTCCTTCCAGAATGATCGGCAGGCTGCGAGCCTGTACCGGTGTCATCCGCTGGTAACCCAGGGATTTCAGGTTGTCCAGCTGGGGTTGTGGTAACGACAGGGAAGTGAATGCCGATTCGGCAGTGTGCTCGGTCACAGAAATCTCGGAATGGTCAGTTGGAAAGGGGCGCTATTGTAACAGAATCCGGGCCGCAGACCGGTGTTTGTGCAGTGAATCGTCTCAACACCGATTTCCGATCTGTGGTTGGTGCTGGCACCGGTTTTCCGGACGTTATCCGGAAACCGTTTCAGGAGCTGGCGATTCTGCTGTTCTGGTTCGGAGAATCGGGGAGTGCCATCGGGGTTAATGAGTCGGGTTCTGCCGACCTGATCCGGTCCCGGGGAAATCGAGGCGTTGTGGGCTTCATGGTGCTGACGGCGCTGCACTCTTTCGTTGCTTTCCCGGCACACGCGCTGGCAATGGCCAGTGGCATAGTCTGCTGCCTGTTCCGGGGTTCTGTTATTACGTGGCGTGGCGTCATGATCGGAGCGTTGCTGGTTGTCGTCCTGTCAGCCAGCTGGTATCTGCTGTATCCGGTCTCAGGCAATCGGAGGGGAACCGGTGGAATGGGATGCCTGATGACGGTGCGGCCCATGAGAAGTGATCACAGCTACCGGGATCGGGCCTCATCATAAGGGCGGTCTGAATAAAGGAACTGGGGTTCAGATCAGCAGCCGAAGGCGGGGACCGATCTCTCTGAATCCACTGTTGCGGTAGAAGCACCGGGTTCTTTGCCATTGCTCACCGCCCGGAACGCTCACCTCCAACCGGCGCCAGCGCCGCTCCCGGGCAAGTGCAATGCCAGCTTCCAGTAACTGTTGCCCCAGCCCATCGGTGCGGCATGTCGGAACAACGTACAGCTCTGAAATCTCGCCAAACAGACTGCCGGCGTAGATCGCCGCACACTCGTGCAGGCAGATCACCCCGATGGCCTGATCTTCCTGCCGCGCCAGGAATGCGATTATTCGTTCCCCGGCCAGCAATTCACTGGTAATTGCCGGCAGTCCCATGGCCGCGATCTCCGCTCCTGCATCCGGCTCAAGCTCCATCAGCAGCCGGGTGACCAGAGCGGCGACAGTCGCAGCGTCAGCCGCTTCAGCCCGGCGAATAACGGGCAGGGATCGAGTGGGCGCTGAGGCCGCCATGCTATTTGCCGGCGCAGTAGACCGAGGCTTGCTGTCTAGCTTCGACAAGCTGATAACCGTTATTCAGGTCTGCATTGAATTTCGGCCAGATACGCTGGGTTGTGTGATGAATCCGGCAACGGGAGCAGGTGACGCGGTGCTTGCTGTGATAGAACTGGTCGGCACCGTCCCGGAACTGGATCATCGACCAGCGTTCATTCTGCTGATGAAAGACCAGATGCCAGGCAAGCCGCGGGCGGCGGGTTCTGAGCAGGGTGGCTGTAAAACGAGTCAGGCGGCGGAAGACACCGATGTCGCCAGTGGAGGGGGAAGTCCGATTTTTCATAAGTTCCTCAGCCCATCAGTTCTGCAGAGTGGTCTGTGACCGATGATGTTGTCGAAGCCGGTCAGAAGATGTATCGGCAGCTCCGAATATAGCTCCAGCTTTTTCAGCATTAATGATTCCTGATTAATAATCAGTCATCGCTGCCTGCCGGTTGGGGCGGGAGAGTATACCGGGGTTCTGATACAGATCCAGGAGGAGGGCTGAAAAATCTCGGAATCTGAAGCCTCTGTCTGACGGGCAGGGGGGGATTTGAACTGCGGTCACTCTCTGATAGAGTGACCGCAGTTCCGGTCGGAAGAACAGGGATAGCCTGGCTGCCGGAAAGGATCCGTTTCAATGGCTTATGGACGCTTCCCATAGCCATTGAGGTGAACAGCGTGGCTGTAGAAGAATTTCAGGGATGTGTTTCTGACTATGAACGCCATTGGCAGATATCTGCTCCGTTGCAGCCTGATCATGGCTGCACTTATTGTCGCGGGCTGCGGACCGGTCAGGGAAAGCGTTTCTGAACCGGAAACCGTGACCGCAACCTCCCACTTTTCCCGGCAGGACATCGAAGACATCGTCGAGATAGTCACCGATGAACTGTACCCGGCCACCGGCAGGCAACTGTTAGCTCAACCGGTTATCGAGTTTGTCACTCCGGAAGCGCTGAAGGCGATTATGATCCGGGGAGGCATCAGTGATCCCGAGCTGGATCAGCGCATCAGTGCCTATGCGGCGATATACCGGCAGGAATCGAATACGGTCTATGTTATGTCGGACAACATTCGGCTGGCGGCGGGCAGCGCGAAAAAAGTCGAGGATGAGGTTTATTACACGCTGCTGGTGACCATCGCTCACGAGCTTGCCCATGCTCTCCAGCATCAGCATCATGATCTGGACAGGATCTTCCGGGAGGCCCGGACGGCTGAGCATTACCGGACGATTCGTACCATTGTAGAGGGGCATGCCGAGTTGCAGACGGCGCTGGTGCTGAAACAGATCGGTCTGATCCCGGATGTGGCGACCTATCTCAGAAGTGCCGATACCGGATCGGAACCGGCAACGACAGAATCTGATCCGATCAGCCGCAGAATCCATACGCTTTATATCGATGGCAGACGGTTTTTTGATTACCACTACCAGCGGGGGGGCAATCAGAAGGCCTGGGCTATTCTGGCCGATCCACCGCTGTCCGCCGATATTATCAGGTCTCCGGAAAGACTGCCCGGGATCAGCGAAACCGGCTCTTTACCGGAGTCGAAGGGCTTTCGTAAGGACAATGGCGATTGTGGAGCGGAGTACCAGATTCTCTGCGGCATGGATCTGAGGCGAGAACAAAAGGAAGCGAAGAAGGGGAAGACTCTGTGAAATATGGAATGTTGAAAGTACTGCTCGCAGCTCCTCTGCTGGCGCTGGTCAGCGGTTGTGTGCCTTCCGCACAGGTCAGCGGCTACACACCGGCGCAGCTGAGCGTGTTGCAGGCTGAGCTGGTCGGGGAAGGGATCCAGCGCGCTGGTACTTTCACCGATGCCTTCAATGAATATACCTGGCGCTGCAATGCGATGCCGCTGAAGCTGAAGGTCAGCATTGACCGAGGCAATGCCTCACTGAAACTGAGGGTGCACGGCAGAATCTACCGAGCCACCGCCGCGGTCAATAACAACGGCCATATCGATGCCTTTACCGAATTGGGGGATGTTTTTGACGACGGTGGCAGCTACCTGTTTCACAGCAAAGTCGAGCTCAGGGCACAGCGGGCCAGGGTGATGTTCACCCACGACCGAAGCGGGCTGGGAGGCTGTAGCACCGACTGGTTCAGACTGACCGGAACCACTGAGTCTGCGGCCGCTGAAATCGATCCGGGGGCTGGCTGAAAGCTACCTGAAGTCCCGTGATCTGACTCGTAACTGCTGCCAGTGGCCGCTGAGGTCTCTGAGGCGGCCGGCGACTACGTGAGTCACCGAACCTTCCCGTTCCAGCACTCCGGAAACCTGCAGAATCTCTGCGGTCAGCAGGGCCCGGCGCTGGGCCCGAGCCGTCGCCTGCCAGACCACCAGGTTGATCTGGCCGGTTTCATCCTCCAGGGTGACAAAGGTTACTCCCGAGGCCGTCCCCGGGCGCTGACGATTAGTGACCAGTCCGGCTACCCGGACCAGCTGGCCGTGGCGACAGTCCTGCAGTTGCACGGCGTTGCAGCAACCGGTCAGCAGTCCCCGTTCGCGCAGCAGCTGTAGCGGGTGGCGGCCAAGGCTGAGACCGAGGTGACGGAAATCCTCCTCCAGATCAGACTGCTCAGTGGGTGCCGGTAGCGGTAATACGGCTTCCGGGCGACCCTGAGCCGGAGCGGCCTCTGCGGTCTTCGCCAGCTCCAGCAGATGCTGGTCAGCCAGCAGGTCCCAACGGGCCTGATAGCGGTGACCGGCGAGGCGGTTCAGGGCACCGGCGGCGGCCAGCGCATCCCAGTCGCCGCGACTGAGCCGGCAGTGCCGGCGGGCATCGGCCACCGAGCGAAAACCCTGCTCAGGACGGTGGCTGAGCAGTTCCCCGAGTCCCTTGTCAGAAAGCCCACGGACCAGCCGGAAGCCCAGCCGTATTGCCGGCTGCTGCCCGTCGGCCGCTTCCAGGGTGCAGTCCCGCTGGCTGTGACTGATCTCCACCGGCCGTACTTCAACGCCGTGGCGGCGCACATCCTGTACCAGCTGAGCCGGTGAGTAAAAGCCCATGGGCTGGCTGTTCAGCAGTGCGCAGCAGAATGCCGCCGGTTCATGGCATTTCAGCCAGGCGGAGACATAGACCAGCAGAGCAAAGCTGGCCGCATGGGATTCCGGAAAACCGTATTCACCGAAGCCTTCGATCTGACGGCAGATGCGCTCGGCGAAATCCGGCTGATAGCCCCGCTCCAGCATGCCGCTGATCAGCTTCTGCTGATACCGGTGAATGCTGCCGTTACGTCGCCAGGCCGCCATGGCCCGGCGCAGCTGATCGGCTTCACCACCGCTGAAGCCGGCGGCCACCATCGCCAGCTTTATCACCTGTTCCTGGAAAATTGGTACGCCGAGAGTGCGTTCCAGCACTGACCGCACCGCCTGACTGGGGTAATCGACCGGCTCGAGGCCATCCCGGCGGCGCAGAAAGGGGTGTACCATATCGCCCTGAATGGGGCCGGGTCGGACAATGGCCACCTCAATCACCAGATCGTAATAGCTGCGGGGCTGCAGTCTCGGCAGCATGCTCATCTGGGCCCGGGATTCCACCTGAAACACACCGATGCTGTCGGCCCGGCAGAGCATCTCATAGGTGGCGGCATCATCGCGGGGAATATCCTGAATACGGAACGGTTGTCGACGGTAACGGATAGGATGCTCATTGAGCAGCTGCAGTGTCTTGCGGATTGCCGTCAGCATGCCCAGCGCCAGCACATCGATCTTCAGCAGTCCCAGGGTTTCCAGATCGTCCTTATTCCACTGGATAACCGTGCGACCGCTCATCGCTGCGTTTTCCTGGGGTACCAGTTCCGACAGCGGACCGGCAGAGATAACAAAACCGCCGACATGCTGAGAGAGGTGGCGGGGGAAGTTGAGAAGCTCCGCCACCAGCTCCACCAGCAGCCGGTGGCGCGGGTCCGGGGTTTCTCCGCCGAGTGCCAGTAGTTGCTGCTGCCAGTGCCGGCGGCCATCGCGGCGGTCGAGCTGACTGATCAGCCAGGTCAGGTGGCTCTCATCCATGCCCAGCGCCTTGCCGACGTCACGGACCGCGCTCTTTGCCCGGTAACTGATGACGGCGGCGGTCAGGCCCGCCCGCTCGCGGCCGTAGCGCTGATAGATGTACTGGATCACCTCTTCGCGGCGCTCATGTTCGAAATCGACATCGATATCCGGCGGTTCATTACGCTCGCGGGAGATAAACCGTTCCATCAGCAGGCTGACCTCCCGGGGATCCACCTCGGTGATATGCAGGCAGTAGCAGACCACGGAATTGGCAGCGGAGCCTCGTCCCTGGCAGAGGATATCCCGGCTGCGGGCAAAGCGAACGATATCTTCGATGGTCAGAAAGTAGTGCTCGTAGCGAAGCTCCCGGATCAGCTGAAGTTCACTCTCGATCTGTTGATGAATTCGCTCCGGCAGACCCTCGGGAAAACGCCGGCGAATCCCTTTTTCCACCAGCCGGCGCAGGTGCTGGCCGGCGCTGATATCGGCCGGTACCAGCTCGGCCGGGTATTCGTAGCGCAGCTCGGACAGACAGAAGCGGCAGCGTTCGGCGATACGCAGGGTCTCGCTGATCAGCTCCGGCTCACAGAGACGGCGAATTTTGTTCAGCGAACGCAGATGGCGTTCGGCGTTGGCCGCCAGTCGGAAACCACTGCGGCTGATCGTGGTGCGGTGATGGATGGCGGTCAGCAGATCCTGCAGGCGCTGACGATCCGGGTGGTGCATATGGACGTTGCCGGCACAGACTGCCGCTATCCCCAGCTCCTGCGCCAGCTGCAGCAACTGGCGCTGACAGGGCTCATCCTCCGGGGTCAGCAGCCGTTCGCTCAGCAGCCAGCAGCGATCGGGAAACTGCTGTTGCAGCCATTGCAGGCGCTGTCGGGCCGTGGTCAGCAAGCTGCCGGCCGGTTTGTTGCCGTCTGCTGCGGTCCTCTGTTCAGCCGTGCTATTGCCGGGAAAACCGGGTTGATACAGCAGCAGACAGCGATCGGGGCAGAGCCCGCTGCTGCGCTCGAGATCCTGCCAGTCGATCCGGTAACTGCCTTTTTCGGCTCGTCTCCGGCACCGGGTAATCAGGGTGCAGAGCTGGGCCCAGGCCATGCGGTCCGGAGCCAGCAGTACGATCCGCTCCGATCCGAGCTGGAATTCGCTACCGACGATCAGTTGCAGAGAGCATTCTCGGGCCGCTTCCCAGGCTCGTACCACACCGGCGACGGAGCACTCATCGGTCAGCGCCAGCGCCCGGTAGCCCAGCTCGCTGGCGCGCCGGACCAGCTCGTCGGGGTGAGAGGCGCCGCGCAGAAAACTGAAGTTGCTGAGGCAGTGGAGTTCGGCATAGGGCATGGTGGTGCTCTCCTGTTCAGCCGAACCAGCCGTGCAGGTACCAGTGACCACGGTCATCCCGATACAGCCAGCCCAGTCTGCCGTCGGGCCAGCGGGCGGTGTAGTAATCCCGCCTTACCGGCTGATCGTCCCACCAGCCGGTGACGATGCGCTCCGGCCCCCGCAACAGCCGGATCAACTGCTGTCGGATCTGATCGGCAGGCAGTTTGCGGGGCCGTTCCAGCAGCCAGCCCGGACGGATACGACGGCGAGCTTCCCGCAGCAGTTGTCGCTGCTCTGAGGCTGTCGGCTGCAGCATCCGCTGTTCGGGCTGTAGTCGTTGCCAGCTCTGTTCGGGGCGGTGATCGGCCTTCAGGCTGAGATGGTGAATACAGTCCGCTCCCAGCCGGGTCTGCAGGCGGCTGAGCAGTAACTCCGGTGATTCCTGCAGCTGCTGTGGGGCGAACAGGTCCTGAGCACCGTCCCCCCGATTCCGGAAGCGACTGGCTGCCAGTTGCAGGGCGATAACCGGTTGCTGCAGTTCCAGTCGTTCCAGCCGCAGGCGCCAGAGCTCCAGCCAGGCCTCGCTGCGATGCTCGCCCTGACTGTGAGTGAGCCGGATACAGAGCGGATGCTGTTCTGCGGTGGTGTGGAGTGGTTGCCGTCCGGTCAGATTCAGTTCCAGGGTGATGGCCTGAAGTTGCCGGCTCTGCAGAAAACCTTCCAGCTCGGCCAGCAGCCGTCGCAGGGGAAACAGCAGCGCCTGACTGCTTTCGATCTCATGGAGCAGTTCCAGCCGCCGGCAGAAGTTCTGTGGCGGCGTGAAGTAGTGGGGAGGGTCGGGCTGGTGGCCGGTAAGCCGGTCAATAATCACCAGCAGCTGCGGTCCCAGCCGTGAAGCCAGCTCATCCCGCGGCAGCGTCAGCAGTTGCTGGAGCCGGAACAGTCCCATGCCGGTCAGGCGCTCGGTGGTACGATTATCCAGTTCCAGCGCTTCGACCGGCAGCTGCTGCAACTGTTGCAGGTGCCGGGCTTTGCTGTCGGCAATAAAGCCGCCGCTGCGGGCCAGCAGACGGGCGCTCAGCGGGGTGTGGCCGCTGGCGATATGACAGCTGAATCCCAGGCGCTCCAGTTCGCCGTTCAGTTGCTGGCAGAGGAGGCTGAACCCCCCGAAATAGTCCAGCATGGAAGCGACTTCCAGCAGCAGGCCATCATTCGGCTGCAGACTGATATGGGCGCTGAAACGACCGGCCTGGATGGCCAGCGCTTCCAGCTGCTCGGTTTCCCGCTGAAGCTGGCGGGGCAGAATCGTCAGCTGTGGACAGAGGCTGCAGGCGGTTGCCGTTGCCATGCCTGGTCGCAGACCCTTGTCTTCGGCCTGACTGTTACAGAGCCAGAGTCGGGCCCGGCGTTCATCCAGCAGCACCACCGGTCCCGGATCTGCCTCGGTACAGAGCATTTCCAGCGGCAGCAGCGGGAAATGCAGGTAGATCCAGAGGCCGGAACCGGAGGGCTTATCGTTCATGATCCTGAATACCGCTCGGCTGGTGCGCCGGACTCAGTCCACCAGGCTCAGCTTCGGTGTCGAAGCGGGAGGCCTGTGCGGCAGATGCTGGCCGGGCAGGATATGTTCTTCACCCAGAGACAGGTGGCGGGCAGGCATGGTCCAGCCATTTCTGCGCTTCAGTACCTTCACGTCGACACCCTCCGGACGGGGTTGCAGGCTGATACGGTAAGGAGCACCCGAGCTGTGGTGGCGACTGCTCAGGGGGCGAAACAGAAAGCCGGTGGTTCCGCTTTCGGCGGCGGCCAGCTGCAGACGGCGTACGGCCTTTTCCCGGCCTTCGGGCAGCCAGCCCAGCACTGCGCAGCAGCTGCCGCTTTTCAGGGCCTGTTCCATCGACCAGAGCCGGTCGCCATCCTGTTTGCTATGAACCATCAGAACTCTGTCGATGTTGATGCCCGCCGCAGCCAGCGCAGGGGCGTAGGGGATATGGGGTGGATCAATCCAGATGATCCAGCCGGGCCGCTGGGACCGGCGGGCCAGCAGTGGCAGCAGCAGTCGCAGTTCCCCGCTGCCAGGCTGATCGTACAGAACCTCCACCAGGTTGCCGGGCTGGAAGCCCTGGCCTGTCAGCTGCTGATCCAGCTGATGGTAGCCGGTGGCAATGTGATCGGCTCTGCGGGTTTCGCTGCCGGCTTGCTGACGTGCGGGCCAGACGGCTCCGCGGTCCAGCAGCTGATCGAGTTGGGAGACCTGTGTGTTCATAACGGACCTGCTTTTCCAGAATCTGTTCGGCAATTCGCCGCTTTCTAAAAATACTGTATGCATGTACAGTATAATAAGTTGGTCGGACAGTACAAGCCCGAACCGCAAACGTCGGGTCTGTGAAAAACTGAAACTATCACCGGGAGGCGGGCATGAATCCGATTATCGAGATCAAAGGCAGAGCGGCGCTCAGCAATCGGCCGGGACGGTTTGCCGTTACAGAATCCGTGGCAGATCCGGATATGCTGGTGAGAGAAGAGGCGGAACGGATTCCGACCGTCGCGACCGAGGTGCGCAGTGAAAAGGCGCGCAGTATCATCAGCCGCAACAGCTCGCCGGATGTCCCTTTCAGCCAGTCGATCAATCCCTATCGGGGCTGTGAACACGGCTGTATCTACTGTTTTGCCCGTCCTTCCCATGGCTACCTGGATCTGTCGCCGGGGCTGGATTTCGAGACGAAGCTGAGTTGTAAGGAGAATGCGGCGGAGTTGCTGGATGAAGCGCTGGCCAATCCGCGCTACCGCTGCCAGCCCATCGTGCTGGGTACTAATACTGATCCTTATCAGCCGCTGGAAAAGGAGCGGGAGATTACCCGACAGCTGCTGGAGGTGTTGCAGCGCCATCGCCATCCGTTCTCGATTATTACCAAGAGTTCGATGATTCTGCGGGATCTGGATATTCTCGAGGAGGTGGCCCGCCACCAGCTCTGTTCGGTCCGGATCAGTGTCACCACCCTGGAGAATGAGCTGAAACGCAAGCTGGAGCCCCGAACCGCTTCTCCGGCGTCCCGGCTGAAAACAATCCGGGAACTGAATCAGGCAGGCGTGCCGGTGGGGGTTCTGGCCGCGCCGGTGATTCCGAAGATCAACGACCATGAGCTGGAAGCTATCCTGGAAGCGAGCCGGGATGCCGGCGCCAAAACCGCCGCTTATATTCTGATCCGTCTGCCCCATGAGATTAAGGCGTTGTTTGAGGAGTGGCTGGTCACCCATTATCCGGGCAGGGCGAATCATGTGATGAACCTGATTCGCCAGTGCCGGGGCGGCAAAGCCTATGATGCCCGTTTTGGCCAGCGCATGACTGGCACCGGCTTCTTTGCCGATATGATCGCTCAGCGTTTTCGGGTGGCATGCTCACGGCTGGGGTTGCTGCAGCAGGAGGGTGGAAAGCTTAACTGCCAGCTGTTTCGTCAGCCGGCCCGACCGGGCCAGCTGACACTGTTCTGATGTCAGTCGCAGTGCCTGCCGCAATATCGGGGATATTTTACAGATCCCCGGGCTGTTTCTGCTTGACCCTGTAGCCACTGGAGGTATTAATCTTGATTTGCCGACAGCCGGAACCGGGGTATGGCGGTGCTGTCACTATTGCTGTTCTGATGTCGATCAGATGTTGTTCAGAAAAACCGAAGCGAATTTAAGGAAACCTCTATGGGCAATCGAACCCGATTACTGGCTCTGATCCTGGGGCTGCTCTGCTTACCAGCGGCGATGGCCGAATCATCACCGCCACAGCCGACTATCTCCTATGACGGTCAGCACTACAGCGGGGACAGCATGCCGGCTGCGCTGCGTCAGAAACTCTATGAACTGGATATCGAAAACAATCAGCAGAAGCGTCAGGCGATCGATCAGTACATTCTGAATCGTTACCTGCAGGAGAAAGCACAGCAGGAGAATCGCAGTCTGCGGGAGGTTCAGCAGCAGCTGTTAGCCACCGAGGCGCCGACGGAAGAGCGGGTGCAGCAGTTTTACGAAGCCAACAAGAGCCGTATTCAGGCGCCGCTGGAGCAGATTCGGGATAAGCTGGTGCAGTTTCTCCGGACTCAGCAGCTGGCCGTTAAGCAGGCGCAGCTGATGGCGACCATCGGCCAGGAGAAAGGTTACCGCCTGCGGCTGCCGGAACCTCAGGCGCCGCTGTTCGATATCGCCATTGAAGGTTATCCCAGCAAGGGCAATCCGGAGGCGAAGGTGACTCTGGTTGAGTTCGCCGACTACCAGTGCCCGCACTGTAAAACGGCCAGCAAGGCGGTGAAGAAACTGCTGGAGCGTTATGGCGATCAGTTGCAGGTGGTGTACCGCGACTTTCCCATCAACCCCTCCGGGATCTCCCGCAAAGTGGCCGAGGCAGCCGTCTGTGCCGATCAGCAGGGGCAGTTCTGGCCGTTCCATGATCTGGCCTTCGAGCGCCAGAGCTACCTGAAGGCGATTAAGCCGGATATGCTGGCTCAGCAGCTGGGACTGGATATGGACAAATTCAACAGCTGCTTCGCCCTGCCGGAAACTAAAGCGCGGGTGACAGCCTCACTGGAAGAGGGTCAGCGGCTGGGTATCAGCGGTACGCCCACCTTCTTCATCAACGGCCGTCAGCTGCATGTGCACGGTGAACTGGAGCCGGAACTGATCAAAGCGGTGGAAGGGGCGATCAGCACCCTCTGATCGGCCGTTCCCCGGTTGTTGCCAGGCCTCACCGATGGCCGGCAGCACAGTACCAGAGTCAGTTACAAGAAAAGCCTGAGGGTATACACCTTCAGGCTTTTTTCGTTAATTGCTGATCGGTGGCGTCAGAACAGCAGGTTCATCATCGGAATCAGCACCACCAGGAACAGGATCGTCATCACTCCGCCGGCCCGCATAAAGTCCGGCACCCGGTAACCAGCCGGTCCCATAATCAGGGCGTTGACCTGGTGGGTGGGGATCAGGAATGAATTGGAGGTGGCCAGGGCGACGGTCAGGGCAAAGACGGCCGGACTGGCGCCGACACCGACGGCGATGTTCACCGCCAGCGGTACCAGCAGTACGGTGGCGCCGACATTGGACATTACCAGGGTGAAGAAGGTGGCCAGCACCGCAACCGCCAGTTGCAGCCCCCAGACGGGCACCCCCTCAAGCACATTGAGCGTCTGCCCGGCGATCCAGGCCGCGGTGCCGCTGTTCTCCACCGCCAGTCCCAGCGGAATCAGGCTGGCCAGCAGGAAGACCGTTTTCCAGCTGACCGCTTCATAGGCTTCGTCGATACTGAGAACGCCGGAGAGTATCATGCCGATGGCGCCGGTCAGCAGTGCAATCGACAGACGAACATCGGTAAACAGCACCATGCCGAGGGCGATGGAAAAGAACAACAGTGCCCGGCCGAGTTTTTCGGGGCGCAGATCTTCGTGGGGAAAGTCATTATTCATTACCACGAAATCGCGATCGTGCTGAATGCGCGCAAGAGCATCCCAGGTGCTATGGCAGACCAGAGTGTCGCCGGCCTGGTATTCGATGTCGCGGATACCCTGACCCTCGCGGGAGGTCTGGCCGGCCCGGTGCAGTGCCACCATTGCCAGGCCGTAGCGATTACGCAGGCGAACCTCCAGTGCCGTCTTACCGATCAGGTCCGAGCCGGGGGGGATCAGTACTTCGCTGATACCGGCTTTCGACGGGGAGAGAGACTCTGCGAAGGTTTCCAGCTCCGGGCGGGGTTCCAGCTGATACTGATCGACAAATCCTTTCAGTGCCACCGGTGAGCCGATGATGCCGAGCACTGTATTCCCCTCTATACCGATGGTGCGATCAACTCCGCCGGGGCCGATGCGCAGGCTCTGATCCGGTAACAGGGCGGCAATCACCCGAAGGCGATGAGGACGTTCGATATCTTCCAGCGTCTGACCGACCAGCGGGCTGCCGATCGGCACCCGAATTTCACTGATGCCATATTCCAGCCCATAAGTCTCCTGCAGCCAGGACATGGTGTCGACGTTGTTGAATTCGGCGCTGCTGTCGCCGCTACCCGGCAGCACAAAGCGACCTGCAATTACGAAGTAGAGGATGCCGGTTCCCACCAGCGCCAGGCCGATGGGGGTGACCGAAAACAGGGACCAGGTTTCCATCTGCTGCCCGGCCGGCAGCGTCTGATTTGAGGTGAGGATCAGATCATTGAGCAGAATCAGCGGGCTGGAACCGATCATAGTGACGGTGCCACCGAGAATGGCACAGAAGCCCATGGGCATCAGCAGTCGTGACATCGGCAGTCCGGTGCGTGAGGAGATGCGATTGATGACCGGCAGAAACAGCGCCGCCGCACCAACATTCTGCATAAAGCTGGAGATGATGCCGACGGTACCGGAAATGATCGGAATGATGCGACCCTCGGTACTGCCACCGACCCGGAGAATGCCACTGGCGACCTGGTTCATCAGTCCGGTACGATCGAGTCCGGCCCCGATGATCATCACGGCAATTATGGAGACCACGGCGTTACTGGAGAAGCCACTGAACAACCGGCTGGTATCCACCAGACCCTGCTCCAGTCCCAGCAGCGGAGCCAGCAGTGAACTGAGCCCCAGCAATACCATAATCGAGATCGCCGCAACGTCGATCGCCACGACCTCAAAGGCAAACAGATAGATAGTCAGCAGCAGAATGGCGCAAACCCAGGCCATAGGTGCATCGGGCACAATCTGGCCAATGATCAGGGCTGCGACCAGAAACAGAACAGCGGCTACTGCACGCTTAACCAGCAATGGTGAAAATCTCAGTCGGGTTGCGGGATCGGTGCTCTTCGCAGCCGGTTGCAGGGTTTTAGTGACGGGCATAGTGCTGCATCTCTGATTCTTGTTGTTTTATTAAATGATACTTTTGTTATCATTTATCAGCTTTGAAAAAAGACGTATAGTTTAATCTTCTTCTGCTATCCTGAAAAACGAAAAATAATGGCCAATATGACCAGGAATATCGAAGGTTAATATGGATACGCTGCTACTTGAGACGTTTCTCGAGGTCACTCGCACCCGGAATTTTGGTAAAGCCTCGGAAAACCTCTGTGTTTCCGCATCGACCATCAGTGCTCGTATTCGTCAGCTGGAGCAACTGCTGGGGTTATCCCTGTTTATTCGCAGCCATCATCAGATCGGGCTGACTCCTGCCGGAGAGCGGATGGAGCGCCATGCCCGCTTTATTCTTAACGCCTGGGAACGTGCCTATGAAGATACCGCGCTCAGTGAACGCCACCAGCGACGGCTGGTCATTGCCGGTGTTGCCAGCCTCTGGGATATCTTCCTGCAGGACTGGCTCAATGATATTTACAGATCGATGCCGGACCTGGGCTTACGGGCGGAGGAGAGCACGCCTCTGCGGGTCGTGGAGAAGCTGGACCAGGGCATGATCGATGTCGGCTTCATGTATGAACCTCCCCGCATCCGTGATGTGGCGGTGGAAGAAGTTGCCCGGATACCGTTGATGCTGGTCTCCGACAAACCGCGACAACCGCTGGAACAGGCGATTTCCGAGGGCTATATTCGGGTAGAGTGGGGCACAACTTTCGCCTCCCTGCACGAGTCCTGTTTTCCCCAGCGCCCGCTGGCACCGGTGAGAGTCAACAGTGCCAGGGTGGCGCTGAACCTGATTCTGGGTTGTGGTGGTTCTGCATATCTGCCCCGTACTACGGTGCAGCCGCTGCTTGAAGAAAAGCGATTGCACCGGGTGGCTGAGGCACCGGAAATCGAGATGAAAGCTTATGCGGCCTGGGGGCTGCACGGAGAACACCGGGAACTGATCAGCGAACTGATGCATCGACTCTGAAAACGGCTCAGAAAGCGAACGGGTTCCTTCCGGGTCGGGCTGTGTTCAGGCATTGTCCTGCCCCGACAGATGCACAAATAAAACAATAAAGCTGGAACGTCTAAATGAGTTATGTCATATACTCCGTGTTAGACTCAGGTGACCACTGACTGAGAGGCCTGCTATGTCGTCCCCCCTTCTGCCAATTTTCACTGACAGTTGTTCCCCACTTCAGCATCAGATTCGCGAACAGCTGGTGGTGGCCATTCTGGATGGCTATATCCCGGTTGATATGCCGTTGCCGTCGACCCGGCGGCTGGCCCGTCAGCTGCGGGTTTCCCGTAACACCGTGGTGACCGTGTATGAGACTCTGGCTGCCGACGGTTATCTGATTTCGCGGGAGCGCAGTGGCTTTTACGTGAATCCGGAGATGGTGGCCGGCAATATTGCCACCGATCACGAAGAGGCTGACCAGGGCACTGCTATCGACTGGCTGAGCCGGCTGAAGGTGGACCCGGTGGTGCAGTCCAATGTGCAGAAATCCTACAACTGGCAGGAATTCGAATACCCCTTTATCTACGGACAACTGGATCCTACGCTGTTTCCGGTAAACAACTGGCGTGAATGCAACCGCGACGCGGTCAGCGTTCAGGCAATCCGCGACTGGACTTCAGACCGTTTTGACAGCGATGACCCGCTGCTGGTGGAGCAGATCCGCACCCGAATTCTGACCCGCCGGGGAATCCGGGCAAAAGATGATGAAATTCTGATCACCATCGGTTCTCAGCAGGCCCTCTATCTGCTGGCCCAGTTGCTGCTGGACAGCGAATCGACGCTGGGCATCGAAAATCCCGGGTATATGAACGTAGCCAATATTGCCCGTCTGTTTCGTGCCCGGGTGCTGGGGCTGCCGCTGGATGAGCAGGGAGTGGTGCTCGGCGATCGGCTGAAGGAGGTGGATTGTCTTTACGTCACGCCCAGCCACCAGTGTCCGACCACCGTGACCATGCCGTTGAACCGGCGCAGCAGTCTGCTGCAGATGGCGGATAAGCACGATTTCACCATTATCGAAGATGACTACGAATGCGAAATCAATTTCCAGTCTGATCCGACACCGGCGTTGAAGAGCCTCGATAAGAGCGGGCGGGTGATATATCTGGGCAGTCTCTCCAAAACACTGGCACCGGGTCTGCGACTGGGCTTTCTGGTGGGGCCGGCGACCCTGATCGAGCGTGCCCGTACTCTGCGGCAGCTGATGCTGCGTCACCCACCGTCCAATAATCAGCGATCGGTGGCGCTGTTCCTGTCCCGTGGTTATCACGACAGTCTGGTGCGCAGCCTCACTCAGGCTTATGCCGAGCGGGGTGAAATTATGGCCAATGCGCTGAGCCGTTACCTGCCGAAATCCACGCTGCAGCCCTGGGGTGGTTCTTCGTTCTGGGTCAAAGGTCCAAAGGGGCTGGACGCCCGGGAGCTGAAACGCGAAGCAATCAGCCGGGGCATTCTGATCGAATCCGGAGATGTCTATTTTCTGCCGGAGGAGGCGCCGCTTAACTTCTTCAAGCTGGGGTACTCTTCGATTCCGGCGGAGAAGATTGAGCCGGGAATTCGAAAACTGGCGGAGCTGATCCACCAGCTGACCGGCGAACAGGGAAGTGAGGTCGCCAGGGAGAACAGCCCCCCCGAATCCGGCGGATAGCGGGAAAAGATAATGATCCGGGTGATGGCACTGGGGTGTCTGCTGAGCCTTATCAGTCTGGTCGCCAGGGCGGAGGCGCCACTGACAGTGCGGTTCGGAACTCAGTTCTGGGCACCCTATCAGTATTACGAAGATGGCCACCTGGAAGGAATTGCCATCGACGCCCTGAGTTGTGTGATGACCCGTCTGGACCATTCCTACGAGATCGTCGTCAAACCCTGGCGCCGGATACAGCTGGAGGTGGCCAGTGGTGCGCTGGATGCCTTCTTTGCGGCTTCCCGGAGCGATGACCGTGACCGGTTTGCCGTGCAGTCGGTCCCCTTTATTCGTCAGGCCTGGGAGTTCTTTCTGCTGAAGGATAACCCTCTGGCTCAACAGCCGGAAAGCCTGCAGCGGGCTACCGTGGCGGCGAGACAGAACTCCAATGTTCTCAAATGGCTGAACGACAACGGCTACCGGATCGGAGTGACACCCTACGATGCAGAGTCACTGATTCGGTCGCTGAAGCGGGGGCGGGTGGATATGGTGATGGAGAATGCGGAAGTGTTCCGTTACCACCTGAAACTGATGGGGGAAGATCCGGAGCAGTTCATCGCCCTGCACAATATCAACCATGATCTGGGGGTGTATTTCGGCAAGCACTTTATCCGCCGGAATCCCGGATTTCTGGAGCGTTTTAACCGCCAGGCCGAGCGCTGCTCCGATATCCGCGGCTGATCAGGGTGCTGGCCTGTGCAACAATAAGTAAGTGGCTGACGGCCCGCAGCAGTCGGACTTCACCGGTGGGGAACAGGCCGGAATTGTTCGAAGGTTCCCTAAGTCTGTGAAATTGCGAGACGATATTAACTCACGTATATTGGCCGTGAACGGGATTCAGGAAGTGACCATGAGCAGTGGACTACTATCACGGGGGCATTACGGCAACCAGCACATACCTCTGTACCGCCAGGTGGAGATGAATATTCTGGCGGATATAGACGAGGGTCGGCTGGTACCCGGCGACCTCATACCTTCAGAGCCTCAGCTGGCGGAAAAACTGGGTGTCAGTCAGGGAACAGTCAAAAAAGCGATCGATAATCTGGTGAAGGAGAAGCGGCTCTACCGGCACCAGGGTAAGGGCACTTACGTTTCGACGATCGATTTTAATAACAGCCTGTTCCGGTTCTTTGCTTACGGGGATGCCGCCGGCAAGGGCGTCAGAATTCATAAAGAAACCGAAATCCGGGAGCTGAAGAAAGGACTGAAAGCCATCTGCCAGACTCTGGGGTATGAGCCGGGATCCAGTCTGCTCTATATCCAGCGCCGTGGCTATATTCAGGATGTCGAAGACCGGCCGATTCTGGTGGAGCACTGCTGGTGGTGCCCGGATATTGTACCGGGTCTTGAGAACGAGGAGGTGCATATCCCCGATCTCATGTATGCACTGGTGGTGGACAAATACAAGGTGCCGGTGATTCGAGCCGAAGAGGCGCTGACCGCCGATGTCGCCGATAAGCAGACCGCTGAGATTCTGGGGATTCCTGAAAAATCCCCGGTCATCGTGCTGATCCGGCACACCTTTACCCGCAACAACAAGATTATCGAGTATCGTAAGACCATCGGTCGGGCCGATAAATTCAGCTATCGGGCTGAAATTCGCTGATTTGTTTCGGCGCTGCCTGGGGTCTCCTGGCCGATAGCCACCGATTTCAGAAGGTGGCTGTAAAAAGAATGGGTATGCAGTGATGCGATACCCATTTTTTTATTCAGCGCTTCAGTCGACAGGTGGTCAGGCGGCGGAGTCAGTGATAGTCGGTGACCGACACTGGCGGCACAGCAGTACCGCCTGGGTCCGGGAGCGTACACCGAGCTTTTTCAGGATTCGCGATACATGAACCTTGGTTGTATGAACACTGATCGACAGCTGATCGGCGATCTGTTTGTTCATCAGTCCCCGACTCATTCTGCGCAGGATACGGAGTTCCTGAGCCGACAGCGTCGCAAGCGCCTCACTGACCGAAGATGTATCAGGTTCATCAGCTTCCGGAAACCAGTTCTCTCCCAGCATAATGTTGCGCAGGGCACGAAACACTTCCTGTTCCGGAACCTTCTTTGATACCCATCCCGCCACTCCCAGTGCTTCGAAGCGATTGCTGAGCGAGCCGCTGATGGCGTCGGAGGTCATCACAATAGAGAGCTGCGGACAGCTGCTCAGCAAGGCCCGTACACCCGCTTCCGGTGCCGGTCGGACAATGTCCAGGTCCAGGATCAGCAGACTGACACCCGGCTGGCCGGCCAGCGCCTCTGTCATTTCTCGGAGGTCTGCCACTTCCGTAGTTCTGGTATTACAAAATCGACGTTGAATCAGCTCGGTAAAAGCCAGACGATCAAGGGGGTAGGGCTGGGCTATCAGGACGGTGGTCTTCACGGTTTCCTCCACAGCTACTGCCGTTCTGCCCTCTGGCAACCGGCGGCCTTTGCACAGGCTCGCAACAGCTGTATTCCCGGTCTGCAGATCAGCGGGTGATTCTGAGTGGTACCCGGATCCCGAAGGTACAGCGGTGTGAGGCCGCTGTTGACGGGAAGGCGGGACCTTTTTCAGAAAATATCAGTGACATGTATGTCATATATATGAGTTGCATGTATACTAGTGAGCAGCAATACCGGGTGTCAAGCCGATTTGCCAGACGGGAATACAGAACTGCTGGTAGGGCAGGTCTGAAAGGAGGGTCGGAGCAAAGCAGTCACTTTTTTCAGGTTTGCCAGAGAGTACTTGACATATCGCAAAAAACAGTAATAACATTCAACTCATGTATATGACCTATCTGTTGTACCTCATCTCTGCTAACCAGAGAATCCGAAGTTACTTCAGAAAGGTAGATGATTGACCAGACAGTCTCTGCGAGGAGCGCAATATGTACCGAAAGATATGTGTGGCTGTAGATGGATCTGAATCGTCGCTGGTTGCTGTGCGTACCGCCAGTGCACTGGCAGAAAAATTCTCCTCCGAGTTGCTGCTGCTGCATGTTATTCGTGACATGAAGGTGCCTGCAGAGCTGCAGCGTTATATCAGTGCTGCCAATATCGGCGAACCTCGTCATGCGGCGCTGCAGGAGGTGGGGGAGGAAATCCTGACCACGGCCTGTCAACAGGCGAAGCAGGCCGGCGTCGCGTCTGTCCGCTCAAAGATCCTTGGTGGCGATCCGGCCAGCACCATCGTACAGGGAGCCCGTGATGAGTCGGCAGATCTGATTGTGCTGGGCAGTCGGGGCCTGGGTAAGGTCGAAGGTATGCTGATCGGCAGCGTTTCCCGCAAGATCGCAGATATCTCGGACATGAGTCTGCTGATCGTCAAATAATGCTGAACAAGCTGATCCGGTCCGGGAGGGACTCTCCTGGCCGGGTAACCTGTGCAGTATCAGACAGAGTTCGTTTTCTGGCAGCGTCGGGCACCCGCAACCGGATTGCTGACTACGCTTAGAAAGTAGGATCAGACCACTGAGGAGAAAAACACCAAAGCAACACTTACTTTGATAACTTTAAATAAAAACAACAAGTTATAAACGTAGGATGATAGCAATGTTAGAATTTCTGCAGTATTTACCCGAGGTGTTTACACCCTGGAATTTCACGGTGCTCCTGTTGGGTACCACGGGGGGTCTGATTCTGGGAGCAACTCCCGGACTGAGTCCGACCATGGCCGTAGCTCTGCTGATCCCGTTCACCTTTCATATGGAACCGGCCGCCGGCCTGATTCTGCTCGGCGCGGCTTATACTGCCACTGTCGCCGGTGGTGCCGTCAGTGCCATTCTTCTCAGCATCCCCGGTGCTCCCGCTAACATTGCAACCACCCTTGATGGTCATCCCCTCGCCAGAAAGGGCAAGGCGACTGCAGCGCTGCACTACTGCTTTATGGCGTCTTTTGTCGGTGGAGTACTGGGGGTGCTGGTTCTCATCTTCTTTACGCCGACTCTGTCCGGCTGGGCCCTTGGCTTCGGACCTTCTCATCTTTTCTGGGTGGCGATTCTCGGGGTGACCGTGATCGGTTCGCTGGGGTCCGGCTCGGTGGTCAAGGGGTTGTTTTCCGGATTTGTCGGGCTCTGGATCTCCACCATCGGTTATGACCCGGTGCAGGGCGTAGAGCGCTTTGTTTACAGTGATCACCTGGCCGGCGGTATCAACATTATTGCCGCGCTGGTGGGCCTGTTCGCGATACCCCAGGTGCTGTCAATGCTGACTCCGGAAATGCTGCCGGGAGGTGTTAAGAAATTCGCCATGGAATCCCAGAGCATCGTTGAGTCTGTCTTGGAGACCCTGAAGGCCTGGAAGGCGCTGGTTGTCGGTAGCGTGGTGGGCATCTTTGTCGGCCTGATTCCCGGTGCCGGTGGTCAGATTGCCGGTCTGGTCTCCTATGACCAGGTGAAAAAGATGAGCCGGAATAAGGAGCGCTTCGGTAAGGGTGAACCCGCCGGTATCATCTCTGCCGAATCGGCCAACAACGCCATGGTCGGTCCCTCCCTGGTGCCTCTGCTGACCCTCAGTGTGCCGGGCAGCCCCACCGCCGCCGTGCTGCTCGGTGGTCTGCTGATTCACGGACTCTTCCCCGGTCCGGCTCTCTTTACCGAGCATGCGCCGGTGGTCTGGACCTTTATCGATTCGCTGCTGGTTGGTCAGCTGCTGATGTGCGTGTTCGGTATAGCGATTGCCCGTTACAGCCGGTTTGTGATGGATATTCCTGAATATTACATGGCGGCCGCCATCACCGTGCTGGCAGTATTCGGGACCTACAGCGTACAGAACAGCTTCTCCGATGTCTTCGTGATGATGAGCCTTGGTGTGGCGATGTACTTCGCTTCCAAAATCGGTTTCAGTCCTTCGCCGGTGGTACTGGGTATTATTCTCGGCCCTATCGCCGAAACCAATTTCCTGCAGGGCCAGCTGATCGCCTCGGTGGGTGAAGGGATGACCAGCTACTTCTTCGGTGGTCTGCTGAATATCACTCTGGTTGCCGCCTGTGTGCTGTCGATTGTCTACAGCGTGTACGGGGAATTCAGAGCAAAAAAGTCAAAGGCCCAGCCGCCGGTGAACGCCGGTGACTACGCCGCGGAAGAGGAGGCCCGCCATGTTAGCTAATCGCCTTATTTCCGTCGGAGGCATTGTGCTGGCGGCGGCACTGCTGTCACTGGGCAGCAACGTCGAGTACGGCGCTGAAGCTTATATGTTTCCCAATGTACTGGCCTGGTGTCTGATTGTTTTTGCGGTGACGCTACTGATCTTTGACGGCAATCTGATGAGCTGGCTGAAAGAGACGGCCAGCTTTTTGTGGCGCTGGATGTTCGGAGTGGTCGGTGAGGGCAATCCATCCCGCTGGCCCGATACGGTACGACTGATTCCCATGTTTATCGTACTGATCGGCTACCTGTACTTCGCCGATATCGTCGGCCTCTATGCCACGTCATTTATCGCTTTCTTTCTGATCGTGATGATCTACACGACAAAGCGGCCCCGGGGCCGGGATCTGCTGAAGAATCTGCTGATCTCAGGAGCCTTCACCGGGGTGATTTATCTGATCTTTGCAGTGCTGTTGCAACTGCAGACTCCTCAGGCGTGGCTCATGTAACCGCGTCTGAAACAGGGGCTCTTTGCCGGAGCTCCGAAACCTGCAACATGCCCGAATCGTTAAAACAAAAATAACCTGAGTCCGAAGAGACGAGGAGAATGTTATGGCTGGTTTTGCTGGAACTAAACAATCTGTGATTCGCAAACTGGGGGCTGCGATGCTGGCCTTTGGTGTCGCGACGACAGCGCAGGCAACCCAGGCGGACGCGTTTCCTGAGCGTCCTGTAAGTATGGTGGTTTCCTACTCGCCCGGCGGTGCGACCGATTTTCAGGCCCGGATTGTGACCATGCTGGCGGGTAAGAATGAATACCTCACCCAGCCGATGGTAATCCTCAACAAGCCCGGTGCCGGGGGTAAGGTGGGCTGGGATTTCTTTGCATCCAGAGCGAAGAAGAACGGCTATGAACTGGCGGCTTACAACGTACCTCACTTCATCGCCCAGTCCATTGTCTTCAGGACAAAATACAACATCGATAATCTGGAGCCGATTGCCAACTGGGGGGCGGACCCGGCAGTGCTGATTGTGCCCAAAGACAGCCCCTTCAATTCGGTGGGGGACCTGGTCAAATTCGCTCAGAAGAACCCCGGTAAGATCACCTTCTCCGGTGCCGGACTCTATGTCGGCCACCATATTGCGTTTCTCCAGTTTGCTCGCGAGGCCGGTGTCAAACTGACCTACGTTCCTCACAAAGGCGGAACTCCGGCGCTGAAAAGCGTAATGGGCGGTCAGGTCATGGCCGGCTTTAATAATCTGTCCGATGCCTTCCGTTCGAAGGATAAAGTGAAGATCCTGGCGGTTGCCGATGTAGCCCGGAATAAGGAGTTCCTGCCGAATGTACCGACCTTTATGGAGCAGGGGGTCAACGTCGATGACTCCAGTGTTAATTTCCGCGGCATCATGGCGCCGAAAGGCACGCCGGACGATGCGATCTCTTTCCTGTCGGAACGAGTACCTCTGATGTTCAATGACAAGAAGACTCTTGGCAAGATGAACTCAGCCGGCTCTCCGGTTCGAATTATCAAGCGTGATGAGGTGATTCGCATGTGGAAAGAGCGCGAAGCCTATCTGAAAGTGCTGCTGGCAGACCTGAAGAGAAAATAGTCCGCCTGCCAGCTGACTGATCGGGAAGCACCGATAAGCGTGATTCCCGGATGCAGGCGGAATAAAGCGGAGTGCTCTTCTCTTTTTTTGCCTGCATCAGACATCTATATGAGATATGTGATGTGTATCGATAATCTGCGCAGTACACAGATCTCGGTGAAGTAACAATCAGGGATCGTTGGAGATACCTTATGACGACGACAGACGTACAGGGCCAGGTCGCAGAGCTGGTGGCCCGGGCCCGTAAGGCTCAGGCCGTGCTGGATCAGTACAGCCAGCAGCAGGTGGACGAAGTGGTTACTGCAACCGCCTGGGCCATTATCAATCCCGAAAACAACGAGCGCCTTTCCCGGCTGGCGGTGGAGGAAACCGGGCTTGGCAACGTAAAAGACAAGATCACTAAGAATCATCGAAAAACTCTGGGACTGCTGCGTGATCTGCGTGATGCCCGCACCGTCGGTATTATCAGCGAAGACCCCGCCAGCGGACTGGTGGAAATCGGTCGCCCGGTGGGCGTCGTGGGGGTGATCGTGCCTTCCACCAATCCGGTGGCGACCCCGATGAATAACACCCTGAATGCGCTGAAATGTCGCAACGCCATTATTCTGGCTCCGTCTCCTAAGGGGCAGCCCTCCTGCACCCGCTTGCTGGAACTGATTCATACCGAGCTGGATCGTATCGGGGCTCCTCGTGATCTGGTACAGCAGCTGCCGACTCCGGTCAGTAAGGCCCTGAGCGCCGAGATGCTGCAGCAGGTGGATCTGGTGGTAGCGACCGGGTCTCAGAATAACGTTCGGGCGGCCTATACCTCAGGCACACCGGCCTTCGGCGTTGGCGCCGGTAATGTACCGGTGATTGTGGATGAGACCGCTGATCTCAGCTCAGCAGCGGAGAAGATCCGGGCTTCAAAGACTTTTGACAATGCCACCAGCTGCTCCTCGGAGAACAGCGTGGTCATCGTTGACGAGGTCTACGATGACATGATTGCCGCCTTTGAGACCGCCGGCGCTCAGATGCTGACGGCTGCGGAGAAGCGGCAGCTGCAGGACTGTATGTGGCAGCACGGACACCTCAATCGTGAAGTTCTGGCTAAACCGGTGGCGGATGTCTGCGCGGCGGCCGGGCTCAGTCGGGAAGGGCTGCCCCACAGCGATTTTCTGCTGGTTGAAGAGACCGGTATCGGTAAAGAGGCACCTTTTTCCGGGGAGAAAATGTCGCTGGTGCTGACTGTTTACCGGGCCAGAGATTTCGCCGATGCAAAACGCCTCGCCGCGTCCATTCTTGATCATCAGGGCAAGGGGCATTCGCTGGGGATTCACACCACCGATCCCGGGCGACCTGAAGAGCTGGGGCTGGAAATGCCGGTCTGTCGGATTATCGTCAATCAGGCGCACTGTTTTGCAACCGGTGGCAGCTTTGACAACGCCCTGCCGTTCTCCCTGTCCATGGGATGCGGAACCTGGGGCGGCAATATCACCAACGAAAACGTCCACTACAAGCACTACATGAACATCACCCGGGTGGTTCGCACCATAGCACCCCGGGAGGTCACCGTGGATGAGATTTTTGGCGACTACAAGAAGAGGTACCTGGTGTGAAGTCTGTTTCCTATACACCGCCGGCAACGACAGTACGTGCACTGATCGATCTCTATGCCGGTAAACACCCTGAACGCGTTTTCTCGGTGTCACCGGAGACCGGTGCAGAGCTCAGTTACGGCGTTCTGCAACAGCGGGCTCTCGAATACAGTCGTTATTTTGCGGCGCTCGGTCTCAGCAAAGGCGAAACCGTCTCCTTTATGATGGGTAACGGGCTGGCAACGATCGAGCTGTTTCTGTCCACCCTGTATGCCGGTTACATCACCTCGCCGCTGAATCCGGCGGCGGGTCGTGATCAGATCGAGTATGTGCTGGATCATTCCGATGCCAGGGTCGTGTTTGTGTCTTCCGCCTTTGAGGAGCAGGTAAGGGCGGCGGCTGAGGGGCTGAACCGTGATATCCGGATTATCAGTGCCGATGTCGACCAGGGGCCGGATTGGGGGATCGAGCCTGCAGCGGAGCCTCTGCTGTCGGGCATCGATGCCGGGGATGACGGTCTGCTGATGTACACCTCCGGCACCACCGGTCGTCCCAAGGGGGTGATACTGACCCATAAAAATCTGATTGCCGGCGGTATGAACACCGCGGTGGCTCATCAGCTGACCGATAAAGACCGGGGGATCTGCGTGCTGCCGCTCTGCCATATCAACGCCCAGTGTGTGACGGTGATGGCGCCGCTGGTCAGCGGTGGCAGCGTGGTGATGCCCCACAGCTTCAGTGTCTCCTCGTTCTGGAACTGGATTATCGATCATGGCTGCAGCTGGTTCAGCGTGGTGCCGACCATCATCTCCTACCTGATGCACCACCAGCATGAGCTGTCGGAGCAGCAGCTGAAGCAGGCACTCAGCGGAGTGCGCTTTGGTCGTTCGGCATCGGCTGCGCTGCCACCATCGCTGCACGCCGGTTTCGAGGAGAAGTTCGGCGTACCGATTGTTGAAACCATGGGCCTTACCGAAACCGCCGCCCAGATCCTCTCTAACCCGTTGCCGCCGGAACAGAACAAGTACGGGTCGCCGGGGATCGCCTTCGGAACCGAGATCCGGGTAGTGGACGAAGCCGGCAATACCCAGCCCGTTAACGTCGAAGGGGAGCTGCTGGTACGTGGCGACAGCGTGATGCGGTGCTACTACAAGAATCCGCAGGCCACCGAAGAAGCGCTGCAGGCCGACGGCTGGCTGCATACCGGTGACCTGGCCCGGCAGGATGAAGAGGGGTTTATCTTTATCACCGGGCGACTGAAAGAGCTGATCATCAAAGGCGGCGAAAATATTGCGCCCCGGGAGATCGACGATGCGCTCTATTCACATCCCGATGTGGTTGAGGCCGGTGCGGTCGGTATCGACGATGAGCATTACGGCCAGGAAGTGGTGGCCTGCGTGGTGATCAACCAGGATGCCCGGGTCAGCGAGGCCGAGCTGATCGACTTCTGCCTGCAGAAAGTCGGTAAGGTGAAAACACCGAGAAACATCTACTTCTTCGATGATCTGCCGAAAGGACCCTCCGGCAAGGTGCAGCGCCTGAAACTGGTGGATCAGCTGAAAGCAATGGACCGGTCGCCGGGAGCTCCCGGGCACTGATAATCGTTTCTGATCATCGTGTTCTCCGGCCGGAGCAGGGACGCTCCGCAACAGAAGTCGCCTCACCCGTGACGCAGAGCGGATTCGATCCTGTTCCGCTCTTTAGTCACCGCAGCTGATCGGCAGCTGTCGGTGACTCTTTTTGCCTGTTCGTCGGTGAGGGCGTTATCCGGTCGGCCGGGAAACAGCGGCCGGACCCAACAGGGCGCTTCCTCAGATAGAGGTGATCTGACAATCGATCCCGGCTGAGACCAGAGCAGACGTTCCGACGGCTCAGGCCGGCTGCTTACCCTGAGCGGCTTCGGTGGGAGTGACGATCGGCTTCAGCAGCGACACAAGCGCAAAAACGCTGTTGAAAAAGCGGCAGAACAGCCGGTACTCGGGAGACTGACGCAGGGCTGTGGCAAAAAATTCAGAGTGATGATCGTGCATGGATGGCCTCCATAAGTCAGTAAGCACGGAAAGATGAGAGAGCTGTCAGGTCTCTTCCGCTTGTTGTGCTTATTTTCGGGAGGATGACGCAGTGCGGGCATCATAATTTCCTGGATTTGCTGTGTCAATCATCTCATCTATATGAGTTGCATGTTGCTGCCGATCTATGGTCAATGCAAGACCGGAGAGAAAGGTTTTTCATTTTTTACAGAGCCGTCGTCGGTACTGCTGTCGCCGCAGGAATGACCGTGATCCGGCGCCGTGTTCGTGGCTCTTTGCGGCGCTTCAACGCCGGTTATAAACAGAGTGAGGAGAGGGTTTTGAAAGCAACCGATACCCGGCCTGCCAACTACTATCATAAAGTCGTGGACTGTCAGTATGCGTGCCCCGCGCATACCCCCGTTCCCGAGTACATCCGCCTGATCGCCGATCAGCGCTACACCGACGCCTATATGGTCAACTGGCAGTCCAACGTCTTCCCCGGCATTCTCGGCCGGGTCTGCGACCGCCCCTGTGAGCCCGCCTGCCGGCGCGGCCGGGTCGAAGAGCAGCCCGTCGCCATCTGCCGGCTCAAGCGGGTCGCCGCCGATCATCGCGACGATATCAGTGCACGGCTTCCCCACATCCCCACCGACAAGAACGGTAAGCGTATCGCCCTGATCGGCGCCGGACCGGCCTCGCTGACAGTGGCCCGGGACCTGATGCCGAAGGGCTACGCGGTGACGATCTTCGATCGCGATGCGAAGGCCGGCGGCATGGTCCGCAGCCAGATCCCGGTATTCCGGCTACCGGAGACGGTGCTCGACGAGGAGGTGGGTTATGTGCTGGATATGGGCGTCGAGACCCGCTTCGGCACCGAGATCACCAGCCTTAAATCGGTGCTGGATGAACAGTTTGATGCCGTCTTTATCGGCACCGGCGCCCCCAGCGGCCGCGACCTCAACATCCCCGGCCGGGAAGAGGCCGGGGAGGCGGTGCAGGTCGGTATCAACTGGCTGGCCGGTGTCGCCTTCGAGCATGTGAAGGAAGCCGGCAAGCGGGTGGTGGTGCTCGGCGGCGGTAATACCGCCATGGACTGCTGCCGCACCGCGCTGCGGCTGGGCAGCAACCAGGTCAGCGTGATCGTCCGCTCCAGCTTCGAGGACATGAAGGCCTCGCCCTGGGAGAAGGAAGATGCCCTGGCCGAAGGGGTGGCGATCCTCAACCACCGGGTCCCCAAAGCCTATGTGGTGGAAGACGGTAAGCTGACCGGTGTCCGCTTCGAACTGGTGGAGTCGGTCTACGATGACGACGGTCGCCGCCGACTGGTGCCCACCGGCGAGGAGGAGCTGGTGGAATGCGACCAGGTACTGGTCGCCATCGGTCAGGACGCGAAGTTCCCCTGGATCGAAGCCGATCTCGGCATCGAGATGGATCAGTGGGGGATGCCGGTGCTGAACAAAGCGACCCTGCAGTCGAGCCTGCCCCGGGTGTTCTTCGGCGGCGACGCCGCCTTCGGTCCTGAGAATATCATCACCGCGGTGGCCCACGGCCATCAGGCGGCCACCTCCATCGACCTGTTCTGTCAGGGACGGGCGCCGGAACAGCGGCCGGCCGAGAGCTATACCCTCACCAGTCAGAAGATGGGGGTCCACGAGTGGAGCTACCACAACGCCACCACCAATGACGAACGTCAGGCGGTGCCCCACCTCAGCAAGCGCAAGGCGCTGTCCAGCCTGCAGGCGGAAGTGGAGCTGGGCTTCGACGAGCAGCTGGCGCTGACCGAAGCCTCCCGCTGTCTCAGCTGCGATGTCCAGACGGTGTTCTCCGCCAGCCGCTGTATCGAGTGCGGCGCCTGTGAAGACATCTGCCCCATGGACTGTATCAACTTTACCGCCAACGGTGAGGAGGACGAGTTGCGCGGCCGGCTGCGGGTGCCGTCGCCGCTCAACGGCAAGGATCAGGCCCTCTATGTCTCCGCCGACCTGAAGACCGGCCAGATCATGGCCAAGGATGAAGATGTCTGTCTGCACTGCGGCCTCTGTGCCGAACGCTGCCCCACCGGGGCCTGGGATATGCAGAAGTTTCAACTGACACAGGAGTCCGGTCATGCCAACGATTAATGCCGTTAACGAATTCGTTATTCGCTTCGCCAACGTCAACGGCACCGGCTCCGCCAGTGCTAACCTGATGTTCGCCAAATCGCTGTTCCGGATGGGGATTCCGGTCAGCCCCCGCAACATCTTTCCGTCCAACATTCAGGGCATGCCCACCTGGTACGAGGTACGGGTCAGCGAGAAGGGCTATCTGGGCCGGCGCGGCGGCGGGGCCGATATCGTCGTCGCCATGAACGCCCAGACCCTGGCCGAGGATATGCGCAGCGTGCTGCCGGGTGGCTACTTTATCTACGATTCCACCAAACCGCTGGAGCCCCAGCTGCAGCGTCAGGATGTCAACATCATTGGCATTCCGATCTCCGAGATCTGCCTGCGTGAATACGAGGATCCCCGTCAGCGTCAGCTGTTCAAGAACGTGATCTATGTGGGGGCCCTGGCGGCACTGCTGGATATCGAGTTCGAGATACTGAAGAACATGGTGGCCGACCAGTTCAAAGGCAAAGAGAAGCTGATCATCCCCAATATCTACGCCCTGGAGCTGGGCCATCAGGCGGCCTCGGTGCAGTTCCGATGTCCGCTGGGCATTCGGGTGCAGCGGGCCGAGGCGGTCAACAACCACATCATGATCGACGGCAACACCGCCACCGCCCTCGGCGCGGTCTACGGCGGCGCCACTGTGGTGGGCTGGTACCCGATCACCCCCTCCACCTCGGTGGTCGAGAACTTTATGAAGTACTGTCAGCGGTTGCGAATCGATCCGGCCACCGGCAAGAAGAACTATGCCGCGGTCCAGGCCGAGGATGAGCTGGCCGCCATCGGCGTCGCCATCGGTGCCGCCTGGAACGGCGCCCGCGCTTTCACCGCCACCAGTGGCCCCGGCATCTCGCTGATGACCGAGTTCCTGGGACTGGCCTATTTCGCCGAACTGCCGATCGTACTGGTCAATGTTCAGCGCGCCGGCCCCTCCACCGGCATGCCGACCCGGACCCAGCAGCCGGACGTACTGGCCTGCGCCTACGCCTCCCACGGCGATACTAAACAGGTGCTGCTGTTCCCGGAATCGCCGAAGGAGTGTTTCGACATGACCGCCGAGGCCTTCGACCTGGCGGAGCGGCTGCAGACCCCGGTGATCGTCATGAGCGATCTCGATCTGGGCATGAACGATCACCTCAGCGAAGAGCTGCGCTGGGACGACAATCACCGCTATGACCGCGGCAAGGTGCTCAGTGCCGAGCAGCTGGACGAGATCGAGAAGTTCGGCCGCTACCTGGACGTCGATGACGACGGTATCTGTTACCGCACCTACCCCGGTACTCACCCGGAGAAGGGCGCCTTCTTCACCCGTGGCACCTCCCGGGACCGCTATGCCATCTACAGCGAGCAGGGCGATGTCTACGTCGATAACGTCGATCGCCTCAACCGTAAATTTGAGACCGCCGCCACCCTGATCCCGGGGCCGGAGATCACCCTCAACGGGACAGCAGCAAAAACGGGGACGAAGGGCAAAGCGGCGAAAGGCACCCGTAAGAATGCCGGCCTGATCTATTACGGCACCACTGCGGTGGCGATTCAGGAGACCCTCGACCTGCTGGCGGCGAAGGGGCTCAGCGTCGACACGATGCGGATCCGGGCCTTCCCGTTCAGCACCGAGGTCGAAGCCTTTATCGACAGTCACGACACCCTGTTCGTGATCGAACAGAACCGTGACGGTCAGCTGCGTACGCTGCTGATCAACGAGCTGGAGATCCATCCGAAGAAGCTGGTGAAGGTGGTTCATTACGACGGTCTGCCCATCACCGCCCGTTTTATCAGCACCCAGGTGGCGGAGCACCTTCTCGAAGGTTCCAGCCGAAAAACCAGCCCGACTGCGGCGACCCGAGGGGAGTAATTACGCATGAGTTATCAGAAGTCCACGTTCCGCCACCCGGGTCTGGCCCTCAACGATCTGGGGCTGACCAGTCAGGCCTACGAAGGCCCGCTGTCCACCCTCTGTGCCGGTTGCGGCCATGACACCATCGGCGGCTCGATCATTCAGGCCTGTCATGAACTGTCGCTGCCGCCGCACCGGATCGCTAAGCTGTCGGGGATCGGCTGCTCCTCCAAGGCGCCGACCTACTTCCTCAACAAGGCCCACGGCTTTAACTCGGTGCACGGCCGCATGCCGTCGATCGCCACCGGTGCCAACATGGCCAACCGCGAGCTGATCTACATCGGCATGTCCGGCGACGGCGACTCCGCCGCCATCGGCCTCGGTCAGTTCGCCCACGTGGTACGCCGGCGTCTGAACATGCTGTATCTGGTGGCCAACAACGGCGTCTACGGGCTCACCAAGGGCCAGACCTCGGCCACCTCCGACCGCGGTTCGAAGAGCAAGGGCGGGGTGGAAAACCTGCTGGAAGGCTTCGATCTGGCCACCATGGCGCTGCAGCTGGGCGCCACCTTCGTGGCCCGCAGCTTCTCCGGTGACCGGGCCCAGCTGGTGCCGCTGCTGAAGGCGGCCCTGAGCCATCAGGGCTTCGCCTTTATCGACGTCATCTCCCCCTGCGTGACCTTCAACAACCACGCCGGCTCCACTAAGAGCTACGACTACGTCCGCGACCATGTGCAGACCGCCTCGGTCACCGACTTCGTGCCGGTGAAGGAGGAGATCATCAGCGCCTGTCCGGTGGGCAAGACCTGCCGTGATATCTGCCTGCATGACGGCTCCATCGTCCGACTGCAGAACGTCGGTGACAGCTACAACCCGGAGAACCGTCAGGAAGCCATCGCCGCCATCGAGCAGTGCAAGGCCGACGGTGAGATCCTCACCGGGCTGCTGTACCTGGATCCGGGGGCGGAAGATCTGCACAAGGTGCTGGAAACCACCGACAAGCCCCTGAACAGCCTGTCGGAAACGGCGCTCTGTCCCGGCAGTGATGTGCTTGAAACGATCATCTCCAGTTTCCGGTAGTGCCCGGCAATCTTATGGCAGTCTTATATAGAGGATAAAAATCACTGTTGACCGGAAAAATGGGTTAAACTTGCCTGACAACAACATCGTTGTTCCCGGCAGAGGGGCTCCGGCAGGGCCCCGCAGGTTATTCAGAAGGTAAGACAGTGCCCATTAAAATCCCCGATCAGCTACCGGCCTCCAGCATTCTTCGTGAGGAGAACGTCTTCGTGATGTCCGAGCAGCGGGCGCTCAGCCAGCATGTTCGGCCACTGAAAGTACTGATCCTGAACCTGATGCCGAAGAAGATCGAGACCGAAAACCAGCTGATCAGGCTGCTCTCCAACACGCCGCTGCAGGTGGATGTTGAACTGCTGCGAGTGGACAACCGGTTTCTAAAAATACTCCGGCGGTGCATCTGGAGCGGTTTTACCGGACCTTCGAGCAGGTCAGGGACAAGAACTATGACGGCCTGGTTATCACCGGCGCGCCACTGGGACTGGTCTCCTTCGAAGATGTGCTCTACTGGGACCATATTCAGGACATTATCCACTGGTCACGGGAGCACGTGACCTCGACGCTGTTTCTGTGCTGGGCGGTGCAGGCAGGCCTGAAGGTGTTCTACGACCTTCCCAAACAGACCCGCAGCCAGAAACTGTCCGGTGTCTACTGGCACCAGACTATCGCCCGCAATGAGCCGCTGACCCGTGGCTTCGACGATGAATTTCTGGCGCCGCACTCGCGTAACGCCAGTTTTCCGGTCGATTTCGTTCGTGATAACACCGATCTCAGGGTACTGGCCACCTCCGAGGAGGCCGGTGCCTATCTGCTGGCCAGTGAGGACAAGCGTCAGGTTTATGTGACCGGTCATCCGGAATACGATGCCGAAACCCTGGCTAACGAGTACCATCGGGATGTCGGCGAAGGTATCGATCCCATAATTCCCGTAAACTATTTCCTGAATGACAATCCGGACAATCCGCCCCGGGTGACCTGGCGCAGTCACGGTAACCTGCTGGTCTCCAACTGGCTCAATTATTACGTCTACCAGTTGACGCCCTATGATCTCCGGTCAATGGAACTGACTCCTGACTAAGCGAACGAACAGAAAATAAAAAAACCGCCTTATGGCGGTTTTTTTATTTCCGGAATTCCGATGAACCTTCCCTGGTTCCTTTAAGGGCAGGGGGGCTGCCGGTTCAGGCGCGATGGATGCCCCGCTGCTGTTTACCGACAAGTCCCGGCAGATCGACCGTCAATAGTCGGGTCAGCAGGCGACGGATCAGCTCAGCGCTGTTCAGCCAGAAACTCACAAGCGTAATCTGCTGGCGAAGCGAACCGTTCTGTACCAGCAGCTGTTCCAGTTGCTGGTCGGTATTGTTTTCTGACTTTTCCATGGCTGGATTTCCTGCTTCAAAGCGTGAAAAATGATAATAAAAAGATCGAAAATATGTTTATGTGTGATTCTATTGGTGCGCTGTTAAGAAAACAAACCAGAAAAACTAACGATAAAGATGAGAAATATTCACCATAAGTTAAGGGGGGTGAACTGCTGTTGTCGACCTGCATAAAGTGACGTTAAAGCGTAATAATGAGACCAGTAAGATCAAAATGACCATTAAAAGTTGTTTTTGGTGTAATGGGTTGTTAGTCTGTGCAACCAGATAGCTCAGAAACTCAGAATAAAAACCAAAGGTGTCTCTATGTCGCATCAGGAATATGACTATATTGTCGTCGGTGCCGGTTCTTCCGGTTGTGTTATGGCTAACAGGCTGTCGGAAGATCCGAACACCCGAGTGCTGCTGTTGGAAGCTGGTGGTAAAGACAGCAACCCCTGGATTCATATTCCGGTGGGTTACTTTAAAACCATGCATAACCCGAAGACCGACTGGTGTTTTGTGACTGAATCCGATCCGGGCATCAACAACCGCCAGCTGCAATGGCCAAGGGGTAAGGTGCTGGGTGGCTCCAGTTCTCTGAATGGACTGCTGTATATTCGCGGTCAGGCTGAGGATTACGATAACTGGGAAGCGCTGGGAAACCGGGGCTGGTCCTATAAAGACGTCCTGCCATATTTTAAAAAGTCAGAAAGCAATGAGCGTGGAGCCAGCGAGTATCATGGCGGCGATGGTCCCCTGTCGGTGTCCAATATTCGGGTAAAGCGGAAACTCTGTGACCTGTTTATCGATGCCGCGGAGCAGGTGGGTATTCCCCGCAACGACGACTTTAATGGTAAAAATCAGGAAGGGGCGGGCTACTTTCAGCTGACAATCAAGCAGACCGGTGTTCGTTGCAGTACCGCAGTCGCTTTCCTGAAACCGATCCGTGATCGCCAGAACCTGGAGGTGGTCACTAAAGCACTGGTTCATCGGGTCAATTTCAGCGGTAACCGAGCCACCGGCATTACCTGGTCTGTTAATGGAGTCGAACAGACGGCCAGCTGTCGAAAAGAGGTGGTATTGTCTGCCGGAGCTATCGGCTCGCCTCATCTGCTGATGCTGTCTGGTGTAGGTCACCAGGATGAGCTGAAGAAACATGGGATCACCCCGGTTAAGCATCTTCCGGGGGTCGGCAAGAATCTTCAGGATCACCTGCAGATTCGTACCATCTACAAAGTCAACAAACCGATCACCCTTAACGACCAGCTCGGGAATCCGCTGAAGAAGGCGATGATGGGGGTCGAGTATGCGATGTTCCGTACCGGACCGCTTACTATGGCTGCCAGTCAGGTGGCCATATTCACCAAAACCGATTCGCAGATGGAACGTCCGGATATCCAGTACCACCTGCAGCCGCTCAGTGCCGACAAACCTGCTGACGGTACGCACCCGTTTTCCGCCTTTACGGCCTCTGTTTGCCAGTTGCGGCCCACCAGTACCGGCACCATTGAACTGAAATCGGCGAACCCCAATGATTATCCGGCGATAAATCCCAACTATCTGGCCACGGAAGAGGACCGGAAGACCGCCATCGAATCAATCAAGCTGACTCGCCGCATCGTTGATGCTCCGGCGCTGAAGCCGCTGATTGCCGAAGAGCATGAACCCGGTATCCAGCATCAGACCGACGAGGAGCTGCTGGAGTACGCCCGTAATCGTGCCACGACCATCTATCATCCCACCGGGACCTGCAAGATGGGCAGCGATGAGATGGCGGTGGTTGACGATCGGCTGAGAGTACATGGCGTCGAAGGATTGCGGGTGGTGGATTGTTCCATCATGCCGGTGATTGTTTCCGGTAACACCAACGCACCGGCTATCATGATTGCCGAGAAGGCGTCGGATATGATCAAAGAGGACGCGTCCCGCGGCGATCTGTCACGGAGTGCCTGATTCTTTCAGCGCGGTTCCTGCTATCACAGGACAGGAAAAGGAGCGGCTTCGGTACGCTCCTTTTTTCTGTTGTGTCCGGGTGGTGGAATAAGGTAGAGGAAGAATCTGATGGAAGGGGGGCGATAAATCTGTCAGTGCTGACAGAGACCTCAGTCCTCTTTCCAGAGTTCCATCAGGTCCGCGGCGGCTTCTCTCAGTTTCGGCACCTGCTCGAGCGCCTGTTCCAGTGACATCCGAGCGGTGGGCGCATGCATCGCCAGGGCCGCATAGAAGTCGCCAGCTTCGTTGCGCAGAGGAACGGCAATGGCGATCATGCCCTGGAAAAACTCTTCGTTATCGACGCCGACATCTTCCCGGCGGATCTTCTTCAGTTCTTTCTTGAGGGCTTCAGGGTCGGCGATGGTGTTGGGGGTGCGCTGTTCCAGCGACAGCTTGGACAGCAGCCGGCTGCGTTTGGCGCTGGCCAGGTTGCTGAGAAACAGCTTGCCACTGGCGGTGCAATGCATCGGCACCCGGTCATTGATCTGCAGCTGAACACGCAGTGGCCAGTGGGTTTCTACCCGGTCGAAATAGAGCATCTGGCCATCGCTGGGGACGGAGATATTGCAGGTCTCGCCAACCTCGTCTGAGAGGCGCTGAAGAATCGCGTGGCGTTGACTGCGCAGGTGGTCGTTGTTGGTGAAAACGCCAAGAGCAATCTTTGACAGACGTACGCCGGCTACATAACCACGCTGATCCAGTGTTGTCTGCAGATAGCCCTCTTTTTCCAGCATCATGCAGAGACGGTGGATGGTCGGCTTGGGCAGATTCAGTTGCTGATTGACTTCGGTGGCGGTCAGCGGGGTCGGGGAGGATGCTACCGTTTCGAGAACGCTCAGTGCTCGCAGGGCGGCGGATGATTTTTCGGAGGCACTTGAGGAAGCCGGCATTTTTAATCCTGTTCAGTCAGCCCGGGATTGCCGCCTCTGAGGCGGCGCGATGGGCATCGATTTTAGTATCAATTCCGAGTCAAAACAATTTGACGGTGGATTGCCGGTCGTTCTCTGGAGTATTTCTCCGACCCTGCTCAGGTTCGGAAAGGAGAGGCTGTTGTTCAGTCGTACTCCACCGGTCGTTAACCGATAAGTTTTATAAAATTTCTGAACGAAGTGATGAAAATCACATATTTTCTATAAGTGTCTGTTAAATAACAGAAATGCTGGCTTATCGTCGTTATTTTAACCAAACCAGTCGTACTTTAAGCGACACAAATCAGCATAAATGAGACTTAGGGTATCATAAAGGTTTGATAAATGATTTTCTGTGTGGTTAAGTAGATAGTGTGGATGGCGTCGTTAAGGGATGCCTGAGCACAGCAGAATCAATATCTCTGAAAAAAAATAACTAATTTAGAGGTGATCTATGACGGTCAAAACTGAAACTCCGAAGAATCGGGAGGGCGTATCGCGTCGGGACTTCTTCAGAGTTGCAAGCACTTACGGAATGAGTTCCACGTTGCTGGCTGCCAGTGCACTGGGTGGTGGTCTTACACTCTCCGGTCTTGCCCAGGCCGCTGACGATACAGCAAAGCGTCGAAATAAGAAGAAAGCACGTTACAAGCTCACCTTCGGTGGGTCCGGATTTAACGAACAGAATCTGCTGATCGAGCGTGCGGGTTGTCTGGACTTCGTAAGAGATGTTGAAGACAGAACAGATGGCGAACTGCAGATTGAGTTTGTCGGCGACAATCAGGTTTGTGGCCAGCTCAACTGTGTGAAGAAAACCCAGCAGGGCATTGTGGACATGTTTACCGCCTCGACACAGAATTCTGCGGGAGGCGCGCCTTACCTGAACGTGCTCGATTATGCTTATATGTTCCCCACCCGCGCTTCCCAGTATCACTTCCTCTACCATCCTGATAGCCAGCGCATTCTGCGCGATCCGCTCCGCACCAAACACGGGTTGCAGTTCCTGTTCTCTCACTGCGAGCTCCGTGGTTTGCAGATGGGCATGAGTTGGAAGGACAAGCCGCTGATTACCAGTATCGATCAGCTTAAAGGAACGAAAAACCGTGTGACTGGTACCCAGTTAGGGCGTATTGCGATGCAGCTCCTGGAGCTCAACCCGGTGCCAATCGCCTGGTCTGAAACCCTGGACGGTCTCAAGTCGGGGTTGATCGACGGTGCCGAGACCTGGGCCGGCGCGGTAGGATATGCCAATATGTCACCAGTGGTGTCCCAGTCCGTGGACCTGCGTTTCTTCTGTGGTACCGAAGCGACCATGATGAGCGCTCAGGTCTTCGACGGATTCAGCGGTGAAGTCCAGGATGCGGTGATGGAATCGGCTTACCTGACTCAGGTGAAGATCCAGGCAGCTCAGGAAGCGGCGCTGGTCAACACCGTTGGTGCGACCACGCCCTCACTGCCCGGTACGCTGTTCGATAAGTACAACGTGCGTGTGGCCAGCCTCTCCGATGCCGAGCGTGCGCGGGCGGCGCAGATCTGTGCGCCGGAGCACAATCCCGAGCCCTGGGAGAAATGGCGTAACCGGCTGGATAAGTGGGCCGGTGGTATCGATACCTATGGCTCCATCCATAAAATTGCTCGAGAAATTCCCGTCGATACACTGGCGGAAAATGTCGAGCCACGTCGTTGGTGGAAAAACTCCTGATACCTTTTAGATGACGAAAGAAACCGGTTTTTCCGTTGAAGAACCGGTTTCACGTTCGCGGGCTGGTGTTCGCTGGTATAGAGTTACAGGGGTTGGGCTATGACCACGTTAGAATACAAAGAAAAACGAAATGGGCTCTCGCAGGATAGAGGTGAGGGCTTATCGAACGGCGCAAAAGAGCGCTTCCATATGAAAATAGGAAAGGCACTCTACTGGGCTTTTCAGAATATTGAGAAGTTCTTCATCATCACCTCTTACGGTGCGATGACGGCTATCATCTTTATCGAGGTGATACGGCGCTTTATGTTTAATGAGCAGTCGGCCTGGAGCACCACGATACCGATCTATCTGTTTTTGTGGCTGGCCTGGATGGGCGCTTCCTACAATACCCAGAAACGTTCCCATCTGCGCTTTACTGAGATGCGAGAGCGGTTGTCTTACCGCGGCCAGTTCGCATGTCTGATCCTGGATGCCGTGCTCTGGTTTATCATGGGCGCGGTCGTTATCTACTTCTCCGTCGAACAGGTCTATATCTCTTACGATAATTTCTCGATTGTCCAGGGTACCGACGATGTGATGCAGTGGTGGTTCTATCTCGCAACACCGATGGCCTGGGCGCTGCTCCTGGTGCGTGTTACTCAGAATTTCGTGGGTGACTGCCGAGACTTTAAAGCGGGTCGGCCTTTGGCTGTGCATGCCCCAACCTTTGGTGATTGAGGAGATCGATGATGGATGCATTATGGATTAGTTTGATCAGTCTGGCTGTAACCGGGTTATTTATACTGGGTGTTCCCATCTTCCTGGTCATCTCCTTTTGGGTGATCGGTGTGAGTTTGGTGATCGACTTCACCCTGGCCAATGTCGGTGTGACCCTCTATGAGGGACTGAATTTCTATGGGCTGCTGGCTCTGCCCTTGTTTATCCTGACCGGTGACCTGATAAACGCCGCCGGTATCGCCAAACGTTTATCCGACTTTGCCTACGCCTGCCTGGGATTTGTACGTGGGGGAATGGGGATGGCGTCGTTGGGAGCCTGTGGCATGTTTGCGGCGATCTCAGGATCTAACTCTGCGACCACCGCTACCATTGGCAGCATCATGCACCCTGAGATGAAGAAGGGTAACTACAACGAAGAGTTTGCTGCTGCGACGGTGGCAGCCGGTGGCACGGTGGGGATCATTATTCCCCCCAGTATTATCTTTATCGTCTACGGGTTTATGATGAACCTGCCGATTGGCGAGCTCTTTATGGCAGGAATGATCCCCGGAGCGCTGATGATAGGTGCGATGATGACAGCCTGCTTTATCATGTCGCGTCGCAATGGCTGGGGGCATCTGATCAAGCTCAGTCCCAGGCGCATCGTGCAAACCGGCTCCAAGGCGTGGCTTGGATTTATGGCCATGGGGATCGTGCTGTTCGGCCTCTATACCGGCTCTTTCTCTCCGACCGAAGCGGCAGGGGTCACCACGGGGTTCTGTCTTATTGCGGGACTGTTGATTACCCGGGAGTTCGGGTTTAAAGACTTGCCGAAAATTATGATGCGTTCAGGCCAGATTACCGGCATGTTGGCGCCCTTAATCGCGGTTTCGGTGGTCATGCAGCAGGTGCTCTCCTTGCTGGGAGCCAAAGCCTTTTTGACGGGTGCGATTACTTCACTGGGCGGCTTCTATCCCATTCTGTTTGCCTGTATGGCAATAGTCCTGGTGGCCGGAACGGTACTGGAGAGCTTACCGGTTACGGTAATTCTGGCACCTATACTGGCGCCGATTGCCGCCATGATTGGCGTTGATCCGATCCATTTTGCTGTGATCTTCCTGGTGGGTGCCTCCATCGGATTTATTACACCGCCCTATGGTTTGAATCTTTACGTGGCCAGTGGCATGACCGGTATTCCCTATTTGCGAATAGTCAAACATGTTGTGCCCTATCTCACTGCGCTGTTTTTGACCTGGCTCGCCATAGCGTTAATACCGGGGATCTCACTCTGGATCCTTTCTTAAGTCCTCACGGCCCCCTCTTCATAACGGAGAGGGGGTTTTAGCTTTACGCCCTTCGGGCAAGTGGAGGCTAGTATTAATCTAGTCGGCGGGTAATTTGTTTAAAGTTTCGTTGCCCGCGTTTCAGGTGCAATGCCATGTCCCTCGGTGTTCGCTGTTGGTTGCTGATTACCATCCTCTTCTCGGCCTCTGCGGGTGCCACACCGCCTTATACGCTACGCTTTGCCACTGCCAACCCCGAAGGCAGTCACTACGTTGCTCACCTGATGAAATTTAAAGAGTTGGTGGAGCAGTATTCTCAAGGGCGTATCCAGGTCGAACCGATTATCGACGGCCGCTACGGCAGCGAACATGACAATGTGATGGGGACGGCGGAAGGTGATATTCAGATGACCACCGTTGCCGTCAATAATCTCACACCCTTTTCGCCCGAGGTGGGTTTTCTGACACTGCCCTATCTGTTCGAGAACAGTGGACAGGCGCGTCGACTGTTTCGCCATCCGATCATGGAGGAGGTGAACGACAGGATGATCAGCAGTGCCAACGTCAGAGCTCTGGGCTGGCTGATCGGGGGATATCGGGTGCTGACCAACAACCGGAAACCGATCCGGAAACCGGAGCAACTGGCCGGCCTGAAGATTCGTACTCCAATGAATCCGATCATGGTTGCTGCATTTCGGGCCTGGGGGGTGGAGCCGCTGCCGATTGCCTGGACGGAAACCTATGCGGCGCTGGAGAGTGGCATCGCGGATGGTCAGGAGAACCCACACGTCACCTACTCGAGCATGCCTCACGCAAACGGCGAGATCTACCGGGTGCAGAAATACATCACCGATATTCGCTATATCCTCTGGACCGGACCACATCTGATCAACGAGAACTTCTATCAGCGGTTGCCTGAAGACCTGCAGCAGGTACTTCATCGGGCCGCTGAGGAGGCGGCAGCCTACCAGTGGCGCTGGACGGAAAATCGTAATCGCAGACAGCTGGAATGGTTGCTGGAGCGGGGGATGGTGCTGGCCACACCGGCTGATGATGAGCGAACCTGGAAAGCACTGGCCGTCGGTGTCTGGCCGGACTTTTACGACAGTATCGGTGGCCGGGCCTTTGTTCAGCGAGTACTGAAAATCATTCATCAGCAGGGTGATACCGGTCAATCGGCAACCGGAGAGGCTGCGAAAAGCAGAAAATAACAGGAGATGCGATGCATGAATGGGCCAGTCGGTCATCGGTACTGGAAGCGGTTGCTGGTGGGCGTCCTGATACTGTTGTCACCGTTTTCTGCCGGCGCTGAGACCCTGCGGCTGGGAGGGATGATCCGCTGTCCCTGGGTCTGTACCGATGCCGAAGGGATGCCGGGAGTACTGGTGGAAATCGCGACGAGCGTATTCGAACCGGAAGGTGTTGAGATTGAGTTCCAGTCACTGCCCTGGAGTCGGGCGCTCAGGTATGTGCGGGCCGGTAACATCGATGCGATCACTGGTGTGTTGCGACGTAATGCGCCGGAACTGGTGTTTCCCGGACGTCCTCAGGCGGTGTCTCAGTTTGTGTTTGTGGTTCCGGATTCGGAGTCCTGGCGTCATGTCGGGCTGGTTTCGCTCTGGCAGGTGCGCATCGGGGTCACCCAGGATGTCTCATACGGATCCATGGACAGTTACATCCGTCGTTACCGTGACTCAGACCGTATCCAGGCGCTCAGCGGCGAGACGGCGATAATACAGAATCTGAGAGCACTGCAGAGCCAGCGTATCGATGTGCTGCTGGAGGATCGCTCGGTGCTGAATTATCACCTGAAGGGGGCGGCTGAATACCACCTGAAGGAGGTGGGTGTGCTGCCCGCCGAAAATCTCTACATTGCGTTCGATCCCGAGCACCCTGATTCCGAATCCCGGGCCGGACTTCTGTCGAAGAAAATGAAATCGTTGCAGGAGAGTGGGGAACTGGAACAGATTTACCGGAAATATGGTATTGCCGTCGGCCCCCCCTGATTCTGATTAACCTCAGATAATCGGGAAGGGGGAGATTCCGGTCAATGGATTCCGGTTTCCGCCGGCATTCGGCCACATCGCCGTTGCGATGGTACTTGACGGCGCGGATGCCGGTCGGAGTCGCAGAGCCGGCTGCTGCCGACTCAGAGCCGGCCGTAAAAGGTCATCCGGGCGGTTTCTGACAGGGCGATACCCGGTTGTGAGTTATACGCCAGCACCACCAGCATACGGGTGCGGTTACCTTCGGTAGGGGTGACCCGATGGATGGCGTTACGGCCACGGAACATAACCAGCGAACCGGCCTCGATGCTCAGTGATCTGGGTCGGAGTTCACCGTTCAGCACCCGGGCAACGCCCTCGAAGTTCATCTCGCCGGCGTCGGCATCGCGCATGGCTTCCAGATACTCAAAGGTAGCGCCGGCTTCAGGCTTCTGAATCAGCAGGGTAATGGCGAAAGAGGAGTTATCGAAATGCCAGCCCAGTTCCTGACCCTCGGCGGCGTAGTGCAGATTGATTGAGGAGAGTGGATCGGCGTAGCTGAACAACTGTTGCTCTCCCAGTACGGCGCACAGAAAGTTGCGGAACGGCTCTGAGTCGTACAGAGTGCGCAATGGCGAATCCATGTCGATCTGGTCGTCGGTAATACAGCCTTTTGAGGAGTGTACCGGCCGGTTGCGGGGATGCTGTTCCGGAAACTCGGGGTCCGGATCCCGCAGGTAGACGTTGTGCATTTCGCCGGTGTAGTAGGCCTGCGACTGTTTGGATTCGCCTTCCCGAATGACCGCTGCTAACGCCTCGGGGGTAAGAAATCCCGGCAGCACCAGCGCACCCTGCTGATCCAGCTGCTGGCGACAGCGATCCTGCAGGGCCGGATCGTTGAGGGGGTAGTCGACGAGTTTAACGATCTCTGGCAGTTCCATCTGTGCTTCTCCCGGTCAGGTTCTGAAATTCATCAGCCAATAGAATATGTAATGACATATCTCATTAATAGCGATAAATTCTGTTGTTATCCGTTAGTAAAACTTAATGGTGGACTGCTCTGGCCTTCTCCAGATGGGGCGAGACGAACATAAACAACAGCGTCAACCCTGAACATGGCCAGGCTGAACCGGAGACTACTGTGACCGCACTGCCACCTCTCAGCGCCCTGCGAGCCTTTGAAACCGCAGCCCGGATCGGCAGCTTTGCCGGGGCTGCACGTGCACTGCATGTTACTCCGGCGGCCGTCAGCCAGCAGATCCGGCAACTGGAGCAGCATCTGGACATTCAGCTGTTTGAACGGTCGAAGAGCGGGGTAACCCTGACCCGGGCGGGGGAAAGCTATCAGTTCTTTGTTCACGAGGCCTTTGAAAAGCTTCGTCTTGGCCAGCAACACATTGAACAGCACAAAAATCTGGACGTGCTGACAGTCACCGCACTGCCGTCGGTTGCCTCGAAATGGCTGATGCCCAGGGTACTGAAGTGGATGGAAATCAATCCACAGCTGGAAGTCAGGGTGGAAGCCAGCCATGCCAGAGTGGATTTCGGTCGTTCCGCCTCGGATCTGTGTATCAGTTTCGGTGATCAGCATTACCCCGGGCTGGAACGGTTTCGGCTGTTTACCGACACGGTCTCACTGGTGGCCAGCCCCGGGCTGCTGGCTGACGCCGGGGCCGATATCCGGCAACTGCTGAAACTGCCGATGATTCATGTGGACTGGGGAGAGGACAACAGCTTTCTGCCCGGCTGGGAAGACTGGCTGCAGGCAGCGGGGCTGACTGGCTCTGTACCCTCGAAAGGGCCCCGGTTTAATCTGTCCAGTATGGCCATCGAAGCTGCGGTTCAGGGTAAGGGGCTGCTGCTGGGCCAGCGCCTGCTCATCGAAGACGAGCTGCGCAGTGGCCAGCTGGTGACCATTGATGAAATCCAGCTTCCGCTGGAAAAGGCATACTACCTGGTCTGTCCCAGGCGAACCCTCGATAACCCGGGAGCGCTGGCGTTTATCGAATGGCTGCGGCAACTGCTGAGCGCTGAAACGGCGGAACGAAAAAACCGGCAACTCAATCAGGATATGAACGATGCGACTGTTTGATCTCTCACAGCATGTAGCGCTTGTCACCGGTGCCTCCTCCGGTATCGGCAGTCAGCAGGCCCGGGCGTTGAGTGAAGCCGGTGCCCGGGTGGTGCTGGTGGGACGACGGGAGGCGAAGCTACAGGCGCTGGCGAACGAGATCGGTGGTCGGGGAGGACGAGCCGCCGTCGTGGTGGCCGATCTGACCGATATCGACCAGCTTGACCGGACCGTTGAACGCTGTCTGGCAGCCTACGGCCATGTTGACATTCTCTGCAATACCGCCGGTGTTAACCTGCGCCAGCATGCCGATGATGTCACCCCCGAGAGCTGGGATCAGACGCTGGATCTGAATCTGAAACTGCCGTTTTTTCTGGCTCAGAAGCTGGTACCACAGATGAGAGCCCGGGGCTGGGGAAAAATCATCAACGTCGCTTCCCTGCAGTCCCGGCGGGCGTTTGCCAGCGGTATCGCCTACGGTGCTTCCAAGGGCGGTATCGCCCAGCTGACCCGGGCCATGGCGGAAGCCTGGTCGGAGTCCGGAATCTGCTGTAATGCGATCGCGCCGGGCTTCTTCCCCACCGAACTGACAGAAGCGGTGTTCGATCAGCCGGAACTGAGTGAACAGCTGGCTCGCCAGACCGCTGTTGGTCGTAACGGCCGGCTGGAGGACCTTAATGGCGTCTGCATCTTTCTGGCCAGCTCAGCATCAGACTATATCACCGGCCAGGTGATCGCTGTGGATGGTGGATTTTCCGCCAAGTAAGCGGTGTTCCAGGGCTGGCATACAGGGTCGGGCGTGCCATAATGCATGCCCGATTCACTGGACTGCCGCGAGCCGTGACTCCGCCGGCGGCGACAAGGAAATAACATCCTCAATGCGCCTTAATTCCAACCTGCTGACGCTGCATGTTGCCGTTCTGCTACTGGGCATGACCGGCCTGTTCGGTAAGTTTCTCGAGCTTCATCCGACCGCTATTATCGCCGGTCGCAGTATCTTTACCGCCCTGAGCATTATGGTGCTGATGCGCTTTATGGGGATCGGCTTCGGCAATATCATCAACCGGGAAGGACTGTATCTGGCGCTGTCCGGCGTCGTGCTTGCAGCCCACTGGTTTGCTTTTTTTCATGCGATCCAGCTTTCGACGGTGGCGATCGGCGTTATCGGCTTTTCCACCTATCCGGTGTTTGTCACCTTTCTTGAGCCGCTGTTGTTTTCCGAACGGCTGCGGCTGATGGATATTCTCAGCGGTGTGCTGGTGTTTATCGGTTTGCTGTTTGTGGTGCCTGACTTCGATATCTCCAACGATCAGACAGTCGCGCTTGGCTGGGCGGTGGCGTCCGGCTTTATACTGGCGGTGTTCAGTCTGATGAATCGCCGCCTGGTCCGTGATCACCACTTTCTGGTGATTACCTTCTGCCAGCATGCCACGGCGACAGTCTGCACCCTGCCGTTTGTCTGGGGACTGACAATCCTGCCTGGCGGCAATGAGATCCTGTTACTGGTACTGCTGGGCGTCGTTTTTACGGCGATCCCCCAGGCGCTACTGGTCAGAAGTCTGGCCGAAGTGAAAGCACAGCTGGCCAGCGTTATTGTCGGTCTTGAACCTCTGTACGCCATTCTCTTTGCCGCATTGCTGTTACAGGAGATTCCCAGCCTTTCGACCCTGGCCGGCGGAGCCATTATTCTTCTTGCCGTCTGGCTGGCAATGAAATCTCATCAGCCCGCTGCGGGCCAGGAAGAGGCGGCAAAAACCGACCCGCCGGGTATCCACTGAGTTCGCCAGCTTGCGTTGCCTCCCGGCCGTGCCAGACTATGAACAGTGTGGTAATGCCGTTTTGCGATAGCAGGGGGGGATTTCTGGCATGAATGCGGACGGAAAGATCGTCAGTACCGACAGTCATATAACGGAGTGGGATCAGAGAGCCGCCGGGTTTGAAGTGGTCGCCTGTACCGAACACTGGATGAGGATGCCGGAGCTGCTGGCCGAGCAGATGAAATCGATGCTGCCGGCTTCTTTCAGTCCCGAGCAGCAGCTGCTTTTCATCAGTTTCGACGGCCTGATGGATCGACGCTATAACGCTTTTCTGCTGACCCATGATCAGCAGGCAGTGGTCTGCTATGAGGCGGATGGTGATCTCTGTGATGAGTTTATCGGTACCATGAGCCTGTCGGACTTCTGGGCATTTCTGGACAGTTTTCCAAATGTCTATCGTCATCTGGGGGAGTCGCTGAGCTGACTCCGCCGCGGGTGCTTCCAGCATATTCCACCGGTTCACCGGAAGCATCGAGTGGGCCCTGGTACGGGTGTTCAGTGATGCAGAATCGGCCGGCCGGTCTCCGGATCGATCTCCGGCTTCTGACGGATCACCGCAGTGCCGAGACAGTAGTCAATTGATTCAAATTCATCCATCAGCCGAATGCTGGCCGGCAGATCGAAATTTGCCCTGATCAGCTCAAAATCAATGGGATAGGTCATAGTGCAGATCCAGCCACTGGAGTTACTGATCCAGCGCATTTCGGTATCCACTTCGTTTACGTTATCGAGCAGGAAGTCGATGATAGGATCAAGGATCTGGTACTCAGGGTCGTATTTGTAACCCTTGTCGGATATTTTCTGTTTCATTGTCTGCCCACCTTCTGGATTCGGAGATCCCCGGCGTGTGGTGAAAGGTTCCCGGTATTCGGCTCTCTCGTTGGGCGGGCAGGACGGCTGCGTTTTTTTTCGGCAGCGAAGGAACCCCATGCAACCAGATTATCGGCAAGGCGATCCAGAGGTGCCGGAGGAATCAATACCCCCCGGGCGGCCATCTGCACGCCTCATGAACAGACATCCTCTGTCATCACAGTCCGGCACGCAGTTGCTTATATAAGACAATAGTAGTCGTAAAGTAGCCAGAAGTTGAGTTAAACACCTGGACAAATAATGATCGCCGGGTTGATGACGATACAGAAACCGCAGCCCTTCTGTGCTCCTGAAGCCCGCTTTTCATCATCGCTGCAAATGGCAGAAGGCATGAATTATCACCGTCGGAACAGCCCCGGTAGCCCCGTTTATCGCAGTGGGGTCACAGATCGGAGAGTGGTTCTGAACGCTGCCAGCTGCGGCCGAACCGACTGTCGTGGTGCCATAACCGATGCTTAGCGCCAGCTCGAACCCGGACGTCTATTCGGGAGCTGAGACTTGTTAAACAGGGATCGCCTTTCTATGCTTTTTTAGAAAGAGTCCTCGGCGGTGTACCTGAAACCAGGACGTGTGGAACAACGGAGGCAGAGCCCGGCTCTGAGGCTCGTATGAATGGGCAGAAGTTCCTGCTTAAACCATGGATGACACTGGAAGGGGGGCAGGGAGAGGAACACCTCCTGATCGATAATCACACCGGAGTGATCTGTGCCTGCAACGACACAGCCTGGGTTCTGCTGGGCCTCCTGAAAGAGGGGGCAACGCTGAACCATCTGACGGAAGCGCTCTGTGCTGACTACGAACTGGCTGAAATCGATGCCAGGCGCGATTCACTGGGGCTGATTCATCGGCTGTCGGCTTTGGGGTGTATCGATGAGCTCGCCTGATGCGGTGATCGCTCTGACCGGCTTTGGTGGTCTGGACGCACCGCACTCGGGTACTTCTGTAGCCCGGACCCTGCGAAAAGGCTGGGCCGGGAACATCACCATTGAGGCCCTTGGCCAGCATTCGGTAATGACCGGTGCCTGGATGCCCGGAGTGGCCGATGGCCTGCATCTGATCCCAGCGGTCGCCGAGGGTGATGATGCAATTTTTGAACAGCTGATGGCCGTTCACCGACGTGGCAGACTGGATGCACTGCTGCCCTGTCTCAACGAAGAGATCTCGACCATCTCCAGGCTGTCGGAAAGACTGCGGGCCGAAGGCATACGGACGCTGCTGCCAAGGCCTGATCGTATCCGGGCGGTGCAGAAAAAACAGCTACCCAACTTCTTTCTCGATCACCAGATCCCGGCTCCCCGTACCGTACATGTGCAGGACCCGGCAGGCATCCCGTTACATGCCGATTCGCTGGGATTTCCGTTGCTGATCCGGGGCGTTTATTCGGGTGTTCGCATTGTTTATTCCCTGCAGCAGGCGCAGCTTGAAGCGCAGCGAATGGCTGAGGGCAGCGGCCGCGGCGTATTGTTGCAGCAGCTGATCGCCGGTGATCAGTTCAATGTGGCCCTGATTGCCGATCGCAACGGCGGAGCGGCCGCGCTGGTGACGATGCGAAAACTGGCCGTGAACGAGAACGGCCTGGCGGTCTGTGGCACCGTTGTTCATGACCCGCAGATTCATCGCATGGCGCTGACCATTCTTAAGAAACTGGACTGGCGAGGGGCACTGGAACTGGATTTCGTCCGTCCCGTCGGAAGCCGTGATGTCTATCTGAGAGACATCAACTGCCATCTGCCTCCCTGGGTGATGCTGTCTCACTGGGCCGACTGTAATCTGCCGGTCCTGTTACTGCAGGAGATGCTGAAAGACCGGCGAGGATGCAACGGCAGCAGGACTCGCCATGCCCGCCCCGGACCGATTCTTCTGCAGGGGATCACGGAAGCGGTGGTGCCGCTCGGAGATCTGATTAATCTGCAACGGCGACGTTGTGTTCCGGGACCTGCTCGTAATGGCAACGGTCGAATCAATCCTGATTCAGGTACCGGTATCCGTGTTGCCGTTACCGGTACCAGCAGCTTTGACGTGGTGAATCCGGGGATCGGCGTTGCCCGGGCACTGCGGCTGGCCCCGGATGTATCAGCGGTATACGGTCTCTGCTATGGAAATTTTGACTCCGGCACCTACCAGCCGGACCTGTTTGACGCCGTATTTAATCTGCCCACCTGGAATGATGCCGGGGAGATTCTGGCCCGTCTGAAGTCCGTGCACCGGACCCACCCTTTTGATGTGATTGTGCCCTGTATTGATGATGAACTGCCTCATTTCATCAGTATCCGTGATGAGCTGGCGAAACTGGGGGTGCGTACGTTGCTACCGAGCCAGTCAGCGTTTGATCAGCGTTCCAAGCTGCGGCTGTTTGATTCATCAATGAAGTCGGATCAGGGGGCTTTCGAGATTCCGGAAAGTCGGATTGTCAGCAGCGAAGAACAGGCTGCCGAGGCGATTGAGGCTGTCGGGCTGCCTGCCGTGGTCAAGGGGCCGATTTCTCAGTGTATCGTGGTTAACAGTGCTGTTGAGGCGCGGACCGCCTGGTTAAAACTGCACAGCTGGGGATTTGACAAAGCGATCGTTCAGCCGCTGATCGAAGGACCGATATTTGCTGTCGCCAGCGTCTGTGATCGCGAACACCGGGCACTGGCGACCCTGACCGTTAAAAAGCTGGCCCGTTGTGATCGGGGCAGTACCTGGAGTGCGCTCCATGTCAGGCAGCCGGAACTGGAAGCGAGTTTCAGGGAGTTACTGCAGCAGATCGGCTGGACCGGACCGGTGGAAGGTGAGTTTATCCGCGACGAAATCAGAGATCGCTTCTATCTGATTGAGATTAACCCACGTTTTACCGCCTGGATTTTCTACTCCGCGGCACTGGGTTCCAACCACCCGGCTCTGGCGGTGAGGGCGGCGCTGGGTGATCCTGTCAGTATCGCTGATGACAGCCCGGATCTGGTGTTTATGCGAAGCAGCAGCGAAATTCATGTCCGGCCGACGGTCCTGGCGGCACTCACCACAAAGGGATTTATTAAACACGCCTGAACAGACCTGGAGTGATTCGCATGCGCGCAGCAAAAGCCTATGAACCACCGGTTGTTGAGCCACTTCCCTTTCTGGCGGTCAACAAGCATCCCGGCCACCATTTTCTCGCCGACCCGGACTTTGAAGAAGAGTTTGATGCCGAAGAGTTGCTGCGTCAGTACGGCTCACCTCTCTATGTGATCTCCGAGCGCAAACTGCGGGACGATTATCAGAACTTTCACCGCGCTTTTTCCAGACCCTGGCTCGACACCTGCGTCGCCTATTCGATCAAAACCAATTATCTGCCGGCAGTCTGCGCAATTTTGCGGGAGGAGGGCGCCTGGGCGGAGGTAGTTTCCGGTGTCGAGTATGAACTGGCGAGACGGCTGGGGGTGCCGGCCCACGAAATTATTTTCAATGGCCCCCACAAAACCCGGGAAGAACTGCAGCGAGCACTCGGCGAAGGAGCCATTGTCAACGTCGATAACAGCGATGAGCTTTACGCGGTGGAACAGATCGCCGAGCAGCTCAGCCAGCCCGCTCGTATCGGTATCCGCATCAGTTTCCGCTACGGTCTGGCGCCCTGGACCAAGTTCGGCTTCAACGATGAGAATGGCGACTGCCAGTGGGCACTGGAACGGATTGCCCGGAACGACAAGCTGAAGCTGGAGTTGCTGCATAATCACAGTGGCACCTTTATTCTGGTTCGGGACACCTATGCCCGAGCGACCGATAAGCTGATTGATGTCGCCAGGCGGGCCCGTGATCTGGGACTGGCACCTACCATGATCGACCTGGGTGGTGGTTTCCCGTCTAAAAACTGCCTTAAGCCCGATTTCGACTTTCCCGGCGGCAGCCAGCGTAGCGGCGACTATCTGGCGCCTTATGCCACCGAGATCTGCGATCGTATCCGTGAAGCCTCGGAACTGTTCGGCGGACGACCGACTCTGGTGCTGGAACCCGGCCGGGCCATGGTCGACGGTGCCGTGCAACTGGTCTGCAGCGTGATCGCCAAAAAGGAAGTGGAGGGGCAGGGTGAGGCAGTCATCGTCGACGCCGGTGTCAACCTGGTACCAACCGCCTGTTATTACGATCACGGCATCAATACCACTCTCGATACCTTTAACCGTCACGATTCCACACTGCAGCCAGTGGATATCTATGGTCCGCTATGCATGCAGAGCGACCGTCTGCGGGAGCGAACACTGTTGCCGCCGCTGAAGGTCGGTGACCTGCTGTTTATCTCCAATGTCGGGGCTTATTGTCATACCCAGTCGATGCAGTTCATTCAGGCGCGCCCCGCCACCGTTTTGCTGGGGCCCAATGGCGCCGAACTGGTGCGTCGGCGCGAAACCTGGGCGGATATCTTCGCCCTGGACCGCCTGCCTGACCGGCTGCGCTCGGATCAATGCGTGATCTGACCTGGCTGCTGGTCCCTCTGCGAGGTCTTGCTCAGATCGCCTTTGCTGACCGGGCTTATGCCGGAGTGCTGGTTCTGGCGGCTGTTGCGCTGGTTTTTCCTCCCGCTGCGCCGGCGGCGCTGGCTGGAACGGTGACAGGGACCCTGGCTGGAGTGTTACTGCCCGGCTGGTCACGGGAGGAATGGCTGATCGGTCTCAGCGGTTATAACTGTGCCATCGTCGGTCTGATCTGGAGCGGCTCGCTGGCCAGTGGTAACGATATGTGGCCATATCTGGTGCTGACCCTGCTGGTTTGTCTGGCGCTGGAGCGAGTGCTGCCGAAGCTGCTGCGACGCTGGGATCTGCCGCAGCTGTCGATGCCGGCGGTGCTGGCTGTTTTTCTGATCGTTCTGATCCTGCTGCTGGCGGATCAGCCCCTGCCACTGCCCTCGGCCGAACCGCTGTTCGGCACCACTGGCGTGATGCTGGCGATCTGTTGTGTGATCGCCGCCATGGCCAGTCAGTCGCCGGTGGCAACCGTCCAGGCGGTGGCGCTGGCGCTGGTCACGGCATTCATGTTCTCCCTGATACTGGGCCTGGAGATACTGGCATTGTCCGGGCTGTGGGCGCTGGCTGTCGTGCCGGCGAGCTTTGGTATCCACGGTGTCTTTATGGCCGGAACGCTCACCGGTGCTGTCGCCGGTCTGGTTGCGGCGTTGCTGGCTACGCTGATCTGGAGTGTCTGGATGCTGAGCGGGCTGACACTCTGGCTGCCGCCCCTGGTGGCCCCCTTTATTCTGGGGACCTGGCTGGCGCTGCTCCTGCTGCGCTGGGGATTCAGAAAATGGGGACATCCGCTGTTGTTACAACCCGTGCTCTGGCGGACGGCTTCCAGACTGGCCCGCGTCAGGAAACGGGGGCGGTCGGTTGTGGTGCTGTTCGGTTCGGTTACGGACGGTGCTGTTGCCGATCCGGTTCCTGAGTACGCAACCGGGAACTGGCTCAGTCAGCAGATACCGACAGACTATTCCAGTGAGGATCATTTCAGTCGCTCCCGACAGTGTCGTCTGCTGATGTGGGGCACCTGTGATCAGTTTCGACGGTTGTGCAGGAATGTGGATCCGGGTGCCAGCCATCACGCACTGGCAAGGATGGAGCAGCAGGGGTGGCTGAATCGGATCCTGAGTGCCGAGGTGGACTCAAGGCTTCGGAACGCCGGTGTCAGCCGGATTACCGAGCTGTACGGGGGCATTGACCGGGTAATCTGCAGTGGCTGCGATGCGCAGCTACCCTGGCCCCCCGGCGCCGTCTGGCGGCACTACGATCTTCGTTGTCAGCAATGTGGTGCTCTGCTGAGACCTGCGGTCACAGCCCCGGGCCAGGGGATTGATGAAACCACCTGGCGGGAAGTGGAAGCACAGCTGAATAACTGCGGCATTCTGCTCGTTGTCGGATGCTGTTCGACCCTGCAGGCCCCACTGGTGGAACAGATACGGCAGTCCGGGGCGGAGGTCATTGGTATTGGTTCCGGAACGTCGAACCGGTCGCTGGCCGCCGATCTGCAGTTATCGGGACCGACCGATCAGATCCTGCTGAACCTGCTGCTGTGCCTGAAACTGTACGGGCTGTTCAGAAGTTTCCGGTTCAGGGCCCTGCGAGCCGGATCTGCCGGTTAAGAAGGGGATACTGAGTAACCGGGAGCCGGAGGGCGTCTCGCCGGCCTCGGTTCCCGGTGGAACACCGGAATCAGGATACGTCTGTTAACATCGACATCACCTTAGCAAGGAGCCGCGGTAATGGCAGGTCGGGGAAATTCAGCGCTGGTGCTGTTGTTGCTTGCAGGGCTGATGACCTCTGCCTGGGCTCGGAGTTTTCAACTGCCGGAGTCCTGGCAGCCGGTTTCCATTCGAAACCCCCTGGTCAGGGAGGCCGAAAGCCTCCGGGCCTGGCTGCTGCAACCTGAAGATGGCAGCCCTTTTCCGGCGGTGGTTCTGCTGCACGGATGTGCCGGACTGATGGCCAGGCATCAGGCCTGGGCAGAAGAACTGGTGGAGTGGGGGTATGCGGCCCTGATCGTGGACAGCTTCGAAAATCGAGGTGGTCGGCCGATATGCAGAGCCTGGGACGGAGTCTGGGCAAAATATAACCGGCTTCGGCCTGCCGATGCTGCTGCAGCCCTGGCTTATCTGGCGGCCGAACCGACCATCGACGCCGGGCGGGTGGCGCTGATGGGCTGGTCCTATGGCGCGACCATTACGATTAAAACTCTGCGTGAACCGGTTTCCGCCCGTGCGAAACCACCGGCGGATGGCACTCTGCCATACCGACCTCTCCACTACAAAGCCGGCATCGCCTTCTATCCCAGTTGCTGGCAGTACCTGCGTTACCTGAAGGGGCCCGGTAGCTATTCAGCATCTGCGCCGCTGCTGATCCTGCAGGGGGAGGCCGACAACTGGACCCTGCCATTGCACTGTCGGCGATTGCAGAATCAGAGTCGGAACAGTCGCTTTCCCGTCAGTCTGCGCCTCTATCCCGATGCCTATCACGGTTTTGATGACCGCAGCCTGCTGATCCAACGGTTGTGGGGGGTGAGGCTGGAATCGGAAATGCAGCCCTGGGGCAACGTCATTATCGGTTACAGTAAGAGCGCCCATCAGGCCGCCAGGAAAGATGTCAGAGCAATACTGGAACGTTACCTGAGCCCGCAGTCCTCAGAAACGCCATCAGACGGTGGAAGTCCCTGACAGGTCCCGGTCCGGATCTGCTGTTTCCGGTTCAGATTCGCTGGCGATGGGTTTAGAGTACAGGGATTTCCGAGCCGGTCCGGCACTTATACCTGCCCCCGTCTTCCACCTGCTTTCTTCGGATCCTCCGACCATGCGTGTAAACCCTCTGACGACACCGATTATGCAGATTCTGCGGCAACACCCGGACGGGATCAGTGAGTATCAGTTGCTGAAACAACTGGAATTTGAGGGCCTGGCGTTGGAAGCGGAAATCTCTCCGGACCTGCAGCTGTACCGCAAGCACTTTCTGGTAATGAATGCACTCTGGCAGTTACAGCCGGTATTGCTGGAGGAAGGCTGTTACCTCAGTATTTCAGCACTGAAGATCATTCTGCTGGCGGCTGAAGACCGTTCGGCCGAGACCCTGCCGGCCAGTGCCGGCGAACAGGCCATTCGGGACTACTATCTGGACTGGAGTCAGTTCGACGACAGCAGTGCTGCCAGCGTCGAAACATTGCTGAACAGCTTCTGGCAGCGGTACTTTGCCGAAGAGCGGCAACAACAGGCACTGAGTATTCTGGAGCTGACAGAGAATTGCAGCTGGGGGGAGATACGTAGCGCCTGGCGCCGGCTGGCGGCGGTGCATCATCCCGACCGCGGTGGAGAAGCGGAGCGGTTCCGACAGGTACGCGAAGCCTATGAGCTGCTGGCCTGCTGTCGGCGGCAACAGTAGGCGCAGCCTCATCGCCTCAGACGGACCGAGCCGTACAGCTGGAGCAGAACTACAGGAGCTCTGGTGAAGCCGGCAAAAAGCGGGCCTGCCGGGTCGAAGCCGGCAGGCATTCGTTTATTCAGCCATCCGGATCAGCTCGGGTTGCTGAGCGACACCGGAACTTCAGCTCTGGCTACTTTCGCCGTACTCCGCTTCACTCAGCTTGCCGTCTCTGTCGACATCCACTTCCGGAAATACATCGACCAGCCCCTCCACTTTGCGGGCCTCGTCGAAACTGATAAAGCCATCGGCGTCGGTATCAACCGCCTTAAACTCAGGGTTGTCTCCGGCCCAGGCAATGGCAGACAGGGTAGTCAGAGCAAGCAGGCACAGTGGTTTAAGATTCATCAGAGTATTTCCTTGTAATGTCAGGGTTTGATATCTGTGTCGGTACCACCGGGAAGGGGCCGGCGATAACCGATCCGGATATAGCAGGCACTGTGCCAATGTAAGAATTGCTTTTGAAAACAAATAGATAAGCTGTAGGTGCGGGCAACCACGACCATCTGCAGTCTCTGAGGACCGACGTTAGGGAAAGGCGTTTTTTTAACTCGATGATTTTAAAGCGTATTATTTGTCTGTATCCGACGACACCCGGTCTGGAAAGCCGGGCGGGAAGCGGGCGGCCGACAGATTATGCCCCCGCAGTTACTGGCTGACAGCTCCCGGTTCTTTCCCCGGACTGTGGTTATTGGCATAATGCGCGCCTCGGTTTATCCCGTCCTGCAGGCTGGCCACCATCAGTGGTGAGCCTCTCTCAATCAGCTTTTCTATTCGGAACACGACATTGCTTACTACCGCGAACATCACCATGCAGTTTGGTGCCAAACCTCTGTTTGAAGGGGTCTCTGTTAAATTTGGCGAGGGTAATCGCTACGGTCTGATCGGTGCCAATGGCTGCGGCAAGTCCACCTTTATGAAGATTCTGGGTGGAGATCTGGAAGCCACCGCCGGTAATGTCTCCAAAGACCCCAACGAGCGTATTGGTAAGCTGCGTCAGGATCAGTTCGCCTACGAAGAATACAGCGTCATCGATACGGTGATCATGGGCCATGAAGAACTCTGGGCGGTGAAGTCTGAACGTGATGCGATCTATGCGAACCCGGAAATGACCGAAGCGGACGGCATCCGTGCCGCGGAGCTGGAAGCGGAATTCGCCGAGATGGATGGTTATACCGCCGAATCCCGGGCCGGTGAACTGCTGCTGGGGGTGGGGATTGCCCTGGAACAGCATTTCGGCCCGATGAGCGAAGTGGCGCCGGGCTGGAAACTGCGGGTATTGCTGGCTCAGGTGCTGTTTTCCGAGCCGGATATCATGCTGCTGGATGAGCCCACCAACAACCTGGATATTAATACCATCCGCTGGCTGGAAGGGGTGCTGAACGAACGCAACTGCACCATGATCATCATCTCCCACGATCGCCACTTCCTGAACAGCGTCTGTACTCATATGGCCGATCTGGATTACGGCGAACTGCGCCTGTTCCCCGGCTCCTATGACGAATATATGACCGCCGCGACCCAGGCTCGCGAGCGCCTGCTGGCGGATAACGCCAAAAAGAAAGCTCAGATTGCCGAGCTGCGCTCTTTTGTCAGCCGCTTTTCCGCCAACGCTTCCAAGTCGAAGCAGGCCACTTCACGAGCCCGGCAGATCGACAAGATTCAGCTGGAGGAGGTTAAGCCCTCCAGCCGTCAGAACCCCTTTATCCGTTTTGAGCAGGCGAAAAAGCTGCACCGGCTGGCACTGGAAGTGGAGGGCCTCGGCAAACGGTATGATGAAGAGCTCTTTTCCGGTCTCGATCTGATGGTGGAAGTGGGCGAGCGGATCGCCGTGATCGGCCCCAACGGCATTGGCAAGAGCACGTTGCTGAAGTGCCTGGTCAACGATATCGAGCCCAGTGCCGGTACCATGAAGTGGTCGGAGAATGTTGAGTTCGGCTACTACGCTCAGGATCATGCCGCCGACTTCGAAGCGGACAAAACCCTGCTGGACTGGATGGGGCAGTGGGGCCAGGAGGGGGATGATGAGCAGGTGATCCGGGGTACCCTCGGTCGCCTGCTGTTCTCTCAGAAAGAGATCGGCAAATCGGTCAGTGTGATCTCCGGTGGAGAGCAGGGTCGGATGCTGTTCGGCAAGCTGATGCTGCAGCGTCCCAATGTGCTGATCATGGATGAACCCACCAACCACCTGGATATGGAATCGATCGAGTCCCTCAACCTGGCGCTGGAAAACTATCCCGGCACACTGATCTTCGTCAGCCATGACCGTGAGTTTGTTTCCTCGCTGGCCACCCGGATCATCGAACTGACCCCCACGGGTATTGTCGATTTTCACGGCAACTACGAAGATTACCTGCGCAGTCAGGGCGTCGAATAACCTGCCTTATCGTCAGGAACTGTTCCGGGGCCATTCGGAACAGTTCCTGTTCAAGCCCGGCTCGGCTGTTCGGCTGGCTGGGCCACTCCGTCGCGAACCCTGATTCGTTCGGCACTTTTCCCGGTTGTATTAACCCCGCTGATCTATCTTTACAGAGTGTCTGTTGAAGACCGCTGTGGCCCGGCGGTCCGGTTAAAGGAATGGACGGAACCATGATCAGAGTTCAGAACCCCTGTTTCCCCCTGATGCTGCTGGTGTTACTGCTTACCCTGGTTTGCGGTCGGGGTTATGCCGGGGAGGGGGGCTGGGCGGTCACCGGCTACACGGCCATTCTGACCGAAGATCCGCTGGAGAATGTACTGACTGCCCAGGCCGACTATGAGAGCGATTTTCAGCTGTTCTCGCTTTCGCTAAGCAAACAGTTGCTCACCGAGGCTCCGAATTACGATTTCGAATGGGAAGTGCAGCTGGTTAAACATATCAGTGGCCAGGATCACTACGAGCTAAACGGCCTCTATGCCGTGCGCTGGTACCCGCTGCCCTGGGACGGGGTGGTGGAAAGCAACGTCGCCGTGGGGCTGGGGCTTTCCTACGCCTCGGAAATACCGGAATTCGAAAATGACAACCATGGTAAAGAGGAGCAGCTGCTGGCCTATATCCTGATCGAAGCGGAGTTTCAGCCCCGCCGCTGGGGAAACTGGAGCTGGGTCATCCGCAGTCATCATCGTTCCGGTGCCTTCGGCCTTTTCGGTGGCGTGCAGGGGGCCTCCAATTCGATCGGTATCGGCCTCAAATACCGGTTCTGAGCGCCATGAAAGGGTCCGAAACCGCAGCTTAACAGGACGCTGCCCTCTCTCCGGCTGTCCGATTACGACAGCCTTTCCCGAGATTCGCCGTTGAGGCTGTCAGCCCGCCGCAGATCTGCTAGAATCCGCGCTCTGGAAATTCAGCCCGCTCGTCCATCATCGGCAAGAGCTGTGACCGTGAGCTGCTGAGATTTTCCGGTTCAGGAATTGTTGATCCTCACCGACACAGGACAATTTGCAATGAGTCTTGCTGATAAAGTACTGGCAGTTAACAACGATCTGCCGATCCGCACCAACAGCCCGGTTCACAGCGGCAAAGTACGCTCCGTTTACTGGCTGACCGAAGCCGACAGCCGTCGCCTGATCGAAGAAAAAGGCTACGATGTGGCGGCCGACTCGCCGCTGGCGATCATGGTAATCAGCGATCGTATCTCTGCCTTTGATTGCATCTGGCATGGCGAGGGTGGCATGAACGGTGTCCCCGGCAAGGGCGCGGCACTGAATGCGATCTCCAATCACTGGTTCCGTCTGTTCCGTGAACAGGGACTGGCCGACAGCCATATTCTCGACATCCCCCATCCCTTTGTCTGGATCGTCCAGAAGGCGAAGCCGGTGATGATCGAAGCGATCTGCCGTCAGTACATTACCGGTTCCATGTGGCGTTCCTACGCTAAGGGTGAGCGGGAGTTCTGCGGTATTGAAATCGCCGATGGTCTGCAGAAAGACCAGAAACTGCCGGAACTGCTGATCACGCCGTCCACCAAAGGTATTCTCAAAGGTATTCCCGGTGTACCGGAAGTGGATGACGTCAACATCACTCGCAGTGACATCGACAACAACTTCGAGGCCTTCAACTTCCGCAGCAAGGATGACATTGATCTCTATGAAAAGCTGCTGCGTGAAGGCTTTGATGTAATCAGCGATGCGCTGGCGAAACTGGATCAGGTGTTTGTCGACACCAAGTTTGAGTTCGGTTATGTCAACGACCGTGACGGTAACGAGAAACTGATCTATATGGATGAAGTCGGTACTCCAGACTCTTCCCGGATCTGGGACGGCCCCAGCTACCGTGAAGGCAAGGTGATCGAGAAATCTAAGGAAGCGTTTCGTCAGCTGCTGCTGAACCACTTCCCGGATCCCGATATCCTGCTCAACAAGGATCGGATGGATGAGCGTCAGGCACTGGCCCGCGACAACGCCCTGCCGGAAGAGGTGTTGATGCAGGTGTCCGAGACGTACTGCGGAGTCGCGGAACAGATTACCGGCGAGAAGCTGGTACTGTCTGAAAATCCGAAGGCCGAGATTATCGAGATCCTGCGCGATCAGTATGGCCTGATCGACTGATCAGATCCCGTTGAAGGAAAACAAGACGCCGGCTTAATGCCGGCGTTTTTTTATCCTGTACAGGGACCGGAATCGCATTCGGCGGCTTTTTTAGTTTCGTCTTTTTCCAGCCGTTTGAGAAAAATAAAGGTGCCCGGCTAGGCGCAACCTGAACAATCCAAAGCCGCTTCTGCTGTCTGGCTGGCTTCACAAGCTTCCCTGCGCGTTTCGCTTGTAAAAGGGGGCTGCCACAGGCGTAGCCTGAACAGCTTCAGCTGGCCCGCAGGGTTGGTGCCTGCACCAATAACCGAGGCCGCTTTGCGGCCTCAGACAGTCCTCGCACTAATCCATCTACTGGCTGCAATGCTCGGCTGCACATAAGGGAGGTGACGGTCCGTGCCTGTAATCACCGTAGTAATTGTGGGTAAAATTGTCGGAGAAAAGCTACCTGACTTTGGGCGGGCACCCACTTTCCCTCTGCCACCGCCGAGCCCCGCAGGCTGATGCGGGATGAAGCAAGCGCTTGTTTGAGGCCATTGGCCGAGTTCGCGCAGCGCCCGTTTCAGACGAGGAGAGAGGGCAGCCGAAGGCCGGTGGCATGGGGCGGATTCTTTTTGCTTCGTTTTTCTGAGCCGTGTCAGAAAAATGAAGGCGCTCGGGTGGGCGCAACCGATGTCTGCTACTGATTACTGATATTCAGGAATACGGCCGACTTATTGAGTTTACTGGGATACTTATTTCGCCCCCGTCGGGCGAGTTCGCGCAATGCCTGCTTCAGATGAGGGAAACTGAAGGTCGGTGGCGTGGCGCGATCTCTTTTCGCTTCGTTTTTCCGAGTCGTTTCAGAAAAATGAAGGCGCCCGGGTGGGCGCAATCAGAACAATCAGCAGCTTTCGGTAGTTCAGGAGTAATCCTGAAACACTGTGTCTGCTGAAGCGTTCTTCAGGCAGACCGCCGTCAGTCATCCAGCATGGGAGGATCCGGATCAAGATGCCAGTCCGCATCCGGTACCGGCTGCCGGCTCAGCATCGCGCTGAGTGTATCCAGATGCTGGGTGACTCTCGCAGAAATTTGCTGAGTCTCAGAGAATCCGGGGACAGCTGAACCATCAGTGGTCGTTTCGTCTGATCGGCTATCGGCGAGCGCCAGCAACGGCGCCAGCAGCTCACGTTCAGTTTCAAGGGCGAGATTAATCGCGTGCCAGGGATGCATCAGATAGTGGCTGCCGGCATAGAGACGGGTTTCCGGAGATTCGCCCGATTGCATCAGGTTGCTGTGAGTACCCGTGTCGGGTATCAGCGAGTCCAGCGCCCTGACGAGCTGCTGCTGAAGTTCTGACAGCTCGCTGAAGGTGGCGGCAACAACGGGGTTGTTGCAGGTTTCCATCTGCTCCGCCAGTTCATGGTAACACTCGGCCACGTCTGTCATGGTCCGGATCGAACCGGTGATCAGGTCGGGGGAGGACGGGGTAACCCTGGTATCAGTCATGGATTGGTTCTCCGCGGCGGCTGATCCCTTCGGATCAATCGCTCCTGTTTACGCCGGACGATGCCACGGAGAACGGCTTATTCCCGATCAGGCGTCGTCCGGCTGGTGTTCTTTCATACTCTGCTGGCAGTGCTGTTTGGCACTCTGAATTTCCTTCAGCAGCTCTTCGATATCCCGTTTGTGCTGTTCCAGTCGTTGTTCATGCTCCTGCAGTAACTTAAACCAGTGCTGGAGCTGAGTGACCTTACCGCCGGCACCGGAGTCGTAGATATCGAACAACTCCCGGGTCTCGCTGAGAGAAAACCCGACTCGCTTGCCTCGCAGGATCAGCATCAGTCGTACCCGGTCCCGCTTGCTGTAGGCGCGGCGGTATTTGCTACGATCCGGATTCAGCAGCCCCTGGGCCTCGTAGAATCGGATGGTACGGGCCGAGATATCAAATTCCCGGGAAAGCTGAGTGATGGAGTAGGTGGCTTCAGGTCTTTCGGCGGTGCTGTCTGTCGTCTCGCCGGCCGGAGTGTCCTCGGTCGGAGCCGTGATCGGGGTGTCGGACATCGATTGTTCAGTATTCACAGTACGCTGACCTATGCTGATCTCTTAAAGGAAAAGTACTGGCTGCTGTCGTTGACGAACCCGGGCCTGTGCTGTGGCAGAGCCGGACAGCGTATTCGTTGCCGGTAGCCGGCGAAACCCGGGACGGTGTATCCCTTACATCAAAAATGACGCAGAACCATCAGTTTACGTTAAGTTTACCTTAAGAGAATCGCCCCGTCCTAGCCACTGCAGTGGTTGAGCTACAGATACTGGCCTGCATCCACCCGAATCACCTCACCGGTTATCATCCTGGCCGCATCAGAGACCAGGAACAGTACCGCATTAGCGATATCTTCCGGCAGCGCCAGCTCCGGAATCAGCGCTTCACTCTGAGCCCGGTCGATAAACTCCGGCGGCAACTGTTTTGCCATTTCAGTCATCACCATTCCCGGGGCGACGGCATTGGCGGTGATCCCCCGGGAGCCCAGTTCACGAGCGGTGGTCTTGGTCAGGCCGATCAGCCCCGCTTTGGCGGCCGCGTAGTTGGCCTGACCGAACTTGCCGCGAATGCCGTTGATCGAGGTGATATTGACGATGCGACCGTGGCGAGCCTCCCGCATCCGCGGGGCCATGGCGCGAATCATGTGGAAGGCACCGCTCAGATTGATATCGATAACGGACTGCCATTCCTCGTCGGCCATCTTCGCCAGACTGCGATCCCGGGTGATGCCGGCATTATTGATCAGCAGGGTGGCACTGGCCGGCAGTGTTGAAACTGCCCGGTTTACCGCTTCAGGATCGCTGATATCGACCTGATGAAATTTCATCGGCAGCAGGCTGTCGGGGTCATCGCAGGCGACATCAAAAAGATGCACTTCTGCTCCCATCTGCTGCAGAACACTGGCAATGGCAAGGCCGATGCCCCGGGTACCACCGGTGACGACCGCCGCCCGGCCGCTGAGATCGAAAAGCTGGTTAACAGACATGGCTGTTCCTGTTCAGTTAGCATCGGAAGCGATATCACAGATTCGCCATTGCGGATCTGCGATATCGCGCCCCGGACTCTGTTTTCAGTTAACCGGGCAGGTCAGCGCCAGGCGCTGAGCCGGCCGGAAACCACATTGCTGCAGAAAGCCCATCAGACTGAAGTTATCCCAGGGAACTTCGGTGCGCACCGATTCCACCCGCAGTCCTTTCAGGTTGGTGATCAGCTGTGAGACCAGTGCCTGGCCGATTTGCTGATCCCGGGCAGCGGGATCCACCCCGATGGTGTCGATGACCGCTTCCGAGCCGGTCTGGCCAAACTCACCGTAGTCCACCCGGGCCATGATAAAGCCGCGGATGATGGCGAGATTATCCTTAACCGGATCATCCTTTTCGGCCACCAGAGATACCCGGATGCCCGACTCTTCCAGCGCCTGGGTAATGGTGCGCTGGTAATACGGACGACGATCCGTCTCGGTGATATGGCGATCGATACGCACGATCTGGTCGAGGTCCTCTTTCATCAGGCTGCGCATGGGCACACGGTCGCGGGACAGGTCCGCGCCGTCAAACTCCGCTTCGGTCATGGCGTCGGTGGCCAGCTCCAGCACCTGTCGACCCGCCAGCTTGAAGCCCGCATCAGAGAAGAAGCGCAACAGGTCGGGCTGGTCCCATTTGACCACAGACTGCAGCTCCCGGCCGCCTCTGTTTCCAACTTCGCCGATCAGCTGTTCGAACAGCTGGTGACCGACACCGCGGCGCTGGAATTCGCGATCGACGCCGATGGCATCCAGTACTGCGATCGGGCAGGTGCTGCCGAACTCTCCTTCCAGCATCTGGCAGGAGACAAAACCGGCGATGGCGCCGTCGATCTCGGCTGTCAGTGAAATAAAGGTTGTCGGGCTGTCCTGTTGCGCTTTCAGGCGCTTGGCGAAGAAATCCCGTCGGGGTGAGCCGCTGAACTGCTGATCCAGAGTGACCACTTTCTCCAGATCCGCCGGGCTCAGAGCCCGGATCTTTACTTGCTTATCAGTCATGATTAACTGTCCTTTGTATCAGGGAACCAGGCACCGCCCCTGGCGCGCGTCCAGCGGACCGGGCACAGGGGGATGCTGTTCGGGCTGCCAGCTCAATACGACTCAGCTGTGCAGGCGGTCGTACTTTTCCTGCAGCTGTTCCTGAGATTCGGCATGATTGGGGTCGGGGACGATACATTCAGCCGGGCACACCAGCTGGCACTGCGGCTCGTCGTGGGCACCGACGCACTCGGTGCAGTTTTCCGCGTCGATCACGTACAGGATGCCGTCGCCTTCTGAGATTGCATCGTTAGGGCACTCCAGTACGCATACGTCACAGGCGGTACAGTCTTCATTAATGATTAAGGCCATTGTCTTTCTCCTCTCATACTGAGATCAGATGCACTGTTCTGTCCGGGCCCTGATTGCGGGCCCGTTTCTGTTGGTACCCGTCAGGATGCTTTAGCCAGTTGTTCCAGCTTCTGCAGTTTTTCGTAACGGAAAGCGCCCCAGAGTGCTGCGCCAATAGCGCCGGCGTAAGCGGAATCTTCGTGATTGCGCGCTTCGGCCTTGAGTTTCATTTTCTGCAGCGACTCGTTGAGCGCATCGATCATACCGCTGTCCAGCGCCAGACCACCGGTACACAGGCAGACACCATCGGTGGCCTTGATAACTCGCAACAGCTTGGCCAGACGGCCGGCCATGGACAGGTGAATACCCTTGAGGATGTTGGGTGCGGAGATACCGCGCGATACCATATTGATAACATCAGTTTCGGCCAGTACTGCGCAGATGCTGGAAACGATCTCCGGGTCGTCGGCCTGTTTTGACAGGGTGCCGATTTCGTCCTGAGCAATACCCAGATAGCGGGAGATGTTTTCAAGAAACTGTCCTGAACCCGACGCACACTGACTGGTCATGCGGTAGTTGAGGACCTTGCCCTGATCGTCGGTCTTCATCGCCCGGCCGTGCAGCGCCCCCATATCCAGCACCGCAGTCGCTTCCGGATCGAGGTAGATGGCACCCCGGGCGTGGGTGGTCATAGAATAAAAGTGCCCGGTGCGGAACTCGATATTCTCGCCGTCGCCGGTGGTCGCGCAATAGGTGATGTCGTCGCGGGTCAGACCGTTGTCTTTCAGCAGCTGATCGTACGCATGTGCGCTCAGTTGCAGCGGGTCGCGCTGGCGAATGCGGTCGTTGCGCTTGGCCAGCCATTCGGTTTTGCCGTTCTCGTGTTTAAACAACACGGTCTTAACGGCGCCGGTTCCTAAATCAATACCTGCTGTAATCATCGTTTAAGCCTCCACAGCACGGCGGGCAAATTCAGCCGCCCCCAGTGCGCCGGTATAAATTGAGTCGGGATCGATATTGATCTTCAGATCGCCGTAGTTTTCTTTCACCAGAATGCGCAGCTCCTTCACCGCTGCTTCGTTCTTGGCCACGCCGCCGGTGAACGTCAGTTCATCGTCAACACCACCGGAGCGGGACAGGATCGACATCGAGCGCAGGATGATCGCCCGGTGCAGACCGGCAATAATATCTTCGCGCTTCTCACCCAGTGACAGACGGTCCCGCAGCTCGGCGCCGGCGAAAACCGTACAGGTGGAGTTGATCGATACTTTCTTCTGCGACTTCATCGCCAGCGGGCCCAGCTCGTGCAGCCCCAGCTGCATTTCATCGGCGATATAACCGAGGTAGCGGCCACAGCCGGCGGCGCAGCGGTCGTTCATCTGGAAGTTGACGACGATGCCCTGTTCATCGACCTGGATACCCTTGGTATCCTGGCCGCCGATATCCAGTACCGTACGGGTTTTCGGATACATCAGGTGTGCGCCCAGCCCGTGGCAGAGAATCTCCGAGCGGATATGATCCTTGGGGAAAGGCAGACGCGCGCGGCCGTAACCTGTGCCGACGACGTAGGTCTCCTCCAGATCGACCGCCAGTACCTCTTTCAGGGCACTCTGTACCTGAGCGAAATCGTCGGTCTGAATTTCACCGGCATTCAGCAGACTGTCCAGTGCTTTCAGGAAGGTTTCGCTCATGTCCACCTGCGGCGGAATATTTTCCACTTCGATAATGGACTTATCGTAAACGTTGATCAGAGTGTCGTGACTGACGCGGTGTTGCTCCGCCTGATCTTCGGCGACTTCCATATAGACCGTACCGGCGAGGTCGCGGAAGAAGTCGGACTTACGATCAACTCCGGGGCCGAACAGCTTAGCCAGTTCGGTTTCCAGGTTGTCGAAGGTGGCGTTAAGCGCGGTCAGAAGCGCGGTCTGATCATCTTTGTAATGCCCGTCGCCGGCCTTCTCGCAGCACAGATCCTTAAGGTTCTTCAGCTGCACCAGGAACTGGGCAAGGCGGAAGTGGCGTTCCAGACCGACCAGAATTTCTTCGGTGCTGAGGTTCAGTTTTTCACGGCTGTCCAGCAGCTGGCTCAGCAGTACCAGTCGGGCACTGATCAGCGCTTCGGTTTTGGCCACCAGTGCGGCGGTGTCGTAGTTGGAGCGTGAGTTGGTAATACCGTGCCCGAGGGGCTTGCCGGTATCATCCATGACCACTGCTTTGGTGGTGGTGGATCCCAGATCGATTCCGATAAAACATTTCATAGCTGGCTCCTCTTAGCTGGCACTGGCAATCATGTTGCCCTGACGGCGTTGTTCGATCATCTGGAAGTAGCTTTCCAGACGGTTCTTAACGTTGGCCGCAGAGAAGTAACGGGGGTCAACCAGGTCGGTCTCGACGAAGGCGCCCGGTGCACCGGTACGCTTCTCGATCTCCTGCATCATCATCAGCTGGCCGGCGGAGAAGCTGTTGCAGCTCTTGATGGAGTTGATCAGCAGGCCATCGGCTTCGTAGTCGTTGACATATTTTTCCAGCATGTCGACGCGCTTTGGCAGGTTACGGTTGGTGTAACAACCCAGGCAGTAATCGGCCAGCGACTCCAGCGGATTGTCCGGATCGTGGCGGAAGCCCTGATCGTAAACACCGCCCACCTTGGTGTAGGTGCTGGCGACGACCACGGCGCCTTCTTCGTAGAACATCTTCCAGAACTCACGGAAGTTGGTCCAGTTAGGCGGGCCTTCAACCACCAGACGGTAGCGTTCGCGGGTCATAGAGCCTTCCGGTGTGATCGGGCCCTGACCGTTCTTAATGCGCTGTTCGATCTCCTGACGCAGTACCCGGTAGTAATCCACGGCGTCCTGAGTACCGCGGAAGGCGGTGAACATCGGGCCGAGATAGTAGATGGCGCCAAAGTAGGCATCGATCGGACTGGGCTTGTTCTTGGCGCTCTCCAGTACCCAGACCAGATCGTCTTCGGCTTTGGCGGAGCGACGCATATTTTCACGCAGCTTGTCGATATCGAAGGCGTTACCGCTGACCTGTTCCAGCGCCGGGATAACGTCTTCTTTCAGCTGCTTGACGACAAAGTCGCGCATGTTCTGGGTAATCTCACCGTCGCCCTGGTAGGGCACCTGCAGCATCACTGTCGGGCACTTGTACTCCTGGCGCAGCAGTTCGAACCACTTCATAAAGGTGAAGCAGCCGGTGTAGGACAGCAACAGCAGATCCGGGTTAGGGAAGGGCTTGCCGTTGGGCGCGATATTGCCCTTGCTCATCATGCCGATGTCGGCCTTTACATAAGTACAGACGTCTTCGGAATGGCCGTGGCGCTCGGCACTCTGGATCATGCCGCCGCTCTGCTGGCGCATGGCGTTCTGGATGGCGTTGGTTTCCGGCAGGTTGTTGAGCATGCCGAAGCTCTGAATCAGTTCGTTAAGGTTGCCGGGAACGAAGGTAGAACAGACCTTTTTGCCGTTTTCTGCGGTACCGGTAATGGCATCGTAGTTGGCGTTGATCATCTTCTTCTGCATCAGCATGGATGCGTCTTTCTGCGTGTCCTGGCCGTTTGTCGGGGTTTCAGTCTTAGTGCTCATGACTAGCTCCAAAGCTTGATAGAATCGGCGAAGGTTCCGGCTTGCTCACGAATCGGCTGCATCTGCCCGGAGTTCTCGGCGTATTTGAAGGAGATATGCGGAATGTCATGCTCTTTCATCCGCTCGGTCAGCATCGGTCGCTCCAGCAGTGCCGGATCACAGAAACTCGGGGCCGCAAAGATCACGCCCTCGGCCTTGCGTTCGCGGACGGTACCGAGCAGGTACATACCGACCTCTTCATGGCTGTCGCAGTACTTCGCCGCCGAATCGGCGGACTCATGCAGGAAGGCACTGGCCAGATTAGCCAGCGGGTTGCCTTCGGTGGGGACTTCACCCAGCAGCCAGCGATTAACCAGCATGTAATCGTCGTCGACGATATAACAGCCGGCCATTTCGATGGAGCGGATCAGGTTCAGCGGCGGTTGCTCGCAGAAGGAGCCGTTGATAATGACGCGGCAGTTGTCACGTTTCGGATTATCGAGGGTACGGGCGCTGTCCATGTACTCGCGCAGCATGGCGTTGTGATCTTCTACCGGAATGACCATGCCTGCGCGATTAAGCAGATAGACATCATTGCTCGAAACGTTGTGTGGCATTTCGGCGCGCAGGTCGTAAAGTTCACGAATCAGGTTGCGATTGAGATTGTAGACTTTGATTGATGCGCGGATCGCCTCGTCGGTGATCTTGTTGCCGGACAGCTTTTCCAGGCCTTCACGCAGTTCCTGCAGTTCGCTGATGTAGTAGTTGCCGCCAACGTCGTCCTTGTAGTTTTGCGGTACGTCGAAGTAGCGCACGTAGGCTTCGGGGAACATCAGTTTCCACATACCGGAGAGGTTACGGATAACGTCGCAGATACTGGGGAACAACATGCCGTCGACGAAATCCAGTCGGCCCGATTTACCCAGCTCGATGGTGGAGCGGGGGATGCGGCAGATGTAGCTCTGGTAGTAGGCGTCGCCGTGAATTACTTCCAGCTTGTCGCCGCCACCGAGTACGCCCAGTGACATCATGCCACCGGCATGCATTATTTCGCGCGGTACGTAGACCGGCATGTAACCGATGACCCGACGAGAGGGATCGGCGGCTTTCCATTCGCGGGCTGCCGTGAAGTTGGTATCTTCATACAGCTCTTCGCAGCGTTTAATTATCTCTGTGGTACTCATAACTATTGGTGCTCCCAATCAGCGGCGCGTTTTTCGACGAAAGCCTGCAATCCCTCTACAGCATCGTGAGTCGCCATCAGTTCCTGGAGGTAAAGTGCTTCAACTCTTGCTAGTTTGTTCTTGATTCGTTCGACGGCATCGTCGCTGGCGGCGTTAACCGCAAAGCGCAGCGAGCTGGCGCTTCCGGCAGCCAGATGCTGGTCAAAGTACGCTTCGGCGGCGGCGGATGGATCGTCGCTGAGGCCGTTGACCAGACCGATGCGCAGTGCTTCGTTACCGTCGATGCTGCGGCCTGAGAACAGCAGGTCTTCCGCCTGACTCTGACCGATACGTTCCGGCAGCAGGCAGGAAGCGGCGGGGGCGAAGACCGCCAGTTTGATCTCGGGCTGGCCCAGGCTGGCATCGGCACGGCTGAACAGCAGGTTGCCGGCCAGCGCCACCTCCAGACCGCCACCCAGGCACTGACCCTGAATGGCTACCAGAATCGGTACGGGACAGTCCAGCATCTGGATGATCAGGGCGTGCAGGCTTTTCAGCATGCCTTCGCACTGATCCGGCATATGCTCTTCGACGCTGGCGCCGAAGCTGAAATGGGGGCCTTCAGCGTCGAGAATCACCGCTGACAGCCGGGCGCTGCCCAGGTGCTTATCCAGCGCTGAGCTCAGGGCCCCGATCATTTCTGCATCGACGATGTTGGCTTTGGGACGGGCCAGTCGCAGCCGCAACAGGCGGTCGTCCTTTTCCAGCCACACCTTCAAAGGTGATGAGGTTGGAGCGGAAGTGCTCATCGATCAGTCCTCCGCCTTCGGCATCAGGTCTTCGATCAGTTCCGGCGTCCAGGGCGCGCCCTCGGCCAGCGCCTGACGCAGCGCCACGAAATCGATCTCGCGACCCACTTCGCGGTTGCCTTCGTTGAAGGCACGGAAACCGGTGCGGGCTTCGTTCATCATGTTCAGCGCCAGCCAGGCGCGGGAGTTTTCCTTGTTGCGGTTCCAGGCCTCCAGCTTGGGCTTACGAAGCTCCTCAAGCGACTTGGTCATGCACTCAGGGAAGGTTTCCAGCAGCTTGCTGCACAGGGCCTCGACCCGCTCATCCAGCAGCGACAGATCCACCTCGCCGGACTTCAGCAGGGCTTTACCCGCTTTCAGCGCCTCGCCGGTCTTGAACTCGCCGTGTATCACACGGCCGTATTCGTCGAGAAACTTATCGGTGATGACGGTCGGGTTGGGGACGAAATCACCATCGATCTTCAGGGCCGGTACGATCTCGCAGCAGATGCCGAGGCGGTTGGCCTTGTGGGCGGAGAAGGGTTCGCAGAGGGTGCCGGAAACCATCGCCTGCTCGCAGCCGATCATGACCGGCAGGAAGTCGGTGGCGCCACCGATGGCGGCTGAACCGTGTTTCGGGCCGGCCTGGCCGAAGTTGGCCAGATCCTGAGCGACGGTGAAGTCGCAGGCCATGCCGATCTCCTGACCGCCGCCGATACGCATGCCGTTGACCCGGGAGATTACCGGCTTGTCGCAACCGATAATGGCGGAGACCATATCGTTGAACAGACGCATGTACTGACGGTATTCCTGAGGATTGCCGGCGTAGTACTCGGCGTACTCCTTAGTGTTGCCGCCGGTACAGAAGGCTTTATCACCGGTGCCGGTAAAGACAACGGCGTTAACGTCTCTGGAGTTGGAGGCGGCGCGAAAGGCCAGAATCAGTCCCTTGACCATTTCGGTGGTGTAGGAGTTGTACTGCTTCGGGTTGTCCATGGTGATCCAGACATTGTAGATACCTTCGGCAACGCTGCCGTCCAGGCGTCGTGCCGGGCGCTTTTCATAGAGAACGCCGGGGACCACCTGTTCCGGTACCAGGTTGTGGTCAGCCAGCTGTTCCGGTCTGGTTTCACGGACAATAGCTTGAGTGGTTGCTTTCATTATTATTCCCTCAGGGTACAAGAATGGCGCGGGCGCTGAGCTTGTGGTCATGCGCGTCACTGAAAATCTGGTTGATGTCGTCCATGGGGTACTGGCAGGTGAAGGGCTTCATGGCGATCTTGCCGTCCAGCACCATCTCCAGGGCACCGGGGTAGTAGGACGGGGCGCAACCCCAGTTTCCCTGTGCCTTAGCGTGGAAAGCCATCAGGTTGGAGAGACGGAATTCCTGCTTCGCCATGGTGAATCCGACCACCGCGATGGTTGCGCCGAAGGTCAGCAGATTAAAGGCGCTGGCCTGGCCGGCGGCGGTGCCGGAGCATTCGAAGATCTTCCATTCGGTGGAGCGCAGCCCCTGCTCCTTAGCAAAGGTACGAAGGGCTTTCTTCAGCTCCCGGGCGTCATAGTCCCTAGCGTTAAGCGTCAGGGCCGCACCGTACTGGCGATAGCTCTCCAGTTTCGCCTGGTCCACATCGATGGCGATAACGGTGGCGCCCATGGCGCTGGCGATCTGAACCGCATAACCGCCGACTCCACCAACGCCGATAACGATGGCCAAGTCGCCTTCCTGAATTTCAGCCTGAGCGGCGGCCTGATAGGGGGTGGTGACTGCATCGGCGACGACCGACACATCGGCCAGTTCCAGCCCTGCTGCCTTCAGACGATCCTCGTCTACTTCACACAGGCAGTGTCCGGGAACTGTGATATGACTGGCGAAACCGCCCTGGATGTCGTTACCGGGCATTTTCTGGCTGCGACAGATATTGTGCAGACCTCGCTGGCACAGATCGCATTCGTAACAGGGCAGAACTGCGGGGATAATGACGGCCTTGTTCAGCGAGGCTTCGCAACCGGCGCCGGCGGAGACGACGCGTCCGCTGATCTCGTGACCCAGTGCCAGGGGCAGTTCACTGTTCGTTCTGACACCGTCGTACAGAAATCCCAGATCGGTGTGACAGACGCCGCAACCGGCTACTTCGACAACAACTTCTCCGGGGCCGGGCTGTTCCGGCTCGAAGTAGACTTTCTCAAAGGGTTTTCCAACCTCGGTCATAACCCATCGATAGGGTGTGCTCATAACCTGTGCCTCTTTGTTGTTATTGGCCGGGCCAGGCCCGGTCTCTGGTACAGCTTCCGCATGAACTTTAGTGCATATTATTTCAATGTTAACGTCAACGTCAACATAATTGTCACTGCTGACTGTAGGGGTTTAGTGGCGGCCCGGGGCTCAGGCGGCTGTTGCGGAGGGGGAATGACGGATAAACGCAGTAACTGTGCGGCTTTCAGCGTGTTCCACTGTGTGAAATGGGCGGGATTGCAGCATGCTGAACCTCCTCAGGCTAAGGGTTCTGAAGACCCTGGGGGCAGAATGAAGCGGTGCCTGAATCGCTGTGCGGTCGTGACTTTATTGCTGGCAGACGGCGAGCCTGGAAGTGAGTGCGGGCATTAAAAAGCAGGGTCTGCACCCTCTGGTTACTGTTGGACTGAAACAGACTCAGGCCTGAAAACAGGCGTTAGCAGGGTGTCCGTTGCAGTTCGCCGGGCTGCAGAGTGGTGTTTCGGTAGTGGCGCGGCGGGTTGTCAGCAGCGGGGGACTATAGTGATGGCAAGAGTGATAGCACGCTTGTTATAAAAAATGGCATGCACTATGATGCATTTTATTGGCCCGCCGCGGTACCCGGGCCGAACGCCGGAGGAGCACAGCGATGACCACCGATGTAAACCGGAATTCAAACCCGCCCGCCAGGCCGGTCTTTAACTGGCAGGACCCTTTTCTGCTGGACAGTCAGCTCAGCGAAGAAGAGCGGATGGTACGGGATGCCGCCCATGAATACTGTCAGTCCCAGCTGATGCCGCGAGTTCTTGAAGCCAATCGTCACGAACATTTTCATCGGGAAATTCTGTCGGAGATGGGGGAGCTGGGCCTGCTGGGGCCAACGTTACCGGAGCGGTACGGCTGTTCGGCGGTCAGTCATGTCTGTTATGGGCTGGTGGCCCGGGAGGTGGAGCGGGTAGACAGTGGTTACCGTTCCGCCATGAGCGTGCAGTCATCGCTGGTAATGCACCCGATCTTCAGTTACGGCACTGAGGAACAACGTCGCAGGTATCTGCCGAAACTGGCCAGCGGTGATCTGGTGGGCTGTTTCGGGCTGACCGAGCCGGACGCCGGATCGGATCCCGGCAGCATGAAAACCCGGGCAAGCCGGGTGGATGGTGGCTACCTGCTGAAAGGCAACAAGATGTGGATCACCAATTCGCCCATTGCCGATCTGTTTATCGTCTGGGCGAAGCTGGATGGAGAAATTTGCGGCTTTATCCTCGAAAAAGGCATGAAAGGGCTCAGTGCCCCGAAGATCGAAGGTAAGTTTTCACTGCGTGCCTCGGTCACCGGCGAGATCGTGATGGATGATGTGCTGGTACCGGAAGAGAATCTGCTGCCCGGCGTTTCAGGACTGAAGGGCCCCTTCGGCTGCCTGAACAAGGCCCGCTTCGGAATTGCCTGGGGCGCTCTCGGGGCCGCAGAGTACTGCTGGCAGGCGGCGCGCCAGTACAGTCTCGATCGCATTCAGTTTGGTCGGCCGCTGGCGGCGACCCAGCTGATCCAGAAAAAACTCGCCGATATGCAGACCGAGATCAGCCTCGGCCTGCAGGGCTGTCTTCAGGCCGGCCGGCTGATGGATCAGGGGCGCTGTGCGCCGGAACTGATTTCCCTGATCAAGCGCAACTCCTGCGGCAAAGCGCTGGAGATAGCTCGCACCGCCCGGGATATGCATGGCGGTAACGGTATCGCCGATGAGTTTCATGTGATTCGCCATATGATGAACCTCGAGGCGGTCAACACCTATGAGGGCACTCATGATATCCACGCCCTGATTCTGGGACGGGCTCAGACCGGTCTGCAGGCTTTCAGTGGCTGATCCCGTGAGCTGTGCCCTCAGCACCGAAACCGGATTCCTGCAGCTGAGGGGTGGTTTGCTGGAGTATCTGCGTTGTCGGCCGGACACAAACAGCCGCCTGACCCTGGTGCTGCTGCATGAAGGGTTGGGATCGGTCAGCCTGTGGCGGGATTTTCCTGAGCAGCTGGCCCGGGCCAGTGGTTGTGAAGTGCTGGCCTACAGTCGTTTCGGCTACGGTAACTCAACCCCGGTTACTGTCCCGCGTCCACTCAGTTACATGCATGACGAAGCGCTGGAGGTGCTGCCAGCGGTGCTTGATCAGGCGGGGGGCGACGAACTGGTGCTGGTGGGCCACAGCGACGGCGGCTCCATTGCGCTGATCAATGCCGGAGGGGTGGATGACAGCCGGGTTCGCGGACTGGCGCTGATGGCGCCCCATGTCTTTGTCGAGCAGTTATCGGTGGACAGCATCCGGGCCAGCCGGGAACAGTATGAAAGCGGGGATCTGCGCCAGCGACTGCGGCGTTTTCACGGTGACAATGTCGACTGCGCTTTTCGTGGCTGGAACCGGGCCTGGCTCGATCCGCAGTTCCTGCACTGGAATATCGAAGAATATCTGCCGCGGATTCAACGGCCGATCCTGGTGATTCAGGGGCTGGACGATCAGTACGGCACCGACCTGCAGTTGCAGTCCATCGAGGCTCATTCGGCAGGCCCGGTTCAGCTGGCGAGGCTCGCCGACTGCGGTCACGCCCCCTGGCGGGATCAACCCGAGCGGACCCTTGAGCTGATCAGTGATTTTGTCGGCCGGCTGCAGGACGGCGAAGCCCGCTGATCGCAGGCTGACGGAACAATGCGACAGTTCAGGGTTCGTGGCCGGTTTCCCGATCAACAATCCTCCCGTAAAACAGCAAGCGGAGAACGCACGATGCAAGACGCTTTTATCTGTGATGCCATTCGTACCCCGATCGGCCGCTACGGCGGCACATTGTCAACGCTGCGAACCGATGATCTGGCCGCGCTGCCCGTCAGGGCGCTGATGGATCGTAATCCTCAGCTGGACTGGGAGCAGGTGGATGATCTGATTCTCGGCTGTGCCAACCAGGCCGGGGAGGACAACCGTAATGTCGGTCGCATGGCCGCACTGCTGGCGGGGTTGCCCACCACCGTGCCGGGAGTGACCCTGAACCGGCTCTGCGGTTCCGGGCTGGATGCGGTGGCGATGGCGGCCCGGGCGCTGAAGTGCGGGGAGGCGGAGCTGATGATTGCCGGCGGTGTGGAGTCGATGTCCCGGGCGCCCTTTGTGATGCCCAAGGCGCAAAGCGCATTCTCCAGGCAGGCGGAAATTTTCGATACCACCATCGGCTGGCGCTTTATCAATCCGCTGATGAAGGCGCAGTACGGTGTCGACTCGATGCCGGAAACGGCTGAAAATGTCGCCGCCGAGTTCGGTATTTCACGTCAGGATCAGGACGCTTTTGCGCTGCGCAGTCAGCAGCGGGCGGAACAGGCCCGGGTCGCCGGCTTTTTTAAGCGCGAGATCGTACCGGTGGAGATCCCCCGTCGTCGGGCGGAACCGACCCTGTTTTCTCAGGATGAGCATCCCCGACCGCAGGTCACAGCTGAATCTATGGCGGCACTGCGCGGGGTGGTGAGTACCGACGGCACCGTCACTGCCGGCAATGCCTCCGGGGTTAATGACGGTGCCTGTGCGCTGTTGCTGGCTTCCCGCAACGCCATCGACCGCCGGGGCCTGGTGGCCCGGGCCCGAGTCGTGGCCACAGCCTGCGCCGGGGTCGATCCTCGCATTATGGGCTTCGGTCCGGCTCCGGCGGTGCGCAAAGTGCTGGCTTTGAGCGGCCTGCAGTTGTCACAGATGGACGTGATCGAGCTTAACGAGGCCTTTGCCGCTCAGGCGCTGGCGGTGACCCGGGATCTGGGCCTGGCCGACGACGCTGAACAGGTGAATCCCAATGGCGGCGCTATCGCGCTCGGACATCCGCTGGGCATGAGCGGGGCGCGGCTGGTGACCACGGCGATCAGTCAGCTGGAGCAGACTGACGGTCGATATGCACTATGCACCATGTGTGTCGGTGTGGGTCAGGGCATCGCCATGATTATCGAGCGCTGCTCCTGAGGGAGCAGACAGCGATCGGTGATGGATGTCCGTCTGGATTACGCCGGATTAAGTGGTGTGGAGGGGCGTCAGGCTGCTTTCTGCTGAGAGAATTCGAGACAGATTGCGGCTTTGCGACAAGAACTATAGATCATCCCTGAGGCAATGGGTAAACTGTGATTTATCAATTCAACGGGAGTCAGCGATGGCACAGCAGGATTCGGTGTTACCGGTCGACAACAGTGAGCAGAGCAAAGAAGCCCTCGCCGAATACATCAATCGCATCGCGCGGCTGGTGCGTGGCATGCGGGCGCAACGGGGAATGACCCGTAAGGACCTGTCTCAGCATTCGGGCATTTCGGAGCGCTATCTGGCTCAGGTGGAGACCGGCAAGGCAAATATGTCGGTATCGCTGTTATGGCGGCTGGCCGAGGCGATGAACGTCGGTCTCAATGATATTCTGCCTTATGAGCCTGATGCCCGCATCCGTCTGGCGCCGCTGCAGCAGCTGCTGGACGGCCTGACTCCGGAACAGGAACAGCAGGCCTTCGAGCTGCTGTCACGCCAGCTGCTCGGTAAATCCGGTGCCGAGCGGCAGCAGAACCGGGGTATTGCGCTGATCGGTCTGCGTGGTGCCGGTAAGACGACTCTTGGCCAGCAGCTGGCGGAGCATGCCGGTATTCCTTTTATCCGTCTCAGTGATGTTATCGAACAGCAGGGTGGGCTGGATCTGCATGAGCTGTTCACCATGTTCGGACAGAAAGCCTATCGTCGGCTGGAACGCCAGGCGATCGATTATGTGCTGGAGACCTATGACCGGGTGGTGCTGGAAATCGGTGGCAGTCTGGTGTCGGAGAAATCGACCTACAACTATCTGCTGTCGGCATTTCATACCATCTGGCTGCGAGCGCAGCCGGAAGAACACATGAACCGGGTGATGGCTCAGGGAGATCTGCGGCCGATGGCGGCCAGCCAGAAGGCGATGGATGATCTGAAGCTGATCCTGACCGAGCGTGAACCCTATTATAAAGCGGCTGACCAGGTGCTGGACACTTCCGGTCGCAGTGTCGAAGACTGTGCCAGTGAACTGATTGAGAAGTGCGCCGTGCTCAGCTGATCGGTTGTTGCTCTCCCGCAGTTCACTGCTGTTTCCGAGGTGGATTACTGATGTCCGAATCGCTCTGCTACCCGTTTCCCGAGGCGCCTGAAGCGGGTGCCATGCTGGAAGTCGCCCCGGGCGTGTTCTGGCTGCGAATGCCGCTGCCTTTCGCGCTGGACCATATCAATCTGTGGCTGCTGGAAGATTCCGATGGCTGGACCCTGGTGGACACCGGCATCGGTAACGATGAGGTAAAGGCGATCTGGCGACAGCTTCTTGAGGGTCCGCTGGCCGGTCGTCCGCTTCGGCGCATCATTGTGACTCATTTTCATCCCGATCACCTGGGGCTGGCCGGCTGGCTGAGCCGGAAAACCGGTGCCCGGGTGTTGATGAGCCGGGGTGAGTATGAGCAGGCTGTCTCGCTTTATCAGGCTTCCGGTGGCGATCGCAATCGTCTGCAACAACAGTTCTTTTCCAGCCATGGCCTTGATGAGGAGCGGTTGCAGCAACAGGTCTCCGGCAGCAACGTCTACCGTAGCCGGGTCCCTGAGCTGCCTGCCGGGTATCAGTGTCTTGAGGATGGTCAGCAGCTGATCATCGGCGAGCACCGCTGGCAGGTGCTGGTGGGGCGGGGCCATTCGCCGGAACATCTCTGCCTGTTCAGCCGGGACGCGGAGCTGCTGATCGCCGGTGATCAGCTGTTACCGAAGATCTCTCCCAATGTCAGCGTCAGTTTTCTCAACCCTGAGGCGAATCCGCTCAGCGATTTTCTGAACTCGCTGGCGACGCTGGGTAAATTGCCGGATTCGATGCGGGTGCTGCCCGCCCATGGTCTGGTGTTTCATGGGCTTCATGCCCGGATTGCCGCGTTGCAGGAGCATCACCGCGAGCGGCTGCAGCTGTTACGGGAGGCCTGCCACTCTCCCCGCTGCGCGGCCGATCTTCTGGATGTGCTGTTCAATCGCAAATTCGGGCCCCACGAGCTGTTCTTTGCTCTGGGGGAGGCGGTGGCTCATCTGCATCTTCTGCTGGCGGACGGGGAGCTGCTGAGGCAGCAGGACGCTCGGGGAGTGGTGCGCTTTTCCAGCAGCTGACTCCGCTTGTCGGGGGGCTGCGCCGGAACGGAATTCGCTGCCGAACGTCTATGCTCTGTAGAGAGCAGAGGAGACTGTGATGTCAGGCTATCATCGCAGCGATAACCGGAGCAGGCGGCAGCGCCGGTCTTCGGATACCGGTCATCGCATCCGGCAGTTATCGGTTCGCCCCGGCGTTATGCTGGTGTCCCTGCTCTGTGGCCTGTTGCTGCTGATCAGCAGTGTCCGGGTGATCGCCCAGTCGATGGAACTGATTGCCGCCGAACTTCCTCCCTATTCCTACCAGACCAGCGATGGCGCCGCCGGGCTGGGCGTCGAAATCCTGCAGGAGGCTGGACGTCGGCTCGGGCATTCCGGCGATATCCGACTGATGCCTTTCAAGCGTGCTTTTCAGAACGCGCTGACCCGTGACAATCTGCTGATGACGCCGGTCGCCCGGGTTTATCGTCGGGAGGGGCTGCTGAAATGGGCGATTCATTATCTGGATGACAGTTTTTTTTATGTCACTCGTGCCGGTAGTCCCCGGCTGACTCATGAGCGCGCTCGCCGCGGGGGAACTATTGCGGTACTGGCGGGATCGGCACCGCTGGCACAGCTAAGAGCCGCCGGTATCAGCGATTATCTTGAGCAGACCCGGGACACCGCCAATATCAATATGCTGACGGTGGGCCGGGTCGATGGCTGGTTCACCTCGGCAATCCTGCTGAGCGCGGCCTTTAAATCCAGTCCGGAGCTGGATCCCGCCGATTTCGTCATTGGTGAGGTACAGAGTCGGCACTGTGTTTATGCGGTAGCGTCCCTGGATACCGCCGAGTCGGTGATCCGCCCCTGGCGGCAAGCGGTGGAGTCGATGAGAGCCGATGGTACCCTGCAGCAGATCATCAATCGTTATCTCGATGAAGAGCTGCAGCGAAAGCTGGATTCTGCTGCGCATCCCTCTGAAAAGTGCGCCTACCCCTGAAAGAGACTGTCCTCGTTTTAGCTGGATTATCTGCCCTGTCGCGCGGAACAGGTGCCGGTCCGGGTTGCCGCTCCCTGTTGCCGGTCTGGCGATGTTGACGCCTGAAGATCTGCCACCGGCTTCGTATCATATAGCTGCATAATATTGACGTTAACGTAAGCTGTAAGTTATCCTGGGCGATCCGGTCAGGAGGCTGGCTACCGTTTTGCCAGGCCGGCAAGGCCCGGATCATGAGTTCGACAGGGTGAAGCAGGAGGTATGGGATGAGTAAGTTACTGGAAGGTTATCAGGTTCAGTTGAGAATGCCGCTGGTCTGGGGCGATATGGATTCCTTTCAACACGTGAATAACCTGGTGTATCTGCGATACTTTGAGAGCATTCGCATGCTCTATATGGAGCGTTGCAACTATGCCGGGATCATGGAGGAAACCGGTGTTGGTCCCATCCTCAAATCCACCGACTGTACCTATCGTATCCCGCTGACCTGGCCCGACGAGGTTATCGCGGCGGTACGGGTCACCGATGTTCAGGAGGATCGTTTCACCATGGAGCACGTGGTCTGGAGCGAGCAGCACCAGAAGATCGCCGCCGAGGGTCATGGCGTACTGGTCTGTGTCGATTACCAGCGTAATTGCAAAGCAGCCATTCCTGCGGCGATGCGGGAAATGATCCGGGAGCTGGACGGAATCTGAGCCGGTCGGGATGTTGCGCCCGGGACCGCATCCGTCAGTGCATGGCTCCCGGCGAAAGTCCCGGCTGCAGCGGTTTCAGGCCAGCTCGCCGGCGAACAGATAACCGGCCCCGTGTGCGGTCAGAATAAAGCGGGGATTGGTGGAATCGTCCCGGAGTTTGCGGCGAACCCGTCCTACCAGCACATCGACTGAACGATCACTGGGGCTCCATTGCCGATCCCTGACCGCATCCATCAGCTGGTCCCGGCTCATTACCTGTCCCGGGCGACTGATCAGCGCCTGCAACAGTCTGAACTCTCCCTCCGGTAGTCGTCTGCTGCTGTTTTCCGGATCGGTCAGCAGTCGTCTGCGAGCGTCCAGCTGCCAGCCTTCAAATCGGCAGACGCTGCTGCCGGTCGGCTGATCTGTCCTTGCCGGTGTTTTTATCCGCCATAGCAGGTTCCTGACCCTGGCCAGCAGTTCCCGGGGGTTGCAGGGGCCGCTGATAAAGTCGTCGGCCCCCATCTCAAGGCCGACGATACGATCGATCTCATCATCTTTCGCGGAAATCAGGATGATCCCCACATCCAGCCGGGCCCGTAACTGGTGAGTCAGGCGCAGCGCCTGTTCCGTCGCCAGGCTGTCGTTAAGCAGCACCAGATCGATCTGCCCGTGTATTGCCTGATCGGTCAGTTGTGCCGAATCTGAGGTCTCACTGACCTGGTAGCCAGCATCTGCGAAATAGTCGGCCAGGGGGCTGTGACAGCCCTGGTTGTGGTCGACGATCAGTATCCGTACGTTCCGGTCGGTTTCAGATTTCATCCTGTATCAGCCTGTTATTGTTGTTTATGACTGTGTCTATCTGCTGTGAACTACCTGTTTCTGTTTCTGTTTCTGTTTCTGTTTCTGGCTCGCGCCTTTTTTGTGCCCTGATTCCGTACCGGTAATCAATCGCCGATCCAATATAGCATTACCGACAGCGTCCGCCTGTGAATCGGAAATGTTGCCGTTTAGAGAAGTTACACCCCGCGAAACGGCGATGATTTATGCTGCTCAGCGGCTGGCGCTCTCGTTGACGACCCGGGCCAGGGCGCTGCACAGGCGATCGATATTGCTTTCGTTGATTCCGGCAATGTTGATGCGGCCGGAGTCGACGATATAGATTCCGTCTTCCTCCCTCAGTCGGTGAACCTGCTGTTCGGTCAGCCCCGAGAAGGAGAACATGCCGTTCTGGCGACCGATAAAACTGAAATCCTGGCCGCTCGCCAGGCTGGCCATGGTCTCTGTCAAGCGGTCGCGCATGGTACGGATCCGGTCGCGCATCGCCGCGAGTTCCTGCAGCCACTGCTGGCGCAGCGCGGTATTGTCGAGAATGACAGTAACGATTGCAGCGCCATGGTTGGGTGGCATCGAATAGTTGCCGCGAATGCTGTAGTTAACCAGGCTGAACGCAGCTTCTGCGTCCCGGTGACTGGCGGCGATCAGGGTCAGGGCGCCGATACGTTCGTTATAGAGCCCGAAGTTTTTTGAACAGGAGGTGGTAATCAGCATCTCGGGGCAATAATCCGCCAGTATCCGGATGCCGCGGCTGTCCTGTTCAAGACCTTCGGCAAAACCCAGATAGGCGGTATCGATCAGTGGCAGCAGACCGCGCTCACGCAGCAGTGAACCGAGCTGATGCCACTGCTGGTCGTCGAGATCGAGTCCGGTAGGATTGTGGCAGCAGGCGTGCAGCAGCACGACATCACCGGCGGGTATGGTGTCGAGCGTCGCAAACAGGCCGTCGCTATCCAGACTGCGGGTTTCCCGGTTCAGCCAGGGGTAGCTCTTTACCTCCAGGCCGGCAGACTCAAAGACATTGAAGTGGTTGCCCCAGGTTGGGGAACTCACCCATATCCGTGCCTGTGGCAGCGACTGATGAATAAAGTCGCCGGCCACTCGCAACGCGCCGGTGCCCCCCGGTGTCTGTACGCTGCAGATACGGCCGCTGCTGTTAAGCTCTCGCAGCATGGCGCTGCTTCCACCGAACAGCACCTGCTCGATGGCGCGACCGAACTCCGGTGCGCCGGCGGAACCGATATAGGTCTTGGTGTGCTGATTATCCAGCAACCAGGCTTCGGCGGCTTTTACCGACTGCAGTACCGGGGTATTGCCCTGTTCGTCTTTATAGACGCCGACGCCCAGGTCGATCTTATCGATTCGGGTATCCGCCCTGTATGCCAGCATCAGTGCCAGCAACGGATCGCCGGCAACGGGGTTCAGTGTTTCAAACATCGCAGTGTTTTCTCCTTCCGGGCTCCGGGTCGTCCGCCGTTCAGTCTGTTGTCTGCTGGCGCTTGTTGCGCAGGCTGGTGACAAAGCGGTTGAGGGTCGGCGACAGCTTACCGGGTTCGATCATCACTTCGATCAGTTGAAAACGACCACGGGTCTGAACGGCGGTCTCCAGCGCCTGATTCAGCTCGCTGCGGGTGGAGACCCGGTAACCATCTCCGCCCATGCCGGCGGCCATGGAGGCGAACTGCCACTGGCCGAGGTGGTTGAATTCGGATTCGGGCTGGAACATCCGCAGCATCTCCCAGCTTTCGTTGTTGAACAGCAGCACAATGGGATCCCAGCCGTAGCGGCGGCAGTTACCCAGCTCCCAGCCGGTCATCTGAAAGGCGCCGTCACCCACCAGAATCAGCGGACGTTCGCCGCTGGTGGCCTGCATGCCGAGTCCGGCCGGGATGCCGAAGCCCATGGTGGCGTAATAGCCGGGGGCGGTCAGTTCGGTGTATTCCATATCCATGGCGGTAAACAGGCAGTCCCCCATATCGGAGGCGATCGGCATGGAGCCGTGCCTACGCATCATGCTGTTGACGGCGCCGGCAATATCCATCGGCATGATCGGCTGATCGTCGATGCTGAAGCCCGGGCACTCCGGTTTCGGGAAACTGAGGGGCTGAGCCGGCGCCGGCAGTGTTTCGGTCTGTTGCAGCAGAGCATCCAGCAGCGCCGCCAGCGGAATATTGTGGTAGCAGTGATAACCAATCTTCACGTCGCGGTTATCGGCCTGGATGGCGTCCTGATCGGCAACCCGCCGGGCCGAGATGCCAAAGTTGGTGTCGGAGATGATTACGCCCAGCATAAACAGGCCGTCGGAGTTCTCGACCAGCTTCTGGACATCGCTGTTGCCCGCCATGCCGATATAGGTGCCGGCCAGCGGCGCATTGCTGTTAGCCAGCAGGCCGCGACCCATAAAGGTGGTGGCCACCGGAATATTGAGGCGGCGGGCCAGTTCGGCGACCTTGTCTTCCAGCTGGAAGCGGCGGATCTCGACGCCCACCAGCAGGGTCGGCGACTGCGCCTGCTGCAGCTTCTGCAGAATGCCGGCGGCACAGCTCTCCACCGCGGCGGCGGAGTAGGGAGCCGGTGGCAGTACCTGAGCCTCCTCGCACTCGGTGGTGACCTGGTCGCGGGGGATCTCGATCAGTACCGGCCGGCACTGCTCCTTACACTCACGGAGGACCCGGGCGACTTCGCTGGTGGCGGTGGCCGGATCGTCCAGCCGGGTCTGGGCGCAGGTGATCTCACGGAAAATCGCGAACTGAGAATCGACGGTCTTCACCTGGTGGTGCAGCAACAGGTCGTTCTGGCACTCATCCTTGCCGGGGGCGCCGGAGATAACCACTAGTGGCGAACGCTCCGAGTAAGCGCCGGCAACGGCGTTGACCATGTTCAGAGCGCCGGCACCGTAGGTGACGGCGGCCACGCCGATGGCACCGTTGTAACGGGCGGCTGCATCGGCGGCGAAGCCGACACCGGGTTCATGGCTGAGGGTGTAGAAGGGCAGGATTCTGCTCTCTTCCATCACCTTAAAAAACGGCAGGGCGAAATCACCGGGGATGCCAAACACTTCCTGAGCCCCGTGGGTCTTCAGGGCCTGTAACAACATTTCTCCGATCTGCATGGTCTGAATGTCCTGTCTGTGGCACCCGTCGCTCGCTCAGCCGGTTTGCTGCTGTCTGAATTTGCGACGGGGCAGTTTTAGTTGAGGTCAATCCTGACAGAGCCGGACCCGGGCGATAAGCGAGCCGTTTTGCGGATTCTGTTAAGTGATAAGGAGAGTGAGATCAACTGGTGCTTATACGTTACAAAACTCTGATAATTTACTGTGAAACGGGACAAGCAGGATGTACATAAAACGCAACAGGTGTTTTTATATGGGTACACAACGCGAGGAATAGGGAGTGCCCTGATGCGTCTTGAAGTCTCCTGCGCCAACCGGCCGGGCATGGCCCGGGAAATACTCGATACCCTGTCCGGGGCGAGAATCAACGTGCTGTCCGGCGAGTTCGCCAGCGAGCGCTATATCTACCTTCACACTCCGGATATGAGCTTTAATCAGCTGCAGCGTATCCTGCCGCAGATCCGGGCGATTGACGGTGTCGACGATATTCATCCGATTCCGCTGATGCCCAGCGAGAAACGGGAGGCGGAGCAACAGACACTGCTGGACGCGCTGCCGGAAACCATCCTGTCGGTGGATCTGGAAGGACGGGTGCTGGCCGCCAATCAGGCCGCCGCCGAACTGCTGCAGCTCGGCCCCGGGCAGCTGTCCGGCTTCAGTCTGGAAGGGGCGGTCGGGAACCTGTCGCTGGTGGAGCTGATTCATCAGCATGACGGTCTGGTCACCGGCGTGCGCCTCGAGATTCTCGGCCGCCGGTTGCAGGCCGATCTCAGACCGATCCGGGTGCCGGTGGGCAGTCTCGGCTATTCGCTGACAGGTGCGGTCATTACCCTGAAACGGCCGTCGGTGGTCGGCGCCGATCTGTCGGAGGAGCTGGCCGACTTCAGTCGCTTTTTCTGTCGGCAACCATCGATGAAGCAGCTGGTGACCAGAGCCCGGCGGATGGCGAAAGCCGATGCCCGGCTGCTGATTGAAGGGGAGACCGGCACCGGCAAGCGACTGCTGGCCGAGGCCTGCCACCTTGCCAGCCAGCGTGCAGCCAGACCCTTTGTGGTGCTGGACTGCACCGCCGTCAGCGACCGGCAACTGGAAGAGGTCCTGTTCGGCAGCGCCGAGCAGGGCGGCCAGCCGGAACAGCGCGGATTGCTGGAGCAGGCGGTCGGAGGTACGCTGTTTCTGAACCATATCGAGGATATGTCGGCCCTGTTGCAGCGGCGGTTGCTGCGTTTTGTATCAGAGGGGCGGTTCCGCCGTTGCGGCAGCGGCCAGGAGCTGTTTGCGGACGTGCGTATCATCGCCGGCTGTAGTCGCGAGTTGCAGGCGCTGGTGTCTGAAGGAGGTTTTCGCAGTGATCTCGGCTTTATGCTGTCGACCCTGCGGTTGTCGATTCCACCGCTTCGACAGCGCCGTGAGGAATTGCCGGCGCTGGCTGAACAGCTGCTGGCCGAACTCTGCCGGCAACAGCAGCTGCCGAGGCCGGATATCACCCCCGCCACCCGACAGCTTTTGCTGGCCGCCCCCTGGCCCGGCAATGTCCGGGAGTTAAAAAATCAGCTGCTGCAGGGGCTGTTATCGCTGGAGGAAGGTGAAGCGCTGCAGCCGCAGCATCTGGGCCTGTCCGAGCTGCCCGCTGTCAGCACCGCCGATATTCGCTGTGAAGGATCGCTGGAGGAGGCGGTCAGTGCATTCGAGTCACAACTGTTGCAACAGCTGTATCCCTCCTATCCCAGCAGCCGGCTGCTGGCCGCCCGGCTGGGTATGTCCCATACCGCCGTGGCACGGAAACTGCGGACCTATGGAATCAGCAAAAGCGTTAACAGAGCGGGGTAACAGTAAGCTGAATGTGAGCTGATCGTTAACTGGCATGAACGGGCCGCAATTTGCCAGATAGAGCAGAACCTGAAAATCGTCTGCCGAGTGATCACGGATCAGCCGGGCAGCGCACAATCACAGCAGCAAAAAGGGGAGCCCGGAGGCTCCCAACAGAACGGCGACGAACGAAACAAAGGGGGACAAAAAGGGGCTTCGAGGCGTTACCTGTTGATATTGATAACCTGCGGACGAGTGTATTCCAGCAGCCCCTCCTGACCAAACTCGACGCCGAAGCCGGACATCTTACAGCCACCGAAGGGCGCGTGCGGCAGCACCTCGGCATGACCGTTGACCCAGGCGGTGCCGCACTCCAGCCGCGCCGCGATTTTGTGGGCCTGTTCGATATCAGATGACCAGACCGAGCCGCCGAGTCCGTTGCTGTTGCTGTTGGCCTGGCGGACCGCATCTTCGATGTCGTGGTAGCGGATAACCGGCAGCACCGGACCGAACTGCTCCTCATCCACCAGCGGTGTGCCATTACTGATCTCGCTGACAATGGTCGGCGGATAGAAATAGCCGGCGCCCTCCGATTGAGTGCCTCCGGTCAGAATCCGGGCGCCGCGCTGACGGGCATCGTCGACCAGCTCGCTGACCCGCTGCAACTGCCGGCGGTTCTGCACCGGTCCGAAGGTGGTCCCCGGTTCTTCGCCGTTGCCGACGATCTGCTGGTCGGCTATCTCGGCCAGTCGCCCGCAGAGCTCCTCGTACTGGGAGTCATGGACATAGAGGCGTTTCAGGGCCGCGCAGGTCTGACCCATATTGAGAAAAGCGGTCTGGAACAGCGGCATCGCGATGGCTTCCAGATCGGCATCGGGCAGCACGATCCCGGCATCGTTGCCTCCCAGCTCCAGGGTCAGCCGCTTAAGGTTGCCGGCGGCGTTGCGCATGATCTGCTGGCCGGTGGGGGTTGAGCCGGTAAAGACGATCTTGCTGATGCCCGGATGGCCGGTCATGGCATTGCCCAGTTCGGCGGCACCGGTAATCACGTTGACGACCCCGGGGGGCGCCACCTCGTTGATGATCTCCGCCAGCAGCAGGGTGTTGAGAGGTGTCAGCTCGGAGGGTTTGCAGACGACGGTGTTACCGGCACGGATTGCCGGCATGATATGCCAGACCGCGATCATCAGCGGCCAGTTCCAGGGGGCAATCGATCCCACCACCCCCAGCGGTTTTCGGTGCAGCTCGATACGCTTGCTGTCACCGTCTTCGATCACCTCCACCGGCAACTCCAGCGCCGCAGTGGCCCGGGTCCAGGCAACCGCCCCCTGGACCTCTGCCTGAGCCAGAAACAGCGGCTTACCCTGTTCCCGGGTAATCACCCCGGCCAGTTCGTCGGCCCGGGATTCCAGCTGATCGGCGATGGCATTAAGGACCCGCTGGCGTTCGGCATGGTCGCTGTGCTGCCAGCTTTCAAAGGCCGTCTGTGCCGCCGCCACCGCCTGATCCAGCTGCCCGGCGGATGCCTGCGGGCACTGGGCGACGGGCTGTTCAGTGGCAGGGTTAAGAACGGCGAAGTTGCCCTCGGCACCGGTCAGCAGCTGCTGGCCGATAATCAGATTGTATTCTCTTTCCATGATGTCCTCGTTGTTATTCTGGGTAAGGCTCGATCATCAGTTGTCCGGCTCCGGCAGGGATACGGAGGCCGGTTATTGATCTGAGAATAGAGAGAGGCTGTAAACCAGATTGGCGGGAAATGTAGGAATTTGTGAGGGAATGTAACTCGATGTAACTGTGGTCCCGGGAGGCTTCGGGATTGGACCGAATTCGGATAGTGGGTGGGGTAAACCAGTCAGTCCCGATACCGGGCGTAGTGCTGGTTCCGTTTCAGAAAACTAACGGAATTGCGACCGAGGCTTCAGTCGCTGGTTATGTATCTTCGTACCGGAAAAAATTTCTTACCAGTACTCCGGCCTGTTGAGTGCTTTCACGCAACGAGGGGATCCTGAAATAGGCCGACCTCACCACCATCCAGTGATTGACAGAACCAGTCTTCTGGCTGAGTCAATACTAAAGGAGCTTTGAAGATATCTTCCGTAATGGATTCGAATCCTGCTTTCGATTATAAATTCGGATCACCATAGGTAAAAGCCAGCTTTATACCTTTTTACTTCAACTGGCCAATGCTAACGTTAATCAATTTCTGACCAACTCCTTTACCCTGGCGGCTTGTCTGGACGGTTACAGACGACAAAATAAAAGCCTCAACAAGAGTATCCAATTTCAACCTCGTGAAAAAAACACGCTCGACTATCTTTTTATTTTAAGTGGCAACATATTCAAAAACATTCTGGGAGTCAGTGGTATTGAACAAATTAAATACCAGATTGCCAATTATTGTTCCTTCTGACTGGTCTTCAGAGTCAGAAATCACCCTCGTAAATAGTTGTCTGATTTCTGCTTTATCAGATTTTTATATGGTGACAGATTTACATCTTCTCCAATGAAGCCTGACTTAGCTGTTTTTTTATGTATCTCACGAATTGTCCGGCCACCAGCAGGAGCAAGAGCGTTGCTTTCACAGAAGTTCGATGTGCGCCCGAATTCAGGAAATGGCGGTGTGCACAGTTCTATGCAGGTCCAGTCACTCCTCAGACCCCAGGTCCTGACTTGATCAACCCGCATTGAATCAGCACCGGAGAATCGATAATCAGGTATAATATGAAGCTTCTGAATTACTTCGATTTTTCCGCCTGCGTACAGAGTGCGGAGGTCCACCCCCCTTGGCGTGTCATTGACTGATTTGTCAAATATGTTGTCTTCCTGGCTCAATGCTATACCCTAGACAGACATCCCCCGTTTTGTCATTTATCCTCGATAGCTGGCTTAGCGCTTATTTATGAGGCAGCCAGGTGACAAATCTACGTTTATGCTACCAGACCATTGAGTTTGGAAAAACAGATATTCACCTCTGTACTTTACGCAATACGCAAGAATTTCATGATCCCGAAGGCGTTGCTGAAAAGCTTGGTATATCCTCGGCATCCTGGCCTATTTTTGGAGTGATCTGGCCATCAAGTTTAGTTCTGGCCCACTTCATGTTTGACTACAACACCGATTCTAAACGGATACTGGAAGTCGGGTGTGGTATGGCACTATCCAGCTTACTCCTGAACAAACAGCGATCTGATATTACAGCAACTGACTATCACCCGGAGACACAGAAATTTCTAAAAAGAAATGTATCACTTAATGGGGACAGAGCAATTGCATTCGAGCAGGTAGATTGGGCAGATAGAAATGACAATCTGGGACTTTTTGACCTGATAATCGGCAGCGACCTGTTGTATGAAGACAATCATATTGAATTACTGGCCAGCTTCATCGCAGGGCACTCAAATCCAGCCTGTGAAGTTATTATTGTTGATCCGGGGCGTGGAAGAAAAAATAAGCTAAGCGCTCGAATGACAGAGTTTGGTTTTACTTCTTGTCATCTGAAACCAGACCATACGGATTATCTTGACCAGAAATTCAAGGGACATATTCTTAAATTTAAACGCTGCGCCCCTTCTGATGGCTCAGCTCAACAGCATTCACCTTGAACTCCGTGGAATACTGCCGGGAATTTTACTGGTTGTAGGCCCGCATTTGACACCTGGTTTTCAGTGAGGTTGAGGTGTCCACCAGATTTGGGAAACTACACTTGTTCCGCGCCACCTGATGTTGCGTATCTGAGGTGGAGAGTTCTGTGTAGTTGGGAAGATCTCCTTCTTTCCTGGTGCATTCCACTAGGCGAAATATGTTTTTCCGCTCAGCATCCACTGCCGTTAAAATAGCCCTTTTACCAGTAACCGCGGAGTCTCAGCTTGAATATCAGTATCGATAAGTTCGTTATCGGGCCGGTGGAGAACAACACCTGGCTGGTCAGTAATTCAGATAGCAACTGTCTGGTGATTGATCCCGCGATCGGCAGTCAGCTGGTGGTGGAGCATATCCGGAGCCAGGGGCTGCAGCTGCAGGCGATTCTGCTGACTCACGGCCACTGCGACCATCTGTTGGGGCTGGAAGATATGCTGACAGCCTTTCCCGGGACGCCGGTCTATATCCATCCCGATGACCAGCCCTACCTGACCGATGTCGAGCTTAACGGCTCGGTAATGGTCACCGGCCAGCCCTGGGTGTTCGAAGGCGCGGTTGAGCATCTTCAGGAAGGTGACAACCGGGTCGGGGATTTCCGGTTCGATGTGCTGCATCTGCCGGGGCATACGCCAGGAGGGGTTTCCCTTAATTTCGACGGTCACTGCTTTACCGGTGACAGCCTGTTTGCCGGCTCCGTGGGGCGCACCGACTTTCTCGGCAGTAACAGCGAACAGCTGATGCACAGCCTGCACCAGAAACTGATGAAGCTGCCCGCCGACACCCGGGTCTACTGCGGCCACGGCCCGGAAAGCACCATTGCGGCCGAGGCGGCCAGCAACCCGTTTCTGGTCTGATCGGATCTGAGCAGACCTGAACTGAGAGTCAGGGGTATTGAAGGCTGCCTGTCACGGGCTGTTCTGCGTATACTTCTCTTACCGTTGCGGACGGCGGGCTCCGACCTGCTGTCGCGCTGACACAAATTTTTTCTGATTGCGGCTCATATTCGGGTGAGTCCTGCGGAGGTTACTGAGATTCGATGGCTACTGTCAGTCTGAAGGGGGAGTCGGTACAGATGTCCGGCGAGCTGCCTGAGATCGGCACTCCTGCGCCGGATTTCCTGCTGGTTGATGATCAGCTGCGTGATATCGGCCTTAAGGATTTTGCCGGTAAGCGTAAGCTGCTGAATATCATTCCCAGTCTGGATACACCGCTCTGTGCCGAATCGGCACGGATGTTCAATTACCGGGCCGGGCTGCTGGAAAATGTGGCGGTGCTGGTGATCTCCGCGGACCTGCCTTTTGCTCAGCAGCGTTTCTGCGCCACCGAAGGGGTGGACCGGCTGACCGCATTGTCGATGATGCGCAATAAGGATTTTGCCCGGGATTACGGGGTGCTGCTGCTCGACAGTCCACTGGCGGGTCTCTGCGCCCGGGCGGTGCTGGTGCTGGATGAACAGGATCGGGTTCTTTACACTGAGCTGGTGCCGGAGATCACCCGCGAACCTGATTATGAACAGGCGCTCGCCGCTCTGACCGGCTGATAACTGATCGTGGCTCCGGCCCGTCATTTCAACCTATGTTTCGATCGTTATTCCGATCCTTAATCCGATATCTGCTGCGAGTCACTCCGGATTACGGGGCGCCGCCGATAACTCTTATGGCCGAGAACTGAATATGAGTGCTGGTTCCAGTTTGCTTAACGCAACTTCCGATAACGGCAACGAGGTTTTTCTGACCCGACATCTGGTGCGTTTTGGCGACGTCGATCCTGCCGGGATCGCCTATTTTCCGCGCATCCACAATTATATCCACGAATCCTTCGAGAACCTCTGGGAGGAGTATATCGGAGTACGCTATTACCACCTGATTCAGAATGAACGGGTGGCTTTTCCAATGGCTCATACCGATGTGGATTTCAAGAACCCGCTGCAGTTCGGCGACCGGCCGGTGGTTAAGGTGACCTGCTTTAAACTGGGGCGCTCATCGCTGGGACTGCGCTATATCTTCGAAGTGAACGGCACCGTCTGTGTCGACGCACGCACCACCACGGTCTGTATTAACGCCGATACCTTTCAGAGCATGGAGATCCCGGCCGACTACCGCGCTTATTTCCAGCGGATTATGGCGCCGCTGGATAACGAGCGGGGCGAATAACGCCCCTGATCTCCGACTCTGTAGAAAAACCGACGACGTTACAGGCGTTGCATCTCCCTCAGGCTGAACTCGGCTACCGCGCCTTCGGTGGCGGCCAGGTACTGCCTGAGGTGATCACTGTCCATATGGGCCTGCCACAGTTCCCGTGATTCCCAGTTCTCGTAGAACAGGAACACTTCCGGATGGTCATTATCCTGGTGCAGGTCGTACTGGATGCAGCCGGCTTCGGCCCGGGTCGGCTCAATCAGCCGGGTCAGTTCAGCTTTCACCAGCTCCAGCTGTTCCTTCCTGGCGGTGATGGTTGCGACTATGGTCAGCATCCGGGTATCTCCTTTATGAGTCGCGCCACGGGGTGGCTTGTCAGAGCTGCATAGTAGCCTGAGGTCGGGGTTTTTTAACCTGGCCGGACACCGAAACAGTTTTCGGTTTTGTTTGAAAACGGCGGAGCTGCCGAAACCGGCAGTTCGGGCAGGGGAAAAAATCGGCGATGGGGCTGTTTCGCCGGGGCAGGCCGCTGCCGGAAATTAAGGGCGTTATCGTTACGGATTGTCCGGCGTAACCGCCGGGATAACCGCTGTGGCTTCGATTTCGATCAGTGCCGGCGCGTCCAGCAGATCAGCGACGAAGATCATACTCATGGCCGGATAGTGACTGCCCATCAGCCGTTTCCAGATCTCGGCCAGGGCAGGGCGGGACTGCAGGTACTGGGGTTTGTCGATGCAGAAGCAGGTCATCCGGCAGATATGCTGAGGCTGGCCGCCGGCTTCACGGACAATCTCCAGAATATTCTGCAGCGCCTGCTCAAATTGCGGAATCAGTTCGTCGCTGTGGAACTGCTGGTTATGATCCCAGCCCACCTGTCCGGCCACACACAGCAGCCGGCCCGGCGGGCTGAGGACGCCGTTGGCATAACCGATGCTCGGTGCCCAGTCGGCTGGCTGAATAATCCCGCTGTTTCGTTCCATAGCGGCTCCCTGTTGTGCTTCCTGGTGTGCTTCCCGTTGTATTCGATGGGATGGTCGGATCAGACGCCCAGATACTGTTTGTGCAGCTCCGGTTGCTCCTGCAGTTGCTGTGACAGCCCCTCCCAGACCACTTCCCCCTTGCTGATAATGTAGTTGCGGTCACAGACCGACAGCAGGGCGTTGATATCCTTGTCGACGATAATGGAGGCGATGCCGGTGTCACGGATATCCCGGATCACCGACCAGATCTCCCGCCGGAACAGCGGCGCCAGCCCCTCGGTGGCTTCGTCGAGGATCAGCAGGTCCGGATTGGTCATCAGCGCCCGGGCGATGGTCAGCATCTGCTGTTCGCCTCCGGACAGCTGGTCCCCCATATTGTTGATCCGCTCTTCGAGACGAGGGAAGTATTCGAGAATACGCTCGAGGGGCCATTCATCACGGCCGTCGCGACCGGGGCGGGAAGCCATGATCAGGTTTTCCCGGACACTGAGATTGGGAAATATACCGCGATCTTCCGGCACGTAAGCGATGCCCAGGCGAATCACCCGATGGGTGGGCCAGCCGGTGGTCTCCTCCCCCAGCACCGAGACGCTGCCGGAGCGGGGCGGCGTCAGCCCCAGCAGCGAGCGCAGGGTGGTGGTCTTGCCCATGCCGTTGCGCCCCATCAGGCTGATGGTTTCACCGCGATGGACCTTCAGGCTGATACCTTTGAGGATATGGCTGTCACCGTAATAAGTGTGCAGGTCCCGGGCTTCGACCAGCAGTTCCGAATTGCTGTGCGCCTGGCGGCTGGCGGGATCGCTACCGTTGTCGGTGAGAATGGCTGCTGAAGTTTCGCTGTTCATGCCGCTTCCTCGCCATCGCCCAGATAGGCTTCCTGGACCGCTGTACTGTTGCGAATCTGTTCGACGCTGCCGGTCTCCAGCTCGGCGCCGTTGACCATGACGGTCAGCCGGTCGGCGACGGCGAAGACGGCATCCATATCGTGCTCGATCAGAATCAGGGTATGCTCCTGGGCCAGCTCCTTCAGCAGCGAGGTGATCTGCCGGGATTCCTCACTGCCCATGCCGGCCAGCGGCTCGTCCAGTAACAGCAACTCCGGCTCGGTGGCCAGCATCATACCGATCTCCAGCTGCCGCTGCTCGCCGTAGCTCATTGCCGAGGCGGGGGTATTGCGGCGCTTCGCCAGTCCGCACAGCTGCAGCGCCCGGTCGGTGCGGCGATGGACCTCGCGCAGATGACGGGCCGGGCGGAAGAAGCGCATGGAGCTGGACAGTCTCGACTGGGCCCCGACCCAGCAGTTCTGAAAACAGGTGAAGCCGGGAAAGATATTGGTTTTCTGGAAGCTGCGGCCGATGCCGATGCGGGAGATCTTGTCGGAAGAGGCGCTGGTGATATCGTAATCCTTAAAAAAGATTCTGCCGCTTGAAGGGGGCAGCTCCCCGGACAGCAGGTTGATCAGGGTGGTTTTTCCGGCGCCGTTGGGGCCGAGGATGGCGTGCACCTTGCCCCGCTCGAAGCTGAGAGAGACCTCATGGGTGGCCTGCAGGCCGCCAAAGTGCTTGCAGAGACTTTCTGTACGCAGAATGGTTTCGCTCATAGCTTCTGCTCCCGGATATCAGCAATGACAAGGTTATCGGTGTTGGCCGAGTCGATGGTTTCCAGTGACTGCCGCTGGTCGGTGGTGTTTTTTGCCTCTGACGGGGCGGATGTTTCATTGGGGCGGGGCTGGTCCCCGAACAATCGGTCGCTGAGTCGGTAAAGCAGGCCGGCGATACCTTCCGGCAGAAACAGCACCACGGCGATAATGATGCCTCCCATCAGCAGCTGCCAGTGCTCGGTCAGATTGGGCAGAAAATCCTGCAGCAGGACGATGACAAAGGCGCCGATGATGGGGCCGAACAGGGTGCCCATGCCACCGAGAATGACGATCACCATAATGATGCCGGACTCATGCCAGCTCAGGTAAGCGGGGGTTACGTAACCGGTGTGGGCCGCCTCCAGAAACCCGGCCAGCCCGGCCAGGGTACCGGCGATGACGAAACTCATCAGCTTGTAACGCTGGATCGGATAGCCGAGGGCGCGGACCCGCTGCTCGTTGGCCTTGATCGCCACGATAACGTGACCGAACGGCGCCCGCAGAATCATGCTCAGCAGCAGATAGACCGCAATCAGCCAGGCCAGCACGAAGTAGTAGAAGTTGTGCTCGTCCTCAAGATCGACCAGTGATTCGGAGCCGACAATAATTTCCGGCTTGCTGAAGAGGAAGATGCCGTCATCGCCGCCGAAATGGGGAGATTCGAAGAAGAAATAGTAGAACATCTGGGCGAAAGCCAGAGTCAGCATAATGAAGTAGATACCGGAGGCGCGGATACTGAGCCAGCCGATCACCAGCGCCGCCAGGGCCGAAGAACCCAGCACCACCGCCAGCGCCGACCAGTAGTTGATGCTGTCGGCATCCTGAAAGAAGATTGCCAGCGCATAGGCGCCGATCCCGAAGAAGGCGGCATGGCCGAAACTGATCAGGCCGGTATAGCCGATCAGCAGGTCGAGGCTGATGGCAAAGATCGACAGGATCATGATTTTAGTCAGCAGACCGATGTAGAAGTCGCTGCCAACCAGCGGGAACAGCCCCAGCGCCGCGGCCCCGAGACAGAGCAGAACAAACACCGGACGGGTCAGTGTGTACATGATTTACCCCTTACCAAACAGGCCCTGAGGGCGCCAGAACAGCACCAGTGCCATCAGTGCGTAGACCACCATGCTGGCCATCTCCGGCAGCAGTACCTTGCCGAAGGTGTCGGCCAGACCGATCAGCATGGCGCCGATAAAAGCGCCCTTGATGGAACCAATCCCGCCGATCACCACCACCACGAAGGAGATGATCAGAATGCCGTCGCCGATACCCGGATAGACGGTGTTGACCGGTGCCGCCAGCATGCCGGCCAGGGCTGCCAGGGTGGCGCCGAGGCTGAAGACGATGGCAAACAACCGGTTGATGTTGATACCCAGTGACTGCACCATCTCCCGGTTGCTGGCGCCGGCGCGGATGGTCATGCCCAGCCGGGTTTTCTGAATCACCTGATACATCGCCAGAGCGATGACGATGCAGGCGCCGGAAATCAGCAGCCGGTAGACCGGATAGGCCTGATTCTCGGTGAGCTGTACTGAACCGCTGAACAGCTCCGGAATCGGTACGCTGTGGACGTCGCTGCCCCAGAGCATGCGCTGCAGTTCGTTAAAGATCAGGATCAGGGCGTAGGTCAGCAGCACCTGGTAGAGATGGTCCCGCTTGTAGAGCCAGGAGATGGCCAGTCGTTCCACCCCGTAGCCCACCACCAGGGTAACCGGTAAAGCCAGCAGAATGCCGGTGAACAGGTTGCCGGTCAGGCCGGTGAACCAGAAGGCCAGATAGGCGCCGATCATGTAGAACGAGCCATGGGCCAGATTGATGATCCCCATGATGCCGAAGATCAGGGTCAGACCGCTGGCGACCAGAAACAGCAGGAAGCCGTACTGGATTCCGTTCAGCAGCTGTATCAGATAAAAGGAACTATCCATACGACCTCAGTGCTTGCCGGTGATGCGGTGAGTGATAAGCCGGCGGAGCAGAGCCCCGCCAGCGGGAAAGTGCTACCGGCAGCTGACCGCCGGTAGTCAGGAGCAGCCGATATCAGGCGATCTTGCAGCCTTCGGCCGGGTCTTCCAGACCCTGTTCGACGGTCCGCAGCACCTTGTTCTCGCCGTTGACCACTTCCCGCAGATAGATGTTCTGGATCGGGTTGTGGGATTTGGAGAAGGTGAACTTGCCGCGAGGGCTGTCGATGGTGGCGTTCTCCATGGCGGTGATCATCTCGGCTCTGGCACCGGTATCGCCCTGAACGGCTTCCATGCCCTGGATCAGCAGATCGCCGGCATCATAGCCCTGGACGGCATAGACATCGGCCTGACGGCCGTAGGCCTTCATAAAGGCATCGCGGAAACGATGGTTGGCCGGCAGGTCGAGGCTGTCGGCGTAGTGCAGGGTGGTGCGCACCCCTTCAGCCGCCGCGCCCTGGGCACCGGTCACGCCTTCGGTCAGGAAGCCTGCGCCATACAGCGGGATCTTCTTGTTGAGTCCGGCTGCAGCGTAATCCTTAACGAATTTCACCGCACCACCGCCGGCATAGAAGGTAAAGACCGCATCGGGTTCAAGGGCCGCCACTTCGGTCAGGTAGGCCTGGAATTCCACTTTCGGGAAGGGAGTGGGGATCTCTTTGACGATGGTGCCGCCGCCGGGCAGGAAGGACTGCTTGAAGGCGGCCGCCACCTGCTTGCCGAAGCCGTAGTTCCAGTACATCAGCACCACCCGCTTGTGGCCGTCTTCCAGCATCGCCTTACCGCCGGGAAAGCCGGGCTGGAAACTGGAGAAGGAGGTACGGAAGATATTGGGAGCGCAGAGCGAACCGGTCAGCTGGTTGGCGCCGGCGTTGGGAATCACGGTGATAATGCCGTCTTTGCGGGCCATCTTCACCATCGCCATACCGACCACGGAGTGGACCGGACCGACCAGGAAGTCCACCTGCTCTTTTTTGATCAGCTTGCTGGTCAGCTCCGGAGCCTTCGGTGGTTTGGCCTCGCTGTCGATACTGACGATCTCGACCTCGCGTCCGCCCATTTTACCGCCGGCCTGCTGGATCCGAAGTTCCAGGGCGTCCTTGATGTTGTTGCCCAGTTTGGCGTAGGTGCCGGTGTAGGGCAACAGCAGCCCGACTTTGACCTTCGCCTGACCGCCGATGGCAAAGGTGGGGAAGAAAGAGGAGGCGGCGGCGAGGCCGGCCACTCCGGCGGCGCCCTTGAGGACGGTACGACGATTGATTCCGGATTTGTCTGAGTTGCTCATTGGATGCTGCTCCTGAGTTAGATTGCCAGATTATTGTTGTTCTACAGCAGTTACTTCCTTCAGTTTGTTGGCGTCCGCAATGTCATCCGAATACACAGACGGCACCGCCGGCGTCAGCGATCTCCTGAGATACTGATTGCTCCTGTGGTCAGAAAGTGAGGAAACGGCGACAACCCCGTCAGGGGCTGCAGCCGCAATTAGCCTGGTCCTGGCCCTTCAGCTCGAACCGTTTGATCTTGCCGGTCGGGGTCTTGGGCAGTTCGTCGACGAACTCCACCCAGCGCGGGTATTTGTAGTGGGCCAGGGTCTTCTTGACGTACTCTTTGATCTCCTGTCGGAGCTCGTCGGAAGCTTCGCGGCTGCCGTTCAGCACCACCCAGGCCCGGGGTTTTACCAGGTTTTCTTCATCGATGCCGGGCACCACCGCGCACTCCAGTACGGCGTCGTGCTCGATGATGCAGGCCTCGACTTCGATGGGGGAGACCCAGATTCCGCCGATCTTCAGCATGTCGTCGCTGCGGCCGGAGTAATAGAAGTAGCCGTCCTCATCCCGGCAGAACTTGTCGCCGGTGTTCTGCCATTCACCGAGCATGGTCTTCTGTGTTTTCTCATGCTTGTTCCAGTAGAAGGCAGCGGCGCTGTCGCCCCTGACCAGCAGGGTACCAACCTCGCCACAGGGCAGGTCGTGGAAATCCTCGTCGACGATCCGGGCGTCGTAGCCCGGCACCATGCGGCCGGTGCTGCCGGGTTTACAGTGTCCGGGCCGGTTGGCAATAAAGATGTGAGTCATCTCGGTGGAGCCGATACCGTCGATGATTTCGACGCCGAAGCGGTCGTTCCAGCGCCGGAAGATATCCGCCGGCAGCGACTCTCCGGCGGACACGCCGAGGCGAACGCCGTTGATAGTGCCTTCCTCCTCCAGCATCTGGGCGTAGAGCGTGGGAACGCCGAAGAACAGTGTCGGCTTATGGCGGGCGATGACGTCATAGACGGCCTCGGGTGTGGGGCGGCCGGGATGGTAGATCGCCGTGGCCCCGACGCTGAACGGGAAGTAGAGACCGTTACCCAGGCCGTAGGCAAAAAACAGTTTGGCGGCGGAGAAGCAGACATCGCTTTCGCGAATACCCAGTACCTGCTGGCCGAAAGTTTCCGAGGCGAAGATCATGTCGTGCTGCAGGTGGACGGTACCCTTCGGCTGTCCGGTAGTGCCGGAGCTGTAGAGCCAGAAACAGGCGTCATCCCGGTTGGTCGGCGCCGTTGCCAGCTGGTCGGACTGAGCCGCCATGGCTTCTGCGAGACTCAGTTCATCACCGCTGCCTTCGCCGTTGGCGACGATGACATGCTCGAGAAAGCTGAGCTCGCCCTCGATGGCGTCAATATTCTCCTTCAGGGCGGCATCGACCACCAGCACCCGGGCGCGGCTGTCGTTGAGAAAGTACTGATAGTCCTTCGGGCGCATCATGGTGTTCAGGCAGACAGGTACGGCACCGGTCTTGATCGCGCCAAAAAAGGCCTGGGGGTAGGCTTCGGTGTCCAGCATCAGCAGGGCAACCCTTTCTTCCAGCCTTACATCCAGCTGTTTAAGCAGATTGCCGAAGCGGTTGACGCCCTGTTGAACCTGGGCGTAGGTGAGGCTTCGATCCTGACAGATGATTGCGGTCTTGTTACCGCGGCCTTCGCGAACATTGCGATCGACAAAATAGTCGGCGGCATTATAGATGTCGTCGGTGCCAGTTGCGGATTGCATGAGATCCTCCGGTCGTCAGCGCCGGCGTCCGGACAGTCGGGGCGCGGCGCGATTATTCTTATTTAAAACCACTGAATCACTGTGGAATTAGAGACAATATTCGTGCCGTAAATGCAGTATATTGCACAGAAGCCTGTTAATTGTTTGAAAAACAGGATAAAAATAGTTTCAGGGCTATGATTGATAAGGTGGCAGCCGAAGGATGTCGTCGGATTCTCGGGTGCTCCGTGTAAACATCCGAGGCACCGTGTAAAAAGATGAAGGTTTTTCCCTGCGATCGCTGCTGGACTCAGATCCGGCTGTCTTCCTGGTGGGGAGGCTCTGCGGTGGCGGCAACGGTCGCTGTTCCGGTGACGCAGCTGGTATCGGATGGTGAATATGCAATATAGTGCCTGAGAATGTTGGCTGGACGGTGGCTTTCAGAAACACCGTATGACTGGAGTTAAGCAGAGGTAAAAAGCGTTATGAGTCTGATTCGGCCCCTGCGATTGTGGACGCTGCTGTTTGCGCTGGTGGCGCTCAGCGTCGCTGCTCTTTACGGCATCGTGCTGGCGACAGATGCCGTCCGTCAGGAAGCTCGGGAACAGTTCTTTCAGCAGTATAACCGTCAGCAGCAACTGATGGCGGAGCAGGCCTCGGAAGCGGTTGAAACCTTCTTTGTCACCCTTAAGCGCAGCCTGGGGCTGGTTTCCAGCCTGTTTGAAGACCATCAGGTGGATGAAAACCGGGCACAACAGGTCCGGGGCAGCCTCAATAAGCTGAACGAGAGTCTGGCGGATTCGGCAATTATCGATATGGTAGTGTTCGACCAGAAAGGAACGGTGGTGGCCATCGAACCGGCCGATCCCTATACCCTGGGGCGAAATTATGCCTGGCGCGACTACTATGTGTGGGCCCGGGATACCGGCAAAGCCGGTCAGCTCTATGTGTCGCCGTTTATCAAACTGGAGGGCGGTCAGAATCGGGGTGATAAGGCGCTGATCGTGGCCCGGGGGATCTACTCGGACGATGGCGGCTTTAAAGGCGTTGCCATGTTTACCATTAATTTTGATGAACTCGCGCGCAAACATATTCTGCCGGTGCGGCTGGGTGAGCATGGCTACGCCTGGCTGGCGGATATCAATAACAAGACCCTGCTTGTCGATCCCCATGGCGCGGTGGCCGGCCGTAGTTTCGAGGACGCCTTTCTGCCCCAGTGGCCCAAGCTCTATTCGTTGTTGACGTCGGCCCCCTATGGCGGTGGCGGAACGGACTGGTACAGTTATGAGGATCCGGCTGACCACGGTCGCTCGGTGCGTAAATTGCTGGGCTATCAGACCCTGGAGATCGGTGACCATCTCTGGTTTGTCGGGGTTGCCACGCCGGAGCGGGAAGTGGACCAGCTGCTCTCCTCCTTTCTCCACCGCCAGGAAACCTTTTCCATGACCCTGGTGGTCAGCATTCTGACGGTCACCGTGGTTATCTGCGGACTGCTGCTGGCCTGGAACCGGATGCTGTCGCGGAGGGTCGAGGCCCGTACCGGCGATCTGGCCAGGGCGCGCTCGCAGCTGGAGGAAACCTTTGATGAGCTGCTGGAATCGAAAAAACTGGCGGCAGTGGGGCATCTGGCACTGGGACTGACCCATGAGATTCGAAATCCGCTGTCGGCGATTCGGATGAACATCAAGATGATCCGCAAGAAATGGCAGCCCGAAGGCCGCCTGCAGGAACACTTTTCCATCATTGATGATGAAATTCTGCGTCTGAACCGTTTGCTGAGTGATGTCATGGATTTTGCCCGACCCGGACCGTTGCGGTTGCAGATTCACGACCTCAATGAGATCGTGCAGCGGGTTAATCTGCTGCTGGCCCAGCGCTTTGAGGAGGAGCAGGTGGCGGTTGATATTCGCATGCCCAGCCCATTGCCGGTGGTCTGCGATGCTGGTCAGATCGAACAGGTGCTGCTGAACCTGGTGCTTAACGCACTGGATGCTATGAGGGAGATCGATGAACCGAAACAGTTATCCATTGTCGCCGCCGCCGAACAGGATCAGGTCTCGGTGCAGGTGACCGACAACGGATGCGGCATCCGTCCGGAGGATCGCGACAAACTGTTTGATCCGTTCTACACCACCAAACCGGCCGGCGGCGGGCTGGGGCTCTGCAACCTGCAGAGTATTCTGCTGCGGCATCAGGGATCCGTGGAGATCCTGGAAAAGCAGGGGCGGGGTGCCTGTTTCAGAATTCGGCTGCCGGTCAACAGTGGAGTCGTAGAGCACAGTAACGAGCACAGAGATAGTGGGAGCATGTCATGACCGAAGTTGTCACAAACCAGGCGCTGATTATTGATGATGATCCGTCGATACGTCGGTCGCTGGAGCTGCATCTGGTGGATGAGGGCTTCGAGGTGCTGACCGCGGAAGACGGTGAACAGGGGGTGGCAGTAGCGCTGACCGAAGAAGTTGGCTTCGTGTTGCTGGATCTGCGATTGCCGAAACTGGATGGCTTTGAAGTGCTGAAGCAGATCAAGGAGGAAAAACCCTCCTTGCCGGTGGTGGTGATTACCGCCTATGACGATATGCAGACGGCGATCAGGGCGATCAGACTGGGGGCCATCGATCACCTGGGTAAGCCGCTGGATCTGGATCAGCTGGACGAGGTGATCGATAAGATTCAGCAGATTGCGGTGCTGTCGGAAAAGGGGGTCTGCTTCTGTGACACTCCTGAGTGCAGCTTCGAACCCAATACCATCGTCGGCCGCAGCCGGGCCATGAAGGAGGTGTTCAAGACCATCGGTGCCGTTGCCGATTCCCGGGATACGGTGCTGATCCACGGCGCCAGCGGTACCGGTAAAGAGATGGTGGCCCGGGCGCTGCACTTTAACAGCCGTTATCACGATCGGCCTTTTATTCCGGTGGTCTGTTCGGCGCTGGCGGCAACGGTGCTGGAGAGCGAAATCTTCGGTCACGAGAAGGGGGCCTTTACCGGTGCTCATCAGAGCAAGCCCGGCAAATTTGAGCTGGCTGAGGGCGGTACCCTGTTTCTGGATGAGATCTCGGAGATCTCGCCGGAGATACAGCTGAAGCTGTTGCGTTTTCTGCAGGAGAAGGAGTTCGAGCGGGTTGGCGGTCTGAAAACCATCAAAGCCGACGTGCGGGTGATCGCGGCGACCAATAAGGATCTCAGCGAGCTGGTAGCCGAAGGTCGTTTCCGTCAGGACCTTTTCTACCGCCTGCGGGTGGTCACCATCGAGCTCTCCTCGCTGAAGGAGCGGGGGGAGGATATTCCGTTACTGGTGCCTTACTTCCTGGAGAAAATCCGTCGGGAAACCGGTAAACGAGTGTCGGTCATTCCCCAGGAGATCATGGATCGTATTCAGAATTACAGCTGGCCCGGCAATATTCGGGAGCTGGAAAATGCCCTGCGCCGTGCGGTTCTGTTGTCGCCGGAAGATGTGCTGTTACCGGAAACGCTGCAGCTGGAGGGGGCGGTGGAAGAAAATCGCTTGCCGCTGCAGATCAAGACGTTGCAGGAGGTTGAGAGAGAGCATATCGAAAATGTGCTCGCCTATACCGGTTTCGAAAAGAAGCGGGCGGCGCAGATCCTCAACATGTCCCGCCCGACCCTGGATAAGCGGATCCGCGAGTACGCCATCCGCTTGCCGGGTAAAGAGAGCTGAAGGGCGTCTGGTTCAGCCGGGGTTCGGCCGGCTGAAGTCGATGCTTCCCTGGGGCAGCAGATAAAGAACCAGGGCTTCGCCGCCGCTGACAGTAGGGTGGTGGGCGCTGTCCGGCGGATAGACCCACCATCCGGCACCGTGACCGTCGAAGCGGGCATCCCCGCTGACTGGCATTATCATATTGATTTCACCCAGCGGGTGGCGGTGATGAGGGCCTTTGACATCCTTCATCCTGACAACATCGACACTGAACCCGTGAGTGGGGTCGCCCGCTTTAATCACCCTGCCGTAGCGAATTCCTCCGGCTTCCTGCTGGCACATCCAGCCGTCGGCAATGGCCTGATGGCAGGCCTGTTCAATGGCGGTGAAATGTTCACCATCCGCTGGGAATTCTGCGTTCAGCTGTCCGGCGAGCTCGTTGTCGAGCGTCAGCCCGGACAGCCGGGAAGTGACTTCGGCAATCAGGCTTCGAAAATCTTCTGCATCCATCGCTGATCTCCTGATCAGTTAATAGGTCGATCCGTTGGGCTGTTATCTCTTTTTTATCTCTTTGGGTTAAGGAGTAGCACCGGCTGTTGTCATTAACCGGATTTCAGCGCAGGTCTGTGCGAGTCCGATGCCCTCGGTAAGTCCGTGCTCCTGCGCCGGATCCCGGAGTAACGGGCAAACGAGGCCCGAAGCCGGTTTGTTGCCCCTATTATCTGTTCACCCGATTGAGAGCGCTCAGGACTGACGTGCAATGATATTGCCGTCGGCAGCAGCCCTGGGTTTTATCTCGTAGGTCGGGCAGGCTCCCCCTGTTGAGCATGGGCTGGGAGCCGGCAGGGCTGCCTGACCGATCCGGCGGCTGGCAACGCCCTCCGATGCCCATTCGAATTCGAAGCCGGACTCCTCTTCCGAAGGAAAGTGGCGAACAAGACCGCTCTCGCCATGATTCTCCAGTACCTGATAGCACTCGCCGGCGTGCTCAATAATGTCACCCGGCGCAAAATCGAACTGATCTGACATATCTCTGTTCCCGTCACTGTGTGGGCGTCAAACAGCAGGCGACAGAAGTCGTCTGCCTGTTCATCCTAGCAACCCCTTGAGAGGAAGTATAGTGCGTTTTGCGAAGTATGGGCTGTTTGATATCGATGTTGCTGTTGGGATTGCGGTGCTGATATTCAGGGGTTTTGCGGCGTCCGAATGATATATGTCATTAAAAGTTGCAATATACTGCATTCGGAATTATATTGCATCTCAGCAGGCTTATTCTGAACCTGACAACTGAATACGGATTCCGGGAGGCAAGTTGATGATCGATTTCCAGACACAACCAGACCGCTATCGACACTGGTCACTGGAGGTAAAGGGCGCCGTGGCCTGGCTGACCATGGAGGTGGATGAGAATGGCGGCCTGGCTGAAGGCTATGAGCTGAAGATGAACTCCTATGACCTGGGAGTGGATATCGAACTCTATGATGCGGTCCAGCGCCTGCGTTTCGAGCACCCGGAAGTCCGATCGGTGGTTATCGGCTCTGCGGCCGAGCGTATCTTCTGCGCCGGGGCCAATATTCGCATGCTGGCCGGTGCGGCCCATGGTCATAAGGTCAATTTCTGCAAATTTACTAACGAGACCCGTAATTCCATTGAGGATGCCAGCGAGAACTCCGGCCAGCGCTATATAGCGGCGATCAACGGGACCGCTGCCGGTGGTGGTTACGAGCTTGCTCTGGCGACCGACCACATCATGCTGGTGGATGACGGCAGTTCGACCGTGTCGCTGCCTGAAGTGCCACTGCTGGCCGTGCTTCCAGGTACCGGTGGGCTGACCCGGCTGATGGACAAACGACGCGTTCGCCGCGACCGGGCCGACATCTTCTGTACCACCGAGGAGGGGGTTGGCGGTAGCAGGGCGGTGGAATGGCGTCTGGTGGACGAGATCGCGCCCGGCTCTAAGTTTAAAGATTGTGTCCGGGAGCGGGCCGAGTCCTTTGCCGGGGAATCCGACCGCCCTGCAGGAGAGAGCGGCGTAGCACTGACTGCTCTTGATCGCCGTATCGAAGCCGATCGGATTGAATACACCCATCTCAGTATCGAGCTGAATCCTCAGCGCTCGCTGGCGACTCTGGTTATTAAGGGGAGTGATACCGAGGTACCGCAAAGCGTGGAAGCCATCAGAGAGCAGGGTGACCGGTTCTGGCCGCTGGCAGTAGCGCGGCAACTGGATGACGCGCTGTTGCATCTGCGAACCAACGAAGCGGAGCTGGGAACCCTGGTGTTCAGAACCGAGGGCGACAACCAGCGAGTTTATGACTACGACCGACTGCTGGCCACCCATGCCGATCACTGGCTGGTACGCGAGATCCTGCTGTACTGGAAAAGGGTGCTGAAACGCGTCGATGTCAGTTCCCGTTCCTGTCTGGCGCTGGTGGATCAGGGCAGCTGTTTCTCCGGCTTCCTGGCGGAGCTGCTGTTTGCCGCCGATCGCAGCTACATGCTGGAAGGGCAGTATGAAGATGACTCCCGGCCACCGGCCCGAATTCGTCTCAGCCAGCTCAGTTTCGGCGCGTTGCCGATGCCCAACGGGCTGTCGCGACTGGAAGCCCGCTTTTATGGTGAGCCGGGCAGCGTTGACCGACTCCGGGGGCTGATCGGTGAAGACCTGGATGCCGAAGCTGCGGATGAACGGGGACTGATTACCGAAGCTCTTGACGATATCGACTGGGATGACGAAATTCGCATGGTGATCGAAGAGCGGGCCAGCTTCTCACCGGACGCACTGACCGGCATGGAGGCCAATCTGCGCTTTGTCGGCCCCGAGACCATGGAAAGCCGGATCTTCGGACGGCTGACCGCCTGGCAGAACTGGATATTTCAGCGACCCAACGCAGTGGGGGAAAACGGTGCGCTGCAGCGGTATGGCAGCGGTCTGAGGCCGGAGTATGACCGCCGTCGGGTCTAGGTGTCGCCTTTATAAGTAATGGCTTCAGTATCAGCCATATCAGAACAACAATCAGAGAATGAGAACATAGCCATGAACAACCCCGCAGTTGAAGTAAATTATGACGATCTGATTCCCAACAACGTTAATCTGTCGGAAGACCGGGCGCTGAAAAAGGCGCTGGAAGCCTGGCATCCCGGATACATCGACTGGTGGAGGAACATGGGACCGGAGGGGTTTCAGGAGTCGGAAGTCTATCTGCGTACTGCCGTCGGTGTCGATCCGGCCGGCTGGGCCACCTTCGATTACGTAAAAATGCCGGACTACCGCTGGGGTATTCTGCTGGCTCCGAAAGAAGAGGGGCGAACCATTCCCTTCGGTAAACATAAAGGCGAGCCGGCCTGGCAGGAGGTGCCGGCGGAATATCGGGCAATGCTGCGTCGTCTGATCGTTATCCAGGCCGATACCGAACCGGCATCGGTGGAGCAGCAGCGTCACCTCGGCAAGACCTGCCCGTCGCTGTACGATCTTCGCAACCTGTTCCAGGTTAACGTCGAGGAGGGGCGGCACCTGTGGGCCATGGTTTATCTGCTGCAGAAGTACTTTGGCCGTGATGGTCGGGAGGAGGCCAAAGCCTTGCTCAATCGCCGCTCCGGCAGTGAAGACCGGCCGCGGATTCTCGGTGCTTTCAATGAGGATACCCCGGACTGGCTTTCCTTCTTTATGTTTACCTTCTTTACCGATCGTGACGGCAAGATGCAGCTGGAATCACTGGCCCAGTCCGGCTTCGATCCGCTGTCCCGCTCCTGTCGCTTTATGCTGATGGAAGAGGCGCATCATATGTTCGTCGGAGAATCCGGCGTCGGCCGCATTATTCAGCGTACCTGCGAGGCCATGAAGGAAGCAGGAATCACCGATCCCTATGACGTCGAAGCGGTACGAGAGCTGGGCGTTATTGATCTGCCGACCCTGCAGAAGAAGGCCAACTTCCATATTTCGGTGTCCCGGGATCTGTTCGGTGCCGAAGTCTCCACCAACGGCGCCAATGCCTTCAACGCCGGTCTCAAGGGGCGTTATCAGGAAACCCGAATTGAGGATGACCATCAGCTGGAAGACGATGTCTACGAAGTGCTGAAGCTGGAAGACGGGCAGTTTGTCAGCCGGGAGGTGCCGGCTCTGACGGCAATTAATGCGCGTCTGCTGGACGATTACATCAGAGATTGTCAGGCAGGTCTGAACCGCTGGAACAAAATTATTGCCCGGGAAGGGGTGGACTTCGAGCTGACTCAGCCCCATCCCGCGTTTAACAGGAAGGTCGGTGAATTTGCCGGGTTGGAAGTCAGTGCGGATGGTCGACTGCTGTCGGATGCAGACTGGCAGAACCAGCAGGAACAATGGCTGCCATCCGATCAGGATCTGGCCTATATAAACAGCCTCATGGAGCCGGTTAACGAGCCGGGTCAGTATGCAGGCTGGATTGCGCCCCCTAAGGTGGGGATCAACAAGCAGAGCGGTGATTTCGAGTATGTCCGTATCGATCCCTGAGCTGATCTGCTGACCATCATTGATGGGAGCCGATGCCGGGTCTGTGGCCATCGGCGCCTGTTATTCACAGCAGCAAGCTGCTCGGAATCCGTGATCTGAAGAGGCGGGGAGTTTATGGAACCTGTACGCCAGCATCTGATCGACCCGGAGGTCTGCATTCGCTGCAACACCTGCGAAGCGACCTGCCCGAAAGGGGCGATCAGTCATGACGACAACAACTATGTGGTCGATGCCAATGTCTGCAAGCTCTGCATGGACTGTATCTCGCCCTGTCCTACCGGCGCCATTGACAGCTGGCGAATGGTACAGATCCCCTACAGCCCGGAGCAGCAGCTGCTGTGGGATGAGTTGCCGGAGGATATAGCCCCTGCTGACGTTGACACCCGGGAGCTGTCGCCGGACATGGCGGCGGCTGAACCGTTTTGTGCCGTGGAAGGGCTGGAGGAAAGGCCGGATGGGCGCTCCCGGCGAGTGTCGGCCCCCTGGTCCGCCCCGGAGCCATTTATTAATCTTTACAGCCGGGAGCAGCCGGCGCTGGCCCGGGTCGTCGGCAACCGCCGTATTACCGGCGCCGGAGCGCAGTCCGATATCCATCATATTATTCTGGACTTCGGCAATATCGCCTTTCCGGTCCTGGAGGGGCAGAGCATCGGTATCGTACCGCCGGGAAGGGATGATGCCGGCAAGCCACATCTCGTTCGTCTCTATTCCGTCGCCAGCCCCCGCGATGGAGAGCGTCCCGGTCATAACAACCTGGCCCTGACGGTTAAACGGGTGCGTTATCAGGAAGAGAATGTGGAGAAGGAGGGGGTGGGGTCAGGCTTTATGTGCGATCTGAAACCGGGTGATGAAGTAGCCGTTACCGGGCCTTTCGGCCAGAGTTTCCTGATGCCGGATCATGCTACTGCCAATATCATCATGATCTGCACCGGTACCGGCGCGGCGCCTTTTAGGGCGATGACGGAACGGAGGCGGCGGCGCAACGATGCCACCGGCAAATTACTGCTGTTTTTCGGGGCTCGGACGCAGGATGAACTTCCCTACTTTGGTCCCCTGACGAAGTTGCCGCAAAGCCTGATCGATACGGAGCTGGTATTTTCCCGTTTGTCCGGCCAGCCCCGAGAGTACGTTCAGGACAGAATGAGAACCCGGGCTTCAGATCTGGCTGAACTTCTCGGCAGTGAAGATACTTTTCTTTATCTCTGTGGCCTGAAGGAAATGGAGTCAGGAGTGGAGCAGGCGCTGGCGGAGATCTGTGATGATCACCAGCTGGTGTGGAGCGAGTTGAAGGCCCGAATGCGGGACTCCGGACGTTATCATGTCGAAACCTACTGACTCTGACCATTCCTGACCGACAGTTACTGCCGTAAGTGGCCGCGCAGCCCCGGCATAAAGGGCTGTCTGGCTTTTTCTTTCAGGGCTGGCGTCCTGTTTCCGCTGTTTTTCCATCGTTCTCATCCGCTTATCTCTGTGTTAGTTCTGAGAGGGAGTGGTGTATTTAAGTGGAAAGGTTATGGAAGACTTGCCGATTTATTGGGTAAAATGCCTGCTCCGGTTCTGCCGTGTCGCCTCGTATTACTGTTAACAGAGGTCGCAGCGGTGGGAACCGATCCTGTATCGCCCTGCCGAAGAGTGCAGTGTGCAGAATTTTAGCTCTGTTTGGAGAAGCTCAATGATTACTGGCAGCCAAGTTGCTCTGGTTACACCCATGCTGGAAAACGGTGAACTCGACTGGGACAGCCTGGATAAACTCGTGGACTTCCATCTTGCCGAAGGTACCGACGCGATCGTCGCGGTGGGCACCACCGGTGAATCAGCAACCCTGGATTGCAAAGAGCACTGTGAAGTAATCAAACGGGTCGTGGAAAGAGTGAATGGCCGTATCGCTGTGATCGCCGGTACCGGCGCCAACTCCACAACCGAAGCCATCGAACTCACCGAAGCGGCGAAGCGGGCGGGGGCCGATGCCTGTCTGCTGGTGACGCCTTATTACAATAAGCCGACTCAGGAAGGGCTGTACCAGCACTACAAAACCGTTGCCGAGGCGGTGGACATTCCGCAGATTCTCTACAACGTACCGGGGCGTACCGCCTGCGATATGCTGCCGGAAACCGTGCTGAGGCTGGCTGAGATCGACAACATTATCGGTATCAAGGAAGCGACCGGCGATCTGAAGCGTGCGGAAGAACTGATCAGCAAAGCCCCGGAGGGATTCGCCATATACTCCGGTGATGATGCAACGGCCGTTGAGCTGATGCTGCTGGGTGGCCACGGTAACATCTCGGTGACGGCCAATATTGCTCCGGCTGATATGGCGAAACTCTGCCGCCTGGCGATCGCCGGGGAAGCCGAGGAAGCACGCGCGCTGAATAAAAAGCTGGATATATTGCACAGCAATCTGTTCGTGGAATCCAACCCGATTCCTGTGAAATGGGCGCTGCACCAGATGGGCAGAATCGGCACCGGGATCCGTCTGCCGCTGACTCCCCTCGCAGAGGATTTACGTGGTAAGCTGAAGGACGTACTTGCTAGCTGTTCACTGGTATAAATTCCTGATGAAGCGAACTCTCTGTGTTCTTTCCGCTGCGGCCCCGCTGATCCTGGCCGGCTGCAGCTCTGTTTCTGATAACGCGTTGTACGGTAAGAATGGGGTGATCCGGGATCGCGCCCAGGATTATGAAGACGCTCAACGCGTCCCGCGCATCAAGGTGCCGGAGCACCTCGATGATGAGGCGATTCGCGATGTGCTGATCGTGCCGGAAGTAGGGACCGTTGCCAGCCGTTCATCAGAGGACTTTAAGGTTCCGCGCCCCGATTTCTTCTATGCCGAGGCCGGCAATGAAGTGGTGAACCTGGCTCGAAAGGGTCAGGAAAAACTGATCGTCGTTGAAGAACCGTTGCCGCAGGTGTGGCAGAAGGTTGGTGACTTCTGGGCTGATCACGGCATCGATGTTGAGATTGCCGATCCTGCCCGTGGCCTGATGGAGACGACCTGGATCAGCGATGATATTGAAGAGCCGGGTTTCTTCACCACGATCCTTAAAAAGGCAACGTTCCAGACCATTGACGGCCCGACGCGTGACAAGCTGCGGGTTAAGCTGGCGGCCACCGACAACCGTGGGCAGACTTCGATCAACATGCAGCATCTTCGAACGTCGGAGAACGAAACCTCTGCCCCGGACTGGTCAAAGGGTTCCCGGGATGTCGGCTACAAGTCGGAAATGATGTATGAGTTGCTGCTTTATCTCAGCAAGGCAACCACGACTACGACGGCGCTGGCATTGCAGCAGCGGAAGGAACGGGGCACCACCCCGGCGCTGCTGGGGCGTGATTCCAACGGTAACCCTGTGCTGAAGCTGACCACAGATGTCGAGAGAGCCTGGTCCTGGCTGGGGAGTGCCATGACCACCGCTCAGATGGACGTAGGATCGTCGGACCGTGATCTGGGTAAGTACTATATTACTTACACTTCCCGAACGCCGTTGTCTCCCGATGAGCGCAGCGCTTTTGATCGTTTCGTCGAATGGCTGAACGAGGAGCCGGAAGAGATCAAAATCAGTACTGACTTCCTTTCTGATTCCTTTGGAGTTAAAGGTAAAGATGGCAAGGTGGTGCGTTACAGCGCCAGACCTGAGGGCGAGGTCGATCCCAATGATCTTTCTCAGAAAGAGGGTTATAAGATCTGGGTCGGTGGCAAGGTCATCTACGTGTTCGAATCCGGCGACGGTAATCTGACTCGCAACGAAGAGACGGGTGAGCTCGAGCATACGGGACGTTACCAGATCACTCTGAATCGCCACCGCACCGGTGTCTATGTCTCGGTGCTGACCGATGAGGAAGAGAATGCTCCGTCTCTGATTGCCGAGGAGATTCTCTGGAACATTAAGGACAGTCTGCCCCGGGGCTGACCCGGTCATTGTCCAGCACTGTTTAAGATGCTACAAGGAGCTCCATGGAGCTCCTTTTTTTGTCTGAGGAATAATGATGAAAGCGGTTTTTCTGGACGTGAACAGCCTGGATCGGGGTGATCTCGACTTCTCCGCAGTGCAGGCGCTGGTCGATCAGTGGCAGGGTTACGAGGCGACTTCACCCGCGCAGGTGGATGAATGCATCGCCGACGCGGAAATTGTTGTCGTCAACAAGGTGGTACTCGATGCCGCCGCATTGCGGCGGGCAGAAAAACTGCGTCTGGTGTGTATAGTCGCCACCGGTACCAATAACGTAGACCTGGAAGCCGCGAAGAGCCTGGGTATCCGTGTCTGTAACTGCCAAGCTTACGGCACCGCCTCGGTGGTGCAGCATGTGCTGACGCTGATGCTGGCGCTCAGTACCCGGCTGCTGCAATACCATCAGGCAGTTCAGGCTGGCGACTGGGGCAGAAGTTCGCAGTTCTGTCTGCTTGATTATCCTGTCACCGAGCTGTCCGGAAAGACCCTGGGGATTGTGGGTTACGGGGAGCTGGGCCGGGGTGTCGCGGCGGTTGCCGTAGCCCTGGGAATGAAAGTACTGGTGGCCGAACGTCGTGGTGTGGCGCCGCGGGAAGGGCGGCTGACCCTGGAGCAGTTGCTGCCACAGATTGATGTGCTCAGTCTGCACTGTCCGCTGACTGAGGATACGGCGGGTCTGATCGGTGAAGCGGAGCTTGGCCTGATGAAAAAAGGAGCGCTGCTGATCAACGCCTCCCGAGGCGGAATTGTCGATGAGCCGGCGCTGGTCACCGCACTGAAGAGCGGTCATCTGGCTGGAGCCGGAGTCGATGTGTTATCGGTGGAACCGCCCCGAAACGGTAATCCGCTGCTGGACTGTGACCATCCCAATCTCATCGTGACCCCTCACAGTGCCTGGGGCAGCCGTGAGGCGCGCCAGCGTATTGTTGATCAGCTGGCTGAGAATATCGAAGGCTTTGCCAGAGGAGAGCCTCTGCGGGTCGTTGCCTGAGCCGGCTCCGGTCGATCAGAATCAGAACGGGCAGGAGGATTCGAAGGTCAGCCACTCACCGCTGACCGGGTGGAACAGCTGCAGGCGCTGAGCGTGCAGCAGCAGTCGATCTGACGCCGCCAGCGCCGGGCCCTGAGCGTAGAAGCGGTCGCCGACGATCGGGTGGCCGAGGGCCTGCATATGTACCCGCAGCTGATGGGAACGGCCGGTGACCGGTGTCAGTTCTACCAGGCTGCTCTCGCCCTCTCTGCTCAGTATCTTCCAGTGGGTAAGGGCAGATTTTCCCTGATCATGATCGACCATCTGTCGGGGCCGGTTCTCCCAGTCACACCGCAGTGGCAGCTCTACTGAGCCTGCATCCTGCTCCGGTTCGCCCCAGATCCTGGCAATATAGCGTTTTGCCGTCTGCCGCTCCTGAAACTGACGACTGACAGCCCGGTGGCTGTCGGCATCCAGCGCCAGCACCATGACGCCGGAAGTTGCGCAGTCCAGCCGATGAACAATTCTGATGGTCGGAAAACGGGGTTGCAGTCGGTGCAGAAGGCAGTCCTGGTTCTCAGGACCGCGGCCCGGTACCGACAACAGATCATGGGGTTTGCTGGCCAGCACAATGCTGTCATCGCTGTGAATAATATCGATCATGGGCTCGGGTCGGAAGGCGGTACCAATAAAACAACAGGACCCTCGCCGGGCGACGGTCGGTCATAATCTCAGGAACAGACTGCTGCGCTGTTCGGGCGGCATTATACCAGGTGAGGGTCTCCGCTGCCCGGGGATTTCCCCTTTGTGCCGTTGTTCAGATCCCCAGCCACAGATTCAGGTGATGGAACCAGCCGTGTTCGGCCAGTCGCTGGTTAAGCCTGGCCGAGAGGCTGTTCCGATCGAGGGTCTGCAGGTCGAATTCGGCGGAGGGGGCGGGTTCTACATACAGGTCTATTTCGATCCGTCCGTGCAGGTAATGCAGCGTCAGGTTCTGGCGCCGCAGGTTCGGGGCCTGCTCAGCCAGTAACTCGTCGACAATGGCGGTCACTTCTGTCCGATAGGGTAGCAGCATACAGACTCGCTGCAGGTCGTCGTTTTCGGTATCGATATGGAAAATGATATGGCCGATGGAGTCGAACTCCTTCAGCAGTCTGGCCACCACTGAATCGCCGATATAGTGCCCCTCGGAGACACTCAGATAAGGCCGGACCTGCAGGTGCATCTCCAGTAGCATCTTAGAGCCCATCTGTCGGGACATAAAACTGTGGGCGTCTTCGATACCTTCCACTGATTTCACGACTGTTTTGATAGCATCCAGCTCCTGCTGGGGAATGGCGGTATCCACCAGTTCCTGAATGCTCTTCCAGGCCAGCTCCCAGCCAATTTTGGCCACAAAAAGAGCCACCGCGAAGGCCGCCAGGCTGTCGAGCCAGACCACTCCGATCATGGAGCCGCCGATGCCGATGAATACGATAATGGAGGAGTAGGCGTCGGTACGGCTGTGCCAGGCATTGGCGATCAGCAGATCCGATTTCAGGCGCTGGCCGATGGCCAGGGTGTAGCGGAAGATGGCTTCTTTGGCGACGATCGACAGCAGCGCGATGACAAGTGCCGGCCAGCCGGGTACCCGGCTCTCTTCTGTGCTGAATAGATTCTGGGCGCTTTCATAGGCCATAGCACCGGCAACGGCGATCAGCAGGCAGCCGAGAATTACCGTTCCCAGTGTCTCAAAGCGCTCGTGTCCGTAGGGGTGGTCCTCGTCGGGCTCGGCGTGGGAGATTCTGACGATAAAAACCACCAGAAAGTCGGTTACCAGATCCGACAGTGAATGAATTCCATCGGCAATCAGAGCGTGGGAGAAAAACAGAAAACCGACGACAATTTTGGCGACGCCGAGAATGCCGTCTACGATTGCGCCGATCCAGGTCGCGCGGATCGCTTCGCGGGCTTTGTCCTGAGTATGACTATGCATGATAACTGCTTTGATAGGCCTGTAGGTGTCAGTATGTTGCTGTATTTTGCAGGAGTGCTGAAGCCTGGAACGGAATGCCGAACCTGAACACTGGCGCTCTGCCGGCAATGGTATAGCGATCAGGGGGTTATGACCAGAAATTCCAGGAGCTTACAGGTATTGTCGATAAGAATATATTAATATACCGCCTCTGATATGGGGGAAGGGATTGCGATGACCGACAATGGACTGATGGCTGTGCTGCTTCCGGTGGCACTGTTCTCCATTATGCTGGGGCTGGGGCTGAACCTTCGGGCTTACCATTTTGCCGCACTGCTGCGACAGCCCGGCAGGCTGGCTGTGGGAGCTGTCGGTCAGCTGCTGATTCTGCCTATGCTGGCACTGCTGGTGGTAACAGTGGCCAGTCTGCCGCCGGCGATGGCGGTCGGGCTGATGATTCTCAGCTTTGCTCCGGGCGGAGCTACCTCCAATATGATCACCCACCTCTGTCGGGGAGATACCGCCTTTTCTGTGGCGCTGACCACGCTGACCAGCCTGATTATCCCTTTTACTCTGCCGCTGCTGACATTGCTGGCGCTGGAACACTGGCTGGGCCAGCAACAGTCGCTGGTTTTCCCGGTGCTGCCGGCCATTATCAAGCTGATGCTGGTGACGATACTGCCGGTAGTGGTGGGAATCTGGCTGAACAGTCGGTTCCCGGCTGCCTGCAGTCGGCTGAAAGGCGTGGTGAAGGGGGCTTCACTGTCGTTCTTGCTGATAGTGGTGATCGGTCTGACAGTCTCCGGCTGGGCACAGATAGGTGGTCATCTGCCGTTACTGCTACCCGCCTGTCTGGGGCTGGCTGTGGCGGCGATGGTGGTAGGCTACCTGGTTGCCAGGATTGCCGGTTATGGTCGGGAGCTTAAGCTGACGCTGGCGGTAGAAATCGGGATTCAGAACGCCGGTACGGCGCTGCTGGTCACCGCAGGGATTCTTCACAATACCGACATGACGATCAGTGCGCTGACCTATGGCGTGGTGATGCAGCTGCCCGCGCTGTTGCTCATCGTCGGTTGCAATCTGCCGGGCGGGCTGTGGAAACACCGCTCGCTGGCTCAGTGAGCGGTGCCGGGGCGGGCTGAGTGTCGATCAGTCTCCCTGATAGACACAACCGCTGGTGCAGGTTTCTTTAATCACGATTCTGGACAGCTCCGGCAGTGAGGGCTTCAGTTCCTGCCAGATCCATTTTGCCAGCACTTCACTGGTGGGGTTTTCCAGTCCCTCGATATCGTTCAGATAGTAGTGATCCAGGCGGTCATAGATGGGCCTGAATGCCGCTTTAAGGTCGGCAAAATCCATAATCCAGCCGGTGACCGGATCGACATCGCCCCGGATATGAACCTGAACCATAAAGCTGTGGCCGTGGAGTCTGCCACACTTATGGCCGTCGGGAACGTTGGGGAGGCGGTGGGCGGCTTCGAAGGTGAACTCTTTATAGATTTCCATGCTGTACTTCTGAGTGCTGTCGGGTCTGAATTGTCTGTGGTCGCGGTGTCTTGTCTGAAGTCGATGCGGCAACGTAAAACGCCCGGTCTGCCGGGCGTTAGTCGGGAATTCTATCCTGGATTGATTGCCACGTCGCCTGGTTGATGCTGAAAAGCGCTGTCAATGTACCGATACCCTGAACAAATCACGGGGGCTGGTGTTCAGTGTCCGTTCAGGCCCCACTTATTATGCTGGTAAGTACCGCTTCCCCCGGTAGTGGGTTATGTCGTCCGGGAACCTCGGTGGGAGGCGGAAATCAAACCCATATAACCCCCTCGTTTGCAGTCAGTGGGGTAACTGTTATGTCTGCGTACTTACCTTTTGCCAGGTCCTTGCTGCTGGCCGTTTCCTTCCTGTTCGCCGCTCAGGTGGGCGCCGGTGACTATGTTGATATACGCTACGGTCACGGGCTCAGCACCTACCATCCGGCAAAAAAAAGCCACGGCTTTAAGCACCACCATCGTAAGAAATTCGCACCGGCTTACTCCGGCAGCCATTACAAGTACAAAAAATACGGCAGGAAATACCAGAAAAAGTACAGGACGGGGTCCTACAAACGCCGTTACAGCCACAGTCCGTTCGGTTATCGCAGTGGTCAGTCCCACTATCGCGGTGGTCACTCCTACTACGGCAGTCCGTCTGTCATCATCGGCTCAGGCAATCGTTACTATCGGTCAGGTGGGCGGCTGGGGCTCTATTACCATGGCCGCCATGGCGGTATCTATTACAGCATTCCCCTGGACAGCTACCGTTACCGTCGCTGAACCGGCAACTGCCAGGGTTGCAGTCGCCGGTCAGTGAAGAGGGGCTGGGCTATGGTTGCCCGGGAGCATGTCTGGGGTGAGATTTAATAAAGTGCACCAGCACCTGCTTCAGCTCCATCTCGTGGGCGCTGTTGCCATGGGCGCGGGCATGGCGAATGTCGTCGATGATCATCTTCCGAATCCGCCGCTCGCCCCCTTTGTTATGCACCAGGTATTCGGCAGTGGCCAGCGCCTGAATTCGATCGGTGTGTTCATGTTCCGCAATAGCGTCAATCTCGGCCTGAGTCAGGTCACACATATCGAGACAGTCTTCGTAAGTCAGCATGGCGTTCAGCCTCCGGTTACCGGCAGATGTTGATCAGGGTATTAACAGGGTAGTCCGTTAAGAGGGAAAATGGCTGAAAGTTTTTCAGGCCACGGCTTTTTTATCGGATCTGTGTACAAGTTGGCTGTTGCAGCGCTCAGGAAGCGAAAAGCGGTCCGGAACCCGGGGGCTCCGGACCGCTTGCTGTCACCGGACTGGGGCTGAACAGAGGTTACGGCGCACTACTGAAGATGAAACTGGTGCTGGTATTGCCGGACCATCTGCTTAACGGCCGGCAGGTCCTCGGTACCGACCAGGCTGCAGTAGCCGCTGGCCAGATAGTCGAAGCGTTCGCGGAACTGCTGATTGTTAAGGTGCTGGGATCTGGCTTCCCACTGCAGATGATCCATATCCAGGCGCATTCTGCTCGAAAGGTGTTCGAGATTCATACTGCTCCTCCTGTACTTATAGTTATAGGTATTAGGTTGGGCGGGTCGTCCTGACCGTCTGCGGGCAGGGGATACCGGCAGACTCGACAGTAATAGTACAAATATTGAGCAGTTATATCAATTTATTAAGTGTGGTTATAGGCGGGCTTGCGACAGCCGATCGGTCTCAGGGAAGACGTTGTGTCAGTATCAGTTGCTGATTGCGCTGGTTCAGCTCAAGGGACTTCAGTGCGCTCATACCGAGCAGGATTTCGCCATCCATATGCGGGTTGACGGAGGCGGGGACATTGGTGAGTACAATCGGTCCCAGCTCCAGTCGGTCGATCCGGGTCCTGAAGACGTCTATCTCGCCATTAGCGGTACGCACCCGGCTTCTGCGGCCGGCCGACAGTCCCAGAGCGCTGGCCTGCGCCCCCGGTATCACCACGTCGGTCGCGCCGGTATCGATCAGGAAGCGGACATCACGGCTGTTGATCCGGCCGGGCAGCGTGTAGTGGCCGAAGCGATTGGCCGACAGAAGCACCTGTCGTTCGTGATCAGTGACCTGGCTGTTGAGCTGCTGATTGGGATAATAGCGCTGTTCTTCGACGTCGCTGAACCAGGCGACCAATGCCGCCAGCAGCAGGCACCAGAAGACAATCCACATACCCTGTCCGATCCGCCGGCCCGGTGCCGGTGTCTGTGAACTCACTGCTCTGCGTCCTCCATGGGGTCTCCGGAAACTCTGCCCCTATCCTCTATGCGGACCACGTATTCAGCCACTTGTTCCTGAAAGGGGGTCGGGGAGCGCTCAAATAGCGACTAGACTCAGAGTGTACCCGAAGCCGTTGCGAAGGGGGGAAGGACAATGATCGAGCAACAGGTGACCTGTCCCTACTGCGGGCATCAGTTTGAAACGGTAATCGACAGCAGCGTTGAAGAACAGGAGTATTATGAAGACTGTCAGCGCTGTTGTGCACCGATACTGTTTGAGGTTCAGTGCAGTTACACCGGTGAACTGGAACGACTGACCTGCAAGACCGACCGGGAGTAGCCAGATTGCCACAGAGGCAGATAAGGAATCGGCCTGTAAGGTTTCCTTAATGTCCTGTGGCTGTCGGCTGGCGACTGATGTTTTTCAGGTACTTCTTCATTTTCATGTCTGATGTCAGGACATGGTCCAGAACCCAGTAACGAAGCAGACGGACAATCCTGTCCAGGGTTTCGTCCCTGTCGTCCTGAGATGCCAGCGGGTCGTAATCCTCTACGGCGATTGAGTCCTCAAGCTCCGCGCAGTCCGAAAAGTCAGAGATGTCGAGCTCCGTGTGCTCGTTGCCCTCGGAGCAGGCGGCCAGTCTCTTCTTAAGCTCCTGCAGTTTGTGGAGAATCTGCTGGTGTTCCTGGTGGTGCTCCTGGTAATGAGGGTAGCGGATCCGGACCTGGATTTTTTCTTCGTGATCGAAATGCTTGCGTGTGTATTCTTCGAGCTGATCCAGGAACATTTCTACCATGGGAGCACCGTCTTCCAGTTTAAGCGCAAGCTCGACGCTGTTGACCAGGCAGAACAGGTATTTGTGCTCGTTATCGATAATCTCACTGCCCGTGGACATCGCTTCTTTCCAGATAATCGGCATAGTTCTCCCGACAGCTATCAGTGGGTTGTCTGATCTCCTGCCGGTGTTCCCGGGACCGGCAAGGTCGCAAAGCAGGGTTGCAAAGAGCGTAGCGGGCACAGCGCTCCGGCGAGTTGATGGAGATCAAACCCGGAGCTGCTGCATCGGCTGATTTCTCTGCCGCAACCTGAAAGTAAGCGGTCTGTACCCCGGCCCGGTGACTGCCAGATCTGCTGGCAGGCCGTAATCTGTCATCAGGCCTGAACGTCGACCACCACCGCCAGCAGACTAACTGTCGCGGGTTGCTGAGCTCAGAGGTTTTCCAGCAGCAGGTCCCTGGCCCGGTTTATCTTGCTGGCCAGATAGTTACTGCCGCCCTTATCCGGATGCACCCTGACCATCATTCGTTTATGGGCTTTCAGTATTTCTTCCCGGCTTGCGCCGGGCTGCAACCCGAGGATCTCCCAGGCGTCTTCCAGACTCAGTTCATCACTGTTGTCGGCCCCCCCTGACCGCTGCCGGTTCTGTTGCTGTTGCTGCCACTGCTGCCATTCGTCCGGGTGATGGCGCTGAATCCAGGCATCCAGCAGTCGCACGGCTTCAGTGTCCTGAGCCCGGCACTGTTGATAGAAGTCAGCCAGCTCCGGAATACTCAGCTGTTGCAGTGTGCGTCCCCGGTAGCTGCCGCCGATGATCTCACCCTGCATCGCTCCGCTGTCGTGATCCAGTGTCATCTTCAACCAGCGAGTGCAGATTTCGGATTGTTGTCCGCTGCTGCGTTGCCGGGCCTGCCCCTGTGTTCTGGCCTGTTGCAGAAATGGCAGAAGCCGCAGCAATATCGGCAGCAGCAGGGGAAGCAGCTTGCGCAGAAAGGGCAGCAGGCCCGCCAGCAAACCGATGAGCCAGTGCAGGCGGCCGGACAGGGCCAGGAATACGATCAGCAACACCAGCAGGATCAGGGCAACTCTTACCAGGAAAGCCGGACCGTAGACCGGTGCGCGCTTCAGGAAGCTGCGAATGCCGGCCACCATCAGCGCAACGAACAGAATGAAAAACAGGGCATTCAAGTTGAGGATTTCTCCAGCTGATGACTGAGTCTGCGAACCACGGCAGATTCTCCCGCGTAGTGGCTTAGTGCTTTAAAACCGCCGCTGGCGTAGACGGCTACGGCGCTGAGCAGTTCTCCCAGCTGATCCGGGCTGTCGATGTCGAAGTGACAGTGGGCTCCGCCGCTGAGTCTGGCCAGTTGCTTAAAGCCTCGCAGTGCGGTCAGGTCGTTTCCCTCCTGAAACAGGAATACCGGTACTCCCAGCAGGCCCAGCTCCCCGGCCAGCTGGCAGAGGTCGTCGATACTCTCCTCGATGCAGTCGCCGACAAATACCAGTGCATGGACCGGCTTGCGACCATGCTCGTCGATAGCATGGCGAAGTACGCGGCGAATCTGGGTGTGTCCGCCCAGACAGCTGACGGTCAGCATCGCCTTCAGCAGCCGGTCGGCCTGATGATGCCAGGGGCTGACCCGGAACTCATCGTAGCCCCGGTAAAAACATAACTGCACATCCAGTCCTCCGAGTCCCCGAGTGCGCGTAAACATGTCGCCCTGTAACTGGCACGCACGGTCCCAGGTGGGCTGGCGGCTGGCGGTAGCGTCCATGGCGAAGATCAGCCGACCACGACCGCCGGATGATATGGTCGGTGCCCGGCTGACCGCATCCAGAAAACGGTCCACTTCTCTGCTGCCGGCTGGTTTTACCGGCGTTTTATTGTCTGGCATGATGTCAAAGTCCCGACTTGCTCTGCTTAACAATTAATGCGGAAGGCGATGGCTGTCAATTCATATATGTGGATTGTCCCCTGGCCATTCCCTGTTGCAAGCGATGCCCTCCGTTCCGCTGTCCTGACAGATTGGAGTGTCGGATCTGCCGGCAGTTCTCATAAATTACCAGAAGCGGATATCCGTGCCCCGGGGCGGGAACGCTGAGGAGTTCCCATGACCAGACTGAATAATAATGATACCAAGCAGTGTCGAAAGCTGCTGGAACGGCAACGGCAGGAGATCGACCGTGCCCTGCGTGATGCCGAACAGAGCAGTCAGCCGGTCAGTCTCGATCAGAGCAAAGTGGGCAGAGTATCACGCATCGATGCCATTCAGCAGCAGGAACTGGCCCGGGCGGGTTGCCAGGCGCTGAAGACCCGCCGGGTACTGGTGGAGCGAGCGCTGCAGCGAATTGCCGACGGTGACTATGGGGAGTGCCTGGAGTGTGGCGAGCCGATTGAACCCCGTCGCCTGCTGGCACGACCCGAATCCACATATTGCCTGCAATGTCAGGCTGCGCTGGAAGGTCAGGGCGACTCAGGCATGGAGCCGCCCCGATGATTGTCAGCGTTGCTGCAGGCGCTCTTCGAGGGTGGTACGCAGCAATTTGTAGAGTCGGATCGAGGCTTCGATCTCATCCTTACGGTTGGTCAGGCTCTCGATGTTAAGGCCGATGGGGATGTTAAGCGGCAGACAGGCGTCGAGGATTCGATCCAGGCTGGCCCGACAGATGCGGATGGATTCCGCCAGCGGGTTTGCTGATTCGATGATCCGGTCGGCCGTTTCGCCGGGAACCGAAATGCCCAGCCACTGCATGAATTCAAGGGTCCGTGCGCTGCCACAGGGAGTGAAGGTCAGAATGATCCGCTGGGGTTGCCGCCCCTCCGCTCTGCACTGCTCACCGTAGCTGGTGACCAGGTCGACGGTGGCTTCGGCGTCGTAGACTGCCTGTGAAATAAAGTAATCACAGCCATTGACGGTCTTTTCTTTCAGACGCTGGTGCTCGTTGCCTTTTTTGGCATGCCGTTCGGCAATGGTGACGCCCCCCAGCGCAAATTCGCTGTCGCTTTCAGAGAGGGCCTGATAGGCGTCATTCAGAGAAAGCTGGATATCTGCACTCTGAGAAGGGCTTCCGACCAGCACCAGATTTTCTACGCCGTAGTCGTTGCGTGCTTCCTGTAACCAGGTTTCAAATTCGTCCCGGTTGCGTTGGGAAACACTCTTGTAGGTAATCAGCGGACGATTGCTTTTGTCCGCCAGCAATTTTGAATAGGCTCGCGGATCCCGAGTGCCGATAAAAGGGAACGGGCGGGGTTTGTCGGTGCGGGCGCTTTCATCCTGAATGTCATAGACAATCAGGCCGTCGTAATCGATATGAGACAGGCGTTGCAGCAGTTTGTCGGCGATTCCGGACATCTGCATATCATCGGTTCCGGCTTTGGGTGGGGTCGTTCCCACAAAATAAACCCCCTGAGCGGGGTCCCGGAATTTCTGCAGCAGTTCGGTGTTCATGTCTCTCGCTCGCCTGAGTTCAGTTAGGTGTGTCGTTTCATTGCTGATGATTATATCGGCGACACCGTTCTGTTCATATTAGTTATAAGGGGAAATATTTTCAGGTCAACTTGAATGAATTTGAAGTTGACGGTCTTCGTTGAGCAATATCAGTCACATACTACCGGGCCTTTCCGGATGAGCTAAGCTGACGGTAATCTGTTTTTCTGCTTCGGAGGGTCAGGGTCATGGCCGCAATACGTATATCAACATCCCATCTCGCTCTGCTGCTGGTCCTGCTGTTGTTGATGACGGGGCTGAGTCTGCCGGTGCAGGCCGATGGCCACGTCAGGGTGTACATTATCAGCCCCTCCCATGGTGAACGGGTCAGTAGTCCGGTTAAGGTCAGGTTCGGGCTACAGGGGATGGGTGTGGCGCCCGCCGGTGTCGAGCGCAAGGCGACCGGCCATCATCATCTGCTGATCGATGTGGAGGAACTGCCGGCCATGGATCAGCCGGTTCCGGCAGACGATAAGCATCGCCATTTCGGCGGTGGGCAGACCGAAGCAGAGATCGAACTGAGCGCTGGCCGCCACCGCCTGCAGTTGCTGTTTGCGGACCATCTGCATATTCCGCACAAACCGGTGATTGTCTCTGAACCCATAGAAATCTATGTCCACTGACGCGCCGGTAACCGCTACCGAGAGACCTGTGAGGTGACGGGACCTGCAGATTTTCTGAGTGGCGAGCTTGACGACACCCGCCCACAGAGAGATAGTCTGCCGCCAGCTAACGTTTGCCGATCCCGATGTTGAAAAAGATACGATATGAACGCGACCAGTTACTCCTTCAGATCTGCCGTCTTAAAAATCCTGTTGCTGATGATTGTGATTACCAGCGCCGGTTGCACCTCCCGCAACTCTCCCGTCGAGAGTCTGGTTAACCACACTCATCTTGATTTTCTTAAGTACCACAATGTCGGCCGGCAGCCACAGCTGCAGAGCTTTGAGGTCTGTGCATCCGTCGGGTGCGACAGGATATCGACCCTCGGTTATACCGCCGAAGAGTGGCAGGGTATCAGTGCGCTGTTCGTCCAGCCGTCGGCAGACAGCGCACAGGAGCGTGAACGAATCGGTGTTGCAGTAGCCATGATGGAACGTCTTATCGGTCCCAAAAACAACACCAGCTATGACCAGCCCCGGAACAGCGGGTTGTTTACCTTTAAGCCGCAGCTGGATTGTATCGCCGAATCGGCCAATACCACGGTAGCGCTGATGCTGCTGGAACAGCAGGGGCTGCTGATACATCATCGCATTATCTACCCCCGCCATCGCGGACTGTTTACCCTCCAGGCACCCCATAATGCCGCCGCCATCGAAGAGCTGGAAACCGGTCGTCGCTATGTTGTTGATTCCTGGTTCTTTGCCAACGGCGAAAAACCGGTTATCGTACCTGCCGAACTCTGGAAGTCAGGCTATGAACCAGACGATGCCTGATGACCGCTTTCTGCCCTGCCAGTTAATAATACGGCTGCTTGCGGAGATGGGCAGGACCGCTCACTCCGAAAGCCCGGAACCTCTGTCCCTGTCTTTTTCCGCAGAGTTTCAAAACGCGGTGTAACAATAGCGGCGGTCGTACGTCTGGTAACCTTACTGGAACGGGAACCCATGATTTGAAGACTGAACAAACAGCGAAGCTCCCTGTCCTTGCCATTGTCTGTAAGCGTCCGAAACTGCATCAGGGGAAGCAGCGTCTGGCTGCAACGCTGGGGGCAGAACACGCGTTGCAGCTGGCGCAGGCCTTTCTTAACTGTGCTCTGGAAGATGCTGGTAGCTGGCCCGGCCAGGTGGTGTTGTCACCGGCCAGTGCCGAAGACAGCGAATGGGCTCGCGCCCTGCTGCCTGAAGCGGAAATCTGCCCACAGCCCGACGGTAATCTCGGTGAGCGACTGATCCGGGTCGACCGGCAGTTGCGTGAGCGTGGCTATCAACGAATTCTGTTTATCGGTACCGATGCGCCAATGCTGGAGGCCCGTCATTATCAGGCGGCGGTACAGGCCTTTGAACGCGCCGATGTCGTGCTGAGCGCCGCCAGTGACGGTGGAGTTACCATGATGGGTAGCAGCTGTGGCTGGCCGGATATCGGCGCACTGCCCTGGAGTACCGACACCCTAGGGGAATCACTGAAGGCCTGTTGCGAAGCAGCGGGACAGCGGGTGGAGTACATTCTGCCCGGATATGATATCGATCTTGAAGAGGACCTTCGGCGCCTGGCCGACGATCTGCAGCAGGACAGCCGCGCTGCCAGGCAGCAGTTGCTGGAGATCCTGCTTACCCTGACAACCGAAGAGAGACAACTATGCACGATCAGGTAAAAGACTACTACGGAAAGGTGTTGAAGAGCTCTGATGACCTGCAGACCAACGCCTGCTGTACCGACAGCGATATGCCTGACCACCTGAAAGCGGTGCTTTCGAAAATCCACGCCGAGGTGATGGCCCGTTATTACGGTTGCGGACTGGTCAGCCCCCAGCTGCTGGAAGGCTGCCGTATTCTCGATCTCGGTAGCGGCTCCGGGCGTGACTGCTATGTGCTGTCCCACTACGTGGGAGAGCAGGGCTCCGTCGTCGGCGTCGATATGACCGATGAGCAGCTCGACGTTGCCCGCCGTCATATCGACTACCACACCGAAAAGTTCGGCTACACCCGGCCTAATATCGAGTTCCGCCAGGGCTATATCGAAAAGCTGGATGAACTGGATCTGGAAGAGAACAGCTTCGATATCATCGTTTCCAATTGTGTGATCAACCTGTCTCCCGATAAAGAGGCGGTGTTGCGTGAGGCGTATCGTCTGCTGAAGCCCGGTGGTGAAGTCTATTTCTCCGATGTCTATTCCGATCGCCGGGTACCGGCACCGCTGGTGGAAGATCCGGTGCTGTTCGGTGAGTGCCTGAGCGGTGCATTGTACTGGAACGACTTTCATAACCTGGCAAAACAGGCCGGCTTTATCGATCCTCGGCTGGTGGAGGATCGTCCGATCACCATCGATAACCCGAAGATCCAGCAGCGTATCGGTCATATCAACTTCTTTTCCGCCACCTATCGGCTGTTTAAGCTGCCGGAACTGGAATCTCACTGCGAAGACTACGGTCAGGCAGTGATCTATAAAGGCACCGTTGATCACCACCCCGAACAGTTCCTGCTCGACAAGCATCACCTGATCGAGCGGGGGCGGGTGTTCCCGGTTTGCGGCAATACCTGGCGGATGCTCCACGATACCCGTTTCCGTGACCATTTCGAGTTTATCGGTAACTGGGACACTCATTACGGTATTTTCGATGGCTGCGGTACTGCGCTGCCTTTCGACAGCGACATCGACGGTAGTGACAGCGGTGGAGGCTGCTGCTGATATCACAGCCTTCGCTGTACATTCGCAGACACCGGAAACAGAAGCGACGAAACCCATATAGAGAACCTCAATGGAGCTGATCCGAACCGATAACTGGTACAAAACCCCGGAAGGGGATGACCGCGGCTATATCGACCCATTCATCCTGCGCGAGCTGTGGTTCCACACCGGCACCGCCTGCAACCTGGCCTGTCCGTTCTGTCTGGAAGGTTCCGGGCCGGCGGACAAGCGCCTGCAGCTGGTTAAGTTTGACGATGTAAAGCCGTTGATCGATGAAGCTCTGGAACTGGGTGTCAGCCAGTTCTCCTTTACCGGCGGCGAGCCGTTTCTGGCTAAAGATCTGATCCGGATTCTCGACTATGCCTCTACGCATCGCCCCTGTCTGGTACTGACCAACGGTACTGAACCGCTGCAGCGGCGGATGAAGAAACTGGCGCCACTGGTGAATGCAGCTCATCCGATCAGTTTTCGCATCAGTATCGACAGTGCTGAACGTGAACAGCATGATCAGGGGCGGGGTGAAGGGAATTTCAACAAGGCTGTCGAAGGTCTGACGATGCTGCACGAGGCAGGGTTTCATGTATCCGTGGCCCGTCATATGGGCAAAGATGAGGATAAAGCGGCGGTCGACGAACAGTATCGGGCGCTGTTTCGGGAGTATCTGTTACCGGAAGACCTGAATATTGTTGCTTTCCCGGATTTCGCCACCCCCGGCAGCATGCCGGAGGTGCCGCAGGTTACGACCCACTGCATGACCGCTTACCAGACCGAAGAGAGCCGCCAGCAGTTTATGTGTGCCTTCAGCAAGATGGTGATTAAGAAGGATGGCAGGATGCGGGTTTATGCCTGTACCCTGGTGGATGACGACCAGGAGTACGATCTGGGGGGGGGCCTGAAGGAGAGTATGCAGCACCGGATCAGCATGAAGCACCATCGCTGTTACAGCTGCTTTGCCTATGGAGCCTCCTGCAGTGAGGGCTGAATCAGGTATCCGTCGGGATGATCGGGCGCGGGTGTTGTTTCTCTGCACCGGTAATTCCTGTCGCAGCCAGATGGCCGAGGGCTGGTGCCGCCACCTTTTTGCCGACAGTATCGCTGCTTACTCTGCCGGCGTTGAGGCTCAGGGGATCAATCCGCTGGCCGCCAGGGTAATGGCGGAAGCAGGAGTGGATATCTCCGCGCAGCAATCGGTCACCCTGGATCGCTATCGTGAAGAACGCTTCGATCTGGTGGTGACAGTCTGTGATCATGCCCATGATCACTGCCCGGCCTTTAAAGGCAGCCGGATTCTGCACCGTAAATTTGATGATCCACCCCGTATGGCTGCCTCTTTGCCTGATGAAAACCAGCAGCTGGACTGCTACCGCCGGGTCCGTGACCAGATCAGGCACTGGGTCGATGAAATGGGCGGACAGTTTCAGACAGCAACCGAAACAGAAGGAAATACGACGTGCTAGCGATTATTGGTGGAACCGGAATTTATCAGATGGACGGTCTGGAGGTTGTGACGGAACATCAACTGACTACACCTTTTGGTGAGCCGTCGGCGCCGGTGGTGCAGGGGCGGATGGGCGATCGTGACCTGCTGTTCCTGCCTCGTCATGGCGGTGCTCACCAGCTGTTACCCTCAGAAGTTAACTACCGGGCCAATATCTGGGCGCTGAAATCGCTGGGTGCCACTCAGGTGATCGGCCTGTCGGCCGTCGGCAGCTTGCGGGAGGAGATCGCACCCGGAGATCTCTCCATCCCGTCCCAGTATTTCGATTTCGTCCGGGGTAATCGCGATAAGAGTTTCTTTGGCAACGGTCTGGTGGCTCATGTCTCTACTGCGGAACCGACCTGCTCAGTGTTGACGGATGCCATTGTCAGAGCCGCTGAATCTATTGATATTCAGATACATACCGGCAAAACCTACGGCTGTGTCGACGGCCCGCGACTGGGTACCCGCGCCGAGAGCTTTTTTCTGAGAGGGGCCGCAGGCTGTGATCTGGTAGGCATGACCAACGTGCCGGAAGTGTTTCTGGCCCGGGAAGCACAACTCAGCTACTGCACCATCGCTATCGCCACCGATTACGACTGCTGGCTGGACGACCCGGCTCAGCATGTCACCGTGGAACAGGTGATCGCCCGTTACGGCGCCAGTCTTGAAAAAGCAAAGCAGGTGCTGAAAACCCTGATCTGTTCGTCTGAAGAGATTCCTGAAAACAACGCCTGCCGCGAGAGTCTGGCCTGTGCCGTGCTGACCCCGGAAAGCGTTCTCAACCCGGACCAGCAGGCGCTGCTGGAAGTGCTCCGACGCTAGGGTGGGCAGTCTGGCTGCCGCACAGCATCCGGCTGCTCCGTACCTGTCGGTCATCATCCCGCTGGGACCGTCGGAGCAGGGGCTCGGGCGGCTGGCGGCAGACCTGCAACTGCTGCCGCACAATACCGAAATCCTGCTGGTGAGCTGTCCGCAGAACACCCCGTTTCCGGGGGCAGAACGCATTGAACACCGGCTGCATCGTTATCCGCTACGCTGGATCGAGGCTCCCGAGGGCAGGGCGCGGCAGTTGAATGCCGGTGCCAGAGCGGCCCGCGGCGAGTTTCTCTGGTTCCTGCATGCCGATTCCGGGTTTGGACCGGAGTTGCCGGCGGCGTTGCTGCTGAATCTCCGGGCGCAGCCCCGGGCACTGCACTACTGCCGTCTGGCCTTTATGAGCGATGGTCCGTCGACGATGGGCCTGAACCAGATCGGCGCTAACCTGCGTTCGTCCTGGCTTGGAGTCCCTTTTGGTGATCAGGGCTTCTGTATTGCCGCTTCCCTGTTCGATACCCTGGGGGGGTACCCTGAAGGCGTACCCTATGGTGAGGACCACCTGTTCGTCTGGTATGCCCGTCAGGCGGGTTATCCGCTGTTCGGTACCGTTCAACCGCTGTACACCAGCGCCCGCAAGTACCGTAGTCACGGTTGGAGCCGGCTGACTCTTCGTTATCAGTACCTGTGGCTTAAACAGGCGCTGCCGGAGTGGTGGAAACTGCATATTCATCGCTGAGACTAACGGGCGGGGCCCGGGGCGGGCCTCTTTACCCGTTTTTTGCTGCAGTCGAACCTTTTTGCCGGGCTCTATCGACCTTCCCGGCGTTGCCAGCGATGGAATTTAGCGACCCACTCCAGCAGACCGGCCGGGGCATGAGCTTTCTTCCAGTTGCCGGCCGCGTATTTATTGGCCTCTGTCAGGGTGGGGTAGATATGGATGGTGCCCAGGATCTTATTCAGTCCCAGATCATGACGCATGGCCGTGATAAATTCTGAGATCAGCTCGCCGGCGTGTTCGCCGACGATGGTGGCTCCCAGCACCCGGTCTTTGCCGGGTACCGTCAGCACCTTAACCAGGCCGTGGGCCTCCTCGTCGGCGATGGCGCGATCCAGCTCACTGAGGTCGAAGGTTGTGACTTCGTAAGCGATGCCCTGAGCCTTAGCTTCCTGTTCATTGAGACCGACGCGGGCTACTTCCGGCTCGGTAAAGGTGGCGGCGGGAATCACCGAATAATCCACTTTAAAGCGCTTAAAGGAGCCGAACAGAGCATTGACCGCGGCGTACCAGGCCTGATGGGCGGCGGTGTGGGTAAACTGATAGGGGCCGGCGACATCGCCACAGGCATAGATATTGGGGTAGCGGGTCTGCAGATAATCATTGACTTCGATGGTGCCCTTCGAGGTCAGCGGCAGCTCCAGATTTTCCAGTCCGAACCCGCTGACGTTGGCCTGACGTCCGGTGGCGACCAGCAGGCGGTCGAAGCCTACTTCCACCCGTTCGCCATGGTGATCGCAGATCAGTCGGCGACCCTGCTCATCCTCGACGAACTCCAGCATCTTGTGGTTGAGCCGCAGATCAACACCCTCGTCGATAAAGCGTTGCTGCACCAGCGCAGATACTTCCGGGTCCTCCTTTGGCATCAGTCGCGGACCGCGCAGTACCTGAATGACGCTGACGCCGAGCCGGCAGAAACTCTGGGCCAGTTCACAGCCGATAGGGCCGCCCCCCAGCACCAGCAGGCGACCGGGATTCTCGCGAATTTCCCAGATGGTGTCTGAGGTCAGCGGCTGCATCGCTTCGATGTTCTTAATCGGCGGTATCGCCGGCCGGGCGCCGGTGGCGATAACGATATTACGGGTCCTGATAGTGCGGCCGTTAACTTCCACTTCGAACGGGCTGCGAATGGTTGCCGCGCCTTCGATGCAGTCGACGCCCAGGCCGGTATAGCGTTCAACGGAATCATGGGGCTCCACCACTTTAATCACTCGCTGGACGCGCTCCATCACCTCAGCAAAATCGAAACGAACTTCGGCACTGGCGATGCCGAGTTCCTTGCAGCGGCGGGTTTCCGCGACGAATCGGGCCGAGCGAATCAGGGCTTTGGAGGGCACGCAGCCGGTATTGAGACAGTCGCCGCCCATGCGGTGTTTTTCGATCAGGCTGACCCGGGCCTTAACCGCAGCAGCGATATAGGAGGTCACCAGGCCGGCAGAACCGGCGCCGATCACCACCAGGTTGGTGTCGAACCGCTGCGGGCGTTTCAGCCCCTTGTACACCTTCTGAGCGGTGATTTTATTGGTGACTGCCTTAGCCACCAGCGGGAATATTCCGAGCAGGGTGAACGACAGGATAATACCCGGTGAAAGAATTCCGGACAGTGACTCCAGCTGGCCCAGTTGGGTGCCGGCGTTAACGTAGACCACGGTGCCGGCGAACATGCCCAGCTGGCTGACCCAGTAAAAAGTCAGGGTCCGAATCGGGGTCACCCCCATCACCAGATTGATAACGAAGAAGGGGAATGCCGGTACCAGACGCAGGGTAAACAGGTAGAGGGCGCCGTCACGCTCGATACCTTTGTTAATGGCACTGAGCTGATGGGCGAAGCGGTTCTGAATGGAATCCCGCAGGAAATATCGGGAAAAGATAAACGCCAGGGTAGCGCCGAAACTGCTGGCAAAAGAGACGATCAGGGTGCCGATCCAGATACCGAACAGAGCACCGGCCACCAGCGTCATGATGGCGGCGCCGGGCAGCGACAGGCCGGTGACAGCGACATAGAGGGCAAAAAACGCCAGTGCGGTCAGTAACGGGTTCTGCTCGTAGAGCTGATTGAACTGAGCCTGATGGGTTTTGAAGTAGTCCAGATTAAGGTACTGACCGAAGTCGAACGCGAAGAACGCGCCGATCAGCAGGACCAGTGACAACAGGACGATCAGCTTCTTTTTATTCATCGGGCAGCGGGTTCCTTAGGGGTAAAGGTCTAAAAGACGAGATTCAACTTAAGTTGTTACATCCAGGGGATTAAATCAAGCAAACTCATAAAGATAGTACGCACTGCGGGACAAAAGAGATTCACCGGCAGATGTTCTTTCGGCTCGCCCCGGCGCCCCGCTGACCTGGTTCACTGCTCTCAGCTCTGATCACAGTAACTCAGTAGCCACTGCCGTAGTGCTTCGATACCCCCTGTCCGGTTGTTCTGCATGGCAGCAGAATACGGTTGGTCGGTCGGCATAATCCCACCGAACAGGTAGTAGCCGGCAGGGGAAGGCCGCCGCAGGTTGCAGGCAACGGCCAGTTCCCCGCTGTCGAGCTTGTTTGCGATCAGGGATAATCGGCCAAGAGCGATGCCCTGACCCTGCTGAGCCGCCTGAACGGCCAGGTCAGAGCGGTTAAAGAACAGCTGATTCTGTTCTTCGCAGTCACTGACGCCGGCACCGGCCAGCCAGCTCTTCCATTCGTCGCAGGGGGCCGCGCCCGGCCAGGGGGTGCTGTCGTGAAGCAGTGTATAGTCCAGCAACTTTTGTGGATCCGGGAGTGGTTCAGGCAGAAAGCCCGGGGCGCACACCGGGACTACCGATTCACCCATCAGCAGTTGCCCCGGCCCCTGCTGTTGGTATGAGTGGTCATGGAGCACATAGTCTACGGCCAGATCATAACTGGCGGGGCGGGCGGCACAGACTTCAGATTCGGCATCGACTCTGAGCTCTATACCGGGGTACTGGCGATAAAAATCACCCAGCCGTGGTACCAGCCACTGCAGAGTGAACGAGGGCGAGGCGATCAGTCGTACCGGCCCCCGGCAGCGGTCTGCGCTGATGGTCTGCAACTGCTCGGTGACGGTCTGCCAGGCTGAGCTGACCGATTCCATCAGTTTCAGTCCCTCCGGCGTCAGTGAAAGGCGGCGGGTGGTACGGTGAAAAAGTGTGTATCCCAGCCGTTCCTCCAGTTGTTTTATCTGCTGGCTGACCGCGCCGGTGGTGACGTTCAGTCGCCGGGCGGCCGCGGTAAAACTCAGCTCGACGGCAACAAAGTAGAATACCCGGAGGCCGGTCCAGATGGCGCTGTTTACTTCCATTATTTAGTCATACTTAACAAATGATGAGAAAGTATCGATACCTGATCGTATGTTTGTGTAGCAGTATAATACAGTGAGTCGGAGGCGGAGTCCTGACCGGGATTTCACCGACACCCACTGAATCTGACAAACCGACTGGAAACTGACACTGATGAATCTGATTCGGCAAAATATCGAGACACTGAACCGGAAACTGGAGGCAGCGGAGCCGCTGTTGTGGCTGAACCCGGACTATCTGGCAGGGGGTAGTGAACTCCCGCTGACTCTCCGTGATATCGAAGATGCGGACTGGCGGCTACAGTTGTTCGCACCGCTGCTGAGCCAGCTGTTCCCGGAACTGGCGGCCGACGGCGGTCTGATTGAATCACCGCTGCTGTCGGTCGAAGCACTGCGAAAGTCGGCTGAAAATGACGTTGTCGCGGCGGGTAAACTCTGGATCAAAGCGGATCACTCCCTGCCGGTGGCGGGCTCCGTCAAGGCCCGCGGCGGGATTTATGAAGTGCTCTGTTTTGCCGAGCAACTGGCCATGGAAGCGGGTCTGTTGACGGTTGAATCGGATTATCGGGTGCTGGCCGAAGCCGAAGCGCGATCGCTGTTCTCCCGTTATCAGGTCGCCGTCGGTAGTACCGGCAATCTGGGGCTGAGTATCGGTATTATTGCCGCGCGACTGGGTTTCTCCGCCTGTGTCCATATGTCACGGGATGCAAAGGAGTGGAAGAAAAAGCGGCTGAGAGATGCCGGCGTGGAGGTCGTTGAGCATGCCGGTGACTATTCTGAAGCCGTCGCTCGGGGCAGGGCAGAGGCCGATGCCAGTGACCACTGCTATTTTGTCGATGATGAAAACTCAGAACGGCTGTTTCTGGGCTATGCCGTGGCGGCCTTGCGTCTGCAACAGCAGTTATTGAAAGAAGGTATCAGGCCCACCGCGGAGGCCCCGCTGTTTGTCTATATTCCCTGCGGTGTCGGTGGCGCACCGGGGGGGATCTGCTTCGGTCTGAAGCAGATCTTCGGTGATGCCGTACACTGTTTCTTTGCCGAACCTGTGCAGGCACCTTCACTGCTTCATGCCATGCGCTGCGGTGAAGCACGGCCGGTTACCGAACTCGGTCTCAGTGTTGATACCGAGGCGGATGGTCTGGCCTGTGGCAGTGCTTCCGGGCTGGTCAGCGGTCTGATGAAATCACTGCTGGCCGGTGTCTTTACCGTCAGAGATGACCAGTTGTTCCGCGACCTTTACCGTCTTCACTGCAGCGAGGGTATCGATATAGAACCTTCGGCGGCAGCGGGATTCGGTGGTCCGCAGCGGCTGGCCGGCTGTGACACCGGATCAGCCTTTCTGGAATCGCAGGGGATCAGCTCTGCGGAGCAGTGCCACCATATTTTATGGACCACCGGTGGTCTGTTTGTGCCGGAACCGGAGCAGCAGCGCTTTACCGAGCGTGGCAGGAAACTGTGCATGCAGGGCATTTAACTCCCGGTTTCAACACAACTCGGTGTGTCAGTGTCCGGCGCAGTTGTCCTGAAGACCCGGATTGCGGAGTACCGGCCGATTCCTGATCGCCCGGGTGTACTACGAAGGTGTTGGATCACAGCTCTTTCTAATAAAATAAGTGGGTGCTAATATAGCAATCTCTTTATGATCAGCAAGAGATATCGTTATGAAACTTTTCGCCACCACCGCTATTGGAATCAGTCTTTGCCTGCATCTGACTCAGGCGTCGGCCGGAGAGTTGCAGTCTCTGGATGCCAGCGCCGGACAGGCGATTAAAGCGCTGGGCGGTACCCTGCAGAAAGAGGTGAAGGGTGCCATGAAAGCGGGTGGCGCGGTGAATGCCATCGCCACCTGTAACACGAAGGCGGTGCCGCTGACTGATCAGATCAGCCAGCTGCAGGGGATGGAGATTTCCCGAACTGCCCTGCGGGTTCGCAATCCGGATAATCAGCCGGATGAATGGGAGCGTCGGGTTCTTGAGCAGTTCAGGGAGCGTCAGTCCGCCGGCGAACTGCTTAAGGGGATGAGCTTCAGTGAAGTGACAGAAGAGAATGGCCAGCGTGTGTATCGGATGATGCAGGCGATCCCCACCGGTAAATCCTGCCTGGCCTGCCACGGCAGTGCTATTAAGCCCGAGGTTAAGGATAAGCTGGATGCACTTTACCCCCACGACAAGGCTCGGGGTTTTTCCGAGGGTGACCTGCGGGGGGCTTTCAGTGTTCGCACTGTCCTCTGAGCGGAGCGACAGGAGACATACTCCAGGGCCCGCCTTCCGGGCTGATGATGAGAGATGTATCCTGGCGGTAGTAACAGCAACCGCTGCACCAGGCTTCGTGACTGCTAAGGTTTGCTGCTGTTTCTGTCTGAGCCCCAATGAAAGGAGGTGCTGAATAAGGTGTCGATATCGCAGGGATTTATGTGGCCAGAAAGTCGGTGTTGATCGCTGATCGTATCCCGGGGTATGCACCACGTCTTCGGTGGTGGGCTGCTTCTGAATGCGACTGTAACGTGAAATATTGAAAGGAATTAATATGAGACTCAAGACTGTCTGCGGTTCTGTTTCCGCGGTTATTGCCACCGGTGTTCTTTCGGGCTGTATGTCCGCTAATCCCGAAATCACTCAGGCGGTATTCAAACCGTCTGATCCGGCCATCAGTTTCAACGATACTCGCTGGGATGGCGTAGCTATCCCGGAAACCGGCGTAGGGAAGCAGTGCGGTGCCTCAGATCCCTATTTTCCATCTCTGCGGGTAGATCTGGATAAGCTCTCATCCGTTTTCAAGTCCGGTGTTGTCGGGCTGGAGGTCGATGTCTATGATCGCGACAACCCGACATACCACGGCGGCTGGAGCTATGTTGTTCCTGAGGGCGGGGTGTTTGAAACACCTGCCGTTCCCAGTGAAAGTATGAAGTTGCCTGATACTGTGAAAGGACTGCGCCAGCACAGCTGGACCGGCACTGCCGCCGGGTTTTATCTGGCACCGTCTTCCTGTGTTGTGGGAGGCGGGCATGTTTATTACTCGCAGCTGAGTTTCAATCTGGCAAACGGCGAAAAAATCAGACTGAAGTTAAATCTGGGTAGGCAGAAATAGCTGGCGGCGGGGCTTTCTCCGCGTTGACCGGAAACGAGGGAGGCTGAGGCCTCCTTTTGCAATCCGAATAAGCTGAGTACGGGGCGGGGCCTGATTGATTCTCCGGGTGCTGCCTGGTGGACCGCTGCTTCTTCTGCGTCTGTAAAACTCCCTCCCTGTGGCGATGCTATAGTGATGACAGGCGCGATCCGGTTGCCTGAAAAAAGGGCTTTAGTCAGCAGGCAACCACCGTTGATTCAGGAGGTCTGCCATGACGGATACACTGGAAAACAGAGCTGAGGTGATTGCCCAGCTGAATGAAATTCTGGAGCACGAGCTGGCCGGTGTGGTCCGCTATACTCACTATTCCTTTATGGTGTTCGGCTTCGGTCGGATTCCCATCGTCAGCTGGTTCAGAAGTGCAGCCGAAGAAACCCTGGGCCATGCCATTCAGGCGGGAGAGATGATCACCCACTTCGGTGAACATCCCTCGCTGGCGATCGGTGAACTGCTGGAGACCAAAAAGCATGATATCCGCGATATCCTGCTGGAATCTCTCGCCTTCGAGAAAACGGGTATAAAGAAATACTTCCGCCTGCTTGAACTGACCGAAGGTCGGAGCGTGTTCCTCGAGGAGTATGCGCGTACGCTGATCGCCGAAGAAGAGCAGCATATCGGTGATATCGATAAGATGCTGCGCCGTCCGGGTGAGGTGGCGCGCGCGGTCTGAGCCGGCCGGGACCCGTTCTACAGGTGCATGGCCACCCATCGGGCGGCCTTTTACCGGACTTCGGCTGCGGAGCCGTTTGACGGTTGCCTTTGGAGTGAGGGAAGACGGAGGTCGGGTAACGGCTGACGCCCGACGCCGATAGTTGTCTATATTTATAGAATCCTGAAGATTCTTTAGGAGCGTATATCCATATGGGAACCTCTGCCGGCGGTGACAATAAACTCCCTGTTTCCTGGTACATGGTCGTGGCCACGCTGGTTGCGGCGATTGTTATTCTGATCCCCCTGTATCATGTCTACAACGCAGGCTATATCTCTGCTGGCCTGACTATCTGGATCACGGTCGGCGTGTTTGTCGCAGCAGCGGTCTATGAGTCCTATCTGTTCTATATGATCACAAAGACCATGCTGGACAGGATTGATAAAGACTCATGAGAGAAGTCTGCTCCCAGGAGCTGCAGCTTGAAAATTGAACAGGGATGGGCAAATGAGAAGTTCGCTGCAGGGCTATCGGGCAGGCTCCTGATTCACCAGGCTGGAGGTCTCGGGATAATCTCCGTTACACAGCGATCTTCTGAACCAGATGCCGCTCTGTCGTGAATCCCCTTTTACTGATAAGCACCAGGCGTTGACGCTGCATCAGGCACTGACACCGCTGTATTCTTCTTCGTCCAGATGCAGGGCAAGTCCGACCTTGACCGGGTCGACGACAACACTGGTCGAAAAGCGTTTCACCATAGCGTTTTCGATACAGAACTCTTCCTGGAATTCATCGAACTCGGCCATATCCCTGACAGAAATAATCAGAATGAAGTCTGAACGGCCGGTCACAGAATAGCATTGCATGACTTTCGGGTTCAGCCTCATCGCCGACTTGAAACGTTTCACCTCCTGAGAGCCTTCGCGTTCCAGTGTGACCTCGATAATCATCAGAAGCTTCTTATCGACCTTATCGGGATCAACGACCGAGATGTCGCTGCGAATGGTCCCGCTTGAACGCAGCCTGGACAGCCGACGCTGGCAGGCCGATGCAGAAAGCCCCACTTTCGCTCCCAGTTCCTCGGCAGTAAGGCGATTGTTGTTCTGAACGAGGTTGAGGATCTTTGCATCAAACAGATCAATCATAGTGTCACTTCCTTTTCTGGTTATTGGTGCTGACGTCGGACTCCGTCCCGATCCGACTGAGACCTGTCCTTCCGAAATAGTGCCGCACTCTGTTCTTTGTGTTGATATGGCTGATTCTGGCGCCAGTTTCTTCATTATGCATAAAAAACCCGGAAAGCTTGCATATAAGCGCAAACATCTTTTCTACAGGTCAAATCCGAGGTAATTACCCGTCCGATGCCGATAAAATTTTTCGTATCGAAACCAACAGGAGGTACTGATCCGCATGCAGAAACACAACAACGGCAGGTGGGCGGCTGGCCGGACCTGGGCCGATATCGAAGCCGATATTGCGGCCGGTCGCGCCAATGATATTCACTGGACAAGTAACCAGAATTTCGCCGCATCTTACTATGCGGGTGACGACGTTACCTTTGTGGCTCGCGAAGCCTTCGTTCGTCATATGGGCGACAATGTGACCCACCGTTTCGGCCTGCACCCCAGCGTGCAGCGCTATCTGAAAGAGGTGCTGGAGTTCGTCCGGAATCTGTTGCATGCCCCGAAAAACGCGACAGGAACGATAACGACCGGCGGATCGGAAAGTCTGTCCCTGGCGATGCTGGCTGCACGGGAATGGGCCAGGGAAAATCGGCGCGAGGTGACGGAACCGGAAGTGTTACTGATGCATTCGACCTATCCGGTTTTCAATAAGGCGGCCCATATGATGGGCCTGAAAGTCGTGCAGATTCCGACCAGTAAGCACTACCGGGCGGATATCGAGGCGGTTGAGGCTGCCGTCACCGAAAACACCATTATGGTGGTTGGCAGCGCTCCGCCATTCCCCTACGGTCTGGTCGACCCTCTGCCGGAGCTTTCCCGGATTGCGGAAACCCATAATCTCTGGCTGCACAGTGATGCCTGTCTCGGTGGTTTCATTCTGCCTTTCGTGGAAGCGCTCGGCCATGCAGTCCCGACTTTTGATTTCCGTCTGCCGGGGGTGAGGTCCATGTCCATCGACTTCCATAAGTACGGCTACAGCTACCGTGGATGCTCTGCGCTGGTGCTGCGGGATGCGGATCTGGCGAGGTATCACACCTTCACTGCCGATGTCTGGCCGGCAGGTGACTACTGCAACGATACCCTGGCGGGATCACGCAGCTCCGGACCTGTCGCCTCGGCCTGGGCGGTGATCAACTATCTCGGGTTCAACGGATATCGTGACCGTATCGAAAAAATTCTCGCCTCCACTGGTCGCCTGATCGAGGGTATTAACGGGATTCCGGGTCTTGCCGTCCATGGTGATCCGGAAGGTGTGTATTTTTCCTTCGGCTCGGACCATCTGGACATGGTTGCCATCGGAGATGCGCTGATGAAGCGAGGCTGGATGATGAACCTTCAGACCGAACCCCTGTCGCTCCAGCTTCAGGTGGGTTATCAGCATACAGCGACGGTGGTGGACCAGTTCCTGGCAGATCTGCAGGCGGTCGCCGAAGGTGCGCGCGAGGGCAGACTGGAGCGCGAACAGAACGGCGAAGCGTACGGCATCTATTAAGGGCGGACTGAACGATGGAAATTCGGAAAGTAACCACCATTCGTGAGCACATTTTTGCCGGTAATGATTACGGGGCGGTCCGGGAGCTGACCCGTATTGCCGGAATCGCGATCATCCGCAATCCCTTTTCCGGTCGTGCGGCGGAGGATCTGAGCCCGCTGTTCCGGGCCGGCTATGACCTCGGTGTCCGGTTAATGAAAGAGATTCTCCCGCAATTGCCCGGTCCGGCGGTCAGCTATGGCAAGGCGGCAATGGCAGGAATCAACGGCGAGCCGGAACATGGGCATGCGCTCCTGCATCCAATGCTGGGGGAGGCGATGCGTGAACCGATTGGCGGAGGGAAGGCGCTGATTCCCTCGGTGGCCAAAGTGGCGGTCGCCGGGACCACCCTGGATGTCCCGATTGGCCACAGGGATGATGCCTGGTCGTTTGACCATTTTGACGCCATGACCGTCTCGGTAGCCGATGGACCAGGGCCCGATGAGCTCATGATGGTAGTGGTTCTGGCCGACGGTGGTCGTCCGGCGCCACGGGTGGGGAAGGCAAGAATAGCCGTGTAAGCGGGTAACAATAATCTACGTGTAACTGAAGGAATTCTGATATGCCAGAACAAAAGAGCACGCACAAACTGGATATTCGTAAGATTGTGGTCCAGCTGGAAGAAATCCGCAGAGAAGCCGGCCGGGTGGTGGAAGGCGATAAGAAAAAAGTCACGGTCGCGGCGGTGATCAGAAACCCCTTTGCGGGACGGTACACCGAAAACCTGGAGCCGCTCTATGAGCTGGGGGCTGAGGTTAGTGGTCTCCTCGCCACACGGGGGGTAGAAGCGCTCGGCCTGGAGCCGGGCAGCGTCACCAGCTATGGCAAAGGCGCTATCGTTGGCGTCGATGGCGAGATCGAACATGCTGCGGCGCTGATCCACCCTCGCTTTGGGGCACCTGTTCGGGCGGCGGTTGTTAAGGGAGACGACATCATTCCGTCGACTAAGAAGGTCGGTGCTCCCGGCTCAACGATCGTGATGCCGCTTACCAACAAGGATTCGATCTGGGCATTTGATGATATGGATTCCACTGAAATATCGGTACCGGACGCGCCGAAAGCAGATGAGATCCTCGTCGCCGTTTGCCTGGGAGCCGGCGGGCGACCGCTTCATCGTACCACCGCCGGCTAGCGACAGGCTGTGGGGACATCCCCGGATACCAGATTCTGTGGCGGGGAGTAACTGAATCTGGTGTTGGCAGGGCCGTGGCAAATAGCGGCGGATATCCGCTTCACAGGGCAGAATCTGATCTCGGATTTCCGGAGACACAGACAATGCCACGCTGCCTGATCCGTCCTCCTGAGAAGCGAAGCCGCGCACTTCGTTAAAGTTGTGATAAACCCGGGTTGTTAATCGTACCGGTACAAAGATCTTCGGGCTCTCCTCATTGTTGCAGACGGAGCGCCCGGACTGAACCTGCCCGTCAGCGCTGGCGGTTGCAGCGGTTCTCGATCAGATCATCCACCACACCGGGGTCTGCCAGAGTGGAGGTATCGCCCAGGCTGCCGAAATCATCCTCGGCCACCTTACGCAGGATTCGACGCATGATCTTACCGGAACGGGTCTTGGGCAGACCCGGGGCGAACTGAATCAGATCCGGTGAGGCGATCGGACCGATCTCGGAACGGACCTGGGTGCGCAGTTCCTTCAGCAGCTCATCGGAGGCTTCATAACCGGACTGCAGGGTCACGTAAACGTAGATGCCCTGGCCCTTGATGTCATGGGGATAACCCACCACCGCGGCTTCGGCCACCGCCTCGTGAGCCACCAGCGCCGATTCCACCTCGGCGGTACCCATGCGGTGACCGGAAACGTTGATCACATCATCGACCCGACCGGTGATCCAGTAGTAGCCGTCTTCGTCACGACGGGCACCGTCACCGGTGGTGTAGACACCCTTGAAGGTGGAGAAGTAAGTCTGTACGAAACGCTCGTGATCGCCCTGGATGGAACGCGCCTGGGCCGGCCAGGAGTCGGTGATCACCAGGTTGCCGTCGGTGGCGCCGTCGAGGGTGTTGCCTTCACTGTCCAGCAGTGCCGGCTGAACGCCGAAGAACGGACGGGTGGCCGAGCCGGGCCTGGCGGCGGTGGCACCCGGCAACGGAACAATCATGATGCCGCCGGTCTCGGTCTGCCACCAGGTATCAACGATCGGACAGTTGTTGTGACCGACGATGCGGTGATACCACTCCCAGGCCTCAGGGTTGATCGGCTCACCCACAGAACCGAGGATGCGCAGGCTGGAGAGATCGGCGTCGCCCAGCACGTCTTCGCCCTGCTGCATCAACGCACGGATGGCGGTAGGAGCGGTGTAGAACTGATTGACTTTATGCTTCTCGATAACACGACCGAAACGGGTGTTGTCCGGGTAACTGGGTACCCCTTCGAACATCAGGGTGGTGGCGCCGTTGGCCAGCGGGCCGTAGACGATGTAGCTGTGACCGGTGACCCAGCCGACATCGGCGGTACACCAGTAGATATCGCCGTCCTTATAATCGAACACATACTGGTGGGTCATGGCCGCATAGACCATATAACCGCCGGTGGTGTGCCTGAGACCTTTGGGCTGACCGGTCGAACCGGAGGTGTAGAGGATGAACAGCGGATCTTCGGCGTTCATCTCCTCAGCCGGGCAGTCGGCGGAAGCGGCCGCACAGATATCCTCGAACCAGACATCGCGATGGCTGTGCCAGGCCAGCTCATCGCCGGTACGCTTAACCACGACCACTTTTTCGATGCACTTCGCCGCGGCCGGATCGGTCAGGGCTTCGTCGACGTTGGCTTTCAGCGGTACCACTTTGCCGCCGCGCAGGGAGAAGTCGGAGGTGATCACCACCTTAGACTCAGCACCGACAATCCGGCTGGCCAGGGCATCCGGAGAGAAGCCGCCGAAGACGATGGAGTGAACGGCACCGATGCGGGCACAGGCCAGCATCGCCACAGCCGCCTGCGGAATCATCGGCAGATACAGGGTAACCACATCGCCCTTCTGCACGCCCTGAGCTTTCAGGGCATTAGCAAAACGACAGACCCGCTCGTGCAGGTCACGGTAGGTGATTTTTTCATCTTCGCCAGGGTCGTCGCCTTCCCAGATAATCGCGACCTGATCGCCACGGGTTTCCAGGTGACGGTCAAGACAGTTGGCCGCGGCATTGAGGGTACCGTCTTCGTACCAGCGGATATCGACGTTGTGGGGATCAAAGGAGGTGTTCTTCACCCGGGTGTAAGGCTTAATCCAGTCGAGGCGCTTGCCCTGCTCGCCCCAGAAACCGTCCGGGTCGTCGATGGACTGCCGGTACATGGCTTCATAACGGGCGTTGTCGATATGGGCCTCCGCGGCGAAGGCGGGGGAGACCGGATAGTGTTTTTCGGTACTCATGCTGTTTCTCTTGTTCTGCGTTTTCTGTTTTTGTTCTGGTTAAACCTGTTATTGAGCAATTCCGGATCGACGGGCTACCGCCCGGGGGCCTGTATCGCCTGACAGGACCTATTCGATTCCCATCAGCAGTCGTGGCAGGAACAGCGCCAGCTCCGGGATAAAGGTCACCGCCAGCACCACCGGCAGATGGCCCAGCAGAATAAAGCGCAGCGTCGGCTTCAGATACTCGTTGAACCGGGCCCTGCCCACCGAGCCGGCCATATACAGCAGCGGCGCACAGGGCGGGGTGATGTTGCCCAGCCCCAGATTGGTGCCGACGATGGCGGCAAAATGGATCGGATGCACCCCCAGATCGAGCGCCACCGGCATCAGGATGATCGACGCCAGGATACTGCCGGAGACATCGTCCACCAGCATGCCGATCAGGATCAGCAGCAGGTTGATCAGCAGCAGAATCAACACCCGGTTGTCGGACAGGGTGAGCAGGAAATCGGACAGCTGCTGCGGTACCTGTTCCATGATCATCGCCCGGCTCATCACGAACAGGAAGAACACCATGGCGATGATCGAGCCGGTGCTGATCACCCCGCGGACGATGGCGTCGCCGGCGGTTTTAAAGGTCAGCCCGCGGTAGATCAGAAAGCCCACCGGCAGGGTGTAGACCAGCGCCACCGCCGCCGCTTCGGTGGGGGTGAAGATGCCGCCGTAGATACCACCCAGCATAATCACCGGCATCAGGATCGCCCAGCTGGCCTCTTTGCTGGCTTTAGCAATGACCCGGCCACGTTCCGGCAGGCTGATTTTCTCGTCGACCTGCAGGCCTTTCACCCGGCGCAGGCAGAGGTAGTTAATCCCGCAGTAGATCAGGGCGATGAGTACCCCGGGGACGATGGTGGAGAGGAAGGCCGCCGCCACCGACAAACCACCGGTGAGGGCGAAGACGATCATCGGCACACTGGGCGGAATCAGCAGCGCCAGCACCGAGGAGCAGCCCACCAGCGCGGTGGCGTAGCCGCGGGGATAGCCCTGTTCCACCATCCGCGGAATCATGATCGAACCGATGGCGGCGATGGCCGAGGCGCCGGAGCCGGCGATGGCGCCGAACAGCGCACAGGTGACGATGGTCACCGCCCCGAGGCCGCCCCGTATCGGACCGACGAAGGCGTTAACGAAGCGCACCAGCCGGTCGGAGATGCCGCTGGCGCCCATCAGCGCGCCGGCGATGATAAACAGCGGCAGCGACAGCAGCGCGAAGCTGCCCAGCTGCCAGAAGGCGTGGGGCACCAGGTAGCTCATGCTCTTGCCGGACAGCAGCACGAAGCTGACCGAACCGACGCCGAACACATAAGCCACCGGCATGCCGATCAGCAGCAGCGCCACGATCAGCAGCATGGATACGGTCAGAATAACCATCAGCAGCTCTCCTTCAGTTCGGCGCTGGCCGGGTGTGGTGACTTGTTGTCGTAGGTGCTGTAGGTGTTGTCGTGATTAAACAGGTCGCGCAGCTTGTAGACGGTCATAAACACGAAGCCGGCGATGGCGGCACCGACCCAGAGGGCGGTGGGCCAGCCGAGGTTGGTGCTGGTGCGGTTGATCTTCATGACGAAGAACAGGTACTTGAAGGCGAAGTAAGCGAAGAAGCAGACCACCGCCAGCCCCAGCAGGTCGTTGAAGCTGCGGATCAGAATTCGGGTGCGGTCGTTGAGGTCGAACAGATCGACGATGCCGCCGGTGAGGTGGCTGCGTTCACGGGTGACGACGATGATGGCGACGAAGTAGAGCCACAGGCCGATCAGGATGCTGGCCTCCTCGATGGCGGGAAACGACTGATCCAGCACATAGCGCAGGAACACCGCCGCGGCCATCATCAGCGCCAGGGTCATGGCCAGGGCGATCATGGCGGCGTGGCAGGCGCGGGCGAACAGCCGGTCGGCGCGCCGGAGCATGGTTTTTACGGAAACGTTCATGGAGAGTACCTCTGAGGCAACAACCTGCCGGGATTAATGAACGGGAGCAGTAATGAGCGCAGTAAAGCGACAGGGCCGCCACCGAAACGGCGGCGGCCTTCGGACCGACTGATCAGTTACTCACAGCCGCGGCGCGGATCTGCGCCACCAGGTGTTTGCCGACCGTGGATTCCATCCAGCGCCACTCCTTGTCCTGGATAATCGCCTTCAGGCGTGCCTGCTGATCGCCGTTCAGTTCGACCACATTGATACCCTGTTTGCGGATATCAGCCAGCAGCTGCTGACTGATATTTTCGGCCTCTTTCCAGGCCCAGCCGGCGGCATGGTCGGCGGCCTGCTGGATCGCCTGCTGCTGGTCGGCGCTGAGATCATTCCACCAGTCGAGGTTGACCAGGAAGGCGCCCTGCTCGAAGTAGTCGCGGGTGAAAACATAGGTCTCCAGCACGTCGCGCATCTGCCAGATTTCCGAAGGCGGTCCGAAGGTCCGGCCGTCCACGGCCCCCAGCTGCAGGGCGGTGTAGAGCTCGGAGAAGGGCATCGGTACCGGGTTGAAACCGAGGTCTTCAAAGCGTTTGATGCCGATCTGGATCGGTGGTACCCGCACTTTGATGCCGGCACCGTCTTCCGGGAAGTTGACCGGCACCTTACCGACCCCTTTGCGGATGGCGATACCACCGAAATCCACCGGCAGCACCGCCAGCAGTTTCATATTGAGGCTGGTGTAGATCTCATCATAGATACCGACCATGGATCCGCCGGGGCCGTAGATCTTAACCGCATCTTCCCAGTTGTTGGCGATCATGCCCATATTGGCAATATTGAGGCGGGGATCGAAATCGGAGGCGTGGAAGGTCATGGTCATGCCGATCTCGCCGGCAATGGTCTGCTCGAACTGCGAGGTCCAGTCGCCGAGATCGCCGCCGGGATGGTATTCGACCTCGAAGCTGCCGGGGGCTTTTTCGGCCAGTGCCGCCATAAAGCGGTCGGCAATGGGATTAAAGATATGCTCCTTGGACATGGCGTGGGCCAGCACTACATCCTCGGCGGCCAGCGCCGGTGATGGCAGGGTGAGCGCTGTCGTCACTGAGAGCGCACCGGCAAAAGGGATCAGGTTTTTCGGTTTGAACAGGTTGGTCAGCATCTTTTACATTCTCCGCTGTTATTTTTGTCGTTGATTCATTGGAATGTTGTCTTGGGTACTTCTCTGGTTCTCCTTCTGCCGGCTGATTCTCGGATACAGTTGCTGCGCCGGTGGATTCGTCCGACGCCGTAAATCAGCTTACACAGATGGTTATTGCTAAAAATGTTTTTAATGTTGCGTTCAGAGCAACGCCGATTGCGGCCATGGTCCGGTCGGGGAGGGGGGATTCGGTGAAGTGAGCCGCTGGAAATGCGTGTTGCCTTAAACAGAACAATAAACCGAATTGGCGGCTATTCTTCTTAACGTTATGTTGTCGCAGAATGGATGCAGCGATACGGATGCAAGCGGCATCCCTGATGACAAAAAGAGGTTAAGCATGGCTCAGCAAGCAATTGGTGTAGTGGGGCTCGGCAGCATGGGGAGTGGCATGGCCAGAACCCTGCAGAGAGCCGGTTTCCGGGTGTTGGGGACCGATGTCGGCGAGGCGCAGAAAGAGGCGGCGCGAGAGGCCGGTATCGAGGTGGTCGACAGTGTTGAAGTGCTCTGCCAGCAGGTGCGGATCCTGCTGCTGTCGCTGCCGATGGCTAAACATGTCCAGCAGGTGGTGCTGGGTGACGGCGGCGTCCTCGCATCGGCACAGCCGGAAACCCTGGTGATCGATACCTCAACTTCTGAGCCCGAGGTTACCCGGGCGCTGGCTGCAACCCTGGCGGAGCAGGGCCATGCCCTGCTGGACTGTCCGGTCAGTGGCGGACCGGCCGGGGCGCTGGCCGGCACCATGGTGATGGTGGTTGGCGGTGAAGAAGCCGATCTGCAGCGGGCCCGCCCCTTCCTTGATGCACTCAGCTCACGAATTGTCCATCTGGGCCCTTCCGGATCCGGGCATGTAGCCAAACTGATTAACAATCTGCTCTGCGCAGCCCATCTGGTCACCACCGCCGAGGCGGTGGCGCTGGGGCGCCGGGCCGGCCTGGACCCGGCGGCACTGCTGGAGGGGCTGAATGCGGGTTCCGGTCGCAGCGCGGTCAGCGAGGTCAACTATCCCCGCTGGATCCTTAACGACGGCTTTGATTCCGGCTTTACCATGCAGCTGATGCGCAAAGATGTAAGGCTGGCCATGGAGCTGATCGGTGACATGGGTGCGGACCTGCCGCTATCACAGCAGGTCGGAGCATTTTGGGCCGCCAGCGAGCAGCAGCTGGCAGGCGATCGTGATTTCAACTGTATCGTCGACACCGTCGACGCTGATAACACCCCCGACGGAGGAGAACAGCAATGAGCTTTGTGGTGGAAAACGACGGCAAACAGCAGGTCGAGGCACTGCTTGCCGAGCTGCTGGGGGGGGAGGTCGGCTTCGGCAGCTGGGTCAACGGTGAGATGGTTGCCGGCACCGGTGAGGAGATCGAGCTGGTCAATCCCGCCACCGGCCGGACGTTTATGAGTTATCGGGATGCCGGCGAAACGGTGGTCAGTGCCGCCGCCGAAGCCGCCGCCCGGGCGCAGCGCCAATGGTGGTCGCTGACCGCCAGCGCCCGTGCACGACAGATGTGGCTGTGCGGTGACAAAGTTCGGGAGGCGGCCGAATCCCTGGCCCGGTTGGAGTCTGTCTCCGCCGGTAAACCGATCCGCGACTGCCGGGTTGAGGTGGCAAAGGTCGCCGAGATGTTTGAGTACTATGCCGGCTGGTGTGACAAGCTGGGAGGCGAGGTAATTCCGGTGCCCACCAGCCATCTGAACTACACCCGACATGAACCCTGGGGTGTGGTGACTCAGATTACTCCCTGGAACGCCCCGGTATTCACCTGTGGCTGGCAGATCGCGCCGGCGATCTGCGCCGGTAACGCGGTGTTGCTGAAGCCATCGGAACTTACTCCGCTGACCTCAACGGCGCTGGTCAGACTGGTTGAAGAGGCGGGCATACCCCGGGGCCTGATCAATGTGATCAATGGTCTGGGACAGAGCACCGGTGCAGCTGCAATCGCTCATCCGCTGACCCGCAAGGTGGTCTTTGTCGGATCACCGGCCACCGGTGGGCGTATCGCCGCGGCTGCAGCGGAACGGGTTATTCCCTGCGTGCTGGAGCTGGGCGGCAAGTCCGCCAACATCGTCTTTGAAGATGCCGATATCGACCGTGCCGTGGTGGGGGCGCAGGCGGCAGTATTCGCCGCTGCCGGTCAGAGCTGTGTGTCCGGTTCGCGTCTGCTGGTGCAGCGTAATGTCTACGCTGAGCTGGTGGAGCGGGTGGCTGCCGCTTCCGGTAAATTGCCGGTGGGTCTGCCCTGGTCTGAAGAGACCATGGTGGGGCCGATCAATAACCAGCGCCAGTTCGACCATGTCCGGTCGCTGGTGGCCGATGGCATCGCCGAGGGCGCTTCCGTTGCCGCCGGCGGTCAGCGCGCCGGGGTTGCCGGCGGCGAGAACGGCTTCTTCTATCAGCCAACGGTGCTGGCGGATGTGAAGAACCATATGCGGGTGGCGCAGGAGGAGATCTTCGGACCGGTGGTCTCGGTGATTCCCTTTGAGGATGAAGAGGAAGCGGTGGCGATTGCCAATGACAGCCGCTTCGGGCTGGCCGGCGCCATCTGGACCCGGGATGTCGGCCGGGCCCACCGGGTTGCCGCCCGGGTCAACGCCGGTACCTTCTGGGTGAACAGTTATAAGGCGATCAACGTCATGTCACCGTTCGGTGGCTTTGGTGACAGCGGCTACGGGCGTTCCAGCGGCTACGAGGGACTGCTGGAATATACCCGCACCAAGAGCGTCTGGGTGGAAACCGCAGCCGAAGCGGCGATTCAGTTTGGTTACTCGATTCAGTAGCTCAGGGGGTGTTTGCCGATTAAGTAACCCTGTTTCCGGTCCCTGCGGGGACCGGCTTTTTCTTTCAGAGAGGAGCGTTCAGCTATGAACGACTACCAGCGAACCATCGATGTTGATGATCTGTGGCCAACTATCCTCAGGGAGGCCGGGGAGGCATTCCGAACCTTTCCATTGCTGGCCGATTTCTACCGTCGCAACATCCTTGATCACCACTCCTTTAACGAAGCACTGGCCTGGCAACTGGCGGACAAGCTGGCGGATGATCGGGAGCAGCTGCGGCAGTGGCAGCAGTGGTTTCTGTCGCTGATGGAAGCGCAGCCGGCCATCGGTGAAGCCGCGCTCACAGACCTGCTGTGCCAGCTGCAGAGCAATGCCTCGATTAAGGATCATTACTCGCCGCTGCTGCATTTCGGCGGATACCAGGCGCTGCAGGCCCATCGTATGGCTCATGCCTGCTGGAGCAGTGACCGCCGGGCCATGGCCGGTTATATCCAGGGGCGGGCGGTGTCTCTCTGGGGTGTCGATATTCATCCCGGCGCGGTTTTTGGTGCCGGCATCTTTATCGATCATGCGGTCGGTATCGTGGTGGGCGAAACCACGGTGGTGGAAGACGACGTGACACTGTTTCAGAGCGTCACTCTCGGCGGCACCGCCAAGGGCTCCGGCGACCGCCATCCGAAGGTGCGCAGAGGGGCCTTTATCGGCTCCGGCGCGGTGATTCTCGGCAATATTGAGGTGGGGGCCGGGGCCAGAGTCGGCGCCGGTGCGGTTGTGGTTAAGCCGGTGGCACCGGGTCAGACCGTGCTGGGACCGGTTGCTCGTCCGCTCGAGCGCTGAACCTCCCCCTGTCACTGAATCAACAGGAATGCAGACAATGAAAAATCATCTGGGTATCGATCACCCGCTGGTGGCGGTTCGCGATATGGACAGGGCCTGCGAGGATTTCAGCCGGCTGGGGTTCTTTATCAACCCCCGCCATCATCATCCCTGGGGCACCGACAACCATCTGCTGATGTTCCCCGACAACTTTGTCGAAGTGATCAGCATCTATGACCCTACGAAGCTGGATCTGACCAACGAAAAAGGTTTTGCCTTCGGCCGCTTTATCAGCGATTCCATCGAAAGACGGGAAGGTATTGCCATGGTGGCGCTTCACAGCGAAGACGCCCGTGCCGACCATCGGCTGATGGAGGAGCGAGGGGTCGACAATCAGGGAATCGTCGATTTCCGCCGGGTGGCTCACCGTCCCGACGGCAGCGAAGAAGAGGCGGTGGTATCGCTGGTGATGCTGATCAATCGGCAGTTTCCGGCCGTTTCCCACTTTTTCTGTCATCAGCACAAGCCACACCTGGTGTGGGTCGATGAATGGATGGACCATCCTAACGGTGCCGATGCCATTACCGGGGTCAGTTATGTGGCCGAAAACCCGGAAGTGCTTGCTCCGCGCTTCAGAGGCATATACGGTGACGACGCTGTAGCCAGTGAACCCGGTTACCTGCGGGCACAGACCGACCGGGGCCTGTTTGAGGTACTCAGTCCGGAGGTGGCTAAACAGCGTTTTGCCGGCGTCGATCTGCCGCTGGCTGAGCAGCAGCTGCCCTGCGGCGTAGCCATTCGACTGAGCACCGGCACGCCTGAAAAAGCCCGGCAACTGCTGCGGGCCAATGACGTTGCGTTTGTCGAAACCGGCGACGGCGGCATTCGTATACCGGCTCGGTATGCGGGCAATACCATCTTTGAGCTTTATCCCCGGGACTGAACCGATCAGTATCCTGAAGAGGTGTTAACAGGAGAACAATGTGCAGGTAATAGCGGCAAACAGCGAACTTCACCAACAGATGCTGGCATGGCGTCGTGACTTACACGCCCATCCGGAAACGGCCTATGAAGAGCACCGTACCGCCGCCAGGGTGGCGGAGCTGCTGACAAAATTCGGTCTGGAGGTGCATTGTGGGCTGGCCACCACCGGGGTCGTAGCAACGCTCAGAGGAAACCGGCAAGGGAACGGCGCAATCGGGCTCAGGGCCGATATGGACGCTCTTAACCTGCAGGAACTCAATACCTTCGAGCACTGTTCCCGGCATGAGGGCAAGATGCATGGCTGTGGTCATGACGGTCACACCACCATGCTGCTCGGGGCTGCCCGCTATCTGGCGGAGCATCGCGATTTCGCCGGCACGGTGGTGTTTATTTTCCAGCCGGCGGAAGAGGGCGAAGCCGGCGCACAGCGGATGTGTGATGAAGGGCTGTTCGATCGTTTTCCGGTGGATGCCGTTTACGGCATGCATAACTGGCCGGGCCTGGAAGCCGGACACTTCGCGGTGCATCAGGGGCCGGTGATGGCGTCGATGGATGTCTTCGATATCGAGATCGTCGGCCGTGGCGCCCATGGCGGCATGCCGCATCTGGGCGTCGATCCGGTGGTTGCGGCGGGTCAGCTGATTACTTCGCTGCAGACCGTGGTGGGCAGAAATCTCAACCCGCTGGAGTCCGGCGTAGTGAGCGTCACCCGTATGCAGGGTGGCGATGCCTACAACGTGATTCCGGAAAAAGTAACTCTGTGCGGTACCTGTCGGGCTTTTTCCGCCGAGGTTCAGGATCGTATAGAGGTACAGATGCGCCTGCAGGTAGAGAGTATCTGCGCGGCCTACGGCGCCACCGGTACCCTCAACTACCGCAGAATTTATCCCGCCACTGTCAACAGTGCCGACCATGCGCTTCACTGTGGGCAGATCGCCGAAGGCCTTGCCGGCAGCTCTTGCGTGCGCTACAACGAGGCGCCCAGCATGGGGGCCGAGGACTTCGCCTTTATGCTGCGGCAGCGTCCGGGCGCCTATATCTGGATCGGCAACGGCAGTGCCGAAGGCGGCCGGGGACTGCACAATCCCTATTATGATTTCAACGACGATATTCTGCCGGTTGGTGCCAGCTACTGGGTGGAACTGGTGAGATCCCGTCTGCCGGCGGAATAGTCGCCGGCCTTCCGGGTTGTCGGAGCTACGATGAAAGAGATCAACGAGAAGCGCGTCGCCTACCTCTATGAGGCGGTCAGTATGGGCACGGTCAGGGCCGCCGCCGACAAGCTTAACGTTGCCCCTTCCGCGGTCAGCCGGCAGATTTCGTTGCTGGAGGAGGAGCTGGCCACGACGCTGATCGAACGGCATCGCAAGGGTGTCCGGCCCACCGAAGCCGGTGAGCTGGTGCTGCGCTACTACCGGGAAGCCCTCTCTCACGAGGAGGAGTGTGTTTCCCGGCTGCGGGCGTTACAGGGACTTCGGCGAGGCCACATTGACCTGGTCGTCGGTGAAGGTTTCGTGGGGGATCTGATGTCCGGGCCACTGCCGGAGTTCAACCATCTCTATCCGGAACTGACGGTGTCGGTCAGCATGGCCGGCACCAATGAGGTGATTCGTCAGGTTGAAGAGGACGAGGCCCATATCGGACTGGCGTTCCATCCCCCCGACCACCCGGGCATTCGCTCTCAGGTGGTCAGCTGCCAGCCGCTGTGCGTCATCGTTCCCCCCGATCACCCGCTGATGGCCCTGAAGCGTCCGGTCAGCGTCGGCGAAGCGGTGCAGTATCCGCTGGCGTTGCAGGAGAGTCACTTCGGGATTCGTCAGTTACTGGCGATCGTCGAGTTCAAGGAACGGATCCGCTTTACCCCGACCGTGACCAGCAACTCCATTGCGGTGCTGAAGAACTTCGTCCGCTCCGGGATGGGGGTCACCTTCCTGCCGGCCTTTGTGGTGGCCCGGGAGATTCAGGATGGCCATCTCAGCGCGGTGCCGGTGGACCATCCGATTCTGGCTGCCGGTGAAGCCCATATGATCACCCGTCTCGGCAGACAGTTGTCGGAAGGGCCGCAGCGATTGCTTCAGCACCTGATGGCCTGGATGCGCGCCTTCAAGTCACCGGAAAGCTGAGTGATTCATCAGCTGGATAAACAGGTTTTCAGGGCGCTCTTTCCGTGACCCTCTGTCCCGGTACCGACTGCGCCGAGCAGGGGGTTACGGCCTCAGGGTCTTGCGCTCGCCGGCGATCTCCACCGTGGTTTTTGTGTAGGACAGCTTCTGAATAATCCTGCCGTCCTGAAAATGCAGGACGTCAATGCCCCGGCGTACTTCCGGCTGGCCCTCGTAACCGGGTTCCTGGGACGGCCAGTGCATCTCCCAGCGGTACAGCGCTTTCTGTTCCGCCTCGTCGATAAAAGTCTCCTCATCGACGAAGAAGAACCCACCGTGTTCGGCAAACCAGGGGGCCCAGCCCTCTCTCAGCGCTTTCCTGCCCCTGACCCGGCTGCCGGTCCAGTGCTCAAACAGGACCTCGTCATGGAAAAGCGCCATCACGCCCTCAAGATCATGCTCCGCCCAGGCCCGGTTCCAGTTGTTTAGGGCTTCTGCTATTTCCGCTCGTGAAAGCATAAAAATTCTCCTGCAGGTAATAACCAGCGGCCTGATTTATGTAAAGAAAAATTGGTAACAAAAATTTAATCCTGAAAATTAAAAATGCCGCATGCTGGTAGGAAATATTAATATTTCGTATTTCAGGGCCGTTAGTAAAATCGAAAATATCACAGCTGCGGTTGAAAAATAAATTCTTTCATTCCGTTTTCTGCATGTCGGTCAGGCAGGCCAAGTTTATTTTGGTCAGCAGCAAAATTTTTTCCGTTTGAGCCGCGCCCTGAAAATCACAACACTGCCACCATGAGTTCGCTATTCAGCCAGAGGAAAAAAGAAGATGTCCGAACGTTATGAGTGGTCTTCCCGCCGGAGCAGCCGGGAAGCGGTGATCGCCAGAATGGATAAAGCACGGGAAAAGGATATCCCCTGGTTCGACCTGAAAAACCTGACCGCCTCCTATTTCGGCGGTGAAGATGTGGCGGAAATTGCCCGGGAGGCCTTCTGCAAACATATCGGCGACAACGTTGTTCATCAGCGCGGTCTCCATCCCAGCGTCGCTACCTATGAGCAGGAGGTGCTGGAAATGGTGCTGGGACTGTTCAGGGCACCCCGTGGAGCCACCGGTACCATCACCACCGGCGGCTCCGAGAGCATTATGCTGGCGCTGAAGAGTGCCCGAGACCGTGCCCGTGCCCTGCGCCCGCAGATGGGGACGCCGGAGGTGATCGTGCCGCAGTCGGCCTATGCGGTGTTTAACAAGGCCTGTCATCTTCAGGGTATCAAACTGATTCAGATGACCGACAGCCCGGATTTTCGCGCCGATGTAGAAGGCATGAAGAACGCCATCACCGACAACACCATCATGATGGTCGGCTCCGCACCGCCGTTTCCCTATGGGCTGGTGGATCCGATTCCCGAACTGGCTGCCATCGCGGCGGCCCGGGATATCTGGTTCCATGTCGATGCCTGCATCGGCGGCTTCGTACTGCCATTTGCCCGGGATCTCGGCGAGCCGGTGCCCGGTTTCGATTTCAGTGTCGAGGGCGTGACTTCGATCTCCTGTGACTTCCATAAGTACGGCTACGCCTACCGTGGCTGTTCGGTGATTCTGCTGCGGGATGCGGAACTGGAGAAGTATCAGGGTTTCAGTGCCAGCACCTGGCCGGCGGGTGACTACTACAGCAAGAATATCGCCGGCTCCCGTAACTCCGGTCCCGTCGCCTCAGCCTGGGCGGTGATGAAATACCTTGGCTACGAGGGCTATCTGGAGATCACACGGCAACTGATTGAGTCCCGACAGCGGTTCTTCGATCAGATCGAAGCCACCGACGGCGCCTCGCTGATCGGCCGGGCGGAGGGGCCTCACTTCGCCTTTACCGTCGAGGGGGTCGATATTCATACCGTGCTGGATGGGCTGATGTCCAGAGGCTGGGGCGTCAACCTGGGCACCAAACCCGATTCGATTCTGCTGATGCTGAGCCATCACCACGGGGCCGTGGCTGAAGCGTTCGGTAACGACCTGCGCGGAATTATTCGCCAGGCTCGCAGCGGTGACGCCGCCCAGGTCAGTGACGGCAAGGTCTACGGCATCTATTGATGCCGAACTACAACCTGAGGAGCTAGCGCTATGGATCTCAGAAAAATCACCCTGTTTCAGGAAACGCTGTTTAAGGAGGCGGGCGAGCCCGGGGAGTATCCGGTGCATCGGGTCACCGCTGTAGGTATTGTCCGCAACCCGTTCGCCGGTCGTTTTGTCGAGGATCTGGGCGAACTGTTCGATCTCGGCGAGCGGCTGGGAGCGCGTCTGTCCGCCGCTGCGGTGGAACGGCTGGATGAGCCGGTAGAAAGCTACGGCAAGGCGGCGCTGGTCGGTACCGACGGAGATATTGAGCACGCCCATGCCATGCTGCACCCGAAGCTCGGCAAACAGATGCGTGATCCCATCGGCGGCGGTGAGGCGCTGATACCCTCCAGCGCCAAACTGGGGGTGCCCGGCTGCAGCCTGGATATCCCCCTCGGCCACAAAGATGATGCCTGGTCGTTCAATCACTTCGATGCGATGACCATTCTGCTGCCCGATGCCCCCCGGCCCGACGAACTGGTGCTGGCGGTGGCCTTTGCCGACGGCGGCCGTCTTAACCCGCGCTGCGGTGCCGGCCGCATCGCTCGCTGATCCCCGCACAAAGGCATTTGTTTTACAGAGGTACAGCCACAATGCAGGACACAACCATTGACAGGATTTTTGACCGGCTGGCCGCCGGAATCAACCGCGACCGACTGGTCGCTCTTACCTGTGAGCTGGTGAGAATTCCCAGCCAGAATCCTTTTGACGGAGAGCCGGCCCCGGGTCGCCGTGAGCAGGAGATCGCCGATTTTTATCACTGCCAGCTGAGCGACCTGGGGCTGGAAACCGGACTCAGGGAGGTGTCGCCGGGGCGTCCCAATGTCTGGGGGCGCCTGCGTGGCGAGGGCAACGGAGCCACCCTGATGCTGTCGGGACATCTGGATACCGTCGGTACCGAGGGCTACGACAATCCTTTTCGTGCGACCGTGAAGGCTGGCCGGGTGTACGGCCGGGGCAGCTGTGATATGAAAGCGGCGCTGGCGGCCTATCTGGAGGTGGCCCGGGTACTGAAGGAATCCGATATCCGGCTATCCGGTGATCTGCTGATCACCGGCGTGGCCGATGAGGAGTACCAGATGACCGGTTCAAGGGACTTCGGTGCCAACGGCCCCTGGGCGGATTTCTGCGTGATCGGCGAACCCAGCAGTCTGCAGGTCTGTCCGGCCCATAAAGGGCAATTCAGCCTGTTTATCCGCACCTTCGGCAAAGCGGTGCATTCCAGCATTCCCGGTGAGGGGATTAATGCCATCGAAAAAATGAGCAAGGTGATCGAGGCTTTCGGCGACTACAACGACAGCCTGGCCCGGGGTTGCCGTCATGAACTGTGTGGTCACGGCAGCTTCAGTCCCGGGGTTATCCGCGGTGGGGATATCGTTTCGACGGTGCCTGACTTCTGTGAGATGGAAGTGGATCGACGTACGCTGCCCAGTGAAAGCGGTGGTCAGGTGGTGGAAGAGTACCGCCGGCGGCTGGAGGCGATCAGGGAGCGGGATCCGGAGTTTCGTTATGAAATCTCCGCTCCCTCCTGGGACGTCGGCGCCATCGATACGCCGCTGGACAATCCGGTGGTAAAGGCGGTGACCGGCAGTTATCGGCAGATTACCGGTGATGCGGCGGATATTACCGCGTTTCCCGGCGGTACCGATGCTCCGAATTTCGGTTGTCCGGCGGTTATCTGCGGGCCCGGTTCGGTTGCTCAGGCGCACACCCTGGAAGAGTATGTGGAGATCGAGGAGATCGTTACGGCGGCGAAACTCTATCTGCGTACCGCTCTGGAGCTGCTGTTGCCGGCCAGGGGGCAACCCCTCTGAGTACGGACCCGTGACCGATGACAGCCGGCTTGCCGGCTGTTTTCTTTTATCACGCCTTCGGTCTGTTCTCTCCTGTGTTCCTCTTCCTGTATTCAGCTCTGTTCAGCGCTGACCTGTTGCAGCAGCCAGCTCCTGAACTGTCTGACCTCTTCCCGTGCCAGGGCACTGTCGGAATAGACCGCGTAGAAGCGCTTTCCCGATGAAATCTGAAGTTCGAACGGTGCCACCAGCTGACCACTGGCCAGCTCATCCTCAAGCAGCACCGGGTGGCCCATAGCGACGCCCAGGCCGTTAGCCACCGCCTGTGCCACCATGCTGTAAAGATTAAAACCGAGCAGGTCACTGCTGCGTTCCGGTATCTGGAAACCGGCGGCCTGCAGCCAGATATCCCAGTCGTCCCGCCAGAAAAGATCGCAGACCCACTGCGCCTCGGCCAGAATAGCGCTGGGATCGCGGTCCTGAAACTGTTGCAGCAGGTTGGGGGAGCAGACCGGTGTGATCAGATCCTCCAGCAACAGATCCGCCTCAAAGCCCTCCGGCGGGGCTTCACTGTGGCTGATCCAGATATCCGCCTCTCCGCGGGTGACATCCACCGGCAGATGGTTGGCGGTGATTTCCACGTCGACATGGGGATGCAGCTGCTGAAACCCGGGCCAGCGGGGCATGAACCACTTTTCGGCGAAGGCGTGCAGGGCAGTGATTTTTAATGGGTTCTGCAGGTTGCTCTGTTTCAGCTCATGGGTCGAACGTTCCAGCTCGTCCAGCAGTCGCTGCACGGTCTGATAGTAGGCCTGGCCGGCGCGATTGAGTGCCACCCCGCGGTGGAGGCGGTCAAACAGCGGAAAGCCGAGAAAGCCCTCCAGCGTTTTGATCTGGTGGGCGATAGCGGCCGGGGTCAGGCACAGTTCGTCGCCGGCCCGGGCAAAGCTTGAGGTTCGGGCCGCTGCTTCAAACGGCCTGAGTGCTGTGAGCGGAGGAAGACGACGCATAACACACCTGTCAGTTTCAGTCGGAGTAATGCGCCGGCCACCGGGCAGGAGGGTTTCCGGGTGAATCGGCGCCGCTGCTATTGGCCAAATCAGATTTGGCCAACGCACTTAAACGATCAGTTTGTCAGTGCCGGGGTACTGCGATTGAATAAACCCTGAGCGCTGCTTAAAAAAGCATAGCAGCAACAGCACTTGGTAATCAAAGATATCGGCAGAACAGGAGTCAGATAAATTAAATAGTTTCTGTAAATAGAGATCGTATTTTTAAGTAGATATTTAAAAAATAACAGAACATTAAATACTGTGTTTCTGAATCAGCTTATTACCAGAATAATAAACAGGAGTATCAGAATGCTGAATACCGTTAATAAATCCGGTACCTTCAGGAATTTCCGGACTGCACTGGCTCTCTCGGCTGTGTTTTCCGCCTCGGTGGCAGTAACGCCTCAGGCCGCCGCCGCTACCGACGTGGTGCTGGCCCACGCCATGTCCAAGGAGCATATCTTTAATCCCATTGCCGACCGCTTTATGGCGGCGCTGACCGAAAGAGCCCCCGACAGCTTCGAGGTCGAATACCATCCCGGCGGTGATCTCGGCGACTGGACCTCGCAGTTCGAGCAGACCATTGCCGGCGAGATCGGCATGACCATGACCTTCCACGCCTCCGATTTCGATCCCCGCCTCAGCATCGCCAACATGGGGATGATCGCCAACAGCTGGGACCAGGCCGCCAGTATCTATGGTCCGGGCGGTTCCATGGTGGATATCTACAAGGAGATCTACACCAGCCTTAATATGAAACTGCTGGCGGTGCTGCCGGTGGATTTCGGTGGTATCGCCATCCGCAAGGGGGTCGGTAAGGTGCCGGTCAACTTCCCGGAAGACGGTGCCGGCATCAAGGTGCGGGTCCCGCCGATCCAGCTCGGTATCAAGCGTTTTGAGGACCTCGGTTTCAACCCGGTTCCGATGCCCTTCTCCGAGCTCTACACCGCCCTGCAGCTCGGGGCCGTGGACGGCCGGACCTTCGGTCCACCTTCCGAGATCTGGCAGATGCGCGACGTGCTGGAGACCTATGTCTTCACCCGCGACTACTTCGAACAGGGCGCTTTTCTGGTCAACCTCGACTGGTGGGATGACCTGACCACCGCCCAGCAGGAAGCGGTGCAGGCCGCAGCCGATGAAGCGGCCAGCTGGGCCTGGAAAGAGGCCGAGAGTATCAGCCAGCAGCTGCTGGCGGATATCCGCAGGCATGGCATCAATGTCGTGGAACTTGATGAGGGGCAGCGGGCGAAGTTGCAGACCATCATCCAGGACAAGGAGTGGCGCTGGATGGAATCCACGGTCGGCAAACACCTGGTGGCGCAGATCCGCGCCGCGGCTGTGAGTAACTGATCAGTCGGTCCGAAGGCCGCCGCCGTTTCGGTGGCGGCCCTGTCGCTTTACTGCGCTCATTACTGCTCCCGTTCATTAATCCCGGCAGGTTGTTGCCTCAGAGGTACTCTCCATGAACGTTTCCGTAAAAACCGTGCTCCGGCGCGCCGACCGGCTGTTCGCCCGCGCCTGCCACGCCGCCATGATCGCCCTGGCCATGACCCTGGCGCTGATGATGGCCGCGGCGGTGTTCCTGCGCTATGTGCTGGATCAGTCGTTTCCCGCCATCGAGGAGGCCAGCATCCTGATCGGCCTGTGGCTCTACTTCGTCGCCATCATCGTCGTCACCCGTGAACGCAGCCACCTCACCGGCGGCATCGTCGACCTGTTCGACCTCAACGACCGCACCCGAATTCTGATCCGCAGCTTCAACGACCTGCTGGGGCTGGCGGTGGTCTGCTTCTTCGCTTACTTCGCCTTCAAGTACCTGTTCTTCGTCATGAAGATCAACCGCACCAGCACCAACCTCGGCTGGCCCACCGCCCTCTGGGTCGGTGCCGCCATCGCCGGCTTCGTGTTTATGACCGTCTACAAGCTGCGCGACCTGTTTAATCACGACAACACCTACAGCACCTACGACAACAAGTCACCACACCCGGCCAGCGCCGAACTGAAGGAGAGCTGCTGATGGTTATTCTGACCGTATCCATGCTGCTGATCGTGGCGCTGCTGCTGATCGGCATGCCGGTGGCTTATGTGTTCGGCGTCGGTTCGGTCAGCTTCGTGCTGCTGTCCGGCAAGAGCATGAGCTACCTGGTGCCCCACGCCTTCTGGCAGCTGGGCAGCTTCGCGCTGCTGTCGCTGCCGCTGTTTATCATCGCCGGCGCGCTGATGGGCGCCAGCGGCATCTCCGACCGGCTGGTGCGCTTCGTTAACGCCTTCGTCGGTCCGATACGGGGCGGCCTCGGGGCGGTGACCATCGTCACCTGTGCGCTGTTCGGCGCCATCGCCGGCTCCGGCGCCTCGGCCATCGCCGCCATCGGTTCGATCATGATTCCGCGGATGGTGGAACAGGGCTATCCCCGCGGCTACGCCACCGCGCTGGTGGGCTGCTCCTCGGTGCTGGCGCTGCTGATTCCGCCCAGTGTGCCGATGATCGTCTTCGCCCTCACCGGTGGTTTGTCGGTGGCGGCGGCCTTCCTCTCCACCATCGTCCCCGGGGTACTCATCGCCCTGATCTACTGCGGGATTAACTACCTCTGCCTGCGCCGGGTGAAAGGCCTGCAGGTCGACGAGAAAATCAGCCTGCCGGAACGTGGCCGGGTCATTGCTAAAGCCAGCAAAGAGGCCAGCTGGGCGATCCTGATGCCGGTGATTATGCTGGGTGGTATCTACGGCGGCATCTTCACCCCCACCGAAGCGGCGGCGGTGGCGCTGGTCTACACCCTGCCGGTGGGCTTTCTGATCTACCGCGGGCTGACCTTTAAAACCGCCGGCGACGCCATCGTCCGCGGGGTGATCAGCACCGGCTCGATCATCGCCATGGTGTTCTTCCTGTTCGTGATGAGCCGGGCGATGATCATGGAACAGGTACCGCAGCAGCTGTCCGATTTCCTGCTCACCCTGTCCGACAACCGGGTGTTGATTCTGCTGCTGATCAACCTGCTGCTGATCCTGATCGGCATGCTGGTGGACGATGTCTCCGGCAGTATCCTGGCGTCGATCATCCTGATGCCGGTGGCGCTCGATCTGGGGGTGCATCCGATCCATTTTGCCGCCATCGTCGGCACCAATCTGGGGCTGGGCAACATCACCCCGCCCTGTGCGCCGCTGCTGTATATGGCCGGCTCGGTGGGCAGGGCCCGGTTCAACGAGTATCTGAAGCCGACGCTGCGCTTTATTCTGCTGGGCCATCTGCCGGTGGTGCTGGCGGTGACCTTTATCCCGGAGCTGGCGCTGTTCCTGCCGCGACTGCTGATGGGAATCGAATAGTCACCGCGCAGAAAAAGGCTGCCAGCCGCGTCAATCCTGCAATTGATTTAACTGAAACAGGAAACAACCTATGAAACTGGTAAAAAACCTGGTCGGCGGCCACATGCTGGCCGGTAACGAAGGCCGTGAGGGACTGATTATCAACCCTGCCACCGCCGCCACCGAAGGACGGGTGTTCTTCTCAAACGCAGCGGATGTGGATGCCGCCGTTAACAATGCGGCACTGGCATTTCCCGCCTGGGCCGACGCTTCGCCGGTCGCCCGTGCGCGGGTGTTGTTCAATTTCCGGGAACTGGTCATGCGCGATATGGACGTGCTGGCCCGGCTGCTGTCCTCGGAACACGGCAAGACCTTCAGCGATGCAAAGGGGGATATTCAACGGGGACTGGATGTGGTGGAATTTGCCTGCGGTATTCCTCATCTGCTGAAGGGAGAGAGCAGCGATCTCGGCAGCTCCGGCATCGATATCCGCTCGTTGCGGGCTCCGCTGGGCGTGGTGGCGGGCATTACCCCCTTTAACTTCCCGGCTATGATCCCGATGTGGATGTTCGCGGTGGCGATCGCCTGCGGCAACACCTTCGTGCTCAAACCTTCCGAAAAGGACCCGAGCCTGCCGGTCAGACTGGCCGAGCTGATGCTGGAAGCCGGTGCTCCGGAAGGGGTGCTCAACGTGGTTCAGGGCGACAAGGTCGCCGTCGACGCGATTCTGCATCATCCGGACATCAAAGCGGTCAGCTTTGTCGGTTCGACCCCCATCGCCCGCTACGTCTACGCCACCGGTACCGCCAACGGCAAGCGGGTTCAGGCCATGGGGGGCGCTAAGAATCACGGCGTCGTTCTTCCGGACGCCGATATCGATTTTGTGGTCGACTCGCTGATCGGCGCCGCTTACGGTAGCGCCGGTGAGCGCTGTATGGCATTGCCGGTGGCGGTACCGGTGGGGCAGAGCACCGCCGATGCGCTGGTGGAAGCACTGCTGCCGCGGGTACGGGAACTGAAAATCGGCCACCCGGATCGGGATCTGGATATGGGGCCGCTGGTCTCTGCCGAGCATCACAGCAGGGTGTCCGATTACATCGATACCGGTATCGCGGAAGGCGCATCGTTGCGCATCGATGGCCGCGAAACGGCCCTCCCGAGCGAGTGTGACCCGGGTTTCTATATGGCTGGTTCGTTGTTTGACCATGTCACTACCGACATGACCATCTATCGGGAGGAGATCTTCGGCCCGGTGCTGAGTATCGTTCGTGCTGACAGTTATCGGCAGGCGCTGGCACTGCCGACCGCCCATCAGTACGGTAACGGGGTTGCCCTGTTTACCCGGGATGGCCGCGCCGCGAGGGACTTTGCCGCCCGGGTTGAGGTGGGTATGGTGGGCGTTAACGTGCCGATTCCGGTACCGCTGGCGTTTCATACCTTCGGCGGCTGGAAGGATTCCGCCTTCGGTGATATCAATCAGCACGGACCGGAAGGGGTGCGCTTCTTCACGAAGACCAAGACCATTACCTCCCGCTGGCCGGAGGGCAGCTCAGCAGGCGCGGAATTTACCATTCCCGTACACAGCTGACCGGCGAATTACCAGCGCGGTCCTGAACCGGGGCCGCTTCCTTTCCATGCAACCGCCGGGCTTGTTAAACCGGTCGCCAGGCGGTTTCCTGCTTGATTTTCCGCTGTCCTTTGTCAATCCTCAGATATGTCTGTTGTCCGAGACGATTACTCCGGAGCCATGCTGGCTGTCATGGAATCCGTAACAGAGCCACTGGCGCCGCCGAACGGATGGCAACTACCGGCTGGCAGGGAGTCAACGATGGAAAAATACGGCACCGCTACTCTGGCTTTACTGGTGACTGCAGCCGCTGACAGTCTGGCCGGTGGGGTACAGATCGTTGCGGTTGAGAGTTCCTGCAACGGCAGTCGCTGCAGTTTTGAGGTCACCCTGAAACATCAGGATGAAGGCTGGGAGCATTATGCCAACCGCTGGCAGGTGGTTGATGGCGAGGGGCGAGTGCTTGGAGATCGGGTGCTGTTTCACCCCCATGTCAATGAGCAGCCCTTTACCCGCAGTCTGGCCGGTGTAGAAGTAGCGCCGGGGATCAGTACCGTCTATATCGTCGCCCGGGACAGCGTGCACGGTGAGACTAAGCCCTATCCGGTGACGCTGAACCGGCGATAAAATCTACCCCATCTGAAAGTCGCCGAAGTCGGCAGTTTCAGGGCGCAGAAGAGGGTTCGGCCGGCACCGGCAGGCTGTTGCGATAAAGACGATCTGCCCTGATCAGCGTCCTGGCCAGCCAGCCGAAGCTGATCAGCAGCGCCAGTGCGGTGATTCGCAGTAACAGCTGCTGGTATTCTCCGCCGACGAAGGACAGGTACAGAAGTATCAGCACCGTACAGTGCAGGCGGAACTGCCAGCACGAGTCCGCGGTGGGGATCAGCTCCTTCATATTGGGCAGATTCATAAAGGCTTTCGGATCGCTCATACAGGCGCGTTGCAGGTGCAGAAACATCAGAAAAGGGACAATTTTCTGTAACATACCGAGAATGACCGACAGCATAAAGCCGATCCCGAAACCGAATCCCAGCAGCAGGTAGAGCTGGCCGCCGTCGCCCAGCGGATTCAGTTCCAGCTTGTAGAGTCCCCAGAACAGAGCGGCGGCCAGCAGATTTCCCAGCGCCAGCTCCCAGAACCGTACCGTGTAATCCAGAAGCTTTCGCTTTCTGTGATGTAATACCCGGAGGGCACCGACGGCCCATACCGTGATCGTCAGCACTGAGATCAGCAGCATCAGCGGTTGCAGCGCCGATGGCAGCAACAGGGCGGCGATCAGCGACAGCGCCAGCGTGACGGGCACCAACCGGGTCAGCCAGGTCGGAAAGGAGGGGGCGACATGAAACATCGGGATGACCTGGAAACTGACCCCCATGATCAGTAGTGCCCCCCAGCCCAGCAGCCCCAACAGGGCATGATCATCGGTACGGTCAAAAGAGTAAATGACCCAGTTCAGGCCGACATAGGTGGATAGCTGGAAGATGCCGAACAGAACCGTCACCAGCAGAGAGAGGGCTGCCAGCCGCAGACAGAAGACCGAGCTGCCACCTTTTCCGGCCCGTAACAGCGCAAAGCCTGCGGCCCCCAGAAACAGCAGAAAGACCAGTAATAGCAGGGGGAGCGCCAGCCAGAGCAGGCTGTTCCTGGAGAAGAGAAAACCGCCGGCCAGTCCGAGGGTTCCCAGGCTCAGACAGCCGCGAATCCAGGGGGCAAGTAGCGGGGCTGCCGGTACCGCACTGCTGCTGAGCACCGGCAGTACCTGAATCATGGCACCGATCATAACCATGGCGCCGAATCCCAGAGTCAGCAGGTGAACGATGGCCAGCATTGCCGGATGCCAGCGGGAGTCGAAGGCTTCCGGCCACAGCAGCAGAACTGCGGCGGCCAGCATCCCGAACCAGGGGGCCGTGAGGAAAAAGCCCATCGGCACCCGCAGCGGCGGGATATTGTCCAGAGACAGGCCGGCCGTGTTCATGACAGTGGCTCCTGATCTGCGCTCTGATGACAGAATTCAGCCAGCGAGGCGTCGCTCTGAGGCCAGATATAGATCACGAACTGGTCCGGACCGAGCCGGATACAGTGATGGGCATAACCGGATTCCTGAAGCAGGGTGTAAAGCGGGAAGGGCTGGCGTCGATGCAGTATCCTCAGTGCCGCGTCAGCCTCCAGCTGTGACAATCGCTCCAGAATCACCTGCATCGGTTCCGGTGGTTCCAGTTCACTCACATCCAGAGTAATCAGGCGCGGCATTGAGTACCTGCGTTACAGATCTTTCATGGACTCGACCATGGTGGCGGGATCAGGGAGCATCTGCTGGGTCATCGGGTAGAGAATCTGCTCTTCCTTCATGTTGTGCTGTTGCATCAGCACCATCAGCGTTTCGGACAGACCGAGGTAACTGTCGGCGTTCTTCTGACCCAGGGCCTCGGTCATCTGAGCTGCCAGTGCCCGCATCTGTTCATGCTCCATTCGCATTACCGACGTCGGACCGCCGGTGTGGCCATCAGCCTCTTCAAACGCCGGGAACAGAGTCTCTTCCTCATTGCCGAGATGCGTTTCAAGGTCGTCACAGAAGGTCTGCCACTGCTTACCGGCTTCCTCCCAGTTGTTGTCGGACACTGCGGATTCAGCGGCCGCGTAGCTGTCATCGCAGACGCGATGCTGAACAGTCATGTAATCAGTAATTGATGTCATTAAATCTACCTCCAGAACTGGGGCTGACAGTAGCAGTCGGGGCGGCAAATACGCCTTGACGTATGTCATTTCAAAGGTTTCGACCAGTCAGGAGCCGCAGCCGCCTGGTCTGAGGCGGCTGCCGGATCGGGCGTGCAGCTGTGAATCACAGTGCCATCAGACGAAGCTGTTGTGGTGGTCGGACATGGTACTGATGCGGTCGTGGGGGATATCCTGCATCAGTCGGGCAAACTCGTCTCCGGACAATTTGATCAGTGCCTGATGGTCCCCCCCTTCGATATAGACGCAGGGCTCTTCAAGCAGCTGCTCGTCGCATATGGTGTCCAGGCTGTAAGCGCTGCCAACGGCGGGTATCGCTCCCAGCTCGCAGTCGCGAAACAGTTTTTTCAGTTCCTTCTCGCTGGCAAGGCTGTAGCGACGGGCCAGACTCTTACTGATCCAGTTCAGCTTAATGCGGTTGTGGGAAGGGACGACAGCCATCAGATAAGCCCCCTGGTCATCCTGCAGAACGACAGCCTTTGCCAGAGTGGACAGGGAGATATGAGCTTTGTATGCGGTATCGATGGAGTTAGTGGTCTGCTTGTGTTTGAGGATATCGTAATCGATATGAGCGCTGGCAAGATAATCGCTCAGGGTCATTGAGATGGCCATGGCTGAACTCCTTCACCTCATGCCGTTGTCCGGGGCGGTGCCGTCGAGGTGGGTTTATGGATCACAGGGTCTGCTTTGCCGGAAGTAAGTATAAGCCGCTATGCTGAAACCGTGCGACATTTGAACAGAAACCCTGACCTGCGGTCGGGGGATGATGAAATTCATTCAGGAGAATGACGGTGATTGAAGGCCTGGAAAAACTACTGAACGACGGCAAAGACAGCCCGGAGCTGAGATTCGGGCTGGGTAATGCCTACCTGAATGCCGGACAGACTCAGAAAGCGGCAGAGCATCTGCAGGCCTGTATTGATCAGCGACCGGATTACACCGCCGCCTGGAAATTGCTGGGTAAGGCCTTTCTGCAGCAGCAGTTGTCAGAGCGGGCGCAGAAGGTCTGGCAACGGGGCATTGATGTCGCCCGGACAAAGGGTGATAAGCAGGCGGAAAAAGAGATGCAGGTGTTTTTGCGCCGGCTGGAGAAGCAGCAGCGTTCAGAGGATGGTTGAGGTCGGGGATAAACAGGTAGAAAACCAGAAGAAATCGACACCATACAGCGGAACCGCGTCGGCCTGTCAGGTATACTCCGATGCTGATTTTACAGTGAGGAATCCTGATGGCTGAGACGGCTGAATATGATCTCATTATTGTCGGCGGGGGCATGGTCGGGGCTACCCTGGCGGCCGCGCTGGATAATACTGAATTACGCATCGCGGTGATCGATGCCCGGCAACCTCCGGCGTTCAGTGCTGACCAGCCTCACGATCTGCGGGTTTCGGCTCTCAGTGTCGCCTCGCAACGCATTCTTGAAAACGTGGGTGCCTGGGCTGGAATTCAGTCCCGTCGCTGCTGTCCTTACCGTCGAATGCGGGTCTGGGAAATGGAAGCCCGTGGCGACACCCTGTTCGACAGCGCCGATCTTGGTGAACCGGCACTGGGGCATATCGTCGAGAACCGGGTCATTCAGCTGGCACTCTGGGATCGTCTGGAGCGTTGCCGCAATGTCGACCTGCTCAGCCCCGTCACCATCGATGAAATCGATTATCAGCCCTCCGGCAGTCAGCTCTGTCTGGCCGATGGACGGGTGCTCCGCTGCCGGTTGCTGGTCGGGGCCGACGGTGGCCCGTCGCGGGTACGTCAGCAGGCCGGTATTGGTATTCGTGCCCGCGAGTACGCTCAGCACGCCCTGGTGGCGTACGTAGAAACGGCCTGCCCGCAGCAGGACATCACCTGGCAGAAATTCGTGCCGGCCGGACCGCTGGCATTTCTGCCGCTGACCGGTAATTACGCCTCCCTGGTCTGGTATAACCACCCCGCCGAAGTGAAACGGTTGCTGGCATTGCCGGAGGAAGAGTTTCTGAGCGAGTTGTACCGTACTTTCCCGGCCGAGCTGGGAGAGATCAGGGCCCTGAAGGCGCGGGGCAGCTTTCCTCTTCGCTGTCAGCATGCGCTGGAATATGTGAAATCCGGCGTCGCGCTGGTGGGGGATGCTGCTCATATGATTCATCCGCTGGCCGGGCAGGGCGTCAATATCGGCCTGCTGGATGCTGGTGTGCTGGCCTCGGTGATCATCGAGGCGCTGGCCGAGCATCGGGATATCGGCGATGCCTCGATTCTCCGTGGCTATGAGAAGCAGCGCCGTCAGCATAACCTGACCATGATGACGGTTATGGATCTGTTCTACCGGGTTTTCCGTCAGCAGAGCATGCCGCTGCGGATGGCGAGAAATCTGGGGCTCGGACTGGCGCAGAAGCTGGCGCCGGCGAGAAAAAGCGCGATGCGCTTTGCTATGGGACTGGAGGGGCCGTTACCGCCGCTGGCACGAAAACTCTGAGGATGAGATGGCCAGTCATGCTGACACAGAGCCGCCGTGCGGCGTCGATCAGAACGGGTGAGTGACTGAGGAATCGGGATAACGGGGCGAAGCTGCAACTGACCGGTCTGGAAAGCGGTCAGTTGCAGGGCGTTCGGATCAGGCTTTGCCGGTTCCGGAGGTGGTCGGTGCGGATGTCATTGCCGGGGCCGCTTTAGGAGCGGTGGGAACGGCTTTGCTCCGGACCGGTTTCTGAGGGGCCGCTTTGGTTTCGGCGACGGGGCTGGCCGCAGGAGTTTTCTGGGTTGCTTTTTTTACCGTAGCCTTCTGAGTGGCTGCTTTCTTTGCAGCAGGTTTGGCTGCCGGAGCCGCTTTCTTTTCTGCCGTGGCTTTAGCCGGTGCCTTTTTTGCTGCTTTTACAGCGGCCGCGACTTTCGGTGCCGCTTTTTTGCGAGTGGTTTTGCGGGCGGCAGGCTTAGCCGTTGCGGCGATTGTTTCGGTTTTCTGTGCCGCTGCAACCGGGCTGGTTTTGCTGGCCGTTTCGGCAGGCTTGTCGGCTTCAGGCTGGGGCTTCACCGGCGCGGGCCGGGCAGCGGGAGCCGGCTGGGAGGCGGAAGGCGTCAGCGGGGAACCCGCAAAAAGCTCATTCAGTGAAGTCAGTGGATCGAAGCCTTCCAGGCTCTGCTCGACAACGGCTTTAATGGCTGCGGAGGCCTCGTTGATGGCTGCGGCATTGAGACCGGCTGTGTTTGCCAGTTTTGCTTCGAAATCGCGGGCGAAGCTGATCTGCAGCTCCAGCGCGGCCTGTGGATCGGCGGCGGTAGACAGCGCCTGGATCTGTCTGACGCTGGCGGTAACGCAGTCGCTGATGCATTCGGTTTGCAGGCTGGTCAGTTTCTCCAGCGTTTTGCGGTTGATTTCCGCGACATCCAGAACTGGTTTAAAGCTGGATTCCATATCCTTAAAGAGAGTTTCGTACATGGTCGTGCTCCATATCGAAATTAAACAGATAAACCCTGTTGTTGCTGATTTGTGCGACGCAGCAATAAATATGGGCTGACTATAGAGGCTGCACAGTTTTTAGTCAATATTGTTTGGTGCGTTGCGGAATCTCAGCTCTGCTGAGCGTCAGACCGCAGCTGTGGATGAGTCAATGACGGTCTGTTTGCCCGGCCGTAGGGGGGCTGGCAGCGACACGCAGGAACAGAACAGGAACGGAGTTACAGGAATAACCATGACAAAGAATCTGCTGATTACCGGTTGCTCGTCCGGTATTGGTGAAGCGACGGCCCATATGGCACGGGAGCGGGGGTATCGGGTGATAGCCACGGCTCGCAGTGAGACGGACACGCAAAGGCTGGCCGGCCAGGGGTTTACGGTGCTGCGACTGGACCTCAACAGCAGTGAATCGATTGAAGAAGCGGTTGAGCAGTTATCGGCACTGCTGGATGGCGATCTGGATGCGGTATTTCACAACGGTGCCTATGGTCAGCCGGGAGCTCTTGAAGATCTCAGCCGCGAAGCCCTGCGCCAGCAGTTCGAGACCAATCTGTTCGGCTGGCACGAGCTGAACAACCGGCTGCTGCCGATACTGAGAGCGCAGGGCCGGGGGCACATTATTTTCAACAGCTCGGTGCTGGGGCTGGTCTGCATGCCCTATCGGGGAGCTTACAACGCCTCCAAGTTTGCTCTTGAGGCCTATGCCGACACCCTGCGAATGGAACTGAACGGCTCCGGCATCCGGGTCGTGCTGGTGGAGCCGGGACCGATAGAGAGTCGTTTCCGTCAGAACGCCTATGCTGCCTTTATGCGTCATGTGGATCGAACTGCTAGTCTTCACAGGAAGTCATATGACCAGATGATAGCCAGATTACAGCAACCGGGAGCCACCAGTCGCTTCACTCTTGAAGCCGATGCTGTCGCTGCTAAGGTATTGAAATCAATTGAAGCGAGACGGTCGAAAACGCGTTACTATGTGACCTTTCCGACTTATTTGTTCGCCTTTTTAAAGCGTCTGCTGCCAGCCGCCGTACTCGATTCGCTGTTGCGCCGGGGCTGAGTCAATGCACAAGGATTTTTCATGAGCACCAAGACCACAACAGACAATTCTCAGACTGCACCGACCGGGGCCGCATCGGCCCATAAGAGTTTCCGCTTTATCCGCTCAGAGCAGATTGCTTCACTGGGCGTGGAAGTCGCCGAGTATGAGCATCTCGTCACCGGTGCCCGGCATTTTCATATCGCTGCGGACAACAGTGAGAACGTCTTTCTGGTTGCGTTGCGAACCATTCCCACCGACTCCAGCGGCGTTGCCCATATTCTTGAACATACGGCCCTCTGCGGCAGCGAGCGTTATCCGGTCCGCGATCCCTTCTTTATGATGATCCGCCGTTCGCTGAATACCTTCATGAACGCGTTTACCAGCAGCGACTGGACCGCCTATCCCTTTGCCAGCCAGAACCGCAAGGACTTCTTTAACCTCATGGATGTCTATCTGGATGCGGTATTTTTCTCGCGGCTGGATCCGCTGGACTTCGCCCAGGAAGGTCATCGGCTGGAGTTTGCCGAAGCCGGCAATTCAGATTCCGAGCTGACCTTCAAAGGGGTGGTCTTCAACGAGATGAAGGGGGCGATGAGTTCACCGGTCAGCACCCTCTGGCAGACCCTGAGTAAGCACCTGTTCGGAACCACCACCTACCACTACAACAGCGGAGGTGAGCCGGAATGCATCCCCGACCTTCGCTATGAAGACCTGAAAAAGTTTTACGAAGTTCACTATCACCCCTCCAATGCGGTGTTCATGACCTTCGGGGATATCCCGGCGGCTGAACATCAGGAACGTTTTGAACGGCTGGCACTCAGCAGATTCCAGCGTCTGGAGCAGGTCATCAGCGTCGGCGACGAGAAGCGCTACCACGCCCCGGTCCGGGTCGAGGAGGCCTACGCACTGGACGAGGCCGACAGCGATCGCAAGAGTCATATGGTGCTGGGCTGGTTGCTGGGGCACAGTATTAATCTGGAAGAGCAGCTGGAAGCAGACCTGTTGTCCCGGGTACTGCTGGACAACAGTGCCTCGCCGCTCCGCCATGCGCTGGAGACTTCTGAACTGGGCACAGCGCCATCTCCCCTTTGCGGGCTGGAGGACTCCAACCGCGAAATGAGCTTCATGTGCGGACTGGAAGGCTGTAATCCCGACCAGGCCGATGAAGTTGAAGCACTGATTCTGTCGGTGTTGGAGAAGGTCGCCGAGGAGGGGGTTCCGCAGTCCCGGGTGGAAGCGGTACTGCACCAGCTGGAGCTGAGTCAGCGGGAAATTGGCGGTGACAGCTATCCCTATGGCCTGCAGCTGATTCTCTCTGGCCTGTCGACCGCCATCCACCGTGGTGATCCTATCGCCTTGCTGAATATCGATCCGGTTCTGGAGAAGCTGCGGGAGCAGATTAAACAGCCCGACTACATACAGCAGCTGGTGAAACGTTATCTGCTGGATAATGCCCATCGGGTTCGCCTGACGCTGCGTCCGGATTCCGAGCTGGCCTCCCGTCGGGACGCCGCTGAAGCAATGCGGTTGCAACGGATCAGGGATTCCCTCAGCGATGAGCAGAAAAAAGCGATTGTTGAGCAGTCGGCTGCCCTTGAGCAGCGGCAGATGCAGCAGGATGACGAATCGATTCTGCCACGGGTCGGACTCGAAGATATTCCGGAAGACTTCGCCATTCCTGAAGGCGAGCACCGCGACAGCGGCTGTGGTCGATTCGATTTTTACGGGCAGGGCACCAACGGACTGGTTTATCAGCAGATTGTCGTGGAAATGCCGGAGTTGACCGAGCAGCAACAGCAATTGCTGCCCTATCTCAGTTGCTGTCTCACCGAGCTGGGGTGTGGTGAGCGCGATTATCAGCAGGTCCAGGTCTGGCAGAGCAGCATCAGTGGCGGCGTCAGCGCTTTCAGCTCGGTACGTGGAGCTATTGATGATGAGCAACAGGTACAGGGGTACTTTACTCTTTCCGGTAAGGCGCTGGCACGCAACGCCGAAGCGCTGACGGAGTTGCTGGAGACTACCTTTAACGAAGTCCGTTTCGATGAGGTCGCACGAATCCGGGAGCTGGTTTCTATGCAGCGAGCCCGCCGTGAGCAGAGCATCACCGGTAGCGGTCACAGCCTGGCAATGTCGGCGGCGATCAGTGGCTACAGCCCGGCCGCGGCGCTCAGTCATCGCCAGGGCGGTCTGCAGGGGATTGTCTGGGTTAAGGAGCTTGATGACCGCCTTAAAGATGATGAGGCACTGGCCGATTTTGCCGATCAGCTACAGCAGTTGCACCGGCTGATTCAGCAAGCGCCTCGTCAGTTCCTCTGCGTCGCCGAGCCTGAAAGGGAGAATGAGCTGAAGGAGGCGCTGGAGCAGCATTGGCAGCCGTCAACTGCCGGCAATGAGTTCCGGGCATTCAGTCTGCCGGCAACCCGGACCGCGGTGAAACAGGCCTGGGGAACCAGCACCCAGGTTAATTTCTGTGCCCGGGCCTACCCGACGGTGCCGGTCGAGCATGAGGATGCGGCAGCCCTGACGGTACTGGGCGGCTTCCTCCGTAACGGCTATCTGCATCGGGCCGTTCGTGAACAGGGAGGGGCCTACGGCGGTGGTGCCGGTCAGGATTCTGCCAGCGCCTCGTTCCGCTTCTTCTCCTACCGTGATCCGCGCCTGGAGGAGACACTGACCGATTTCGACAGCTCAATCGACTGGTTGCTGGAGGAGGAACACCCCGCGCAGCGGCTGGAGGAGGCGATTCTCGGGGTGATCGGCTCAATCGACAAGCCGGGATCTCCGGCCGGAGAGGCGAAGCAGGCGTTCCATAACGAGCTGTTCGGCCGTACCGCCGACCAGCGCCGTCGGTTCCGCTCGCGCGTGCTGAAGGTTACTGTCGATGATCTGAAACGGGTGGCACGCAGCTATCTGAAGGATAAACCGGCCAGTACCGCAGTCATTACCGACCAGCAGACAGCCGAGGCCTGTGGTCAGCAGGGGTATGAGGTGTTTTCGGCCTGAGCTGCACTCTGCAGTACCTGAATAGCCGGGCAGAATGAATAACCGGCTTCTCACCTGTTACCGGGATGATCTGGAAGGTCATCCCGTTTATTTATTCAGAGGTTGTCAAAATCAGCTGGCGGGCGGGCAGATCGGCGAGTAGCCGGTCGGTTGTCAGCGCTGTAGCGGGTCAGTGGCCCGCTGGTTAAATCAGCACAGAAGGGGGAGTGGGTGTCTTACGATATCGATAATCGACTGGTCGTTGGTCTGGCGTCCAGCGCTCTGTTTGATCTGTCTGAATCGGATGCTGTGTTTCAGAGTCGTGGCGAGCAGGCTTACCGCCATTATCAGCGTGAGCAACAGGAGGTGCCGCTGCGTCCCGGAGTCGCCTTCCCCTTTGTTCGCCGGTTGCTGTCGCTGAACAGTCTGGCACCGGATAATCCGCCCGTGGAAGTGGTGTTGCTGTCCCATAATGATCCCGATACCGGACTGCGGGTGTTCAAGTCCATTGAGCATCATCAGCTGGGGATCACCCGGGCGGTGTTTCTGCAGGGCAGGAATCCTTATAAGTATGTACCGGCCTTTAATATCAGTCTGTTTCTCACCGCCAATGAAGGGGATGTCAATCAGGCTGCTGACGAGGGCTTTCCCGCCGGTCTGGTGCTGCGATCAGCTCTCGAAGATGACTGTGACGATGAAGAGCTGCGGCTGGCGTTCGATTTTGACGGGGTGCTGGCCGACGATGAATCGGAAGCGGTCTATCAGCGGGGGGATCTTGAGACGTTTCAGCAACATGAGGTGGATAATGCCGGGGTGCCGCATAACCCGGGCCCTCTGAAGGAGTTTCTTGAGAAGATTTCCCGTATTCAGCAGCTGGAGCAGGCCCGTTGCGAACAGGATGAGAGTTACCGTCCCCGGCTGCGGGTAGCGATCGTCACCGCCCGCAATGCGCCTGCCCATGAGCGGGTGATCAATACCATGCGCAGCTGGGATATTATGGTCAACGATGCCTTCTTTCTGGGAGGTGTTGAGAAGCGGCGGGTACTGGAGGTGCTGAGGCCCCACATCTTCTTTGACGACCAGCGCCTGCATCTCGATGCTACGTCCAGCGTATTGCCGTCCGTACATATTCCTTTCGGCATTGCCAATCAGAAGCCCGGAAAGAACGCAGCGGAGTAAACTCCGCCGTTCCGGAAAGGCTGCGTTTGTCGGTGTCAGGCCATTTCGGATGGTGCGCCGGCTTTCGGGCTGTTTACCGGGGCTGTGCTGTCGTGGCCAGGCGGGTGGCGCCGGACTCCGCTGAAGACGGACCGCCAAAGGCCTTTTCCAGCGGGCCGATCAGGTTGCTGACCTTGTCGAAGGTTTCCTGGTACTCCTCCTCACAGCGGGAATCGGCAACGATACCGCCGCCGGCCCAGCAGTGCAGCCGATTCTGTCGGGCAACCAGGGTGCGTATACAGATGCTGGTGTCGACATTGCCATTAAAGCCGATATAACCCACTGAACCACAATAAGCGGAACGCCGGTGTGGCTCCAGTTCCTCGATAATCTCCATCGCCCTTACTTTCGGAGCACCGGTAATGGAACCGCCCGGGAAACTTCCCTCCAGCAGGGGCAGGCAGTCGGCGGTGCTGTTAAGGGCGCCGGTGATGGTGGTCACCAGGTGGTGGACATTCGCGTAGCTTTCGATATCGAACAGCTTAGGCACCCGAATACTGCCGGTGCTGCAGGTACGTCCCAGGTCGTTGCGAAGCAGGTCTACGATCATCAGGTTCTCGGCCCGGTCCTTGGGGCTGGCTGCCAGCGCCTGTGCCAGCCGCTGATCCTGCTCGGGGGTAGCCCCCCGGGGGCGGGTGCCCTTAATCGGTTTTGTCTCCACCTGCAGTTCCCTGACCCGGATAAAGCGTTCCGGCGACAGACTGAGCAGCTCCGCATCATTCAGCTGCAGGAAGGCGGAGAATGGAGTGGGGGCCTGTTGCCGAAGCCAGCGATAAGCCTGCCAGCTGTCACCGCAGGTCTCTGCACTGAAGCGTTGAGCCAGGTTGACCTGGTAGCAGTCGCCGGCATTGATATAGTCGATAATGCGATTAAAGCGCTGCCGGTACTCGTCGAAACTGAGGTTGGATCGGAAGGCCGAGCCGAGTCTGAATGGTTCCCGGGTTGCATCCGGTCCGGGCCCCGGGTCCTGGAGGTGCGTCGCCAGCAGCTCCATGGCTGGGCGCTGCTGCTGATCCCGGTAGATCAGCCAGCTCTGCTGCTGCTGGTGGTCTGTAATCACCGCCCAGCGATAGATGCCGACCTGCATCTCCGGCAGATCGATATCGTTTTCAGCCTGTTGAGGCAGTCGCTCCAGATTTCGACCCAGGTCGTAACTGAAATATCCCAGAGCGCCGCCGTCAAAGGGCAGTTCTGAATCCTGAGGCGGGCAATCACCGAGACCTTCGGCCAGAAGCACTGACTGCAGGGCCTGAAACGGGCTGCCATCCAGTGGCTGCCGGGATCCATCCGGCTGTTCACGCCAGCAGCGGCTGCCATGGCTGATAACACGGCATACCGGGTCCGCGCAGAGTATGTCGAAGCGCCCCTGGGTGGAGCGGGGTCTGCCGCTGTCCAGAAATGCCGGCCAGGGCAGGTGGCGCAGCTTTTCGAAGAGTTCGGTGCTGTCCGTCTGGTAGTCGAGGGGGATTCTGTACACTGCTGGATTACGTCCGGAATGAGCAAAAACGCATTGTACTGAATTCATCGTCAGAAGCCATATTTACGGGCGTCGTGTTTGGTTTTCACGGCGTCCTGACGATAATTGCCGGTTTGGACAGACAGCCTGGCTGCTGACGGGGTGATTGTCTACAATCTGAGACTTCGCTTATCGGGATTACTGCCACATATGAAACAGCATTATCAGTGCCATACGGCTCGTCTTGAAACCACTGAGCAGAGCATCGGCTACCGGCTCTATCGGAATGCCTATCATCCCGCTGAACGGCGATTACTGTTACTGCACGGCGCCGGTGTGGCCGGTGAGGATACCTGGTCTCATATGATTCCTTTTCTTGAACACTGGAGCGAAGTGCTGGTGCCCGATCTGCGTGGGATGGGGGAGACCCGCTACGCCGACGGCAATGAATATCCCTGTCAGGCCGAAGAGGTGCTGGGAGACGTGATTTCACTGCTGGACCACCTTGGCTGGTGGGCTCTTGATATGGCCGGTTACTCCTTCGGCGGGCTGCTGAGCATGTTGCTTAAGGCGCAGTATCCGGTTCGGGTCCATAAACAGTTCCTGCTGGAGTCGGCGTTGCTGGACCGGGCTTCAATGGCGGAGGTGATCGCTCTGCGCGAACAGTATTCTGAAGCGGCAGAGCTGCTGAAATCCGGCGAGGATCCGGAGCGGGGGATCCGGCTGTTTCTCGATACCATCTCTCCCAACCGGGTGCCGTCCCCGAAATCGGAACAGATGATCATCGAGCGGCTGGGGCAGCGACCGTTGGGTTTCGCCTATGCCCTGGATGCTGTCTCCGACGCTTCGAAAAGGCTGGACCGACAGGCGCTGCTGGAGGTTCAGCGGCATGTCAGCAGTTTTGTCGGCGGGCGGAGCGTCGAGCCGATGCATCGCTATCAGCATCAGCTGGTTCAGAACCGGGATGACTGGCGCTATCACAGCGTAAGGGGCTGCGATCACAGCCTGCCGTTTCAGAAGCCCCGCCAGATTGCTCGCCAGATTAATGAGGATATGGCTCTCTACCTGGTCGCTAAGCCGGTTGCCAGCCGCCTCTGAGGCCTCTGTTTCAATTTTCTGCAAGATGCCGGTATGGGTGCAAGCTTTTACCGGCGTCCCTTCCTTTATGCAGCTTAATCAAGGTTGCATCCTCAATGCTGAAATCTTTTCCCAGAGCTGAAAAATAGATCAGGGAAAACCCGCTATACTTTTGTCTACTGTAGACAAGATGATGCCGATTTCGGCTTGACTGGGGCATTTCAGGCCGTTAAGGTGTTTTTAAATTCAAACATTGTCGACAATCCTGAAGCGCAAAATTATGAATACAAACGTTTCCGCACTGGAGCAGGCGCAACCCGAGTCAAGAACACTCGCTGATCGGGTATGTCATCAGATTGTTACCGCCATTATCAAAGGGGACATCCCGCCGGGACACAAGATCAGCGAACCGGAACTGGCCCGGACCTATGGCATCAGTCGTGGTCCTTTACGTGAGGCCATCCGCCGACTCGAAGGCCTGCGTCTGGTTCAGCGTATTCCCCACGTCGGCGCCCGGGTTGTTTCGCTGTCATCCAACGAGCTGATCGAGATCTATCACGTCCGGGAAGCGATGGAAGGCATGGCCTGCCGTCTGGCGGCGGAGAATATGAGCGACGAGGAAGTTGCCAGCCTGCGAGCACTGCTGGAAGAGCATGAGCGTAGCCTGCAGGTTACGGAGGGACGCTCCTACTTCCAGAAGGAAGGAGATCTGGATTTTCACTACCGGATCGTCCAGGGCAGTAAGAATACCAAGTTAATGGAATTGCTGGGCGGCGAGCTTTATCACCTGGTGCGGATGTACCGCTATCAGTTCAGCCTGTCCAGTTCACGCCCGGTCCGGGCACTGAAGGAACACCACCATATTGTCGATGCCATCGAGCACCGCGACGGCGAACTGGCGGAGATGCTGATGCGTCGCCATATCAGCGCGGCTCGCAGGAACATCGAGAAGAAACTGAAACAGAAACAGGAATCAAGAGGGTAATACTATGTCAAAGACTTTGACCGCCGGCGGAAGGTTCCGCAAAGCCCTGGCTGAAGAAAAACCACTGCAGATCGTGGGTACGATCAACGCTTACGCTGCCATGATGGCGGAGCGTGTCGGTCACAAGGCGATCTACCTGTCTGGTGGTGGCGTAGCCAACGCTTCTTACGGCCTGCCGGATCTGGGTATGACCTCCTGCAATGACGTGCTGGAAGACGTGCGTCGTATCTCAAGCGCCGTTGAAACTCCGCTGCTGGTCGATATCGACACCGGCTGGGGTGGAGCTTTCAATATCCAGCGTACTGTAAAGGAAATGATCAAGGCCGGCGCTGCGGCGGTCCATATCGAAGACCAGGTGGCTCAGAAGCGTTGCGGCCATCGCCCTAACAAAGAGATCGTTACTCAGGGTGAGATGGTTGACCGCGTCAAGGCCGCCGTTGACGGCAAGACCGACGACGATTTCTTCATCATTGCTCGTACCGACGCCTTCCAGATGGAAGGTCTTGACGCCGCGGTTGAGCGCGCAAGAGCCTGTATCGAAGCCGGTGCCGACGGCATCTTCGCCGAAGCGGTTCACACCCTGGAAGACTACAAGGCATTCAGCTCTGCGATCGACGCACCGCTGCTGGCCAACATCACCGAGTTCGGTGCTACGCCGCTGTTCAACAAAGCTGAGCTGGGTGAAGTGGGTTGCAGCATGGTGCTGTATCCGCTGAGCGCCTTCCGTGCCATGAACAAGGCTGCGCTGGCGGTTTACCAGAATATCCTCGACAAGGGCGATCAGAAAGACGTTGTCGACCTGATGCAGACCCGGATGGAACTGTACGATTTCCTGAACTACCACGATTTCGAGCAGAAGCTGGACAAGCTGTTTTCTGAAGGTAAGAACAAGTAAGGCTGCCCGGCAGCAGTATTCAGAAACACTCAAATTCACTCAAGCGACTAAGCGATGATAGGAGCTTACGATGTCAGATAAAAAATTAGGTGGCGCAGGTCTGCGCGGACAATCAGCAGGTAGCACAGCACTCTGTACAGTGGGTAAGACCGGTGCCGGTCTGACTTACCGTGGTTACGACATGGTTGAACTGGCGGAGAAGGCCAGCTTTGAAGAGGTAGCTTACCTGCTGCTGAAGGGCAAACTGCCCAATCAGGCGGAACTGGACGCTTACGTAGCCCGGCTCAAGAGCCTGCGTGGTCTGCCTGACGCGCTCAAGACCGTGCTGGAGCAGATTCCTGCCGACGCCCATCCGATGGACGTGATGCGCACCGGTTGTTCCATGCTGGGTAACCTGGAGACTGAAACCGATTTCTCCGAGCAGCAGGACAAGGTCGACCGCATGCTGGCGGTATTCCCGTCCATCATCAACTACTGGTACCGATTCAGCCACGATGGCGTTCGTATCGAAACTGAAACCGATGACGACTCCATCGGCGGTCACTTCCTGCACCTGCTGAAGGGCGAGAAGCCGAACGAGCTGCACGCTAAGGTAATGAACGTTTCTCTGATTCTGTACGCCGAGCATGAGTTCAATGCTTCCACCTTCACCGGCCGTGTCTGCGCCTCTACGTTGTCCGATATCCATTCCTGTATTACCGGCGCGATCGGTTCACTGCGTGGTCCGCTGCACGGTGGTGCAAACGAAGCGGCCATGGAGATGATCGAGAACTGGCAGTCGCCCGAAGAGGCCGAAGACAAGATCATGGGTATGTTGTCCCGCAAGGATAAGATCATGGGCTTTGGTCACGCGATCTACCGTGAGTCCGACCCCCGTAACGCCGTGATCAAGGGTTGGTCTGAGAAGCTGTCCAAAGACGTGGGTGATACCGTTCTTTACCCGGTATCCGAGCGCGTTGAGGCGGTCATGTGGCGCGAGAAGAAGCTGTTCTGTAACGCCGACTTCTTCCACGCTTCGGCTTATCACTTCATGGGGATTCCCACCAAGCTGTTCACGCCGATCTTTGTCTGCTCACGTCTGACCGGCTGGGCCGCTCACGTGTTTGAGCAGCGTGCCGACAACCGGATCATCCGTCCTTCTGCGGATTACACCGGTCCTGAGAGCAGCACCTGGGTACCGATCGAAGAGCGCGACTAAGCCCGCCGATCACCCGAATCCGGCCCGCCTGCCTGGCGGGCCCCTATCCCCCTGACCAACCCCGGTGGATAACGTCATGAATACTGAATACCGCAAGTCTCTTCCCGGTACCGACCTGGATTACTACGACACCCGCGAGGCGGTCGAAGCGATCCAGCCCGGTGCCTACGCCAAGCTGAACTACACCTCCAGGGTACTGGCCGAGCAGCTGGTCCGTCGCTGCGAACCCGAGGCCCTGACTGATTCGCTTAAGCAGCTGATCGAGTGCAAACGCACCCTGGATTTTCCCTGGTACCCCGCCCGTGTGGTCTGTCACGACATCCTGGGGCAGACCGCCCTGGTGGACCTGGCCGGTCTGCGCGACGCCATCGCCGACCAGGGCGGTGACCCTGCCAAGGTTAACCCTGTGGTCCCCACTCAGCTGATCGTGGACCACTCTCTGGCCGTCGAAGCCCCCGGATTCGACCCCGAGGCCTTTGAGAAGAACCGCGCCATCGAGGACCGTCGTAACGAGGACCGTTTCCACTTTATCGAGTGGTGTAAGACGGCTTTTGATAACGTCGATGTGATCCCAGCCGGTAACGGCATCATGCACCAGATCAACCTGGAGAAGATGTCACCGGTGATCCAGGCTCGCGACGGCGTGGCCTATCCCGACACCTGTGTAGGTACCGACTCCCACACTCCCCACGTCGACGCCCTGGGCGTGATCGCTATCGGCGTGGGTGGTCTGGAAGCGGAAACCGTTATGCTGGGTCGCCCCTCCATGATGCGTCTGCCGGACATCGTCGGCGTCAAGATCGTTGGCGAGCGCCAGCCTGGCATCACCGCCACTGATATCGCCCTGGCGATGACCGAATTCCTGCGGAATGAGAAAGTGGTTTCCGCCTACCTGGAATTCTTCGGCCCCGGTGCCTCATCCCTGTCTATCGGTGACCGTGCCACCCTGTCCAACATGACTCCGGAGTACGGTGCCTCCGCCGGTATGTTCTATATCGACGAGCAGACCATCGATTACCTCAAGCTCACCGGTCGTGAACCCGAGCAGGTTGCCCTGGTGGAGCAGTACGCCAGGCTGACCGGCCTCTGGGCCGACGACCTGGCTGAGGCCAGCTACGAGCGGGTACTGGAATTTGATCTGTCCACCGTTGTTCGCAACATGGCTGGCCCCTCAAACCCTCACCGTCGTCTGCCGACCGCAGCCCTGAATGAACGTGGCATCGCCAGCGATGAACTGCTGGCCGCGGCCAAAGCCGAAGAAGCCGAGGGCCTGATGCCGGACGGCGCGGTGATTATCGCCGCTATCACCTCCTGTACCAACACCTCCAACCCCCGCAACGTGGTTGCCGCGGGTCTGGTAGCCAAGAAGGCCAACGAGCTGGGCCTGGTGCGCAAACCCTGGGTCAAGAGCTCCTTCGCTCCCGGATCCAAGGTCGCCAAATTGTACCTGGAAGAAGCCGGCCTGTTACCCGAGCTGGAGAAGCTGGGCTTCGGTATCGTCGCCTACGCCTGTACGACCTGTAACGGCATGTCCGGTGCTCTGGATCCAAAGATCCAGCAGGAAATAATCGACCGCGATCTCTACGCCACCGCGGTACTGTCCGGTAACCGTAACTTCGATGGCCGGATTCACCCTTACGCCAAACAGGCGTTCCTGGCTTCACCGCCGCTGGTGGTTGCCTATGCAATCGCCGGTACCATGCGCTTTGACATCGAGAAGGACGTGCTGGGCACCGACAAGAACGGCAACCCCGTCACTCTGAACGACATCTGGCCCAGCGACGAAGAGATCGATGCCCTGGTCGAGAAAAGCGTCAAGCCTGAGCAGTTCAAGCAGATCTACATCCCGATGTTCGATCTGGGTGCGGTAGAGAAGGCCCCGAGCCCCCTCTATGACTGGCGTCCCCAGACCACTTACATCCGTCGCCCTCCTTACTGGGAAGGTGCGCTGGCTGGTGAGCGCACCATGAAAGGGATGCGTCCTCTGGCGGTGCTGGGTGACAACATCACCACCGACCACCTGTCACCCTCCAACGCGATTCTGCCCAACAGTGCGGCGGGTGAATACTGCGGCAAGATGGGACTGGCGCCTGAGGACTACAACTCATATGCCACCCACCGGGGTGATCACCTGACCGCCCAGCGGGCCACCTTCGCCAATCCTAAGCTGCTCAACGAGATGTGCCGGGACGATGACGGCGAAGTGAAGCAGGGTTCCCTGGCCCGGATCGAGCCGGAAGGGACGGAGAGCCGGATGTGGGAGGCGATCGAGACCTACATGGAGCGCAAGCAGCCGCTGATCATTATCGCCGGTGCTGACTACGGTCAGGGCTCGTCCCGTGACTGGGCTGCCAAGGGCGTGCGTCTGGCGGGTGTGGAGACCATTGTTGCTGAAGGCTTCGAGCGGATTCACCGTACCAACCTGGTCGGCATGGGCGTTCTGCCCCTGCAGTTCAAGGATGGCGATACCCGTAATACCTACGGTATCGACGGTACCGAGACCTACGATGTGGTCGGTGAGATCAGCCCCCGTTGCGACATGACCGTGGTCATGACCCGCACCAGCGGTGAAAAGGTTGAGATCCCGGTAACCTGTCGCCTGGATACCGCCGAAGAGGTGGTGGTTCACGCCGCGGGCGGCGTACTGCAGCGTTTCGCCCAGGATTTCCTGGCAGCCAACGCTTAAGACCTGTTCGGTCGGTGTTATCGGGGTATCTGCCCGGTAACACCGACCGGCAGTTTTCATACTGCCTGCGAATCTGTTCGCTATAGCTATTTGCCTTCTGTATCAGAGGGTGAGCAGCTATATCGCCCGGTCCGACAAGAACCCGTTTAACATTAGGAAAAAGACCCATGGCCCACGTACCTCAGATCAAGATCCCTGCCACTTACATGCGTGGCGGTACCAGTAAAGGCATGTTCTTCAGCCTGACAGACCTGCCAGAAGCTGCTCAGGTAGCGGGCGCCGCTCGCGACAACCTGCTGCTGCGGGTGATCGGCAGCCCTGATCCCTACGGTAAGCAGACCGACGGTATGGGGGGCGCCACCTCCAGCACCAGTAAGACCGTAATCCTGTCAAAGAGCATCCAGCCCGACCATGATGTCGATTATCTGTTTGGCCAGGTCTCCATCGACAAGCCTTTCGTGGACTGGAGTGGTAACTGCGGTAACCTGACTGCAGCGGTCGGCGCTTTTGCCATCAGCAAGGGGCTGGTGGATGCCGATCGTATTCCCGAAAACGGCATCGCCACCGTCCGTATCTGGCAGAAAAACATCGAGAAGACCATTGTCGCTCAGGTGCCGATGACCAACGGCGAGGTGCAGGAAACCGGCGACTTCGAGCTGGACGGGGTGACCTTCCCGGCCGCCGAGGTCCAGGTGGAGTTTATGAGTCCGGTGGACGCCTCCGAAGCGATGTTCCCTACCGGTAACCTGGTAGATGACCTGGAAGTTCCGGGGGTCGGCACCTTTAAGGCCACCATGATCAACGCCGGTATTCCCACCGTATTCCTTAATGCCGACGAGATCGGTTACACCGGTACCGAGCTGCAGGAGGCTATCAACGGCGACCCGGCAGCACTGGAGCGGTTTGAAACCATTCGGGCCCACGGCGCGGTGCGCATGGGTCTGATCAGCAGTGTCGAAGAGGCTGCCGGCCGTCAGCACACGCCCAAGGTGGCCTTTGTCTCCGGCCCCGCCGATTACACCGCCTCAAGTGGCAAGGAGATCGGGGCTGCCGATATCGACCTGAACGTCCGTGCCCTGTCCATGGGTAAGCTGCACCACGCCATGATGGGCACCGCCGCGGTCGCAATCGGCACCGCCGCCGCTATTCCGGGCACTCTGGTTAATCTGGCGGCCGGTGGTGGCGATCGCGGTTCGGTCACCTTCGGTCACCCCTCCGGAACCCTTAAGGTAGGCGCCGAAGCCGTTCAGGTGGATGACGAATGGACCGTTAACAAAGTCGTGATGAGTCGCAGCGCCCGGGTGCTGATGGAAGGCTGGGCTCGCATCCCCGGCGATTCATTCTGAGGGACTGAGGTGTCGACGGCGGATGTCCTGTTGCGCTCCGTCGTCTCTGACCACTAATTAACGATCAGGAGTCGTCCGATACGGCACTGGTCAACGAATTCACGGACTGGTTATCAGCTGTTAACCCGCCCGTGAATAACGTGAGCTGTTTTGCGTATTTCCCCGAAACAGCTCACAACAGCCTTTTGGTTGCGGAAGTAGCTGATGGGTCCCCCTATCAGGGCTCATTGGTGATGCTTTGGCCCCGGTACTTGTGCCGGGGCCTTTTTTTGTGCGGAAATAAACATAAGCTAATTTAGCATGAACTAAGTTTTTATTCAGCAGCTATTGCCGTGTCTGCGAATTATTCAGCCGAGGTAGCCCTTCTGTTTCGGTATCAGCCCCCCCCAAGGGGCGATAAAGCGGCGTGGAGTCGGCAAAATACGCTGTGACCGACTTATCCGCAGGTGTGGTCCAGAGCGATCGGATCTGTCTGAAAGGGCCAGAGCGGTGCCAAACCGCGGACAGAACCGTTTTTCATCACGGGACACCGATCTTTCAGGGGATATTTATCAGCTTGTGAGTCTGCAGGCTGAGCCGCCACTGGGGGTGGCTACGGCAGTACTGGAGGCAGGACTGAAGCTGTTGCTGCTCATCGCTGCCAGCCATCGGTTGCAGGTAAAAATGGCGGAAATTCAGGTTTTCAAAACGCTCCGGCGGAGCGTCGTGCTGGCGATAAATCAGCTTCAGTTCGTCGCCACAGGTCAGCTGCAGATCGCTGCTGCCTTTAGGGCTGACACAGATCCAGTCAATACCCGCGGGTGCGGGCAGGGTGCCGTTGGTTTCGATGGCCGTTTCAAATCCTTCATCTTTAAAGGCGGCGACCAGCGTATCGTCGAGCTGTAGAAGGGGTTCACCACCGGTAAAGATGACATAGGCGTACTGCCGCTGTCCTTCCGGCCAGAGTGCCAGAGCGGCCTTTACCAGAGCGTCAGCGCTGGCAAATTTTCCGCCGCAGGAACCATCGGTGCCGACAAAATCGGTATCGCAGAAATTGCAGGCGGCTTTGGCCCGATCCTGCTCCCTGCCGGACCAGAGATTACAGCCGGTAAAGCGGCAGAACAGTGCCGGACGACCGGCATGTGCCCCTTCGCCCTGAAGGCTGTAGAACATTTCTTTAACGGAATACATCGGACCTGTCTGAGCAGTGCTTCTGGGAGGGAATCAAGAACGAAGATTCTACAACGACTGCCGGCCGGATAAAACCGCTTGCCGGCCGGCAGATGCTGAGCTGGAGCAATCGTGGGCGATCAGACGGCGATAGCCGGCGCATAGGCTTCGCTGTTTTCACCGCCCAGTGCTTCAAGGAGCCGGTCGATAAAGCTGGAAAGCTCCAGTGACATCAGCGTGAAATCCGCATCAAAAGCGGCAGCAGCATCGGCTTCACCCAGTTCTGCAGCTTTCTCCAGCACCAGATCGGCGAACTTCAGACGGCGCACAATCAGATCTTCACCGACCACACTGCGCAGGCTGTCGGCGTACTCAATGGCCAGTTTAACTGCCTGCTTGCCAGCCTTGAGGTGGGCGCCAATCTCGTCGCCCAGCAGATCCTGCTGCTTGCAGCGAATTACGCCGCCGTCTTCACTGGGATCTTTCAGTTCTGCCTCATCGCCCAGTTCGAAGCGAGCGGGAAGTTGTGCCTCTTCCGACAACCAGTGGGTCATGGTGGCGGCCGGTGCATGGTTCATCGCGGGAATTGCCACCGGCAGTGAGCCCAGTGTCTTGCGAAGGAAGGAGCAGAGATCTTCGGCCCGCTTAGCGCTGCTGGCGTCGACCACCAGCAGATTATTCTGCGGATCAATATAGGCGAATGTGTCCTGGAAGCGGCTGAAGGCCCGCGGCAGCAGTTCGAAAATGATCTCATCCTTGAGGCTGTCGCGCTCCTTTTTGCGAACCTTGCGATCCTGCTCCTGCTCGATCTGTTCTACCTTGTCCTGCAGGAAGTCTTTAACCACGGATGCAGGCAGGATCTTTTCCTCTTTGCGGGCGCAGATCAGAATGCGGCCATCGCTGGCATGGGTCAGCTGATCACCAAGCTTGCCCATCGGCTTAGTCCAGCCGTATTTCATCTGCTCCTGGCTGCGGCAGGGTACAAAACTGGCGGCTTGCAGCTGCTTTTCCAGCTCTTCGGGAGAGGTTGTGAAGGGGCTGGTGAATCGATAAAAGACGAGGTTTTTAAACCACATGTAAAAATGCCTTGTTAATCAGTAATAAAGATTGGCGTTCCCGGGCTGAAGATGACCTGAAGGGATCCGAACTGCCCTCCGTTCGTTCAGCCTGTCACTTTTTCCAGCACTTTGCTGGTCGGATCGACCGGTCAGAGTTGTTGCTCCCGGATCCTGAGTCTGATCCGCCTGGTTGGTCAGGGTTCCGTTTCGGGTAGGGGATATTATCACGCTCCACCTGAATTATCGTGTCCGGTGGGGGAGATTTTATCCGCTGGGGAGGGGGTGATGATCGTGCACCTGAGCCGCCAAGCTCCGCTGATAGCCGCCAGATACAGCGATGGCCGGATAAGGAGAGGGCGACCCTGATCGACTATGCTTGCTGTAAGCAGTTACGGACGAGCCGGGAAAATACCCGGTTTGTATGAAAGGGAAGACGGTTCGTTCAGTGAATCCGCTACTCTTCTGACGAACAGGGAGTTCAATATGTCCAGACTGATAAACCAGAAACAGCAGGGAGTACTGCTGATTACCGCTATTTTCACAGTGCTGAGCGGATGTACGGTATACCATCTGCCTAATCCGGACCCCATTGCAATGCAGGAGGCTCCTGTAATCACCGCTGAGTCGGTGACGGTCATCAATGGTCAGCGAGATGGCACGACCGTTGAGATTGGTAAAGCGGGGGCCGGGACGATGATGGGCGATCTGAAGTCCTGGACTGCATCAGCGGTCGGCCTGCTGGAAGGGGCGCTGGAGAGTCATGGCGTTGCTGTTCGCAATGATGGAGATAAACAGCTGGAGCTTTCGATCGTTGAAGCGCAGCTGGGCGTGTCAGGTCTTCAGTACGCTGGAATTCCGAAATGCAGTGTGCGGTTGCTGGTCAGAACCGGCGGTGGTCAGTCCAGCACTTTCTTCAGTGAGCAGAATGCGCTGGCACCGCCATCGGCCTGTGACAAGGCTATAGGCGCGGCAGTGACGGCAATATTCAGTGACCTGATCCTGGTGGATTACCTCAATCGATAGTCGAATCCGCGGGCAGGTGATTCCGGCGATCCCCGGGTTCATATCTTCACAGTGACAGCCGTCGGGTCATTGTCCGCAGCGTCTGCGACACCGGAGCGTCATGGAGTAAAATCGGGGAGCATCCCTGATCGGGTCGTTACGGCGGATGTCACCAGCGAGCGGTCTCTGTTCTTAAATATCAGCGGCCGGCTGGCGGTGTTGTGTGACGACGCTGTGGTGGGGAGGCGGCTATCCTGCCGCCCCGGGTTCGTCGGACGCGAACCGCTCAGCTGTCGCTGTCCTCAAGCAGCTGTCTGGCCAGATCGACAGGTTCGATCTCCAGACCATCCATCTCGGAAGTCCAGTTGGGGCCGATCAGTACGCCGTCTTCAGCCATGCCGGTCAGCCAGTCGTCGATAAAGGTTTCCAGCTCAATTGCTTCTGCGCGGTTGCCCGCCCATTCGTCACTGCATTGTGCTTTCGCATCGATTTCAGCAGACCAGAAGGGCATAACATCGGTTTCCTCGAACTCAGCAGAATCACATACGACCCAACCCTCATCTGATCTGACGCCCCAGACTTTTCCGGTTTTAAGGATGTCTTCGATAAAGCTCTGGTAGTTCTGTTGCGGATCTTTACTTAGCTGGCTCATGGGTCCTCTCGTATTGAAGCAGCGAATAAGCGCTGCATCATACGCGCGAAAGCGGTCGGTCGACAGCGTTATTTTCAGGGCTGGCCCGTATCAGAACGCAGGGGTACACTGAGGTCGTTGATCCGGCGCTCCCCGGGGTGATCAGCAGTTTTCGTCATCCGGTTCATCGACAGGGATATCTTTAACGCCTTTCAGCATGGCCAGAAACTCCGGACGGGTGTTGTCGTCCAGCAGGGATTCGGCAATTTTCTCCGCGGTAGCCTCATCGACACCCTGGGCTTCAATTTTCTCAACGATGTAGTAGAGCACATCGGTGCGGTGATCCATGTCCCGGGCATGCTTGAGATTCATATATTCTCCGATAACTGTGCCTTTGCTGCTGATGACCTGGTGAACCGTGCGGATGGTCATAAAGCCTCCGTTTCTGTTTCGATATTGCCGGTAAGGGGGCCTTGCCGGCCTTTTTTGTGATGCTGTTCTGAATGTGCCGGCCCCACTGCGGAGCCGGGGCTGTGCTGGTGAGGCAAGAGAGTTTACGGCGAATCCGGCTGAACACCACGGAAGGGGATGGTCCGCAGGCATCCGCGGATTCGCCGATAACATTGTCAGTCCGTATTGGGCTGTATGAATATACAGTATATCGACATATTTGAGAGGAGTACAGCTCTGCTTCGGCGGTAGCACAAGCCTTTGCGGATCTGTGTCGCAACCGGGTCGTGCCGGTGCGTAGCGACGCTTGCCGGCGAGGGAATGGTATTACAGCAGCCTGGTGCCTGGTCGGCGTCGGTCGCGAAGGCAGGTCGAAAAATCAGAAGCAGTCCAGACCGTGTTTCAGTAACAGTCGCGGCAACACTTCGTCCAGGTTGCGGATATCGTCTTCTGTAAGTTCAATCAGCTTAAAGCCGTTCTGCTCATAAACTCGCTGCTTTTTCGTCTTCTGTTGCTGATATTCCGGGCTGCTGTCGCTACGCCAGAATTCGATATAGACCCTGGCAGCAGGGAGGTAGAAATCGCAGTAAACCTCTTCCTGGATGGGCAGTCGTCGCTCGCAGGCGTGTACGATCTCCGCCAGATACAGCCAGTTATCAATCTGCATCTCTTCGCTGGAGTGAACATAGTGGCCGTCGGTAGTTCTCAGTCGGGTTTCGAATTTTTCCCGATGATTCTGGTTGCTCTCCGAGGGGATCGCCATAATTTTTGACGGACTCTCTCCCTGCAGTTCCCGGATGGTTCCTTTCAGTGATCTGTTGCTGATGATGGTTTCGGGCCAGATTACGTAGGGGATGCCTGATCGGGCATCCTCTTTCTGAACCCCGCCGAGTCCGCTGCCGAATCGAGTCAGATTCCAGCCTTTCAGTGCTTTTTCGATCCAGCCCAGCTCTGAAAGTATGGCGTTTATACGACTGGCAGGGAGTTGGAATGGTCTGCCGATAGAAGAGGCTGTCAGCATCGCCCCGGCCGCCTTTGAATAAGAGTCAGGGTCGGATCCGGACTGGTTCAGCGATTTTTGCGGCTGATCGCACGAGTGAATCTGCAGATCTTCGGGCCAGGTGATGTAGCGCCCGTACTTTGCATGACTGGCATAGGCGCCGCCCGCGCGCTCGCCACCCGGCAGCAACTGCCAGCCGTCATCGGTGCGCTTTATAAAAGCCCGGGCTTCCAGCTGGCTGAACAGTTCTTTTCCCGAAATGCCGCGGCTCTTTGCCAGGGCGGAAGTGGATAGCGGTCTGGCCATCGCCGGAAGCGTCCTCAGTGGGGGTTAGCTGATCTGGTCGGATCTGCCTCGCGGTTATGGCCGCTCGGAGGCGGACCTACTATATCAGAAACAGGCGACAACCAGCTCGTGCCGGTTGCCGAAAGGGTTCGTAGCGGAGGCCGCCAGCTAGTCGGAAAATGAGGGTGGCTGCACCACCGCCGATACCAGAGCTGATACCGGCGGTCGATGACGTCTGATCAGTAGGCGATCAGGGTGTGGACCGGAATATCGGCTTCCTGCAATCTGGTGGACCCCTGCAGGTCGGGGAGATCGATGATTGCCGCGGCCTCGGTGACCTGGGCCCCCAGGCGACGGAGCAGAGTGCTGGCAGCCAGGATGCTACCGCCGGTAGCAATCAGGTCGTCGATAATCAGAACCTTGTCTCCTTCACCACAGGCGTCATCATGAATTTCAACGGTTGAGGTGCCGTACTCCAGGGTGTACTGCTCCTGCAGCACTTTACCGGGCAGTTTCCCTTTTTTGCGCACCAGTACCAGCGGCAGATTGAGTTTATAGGCGACCACCGAACCGATCAGAAAACCTCGGGCATCGAGAGAGGCGATATGAGTAATGTCGGCGTTCATGTAGTGCTGAGTGAAGTTGTCGGCAACCATGTGCAGAGCTCTGGGGTCCAGAAACAGCGGGGCGATATCGCGAAAGGTAACTCCTTCTTCCGGCCAGTTGGGTACGGCGCGAATAACAGACTTCAGGTAACACTCATCAAATGACATGGAAGGTCCTCGGATCTACAGGGTACAGCCGGACAGGCCGGCCCGGACCGCAAGCGTTAAGGAGTCGGGTCCGGTATCAGAATTGTTAAAGGGTTCAGCGATAATGAAGCGCGGTCTCTTCGGCCTCTTTGTTGTCCCCGGATACGGTAAACAGCTCTTCGAGGCTGAGAATTTCGATCTCCTTGCCCTCTACCTTAATCAGCTGCTGTTTCTGGAAACGGGTGAAAATACGGCTGACCGTCTCAACGGCGAGACCCAGGTAGTTGCCTATCTCGTTGCGGGACATCGAAAGGCGGAACAGGGTGGCGGAATAGCCGCGCTGTTTAAAACGATCAGAAAGTTTATAGAGAAAGGTGGCGACTCGCTGTTCTGCGGTTTTTTTGCTGAGTAACAGCATCATCTGCTGCTCGGCACGAATTTCTTTGCCCATGTTCGCGGTCAGCTGAGAGCGTAGTTCAGGGATCTGTCCTGATAGTTCATCCAGCTGTCGAAACGGGAATTCAAGTACAGTGGTGGTCTCCAGGGTTTTTGCCGATACCGGGTGTTCATCGGCCCCTACACCCCCGAGACCGACGATTTCACCGGGAAAATAGAAGCCGGTAATCTGCTCCTCGCCTTCATTGGTGACAGTGTAGGTTTTCAGGGTGCCGGCCCGTACCGTATAGACGGACATAAAGGGATCGCCCTGATGGAACAGGTGGGTACCTTTTTTCAGCGGCGGGCTTGCTTCGACAAATTGTTCAACCCGCTCGCTGTCGCCGGGGCTGAGGCAGAAGGGCTGGCAACCGGGGCCCGCGATCGTTCGGGTTCGCGAGCCGTCGCCGGTGGTTCTGAAGTTATCGATCTGTGCAGGCTTTTCAGCCATAAACCTCGTCCCTGTTTATATATGGTTATAACGGGGTTCTCGTCACCTGTCGGGCATTATGAAGCATTTACCCATGGGGTTGAAGATCATAACGGCAAATGATCCTCCAGCTTTAAATAATCCGCGAAAAAGTCCTTCCGGTCTGTTGTTTGGGCGCGTAGGCATCGAATGTCATACAGATGCGGCGAATCAGCAGGCGGCCTGAGGGGGTTACTTTCATCAGCGGACCATCGACAGTCAGCAGGCCGTCTTCGGCAAATTCGCGAGTGGTGACCAGCTCTTCGGCGAAATAATCCCTGAAGCTGATGCCAAACTCCTTCTCGATCTGACCCATGTCCAGTTCGAAGTGGCAGATCAGCTGGGTGATTACCCGACGGCGCAGTCGATCGTCTTCATTGAGTATAACACCGCGACGGATAGCCTGCTGATTCTGGTCTATAGCGTCCTGGTACTGCTTGAGATCGTGCTCATTCTGGTAGTAAACGTCGCCGATCTGGCTGATGGCCGATACCCCCATGGCGACCAGATCGCAGTCACTGTGAGTGGTGTAGCCCTGGAAGTTCCTGTGCAGGTGTCCTTCGCGCTGAGCGATGGCCAGTTCGTCATCCGGTTTGGCGAAATGGTCCATGCCAACGTAGACATAGCCGGCTTCCAGCAGCTGGCTGATGGTGTTTTCAAGAATGATCAGCTTGTCTTCAGGCGCCGGCAGGTCTTCGCCGTTGATATGTTTCTGTGAGCGGAAGCGATCGGGCATATGGGCATAGTTAAAGACCGACAGTCGGTCCGGTCCCAGTTCGATAATTTTATCGACGGTGCTGGCAAAGGAGTCGATAGTCTGGTGGGGCAGGCCGTAGATCAGGTCGGTGTTGATGGAGCGGAAACCCAGCTCCCGGGCGCTGGTGATAATCTCCTCGGACAGTTCGATGGGCTGAACCCGATTGACGGCTTTCTGGACTTCGATATTGATATCCTGAACACCCAGGCTGATCCGATTGAACCCGATCTCCCGGATTATTTTCATCCGTTCGGCGTCGGCCTCGCGGGGATCTATCTCGATGGAATAATCGCCCTGGTCGTCGTCACGGAGGCGGAAATTACTGCGCAGATGATCGACCAGCTCTTTCATCTGATCGTCGCTGATAAAGGACGGGGTGCCGCCGCCCCAGTGCAACTGATTTACCAGGCGATCGTCGGAATACCACTGCGACAGCTTTTCCATCTCCACATAGAGCTGATCCAGATAGGGCTGAGCACGCTTCTTGTTCCGGGTAATGACCTTGTTGCAGGCGCAGAAATAGCAGACGTGCGTACAGAACGGGATATGCACATAGAGCGATAAGGGCGCTGATTTATCTGCGGTTTTCTGGCCGTGTTCAACCAGCTGCTGAGGGCTCAGCTGCGGGTCAAACTGAATGGCGGTCGGGTAGGAGGTATATCGGGGACCGGAAAGGTCGTAACGCTTGATGAGGTCGAGATCCCATTTGATCTGGTTTTCTACGGTCACAGTAATTACACCATCTGGGGGCTGCAGCGGCTGCAGCATACATCTGAAATTTGGCTCTATTAAAACACACTGGTATCAGTGTTGCAGTACTGGCCAGGTTTGCACATATCTGAGATCAATTTCCGGGACAGTTAAGTTGTCACCTGCATAAAAAACGTTGTTTTTAAAACAAATATGCACAACCAGCAGGTTGATTTGCATGAATGTCCTTACATAAAATCCGTGATTGGTGGAATGCGGCACCTGCGTAACGGGATTGTCCCGCTGATGACAGGATTCCGTTCCACGCTGTTTCGGGCTGTCGGTGGTGGCCGGGCCTGCGGTTTCAGTGGTTGCCGTCGCTCGTCTCCGACACATCGATTTTACGGTGTCTGAAACAGTCAAAAATGACGTATGTCAAAAAGCGATATATGCCACATTACTAAAGTAGTAGCCCCGTCTCCCCAGGCCCCGCAGAATACGGGTTCCAGAGATTCGGAGTGTCGCAAAATGTTGTAAATGGATTTGACAATAGTCATAAAAAAGAGTCTTATAACGCGCGGCTAAAAACCTTGCTGAATCGGAGGGATTTGGCCCCAAGCTCTAAAACGAATGTCTGACCCAAGAATAGGGGGGGTTCATGGACGCCACAGCTGAACAGAAGTACAACCTTGGCGTTGTGCGCTGGTTCGCGGTTATGTCTATCGTCTACCTGGTGGTAGGCGCGACGGTCGGGGTTTATATCGCCTCGGAGTTGGCATGGCCGGTTCTGAATTTTGATTCACCATATATTACTTTCGGGCGGCTGAGACCGCTTCATACTAACGCCGTGATCTTTGCCTTCGGTGGATGCGCACTGATGGCGACGGCCTATTACTCAGTTCAGCGTACCTGTGCGGTTCGTCTCTGGAGCGATAAGCTGGCCTGGTTCACATTCTGGGGCTGGAACCTGATCATTGTCTCCGCTGTTATCACTCTGCCGCTGGGCCTGACTCAGTCCAAAGAATACGCAGAGCTGGAGTGGCCGATCGATATCGCCATTGCCATTGTCTGGCTGTCCTACTCCTTCAACTTCATCATGACCCTGGCGACTCGTAAGAGTTCCCACATCTATGTGTCAAACTGGTTCTTCCTGGCCATGATGATCATGATCACCTACCTGCACGTGGTTAACAGCCTGGCAATTCCGGTGGGTATGTTTAAGTCCTACTCCATCTTCTCCGGTGTACAGGACGCAATGATTCAGTGGTGGTGGGGGCACAACGCGGTAGGTTTCTACCTGACGGCGGGCTTCCTCGGCATCATGTACTACTTCGTGCCCAAGCAGGCGAATCGTCCGGTATTCTCATACCGTCTGTCTGTGGTGCACTTCTGGGCGCTGACCTTCGGTTATGTATGGCTGGGTGCTCACCACCTGCAGTACACCGCGCTGCCTGACTGGACCGGTTCTCTGGGTGCGGCAATCTCTCTGGCGATGATTATCCCCTCCTGGGGTGGTGCCATCAACGGTATGATGACTCTGTCCGGTGCCTGGGACAAGCTGCGTACCGACTACGTTCTGCGCTTCCTGATCATGTCGCTGGCCTTCTACGCGATGTCGACTTTCGAAGGTCCGGTCATGTCCATCAAGACCGTGAACGCGCTGTCTCATTACACTGACTGGACGGTTGGTCACGTACACTCCGGTGCGCTTGGCTGGGTCGCCATGGTTGGTTGTGGTGCTATCTACCATCTGATCACCAAGTGTTTCCACACGGAAATGTACTCCCAGCGACTGATCAACGTTCACTTCTGGTGCTTCACTATCGGTACCGTGGTTTACATCGTTGCGATGTGGGTATCCGGTATCATGCAGGGTCTGATGTGGCGTGCCTATGACGAGTACGGCGCTCTGGCTTACACCTTCGCCGAGTCCGTTGAAGCAATGCATCCTTACTACGCGATGCGTGCTGTCGGTGGTGCGATCTTCCTGTCCGGTGCGGCCATCATGCTGTTTAACGTACTGATGACGGTTCGCAAATCCGCTGCCGAAGGCAAGGTCGAGCAGGCACGTACTGCAGTGGCCGGTGCATAAGGGAGATTAAGAAAATGGCGAATAACGTAAAACCCAAGAACCTCCAGGAATGGTGTGAGGTAAATATCTGGGCACTGGTGCTGGCGACCGCAATTGTGGTTTCTGTCGGCGGTATCGTTGAGATTGTGCCTCTGTTTACTATCGAGAAGACCATGGAGCACAACAGCGCGCCGGAGATCCTCTGGCAGCGCGAAGAAGGTGAAAAGCTGTCCGACTGGAAAGCCGGCGACGGCATCCGTCCCTACACTGCGCTGGAGCTGGCTGGCCGTGACGTTTATCTGCGTGAGGGCTGCTACCTCTGTCACTCGCAGATGATCCGTCCTTTCCGTGATGAGAAGGAGCGCTATGGTCACTACTCGCTGGCGTCTGAGTCCATGTACGATCACCCCTTCCAGTGGGGGTCGAAGCGTACCGGTCCTGACCTGGCGCGGGTCGGCGGTAAGTACTCTGATGACTGGCAGCGCAAGCACCTGCGTGCTCCGCGTTCTGTAGTGCCTGAGTCTGTTATGCCTAACTATCCCTGGTTGCAACATGCGATTGTGGACGGTGAGCAGCTGACTGCCAACATGGAAGGTATGCGGACCATTGGTGTTCCGTACACCGACGCTGACATCGCCGGTGCGGTCGCAGCGGTTGAGGGCAAAACTGAAGAAGACGCCATGGTGGCCTACCTGCAGGTTTTGGGAACTATGGCTAAGCTCGACGAAAACAAGGCTTACCGTGAGTAATCTGAAGGAATACTTCAGTACTGACTGGGCGGCGATGACTGTCAGTGACTGGGTTGGAACCCTGCTCACCGTGTTCGTCTTCGTCGTCATGGTAATTGTTTACGTCTACGCTCTGCGTCCGAAAAACAGGGAGAAGCTGGAAGCTCAGAAACATATCCCTCTGGACGATGAGAGCTCTGATAGCGGAGAGAAAAATGGCGGAAAATAATCCATTTCCGGGTGAAAACAACACAGGCCATATCTGGGATGACAACATCCGTGAGCTGGCCAACCCGATCCCTCGCTGGTGGATGATCGGATTCTGGGCCTCCATCCTCTGGGTGATCGGCTACGGAATCCTCTATCCCATGATTCCCGGGGCCAACGATTACACGAAAGGTGTGACCGGCTGGACTCAGATCGGCGAGTATAAAGAAGGTGTCAGCGAAGTCGAAGCGGTGCGTGCTCAGTATGAAGATCGCATCGCGACCATGACCGCGGCGGAAATGCTGGCGGATGATGATGTCGCTGCCTACACTCAGGCGTCTGCCCGGGTACTGTTCGGTGACAACTGTGCTGCCTGTCACGGTGCCGGTGGTCAGGGTGGTCCCGGATATCCGGTGCTGGGTGACGATGACTGGCTGTTCGGCGGCAAGATCGAAACCCTGGTTCAGACCATCAGCAACGGTCGTCGCGGCATGATGACGGCTCAGGGTGCACTGCTGAAGCCTGAGGAAATCGAGACTCTGGCGCAGGCCGTGGTTAACGGCAACATCGCTCAGGAACCGCTGTACAAGAGCAAAGCCTGTTTTGCCTGTCATGGTATGGACGGCAAGGGTAATCAGGCGCTGGGTTCAGCTAACCTGACCGATGCGATCATGCGCTTCGATGAGGAAGATCCTGTGGCCAGTGCCCGTTACACCATTACTCACGGTGTTAACGCGCCGAACGACCCCAAGAGTCGTGAAGCAATTATGCCGGCTTTCAAAGAGCGTCTCTCTGAAGCTGACATTAAGAAACTGGCTGTCTACGTCTATAAACTGGGCGGCGGTCAGTAAAATGGGGCCGGGGTTTTCACCCCGGCTTTTTCTGAGAGAGGGAGCTGACTATGAATGCTGATGGTGTTCTTATAGGTTCCGTGTTAAGCGTAATTGGTGCTGTAGTCATCTTTGGTTATTTTGTGTATCGCGGTATCCAGCAGATCAAAGAAGATTCTGAACGCAATAACAGATAGTCGTGAACCACCTCACCAGGGGGGATTGAACAGTCCCCCTTTTTTTGTGTCACAACAGGCGTGGCGGAATAAACACAGACGTTCGGGCTGTGGTCTGTGGCATCTACTCTTGATATATAAGAAACAGCTTATTAACATAAAGCCCCGTGTTGCACTGCGTTGTACTGTCCTGCCGTCCGGTTGCCAGGGTAGAATTTACCCGGCTCTGAGACAACACTCCGCCAATAGGAGAACCTGAATTGAGCGAAGCCCCCAATATCATCCCGACCACCGCCGTTGATGACCTGTATGCTGAAGCGGGCCACTGGCATATCAATACCGGTGAAGAGACTATTCATGCTAAACGTATGCCCGGGAAATGGCGTACGCTGAAGTGGTGGGCCAATTCCTTCTGGCTGATCTTTTTCCTGGGCCCCTACCTGCGCTGGGATGATCGTCAGGCGGTTCTGTTTGATATTCCCAATCGCCAGTTCCATATTTTTGGCGCCACCATTCTCCCTCAGGATTTCTGGATGCTGGCCCTGCTGTTGTTGTTTTTTGCTATTCTGCTGGCGGTAGTTACCGCCGTGGCAGGACGCGTCTGGTGTGGTTTCTTCTGCTTTCAGACCATCTGGACCGATGTCTATACCTGGATTGAAGAGAAGCTGGAGGGGGCGCCTCAGAAGCGCCGTAAGCTGGAAAAGGCGCCCTGGGATTTCAATAAAGTCCGCATCAAGGCCATAAAACACTTTCTGTGGCTGGTGATCGCGGTGCTTACCGGCATCAGTTTTTCCGCCTGGTTTACAGACGCCTTTGTGCTCTGGGGCGAAATCTTTACGCTGTCTGTCGGGCTGGTGTCGATGGTCTTTATCGGCATGTTTATTCTTGGCACCTATATTCTGGCCGGGTTTATGCGTGAGCAGGCCTGCTTCTGGTTGTGCCCCTATGCCCGTATACAGGGCGTCATGATCGATAACACCACCGTGCTGCCTACCTATGACTACAAGCGGGGCGAGCCCCGGGGGCGGGTTAAAAAAGGTCAGAAAGAGGAGGAGCGTACCACCGGTGACTGTATCGACTGCAATCAGTGTGTGGCTGTCTGTCCCACCGGTGTCGATATTCGCCAGGGTCAGCAGGAAGGCTGTATCACCTGCGCGCTCTGTATCGACGCCTGTGATTCGGTGATGGAAAAGATCGGTCGTCCGAAAGGGCTGATCCGTTACGAGTCGCTGGAAGCGCTGGAAGGCGATCACTCGGTGCCGATTCATAAGCGCCCGCGGGTGTGGGTCTATTCGGCCATCATTCTGGGGGCGCTGCTGGGGATTCTCTATGGTCTGGCCAGCCTGGATTCGGTGCAGCTGAAGGTGCTCCATGATCGTCAGCCGCTGTTTGTGATCCAGAGCGACGGCTCGGTACAGAACAAATACCGGCTTAAAATGCTGAACAAGCTGAAAACACCGGTGGAAATGAACATCAGTGTAGATGCGCCGGACGGCAATCGGGTAGTCGGAGCCGAGAAGCCGGTCGTGCTGAAGCCCGGCACGGTGACGGCAAAGGATATTTTTGTCAGAGTCCCCCGGGGCAACCTGACCGCTGAATCGGTGCCGGTGACCTTTACCATTACAGGTGTCGACCAATCCGGTGCGGCCCTGAGCAGTCAGCGGGAAAGCGTGTTTATCGGTCCCCGTCGCTGAACGGAGATCCGGCTGCAGTGGGCTGTATCCGGTGCTCTGCGGCAGTATGATCCGGCCCTGATGTTGCGATGCTGCAGCGGGGCCGATGATTGAAGACAGTTAACAGTTCTAACAAAGAAGTACAGCTATTATGGCCAGAACACAATCTGCTTGGCGCAGCCCCTGGGTGATCGGATTTACTCTGATGGGCGTGATATTCGTTGCAGCAAATGTCTACCTGATCTGGATTGCCGGTGATCGCGCACCCTCAATGGTGGTCGAGGATTATTATGAGCGTGGTCAGGATTATGAAAAGAACATGCTCAAGCGGCTGGCAAAAGATCCCGGCTGGGTGATGGAGCTGACACCGCCGGAAAAAATTGTCATGAACACCGAGGCTGAATTTGGTTTTGTGCTGATGGATAAAGAGGGCGGGGTGGTCAATCCTGATTCTGTCACCATCTACGCCTACCGGCCTTCCGATGCCGATGCCGATTTCTCGGTGCCCATGCAGCGACTGAGTACCGGCAACTACCGGGCCAGTCTGGCGTTTCCGCTGAAAGGGGTCTGGGATCTGCTGGCCAGCGTTAAAGAGGGTGAAGATGAGTTTAACGTTTCCCACCGGATTCATGTGAGCGTCAACTGATTTATGGCATCGTCGGATACAGTATCGGCTTTCGATGAAGCCATGCAGTCTGTAAACGAACAGCAGCACTGTTTTCATTGCGCCCTGCCGGTCAGGACAGAGGAGCGGATCGCCGCCGAGATCAGCGGGGAATCACGAGCGTTCTGTTGTCACGGCTGTCGTTCGGTCTGCGAGGCGGTGTTCAGTGCCGGTCTGGAAGGGTTTTATCAGCGCCGGCTGGAAGGCGATGTACTGGCACCGCCGCCGGAGTTGCCCGCCGAGCTGGCGTTCTACGATCTTGATGAAGTACAGCAGGAATTTGTCGGCGAGCTGGGGGAAGAGCGTCAGGTCCACCTGCTGGTCGAGGGTATTCATTGCGCCGCCTGTGTCTGGCTGATTGAGAACAGTCTCCGACGGTTGTCCGGAGTGCTCGATGCCCGCGTTAACCTCACCGGTCGGCGGCTGCATGTAAAATGGGACAATCGCCAGTTACCCCTGTCCACCATCATCCGTAAACTGGGGCTGCTTGGGTACAGCGCGGTTCCCTACGACCCGGAGGCAGCCGAAGGCAGCGTCAGACGAGAGCATCGTCAGCTGCTGTTCCGGATGGCGGTAGCCGGCTTTGCGATGATGAACCTGCTGTGGATCTCCATCGCGCTCTACACTGGAGCCGATAAGGGCGAGTTCCGCAGCATGTTTCACTGGGTCGGTTTCTGTCTGGCGACGCCAACGCTGCTGTATTCCGGCCAGCCGTTCTTCAAAGGGGCCTGGTCCGGCATTCGTAATCGCAGCCTGGGGATGGATCTGCCGATCGCTCTGGGTGCAACTATTACCTGGCTTTACTCGGTCTGGGTGACGATTACCGCCAGCGAAGTCGGCGAGGTCTATTTCGATACCGTTGTCAATTTCCTGTTTGTCATTCTGGTGGGGCGCTATCTGGAGGCGATTTCCAAGCGTCAGGCTGTTGCCTCGACCCAGCGTCTGCTGGATCTGCAGCCGCGAGTGGCCACCGTCATTCGTGATGGCGAGGAATCGGTAGTGCCCATCCGCTCCGTGGTTGCCGGTGACCGAGTGGTTGTCCGGCCCGGTGAGCGGGTTCCCGCAGATGGCGTGATTGTCAGCGGCGCCAGCAGTATCGATGAGGCGATGCTGACCGGCGAGTCGGAACCGGTGGCCCGGACCATCGGCGAAGCGGTCTGCGCCGGAACCATTAACGGTAACGGCTCGTTGCAGATTGAAGTGACCAGTCTGCTGAAAAACTCGGCTCTGGGAAGAATTATCCATCTGGTGGAGGAGGCTCAGGCCAGCAAGGCGCCGATTCAGTGCGTAGCGGATTCGATCGTACCCTGGTTTGTCGCTGCCACCCTCGGGCTGGCGTTTGCTACCTTTGGCTGGTGGTATGAGACAGGGCTGGAGTATGCGTTGATGGCGGCGACGGCAGTGCTGATTATCACCTGTCCCTGTGCATTCGGGCTGGCTACGCCGATGTCGGTGGCGGTGGCGTCAGGGCTGGGCGCGCGCAACGGAATTCTGATCAGAAACGGCGAGGTGCTGGAAACGCTGTCGTCGGTCAGTCATTTTGTATTTGATAAAACCGGTACGCTGACAGAAGGGCAGATGGCGGTTACCTCGATAGACACCCGCGAACACCACTGGCAGCACGGCCAGGATGAGGTGGCCGCACCTGTGATCGAGCTGATCAATCGGCTTGCTGCAGCCGAGCATCATTCTGAACATCCTATCGCCCTTGCGGTGACGGCCTGTGCCGACGCGCTGGCTGAAAACGAGGTTCGCCCCGAATGTCAGCAGTTTATCAGTAAGCCCGGTTACGGGATCTCCGCTCAGCTGGAGGGTCGGCCATTGCTGATCGGCAGCAGCCGCTGGCTGGATGAGCAGGGGGTTCGTCGTTATCCGGAATTTGACGAGATAGCCGAAGCGCTGGACGGCCAGGCCATCGGTTCCGTGCGTTGTGCCTGGGGTGACGAGGAGGTCGCCATACTGGGGATTGAAGACCGGCTGCGGGATGAGGCGCCGGCGTTGATTCAGCAGCTGAAAGCGGAGGGGATGAAGGTGACCCTGCTCAGCGGTGATCGTCGTCGTACCGCCGAGGCCGTCGCCGCCCGGCTGGGTGGCATGGAGGTAATTGCCGAAGTGCTGCCGGAGGACAAGGATAAGGTTGTCGCCGATCTGCAGGCGGGCGGCCACCGGGTCGTCATGGTGGGAGATGGCGTCAACGATGCGCCGGCGCTGGTGCGTGCCGATGTCGGTGTCGCGCTGGGGTCCGGTACCGATGTTTCCATCGCCAGTGCCGATATCGTACTGATGGGCAGTGAGCTGGAAAAAGTGCTGCAGGCATCGCGGCTTTCAAGGCGGACACTGCGGACTATCCGTCAGAATATCGCTATTTCCATCACCTATAACCTGATCATGGTTCCGCTGGCGATGGCTGCCTTTGTGACCCCGCTGGTAGCGGCTATTACCATGCCGATCAGCTCGCTGCTGGTTATCGGCAACGCCGCTCGAATACGGACGGTATTTCGGCACAGAGACAGAAACCGCTAAGGCTGCTGCCTCTTATCCCCTCACTGGCGGGCATGCGATAATGGAAGCGAATCAAACAGAGAGTATCGCTGAATGGAAGTAATTTACGGTCTGATCCCCGGGATGATTATCCTGGGGATCGTTGCAGTGGGTATTCTGTTCTGGGCAGCAAAGAGCGGCCAGTACGAGGATATGGAGGGTGAAGCGCACCGGATTCTGATGGACGACGATCTGGAGCCGGACGCTGAGTCCGGGTCTGAAGAATCGCCGGCAGAATCGGAGCGGAAGGAGTCCTGACAGTCCGCTAGTCGAGTCCGTCATTCGGAAACGCAAAACGCCTTTCGCTCGCTGGGGCTGAGGTCATTGCCTGGCTCCGGTCAGGCTTTTCAGCGGTGACCGGACCCGGTCAAACTCCATCGGGCTCAGGTACTGAAATACCTCCTTGCCCTCTGCGCTGACTGCAATATCGAGACCCTTTGCCGGGTACAGCCAGTGGGTGACATCATCGCTGCCGGCGATTTTTTCATCGGCCCGGCCAAAGTGTTTTTCGATCAGATCGGCATCGAGGTCGGTACCCGGAAGATAGGTAATCAGATCGATAACGGCACCATGGAGTTGTTGTTTATCGGTCTCGCTGAGTTCCACCTTGCGGGTGCCATCGTCGAGACGGCTTATCCGCAGCCCCCGGTCAAAGATGCCGGATGCCTGCTGCTGCCGGACTTCCAGAGGCATCACAAAACTGGCCTTCAGGCCGCTGAGATAGATACGGTCGAAAAAGGCTTCAACCGCAAACTTTCCTTCGGGCGAGCGGAACAGGTTGATCTTGGCGCTGCTCTGCAGGCTTTTTTCGGCATCGGCCAGGGTGCTTCTGCCGGGAGTCAGGTCAAACACCCGGGATTCTCCGGCGCTGTTGACTTCGATCATCCAGGGCAGTTTTGGGTTGGTGTCGACGGGGCGGCCGCCGGGCATCAGGACGACGATGGCGCCGGCCAGCAGAATAATAACAAGCAGGCCGAGAACAATTTTACGATCCATAACGAGATGCAGCTCCTGTTGCAAAGGTTGCCGGACGCCCGCTCGAAAGGGGGCTTACGGTCACTGAAAGCGGAGTAGCTTTAATGCTGGCTGGTGTTCAGACCGGCACCACAGCGTTCTCCTGTGAACGGCATTTTAACGGCCGGCATGCGGGGAATACAGAGTATTTTTGGGTATCATAGCCCCGGGAAACAACAGACAGGAAAAATGGAGTTCAGCGCATGAAATTTGATATTCAGGCCGAAGCGAAACTGAGGGCAAAGGCGCCTCATGAGCTGTTTCTGACGAACATGGTCGGCAATCACATTCTCTGGTTTGTCGCGGCGCTGGGTATTTTTAACACCTACTGGCAACCGATACTGCTGGTGCCGGTGGTCTCTGTGGCGACGATTATCTATACCCTTATCCGGGCCCGGAAATCCCGCGAAACTGATGACTGGTTTGTGATGTGCCACTGGCAGCTGGCGGCCCGCCGCAGTCAGGTGTTTGCTATGGTGCTGACAATCGGTTTTGTTATCGCCGCACTGGGCTGGGTGGCTTATTCCTGGCTTGGGTTGATGAAGGTGGCTGTGATCGCCATGGTTGGAGGAATTGGTCTGCTGCCGGTGATGGTTTCGGTGCTGGTGCTGATCGTGATGGAGTCCGATGCCATGCACCAGGCAGCCAGTGGCCAGCTGTCCGAAAGTATCTGGCGGCGTTTCCCTAACGAGGCGGTGACGATTATTGAAGAAGCTGTGTCAGAAAACCCGCCACAGACTCCAGAGCCCGAAACCGATAACGCAAAGGCCTGCTAAGCGGCGGGTCAGCGGGGCCTGCAGCAGATGGGCTGCGGCTCCGGTCAGCAGTCCCATAATAATCAGGTTCGGCAGTGTGCCGGCGGCAAAGGCCAGCATAACGCCGGCGCCTTTCAGGGCGCTGCCGGTGGATACTGCATTGATCAGCATGCTGTAGACCAGCCCGCAGGGAACCCATCCCCACACCAGTCCGACCCCCAGCGCTCTGAGCGGCGAGCTGACCGGCAGCAGTTTTCGCCCCAGCGGCTCGATCCGACGCCACAGGCCGCCACCGGCCTGCTCAACCCGATTCAGCAGCATCCACCAGCCGCCAATATAGAGTCCCAGCAGGATCATAAAGATGCCTGCGAACATCAGCAGAACTCGCTGAGCGACGTAAAGCGGCATCCACTGAACCAGCAGGGTGCCAAGCCCGCCCATCAGCGCGCCGGCGGCGACGTAGCTGCTGATGCGTCCCAGGTTGTAGGCCATCTGATAGGGCAGCATCGCGCTGGCTCGGCGACGGCTTTCACCGGGCAGGCTGATGCTGAGGGTGCTGACTATTCCGCCACACATGCCGACGCAGTGGACACCGCCGACAAGGCCGACGATCAGGGCGCTGAGATAGGGTAACCAGAATTCAGGAACGGAGGACAAAGGACACAGCTCTTAACGGTCAGATGGTAGAAATCACGAGGTCGGGCAATTGTGACGGCAGTCGTCGGTAATTGGAAGAGGGGCTGCTGGATTGTGGGGGAACAGGGGCAGGCCATAGCTCATTGCGAGCTATGGTCGTGCAGAGTGCTCGGGGTAAGGCGCGCCGGTTGCCGAATCGATCAGCCCCGGATTCAGGCCATAGTGCCGGGCAGGCCGGACAGAGCGCGGAGCTGATCCATGTTCAGAATACGGATATGTTTACCGCGAACGGCGATCGATCCGGACTGGTGAAGTTTAGTGAACAGTCTGCTCAGTGTTTCTTTGCGCAGCCCCAGGAAGTTGGCGATATCATCGCGGGACATCGGTAGCTGAAACTCCTCTCCGGAGAATCCGCGCTCCTGGCGGCGCAGTGACAGGTTTAGCAGGAAGGCGGACAGTCTCTGCTCGGCATTCTTGCGGGCCATCAACATGGCGAACTGCCGATGAAGGTCGAAGTTCTCCTTGTGCAGCATACTCTGGAAATTATTCAGCAGCACGGGTAACTGATTGGCTGTTTCCTGCAGGCTGGCAAAGGGCAGTTCGCAGAAATGGCTGTCCTCAAGGGCGATCGCGCTGCAGGGATATCGCTGTGGATAGATTCCGGTCTGGCCAAGCGTCTCGCCGGCCAGCACGAAGCCGACGATCAGCTCCTCATCGTCCTCGGAGGTATTTACCAGCTTCATAGCGCCGGAGGTGATTGCATAGATTGTCGAGAAGGGCTGGCCTTCGGTGAACAGTGCTTCGCCCGCTCTCAGAGGCTGGCGGCGTTCAACAAATTCCTCAGCCATGCTGAGTTCATGGCCGCCGATATCGATCGGATTGCAGAGTGGAAACAGGCCGCAGTCATCGCAGGCAACGTGGCTTACCTGCTTACGACGTTGCGGGCGATCGGTCATGATTCGAGTAGTCATTCAGGTCCCTGCTCAGGTTGTGGCCAGACAGACTTCACGGTCACCGGACCGACGGTGGTTACTGCGATGGCCAGAATACTTACCAATTCGTTGATGGTATCACTTCAGGAAGAGGGTCAAATTGCTTTATATCAAATCGGAACAATGATGTTGTCGGGGGCTGGTGCCGTGGCCCGCGGGAATATTTGCCGATTTGTGCAAGTGGCGCTGGTGCCCGGACCGGATGCCGTAGATAATGCCGCCTGTGCCGCCTGTGCCGCCTGTGCCGCCTGTGCCGCCTGTGCCGCCTGTGCCGCCTGTGCCGCCTGTGCCGCCTGTGCCGCCTGTGCCGCCTGTGCCGCCTGTGCCGCCTGTGCCGGCGGGCGCCGTACCGATTCACCATCCCGACAGAGGAAACCATGGACCATCTGATTCTTTACTGCCGCCCCGGGTTCGAATCTGAAGCTGCGGCTGAGATCAGCGATCAGGCACAGCTGACCGGCGAATACGGGTACGTGAAGGCCCGCAGCGGTGATGGCTATGTGGCTTATATTTGTCAGAAGCCGGACGGTGCACACCGGCTGATTCGAAGGCTGGCTTTCAGAAAACTGATATTTGCCCGTCAGTGGCTGGCCTGTGGTGAGATGATCAGCGATCTGCCGGCCTCGGATCGAATCGGTCCGTTGCTGGAGGCGCTCCGTCCTCTGCCCCAGTGCGGAGAGCTGGTGATCGAAACCGCCGATACCAACGACGCCAGACCGCTGGCAACGTTCTGCCGGAAGTTCACATCGCCCTGTGCGGCGGCTCTTCGTAAAGCCGGAGTGCTGTCACAGAAGCGAAACCGAACGCTGCCGCGTCTGCATCTGTTTTTTCAGGACTCGAACAGCGTTTATGCTGGCATCAGTTATCCTGACAACAGCTCGTCCCACCCGATGGGGATTATGAGGCTGAAATTTCCCGCCGACGCTCCCAGCAGGTCGACGCTGAAGCTGGAGGAGGCCTGGCATTATTTTCTGAGCAGAAAGCAGCAGGAACGACTGCTGGAGCCGGGTATGACGGCAGTGGATCTGGGAGCCGCTCCGGGAGGCTGGACCTGGCAGCTGGTGCGCCGTCATATGAAAGTGACCGCGGTCGATAATGGCCCGATGGCACAATCGCTGATGGACAGCGGGCTGGTGACCCATGTGCGGGAGGACGGTTTCCGATACCGACCCCGTAAAACGGTGGAATGGATGGTCTGTGATATTGCCGATCAACCCGCAAAAGTAGCGCGACTGGCGGCCAGCTGGTTTGCAAACGGAGGGTGTCGGCGCACGATCTTTAATCTCAAACTGCCGATGAAAAAACGCTATCAGGCGGTTCAGGATGCCGTCGAGGTTATCGAATCGGTGCTGGAGGAGTCTGAGCTGGCCTGGGAGCTGGATATCAGTCACCTCTACCATGACCGGGAAGAGGTGACCTGTTATCTGCGGTCAGCGGACTGAGCACGGGGAGAGTGCGATCGGGTATCGCCGGTTTACCCCGGTTTCCCGTCCGCTGTTCTAGAGGTGCTCGAAGATGGTGATCTTCTCGTCACTTAGCAGCATCGGCCGGATCTCCGCCAGCATCGCCTGACGCTCCTCCGAATGGTACCAGCGACTCCAGTCGGAAATATCGTTATAGGCGGCAATCACCAGACGGTGGTTGGGGTCGTGAGCGTTTTTCATGGATTCGCCGGAAATAAAACCGTGTGACTGCATCGCCTGCTGCAGGGTCCGGCGGGCGACCTGGAAATAGTGGTCGGCAAGGTCCGGGGCGATATGGCGTTCGATCAGTACCTTTATCATTGCTGCGGCTCCTCGGTAAAACACCCTTTACAATCAAAATTGTAGATGATCTGATCGGGCCTCGCGGCGGTAAATGGATAAACCGGTGCGAAAAAAACGTCACCGTACTTTTTCACAGGACGATGTTCTGAGAGAATGTAGCCTGTCGACATTTGAGGTTTTGTTGATGACCGATATCAAAGTAGATCATTACATGGATGCCAAAGGGCTGTACTGCCCGGAGCCGGTGATGATGCTTCACAATAAAGTTCGGGATATGGGAGTTGGCGAGGTGCTGCAGGTGATTGCCACCGATCCGTCAACCCAGCGGGATATCCCCAAGTTCTGCACTTTTCTCGGCCATGAGCTGATTGAGCATCGTGAACAGGAAGAGTGCTACTGGTATTTCATTCGCAAAGGGGAGTCCTGAGTCGGCAGCTTCCGTGCGGCTGAGACTGCCGGATCTGAGTGTCGATTCCTCCATTCCGTAAACTCCAAAGTAAAGCTTCATGACTACTGAAAAAAACACTTCCTCCAGAAACAAGAACCGGGCAGCCAACCAGGCCGCCATCACCCTGATTTCAGAGCTCTATCCAGAGGTTTTTAATCGCGAAAATGTTCGCCCGCTGAAGATCGGAATCCAGGAGGACATCGTTGCTGACGGTAAAATCTCCAAGGGTAAGATCAAGCGTGCGCTGGCCTCCTGGGTTCGTTCGCCTAATTACTACAAGTCGCTGCAGGCCGGAGCTGATCGCATCAACCTTCAGGCTGAGGCGGATGGCGCCGTTACTGAGGATGAGGCGGAACACGCTAAGTCGATGCTGAAGAAAATCCGTGAAGCCCGGAATGAGCGGATTAAACAGCAGAAAGCGGAAGCTCGCGAGCAGCAGCGGCAGGAACGTTTTAACAGCAAGCTTAGTCAGCTGCTGCAGAAGGGAAGCTGATTTGCTTCGGCACATCGCTGTCTATTGCGGCGCCAGTCCTGGTGCCGATCCTGATTTTGCAGTCAGAGCCGGTGATCTGGCTGAAGCGCTGGCCGATCGAAAACTGGGGTTGGTTTACGGGGGCTCCCGTAATGGTCTGATGGGCGTGCTGGCCGATCAGATGCTGGCGGCCGGCGGCAGGGTCGTCGGCGTTATGCCGCGGTCGCTGATTGAGTGGGAGCAGGCTCACCAGAGTCTCACCGAACTGATCACCGTAACCGGTATGCATGAGCGTAAGCAGATCATGTCGGATCGCGCAGATGGTTTTATCGCCATGCCCGGTGGCATCGGCACCCTCGAAGAGATCTTTGAAATGATTTCCTGGGCGCAGTTGGGCGTGCACTATAAGCCCTGTGCGTTTTACAACATCAATGGCTATTACGACGGGCTGTTTCGTTTTCTCGATCACAGTGTCGAGCAGGGGCTGATGCGTCCGCAGCTCCGTGAAATGCTGCTGATCGACGAAAATCCCGAGCAGTTGCTTCAGCGGATGGTCGACTACCGCTCTCCGGTCCGTCATCGTTGGATAGACAGCTCAGAGACCTGATGGTCATCCCCGGCCGTCATCGTCGTTATCTGTACCGGTCTTAAATCGACTCAAACGCTACTGATTACCTCCCGGCATCAGGCCGCACTGATCCAGTACCGTCTGCCAGGCGCTGGTATGACGATGAATGGCCTGCTGGTAGTCCGACCACGGGCTTCCCGGCAGCCGCATATCCAGCATCTGTTCCCGGTAGTGGCGCATGACCGCCGGCACCGGCAGTTTATTCTCGTCCAGCAGATCGTTAGTCTGCAGCAGCCAGCTTTCACCCTGTCGCTGAACCATCGCCATATAGGGTTGTACTTCCCCGGCGTAGTACCGGATAAATACGTTTTTCAGAAAACGAGCCTTCTCGGTGGCTCGACCGTTGAAACAGAGCGGGCGTCTTTCGACCGATCGCTCAAGTACGGCAGCAGCTCGGTTGAGGTAGTGGCTGAGCAGAGCCAGTGATTTCAACAACTGACTGCCGTATTCGCTGGTATGAAGCGCAAAGTAGTGTTTTTCCAGGTTGTTCAGCTCGTTGTTCAGGTGGTAGCGATTGTGTCTGCGATAATCACTGAGCAGGTCGACAATATTCTGAAAGGCCTTCAGCGCTCGCTGGCTGTCGCCGAATCCCGGGTTGCCCGCCAGCGGCAGCGGTTCTCTTGAGAGGGAGAAATTGCGTTCCAGTGCCTCGCTGGTGAACAGGCCATTCCAGACCACCGCCTCCAGATTCTCCGACTTAACCTGCCAGGTCTCCTTCAGCAAGCGGCTGAACTCTTTGTCCCGTGATGGCCGGACCTGGTGGTGGCGATGGCAGGGATCCAGACGGTCAAAGAAACGGAGCTCGTAACTGAGCAGCGTTGAAGGTTTCATGACTTTGCCGAGCGAGCTGTTTCGTTCTGCAATCAACGGCAGCAGGCCGCAGTCGGCAAAGTCCAGCGACTCCAGCAGTCCGGCCCGCAGCTCGCTGATCGGTAATCTGCGTTCCCGCCTCGGTGGCAGCGGTCTCAGGGCTTCATAAGGGTTGCCGTCTTCGGCATCGGTATCGAGCGTATTGCTGACCCGCTCCAGGTAATTGCTGAGCACTGCCTCGGGGGTGCCGCGATCGCAACCCGCTAAGCACAGTGCCAGTAGGAGGAAGACCATTGCCGGCCGGATAGATATCTGCATAAGGCTCTGTCTGCTCTTTACTGAAGTATAGCGCCGGCGATTCAGGCCCGCTTCAGAGCGACTTCAGTGTTGCAGAGCGCTCCGGCTGACCCTGAACAGGCGCCAGCTCATCAGCAGGGCTGCAATGCTGAGCCCTGCGATCAGGCCTGTCCAGAACCCCTGCGGTCCCTGCGGCGGGCCCCATAGCTCTGTCAGGCCGAGGCTGTAACCGAGAGGCAGGCCGATCAGCCAGTACGAGATGAAGACGATCAGCAGTGGAAAGCGTGTGTCCTTATAACCGCGCAGAGCGCCTGTGCAGATGACCTGGACAGCGTCGGAAAACTGAAAAAAGCCGGCCAGAATCAGCAGGGAGATGGCGATCGCCTGAATATCTGTGCTGGTGGTATAGATCGCAGCGATTGGTTGGCCGAACAGCAACATGCTGGTTGCGGTCAGAAAGGCGATACTGACGGCGATCAGCAGTCCGGTTTTGCAGATAAAGCGGGCTCGTGCCGGCTGCGCCATGCCAATGGAGAACCCTGTGCGAATGGTCAGCGCGTTGGCGAGGCTCAGCGGAATCATAAACACCAGGCTGGTGAAGGATATGGTTATCTGATGGCCCGCTACTACCTGGGTGCCCAGTGGCGCCAGAAAGAGGGCGATAATGGCGAACATGCTCACCTCGATAAAGATGGAGCTGCCGATGGGAATGCCAAGCCGGAGTAGTTCTGCCTGTTTACCGAAATCCGGCAGTGGCCAGTTGCGCCAGAAGGGGATTTTGTCGAAGGTATGGCTGTTAAGGCTGAAGATCAGCAGGGCTATCAGCTGAATCCACATCACCAGGGCCGTAGCCCAGCCGCAGCCGACGCCGCCCAGCTCAGGGAAGCCGAACTTGCCGTAGATCAGTACGTAGTTAAGCGGGATGTTGCAGGCCAGTGCAATGAAACTGATCAGCATCACCGGACGGGTGCGGTGCAGCGCTTCGCTGCTGCTTCGCAGCACCTGATAGAAAGCGACGGCCGGCATGCCTGCGGAGAGGGCGCGCAGGTAGTCGACGCTGATTACGGTGACCGTCTGGTCGACATCCATCATTCTGAAAAGCGGTTCGGCACCCCATAGCAGACAACCTGCACCGATGCCCAGCAGTAGTGCCAGCCACAGTGCCTGCTGGATGATTGTCCGGATCTGTTCGAAGCGGCCGCCACCAAATGCCTGTGCCACCATCGGCGTGGTTGCCATCAGCACGCCGGTCAGTGCCAGCAGCACGGGAAGCCACAGGCTGGATCCGACGGCAATTGCTGCCAGGTCGTTGTCCCCGTACCGGCCGGCCATCAGGGTGTCGGTAAATCCCATGGCGGCCTGAGCCAGCTGAGTGGCGACTATCGGCAGGCCGAGTTTCAGTAATGCCCGGGCTTCAGCTATAAAACTGAAGGATGGTTTTTCAGGGTTTTTCATTCAATAAAATCAACTGATTACTAAAGTGTTCGAGAACTGGTCTGAGGTTTTTTTAAAGATTGGCTGTGGTTAAAAAGCTGGCGGTCGGTGCCACCGCTTCCGGAGGCTTTGCTTATGGTAAAGCACTTCGTTTCGGTATGCGGGCGCTCCTGGCCCGGCGGGCTGGAAAATAGCTGTCGACAATGCGCAGGTGCTCTGTCTGGCCGATTGCGCAAAAAGATCGCCGGAGTTCGATGCGACCGGGCAGAGAAATCTTCTTCTCGGTGGCGTCCCGTAGCGGGGCCTTCCTAAGACAGTGTCACCCTCGACATTTTCCCTCTTGCCCGCCGGCCACAGGTGGCGACGATTGGGGGCAGAGAGCGATGCATTTTCCAATAGCTGCTCGAGCGGGACAGGATCCAGCCGGCTGACAGCTCGATGATATTCCCGGTGTGACCAACAGCTGGCGGCGAAACTGGTTAGCCAGTCGATAGCGGTTTCGGTATTTGCGGGCATGGCTTCAGTACTCCGGACAGAGGCGCCAGTGTAGAGCAAAGCGGGTGTGTGGAACAGGGGAGATTCTGGGATCGGAAGGGTTGTGTCCGCGGTGGCCAGCGGCGCCTAATCCGGGTGTGACGACTTTGTGTTGTTGTTGAAAATATATCTATATCTCCATGAATTAAAAGAAGTATGCTTGTGTAGGTTTCAAAAAAGAAGCCGTCATAACTTTGACGGCTTCGGTAGGCGGCGGTTAAGCGGCGGCTGGTCAGGCTCAGCTGTCCTCGGGCTCGTAACCCAGGTTTGGTGACAGCCAGCGCTCCATCTCACGCTTGTCCATATTTTTACGGATTGCGTAATCCTCAACCTGGTCTTCGGCGATCCTGCCAACTGCGAAATAGCGGCTTTCAGGGTGAGACAGGTACCAGCCGCTGACAGATGCGGTGGGGACCATAGCGTAGCTATCGGTAACGCTTATGCCAGTCTGCTCTTCAACGTTGAGAAGCTCCCATAACAGAGCTTTTTCAGTGTGATCAGGGCAGGCGGGGTAGCCGGCGGCGGGGCGAATGCCCTGGTAGCTTTCCTGGATCAGGTCGTCGTTACTGAGTGTTTCGTCGCCGGCATAGCCCCAGAATTCCTTGCGAACCCGCTCATGCATGCGCTCGGCGAAGGCTTCCGCCAGGCGGTCCGCCAGGGTTTTGATCATGATGCTGTTGTAGTCGTCGTGGTCGACGTCGAACTGGCTGACCAGTTCATCGACGCCGAAGCCGACGGAAACGGCAAAGCCGCCGGCATAGTCTTTCAGCCCGGAATCAGCCGGTGCCACGAAGTCACTCAGGCAGTGATTAAATCTGCCTTCCGGCTGCAGGGTCTGCTGACGCAGGTGATGCAGAGTGATCAGTGGTTGCGAACGGCTGTCGTCGCTATAAAGCTGGATATCATCGTCATTAATCTGGGCGGCGGGGAACAGGCCGATCACTCCCCGGGCGACCAGCAGTTTTTCATCGATTATGCGTTTCAGCATCGCCCGGGCATCACTGTAGAGCTTGCGGGCTTCTTCGCCGTAGTTCTCGTCATCGAGAACCTGCGGATAGCGCTTTTTCAGCTCCCAGGCATGGAAGAAGAAGGTCCAGTCGATGTAATCCACCAGTTCGCTGATATCGTAGTCGTCGAACAGGGTGATTCCGGGTTGTTTCGGAACCGGCGGGCAGTAGTTCTGCCAGTCCAGCTTTAGCTTGTTGGCCCGGGCCTTCTCAAGATTAACCCGCTTGGCATCCTTTGCTTTGCTGTAATGACGCTCCCGGGCTTCGCTGTAGTCCTGGCGCAGCTCCTCGACGAACTGCGGGCGCAGCTCTTCGCTCAGCAGTGAGGCGGCGACGCCGACGCTGCGTGAGGCGTTGTTGACGTAGACGGTCGGTGCGCTGTAGTTGGGCTCGATCTTGACGGCGGTGTGCATCCGGGAGGTGGTGGCGCCGCCGATCATCAGCGGAATGTTCATGTCCAGTCGCTCCAGCTCCTTAGCGACATGGACCATCTCATCCAGCGACGGGGTGATCAGGCCGGACAGGCCGATCAGGTCGACGTTCTCCTCACGGGCGGTTCTGATGATTTTGTCGGCCGGTACCATGACTCCGAGATCGATAATCTCGAAGTTGTTGCATTGCAGAACCACGCCGACGATATTCTTGCCGATATCGTGAACATCACCCTTAACGGTGGCCATCAGGATCCGGCCGTTACTGCTGGCGTCGCTGTCGGCTTTTTCGGCCTCGATATAGGGCATCAGCCAGGCGACTGCTTTTTTCATGACCCGTGCGGATTTAACCACCTGAGGAAGAAACATCTTGCCGGCTCCGAACAGGTCGCCAACGACGCCCATTCCCGCCATCAGCGGACCTTCGATTACCTGTAGCGGGCGGTCGTACCGGAGGCGGGCTTCCTCGGTGTCTTCATCGATAAACTCGGTTATGCCCTTGACCAGCGCGTGCTCAAGACGTTTGCTGACGTCCTGTTTGCGCCATTCCAGGTCGTTGCGTTTGTCGGCCTGTTCTCCCTGAGTGTTAAATTCGCTCGCAATCGACAGCAGCTGTTCGGTGGCTTCCGGAGTGCGGTTAAGGACCACGTCCTCGACGGCGTCGCGGAGCTTTTCCGGAATATCGGCATAAATGGCCAGTTGGCCGGCGTTGACGATACCCATGTCCATGCCGGCGTTGATGGCGTGATAGAGGAATGCGGCGTGAATCGCCTCCCGTACCGGGTTGTTGCCACGGAACGAGAAAGAGACGTTGGAGACCCCGCCGGAGACCATGGCGTGGGGCAGGGTCTGTTTAATAGTGCGGGTGGCTTCAATAAAGTCGACCGCATAGTTGTTGTGTTCGTCGATGCCGGTGGCGACGGCGAAGATATTGGGGTCGAAAATGATATCCTCGGCGGGGAAACCTACCTGCTCGGTCAGCACCCTGTAGGAGCGAGTGCAGATTTCCACCTTGCGCTCATAGGTGTCTGCCTGGCCGGTTTCGTCGAATGCCATGACCACTACCGCGGCACCGAAACGCTTGATGATGCGGGCCTGGTGAATAAATTTCTCCTCGCCCTCCTTGAGGCTGATGGAGTTGACTACGCCTTTGCCCTGGATGCACTTCAGGCCTGCCTCGATAATCTCCCATTTGGAAGAGTCCAGCATGACCGGTACCCGGGCGATATCCGGCTCGCCGGCAATCAGATTAAGGAAGCGAACCATTGCTGCTTCCGAGTCAAGCATGCCTTCATCCATGTTGATATCGATGATCTGGGCGCCGTTCTCTACCTGTTTCAGCGCAATATCCACGGCGGTCTCATAGTCCTGCTCTTTGATCAGGCGTCGGAACAGGGCTGAGCCCGTGACGTTGGCTCGCTCGCCGACATTGACGAACAGAGATTCGGCGCTGATATTCAGCGGTTCCAGCCCGGACAGCCGGCAACTGACCGGTAATTCCGGCAGCTGACGAGGCGGGTGTGCAGAAACGGCTTCGGCGATGGCGCGAATATGTTCCGGCGTGGTGCCGCAGCAGCCGCCGATGATGTTCAGAAAGCCGCTGGCCGCCCATTCGCCGATCTCGGTAGCCATCTGTTCCGGGGTTTCGTCATACTCGCCGAAGGCATTAGGGAGGCCGGCGTTGGGGTGGGCGGAGACAAACGTCTCGCTGATGTTGGAAAGCTCCTCCACGTACTGGCGCAGCTCGGCGGGCCCCAGGGCGCAGTTAAGTCCCACGGAGATGGGGTTGGCGTGACGGACGGAGTTCCAGAATGCTTCAGTGGTCTGGCCGGACAATGTACGGCCGGAAGCGTCGGTGATGGTGCCGGAGATCATTACCGGCAGCCGCTTACCAAGACGGTCAAAACAGCTTTCGACTGCATAGATCGCAGCCTTGGCGTTGAGGGTGTCGAAAATGGTCTCGATCAGCAGCAGATCTGAACCGCCGTCAATCAGGGCTTCGGTTGCTTCTTCATAAGCTTCCACCAGCTGGTCGAACGTGACGTTACGGGCGGCCGGGTTGTTTACATCCGGCGAGATGGACGCGGTGCGATTGGTCGGGCCCAGCACGCCGGCGACATAGCGAGGCTGCTCCGGTGTCAGAGCGCTGTATTTGTCGGCGGCGACTCTGGCCAGACGGGCGGCCTCCAGATTAATCTCCCGGGAGAGGTCTGACATCCCGTAATCCGCCAGCGCGATAGCATTGGCGTTAAAGGTGTTGGTCTCAAGAATGTCGGCGCCGGCTTCCAGATAGGCCTCGTGGATTTCGCGGATCATGTCGGCTCGGGTCAGCGCCAGCAGGTCGTTGTGACCTTTCAGATCGGTACCCCAATCGGCAAAGCGGTCCCCCCGGTAATCGGACTCTCCGAGCTTGTACTGCTGGATCATGGTCCCCATGCCGCCATCAAGGATCAGGATGCGTTGCTTGAGCGTATCGGTCAGGGGTTGCGCTGTAGTTCGGGGCACGATGGGCTCCTTAGTGTCGGGGATTTTACTTCGCGGCCGTTAAGCGGACCGCAATCGGTGGCAATGCCGGGCATTGTACTGCCAAATCATAGTTAAGGCGCTGAAAACACTTCATCTTATCTTGAGCAGGATTGCTATTGGCTGCGGTGACTGGTCGACAAGCTGCTGACAGGTTGGAGTCGGGCGCCTCAGGATTTTGTTGCAATTGCTTTCTTGAGAAGCCTCTGAAATACTTGGTCGACTTCGTGACGGGGCGCTGCAGGGTGTCCCGGCGAGTACAGAAAAGCGCCTCTGGTCGCGATTTGGCGGGCAGCTGCGATGTTGGGAAGCGGGTGTAACACCGCGCTTTCGCTCTGTTGTTTCAATCGGAGTCAGTTTTTATGGCCCATACCAGCAAACATGCTCGCGCCAGTCTGGAGAATCTCTACCGTATCTTCACCGTTCCGGAAGCGCCGGATTCCGCGCTGCGGAAACTGGATGAAGCGATCTCCGAAAATATGGTCGGGTTTTTGCAGAAGCACATCGTTGCCGAAGAGACCGATCTGGTCGAGATCGAAAAGGATTTTTCCGAGACCCTGATACCGGAGCAACCGCTGTTTGTCTCCGAACAGACCGAGTTTCTGCTGGATAAGGTCGTTGCCCAATCAGTGCATACCGCCTCGCCGAGTTTTATCGGCCATATGACCTCAGCCCTTCCTTATTTCATGATCCCGTTGTCGAAGATCATGATCGCGCTCAACCAGAATCTGGTTAAGACTGAAACCTCCAAAGCGTTTACGCCGCTGGAGCGCCAGGTGCTGGGTATGCTGCACCGGCTGGTGTATCGGAATGAGGATGGCTTCTATCAGCGCTGGCTGCATGATGCTCACAAGCATCTCGGCGCCTTCTGTTCCGGTGGCACTATTGCCAACATCACTGCGCTCTGGGCCGCCAGAAATCGGGCCTTCGGGCCTGACGGAGACTTTCGGGGGATTGCCAGCGAGGGAGTGTTTAATGCCTTCCGTCATTATGGCTACGAAGGCGCGGCAGTGCTTATCTCAAAGCGAGGGCACTATTCGCTTGGCAAAGGGGTGGACGTACTGGGGATCGGGCGCGATCAGATTATCGCCATCGATACTGACGAGCACAACCGCATCAGGCCTGAGGCGGTTCTTGAGACCATTGTGGAGCTGAAACAGAAGCGTATCCGTCCTTTCGCGCTGGTAGGAATTGCCGGCACTACTGAGACCGGGAATATCGATCCGCTGGACGAGCTTGCGGATATTGCTGAGGCCGAAGGGATTCATTTTCATGTCGACGGTGCCTGGGGCGGACCGGCAATTTTTTCCAGCAAATATAGCCATAAGCTGAAAGGTATTGAACGGGCAGATTCGGTCACCATTGATGCCCACAAGCAGCTCTATGTGCCGATGGGAGTAGGGCTGGTGCTGTTCCGTGATCCGGCGGCCCTCAACAGCATTGAGCACCATGCTCAGTATATTATTCGCAAGGGTTCCAAGGATCTCGGTAGTAATACCCTGGAGGGGTCACGCCCCGGGATGGCTATGCTGGTTCATTCAGGGCTGAATGTGATCGGTCGCCAGGGGTACGAAATGCTGATTGATCAGGGCATCGAGAAAGCTTTGCGTTTTGCGGAAATGATTGAACGCTCGGTCGATTACGAGCTTGTTACTGCGCCTGAGCTGAATATTCTGACTTATCGCTGGGCGCCGACAGAAGTTCGGGAATTTCTCCAGCGCGCTGACCTGGAAACCGGCGAGCAGGTTTCCGCAATACTTAACCGGATCAACCGCTTTATCCAGAAGACCCAGCGTGAGCACGGGCGCGCCTTTGTGTCCCGGACCCAGCTGAGACCTGAGCGTTACCGGCAGCAGCTGGTGACGGTGTTCAGGGTGGTGCTTGCTAATCCGCTGACCACCGATGAGGTGCTGCGGGAGGTGCTGGCGGAGCAGCGTGAAATTGTCCGTGACCCTTTGCTGGACAGGCTTCACGGCGAGCTGCAGCGGCTGCTTAGTCAGTCAGCCGCCTGATCAGTGAGCCCCGGCAGCTGTGCCGGGAAAGGTTGTTCTCGGGCGGGCTGCCTTCAGTCTGATTTTCGCTGCTGTTCGCTGGCCTCCAGCTGGCGATCGATATCTCCGAACTTGCGTTCATAAGCTTGGGGGTCGCCACGCCAGAGGCGGCGTGCCTTGACGTCGTTACGGGCTGAGGGCGGCATCGCCTGCCTGCGGCTTTTCAGGTATTTCACCAGCACCGTTATCATCGACAGAGCGGCCAGGCCGAGAATAAGCCACTGTTCCGTTTCCACTGTCTGCGCCCTCCATCAGTATTACCGTGTTATACAGGCTTGCCTGTCAGAGACCTTTGACCGCGTAGATACCGTTGGCATTGCGCAGGTAGCCTTTATAATCCATGCCGAAGCCGTACAGAAAACGATCTTCGATATCGAGACCGACATAGTCGGGGGTGAAGCCTTCCGCTTTGCGATTGTGCAGTTTGTTGATTACGACTGCGCTGACTACTGCCGCCGCCCCCTTGCTTTTAAGGTAGCTGCAGACGGCGGCCAGGGTGTGGCCCTGGTCAAAGATATCATCCACTACCAGTACGGTGCGGTTTTCAATGGAGGTCGAAGGGTAGACCTTCCATTCAAGCTCCGCCCCCTGCGTGGCGTCACCGTAGCGGGTGGCGTGCAGGTAATCCAGCTCCAGCGGAAAATTCAGCTTCAGAATCAGTTGCGATGTCGGAATCAGGCCGCCGTTCATGATGCTGAGCACCAGCGGCTGCTTGTCCGCCAGGTCGCGGGTAAGTTCTGTCGCCATCGTGGTAAGGGCGGCGTCCAGCTGATCGGCTGTCGCCAGGCAGTCTGCCTCATCATGGATTTTAACGATTTCATCAATGGACAGGGTCATTGCGGAACTGCTCCTTCACTGCATCAGAATAGAAAGTCGGGCATTATACAATCGTCCAATAAATTACGATACAATCGGTCAAATTTTTGAACGCCCCTCAGGTCGGGTAGAGTGCCGGGCTTTATCGGGTGTTCAGATCCCCCTTTAGTGAAACAGTGTAATCCGTCAGCGGCATCGTTGTGCGCGGGGATTACCGATCAATGACGCCCAGTGCAGTGAGGAAATAATGGCCGTTCACGAAATTAGACACCCGTTGATTCAACATAAGCTCGGACTGATGCGGAAAAATGGCATCAGTACCAAGCACTTTCGCGAGCTGGCGGGGGAGGTGGGTAACCTGCTGACCTATGAGGCGACCCGAACTCTGGAGACCGAGAAGCAGGAGATCGAGAGCTGGACCGGCGCTCCGCTGATGGTGGACGTGATCAAGGGTAAGAAAATCACTGTAGTGCCGATCCTTCGGGCCGGGCTGGGGATGCTGGACGGCGTGCTGCAGCTGGTGCCAAACGCCAAGGTCAGCGTGGTCGGGCTTTATCGCAACGAAGAAACCCTGGAGCCGGTACCTTATTTCGAAAAGCTGGTTGGGGATATCGATAACCGGACTGCGCTGATTATCGACCCCATGCTGGCGACCGGCGGCACCCTGATTGCCACCATCGACATGCTCAAAAAGGCCGGATGCAGAAACATCATGGGGCTGTTCCTGGTGGCTTCTCCGGAGGGGATTGAAAAAGTCACCGCGGCTCATCCGGATGTGGATATCTACACGGCTTCTGTCGATGATTGCCTGAATGATAAGGGCTATATCCTGCCTGGCCTGGGTGATGCCGGCGACAAGATCTTCGGCACCAAATAATCGAGTTTGAATTTAATCTGTTACGTATTCGGAGTATTCAATGACTCAGGTGACTACTGATGCAGGCGGTGTGACAGCCGCCAATGCGGTTACGCTTCATCCTGCCGTGCTCGGTGCTCAGATGCTGTTCGTGGCATTTGGGGCGCTGGTGCTGGTGCCGATTCTGACCGGTCTGGATCCTAATGTTGCCCTGTTTACAGCCGGGCTGGGCACGCTGGTCTTTCAGTTGGTAACAAAGGGCTCGGTGCCGATTTTTCTGGCCTCGTCCTTCGCCTTCATCCCTGCCATTATTCACGGCGTGGGAACCTGGGGTATTGCCGGAACGATGTCCGGGCTGCTGGCCGCCGGTATCTTCTATATAGCGCTCAGCGGCGTCGTCGCGGTTCGTGGTGCTGACTTCCTGCATCGGCTGCTGCCGCCGGTTGTGGTCGGTCCGGTGATCATGGTTATTGGTCTCAGTCTGGCTCCGGTAGCGGTTAACCTGGCGCTTGGAAAAACCGGCGACGGTGCTGCGGTGCTGGTGGATGCAGACAAGGCGCTGGTGATTTCGATGCTGTCGCTGCTGACCACTGTGCTGGTAGCGGTGTTCTCAAAAGGGATGATGAAGCTGGTGCCGATCCTGGCGGGTCTGATCGTTGGTTACCTGGCGGCGTTGGGGTACGGGCTGGTCAGTTTTGATGCTCTGGGACAGGCGGCCTGGTTCGCTGTTCCTCAGTTTGTGGCGCCGGAGTTCAATCTGGAGGCGATTCTGTTTATCGTTCCGATCGCTATTGCGCCGGCGGTTGAGCATATCGGCGATATGGTCGCTATCAGCAATGTCGCGGGCAAGGACTTCCTGAAGAAGCCGGGCCTTAAGCGCACGCTGCTGGGCGATGGTCTGGCTACCAGTGCTGCTGCGATGCTTGGAGGACCGCCCAACACCACTTATTCTGAAGTCACCGGTGCTGTGGCGCTGACCCGGGCGTTCAATCCTAAAATCATGATATGGGCGGCCGTATTCGCCATTCTGCTGTCTTTTTCCGGCAAAACAGGTGCGTTACTGAGTTCCATCCCGACGCCGGTGATGGGTGGAATTATGACCCTGCTGTTCGGTGCGATCGCCGCTATCGGTCTCAACACTCTGGTTCGGTCCGGTGATGATCTGTCTGTTCCCCGTAATCTGGTGGTAGTGTCGCTGACGCTTGTGTTTGGTATCGGGGGTATGCAGTTTGGTATCGGTGAGTTTACTCTGCGTGGTATCGCCCTGGCGGCAATCGTCGCAATCGCCCTGAATCTGCTACTGCCGCGCGCAGAATCGCAGTAACGGAGCGGGTTCTGCCCGTTTTCTGTTTTCCAAAACCCTGCTTTCGCAGGGTTTTTTTATTGTCTCTGTGCAATTGTCGACAATGAGGCTTCTGTGTTGTCGAAGCCCGGGCCGCCGGCTTCTGTCGGTTCTCACTCGTTGGTGCTTCCTGAAACGCCCATTCTTTCGCCGTTGATTGTGCGGTCGGGTGAGTGTGTTCGCCTATCGTCTTAGATAAAACCCCCGATAGTTCGGTTAAAGTAACGGGCAGCAATTTCGGCAACTGTCTACAATGTGGTGAGGATGGTGTGCCACCCAGCTCTCCTGAAATTAATAATTAAAGGGAACGGTGCAATGGCCTATTTGAACGAATATAACCGATCTATCGAGAACCCGGCCGAATTCTGGGCGGAAAAAGCGGAGGCTCTCGAATGGTTTAAGAAGCCTGAAGTAATTCTCTCAAAGGATGAGAACGGTGTAGATCGCTGGTTCGCCGACGGCGAAATGAATACTGCTTATATGGCGCTGGATTACCATGTTGAAAACGGCCGTGGCGATCAGGTTGCTATCTACTATGATTCTCCCGTTACCGACACTAAGAAAGCGATCACCTACACCGAGCTGCGCGATCAGGTCGCTCAGTTTGCCGGCGTGCTGAAGGCGCAGGGTGTTGAGAAGGGTGATCGGGTTGTTGTCTACATGCCGATGATTCCGGAGGCTGCAGTAGCAATGCTGGCCTGTGCCCGACTGGGTGCTATTCATTCTGTGGTGTTCGGTGGTTTTGCACCCCATGAGCTGGCAGTCCGGATTGATGATGCAGAGCCTAAGGTGGTCGTGACTGCATCCTGCGGTATCGAAATTCAGAAAATTATTCCTTACAAGCCGATGCTGGATAAGGCAATTGAGCTGTCGGCTCATAAGCCTGCTAACTGCATCGTTTATCAGCGCCCTCAGGTGGTCGCTGAAATGACCGAAGGTCGCGACCTTGACTGGAAGGAGGCTGTCGCAACTGCCGAGCCGGCAGGCTGTACGCCGGTTAAGGGTACCGACCCGCTGTACGTCCTTTACACTTCAGGCACTACCGGCAAGCCGAAAGGGGTTGTTCGTGACAACGGTGGTCACGCTGTTGCGCTTCGCTACAGCATGAAGGCTATTTACGATATGGATCCTGGTGATGTGTTCTGGGCGGCGTCCGATGTGGGCTGGGTTGTTGGTCACTCCTACATCGTCTACGGCCCGCTGCTGACCGGGCTGTCAACTGTGTTCTATGAAGGAAAGCCGGTAAGGACTCCGGACGCCGGTGCTTTCTGGCGAGTTGCTGAAGAGTATAAGGTGAAGGGGCTGTTCTCGGCACCGACTGCATTCCGGGCTATTCGCAAAGAAGATCCTGATTCAGAATGTCTGAAGCCTTACGATCTGTCCAGTCTCAAGTATGTGTTCATGGCTGGTGAGCGTCTGGATCCCCCGACTTACCACTGGGTGAAAGATCTGCTGGGGCTGCCGGTCGTCGATCACTGGTGGCAGACTGAGACTGGCTGGGCTATCTGCGGCAACCTGATGGGGGTTGAAGCGAAAGAACCCAAGCCGGGTTCCTCTACGCTGCCTTCTCCCGGATTTAATGTTCAGATTCTGGATTCCCGCGGCAATGAATTGGGGCCGAACGAGCAGGGTAGTGTGGCGATCAAGCTGCCGCTTCCTCCCGGGTGTCTGCCGACTGTCTGGGGTGACTACGAGCGCTTCCGTACCGGTTATCTGGCCATCTATGACGGCTATTATGTCTCCGGTGACGGTGGTTATAAGGATGATGATGGCTACGTCTACATTATGGGGCGTACCGATGACGTCATTAATGTTGCCGGTCATCGCCTTTCTACCGGCGAGATGGAAGAGATCGTAGCCGGTCATGCAGCAGTGGCTGAGTGTGCGGTTATCGGTATTGCTGACAGCCTGAAGGGGCAGAATCCTGTCGGGCTGGTGCTGCTTAAGGATGGCGTTGAGGTGGATGAGAAGGAGCTTGAGGCCGAGCTGGTGGCGATGGTTCGTAAAGAGATCGGCGCGGTTGCCTGCTTCCGTCAGGCGATTGTGGTTCAGCGTCTGCCTAAGACGCGCTCTGGCAAGATCCTGAGAAAGATTCTGCGTCAGATCGCCGATGGTGAAGAATACAGCGTACCTTCCACTATCGATGACCCGGCAAGCCTGCCGGAGATCTCCGAGATTATGGGGAGTCATGGTATCGGTGCTGCCTGACAGCATTAGCTGCATGAACAAGCCCGCGCATTAATGGCGTGGGCTTTTTTTTGCGGTTCGTAAAGTTGTTTTGCTGGAAGGTTGGGTGGTGGCGTCGTCTTCCGGGGGGGGCTGTCCGTTTTCTTCGGGCTCAGTCGGTATCGAATCGCGGTGCTGAAAGGTCTTGTGGGTGCGGTAGTGATCGTCGGTTTGTTTCTGTCGGCGGGGTGTTGGTTACAGTGCCTGTGGCGAGGGGTGGGGTGTTGTTGCTGAGTTGCAGTCGGCCTGCGAAAAGGTGATTGGTTGCTGTCTTTTCTGGAGTGTTGGGTTTGCAGCCGTAGCAGTGGTGATATTGATATATCACATTTAAATAAACATTGGGCCGGTCGCTTGCGATATTTAAATAATGTTAGTCGAATCTGACTTGCTTTTTTAAAAAAAGAGGTGAGCTTTCGATGCAAATAAAAACCCCCGCTGAAGAGCGGGGGTTGTGGTTTTTTTATCGCGGCGGCTGGTTGAATCAGCCCGGATAATCGCGCTTGTTGGGGCCGGTGTACAGCTGGCGAGGACGGCCGATCCGGTTCGGGCTGCTGTGGAATTCGTTCCAGTGAGAGATCCAGCCGATAGTCCGTGACAGTGCAAAGATTACGGTGAACATGCTGGTCGGAATGCCCATGGCCTTGAGGATGATGCCGGAGTAGAAGTCGACATTCGGGTACAGTTTGCGCTCTACGAAGTATTCGTCTTCCAGGGCGATCTGCTCCAGCTGCTTGGCGATCTTCAGCAGAGGGTCGTCTTCCAGACCCAGCTCTTTCAGCACTTCGTCGCAGGACTGCTTCATTACGCGAGCGCGAGGGTCGAAGTTGCGGTAGACGCGGTGACCAAAGCCCATCAGGCGGAAGGAGTCGTTGGGATCCTTGGCGCGAGCGATGAACTCAGGAATGTTTTCTGCGTCGCCGATCTCTTCAAGCATGGTCAGAACGGCTTCGTTAGCACCACCGTGCGCCGGGCCCCAGAGGGCGGCGATGCCTGATGCGATACAGGCAAACGGGTTGGCGCCGGAAGAGCCGGCCAGACGAACGGTAGAAGTGGAGGCGTTCTGCTCATGGTCGGCATGCAGTACGAAGATGCGATCCATGGCCCGGGACAGAACCGGGTTGGGTACGTACTCTTCGCAGGGGGTTCCGAACATCATGTACAGGAAGTTTTCCGCGTAAGTGAGGTCGTTGCGCGGGTACATGAAGGGCTGACCCATGGAGTACTTGTAGCACATTGCCGCCAGTGTCGGCATCTTGGCTACCAGGCGGTAGGCACAGACTTCGCGGTGATGAGCGTTGTCGATATCCAGAGAGTCGTGGTAGAAGGCCGACAGGGCACCAACTACGCCACACAGAATGGCCATCGGGTGGGCGTCACGGCGGAAACCGTTGTAGAAGTGGCTGAGCTGTTCGTGAACCATGGTGTGGTTCTTAACGATGTTTACGAACTTCTCTTTCTCTTCGGCATTTGGCAGTTCGCCGTTCAGCAGCAGATAGCATACTTCCATGTAATCTGACTTCTCAGCCAGCTGCTCGATCGGGTATCCCCCGTGCAGCAATACGCCTTTGCCACCATCGATGAAGGTGATCTTGGACTCGCAGGCAGCGGTGGATACGAAACCGGGGTCGTAGGTGAAAAGACCCTGGCCGGTCAGGGCGCGTACGTCGACAACGTCAGGGCCTTCTGTACCATGCATTACAGGTAGCTCGATGGTCTCCTCAACACCATCGATTTTCAGATACGCTTTCTTGTCAGCCATGGCGGCTCCTATCATTCGTTATATTTTAGTGATTGCGACAGCCGCTGAAATTCAGCGATATTGCTCGTGCCGCATCGTTTGAGTGAAAAGGGTCAGCTTAAAAATGACGTACCCACTATAGAGTCAAAACCGACAATGTCAATCAAACCCGGGGTTTGGATTTCGCGATGCAGCATGAAGTGGTTTTAACAATATCCGGCTGTTTTTTAAATCGCTCTTTAGTTGAATTGCCTGCCGAATTTGATACTTGTCAGGTCCCCGATATTTGACCTTTGAATAAGGAGGGCTGAATTGTCTTCAGGGGGGTAAATGATTATAATCCCTCGTCGAACTTCCAGGAGGGTCAAGGCTGTATGCGGCTTTTGGCAGTCTGAAGAAGCTTCAAACCTAGCACGTCCTTCTAATCGCCCATCCGGTTGGGCCAAAGAGTGTGAATTAGAGCCGTGAACAAAAACAGACCTGTAAATCTCGATCTACGTACTATTAAACAACCCTTACCCGCGATTACTTCTATTTTGCATCGCGTCACGGGTGTGATTCTCTTTATTGGGGTCGCATTCATGTTGTATGCATTTGATCTGTCGCTGGAATCTCAGCAGGGCTTCGACGCTGTCGTCGATATGTTCCAGAACAGCTTTTTCGCGAAGCTGGTTGCCTGGGGCCTTGTCTCTTCGCTGCTATATCATCTGTTTGCCGGTGTTAAGCATCTGGTAATGGACTTCGGCTACTGTGAAGAGCTTGAAAGCGGTCAGCTTGCCGCTAAAGTCACGCTCGCAGCGGGTGTCGTTGCAACACTTCTGGCAGGAGTATGGATATGGTAACTACTATTACAAGTTTCGGTCGCAGCGGCCTCTATGACTGGATGATTCAGCGTGCAACTGCCGTTGTGCTGCTGGCGTACACCGTTTTTATTGTTCTCTACCTGCTGTTCAGTCCGGATCTGGACTACGGGCAGTGGAAGGCGCTCTTTGAGCAGACCTGGGTTCGCGTGTTTACTCTGCTGACGCTGATCTCCCTTGGTGCTCATTCCTGGATTGGTCTCTGGAGTGTGTCTACTGACTACATTAAGCCTACCGGGCCTCGCTTCCTGTTTCAGGTGGTGTGCGGAACTGCAATGTTCTCGTTTCTGGTCTGGGGTGTTCAGGTTCTTTGGGGATTATAAGCAATGTCTAAACTTCGTACGCTAAACTATGATTCTATCGTAGTCGGTGGTGGCGGTGCGGGTATGCGCGCGGCGCTGCAACTGGCTCAGTCAGGTCTGAAGACGGCCTGTGTCACCAAGGTGTTCCCCACGCGCTCTCACACGGTTTCTGCTCAGGGTGGCATCACCTGTGCCATCGCCAGCGCAGACCCGAACGACGACTGGCGCTGGCATATGTACGATACCGTCAAGGGCTCCGATTATATCGGTGACCAGGACGCTATCGAATATATGTGTAGTGTTGGCCCGCAGGCAGTATTTGAACTGGACCACATGGGTCTGCCGTTTTCCCGGACAGAATCTGGTCGTATCTACCAGCGCCCGTTTGGCGGTCAGTCCAAGAATTTCGGTGAGGGTGGTCAGGCCGCCCGTACCTGTGCTGCCGCCGACCGTACCGGTCATGCGCTGCTGCACACGCTTTATCAGGCCAACCTGAAGGCTGGTACTACCTTCTTTAATGAGTGGTACGCGGTCGATCTGGTTAAGAATTCTGAAGGCGCAGTTGTTGGTTGTATCGCAATCTGCATCGAAACCGGTGAAACGGTATACATCAAGGCGCAGGCGACCGTACTGGCGACCGGTGGTTCCGGGCGTATCTATCAGTCCACCACAAACGCGCTGATCAATACCGGTGACGGTGTTGGCATGTCTCTGCGTGCCGGCTTCCCGGCTCAGGACATGGAAATGTGGCAGTTCCACCCGACCGGTATTGCCGGTGCCGGCGTGCTGGTCACCGAAGGCTGTCGTGGAGAGGGCGGCTACCTGATCAATAAGGATGGTGAGCGTTTTATGGAGCGTTATGCTCCGAATGCTAAAGACCTGGCTGGTCGTGACGTTGTTGCTCGCTCCATGATTCTTGAGATTCTGGATGGTCGCGGATGCGGGCCGGAAGGAGATCACGTCTTCCTGAAGCTGGATCATCTGGGTGAAGAAGTTCTGCATAGTCGTCTGCCGGGTATCTGTGAGCTGTCCAAGACCTTTGCTCACGTTGATCCGGTTGAGGCGCCGATTCCGGTGGTTCCGACCTGTCACTACATGATGGGTGGTGTGCCGACCAATGTTGGTGGTCAGGCGCTGACAATCGATAGCGATGGCAACGATCAGGCGATTGAAGGCCTGTATGCCTGTGGTGAGGTTGCCTGTGTGTCTGTTCACGGCGCCAACCGCCTGGGCGGAAACTCGCTGCTGGATCTGGTTGTATTCGGTCGCTCGGCCGGTATGCAGATCGAGAAGACGCTGGCAGAAGGTTATCAGGCTGTCGACGCGACAGAGGAAGATCTGGAGCGCGCCATGGCTCGCCTGAATCGCCTGAACAACACTACCGGCGGTGAAAGCGTTGCTGAAGTTCGTGCCGAACTTCAGAAGACGATGCAGCTGTACTTCGGCGTCTTCCGTGACGGCGAGAGCATGCAGAAAGGTCTGGAGCTGCTGAAGGATATTCGTAAGCGGGTTGAAAACACCCATCTGGAAGACAAGAGTCTGGCTTACAATACCGCCCGTATTGAAGCGCTGGAGCTGGAAAACCTGATGGAAGTTGCTGAGGCAACGGCAATCGCAGCGGAAGAGCGTAAGGAGAGTCGTGGTGCTCATGCCCGTAACGACTTCACCGAGCGTGACGATGAGAACTGGCTGAAGCACTCTATCTTCTTCCCGGGAGATAAGCGTATTGGCAAGCGCGACGTTAACTTCGCGCCTAAGACTGTCGAAGCCTTCCCGCCGAAGGCCAGAACATACTAAGGGGACGCGTCATGCTGGTTAGTGTTTATCGTTACAATCCCGAGGTTGATGATGCGCCTTACATGCAGGATATCCATATCGATATCCCGGGTGGAAAAGACATCATGGTGCTGGACCTTCTGCAGCTGCTGAAGGATAAGGACCCGAGTCTGGCTTACCGCCGTTCCTGTCGCGAGGGTGTATGCGGCTCTGACGGTATGAATATCAATGGCAAGAATGGTCTGGCCTGTATTACGCCGCTGTCGGCTGTGGTGAAAGACGACAAGCTGGTGCTGCGGCCGCTGCCCGGGCTGCCTGTTATCCGCGACCTGGTCGTGGATATGAGTCAGTTCTACGCGCAGTACGAGAAGATCAAGCCTTACCTGATCAACGACACACCTGCGCCTGCCATTGAGCGATTGCAGTCGCCGGAAGAGCGCGAGAAACTGGACGGGCTGTACGAGTGTATCCTCTGTGCCTGCTGTTCCACCTCCTGTCCTTCGTTCTGGTGGAATCCTGACAAGTTTATCGGTCCTTCCGGTCTGCTTCAGGCTTACCGCTTCCTGGCAGATAGTCGTGATACGGCGACCCGTGAGCGACTGGCGGATCTTGATGATCCGTTCAGTGTGTTCCGTTGCCACGGTATTATGAACTGTGTCAGCGTCTGTCCGAAGGGGTTGAACCCGACCAAAGCGATCGGTCATATCCGTAATATGCTGATCCAGCAGGCCACATAACCGGACTGAAAGTAAGTGAAAAGGTGCGCAATTTGTGCACCTTTTTTTTTATCTGCAAAAAAGTCCCGATATTCGGCGGATAGCGTGGATTAACGCTTTAGCTTGTAAGTAGAAAGCATTATATTTACACACCACCAAGTGCTGTAGACTTGGCACCGCCAAACCCAAGGGCCTGCTCATAAAGGGTCCTATGACAATATTCAAACTAGCAACCAAATATGGGGGCGATCTTTCCTGAGCGCAATCGGGCTATGCCTGAGTTTTCGCCTGGTCTGTCGGTGAGAATGGATACGTTGCCTTTGGCGTCCGCCCCCTGTATACAGGGTCATCTATAATGCAAGAAGGCATAATGGAGCTGATGTGGAAGACATCCCACCTGTCTGGTGGCAATGTTGCCTACGTCGAAGAACTTTATGAGCTCTTTTTAAGAGATCCCAATGAAGTTCCCCCCGAATGGCGAGAGGAGTTCAACAAACTTCCCCGCATTCAGGAAACCGTCACTCAGGACGTTCCTCACTCTACTATCCGCGAGCACTTTCTCTACCTCTCCAAAAACCAGAAGCGTGCACAACCAGTCCCTGTTTCCAGCGTCAGCTCCGAGCATGAGAAGAAGCAGGTACGCGTACTGCGTATGATTAACGCGTTTCGGGTTCGGGGGCATCAGATCGCCCAGCTTGATCCGCTGGCTCTGATGGAGCGTGAAGCGGTTCCCGATCTGGATCTGCGCTTTCATGAGCTCTCCGAGGCCGATCTGGATACTACATTCCAGCTGGGCTCTCTGTTCTTCGGGCCGGAAGAAGCGCCGTTGAAAGATATCGTTGACGATCTGAAGCAGACCTACTGCACCACAGTCGGTGCTGAGTTTATGCATATCGTCGACACCCAGGAGAAACGCTGGATTCAGTCACGGATCGAGCCGGTTCGCTGCCATCCCGAGTTTGAGGGCGAATACCGCAAGCATATTCTTGAGCGGCTGACGGCTGCCGAAGGTCTGGAAAAGTACCTGGGTTCCCGTTTTGCTGGCGCCAAGCGTTTCGGTCTGGAAGGGGGCGAAAGCCTGATTCCGTGCCTGGATGAGCTTATTCAGCGGGCCGGTAAAAACGGTGCCAAAGAAATCGTTATCGGCATGGCTCACCGTGGTCGTCTGAACGTGCTGGTTAATATCTTCGGTAAGAACCCTCAGGAACTGTTCGAAGAATTTGAAGGTAAGCGTACCCTGGAGACCTCCGGTGACGTGAAATACCACCAGGGCTTCTCTTCCAATGTGGCAACCCCGGGTGGGGAAGTGCACATCGCACTGGCCTTCAATCCGTCTCACCTGGAGATTGCGTCCCCGGTCGTCGAAGGTTCGGTCCGTGCCCGTCAGGATCGCCGCGACGATGCAGATGGGGATCTGGTGCTGCCTATTACCATTCACGGCGACTCGGCCTTTGCGGGGCAGGGCGTGGTGATGGAAACGCTGCAAATGTCCCAGACTCGTGCCTACAAAACCGGCGGCACGGTCCATATCGTCATCAACAACCAGGTCGGTTTTACCACCAGCAAGCCTGAAGACACCCGCTCGACTGAGTACTGTACCGATGTCGCAAAGATGGTGCAGGCCCCCATCTTTCACGTCAACGGCGATGACCCTGAAGCCGTAGCCTTCGTGACCAAGGTCGCCCTCGACTACCGCAACGAGTTTCACAAAGATGTGGTTATCGATCTGGTCTGTTACCGTCGCCGCGGCCACAACGAGGCGGACGAGCCTTCAGGTACTCAGCCGCTGATGTACCAGAAGATCAAGTCTCAGAAGACCACCCGCGGACTCTATGCCGACTACCTGATGGGTAAGGGCTTTATCGATCAGGCGGAAAATCAGGCGCTGGAATCTGACTACCGTCAGTCGCTGGAGGATGGTCGTCACGTAGCCCGGAGCCTGGTTTCCGAACCCAACGAAGAGCTCTTTGTCGACTGGCGTCCCTACCTGGGGCACGAGTGGACTCATGAGTGTGATACCCGGGTATCCAGTGAGTTGATTAAGGACCTGGCCGACAAGCTGGATAAGGTCCCGGAAGGCTTCGTGGTGCAGCGCCAGGTTGGTAAAATTCTGGAAGACCGCAAGAGGATGGGCTCCGGCGCGATGCCTATCAACTGGGGGTTTGCCGAGACGCTGGCCTATGCAACGCTGCTGGCTGAAGGCCACCCTATCCGGATTACCGGTCAGGATGTGGGCCGCGGTACCTTCTCTCACCGCCATGCGGTGCTTCACAACCAGAAGGATGCATCAACCTATGTACCACTGGAGAATCTTTCGGATGATCAGCCGCGACTGACGCTGCACGACTCTTTCCTGTCCGAAGAAGCGGTACTGGCCTTTGAGTATGGCTACGCCACGACCACTCCTAACGCACTGGTCATCTGGGAAGCTCAGTTCGGTGACTTTGCCAACGGCGCCCAGGTAGTGATCGATCAGTTCATTACCAGTGGTGAGCATAAATGGGCCCGACTCTGCGGTCTGACTATGCTGCTGCCTCATGGCTACGAGGGGCAGGGGCCGGAACATTCGTCCGCGCGCCTGGAACGCTACCTGCAGTTGTGTGCCGAGCACAATATTCAGGTCTGTGTGCCCACCACGCCGGCGCAGGTGTTTCATATGCTGCGTCGACAGGTGATTCGTCCGCTGCGTAAGCCGCTGATCGTAATGTCACCTAAGAGTCTGCTGCGTCACAAACAGGCGATTTCCTCGCTCGAAGATCTGACCGAAGGCTCCTTCTATCCGATTCTGGCTGAAGCGGATGATCTGCAAGCCGAGAAGGTTAAACGTATCGTGCTCTGTAGCGGCAAGGTCTACTACGACCTGTACAACAAGCGTGCCGCCGAAGAACGGGACGACGTTGCGATTATCCGTATTGAACAGTTGTATCCGTTCCCCGAAGCAGATCTGAAGGAAGCGCTGGCGGCTTACGTCAACGCGGAGTCCGTGGTCTGGTGTCAGGAGGAACCGCTCAATCAGGGCGCCTGGTACTGTAGTCAGCACCACATGCGTCACTCGATCCAGCAACTGTTCCCCAGTCTGCATCTGGAAGTGTCTGCGCGGGAAGCCTCCGCGGCGCCTGCATCCGGTTATATGTCCCAGCACGTTGAAGAACAGGAACGGCTGGTGAACGACGCAATCAACGGTTTGCCGGTATAACCGGGACGAACCAGGAATTTATAAAGGAAGAGTCATGTCAATCGAAATCAAAGCACCTACTTTCCCTGAATCTGTCGCTGACGGTACCGTTGCTACCTGGCACAAACAGCCCGGTGAGTCTGTCGCCCGGGACGAGCTGATTGTTGATATTGAAACCGATAAGGTCGTTCTTGAAGTCGTCGCTCCCGCTGACGGCTCTATCGCCGAGATTATCAAAGGAGAAGGCGATACTGTTCTCAGTGATGAAGTGATTGCTAAATTCGTCGCCGGTGAAGCCGCCGCCAACAACGGCGTGTCTGCTGAATCAGCGGCCGCCCCTGCGGAGTCAGAGGAATCCGGTGACTCCGGCATGGGGCCGGCGGCTCGCAAGCTGATGGAAGAGAATGGTCTGTCTGCCGCTGAAGTCAAGGGTACCGGCAAGGCTGGTCGTATCACCAAGGAAGATGTTGTTAATCATCTGAAGAACAAGCCTGCGGCTCCCGCAGCCGCTCCGACACCGGCCGCTGCTCCGGCAGCTCCGGCCCCCGTGGCCGAGGTCGCCGTAGGTGAGCGTATCGAAAAACGGGTTCCGATGACCCGTCTGCGTGCTACAATCGCCCGGCGTCTGGTTGAAGCTCAGCAGAATGCCGCCATGCTGACGACTTATAACGAAGTCAACATGAAGCCGGTAATGGAGTTGAGAAAGCAGTACAAAGACCTGTTCCAGAAGACTCACAACGGTACCAAGCTGGGCTTTATGTCCTTCTTCGTCAAAGCCGCGACCGAGGCCCTCAAGCGCTTCCCCGCTGTGAACGCGTCCATCGACGGCAATGACATGGTCTACCACGGTTACCAGGATATCGGTGTTGCCGTATCCACAGAGCGTGGTCTGGTTGTGCCGATTCTGCGTGATACTGATGGAATGGGGCTTGCGGATATCGAAAGCGGCATCGCTGACTTTGCGAAGCGGGGCCGTGAAGGCAAGCTGGGCATTGATGATATGCAGGGCGGAACCTTCACCATCACCAATGGTGGAATTTTCGGCTCGCTGATGTCCACACCTATTCTGAACGCACCACAAACAGCGATCCTGGGTATGCACAAGATCCAGGAGCGCCCCATGGCTGTTAATGGCGAAGTCGTTGTTCTGCCAATGATGTATCTGGCTCTGTCATATGATCACCGTATGATCGACGGAAAGGATGCGGTGCAGTTTCTTGTTACCATCAAGGAACTCTTAGAAGATCCCGCACGTATGCTGCTGGACGTATAAAACTACCCAAAAGGTTATTGATAGGAAGCCTGAAACATGTCTGAAAAGTTTGATGTTGTTGTAATCGGCGCCGGGCCCGGTGGCTATGTTGCTGCCATTCGCGCTGCACAGCTGGGTCTTAAGACCGCCTGTGTAGAGAAGTGGGTAGACGGTAAGGGGAAAGCCGTACTGGGTGGTACCTGCCTTAACGTAGGTTGTATCCCGTCAAAAGCACTTTTGGACTCTACCCATAAGTACCACATGGCTCATGAGGAGTTTAAGGTTCACGGCATCAGTGCGAACGACGTGGCTATGGATGTTCCGACCATGATCAAACGCAAGGATCAGATCGTTAAGAATCTGACCGGTGGTATTGCCGGCCTGTTCAAGGCCAATGGTGTCACCCTGTTTGAAGGCGCCGGTAAAGTACTGGCCGGTAAGCAGGTCGAGGTGACCAGGCACGATGGTTCTACCGAGGTTGTCGATGCTGAGAACGTGATCATCGCGGCCGGTTCTGTGCCGGTAAATATTCCCCCGGCCCCGCTGACCGATGATCTGATCCTCGACAATGAAGGTGCGCTGAACATCACCGAGACACCGAAGCGTCTGGGTGTTATCGGCGCCGGCGTTATCGGTCTGGAAATGGGCTCTGTCTGGAATCGTCTCGGATCCGAAGTCATCGTTCTGGAAGCGATGGAAGAGTTTATGCCCTTCGCCGATAAAGACGTCGCTAAAGAGGGTCTTAAGATCCTCAAGAAGCAGGGGCTGGATATCCGTCTGGGTGCCCGGGTGACCGGAACCGACATCAATGGTTCCGAAATCACCGTTAAGTTTGCCGATGCAAAAGGTGATCAGGAAGTTATCGTCGACAAGCTGATCGTAGCAGTCGGCCGTCGTCCTTACACCGAAAGCCTGCTGGCCGGTGACTGTGGTGTTGAGCTGGACGAGCGTGGTTTTATCTCCGTCGACAATCAGTGCCGGACCGACGCCCCCGGCGTATTTGCGATTGGTGACGTAGTGCGCGGTCCTATGCTGGCCCATAAGGCTTCCGAAGAGGGCATCATGGTCGCCGACATCATTGCCGGCCATAAGGCTCAGATGAACTACGACTGCATCCCCGGCATTATTTACACCCACCCCGAGCTGGCTTGGGTCGGTAAAACCGAGCAGGAGCTGAAGGCTGAAGGGGTTAAGTATAAAGTGGGTAAATTCCCGTTTGCGGCTTCCGGTCGGGCCATGGCGTCTCAGGACACCGATGGTTTCGTTAAGCTGATTGCTGACGAAGAGACTGATCGTATTCTGGGCTGTCACATGGTCGGTGGTGTTGCGTCCGAGCTGATCGCTCAGGCCGTCATCGCGATGGAGTTCGGCTCCTCTGCTGAAGATCTCCAGCTGACTGTATTCGCTCACCCGACGGTGAGTGAAGCTGTTCATGAAGCGGCTCTGGCAGTAGACGGCCACGCGATCCACGTTGCTAACCGCAGAAAGCGCAAGTAACAGAGTTTAAGATTTGGTCGCCCTGCGGGGCGACCATTGAACATCGGTCGCCTGATGGTCGATGTTCAGCCCTGTGGTCTGTCTGACAGGCTGCGTTATTAAAATTTGATAACACAACGGATCTAAAGCATGAATCTTCACGAGTATCAGGGAAAACAGTTGTTTGCCCAGTACGGGTTGCCGGTGTCCACTGGGCATGCGGTCGACACGCCCGAAGCAGCCGCCGAGGCATGCAAAAAAATTGGTGGCGATAAGTGGGTCGTCAAAGCCCAGGTACACGCTGGTGGTCGCGGTAAAGCAGGTGGCGTTAAGCTGGTTGACAGCCCGGAAGAAGCGAAAGAATTTGCAGCTCACTGGCTGGGTAAAAACCTCGTCACTTACCAGACTGATGAAAACGGCCAGCCGGTCAGCAAGATTCTGGTAGAAAACTGCACTGACATCGACCAGGAGCTGTACCTTGGTGCGGTGGTAGACCGTTCTACCCGCCGTATCGTATTCATGGCTTCTACCGAGGGTGGTGTTGAGATCGAGAAGGTCGCTCACGAAACTCCGGAAAAGATTCTCAAGGCGACTATTGATCCGCTGACTGGCGCTCAGCCTTATCAGGGGCGTGATCTGGCGTTCAGACTGGGCCTTTCCGGTGCACAGGTCAGCCAGTTCACGAAGATCTTCATGGGACTGGCTAAGCTGTTCCAGGAAAAGGATCTGGCGCTGCTGGAAATCAACCCGCTGGTTATCACTGACGAAGGCAATCTGCACTGCCTGGATGCCAAGATGGTTATCGACAGCAACGCTGTCTACCGTCATAAAGATCTGCAGGAAATGCATGATCCTTCCCAGGAAGACGAGCGCGAAGCTCATGCGGCTCAGTGGGAACTGAACTACGTAGCACTGGATGGAAACATCGGCTGCATGGTTAATGGTGCCGGCCTGGCCATGGGTACCATGGATATCGTTAAGCTGCACGGTGGTTTCCCTGCTAACTTCCTGGACGTGGGTGGTGGCGCCACTAAAGAGCGTGTTGCTGAAGCCTTTAAAATCATCCTGTCCGACGACAAGGTGAAGACTGTTCTGGTTAACATCTTCGGCGGAATCGTTCGCTGCGACCTGATTGCAGAGGGTGTAATCGCTGCTGTTAAGGAAGTTGGTGTTGAAGTTCCTGTTGTTGTTCGCCTCGAGGGTAACAATGCAGAGCTGGGTACTCAGGTACTGGCTGACAGTGGACTGGACATTATTGCTGCTACCAGCCTCAGAGATGCGGCTGAACAGGCGGTTAAAGCAGCGGAGGGTAAATAAGCATGAGCATCCTGATCAATAAAGACACCAAGGTAATCTGTCAGGGTTTTACCGGTGGCCAGGGTACTTTCCACTCTGAGCAGGCGATTGCCTACGGTACTAAGATGGTCGGCGGTGTTACTCCGGGCAAGGGCGGTCAGGAACACCTGGGTCTGCCAGTGTTCAATACCGTTGCAGAAGCCATTGAGCAGACTGGTGCCGAAGCTTCTGTCATCTACGTGCCTGCTCCTTTTGTTAAGGATTCCGTACTGGAAGCCGCCAATGCCGGTATCAAGCTGATCGTAGTGATCACTGAGGGTGTACCTACGCTGGATATGCTGGAGTGCAAGGTCAAGTGTGACGAGCTGGGTGTGCGGGTGATCGGCCCGAACTGTCCTGGCGTCATCACTCCCGGCGAGTGCAAGATCGGCATCATGCCCGGTCATATTCATCTGCCCGGTAAAGTCGGCATCGTATCCCGTTCCGGTACTCTGACTTATGAAGCCGTTAAGCAGACTACCGACGCTGGATACGGTCAGTCCACCTGTGTTGGTATCGGTGGCGACCCCATCCCCGGCTCCAACTTTATCGACGTGCTGGAAATGTTCCAGAATGATGATAAGACCGAAGCGATCGTAATGATTGGTGAAATCGGCGGTACCGCTGAAGAGGAAGCGGCAGCCTACATCAAGGCTAACGTAACCAAGCCGGTCGTTTCCTATATTGCCGGTGTTACTGCGCCTGCAGGTAAGCGTATGGGGCACGCCGGTGCGATCATCTCCGGTGGTAAGGGTACAGCCGACGAAAAGTTCGCAGCACTGGAAGATGCCGGTGTTAAGACTGTACGCTCACTGGCTGATATCGGCTCTGCGCTGAAGGAGATTACCGGTTGGTAAGTTCCTTATAGCTTTTTAAAAAGAGCAGCCACGGCTGCTCTTTTTTTTGGGCGACTTCGGGGCTCTAATAGCATAGTATTCCTTTTTTCCGCTGGCATGAGTCAGCTTTTTTTACAGGTAAGGAATTCCTGGCAGGATGCTGCATAAACTTTCTGGAATATATCGGCCTGTCGCCAGCCTCCTGCGGCTTGTAGTGATTACAGTGCTTATTGGCTTGTCCGGCACTGCTTTTGCTGCGTCCGGTGGAACTCCTGTTGTAATCCTCAATAATGCCGTTCCTGATAACCAGCTGACTCGCAGTGCGTTGCGAGCAATATTCACAATGCGGCTTAAGCGCTGGTCAGACGGGACCCCTGTACGAGTTTTTGTATTGCCGGACGACCACCCCCTCCATCAGTCTTTCTCCAAAAGTACGCTGGCAGTGTTCCCTTATCAACTCAGGCAGATTTGGGATCGTTCGGTGTTTTCTGGTACCGGGACTGCTCCGACACAGGTAGAAAGTGAAGAACAGCTGATTGACGCGATCACTCAGGTACCCGGTGCCGTCGGATATGTTGCTGATGGGAATCGAAAAGATGGAGTTCAATATGTCATCGTTAAGTAGATGCTGTTGGTTATGTCTGCTGGCCGTATTTTCTTCATCTGGCATAGCAGAGGAGTCGCTGGAGTCGCCCTGGCGGCTCAGCGGCTTTCTGACACAGGGTTGGGTTGCCAGCGATAACAATAATATTTTTGGAAAGTCCTCAGGATCGGATGGTAGTTTCGATTATAGAGAAATAGGAGTAAACGGCGTTTATCAGATGTCATCGCAGCTGAATTTCAGTGGTCAGTTTCTGTCACGACAAGCAGGGGAAGTTGATGATGGAGACCCTAAAGTGGATTACCTGTTCGGTGACTGGTCATTTCTTCAGCAAATGAATCGGCAGGCTGGCGTTCGACTCGGGCGAGTTAAAAATCCTATCGGGTTCTATAACGACACAAGGGACGTTTCCTTTACAAGGCCAAGCGCAATTCTTCCACAATCTATTTATCTGGACCTGGTTCGAGAGGTTCAGCTTTCATCCGACGGGGTCGCTTTTTACGGCGGGTATCAGTCCGGTCATGGTAGCTGGATGGTCGATGTCGTAGTGGGTAAACCGCAGTCCGGAACCAGCTCTGAGTATGGGTTCTTCCGTCAGGATCTGCCTGGGACCTTCGATGATGGCGATACAAAACTGATTCGATTACTTTACGAACAGGGGGGAGGTGCCCTTCGAGCAGGTATTACCTGGATAGATGCAGATTTTTCTTTTGATTCACCTGTGTCGGGCCCTATTGTAAATGGCAAACTGGGTTTCAGGTTGTGGGGCGCATCATTTCAATACAATCTTGAGCGAGTATCTCTGACCGCAGAATACGTAATCGAAGATATCGACAGAAGAGGATTTGAGACCGTATTTCCAACCACTGAAAATACGCTGGAGGCGTACTATTTTCAGGTCGAGTACAGGCTTAATCATCAGTGGACTCTGCTGGTCAGGTATGACGACGTAGCTATAGACGAAAAGGAGCGGAGTGGTGCTTCTTTTTCTGGCATGTCAGGACCGCCAGATCATATTCGCTTTGCTGAAGACTGGACGCTGGGCGCGAGCTATCAGGTGACACCTCGACTACTGACCAGGCTGGAGTTACATCACGTCAACGGTACAACCTGGTTACCGCCGCAGGACAATCCCAGCTCGTCTGCGCTTAAACAAAGCTGGAACCTTCTGATGTTTCAGGCTTCCTACCGGTTTTAGGGGGTGGGATGAATAATAATCGTAAGCCTTTTCTGAGTCTTAAGTGGAAACTTCTGGCACTGATGGCAGCTGTGTTTTTCGTGATCGCTGCCGGTATCTCATGGGCCGCATATCTTCAGCAGGATAATCAGCAGCAGCGCCTGCGCGCAGAGCACCAGATACGCAGTTCTCAGGAGCTTGATCTGCAGATAAAGTCCGTCCAGAGAGAACTCATCAGGCAGGCAGAGTATCTGGTACTGATGGCTGGTGAAGACGATCAGTTGCTGACCAGTGAATCGCTGGTGTCCGGTATAACAGGAAACATTTCCCGATTGATGCTTTCTTCCGGTATTGAAAAAGTACAGGTCTACTCGTCCGGTGGTGATACCGTTTTTCACACCGGCACCAGGGACCCCCTTCTTCGGGAAGTCGGTGAACGCGTGCGCACTACGGAGCAGCCCGGGGCGAGGCTGAGTTGCGTCAGTGAATGCAGAATACTGGTAGCAGTGCCTGTGTTACTGGAAGGAGGGGTGGGAAGTATTGCTCTTGCAGCTTCAGTGGCAGATGTAGTACTCCGAGTACATCAGACATCAGGTTGGGATATTGGTGTATTGCTCAATGCCAGTGAAGAACACCTGGCAGATCTGCCATCCTGGGGGCTCAATCTCTCTGCTCTGAGCAATCGCCAGCAGCTTGAACCTTTGCTGACGAGTTATACCCGAAAATCAAGATTTCACGGGCAGGGGCAGTATATTATTGAGACGGGCGGGCTTCACTATGAAATGGCTCTGGTTCCGCTGACGCTGCTGGAGGAACAGCAGGGATACTGGGTTTTACTTTCAGATCTTTCTGATACTTACAACAGTATTCGTAATGATAATGTGCAGTTGCTGGCTATTACCTGGCTGTCCTTGCTGAGCAGCGCGCTGCTCCTTATTGCAGTTATACAACCTTCCCTGAGTGGGCTTTCGCTCGTAGCTACCGTACTGCCTTCACTGGGGCGGCATGAATACGAAATGGTGCGACGAAAGCTGAGCAAAGATAATCGTCTGCACAGGCGGTATTTTAACGATGAACTTGGCTTGCTCGCGGGCAGTGCATTTAATCTGGCCGATGAACTCGAGCGTCTCGACCGGGAAGTCAAAAGCCGGACTCTGCGACTGAACAGGAGTAGCAGAGAACTGGCAAAACAGCGCGAGTTCGTGGCTGGTCTGCTTGATAATGCTGAAGCTGTAATCGTATTGCAGAATCGCGATGGCGTTTGCCAGAGCATTAATCAATATGGACGATTGTTGATTTCAAAGAATGAATCACAATGTGCCAGCCAGCGCTTTGAAGAGTTGTTTGGGCCGCTCGAACTGAGTGTGCGGGAGCGCTTGTCCGAAGTCTGTGTAGGTCTGAAGAACGTCTATCGTCATGAAACGCGACTCACGACCGCTGACGGGGCTGTTCGTAATTTATCCTGGTTACATTCCCGGCTACGACAAAGAGGAAGGTCGGATACGGTATTGTCTGTTGGCATGGATATTACCGAGCAGAAGACTGTTCAGCATCAGTTGAAATGGCTCGCCTCCCATGATCCCCTGACCGAGTTGCCCAATCGTACCAGCCTGCAAAGGAGGCTGCAGGACATAGTCGATGCGGACCATAACAATGAGCATTCGGTAGCGGTGCTTTTTTGCGGTCTGGACCATTTCAAAAACATCAATGACACGCTCGGACATCCTGCCGGCGATAAACTGTTGCAACAAACTGCCGAACGTATGAAAACGGCGGTACGAAACCAGGATATGGTTGCTCGCTGGGGTAGCGACGAATTTGTAGTACTGGTGAACTTTATCAGGGGGCGTCAGGATGCGATCGATATAGCCAGTAAACTGATGACCGCGCTTTCGGGGGGATATTACATAGAAGGACAGGAAGTATTTGTTTCAGCCAGCCTGGGAATTGCCCTCTATCCGGACGATGGCCTTGATTCCACAACCTTAGTCAAGCATGCCGATGTTGCGATGCATCAGGCAAAAGCAGAGGGGCGAAAGCAATATCTGGTGTACAGTCCGGAACATTCGGCTGGTTTCGAAGAGAGGCTGAGCCTTGACGTTGACTTGCGCTACGCGATTGAGAGGCAGGAGCTTCTGCTTTACTACCAGCCACAGTTATCTGCGGACTGCACCAGGGTCGTTGGTGTTGAGGCGTTGCTGCGTTGGATGCACCCTGATCAGGGAATGATACCGCCGGACCGATTTATACCGCTGGCAGAAGAGAGCGGTCAGATCGTTGAAATAGGCGCGTGGGTTTTACAGGAAGCCTGCAGGCAACTTGGGCAGTGGAGAAAACAGGGGATGGATACGCTCAGTGTTTCGGTAAACCTGACGGGCCCGCAGATAATGGATTCACAATTGTTGAACCGCATCAATAAAGCACTCGATGAAAGTGGCGTCCCTCCCAGTATGCTGGAACTGGAAATCACCGAGAGCTTTGCGATGGAACGGCCAGAGTCTGCGATTTCAAGACTGCAATTGATAAAGGACCTGGGTATCCGTCTTGCCATTGACGATTTTGGTACCGGATATTCTTCATTGAGCTACCTGAAAAAGCTGCCTGTCGACAAGCTGAAAATTGATAAGTCGTTTGTATACGATATCGGGCGATACTCTGATGACGAAGCTATTGCCAGAGCGGTAATAGCGCTTGGCCACAGTCTTAACCTTGCGGTTATTGCAGAGGGGGTGGAGAAAGAGGAGCACGTGACTTTCCTTCGCCAGAATGGCTGTGATGAATTTCAGGGATATTATTTCAGTCGGCCGTTGCCTGCAGATGAATGCACGCAATATCTTCATCTTAAATTCCAGTCTACTCATGTCAGAAATGCAGACTGAACCTCCGTCATCTACTTCTTCTGCAGACGTCGGGTAGCATTAATTTGCTGATTGCATCTGAAAAGAATTCAGGTTGACGCACCCGATAAACAACCCCGCCTTAAAACTCAGCTAAACGAGCGTATAACTGTCCTATACTGTTATTTCGAGGGGGTCGAGAAGGGGCATGCAATTGCCTGGCTTTATTGATCGACACAATTAATCCGCGGTATATCGACTTTAACGGCTTGCCTGCGGTATCTGTCAGCGTATAAAAATCGGGCATCTGGCCATGGAAAGGAGAAGCGTACTCTGTTTACGTGTAACCCGTGGATATGAAGTACCACAACAGCCCATCAGAGATGCCGGATGGCATCCCTGTATCGCGGTTGATGTTGACGACGCCATGGCGGTTGTCAGAAATAAGAGCCCGCGGGTCGGGCTGGTCTATTTTGACAGCTATTATCTGAATGGCGGCAGCTCGGAGCTTGAAGAATTATTTCAGTCGACGCCTTATATGGAATGGGTCGGGCTTATTGAGTCCGAAAATTTGTCGCTCAGCAAAACACAGGAACTCATAGTCAACTATCTGAGCGATTATCATACACTCCCGATCGACAGTAACAGGCTCCTTAATTCTCTGGGGCATGCCTATGGCATGGCCAACATCCGTCAGGCCTTTTTTAAATCCGTCACAGACCAGATAAATGGCTATCAGATGATCGCCGTAAGTCCGGTGATGCATGACATTTTTGAAAAAATCGACAAAATTGCATCTGTTGATGCTTCAGTGATGGTCAGCGGAGAGAGCGGAACCGGTAAAGAGCTGGTTGCACGGGCAATACATAATCAGTCCAGACGTTCGTCAGGACCTTTCGTCGCTGTTAACTGCGGCTCCATACACGGAGCTCTGATACAGACAGAGCTGTTCGGTCACGAGAAGGGAGCGTTCAGCGGCGCCCACAAACGCAATATCGGCAGAATTGAAACGGCTGATGGCGGAACCCTTTTTCTGGATGAGATTGGTGACCTGCCTCTGGACCTTCAGGTTAATCTGCTTCGTTTCCTTCAGGAGAAAACCATTAACAGAGTCGGCGGCGTCGAGCAGATACCGGTGGATGTAAGAGTGATAACGGCGACACACAGAGACCTTAAAGAGGCGGTAAAAGAGAGGGCGTTCCGCGAAGATCTGTATTATCGACTCCATGTCCTGTCTTTGAGGCTCCCTGCTCTCCGAGAACGAAGGGATGATATCGAACCACTGGCTCAGTACTTTCTTCATCAGTTTAAGTCGGAATCCAGTCACAAAATACGAGGTTTCAGTCGCCAGGCCATTAAATGTATGAATGCCAGTGACTGGCGCGGTAACGTTCGTGAACTGATTAATCGGGTAGAACGGGCGGTTGTTATGTGTGAAGGAGCCCTTATTACTCCGGCTGACCTGGAATTCGGCTCAGACCCTGAAAGTAGCGAAACGCAGAGTCTTGCGGAGGTGAGGGCGGAAGCGGAAAAAAATGCGATTCGGGAGTCACTGCAGAAAAGCGGCAGCAACATAACAGAAGCGGCTCGCTGTCTCAGTGTTTCCAGAGTTACTCTTTATCGGCTGATAGATAAATTCGGTATCGATATTAATAATCTCTAGCTTGTTTCAGGTGTTTCTGGCCGGGGGGCTGATATTGGGGCCTCATGATCACGACAGCGTTAAGCACAATTCCGTAGCCAATACTGACTACGCGGTTTACTAAAAAAGGCGTTTTTACCTGAACCCGGGCTGGAGAGTGCCTGGTATTGCGGTTATTATCTTGCATATTTATAAGAATCGGTCCGTTTGCTGGTGTTTTCCGGAGCACATGTTTTCCTGAAGAACGTTGTGTGCATAACGGTCGGTGATTTTGCGCAAGCACGATATCCAAAAGGAGTTTTTGGTAATGAAATCCAGAACAAGAGCCACGGCCTGTGGTTCCGCACTGCTGGCCCTCGCCATATCCAGTACTGTGGCTGCAGAGACCATCGATGAAAAAATTGCGCGACTGGAAAAAGTTCTTAACGACCAACAGGCAAAAATCTCCGAGCAGGAACGGAAGCTGAATGAGCAGGCTTCGGTTATTTCCGGTCAAAAGGCAGCGCTGGAGAATCAGCGTAACGGGCTCGAGATTCTGCGCACTGAAATTATGATGAAGAGCCGTGGGATGGGAAGCGAACAGAACAGTACCAGCCCTGCATACCTTGCCGAAAATAGTGACACACAGACTCCGCCCAGACAGCCAGTGGGACAAGCGCCGAAAAAGGCCCAGCCGACCAAACCCGAAGTTGATGCTCTGGCCGATATCGGTGGTGTGCTGACACCGAGGGGTAAACTGGTTATTGAGCCAGCGCTGCAGTATTCTCACTCTGACGTTAATCGCTTAACTTTCCGTGGAATAGAGATCCTTAGCTCGTTGGGTATCGGTGTTCTTGAAGCAGTTGACGCGGACCGCGATAGTATTATCGCATCGGTTACCGGGCGGCTGGGACTGACCAATCGGTTGGAGCTTGAAGTTAAGGTGCCCTATGTGTATCGGGATGATGAGGAGAGTGCTGTCATTCCCCAGCTGGACGAAGAAGTTTCCGATACAACCAGTCTGGATGGCGACAGCTTTGGTGATATAGAAGCAGCTATCCACTACCAGCTGAATAATGGGCAGGACGGCTGGCCATTTTTTATCGCTAATGCTCGTCTGAAGCTGGCCAATGCGGACGGCCCCTTCGATGTTAACCGTGATAGCGAAGGTATCGGGCAGGAACTGGCCACTGGTAGTGGTTTCTATTCCTTTGAGCCAAGCCTGACAGTTCTTTATCCGTCCGCACCGGCGGTGTTTTTCGCCAACATCGGTTATCTGTTCAACATTGAGGACAGTGTCGACAAGACCATAGGTGCCGGTTCTGATGCAGGAGCTCAGGTTATCGGCGATGTGGATCCGGGCGATGCCATTCGAATCAGCTTTGGTATGGCCTATTCGATTAACGAGCGGGCCTCCTTTACCCTTGGCTTTAAGAATGACTGGATCGAGGAGACCGAAACCGAGATCAATGGGGTGACCGTCGAAAGTACTGATCTGAATATCGGCTCTATACTGCTGGGGTACTCCTATCAGCTTGACAGGCAGGTGGGGATTAACCTGAATCTGGAGTTTGGTATAACGGATGACGCTCCGGATATGCTGATGACTTTCCGGGTACCCTTTACAACTGAGGCGTTGTGGTAGCATGCTGAAGTGATTCAGAAAAGCCCGCTTTAATGGCGGGCTTTTTTTATTACCGTGTCCCGTACTGAATAACGTTGACACTTTTCGATCATCAAATCGGGAAGTGACATGAAATCAGATACTAAACGCACCCAGCGCGATTATTCCCTCGCTTTTAAATTGTCGGTCGTCGACCAGGTGGAAGCCGGCGAACTGACCTATAAGCAGGCTCAGAGGCGCTATGGCATCCAGGGTCGGTCCACGGTATTGGTTTGGCTTCGTAAGCACGGCTGGCTAGATTGGTCTGTAGGGACATCTCTTTCGGACCATCGGGCCAAACCCATGACAGACAAGTCTTCAGAGCTTACCCCAGAACAGCGGATTAAAGAGCTTGAGCAGCAGCTGACTGAAGCGCAGCAGAAAGCTGACTTCTTTGAGGCGGTGGTTGATGTACTCGAGCGCGATCACGGAGTCCGCGTAGTAAAAAAGCCTCACGGCAAGTCATCGAAGAACGACAGGTCAAAGGGCTGACTGTCACTCGAGCCTGCCAGATTCTCGGTATCAGCCGTCAGGCCTGTTATCAGCAACGCCAGCGGACGAAGATTCACACCGAGGAGCGTTGCGCCATTCTAAGCTTTGTTCAGCATGAGCGCATGCGGCAGCTCCGACTGGGAACTCGTAAGCTACTGCACCTGCTGCACTCAGAGACGGAGTTCAAAATTGGCAGGGACAAGCTTTTCGGGCTGCTTAGAGAGCGGCGACTTTTGGTTCAGCGACGCAGGGCATATTACAAAACCACTCAGAGTCATCACCGCTTCTGGTGTCACCTTAACTTACTAAAGCCAGGTGAGGAGCAAGAGAAAGCCACTCAGCCAGAGCAAATCTGGGTAGCGGATATTACGTATCTTCCAGTCAGGTACGGAGAAGCCTGTCTCAGCCTGGTTACCGATACTTATTCACGTAAAATCGTCGGCTATCACGTACACGGCAACCTGAAAGCTGAATCGGTATTAACGGCTTACCAAAAGGCCTTGAGTGGTTACCAGGGTGGCGTTGGGCTGATTCATCACTCTGATCGAGGCATACAGTACTGTTCAAAGCGGTATCAGGCCGTCCACAAGAAACATGGCGTAAGATGTTCGATGACAGATGGTTATGACTGTTATCAAAACGCGCTTGCGGAAAGGGTGAATGGGATCCTGAAAGGAGAGTATCTGTTGAGGAGGCCTGAGGATCTGGAGCAGGCGGCGGTCATGGTCGACGAGTCGATTCGGCTCTACAACACACGGCGGCCGCATATGGCCTTAAAATACAAAACGCCCGATGAAGTGCATCGGGCGTTTTTAACCTGAAATAGTGTCAACCCATATCAGGACAAGACACCGGGATGTAGCGTTTTTATTGCTATTTAAAAATCCCCATTTTGCTTAGGGCCGCCCGCATTGATGCCAGTCGAGCACTTTTCGCGTTCTGAATTTCTATCTTAATATTAAGCTTCTGACTCACTTTAAGGCTGGATGCATTGCTGATAACTGCACTGATGGCCGCCTCCTGAGTCAGCTTGTGTACTGCTGCTGTGAATCCTTTATTGTCGTTGATGACAAGCCCACTGAATCCACCGGCACTTTCCAGTCCATCAAGTTTCACGTCAACGGGCGCAAGTTCGGAAAGCGTTACGCTACTATCTGGTCCGATTACTACCGCATTATTAGAGGAGGTCACAGTTGCCGAAGAACCGGTGTTGTCGCTGGTAGCTGTTGAAACGATGGTTGTTTCATTGTTCTGAGATAGACCGGTTTGTGTCGTGCTAACTACCTGTGTATTACCGGTATCAGACTGCGTACCCGTGTTCTGTGATGCCGTGTGAATTATCGAAGTCGGGTTCAGGTCGGCTGTCGTCACAGCCGCAGGCGAGTGGCTCGGAACAGTTGGTGCGATGAGGCTATCTGACACCGGTGGCGCAGTTGACGTCGGGTTTGAAGTGGGCGCTACGGCAGGCTGGTTCACCTCAACAATGGGCTGCGAAACTATGTTCGGCAATGGCGTCTGAGTCACTGCAGAAGTCGGATTTGGGCCAGCTGTAGTTGCGGCCCCTGGAGACTGGCTCGGAGCTATGGAGGCTATGGGGGTGTTTATCGCCGGTGGCACAGACGATACCGGGCTTGATGAAGGCGCGGTAGGATGGGCCATCTCAACAGAAGGCTGCGAAATTGTGTTCGACGGAGGTGTCTGAGTCACTGCAGTCGGATTTTGGACAGCTGTGGTCACGGCCACAGGAGGCTGACCCGGAGCAGTGGAGGATATGGGGTTGTCTATAGCAGGCGGCGCAATTGTTCCCAGGTTTGACGAGGGTGCCACGACCGGCTGAGTCACATCAACAGAGGGTTGCGAAACTGTGTCCGATGAAGGTGTATAAATCACTGCAGTCGGGTTTGGACCGGCTGTGGCCACTGCCACAGGAGACTGGCTCGGAGCCGGCGGAGCAAAGGGGTTATCTATGACCGGCGGCGCAGTTGATGGCAGGTTTGAGGAGGGCGCTACGGTCGGCTGGGTCACCTCAACAGAGGGCTGCGTAGCCGAGGGAGTTTCTGTTGCAAGCGTCACACCGGCCGCAGGCCCTGTAACTGTCGACGTAGAAGAGTCCGAACTCGTTGAGGTAAGAGCAGGCGATTGACTGGCCAGTGCTGCAACTGCCTCATTCACGGCCGCCAGGTTGCTCAGGACCTGGGAAACGATTTCAGTTCCATGAGATGTTATGTTGAATACTGTCTCCAGTTTTATACTGTCGATCAGGGTGCTGAGCGTTGCTCCGAACTTTAATTCCAGGCCTCCAAATGAAAACCCTCCTCGCATTCCGTCCATTTCCTGAAGATCGATGACTTCCAGTCCTGAATAGGCTTCTGGCGTTGCTTCAGTATTGACAACCATTTCGGGAAAGGCTCTGTTTTCAGCGTTGAGTCCGGAAGATGCGATCAAAAGTGACAGGCAGGTTAGCCAGACTGCAGTGGCTCTGATTATGTTAACTGAAATATTCATGATTATTTCCCCAGCTCGTTGCGGCCAGGCAGATTGAGTAGTAGTGATCCAAGGCTTGCTCTGCTAACGCCTCTGTCTATCGGGGACTTCGGACGAATACGCCAGTCCCGGTCGCTGTTAAAGTTCTCTTTAGCAATTTCTACGAAGGATCGGGCGCCAAGGATTGCACCATTCCAGATCTGCTTGAAATGTTCTCGGGGAACTACAACGGAGCCAACAGCAGGATCTGCAATCAGGACGTGGTTGTTATTCAGTCCTTTGACCACGACGAAATGCCGGTAACCTTGCGTGTTCAGAAGGGTTATTCCCGGGAGTCCGATTCGTATAAGTTTGTCTAGTGAGATTTTAAAGCCATCCGACCGAAATCCCCGGGAGTCCAGATAACGCTTCATATCCAGCATTGAGAATCCGTTTTTCTGGATCTTGGCGCGATCGCCTACCTTGATCATTGCCTGAAAGACCTCTTCCTCGTCAGTCGGAAGCCCGTAGTGGTAGGTAAGCAAAGTAGCTACGGCTGCTGAGCCGCAGCTGAAGTCATACTTTTGCCTGATGACCGAGTCCCAGCGCATCTCCTGAAGGCTTTTCGCGTATACGTTAAAGGAGCCGAAAGGACTGGTTATGTTTACCGTACCTGCTCCGGCCTGGGGCAGGGCACTAAATCCTGTCAGTAACGCTACAAACACCGCAACGCAGGTCCTGAGCTTCATCGCTGTCTCCTGTCTTATCCAGTGCTCCGGCAAATCCCATACGGTGGGCAACAGTGAACGCCGATTTGCCTTGCGTAACTTTCTGTTTTCTCTATTCAGTCACGTAAACGCTGATACCAACTGCTGAGTCGACTGCGTTGTTATTACCCGTGAATATGTTGAACATTCCGACTCCTTCAAAATGATCCAGAGCATGCTGTTCAATGGTTATCGCGCCTGATGTGATGGTGTCTGCATTAAAAGTGCTGTTACTGACGGATGCGTCCAGCTCCTGAATGCTCTGTACGTTCGTCAGGTTGTCGCGACCATTCAGATCAGCCAGATCTTTAATTTCGATTGCTTCCAGGGATGAGAACCCTGAATGGTTGGTCTCGGTGTCCGCTCGTACCGTCTGGGTAATTGCGACGCTAAAAGCCAGCACCAGAAAGATGGGGACCAGTGTTGTGAATAGCTTATCCATGACCCTTTACTCCCTCTGAGTTCTGCAGCCAGGGGTAGAGGGGCTGACGGCTCAAAGAGAACCGCCAGCCCAAGGCTTTGTTAAGCCGTTAGTTGCCGATATTTACGTTGCTGTGAGCAGCAACGTTGGTAGCGGACAGCTGGGCGTTATAAATGCCTGTGGACAGGTTGATATTGGCGATACCACCAAAGGTTCCATTGGCAACACTAAGTGTCGCCATACCTGTGGTCAGGACACCACCTTCGCCATTACCACCGGCACCACCGGCACCACCAGCGCCGCCAGCACCGCCAGCACCGCCGTTAGCATTTACTGCTCCGCCGCTGCCGGAACCAGATCCGACACCACCGTTACCAGCGATTGCATCGGCATTGCCGCCAGTACCTCCGGTACCATTGCCGTCACCGCCATCTCCGCCGTTTCCAGCAGCACCGCCGTTGGTGTTACCGGCTGTTGCGTTGGCGTCGCCACCGGTACCGGTTCCGCCGTTGGCGTCACCGCCTGTTCCGGCCATGGTGTCAGCGCTTCCGCCTGTTCCACCTGTAGTATCAGCAGTTCCGGATGTGCTGGTTCCACCACCAGCGTTACCACCAGTGCCAGTTCCGCCATCAGCCATACCGCCGGTACTGGTGCCTGCGTCAGCGGAGCCGCTGGTGCTGGTACCACCATCGGCCATTCCACCAGCACTGGTACCTGCGTCCGCGGTTCCACTGGTGCCACCAGCTCCACCGTCGGCCATACCACCAGTACCGGTGCCGCCGTCAGCCATGCCGCCGGTGCCGCCAGATGCGTCCGCCTGGCCACTGGTTCCGCTTCCACCGCCTGCTGCTCCTGCCGTACCACCTAAGGCATCAGCTGTTCCAGAAGTTCCTGATCCACCGTCAGCCATACCTGCGGTGCTGGTTCCTCCTCCGGCAGCTCCTGCGGTACCACCGGCGCCATCAGACATGCCTGAGGTGCCAGTACCGCCACCAGCTGAACCAGCGGTTCCGCCAGCGCCGTCAGCCATGCCACCGGTACCACCGGTGCCGTCAGCCATGCCGCCAGTACCACCGGTGCCGTCAGCCATACCACCAGTACCACCGGCGCCGTCAGCCATGCCGCCAGTTCCGCCGGCGCCATCAGCCATACCGCCGGTACCACCGGCACCGTCAGCCATACCACCGGTACCACCGGTACCGTCAGCCATACCACCGGTACCGCCAGTACCATCGGCCATACCGCCAGTACCACCGGCACCGTCAGCCATACCGCCGGTACCACCAGCACCATTACCGCCGGTACCACCGGATCCACCAGCTCCACCGTCTGCCATACCGGCATTACCACCAGTGCCGCCGGAGAAAGCGTCACCTCCGCCACCACCATTGCCGTTGGTTGTATTGGCGTTACCACCATTTGCAGCGCCACCTGCGCCACCATCGGCCGCTACGCCTGCGTTACCGCCGGTGCCACTGGCCAGGCCACCGGTACCACCGGTTCCGTCAGCCATACCACCGGTACCACCAGTACCATCACCGGTACCACCGGTGCCGCCAGTACCGTCAGCCATGCCGCCAGTACCGCCAGTGCCGTCAGCCATGCCACCGGTACCACCGGTTCCGTCAGCCATGCCGCCGGTACCACCAGTACCATCAGCCATGCCACCGGTACCGCCCGTGCCGTCAGCCATGCCGCCGGTACCACCGGTTCCGTCAGCCATGCCACCGGTACCACCGGTTCCGTCAGCCATGCCGCCGGTGCCACCGTCGGCGTTGCCATTACCAGTAGTTCCACCGTTACCATTGGCATTACCGCCGGTGCCTGCAGAAGAGTCGGCGAGGCCCCCGGTTCCGCCATTACCATTGACATTCCCGCTTGTACCGCCAGTGCCGTTACTATTACCTCCGGTGCCACCGTTGCCATTTACATTACCGCTGGTTCCACCGTTTGTGTTGGCATTTCCGCCGGTTCCACCGCGGGTATCAGCAAGCCCGCCTGTACCACCATTACCGCCGTTAGCATTACCGCTGGTTCCTCCATTGGAATTGCTGTTACCACCTGTGCCTCCGTTGGCATTACTGTTACCAGTGGTTCCGCCGTTGGCGTTACTATTACCGCCGGTCCCGCCGTTGGCATTAGCCAGACCGCCGGTGCCTCCATTGGCGTTGCTGTTACCGCTGGTTCCTCCAGTGGTATTAGCGTTACCGCCGGTTCCACCGGTTGAATTGGCATTACCGCCGGTTCCGCCGTTACCGTTGCCGTTACCGCCGGTACCGCCAACTGCGTCAGCATTTCCTGAATTGCCGCCGTTACCGCCGTTGCCGCCGGTCTGGCCATTGTTGTTGTTGGCATCAGCACTACCGCCGGTACCACCCGTTGCGTTACCGCCGTCACCGACACCGACACCGACACCGCCGACAGATGCACCGAGAGCAGTGCCGCCGTTACCGCCGGCTCCACCAACTGCACCTGCAGCACCAGCCGCGCCGATACCACCATGAATAGTGATGCTGTTACCGGTCACGTTGGCTTCAAGGGTCTGATAAGCAATAACTTCGGTCACTGTGTTAAACGACTCGCTCCAGGCACTGGCGTTGCCACCCTGGCCTGCGGCGCCGCCGTATGCAGGACCGCCAGCTCCTCCGGTTCCGCCAGCCTGGCCGTCGCCGGCCATGGAAGTGGCATTGGTATCACCGAAGTTGTCTGTGTCACCTGAAGCTGTGGATGCTGTGGAGTCACCACTGTTGTTGGCATTGCCGCCGGCTCCGGTGCTGGCTGCACCACCGTCATTGGCGTTACCACCCGGACCGTTGCCACTGGTACCACCATTGCCACCGTCAGATTGTCCCTGCGCGGAGGCCTGATCGTTGGACCTGGCGTCATTGGAGCCGCCACCCGGTACCTGGTTCTGGGTCACGTTACCGCCGTCGTTCGCATTTGCAGCGTGACCGCTACCATTACCGCCGTTTGCCGTACCGCTGTTACCGCCCGCGCCACCGGTCGTGTTGCCGCCGGTAGCTGAGCCGGAGCTGTCACCACCCCAGGGGTCGTTATAGGCAGTAGATGAGCCGGAATTGGTGCTGCCGGTTGTGGCATTGTTGGCATTGGCGTTGGCGCTGTTACCACCGTTGCCGCCGTTGCCTCCTGTACCGCCATTGGAGGTTCCGCCATTAGCGTTGCCGCCCTGGCCTCCCGTTGCGGTAGCCGTGGCTGTCACAGTATTTTGCTGGTCATTGCCAAAGTTGAATTTGTTGATAGGGTTTGCGTAGGCATTGGATACTGCCATTGCTAAGGCCAGTACCGACGTGCCCGCTATTACTAAGGGTCTGTTCATTTTTCCTCTCCCTCGACGAACTTGCCAGACAAGGATTTCTCTTACTCCCCCATATTCGGGTGGCTGAGCGAGGACGTCTCACCGCCTTATTTTCCCGATTGAAGCCCTGATCCTCCTTCTGTCTTGCTCCAGCCCATTGCGGGTGGACGGATTTATCTGTGGGGGGGGTACGGCGCAACAGACGTCTGGACCATGTCCAGCAATACGGCAGCCATACCATCGCCGGTACCACTCGCAAGATATGCACCATTGTTGTCACGGCATCGCTAATGCTTTGTTAATTGGGGAGATATTTTAGGATGTGTCTCCGGGTGCAGGATTTCATCGCAGGCGAAACTGTTAATAGAAAGTCAGGTGAGAAGAGGGGGCTTAACTTCTGGGACGTCGAGCAGGAGCGGGAAATCTGTGATCAGTGGTTAGAGGCAGAATGTCTATCCCAACGTAATCAACAAGATACCTGCGATATCTGGATGTTCTGTCATAAGATAAAGTTTTTCGGAAGCTGTCAGGATAAGTGTTACACAAATGATACGCCCCTGATTCAACGTGTTTTCTGCAAAGAAGAAATTTGTAAGTAATTCAGTGTATTGAGGAAGATGTTGAGTCAGGTCAACGTTGTAACAGTTCTGTACAGGTAGCATGTCCGGCAGTATTAGAAACGCCTCATGGTAATTGAAGTTGCTGAGCTCAGATCGGGTTCCGTTAATACCCTGACGCCGGTGGCCCGGCGAAGGTATATACTTTTATGCACCTCAACAGTTTTGATCAGAACAATAAATGGAGTGAATGATGGGATACCAAAAAATTCAGGTGCCTGCACAGGGCGAAAAGATCACGGTTAATTCCGATGGCTCGCTGAACGTGCCCGCCAATCCGGTCATCCCTTTCATTGAAGGCGATGGCATAGGCTACGACGTAACTCCACCTATGATCAAAGTCGTGGATGCCGCCGTTAAAAAGGCATACGGAGGCGAGCGAGTGATTTCATGGATGGAGGTCTATGCCGGTGAGAAAGCCACTGAGGTGTATGACGCCGATACCTGGATGCCTGAGGAAACCCTGGATGCTTTTAAAGAGTTTGTTGTCGGTATTAAAGGCCCTCTGACGACCCCGGTGGGTGGAGGCATACGTTCACTGAATGTCGCTTTGCGTCAGGAGCTGGATCTGTATGTCTGCCAGCGTCCGGTGCAGTGGTTTACCGGGGTCCCCAGTCCTGTGAAGAATCCGCAGGATGTCGATATGTGCATTTTTCGGGAGAATTCCGAAGATATTTATGCAGGAGTGGAGTTCCGAGCTGGTACTGCGGAAGCGGATAAGCTGATTCAGTTTCTTAAGGATGAATTTGGCGTTTCCAAAATACGTTTCGAAAAGAACTGCGGCATTGGTGTTAAGCCGGTATCTGAAGAGGGCACTAAGCGTCTGGTTCGCAAAGCGATCCAGTATGCGATCGACAATGACAAGTCTTCAGTTACTCTGGTCCATAAAGGCAATATCATGAAGTTTACCGAAGGTGCCTTTAAGGAGTGGGGTTATCAACTGGCACAGGAGGAGTTCGGCGCAGAATTGCTGGATGGAGGCCCCTGGTGCAGCATGAAAAACCCGAGGACCGGTAACGAGATAATTATTAAGGACGTTATCGCAGATGCCATGCTGCAGCAGATTCTGCTACGTCCGGCCGAATACTCCGTCATTGCAACACTCAACCTGAACGGTGATTACCTGTCCGATGCCCTCGCTGCGGAGGTTGGCGGGATCGGCATCGCGCCAGGTGCAAACCTGAGTGATGAAGTGGCTATTTTTGAGGCAACCCATGGCACAGCACCCAAATATGCGGGGCAGGATAAGGTTAATCCCGGCTCAGTTATCCTCTCGGCTGAAATGATGTTGCGCCATATGGGCTGGACAGAAGCCGCAGACCTGATTCTGCAAGGCGTCTCAGGGGCGATTTCTGCAAAAACGGTAACCTATGATTTTGACCGTCTGATGGATGATGCGACCCTGGTTTCCTGTTCCGGGTTCGGCGATGCGATTATCGACAATATGTAATCACGGATAGCAATTGCAGATACAAAAAAACCAGCATCAGGCTGGTTTTTTTGTGTTTTGAATAAGAGTGGATGTTGTCAGCGTTTAAGCGGATTCTTCCTCTGATCTCTTCTCTGCCGGACGAATATTGATCGCGTGGGTTCCCTTCGGACCCGGTGTTGTCTCAAAGCTGACCTCCTGGCCTGCTTTAAGGGTTTTGTATCCATCCATCTCAATAGCTGAATAGTGAGCGAACAGATCTTCGTTGGAGGATTCGGACAGAATAAAACCGTAGCCCTTAGCGTTGTTGAACCACTTAACTTTCCCTGAGTACATGAAGAGACTCCTTTACAGCAAAAAATTATAAACCGCTAATACACAGTATCTGCATATTTTGGTCAGTACCAGTCTTTTTTTCAAGACCGACTTTAGGGTACAGCCGCGAAGTTGCGGAAAAAGTGCGGCTGATATCGCTTGTGATAAAAATCACCGGAAGTCAGCTAAATGACCGGTGATCAGTCGCTGATTTATGGTCAGCTGAAGTTGTTCTGGCTGCTGTGGTGCCAGCAGAGGGGTATTAAAAACATATTTAAATTATTCAATAAGATGGAAGTGGTTCTGTAGTGATTGTCGTAACATGGGCTATGCTATCTGGTAGATCGAACCTGTGGCTTTTATTCCGGCCTGAAGCAGGGCCGCTGACCGGCTTCCAGATCACTGGCGGGGAGGGATGCGTACCTGATGTACAGGATGTATCATTGCGGTGATAAGACGTTTGACAGGTTTTGGTAATGATTTTTTTGAGCTCGATACGTTCAAGTCAGGATGAAAAGCACGATCATGATGGTGGGCTGGTTACTCAGGAGGCCAAACCGGCGCTGAAGCCACCATCTATGTACAAAGTAATCGTCCTGAACGATGACTATACTCCTATGGATTTTGTGGTTGAAGTGCTGAAGATTTTCTTCAATATGGAGCAGGAGAAGGCAACTCAGGTGATGCTGGCGATACACACACAGGGAAAAGCCGTGTGCGGTGTCTACCCGCGGGATATTGCTGAAACTAAAGCGACTCAGGTTAATCAATATTCCAGAGAGTCCCAGCATCCGCTGCTCTGTGAAATTGACAAAGCCTGATAGTTCCGAGAGAGGCTGTATATCGTGCTGAACAAAGATTTAGAACTGACTCTGAGCATGGCCTTCCAGGAGGCAAGGGATAAGCGACACGAATTTATGACCGTGGAGCACCTGTTGCTGGCGCTGCTGAACAATAATTCGGCCATTGAAGTGCTCGAAGCCTGCGGAGTCAACATTGATAAGCTGCGCGCCAACCTGAACGCATTTGTCGACTCGACCACCCCTCTGATTCCTGCCGATGATCACGAACGGGATACCCAGCCAACGCTGGGATTTCAGCGGGTGCTGCAGCGAGCCGTTTTCCATGTCCAGTCATCGGGCAAGAATGAGGTTACCGGCGCCAACGTACTGGTCGCCATTTTCAGTGAGCAGGAGAGTCAGGCCGTCTATGCGCTGAACCAGCAGGGCGTAGAACGAATTGACGTCATCAACTATATCTCCCACGGAATATCCAAGGTGCTGGATGATGCTCATCCGCATGACGACGAGCCTTCTGTTGAAGGAGAAGCCGACGATAGCGCCCAGCAGAGTCCGCTGAAGCAGTTCGCCATTAACCTCAATGAAGTCTCCATCGCCGGGCGTATAGATCCTCTGGTCGGGCGTCAGCATGAGCTTGAGCGGGTCATCCAGATCCTGTCACGGCGCCGGAAGAACAACCCGCTGCTGGTCGGTGAGGCCGGCGTGGGGAAAACCGCCATTGCGGAAGGGCTGGCCCGTAAAATTGTTGAAGGTGATGTCCCTGAGGTGATCGGCAACAGCGTGGTGTACTCACTGGATATGGGAGCGCTGCTGGCCGGCACCAAGTACCGGGGGGATTTTGAAAAGCGACTGAAAGGTCTTCTGGCTGAAATCAGCAAACAGGACAACAGCATTCTGTTTATCGATGAGATACATACCATTATCGGAGCCGGCGCCGCATCCGGTGGGGCGATGGATGCTTCCAATCTGTTGAAACCGCTGCTGAGCAGTGGTGAGCTGCGTTGTATCGGTTCGACAACCTTTCAGGAGTTCCGCGGAGTATTTGAAAAAGATCGCGCGCTGGCACGACGATTCCAGAAGATCGACGTGCTGGAGCCGACGGTTGATGAGACCTACCAGATTCTTAAGGGATTGAAGTCCCGCTATGAAAAACATCATAACCTGTCCTACACGGATAAGGCGCTGAGAGCCGCATCGGAGTTGGCCGATCGTTATATTAATGACAAGCACATGCCGGACAAGGCTATCGATGTTGTCGATGAGGCCGGTGCTTATCAGCAGCTGCTGGTTGAGAAGAAACGGAAGAAACGCATCGATGTTTCCGATATCGAAACTATCGTTGCTAAAATTGCCAGAATCCCGCCAAAGAGTGTTTCCGCTTCCGATAAGAATGCGCTGCAGAATCTTGAGAAGAACCTGAAGATGGTGGTGTTTGGTCAGGATCCGGCGATTGGTTCGCTGGCATCGGCGATCAAGCTGTCCCGGGCTGGTCTGAAAGAACCGCAGAAACCGATTGGTTCCTTCCTGTTCGCCGGTCCGACCGGGGTCGGCAAGACCGAAGTGACGGCTCAGCTGGCGAAAATCATGGGGATCGAACTGGTTCGTTTCGATATGTCTGAATACATGGAGCGTCATACCGTATCGCGACTGATCGGTGCGCCACCGGGCTATGTCGGGTACGATCAGGGCGGCTTGCTGACCGAAGCGATTACCAAGTCACCTCATTGTGTACTGTTGCTTGATGAGATTGAAAAAGCCCATCCCGAAGTCTTCAATCTGCTGCTGCAGGTGATGGATAACGGTACGCTGACCGACAACAATGGTCGTAAAGCCGATTTTCGCAATGTCATTCTGGTAATGACCACCAACGCCGGTGCTCAGGAACTGAGCCGCCGTTCCATAGGCTTTTCTGCTCAGGATCACAGCAGCGACGGTATGGAGGCTATCCGCAAGACCTTTACACCTGAATTCCGCAATCGTCTGGACGCAATCATTCAGTTTCAGGCGCTGGATACGCAAGTCATACGTGGTGTGGTCGACAAGTTCCTGACCCAGCTGCAAGCGCAGCTGGATGACAAGCGGGTTCATCTGCATGTCGATACCGCGGCCGTCGACTGGCTGGCTGAACACGGCTACGACGAAAAAATGGGTGCACGACCCATGGCCCGTCTTATTCAGGAAGAGATCAAGAAGCCGCTGGCAGAGCAGGTGCTGTTCGGAGAACTGTCCGCTAAGGGGGGTGATGTTCGGGTGACTGTCAGTGACGACAAGCTGGAGTTCAGCTACGAGGCAGCTTAACGCTGCCTCAGTTCAGCTGTTTGTCGGTTCAGCGAGGCTGAGTCGACGCGGATCAGATGATCCGTATGCTGTCGGGAGAGTTTACCGTGCGCGGTAAACGATACGGCCTTTTGAAAGGTCGTAAGGAGTCAGTTCTACTTTCACCTTGTCGCCGGTGAGGATGCGGATATAGTGCTTGCGCATCTTGCCGGAGATGTGTGCGGTTACGACGTGCCCATTTTCGAGCTCTACACGGAACATGGTGTTCGGCAGAGTGTCGATGATGGTGCCATCCATTTCAATGCAATCTTCTTTTGCCATTACTGGGCTTACCTCTGGGGCCAATCAAGCCAGGTTCAGTTACTGGGTGGATCTTCTGCTAAGGCGCGGTATTTTGCCTCATTTATAACGCATTAGCAAAAGAAACTATGGTGACAGCGGACCATTCTCCGGAGTTTTTTTCATCTCAATCCAGTGGCCGTCCAGCAGCAGCTGAATTGGGCGGTATTCAATTTTGTAGTCCATTTTCTGACAGCCTTTGATCCAGTATCCCAGATAGAGAAAGGGCAGGCCCAGTTCTCGGGTTACGGCTATCTGTCTGAGAATGGCATACCTGCCCAGGCTGCGATGCTCGTGTTCCGGCGCGAAAAACGTATAGATGGCAGACAGTCCCTGATCGAGGCGATCGACCACGGCCACTGCCACCAGTTCTTTATCGGTGCTGAACTGGTAGAAGCAGGTATCCTGCTCCGTTTTTACCAGAAATGATTCAAACTGCTCCGGACTGGGAGGGTACATGTCGCCATCGGCATGACGATGATTGATATAGCGCTCGTAAAGGCTGTAGATTTCGTCGCTGTACAGCGGGCGGGTGATGCGTAGCTTAAGGTCCTGATTTGATCGCATAACCCGATTCTGGTTGCGTGACCGGGTAAAGGTGTCAACCGGTATGCGTGCAGAAATACAGGCGTTGCAACCGTTGCAGTGGGGACGGTATACGTGAGGGCCGCTGCGCCGGAAGCCAAGATCGGACAGAACGCTGTAGCCGGTCTGGTCCAGTTCGGCCTTCGGATCGACAAAAAGCGTCTTGGCCTGCCGGTTGCTCAGATAGCTGCAGGGGTGCTCCGGTGTCGCATAAAACTGTAATTCACGCAGATTAGTCACGTTGGCGGCCAGACTCCCGATAACTCCAGGACATGCGCCATTCGTGATTGACCTCAGTATCGACTTCGCGCTCAAGGATTGCTGCAAACTCGCCGCGAGGGATTTCACTGGCGCCCAGGCTGGCCAGGTGATCACTGTGCACCTGGCAGTCTATTAAATAATAACCCCAGCTTCGCAATTGTTCGACCAGATGAACGAACGCGATCTTGGATCCATCCCTCTCGGCGCTGAACATCGACTCTCCAAAGAAGAGGCGACCCATCGCCAGTCCGTAAAGGCCGCCGATCAGCCGGTCGTTTCGCCACACTTCTACGGAGTGAGCGATACCGGTCTGGTGAAGTTCCAGATAGGCCTGCTTCATATCCGCTGTTATCCAGGTGTCGGCAGAGGTGGCTCGAGGGGCTGAGCAAGCGACAATTACGGATTCGAAATCACTGTCAAAGGTAACTGTATAGTCTTGTTTTGAAAGTGCTTTTTTAAGGCTTTTTGAGATGTGTAACTGTTCTGGATAGAGTACGCAGCGAGGATCCGGGCTCCACCAGAGCAGGGGCTGTTCATCATCGAACCAGGGGAAAATCCCCCGGCGGTAGGCTGCTATCAGACGAGGCGCAGACAGATCGCCTCCGGCAGCCAGTAGCCCGTTGGGTTCCCGCAGGGCGTGGCTGAGCGGAGGGAATGCGATGCTGTCAGGGTCAAGCCAGGCAATGCTTGTCATGCCGCTGGGTGGCTATTTATTGAGATTGTCCAGATAACGCTCGGCGTCCAGGGCGGCCATGCAGCCGAAACCGGCCGAGGTTACGGCCTGTCGATAGACCTGATCGGCAACATCGCCGGCGGCGAATACGCCCGCAATGCTGGTTTGTGTGGCGTTTCCATTCAGGCCGCTGTTAATCTGCAGGTAGCCGTTTTTCATTTCCAGCTGACCGGCAAAAATATCGGTGTTGGGCTTGTGGCCAATAGCGATAAAAGCCCCCTGGGTTTCCAGTTCTTTGGCTTCACCGGTGTGAACGTTTTTGATTCGTACTCCGGTCACGCCCATGTCATCACCAAGCACTTCCTCGAGAGTGTGGTTCCATTCGATGGTGATGTTGCCATTTTCCGCTTTTTCAAGAATGTGGTCCTGAAGTATCTTCTCGCTACGCAGCGTATCGCGGCGATGGATCAGGGTAACCTCGGCCGCGATATTGGAGAGGTAAAGCGCTTCTTCGACCGCAGTGTTACCGCCCCCGACAACGACTACCTTCTGGTTGCGGTAGAAAAAACCATCGCAGGTGGCGCAGGCGCTGACACCTTTGCCCATAAAGGCTTCTTCAGACTTCAGCCCCAGGTACTGAGCGGATGCACCGGTGGCAATTATCAGGGCATCGCAGCTGTATTCGGCGCTGTCTCCTTTGAGGATAAACGGGCGCTGCTGCAGGGATACTTCGTTGATATGGTCAAAAATAACTTCGGTTTCGAAGCGCTCTGCGTGTTGCTGCATGCGTTGCATCAGCTCCGGGCCCTGAACGCCCTCAGCATCACCCGGCCAGTTGTCGACGTCGGTGGTGGTGGTCAGCTGGCCGCCTGCCTGCATGCCGGTGATAACCACCGGATCAAGATTGGCTCGTGCTGCATAGATGGCAGCTGTGTATCCGGCAGGGCCTGAACCTAATACGATCAGTTTGTGGTGTTTAACTTCGCTCATGGGATGCTCTCGATTGAGTAACTGTTGCGGTAACTGGCTGCGAAGGCGCTATCTTAATCCAATCCGTTACCGATGGGGAACTTTATGCCTTTCTTACACACTCTGGGCAACTGGCAGCGCTGCTCCGGCAAGCTAAATATGGTACTTTTGTTTTTTTATTCAAGGGGGATGTCTGGATTTTGACGGCGACCGAGAGAGAAGCATTTATCGGATTCGTTTCACGGATAGCGAAAGAGGGAGGGCTGATCATTCTGATCGCCTGCTGCACCTTCCTGATGTTGTCACTGCTGACATTCGATGCGAGAGACCCGGGCTGGTCCCATCTGGGCTATGACGGGGCGGTACGAAATCTGGCCGGGGTTGCCGGAGCCTGGGTCGGAGACTTCTGTTATTCCGGCCTCGGGTTCTTCGCCTTTGCGCCGCCGCTGATGATCGGCTGGCGAGCCCTGCTGTTTTTGCGAAAGCGGGAAGCAGGGATTGGCAGTGCGTTACCCTATTTCACCCTCAGGCTGCTGGGGGCGATCTTTTTTGTGCTGGCAGGTACGGCTCTGGCCAGCCTGCATTTCGGTAATCAGTGGCTGCAGTTGCCGTTTGGTGCCGGCGGCATGATCGGACTGTCACTTTCCAGTGAATCGGCATCGCTGTTTGGCCTGGTCGGGTCGACTCTGGTGCTGCTGGCGTTCTGGATGCTTGGCCTTACGCTGTTCTCGGACTTCTCCTGGACCGGTACCGCCGACACCCTCGGCGGACTGATGCTTAAGGCAGGCGAGCGATGCAGGGAGCTGCTGACATCCACCGGAAGCTCAGAAAATACCGATCATTCCGTAAGGCGGCAGGAGGAATTACGCGAAGACACGCTGGAATTTTTCGAAGACGCCGATGAGACATCAGCCCGGGCGGCAGAAAGTACAGATTATGCTGGCCACTCGCTGAAAGAGCCCTCAGCTGATGAAGAATCAGATCGAGGTGTGTTTTCGTCTTTGCTGGCCAGGTTCAGCGGCCGCGATCAGCTGCAGCAGCCGGCAGAGCGGAGAGAGGAACCTCATTTTGATCCCCCGTGGTCGGAATCCGGCAGCGAAAGTCCTTCCGAGCCCGAATCGATCGACTCTGTTGACGAGCGCCCGGCCCCGGTTGAAGCGGTTGTTTCCCCTGACGATGCCCTCCATCAGCCTCGCGGAGTGCCATCGGCAGACCCCATGGCTTCTGAGGAAATCGAGGCTGCGGAAAAGCACGTAAAAATCGTGCCGTTGTCAGAGACGCATCAGCCTCAGCTGTCCGAGGATGGTCCGGCTGGCGTAACTGCAGCCGGAAGAAAAGAGGGGGCGATCTCGCTGCCGGCCAGACGTAAGATTCCTTCACTGAAGCTGCTGGACAAGCCGGAAGAGAAACGGGACGCCGGATACAGCCCGGAAAAACTTGAGGTGATGTCTCGGCTGCTGGAAGCCAAGCTGAAGGATTTTGGCGTTATCGCCGAGGTCGTGGAAGTAAATCCCGGCCCGGTCATTACCCGTTTTGAAATCCAGCCGGCGCCGGGCGTCAAAGTCAGCAAAATTTCCAACCTGGCAAAGGATCTGGCTCGTTCGATGGCGGTGCTGAGCGTCCGGGTCGTCGAGGTGATTGCCGGCAAGTCTGTTGTCGGTATCGAGATCCCCAACGAAAACCGTGAGATCGTTCGTCTCAGCGAGGTGCTGTACGCCGATGTCTACGGCAAGGCCGAGTCGAAACTGAGCCTGGCGCTGGGCAACGATATCGCCGGTAATCCGGTGGTGGTCAATCTTGCGAAAATGCCCCACCTGCTGGTGGCCGGGACAACCGGTTCCGGTAAGTCGGTGGGCGTCAATGCCATGCTGCTCAGTCTGCTGTTCAAGGCGACGCCCGATGAGGTCCGCCTGATGATGGTCGACCCTAAGATGCTGGAACTGTCGATCTATGACGGCATTCCCCATCTGTTAACCCCGGTTATCACTGATATGAAAGAGGCGGCTTCCGGCCTGCGCTGGTGTGTGGCGGAGATGGAACGCCGCTATAAACTGATGGCCAAGCTCGGAGTTCGTAACCTGGCCGGTTTTAACGATAAGATTATCGCAGCCAGAGCTGCAGGCCAGCCGATCGTCGATCCGCTGTGGAATCCGCTGGAAGAGGGATTCGATGAACAGGCTCCGGCACCGGAGCTGGAAACGCTGCCCTATATTGTCGTCGTAATCGACGAATTTGCCGATATGATGATGATCGTCGGCAAAAAGGTAGAAGAACTGATTGCCCGTATTGCCCAGAAAGCCCGTGCCGCAGGTATCCACCTGATCCTGGCCACGCAGCGTCCTTCTGTGGATGTTATTACCGGCCTGATTAAGGCCAACGTGCCCACCCGAATCGCCTTTCAGGTCTCTTCCAAGATAGATTCCCGCACTATTCTGGATCAGAGTGGTGCGGAACATCTGCTGGGCTATGGCGATATGCTCTATCTGCCTGCCGGAACCAGCATGCCGGTCAGGGTCCATGGCGCCTTCGTCGCCGATGACGAAGTGCATCGGCTGGTCGAAGCCTGGAAGAAGTGGGGGCCTGCCGAATTTGTCGAAGAGATTCTGATGGAGTCGGTTGATGCGGATATGACCGGTGGCGCCAGCGGCTCTTTGTTTGAGGATGAACAGGACCCGCTCTACGACGAAGCGGTGGCGTTTGTGACCCAGAGCCGCAGAGCATCGATCTCCGCTGTGCAGCGAAAACTTAAAATCGGCTACAACCGGGCCGCCAGAATGGTGGAGTCGATGGAGGCCGCAGGTGTGGTCAGTGAAGCAGGACACAATGGCGGGCGCGAGGTGCTGGCGCCACCGCCGGTTCAGGGTTGACCGTAAACGATATTGAAAGGACCGATCATGAATTTCAGAGAGTTATGTGCAGGGCTGGTATTGTGTTGTTCAGCGCTGGTGGTCGATGTCGCCGTTGCCGAAACCCCGGCCGGCAATCTGAACCGCCTGCTGTCGGGGCTGGAGAGTTTCAGCGCCGATTTCGAACAGCTGGTGCTGGATAACAGCGGCAGTCGAATGCAGTCGTCCACCGGTCACGTCGATCTGCAGCGCCCCGGAAAGTTTCGCTGGACCACGGAAGAGCCTTTCCCGCAATTGCTGGTTTCCGACGGCCAGCAGCTCTGGCTCTACGATGAGGATCTGGAGCAGGTCACTGTTCAGACGGTGGATAAGCAGCTCAGTAACACCCCGGCGCTGCTGCTCAGTGGCGACCTGAGCAAACTGCAGGAGAGCTTTGTGATTGCCGGGCCCGCCAGCGGCGATGACGGCATCTACCGGCTGACGCCCGTCGATAAGAACGCACTTTTTACCGTGATGCGAATGATGTTCACCGCCGGAGTGCTGATTGAGATGCAGCTGGAGGATAATCTGGGCCAGCAGACCAGCGTGGTTTTCGCAGAGCGAAAGCTGAACCCGGAGCTGGACGCGGCGATGTTTACTTTTACCGTGCCGGAAGGAGTGGATGTCATTGTTGAATAAGAAAGCGGGGAAGCAGGCTGGCTCCGCGGCAGGGATACGGATCTGAGGCAGATGGAACAGGATCTTTTTGCTTCCGAAGTTCAGGGTTATGAGCCGCTGGCCTCCAGGATGCGGCCTCGCTGTCTCGATGACTATGTGGGTCAACAGCATGTGCTGGGACCCGATAAAGCGCTGCGTAAAGCGATTGAGCAGGGTACTCCCCATTCAATGGTGCTCTGGGGGCCACCAGGTGTCGGCAAAACCACCCTTGCCCGGCTGATAGCCGAGCTCAGCGATGCCCATTTTGAAGTGATCTCCGCGGTGCTGGCCGGAGTGAAAGATATCCGTCAGGCCGTCGAGCAGGCGAAGCAGCTGAGAGCCCAGTCCGGGCGTAAAACCATTCTGTTCGTGGATGAGGTTCACCGGTTCAACAAGGCGCAGCAGGATGCGTTTCTGCCCTACGTGGAGGAGGGTACGCTGATCTTTATCGGTGCAACAACCGAGAATCCATCTTTTGAACTGAACAGCGCTTTGCTCTCCCGGGCTCGGGTCTATCTGCTGCGATCGCTGGATGAGGAGGTGTTAAGTGACCTTGTGCAGCGTGCGCTTAACGACCGGGAACGCGGTCTTGGTGAGCGTCCGGTTGATATCGACGAAGATGCTATCGCGCTGATAGCCCGGGCTGCCGATGGTGACGCCCGCAGGGCGCTGAACCTGCTGGAAATCGCCTCAGATCTGGCGCGTCGGGAGGCGGGCAGGGAGATCATCGACAACGAGGTGCTGACGGAGGTGCTGCAGGAAAACACACGCCGGTACGATAAAGGCGGAGACATTTTCTACGACCAGATTTCCGCTTTTCACAAATCAGTGCGCGGCTCTTCGCCGGATGGGGCTCTGTACTGGATGGCCCGGATGATCGACGGCGGCTGCGATCCGCTCTATATCGCCAGGCGCCTGCTGGCTATCGCCTCCGAAGATATCGGCAATGCCGACCCCAGGGCTATGCAGGTAGCCCTCAACGCCTGGGACGCTTTCGAGCGGCTGGGGCCGGCGGAGGGAAATCGGGCTATTGCACAGGCGGCGGTCTACTGCGCCTGTGCGGCCAAGAGCAATGCCGTTTACACCGCTTTCAACCAGGTCATGGCGGATGTTCGCTCCGATCCCTCCTATGAGGTGCCGCACCATCTGCGAAACGCTCCGACAAAACTGATGAATGACCTGGGGTATGGCCAGGAGTACCGCTACGCCCATGATGAGGAGCAGGCTTTTGCTGCCGGCGAGTGTTATCTGCCGGAACAACTGCAGCAGCGTCGCTACTATCAACCGGAACCCCGCGGCCTTGAGATAAAGATCTCCGAAAAACTGAATCATCTGCGGGATCTGGACCGCCGCAGTTCCAGAAAACGATATCGACAGGGACAGGCCTGACATGCAACAACTTCTGTTTATTGCCGGCGGTGGCGCTATAGGTGCACTCTGTCGCTACTGGGTGAGCGGCTATGTCGTCAACAACACCGATCACTACCTGCCGCTGGGTACCCTGACCGTGAACGTAATCGGCTCTCTGCTGATGGGCGTGTGCTTTGTGCTGATTATGGAAAAATCCCAGCTGTCGCCGGAACTGAGACCGTTGCTGATGGTCGGTTTTCTCGGCGCTTTTACCACATTCTCCACATTCTCCCTGGAGACTGTTGCGCTGATGCAGGAAGGGCATATCATGTCCGCTGCAATTTATATATTATTGAGCGTTATCTGCTGTGTAGCCGCTCTTTTTGCCGGCACCTGGTTTACCCGAATTCTTTTTTGACCGATTTTATAACTTTCGAGATAAGGTTTTACTGCGCCCATGCTTGATCCAAAACTGCTTCGTACTGATATCGAACTGGTTGCCCGGCAACTTTCTAAAAAAGGTTACACCCTGGATATCGACAGATTTCAGGAGCTTGACCAGGCGCGGAAAGATCTGCAGTCGAAAACCGAACACCTGCAGAGCCTGAGAAAAAAACAGGCCGCAAAAATCGGCATGGCAGCCAAAGCCGGGGAGGACATCGCGCCGCTGAAGGCGGAAGGCGAGCAGATCAAGAAGGATATTGATGCCCTGGCGGACGACTACCGCAAGGTGCAGGAGCAACTGGACGTGCTGGTTGCCGGCATCCCTAACATTCCCCACGACTCTGTACCTGAAGGGGACAGCGAAGACGAGAATGTCGAGGTCCGGACCTGGGGAGAGCCCACTCAGTTTGACTTCGAAGCGAAGGACCATGTCGATCTCGGTGCGACCGGACACCTTCTTGACTTTGAAGTGGCCGCGAAGATTACCGGCTCCCGGTTTGCGGTTATTCGGGGCCACCTGGCCCGCCTGCATCGTGCCCTGACCCAGTTTATGCTGGATGTGCAGACGCAGGAGCATGGTTATCAGGAGATGTATGTCCCCTATCTGGTCAATTCCGACAGCCTCTATGGTACCGGCCAGTTGCCGAAGTTCGAAGAAGATCTGTTTAAGGTTCCGGGAGACAATGATTTCTACCTGATCCCGACCTCTGAAGTGCCGCTCACCAATATCGTTCGGAACGAGATCGTCGAGGCGAAAGAGCTGCCGCTCAAGTTTACCAGCCATACCCCCTGTTTTCGCAGCGAAGCCGGCAGTTATGGCCGCGACACCCGTGGCATGATCCGGCAGCACCAGTTCGAGAAAGTCGAAATGGTCCAGCTGGTCGAGCCTTCAACATCGATGGAGGCGCTGGAAAGCCTGACCGCTAACGCCGAAGCTATCCTGCAGAAGCTGAATCTGCCGTACCGGGTAGTCGTGCTCTGTGGCGGTGATCTCGGATTCTCGGCCGTAAAAACCTATGACCTGGAAGTCTGGCTGCCGGGCCAGCAGAAGTACCGTGAAATATCCTCCTGTTCCAATATGGGCGATTTCCAGGCCCGTCGTATGCAGGCTCGCTGGCGTAACCCGGAGACCGGTAAGCCTGAACTGCTCCACAGCCTTAATGGTTCTGGTCTGGCAGTTGGTCGTACACTGGTGGCCGTGCTGGAGAACTATCAGACCGCCGAAGGTCGGATTCGTATTCCTGAGGCGCTGCTTCCTTATATGGGCGGCGTCAGCGAAATCTGATCAGCCTGACGACAGGAAAAGGTCGGTTACCTTCGGGGCCGGCCTTTTTTATTGCCGATAATGGCAGGGCGGATCCACCAGTGTCCGATTGATTTCTGGCAGCCTGACTGGCGAAGTTTGTCTCCCGGCGGCTTGCTAAATTCGGAGATCGAGTGCTTTGGCCTGTCAGGCTCAGGTTTGGCTGGCGGTGACCGATAAAGAGATTAACGGGTGGCGGGTATAGGGGCTTGTCGGCGTTTATCGGCAGATCTGTGACGGGTAAATAAGCACAAATTTATCGATGCGCAAGCACCGAGTGTTGAGCTGGATCTAGAGGACGTTCTGTAAGGGATATGAAAAGTTCAATTAAGCTGGACAGCATGCTACTCTTCATCGGGATGATAAGAAAATATCTCATTGCAACAAGTAGTTGTAATCAGGCTATAAGGACAGCCCAGGTTTCTATGCGCAGACGGATGATTGAATGAGATTTGCAGCTTTTTCGCTGTTGCTGCTACTGGCATCTCCCGGTTGGGCCAACTTTTACGAAGGCCTTGAAGCCTATGAGCGTGGCGATCACGCTACCGCGCTGAAAAACTGGCGGTCTCTGGCGATTCAGGGAAATGCCAGTGCGCAGTATGATCTCGGTCTTGTTTTCCTGTCCGGAAAGGGACTGGCTACTGACCCGGTCAAGGCGGCTTACTGGATGCGAAAATCCGCGGCTCAGGAGCTCCCCCGGGCGATGGCAATGCTGGGCACGCTCTATGAGCAGGGGCTTGGCGTCGCCAGAAACTACAAGACTGCTTTCTCCTGGTATGTAAAAGCGGCCGACGAGGGCGATCCTCTCGGTCAGTACCGCCTCGGCATGATGTATAAGATGGGCAAAGGGGTCAGTCGGGATTATTCTCTGGCCGTGCACTGGCTGCTCTATGCATCTGAGAGGGGGCTCTCACCCGCCCAGTACAACCTCGCCATCATGTACTACAAGGGGATCGGCGTGCCCAGGCGCTTCAAAAAGGCGCTCAAGTGGCATACCAGAGCAGCAGCTCAGGGTAACATCAGCTCTCTGATCACACTCGGGGTGATGCATTTCAAGGGCGAGGGTGTACAAAGGGATCTGAAGGAAGCGTACAGCTGGTGGGCGACGGCTGTAGCTGCCGGTGACGAGGAGTCGATACGTACTAGGGATGCCGTTGCGGCAATGATGTCCGGCTCAGACCTTCGTCAGGCACGTAAGCTGGCCGACCAGAAAATCGAACGCCTGCTTTCTGACCGCGACGGCGGCTGAACATTCCTGCCTTAGCTTCTTCCACCCCCGTGGCTTTTCGGCGCTGACCATTCATCAATTACAGCCGCCAGCGCATCGGTCAGTATTCGGGCGCTCTGTTTCAGTTCCGGGTTGACCGAATGTCCCAGCTCAAAATTATGGCCCGGCAGGGCCAGCTGCCAGGCCTCCTGAGGCTGCGCTATGCCGGTCAGCTCAGCCACGCCGAGCAGCTCGGAGGGCGATAATGAATGACTGCCTGAGCCATGCTGCCCCCTGGTAACGCGGCCTAACTCAAAGGGGGGAAGGGCTGATACCGAGCAATCAACAAAGAGCGCAAGGCCTTTGGCTCTGAATTCCAGCGAATCTTCTATCTGCCATTGCATGTCGTAGATAACCTTAACTATTTCTTTTTTATTCAAATGATTAAGGTTTCTTTTTAAACGCTTTTCAAGCTCCGTTCCGATGCCGTCATCGCCTCTGGCTGGATTCCCACACAGAAACAGCGTCAGCGACTGACAGCGTCTGAGAGCCCTTTCCAGTGGTAGCAGGCGAGCTCTGAAATCCTGCTCATCCCGGGGCACTGACAAACTCTCCGTGCTGATCACGACCGGCTTTCTGCAGCATCCGGCCCGTGGTGGACTGCAGTTCGATCTGCAGTGGCATCCGCCCCAGAGCATGAGTCGCGCAGGATAAACAGGGGTCCCAGGCTCGGATGGCAACTTCGATATGATTCAGCAGCGCTTCCGTTATCTGGTTGCCATCAAGATGTTTACGGCAGACATCACGGATCGCTACGTTCATCGCCTGATTGTTGCTGGTGGTTGAAACGATCAGATTGGCCTTGCGGACCAGCCCCTGATCATCAACCTGATAGTGATGGATCAGAGTGCCTCGGGGGGCTTCTATAACACCATAGCACTGCGGGTGGCGCTCTCCCTCCGGCGCCACCAGATCGTCACCCCGAAGCTCAGGGTCCGGAAGCAGTTGCTCAATCGCTTCTGCACAACCCAGCAGTTCAATCATTCTCGCCCAGTGGTACAGCAGTCCGCTCTGCGGGCCGTTGTTCGGGCAGTGATTCAGAAACTGCTGTCGCGCAGCCTCCGCTTCAGGCCATGGCATGCGATCACAGTTCAGCAGCCTGGCCAGAGGCCCCACCCGGTACCAGCCGTTCGCTTTTCCAAGCTTTTTCAGAAATGGGAATTTCATATAGCTCCAGGACTTAACTTCTTCCCGGATCTGGTCGCCATAACGGCAATAGTCGAGGCCGTCCAGAATTGGCATACCATCGGATCCGCTGGCCCGCAGCACTCCGTGATAAAGCTCAAATTCACCCCGGTCGCTCACCAGGCTCAGGACCGGTGATTCAACCGCGGCGAACTTCGCGTAGTCCGGGCTGGACAGATAAAGATCCCTGGCGAGCCGGATTGCATCGACTGCCCAGCTCCTGATTTCCGGAAGCTGCTGCTGTAGAACGCGTAGCGGGGCTGCTGGCGGGCAATGATTGATTCCACCGGGTACCACCAGCGATCCGTGTACCCGTTTACCGCTGAGCGTTTCGATAATCTGCTGGCCGAACTTGCGCAGCTTTATCCCCCTGATCGCTGTATCGGGATGCTCGCCCAGCAGGGCGAGCAGGTTGCGTCTGGGGACCGCGGCGTCAAAGCCAAACAGCAGATCCGGGGAGGCCAGGTGGAAGAAATGCAGGGCATGAGACTGGAGTACCTGACCATAATGCAGCAGTCGGCGATTTTTCTCCGCTGTCGGGGGCAGCTGATCGGCACCGATAAGCATATCGATGGCTTTTCCCGCTGCAAGATGATGGCTGACCGGGCAGATTCCACACAGCCGTTGCACAACCATCGGCAGTTCCCAGTAGGGACGTCCCTGAATAAAGCGCTCAAAGCCTCTGAACTCGACGATGTGGAGACGTGCCTGACGCACCCGCATATCATCATCCACCAGCAGGGTAACCTTGCCATGGCCTTCTACCCGGCTGACCGGATCGATCGCTATGCGGCGCAGATGCCGCGGGTCGTCGGCGGTTTCCAGATTGTCCATAACGATCGACATCGCCTCCTTAGTCGAATCGCAACACCCGGTCACACAGCCGGGGCTGGCGACCATCCAGCAGATCGCAGAGAAATTGCCAGATGTTGTCAGCGCTCGGCGGGCAACCTGGCAGAAAGTAATCCACCCTGACGGCGTCACTCAGGGGCCGTACCTTATCAAGTAGCAGTGGCAGTTCCGGATCATCAGGGATCTGCGCGGACTCGAGGCCGGGGCCGTTCAGGTAAGCTTCCTGCAGGCAGTCGCTGACACTGAACTGATTTCTGATCGCTGGTACTCCGCCATTGATGGCGCAGGCTCCAACCGCCACCAGAATCCGGCATTGCCGTCGAAACTCAACAGCTACCTCCACGTTCTCTTCGGTGCTGAGTCCGCCTTCGATAAAACCGATATCGCATCGCCCACAGCGCTTAATGTCGGTGAGTGGTGAACGGTCAAAACGAACCTTCCCGGCCAGGGATTCAATACGCTCATCGATATCCAGCAGCGACATATGGCAACCGAAACAGCCGGTCAGCGAGCAGGTAGCAATAGTCAGTTCAGCGTCCATCGCTGCCTTCCTCCTCGGAATCGGGCTTTTCGGTAAAATCGGCGCAATCGGTGCTAGGTGAAGCTTTGTCGACAGCTGAGTATCGAGGTCGCTGGTTGCCAAGGACGGCAATGTCTGCCGTGTCATAGAGACGCTCTCCGACGGGAATCCGAAAACCCTCGCCCCGAACCAGCAGCGCCCCGGTCGGACAGATCTGAGCGGCCTTGTCACAGGCAGCCAGATCACTGTCTCCAAGCAGCCCGGAAGGCGAACGAACCCGTAGCTGTGTGCCGGATCCGCGGCCCCCTATTACGAATACGTTCTTGCCGTCCGCTTCACTGGCGCGAACACACAGTCCGCAGAGTATGCAGCGATCCGGATCGAAAATAACCTCAGGATGCGAGGCGTCCACCCGGTGCTGAGGAAAAAGGTGATGAAAGTGGTTGTCATGCATTCCGACTGCATAAGCGCAGGCCTGCAGCTGGCAGTTTCCGGAGCGCTCGCAGGAGGGGCAGATATGATTGCCTTCCACGAACATCAGCTGCAGCAGGGAGCGACGCAGCGCCCGTAGTTCGGCAAGGTCGTTCTCTATCTGCATGCCGTTTTCGGCAGCCGTTGTGCAGGCACAGACATATCGATCTCCGAACTTAACTGTACAGAGTTTACAGTTGCCGCCGGGTGGATATTCGGGATGGTAGCAGAGGTGAGGGATATAATGCTGAGCGGCCGATGCGGCCTCCATCACCGTCTGTCCTGGAGTAAACTCGATAGCGGCTCCGTCAATGGTCATTCGGGGGGGGCGGGACATCAACTCGTCTCCTTCAGCCCGGCGGCTTCGGCGGTGGCTCTGGCGAGATCCAGCCCAACGGTTTCTTCACCAATGGCAGAGCAGGGGATCTTCCCCAGCTCGAAAAGCTGAAACAGCGGGGCTGAAGCTGTTTTACCGAGCCCACAATGGCTGGCCCTGGTCATCAGTGAATGCAACTCCGGGATTTGCTGAATCTCTTCCATTCGTAATGGTCGCCGCTTTAATCGCTCGCAGAGACTGACCAGTTGCTGACAGCCGACCCGACAGGGTGCGCAGAATCCGCAGCTTTCATGAGCAAAGAACTCGTTGAAAGCGGTGACAACCCCCTGCAGGTCCCGGTCTGCTCCGAAAACCATAAAAGAGCCCCCTGAAGGGATGTCTTCAAAGGCCAGCGTTTTGTCAAAATCACTGGCCAGCAGCAGCGTGCCGGATGGTCCGCCTACCTGAACCGCTACAGCTTCACTCCCTCCACAGCGCCGGAGCACCTCTCTGACTGAAATCCCCCAGGGCAGCTCATAGATTCCTGGTAAGGCGCAGTCTCCGGAAATACTGTGCAGGCGAAAGCCGGTTGATTGCTCGGTGCCTGTCCGGGCGAAAGATTCCCCGCCGGTGAGCGCAATTTCGGTCATGCAGGCGAAGGTTTCAACATTGCTGACCAGGGTTGGTTGCAGTTTATAGCCATGGCTGACCGGGAAGGGTGGCCGGGTTCGTGGGACGCCACGTCTTCCCTCAAGGGATTCGATCAGGGCTGTTTCTTCACCACAGACATATGCGCCTGCACCGAGATGAACGGAAATATCAAAACTGAAGTCCTTACTTCCGCCGATATGCTTCCCCAGCCAGCCTGATTTACGCCGGCTGGAGAGGGCCGCTGACAGTTGCGGCAGCAGCCAGGCATACTCTCCCCGCAGATAGATGAACCCCAGTTCCGCCTTCAGGGTGTGAGCAGCCAGAGTCATGCCCTCTATGACCTGTTCGATGTGCTTATTAAGCAGCACCCGGTCTTTAAATGTCCCGGGTTCTCCCTCATCGGCGTTGCAGATCACAAATCGCCGACCCGCCTGAGCAGACCGGACGCTGGCCAGCTTCTGCCAGCTGCTGAATCCGGCACCGCCGCGTCCCCGCAATCGGGATCGTTGCAACTGCTCGAGAAAGGCACCCGCGGGCAGGGCGAGAAATTTACGGATGGCCTGACCGGGGATCAGTTTTCGTTTCAGCAGCGGGCCGCTCTGTCGCACGCAGTCGCTGACCTTAAACCAGTGCCCGGGCCATTCAGAAAGCGGGGAGAGGGCTTCGATCCGCCGGCTTATCTCTTCGATCCGGCCGGCGCTCAGTCGGGTGAGCGGGTGACCATTGATCAGTGCCGCCGGTCCCTGATCACATAAGCCAACACATGAGGTCACGGAAATGCTGACCCGACCATCCTGCCGGACCCCGTTGTCAGGAATCTTCAGCAGTTGCCGGAAGCGCCGCAAGACATGGCGGTGACCGGAGGAGCTGTCGGTCACGTTATTACTGAGCAGCAGCTGATACTGGCCCTGAAACTCACTGTTCAGAAAACTGTAGAAATCGACAAGGGCCCGAACATCAGCGGGGAGGAGTGGCAGCTGTCGGCAGACGGCTTCAGTCACCCCGTCATCGATCCGACCAAAACGATATTGCAGCCGAACCAGAAGCTGCAACAGTGAGTCGACGCCATTGCCCAGCTGATCACAGAGCTGGCCAACCGTACTGGAAACTTCATCACCCGGGATATTCAGCGGCCAGGCCGCCGAGGGCAGTATTGTGCCGCCATTGATTCGGGACTGATCTGGTAACCGATGTCGTGCCACAAGCACCTCGCTGGTTGACTCAGAAAATCAGTTTAGCTGATACGGGCGGACTGACCAAACGCCGGGGGTCGGGAAAAAGAGCCCGGACGGGCAGTTTGGCGTCCACGCGGACGGCTGTTATAATCGCGGCTCAGTGAAAATATAGGTGATTTCCCTTATGTCTGCTTCCACTGCTCCGGTTATTATCGCTGCCAGCAAGATTATCGACGCACAAGGTTCACTGGAGCCCTGTCTGTCACTGGAGGCCGGCATAAAGGCACTGGGTGTTACGCCGGCCATTCTGACTATCGATCCGCTTCGGGCGGGCTGGCATACCCCGCGTCGGGATGGGCACTTTCGCAGTGGTTGCGCTCCCATCGAAGCGTTGCAGTACGGGGTCAGGCTGCTGGCCGAAGGGAAAAATCAGGCGTTTGTTATCAGTGGCGACGAGCCGCTCAAAACCGGCTATAGCCGTGAGGAGCGGCTTCAGCTGATGGCAATCTACGAAGATGACTATCCGATTACGCGAGCCTACGATGATCTGGCGGGACGTTTTATTGGTAATCAGGGAATAACCGAATCTCTGTTCCGTCAGTGCTGTGAATCGCTGTTTGAAAACTACAAACGGACTTTCTGCGCAGCGGGGAGCGAAACGGCGGTTCTTCCGGACGAGCGCTGGTATCGGTCGGTAACCCCCAGATTCCGCGGAGTGGACTGTGCCAACCCTGTCATCGATTTCAGTGGTCGCCTGTTGATAGTCAGCCCGGAGCTGGCCGATGCGCTACAGATTCCGAATAGCATGAGGGTTGCGGTTACAGGCGTTGATGTTCAGCACCTGGATGGTGATGGACGCGACTATATCGGCCAGATTTCCGACTACCAGCACCTGCAGACGGCCTTCACCAACAGCTGTCATCAGGCAGGTGTCGATTTTGCTGATCTTTTCCGGCGCCGACAGGCGTTGCTGGAGGTCTACAGCTGCTATCCGGTGGTGCCGATGGCGTTTATGCTGGTCAGTCGACTGATCGACAGCCTGATGGAATTACCGGAATTGCTACGCGACTATGCGGTGACTGTAACCGGAGGTATGAATCTGGCGCGTGCCCCCTGGAACAGTCCGGCGCTGAATGGACTGATCAGTATGTATCAGCAGCTTATCAGTCAGTCGGAGGCTCATCTGGCCGCTGTGCATGGTAATGGCGGACTGGGCTATCGTCAGGGGGTAGCGATCCTGGAGCAGCGCTGATGCTGCTCCAGTCAGCCGTTGCGGCGAACACCGATTCAGCTTTTTACAGCTTCAGCTCTTTTATGGTGTTTTGAAGACTGGTGTAGTCCCAGTCGCTGCCATCCGGGCGCTTGTGGTCATGCTCGTTGAGCTTCTGGACCATCAGTTTCAGATTGTCTCCCTTTTTCTGATAGCCATGGATCAAATGGGCCAGCTCGTCCAGGTATGCAGCATCCTGTTGATCCGGCTGTCGTTGATGACCCTGTCCCTTGCGGGTGACTGTTGCCTTAAGTTGCTTCACCTCAGTTTCTCCTTTGTTGCTCGGTCAGATTATGCCTGACCAGGAACCGCTTGGGGAGATCACCCCTGCTTATTGCTAACACTGATCCTGGCTGGCTATATTTCTTACTGTCTCAGTTATCTGAAATTCACCGGACAGACAGGCTCAAATGATTACAGAAACAGTCGGCAGCGCAGACCTGATGATGCGGGTAAAGCGGGTTAGTGAAGCAGCTATGCGCAGCGGAAAGCTGAAAAGCATCCGCACCGAGCTTACCCGGCATCGGGAGCAGGGCGTTGACTTTCAGATCCGGATTCTCACGAACATCGGTGACAAAGAGGAGGCGGGGCGACGGCTGAGCCAGGCCGGCTCAACAAATGCTAATCCGTTCCTGCCCTATGACAGAGATCTTTATGTTGGTGAGCTGACCGAGAATCGGCTGATTCTGCTCAACAAGTACAATGTTATCGACCATCACCTGCTGATTGTCTCCGGCGATTATGAAGACCAACGGCTTCCTCTCGGTGAAGAAGACTTTGTGGCCCTCAGCCTGCTGATGGCGAAATTTCCCTCACTGGGTTTCTATAACGGCGGCAAAGAGGCTGGTGCCAGTCAGATGCACAGGCATCTCCAGGTGGTGCCGCTGCAGAAAGAGGGGGTGGGGCGAGAGTTGCCGCTGGATCTCTGTGTATCAAATGGTATCGATATCGATTACAAGTATCGAATAGTATCCGGCATAGCTGGAGATCCCTACACTCGGGCTGCTGCGTTACTGGGATTCTACCAGCGCGCCATCAGGGAATTCGGGCTTGTCTGTTCGGAAAAAGCAGAACTCCTCCCTTATAACCTGCTGGTCTGGCAGGACCGGGCGCTACTGGTTCCAAGGCGCACCGAATCCGTTGCGGGCATCTCTGTTAACAGCCTGGGATACGCCGGCACCTTCCTGGTCAGAAATCAGCAGCAGCGGCAGGCGCTGATCCGCAGAGGTCTTCTTAATTCGCTGGCTGAGGCAGGGGTGCCGACAAGCTGGAGCTGACTTCTGCGGGGGCGCTCCTGGGGATTTCGATACGGTAATGAAGCCCCTGTCCCGGCTCCGAGTGGCAGCTGAGAGTACCTCCCAGTACCTGAGTGCAGATGTTATAGACAATAAAGGTCCCCAGACCGGAATTACCGCTGGCGCGACGAGTCGTGAAAAAAGGCTCAAACAACTGCTCCATTGCCTGCTGATCAACCCCTGAGCCGTCGTCGCCGTATTCCAGTCTGATGGAGTCACTTTCTCCTCTGAGCCGGATGTAGATATTTCCTTTCTGGCCGGGAGCGAAGCCATGGGTCAGCGAGTTGATTATCAGGTTGGTCAGGATCTGCGAAAACAAACCGGGATAGCCGTTGATGCTGAGCCCTTCCGGGCAGTCTGTTTTCACTTCATGGTTGTACTTGCGTAATTCCGCTTTCAGGGCAAGAAGGGTGCTGCGGATGTACTCGGCGCAGTAGAAACTGCGGCGTTCTTCACTGGTCTGGTCGACGGCGATCATTTTAAAGCTTTTCACCAGGCTGGCTGAGCGATTGAGATTGCTCTGCAGGATGGCGCAGCCTTCGTGAAGCTCCTTTCGGGCGTGTTCGAAATCGGCCCGCTTAAGGTTATGGCTTTCGTATTTGTGAAACAGCTTGTTCAGCGCTTCCTCCAGCCAGCTTGCGGCGGTCAGGCTAACCCCCAGCGGAGTGTTGATCTCATGGGCGACACCCGCCACCAGGCTGCCCAGCGCCGCCATCTTCTCGCTTTCCACGAGCTGTTTCTGGGCTCGGGTCAGGCGGTCGAGAATCTCCTTCAGATCCTGATTAGAGCGCTCCAGGTCCAGTGTTCGGCTCCGTACACGATTCTCGAGCTGTTCGTTGAGGTCTCGCAGGGCTTGTTCAGCGGATTTAAGACTGCTGATGTCGCGACCCTCCGGCACCAGCATCAGTACCCGGCCCTGATCGTCGGTGAGCGGCTGCACGGAAAAGTCCATGATGACCCTGTCCCCCTGGCTGTTTTCCAGGACGACTTCAAAGCGGTCGGTGCCTCCTTCCGCGACCCGTCTGACGGCATTTCTGAGTCGCTGCCGGCTCTCCTCTGACTGGCTCCACAGAGGCGTATCCCACAGGTGGTGACCAATCACCTGCTGCTCGCTGATGCCGGCAAAATCCAGTGATGTGCGGTTGGTTTTCAGCAGTACGCCGTCGGGGTCCAGCAGAGCAATAAAATGGAAGCTGTTATCGAATATTCCCTGCAGTGTCTGCTTGCTTTTCTTAAGTTCTTTTTCGGTCTGTTGCTGTCGGTTGATGTGCATGCGCTGCAAAATAATCAGCAATATCAGAAAGAAGGTGAGCAGCAGGGCAAACCAGACCTGTGTTCGATACTTCTTATAAAAGCTGTCCGGGCGATTGATGATGACGCTGTCCTCAGGGAGCGTGTCGAGGCTGATGCCGAGCCGTTCCAGCACCGGATAATCAAACATGTACCGGTTGGGGCTGGTCAGTAACGGGGGGATTGTGTCCGCGTCTTCACCCTCCAGTATCCTCAGCGCGACCTTAGCTGCGGCCTCTCCCTGAAAATAACCGCTGGTCAGAAGCCCGCCGACAACCCCCTGACCCAGATTAAAATCCCAGGTCGCGTACACCGGTAGTGATGTTTTTTTAAGCACCTGTGCGGGAAGCTGGTCAAACTCATAGAATTCCCCAATCGAATCGCGAATAAATATCGTTATGTATATCAGTGAATTAGGCTTCATATTTGAAGCGATATCTATGATTTCTTCAAGCGTTCTGTCATCTTCAATCCGATAGTCGACCGAGGCTGGCAGCGTCGGCAGCAGCTGAGTAAGAGTGCTTCGGACCTTGGCACCGGTAGTGGTCGTATCGGTAATGATCAGCACCTCTTCTGTTTTCGGGTGCTGCCGGAGCGCAAACAGAATGCCGTCCCGAATATTGGCCTCTTCGTTTATACCGGTAATACCCGTCAGTCCGCTGATTCGTTCCGGATCAAAATAATTTACCCCACAGAACACCACCGGCACGTCAGGGAAAAGCTGATCACGGTACTTGAGAAGAAAGTTAAATGCGTTGTCATCGCTGCTGATAATCAGATCAAACTTGCGATTCCGGTACTTGTGCCTGAAAGTGGACAGCAGTTGCTGGTAGTAAAACTCGTCACTGTAGCGCTTGGTGTCGAGGTACTGAATGTCCAGTTCAGCCTGAGGCGCCCTGGCATCGAACACCGTCTTAATGCCTGCCTGAATATCATCGGTCCAGCGGTAACCCGGATGATAAGAATGCAGAACCAGCACCTCCTGGGCCCGGATGGAGGTAGTGAAAATCACTAACAGCAGTGCCGCCAGGGTATTCAGAAAGAGGGGTTTTATCAATAAAACCAAATCGTTGCCCGCCTGGTTCCACTTTGTTTCGAGATGACGTAAGTGTAGCCGCAATATGGACAGGGCTGTAGCCGGGGGCAGTGACCTAAGCCGCTGAGAAACCTGTGGCCGGGAAGTCACCGGCTCCCCGGCAGCAGGTCACCGGGGAAGGGTCAGTCGCGCCGGAGTCGGTCTGAAACCGCTATCGGGGAGGGGTAATTGAACACCACGATGTAAGACGAAATCAGGAACGTGAGGATCGCGGTTGCCTGAATGACGTGAGATGCTTCTTGGCCGATCATGGTGGAGCCTGCCGCCAGGTAGGCGATCAGCAGGGAGAATTCGCTGATCTGGCCGAGCCGGAAGCCCACCTCCCAGCCCAGCTGTCGAGACTCACTGATACGACTGAGCAGAAAGCGGAAAGTCACCGGTTTAAGCGCAATAACCAGCGCAGCCAGTACCAGTGACGGCAGAATAATGCTCCCCAGCAGCCCCAGGTTGAAACTGGCACCAATGGAGAAGAAAAAGAGAATCAGGAAGAAATCACGCAGCGGTTTCAGGCTTTCGGCGATGTACTGAGAGATAGGGCTGGTGGCTAAGCTGACGCCGGCTACAAAAGCTCCGATCTCCGCCGATAATCCGGATATCTGGGCTATTTCTGCCATGCCGAGACACCAGCCGATGGCGACCAGAAAGATATACTCATGAAAACGGTCGAAACGCTGGATCAGCTTAAGCAGGACATAGCGGACGAAAACAAAGGCGCCGGCGATCAGCAGCGGCAGCGCAATCAGCGTCTTAATATAAGCCATGTAGTCGGTTTCGCCGGAATTGCCGCTGTAGAGCGCCAGCAACACCATAATGGCGATAACGTCCTGAAGCAGTAGCAGACCAACCACCAGCTCACCGGTGTGCTTGTGATGCAGTACCGTAGTAGGCAGCAGCTTAATCCCGATAATGGTACTGGAGAACATGACGGCCAGCCCGATAATCAGGTTCTCGGTGTGCGTGAAACCAAATACCCAGCCGGTTCCGTAGCCGATAGCTGCAAACACCGCCGAGCTGAGTATCGCCACCAGAGTGGCTTTTTTCAGCATATGGATCAGATGGCTTGGTTGCATGTCCAGGCCGAGCAGAAACAGCAGGAAGATAATACCGACGTGGGATATATCTGACAGCAGGCTGGTATCAGACACCATTTTGAGGCCATAAGGACCGAGAATGGCACCCAGCACGATATAGGCCACCAGTAACGGCTGGCGGGTATACAGCGCCAGAGAGGCAAGGACCGCGGCACCGGTAAAGATCAGAAAAAACGAAAAAACGAGGGATTGTTCCATCTGTGCAAGCAACAAAAGAGGTTAAAAATTCAATCCTTTATACCACAGTAGCCGACGGGAATCCCCGTCGTGAAGTACCAGAAGTCGCTACAACCTGATGCGAGTCCAGTTTCTGCGGGCCCAGATGGCGGAGAATACGGCAGATGAAGCGCCGCGATGCAGCAGCTGGATCAGCCAGATCCCCACCAGCCCCTGACCGGCGACCGGCCCGACCAGCCAGGCCAGTGGCAGATAAAACGCCCACTGACCCAGAGTAGTAACCATCATCACCGTCCGATTTGCCCCCGCTCCCAGCAGCGCCTGAGCAAAAACGATTGCCGCTGCATCGATGCAGATTGCGACCCCGGTAATTTGCAGCGGTGCCGTGGCCAGCTCCATCAGCATATCGTCGTGAATAAACAGTGACAACAAAGCCTTCGGCGTAAACCACATGGGCAGGCTCAGAACAATCAGCACCAGGGTGGTCAGTCGGACCACATCCCAGCCAATCTGCTCCGCCCGATCCGGTTCCTGATTTCCCAGCGCCTGGCTGACAAGAGTTGTTGCTGCCATGCCCAGCCCGACGGCGGGCAATATCAGCAGTAACGCCAGATTAATCAGCACCTGAGCGACGGCCAGTTCCTCGGCGCCGATCTGGCCGATAATCCAGAACAGCACAGTGACACTGGTGGCGAAAAGGAATTGTTGTACTGAGCTGGGAACTGAAAGGCGCAGCAGGCTGCGTAGCGTATGACGGTCGGGAAGCAGCCGGGGCGGGCGGTTGCGGAGAATATCCCGAAAGGTCGCCACGCCGGTAATCAGAGCGCCCAGCAATAATGCCAGCGTAGTACCCAGACCTGCACCCGCTGCGCCCATCTCTGGCAGGCCGCCAACGCCAAAAATCAGTCCGAAACTGATGATTACGTTGAGCAGGTGCATCAGAATCAGTAGCCGAAGATACACCCAGCCCCGATTGAGACCGTTCCAGTAGCCGCGAAAGGAGAGGCTCAGCCCGACTGCCAGTATGCCTGCGACACGATAATCGAAGTAGGGCACGGCAACCTCAAGAACCCCCGGATCGGAACTGATCAGAGGAAGAATGCTTGCGGAGCTGCAAAAGAGCACCAGCGAAAGCGGAATACAAGCGATGAGCGCCAGCAGAACGCCTCCGGTAACCGGCAGCGCGAGATCCCCATTGCGTCCTTCGCCGCTGCGCCGGGCCACCATCGCCTGAACGGCGGAGGACAGGCCAAGAATCAGAGCCGTGGCCATGAATGCCGCGTATCCGCCGACGCCGACGCCGGCGAGGGCGTTCATGCCAAGCACCCCGACCATCGCCGTGTCTGCGAGGTTCAGCAGGCTCTGGGACAACATGCCACCGATAACCGGCAGTCCGAGATTGAGAATGGCTCTGAGACGATGTCGTGGAATAAACAGCCGCAAACTGGCGAAGCTCCCGGAAGCGGAAAAAATTGGGGCGCCATTCTATCAGAAAAGCCATTGCCGGAGCGCGGGATAATAACCGATGAATTCACCAGGGTTTCCTAATATCCCCGTGATGGCTTAGAATGGGCCAGTATATGAACAGCCAACAGGTTTGCAGTGAATATGGAAAACGTAGATATCAATATCGACATTACCGAGAGTGCTCAGAACTACCTTGCAGATTTGCTCGTTAAGCAGGAAGTGGAGGGCATTGCTGTACGGATGTTCGTTACCCAGCCGGGCACGCCTTACGCGGAGACCTGTCTGGCATACTGCCGGCCGGACGAGGTCCAGGAAGGCGATGCGATCTACGAAGTGAGCAAGTTTCGTGTTTACCTGGAGCCTAACAGCCTGATCTATCTGGAAGAGGCGGTTGTCGATTATGCATCGGACAAGATGGGCGGCCAGCTGACCATTAAAGCCCCCAATGCCAAAGTGCCTAAAGTTAATGCCGACAGCCCGATTGAAGATCAGATCAACTACGTGCTTTATAACGATATCAACCCGGGTCTGGCCTCTCATGGCGGTGAAGTGTCGCTGGTTGAAGTGGTATCCGAAGAGGCCGGCGAGATCGCCATCCTGCGTTTTGGTGGCGGCTGCCAGGGCTGCAGCGCTGTAGACCTGACGCTGAAAGATGGTGTTGAGAAAACCCTGGTTGAGAAGGTTCCCGGCCTGGTTGCCGTCAAAGACGTCACCGATCATACCGTTACCGACAACGCTTACTACAAGTAACATCCCGGGCAAGCCAGTGGGTCGCCGATAACGCGGCCCGCTTCTGTTTTACCTGCCATTCCCAGCCGACACCCGACTGAGTGAGCACTGAGAACTTCATCAGGGCGCCTGATTTTCGACCATGCGAAAAAGATCCTGATGAAGATTATTCTGAGCAGAAAGGGCTTTGACAGCGGCAGCGGTGGGTGTCCCAGCCCGATACTGCCTGACGGCAGCCTGGTGTCACTGCCGATACCTGACGCCCGCTCAGGCATTCGTTTTGGTGATGTTCTTCACAACGGTGAGCCTCTTTCCAAGCTAACGGCGAAACTTACCCGAGAGAAATACACAGCAGACTCCGGCGCCCATCTGGACCCGGATCTGAGTGAAGCGGCGCTGCCGCGCCAGGCGGGCTGGCGACCGCTGTTCGGTCAGTCCGGCGCCGCTCAGGGGCATCTGAGAAACCAGGGTGTCCGGGAAGGGGATCTGTTTCTGTTCTTTGGCCTGTTTCGCCCGGTCATCGAAGGCAACACGGGATGGGAGTTCGATCGCCGGCAACCTGCCAGACATCTGCTGTGGGGGTGGTTGCAGATAGGGGCAGTTTACCCGGTGACGGAAGAAATCAGCCAAAAACATCCCTGGGCCGCGTACCATCCTCATTTCCGTCATCCCGAAGCCGTTAACAACTATCTTTATGCGGCCAGTGATGCGCTTTCGCTGAACGGTCGGCAGTCCCTCTCCGGCGCCGGGGTTTTCCGCCGAGACCATCCTGAACTCCGGCTAACGGAGCCGGGGGCTGATCGTACCGGGATCTGGAGTCTGCCGGAATGGTTCTATCCATCCAGCGGACGACCGGCGATGAGCTATCACAGCAAGCCGGAACGCTGGCAAAAGGTGAATGGAAAAACGCGCCTGCAGGCGGCTTCAAGAGGTCAGGAGTTTGTGCTGGATGCATCTTTCTATCCCGAAGCAGCAGAATGGGCCGCCACCCTGGTAGAGAAACACGGAAGCTGACGTTTTCTAAATGCCTTGTGATTACAAATAGATAAGTCTGAAAACTGAAATTCTGGTTGAACTATGCGGTCTCGGCAGACAACTGGCTTCAGGCTTTTTTGCCGACGTTCCCGGCATCATTTCCAGCTTTCCGAAATGGCCTTCAGCGATGATTGGTTGCACTCCTGGCTGATGCGCCGGGTGAGCTATGATTGCTGTCCGGTAAGCATGAAGGCCACCCAATCCCATCAGATTCACCACATTTACAATCCCACGGTACCCGACATTAAACCAGGTCTGGTTGCGTTCGGTGGTTTCGCCATCGCTCCTGAATGGACATGAGAGCTATTTTTTTGAGATGGGATTGAAAACCACGGTCATACTCATTGTTGAATCGACCTCCTGCTCAGTCAGTTGCCAACCGAATCGATCGACGATCTTTCGAATCAGCTTTAACCCCAGCCCAAAACCCGTCTGGCTCTGTGTCTGTTCGTCGGGCAGGGTATTGATAACCTGAACGCTATTGCTGTCCTGTATTACCTGAATTGTCCCGTTGATTGTGTGCTGGAAGGCATTGCGAATGATATTGGTGAGCAGAATACGAAAGGCAGCCTCCGGCAGGGGCATTGAGCGGGGTCGGGTTTGTACAGACATCTCAATATTTTTACCGGATAGCAGATATTCCAGTTCGAGCACCACCTGCTTCAGCGTGTCTTCGATATCTACTATCTCATTACTGATGACTTCTTTGTTCTCTCTGTTCAGCCAGAGCAATGTCTCGGTAATGCCTTTCATCGTCAGGCTGGCGCGAAGAATACGGTCTCGGACCTCCCGCTCTTTGACGGTTGGCGAGGGACTGATTTTGTCCAGCAGAGTGGCATTGCTTCGCAGGGTGGCGATGGGGGTGCGCAGCTCATGGCTGGCAAAGCCCAGAAACTCCTTTTCCCTTTCCAGGGTTTTCCCAACGCTCTGGACACTGCCGTGAACGATTTCTGCGAGTTCATTCAGCTCCTTATAGCTGAAATCAGGTGGAGTTTGATGCGCTTTCTTCAGATCGAGGTTTTTTGCCCAGTCATAGAGTGATTGAATCGGCTGGGCGAGATTGCTCAGCACCCCGTAGATGACAGCAATGAAAGCCGCTAAGGATCCCAGCCCCCATAAGGCAATGATCACCATCGGATCCAGGCCTTCCTGCTCCGGCTTGTCGACTTTGTCACTACTATCGAGTTTTCTGGATATATACCGAACTTTTCCTTCCTTGTTGAATTCGGACAACAGAGAGTAAGATTTCTCCGGAGGTGCAAAATACCACCAGTTTTCAAAGTGCACCTGAAGCTCCTGATGATTTTGTGGAGGAGCAGGAAACACCTTTCTGATCTCTTCCGGGACCTCATCCCAGCTATCCGTCACATGATAACCAAAGTCTGTAACCGTCGATGTTTCTCCATGAGGGAGCAGGTCTGCGGCCTGACTCATCTGCCATTCCTGCACCAGATCAAAGCCCTCAAGGAAATACTGGGTGCTCTGATAGGTAAGCAGGGTCGACATGCAGATTGCCAGCAAGGTGATCCAGAACAGAATGTAGGATTTCAGACTTCTTCTTTTCAGCATCGAGAGTACCAGTGGCGCTAGCTACCGTTGGTAGAGATGTAAAACCCGAAACCAGCGGCAGTCTTCAGCAGGTCACCGGCATTTCCTGCTTCCAGCGATTTTCTCAGGTTATGGATATGAACACGCAGCTTGTTGCTGTCGGTGATTTCATCACCCCAGACCTTCAGTACCAGTTCCGATTGGGAGACCGGATTGGGGCTGGCCCGCATAAGTACTTCAAGCAGCTTGAAACCTGTGGGGCTGAGTTTGACAGGATTCCCATTCAGGCTGAGGACGCGACTATTGAGATCAAGTTTAAGCGCTCCTGCTTCAAGTGCCGAGACCTGACCACTTCGTCGCTTGGCCAGGGCATGCAGGCGAACAATCAGCTCTTCAATCTCAAACGGCTTAATCATGTAGTCGTCGGTACCGGCATTGAAACCTTCTATTTTGTTCGCCAGGGTATCCCGGGCCGTCAGCATCAGGATTGGCGTATCATTGCCATCCCCTCTGATCTTTTCGCACAGTGACAGGCCATCCATTCCCGGCATGTTGATATCCAGAATCAGTACCTGATAGCTGTTTATATCGACCAGCGCCGAGCCTTCTATGCCATTGGCGGCATAGTCACAGATGATGCCCTCTATCTCCAGATGATCGATCACTGAAAGCGCCAGATCACGATCATCTTCTACCAGCAGCACATTTAACATCCAGCTTCCTTCAGATCAGCCTCTGCACCAGTACCCTTTGTACCTGAACAAAAAACCTCAGCAACGTCATTCTGAATCATGAGCATCGCTGGAATGATTATCAAGGTGATAACGGTGGCAAACAGAATGCCATACCCCAGAGATGCTGCAGCCGGAATTATGAACTGAGCCTGCGTTGAGGTTTCGCTCAGAAGTGGCGCAAGCCCGGCGAATGTGGTCAGAGAGGTCAGCAGGACCGGTCTGATGCGGCCAGTACAGGCTTCCAGAATAGCCTCTCGCTGCGGTAACCCGGCGTTACGATTTTCATTAAAGCGCGATACCAGCAGCAAACTGTCATTTACCACAACTCCGCTCAAGGCCACGATGCCGTTGAATGACAGAATACTCAGCATCATATCGTTGAACCAGTGGCCCAGGACGGCCCCCACCAGGCCGAAAGGAATGGCCGTCATGATAATAAGCGGCTGGATGTAGGAGCGTAGTGGAACCGCTAACAGGATATAGATCGCCAGCATAGCAACGATAAACAGATTCATCATGGAACCTGCGGTCTCCGCCTGTTCTTCCGCTTCGCCGGCAAAATGAATATCCAGGTCCGGATAGCGTTGTTGTAATTCAGGAACCAGAGTTTCCTGCAGCTGCTGAACCAGCTCGGTCGAGGAGATGATCTCCTTATCAACGCTTGCGGTGACATAATAGGCCTGCAGGCCGCCGATACGGGTCCTCTCAATTTGCTGATAGTCTTCAGCGACCGTCGCGACGGTCGATAGCGGCACCACAGAACCATTGGCGAGGCGGACTCTGGCATTCAATATATCGCTGATATTCCTGCGCTCTGATTCGGGGTATCGAATTCTGACTTTTATTTCATCTTTTCCCCGTTGATAGCGTTGAACGACTTCTCCGCCAAAGGCCTGTAGAACCTGGCGGGACAACTCTGCGGTGGTGAGGCCCAGGGCATAACCTTGCTGGCTCAGTTTGAACTTCAACTGGCTCTGGCCGCTGTGGAAATTATCATCCATGCCCTGCACGCCGTTGATCTGCGAGAGGACCTCCAGAAAACGTTCGCCGGCAAACTCCAGAGACTGGGTATTCCACGCTTTCAGCTCAACTTTGAATTCATCGCCTCCACCAAAGCCGGATCGGACATCGAGGGACTTCACGCCTTCCAGCGAACCGGTCATCGATTTCCACTGCTGAGTGAAGTCGTTGATCGAGTAGGTCGCGGTGTCATTGAGCTCAACCGTGACCGAGCCGGTAAAGTCCCCGCTGGCGATTATTTCGACAGTACCTATGCCGGATAGCTTCTGGGAACCGGACAAATGGTCGGAATCGGATTGCTTTTGGGAACCAGATAGTACCTGGTCAGCCTCCTCCGCCAGTTGCTCGAGAATCATCAGGTTTTTTTGTGTCAGCCCAAAGCTGGCATCGCTCTGCATAGAGAGGCTGGCAGAGATCACAGAACCTGGAATATCGGGAAAGAAACCCACGCGAACGCTGCCGTTAAAGGGCATATTCATCACAGCGATGAACAGGGCGATCGATATCAGGACGGCTGCGTAACGGAACTGAATAACCTGCCTGATAAGCGGAGCATAGAGCTTGTCGGTAAACCACGTCAGGCCGGAATCGCAACGGTGTTGTATGCGTGCCCAGCTGTCTTTCCAGCCGCTACCGATCTTTCTATGGGTATCAAGATGAGCCAGATGGGCCGGGAGGATCAGCTTGGACTCGATAACAGACAGCATCAGACAGATCGCCACGATGACCGCGAACTGCGAATAAACAGCCCCCATCCCTCCTTCAACATTAGCCAGCGCGACAAATACCGCCACCGTGGTCAGCACGCCAAATATGGTCGGAACCGCAACACGGCGTGTGCCTTTGATGGTACTGGTCAGGGTGTCGCCTTCGTTCCGACGGGTCGCATAGACGCTCTCACCGACAACGACGGCATCATCGACCACGATACCCAGCGCCAGAATAAACCCGAAGGTGGTCATCTCGTTTATCGACATGCCGGTGAACTGTTCGGACATAAAAAACAGTGTGCCGCAGAAGATAAACGGCAGGCCCGCCACAACCCATATCGCCACCCGCAGATTCAGGAACAGCGCCAGTACAATGAATACCAGCGCTATACCGGAGAGGGCGTTTTTGATCAGCAGTGCCAGACGGCCCCTGATCAACTCGCTGCCGTCGTTCCATGTCTCGATTGAGACGTTGTCGGGTAACGAGTTTGATGCCTGCCATTTCTGCACGACCTGATCGGTCTGCTCCACCAGTTTGATAACATCTCCGGTTTCGTTGACCGTTAATTCAAGACCGATTCCGTTTAAACCGTTATATCTGGCCAGACTGAATGATTGATCGGTAAACGTATCTTTGATGTGGCTGATATCCCCCAGGCGGACGACCGCACCAGAGGTATCGGTAACCACGGGGATGCGGGCGAACTGATCCGCATAGTACGCCTGCTCGGAGACTTTCAGCCGGACGATCTGCTCTTCACTGCGAAGGCTGGTGGATAGCGCCGACGATGACTCGGCGTTGACGGCATTTTGTACCTCGTTCAGAGTGAGGCCATAGGCTTCCAGCTTCGCCTCATCAATCTCGATAGAAAGCAGCTTCTCCGCTTTACCTTTGATATCGACCCTGCTGATCTGGCTCTGTGCCAAAAGGTCAATTTTGATCCGTTCAGCCAGGGTCTGCAGGGTTTCTCGATCGGTGTCCCCATAGATCTTGATGGAGTAGGCGTGCTCACTGACCTGCTGCTTTTCAACGATCGGGTTTTCCGCATCTGTCGGGAAGTTATAGATTGCATCGACCTTGCTTTTAACATCCTTCAACAGGGTATCCAGATCGTAGCCGCTCATCGCTTCCACAGTGATTGTGGCCGCATTGGCATCAGAAACTGAGGTGACTCGTTTGATGCCGTTAACACTTGCCAGCGCTTCTTCGACCTTAATGGCGACCCCTTCTTCGGTAAGAGTGGCATCACCACTGTCGTAGGAAACCGTTACTGTTATCGAGTCCACAGGCCAGGGGGGGAAGGCCTCCTTTCGTAAACCATCGATAGAGATCAGCCCAAGCAGAATGATGCTGATCATCAGCAGATTCGCGGCAACACTGTTGCCTGCAAACCAGGCGATGATTCCCTTTTGAATAGATGACTGATTCATTGGGCAACCATCTCAGTGTTATCGGTTTGCGACCGGGCGTACAGCTCGGCTGGTGATATAGCGGACTTATCTGCTAATGCCGCTTCAGCGGATAATGCGGGCTCGACAGGAATGCCTGGCTCCCCGGGTGCTGCGGGCCCTTCTGAAAGAGTTGGTTTAACTTTCATGCCCGGCAAATAACTCGTCAGCGGCAAGGTCACGACAAGTGGGTGCTTTAAGGTTTCGTCCGGTGTCAGATAGGCCTTGTCGACCATTCTGAGACGGACGTCCGCTGGCACTCTGGTCAGCATGCTGGCTTCATCGATGAGCCAGATTTGATTGTTTTGGGTGACCGCAGAGGCGGGAAGCTGCCAGACTTCTTTCAGTGTCTTACCGGGAATGCCCGCTTCAATGAAGGTGCCGGGATAGAGGGGCGGGCTCTGGTCGAGGGGGTTGTCCACTCGAACGATTAACGAGCGCTGTCGCGTATTGCTGTCGATATGCTGCGCCACTCGATCCACATAGCCGTTCCATTGGCTGTCGCTTTCGGTGTCAGATAGCTCGACCACCCATTTTTCGCCCGTTGCAGGGCTCTCATGGAGGTTGGTCCAGTCTTTTGAGGAGAGTGGGAGTATCAGCTCAACCTGATCGGTGCCGTACAGGACCGCCAGATCAGATCCGGGCTGAACATAGCTGCCCAGCTCGATCGAGCGGGAGATTACCAGCGCATTAAATGGAATTCGGACAACTGTCCTGTTCAGGTCGGCCTTTGCTTTTTTGAGTGTGCGCCGAGCATACTCGACGGCTGCTTGTGCGGCTTTTACCTGAGGCTCATAGAGGGCCAGTCTGGAATCAGGCGATCCGGCTAAGCCCGATCGTTTCCACTCGGCTTTCGCCTGGGTGCGATTCAATTGTTGTTGCAGCAGTGTCACCTCGGCGGTTGCCAGTGCCGATTCAGCGCTGGCGACCGCCTCCCGGTATATATGGTCATCAATTCTTAACAGAACGTCGTCGGCTCTCAGTCTTTCGCCGCTCTTAAAAGCAGGGGAGAGCTCCACCACTTTGCCGCTTACTTCCGCTGCCAGATTTAAGGTCTGCACAGGGGAGATCTGACCATAGCCTTTTACCTTGGCAGTAAAGGATCCCGTTACCGGCTGGATGGTTGTTACCTTAGGGTATGCTTTGGATTTTGCCGGAGGAGGGGGAAGGCCCGGACCATCACCGGAGCGGGTGCTGGTCGCATAGACGCCAAGAACACAGGCCGCAGCAATACCGGTAACAAGCAACTGCATTTTAATTGTCTTCTTCATGATTTAACTCCCAGCCCTAATGCCAGCCCAAGGGTGATGCGATTCGATAAGCGGTTGTAGGTCAGTTGGGTTTTCTGAACCTGGAGATCGAAGGTCTGGGTTTGAACCGTTAAAAGATCCAGAAATGTCACCAGCCCCTGTCGGTACTTTGTCTGATAGGTCTCAAAACTACGCTCAGCATTCTTCAGGGCGTCTTCAATGTGCGCTTGCTGAGCAGAGAGTGATTTTTCCTGGCCAATAGCATCTTCAACTTCCTGTACCGCCGCCAGCAGTTGCTCCTGGTACGCCCAGTAAGTCTGTTCTGCCGTGAGGTCGGCTATCCGAGCCTGGGCCTTGAGTTTGCCCCCAAGGAAGAGCGGGGCGGTCAACTGGTTAAGCAGGCTCCAGGCGGGGCTGGTAAACAGGGAATCGCTGAACGCCGTGCTGCTCTGTGAGAGCGACAGGCTGAGTGACAGGGACGGCAGTAACGCCTTATAGGCAATCGAACTGTTGAGGTCGGCGACTTTGATATCAAGGTATGCCTGTTGAAGGTCCGGGCGGCGGCCTAAATCCTGAGAAGGTATCGATGCCAGCGGTACGTTAACGTCAGGAAAGACTGTCTTTCCGGATGTTACGTATCCGGTTTCCCCTAGCAAGGTGGCCATGGAACGCTGAAGAATCTGGTATCCCTCAGCGTAAGCGGTAAGTATTGCCCTTGAGGATGCGCTTCGACTGCGGGCCGAATCCAGATCAGTCAGCTCATCAAGACCTTTGCGGTAACGCTCCACAATGGTCTTCTCGTTCTGCTCCAGAACCCTTAGCCGATTTCGCTCTATCTCAATCAGCTGGTCCTGTTGGATCAATTGCAGCCATGTGGCCGTGATAGAGGCGGCGAGCAGATCTCGGGCATATTGATATCCTGAAACTCTCTTGGCGAGCGTTGCTTCACCTGCATCGACGTTATCCTGCAGCTTCTGTAGCCAATCCAGTGCCCAGCTTACCTGCAGATTACTCTGATAAGCGGTATTGCTTCCCTCAGTTTTGCTTTGCGAGAGATTAATACCCGCCTGAGGCAGGCGATCGCCCCTGGCGTCGGTAACATCTTCACGGGCGATCGCAATAGCAAGGGCGGTTTGTCGTACCCCGGGATTGTTATCAAGCCCTCGGTGAATGAGGCGTTGCAGCTCTTCAGAGTCGATCAGATCAGTCAGGTAGGCTGTCCTGGATGCTTCTGGTTGTTGCTGGCGCCATGCATCAAGACCGCTTAAGGGCTCCGCTGATTGTTCAGCGAAGTCGGTGCCGCCCGGTGTCGAGCACCCGGAGAGGGCGACAATGATGCAGGCCAATGGAAGTTTCAGCGTTAGTCGTTTCATGGTTTCAGTAGCTGCAGATGTTTCATGAGATGTGCGTGCCAGGGAGATTACGCAGATCGGTATTAAAGAAGTGTTAAGAAACGCTCTCTGTCAGGGCGACAGGGTCGGGGAGAGCAATCTAGTTGCCCTGCGTCATTGCCGGGCAACTGTATACCGGGTATCAACTGATACTCAGACCCTGTGGCCCAGCATCCGCCGGATTGTTGCGTCCTTATCGACAATATGGTGCTTCAGGGCACCAGCGACATGAAGAGTCACGGCAAACAGCAGAACGTTTCCACCAAGTCCGTGGATGCTGTGTGCTAAACCGGCCAGTGATTCATTTATTGCAACGATTTCCGTAGGGTCATTCGGACTGGTGTTTTTCGAGACCAGTTCCAGACCAAAGACCTCAACACCGAAACCTCCCATCGCAGACATCAGAAATCCACTTACCGGCATCAGTACGGTAGCCAGGATCAGAATCCAGTGAATCATCCTGGATAAGCTTTTCTCGACTGCCGAATAATCGCTTGCAGGTGCCGGCCAGCCCTGAGTCAGGCGCCAGCCAATACGGAGCACAGCAAACAGAAGCACAATCACGCCGAACGATTTATGCCAGGGAAACAGGGCAAATGTTTCGGTGCTTTCCATATACATGCCTGTTGCCAATAGCAGAATCATCATAACTGCGACTATCCAGTGCAAGCTCACTGTAGCCCCTGATAATTTGGATAACGAGTCATGTTTCATGTGTTTATCTCCAAAATAGTATTGAATCGAAAACGGGCAGAGCACTGGCTGCTAATCCTGGATTCTGTTGAATACTTCCCGGATCAGCCGGAGCGGGAGCAAAACCATTGCCACGGTCAGATTCAACCTTCAGCCAGCGAATCATCAGCCGTTGTGCTTTCAGGCTCCCGGCAAATGATTCCCTTGAAATTGCGAGATACGAGATTAAGAAAGTCGGCGTTAAAGAAGTGTTAAGAATTTCCCAATACCAACCCGGGGTCTATGAAACCGTCTGGCGTTCGTAAGAAGGAGGGGAAGGCGGACGCCTCAACTGATCTTTCGATGGGGCTCGGTTCACACATGCGGTACAACGTTGGAGAACACACAGGCATAACGATATCTGGCTGGCAGAGGCTGCAGTTCATTCAAACCTGATTTGGATCTGGAATGTCCGACCAGTCTGCCTGCGCGGTACTAAAAAACAGCATGAGCTTGCCGCGAACAGGACCTTCTGAACACGGGTTTTTGGCCCTGAGAGGCCGTAATTGAAAACCACTGAACGGCAGGTTAGTAGGTGTACGCTTTCAATAAGGTCGCCAATCCATAGGTCTTATAATTACCAATTTAACATAATATATATTATGCGTAGTTGTATATGGAGAGGATCGGGCGGTCCTCTGTGCTTAATGGACGCCCACACAAAGTCTTCAGTTCTTCAACGCAAACATGTCAATTTCCACGCAAATTGTTCAAGTCGACAATCAGACAAATTTGCATGAATAGATTTCACTTCCTCCTGGGCTCGTCGAACTGCTTTAAGCGCTCAGATAACCAATTTCGTTTTACTAATAGGAGCTGTCTTTGCAATTACTGTTTTAGTTTTGGGTTCTTTGGGTGTATCTCGCCCGACTCCCGGATGACAACAGGTCAGCCGGGGTTTCGTAAATCTGTCGGTGATGGTACAGCTCTCCCGGTGGCTTCTCTCCTCGGCGCACCCCTACAGTAGATTGGTTTGAGCAGATCGTGATCGACTGTCGTCGCCAGGTTTGTTCATGAGCTATGCTGTGTTGTCCAACCAACTCCACACTGTGCTATGTCGTTCAATCTGACAAGCAACAGCGATTCAACACTTTTACTCTATTGGTCGCTGAATATGAGAGCTGACTCTTCAGGAACTGCATCAATTTGCTGGAAGCACACAGCGACGGCGGCTGATGCGCAGAGCACAGAGGTGGGTTTGCAACAGGCTAGTGGCATGGGCGGTGTCCGTAGCAGCGTTGCAAGCGGCTATTAGGCTGGAGGATTCGCTATGAATTGTTGTTGCATGGGTTCTTAAGAAAGTGTGAAGAATTAGTCGAAAGCAGCTAGATAAGGGCCATCTCATGAATTGTTCCAATTACCAGTAGTAGACACTACTGGTAATTTGGATGCCCTACACATATGATTGCGCTTTAATCTCCTGCAATTACTTAAGGTTCAAATTCCTGTGTCGAACAAACACTTTCCCGGCCTTCCGCTGTTTGATTCCGCTAAGTACTTCAATCTGATACCCAGAAATGATGTGTTTCCTGAACAGTCACCGGCAGTTGAGTCCTTTGTTTGCAGCATCGGTGTTGAGGGTGTTCTTGATGACTACCGCTATACTAGGGAATTCCTGTCCAGCTACAGTAAAAAGAGTCGGGACACATACGACAAATTCCGAGGTGACGCTGAAAGGCTTCTACTATGGGCTTGGCTAATCAAAAAGAAGTCGATTGTGGCTTTACGAAGACGCGATCTTGAAGAGTACACGGATTTCGTAGCCAGGCCCGACGCTCTATGGCAGACAGAGGTCACAGAACGGAGATTTTTAAGTGTAAACGGCATTCGTGAGCCCAATAGGAATTGGCGACCTTTCCGCACTGCCGGGGCTGGCAAAGGTCGGCTCAACACTAAATCGTGGCAAGGGTTATTTTCCAATCTCAGCGTGTTTTTCAATTACTTGATGGCCGAAGATTATGCTCCGGGAAATCATATTCCAATTGTTAAGAAGAACTGCCCTTACCTGAGACAAGAAACTGGTATCAACACCGCTCGGCGCTTGTCTGAGCTGCAATGGGAATATTTACTCAGCTCTGCGAAATCAATGGCGGATGCTGACTCGCAGCATGAAAGAACCCTTTTTGTAGTTGCCACTCTGAAGTCATTAAAATTGCGCATATCAGAGATATCGGAACGGCCAAGCTGGCTGCCTGTTATGTCTCATTTCCATCGGGATCATGAAGGTAATTGGTGGTTTCGGACTTACGGCAAGGGCTCTAAAGAACGGGATGTTTCAATATCCAACGAATATCTCGAGTTTCTTCAGCGATACCGCCAGCACAGAGGTCTGACACCCCTGCCCTCCAAGGATTCAACTGAGCCGGTAGTTGAATCTCGAGTGAAGAATCGCGGCATTGGTAGTCGCCAGTTGCGGAATATTGTCGAGTGCGCTTTGAATGAAGGTTGTCATTCTCTTATAAAGGATGGCTTTGGTGTTGAGGCCTCAGAGCTTCGTGCGGCCACCACTCACTGGTTAAGGCACACAGGGGCTTCGATGGAAGTAGCCGCTGGTCGCAACCTCGCCCATGTGCAAGCAGACTTAGGGCATGGCAGCATCAGAACCACCGACGAGCTTTATGTCGATTCTGATAATATGGAACGAGCATCAAGCGCTAAAGATCAAGGTGTTTAACTGAAGAAATTCGAGATCGTTGAACCCGAGATTAATACCAGCTGCATGCTGAAAAGCATATAAAATACAATCATATGTGGCTGTATTTGAAAGTTATTTATTGCGCGCGGTAGGTCTAGGTCTGATCTGACATACAGCGTTCGATCCTGCACCTAAAGCAGACCTTCAGAGTCTGGGTGACCAGCAGGCCTCGAGGGCAGTAAACGACAGATACTGTTGAAAAACTCCAGCCACTACCATGGCTCACAAAACAGACGTGATTGAGCATTCATGAAACCCCAGTGGCATAAACGCTATCGAACAACCAGTTCAACCGTAACATGGCTTCATCAAGCAGAGCCCTGATCGGACGCAACGGATGATCAGCTGGCACAAACGTTTCCAGCTGGATCGTCGTAAACAGAGATTCCTGGAATATATCCTCGCCACGCACTGATGGGCATTCCCGTATAAATTATGGAATCGCCGATTGTACCTGGTCCAGTATTCTCAGGGGTGAAAATCCACAGCCTGCTAAGAGTTTTTCAACAGTACGACACTTTGCGGTCACTCACCACTTGTACAGCATGGCGAAGCCACTGTGTGCAACTTCGCCTTCTTGGCCCAACCACAACTACAAGCTTGCCTGGAATGGGTGCTGCCAGCCTTAAACTTTTACTGGGATACGGCTCGTTAGTCTTGCTACTTCTTCAAATAAAAAGACGCGATTTCTTGGTCTACCATAGCCGCTCCAGACTTTAGAATATTCAAAGCGTTATCATCAAGCCATGGTATACCTGTGCTTTTCAGTTCAGTTGAATTGATCTTACCTGCGTGTTCGGCAGTATGTCCTATTCCTTGTCGGCATTGTTCGATTAGGCATTGATAGCCCGGCCTCCAGGGCAAAAGCTGTGGGAAAATCCGTTTCAGACCTGCCACGATTTGCATGCCGGAAAGGTCAAGGTCGCCAAAGATATACATTGGAAGCTGCATATTGCCTTGCCACACTTGTTTAAATAACCGACATCGGTCGGTATCATAATTTTCGGCCATCACCTGTATTTGATAATTATCAGGCGCTCTAATTCGTGGGGTGGCGGCCTTAAAACCTTCTGTATAGACGATAAAGTAACTGTCCACACCTGCCCATTCGCCGCTGGCGGCAGCCAGATAAGAGTCTTTGTTTTCCAGTAGCAGAATGCCGTCAGGTGTTCTGTCTGCCTGAGGAAAACTCACATCCAGTAGCAAAGGGCGTCGACGGATAGTGCCCTCTTCCCAGCCAAACAGGCGTTCCAGCCAGGCCTCCTTGCCCGCCAGCACCTTGGAGTGGGCATCAAACAGGTAGCTGCTGATTTGATAGCAGGTACTGTTCGGGTACTGATGCAGCAAGGCCGGTATCCGTGTCAGTCGGTCGAACAGGTCCTGATCACTGTAGCCGTAGCTTTGCAACACCGGTTTATTCAGCAATTCCCGGTCGACAAACGCATGCGGGTGCGCACTGAGCGCCTGTTGCCAGGCTTTCTGCCGAGGGTTCTCCTGCGGGCGGTCCAGCCAGTCGCGGACACAGGCTTCCGCCTCATTGTTAAAGATCACCTGATAGTTGAGCCAGGGGGCTTCCACATGGAGGGTCCGTTGGCGTTTCTTTTCCAGCTCGATCAGTCCCCATTGGGCACAGGTTTTCAGTTGATTCCAAAGCAGATCATCGTCACCGGGGTGCTCCGGGTCGTGCAGGAGCGCAAAGTGCTTGGCATTGAGCTTGTCGATCAACCGAGTGCTGCGTTCCAGCGCCGACTGCCTATCCAGCTTATTCATAAAGCGATGGAACATCTGATAGACCGGCGCTAGGCTGATGCGCTCGTTAATGGCCTCTTTAGTGGGATAATTCATGGTCTTCTAGGTCCGCCTTACCGTCCAATTGCACCAGCATGTCTTCGAAGCTGAGGTTCAGGGTCTGCTGCTCAATGGACTTGGTATCGTGGTGCACCAGTTGCTGGATACGGTCTTTTTTCAGGGTCCGGTCCGCAATCAACACCCGCGTATCCAGCTCACCCCGCTTGGAGGTGGACTTCACCTTGGTGACCTCAAAGACCTTGTTACACAGTGGCACGAAGGCCCCGGACTTCATTGCCGGCACCACAAACAGCACCTGAAGCCCCAGGGTGTCGGCCAAGTAGTTGATCACCTCGTGGGAGCGCTGCTCATCCATCTTCGCAAAGGATTCGTCGATCAGAACCAGACGCAGGTTGGATTTGGCGTCACCGAATTTAAGCGACGACGACAGGCCGGCGGCACGAATCACATAGCTGGGGGTCTCCAGTTGCCCCCCAGAGCCGGTTCCGTAGGATTTCAGGGAAATCTCCTGATCTGGCAAGATCTTCAGGATGTCGTAAGTGTAATAGCTGCGGTAATCGGCAAACTGCTTGAGTTTGGCAATGGAGCGATCCAGGCTGGCATCATCCCCCTCCCCGATCAGCATCTCTTGTATTTCACAGAAGACCTGTTGACTTTCATCGGACAACAAGCCCTCTTCGGTGTTGTTGTCATCAAATAGTGGGGTGTCCAGGTTCACCTGACTGGCTTCGACAATCTCTTTTAGGAAGTGGAAGTACTCCTGGTAGCGGTCGATAAACTCCCAGTTGAACTTATAGTGTTCCTCGCCGAACCGGTGCTTTTTCAGCTTGTTGTTGAAGGTGCGCAGCTTGTGCGCCCCATCGTTAACGTTGTTGTAGATCTGATGGCAAAGGTGAGTAATGAAGGTTTCGTTAAATTTGTTGCTGAGATCCTTCAGCTCCCGTTCGTGCTTGGCCAGAATGTCATTGACCAGCTGGTTGTAGTGTTCATCGATCTCCTTGCCAAGTAAGCAAAGCGCTTGAAAGAGCTTACATAGTTCGACTATTTCATTGGGTAAGGAGCCTGTCAGCTGGCTACCGTCCAGGGACAGGCCACGCAAGCGCATCACATTAAATTCCTTGATCAGATCACGAATGCGGTTCTGAACGTTCACGTGTTGCGCGGTGTAACGCACCTTCTCTTCCACGGGGAAGGCGCGCTCTTCTGTGTCTTTATCCAGCTGCGCATCGACCCGGTCAATGATGGCTTCAACCTGATAGGTGGTGTCGTGGGCCTCAAATTCCAGTAATAGGTTCATCTCGGCGTCCTGGCGTGCTTCATAAACACCGATCTCCCGCGTCAGGTCGCTGATCTCTTCATTTTCCAACCGGTCAGCGTTGCTGGTGGCCACGGCGGCTTTTTTAGTCAGCTCTTCAATGCTGACTTCAAGGGCATCCAATTTTTCGCTCAGATCACTGATCTGCTGGTCGATGTCGGCGTATTCGCTCTCGGCCAGCTGCTTTTCAACCTCTTCGAGGGTGTGCTGCAACTCGCTAAGTTTCTTACTGATGTCGAAGATGGCGTTGACCGGCTTTTCCAGACTGAGTGGTTGAAGCGCATTAAGGCCGTCGACCCAGAGCTTGATGCAGCGATATTGTTCGTCGAACTGTGTCAGCTCTTGGTGAAGCTGCTCCAGGTGCTTTTTCTTGGCATTCAGGGCGCGTTGCCGGGCTTGCTTACCGAACACCAGATCGGTGAGTTGTAAATTGTTGACCCGGTAAATGAAACCACCGGTGGATTGGCCGTTGGCCATCAATCCGCGTGGGGTGCGCTTGAGTTCTTCGAAGCTCTTGACCTGTGCAACATTGCCGAAGGCCACTAGCATAAAGCTTTCAGCCAGGGCGTGGGTGAACTGCATCAGGTTGACGATGGAGTTGCTGGGGGCGCTGTAGCTGTAGGCACGTTGCTGGGCGTATTCGCCCTGGATAATCTGGGCACGGCTCAAGCCGTGTTTACGCAGCAGGCGGACCGCCTGCTCTTCAAAGTCGGGGTTAACCAGAATACCGAAACGGCGATTGCCGACAATGCCTTCGATCGCCAGCTGCCAATGAGGGTCGGAGACTTCGATATGGTCACACAGTACCCGCGCATCGGCCTCCGGATAGCGGTCATGCAGTAGCGCCAGCGCTTTACGGGTATCGGTTGGGTAAGTGATCCGATTACTGCCCTCCATCCGCTCGATTTCCAGCTTCAGCGCTTTGTGCTGATTAGCCAGGGTGTTGCGCTGCTGTTCGGTTTGGAACTGTTGGCGTCCCAAGGCTTCACGCTCGGTGGTTACCTTGTCGGTGAGGCGCTGATAAGCCTGATCAATTTCCCGTGCCGGGGTCTGGATGTTGATCAGCTGCGCCAACTGGGCTTCGCGCACCATTACATTGACGTCAATCGCTTCCAGCGGGTCGTGTTCCAGTAGCGGAGTAAACAGCCGCTGCCAGCTGGCCTGTTCCTCCTGGGGCAGCCAGCTAAGCGCTTGGCTGTCATTTTGCGTCAGCAACTGGCGCAAGCCAGAAACCTGCTGGTAGTTCTTGCCACGGTTAGCCTCGGCGATAAGCAGCTCCGTGCCCGCCGTTCCCAGATCGCTTTTGTTCTGCTGGATCGTTGCCAGGGTGCTTTCCTTGCGCGCCAATAGCGGCATGCCCTGCGCCTTGATCTTAAGAATTTCCAGGCGATCGGCCACTCCCTCCTTTTCCTGCTTGAGGCGGTTACCGTCGACGGTCGCGGCACTGGCTTCGTTTCGTAGTCGCTGACACTGTTTTTTGGTGGCTGCGAGCACTGTGGACTTGGCCTTGAGGATGACAGTGAAGTCCTCGTACATGCCGGCGCGCTGGCGCCACATGCTTTTGATCAGTCCCTTGAGGCGCCCCTGGGCATCCTCTACCAGTTTCAGGCCGTTACGAATAAACTGGGCGTCCCGGCGCATGCTGTCGATATTGCGCATCATGGTGGCGACATGGCGAATCGGATCGCTGAGATCCTTGGGCTCCAGAATCACTTGCCGGACAAACTCGTCCAGGTCATTGGTTTTCTTGTAGGCCATAAAGTTGGCAAACTGTTTGGCTGCCGCTTCCGCCTCCTTGACGTTAACGGCCTTTTTACCCTGAAAGGCACCGTACAGCATGGCTAGGTAGTCGCCCTTGTTCTGTGCCGGGCGCAGTGTTAGGCGTGGGTAGTTTCGTTTGAGGTGCGCCAGCGCCTGGGACACCTTAACCGAGGAACGCACGCCATCCTGTTCCTGGATGAAGTGATCGATCGAAAGCTGGGCCTCAGGCACGATCAGCATTAAACGCTCGTTCTCTTTGGCGGCACGCCGAGTACCAGATTCCTCCAGGTCTGCCGAAACGGCGAAGACTGCGCTGAACGGCTCACCGACTTCGCCGGTATCGGGCACAAAGACGCCGATAATGTAGCCGCTACAGTAATAGGGCCGTGCAAAGCTGGTCTCGTCGCAGCCGAGGATGTAAGACGCCAGGGTGCGGGTGGTTTTGTTGCGGCTTTGCTGGGAAGCTTCGTCCTGGCCGGGGTTGTATTGAAACAAGCCCGCCTTGGCGGCGGTCATCAGGGTCTGAATGGCATCGAGCAAGGTGGTTTTGCCGGTTCCCGAGGGGCCGGTGACCAGATTGACGCCGTCGAAGGCGTAATCACGGTTGTCCAGGTTGGCCCAGTTAATCAGGCCGATTTGCGCTAATCGCATGATGGTTTCCCTCTTACTCGGTTAGGCGCTAAACAGGCTGGGACGGGTGGCCGTGGCCAGATTGGTCAATTCATCGGCCTCCACCAGCTCGTCAGGGTCGTCTTGGGTTTCGGGCTCTGCGGCGTGTGGCTCATCCTCTTTGGGAACCGGGGTGATGACGCCCAAGGTTTGACGGGTGGCCGCCACCACGCTGCCCAGCACCACTTTCAACACCACCGGTGAAATCGACACCAGTGAATCGCTGTCGTCGAATTTGCCCATCTGGTGAATGATCCGCAGCTTCTTCAGGGTTTTGAAGGAGCGTTCCCGTTCGGTATCGGAGCTGTTCATGGGGCGCTTCATCACCGATTCGAAGCGGGTATAGATCGCCTCCAGGGACAATACCGCCAACGCATGCTCGTTCAGCTGGCCTTCTTGGGCAGCCTCCTCGTACAGCAGGCGCAGGGTGAGCAGCAGCCCTTTCTCTTCGATGTTGATCTTGCGTTGAATCACCTGACCGAGGCCGGTGGGCAACTCCTCCGGTTCCCCCTCCCCTGGCACATGGGCGCCGGGCGGATAGGCGATGATGCAGCCGATCTGTTCATCCCAGTGCACGGCCACACACATCAGGCGCAGGTATTCGTCGATCACCTCCTGCATCATGACGTACTGATCGTACAGCTGGCGGTCTTTTTCGGTGACGGTGCGGAGGATGATCTGGCGATCGAGCAGGCGCAGGACCACGCTTTGAAACTCGCCCAAGGTCAGTTCTTTGCGCTCTAGCACGTTGACCAATAGATCGGTGAACAGGTTCACGGGCCTCTCCTTTTACGGGCCGACATACTCCAACTCGATGTTGGGGCCGGTATAGAATTCGGTTTCCACCTGTTCGCTCAGGTGTGTGGCTTTAAACAACGGCTTGCCTTGCGGGTCGGTGACCGTCACGTTGGCCAGGGACATGGCGTTTAACGTGTACACCAGAGATTTGGTATCAACAATCTGAAGTTGGTTAAGCTTGATGCGCCGGCTGCTGGCCAACTGCTGGTGGACGAATGCTTTGATGGCGTTGGTTTCAAAATAGAACAGTTTGTGAATCGCTTTGCGCAACAGCGCATCGCGTAGGTCCGCTTCACTGATTTCGCCTTGTTCGAGCAGCAAGGTCTGCTCTTTAGGTTTTCGTAAACGAAACTCCGGTTTCACCTTGGCCGGATCGATCAGACCGATACAGAGCTGTTCGCCCATCGCGCTGGTATACAGAATGGTATCGACGCGCTGGGCTTCCAGTGCCCGGAACCCCTGCACGATATTGAAGATGGAGTCACTGTGGCCAGTTTGAAAATGGATCCGACCCAAGTAATCAAAATGGTGTTTGGCCCGACTGATAAAGGAGTTCAGCTCGTGCCGCAACTCCGGCAGTTTCACTTCACAGGCGGCATCCACATGGCGCTCGATCCGCTCCAGCGCCCAGTTAAGAATGGAGTCGCAGCCCTGCTCTTTGCGGATATAGCCGTGGCGTACCCGCAACTGTTGTTCGATGCCGAGTTTAACCCGGGCCGGCAATTCGCGCAGGTCGTTGACCCGCTCCAGGATTTCATTACGGTACAGCTCGATACTGTCGTGGTTAAAGCGGGCGGAGATGTCGGGCATAAACCGCTCGGTCATGAATTCGATAAAGTTGGCACCGGCGGCCTTGGCCTCCTCCATCTCCTTGTTCAAAGCCTGGATAAGTTCGCGGCGGTGGTTGGCGATCTCGCTGATGGCGTCGTTGAAATCGTTGACCACGTTGGCGGAATATTTAGCCGCAATCATCAAGTCTTCCACGTCCGGGGCGATCAGCCCCCGCTCGGGCGGTGACTCGCCGGTTAGTCGGTCAATCTGGGTCAGTTGGTTTTGCAGGTGGGTTAAGGTGCTGCGGGTGTTTTCGGTTTTGGTGATGATGTCTTGGCTGTTGGCGGCCAGGGCGGCGGCAAAGCGGCGCCCCACCCCGCTCATGCGAAAGGCGATGGTCATGCGCCCGCTGTCTTGGTACTGCTCGATCCAGCCGCAATCGCGCAACCGGTTAAACATCCAGGTGGCTTTTTGGCGATCGGTTTCGAACCGCTGCCCGACCTCTTCGCCGTCCAGCTCCGGGGCATCGCGGATGGCGCCAGCAAAGATCTCGATCAGGTCTTTACGGTTGAGGTGGTAATTGTAGTCGGCTTCCGGGCCATTCAAGCGCCAGTGCAAATGACGGATGCAGCTGACGGCCCATTCGCGGTACTTGCCTGTGAGCGGCAAAAAGAGATCGGCCTGATCCCCGGTGAAAAACGCAGTGTTGAAATCCTTCATCGCTCCTGTCCATGGATAAAGCGCGGTCTTTCCTCAGATGGTCACATCCTGTGTTAGCGCTAGCGAAGTGAGGCGTTTATCTTTCTCGATTGAAAGTAAGCCTTACTCATATTGGAGTGACCAATACAATTAAGCCAGACGGAGTATCATCGCATATTTACAGCCTCAGTCTGAATAGGAACTGAATGGCCTCTCCTGGCCGACTGGGGCGATTAATTGGAAAAGCGGATCAGTGGCAGCTCCCTGGGCTTCATCGGGCACAGTCTGTCAGGTCAAGTCTAAGCTACTACAATTGAGCGCCGTATTCGCATGCGATTATATATCCAGCAACCAAAAATCCGTTTAAATAACATTATTACGGATTATGTTTTTGCGGTTTTATGAGGTTATGTATGCCCAAATCCGGACAAGCGCGCGTCCCTGCCCCCGATCAGCAGCGCCATTTGTTTGACGTGATCCAGGATCATCGTCATTCCGAAAAGAACACCGCTATCATGATGATTAGTTACCGGCTTGGTCTACGCACTCAGGAGATCGCACTCCTTCAGGTCAAGGAAGTCGCCAAACTCAACGGGACGGCACCGATTTTAAGCTACTTGAAGAAATGAGCCTTCCGGCGGTCTATACCAAAGGCGCCGACGCGATGGGCCGATCAAAATCTGATTACAAGCTGAAAATGAGAACTTCCAGAGAACAAACCTGTGGACTTCCCCTAACTGACTAGACACTCCTGACGTTACAATTGAGGCTCAGGAGGTCTCCATGTCCAACCGCCGTTACACCGCCGAGTTCAAGGCAGAAGCCGTTAAACAGATTATCGAACGGGGCTACTCCGTCCAGGAAGTATCCCGCCGACTCGGTGTGTCCTCTCACAGCCTGTACAAGTGGGTGAAGGACCATACGCAACTCACCGATCCTTCGCCTGATCAAGGCCGGCTCAGCCAGCTTGAAGCTGAGAATGCCAAGCTGCGTGAAGCGCTTGAAAGGGCTGAAGAAGAGCGCGACATTCTAAAAAAGGCCACCGCGTACTTTGCCAGACAGTCCGGGTAAGGTACGCCTTTATCAAGGACCACCGGTCCGTGCATCAGACATCGCTACTGTGCCGAATAATGGGTGTGCATCGCAGCGGCTTTTACGCCTGGCCAAAAACGCCGCTGTCAGAGAAAGCCAAAGAAGATAATCGACTGCTGGGACTGATTCGCGAGTCGTACCTGGAGAGTGGTGGTATCTATGGTAGTCCACGCATCCACAAGGACTTGAGGGAAGCAGGTGAGCGCTGCGGTGAAAACCGAGTGGCTCGGCTGATGAAGCACCATGGTATCCGTGCGCTGAGAGGCTATAAGCGACCGCGTCGAATGAGCCACAAGGCACCGGTAGCGGCACCGAACCAGCTGCAGCAACAGTTCGATGTGGCAGCCCCGGATCAAGTCTGGGTAACCGATATCACCTACATCCGCACGTATGAAGGGTGGCTTTACCTGGCCGTGGTCATCGACCTGTTCTCACGACGTGTGCTGGGCTGGTCGATGAAACCAATGTAACCCTCCCTTAAAATCGGACCACTGTTAGTTAGAGTTCTCCGGCATAATGCAGCAATGCGAAAGGAGAACGGACGATGCGCAAGACACGGTTCACGGAAGCTCAGATTGTACAGATCCTGAAGTCAGTCGAAGGCGGCCGGATGGTCAAAGATGTTTGCCGGGAGCACGGTATTTCTGACGCCACCTACTACAACTGGAAAGCCAAATACGGTGGCATGGAAGCATCCGATATTAAACGGCTGAAGGCGCTGGAAGAGGAAAACCGAAAGCTCAAGCAGATGTTTGCAGATCTGAGTCTGGAGAACCGAGCGCTCAAAGACGTCATCGAAAAAAAGATCTGAAGCCAGCAGCTAAGCGTGGGCTCGTTGATTACCTCCGGAGTACCCATGGACTGAGCATCAGGGCCGCTTGCAAGGCCCTGTGCTTAAGCCGGTCGGTTTATCACTATCAGCCCGATGTTTCGCGAGATGATCCCGTGATCGACGCGCTGCTGGCACTGTCGGACAGATATCCTCGGTATGGGTTCAGGAAGTTATTTCTCATCCTGAGACGCCAGGGGAACGACTGGAATCACAAACGAGTTTACCGGGTGTACTGCTTGCTCAGGCTCAACCTGAGGAGAAAAGGAAAAAGGCGCCTACCCAACAGGAACCCACAACCGCTACGTGTTCCAGAACTGGCGAACCACTGCTGGTCGATTGATTTCATGGCCGACAGCTTACGTTGTGGACGGCGCTTCAGAACATTCAATGTGGTTGATGACTTCAATCGAGAAGCGCTGGCTATCGAAATAGATCTGAATTTGCCGGCTCTGCGGGTGATAAGGACACTGGATCGAGCTGCTGCCTGGCGCGGGTATCCGACAAAGGTCCGTATGGACAATGGGCCGGAGTTTGTCTCTGCAGCACTAGCGGGATGGGCAGAGGAGCATGGCGTAGAATTGGAGTTTATCAAGCCGGGAAAGCCTACCCAGAACTCCTATATCGAGCGCTTCAACCGGACGTACCGAAACGAGGTTTTGAACTTTTACCTCTTCTCTCGGCTGTCAGAAGTGCGAGAAATTACCGATAACTGGCTGCGGGAATACAACGAAGAGCGACCTCATGAATCACTTGGCGACCTGACTCCCCGGGAGTACCTGGTGATCCATGAAAAAGGGCTGGAAAACTCTAAAAACCAGTGGCACTAAAGATGGGAGGTTTACACCAACACTGGCCAAAGAGGTGGTGATCGATGCGCTGATGATGGCGGTCTGGCGCCGCAAGCCTCATCGCCAGGTGATCATCCACTCCGATCAGGGAGCCCAGTTCAGCAGCGATGAGTGGTGCCGGTTCCTTAAGGAGCACAATCTGACGGCCAGCATGAGCCGACGCGGGAACTGCTACGACAATGCCGTGGCCGAGTCCTTCTTTAGCTCACTGAAAAAAGAGAAGGTAAAGCGCCGGATCTATCGCAGCCGAGAAGACGCGCGAACAGAGCTGTTCGAGTACATTGAGGTGTTTTACAACCGTCGTCGCCGGCACAGCTATCTAGGGCAAGTACCGCCCCTGGAATATGAAGAGCAGTTCAGACAGAATCAGAAAGCCGAGTGTCTATGACGCTGGGGGAAGTCCATATGGCGAAATCGGCAAATCTAGGACCAGCCTCACCAAGGGTCAGAAGGCGTCGCCTGAGTATCACCACTTCAGCGAGTTGGATATGGTCGATGAAGTACAAAGCCTCGTTCATCTGAGCCATATCCGTCGTCGATCATTCAGCGCTGCAAACAGCGATATGATGCTCGGATTATTGCGGCCCGTTCATGGAGAAACCTCAAGTCGTTTCTTATCAAGTCGTACCAATACCTGGTGGAAGGTGATGTTATGCCTATCCAAAAGATCAGAGACACTCTGCCCCGTGATGATTTCTACTGACAACGTCTTCGCAACATCACGCGTTTTTTTGGAAAGCTTCGTCGCGTTGGTCACGAAGTAAAGCGTAGAAATCTCTTTACCAAGAGCCGATGCATAGAGTTTTTCCGCAGCGGCGACTTCTTGGACAGCTTTATAGCCATCAAAAGCTGCTTTCTTTGTATGTTTAACCTGTATAAGCGCGCTACCTGCGTTTGTATCCAGTACGCCATCGGCACCAAAATCGTTGCCTTGTTTCGTAAGCCAGCTGCTATTGGCAGAATACTCCCTCGCTAACAACTCTAGAGCTAGAGCTTCAAACTGAGACCAACTCAAACGTGACACATCTCTGAAAGACAGGAGTTTCTCGGATGGTATCGTCCCTTCGCCAACACCATCGGGTATTGGCATAACCTCTTCAGGGGTTACAACCGCATCTTTGAGCTGGGTTTTCTTCGTTAATAAGCGGTGCAAATTGGCATCGAACGACTCCATTTCAGGATGAAGAAGCACTGGAATGTAGATATTGACGTCTTTGTTCTGACCAATTCGGTAGACCCGATCTGTAGCCTGCGCTTCTTTGGCTGGGTTCCAGTGCCGTTCGAAGTGAACCACGTTGTTCGCGCCCACCACTGTTAGACCAACACCAGCCGCGACAGGAGACATAATAATGAGATTGAATCCGTCACGCGCCTCAAAGTCTGCAATCATGGATTTTCTTGTCGGAGTTGAACTGCGTTTAGAAACCGCCTTGGCATCTCCATTGATCACTGACAACGGCCCTAGACCGTAATGTTTGCCTAGCGTAATACTTAGAAAAGCCTGAAGTCGTTTATTAACGCAAAAGATGATGCACTTCTCTTCGCGGCTCTTAATCTCGTCTAAGACATCAATCAAACAGACCAGCTTTTCGGACTCACCAATTAAGGTTTTCGCCCCTTTGCTATCTTTGGCGGGATCAAGCCTACCGCCATCAGCTAGCCTCGGGTGGAGTGAGCTATCCCTTAAGCGCTGGATCAGAGTCAGTGCATGTGCGTCCTCTGACTCACTTTTACTTGTTATTGCGCCGTCATAGACTTCTCTTTGATAGCCTCGCATGACTCTGCCAAGTTTTGGCTCATGGAGCCAAACAGCATCTTCTACCCCCACAAAAATATTTTTGTTAGGTAAGCCTTCTAAGTTGTCCTCTTTAACGCGCCTAAGCATCAAGGCAGCGACCTTTATGCGTAGTTCACGCCCTACGCGTGCACGGATCTCCTCGACTTCATCACCCGCCGCTTGAAGGATCGGCGTGATGTACCGTTCTCTAAAGTGCTGGTAGCTACTTAGATAACCTGGAACCGCCGTATCCATTAGGCACCAGAAATCTGCAAGGCTGTTTTCGACAGGCGTACCTGTGGCGACAAGCTTGAATTCTGCTTTTAACCCTTTAGCAGCACGTGTTTGAAGTGCGTTAGGATTCTTGATGTTTTGGGCTTCGTCAAAAACAACCACACCCCAGTCGATTAGACACATCGAAAACTGGTAGTCACGGAGAGTTTGATAGGTTGTGATCACTAGCCGACCAGGCAGATCCAATCTGTCAGTGAGATGATTTTTACCAACTTTTAACGCATATCGCGGCTCAAATTCTTCGTCTTCACTTGAACCGCGAATTTCCACACCGCCTTGGCGGTAGGTGTTCAAGTCGGCTCCTGATTGAAGAATGACTATGTCTTTGAAAGGCGATTGATCAAACGTCTTCCCAACCTCTTCTTTCCAAACCTCCAGCAAACTCAATGGGGCCACGATAAGAGTCGGCTTCTTCGTTCTGTCCTGCTCTTCACACAGCTGGTAGTAGTGGTGAATAGAGGATAAGGCCATGAATGTTTTTCCAAGGCCCATGTCATCGGCAAGTAAGCCGCCTGAATAGAGCTCCCTCCCCCTCATCAATCCAAGTATCCAACGAACACCTGTATCTTGGTGAGGATAGGGCTGTCTTAAGTAGCCGCTCCAATCTAGAGCGTCACGACAAAGAACCTGATCGATACTGGCCTCGACAGCTGTCGAATGTTCGGCCAATTCCTCATCATTGAGGTCAATGTCGACGACTAAGGTTTCATCGTCCTCTGTCTTGTCAGTACCATCGGATTCATTTCCTTCATCACCCGCCTCTCCTTCTTTGGTACTTCCTTCGGTAACCCGCTTTTCTATTGCTTTAAGTGTTTGCTCAACGACGGAGTGATCGGATATGTCGTATTCTTTGCCATCAAAAGAAAAGATGGTCGCCCCTGATTGGATGGCGTTTTGCACATCATCAGCAACCCGAGACAGGGTGTCCTTGTCCTCAATCGTGTTCTTTATGGCAGCAAAAGGAAGTACAGTGTCAGAGCTCGCCGCCTTCCCAAACCAATCGATCCCCGATTCGTCGGTTTCACCAAAATATGCATGCTTGAAGGCGGTAGCGCCGTGTACCCGCATAGAGAATCCCAAATCCAGATCCACCAATGAGGCATCGATGTAAGCCGTCGGTTTACTCAGGAAGTCTTTGACCTGGCTACTGGGAATCACCCTGTTCGATAGGATTTCCTTAACGGCTCGCATCTTCTCTTCGTCGAAGAGAATGATCTCGTCACCTACTTTGAGCGTAGAACTCTGCTCATTTTGGATTTGCCCCAAAACCTTTTGAATTCGCTCATGCGAGGCTTCCTGGCCCATAAAGGGTGTCAGTATGAGGTTTCCCTGGCTATCAAACTCTGCCTCAACTGAGATGCTGTCAGGTGTATGCACTTTAAGCGTGTCGAAGTGGGACAGGCTAATCCTGCAGCCAGCCTTTTTACTTTCTTGCAGCACATGTAAATACACCAGGTTGTTGTATTCAGATCTATCAGACTGACGATGCACTTCATGTGCTTTGAAGACTTCGAGCTGTGGCGGGGTTAGCAGAAATTTTTGAGTCTGCCCAAACTGAATGAAAGGACCATTGATTGAGTAGCTGTGTGTCAGGTTTCCTCGTTTGTCAGACACTTTTAGATCGACAGAAAAGCTTGATTTGCTTGTAACACCATTGATCTGAGCTTCGATACTCCCTTCCCATTGGGAGGGCAGATTCAACACTTCCTGAGTTGCTTGATCGAGGCGGACAGCAACGTCATTGCTCAGCAAGAATCCGTTAGGAACTGTCTCAGCCTCACCCTGCTCTTCAAGCATCTTCAAAGTCACGTATTGGGCTGTAACGAATTCATCTGCTTTGCCAGCTTTAATGGCCTCAGCGAGCGCTGCCGTTGTATAGCAAATCAGGGCGTCGCTTGTGGTCTCTAAACCGAAACGCTGGTTCTCTTTGGAAGAAGAAAACAGACTTCTAGCAATTTCTTTCAGCTTCATACATCGACACCAAATCTACGGACAAATGCGTTGTAGTCAGCTTCGGTCAGCACTTGTTTCATTGTGATAGGGACATTGATCGCCTTTAGCTGACTGATCGCTTTTCTCTGCCAGCTGAAGTTTGTTGGGTTGTGTTGGATATTATCGACGGGGGCGTGGCCTTCTTGGGTCATTCGTGCTCCCATCCCCGAAGTTAAGTCGTAATAGCTAACATTCTGTTTGTCATAGTTGAAGACAATGGCAGTAGATGAGAGCGAGCGATATACCCACAGGTAACAGCTGTGGCTTCCTTCTACCAGGTGCCTGTCACCTAGCTGGACATAGATGATGGATTTGTCACCATCAACATTGGAATAGCTGGGAAGGTGCTCTTTTTTGTAGTGGGTCTTCAGATATCTAGCGGCGTCATAGCTTAAGTACAAGCGTGTATGGCTGATCAGTCCTGCATCAAACAGTCCTTCTAAGAAGCGCTTTCTAGAGGGGTACATCCGTTTCAAGTCTGCCTTTCCCGAAGATTCGGAATAGGCTTCAAGCGCTTCAAGAAAGAGCCTGAGATCAAGCTTCGATAGCCAGCCTCGGACTTTATTGATCAAAGCTGACGGTATGTGACTCCACCACTTAATGTATTTTGGATGGTGTGAAGGAATTCTCGGATCACCGCCGATTGCCAAGATGACGTTCAACCAAGCATCAGAGATATTTCCGTGAGGAGCGCGCTCTATTAACGTTTCCAGTGCCTTATGACCCAGCAAAGCATGCTCGTCATACCTTGATTCAAAGACACTTTTCCTTTGTATCTCTGACAAGATCTCGTGTGGTTGATTGACCGCGATTGTCTTTAGCTTCTCGACGTAATAAATGCGCTTAGCAGCGGTCATGAAATCGCCTGACGCGTAGCGGTCTAGTTTCAGCTGCCCAACATAAGCATCGAAATCTACTCTGTATTCAATCGCTTTATCCGCAAGCCACTTAGGACCTGATGGAGATAAAATGAAATGATCTACGGAAGAAAGCTGTCCTCTGACCTTCTTAGCACTTAGAAGCCACTGAGAAACAAAGGAAATATCTTTAATAGCTTTAAACTTACCTAAAAAATAATCAAATAAAGACTCAACAAAAAGGGAGGTTGGTTTTGGTGTGTATAGCTGTACCCTCTCAAGTACGCCTCGTGATATCGATATATTGTTCGCTATTTCTGCAGTTTTTAAAGCAATGGCAAAAGCACGAACGTGTGTCTTAGATTTTATCGAAGAGTTTATATCTCCACCTTGGATGGCGGCGGTGTAAATCTCACTATAAGCTGATTGAAATTTTAGATTTTCTGTGCCCGCACCGCTCGATAGCTTCTTTAAATCATGCGACAACTCAGTAAGTTTCCCCCTACAGGCACCAAAGGGATTATCTGGCAGAGTGAACTTTAATTTAGTGATTGGCAGGCGCATTTATTTTGTTATTTGTTCTAGCTGGCTAATTGATGGACGCTTTACGGTAAAGCGTATGTCGATTCTTCGATTCATCCTTTTATCATCGTCAGTCGTCTCATCTAGCTGCGCTCTTCGCGTCGCCGCATAACCGCTAACTGAAAAAAGTTTCTGATTAAATGCATTTTCCATCTCGTTGTACTTAGGCACCAAGTTCTCATTTGATAACCACGCTTTCCATACCGAGATAGCTCTGTCAGCTGACAGACCCCAGTTTCTTTTCCCTCGATACCAAATGGGATCACTATCCGTGTGCCCTTCTACAAACACAGTATCTAAATATTGAAACCTCTCTTTTCTCAAGATGGCAGAGTGAAGAACCTCTCCGATCTTGTCGACGGCCTCTCTCATTCCTTTTGTTTTAGGGATTTCGTCCTTACCTGACTGAAAGTTAAGTGTTTCCTCGGGTATTCTGATGACGGTATCATTATCTGCTATTTCAACTATTATGCCGACTTTATGTAATTCTGATTTAACCTCATTGAGAATATCTTGCCTTGCCTGTTCTGCTTTTCTTAGCTCATCAATTCCATCTTCTATATCTTGTGTTTTTTGAGTCAGCTCAATAATTAGAGCAACAACAGCCAACAAGAAAATAACTAATAGGCCTGACATCAGGTCAGAAAATGAGACCCAATAAGGATTTTCCTCATCGACCTTGCCATTACGCTGTAAAAAGACACGTCTCATTGTTATGCCACTTTATCTTCAATTTCATCTACCACACTTGATAGCGCTCGTGCTGCATTGTTCATTTGCTCTGCATATTGCGTGGTTGATTCTGACCATATTTTTAGATGCTCTGCAGTCTGGGAGTTAGCTTGCTGAGCATAATCGGCAAGTAACGTTGCAACTTGTTTAGAAAGATCGGTTACGTGCTGCTTCTGTTCGCTCAGGAACTCTTTCTGTGTTGACTTTAAGGTGTTAAAGGTACCGTCAACGTTCTCAATCATTTGATCAATCTGGTTGGCTAGCTCTTTAAACTGACTAATGCTTGTAACTAATTCATCTCTAAGAGACTCGATTCTCTTGGCGCTTTGATGGTTCTGCTCTGCTAAATCCTTGGTACTGTCAACGGCTTCGCTAATAGCGCCTGATAGCTTGTTACCCGCGTCTCGTATGTGCGAGCTCAGCACGTTCATGTTGTCTGCCGCTGTTCTCAGTTCCTTAGCACTCTCGCGCATTCCTGAGGTGGCTTCAGCATTGGCATGAATTGAAGATTCGACACTCTGTTGAAGCACCCTGCCTTGTTCAAGAATCGCATTTGCGGCGCTCTGCTGATTCTGAATGCTGGTTTCGATGCTTGATAGCAGCTCAGTAGTTGACCGACCTACTTCCTCTACTTGTCGGTGAATAGCGTCTGAACGTTCTTTTTCAATCGCAGCGACCCGTTGATCACGCTCATCCATGCTGGATACCAAACCAGATAGCTGGTCGTTAACGAAAGAGGCCATCTTGTCACCCTGCTCAGCAACCTTCGCAGTGATCTGGCCTACTTGGCTCGTTAGATTGTCCGATAGATTCTTTTCTCTCTCGCTTGAGGCTCGCTCTCTTTCCTCTAGCTGAGAACCGATTCGACTAACTTGATCATCGAGGAATTGAGTCAGCATTCGCCCCTGATTAGAGCTTTGATCCACTAGCGTAGATACTTGGGAAGAGATTGTTTCGATCAGCTGTTTTTCTCTTTCAGACGAGGCGTCTTGGGAAGCTTCAAGCCTTTTGATAAAGGCTTCCATGGTGGAGTTCATGCCCGTAACGGCAGCATTAACCTTGTCTGACGCTTGCTCCATAGACTGGCGCTGTTCTGCACCCTGAGCGCCAAAGCCATCCATGAACTTAGAAATGAGCTCCTCAAGGGCTTTTTGGTTGCCCTCAGACGTCTCGTTGACAAGTTTGTTGATGGCTGGGGCCATGATCTTTTCAAGACTAGCTTCTAATCCCGCTTGAATGCCTTGGGTGGCTTGGACGAGGGACTCCTGCATTTTTTCGCCGATTTTCTCAGCTAAACCTTGGAGCGATTCTCTAGACTGGGAGCTGTTGTAAGATATTTCTTGAAGCTGGGCTTCGGCGCTAAGCCTAGGAAATATGTCGTCTATCTGGTTCTGCAACGCGCTGATTTTACGACGTATGCTTTGTTCCAACAGTTTCTCTATGAAGTTAAAAAAGACGCTAAGCGACACACCCCATACTGAGGTTAGAAACGCTATTTTTGCACCGTTGATGACCGCAGAAACCCCTGACTTCATTTCATCAACAGAAACGCCTGCTGAGATGTTTAACTCCGAAAGCCCGAGCTGCAGACCAACAAACGTACCAATTACACCTATGGCTGTGAGGAACCCAGGTACGGCTGCAATAAGCCTGTTTTCAGTAATTCCCTTCGCGAGCGTTGAAGAGTTGAAGAAGTGCGCGGCATCTAGAATGTTGTACAGATAGAGCCTATCCGACTTTTTGACCTCGACCAGCGTCTCGTCAAACTCTAACCAAAGATGTCCGATGGTATCTTTCTGCTGCTCAGCAGCTTCGGCTAGATCGTTCCTGTGTTCAAGGACCGTGTCTTCACTCAGGCCGTTAAGCTTTTTTCGCAGCCAGCCCACTCGACGGACAGCCCCTAGATATGAAAACAGCGACTTGATTATGAAGAAGAAAGTGACGACCAACAGCACGGCAACGAACAGTGCACTGAGTTGCTGGGCAGAATCAGGAATCAGCTGGAAGTTAGCGAAATCAGGAAGTAACCAACTGAGTTTTAAGTCTTGAGTTTCCATGCCATTGTCCAAGCAAAGATTGGCTTCTTGAACTCAAGATCGCTTCAAGTTGGTAGCATGACCAAGTTGAAAAATAGGTTAGAGGCTTCGGGTAAGATTAGCACCGTCTAATCCTTGACGAATTGAGTCCCTATAAAACCTCAAAATATACCAATGTATTGAATATATTCAATTGATCCAGATCTCATTAAGATCAACGCGTTAGTGGAACACCCTTCCAACTCGTCAAGCCCCCTTTTACTCAGTTCGCGGGTCATTTCTTAATTTTCGAAGCATTGAACGGACGAATGCACAGGTTCGGTGCGTGTGGGGCGAAATAGGCAAACAGATCTTCTTTCCGCCTGCAGGCGGTATCAGCATCGCATGCTTCTTGCTTCGCTCATACCGCCACCCTGCTTTACCAAGCTGTTTGATCAAACGATTGAGGTCCTTATCACTCGTATATCTCACGCGGCCACCCCGCGCTCTTGGTCTTGATAACGACTAGCGAATCGCAAAGCTGAAAATTCTATCTGGCTAAAGGCGGTAGCGATGCCGACTTCATCGATACGACCACTGTAGCGGTAGCCTCCATCAATTGAACCCTGCGGTGTATTCTGAAAAAAACGCCCATGGGGATCGATCATGATGTAAGACCCCTGCATGATCGAATTGTCTTCTACCGACATTACGCCACGAAGCGCCACGTGCTGATCCAAAAAATTGGCAAATTGATCATCGGTGATAACGTGATCATGAGATACCGAGGGCAAAACTCGCAGAACTTTCCAGCGGTCTGGTTGGCACCGTTCTATAAGCGTCAGTAAGCTCTGGTCCCAATTGTGGCGGTTAACTACGGTATTGAGCTTAATCTTGAGCCTAGGATTGGCTTGCCTCGCGAAGCTAATCAGTTTAACTAGGTGATCATCCGTTAATGTGTGTCCGTGGCGATCCTGCCTACCAATTAAACGACTACGTTCAGCATTAGCTGCATCAACGCTGATACCGAGCAGCTCAAGCTTTGGGCACAGCCAACGCAGGGTCTCCATGTCGAGGAGACTACCGTTGGTAATGAGGGACAACTTGAACCCCAAGTGCTGAGCTTGCTGGGCAACTTGACGAAAGCGCGGTCCCAGAAGCAACGGCTCGCCTCCCGCCAAACTTAAACGCAGCCCTTCCCAGCGCATCATGGACGAGAGTGGATTATTGGAATTTCCTGAAGAAAAAAACGCCTCAAGTTCCTTCAAGATATGGAAGGACCGCTGGGGATCACGCCAGACCGCGCGAGTTTCTGCTGGGCGAGTCCAAGAAGCGTAACAGTAACTGCAGCGGTAATTGCACGCCTCGGTAAGATGCCAGTTTATGACCAGGTCCTGGACACTTAACGGATTGAATGAAGGTGTTTGCGGATTCATCGTGGTTGCTCCTAGTGCTTTGAAATTACTGCCATCGAATCTAGAGAAGCGCTTCGATGACCACGATGAAATCGAGCGTACAGTCAGCGTTTTCAGGAGCGGTTTAGTACTGTACGCTCTCTTTCATTTCTCATGGATGAGCCCGTCGTTATCTTTGCTTTCAACGACATAACAGAGAAGGAGCTACAGCGATGGCCAGACTTCCCACGATTGAATCCGTGCTCTTTGGGGCCTACCGACTGGCTGGATTAAACACATCTTCTGCCAATGGAGGTCGGAAGCTTGGAACGCCCCAAATCAGACGTTTCATAGCGCGTGAAGATATTTCTCTTGAGAGCCACCAATCTCTATATCTTCATCTTGTAGAAGGGTTGTTGCGTGAACTAGGAAGCGATAATGACGTTGAGATAGATCGAGATTTGCTCGGTTCGCTTTATGAGTTCCACTCACTATCGAGTGAACTTGGAGAAAAGGTATGGACCTACGGAGCATCGGAGAAGCAGATTTTCTGGGCTTTACTGTCTTGTTGCTATGTTCCTTGGTTTGCACGTAAAGCAGCTTTTTGGCGGCATGAGATTGAACTCACGAAAGACATACCAGGTGGCGTGTTTTGGTACCTACCACAGCCTAGCAACGCTAATCCCAATATTCTTGAGCTGCCTATCGCCCAGGTCTGTCGCTGGTTACTGAAGTTACTGGGTGTTGAACACGCTTATCGTATCAGCGAACTCGAAGCTAAAGACTGTGGCAGCAAACCAGATCTAGGCCATTTCGAGGACAAAAAAGAAGCGCTGCGGCGAGGGCTATATAACTGGCTCAGTGGCGAAGTATCCATCTCCGCGCAATCGATAAAAACCCATTTCGCTGACGACTCTGAGTTAAAGCTAGAAATCGAGGATCAAGATGGGGCGATCATTACCTGGCGTGAAATTCGACAAAGATTCCTTTATGCACGTGTGATACAGGAAGCCTATACCGAACTTGTCGAGAGACTGTGCCCTGGAATCGACTACCGCTGCGCCGATCCCGCTCAGAATAAAGTGATTCAGCTTATTGAGCTCTACAAACAGATATACCAGTGGACGAAAGACTCCTATACAGGAGTGCAATCTCACTTTGCGGCAGACCAGAAGTTCATAGCCCAGGTTGATCAACACCCGAGAGCATTTGCACTGAATGTCTATGATTCGTCTAACGGACTTGCTGATAGCGAAAGCACCGTCAAACGAATCACAGAAATTCTGATGAAAAACTCAGGTACCGATGAACTTGAAGATGTTGAACCATGGGACGACGACTCCTATCAGCGCATAGCCGCATCAAATGAATCCCTGAAAGAAGCGGTCCTTGGCCGTCATGCAGATACAGAGACACTCTTCTATCACACCGTACATCGGAATGCTAAACAGGCCATCGCCACTAGTAAGAGACCTGCCGCCTTGCTTTCATTGTTAAACGCTAACCGCGTGCCTTGGAAGCTCAAACAGCTTGCACTAAAGCGTTTAGACAGCCTGAAGCTGAACGATTGGGACCAAATGCACCGCATCTGCGTTGAGCTATCCCTGTACCTGAATCAACATGCCCAGAAAACCAGGAAAGAAACGCAAGCGAAAGTCGGCAAACTATTAGAGGAAGCAGCAAAACATCCCAAGTATCGCGCTTTTGAAGCACCGATTCTGCAATATCAGGCTAAGCACCTGCTGTCGCAAAACCGACTAGATGATGCGTTGGTGCTATTTGAACAAGCCCTAGATGCCTGCAGCGGAAACGGGCATGGCCCTCTGAAAGGCGAAATAGCTAGGGATCTATTTGCAACAAGCCTCTCAAACCAGAACCTGGGACCAAAGCACCAAAAGTGGTTTCGAACCGTATTTTTTGAGAACACCTTTGAAACAGAGCGGCACTCCAGAAGTGGCCGTACAGATTTGCTTATGCAGGAGCTAATGAATCGGCAACCTCCGACTTTTGAAGATACAGCAGCTCAATGTGCAGAGTTCTTTTGGGATACGCTCTATCGGCCTTATGCTGGATTCCAACCACTAACACCAGGACTGACGGAAGACGAAGCTTTCAAGCGAGTGGTAGAAATGATCTTTGCTGAAGACTGGCAGGCATTTCGTACATTGATCAAAACAAGCCCTGCATTCTCGCAAAAGCGCTTTAGAGATGTGCGTGGGCAAACACTTTTGATCATGTTGATTAACATGAGGCACCACACGACCGAAATTATTAGGAAGGCCGCGCAGTTCGGAATACAGCCAAACCTTGCACCTGAAGTAGTGCTTGGCCGACTCGACGAGGCGCTTAACATCTTAGTCGACATACTTCCCAAAAAATCAGTAAACATAGAGGACTACAAACAGCAAAGTGCCCTTATGCTGGCTGCAAATAGCAAGCTATCTAAGCTGGTAGCCCAGCTAATCAACAAGGGGGCGATGCTCAATCAACAAGATTTTGAAGGGCGTACTGCCTTACATGCTGCAGCCGCTTCGGGCTCAGACGAAAGCTTTTCACTACTGATCGAGGCTGGGGCTGATCCAAGTACCGCAATGAACGAGGGAATGAACGTCCTACACACCGCCGTCCGCTGTGGCCGCCCTCGTATGACTAAGATGCTTTTGGAGAGCTTCCCTTCTCTTGCTTCAACGCAGGACCATCATGACAAGCAGCCCAAAGATTACGTAGGAATTAACAACCATAAAGACTGGGCGCGCATTGCAAAAGAAAATGATCGCGAGATGGGAAGTGATGACGACTATCTGGAGGTCGCTACTATCGTTGAGAAAATGGATGAAGAGAGGGTCTTCTGCTAGCGGATGAGCTGTTAGGAAAGCAGCGTACGCGCCTTGTTCCAGCTGGGAGTTGATCAAGGCGCCTGTGAATGGCGGTGTTGATGACCATTCATGGTCGCTGCAATTTCCTGTGGTGCAATTACAAGCGCTAAAGGACCGTATGCGAGGTGTTCAACAGGCGTGTTAGCTTAGTTCCATTAGCCTGAAGCGGTTGATGCGCTACAGAAATTAACGGGCTACATCCTTGAGCCCCCTCACAGGTGCCATCAGTTAACTAAACATGGGTGAAGAACAGCGCATGTTTAGTTAACGCCCCCGAAAGGTTAGAAGGATTTACACATCCGTTATTCGCTCGGCTCTCCACTAGATTTTGGGTTGTTTGCTCTCCCTTGTTCAGCAATGGTGGAGATGCTATAAAGAAATGCATATTTAAAGTTAATTTATTGATAGATAGAGCGTTTTCAGACCGTTTTGGCGGCTAATTTCACCCTGGGGCGGATTATGGCGGTCAATTTCACCCTCGCGCGGACAATTTGGTTCGCCACGTCTGGACAGATCTCTGTAAGTCATTGATTTTGCTTATGTCTTAATTTCACCTTAGTTCGGAAACCACACTTAAAACGACGGTTCCCTGCGGTGATTTCAATCTGGTGCGCGTAGCGTCACCGATTGGTTCATCAGCGGCGGTTCTGTCGGTGGTTTTTACAGAACTCGCCACCGGGTTCTGTTTCATGGCCGCAGCGTCGATTCTGTTTATCCAGGTACTTTGCGCAGCGATCGACATCCACTGTTCTGGCATTTTGATATCGGACGACAACGTCCTTAACCGGCGCTACTTTTTTGTAACGCAGTTTGCAGAACGAGATCCAGGGTGCGGTCGGCGTCTGCTTTCATTTAACTCTGCTTTCCTTTAACGATGCCGACCTTACCGTCGGGCTGCTCAATGAACCACGGCATGTCCTCATCCACGACCAGTATAATGGCAACGTCATCCGCTGCCCGTCCCAGGGACTGCCGACGAAGGTAACGTCCACGTTGTTTTCCTCTGGCATGCTTTCTTCCTGTATTGATTGCTCGCTTGCCAGTCGGTGCGGATTGCAGTGCCCGTGTCTCGCAGTTGCAAGGCCGCACAGACAGTCGGCGCTTCAGGATTCATTACGTAATGAATCCCTGTCATTACGTATTTGCCGTGTAATACGCAATGACGTTACTGTAAGTAATGCCATTATTGGCACTAACTTTACGTGGTACTGAATACCGTAAAGTCAGCTGGCCATCGCCAAGGCGGGTTTCGGGGCCTGGTTCAACACCACCGCATAGACGTCTGGCAATACCGTTTTGAAGTCGTCGTTTGTTATAGCCCTGCAGATGATGACCGGTCTCACATGCCAGGGCCTGATACAGCTCCTCATAGTCCTCAAATACGCGCTTTGCACAGAGTTCTGTGGGGTTCGGGGTTGTTGGTGTTTGAAGGCGTTCCATGCCGATCTCCGGCTTCGCTGGCCTTCGCTGGCTGCAACTTCTGGGGTTATGAGAACTTCGAGTGCTCATTGCGGATAAAGGTCTCATAGGGTGCGCACTGGGTGCTGTAGGTCAGCCGGCACTGCAATTGCCGCTGTATTGATCGATATCGATATCCGTGCCAACCGCCCACATAAACGGGGTGTGTCTGCCCTGCTCCACACTCTTCGGGAACAGGCGAATCGTTATAGTGTCCCGGGCATCCGGGCTTTGGTCAGGGCGGCGATATCGCTCCAGGATGCGGTAGTAGTCATCGCTCCCAGGGTTTTTTAATCTTTTTTAATCAATCGGATAAGGCAGATTGTTAATCCAGATTGAGCGATTATTCCTGCTTTTTATGATTGGTGCTTTCCCAGCTCATCGGGCTGATTAAGACGCTCAGGGTATTTGTCGTAGACCTTATTGCGCTTGATCCGAGAATGCTTTCACCGAAGTACGCCAATGTTCCGCTGGAAATAGCTGCTGGTGTTCGGACAGCTGATATCGGCCAGCCTTTCGACATCTGATTTCAGACTACCCAGGCGGAGTGCAAAGGAAAAACGACAGCTCACAGCCGTCGTTCGACCTGGCGGATCAGCAAGCCCAGCAGAGGCAGACGTCGATAAAAATACCGCCCTGAATCCCAGTGATCGACATGCTTTGTTACGCGACCCTCTCCGTCAAAATGCAGTTCGCTGACACCGGCAAAACACCAGTCACCTCGTGTTTTCAGACCGCCGCTGAAGTTCCAGCGTAGCAGGCAGGTATCGCCATCCCAGCCAAGGTACACAGGTTCGAAATGGGGATCGATGACCCGCGCGGAAAAACCGGCAAGATAGGTTGAAAGAGCATCTATACCATGAAGTTGCACGAAGGGATCGCTGAACTCAACATCCCTGGCAACATAGTCGGATAAATTCTCGATCTCTGAACCAAGCTGGTTAAAGAGTCGGGTATAATTTCCGGCTCCCTGCTCCTGTAGCTTGTTGGGCATTATCAGCCTCCAGTCATGCGTCGGATCAGGGGAAAATAGAGACTATAGGGCAAATGCCTGATTAACCCCATCAGGCAGGCAAAGCGCGGCGGAAAACGAATTTCAAACCGGTCAGTCTCCAACCCGTCGGCGATATAGCCCGCTGCGCCCTCTGCGCTGATCAGGTCCGGCATCGCAAAGTCATTACGGTCGGTCAGCGGTGTCTTTACAAAACCGGGGTTGACCACCTGCACTCTCACCCCGCTGCCAGTCAGATCCAACCGCAGTGCTTCACATAAATTGATCAGTGCTGCTTTAGTGGCACCGTAGGCGCTGGCGGTCGGCAGACCGCGATAGCCTGAGAGCGATGCGACTACGCCGATGCGGCCGGTCCCCCGTTGTCTCATCTGTCGCAGTAAAGGCGCTAAACCGTTAACGGTACCCATCAGGTTAAGCTCAATCAGGCTTCTCACCGCATTCACTTCAAATTCTGATGCCTTCATTGGTCGATGAGTGCCGGCATTCAATACCGCCAGATCAATCGGGCCCAGACTCTCGGTTATCTGCTCAACTACCTGTTCACAGGCGACAGACTTACGCACATCGAGCGGAAATATACTGATCCGTTGGTTACCGGTCGCCATACTGTCGCGGGCCAGCTGCTGAAGTGCTTCTGAGTTACGGGCGCTGGCCGCGACCCGCCAGCCCCGGGTCGCCAGCTCCAATGCCGTTGCCCGGCCAATGCCCTGACTGGCTCCGGTAATCCAGGCGACACCGCCCTTCGGGTTCTGAGCACTGGCCGATCGGTTCACGGGGAAGTCCCCTGACTGCAACGGCGGCAGCGAAACTCGATTTCCGCCCCCCGTTCATCGGTGAACTGTAAACCTACCCAACGCCCCTGGAGGTCGTACCACACCGAGGTCTGCTCCAGATCGCCCCGATATTCATAACGCTGTGCAAGCACTTTTTTACCAGCGGCCAGCCGTGTCTCAACCCCTACCGCCCTGACCGTAACCCTGTTAATTTTTCCAGTCAGTGTATTGAGCACCCGGGTACTGTTAACCACTTCAACGTCGTAGTGATGGGTGGCCAGGATAGGCAACTTCGCTCGCTCACCCTCCCCTGACTCAAGCCAGTCCCCACTACGATTGAAAGAAACCTGTTGTTGTTCTCCGTTGCGGTCTACCCGCGCGTACAGTCTTTCCAGCTCTCCCTCCTTCCATGTTTCGACCGCGAAATAGCGATAACGGTAGCTCCAGAACAACCACCTGAGATTCAGCTCCATTTGCGCCCGGGCGCTCCAGTCTGTACCACTACCCCGAAAATCTGTTCGGTACTGCCCCACCGGCTTGCCGTCACGGTAGACATCAAACAGCAGACCATCACCGTAAAGGTGTCGCCAGGGGTGAGCCTGAGTACTGGTAGCAACCAGTAGCAGAGGAAGGACCAGCAACGCCCGCCAGTTCATTGCCTGTGCGCCTGCCTGGTGAAGAATAATGTCACCGTCCCCAGGGTTATGCCCCACTTGCTGACGGTAGCCCGATTAATCAGCACACCTCCCGGCTGCAACCACATCCAGTCATCGAAACGCACCCGCCAGACATTCTCTCCCACCGGGAGATCCATTTCGTAACGCCAGTTGAGGGCATTACCAGCGGATTGACCCACCGCAGTGCCAATAACGTCACCGGCGGTGCCACTGTATCTCAGCGGCCCGATCTGCTTGATGCGCCAGACACGTTGCTGTCGCTCTCCATCGGCATATTTGAAGCGTTCGTCCAACACCAGCGTATCGCCCTCGTAGCTGCCATCGATATGAACCTCGAACTGACGTCGCAGATTGCCGAACCGGTCTTCAAAGATACCCCAGCCCCGGGTCGTCCCGGCAAAGTATTGCTGCACATGAAAAGCCGGCTCTGCCTGTTCAAACTGTTTCAATTCCATACTGCTACACCCAGCCAGGAGAAATATGGCCAAGAGCAATGAAGCCCTGTTCATCTCTGCACCCTTAAATATCGCTGTGGTTCTCAGATGGTCTGCCAGGCAAAGGCTTCAGCTCGGGAAAACGCCACATAACCGCAACAGCCATACCTTTCAATACGCAGGGCACCCAGGAATAGATCACTACCAGTGCCCAGCGCGCGCTGTCGGTCTGATCCGGGCTGCCGTCCTGCCAGCCAGCGAAGCTCAGCAGTAAAGGAGCCAGCCCCACACCCAGACCGAGAGACAATTTGACTACCAGGCTGGCGCCGGCATAGTGCAACGCCGGTTGCAGACGCCCGTAGCGACGTTGCTCCCAACTGACCACGGCAGCCTGAATACTGTGGGGAAGAGCCAGATCGGCTCCCAGTGTTGCCCCTGTCACGAGCACCACCAGCGAATAAACCTGTGTCGAGGCGGCCAGAATCGGCAGCAGAGCAAAGGCCGCCATCGCCAATAGCATTGCCAGGCACCAGAGACGGGTCTGTAGCGTCCTTTCAGCCAGCCGGCGCCAGAGCGGAAGCGCCAGAAAGGCGGCACTGAAGTAGAGCAGCAAATACTCACCGCGGTTCTGTTCCGGTAACAGCAGCCAGCTGCTGATGATCAGGGGAAACAGCACAGCCGCGATCGCATTCGCCATCCCATTCAACCACCACACCAGCAGCAACCGCCGTTGCGGTGCCAGAGAAAACAGCGCACTCCAGTTCAGGTTCGTCTCCTGAGCCACGGGCTGCGGTAACACCCTCAGCATCCAGAGCAGACTCAGCCCGCCGCAGAACAGTACAGACAGGGCCAGATAGCGGAAAATCTGCTCCGCAGACCAGCCCAGCCAGCCACCCAGCGCTGGCCAGAGTGCCGACAATACCAGTCCCACCATGCCCAGCGCCTCTCGTGAACTGCTCAGGCGCAGCCTTTCAGCCGGGGTTGACGCCAGGCTGACCAGCCAGGCAGTGTAGGGAATCTGAATCAGAGTCCAGCCGAAGTAGAGCAACATACTGAAACCCAACAGCCAGAATCCACCCGCTTTCTCAGCAGGATTGCTCAACCCCCACAGTCCCGGTGCCGCTAGCAGGGCTCCCATCACCACCCACCCCTTTCGTCCCAGCCGGCCCAGTGGCCGGTCACACCAGCGGGCTGCCATACCATCGCTGACTACATCAAACATACGTGACAGCATCAGCCAGCCACCCACCTGAACCAGGGTCAGCGGGGTTGCTTCGGCGTAGAAAACCGGCAGCAGGATGTAAAGTGGCAGCGTAGGTAAAGCCAGTGCCAGAGCTGGCAGGGAGTAGGCCCAGCGCTGTTTAAGCGTCAGTACCGATCTGGTAGAAGCGGACATCGATGGATCCGGTATTAAAACCGCTCTGGCAATAGGCCAGGTAGTAGCGCCATAGCCGGTAAAAGCGCTGATCAAAGCCCAGGGACTGAATCTGCGGCCAGGCCTGTTTAAAATTCCTGTCCCAGATGGCCAGGGTACGACCGTAATCGGCACCGAAGCTCTGTTCGTGTAGTAAATTCAGACCGGCTCGGTCAATCTGTTCATGCATCACTCGTGGGCAGGGCAACATGCCACCGGGAAAGATGTAACGCTGGATAAAGTCCACGCCATTACGGTAGGATTCGAATCGCTTATCATCGATGGTGATCACCTGGATCACTGCCCTGCCACCCGGTTTAAGCAGTGCCTTAATACGGTCGAAATAGAGGGGCCAGTTGGCCTCGCCTACCGCTTCGAGCATTTCAATCGAGACGATATGATCGTAGCGTTGTTTCAGATCGCGGTAGTCGGTCAGCGAGACCCTGGCGCGAGCTCCGTAGTCGGCCAGAGATTCGCGAGTCCACCGTAACTGTTCCCGGGAGAGAGTTACTCCATGCCAGCTGGCATCGGTCTGGCTGACCAGCGTTTTTCCGAACCCGCCCCAGCCACAACCTATCTCCAGCACCTGTTGACCCGAGCGGAGAGCCAACAGCTCCATTACTCGCTGATACTTGCGTTGCTGGGCACACTCGAGAGGTTCGTCCGGGTCGTCGAACAACGCCGCCGAGTAGGTCATCCCCGGATCCAGCCACTGCGAGTAGAACGCATTGCCCATATCGTAATGAAAGGCGATATTGCGACGGCTTCCACGACGACTGTTAGCATGCAGACGGTGATACAAGCGATTCAGCAGCGCTGCTACCGAGCTGCCGCCAAATGCCCGCTCCAGCGCTTGCTCATTGGCCATCGCCCAGTCGGTTACGGCCAATGGCTCATCGCACACCCAGTCTCCGGCAATATAACCTTCGGCCCATCCCATCAGGCCACCAAACCAACCCCTTGCTATCCCGCGGAGCCGCTGCAGGGTAACGGTCGGAACCGGTATCGCCCCATCTGCCGAAGAGCTCGTACAACCAAGGGGCCGGCAGCGGCCATCCGCCAGCACCAGGTTGATGCGAGAGACCCCCGCCGTTTGCAGCCGCTGGCCCAGGTGGTGAATAAGCACCGATGCCAGCCTGTCGCGCTTTTGAAAACCTTGTGAAACGAGGGCCGACAGCACATTGCCCCTCAGGTCCGATAAGTTCATATCAGAGTCCCTCCTGCCAATGCCCAGGACTGATCCGAAACCTTCTGGTGGGCGTAAAACCGACCAGCGGGGTGCCTTTCAGCCAGAGTCTCAGCGCTTGCCAGTGTATAGTGGCGATCGTCTTTATCGTCATAGGAGGATGGAACATCGCCTCCACCAGCGCTTTGTTATTCAACGGCTGTCGGTCGCCTCGCCATAGCGCCTGAAACAGTTCTCCCTGGCCGTCGTCCAGCCGAATCAGGATACTGAACGAATGTTCCGGGGGGTGAACCCTGAAACGGTAACGACAATCCATCGGCATGAATGGCGAGACGTACATCTGTTTGCTTGCCTGCTGCCTCAACGGCCGGCGCTCATCCGCCGCAATCACATACAGATGGCGCTCATGGCGGGTATTACTGACCTCATACAGGGTAGCCACCAACTGTCCGCTTCGGTCGTAGCAAAAATAAGTACTCAACGAATTAAAGATGTAACCCAGGCAGCGGGGCTGACAAAGCAGACAGACACGCTCGACTGCCCCCAACCCCTGTTTTCTGACCACGTCCCGGATAAACGCCTTAAGCTCAGCATCCAGACCCGGGCCAAAATCACGATCGTAGAAGCTGAACAGCCCGGGACGGTTATAGCTGAATCCGAACAGCATCTGATCCAGCTTTTGCAGTTCGTCCAGATCGATAAACCAGCTGGTGAAGCTGTAACGAAAACGATGCAGTTCCGGGCGCAACCGCGCATGCATGACCGAACCCGGATAGAGGCAGGAATGCATCACGCGACCTCCCGTCTGCTGACGCAACGATCCCAGCCCGGCGGCAAATGGATACGGTCGTACATCCCTACCACCCGCCAGGGGCGGTGTTCGCCGCCCAGAGACTCAGCCACAGCCAGGCCTGACTGGAGTCCATCTTCGTGGAAACCGTAGCCGAACCAGGCGCCGCAATACCAGGTGTTGCGATTACCCTGCAGCGACCAGAGACGACGCTGAGCCGTCAGGGCTCTGGCGTCAAACAGGGGGTGATCGTAAAGAAAGGCCGCATGAACCTTGCTGGTGTCCGGTTCCCGATACGGGTTGAGAGTCACGAACAGAGGAAGTGAATCAGGGAGATGCTGAAGTCGGTTCATCCAGTAAGTCACTGCCAGAGCATTGCAGCCGGGATCTTCGCGCATATAATTCCAGCTCGCCCAGACCCGTCGGCGCTGCGGCATCAGCTTCGAATCGCTGTGAAGTACGACTCGATTACGCTCGAACTTAAATGCCCCCAGCAACCCCCGCTCCTGGGGATCGGGATCGCGCAGCAGTCTCAGTGTCTGATCAGCATGGCAGGCCATCACTACATGATCGAATCGATGTTCCCTGCCCTGCCAGTCGGTCACCATCACCTCAGACCGGCTGCCGATAGTCTGTCGGCGGATCATCCGAGCACCGGTGTTGAGCTTAGCCTGACTGCCCAGCTGGGCAATCAGTTTATTGACATAAACCTGACTGCCACCCGCTACCGTATACCACTGAGGGCGATCGGTCAGCTGTAATAACCCATGGTTCTGGCAGAAACGTAAAAACGTTTTTGCCGGGTAATCCTGCATTTTTGATGCAGGTGTCGACCAGATGGCCGCTCCCATAGGGATAAGGTGATCATCTCTGAAGCGCCGCCCATATCCATGCCGGTCAAGCAGCTGCCCAAGGGTCATCGTCTCGTCGCTGCATTCAAGCAACTGCCCGGACTCACGGTAGAAACGCAGAATATCTCTGAGCATGCCCCAGAACCCGGGCCAGAGGATATTCCGACGCTGCCCGAAAATTCCGTTCAGATCGGTGCCGGCGTACTCCAGTCGGCCGTTGTCCAGTGACACCGAAAACGACATGTCAGTTGCCATACGTGGCACGTTCAGATATTCAAACAACGCTACCAGATTGGGATAACTACCGGGATTAAAGACCATAAAGCCGGTATCGACGGCCACCTGTTGCATGCCCTGATCTACCCCGAGGGTATTGGAATGACCGCCAAATCGATCATCCTTTTCAAAAAGTGTCACCCGATGATTCTTACTCAACAGCCAGGCACAGCTCAGCCCGCTTATGCCTGATCCGATCACAGCAATGTTCAGTGGCTCCGGTTTCATTCGCTGCCTCCCCTGGAATCTTTACCCTAATACGGCCTGTCATCCATTCCGGATCACTCCGGACATTCCCATTCTGGCCCCTCAGCCCCTGCCGGAATGCCGGACCACAAAAACATAGAAGGAATTGGTGATCCGAACCGACCTGTAACGCGTAATATTAATTAAAGTGCAGGAGACAGCATGTTGGTCGATCGTTCAAAGCGCACCGTCAGCGAAGCCGAGTGGGCTGCAATCATGGTACGTATTGCTAATCGGCGTGATCGTGAGGGGTTCGCGCGTGTTTACGACGAGTTCTCCGGACGGCTGAAGAGTTTTCTTATCAGCCGCGGTGCCGCCCCCGCCGTAGCCGATGAATTGCTTCAAGCCAGTCTTCTTCAGGTGTGGGAGAAAGCCCACCTGTTCAACCCCGGGTCCGGATCTCTGGCAACCTGGCTCTATCGGATTGCGCGAAATCGCTATATCGATCACCTTCGAAAAACCAGTGTCAATGAGCGTTATTCCCCCCCATATCCGGAGTGGCTGGAGAATAACCAGAATATCCGCCTGACTGAGCTCCCCGATACCGATGAGCAGATTGTGCGTGACGCGATCAGGCAACTGCCCAATCGTCAGGCCCAGGTGCTTTATATGTCGTTCTACCAGGGAAAAACGCACCGTGAAATTTCCGAAGAGCTACGAACCCCTTTAGGCAGCGTCAAATCATCGTTGAGGCTCGCATTTGAAAAGCTCCGACGCCGGATGGGAGAAGTATTATGAATGTCGTCCATCACCCTGATGACGCCACTCTGGTCAGCTACGCAGCCTGCAGCATCGAGCCGAATTTTTCGCTGGTACTCGACCTGCACATCAGAAACTGCAGACGGTGCCAGCTGCGGATGGCAGAAGCGGAACGGCTGGGAGCAGCGCTGCTCACACAGATGCCAGCGGCCGATATCGATCCTGCTGTAAGATCGAACCTGTTTCAGATGCTGGACCAGAGGCAGGGAACGAGTCAGTGCTACACAACCGTTGAAACAGCGCTACCAGAGTCCCCGGACTTGCTGCCCGACTTTATTACCCATTGGGAAGAGGCCAATATTGAGCGGCTTCCGTGGAAACGTATGGGACCGGGGGTACGCTACATTCCGCTGGATTCTGTGCAGGGTAAACTGTTCCTGCTGCGCATCGCGCCCGGAACCTGTCTGCCAGAACATGGTCACCGGGGTAATGAGCTGACACTGGTACTGAGCGGTTCCTATAGTGACGAGATTGGCCGCTTTACTCCGGGCTGCATCGCCGACCTTGATGATGAAATCAACCACCAGCCCATCGCCGATCGCAGTGAAGACTGTATCTGCCTGGTCGCGACCGACGCTCCCCTGCAATTTCATGGCTGGGTTCCTCGGTTATTCCAGAACTTTTTCCAGATCTGAATCTTATGTGAGGGTGAGTCCGATTACAGGCAGCCTCAATGAAATGCGGACGTCCCCCAGCATCATAGACACTCGGTTTGCTCCCATATCGACTTCTGTTTTCGGTACATCAGCTTAAGCTGGATGATACAGCAATTACTAACTACTGAGATCCAGGGCACCAATTCCGCCGGGGGCCCGGTAACAGCCGGGAGAGACCGAGTGGGCCGACACAGCGACGGGAAGGGGTAAGTCGCCGGCCGGCCCGTTTGAAAGGATCGCTCAGCGTTTACGCGGCGACCAGGAACAGCACGCTGGCAACGGCCGCGGCCAGCAGCGCGTAGGGCAATTGAGTCAGGGCGTGCTGCATCGGTGTACAACCACTGCCCTGGGCCGAGAGCACCGTAGAATCGCCGTAGAAGCAGGCATGGCTGCCAAAGGCCGCGGCTGACATCAGGGCGCCGATCACCAGCGGCAGATGGGCGTCCATCGCCTGGGCAAGCGGCAGTACGATGGGCAGCGCTACCGCCAGCATGCCCCAGAAGGTACCAGTGGCGAAGGCGATCAGGGCCATCACCAGGAACACCACCACCGGCAGCATATCGGCGGTCATCAGCGGCTTGACGCTGTCGATGATGTACAGGGTCAGCCCCAGGGTGTCATTGACCTCTTTGAGCATAAAACCGGCCACCACGGTACCCAGCGGCAGGATCATCGACTTGAATCCCTCCATGGCGGTATCGAAGACCTGGTTGAAGGTGAGAATTCGCTGCCCCCAGTAGAGCACCACGGTAATACCCAGCGCGACGATCACGCCCATCAGGATATCGACGTCGAAATACCAGGTGAAGAAGATCAGTGACAGCACCGGAATAAAGAAGTTGTACAGCGAGGGCTTTGCTCGGGCCGCACCGACACTTTCGCCGGCGGCGACGCCCAGATCCATATCGATAGCGCCCGGCGGGATGATTTCACCGCCCCGTGCCCGGGCTTCGGCGGCTTTCATCGGTCCCAGCAGCGGAAACTTCTCAAACGCCACCAGCGGTACGATGATCGCGGCCACCCAGGCATAGAACATGTAGGGAATCGCATCGATGTAGACCATCAGCCCCTGGCCCTTTTCGGCGGCACCGTTGTCCTCCAGCAGTCCGGCGAAGAAGATCGCCCAGGTGGAGAAAGGCACCAGCACACAGATGGGAGCGGCGGTGGAATCGACGATATAGGCCAGCATTTCGCGGGAAACCTTAAACTTGTCGGTCACCTTCTTCATCGAGGAACTGATCGCCAGCGCGTTCAGATAATCGTCGATAAAGATAATCAGCCCCAGTAACCAGGTAAACACCAGGCTACTGCGCCGCGAGTGCACATAACGCACCATGTAGTCACTGAAAGCGATAGCGCTGCCGGTTTTGATCAGCAGCGCGATCAGGCTGCCGAAGAAGCCGCAGACCAGAATAATCCAGCCGATGGTATCGTCCTGCATCACCTTCAGCGCGGTACTGGCAAAGCCGGAAAGCAGTTCGGTGGGAGAGATCATCAGCAGGCCGGTCAGCACACCCGCCAGCAGGGATTCGATCGTACGTCTGGTGATCAGGGCGACCGCCAGTACGACCAGGGTGGGAAACACCACGAAAGCACCGTAATTTTCCATAACAGATCCGTTCTTTGGAAATCTGCTGATAAGCCCCTTGCGCCTCCGGCCGCTCTACAGCCTGCAGAGAACACGCTGCGCTTATTCGCAGGTTTCTTGATAATTTAAAAGGGAAAGAAAACCAGTAACGGAAAATTCAGGGCGGCGACAGTCCTGCTATTTTAATAGCAGACAGATCACCATTCACAGATGCTGAAATTATTGAACAGCTCATCATACACTCCTTTCATTATTTATTATCAGCAGAGCGTAACCTTTCTCTTTCGATAAAGACTATACCAACAACGGGTGACAGAGCAGGCTCTGTACAACCCATAAGCTTCTTTTATTCAGCCGCAAAAGGTTCCTCCAATAAAAATCGGAAACATGGAAAATGACGGGGCAGCTATTTAAACTTCAGCTGTCCGTGGTTTTGCCGGTATCAGTCAGGCCAGCAGTTTCTCCAGCCCCGAACAGGTCAGCCCGGCTATCCAGCCTCCGTCGACCCGGATATCGGTGCCGGATATATAGGCGCTGTCATCACTGGCCAGAAAATGGTAAACCCCGAGCAGATCGTCGGTACGACCGGGCCGCCCGAGCGCGGTGGTATGTCGGGTCAGCCGAGACTCCTGGCTGCCTGCTGGTTCCATCGGCGTGGTGATGGTCCCCGGACAGACCGCGTTGACGCGGATACCTCGGTCACCCAGCTGCAGGGCGGCGTTGCGGGTCAGACTCAGCACAGAGACTTTCGACAATCCATAGGCGCTGTACTCCGGCATGGTGATATACGCCGCCGCCGAGGCGGTATTAATAATACTGCCGCCGTTATTCAGTACCCTCTGACCATGTTTTATTCCCAGATACACACCCTTAACGTTTACCGAAAAAACCTTCTCCAGCACGGCGGGGTCTGCGTCTTTAATGGGCCCCTCTTCAATCGCAACACCGGCGTTATTAATAATTACGTCCAGACCAGCTGTTTTTTTACGCGCCACATCGAAAGCAGCTTCAACCTGTTTTTCACAGGAAACATCAACAGCAATAAACGGTATATTTAACTTGTCCAGCGCCGGACTGCTGTTAATATCCGCCGCCAGCACCCGGGCGCCCTGGTCGATAAAATGCCGGGTCAACGCCAGCCCGATACCACTGGCGGCTCCGGTAATAAAAATGGTCTTTCCTGCCACCGAGAACATTCCCGTTCACCTCATATCAGAAATATTATTTGTCGGCACAATACCGAAAAAACGGGCGGTCCCCGGACCGGAACCGCCCGAAGGGGCTGTTATGTCCCGGTCACCGGCTCAGGCAGTGACTGCCGGGAATGACGAATCAGCAGAAGGACAAATACACAGAGCCCGATTACCAGGGTGCCGGCGGTAAAGGCAAAGACTCCGCTGTAATCGCTGTCACTGATCAGCATTCCGGCCAGCGCCGGACCGACAATCGCCCCCAGCGACAGGAAGGAGGAGATCAGCACCGCCAGGTTTCCACGCCGGTCGAGACTGACCACGATCCCCATCTGATAGGCGAGACCAAAATTCCAGACGCCGGAGAACAGCACCGTGCCGAGGGTAAAGCTGAGACCGGTCAGCGGGCTGGCATAGATCACCAGCACCATCCCCAGCGCCAGGGTCGACAGCAGCAACGGCCAGATGCGCCCGAAACGGTCACCCAGCACGCCGGCCATCAGGGCGCCGACACCCCCACCGATCACCCCGACGGACAGTGCCTGGCCGATCAGGTCGGCGGCGATTTCCCGGTCGGCGGCAAGGCGTTCGACGAAAGCCCAGAGCCCGGACAAGCCGGCGAAACAGACCATCAGTGCGATCAACGCGATCCAGGCGGGAAGCACCGGGGCCGGGACATCCGCGTCCGTTTCGGCGCCGGGTTTGCGAATACCGCGTTCCGGCAGCCAGAAGATGGCCAGACAGAGCGCAGCCAGCAGCACGGCCACGGTAACCACCAGTCCCCGGAATCCCCACAACGGGGTGACCCAGATCGGCAGCAGAAACAGCAGCGCGGCCCCCACCGCCTGCTCGGCCACCAGCTTGAAGCCGAAGTTGCGATCCGGATCACGGGTATCGGAGATCACACAGATCGCCAGCCCGAACACCGTGCCGGCCCCCATTCCGGACACCACCATCGCCATCAGCAACAGCGAGTAGCTGTCGGCCAGAGCACTCGCCAGCAGGCCGCCACAGAGCAGCACAAAGCCGGCCAGGCCGGTCCGTCGCCAGTTGAAGCGTCGAATCCAGAACACCGCACTCAGGCAGATCAGCAGAAAGCCGAGAAAGTAACTGGAAGCGATCAGCCCGGTCTGTTCATCGTCCAGCGCCAGCGCCTGCGCTGCGGCGCCCAGCAACAGCGGCAGGATCAGAAAGATCGCCGAGCCGGCCGCGGAGATCAGCGACGCCGACAGAATCGAAGGAATGCCGTTAATACGGGCCTGATCGGTGGTTGTCGACATTGGCTGACTCCTGTTTTTTTTATGTAGTCGCAGAGCTTAAAAGAGCGCCTGAAGCTGCTCCTTAAAGAGAGCTGTATCAGATGCTGAACCCTTCCGGAGAAAGGTCGCCGGCCCGTCTGTCGGCAACCGGCGATACTGTGATGGCAGACAGCCGCCGGTTATAACCAGCGGGTGGGGTTGCTGCGACCGGTGGCCTGTTCGCGGCAGTCGGCCAGCAGGCAGAGCAGCTCAAAGTAGAGCGCTGCCGCCACGTGACCGGATTTACCGTCCGGATCCCGGTTAGGGTTGTACTCCACCATATCGGCCCCGATGATATTGAGGCCACGGGCGCCATGGATAATCTCCCGCACCTGTCTCGGCGTCAGTCCGAAGGGCTCCGGACCGGTGGTGCCCATCATGTAGTTGCTGTCCAGGCCGTCGACGTCGAAGGAGAAGTAGGTCTTGTCGCTGCCGACCACCTCCCGTGCCTTGTCGATTACGTACTGAGTGCCCTTCTCGAACACCTCGTCGGCGGTAATCACCGTCATACCGGTGTCGTGAGAGAACTCCCAGAGAAAGTTGGCGCGGCCGCGAATACCGATCTGCACCGTGCGTTCCGGATCGATAAAGCCGTTCAGCACCGCCTGGCGGAAGATCGAACCGTCGTTGACCGCATCGCCACCCCAGCTCGCCATGGTGTCGGCATGGGCATCGATATGGATTACCCCGAAGCTGTCGTTGTGGGCTTCGGACAACCCCTTAAGGGCGCCGAAGGCGGTGGTATGCTCGCCGCCGCAATTGAGGGTGTAGCAGCCCGCCTCGCCCAGTTGCTTAAATACCTGGTAGATGTCCTCCAGCCGGGTCTGCAGGTCGGTAGCCGACCACTGCACGTCTCCGTAATCGATGATCGAACATTGCTCGAAGGGAATATTACCGGTGACATCGTTGAGCGGTCCGTAGTTACGGCTCCACTCCCGGATTGCCTTAGGGCCATGACGGGTGCCGGCCAGGCCGATGGCTCCCAGGTCCAGCGGCGATCCAACCATGGCGATATCCGCCTGTTCCAGCCGGTCCTGACGGTGCGGGGCCTGGAAAAAGCCCGGATGGGCCAGAAAACCGGTGGTGTCCAGGTTATAGCCTTCGGGAGCCGCCCGTTCGAAGAACCGGGTTACCCGGTCGTTCTGAAAATCGAATGCCGCCCGGTCCAGCTGCTGGTAACGGGTCAGCCTTTCTGCGCTGATTTTTGCCATGTTCAGTTCCTGTTCTGTTGTTCGGCCTGCTGGCCGAGTGTCTGCCAGACCCGCTCGTTAAGACCGGCCGACCAGCCACCACAGAGGTTGATCGCCTGGCCGTTGATAAAGCCACAGTCGTCGGCGGCCAGAAAATGGATCGCGGCCGCCGCCTCTTCCGGTTCACAGATCCGGTTCAGCGGTACCAGGGTCTTCTCCATGGCCAGCAACGCCTCACCGCCCTCCTCCTGCGCCATCGGCGTATTGACCGAGGTGGGGCAGATGGCATTGACGCGGATACCGCGGTCGCAGAGCTCCAGGGCGGCGGTCTGTGTCAGCCCCACCACCGAGAACTTGGAGGCGCCGTATGAGCCCAGATCGATAAAACCGGTCTTGCCCGCCAGTGAGGCCGTGTTGATAATCCGTCCGCCTTCGTTCATCAGCCCTGCCGCGTGTTTGATGCCATAGAAGGCCCCCAGCAGATTGATATTGAAGCAGCGCCGAAAGTCCTCGGCGCTGGTCTCTTCCAGACGCTTATAACTGGCGAAAATACCAGCGTTGTTGACCAGGATATCGAGACCTCCGAAATGCTCCACGGCGGTCTGCAGCAGCTTGCGAACCTGAGCCTCGTCGCTGACATCGGTGGGCACCGAGAGGCCATTGACCTCGGCGGCCAGCTCCGGGCAGTCGTTGAGATCGCCGATGACCACCCGGGCGCCGGCCCGGGCCAGGCGTTCGACCACCGCTTTACCGATCCCGGAACCGCCGCCGGTGACCACCGCGACCCGGCCTTCCAGATTAAAGAATGAATCCATCGAATTAGTCTCCTGAATCTTGTCAGTGGGCGGGGGATTACAGCCCCGGCGCCATACCACCGGCCACCGGCATGGCGACACCGGTGATATAAGCTGCCCCGGAACCGGCCAGGTAGGCCACGGCATCGCCGATCACCCCGGGGTCCGCCGAATAGCCCAGCGGAATGTGGGCGTCCTCCTGGCGTTGCGCTTCTTCGATGCTGATATTGTGCTCACTGGCGATCAGCTCGAGACTGGTCTGGTGCATCTGGGTGACCACCGAGCCCGGGCAGACGGCATTGATACGGATCTGGTCGGCGGCATAATTCAGTGCCAGCTGCTTGGTCAGCCCCACCACCGCATACTTGCTGGCGGTGTAGCAGGCGGGAATGGTTTCGATCGCCCCCAGCCCGGCCAGCGAGGCGACGTTGATAATGGCGCCACCGCCCTGCTGCTTCATGGCCGGAATCACCGCCTGACAGAAATCGGCGGTGCCTTTGATATTCACTGCGTAGCTGAGCTGCCAGTCCTGATCGGTCACTTCCAGAAACTCGCCGGAACCGAGACCGACACCGGCGTTATTGACCAGTACATCGATACGGCCGAACTCCCTGAGCACCCGGCTGACGCAGGAGCGGATCTGCGCTTTGTCGGTCACATCCACAGTCACCGCCATCACCGTGGTTCCCAGGGTGTGGAGCCCGGAGACCGCCTCCTCAAGTCCGGCGGATGCTGACTCCAGATCGGTGACCACCAGGGTCGCGCCCTGTTCGGCCAGCTTCATGGCGATGGCGCGACCGATCCCTTTCGGGTGGCCGGCGCCGGTGACGATGGCGACTTTATCTTTCAGTGGTTTCATAGCAACTCTCACAATCTGTAACTGTCCGCACTCAGCGGGTGCTGTCAGGACGTTTTTCCATATATTCAACGCAGTCCAGCAGCCAGTTCGGCGCGGTCTCGGCCGCCCCGACACCGCCGTAGCTGAGCAGCCCTTCGCGGTCCTGCCGGCCGGACCGAATGGCGGCAACTACCTCGCTGAGATCGTCCAGGAAACGACTGAGGTATTCGTGATCCATGGGATCGATGGTGAGGTGAATGGCCGGTGGCTCATTGACCCCCAGCAGCACCCAGCCCCGCTCACTCATACCGCCGACCACCCGTTCGATGCCGAGCTCGGTGCCGGCCTGAATCATCAGCAGCGGTCCGTGAGTCTGCCAACAGCTCAGTCCGTCGATCGCTTCCACCCGCTCGATGATCGCCTGCTTAACCGCCAGGATCTCACGGGCGTTATCGACATAGCCGCTCTCGCCCATGTAGTTGAGCACCGCCCAGGCGGCAGCCGTGGCCGCCAGTGGGCGACTGCCCACGAAGGACTGAGAAACATAGAGTCCGCAGGGCCAGTCGGTGATGGGAACGTAGTGATACTGCTGCTCCGCTTTGCTGCGCCAGAGCACCGTCGAACAGGGTTTGGCGGCGTAGCCGTACTTATGCAGGTCGGCGGAGATGGTGGAGACGCCGGGCACCCGGAAGTCGTACAGCGGGATCTCGGCGCCGGCTTCACGCATAAAGGGCAGAATGTAACCGCCGACGCAGGCGTCGACATGGAACCAGAGGTCATGTTCCAGCGCGACCTGTCCCAGTTCCTCGACGGGATCGACCAGGCCGTAGGGCCAACTGGGAGCGGAGGCGGCGATGCCGATGGTATTGGGGCCGATGGCCGCCTTTATGGCCTCGACATCGGCCAGAAAATCATCGGCTACCGGCACCCGGATCACCTTGATACCGATAAAGTGAGCGCCCTTGGAGAAGGTGGAATGGATCGAATAAGGCGCCACGATCTCCGGCTCGGTGATTTCCGGCTTATGCTCCTTCGCCCACTCGCGCATGGCATGAAGGGCACAGAAGATACTCTCGGTACCCCCGGAGGTGATGTTGCAACGGGCCTCTTCACCGCCGTGCATGATCTCCGTGCACATATCCATGACATCGTTCTCCAGCCTGGCGGCCCCCGCCTGCTGGAAACTGAACAGCGCGTTGTAGGAGAAGAATTTCTCGTAGGCCTGCTCAATCAGACGCTGAATATGGTCGCCGCCCTTCAGCGAATTGCTGCTGAGCTTACCGGCCATATCCGGTGTCATCTCCTGTTTCAGCTGATCCAGTTCCGCCAGTACCTGATCCGATGATCGGCCCCGGGTAGGAAATCGAGCCGCTTTTGTTGTTGTCATGCTCTTAACTCCGGTTACTGTGGCCGGGACAGACTGCCGTCCCGGCCTGAATTTGTTGGCGGCGTGAATACACTGCCGTTGGCGGGCGGCCTCAGACCAGCCCTGCCACCTTCAGCTCCGCCGCGGTCTCTTCAATGCTGTCACGCAGGGTATCCACCAGTTGGTCACACTGCTCCCTGCTCAGGATCAGCGGCGGAGAAACCACGATCAGGTTGCCGATGGGGCGAATCACCACGCCCCGGTTCAGGCAGCGCTTGAAGACCCGCATGGCGGAACCGTCGGTCGCGGCAAAACCCTCTTTCGTTTCTTTGTTGCGGACCAGTTCGATACCGGCCATAAAGTGACTACCGCGGACGTCGCCCACGATCGGCAGCTCGCTCAGTTCGGCCAGTCGCTGTTGCAGATAGGGACCCAGCTCCTGTACCTGCTCGCAGAGGCGTTCCCGCTCCATGATCTCGATATTCTTCAGCGCCACGGCGCAGGCCACCGGATGGCCGGAATAGGTAAAGCCATGGGAAAGCACGCCGCCCTCGCACTGGGGCTTGCTGATCACCTCATAGATCTCGTCGGAGAGCAGCGTCGCACCCAGCGGCACGTAGCCGGAGGTCAGTCCTTTGGCGATGCAGATAATGTCGGGAGTGATACCGTAGATCTCCTCACTGGCGAACATCCGGCCCAGCCGGCCAAAAGCGGTAACTACCTCGTCGGAGATGAACAGCATGTCGTACTTCTTACAGATATCGTACATGCGCCGGTGATAGCCCTCGGGCGCCACAAGCACGCCGCCAGCCCCCATAATCGGCTCGGCGATAAAGGCCGCGACCCGGTCCGGGCCCAGCTGCAGAATGCGGTTTTCAAACTCCTCCGCCAGGAAGTCACAGTAGGCCTCCTCGCTGAGGTCCTCGGCGCCGACCGGACGACGGTACATATTGGCCGCGGAGACGTATTCGATCAGGTTATCCATGCAGTCGAAGCTGTTTTTGGTGGCCTGAATACCGGTCAGACTGGCCGCCAGATAGGTGCTGCCGTGGTAGCCGTCGACCCGGGAGATAATCTTCTTCTTGCCCGGCATGCCTCTCATATTGAAGTAGTAATGAACCAGACGGATCGCGGTATCGTTGGCGACGGAACCGCCGCATCCGTAGAACACATGATTGAGATTGCCCGGCGCCAACTCTGCCAGCTTCGCCGCCAGCACGCTGGCCGGGGCGTTGGTGCAGTGACCGAAGGGGTTGTAGTAGTCCATTTTCAGCACCTGGTCCGCCATCGCCTCGGCGATTTCCCGACGGCCGTGACCGACGTTTACGCACCAGAGGCCGGCGATGCCGTCCAGAAAGCGGTTGCCTTCTGAATCGGCAACGTAGGCACCTTCAGCATTAACGATGACCTGGCTGCCTTCCTCCTTAAACGAAGAGAAATCGGTATACGGATGGATAAAGTGATCCCGATCCATCTGCCAGATCTGATTGGACTCTACTTGCATGGACATTGGCGTCTCCTGAAATTGCTCACTTGAAGGCTTCGTGCCATCAGAAGAGAAGCTTTCGAATACATCGCCGTCAGGTGGTGCCGGCACTGCGCTGATCGAGGCTTCTGACTCATGGCACCATCTAATCACGGCGCCGGAAACGCCGGAATCACCCTTAGTGGGTAACCTGCAACAGTCTCCCGCTGTGCTAATTTACAAACCAGATAAACAACACCGGCAGACCATACGGGGTGCAGCCATGGCTCAGGAAATCCTGACTACCAGCGAGTGGTACAACGAGCTGGCCGAGATGATCAGCCACAGCAGAGACAGGGAGTTTCCGCACCTGCTGTCCAAAGCCTGTGAGAAGATCTCCCACTACGACAGCATTCTGATCACCGCTTACCCCCGGGATCAGCGGCCGGTACACATCTACAACAACACGCCGCCGGACCAGATCAGCTGCACTCTGACCCCCTATTTCGCCGGTGCCTATCTGCTGGATCCCTTCTACGCGCTGTGCCAGAACCAGGCTCCCAGCGGCATCTACCGACTCAGGGACCTGGCGCCGGACGGCTTCTACGAAAGTGAGTATTTCAGGAACTACTACGCCGATACCGAACTGCGTGACGAAGCCGGCATCCTGATCCGGATCGATCCGGATCTCTACGTGCTGGCCTCGCTGGGGCTACGGGAAGAACCCCGGCCCGGCAACCCGAAGAGTTTCACCCGACTGCAGACCATCACTCCCACTCTGGTGGCACTGTGCAAGCAGTTCTGGGCCGAGGGTGCGGCCGGAATGGAGATGAGCCGGGGCGAGAGCAATCAGCCCTGTTACGGGGCCTCGCTGGACCGCACCTTTCTGAATTTCGGCAGGGCCTATCTGAGCGAACGGGAGTGCGAGGTGGTACGGCTGATTCTCAAGGGTCATTCCAGCAAATCCATCGCCCGGGTGCTGGATATCAGCCCCGATACCGTCAAGGTGCATCGCAAGCGCTTCCACGCCAAGCTGCAGATCACCTCTCAGGCGGAGCTGTTCTCGCTGTTTCTGGACGCCATCGCGCTGGCGCCGATCGGCAGCGACGAGGACCCCCTCTCCTTCTATTTCGCCGAACACCCGCTGGAGAAGGTGTACTGAGGAACCTCTGAGAGCCCCGAAGGGCAGGCTCCGGAATAGCCATTTGCCGCTGTTCATATGAGCGTCAGACAGCTTGAAAAGGAGCGGTCATTTTGCGGCGCGGTCTTTCACCCCCCCGGCCATTCTATCGCCCGCTGAAAACGCTCTGGATTTATCAGAGGTTCCCTAAACGCCTCTTACTGGTCCACAATACCGGGTACAGCATGCTTACCGAAACAATGCCGGGACCCGACAGAATGGACGACTCGCTGCTCGCCTCAAAAGCCTGGTACAGCACCATAGAAGGGCTGTGCACCCATCTGCATGATGACCGTTTTCCGGAACTGCTGGTCAGTGCACTGGAGCAGATCACTCCCCTCGAGCACGCGATGATTCTCGCCTTCCCTGATCGCGGCCAGCCACTGCATATCTACAACAACTTTCCCGAGTGCGAAGTCACGCAGTTTCTGAAGACTTATCTGGAGGGGGCTTATCTGGTCGACCCCTTCTGCGACTGCTGCATCACGGCAGAGCGCTCCGGCATTCACCACATTCGGGAGCTGGTACCCGACCTTTTTGACAGCGACTTTTTTCATGACTACTGCGAGCAGGCAGGATTTCGCGATGAGATTGCGATCTTTATCCGGGTGGATGCAACGTTCAGTATCGGTATCTCACTGGGGCAGTTTCACCGGTCCACCGAACTGACGGCGGCGGATCTGGAACAGCTGAAGCTGGTCGAACCGATGCTGCTGGCACTGTGCCACCAGCACTGGCAGCCGCAACGGCTGAAATCGCTGTTCAACCAGGCCGAGCTGGACGACTCCCGGGAGTTCGGCGACCATCTGCAGACGGCCTTTATCAACTTCGGCCGCGATCATCTCAGCGGGCGCGAGTGCGAAGTGATCCGCCTGATTATCAAGGGGCATTCCAGCAAGGAGATCGCCCGGGTGCTGGATATCAGCCCCGACACCGTCAAGGTGCATCGCAAGCGCTTTCACGCCAAGCTCCAGATTACCTCCCAGGCAGAGCTGTTCTCGCTGTTTCTGGACGCCATCTCCCTGCTGCCGATCGGCAGCGACGAAGATCCGCTGAGCTTCTATTTTGCCGAGCACCCGCTGTCGGAGATTTACTGAGAGCGTTGGGGCGCGGATACGAGAGGGACTAATGCTGCGGCTGACCGTCTTCAGCCCCTGGTTCTGGCACTTCAGCAGCTTCACAACTCGTCGGCTGGCATCGGCCGACCAGACAGAACTCTCTGAGCGATGTCCACGTACATTGCCGTAGATGCCTGTCGCAACATCCATACCATCCTCCGTGCAGGCCGCTATAGCGACACAGGTGAGAACGATCGGCCCCTTCCCTGGCGGCACGGCGCCCCAAAGTTGTTGAAGATATCCTCGACTCCCCGTCGGACTGGTTGCAGGATCATGTCATCGGCACAATCAGTGCCTGAGATAAAGGCTCGTGGTGAGACCGTCGCTACACGCTCTGAGCCTTTCTGCAACACCATAGAGATCACGAGTCACGTGTTGCATCTGTGGCAGGCGTAACGCACCGGCTGACATCCAGCACTTTTAAAAAAAAGCGGGCAGACCCGGTCGGGTCTGCCCGAAGCCTGTCGTCAAGAAGAGAACGACAAGAAAGCACTCTTTTTAAAAACACCACACTGCAGCAGGCAGGCGGTGCCATTGCGCTAGTTGCGCTGATAATCGGTCCGCAACTGTTCCTCACTGAGGCCGTAGCGGCCGGCAATGTTTTCAAAGAACGGCTGCCAGTGGTTGGTCAGCACTTCGACCTGTTCGCTGCCGTTCTGCAGATTCCGGTAGCCGCTCTCGCCGGGCATCCGCACCTGCTGTCCGGGCCGGGGCGGACAGTCTCTGATCGCCGCAACATAGGCATCGGATCGCTCCTTGACCGCCTCAATCGCTCCGAATACCGCCGGGTTGATGCAGAGAAAATAACTGCCTCCCACGGTCGGGGGCGCCTGTTCACCGGCGGCCATGGCCCGTTCGATGGTTTCGATATCCGGCATTTCGGTGGACGGTACACCCAGTGGGTTAACAATCGCTGTCATCGCCTCGTTCCAGAGGTTGAGGCTGTAGGTCCTGGGCGTCTCGATCTGACCGGCACAACTGTAGTCCCAGACCCGGCCGTAACCGGGAATCGGCTTCGCCCAGGGGCGGGCATCGTCACTGGTCTCGCCGGTTTTCGGATCGATGCACCAGGGGCCCTTCATCGGTTTGTTCTGCTGCACCGCTTCGGCGATATCGGCGTCGTAAAACTCAGCGAATTTCAGCGACGCCCAGACCGGAGGCTGTTCACCGGCCGGGCTGATGGCATCGAAAGGCGGACAGGAAAGCAGATTCCTCATGCCCCCGAACGGCGCTGCCAGCGGTACCGAGTTATTGGAGGCCATGGCCATCATATTCTGCTCGAAGGCCTTATAGACATAGGCGGAGAAACTGCCGGCATCGTTGTGGTTGCCGCCATAGACGATGGCGATACCACTACTGCGCGCCTTCTCGATGGCGATGTCCGCCATCAGATCCAGAGTGTAATAGCCCGATGAGCGATTCCCGTCTACCACCGCCCAGGCAGGCCCTTCGCGGACCACCTCCGGGGTGGCTCCGATGTCCAGAGCACCGGCACAGAGGGCAATGTCGATCGCCTCATAAACGCCCAGTCCCTGGTTGAGTTTTCCCTGCTGATGAGCGAAGCCAATGGCATCGGCAACAACCCTGGCGTGCACTTCGCTGGCACCGGCGGCCTGCCAGACCCGGCGGATGGCGTATTTCAGAAAACCGATGGATTCACGACGAGTTTCGCTGACGGACATGCTGTTATCACTCTTGTAGAAGGACGAATTCAGGAATATTGCTCACGGCGAAAACTGTGCAGCTGGTGCTGCTCCAGGCGGCGCTCGATCCACAGAAACAGCAGACAGCCGGCCACCAGACAGACCGCAACCAGTGAATAGCCCGCCTGGTGGCCCCGGGTTTCCAGGATAAACCCGAACAGGCCGGGACCGACGGCGGCGCCCAGCGCCAGCGCCGATGAGATCAGCGAAGAGTAACGGCCGCTGACATCGGCATCGCTGATGATGCCGAACAGGTAGGAGATGGCGAAATAGAAAGCCGTGGGCAGGATGGCCATCAGCAGTCCGAATTTCAGGGCGGTAATCGGCTGCACCAGCAGCCCCAGAGACAGCAGACTGATGACGCTGCCCAGCAGGATGGGGCCTCTGCGGCCACGGCGGTCGCCCAGCCAGGCGGCGACAATGGGGCCGACGGCAGATCCGACCAGCCCCAGCGCCAGCAGCTGCCCCACCAGCTCCTGATCCAGCGCCTCATGGGCCATCCGCTCGGCAAATGCCCAGAGACCGGCGAATCCGGCAAAGAACATCACCAGCCCGCCCAGACCGGCAAATACCAGGGCGTTGCTGCCGCGGGTATCCGCCACCTCCGGTACCTGGTGGTCACCCCGGGCCGGAATCAGAAAACCCGGGCCGATCACCACCAGACTGAGCAGCAGCAGACAGATCAGTACCCCCTGCAACCCGTACTGGACGATAACCAGCCCGGGTAGCAGCACCAGCAAAAGCGCAGGAATCGCCTGCTCCGGGATCAGTTTTATTGCAAAGGCACGGTCCTTGTCCGCCATATCGGACACCAGGGTTACGCTGAGCGCGTAGAGCACCGCCGCTCCCAGCCCGGACAGACAGAGCCCCAGCAGCACGCCGGAGTAGGACATATCGGCGGCGGCATAGCCGAGCCCGGCCAGCAGCATCAGGGTGCCAATAGCGACCAGTACACGCCAGTCGACCCGCCGCCCCCAGATCACGGAGGTCAGGGTCATCAGGAAAAAGGCACCGAAATAGGCGCTGGCAACCAGCCCGGTCTGACTCTCTTCCAGTTGCAGTTGCTCGGCGATAACACCCAGCAGCAGCGGCAGGATGGCAAAGACCAGGACCCCCAGGGTTCCCAGGCTGCAAGCCCCGGTAAGAGACCGGGGCCTGTCGATGGGGCGATCGGAATCAGTCATGGTGAATCTCTCTGTAATTATTGTTGTTGCTGTCCGGCACTCTGGCCAGTCACCTGTTGAGTTCATGCTAACGGCCCGGTTACCGGCAACCAATAACAACAACGGGGTACCCTGCCGCCCGCAATCGCCGGCTTACCCCCTCCGGGGTATTTTCCCGGAGCGCCGGGACTGCGATAACTGTTGCCATCGATATAGCCGTGTTCAGGAACGGTTTCTGCGCTGACAGCCGGAACCTGTACCGCCGCGGCGAACTGACCTCTTTCCCCCTTCTCAGGCAACGGGAGCCCTTATGAACGCACGAGAACTGTTATCCATTCGCATCAACGGTATCCGGCTGTGGAACCGGCTGATCGAGATGGGCCGCATCGGCGGTACTGATAAAGGCGGTTGCAACCGCCAGGCGCTCACCGATCCTGACCGGGAGGGGCGCCAGCTGTTCGAGCAATGGTGCGTTCAGGCCGGCTGCACCCTGCGCACTGACAGTATGGGTAACCTGTTTGCCCGCCGTCCGGGCCGCAACAACGATCTGCCGCCGGTCATTACCGGCAGCCACCTGGACACTCAGCCCACCGGCGGCAAGTTCGACGGCGTCTACGGCGTGCTGGCCGGCGTCGAGGTGCTTACCACGCTTGAGGAGCAGGGAGTGGTCACCGAAGCGCCGCTGGAAGTGGTGGTCTGGACCAACGAGGAAGGGGCCCGCTTCTCGCCGGCGATGATCGGCTCCGGCGTCTGGGCCGGCGTATTCGACCTCGAGTACGGCCACAGCCGCACCGACAAACAGGGTCGCAGCATCCGCGATGAGCTGGAGCGGATCGGCTATCTGGGCGATGAGCCGGCCCGGGCCACACCGGTCAGGGCCGCCTTCGAACTGCACATCGAGCAGGGACCGATCCTGGAGAACGAGCAGAAGCAGATCGGGATCGTTTCCGGAGTTCAGGGCATGCGCTGGTACGATCTGACACTGGAAGGCGAACCCCGCCACGCCGGCCCCACCCCGATGGAGGTGCGCCGCGACCCCTTTATGGCCCTTAACCGGGTACTCGCGGCGCTCTACCAGCTGGCGGAAGACAAGGGTCCCTGGGCCCGGGTCACCTTCGGCGATATTCATGCCGAACCCGGTGCCCGCAATACGGTACCGGAGCGGCTGACCCTGGCCATCGACCTGCGCCACCCCGATCAGCGGGAGCTGGACGAGATGGACCACCTGCTGCGCCGGGTGGTCGACGAAACCACCCGGGTCACCGGTGTCCGGAGTACGCTCAGGGACGAATGGAATTCCCGAGCGGTCACCTTCGCGCCGGAGTGCGTGGACGCCGTGCGGGAAGCGACCGCGGCGCTGGGACTGAGTCACAAGGAGATGTTCAGCGGCGCTGGCCATGACGCCGTGTACCTTGCCCGGGTAGCCCCCACCAGCATGATCTTCATCCCCTGTGAAAACGGGGTCTCCCACAACGAGGCCGAAAACGCGGCCCCCGCCGATATCGAGGCGGGGGCCAACGTCCTGCTGCAGGCGATGCTGAGAAGCGCTGAGACCAGCTGAGCTCCGGGCTACAGACCTGCAGGCGGGGGCTGTCGCGGCCACCGGGGCCGGAGTTCAAACCTGGCAGCGCCGGATAAACTACTATTAACCTGGTGGACAAACAGGTCTTTATGACCTGTTTGTCCGACGTCCCCCGGAATCTGGCGAAAGTGCGCGGACTTGCCGGATGTGGTGGGACTCGCACGGACCTGCGGTCAATGACAGCACATCCCCTGTGTTGCTCTGTTGAACCGCCAGCTTAATATTGACAGTAACCCCGTACAGCCTGCAGGTGGGTTATGCTGCTCAGAGTACCGGTTTTGCTGCTGTTACTGATCACCCTGCCCGTTTCCGGGACCGAGCCCCTGCGCCTGACCGCAGACCCGTCCTGCCCTTACGTCTGCCCCGATACCGTGGATCCGTCCAGACTGGCCGGGGAGCCAGGTATCATCTATGAGATCCTGGACGCTATCCTCAGCCACCGGGGTTACCGACTGCAGTTCGAATTTCTGCCCTATCGGCGGGGCCTGACCTCGGTGCGGGTGGGTGAGCATGACGCCCTGATGGTCACCCTCCGGGATGACGCTCCCTCCCTGCTCTACCACAGGACACCGATCGCCAGCGCCCGCGGCTGTTTCGTCGCCCGGTCCGACAACGACTGGCAATACAACGGAATCAGCAGCCTGGAGAACATCCGTTTCGGCGGCACCCTGGGATACAAATACGGCCCGCTGAAATCCTATATCGAAAGCAACCGTCCCAACACCCTGATGATGGCCGGCGATAAGACTTTCGACCGGCTGCTGCATATGGTTGAAATTGATCGTCTCGATGCCACCATCGAAGATATCAACGTTATCAACTACCGGCTGAAGCAACTGCAGCTGACCGGAACATTGCGGGTGGCGGGCTGCCTCCCTCCCCGGGTCCCGCTGTATGTCGGCATATCCCCCGGCTATCCGGCCGCAAAGCGACTGTCGACGCTGATCGATCTGGGCATCAGCGAGCTCGATCGTAGTGGAAAAATGCAGCAGATATCGGAGAAATACGGGCTTGTTTACGAGCGAAAACCCGAGCGCCACCACCCCTGATCCCGGCCCGTTAAGGGCAACGACTGCATGCCGGTTATCGCTCTGTTTTCAACCTCTGACCAGCGCGGATAAACAGCGGAAACCGGGTAACAGCCTGGCAGTGATACCGCACGCTTTCCTATAATTCAGGGAACTGTCGAGTGGTTCATTGCACAGGAGAACCGCTGATGAATATTCGCGCACTTTGGATATCTTTCCCTGTTCTGTCGACCCTGCTGACCAGCCTGCTGATCACATCGCTGTCCGTGCGGGGCGAAGAATATCGTGATAACTACGGAGACCGACTGGGGCAGGTCCACTTAACGGTGTCCTGCCAGCCGGAAGCCAGCGCGCTCTTTCAGCGCGGGCTGGCGCTGCTGCACCATATGACCTACGCCAGTTCCCGCGCGGCATTCAGCGCTGCCGCTGCCGCAGATCCGGACTGCGCTATGGCCCGTTGGGGTCAGGCCATGACCCTGATTCACCCGCTCTGGTCCGACCCGCCCGATGCCGGGGAGTTCGAACAGGCAAAGCGCTGGCTGACCGAAGCCCGTAACCGGGGCCCGCTGAGCGAGCGGGAGGAACATTATATCGCCGCGCTGGAAAGTTACTTTGCCCCGGGCCGGGGCAGTAGCGAAAAGGACAATCTGAAAGGCTTCGCCGCCGGCTGGGAGCGGGTATATCAACGCTATCCCGACGACCCGGAAGCCGCCGGCTTCCACGCTCTCGGTCTGCTGGCCATCAGCCCGGCCTCCGATAAAAACTATTCGGGGCAGCAGAAAGCCAGTGCCATCGCCGAGAAGATTCTGACCGGCTATCCCGATCATCCGGGCGCCCACCATTACCTGATCCATGCCCGGGACTATCCGGCGCTGGCGGCCGGGGCGCTGAAGGTAGCACGCAGTTACGGCACGATCGCTCCGGAGATTCCCCACGCCCTGCATATGCCGACCCATATTTTCACCCGACTGGGGCTGTGGCCGGATTCAATCGATATGAATACTCGTTCAGCCGCTGCGGCGCTGAAACACCCGGTGGCGGGCCGGATCTCCCTGCACTACCTGCACGCTATCGATTATCTGGCCTATGCCCATCTGCAACGGGGAGAAAATCGGCTGGCCCTTGCCGCTCAGGATAAGCTGCGGGCGCTGACCACGCCCGTACAACCTCATATCGCCAGTGCCTATACTTTTGCCGCCGTACCGGCCCGCTATACGCTGGAACAGCGCCTCTGGAGGGAGGCGGCCCGGCTACCGGCAAGAGCGCCCGAATCGCTGGACTGGGACAGGTTTCCGGCGATGGAGGCGATAACCCACTTTGCCCGGGCGCTGGGGGCAGCTCACAACGGCGATTTCAAAGCATCCGAACAATCGCTCGAAAAGCTGAAACTGCTGCAACGACAGACCGTGCAGCATTCCGCTTACTGGGCCGGCCAGGTTGAAATACAGCGGTTGTCGGCGCAGGCCTGGTTGCAGTACCGGCGGGGAGAACACAGCGGCGCGCTGGCAACCATGCTGGAAGCCGCTGAACTGGAATCCGCCACCGAAAAGCACCCGGTCACCCCGGGTGAAGTGCTGCCCGCACAGGAGCTGCTGGCGGATATGTACCTGAGCGACGGCCAGTATCCACTGGCGCTGACAGCCTATCAGAAAGCGCTGGAACGAAGTCCCAACCGCTTCAACAGTCTGTTCGGTCTGGCCAGAAGCGCAGAGCTGATGGAGGATGATCAGCGGGCCCGCGCGGCCTATCGACGATTCCTGGCGGTCACTGCCGACAGCGCAGAGCGTGAAGAGGTGCTTCACGCCCGGAACTATCTGCAGTAATACTCTGATTCCACCACCGTCAGGCGGCTCCGGGCAATCGTTGAAAGCAGCCAGCTGTCCTGTCAGCTTTCAACGATTGGCTGGGCCAGAATCCACAGGCTGACCGTGGTATAGGCCACCATCAACACCAGCATCGGCAGCTGGCTGCGCAGCACCAGCCGTTGCTCATCGAACAGTCGCTGCGCCATCACATGGGCCAGCAAAATCGCCACGATATGGCTGGTCACAATGGTCACGACTGAAGCGATCCAGACGAATCGGGCGTTGACGATACCGATATCAACGAAATAGTGTCCCGTTCCGAACAGATTTCAGCCGTAGCCAAAGGGGTCGGAGATCAGCGGGATCATATACTGGCCAACGGTCAGCAGGAACGACAGATAATGAGCCAGGTGATAAGCCAGTGCAATCGGCACCAGTGTCAGCACGAAAGAACCTGCCAGTACAATAGTTCCGGGGCGATCTTCCCCCCCCTCCCCAGCGACCAGCCCATCAGCCGGCAGAAACCCAGATACAGCAGCACAAAAACCAGCACAAAACTGATCAGCCCCAGGCTGGAGACCAGGGTGAGAACATCAGGCCGGGCAGAAATGATACAGAGGCCCCGGGGCCTCTGTATTTATGAAGAAGAGATTTCGCTGTGGGGGCACCACACCACTCCGGGCCGACTTCAGCCGGCCGCCTGCTCGCGAATCAGCTTCTTGTTGATCTTACCGACGCTGGTTTTGGGAATGTCGTCGACGATCAGCACCTGCTTCGGAATCGCCCACTTGTTGATCTGGCCGGCTTCCACAGACTGCAGCAGATGGTCACGAATCGCAGTCTCATCCAGCCCCGATTCCGGGTCCCGGGGTACCACCAGCGCCAGCGGCCGTTCCCCCCACTGCTCATCGGCGATCCCCACCACCGCCACGGCAGCCACCCCGGCGTGCTGGCTGATCAGGTTCTCCAGCTCCAGTGAGCTGATCCACTCACCGCCGGTCTTGATCACATCTTTGATCCGATCCCTGATCTCCACCACACCGCGTGAATCGATGGAGGCGACATCGCCGGTATGGAGCCAGCCGCCCTGCCAGAGTTCGGCGCCCTTCTCCGGTTCCTTAAAATACCCCTGAGTCAGCCAGGGAGTCCGCACCAGGATCTCCCCCACCGACTCACCGTCGTGGGGCACCGGCTGGCCTTCGGCATCGACGATCCGCAGATCCACCATCGGCACCGGAGTACCGGTTTTAGTCCGTTCGGCCAGCTGTTCGCTGATCGGCAGCGCCCGGTCCTCGGCCCGCAGGTAGGAGATGGTCAGCAGCGGACAGGTCTCGGACATGCCGTAGGCGGAGTAGACTTCGATCCCCAGCCCGGTGGCCGCATCGGCCAGCCCCTGAGTCAGCGCACTGCCGCCCAGCAGCAGTTTCCAGCCGTTGAAGTCGGTTTCCTTCGCCGCCTCACAGTCCAGCACCATCTGCAGGATGGTGGGGACGCAGTGAGAGAAGGTGACCTTTTCCCGCTCGATCAGCCGCGCCAGCGCATTGGGTTCGTAGCGGCCCGGATAGACCTGCTTTACGCCCATCAGCGTCGCCGCGTAGGGCACGCCCCAGGCGTGAACATGAAACATCGGCGTGATCGGCATATAGACATCTTCCGAGCGCAGCAGCGGCATGCCTTCATAGACCCCCAGGGCACCAACCATGTTGAGGGTGTGCAGCACCAGCTGGCGGTGGCTGAAATAAACCCCCTTGGGATTACCGGTGGTACCGGTGGTGTAGAAGGTGGTGGCGACGGAGTTTTCGTCGAAGTCGGGGAACTGGTACTGGTCTGAGGCGGCATCCAGCAGCGCCTCGTATTCACCCACCACCGGCAGTTCGCTGGTCGGGGCCTGGTCGTCGCTCAGCTGAATGTAGTTTTTAACGGTATCCAGCTCACCATGGACCTGCTCCATCAGCGGCAGAAAGTCGTCATGAACCAGCACCAGATCGTCTTCGGCGTGGTTCATGGTGTAGATGATCTGTTCCGGCGACAGGCGGATATTGACGGTGTGCAGCACCGCGCCGATCATCGGCACCGCGAAGAAACATTCCAGATAGCGGTGGCTGTCCCAGTCCAGCACCGCCACGGTATCGCCGGCCCTGACGCCGGCATCGGTCAGGGCGTTGGCGAGCCGGCGGATACGCTGGTTGAGGGTCCGGTAGTCATAGCGCAGTTTGTCACCGTAAACGATCTCCCTGCCCGGTTCATAGCGTTGTCCCGACAGCAGCAGGTTTTTGATCAGCAGCGGGTAATCGTAAGCGCCCTCCGCGGACTTCAGAATTCTGGTGTGAAGCATGGGATATCCCTCCGGGATTGCTGTTCTTATGCTGAACGGCGGGCAGCCCGATTAAAACCGCCCGTAGTTTCTCTGTCAGCCCGGACTTTCCAGCTGAACGCGGGGTTCCGGTATCGGTTTCATCACCGCCTCTCCGGCCTGCGGTTGAGGCTCCACCAGTTTTCGGTCTGCGTCGCTGCTGGTCTCAGAGCCACTTTCCGCCGCTGCCGGTTTAACCAGGAAACAGGCCAGCGCCGGCAGGATGGTCAGTGCCCCAACCATGTTCCACAGGAACATAAAAGTCAGCAGTACCCCCATATCGGCCTGGAATCTGATCGGGGAGAAGATCCAGGTAGCAACACCGGTGGCCAGCGTTATACCGGTGAAGGAGACCGCCTTACCGGTGGTCTTCAGGGTTTCCCGGTAGGCCTGCCGCAGCGGGTGGCCCAGCGCCAGATAGGAGCGCAGGCGATCGAAGATATAGATGCCGTAATCGACACCGATGCCCACGCCCAGCGCGATCACCGGCAGCGTCGCCACCTTGACGCCAATCCCCAGCAGGGTCATCAGCGCCTGGCAGAGTAACGAGGTCAGTGCCAGCGGCACCAGAATACAGACCACCGCACGCCAGGAGCGGAACATCAGCAGGCACATCAGCGCCACCACACCGTAGACATAAGCCAGAATCTCGTACTGGGCGCGATCGATCACCTCGTTGGTGGCGGCTTCATTGGCGGCATTACCTGCCCCGAGCCGGAAACGGATATCGCCGTCGTCATGTTCGGCGGCAAACTCCCGCACCACCGTTACCACCCGCGCCAGGGTCTCCTGCTTGTGGTCACTGAGTTCCAGTTCCAGCAACTGCTTGTCACAGGTGCCGACGGCGCCGGAGACGGTAAATCCGGTCAGCGCCACCGCCCGGGCCAGCACCCGCTCATCCCGTGGCAGGGCCATCAGCCGCAGGTTACCTTCGTTACCCAGGTAACGGTTCATCTTAGCCCGGGTGGCGGCGGAGCTGACCGACTGAACCCCCTCGGTGTTCTGCAGACGCCAGCCCAGACGGTCGATCAGATCGACGGTCTTATAGCTGTCGCACTGTCCTTCTGCGGTACCGGCAAAGACCGTCATCAGGTCGGTGCTGGTACTGAAGTTACCGGTGATGTAGTTGTTGTCCAGGTTGTAACGGGAATCCGGCCGCAGCTCGGGCGCGCCCCGGTCAAGATCACCGACCTTGAGATCCAGACCGTAGTAGCCTCCGGCCAGCGCCAGCATCACCACCGCAATCAGAACGACCCGCGCCGGTCGGCGTTCGGCGAAATGGGCAACGTTGTCCCACAGCAGGCTTTTCTCCTCCTGCTTAGACTGGGCATGTTCGACACAGGACTGGCTGACGCCCACCCAGGACATCAGCAGCGGCAGCAGCACCAGGTTGGTAAAGATCACCAGGGCAACGCCGATACTGGCCACCATAGCCAGGTCCCGAATGGCACCGATATCGATCACAAACAGCATGGCGAAACCGATACCGTCACTCAGCAACGCCAGTAATCCGGGCTTATGCAGGTGATGGAAGGTTATCCGGGCCGCAAAAAGCCTGTTTTCCCCCCTGGCGGTTTCGTGGGCTATGGAGTTAATCATCTGCACGCCATGGCTGACGGCGATGGCAAACACCAGAAACGGCACCAGCACCGAGAACACACCGAGATTGAATCCGGCCAGATTCAGGATGCCCAGCTGCCAGACCACCGCCACCACCGAACAGAGCAGCGGTACCAGCGTGGCACGAATGCAGCGGGAGTAGTTGTAGAGCAGCAGGGCGGTGATCGCAAAGGCCACCGCGAAGAACATCACGATCTGCTCAAAACCATCCACCAGATCGGAGATCTTCTTGACGTCGCCGATAATATGGATCGACAGATCATCGCTCTGGTAGCGGTCCCGGATCTGTTCCAGCTTGTCCGAGAAAGCGTTGAAATCCATCGGCTCCCGGGTGACCGGATTGACCGGCAACAGCTGGAAGTCGATCATCGTGGCCCTGAAGTCGTTGGACACATAGCTGCCGACAATACCGGCCCGCAGCACATTGGTGCGGATGATATCCATGGACTCCGGGGTATCGGCAAACTGATCGTTGCGGATTACCGGACCGCTGTCGAATCCCTCCGGGGTGATGGCGAACCAGAGCATGCCCGGCGCCCACAGCGAGTTGAGGCCACCGGTATCCACACCATCCAGCAGCGACAGCTCATCGCTGATCTTCTGCAGCGTCGCCAGATACTGGTAGTCGAAGACAGTGCCGGAGCTGCGCGCCACCGCCACTCGGATATAACTGCCGCCGCCCTTCTCGTCTTTAAGAAACTCGCCCGCGGACTGCACAAATTCATGGCCGCTCGGAATCAGCCGTTCCAGCCGGGTATCGGGCTCCACGAAACTGGCCCGGTAGCCCAGAAACAGAGTCACCAGTACGCTGAGTGCGACGATCACTCCGCGAAGGCGAAAGATGCCGTTCTCAAATGGCGAAAACTGATAGCTGTTTTTTGTTGTTGTCATGGTCTTATATCCACTGTTGGCCGGGAGCAATCCGGCGGGAACACAGATAATCCGGCGCAGCCGCCAGGGTGAAGCAACGAGCCGGCGGTTTCAGCCAGGTCCGTTACTGTTCGGCCGGCCCGTGATTGGAAGATTCGGCGCTCGCTCTGACTTCCGGTACAGGTCGCAGACTATTGCTCCTGCCGGAGGGGCTGGATGCCAGCCAGGCCGACGGCCACCGGAGCACCACCGGCGGTTGAAACAACGCTTGCCAGCGGCATGCCGTTTTCAGTCTGATGTTTCTCTGCCGAGCGAAGGTCGTGGTCGAGAATCAGAACGATGCCGTCGGCACCGACAATGAGCGCACGACCATCCGCCAGCCAGCTGCCACCGGCCAGCCCGGCTTCCGTTGCGGTATCCACCCGATGCCAGCTGTCGCCACTGTCGACGCTGGTATAGAGCACACCGCCGACGCCCATCGCCACCAGCTGATCGGCGCCATCGTCGCCGGCACGAGCCAGAATGCCGTGAAAGGAGCCGTCGTGATCGGTCTGCAACGGCTGAAAGCTGTCGCCGCCGTCCAGCGAGCGGAACAGCAGTCCCATTTCGGAGCTGATATAGAGCCGCTGATCGGTTGTCGCGGCGAACGAGATCAGATGCCATTCATCCGGATTGTCGAGCCGGTCCTGCCCGGGTTGCCAGCTCCGGCCACCGTCGACGGTGTGCAGCAGCTTGTTGAAGACGCCGATGGCCAGGCCTTCGCGGGGATTCCGGAACCAGACATCGAGCAGCGGTCCCTTCTGATCGGCATCGCGATCGTCGAACTGGCGCTGCCAGTGTTCTCCGCCATCGCGGGTATGCACAATGACGGCATCTTCACCAACCGCCCAGCCATGATCGGCATCGGTAAAAGTGAGGGCATTGAGATGGGCGCGGGTCGGTACCTCCGCCTGACGCCAGCTCCGGCCGTTATCGTCCGATAGCAGAATATGCCCCCGCTCACCGACAGCCACCAGGCGGTCCCCTGCCCGGTCGATGTCCAGCAGCAGCGAATGCTCAGCCGACTCAATGGATTGAGCTTTAAGGTCGATGGGATCCCGGTATTCCGCCTGCGCAGTTGCGGCGACCAGGGCAGCGACGGGCAACAGTGACAACAGAGGTAACAGCAGCTCTCGTCGAAAAGAGATGCCGGGTAAATTGATCGCCATGGAATTGTCCTCCGGATTGCCTGACCTGGCCGGTATCGGTCTGCGGTGGCACTTGCCAGTGCTCGCGGGTATCACCGTGAAAGCGACCCGGAAACGGGGTCAGGCAGGGCTCCTCCGAGATCGGCACGGAGGAGCAGACTGGTCTGAAAGGATTCTGATTAACGGCCCCGGCGGCGCAGTGCTGCCGGAGTGTAGTAGGATGCCGGGCGCGGTTTGCCGTTGAAGGCCCAGCCTTTACTGCCCTTACCGATCGAACCGAAGGAGTAGTAATAACCGTTGTTCTTCAGGTCGACATGCACCCAGGCGCCGGCGCCGGTCAGCGGTACCTCGGGGGCAACTACCGGATAGAAGAAACCGACCCGCCAGAGATTGCCGTTACCGTCATACTTATCGGTAGCGAGAATGTTCCAGGTATCCTCATCGACGTAGAAGCGACGCTTGGCATAGATATGGCGCTGGCCATCTTTGAGCGTGGCCTCCACCACCCAGACCCGGTGCAGTTCATAGCGCAGCACATCGGCACGGATATAGCCGGGCTGGTTCAGGTCCCGCAGGTCGCGACGGGGCGAGTTGACCTCATTGTTGTTGTACGGAACGTACATCTCCTGCTTGCCCAGCAGCTTGAAGTCGTAGCGCTCCGGCGAACCGCTGAACAGCTCGTAATCGTCGATCACGTTAAGGGGGCGATCCGGCGTGTCGAAGGACAGGTTGGGCGCCCGGCGTACCCGCCGCTCACCCGGGTCGTAGGTCCAGGCCTTACGGGGTGAACCGGCCATATCCAGCGAATCGATCGCCATGGTGCCTTCACCGGAATCACGGGCCGGGGTGATGGTGGTGGAGGTGTACTTAAATATGATGCCCTTCTCTTTGTCTTTGGCCGAAGCGTTGGGGTCATAAAACGGGTGATGGATCTCAGCATCATAGGTATAACCCAGCTGCTGACCGTTGGTGTAGATGATGTCCTCCACCAGTCGGCCCTCACGATACTGGCCCTGATAACGCAGCAGGTGGTTCCAGATCACCTCATGGCCGCTTTTCGGAATCGGAAACGGGATCGCCCCCCAGACACCGGTAATACGGTTGCCGTTATCCACCAGCTCCGCAGTCAGCGCATTTTCGGCGATCGCCTGATAGTAAGAATCGGGATAGGCCGCGGTGCGACGGCTGGGATAGACGTTCATGCTGAAGGCCTCAGGATACGCCTTCAGCATCGCCCGGGTACCCTCGGTCAGCTTGTCGGTATACTGATCCATGTTGTCGGCAGTAATGGTGAACAGCATCTTATCGTCGGCAAAGGGATTGGGACGATAGTTGTCCTTATTGGGCCAGCCCGGCAGCGCACCGGTCAGGCCGCCGTCCCAGGCCGGGATAGAGCCATCGGCGTTGCCGGCCTTCTCGGCTCCCACCGGAGTCAGGTCAGCACCCAGCCGGCCAACTTCCTGGGGAGAGATCGACGCCAGAGACACGGAAGCCCCCATCGTCATAGCGGTGACAGCGGCACAGAGAACGGATTGTCTGATCATTGTTATTTTCCTCATCATTTTCTCATCTCCCGGGCTCAGAATTTGTAGTTGACGGACAGATTGACGACATCCTGGGTTTCGAAGTGGGAGTTATCCTGACTGACCCAGGTGTAACCGGCACTGGCTTCCCATTCGTTACCGATGTTGGCGGTCAGACTGACGGTGCCCAGCAGGCGGTCTTCGGCAAAATTGCCCCAGAAGTGGGAGTTACCCTTCAGGTCTTTCTGCAGGAACACCGCCAGCGACACGTCGGTGCCCGGCCATGCGCCCTGCCAGGTACCGGTCCATTCAGCAGCAACACCGTAAGCCAGATCGTCGACGCTTTCGGAGCCCCGGGTAATGGAGCTGTGGGGAGCGAGATTGCTCAGGTCACCGTCGATATAGTCCGCCCCCAGCTGCACCAGCAACACCTGGGAATCGATCCCCAGCGGCAGCGCACCGCCCAGCCAGATACCGTGAACCGAGGCGTGAATGGTGTCGTGTTCTTCAACGTTGTTGACGCCATTGCTGAAGCCGTTAGCGCCGTTGATATCCTTGAACAGCGGACGGTCAGGACGGTAAGCCAGCTCGCCGCTGACCGACCAGGTCCCCAGGGTCGTGGCCACACTCAGGCCATACATATCCAGGTCCTCCGGCCAGACCTGCTGCAGGCCGGTAAAAGAACCTCTGTCGGAAGGGCTGCCCGGCACCGTCAGCTGAACGAAGGGAAAGGTCTCATGGTAGCGGGAGTAGTAGACGCCGATCTCGGTGTCATCACCGACCAGGGTACGGGCAGAGACACCCCACTGGCCGCCCTTGCCCGCTTCCTGATCGGCATCACGCATCGGCACACCCAGCACCGGGTCCACCTCATCACCGCCGCGGAAGAAGGCGTCGTCACCGTAGAAGGTACCGCGGGGCGGGAATTCGGTGCGGCGCCAGTTGGTCTGAACGTAGGCTTCAATCGACGACGCATCGCCGATTCCCATCTGTGCATAGGCGGATTCAACACCGATAAAGGCTTCCTTAAGCTCCGAGCCCGGAGTTACCAGTTTGTTGATGTTGAGGGGCACCTGGGTGGCGACGCCGTCGAGGAAGAACAACGCCTCCCCCCAGTTAATCACCTGCTTACCGACCCGCAGCTCCAGCGGATTTTCCCCCACGTCAAAGGTGCCGTAGAAATAGGCATCCAGCACATCGAATGCATTACCGGCATGGTCCTCGGCGGCATCGGTCCAGGGAGCCGAATCGCCATTAAAATCGACGGAATCCTGATCCATGATCTCGCTGTCATACTGATAGGCGAAGTTGCCGACGAAGCCATAGTTACGCCAGTCCAGCCCAACCTCGGCATTGGCCTTCAGGACATTGGAGATCAGGTCGCCGGAATCCGGCACCCGGGCATCGGAAAGGAAGTTGGGGGCATCGGTAGTGGCCGGATTAACGGCGGAGGAATTGGCATCTTCAGCCCGAATCGAGGCCGCGTAGCCAAGCGTCACATCAACCTTGCCCGACCACTCGCTGTCTTCACCAAAGTCGATCTCTACGGCGCTGGCCGGCCCTGCCACCAGCATCGCCACGGATCCACCCAGCAGCGCCACCGCGAGTGGCGTTTTTGAGAAGGGAGGAGTTCTTAGCATTATTCAGACCTCTTTTTTTTTGTTTTTGCCCAATGGGTGAAAAGATAAGTTTGTGTAGCGTAAAATCACCTGAAAACAGCCAGCTGCCATTTCCTTAAACATTGGTTACAAATTATCCAAGAAGAGAGGCGATCTTAAATACCCACAAGAGGTTAACGAACCAGCCCCGCCTGTATTATCGGTCTCAAAAAAATATTCGACGCTTCTGAAAATATTGCCAACTTCAATAACAGTTTTTATTAAATAGAAAGCACATCTCGCTGCTCGAATAATAGTAACTGCAACAGTCATAACAACAGGCTTAAGCCCCTGTTTCACAGCTACATATCAGTTTAGATAGCAGAGCTATATGCCTGTTTTAAAGGTGCAACTATGCAGTGTTTAGCGCCCACCCCTGTAAGAGGTACGTAAGATATATATGGCGTTCCCATAACCAGCCGGGACGAGTCCTCTTCAGGAAGAGTTCCATCTTCTGCCTGAGATAAAACTTTATTTACATACCCACAATGGGTTAACGGAAAATAACTTTCAACAACAGCACGACAGCTGCGCATGGCTATTTCATGGCTATAAGCAGGCTGCCAGAATCACATCAGCTGATTACTGTCTGAGCCGGATTAGTTATTTTATCTCTGCAGGCCCGGATTACCCTCTATGGGGTATTTTTCCCGTTGATGGTTTCAGTAAAACTTTTCAGCCATAACCACAGTTTAAAGATAAAGACGTCCTGTCCTGAAGCCGCTCTCAGCGGACCGGCACTGAACTCTCTACCGGCCCCACTGAGCCTGGACAAAAGCACCCCGGAGATCCGCTATGACCACCACCAGTGAATTCGATATCAGCGCCTACACCGAGGCCCCACTGCGGATGGAGGCCCGTATCCGCTTTGAAGGAAAAACACCGCAGCAGGTGTTTGAGATCCTCGGTGACCCGGCGAAAATCCCCGAGTGGTATCTGCTGGCCAAGGAGATCCGTATGCACCCGCCGGCAGACGGTGGTGAAGCCAGCTTTAATGTGGTGTTTACCTTCTTCGGTGATGTTTACGAAGAGGTACTGCACTGGGATCCACCCCACCGCTATGTCTACCTGGCACAGGGCGAAGAATTCCCGATTAAAGACTATATCGCCATGATCGAAGTTTTCGAAACCGAACCCGGCAAAGGGGAAATGGTCTGGAAGATCTTCTGTGATCAGATCGAAGGGGAGCACTTCCGGAAAATACTGCCGGCGATGCTGCCCCCTATCAACGAAGCCAGCATCGCCCGTCTGTCACCGCTGATCGGCGGTACCGACTACCGGACGGACAGCTGGTTCTGATTCCGTTGCCTGACCCTTGCTGCCTCCGGGCAGCTTTTTTACAGGTAACAGCCGGCACCAGCCGCAGGGTTACAAATGAATTCGCAGCGCCCGCCCCTGCAACGCTCAGCCGATCCGCCGCTCTGTCCTTCCGCCATTAACCACAGCGAGGCCGGTATGACCCAGCCAGACAGCATCGAATCCAACCCTTTTCTCAGTATTCGCGACGGCCATCTGTTTATCGAAGAGTGCGACAGTGTCGCCCTGGCCGAACGGTTCCGCACTCCGCTGTTTGTGGTCAGCGAATCCCATCTTCGCCACAACCTGCAGAGCTTTCAGCAGGCCTTCGAGAGGCACTGGCCGGACGGTCCGGTGAGGATGATGCCGGCCATCAAGGCCAATCCCACCGTCGCGGTGCGCCGGGTGCTGACCCGGGAAGGCGCCGGCTGCGATGTATTCGGCGCCGGTGAGCTGGAGTGTGCGTTGCGCGGACAGGTTCCGCCGGAGCTGATCTCCGTTAACGGCTCGATCAAGGATGATTCGATCATTCGCCGTGCCATCGAAATCGGCGCCCGCATCGTCCTCGACAGCCCCCGGGAACTGGAACTCTGTAGCAGCGAGGGCGCGAAGCTCGGCAAAAGGGCACGGGTAATGTTCCGGCTTAAGCCCTGGATGCCGGAACTGGAGGAGAAGTCAGATTTCCTGCCCGACCAACCGATCCGACTACTGACACAGACCATCAAATACGGCATCCCCACCCATGAGCTGCTGCCGATGGGGCCCAGGGCACAGGAGCTGCCTTTTATCGATCCGGTGGGTGTGCACATGCATATGGGCCGTCACAGCAAGAAGCTGGAGGTCTGGCAACAACTGACAGAGGGTTATGTGGAGCTGCTGCATCAGCTCAGCCTGAAAATGGATGGCTGGCTGCCCGGCATCGTCGACTTCGGTGGCGGTTTCGCCGCGTCGCAGGACCGGGAAACCCGGGTCGCCGTTACCGACTACCCCACCCCCTCAGTGGATGATTACGCCCGGGTCCTGTGCCGGAGTTTTCGTGCCGCCATGCAGCAACGGGAAATGGCCACCGAAGGCATCACCCTGGAGGTGGAACCGGGCCGGGCACTGCACAATGAAACCGGCCTCCACCTGACCCGGGTACAGAATACCAAGCACGAGCGGGTGCATATTGATCATCGCTGGGCGGAAGTGGACACCTCCGAGGTGTTCCTGGGCATCCACGGCGTCAACCCGACGCCCCCTTTCGACTACGTGGTGGCAAACAGGGCCGACCAGCCGCCGGCGGGTAACAGCGACATCGTCGGAATCACCTGCAACGCCGAGTGGCTGTTCCAACAGGTACCGGTACCGGAGCTGGCCGCCGGCGACATTATCGCCCTGCTCAACACCGGTGCCTATATCGAACCCATGGCCGCTAACTTCAACGCTTTACCGCGTCCCGGCATGGTGCTGGTCAGCGGCGATCGGGCCGACCTTATAAAGCGGGCGGAAACCCTGGAGGACGTATTTTCCCGCCATCAGCTGCCGGAGTGGCTGCGCCGAGAGTGACCGTAGAAAAATCACCGACGCCAATGGTGCTGGTGCTTATCTACTCTGCTGCCGGTTGCAGAAGACCGCAAGGCGACCGTCGTCCGTCGGATACCGGCGGCCAGCTACGATCAGGGTAACGAATAGGCCGTCTCTTTGCTGATGGCGCTCCCCCTTGATCCTGAGTGTACGGTTCCCGCGTATCGATCGGCACCGTTCCGCTACCCTTTTCGGGGTAATTATTCGGCTCTCTGCCCATGCTTAAATAATTCGCAAGCAGACACTGGCGCCGATTAACGGACCTGAACCAGATCCCGGATGGTCCACCGATCAGCGCTGCAACAGTAGAAAACCACGACTACTGAGTTCATCTGATCCAAAAAAGGCAGATTACTATGGATGCGAATGTTCGCGCTCTGATTAACCGCTTTAACGTTACCGCCGAAACCCTGAGCTTCCTCGATCAACCCAAGCGTATGTTTATCGACGGCAGGTTTATTGATAACAATCATCGGATGGCACCGGTCGAAGATCCCTCAACCGGTGGCCAGCTGACCGAGATTCCGCTGGCTACGGCCGAGGACGTCGATACCGCCGTTGCCGCTGCGAAGCATGCCATGACCCGTGGCCAGTGGTCGAAGAGCTCACCAAGGGAGCGCGAACAGATTCTGCGCCGTATCGCCGAACTGATCCGCGAAAATGCCCAGACTCTGGCCGAGATCGAATGCCTGGACAGCGGTAAGGCGATCAGCGGCTGTAAGGCCGTGGATATCAACGTCGGCGCCAACACGTTCGAATACTTCGCAGGCTGGGCCACTAAGATTGAGGGGGCGACCCGCCAGACCTCGTTCCCGCTTGAATGCGTAACTTACACCCGTAAAGAGCCGGTAGGCGTCGTGGGTGCCATTGTTCCCTGGAACTGGCCTTTCGCCATGGCGGTCTGGAAACTGGCGGCGCCGCTGGCCGTGGGCTGCGCGGTGGTGCTGAAACCCGCCGAGCTGACGTCCCTGTCGATGCTCTACCTGATGGAACTCTGTGTGAAAGCCGGACTCCCCCGCGGTGCCATCAATATCGTCACCGGTAAGGGCTCAGTCATCGGTAACCACCTGGTCGCTCATCCGGATGTCGCCAAGATCTCTTTCACCGGTTCAACCCCGGTCGGTAAGGTGGTCGGGGCCGCCGCCATCAATAACATCGCTCATGCAACCCTGGAGCTGGGTGGCAAGTCGCCGATGGTGGCCTTCGCCGATGCCGATATCGACGCCGTGGCAGCCGCCACCCTTAACAGCGTCTATTTCAATGCGGGCCAGGTCTGTTCGGCCGGTTCACGACTCTATGTTCACCGATCCCGCTATGAAGAGGCGGTTGAAAAAGTCAGGACCGTCGCCGAGGGCATTAATCTGGCCCCCAGCCTGGACCCCAACAGCGCCATGGGGCCGGTGATCTCCGCCGGACAACGGGCCAGTATTCTCGGTTATATCGATAAGGGCAGAGCCGAAGGTGCCACCCTGGTCACCGGTGGCACGTCGGTTGACGGCCCCGGCCACTTTGTTCGACCGACCCTGTTCGCCGACTGCCGTAACGATATGACCATCGTACAGGAGGAGATCTTCGGTCCGGTACTGGCAATGTCGGTGTTCGATGACGAAGAGGAAGCGATCAGCCTGGCCAACGACAGCATATTCGGTCTGGCCGCCAGTCTCTGGACGAAGGACCTGTCCCGCGCCCACCGCCTGATTCCTCAGATGGAAGCCGGCAGTGTCTGGGTCAACATCCACGATCCCGGCGATCCCGCCATGCCCTTCGGCGGTTTCAAGCAGTCCGGTATCGGCAATGACCTGGGTCCCGAACAGCTGGAGCACTTTCTGGAGACCAAAGGGGTGTGGATTCGAGTGTAGCGCCGCTATTGTGGCTGGCCGGCAGAGGGCTTCAGTATACGATCGTTACCGGGCCAGGGATGGCCTGCTCGTTGGGCTCAATTTGGTAATCGGTTAGTCAGGTGTACGTCTTCTGCTCGTATGTGGCCAGGCGGCTCCTCCCCGCAAGTTTGCGGGGTCCCTCCGTTCCTGCTCACTTACCGGAACCGGTATGTTTCTTCAGATGAGTTTTGCATTATTTCTGACCCTGAATAGCTTCATGCCCACAACGACGATCCCGAGCATTCAGGATATCGGCGCACCGATCGATCATGATGGTTTCGGTAAAACGATATGTTGTCTGACCGTCTGACACGGGTGCTTCTTTCCGATAGCAATGTTTGCTGAACACGATCCAGGCAAACTCCGGCTTCCGCTCAGCATTCATGATGGAGATCGACCCATCCGGGTTTTCAGGATACCAGGGCGTATCGGCATCAACTGCAGCGATCACGTCTACTCAGTCGTTCAGCGGGATCTCCATCTCCTCACCATCCCAGAGGCCGTCAATAGAGCGGATATTTACTTTACGCATCTGCCATTTCCTCAGGCCTTTGCCGTGCAGATTACAGTGCTGCCTAAGTCGCATCTGCAAGCTGCACAGGCTTTACCTTAAGCAACGCCCTGGCACGATTGTTAAAACAGCTCGAGCAGAAGTAATCAGTAGTCTCCTGATGAGAAAGGCCCAGTGGCTGCTCGGTAAAAATGGCTTTTTAGTGTGTCGAGTCAGCTTGCCAGGGAAGTGCAATCCGAAAGGACATATCGGATCCGAATCTAATCAACACTGTCAATTTCCCCAGCAGTGGACAGGATATCTAACTCACAACGTATTCCGCCAGGAATGGTGTGTCCGGGATTTCGCAGCTCAAGCCGGATTCCGTAGGTATGACTGGCCGCATCGATCAGCCGGTCGACGACGACAACTGTTGCAACCTGTGGGGCTGCGCCCCGGAGCAATGGCTGTACGGAGGCTTTCGAACCCACCTCGATGGTGCCGTACAACGTCTCCGACAGAATAACCTCTACATTTAACGGATCAACCTGCGCAACGATCAGGATCGGCCTGTTTTCGACCGATTCCCCGGGCTCCAGCAGAACCTCGACGATGATACCGTCGACCGAACTGCGAATTGTACGGCGTTCAAGTATCTGCTCAGCCCTTTTATGTTCTATCTGGGCCAGCCGGTGGTTTTCCTTAGCTTCGCGCAGCTCCGCTTGCGCCAGCAGCATATCGGTATAGGCCTTGTCTTTTTCATGAAAGGAAATTGCTTTCCTCTGGTACAGATCCTCAACACGCCTGTGCTGGGCACCCCGGTATTTCAGCCCCGCCTCTTTGGCTTCGATTCGGGAGCGCATACCGGCACGCGCCCGAGCCAGCTCTACCGCTAACTCTTCAACCCTTGATTCCAGCCGGGCAAGCACCTGACCCTTTTTGACAAAATCCCCACGTCTGACTGCGAGGTCTTTTATCACGCCCTCTTCCCTGGTGCTGATTTCAACCACTGCATGAGGCTCTATCAAACAGTCATAGTCCGATATCTCTTCAGCCTGTGCCGACAGCCCGATCACCCCCGCCAGCAGAACAGTGTTAATTCTGTACCCCAGAAAAGCCATGACGGTCTCCGCTCTTATTCTGATCGACCGCTGAAGGCCAGCATATCGCCCAGGTTCTCATCCAGTTTCAGCAAATCCCTTCGAGTGCGGCTGTGATGGTATTCCGCTGCTGACTGAGCACTGCTCAATATCGCTATAGAAATCCATCCGGGCAATGATTTGTTCGGATTAAACCAGCGCCTGAAAAATCGAACCGGATACTCCCTGAAGAAATCTGTAACAAGCTCGTCTTCGAGCGAAAGCACCGACTGATAACTACCGGGATCGCCCTGCCTGCCGCCACGTCCGAACAACTGCCGGTCAATGCGCTTTGCATCATGCCGTTCTGTAGCCAGCACATGAAGTCCCCCTGCCTCCGCGATGCCCGGTGCCAGGCGGATGTCGGTTCCCCGCCCCGCCATATTGGTCGCTACCGTAATCCGGCTCAGTTGACCTGCCTGGCCAATAATCTGTGCCTCTTCCTGATCCTGACGTGCGTTCAGTACCCTGTGCTCTAAACCGGCGGCGCTAAGCAACCGACTTAAATGCTCGGATGCCGCAACAGAGCGGGTACCTATCAGCACCGGTCGCCCCTTCCTGTGCAGCATAGCCACAGTCTCGATCACCTGCCGCCATTTCGCCTCCGCAGTAATGTAAAGCTGGTCGGGCATGGCCGTCCGTCGTACCGGGCGATGGGTGGGCACCGTCACAACATTCAGACGGTAGATCGACCAGAGTTCCCGGGCTACCTCGCGAGCAGTACCGGTCATACCGGCAAGGCGCAGGTAACGGCGGAAGAAACGCTGATAACTGATACGCGCCAGTGTCTCCTGCCGCCCACTGAGTGTGCAGCCTTCCTTTGTTTCAATCATCTGGTGCAGCCCGCGTTCCCAGGAACGGTCAGACATTACACGGCCGGTATACTCGTCAATGATCTGTACCCTGCCGTCCTTAATCAGATAATGTTTATCCGCTACATAGAGGTTCAGGGCCGTCAGTGCCTGACTTACCAGATCATCCCGACGTTTAGCCCCTGCCCACAGGCCACCGAAAGCACGGGACCGACGGCAGACCTGAGCCCGGCCAAAGTCAGTCAGGTCAACACGCCGGTCCCGGGCACGGATGGTGAAATCCCGTGGGGTTGTCAGGCATCGGGCGATCCCGATTGCCTTCCGATAGGCGTCCTCTTCCTGGGTTTTCTCCCCCCTGTCGGAGATGATCAGCGGCGTACGAGCCTCATCAACCAGCACGCTATCTGCCTCATCGACGATCGCAAAACACAGCCCCCGCATCATGAGCCTGCTGGTACGGGGATATTCGCTGTAAAGGCTCTCGAGCTGCAGGTGCAGACGCCGGTTCTCCTGGCCAAGTAACAGACGATCTTTCAGATAATCGAAAACAAGTTGCTTGTTGGTACAATAGGTAATGTCGCAGTGGTAGGCTTTACGGCGCTGTTCCCGGGTCAGATTTTCGGTGATAGTCCCAACCGTCAATCCCAGTGCCTGATAAACCGGGCCCATCCATTGAGCATCTCGGGAGACCAGAAAATCGTTCACTGTGACTATATGCACGGGAATGCCAGCCAGAGCGACAGTAGCTGCAGGCAACGTAGCCATGAGCGTCTTACCCTCCCCGGTTTCCATCTCGGCAACCATGCCGTTGAGCATGATACGACCGCCATTGAGCTGAACGTCGTGGTGGCGCAAGCCAAGTCGTCGGGCAGAGAATTCCCGTACCAGGGCGAACGACAACGCCACGAGTTCGTCCCGGAACCCCTCGCTGTAGAGACGGCGCTGCAATGCCTCGATTCGCTGGCTAAGCTTCGCCTCGCTGGCCCCCGCCAGACCTGCGGACTGTTTATTAACCTGAGCAACGAACTGAGGGCGCCGGGCCCGCCCATATATATGCTGACGGAGAAAACCCACGGCATTAGCTGCGGTGCGGTCCAGCCAGCTATCACGGATATCTTCGCGTTGGGGATAGCGGCCCAGTGCAGCGCCCGGACGCAGTAATGTGGCCTTAAACACTGAACTGCCTCAGAAACAACTGTCGCAGAGAGCGGTATAGTTGGATACCCAGCGGCTCGTAACCGTGGTCGAAGCGAACGTACATACGGCTGCCAAGATACCGTACCGGTGCGCCTTCAGGCAGCGCCACTTCGATTTCGAAGACCCGTTCCAGAGTTCTGCGACCTTGCGAGTCCAGCGGATCCACCGCGAATGTCCCCCCGCCGGAAAGGCCCAGGGCAGCCGTGGGCAGCAGGTTTGTCCCTCCCGGGACTTCCCGTTGAATACTGGCCTGGTAGGGTTCCGACCCCCACTCAGCAGGCATGACGTCGACCTTGCGGGTATGCTTGCGAACTAGACCGATTTCATCCTGGGAAACAACCGCACGTACGGTTACCAGATCGGAGGGCTCCACGACATAGCCAACAAGCTGTCCCTTATAAATAAACTGGCCGGCTATGTCCTGTGCCTGTGGTACCACAAAAATCCCCGCCCGGGGACTACGTATGACCAGCTCCGCGGCCTGTTCCTGCACCCGCGCCAGATTCGCCCTGACGATTGCCAGTTCCTCGCGGATGACCGAAGTCCGCACTCTATCCCTGGTCTGAGCGGCCGCAAGCTGACTCCTGAGGCCTTTCAGCTGCGCCAGCAGTATCTTCACACGCGCCTGCAAAAAAGGATCATGGGAGCGGATCAGGTCCTGTCCCTGGTGGACGTGCTTACCGGCAACTGCCAGCAGTTCCACCACGAAACCGTCGACACCCGCACGGACCTGGGATTTTTCGGATGGCCAGGTCACTCCTTCGGTGCGGGTCCACAACGGCGCCGGTACCAGGAATAAAAGCGCCAGTATGATGCCGACAAGCAGCAAGGATATGCCAAAGCTGCGACCGCGCCTGGATCGCAGGCGGTGACTGGTAAACAGAAACGAAATTTTTTTGCTCATGGGTATGATTATCTGTGTGGAAACTGCCCAGATGGCAAGCAGGACACCGACAGCGAAGAACTTGCCACCGATATAAAGAATGATGACGAACATGATGAACATGCGGTAAAAGAACGCGGCAATCCCGTAAACCACGAACCAGATGGACTCCCCTAGGGAGTCGGTCGGTGATTCAGCGTCCCGCACCCCGAACAGATAGCGCTGTATCAGATAGCCGAGATATTTGTTAGAACGTGTGCCGAGATTGGGGATTTCGAGCAGATCCACGAGGACATAGTAGCCATCGAAGCGCAGCAGTGGGTTGCCGTTGAACAACAGGGTCGAAACCCCACTGATAAGCATCACGTTATAAGCTACTGCGTGTACCGCGCCTGGCTCCACGCTCAGCCAGACGAATAAGGCAACGGCTCCCAGAAATAATTCCACGGCGATACCGGCGGCACCGACGACGATTCGCCGGTACTTGTCGCGAAATCCCCAAGCACTGGACACATCGACATAGGGGACCGGCACCAGCACCAGAAACATGATGCCCATCTCGTGAACCTCTCCCCCGGAAAGTATGGTTGCATAACCATGCCATAGTTCGTGCAACGCCTTAACGACGGGATAGACCAGCCACAGCAGCAGCAGGTTTTGTGGAGTGAGTGTGCGATCGACGATGTTTTCTGTCAGTTCATCCCAGTGCACCCCAGCCAGAATCACACCGGTAGCGACTACGCTCAGCCACAGGATGCCTCCCCAGACGCTGAACAGAAACCGTACGCAGGGGAAGGTTCGTTCAAGGAACCGCTGCGGATCGAGCAGAGGCAGGCGTATCGCCAGAGGTGACCACAGACGCTGTTTCCACTGCAGACGTTGATGACGTTTGAAACGCCGAAACAGCTCACGGGAGTCCGGAGGTACATCACAGATCAGCGCGTCGGCGGCGTGCAGCTGGCCGAGCAGGCGTATTGCCTCATCCTGAGTTGGCGCCACGTCGCCGGCCTGAGCATTGACCGCATCCCACAGCTCCTGGACTCGGCGCTCGCCGTCCATGAGGCCGATAAAACGATAGGCGGCCGGGGTAAAACGGTGAGAACGACCACCGGCATGGTCCTGCAGGATATACCATACCCTGCCACGGTATTCGTGCCGGTGAATTTCAGCGTGGCGGCGCAGCCGCGGCTTTAATTCAGCAACCCGGTACCATGAGGGGCTGAACAGGTTGTCAGCCATCGCCCGAAATGCTCATGGCCACCACGACCAGAAGAACAGCCGTATCCAGTGGCTGATCTTGTGGGTCCAGATCCAGATCAGTTTGCGCTGTTCGATATCCACTTTAGCAACTCCTTCCATGCCGGGGCTTAAACGCCGGGTGCCCTTATCTACCAGGAGCGCTTCCACCCTGAAATAGTTAATTCCCTCCTCCGCCGTTGACACGGGAGTCATCTTCTTTATTTTGATAGCGATGGATTGGTGGGGCATGCTGCTCAGGGCAAGCCAGCCGCTCTGACCGATAGCAAGCTCGCCGATGTCGCGTTCGTCCACCTTGAGAATAACCCGGTAGTCATCGACCGGAGCCACCTCAAACAACACGTCCCCCCGCTCCACCGGCGCGCCGAGCGACTGACTGAGATCGCCGGAAACAACCAGACTGTCGAAGGGGGCCACCACATTGATACGTTCCAGTTGCTCATCAATAAGCGCTACCTGTGCTCTGGCCTGTTCGATCTGTGCCCCCAGTATGCGAACCTTCGCCCGGTCATGATCTGCCTGTGCTTCGCTGTGTTCACGACTGTACTGGGACTTCTGGCTCATCCATTTCAGGCGCTCAAGGCGAAGATCACGGGCGTCCAGAGAAAACAGAGTATCGCCCCGCTTAACAATGTCACCGGCGCGAACGTCGGACTGCGCAACATAACCTGCCATAGGCACGGAAATGGAGCGCTGCACCGCCCCCTCCAGCCGGGCATCCGCAGTAACCTGGTATTCCCCGTAGGTAAGCGAAAGAAAAGCGATTACTATCAGCGCAATAGTCGTACTCAGTTTCAGAGCAACATGACGGGGGCCGATCAGGTTTCGGCAATGGTTGCGAAGGCTGTCACCGGCCTTCTGTATCAGCCAGCGGTCGTCCTTTCGCCTGACGTCCAGCAACGGCCCCAGCAACGAAGCCACGTGTTCGCAAAGTTGAACGGTGCGCGCGTCGAAAGGCTCCTCCGAAGGCCGTTCCAGCGTCATCGCGCCCAGTATCCGCTCCCCCTCAGTAAAGGGCACCGTGCAGACGCATCCCGTCCCGTGCTTCTTCGCCAGCGCTTCCTGGGCGCGAGTGACCTGCATCGGCCCCTCCTCGGAAGCCGGGAAGATAACGGTGGCGTGCTGATCGATGGCCTCGTCCATGGCTGCCTCCATAGCGCGGATAATGTTAGACTTTTTCCCGAATGAGGCGCTGTGGGACAGAGCCCGGACTCTGGTATGTCTGAAGCGCAGGAAGCCAATGCTCACCCGCTCACAGTGCAGGATAGCGGCCAGCTCGGTGGCCACCGCCGTCGCTGCCGCCTGGAAACGATCGTGCTGCAGACCGGTTGCAACCAGTTCCAGCACCGTCACCAGGCGATCTGACGCGGTGAACCTGTTACGGTGCACCAGGTTTTTTAGCCACTCGGAGCCCCATTCCAGCTGCTCTGTGACTTGTAACTGCAGGTCCCGGGCGCTGTGCTCGATTTCTACGGCGACCGCCCCGCAGATCTGTTCATCCACCAGCAGCGGCACGGCGATGGCGTCATACTTCTGCCGGTTGTCCGGCGCCAGCCTCCGCGCGGTTTCAATCGTGGAACGACGCTTGCTCATGGCGTTTTCGATCGTCGAGGCCAGTCCCGGGCTGCCCAGTGATCCCGCCGGCCACATGGCGATAGGCGTAAAGGGGCCTTTGTCCGGCTCACCGAATACCACGCCCCCCTGCAAGACCTTGCCGGAAATCAGCTGGCACTGGATATCGAGCCAGGCCGCTGCGAATAATTTCGGGTTACGTTCGGTCTTCAACCGATCCCAGGACCGGGAGTTGGAATGGGGGGGGGCTGCGGCCGCGGCGCAACCTGCTACGGTGTCTTCAGTCATCTGCCAACGTCCCTTCAGTCAAAGGTCTTCCGTGGCAAAATCCGCTCCCGTCGGTCCTTAACGGTATCGTTTGATGTGACCTGAGGACCACCCAACGCTGGTGACTACCCTGCCCCTGGTATTACCTGGATATTGGATTAAGAGATCGGTACTCCAACCCTTTATTGTAGCTCTAGCAGAGGATCTGCAACTCTGCCAGCTGACCTGCCCGGCTCCCGTCCCGGGCTGTTCAATCCCCGTCGCCCCCGGCCTGACTTATTCTCGTGGGGTAATCCTGATATCGTCTCCGGCTTCTAACAGCCCCTTGAGGATGAGGGATCCCTCGTGGGCATGAATAACGATGTCGTGACCGGCACTGATATCGCCGGTAATTTCAATGTTCTGTCTGGCCCACAGCGTCAAGTCGGTAATGGCAGCGAGTTTTCCACTGCCGACCATCAACGAACTCCCCGTCGACTTCAGTTGCAGGTTGCCGCCGGCAAACATATCAATCGTTCCGGCGGTCAGCAGTCGTCCCTCTGCCGTAAACGTGCCCTTACCACCGACCCGCAGCTCGCCTTCAAGTGTCAGATCACCATCTCGCGCAGACATGGTGGTGGTATCGGCGGCGTGCAGCATACCGGCAAAGCTGAGATTGCCTGCCTGCGCGGTGACCCTGATATCGTCACCCGCCTGTAATCGGCCTGAGATGCTGAGGTCGCCCGCATGGGCGTGAATAATCAGGTCTTTGCCGGCAATAACATCACCGCTGAGCGCAATGCCCTCTCTGGCCCACAAGTTCAGGCTGCCTGTGGCTTCCAGTTGTCCGGTATCTGCGGTCAATGTCCCCTGCGCCGAGATCGTGATATCGTCACCTGCGTACAGCGAGCCGTCGAACGCAAAGTTACCCGTCTGGGCAGTAATGCTGATATCTTCATCCGCCCATAACAAGCCAGCGACCGAGAGGTCACCTGCCTGGGCATGAATACGGATGTCATCGCCGGCGACAAGGTCGCCGGTTATTTCCAGACCGAATCCGGCTTGCAAATCAACATCTTCCAGGGCGCTGAGTAGTCCGGCATTAACTATCATTGTTCTCTGGGTGGTAAAAGTAATATCGTCCCCCGCCTCTGTGCGACCTGCAACGGTGAGATCCCCCGCCCCGGCATGAAGGCGAACGTCGTCGCCGGCGAAAACGTTGCCCGTCAGTGCAATGCCGTGCCCGGCCCGCAATTCAACATAACCGGCGGCACTTAACTGTTCGCTGTTTACAAACAGCGCCTGCTGAGTCGTGGCTTTAATATTCTCACCCGCCGCTAACCGCCCCTCAATAGTGAGATTTCCCCTGCTTGGGAGAAGGCTGAGGTCGTCGCCGGCGCGGAGGTCGCCGCCAGCATCAATGCCGTACAGAGCTCGCAGCTCAACATCCCCGCTGGCGTTGATAAATCCTCGCTCGCCACCGAATACCTCAGGGGCAAGACTCAGATTCTCGCTGGCGCGAATACGCACATCAGCGCTCGGACCACCCAGACTCTGGATTTTCTCGATGGCAACGCTGTCCCGGACGGAGCGCAGATCAATCCGTTCACCCCGGCTGACGAGATAGGTCACCCTCATCTCACCGCCCGATGTCAGGTTGATTCGACCCTGCACATCGGCGAAAACTTCCAGGTGGGTGGTGACAGAATGATTGAGGTTGGGACCGGTGTCCCGATAATCCTTACGAGAGTCCGTATCCAGACCGATAATCCTGTCATTCGCATAGAGGAAGAGCGTATGGGCTCGCAGGTCGGTGGTCGAATCAGTCGGACCGGCTTCGAGAACATCTTCTGCCGAGCTGAGGATAATCTGGCCGTGGTTCCAGCCCGCTTCGATGTAATCGACCAGAATGCTGCCCGAGCTCGTCAGCAGGGCTACGTTATTCCAGATTACATCGCCAACAGAGCGCACATCGGTAGCCCGCATTTCGCCGCCGGCGCGCACGCGGACCGGACCGTCGGCGTTGATGACATCCCGCAATTCGATGGCGTCAAACTCCCGGACTTCGAGGATGCCGGAGACTGTGACGTGGGCCGTCAGGAGCTCAACCTCCGTCAGCAGCAGCATACCCGTGACCGCTTCAGCGTTGAGCCGGTAAGCCGCCAACAGCGCGGGGGCTTGCATCATTATCTGCTTGCCGGCACTGAGGTTGGCTACACCGTGGCTCCGGTTGGTATTGACCGAACCGGAGATCGACAGGTCGGTACCGGAAACAAGCGTCAGTACATCCCCGACTGTCACAGGGCCCGCAACATCGATGGTCCCGCCGCTGAGTACGCTGAGGTTACCCGTCAGGCTGACGTCGGTCAGCAACATCTGATCTTCGCCTGCGCCACCATCAACGGTCAGATTCTCCACATCGACCAGCGCGATCGCCGTGCTCTCAAATAGCACTCCGAATCCATTCACTTCAATGATGTCGGCGGCGGCTGTTCCGTTTACAGTTACACTGTCACTGGCTGATGGTGCCCCCCCGTTGATGTTAATGTCGGTAGTCGCGCCATCCAGAAGGTTGACGGTGATGAGGTCGTCATCATCCCCACTACCCACGCTAAGAGTATCGGGGAAGTCTGTGGCTGCGGGGTTCAGGGTTACCTCATCGTCGCCCGCCAGGGTGTATATCTCAAGCCGCTCGATATCGACGTAGAAGGTGTCGCCGAAGCCCTCGTGAGTGATCACGTCTGCACTCACGTCGACCATATCCGGTCCGCTGGTCAGGGTCAGAAACAGTTCATCGTCCCCGCTCCCGCCGAGAATGGTGGTCTTCTCAATAGTGGGCAGGATATTCCGAATGATGATCGTATCCGCGCCCCCCAGGGCATCGATGGTCAGCTCCAGCGTATTGTCCAGTGCAATGGGCGAGTTCCCCACGACGGTCAGGGTGTTGCCATCGAGGATGAAGGTATCCGGCCCCTCGGTACCGGATACGGTTAGAATGGGCGACTGCTCGACAAAGTCGGCGGTCTCGACATTGACGACCAGGGTATTGGCGAATGAATAGGCCGCAGTGACGTTCGTGGTCGATGTAACCCGCTTGATCAGGGTGATTGTGTAGCTGCCTGCCTCGCTGTAAACGTGGTCAATCGAGCCGCCCGCGATCGCATTCCGCGATATCAGGTTCGAACGCCCGTCTCCCCATTCGACGATGAATCGGGCCGTCGCGTCATCCAGGGCCGCCAGTACGGTCGGGGAGTCCCCGCCAGGGTCGATCGTGACGCTGCCATCCATCTCGAGGGTCACCGGTTCGTTATCAATCGTGGTCGTGATATCGGCGGTAAAATGGGTGCTGACGATGGTCCGAACATCGTAGTCACCCGGCAGGTCGAAGTCATGCGATACCTCGGTCAACACATTATCCGCACCGAAGGTATCTGCTCTGCCGTCACCCCAGTCGATCAGCAGGTTGTCGCGCGGATGGGAGCCAGGAATCTGCAGGCTCGTCAGGTCCGCCGTCGTGGTGCGATTGTCCTCGTCGATCGCCGTCACCTGGATGTCGAACGGGGTCCCGACGTCTGCGGTATTCTGGCTGTAGACATGACTGACACTCGCCGTGGCGCCGGCGGCCGTGCTTTCGGATCCGTCGCCCCAGTCGATCCGGTAGCCGATGATGGTATCGGCGCCCGAATCGATCGTGGACAGGTCGATGGTGAACGGTACGTTCTGTTTGACGTCGAAGCCGGCTGCCGGTAAATCCGAAGGATCCGGGGTGAGCACGAGAGTCAGGGTAGGCGCGACATTGTCGATATGAACGATCTGCGTTGCTGTATCGATCTCGTCATTTGCATTCTGGACCCGTAAGGTGATCCTGTAACTCCTGTTACCGTCGTCGAGACCCATGGCGACGAGGTCCGACCATTCGATGGTCGGCGAAATCCCGGTTGCCTCACCGAACAGACCGTCTCCATCAATATCCCAGGCATAGTCTCCATCACCGTCCTGGCCATCCCGTTCCAACGTATCAGACGCATTGAGCATAAGCGGCTCGCCTTCGGCAATGGAGTACACGCCGCCGGCCGATGCACTGGGTCCGCCGATACCCTGTACACTTTCAATGGAATCATAATCAACCGCCTTGAATCCCGGTACTGCAACCCAGCCGTCGGGAAGCGGAGCCTGGTCTTCGAAATCAGTCGGCTCAACCGGTCCCTTGAAGTCGAGCACAAGCCGGTCATTATTTACCTGGCCATCACCCTGAACATCACCGTGAATAACCAGACCAATCGGAGGTTCAGACTCGATGCCGGTGACCTGTCCAAGCCCCGTACCATCGATGTAGAAGGTATCATCCTGACCACCTCCGCTCAGCGTAGCAGAAGAACCCGTATCGACAGCGTCTATGTAGAAGATATCGCTGTCCTCTCCGCCATTGATGGCGATCACCGCATCGGCTCCTGACCCCTGGAGACTCAAATCGTCGGGTTCGCCCAGGAGACTCACTTCGTCGGGTCCGCCCAGCAGATTGACCGTCAGGATCTTGCCATCGGGTGCATCGTGGATCGTGACGACATCCTTCATTCGATATGTATTAACGGTGGTGTCGATGGCCAGGTCACGGATACTGACCCGGTCTTCGCCGTCCGACGAATCCACGGTCAGTCCTTCAATGCCATTGAAGCGGGCGATAAACCGGTTGGGTTCATCTGCATTCGCGTCTATCCTGAACAGCTTCAACGCCCCCGCGTCGCCCGGCTCGTTCCCACCACTCGTTACGATCAGCGTCTCGGCCACTACATTCAACGACGTCGGATTACTACCCTGATTTGTCAACGGACTGCGCTGAAGATAGATCAGATCCGCTTCAGGGTTGTCCGGATCACGGCCAAATACCGCCACCGCGTTATCCTCGCCCGCAGCTGCAAATACATAGTTATTAGTGACCGCCAGAGATTGCAGACCTCTCATGCCCTGAACGCCATTTATTCCATCTGTCACCGCTTGCCTGTACTCGAGCTCACCCGATCCGGAATCATGCGCGAATGCCGATACGGTGTACAAAGTTCTGCCCGCACCGAAGTCCTCCAGGCTTGAGGCTGCGTACAGCCATTTTCCGTCGGGGCTGATCGTCACATCAACTACGCTGGCCAATCCGGTTACGCCGTTCACCCCATTTATCAGGGTCTGCTTATGAGTCAGCGAACCGTCAGCCTCATCCCGTGCGAAGACGAGCAACTGGTCTTCTACAGAAGCCAGACCAGCACTTTCGCTGAAGACATAGATAAACTGGCCGTTTATTGACGACAATATCTGTACCGGCCTTCCCATACCGGTGTACTGGAACACCTCCACGACACTGAGCGTATCCAGAGCGTTACCGCTGTCATCGACGACGCCTTTCTTGAGAATAGCTATTTCGTCATGATCTTCACCGATCGCGTACACATGATCCCCTGCACCGGCGATGCCATGGACACCATTTATCGTACTAATCTGCGATGCAAATTCGATGTCGCCAGCTTCCGAACGGTAGATCAGAATGGCATTGTCGGTGGGATGGGACACATAAACATTATGAACATGAGCGCTGCCAACTGGCCTGGACTCACTGACCAGAAGCCCTGCCGCCCGGGTCAGGTTATCGACCGGCAGCTGACGTGGAGGCTGCGTAAAGGACGGCTGTAAATGCCCCTGCAATTCATACTCGTGCTGCCATAACAGCCCGAACTGGGCGCTCAGGGAGTAAGCATACGGCTCATCCGGACTGAACCGGGTGGTCGTATGGTTATCGCCCTCGGCAACCGCGAGCACCATCAGCTCGTCACCCTGCCCGATGAGTCGGCGCCCTGCATTGTCGTAGATGGCATTATCGTCCGGAGACGTGCCGTAAAAATATCCATTGGACAGGAACTGCCATGACTCGATAGTCTGTACGGGAGGTTCTGACACGACGCCCCCGAAACCATCCTCGTAGGATGGCTGTGATGATGACGCTTCGAGATTAAATTCCCCATCCCCCTCTACCGTGATGTCGAATGTCAGCATGTAGGGAATGTCTGTCGTAGTAACCTCTTTGAAAATGTCATAGTGGAGTGTGTAATTCGAACCATCACCGCTCATCGGTTCCGTTTGGCCGACTCTGACACCATTAGCAGTGTCGGCCAAAGCGCTCACAACATCTCTGTAGTTGAGTCTCAGTTTGCCGATCTGATCGTCATTGCCGTCATTATCATCGTTTTCCTGGAAATCATCCCGGCCAAAGTCCTGTTCGAATAACCACAGATCCAGCGTATCCGTAATTTCCTGTGTCAGCCCGGGATGATCAGGGAAAGAGACATCGCTCGGCTCTTCATCAACATTGACAGCACTGGATACGTAACGGGATCTGCCATCTTTAACAACTCTGATATAGACATCATCGTCCTCAGTGTCATTTGTATCGCCATTCGCTGCCACGGCAAACCTGGTCGCCTCAACAAAATACCGTGTCTCTGTGGTATCAATATCAGGATCTACGTTATATCCCACCACCAGTCGTGACCGCGTCACGTCTTCTTCTCTCAGAATCCTCTCTATTTCTTCTTCATCCTCAGTGCCTTCGTTCAACACCACAGTGTCGATAATTTGGACGGTCTCGACAAACTCTGCAAAATCGACCGATACAGCTGGCATCTCATAAGGTGACTCAATCTTTGCAGATAAGTCTTCGGCTCCACCAAAACTCTCACCGAAATACATCAAACCATCCTGCATCGCGACAAAGACATTGCCTTCCTGGCGTCCGGGATATGTTGCTACGACAACATCACGGGCTCCCGATACTGGCTCCGTAAATATGCCTGAATCGGTATCAAGTTCACCATTGCTCAGCAACGGAATACGCCTGACCGAACTTCCGGTCGTCACATATAGCGAATCTCCGTCCGGATGAACGGCGATCGCGGTATATGGCTGCTCGCTGTTAACCCCAAGGAGCTGCGGCGATCCAAGATTTCCTGATCCCGGGTCACGGCTGAACCTGATAATATTTGCGCCCGCGATGGCATACAGGTTGGTGCCATCGTGACTCAGCTCCATTTCCCCGACAGCGTAGGAAACCATTTCCTGGACATCATAGGCGCTTATGAAACTTCGAAAGACCACCCGCCCCGACTCGACATTCCGATCAAAGATTAGGATTCCCGAGTTCGCTGGGCTCGTTACGTAGACCTGGCCTTCTGTAACCAGGACATCGGTTGGTGCAATGAGCTCCTGCACACCGACGGGACCGCCAAATACGGCCTGGACCAGACTCGGTTGATCATTTTCACTCCCGGCCTCAAGCAGGAAAACGGACAGCGCATGGCTATCTGAACCGGTCACGTACAGGAAATTCCCCGTCTCGTCTCTGGCGTAACTTCCAATAGCCGAGGGATTTTCAAGTCCCGTGATTGCTACCGGGGTTGGTTCCGTGACAAACCCCCTGGTCTGACCGTTCAGTTCAGGCAGCACCACCGATCCCTGCTGTATTTCAACCGTGTCGCCATCAATGAGAACAATCTGATCGGTCGGAACGGTAACTGCCGTGGTCAGCGTGTCCGGATCAGACCCGTGGCCGCCCTCGAAGGACACTACATCCGCGCCGATGGCATCGATCAGCACGTTGTCCGGGCGACCATCGTTATTGATGTCAGCCGGTTCACCGGCATAGACGCTGCCATCCCGGTAATGCCAGTCGATCCCATCGAATTCTTTGCTGTGATCGATCTCGAGGGTCTCGGCAACGACCAGAAGATGTGGTAAACCAACCGGGTCGCCGGGCACAATGATCGAAACAATATCGTCGTCTTCGTCACCGAAAACGTCGGTTTGAAAATGCAGCGATTCAATGAACACCGAATCGTTACCCGCACCGCCATTAATCGTCCTGCTGGTGGCCGACCCGACTGCCGCAACATCCAGCACTCTCAGCTGATCGTCCCCGCTGCCGAGATCAATGGTCAGGTTCTCGAACCCGGTATAGATCACAACAGGCAAACCAAGTCCACTCAGCATCGGTCCGGCCAGCGCACCATCTGTGTTCATCGTCTGAACCGGCGTTCCAGTCAGCTCGCCGACAAGATCATCGGTCACATCATGCCGATCGATCGTCAGCGTATCATTCTGGTTCTCCTCGTCTCCGCCCTGGACCGCTACGGGCGCAGCAGCCGACCTGATGCTGAAGTTATCGCTGCCGTCACCGAGATCGATTTCGATGATTTCGAAATTGAGGTAGTCAGTCATATTATCGATCGATGAGTCATTCGGGTCTTTGAAGCCCAGGGCTGTGTTGGTCAGTGTCGGAACGGGATCGGAATCGTTGGCCTTATTGGCCGTGGACTGCAAATCATCGTCATCGTAGACAAATGCATCATCACCCGATTCGCCGTCGACTATGGCGCCGGCACCGCCGTTGTTCCTGTTGACCGTGATCCTGTCGTCGCCCCGACCGCCGAAGATCCGATCTTCGCCGCCGTGACCGTGGATCAAATCGTCGCCGACCCCGCCCATGATCCTGTCGTTAGCGGTACCACCGTCGATGTGGTCGTCGCCGCGCCCTCCGTCGATCCAGTTCAGGCCGGCAGCGGTCATGATGGTGTCAACACCCCGGCCACCGTAGATCGTATCGCTGCCGCCGCCGCTGACAATCACATCGTCGTCATCGTCGCCATATATCCAATCGTTGCCGTTACCGGTGGTGATGATATCGGCGCCATCGCCCCCTTTGATGAAGCTACTCATGACACTATCTGCATTACCAACGGTGATCCTGTCGATCCCGCCATTGCCGAGCACTTCCACGGTGACAGTGTTGACGCCACCAAGATCGAAGGTATCGTCGCCGTCACCGCCGATGATCAGTATCTTGTCAAACGACCCGGGGTATTCCGCATAAGCAAGTGAACGGCCAGTACTACTCAGTCGCTCAACAATCACCTTATCAGCACCGGCGTCCATGTCCTCGCTGATCTCGAAGCGGGCACCGTCACTGTCGTCCGTCGAGCCATACAGGCGTTCTCCCGCAAACGGCCCGGTATTAATGCGCAGGATTGATCCGTTGTCCCCGATCGTTGTCGCGAGGATCGGGGGCGGATCCTGCTCAATCTCCCGCCACGTTGCAGAACCGGGAAACAGGTCGCCGAGGGAGAACGTCAGATGATCATCGCAATCGGCATCATGAAAATCGCTGCTGGACGGCGCGCAACCGATGTCCGGGAGCACAGGAATGTCACTGGCAAAATGACCGGTGACCCCAACATCGATGTCGAACAGCGACAGGGGGCCGGTATCGCCAACCACCTCAACGATTTCGTCGAGACGCAGCTTGCTGTCTTCATTGGGGTCTCGCAGATCCAGATAGCCGAACAGGGCCATCATGGCCTCCGCGCTGAAACCCGCACTCAATTCCCCATCGAGACTGATCTGGAAGGCGATTTCTGCCCCCGGAGATACATCAGAAATACTCGAAGGGTTTTCCGCTCCATTCCGCGTCGGGATAAAGAATCCGGCCAGCAGATCGGTTGGATCTGGTGTGCCGCCTGCACGTATGGTCTGCACGAGCCGATCGACACCCTCCGAGTCGTAGGCGATGGCCAGTCGGGAAATGTCGGCCTGCGCAGTTGCGCCAATATTGACGCCGATAAACTCCTCAACAACCGTAACCCCCAGTTCAAGTGATTGCGTCTTCTGAAACGCCACCTCCGGCAGACCGTAACTGACGATCTCGAATGGGTGACCAAGGAGCATGTCCTTGACGGCGTCAAAGGACAACAGATCGACTGACAGACCGACCTGGAACAGCCCCCTCAGCTCTTCGAGCGTGGCCAGGAGCTCGGCGGTAGGCCCATCGGGAAACTCGAGATCGACGCAGGGGCTGAGCGCCCCCTGGCCATTCGGACCACCGGTCGGATCATATTCGAAACAACCGAAATTCAGTCCTTGCTCATTTCCGAGCGCGTTGCTCAGCGTTTCGGCTGCGCCGGATATTCCCGACAGCTGACTGGTAAAGTCAATCAGCGAGGCCGGCACGCCGATGGCGGTCAGGATCGTATTAACAGTCGGGCGGTTGACTGGCAGCCATTCAGACAGCTCGTCGAGAATCGGAATGGGGGTGTCGAAATAATCCAGCACATCACCGACGGGCTCGACCACAGTCGCGAGCGCGTCCATGATCGGTACGACCAGTTGCTGCAGGAAGCCGGTATCCAGCGTGACATCGTCGAACTTGAGCGATTGGACCACAAAACCGTTGCCTGCCTCCCCTGACGCCCCGACAATCTTCGAACCGCCCGCATCAACGAGCAGGTCGAATGACAGCGTCGGCAGCGAGAATTCGCCCCCGAGTATCGGGATCTCGGTGGCGCCAAGGCTTGCCAGGATACCCGAACCACCATCGACTTCGAAGCGAATTCTGGCATCTGCTGTGATGGCCGACTGAATCGCATCGTCCAGATCGCCGATGCCGATCCGGTAGTCAAACGTCGACTGATCCTTCGGATTGAAGGCGATGCCACTATCGCTGGGTATCAGGTCAACGCTGAAGGCGAGATCGAGCCGGGTATCTTCGCCGTTCGCACCATTGGTCGCCTGAGCGTCGACCAGCCCGAGATTGACGGCACCGGATATATCCGGCTCGACAGAGACCCTGGCCAGAAATTCCGGATCATACGCTTCAGCATCCGGCGCGAAGGTCGTCGCCCGGTTATCCTTGATGAAGAATTGCGGCAGCTCGCCATCCAGCAGGTTGCCGAGCGAAATGCCGAAGCCTAGCTCCAGTTCCCAGTCGAGGTCGACGGTGACGCCATTGCTCGCATCGATGTTAAAACCAAAATTCTCGAATTCGCCAAGTTCGGAAAGATCGAGCCCGAACTCGAACGGCAGGGTAAACGAGATCGTCTCGCCCAACAGCAGATCCCATTCAATCCAGTTGCTGAAAGGCAGGTCCAGGCCCTGCACACCCGGCACCTCATCAATGCCGGTGGTGCGCAGGATGTCATCGGGAGTGATGCCAGGGATCCCATCCAGCTCCTTGAGGATCCTGCCCCCATGCACTCCTATGTCGCGCGTCAGTTTGAAGATTTCTTCTTCGAGCAAGTCTGCCAGGCTGCGATCCCGGTCGTCCCCGGCCTGGGCCAGCACCCCTTCGATTGCAGTTTCGAGGCCGTCACGAAGATCGTTGATCGTGCCGAACAACGGCTCGAATCCGTCGATGAGCTGATCGCCGACGATCGGAATACTGCCGAGTGCATCAAAGACCTCATCGATCCCGTCCTCAAAACCATCGAAGAAATCGAAAAGCCCGTCGACGATATCACCGGCACTGATATTGGCAAGGAAATCCTCGTCGAAGCCGTCGACCGACTCAAACTCGAACTCAGGCGTCGAACTGAAACGGCTCGGGTTGGCGGTGTTGACATTGTCGAACAGCTGATCGTAGTGCAGGATCGCGGAATAATCGGTGCTGAACGGCAGTGCGTCGTCCGTGCCGATTGAAACGCGGGTCAGCAGGTCGACATCCGCCTGGCCATCGAAGCGGCCGACGACGGTTTGCTGCAGGTTGTCCGAACTGAATGCAGATTCCATATCGGCGAATGCCAGCCGACCGTCCGTACCAACGAGATCGAGACCGAAGGTCGCAAAGAAACCACTGCCCGTTGCGTCGTCCCCGCTGTTAGGATCGTTTTCATGTCCCGGTCTTGGAATCGAATCCGGTTCGGGCCCCTCCTCCCTGGTATCCGTAGCCTCAATTTCGAAGAGACCGAGCAGTGAACCGGTGGCGTCGAGGTCCGGCACGGTTGCATTCACGCTGAGCACCAGTTCGCCACCGGCCTGGTCCGTGCCGCCGGTCGCGATATAGAATTCGTCTTCCGCGTGGAAACCAAAACCGATATCCAGCATGTAGTTGACGAGCACCTGAGCCGTAGCGTCCAGCTCAAGATCGATCAGACCGGCAGCCGCTTCGAAGTCAAGCGGCACAAAGACTTCATCCGGATCGGGCGTTCCCTGCAGATTGAATTGAATCTGGTCTTCCGTGGCAGTGACCACTACCTGAAAATCCTCCATGCCCGGTATTAACTGGAGGATTTCGTTCAGACCTGCCTCCAGAACATCGAACGTATTCTGGTCGGGCACTTCCGGATCATTATTCGCTGCGACGGCTGCATCCAGCCGGTCTCTCAGCACGCTACCCGGTGCTATGGTGTGGTTTCTGAGCTCCACCAGAAATGTCGGCGTACCTAATTCGCTGCCCAGTGTCTCGCCTGCCAGCGGCAAAGGTACATTCAGCGCGGTATTTACACCGGCCTCAAGTCCATCAAAGAATGCGGTTAGTCCATTGATGATGTTCTGCGGATCACTGAACAAGGCGAACAGGCTGATTCCGTTAGCGATATTCGGTATCGCCACGTCGACGTTGCGTATGCCGTTCTGATCAACGTCTGCGCTAAAGTGAAAAACGTTGTCAGGGAAGCCGTCGCCGTCGTTGTCTTCATCGCTGCCCCCCATCGGAATCGAATCCACAGGAAAGAACAGCGGCAGGTCGAGTTGCGCCCGGCCACGGGAGGTGATTTCGAGGGCATCGGAGAGCTCGAAGACCGAGTAACGGTTGTCGTCACCTTGCTCATCAGCGAGTGCGAACCCAAAGTCGAAGTTCAGGCTGGCGCTGCCATGCTCGCCACGCACACCAAGACTACCCAAAGGTGGCACATCGATCATCGCATCGAGCATCAGTTCTTGACCAATGATGTCAAAATTCAATTCAAGACCGGATGCGTCCTCTGCATATAACAACGGACTGGTCACGTCGGTAAGATCCAGTCCCATCCCGAGGCTAAACTGCCCCCCTCCTGTGATGTTGAGATCGCCACCGCTCTCGACCGTCAATCCAAGGATGTCCGCGACACCTTCAAGCTCGCCATCCAAACCTTCCAGGTTGATGTTCAGTGGCACGGTCAAATCCGACGCTAACTGCCGGTGCAGGTCGATATGGAGGATAAAGGTCGAGTCGCGATACTCAAAAGTGACGGGGTGGGACTCTGAACTGAGATCAAATAATCCTCGCAGTTGCTCATTCATCCGGGCTTCAAAGCCACTAAGGTCTGTCGCCTGTCCCTTGACGGTCCGGAACACATTGCGCAGTCCGGTGACAAAATCCTCATTTCCGACTCCGAGTAGTTGCGACGCGCTCTGATTCACAATCGGCAGATTCTGATGTATCGGGGCGTCGGTATCACCCTCTTCTCCCACCAGGGCATCCAGTCCCGACTCGATGATCGCCAGAATCATCTCCAGGGAGATGCCGCTGAAGCGGAAGAGATCCTCGGCCCCGGTGATGCTCACCGTATTGGGCAGATTCGCAAACAGACCCAACAGAGTTGCACCCGGCGGGATGAGTGAACTTGATGCCGAAACAACCACGGGGTCATCGGCCAGTCCGGCCAGCCCCCCCTGGAGTTCAATTGGCAGCAGCAATTCATAGGTGGCATCGCCATCCAGCGTGGGTAGCCCCACCAGACTGCCGACCGTATCGGCGCTAAGGGTGTCTGCGCGAAGGCGCCCTGGCACGTCGAGGCTGACATCAAAATCAAGGTTGGCGATGCCGCCGGCCACATCAACACCGAAGGGGCCAAGCCTCGCTGACAGATCAAAGGTCTTGCGAATGGCCCCTGCCGCGTCGGGGGACTCGATGCTGTTCTGTACACTCAGGAGCGTCCTATCGGTGACAGCGTCGTACTGAGTGCCGGCAACCCTGTATGCCCCGATGTTTCCTAAGCCACCGGTCACATAGAAGCTGTCACCGACATCAAAGGTTGTTTCCGAATCCGTCGCCGTGGGGCTGTGATTGCCACTGACAGAGAATGTCGAGGCGTTGACATCGACCGCCTCGATCACCAGTGGCTGGTCGCCAAACTCCACGTCGGCCGTTAATGTGGGGGCAGATACGAAGAAAGAGCCCGCCTCATCCACCCCGAAGGTGAACTCGAAATCGAGATCGGCCGCGAATCGCAGAGGTCGCGACTGGTCAAGCTCAAGCGAAATATCGACCGGGGGAAGGTTCAGGCCGTCGGGAAATTCAAGGGTCAATCCCGAGAGGCTGAGGTCAACATCGTTGCGTATTGAAGCGGCCGTGATGGCGACCCGGAACTCCCTGAGGGAGGTTGACGCCGTCGGGGCCAGGCTGATTGCGGCGCCGCTCTCGGCAAGCCGTGTATTAACCGTAGTGATAAGATCGTCGGTAGCGGGCGAGCTAATGTTCGGATCATTTAAATACGACATCACTTCATTGGCGAGTGTGACCACCTGACCCGCGATCCCATTGCCGATCACGGTGGTGGCGGCGTCCAGACCAAGAAGGCTGCCCAGGGAAGTGTCGGTGAATGGGATATTGCCCGCATCATCGAAGTACTGGCCGATCCGGTTGCCCAGGTTTCTGGACCAGTCGGCAAACTGAACCAGCCCATGACCCAACTGGTTTTTGTCGATCGATAGCGCCGCAGTGACATCAGCGGCGGAGGGAAGACGTTTTTCAGCGCTCGAAAGGAGGTGATTCATCAGGCTGCCAACCTCCTCCGAGTCTCCCACGCCAAGCAGGTGTCCAATCTCGTGTGCCAGCACGGTGAACAGGTCCATCGTACCCGTGAGAGGATTGCTGCTTCTGTCGGTATGCCAACCATGCCCTGCCGCGTCGTCATCGATAAGGAGCACGAGATTACCGGTGCTGTCGGTTCCCGGGGCAGCCAGGAGCAGGTCTCGTTCGGGCTCACCGGCGAACGCCGGGTTGGTTGAGAAGTCGAGGATCTGGAGACCAACGCCTTCCAACCCGTTAAGGATTGGAGAACCGGTGGGGAGGCCATTAAGGATGGGAGGACCGTTGGGCAGCTGACTTCTCCACTCCTCGATCGCGTCAGCGAATAGTGCGTTTGGTGAATCGGTGAGGACAACCCCCATCAACTGAGACGCGGGGGCGACGGCGAGCTGTGGCGCGAGATCTATGTCGACTCCCGGCACAAAGAACTTCTTCAGAAATGCTTCCGCCTTACCAAAGAAAAGGCTTTCCGGGTTGGCAGGAAGAATGGGCTTGTCAAACTCTCCATAGGCTAGCACCGAATGCCGATCAGAAATCGTAGCCAGGACGTAGCCGTCAAATACCTCGTACTTCAGATCGCCGATCGTAATCTTATCGCCTGTCTCGGTCCCCACGCCTGTCCGATCTGGCGTATCAAAACGCTCGAAGGACAATCCGGAGAAATCAAGCTTATCGTTGCCGCCCCGACCAATGACAACGTCATGCCCCCAGTTGTTGCCAAACGCAAAGATGTTGTCGCCCGCATGACCGATCAGCAGGTCGTCGCCGGAACCACCCTGCACTCTCTCGATGTTGGTAAAGCTACTCGCGCCTGCGGGTGGCGTCTGGAACTTCAACAGAGACGACGACAATCCAAATGCCGAATTTGAGTCTGGCGTAACTTCGATGTCCAGAGCCGGCATCGTTCCTGTGAAAGTAATACCCCAGGTGTTCAATCCAATATGAGTGGCAATAGCCTTGCCGCTGATATTCTCAAACACCTTGTTGACATCATCCACGCTTGCGTCGTAGGTCAGTGTTCCGATGGGTTCGGTTTTGTCTCCAACTTTTTTAATATTGAACGTTCCACCGAAGGCGTCGACTGCCAGAACGGTGGTGATCTGATCAGGCGCATCAATGGTTGCCGACAGATTAAGCGCATCATCGCTGAACGCCGTCACCGAAATCTCGGTCCCGTTAACCACGACCCCGATGCCGGTTTCATTTTTAAGTGCCGCCCCTAGCCCTGCGGCCACGTCGGACAGGGTATCGTCCGGTCGAACCCCATAAGATCTCGTACCGCTGTCAAGCGTCACCGTCCAGAGTTCACCCGTTGAAGGTGTGCCGCTGAGAAAAATAGTCTTTCTAACCGAAGTGCTCTGCTCAACATCGCCATTGGGCAAGCTCGACGAAGTCACTATCAGCGCGCCACCATCACTTCGGTGCACAAAGAGAGTGTTGCCATCGGCGAATGCAGTGAAGCTATCGTCAGCATTGATCTCTCCGGCCAGTTTCGTCGCCGCCACATCGGCGTCGTCGTTCTGACCGATCGGCGTTTCGAAAGTCGTGCCATTCAGGGTGATCTGCCAGGTCTCCTCCGTACCCGGGGTTCGGCTGAACTCAAATGTGGTCGCATCGGTTTCGGTAATGGCCGCGCTGGTGGTCGCCTCGATAAGCGTGCTGACCTTAAATGGCGCGCCATCGATCCGACCGACCTCTATCATGGCCCCGTTCGCGGTTGCAATGTATCCGCCCATTCCGTCAGCGGCTGCCGCAAGCCCGGTTGCAACCGCGGCAAGATCGGCGGACTGCACTACGAAGTCATAGGAAGTGTCGTTAAGGAGTAGCTTCCAGTTATCGCCGACCGTCGGCGTAGTGCTGAGGTGGATTTTGACCTTATCGTCAAAGGCGGCAGTTCCTTCGACAACCGACGTGCCAAAATATGAACTGCCAGTGGCGAAGGCCGGATCAGGGAAGGTCAAACCGAAGGGCGTGCCGTCATCCAGTTTCCCCGCGATACCCAGCGACATCGCGCCGATGGCGGTTTCGCGAGGAGAGACGAACTCGACTTTCCAGGTGTTGTTTAAATCACCGGGAGTGACCGTGACGCTTATCGAGTTCCCATCTTCATCCACCAGAGCCTCAAGCTCACTCTTGATGTTAGCCGCAGTCGTACCCGGGTCGGCAGCAAATGCAATCGGCTCGGTGGTCAGCGTTGTCGACTCATGAAGGAACTCGTCGGCAAACTCGCCGGTAGTGGCCGGGTCGGTGAAGCTGAGGGTAAAGGATCCGCCGGTCGCCCGGGCAAGATCAATCAGTTGTTTCTCTGAAGTTCCCTTCTTACCTTTATCGATAACGCCCGCCGCCGGAATCCACTGGTCGATGGTGACGCCCCGATTCGCGCTGGCGTAACTAAGGGTGTCAGTGCCTCCATCGCCGTTAACGGTGTCGCTACCACCGGCGCTGATATCGAATACATTGTCCTGATTATTGCCGGTAAGGAAATCGTTGCGATCGGTAGCTATCACGCTGGACAGGTTGTCTACCGCGAAGAAGCGGTACTGTTCGCCGAGGGCATCGATGGAACCAAGCAAGGTTCCCAGGCCGCCGGCGCGATGGCCGAGAACGCCCTGGGCACTGCCGAAGCGATACGGGATACTCGGAAGCTTGCCAAAGAATGGGATAGTCACCGCCGGAATAGCCGGCGGCACCGTGCCCCCGGTGCGATCCGCGATGGAGTCAGGCTCACCGGTACTACCGTCGACAGTGACACCAGCCTCGGCACCGCCCTCGACCGCCGTGTACAGGGTCGGGACAATAGTGCCATTTTTCTCATCCAGCAGCGGATCATCAGCGCTGCTCACCGCGCTCATCTGCTCTACGTCGTCCCCCCCGTTGAAGGTCACCTCAAATGTGCCCGGGGCTAACTTGATATGCTCGACGGTAACCGCTCCCTGGCCCAGGGTTGTGTCGAGCGCGTGCTCGATATTCTCTGCAGTCGTATCGAAATTGACCTCGCCGCCGGAGCTGGCGACCATGGCCGTGACGGACTGCGCAATGTTGTTTGTCGGGTTCTTGACCCTGAGCGTGACCGTACCCTGCACGGCGCCCGTCAGATCGACAATCTGCTTTTCTTTAAGGACTCCACCCGGCTGGTGGTAATCCGAGTAATCGATGATGACGCTGCCAGTGGCGTTGGTTGACGTAATGGTACCGGGGATGGTCGCCCCGTCGTGGAGCACAAATGTATTGTTTCGAGTGCCTCCGATGATGTTCTCGATCTCGGTGGCGAACACCACATTTCCGAAGACCGACAGGTCAAATTTCGAACTCAGCCCCGGCATACGCCTGAGGAGGTCGCCAAGACCGGGTGAATCGGCAATCGTCGAGTCGCGGGCAATGACGACCTGCATCCCGATGTCAAAGACATTAAAGAAACGGTCGGCATGAGACAGCCCACCACCATCAGTCACCTGTGCGGCGTCGGCAAACAAGCCCGCTAACTCATCCCGGTTTTGCGCATTGACCTCGTAAATATCGAACCGCATGTCGGTCTTGACACCAGAGAAGTCGAGCGTATCCAACCCACTCGCAATCGTGCCAAGACCTGGTATCACGTTGACAACATTCGGTAGTTCAAGAATTGCCCCATAGCCCCAGAAACCCGAGAACTTATAGGTGTCGCCACCGTTGAGACCGGCAAACAGATGCACACCTGGATTGAAGGGCAGATCGAGGAATTTCGCCAAACCGCTGAAGCTGTTGTTGAGTTGCGCCTTTGCGAACGCGCTTGCCTGCCCCTTCACCGTCTTAAAGAGAAATCCTCCAATCCTGTTGTCCAGAAACTGACCCAGGGGAGAGTTGGGATTATTGTCCAGGGAGCGAAAATCAACGCTCTTTTCGTTGAGGAAGGATCCGAACTTCAGCAGGTAATCGAGCAGCGTCTGACCGCCACCAACGACGAAGGTGTCGCCACCAGCAAGCAGTCGTACGAGAGTCTCCGCTGATGTCGTTCCATCGCCGAACGCAGCGCCAAACAGGTCGATCAGAGCGCTCCGGGATTCCGACCCCGCCTTCAGGGCATTTACGACGATCTCTGCCAGTGGATCCGATCCCAGGAAAACATTGAATCCCGCACCGGTGTCGATGCCGTTGATATTCCTGATCGTTCCGGTGAAACCTTTGACCTGCTGACTGACGTCAGTCGGCGTAAAGCCTCGAATTTCATTGACATCTTCGGTCTTGAGGAAGGTGACCAGCCATGGGTCGTCCTCGGTGCCGGTCCCCGTCAGCGAGTGAACAAGATTCTGTTCCAGCTGGTTAAGCGCACTTTTTATCTCTTCCGCTGTCGCGGTCTTTTCGATCTTCTCGGTCAGTCCCCCATCATGATGCAAGCGGAAGTTGTCGCTCGTGAGACGGCTGACAATTTCCTGCACTTCCTGAACGGCCGGACCGCCGGGTTTTTGCAGAACGATGCCGATCTGGCCGGCCGCCTGGCTGACTTTCAACTCGTCCGTATTAATGACCAGTTCACCGACATTACCCGAACGGTCGAATGTGATGCTGAATGGATCTGCCGCGATTCCGCTGCCCGTGGGAGTGCCAATTTGAGGTCTGGTTCCGTCGGCATAGACAAGGTGCCGGTTGATAGCATCCCGGACATCAGCGGCGCTGGCGTTGTGAGGTATCGGGTCTGTGTCCCTTCCGTTCAGGGAGAGGGTAAAGGTGCCCTTGTTTTTTTCAGGGGATAAGCCAAGGGTCTGGGTTTCCCGGACGCCGGGCGTCAGGTCTCGGATCTTCCTCGCCGAGATAGCCCCCGCACCACTGCTCACCGCCGCCGATAAGGTGCCTCCGGTCGCGAACGGATCGAGCTGAATCGTGTAACTGTTGCTCGCACTTCTGTTGTTGGAAACCTCAACGGACTGGAACGTCCGTTTGTTGGTGACGATCACATCATTGCCGGAGACAAAAGCGAACTGCTTGTTCAAACTACGGATCCCTGTTACCAGTTGGCTGGCAATCTGGGACAGGTCGGCATTTGGTGCAACGGTATATCCAGAATTTTCGCCGTCGACCGTTACGCGCCATCTGTCGTTTTCTTGCGGTTGGCCGACCAGGGAAATTCTGGACGCCAGTTCGGGCAACGTTTCCGCCGGGACGGCTCGCAGATCGAATTCAATACCCCCCGACCCGAGTCTGGTTACGAAGATCTTCGTTCCATCGACAGTCACCCGTGTGGATTGCTGGTTGCCAAGCACACTTCCCAGTCCGCTCGCAATGTTCTCCAGGCTGTCGCTCGCCCGCACCTCGTAGTCGAAATCCGCGTTGTCGAGACTGGCGATCCATCGTTCTTCCGCCACCGGCGTACCGGACAGGTCGATCGACTTGCCGTTCGAGCGGCCCTGCGTTGCGTTGCCATTTGGCGTATTGATGGATTCAACCGCTATTGGGACGCCGTCCGGTCGGATCACGTAAAGGATGTGACCATCGGCGAACGCGGTAAACTCTTCGTGAGCGTTGATCTCCTCGGCCAGCTTCGCCGCCGCCACATCGGCACTATCCTGATTTTCGATCATCGCGGGGAACATTTCGCCGTTCATCGTGATCTGCCACAGATCACCCATGCCTGAGACCCGCGTCAACACGAACGTTGTGGCGTCGGCATCCTCGGCCACCTGGGTGCCGCCATCTTGCTCACGACGGATCTTGATCGAAACCCGGGTCCCATCCTGTCGCGTCACGACAATGGCATTTTCATCGGACGATGCACTGTAAGTGCCCTCACCATTGATCTTCGCTGCGAGTTGCATCGCGATTATCGGCAGGTCGTCACCGTTCGCGACCGGGTGAACCAGATCTGGACCGCTCCCAAGATTAACGATCCAACGGTCACCCTGGCGCGGTTCACCACGAAGTTCGAGCCTCGTAGCTTCGACCGGTCGTTCATTCAGGGATTTTCCCATTACCAGAGCGAAAGGCTGGTTACTGAGGGAGACCACCGAGATCCGGGTCCCGCTCACGGTGACGTGGAAACCGGCTTCCTTCCCCAGTGCTTCACCGAGTCCGGTGGCAACTTGCTCCAGGGTGTCGTTTTGCTTTGCCTCATAGCGGTAATCGATGCCGTCTAAATTCGCGATCCAGATTTCACCTTCTGTCGGCGTGCCGACCAGACTGATGGATTGCCCCTCGGACGACTCCTGCGTCGCCGTACCATTCGGCGTGTCAATGGTACCCACGGTGATCGGGGTGCCGTCGGGCCGGACCACATAGAGCGTATTGCCAATGGCGTATGCGGTGAAGTCAGCAGCGATATTGATCGCCCTGGCCAGCGCCGTTGCCGCCTCTATGGCACTGGCGCCCTGGCTGATCGTCGCGGTGAAATCGATATTGTTCAGCGGGATCTTCCAGGTATCTGTGTTTTCCGTATTCCGAGTCAGCCTGAAGGTCGTCGCGTCGGTCTCACTGACCGGTGCGCTTCCGGTCGCCTCGATCAGGACACTGACTGCCAACACCTCCAGCTGCTTCAACGCCGTCTCGATCCGCCTCTTCAGGACGTCACTATTTCTGTCCCACTCGATCTCGGCGGTGCTGTTGCCGTTATAAGTCAGAGTGAATTTGGTCGGATCGGCGCCTGTCAATGGGCCGGTCAACTGGATGGCGTAGGCTTCGAGCGCTGGATCGCTGCCCCTGAGCAAGGTTTTCAGTTCAGCGAAGGGCACGTTGAGATCCCGGGTAAGGCCGTCCAGGCCGTTTACCGGGATGGTGAGACCGCTTGGCGTTTCGCCTCCGGACAGACTGTAGCTCACCACGAAAGGTTCTTCGATGGTCCCCCTACCCACAACGTCCGTAGTTGTATTCAAGGCCCGGAGCTTTGACTCCAGCCTCCCAGCGTCCACATCCCAGGGCACGCCACCGACGATCGGTTGGCCTTCTATTGCCAGGTCGAACGTCCCACCATCTGCGTCCGCGATCACCAGTGGCTGCGTGACCTTGCCGTCCACCCGGTTGAACAGTAGACCACCGATGGAGACCGTATCCGCTGCCAGCTCTTCGGACAATGAAACGACCTCTACAAGTTTGGCATCTCCAAACCCCAGATACTCAATCTCGAAGTGTCCCTGGTCTTCTACCCACTGCACTTTGGTATGGGGGATCGCAGTCTGAATTTTACTGGCTAAAAGATTCCGATCCGCGACGAGATCTATAGTCGGCCTGACTTTGAAATTGTCAGTTGCTAAGAATCCTTGAACATCATCGGCCCTAAGAACCAGCTTGCCTTTCGTAGCAGCGGGTAGATAGAGGTGTTGAATCTCGTTACGCCCATCGACGCCAGTGCTGTTCAGGACTCCCTTTAGCGTCTCCACCGCCTTGAAATGACTATTCTCTACATTACGTAACAGTTTCACTTCCGTCGCAACCAGAAGCCGCGTCTCGGTATCGAATTCGACGCGGAACGGGCTATTTGATGTACCGTTGCCGCCAACGATGACCGTCCCCTGCAGGTTGGGTAGTTTCGCCAACTCTTTCCGGAGGTCCTCAGCGTTGATATCAAAGGGAATTGGGCCAGTCGAAATAAGACCAAGCTTCAATTTGAAGTCACCACCATTGACGCCCGTCGGCAGCACGATCTGCTGAACGGAGTTCCCCGTGTCGCCCTGCCGGGTTGTATTGACGACGATCGTCTCCTGCGACAGTGGCAGCAATGTACCGTAGTTGGCTTTGAATATGTCAAACGTGCCCGGGACGTCTGAGATGTCAATGGTGTTGCTTACCGTAACCCGCGGCAGGTCGAGCCCCAGGGCGCTGGCGAGGGTGTCCAGGCGCAGGAGCCCTTCCGGACTCCGAATTCCGGTGCCAAAGAAACCGGGGCCGCCGATCAGGTCGCCTGCGAAGGTGGCATCGCCCTTGAGCTTGAAGGTGTTCTCATCGGCGCCGCCGATGACGGTGGTGTTGGAGTCAACATTCGTAAAGACAAGCTTGTTGTACTCTACCGAGGTCGGGATAAACTCGTTGATAAAATCGGTCACCAATGATGCCTTGGGAAAAATGCTCGAACGACTATCGACCTTGGTGACAGTCAGGGTCGTCACGGTCCTGGGCGAGAGTAGCAAGGCGCTGAAGCTGCTTGTCCCCTGCGTAACGGTGAGCGGCTCCACGCCGCCTGAATCGAAGGTGATGTTCCATGCATTGATGACAACCGGATCAGCTTCGACCTGGACATCAAGGTTGTCACCGCCTGGGTATCGCAGCACATTGAGCGCCTCACGAATATTGTCAGCGGTCGCGCTCGTATCACCAGCAACAAACGAGATGGGATTCGCTGTTGGTTGCGAACTCGCCACCCGTTTTTCCGCCGGAATCTCCGCGAAAACCGTTATGTCGTCTTTGCTCTTGAGATTCTGGTTGCCCAGTGCCAAATTCGAGCTGTAGCCCTTCTCGCTGAAGGTGATTCGGAAAGTCATGAGATCCTTGTTCGCAACCGACACGCTCACGCCCTTGTCACGACTGAAGCTCGAAATGGCTTCCTCGATGGCTCTCTCGATGTTATAAGCCACGTCTTTGGCTAGCGTGGTGAACCCCGGCACCGTTGTCGCGACTTTAATATCGTCGGTTTGCCTCTGTCCCGACGTGCCGTCCGGATCGGCGAGCGCCAGGCGGAAAGTTCCGCTTGCCGCCTTCTTGAGGTCGAGCAGGATCGACTCCGAACCGGTGAGCGTCAGGGTAAAGTCACCATTGGCGCTCACGCGCTGAACTGGTAATTTCTCGGTTGCGAATTCAAAATTGAGTTTCTTGCTGACGTTGCTGAAATCGAGCTCGAGGTCGTGGTTGTTTTCCACCAGGATCGAGGTGTCGATGGTGAGAATACTGTCCTTTTCACGGAAGTAGGTGGGAAGGAACTGATCAAGCCCGGAGTAGTTCACACCCCAGTTACTGCCAAACACAAACCTGGCATCGGCATTGGCCGCGACGAGGGTCTCGATGTTCTTCAGCCTGCTTGGTGGTGATCCGTCGCGTTCCGTGGAAACCAGGTTCGGTTCGGATCCGCTGGCATCCTCAAAAGGAGTGCCATCTGTTTTCAGTACAGCCAACTTCGGCAGGTTTTTCGCGGAAGGCGAGTGGAACAACACTTTGAATTGCTTATCACCATCCGGGGTAACCGTAACATCGAAGTTGGGATCCCATCCATTGTCAGCAAAGAAGCTTCTCAGTTGCGCAGAAAAACCACTTAACTGACTCAGCTTATTTAACTCATCCTCGATGACTTTAGCGGTGTTGTCGGGCGCCTCGACAGTGATGGGGATCGTCATATCGGAATCACCGATCTTCAGCCGGAATTTCCCGCCAACGCCCGGAGCACCATCGACCGAAAGATCAATGAGCTGGACCTCGTTGAGGCTTTGTCCGTCGTCAAGCAGGGACACCTCGGTATTGGTAACAGCCGTCCCGTCCCCGGTCATCAGGTTGTTCAGAGAGAACTGAAGCAAAGGCGGAATACGCGGATGATCCAGGAGTTCAACATGAAACACGTTATGCTCAGCGGTTTTCCGTACCTTGACTGCGACATCATCCAGGGCATTGAGCGCGTCCTGGATTTGGGAAGCCAAATCCGTAGCGTCGCCACTGTATTCAATCGTCCCTGAGGGATCGTCTCCTGCTTTGAACAGGAGTTTGAAATCGCCTTTTACTGCATCACCAAGACTCAGCTTCTGGGCTGGATTGGCACGACCATTGGTGGCGACCAACAGGGTGTCACCCGCGCCAAAGGTGCCGGAGGCATCACCAAATCCCTGCAGTGTAAGGTCAGACAGGATCTCAGTGAAGGAGCGCTTGTTCTCGATGAACTCCCCGGTTCCTGCGATAAGCTCCCCCTGGTTCAGGTTGTAGGTAATGGATTCAGTGACCGCTGAAAAATCGATAGTGTCACTGCCGTCATCCTCACGCTCGACGATTTCGACGGTTCCCCAATCATTGGGAATAACAAAGGTATCGTTTCCAGAACCACCGTCGAGGCGGGTTACGTTAGTCTCCGTTTGTCCCGGACGGAACTCAAAACCCAAAACATCATTTCCCGCCCCACCTTCAAGCCTGTCCCCATCCCCCACAATAGCGTTCAATGCGTCGTTACCAGGTCCTCCAAGCAGCGTATCCATGCCGGTACCAGCATCGAGTTTGTCTGTGCCCGGCCCGCCTTCCAGACGATCATCCCCCTCATTCCCGATGAGCCTGTCGTTGCCACTCCCTCCCAGTAGTGTGTCGTTGCCGCCCCCTCCCGTGAGAATGTCCATTCCCTGGAGACCAACAAGCGTATCGCCAGTTTTTCCAGCTTCGCCGCCAGCGGTCAAGTGATCCCCCCTGGAAGATCCGCTAAGAGTTTGAATAAGGTCGTCACTACCGGTGATCCTGATCGGATCATCGCTTCCAATAACCCGATGGACATTTTCGGGAATGCCATCGGCGCCAAAGCCGGAAGCCGTTCGCATCGCAAGATTCACAACGGGCGCTGTCCCCGGGAACCCGGAATAATCGAGGGTGAGCCTGCTGCCAGCCGCGCCGTTTTCCTCGATCTGACCGACAAGCGCCGCAAGGTCCTTAACCTTAAATGTGTTTTCTTTCTTGCCTGCCTTAATATTCAAGACCTGATAGGCGGTGACGCTATTGACCAGGACGCCAAGGGCGTCCCGGTGCGTTACGACCACCTTACCCTTGCCTTCCAGTTCAAACGTCAGGTTTTCCTCAAAATCGCTGAAATCGAGGGTGTCGCGAATTCGGGGAGACGTATCGTCCCTGTTATCGACGTTTACAGAGAAACCCTTGCCCCAGTTACCGCTGAACTTGAAAACATTGTCTTGAGTAGTAGTACCGATGACCCTCTCAATGAAAGGCACATTTGTTACCGAGTTCGCCCCACCGTCATTGACGGTGACGCCGCCAAAATTGAATTGAAAAGCCAGCGGCGTGGTTACACCTGCGAAGTTGAACGTGTCGAGGGCTCCCCCATTTCCCCCTTCAATCACGATGTCCGCACCCCAACCATCCTCGAAATGATAGGTATCGCTGTCCGCGCCCCCGATGAGCGTGTCAACTTCGCCCCCCCCGGTCAGCTGGTCTTCGCCCGCACCGCCCTCGAATCGTTCCCCTTGAGCGCTGCCCTTGAAACTGTCATTCGCCGCCCCCCCCACCAGCTTCTGAATGTGGGTAACAGGGCCTGTGACAACGGCGTCTGCGACATTGGGGTTGGGATTGTTCAGATCGACGCTCGATTCAGAGCCCTTGTCTCTCTCAACGCGCAGTTCGTTTTCCGCCCCGCCGCCGCCACTCAGTGACCCTTGAATGGTGGCGCTTTCGTTGAAATGAAATGTGTCGTTCGCTTGACCGCCTACGATTGAGTGGACGTTCTTAACAGTGAAAAGCGGGTTGCCAGCCGCATCCTTGACGATCACGGTTCGGCCATTGGCACCCTCGACCTCGACTTTCAACGGATTAGTAGTGAGGCTGCCCTGCAGATTCAATGTTGCCTGCTTGTTCACTGGCAGCTGCGCGGTGGTGACGGGCATCGTACCGCCACCTTCCGCCTTGACGAAGTTGCTGCCGTCCCTGATCTCATGCAGGTGGCCGTCGGGCGTCACCGTGACGGTGAGATTAGCATCGACGCCGTTGAGGTCGAGTATGCCTTGAGAGGGATCCTGCCCATTGATGGTGATCTGCCACACGCCTCCGAACAGTGCGATCTTGAATGTCGTGTCGGCCGGCGCGGGGCTGCCGTCCGCAGAGGAAAGCGTCTGAATCGCAGCTGTGTTCCTGATCGTCTCCGCGAGCACAAGGTCGAACTCGAGAGCCAGCGTCGCGGCCTCAATAACACCTGAGCGCTGTTCGAGGATCCAATCCCCGCCCAACACCGCGGAACCGGTCAAATCCGTGGAAGCCGCAACATCCGCCCCGGTCATCTCAGCCAGCGCCTCAACAAAGCCCACGCCCCACTCGCCATCGGCCAGATTACACCCATACAGAAGGATGTCTGCCTCGGCGCTCAGCGCATGGCGCCAGGAGGCCAGCTCGGCATAACTTGCGAGGCTGTCCGAGTTGAGCTGTGCACTTCCAAGCGAAAGGCTACCCGGCGAGCCGTGGGACAGGATATGCAGGGCAGATATGCCATGCTCGCCGTCCAGGAATTCTGTGATTTGCGCTATGCCGTCGCGATCAGCTTCAAGCATCACGATATCAAGCGTGCTTGCTGCCCGGTCTGCAGCCAGCGCCTCCAAAAACGCCCCGGACATCTCAATGGCCGGATCCACGAAGACGAGCTGTCTCAGTGTGTTCTGAGCGATAGTGGTTGATGATGCGTCACCGGGAACATCCGGGTCACGAACTTCAACCAGTTGAGGCGTATGGGTGCCGAGTTCCGGCAATTCGGAACTGGGAGGCCCCCGTGGCAGTGTTGGGTCGTAGACGGCAGCTTGCGGTATCTCAAACACCGCAGACAGTCCCCCCGAGTCATCTCCTTCGGATGACGTTGGCGAATCCAAATCATTGTCATAGATTGAGATGCCTGCGACGGGGGGGGCGCGCGCTAGTTGCTGAAACGGAACAATGGATAACAAGGGTTTCTCATCGCCCGGGATAACAAGCGACTGATCGTCAATGTACTCAGTATCTGGAGGCTCAGTCGCGATCACCGGCGACGGCAAGGAAGGACTTATCCCGGTATTGTGGATGTTGTTGGAGTCGGATCCCGCCGCGTTTACACCCAGGTCGCCATCGGCAATGTCATAGAGCAGTGTTTCGTTGTCGGTGTCACTCGTTGCCTCAACGCCATCGTCAGCGAAATTTTCGCTCCGAAGGGGCCAGGACCCGGGCCATACCAGATTCAGTTCTTCCTGGTATTCGCTCGCCCGAGTTTCAGAATTCGAATCGATTTCAAGAACAATCGCCGCAACCTCGGCGGTTTCATCTGTCTGAAGGGCGTCCTGTGCCAGACGAGCAAATTCGGCAGAGATAGGATCGGCGGAGAGAAGCAGACGAGGTTCCAGAGCTTCAAGACGAAATTCTCCCGCATGCTCTGGGTGAACATCAATAGCTGCCATGTGCTCATCGTCACCCCTTTTGGGCAAGAAAAGCCTTTTCCACCAGCTGTTCAACTTGATTTTCCGAAAATTGAGCCTTGTTTTTTATGTCGAATTTCTCATAAACGATCCGAATACAGGGCATTTATGAGTGTCTGGCTCTTCGAAAAAAGCCGCAAGAAATACACCGAGAATATATTTGCCAGGAAGATCAGTCCGTTAGCCATGATCTGGTGAATGCGCGTCTTGTCGACTGTAAAATATTCCGACAAGACTACTCGGCCATTAAAAACCGACGACGTGGGGATATGTCCATGAACCCGAGATACAGGCGCTCCTGTGAGCCGAGATCAGACCCTGAAATGAGTATCGAGACCCTGTTTGGAAGTCATAATTGCCCGGTCCTGAGCTTGAAGGATGCTCCACCCTGAATCCTCAGACGCCCTTATTCATCATACCGGTACTAAATACCGACCTCTGGTCTTGCGGACTTATGGCAGGCTGTAAAATTTATCGACAGCCCCATCCTTTTTTAACCAATAACTGCAGTATTTCCCCATGATCAGAGATAGAGATCTTAGTTCGCATTGATTCGACCAGTTTTTCGCATTGTGCTGATGCACTCAGGAGGTGCCATTTGTACAAAGCATTTCCCAGAAGAGTTCCAGATCGAAACAGTCAGGCAGATCACCCATAGGAGGAGGATCTCCAGGTGGAAATTCCCCGTCGACAAAGTGGGGCCGCTGACTGTCGGCATCTTCGGCTCAGGAAGTACGTCGGCAACAGCGCACACTACCGTCAGATCTCCGGTCAGCAGTCTTAGATTAAACGTCTCCCTGACTATCCCTTATTCATAAGTCAGCCGGAACCGGCGACCATGCTCGGCAACCCATTCCCGATAGCGACGCTGGTTCTCCGGGACCGGCGTTTTTTCTCCCCGGTTCCAGCGATAGAAGGGAGGAAAGTAGAACGCCAGCGATGGTTCCTGGCCGACACTGCTACCTTCACTGCTGTCCTCCTGAACCCAGAATCCGATGGTGGGGGCATACTCCTCAAGTTCAACAATCTCGGCGCACCGGTAGAGACCTCGCTTCAGATGGAGGTGACTGCGACTCTCCAGATTCCGTTCTCCGCCATGATAGATGGTCAGCCACTGATCGCTGAGTTTGATGATAAAATCCTCCCCCCTTAACTCCAGGGTTCCCTGAGGGTTGCGATGCACGATGGAACAGCCGAGATCGAGCAGTGCCTGAATCAGCACCGGCTCGGGGATCTCATGCGCTTCATTCAGCTCAGCCAGGATATTTCCTCCATCAACAATTCCCATTCTAGCCTGGCAACTGCTGTCGTGATTCAGCTTGCCGGTCTTCATAAGGGCTGAGCCGGCAACAAGCATTGCGATACGCTTCATGCTTTATCTCTACCGATACTGATGACGAAAGGCCAGCCGAACGGACGAAGTAGCCTGATGGTTAATTCGCCACCGAAAAAAATGGGTCGGGCTCCCGGCGATAGTCCTGCCGATTATGAATTCAAGCCATGGGTGTTGAAATGAACGCCGGGGCTTGTCGCTTTACAGAAGATCAGCACGTCCAAACAGTGAACTGCTGATCACTGCATCGTCCGATGCGAGCCTGCGGCTGACCTCGCGGGCGATATTAATAAGGATCTGAATAAACAGGTCCTTCTGGGTTCGTCTGAGTTCGTTGAGCTGCCGATAGGAGAACGCCAGCACTCTGACCGGCTCCAGAGCCCTGACAGAGGCGGTACGAATCGCAGAATCAATTAACCCGATCTCGCCGACGCTGTCCCCTTCCTGACGGATAGCCAGCTGCACCTGGGTATCATCGGACAGGTCATTGAGCACCTCCACCGATCCCTGCTCAATCAGAAACAGTCTGTCGGCCTCATCTCCCTTTCTGAACAGATAGGCGCCTTCCGAGAATTGCTGTGGTTTAAGCGAGCTGGACAGCAAAGCGGCATCTTCAGGTATCAGACCGCTGAACAGCGCATAGGACAATATGTTCGGGGATGAATGCATGCCCGGACCTCCATTAAGCGACAAAAGGGCAGGCACTGTTGAAGTACCGGCAACCGTGGCGGGTATCACCAGCTCAGCTTAATAGTAGACTCAGATGGTCTGCTGGTGAATAGTCCGGCAGCCAGCGGGAGAATCGAAAGGGAGACAGGGGACGCCGACCATCGACGGCGTCCGGATCAGGAGCTCGCCGGGGCGTTACTTCTTTTTCGGCCTGAACGGTTTGATAACCGTTTCATCACACTCCAGATAGGGGCCTTCCATCAGATCGATACAGTACGGCACTGCCGGAAAAACCGCATCCAGACATTCACGGATTGATTTAGGTTTGCCTGGTAAGTTGATGATAAGACTGTCTTCTCTGAGACCGGCCGTCTGGCGAGACAGAATAGCCGTCGGAACAAACTTCAGCGATTCGGTGCGCATCAGTTCACCGAACCCCGGCATCATCCGATCGCAGACCGCCTCGGTCGCTTCCGGAGTCACATCCCTTTTTGCCGGCCCTGTCCCTCCGGTTGTAACGATCAGGCTGCACTGTTCCTCGTCGGCCATTCGGATCAGCGTCGCCTCGATTACAGACTGCTCGTCCGGAATAACCTCATAAACCGGCTCCCACTCAGAGGTCAGGTAGTCGTTCAGTGTTTCGATGATGGCTTTTCCGGAAATGTCATCATAGACACCGGCGCTGGCGCGGTCGCTGACGGTAACGATACCGATTTTCGCTTTGCTGCTCATTTATGGCTTTCCTTCGGACTTTAATAGCGAACCAGAGAGGCCTGCCCGGAGGCTTCGCTCTCCCGGGATCAGGTTGATTATGAGGGGATTATACAGATTCGGAGAGCCCGTTCCCGGGTTTTCAGGCAACCGCTGCACCGGGCGCGTCATCGGAGAAAGCGATCTGACAACGTTGAGAAACCCACGCGCCCCCTGCTCTGTCAATTTCAGGCTTCGACCACTCCGTGGCGGATGGCCATATGAATCAGCTCGGAGGTCCTGGAAACTTCAAGTTTGGACAGAATATTGGAGCGATGAACATGGACGGTCTTCTGGCTGATGTACATGGCGTCGGCAATCTGGGCTACGGTGGCGCCACTGGCCAGTTGGGTAAACACCTGCAACTCTCTCTTTGTCAGCCGGGACAGCCGGGAAGACTGCTGGCCTTCCAGCTCCTTACGGATCCCCGGGGCAACGTACTCTTTGCCATTATAAACTTTGCGAACGGCCTCGATCAGTTCCTCAGGAGCGCATCGCTTGGTGAGATAGCCACGAGCACCGGCCTGCAGTACTCTCGATGGATAGGGCTCGCACTCCTGTACGGTCAGTACCAGTATGCTGGCATCCGGATATACGGCGAGAATCCGCCGGATAGCCTCCAGACCGCCAACCCCCGGAGGCATGGACAGGTCCATAACGACAACATCGGGAAGGTATTCCTGATAGAGGCTGTAGGCCTCCTCACCGGTGGCTGCTTCTGCAATAACACTGATGTCCTCGGTGTTATCAAGCAGGCGTCGAAATCCGGCACGAACAATTTCGTGGTCATCAACGAGCATTACAGAGATCACGCTGGTCATCCATTTCCTCCGTTACAGGGCCTTGTCCATTCGATTCTAGATTAATGCCGACCAAAAATCACCCGCCGGCACGGGCCCTCAGAACCGTGCTTTATACCTCAAATGGTGACATAACACCTTAAAAGAAAAAAGATTTTTTTTATTGCCTTGAATACAGGCAAAACTGCTATGTTTATACCATGACGGCCTGAACAAAGGAGGAGTACCGCATGGCGGCACATGTGATGATACATATCAAGCCAGAAGATCTGCCGGACGGCGGTCTTCGGGTACGTTATCGCAGCGGCGAGTGTTTTGACCGGAAAATCGAATGGGGAGAGATCAGTGAGAGCATCCTGAAGGCTTCCGATTCGTGCAATGACCTGAAGGAGTCCGGCCTCTGTATTGAAGAGCTGGGCGATACTGGTTTTGCAGGCTTCGAAGCCCGGAGCGGCAACTACTGGCGCTACCAGCATGAATCCGACCCTGAAGTGTTTCGGGAGCACTGCCTGCAGATTCTCGAGATCCAGGAGCGTTTCTCCCCCCGCTCTTCCTGGGAGGCCTGGGAGCCGACCACCGAGCATATTACCCGGGACCGGCTACGCCTTACGCTTAAAAATCATGTCACCGGGGCCGAGCTCAGTTACAAGGTGGTGAATAAGGGATTTGGTTATCAGATCAAGGATCTCAGCAACGGTCGTCGGGTTCAGAAGATGCTTAAGCATGACTACATTCTCAACCAGCTGCTGGGCACCAGCTTCAAGCACCTCAACTATCACCGGGTCAAGGTGGAAACCGATTCGCAGATTAACGGTGATACCGGAGGCTCTATCGCCCTTCGTTTCGCCGACGAAAACTATCTGCTCAGGTACCAGGTCAACGCCTATGATTTTGCGCTGGCGCTGTTCGACACTTCCGGAGAGGCGATGGAGCTGATCAAGCTGGTAGAGCTGCCACACAGCAATGTTATTGAAGATACCCGAACCTTCCTGGGCTGATGCCCGGCCAGATTTCTGTAGACGCGGGCTTGCCGATTGCTATATAACCGTAGTCAGAAACAACAGAAAAAGGAGTTATGCCGGCAACTGAAACGCTTCTTCACTACCTATGTGTTGATAAGGATACGATGTTATGCAACTCAATATTTCTGCAAGACACGAAGCGAGAGTATCGGAATCTGTACGGGCTCATATCGCAGCCCGCCTCCAGCGTCAGGGGGATCACTACGAAAAAGTCACCAGAATGAATGTCATCGTCGATAAGGAAGCCCAGCTCGATATGGTCGAAGCTGCTTTTCATATCAACGGTCGGGAATTGTTTGCCAGAGCCACCGGCAACAATCTGTATGCAGCCATCGACTCACTGGGCGATAAGGTTGAGCGCCAGCTGACTAAAGCCAGAGAAAAGAACGCCGGTAAACGAGGAAGCGGACTGAAGCATCACGCTGTGGAGCCGCAGGAAGAAATGGCCAGCTGAGCAGGCTGGTCGGAAAAAAAAGCGGAGCCAGGCTCCGCTTTTTTGTTGCTCTTTTAACGTTTATTCATCTTCGTCGTAATCCGCCTCAAACCCTTTATAGACATCTGAAGAATCCACATCCATTGCCGAGGTTGAACTCAGTACCGCCAGATTGACACCGAGTTTTTCCGGCACTGCCACCAGCCCGTCACTGAAGCCGATAACCGTCAGTTTCATGGCCTGGCACTGACGAAAAGCCTCTTCCAGCGCCCTGACGGCTTTAACCTGAGGCAGGGACAGTTCATCGCTCTCCTGCTCTTCTGCTTCCTTACGGCGGGAGACCACCTGCTTCAGAAGCTTCCCGCTGTTATCCAGCAGCTGAATGCTGAGATCGGAGCGCTGGGATTTAACCAGGGCAATCTTCAGCAGCGAAAACATGCGTTCACTGCTGCAGCTGAAGGTCGAACCGGATTCAGATTCATTAACCTTGCGGATGACGTCTGTCGTTTTCTGATTATCAGGAATGGAAATCTTCATCTACCGGTGTACCGAATCAACCAGAGGGCTGTATTTTCAGGGATTGCCAATGCTACCGTTTGTCAGCCAGCAGCGCCAGCAGGCGATTGATTTCACACTCCTGGGCTTCAATCCTCCCCTGGTAACCAGCCTCTTTCAGCGCCAGCTCGCTCTCTACGCCGCTCTCCAGCCGGTAGTAGCGCCTCTTGGCCTCCAGCAGCTCTTCCTGAAGCGCACCGATTTTGTTTTCTCTGTCCGCCAGCCTGGTATCCAGCTCAGCCACCGCGGCCCTGAGGTTGCTGTTTTCCTGCTCCAGTCGGGCGGATGCCGGGCCGGACTCCACGAGCCCGAACCGCTCCGAAGACGAGCGGGTCTGATCAGGGCCAACGGATTGATCCAGCTGCTTCTCCAGCTGCTCGATCACCCGGCTCTGAGTTTTATCGGAACGTCGGAGTTCCGCCAGTTCCGAACCGCCCTGAACCAGCTGCTTTTCCAGCTGCAGATTGTCGCGACGCCCCTGCTCCAGCTCAGCCTGCAGCTCTTCGATACGCTGAAAGGCTTTATCCAACCGGCCGGCCAGCTGTTCGGTTTTCTCCCGGGTTTCCGACCGCATGGTCTCAAGCTGCTGTTTCTCGGCCAGCAGCTGTTCTTTTGCCTGCTTCTCGCTTTCTGCGAAGTTGCTGCGGGCCTGAGTCAGCGCCTGCTGCCAGATCTCACTCAGCGCCGAGCTCAGAAACGCAGGCAGCTGATCCGGCCCCTCGGTGTGCTGGAGCCGGCTGCTGAGCTGCTGCCACCAGCTGCTCAGGGCCTTGTGAATGGTTGTAGCGCTGCCCTTTCCGATCCGGGCGCGAACGTTCTGCTGAGAAGGGCGAGTCCCCTCTTTCAGCAGCTCATCAGCCGCGTCAAACACCAGCTCCTGAGTGGATTTGGACATAAAATACACCATACGTATCAATAGATATGTATAGAATTATACGCATCAGACACTATATGGAAATAGTAAAGACTCCGTCCGGGGCGTTATTTCCAAGAAGGAGGCACTTCCGGCAGAAGGCTTTGCCAAAAAGGTTTTTCGAAAAGCCGCTTTCAGGGCATATAAGTGGTGTGGCGAGCAGCAGCCAACACGCCGGAACGACCTCGGAAGACTGTCGAAACAAGCCACCAGCGCTTGCCGACAGGTCCGGATATTCTCTGTGGAACTGAAAAAGAAATGGAGGCTGGAGTCGGAATCGAACCGGCGTACACGGAGTTGCAGTCCGCTGCATGACCACTCTGCCATCCAGCCTTAGATGATGGCGTCTTCTGTCAGATAAGATATCTGGAGCGGGAAACGAGACTCGAACTCGCGACCCCAACCTTGGCAAGGTTGTGCTCTACCAACTGAGCTATTCCCGCTTTTAGTACAGTTCTTGCTGGTGCCCGGAGCCGGACTTGAACCGGCATGACCTTTCGGTCGACGGATTTTAAATCCGTTGCGTATACCAATTTCGCCACCCGGGCGTACATGGAGGCTGGAGTCGGAATCGAACCGGCGTACACGGAGTTGCAGTCCGCTGCATGACCACTCTGCCATCCAGCCTGAATGGCGTAATAACGCTGTATTGGAGCGGGAAACGAGACTCGAACTCGCGACCCCAACCTTGGCAAGGTTGTGCTCTACCAACTGAGCTATTCCCGCTCTGTTACCTGCGCTGTCGCTCAGGTGGTGCGTATTATAGATAGCTGCCCTGTCATGTCAATACGGCCAAAATGTTTATAACTGAATAATTTAGGATTCAGCCATCAGATCAGGCCAGGCCGCACGCAGATACATCCACATTGACCAGATAGTGAGCAGAGCCGCGCCGTAGAGCGTACCGATGCCGATATAAGCCCCGGTCGTTGCCGGTTCCGTTCCGAGCATCAGAAAGATCGCCAGCATCTGCAGCGTGGTTTTCAGCTTACCGATCATGGACACCGCGACACTGGCCCGCTTACCCAGTTCGGCCATCCATTCCCGCAGTGCGGAGATGACAATTTCCCGACCAACGATGACCACTGCAGGGATGGTGACAAAGGTCTCGGCGTAGGTCTCGACCAGCATCACCAGTGCCACAGACACCATAAGCTTGTCGGCGACCGGATCCAGAAAGGCGCCGAAGGCCGTTGTCTGGTTGAGCCGACGGGCCAGATAACCATCGAACCAGTCGGTGATGCCAGCCAGCGCGAAAATACCGGCGGCAGCGTACAGACTCCACTGATACGGCAGGTAGTAGACCACGACAATACAGGGAATCAGGACTATGCGCAGAATGGTGAGAATATTCGGGATGTTCATTGTGGCTGTGTCTGGCCTTTTGGCTGGTGACGTTATCAGAAAACGAAAATGGTACAGAGGGTGATTTTAATCCCGATGCAGATGGGCATAGATCTCTTCCGCCATAACCCGGCTAATGGTAGAGACTTTTGCGATTTCTTCAACACTGGCCCGTGCTATTTCCTGAACCCCGCCAAAGTGCCTGAGCAGTTCTCTTCGCCGTTTCGGGCCTACTCCGGGAATCTGTTCAAGGCTTGACTGCCCCCGGCTCCTGGCGCGGCGCTGGCGATGGCTGGTAATAGCGAAACGATGAGCCTCATCCCGAATATGCTGCAACAGATGCAGAGCGCCTGAATTGGCCGGCAGCACCAGCTCCGCGTCGCTGTCGGCCTGCAGAATGGACTCCAGCCCCGGCTTACGGGTCACGCCCTTGGCGATCCCCAGCACCAGGATCGAGTCGATCTGCAGCTCGGTCAGCACCTCCTGCGCCTGTTTCAGCTGTCCCCTGCCGCCGTCGACAATCAGGATATCCGGCAGGCGGGCACCCTCTTTACGCAGCCGCTTGTAGCGACGGTTCAGCGCTTCGTTCATCGCCCCGTAGTCATCGCCGGCGGTCGCCGTCTCGATATTGAATTTGCGGTAATCGGACTTACGCGGCCCCTGGCTGTCGAAGACGACGCAGGAGGCCACCGTCGCCTCGCCGGAGCTGTGGCTGATGTCGAAACATTCCATTCGTTGTGGCAGCTCATCCAGCGACAACGCCTCCTGCAGCTCCACATAACGTCGGTAGATGTTCTTGCGGCTGGCGATATACTGCTGGATCTGCTGATCGGCGTTGGTCTTTGCCAGTTTCAGCCAGTTGGCCCGGGCTCCCCGCACCCGGTGACTGACCCTGACCTGGCTGCCCCGCAGACTTTCCAGCGCCTCCGCCAGGCAGCCATCATCTTCCGGATCGTGGCTGAGAATCAGCTGTGGCGGAATCGGCCGCCCGTCGCTCTGCAGATAATACTGACCGATAAAGCCGCTCAGCAGCTCCGCCTCGCTGGTTTCCAGCGCCAGCTTCGGATAATGGGCCTTGCTGCCGATAACCCGCCCACCTTTCACAAACAGCTGATGGATGCAGGCAGCACCGGCACTGATAGCACAGGCCAGAATGTCAGCGTCGCCGTCAACACCACTGACGTGCTGCTCTTCCTGCACTTTTTGCAGACTGATGATCTGGTCCCTCAGCTCCGCGGCCTGCTCGAAATCAAGCTGCTCGGATGCGGCCTCCATCTGACGTGCCAGCTCCTCCCGTATCGACTGGTTTTTTCCTTCCAGAAACATCATCGCGTGACGAATGTCTTCACCATAGGCCTCGCGGGAGATCATACCGACACAGGGACCGCTGCAGCGCTTTATCTGATACTGCAGGCAGGGACGCGTACGGTTTTTGAAAAAACTCTCTTCACACTGCCGGATACGAAAGATCTTCTGCAGCAGGTTCAGGCTTTCCCTGACCGCGCCGCTGCTGGGGAACGGTCCGAAATAGCGCCCCCGGCGACGCTTGCTTCCGCGGTGGAACTGAATCGCAGGATGGGAATGGGTTTCGGAAATAAAGATAAACGGGTAGGACTTATCGTCTCGCAGCAGGATGTTATAGGGCGGTCGCTGTTTCTTTATCAGATTCTGCTCGAGCAGCAGCGCTTCCGTTTCGCTGCCGGTGATGGTGACCTGAATATCGGCGATGCGCTGCACCAGTGCCTGAGTCTTAACGGCAAGACCGCTGCCGCGAAAATAGCTGGCCAGCCGCTTCTTCAGGTTCTTTGCCTTACCGACGTAAAGCACGTCACCGTCAGCGGAGAACATCTGGTAAACGCCGGGGCGCTGAGTGACGCCGGCCAGAAAAGACTTGCTGTCAAAAGCGCTGACGGAAGAGGCGGTATTACTGGTCATTACTGCGGGTCGCTACCGATTTCAGTCTGGGTCACGCTCGAGTTTAAAGTTCTTGCTCTCCTGCATATGCACATGGGTTGCCTCACTGTGCAGCTTTTCCAGCTGAATGCGGGTCTCATCGGTGATGCCTGCTCCCCGGGACAGGGAAACCTCAAGATAGACGCCAATTTCGGCGTAATAATACAGGCGGGCATCGAAGGTCTTGGCCCGCTTCAGCTTGCTCAGTGAAATAGTGGCGCCGTTAACGAGAATTTTATTAATGTCGGTGTCGGCGACCATCGGGTGACGATCCAGAGCGGACAGCCGTTCCCGCTCGCTGCGACTTAAAGTGCCGTTCATAGTGTTTTCCAGATTGCCCGAAATCAGATTGACACATCTTACCACAAGCAGCCATAGTATATTCGGATGTGGCAACGCCCACCTGACAGAAACACTACTATTCACAGTGATTTAGAACGGATACTTCTTCTATGGCATCCATTAGTGTCGGCGAACTTTCCATTCTCGTCGTAGAGCCCTCCTCCTTTCAGCAGAAAGTAATCTGCGGCGAGCTGGAGCAGACCGGCTGCACTCAGCTGGACACCGCCGGCAGCATCGGGGAAGCACTGGAATTTATGGAGCGCTACTCACCGGATCTGACCATCAGCGCCATGTATCTGCCGGACGGTGATGGTGTTGAGCTGGTTACACGGATGCGCAGCTCCGAGCAACTGGAAAACATCCCCTTTATGCTGATTTCCAGTGAAACACGCTCCGATCACATTGAACCGATTCGCCAGGCGGGTTCGGTGGCCATTCTGCCCAAACCGTTTCGCCATGAAGATCTGCAGAAAGCCGTGGAAGCAACTCTGGCGTTTGTCGATCCTGAACAACTGGATCTGGACAGTTACGACGTCGAGAACCTGCAGGTGCTGGTGGTGGATGACAGTGATTTTTCGCTGAAGCATATCGCCAGGGCTCTGGAGGGCATCGGAGTACACCGAATCATCACCGCCCACGATGGCGAAGAAGCTCTGCAGCTGATCGAAAATCATGAATTCGACCTGATCTTTACCGATTACAACATGCCTAATATGGACGGCGAGCAGCTTACCCAGCACATCCGGGAGCATTCCAGTCAGCCGTATGTGCCGATTCTGATGGTCACCTCCGAACAGAACGACACCCGCCTCAGTGGCGTAAAGCGAGCCGGTGTAAACGCCGTCTGTGATAAGCCCTTCAATCCGGCGCAGATGAAATCCCTGATGGTCAGCCTGCTCGGCGAGTAAGACGTGACCAGTGGATCAGTGCCCGGTCGGTATAAGCACCCCGCTGTGCGGGATCTGGCCTGGGCGCTGCTCAGCCCGCAGCTGGCTCGTCTGACCGGCGACTGTGACCGGGAGATCTGGGACCCGGTAACCGTCACTGAAATATTGAATGCAACGGAACGGAACCCGGATCAGCTTCTCGGGCTGCTGCAGTCCGCCCCCCCTTCGCGGCTGGGAGCCTACTTTGAACTGCTGATAACGTACTACCTCCGCCGGTGTCCACGGGTGGAGGAAATCTGCAGCAACCTCAGGGTTCAGAGTGGCAACCGCACGCTCGGCGAATTTGACTGCCTCTACCGCCCGCAGGGGGCAGCCGGATTTACCCATCTGGAAATCGCCGTCAAATTCTATCTGTGCCTGGAGGACAGCCGTCGCCCCGATCACTGGATGGGCCTGAATCCGACCGATCTGCTGTCCAGAAAGCTGTCGCGGATGCGTAATCATCAACTGAAACTCGCCGACCTGCCAGAGGCCAGAGCACTGCTTGCCGAAAAGCAGATGCCTGTGGAACAGAAACTGTCACTGATTCGGGGACGATTGTTCTATCCGGCAGAAAGCTTCCGGCGGCATCAGGGCGAACACCCCGACGAGGTGGAGGCCGGCCATCTCAGAGGCTGGTGGCTGAGAGCGGACGAATTTCCGCAACAGATGGATTTCAGCAGCCGCTTCCGGGTGCTGTCGCGACTGCATTGGCTGGCCGACAGCGTCGTTGCAGCAGGCGAGATCGCCGCCCCTCCACTGTTAACTGCCAATCAGGCCGGCGACCTGGTATCCGATCGACCGCTGATGGTCGCAAGAATGGTGCAGGATCCGCATGGCTGGCAGGAGCAGGACCGGGGGGTTCTGCTCCCCCGCCACTGGCCCGATCTGGATTAGCCGGAGCGGAACCGACCGATCTGATCGGCCCCCGTCAGCCAGCCCTCTGCGGGGATGGGATCAGCTGTTTTTGTGCTCGAACCGTTTCAACAGGCTGGAGGTGTCCCAGCGACCACCTCCCAGCTCCTGCACTTCTGCATAGAACTGATCCACCAGTGCCGTCACGGGAAGCTGGGCACCATTGCTGCGCGCCTCCTCAAGAACAATACCGAGATCCTTGCGCATCCAGTCAACGGCAAAACCGTAATCAAACTTATCGTCGACCATGGTTTCATAGCGGTTTTCCATCTGCCAGGACTGTGCTGCTCCTTTGGAAATCACTTCAACCACCGCTTTCGGATCGAGACCCGAACGCATCGCGAAATGAATACCTTCAGCCAGTCCCTGCACCAGGCCGGCGATACAGATCTGGTTGACCATCTTAGTCAACTGGCCGGCGCCGGACTCACCCATCAGCCGGACCGAACGGGAGAACGCCTGAATCGCTGGTTCTGCCTGATCATAGACCGCCTGCTCGCCACCCACCATGACCGTCAGTACACCGTTTTCGGCACCGGCCTGGCCGCCGGATACCGGAGCGTCCAGGAAGTTCAGGCCACGTTGCCGAGCCTCAGCTGCGAGCTCTCTGGCAACCTGAGCGGAAGCGGTGGTGTGATCGACAAAGATGGCGCCCGGCTTCATACCGGAGAACGCCCCCTCGTCACCGAGGGTAACGCTGCGCAGGTCCTGATCGTTGCCGACACAGGCGAACACCAGCCCGGCATCAGCGGCCGCCTCAGCGGGAGTTTCCGCAGAACAACCGCCATGGCTGGCAACCCACTGCTCCGCCTTGCTGCGGGTACGGTTGTAAACGCAGACCTCGTAGCCCGCTTTCTGAAGATGGCCGGCCATGGGAAATCCCATGACGCCGAGACCGATAAAAGCAACTTTGTTCCGGCTCATTACTGTTTCCTCAGTGTGTAACTGTTAATCCAGCTGAGCGGTGGCTGCGATCACGGCCGCTCCCCGCTCCAGGGCTACGCCTTCGCTCACCAGAACGTTCTCCAGGGCGTTCAGGCAGAGCAACACGTTGCGGCTGTTGCAACCGTGGCCCATCAGGCCGATGCGCCACACCTTTCCGGCCAGAGCACCGAGGCCGGCACCGATTTCAAGACTGTAGGTATTCAGCAGCCTGGCACGAACCCGGGCTTCGTCCACCCCTTCCGGAATGATCACGGTATTGAGTTGCGGCAGACGCCACTCCTCATCTACCAGCATGCTCAGTCCCATCGCTTCGAGGCCGGCCCTGAGCGCCTCGTGATTGCGACGATGGCGATCCCAGGTGTTCTCAAGCCCTTCTTCTTCCAGCATCACCAGCGCCTCATGAAGTGCGTACAGGGAGTTCACCGGTGCAGTATGATGATAGGTGCGTTTAGCACCCTCTCCCCAGTATCCCATCACCAGCTTCTTATCGAGAAACCAGCTTGGAACCGAAGACTGTCGATTCTGCACGGTCTCAACGGCTCGCTGGCTGAAGCTGACCGGTGAAATTCCGGGAGGACAGGACAGGCATTTCTGAGTGCCGGAATAGACGGCATCAACGCCCCAGCCGTCGAGATCAACATCGATGCCACCGAGACTGGTCACTGCATCCATGATTACCAGCGCTTCGTGTTCACGGGCGATGGCGCAGAGAGATTCGGCATCGGACCTCACTCCGGTGGAGGTTTCGGCATGAACAAATGCCAGCGCCTTCACCCCGTCATGGGCCGCAAATGCCGCGCGAACCTTCTCGGGACTGACCGGCTTACCCCACTCATCCTCAACAAGAATCACTTCGCCACCGAAGCGCTGAACATTCTCCGCCATCCGGCCGCCAAAAACGCCGTTCTGGCAGACGATGATGCGGTCGCCGGGCTCCACCAGATTGACGAAACAGGCCTCCATGCCCGCCGATCCGGGGGCAGATACCGGCAAGGTCAGCGCATTTTCGGTCCTGAACGCGTACTGAAGCATGGTTTTGACCTCATCCATCATGCGGACGAACGCCGGATCCAGATGACCGATAGTGGGGCGGGCCTGAGCCGCCAGCACCCGTGGGCTGACGTCCGAAGGACCCGGTCCCATCAGTGTCCGCTCAGGCGGATAGAAAGACTGTGTCATGAAGGCAGTTCCTTTATTCAGAGACGGTGTGATGACGGGCAAACGCAGGATATCGGCCGCCCGTCAGCCATATTCGTTATGTTGAATCAATCCAGGCTGTTTTTCAGTTCACCCAGTTCACGGACCATTTCGATTACCATATGCGCGGAATGGATGCCGGCCTGCTCGAGAAACTCCTTGAAAGAGACCGAGGACTCCTTGCCGGCGATATCCGACAAGGCCCGGAAAATGATGAACGGCACACCGAACCGGAAGCAGGTCTGAGCGATCGCCCCACCTTCCATCTCCGCAGCCAGCATCTCCGGGAACTTGCCCCGGGCTTCTGCTACCTTAGCAGGATCGTTCATAAAGGCATCGCCGGTCGCAATCAGCCCCATCACCGTTTTAACGTTCTGTACCCGGTGAATGCTGTGCTCCGCGATCTCGACCAGCTTCGGATCCGGTTTAAAAGTGGCCGGCATCTGCGGCACCTGACCGTGTTCGTAGCCAAAGACGGTGAGGTCGAAGTCATGCTGAGTGACTTCCGAAGAGATTACGACGTCCCCGATATCCAGATCACTGGCGAAACCGCCGGCGGAACCGGTATTGATAATGCAGTCAGGGCTGAACCGTTCCAGCAGAATCGTGGTGCCGATAGCCGCATTGACCTTACCGATCCCGGATTTGAGCAGCACGACCCGCTGCCCCTGCAGCTCGCCGCTGTGAAACTCATAGCCTGCCAGGCACATGTCTTCCCGGTTATCGAGCTGATCCCGGAGATAGGTGACTTCTTCCTCCATTGCGCCTATTACGCCAATGACCGGTCCCTGAGGGCTCTGCTTCAGCCGCTCTTCGATACTCAGTGTAGTGGTTGGGTTGCTCATCTGGTTTTCCGTTATGATAGAAGCTTAAAACGCTTAAAATACTGATGAAAGCTGCGGTGGGAGTGCAGGAAAAACAATCTCCCACCGGTGCCGTGAAACTTATGGCAGAGGCCAGCTGAAGGCTCTGAACAGTGGCGCGACCTCCTCCGGAGTCGGGACTGCCAGGCGGATCTGCTGGCCGCCGAACGGGTGGCTGAACTCCAGGCCCGAAGCCCACAGCAACAGCCGATGGCTCTGATAGCGCTCACGAAACAAGCGATTATGACGCCCCTCGCCGTAGCGAGTGTCACCGATTATCGGGTGGGCGATGTGATCCAGGTGGCGACGAATCTGGTGCTTTCGCCCGGTTTCGGGGCTGACCTGCACCAGTGAGTAGCGGGAAGTGCTGTGGCGTCCGCTGGCGACTGGCAGCTCAACGGTAGCCAGCCGTCGGAACCGGGAGACTGCCGGCTGCGGCGGCCGGACATCTGATGCCCTGCGTTTCTCTTCTTTCTCCCGTTTATCGCTGAGCGCGTAGTCTATGGTGCCGGACTCCGGTGCATAGCCCCGTACAACAGCCCGATACTCCTTGCTGACCTTACGGTCTCTGAAGGCGGCCTGCAGACGGCCGGCCGCTTCCGAATGCAATCCGAACAGAAGGATGCCGGAGGTGGGTTTATCGAGACGATGAACCGGGTAAACCCTGCGACCGATCTGATCTCTCAGCACCTGCAGCGCAAAGCGGGTCTCCCGGCGGTCGATCTCACTGCGGTGTACCAGCAGACCGCTGGGTTTATCGATAGCAATAAGGTCATCATCCTGATAAAGAATAGTCAGCTCATTCATTCGGTGAGAAAAACCTGCCAGCCCTGAGAATATCGATAAAGAAGGACGGGATATGGTAAGCCAGAAGGATAACAAGTCAACAGCACCGGTGGTTACGGGGCCGGACTGAACGCCTGAAAGTGAAAACGCCCCGTGAAATGTGGCGCCCCGGACACCCGATAAGAAAATCCAACCCAATCGGGGCTGGAACAGCGGCCTGAAGACTGCTATAAAAAGCAACTATTCCATGCTTTCGGGGTCTATTAAATCCGTAACGCCGAATGTGGTTACTCCATTGTTCAACAACAGGATGAATTATGAATACCAATAACGTCGCCGCTACTGCCCAAAGCAGTGCGCTGATCCGCACTAACAAGCTGATACGCAACACTTATATGTTGCTGGCTATGACGCTGGTTTTCAGCACCCTGACTGCCGCCGTGTCCATGGCGGTTAACCCGCCATTTTTCGTCTACCTGGGCAGCGTGATCGCCAGCTTTGTGCTGATCTTCGTACTTAACCGGATGCAGAACAGTGTCTGGGCACTGCCGATGACGTTTCTGTTTACCGGACTGATGGGATTCGGACTGGGTCCGATTCTTAACCACTACCTGGCCATGCCGAATGGCGGCGAGGTTATCATGACCGCCATGGGTATGACCGCCCTCACCTTCCTCGGCCTCAGTGCTTACGTGCTGACCAGCCGTAAAGACTTCAGCTTTATGGGTGGTTTCCTGGCAGCCGGTATGATTGTGGTGTTACTCGCTATCGTTGCCAGCTTTGTGCTGCCGCTGTTTGATGTGCATATCTCCGGGCTCCAGACCGCCATTTCCTCTGTTGTGGTACTGCTGATGGCCGGTATGATCCTCTACGATACCAGCAACATCGTAAACGGTACCTACACCAACTACGTGATGGCTACCGTCAGCCTGTATCTGAGCATCTATAACCTGTTTGTCCATCTGCTGCACCTGGTCGGCGTACTCAGCGACGACTGACAACGAAGCTCCAACAGCAAGCCCTCGCAGCCTGAAAGGCCTCGAGGGCTTTTTTATTCGGTACCGATTCGTTTCTGAATCAGAACAATTACGGGGTTGCAGCGATGAAACTGTCAATCGTGGTTTACGGTTCGCCATACAGCAGTCAGGCTTCTGCCACAGCCTGCCGTTACGCACGGGCCGCTATAGAAAAGGGCCATCAGATTTCCAGGGTCTTTTTCTATGGCGAAGGCGTTTACAATGCTACCCGTCTGGCCGCCCCTCCCCAGGATGAATACGATCTCTGCCAGCAATGGCAGCAGCTGGCTGAAGATCAGAAAATCGATATGGTGGTCTGTATCGCGGCAGCCCTGAAACGGGGCGTGATTGACAGTCACGAAGCCCGCCGCTTTGAAAAGGATACCGACAACCTGGCCGCCGGTTTTACCCTGTCCGGACTCGGCCAGCTGGTTGATGCGGCGATTGAATCAGATCGCCTGATAACTTTCGGACACTGAACATGGTTGATGCGAAAAAGAAACTACTGGTGGTCATGACCAAATCCCCCTACGGCAACCAGACCGCACGGGAGGCCCTGGATGCGGTGCTGACCGCCGCCGCCTTTGAACAGCCGCTGACACTGCTGTTTCTCGGCGACGGGGTGTTTCAGCTGCTCAGCGGTCAGGACACCACCGCGGTTCAGCTGAAGAATCTGGCGACTACCCTGCCGGTACTGCCGATGTATGATGTCGAGAATATCTGCGTCGATGCCGATTCACTCCGGCAGCGGGGAATCGATAATGACGAACTGAACCTGCCAGCCACTCCCGTGGACAACGCCGCCGTCAGAGCGCTGTTTAAAAGCCACGACCAGATTCTGAGCTTCTGATTATGATTTTGCATACCGTCAACAAATCCCCGCTGAACAGCGCCTGCCTGAGCCATTGTCTGGCAACCGTTGACAGTGGCGATGCCATTCTGCTGATAGAAGACGGCGTCTACGCTGCAGACCGTCATCAGCAGCAACTGTTCGAGACACTGCCGCCAGCGGTGGAGCTTTTTGCGCTTGAAGCCGATGTGGCGGCACGAGGCCTTACAGGCCGGCTGGCAGAATCCGTCAGGCTGATCGATGACGGTGGCTTTGTCGATCTCAGCATTCGCTACGAGAAGATGCAGAGCTGGTACTGAGCGATGGATAAAGTAGAGATTGGTGGCCGATCAATCGCAGTCGACAATGAAGGTTATCTCCGTAATCTGGATGACTGGTCCCGCCCGGTAGCAGAAGATCTGGCCGCTTCAGAAGGCCTGACCCTGACAAATGAACACTGGGAAATCATAGACATATTGCGTAACTTTTACGCCGAGTATCAGGTATCACCAGCTATGCGCATTCTGGTAAAGCAGATCCGCGAGAGCCTGGGTGCCGATAAAGGCTCCAGTATGTACCTGATGACGCTGTTTCCCGGCAGCCCTGCTAAACTGGCCAGCAAGATCGCCGGACTGCCCAAGCCAACAAACTGCCTGTAACAGCCAGATCCTGGACCGTCCCGGAAAATCGAAGCGAATTACCCGGATCTTCCGCGAACTTATAACCCTACGACTGACTATCAGAACATTGGCTACCAGAGCAAAAAATAAAAATGACTGACTCACTACATCCTGAATCCACCGTCGTCGCTTTTCTTGGCATCGGCCTGATGGGACTACCTATGGCCAACAATCTTCTGACTGCCGGTTATCGGCTGCGTGTCTGGAACCGGACCCGGGAAAAGGCGGAAGCGCTTTATGGCGAACAACACCTGCAGATTGTCGATTCCGCTGAAGAAGCTCTGAACGGTGCCGATGTGGTAATCACCATGCTGGAAAACGGAAAGGTGGTAGAGGACGTGCTCTACAGTCGCAACAGCTACCTGTCCAGCCCGGAAAACTGTCTTTTTATCGAAATGAGTTCGATTCCACCAGATACCGCCAGAAATCACCATCGAAAACTGGCTGACAGCGGTCGTCGTTATCTGGATGCCCCCGTATCCGGCGGCACCGTAGGCGCCGCCCAGGCCAGCCTCTCGATCATGGTCGGCGGCGAACAGGACAGCTTTGACCGGGCGCGCTCGCTGTTCGAGACCCTGGGTGATCCCACCTTTATCGGCCCGCCCGGAACCGGCCAGATGACCAAACTGGCTAATCAGGCCATTGTCGGAATCACCATTGGTGCGGTCTCCGAAGCGCTGTTACTGGCCAGCGCCGGCGGTGCCGACCCGGCCGCCGTACGCAAGGCTCTGAGCGGTGGTTTTGCCGGCAGCCGAATTCTGGAGATTCATGGTCAGCGCATGATCGACCGGGATTTTGCGCCCGGAGCCACTTCCAGGGTTCAGCTGAAGGATCTTCAGACCGTACTGGACGCCGCTGATGATCATCAGATGACCCTGCCGCTGACCCGGCAGGTGTTCGAACAGTATCAGCAACTCATCAAAGACGGCGGCGAGGAGTTCGATCACAGCGCCCTGCTGCTGCAGCTGGAGCGCATTAACGCCCCCTGGCAGGTCAGCCCTCCCACCGCTGAAGAACCGGATAACGGCACGGAGGCAAGCTGAAGGTGCCGGACTTCTCCGCCAATCTGAGCCTCCTGTTCAGCGAGTTTCCACTGCCAGAGCGCTTCCGCCATGCCGCCGATGCGGGCTTTGACACCATCGAGATTCAGTTTCCCTATGAGATGAGCATCGGCGCCATCGAGCGCCAGCTGAACAAGCATCAGCTACAGCTGAATCTGATCAATTTTCCTGCTGGAGACTGGGCGGCGGGGGAACGCGGTATCGCCTGCCACCCAGACCGTCGGCAGGAGTTCTGTCGCGGAGTCGATCTGGCCATTGAATATGCCACCGCGCTGGGCTGCCCACAGATCAACTGCCTGGCCGGGATTCCGCCTGCCGGAGTTTCCGAGACGGAAGCGATGAACCAGCTCAGTGAAAACCTGGTTTATGCCGCAGAAAAACTGACCGACGTCGGGCTGCTGCTCAACATCGAACCCATCAACACCGTCGATATCCCCGGGTTTCTGCTCAGCCGATCGACTCAGGCGGCCGAACTGATACGTGCGCTCGGCCTGACCAATCTTCGCCTGCAGTACGATGTATACCATATGCAGATCATGGGAGACGATCTTGCCGTGACCCTCCGGCGGCTGCAACCGATAATCGGCCATATCCAGATCGCCGACTGGCCGGGTCGCCACGAACCCGGAAGCGGAAAGATCAATTTTTCCGCTGTATTCAGACAACTGGAGCTGATGGGCTATACTGGCCGGGTCGCTCTGGAATACAATCCCCTGGGCAGTACCGAATCAGGCCTGGGCTGGATGAAAGCCTGTAGATGACTATCTGATTAAGGATCCTTGTAATGACCACCGGACAAGTAACTGCGGAACAGGAAGTGGACTCAGACGACGAGCTGCTTCAGTGGGCCACCTTTCAGCTCGCGGACGAGTTTTACGGCATCGACGTGATGCAGGTTAAGGAGGTGCTGCGACTGACCGAAATCGCACCGGTTCCCGGCTCTCAGCACTTTATTCTGGGCATTATCAACCTTCGCGGAAACGTAATCACCGTTGTCGATACCCGCACTCTATTCGGCCTTGCTAAGGCCGAGGCCACTGACAACAGCCGTATTATCGTTATTGAACTGGTTGACCAGGTCGTGGGGATGCTGGTGGATTCCGTCGCAGAAGTTATTTATCTGCGCCAGTCTCAGATCGAGCGGGCGCCCAATGTCGGCACCGACGAAAGCGCTAAATTCATCCAGGGGGTCAGTTACCATAACGACGATCTGATCGTACTGCTGGATCTGAATCGAATGATCGAGGATGACGGCGATAACGATGAGTATCAGAGCCACTGAGGCCGGCCCGACTTATCCGTCACCCTGCTTTCAGCCACCGATATGCACGGCGATTGTCCGCTGATGATTGCCGTGGCGGTGCTCCCAGCAGTAAATTCCCTGCCAGGTTCCCAGCGCCAGCCTGCCATTGATCACCGGTATGCTGAGACTGGTCGCAGTCAGAGCGGCCTTGATATGAGCCGGCATATCATCCGGACCTTCCAGAGTGTGGGTGTAGAGGGGGTCATCTTCCCGGACCAGCCGGGCAAGCCAGCGCTCCAGATCCTGTCGAGCCGACGGATCGGCGTTTTCCTGAATCGTCAGGCTGGCACTGGTATGGCAGATAAACAGCGTACAGAGCCCCTCAGCAACGTCTGAGGCGGCCACCAGGGAACAGACCCTGTCGGTAAACTCGAACAATCCCTGACCACGGCAGGCGACCCGAAGATATTCGACCATAATTCCCCCGCTGCTTAATCCGACTCGGAACCGAGCACGTAGTCCTCACCACCGCTGCTGACAATCAGGCAACGACGACCGTCGATCAGCCGCTCCTCCGCCATCTCGGCCAGCTGATAAAACACACTTCGGGCAATCAGGCCGTCCAGCCGGTCACGCACCCGAATATAGGGAGATGGTTCTCCGGTACGTTCATCGGTTTCAATGCGGAGGGGATGATTGCGGTCGATACGAACCCGGTCACCAGTACTGGTTTCCAGAACCAGCCAGCCGACGCCCTGCTCCTTCACACTTTCAAGGCCAATGATAATAAAGGGGGCATCTTCCACTTCAATACGCAGCTTTTCCACCGGCGTAACCAGAAAATACTCCTCTCCATCTTTACGAAGAATGGTGGAAAACAGCTTCACCAGCGCCGGGCGTTTAAAGACAGTCCCTTCGTGATACCAGTCGCCGTTACGCGCAATACGTATATCGATTTCGCCGCAATGATCGGGGTGCCAGAGGTGCACAGGCGGTAGCCCATCCCGGCCGGCTTCGCGGGCGTGCTCGGTAAGAGAGCGGGTACGGTCGGTGGTCATAGTTGCGTCCTGGTCAGTATATTCAGAAACCCCGTGCCCATTCAGGCCTCAGGCCGGCATGCCGCGGATCGGCCATCGCCCTTCGAACCTGCTCGAGCAATTGCGGACGATCGCGCCCCAGTACACCTTTGAGAACCAGATAATTGGACGCGTGATCGCTGCGAAAGATGGTTTTGTCCAGCTCCAGATGCTCCAGCAGGCATTCCATCTCGGTAAACAGCTGGTGCTGATCGAGGGGCTCAAACTGCCCCTGAAAGCCCTCCCTGAAACGCTGATCGCCACCGGGAAAACTGACCACCAGGGTCGCCAGGTATTCTGGCTGTACGGCGTTGGCCAGCCTGGCTGAGTTTATTGCATGCTGACGACTGAACCGCCTGCCCCCCAGGCCGTTCAGGATCATCACCGAGCGCCTGAAGCCGGCCGCCTTCAGGCGGTTAAGTGAGCGTACGGTGCTGTCAAAGGTCTCGCCCTTCTGAACCAGTTCCAACACCTGATCATCGCCGGATTCCGCGCCGACATAAGCCATGTTAAGACCGGCCTCATAAAGCTGGCGCAACTCCTCATCGGTTTTATTGTTGAGGTTTCGGGGCAGGCAGTAGGCTGAGACCCGGGACACTTCAGGAAAGTGCTTCCGGATCGCCTCCAGAATGGTCAGCAGCCGCCGTGCCGACAACACCATCGCGTCGCCATCGGCGAGAAATATCCGCCGCACGCCGCTGACCGAAGCGGCCAGACGCTCGATCTCCTCCAGCAGTTCCGCTTCCGGTCTGGGCCGGAAACGCTTCTGTGGCTGGGTATACATTTCACAGAATGTACATTTGTTCCAGCTGCAGCCGTTGGTTATCTGGAGAATCAGCGAGCGAGCCTCGCTGGGTGGCCGGTAGAGTGGTTCGATATAACTGACAGGCAGGTGGTGCATAGCTGGCTTTCCTGGCGAGACGCATCAGCGCTGTTCAGCTGAGCCGGAACAGCTGTCTGAAATTCTCAGTTGTTGTTTCCGCCACCTCATCATAGCTGACCCCCTTGATTTCGGCGACACACTCCGCCACCCGGCGAACATAGCGGGGTTCATTAGGCTTGCCCCGATAAGGCGCAGGCGTCAGAAAGGGCGCATCGGTTTCAACCAGAATCCGCTCCAGCGGCACCTGGCGTACGACTTCACGCAACGGATCGGCGTTACGGAAAGTGATAATGCCTGAGAACGAGATCCAGTAATTGAGATCAATGGCCTGACGGGCCATTTCCCAGTCTTCGGTAAAGCAATGGAGCACTCCACCAACCCCGGCATCACCCGCTTCACGGATCAGTCGCAGCGTATCTTCCCGAGCGTCGCGGGTATGAACGATAACCGGTTTGCCGGTAATAGATGCCGCCTCCAGGTGGCAGCGAAAACTCTGTTGTTGCAGCTCAGGAGTATCCGGCTGGTAGTAGTAATCGAGCCCGGTTTCACCAATAGCCACCACCCGCTCCTGAGCGGCAGCCATCACCAGTGCCTCGGTGGTAATTTCGCTGATTTCTTCACTCATGGGGTGCACACCCACGGAGCCCAGAATCTGATCGTAAGCCTGCACCAGCGCCATCATTTCGGGCAGCCGGGCCATATCAGTGGAGACACAGAGAATGGTGCCTACGCCCTGCTCGCGGGCAAGGCTGAGAGGTACGCTGAGGTCCCCTTCGTAGGCGGCCAGGTTAAGACGATCGAGATGACAGTGAGAATCGATAAGCATGTTTTTACAGCAGTCAGAAACAGCAGCCGACAGACAGGCCACTGAAGGATTACATGGTGTGAGTGAGACGGCCGGAGCCGAGGGCTCCCGCCAGATAGGTTTCGATCTTGTTGACGACGGTATTGTCATCGGCACTCAGCTGAATGCCGATACCGGCCCGCTTGCCACCCTGCGCGCCACGAGGTGTTACCCAGACGACTTTACCGGTAACCGGGATCTTGTCCGGTTCATCCATCAGGTCCAGCAACATGAACACTTCTTCGCCCATGTGGTAGTTGCGCTGGGTCGGGACGAACAGCCCGCCGTTCTTTATAAACGGCATGAAGGCCCCGTACAGCTCATCTTTTGACTTGATGGTCAGTGAAAGGATTCCATGGCTGGCCCTGGGGCTTGCTGACATTAACTCGTTTCCCGTCTGTCCTTGCGAGTAAACAATCCGGTCCAGCGAATCAGCAGGTCTTCAAACATAAGCTGACGATTGGGATTGCTCTTTGCTAACACTTGTAGACGATATTCGTGTATTTTGTCCATTAAAGCAAACAACTTCTCTTCTGATGTGCGCGCTGAGGCCTTTGAAATCAGGCTTCGAGCGTCGATGCTGTTCAGCCCCGCTTCTGATTCGGTCAGCTTAAAGCGCACCAGATCACTGACAAATCCGTGCAACCAGGCCAGCAACGTCACAGGATCCTCCTTCTGCCACTGCTGAGCCACATCCGGCGCCGACAGTCTTCCGGAGGCACACCCTTTCAGGCCATTAAGCATTACGCCGCGGCGCTCCGCTCCCCGGTTCCGGACAAACTCCAGCGCTGCCAGCGGAGCCCCGCCACTGAGTTTCAGGGCCAGCTCCGCGTCGGCGCCGATATCGGGCTGTTCGGAGAGCCAGTTCAGCGCCTGATCCGCGGAAGGCACCGCCATCGTCACTACCTGGCAACGGCTGCGTATAGTAGCCATCAGCCGACCGGGGTTATGACTGACCAGCAGGAACAGGGTGTCGTTTCCCGGCTCCTCAAGACCTTTCAGCAAGGCGTTGGCGGCATTGATGTTCATTTCTTCCGGTGGCGTGATAACAATGACCCTATACCCTCCCTGCTGGGCGGCTCCGGCCATAAACTGATTAAGCGCTCGGATCTGATCGATACGAATCGGCTTGCCGGGCTCTTCAGGCGAGATCTCCACCAGGTCCGGATGCGTACCCCGGCTGGTCAGCAGGCAGGCCTTACAGCGTCCGCAGGCCTGCTCCGCCGGGTTTTCGCAGAGCATGAAACGAGCAAATGCTTCTGAAAAATGCTGCTTGCCGGTGCCTGCCGGGCCGCTCAGCAACAGGGCGTGAGGCAGCCGCCGGGAACGCTGAAAGGAAACCAGACGCTGCCAGTCGCCGGCCTGCCAGGCAAGCGGAGCACAGGGGTCACTGACCATTGAGATACCTGTCCAGCTCCTGACCAATAAGGGCCTGTACTTCACTCAGCGGTTTTTCTGCATCAATAACCCGGAATCGAGCGGGATTCTCCTCGGCCCGCTGCAGGTAGGCATCTCGCACTTTTTCGAAGAAGGTCAGCTGCTCCTGTTCGAAGCGGTCCGGCGCACTTCGGTCCAGCGCCCGACTCATCCCGACACAGACCGGCACATCCAGCAACAGGGTGAGATCCGGCTGAAGCCCTCCCTGCACCAGCGTTTCCAGGGCCGCTATCTTGTCCATAGGCAGACCCCGACCGCCACCCTGATAGGCATAGGTCGCGTCGGTAAAGCGATCACACAGCACCCAGGTACCCTGCTCCAGCGCAGGACGTATTACCTGCTGCAGGTGCTGTGCTCGGGCGGCGAACATCAGCAGCAGCTCACAGTCGGCACTGACCGGTTCTTCCCGATCGCTGAGCAGCATCGTACGCAATTCCTCAGCCATCGGCGTACCACCGGGTTCGCGAGTCAGCAGGTAGGGAATGCCCGCCCGTTCCAGGTATTCGCGAATAAAATTGATATTAGTGGTCTTACCGACCCCTTCACTGCCTTCTATGGTGAGAAATTTCCCACGAGCCTGCCGCATTAGCTTTCACTCTTCTTATCGGATCGGACGGACTGCTGCTTCGGTACCGAGCGGTAATCTTTACGGCGCTTTTTCAGCTGCCAGTTTTTTACAGCCCGATTATGCTCTGCGAGCGTTGCAGAAAACTGATGACGGCCGTCACCCTTAGCTACAAAGTAGAGCGCTTTACCCGGTTCCGGATGCAGCACTGCGTGTATAGCATCCCGCCCGGGGCTGGCAATCGGTGTCGGAGTCAGACCGGAGATCCGGTAGGTATTGTATGGCGTTTTTCGCCTGAGATCGGCGCGGGTAATATTGCCCCGGTACGCATCTCCCATTCCGTAAATGACGGTGGGGTCGGTCTGCAGGCGCATCTTCTTCTCGAGGCGACGTATAAACACCCCGGCGATCCTGGCGCGTTCTTCTGGGGCAGCGGTCTCTTTTTCGACAATGGAAGCCAGAATCAGCGCTTCATAGGGCGTTTTCAGCGGAAGCCCCTTTTCGCGCCCCGCCCACTCCTCTTTCAGAATTCGGACCATAGCCCGGTAGGCCCTTACCAGAAGTTCTTTATCCGTCGTGCCGCGGGTATAGCTGTAGGTATCGGGATAAATCCAGCCTTCCAGACTGTCCCCCTCAATGCCAAGCTCCCGGGCGATCTCCGCCTCGCTCCTGCCTCCGAGAGTGTTGACCAGCGCCTTCTCGGCGCTGAGTTTAGCGATAAAATCACGAGCCCTCAGCCCTTCGACGAAAGTCACCCGGCGCTGAACAACATCTCCCTGCACCAGCTTTTTCAGCAGTTCACCATGGGTCATACCCGGCGTAAACCGATACTCGCCGGTCTTAATCAGGTGCGCATTGCTCTGCAGGCGAGCAAACAGGCGAAGCTGTAACGAATCTTCGACGACCCCCAGTTGCTCCAGCTCTGCGGCCATGCTGCGAAAACTGGTACCGGAATCAAGTTGATAAAAGAACTCTTCCTCCAGGGCGATGGGACGATCGCCCCAGCCGACAATCTGGTTTTTACCGATCAGAGCACCAGCCGCCGCCAGCACGGCCAGAATAAGAATGGCTACAGCGGTACGTCTCAGCACTCTTTTATTCCTGTATCATCAGTCTTTTTGACGGCTGCATACTGCTGACTGCTTCGGCGCTCCTCATCGGCGATCCAGTCGATGATTCGACCGACCAGCGGATGCTGTGAATACTCCCGATTTCTGAATCGGCGCACCGGCCAGAGACCGATCAGACTATTGGTCACAAACAGACTGTCCGCCGATTCGACATCAGCAAGCACTACCTCTCCGATACGAACGCCTACGCCTTCCGCTTCGGCCCGGTTGATAATGAGGTTACGGATGACTCCTTCTACACCGGAACTTTCCAGAGCCGGCGTACAGAGTTCGTTGTCCTGAATCAGAAACAGATTACTCATTGTACCTTCGATAACACGGTCGGAATAATCCCGCACAAGCCCCTCGGCAAACTGATCCTGCCATTCATTGCGGGCAAGCACCTGCTCAATACGGTTAAGATGCTTCATCCCCGCCAGCCGCGGATTGCAGGGTAGTCGGGTCTGGCACAGGAACAGCTCGATACCCGGGTGCCGATGGGCTTCAGGAAACTGAGGCAACGGAGCGCCAATAAGAATGCGCTGTGGACGAAGGTCAGCTGTCGCCCGGTAGCCTCTGCCGCCGGCACCCCGTGTGAGAATGACTTTCAGGATCCCTTCCGTTTCAGTCATCGCCTGACACAACTGATGCAGTTCTGTCTCCAGCAGCTGCTGATCACGCTGATCAAAGGGAATATCAAGGCGCTGACAACCTGTCAGCAGCCGCTGCCGGTGCTGCGGCCAGAGCAGCGGAGTGCGGCGGGAGATCCTGATGGTTTCGAACAGACCATCACCATAGGCCAGACCGCGGTCTGAGACGCCGGGCGATCCGTCGATAATGCCATTTACAAGGACGTGATAGGAGGGCATGACAATGCGGGCCCGGAGGCCCGCAACACCTTTATCAGGAGATTCGGCTGAACACCAGAGTACCGTTGGTGCCACCGAACCCGAAGGAGTTCGACATCGCAGAATCGATTTCGATTTCCTGGGCCTGATGGGCAACGTAGTCCAGGTCACAGCCTTCGGACGGGTTATCCAGATTGATGGTCGGCGGAGCAACCTGATCTCGAATCGCCAGCACGGTGAAGATAGCCTCGACAGCGCCAGCGGCACCGAGCAGGTGGCCAATCATCGACTTGGTTGAACTCATCCGCACCCGCTCCGCTGCGGTACCGATAACCCGCTTAGCCGCGTTGGATTCGGCAATATCACCGGCGGGTGTGGAGGTGCCATGAGCGTTGATGTAGTGAATACGATCCGGATTAATTCCCGAATCTTTGACAGCATTCTCCATGGAAGCCGCTGCACCGCTGCCATCTTCCGGTGGAGCTGTCATATGATGAGCATCGCCACTCATACCGAATCCGGTAAGCTCGGCGTAGATGCTGGCGCCTCGCTTCTTCGCGTGCTCATACTCTTCCAGTACGACAACCCCTGCACCGTCACTGAGTACAAAACCGTCACGATCCCGATCCCATGGACGGCTTGCCGCCTGCGGATCTTCGTTGCGGGTTGAAAGCGCTCTGGCAGCGGAGAAGCCTCCCAGGCCCAGCGGCGTAGTGGCCATTTCAGCGCCACCAGCCACCATCGCATCGGCATCTCCATAAGCAATCATTCGGGCTGCAGCACCGATGTTGTGGGTACCCGTAGTACAGGCGGTGGTGATAGCGATGTTCGGCCCTTTCATCCCGTAACGGATGGAAAGGTTACCGGAAATCATATTGATGATGCTGCCGGGAACGAAGAAAGGAGAGATCCGGCGCGGACCGCTTTTGTTTAGCACATCATGATTCTTCTCGATCATCGGCAGGCCGCCGATTCCGGAACCGATTGCTACACCGATACGATCAGCATTCTGTTCAGAGACTTCCAGACCGGAATCTTCAATAGCCTGAATGCCGGCTGCCATTCCGTACTGGATAAAATTATCCATTTTACGAGCGTCTTTAACGCTCATGTACTGGCTGACGTCAAAATCCTTAATTGAGCCACCGAAACGGGTGTTAAAGGCGGACGTATCGAAGTGTTCGATAGGTGCGATACCGCTCTTACCGTTAACGATGTTCTCCCACGTCTCTTTGACCGTGTTACCCACCGGGGTAAGCATCCCCAAACCGGTAACAACAACTCTTCTCCGAGACATAGCGTTCCTCCAACAGACGTTAAAACAAAAGAAAAGCCGCCCTATGCAGAATAGTAGCGGCTTCTCGTAAGCTTGTTCGCAGCGAGATTACTGGTTAGCTTCGATGTACTCGATGGCCAGCTTCACAGTAGTGATCTTCTCAGCTTCTTCATCAGGAATCTCAGTTTCGAACTCCTCTTCCAGAGCCATAACCAGCTCTACAGTGTCCAGAGAGTCAGCGCCGAGATCTTCAACAAAAGAGGCTTCGCTTGTTACTTCTTCTTCCTTGACGCCCAGTTGTTCTGCAACAATCTTCTTTACGCGCTCTTCAATAGTACTCATAGTTCTTCCTACTTGTTATGAACGTTTTGTTCTGAAGATGTTTTCCTAAAAACCTAAACACCTTCAGGGGATCAGTTTCGCCGTCCGCCACAAAGACTCTATCGTGGCTGGATGAGGGGACATTATCAACAAATTCGAAAAAAAAACAATTCCCCTTCGGCAATTAAGACATATACATGCCACCATTTACATGGATTGTTTCACCGGTCACATAACCGCCCGCATCGCTGGCCAGAAAACCAACAACGGCAGCCACTTCAGCCGGCGCACCGAGACGATTCATCGGAATCTGCGAACGCAGTTTATCCTTATGCTCTTCGGCAAGACCACTGGTCATATCGGTATCGATAAAACCGGGTGCGACTGAATTAACGGTCACGTTGCGCGAAGCAACCTCCCGGGCCAGCGCCCTGCTGAAGCCTTCGATGCCCGACTTCGCTGCCGCATAGTTAGACTGACCGGCATTACCCATGGAGGCCACGACCGAACTGACATTGATAATCCGCCCCCAGCGCGCCTTACTCATACCACGCAGGCAGCCTTTGGCAACGCGATAGATCGAGCTGAGATTGGTATTCAGCACTGAATCCCACTCATCATCCTTCATCCGCATCAGCAGGTTGTCGCGAGTGATGCCGGCGTTATTCACCAGAATTTCCACAACACCAAACTGCTCCTGCACGGCTTTCAGTACTGCGTCGACGGATTCCTGAGACGCCACATCCAGCACCATGCCGGAACCCTGAACGCCCGCATCCGCGAGCGCCTGAGAGATGGTCTGGGCGCCATTTTCACTGGTGGCCGTACCGACAACAACAGCCCCCTGGCGACCCAGCTCTTCTGCTACCGCCTTGCCGATTCCCCGGGTTGCTCCGGTTACCAGCGCAACTTTACCTTCGATACTCATCTGAAATTTCCTTTCCCGAATCTACCTGATCGCTCAGCCTTTCAGAGCCTTTTCAAGGCCGGCCTGATCATTTATTGCGGCGACATTCAGACTGCGCTGAATCCGCTTGTTAAGCCCGGACAACACCTTACCGGGTCCGCACTCAATAACTGTTTCGATCCCCTGCGCTGCCATGTTGCTGACACTGGTCGTCCAGAGCACTGGACTATAGAGCTGAGCCAGCAGATTCTGCTTCAGCTGCTCAGAATCGGCGGCAACCTCCGCGGAAACATTCTGAACAACAGGGATCAGAGGCTCGCTGATCGACAAACCGGCCAGCTGTTCCGCCAGCTGTTCAGCTGCCGGCTTCATCAGAGCACAGTGAGAAGGAACACTGACCGGTAGCGGCATCGCCCGCTTAGCGCCAGCTTCCTTGCACAGTTCAATCGCACGAGTGACGGCTTCGGCCTCACCGGCAATAACGATCTGCCCCGGTGAATTGTAATTAACCGCCGAAACCACGCCACCCTGCGCTGCCTGTTCGCAGGCCTGCTCCACCTGTTCATCAGCCAGCCCGAGAATCGCCGCCATTGCGCCCTGTCCGGCCGGAACCGCCTGCTGCATAAACTCACCTCGAGCCCGCACCAGCAGAACCCCCTGCTCCAGCGAAATAACACCCGCACACACCAGCGCGGTGTATTCCCCGAGACTGTGACCAGCCATCAGCGCCGGCGTTTCGCCACCCTGCTGCTGCCACAGCCGCCACAGGGCGACGCCGGCGGTCAGCAATGCAGGCTGAGTGTTTTCCGTGCTGTTAAGATCGGCTTCAGGTCCGCTCTGGACCAGATCCCAGAGATCATACCCCAGGGCCTCTGACGCACTGCTGAAGGTTTCTTTAATAACCGGATACTGCTCACCCAGTTCGGATAACATTCCGACCTGCTGGGAACCCTGCCCCGGAAAAACAAATGCAAGCGTCTGGTTCATGCTGCCCTCTGAAAACTGTAGAAAACGAGCGCTGCCGGCCATTCAGACTCGGTAATCCCGACAGCGAAATACTGAGCGCCTAATATTACCTGAATTACAAGGAATTAAAACGCATTAAACTCATACCGTGGATGCCAACCGATCATTCAGCCTGACCGACAGCTGCCGGGTCACCTCTTCCCGGGCCTGCTGAATGGCATGCCCGAAACAGAGCTGATTAGCCGAACCGTGACTTTTGACCACAATACCCTGTAGCCCAAGCAGGCTAGCTCCGTTTCGCCGTGACGGATCCATCAGCTCTCGCAGCTCCGTCAGCACCGGCCTCGCCAGCCAGCCGAGCAGCCTGCGATAAAGCGAACGCCTGAACGCGGCATCCAGCGATGCCCCCATCAACCGGGCAAGCCCCTCACTGCTTTTCAGCGCGATATTGCCGACAAAGCCGTCACAGACAACGACGTCTGCCTTTCCGGCATAAATGTCATCCCCTTCAATATACCCAACATAGTTGAGCTGACTATGCTCGCGAATCAGTCGGGAGGCCAGTTTGACCTGTTCGTTACCCTTTATCTCTTCTTCCCCGACATTCAGCAATGCGACGCGCGGCGCCTGCAGATTATCAACGGTTTCCGCCAGCACAGCCCCCATCAGCGCAAACTGAAACAGGTGGTCGGCGCTGCAGTCCACATTCGCGCCGAGATCAAGCATATAGCACTGTCCCTTTCGGGTTGGCAGCACGGTAGCGATCGCCGGCCGGTCAATGCCGGGATGAGTTCCGAGGCGATAACGCCCCATTGCCATCATGGCACCGGTATTGCCAGCACTGACACAGGCATCGGCCTCATGGGAGGCAACCAGAGAGATGGCCTTATACAGCGAAGAATCTCTGCGTTTGCGCAACGCCATCGACGGCTTCTCATCCATGCCAACCACCTGGGGTGCATGAATGATATCGAATGGCAGATCGGAAGAAAAAGAACCGGCGAGAGAGCGGATTCTGGCCTCATCCCCAACCAGCAGCAGCCGGCAATCAGGGTGACGAGCAAGAAAATCGAGAGAGGAAGGAACAATTACGTGGGGACCGAAGTCCCCACTCATCGCATCTATAGCTAGGGTGCAGCTGGCAGCCAAGCTTATTCTGCGTCTTTGGCAACCACCTGACGACCGCGATAGAAACCATCAGCAGTCACGTGGTGACGACGATGAACTTCACCGGTAGTTGCGTCCTGAGACAGAGTGGCACCAGTCAGTGCGTCGTGAGAACGACGCTGACCGCGACGTGAACGGGTTACTTTGCTTTTTTGAACAGCCATGGCTTAGCAGCTCCTGAAACTAATGTTTATTGCCCTTTAACTGGGCGAGTACACTAAATGGATTCTCTTTGTTGTCGTCGCCTTGCGGTTTCGCATCAGGATCTCCGTAGTCAGTTCTGACAACACAGTCCCGGTGAGTCGCAATCTGAGGGAGAGTCAGAATCAACTCGTCCTCAATCGCCTGCTGCACCTCCAGCTCGTCGCCACTGACGACCAGCGGATCATAGCGCCGCGGCAACATCTGCGCCGCTTCGTCATCTCTGACGACGCCCAGATTAAGCTCAGCGCTCAGCGAAATTGCTACCGGCTCCAGACAACGCTGACAAAGCATATGTACTGAAACTTCAGCCTTGCCTCTGAGGTAACGAATTTTCTCTTCGTCCACTCCAAAGGTCAGACTGACCTCTACACTACCCTCTGCGTCTTCGAGGAAGCTGGTCAGACGTTCCAGCCGCTCAAGCGGTAAAGAACCTTCATAACTCAGCCCCTGATCGGCGGATCGCCGAGGGTCTATTTTAATCGGTAATGGGGCCTTCGACATAAGCGCGCAATAATAGGGACGAAACCTGCATCTGTAAAGGGCAAAGCCATTAAATTAACAATAAAAACGGGTAACATAGCCGTCGTTGGATAATTCGCTGCATCTGCCCGGGAAATTCTACCATGACCGCTCTAGTCCTTGCCTCTACCTCCCCTTTCAGAAAAGAGATTCTGAAGAAACTCGGCGTGCCTTTTGCGGCGGCCGACCCGAAGGTAGATGAACAGGCAACCCCCGACGAATCCGCCACCGCACTGGTAGAGCGGCTGGCCATCGCCAAGGCGAGCGCCGTCGCCCCCCGACACCCTGACAGCCTGATTGTCGGTTCTGATCAGCTGGCGGTTCTGGATGACCAGGTCCTCGGTAAGCCCCACACCCACGAAAACGCGGTCCGACAACTGACGGACTGCAGCGGCAGAGCGATAACCTTTTATACCGGCATCTGCCTCTACAACAGCACAACAAATCGCTATCAGAGCTCCGTGGAGCTTTTCCGGGTGCATTTTCGCAAACTCAGCAAGAGGCAGATCGAGAGCTATCTGCAAGCGGAGCAGCCTTATAACTGCGCTGGTAGTTTTAAATCAGAAGGACTGGGAATTTCGCTTTTTGAACGCCTGGAGGGGGATGATCCGAACACCCTGATTGGCCTGCCCCTGATTCGGCTGATTTCAATGCTGGATCGGGAAGGCATACAAGTTCCCTGACAGAGACAACAACAAGATTTCGCCAGAAAAAAGCGGACGGGGCCCGAACATCCGGCCCCGCCCCGAAGGGAAGTCGACCTGTTACTGCAGGATTGGCTGTTTCAGCCCCAGCTCTACTGCCAGAGAACGGGCAAAGCTGGTGCTGAAGCGCTCCACAATCTGTTCCAGCGGACTCAGACGAGGCGTAAAGCTGACGATCTCTTCTTCGCCGATTACATTTCTGGCTACATAGCCGCTGCTGCCCAGCCCGTCGATCAGACCAAGTTGCAGTGCCTGCTCACCAGACCAGATCAGCCCGCTGAACAACTGCGGGGTTTCTTTCAACCGATTTCCACGACCAAGCCGAACCTGCTCGATAAACTGTTGATGAGTGGTGTTGAGGACCTGCTCCCAGAACTCCTTTTCCGACTCTTTCAGCGGCGTAAAGGGATCCAGAAACGCCTTGTGTTCGCCGGCAGTTAACAACCGACGCTCAACGCCAAGTTTCTTCAGGATGTCGACAAAGCCGAAACTTGATGAGATCACACCGATAGAGCCGACCAGGCTCGCTTTATCGGCATAGATTTCATCCGCAGCCGCTGCGATGTAGTACCCCCCGGAGGCACCGATATCCACGATAACGCTGTAGACCGGCGTCTGTGGATATTTCTTCTTCAGGCGCATGATTTCATCGTAGACATAGCCCGCCTGAACCGGACTGCCGCCGGGGCTGTTGATCCGGAGAATGATGCCTGCCGTGCCTTCGTCCTTAAAAGCCTTTCGCAAAGCTCCGACAATCGAGTCGGCATTAGCCTCTTCCCCGTCAGCGATTGCGCCATTGATTTCTACCAGCGCGGTATGGCGCGCAGAGCTTTTACTGCTGCTTTCAAAGAAGTCATCGGGGATCAGGATGACCAGGGCAGCAAACAGGTAGATAAATGTCAGCGATTTAAAAAAGATCCCCCAGCGCCGGGAGCGGCGCTGTTCGGCATGGAGACCCATCACCAGCTTTTCGATCAGCTTCCACTCTCTCGGTGAGCGCTCTCCACCGCGCCCCTCCGAGGATGATCGCGAAGCATCCGGACTCTGTTCCGGAGAGCGGCTGCCAGAACCGCTGTTGTCGTCATTGCGTGGGGAAGAAGGCCCACCCCATAGATCGTCACTCACTTTTCTGCTCCTCAGGTTGAACCTGCAAATTGCCGGGGCCGATTTCAGCAGCCGTCCAGCAACCAGTCATCGAGTTCGCTGAAACGGTCGATTATCCGGACCGGATTATGATTTCGGAGGCGCTCGACGGCGTGAGCCCCATAGGAAACCCCCAGAGATCGCATACCGGCGTTGGTGGCCATCTCCAGGTCAAACTCGGTGTCGCCGATCATCAGCGCCTGATCCGCTGCCACGCCGCTCTCGACCAGCAGTTCCTCCAGCATCAGAGGATCAGGTTTGGATCGCGTTTCATCAGCGCAGCGGCTGTACTCGAACAGCGGTCCGAGCCCGGTATCGGAAAACACCCGATCCAGCCCCCGGCGACTCTTACCGGTGGCAACCGCCAGCTGGTATCCACCATCCCTCAACCGCGCCAGAGAATCCTCAACACCGTCGAAAAGACGTATCGGCGTACAGTCTGCCTCCAGATAGTAGTGGGAATAGCGCTGACGCATCTGCTCCACCCCCTGGCCATCGATACCCGGGAACAGAAGCTGCAGCGCTTCCGGCAGGCCAAGCCCGATAATGTTGCGGACGGCATCATCGGATACCGCAGCCATTTCAAGGTCGGCGGCCGCCTGCTGCATGCTGGAAATAATACGGGCGGCAGAATCGATAATAGTGCCGTCCCAGTCGAAAATAAGCAGTCTGAACAACGTGGTACTCCTGTCGGCATCGCCCCGGGGCGATGAGCCGGCATTACAGGCTGTGCTGCAAAGGGCTGTTAAAAAAGAGATATACAGAGAATGAGAGACAATGATATCCGAAAGCGAGTTCCTGAAGGAACCGACCAGCCCTGATTTATATCAACAAACACCGGGGAGACGAAAGGCCGGGAATGGTCAGCAGCTGTTGGTAGCGCCCGACCTATAAGGTATGCTCTGCCCGTTCACAGGGGCTGCGACATTCGAGCCCTTATTGTCACTGAACAACACAAGGGAACCTGTTATGAGTGATCTGCACGGCTACTATCTTGAAGACCTCGAGGTTGGTATGAGCGCCTCCGTTGCCAAAACCGTTACCGAATCAGACGTATACACCTTTGCCGGAATCACCGGCGACAACAACCCGGTCCATATTAACGCAGAATATGCAGCCACTACTCAGTTCGAGCAGCGAATCGTACACGGCATGTTCAGCGCCGGCCTGATCTCCGCTGTACTGGGCACCCGACTGCCGGGACCGGGCGCCATCTACATCGACCAGACGCTTAAATTCCGGGCACCGGTCTTTATCGGCGACACCGTCACAGCCACCGCCACGGTTGAAAGCATCGACAGCCGTCGCCGCCGGGTAAAACTGAAAACCGTCTGCACTGTGGGCGACAAAGTCGTCGCTCAGGGCGAAGCTACCAACATGGTGGATTCCAGATCAGCCTGAAACAGCAGCAGAACCTTAACAACAGGAGAAACTCTTATGCTGATTGATACCAGACGCTCCTGCCTGCTGGTAGTGGATATCCAGCAGAAACTGGTACCTGCAATTGCGGAAGCGGAACTGCTGGTGAAAAATGCCCGATGGCTGATAGAGATCGCGGGGATTGTCGACGTTCCGGTGCTGACCTCAGAACAGTACCCACAGGGACTGGGTCACACCATCGATGAGCTTGACGGGCTGCTGCCGGATAAAGGCAAAATGGAGAAGCTTCACTTCTCCTGTGCGGCCGATAGCAGCTGCCTTGCTAAAATCCAGAGCACGAACTGCGACCAGATTGTCATTATCGGTATGGAGACACATGTCTGCGTGCTGCAGACAGCGATGCAGCTTAAAGCGGCCGGCAAGGAGGTCTTTGTGGTGGCCGATGCCGTTTCATCCCGCAGCCTTGCCGATAAAGAGCTGGCACTGGCACGCATGCGTCAGAATGGCCTGCAGATAGTCAGCCGGGAGATGGTGGCTTTCGAATGGATGGAAAAATCGGGGACGGAGACCTTCAGAAAGATCAGCAAAGAGTATCTGCGCTGACCCCCACCAGGGATCCGAAAAAAAAGGGGGCGAATTATTCACCCCTTTTTTTATTCCGGATTGCCGCGCATCGCTCAGATCTGTTTCAGATGCTCGGTAAAGGCCGCGACTTCGGGTACACCTATCACCATTTTCGGCGGCTGCAGCTGCCCCAGGTCGTCGTAAAACACCAGCGCCGGAGGCCCAACGATCTGAAAACGATCGTAGAGGTCCTTCGCATCCTGATCGTTTGCCGTGACATCAACCTTAATCAGCATAAAACGGTCCAGCTGCTGCTGAACTCCGGGGTCGGCAAAGGTGAAAAATTCCAGCTCGACGCAGGACACGCACCAATCAGCATAGAAATCCAGCATCACCGGCTTGTTCTGCCTGCGGGCCTCGGCCAGCAATGGCTCCAGAGCCTGATAGGAAGTCACCTTTGTAAACTGCGGCAGCTGCTGCTCTGCCTGGCCAGCCCCGCCGGCAAAACCCTGCAGCGGATAGACCAGGCTACGGTTGCCACCGGCAGCCCCGATCAGCAACGAACCACCATAGATCAGCATCAGAATGCCGATCGCCTTACCAAACCGCTGAGTGCCGCCGGCAGTGTCCGGCAGCGCATCCACGGCCCGCAGATAGATAGCACTGACCACCAGGATGATACCGGTAAGCACCATCGTAACGGCAATGGGAACCACCCGATCCAGCATCCAGACCGCCATCAGCAGCATGACCACACCGAAGCCGTTTCTGACGCTGTTCATCCAGGCGCCGGCTCGTGGCATCAGCTTACCGGCAGAGCTACCTATCAGAATCAGTGGCGCCCCCATACCCATGCTCAGTGCGAACAGAGCCACACCACCCAGCAGCGGATCACCGGTCTGCCCGATAAAGATCAACGCCCCGGCCAGTGGCGCAGCCACGCAGGGCCCGACAATCAGCGCCGAAAGCAGCCCCATTACAGCGACGCCGGCCAGCTCACCTCCCTGCTGTGAGCGACTGATCCGATTAAGGCTGTTCTGGATACCCCGAGGCATTTCCATCTGGTAGAAACCGAACATCGCACCGGCGAAAATCACAAACAGCAGACTGAATGCCGAAATAATCCAGGGGTTCTGGAAAGCAGCCTGCAGGTTCTCGCCAAACAGGCCGGCGAACACTCCGGCCAGCGTATAGGTGACGGCCATCGACAGCACATACACCAGCGACAACCAGAAGGCTCGTCGCGGCGAGCTGTTCTTCTGCCCGGCAATGACTCCCGCCAGAATCGGAACCATTGGAAATACGCAGGGAGTCAGCGCCAGTGCCAGGCCGGCAACAAAAAACAACCCGCTGGTCAGCAGCCAGCTGCCGCTGGCCAGCGCGCTGGTAAACTGCCGCTGATCGGTCAGAGACAGGCCATCAGATACAATACCCGCTCCCTGACCGGCTACCGATGGTGTCAGCGAAGCCTGTACCGGAGTGAATGCTGCCGTCTCGGTCGGTACCTGATTAATCGGAAGTTCCGTACTGACCGGAGGATAACAGATCCCCCCCTCCCAGCAGCCCTGGTACTCAATCTTCAGCAGATCATCGACAGGCTCACCGGCGATGCTGCGAACCCGGACTTTAATCAGCGCCTGCTGATAGTAGACGTCGACCCGCCCAAACAGCGGGTCCTCCTTGGGCTCCGATCTGGAAAAGCGGGTCTCCAGCACCTCAACCCGGTCAGAGGCCTGAATCTTCACCTTATCCCGATACAGGTAGTAATCATCCTCGATCGCCCAGCGCAGTTCGTAGATGCCGGGCGCTGTTTCAGTCCCCGAGAACAGGTAGGCCTGATCGACATCCAGCGGGCCATCGCTGTTGCCACTGAGACTATCAAACAATGAGGCCCTGGCCAGCGCAGCCACAAACAGCCACAGCAGCACAACCAGCAGCGATCTGAAGGCGCGGTCAGCGTAACGTTCGCTCACTAACATCCCCTGTATCCAATGAATTCAGCTTGATTGACTGCTGGCAGCGCCATTTGTTTCATCCACCGGCAAATATAGGCGCTGTGCCAGCCGGCCTTCAGAACCAGTCGTCGGTTCGACGACGACGCTTGGGCAGGTTGGGAATGATCAGGCCAATAATGATCCCGCCCAGCGCGACCGCACCACCCCGCAGGAACCAGCCCATCAGATTCTGTTCATCCATGCCGTCAATCTCGGCCTGCAGCCGGACGATTTCGTTTTCAAGCTGAGCGACCTGGGCGGTGGTTTTAGCCCGGGATTCGTTGATACGACTGAGCTCGGCGGTACGCTGCCGCTTGACCTTCAGCAATTCGTCGCTCACCGAAGCCAGTTGCTCTGCCTGCGTTGCCTGGGTATCCCGGCTCTCTTTCAGCTCTTTCTCGGCTTCCGGCAGGCGCATCTTAACGCTGAGCCCTTCTTTAAGGTAACGACCGTCGATCCAGCCATCGACACCTCTGTCGGTGCGCACATGAACATAGCCGGTCTCTTTATTGCGGGCGATCAGCTTTAACGGGCTGCCTGCTGCCACCCTGGCCTTTATTTTGTACTGATTACTGGGGCCGCGGTGCATGTAAATTCTGACGTCATCGGTAACATGATAAGACTGCGCAACAGCGGTGGATGAGACAGCGTAAAAAATACAGAGACAAAACAGAAAAACAGTTCGCATGAAATAGATACCGAGTATTCAAAAATGTCCAGGTGGAAATAACCCGGGCGATTATAGCAGTCAGCCAGCACAGGGTTAAACTCACCGCCGTTAATTACGTTATGATTGCCCCCTTCAGCCGCCGCCCCGCCTTTTTCAGCGCAATCAGCTGCGGCAGAATCGGGAAATCTACAAGGATGCGCCGTTGAAAACGCTTTTCGATATTCAGCCGCTGCTGCCGGCCCTTACCGCCGGCGAACTGATACTGACACCAAACCGACGACTGTCGGCAAAGATCCTTGCCGCTTGGGCGAGCCATCAGAAATCCCTGAACCGGCACGCCTGGCACAGCCCCCGGGTCTTCCCACTGGAGGGCTGGATACAGCAGAACTGGCTGGAGTTGCAGGACACCCGACCTCTGGAAACCGGTGGACGACTGCTGAACAACCGTCAGGAACAGCTGCTGTGGGAGCAAGTGATTCTTGAAGACCAGCAAAGTTCCCCGTTGCTTAAACCGTCCGGCGCCGCAATCCAGGCCAGCGCCGCCTGGCGCACCCTGAGACTGTGGCAGCAGCGCCATGATCAGGAGCCCTGGTTATCGCTTCGCACAGAGCCAGACCTGTTCAGCGGCTGGGTTGAAATATTTCAGCGCCGCTGCCAGCAGAATCGGTGGCTGATTCAGCCCCAGGTTGTTGAACAACTGGTGGATGCATTTGCCACCAATCGGCTACCCACAGAGACCACCATCCACCTGGTGGCTTTCCAGGATCAGCCGCCACTCTATCAGCAGCTGATAGCCGCCGCCTCGGACAGCGTTATCAATGTTGAGCCGCCTGCGGCCAATCTTATCAACGGTGTCATCGGCTGCCCCCGTGGCGAGGATGAGCTTCAGCTGGCCGCACAGTGGGCCCGCCAGGTTCTGAGCACCGCCCCCGGAGCCTCCATCGGCATCGTTGTGCCGGACCTCAACCGTTTAAGAGCGGAAGTCGAACGTCAGTTTCTGGATCTGTTCGAACCTCTCCACAACCTGCCGGACAGCCCGGCAACTGCACCGCCCTTCAATATTTCCATGGGCGTTTCGCTGGCCGAGACCCCGGTCATCAGTGCGGCCCTGTTTATTCTGCGCCTGAAGCTGGCGCCTCTGGCGCTCGATGAACTCGGCTCTCTGCTCTACAACCCCTTCCTGCCCGGAAGGAATACCGAACTCCAGTGCCGGACAGACCTGGAAAACCGGCTGCGATCACTCGGCAACAGTGAGTTCAGACTGGCCAGTCTGATCGAACAGCTGGAGGCGGTGATGCCGGCAGAGCAGCCGACGCTGCCAGAACACCCGCAACCGTCGCTGTTTGAAGACCCGGACGATACTCCCTGCCGGGAAAGCGGTTTGCTGCAGACCCTGACCTCTCTCAGAAGACACCGACTGCCAACAAGCGCGCTGCCCGGTCAGTGGGGTCCGATATTACAGCGGCTGTTGCTGGATTGCGGCTGGCCCGGCGAACGGTCAACCAACAGCCTCGAATATCAGCAGATAGAGCAGTGGTACGAGTTGCTGGCCCAACTGGTACATTTTGATCAACTACTCGGTAGTATCAGCCTGAATGAGGCGCTGAACCTGCTGCTGAAGGAGACCCGGGCGGCGGTATTCCAGCCCAGAACCCCCGAATCCCCGATTCAGATCCTGGGTCCGCTGGAAGCTGCCGGTCTGCAGTTCAGCCATCTCTGGGTAATGGGACTCAGCGATGATTGCTGGCCTTCCCCACCAGCGCCGAATCCATTGCTGCCCGTAGCCTGTCAGCGCGAATTTAGGATGCCACACGCCACTCCGGAGCGGGAGCTGGAATTCTGTGCGGGCCTGACCCGCACCTGGCTGAACAGCGCCGAAATCTGTGTATTCAGCTATCCGTACAGCCGGGATGATCAACAGCTGCGTCCCAGCGCCCTGATCAGCGGCTATCCGTCCCTGACCGAGGAGCAGCTGCCGATCACTCCGAATACTCGCTTTATACCCGGACAACAACGATCCGGCGAATCCCAGCGGCTGCTGGCCTCGGCTTCGCTGGAAACTGTCGTTACCGCAACCGCACCGGCGGTCTCCGCCGAGGAACTGCCCACTGTCCGGGGCGGCAGCGGCCTGCTGAAAAATCAGGCGCTCTGCCCCTTCAGCGGGTTCGCGGTGCACCGGCTGGGCGCCCGACCGCTGGAAACCCCGTCAACCGGGCTGAGCCCGGCCGAACGGGGAAACCTGATTCACGACGTTCTGGAGAGGTTGTGGCAGGAGCTGGGCGATCTGCAGAGCCTGAAAGCTCTGGACAGCAACCAGATCGAGCAGCTGGCGGACCGTCTCTGTCGGCAGGCACTGGTGCCGGTTCAGCGCAGAGTGGGGCAACATCTGAAGGAGCGCTTCTGGGTTATCGAACATCGCCGCCTGAGCCGACTGCTGCTGCGCTGGCTGGAGGTGGAAACACAGCGCGCCGACTTTGTGGTCGCCGCTACCGAACAGAGCCTGAAAAGCGAGCTGGCCGGCCTGCCGCTACAGCTTCGGATTGACCGGATTGACCGACTGGCGGACGGCTCGGTGATGCTGATCGATTATAAGACCGGTGAATCATCTACCCGCAACTGGACCGGAGACCGCCCCAGGGAACCGCAGCTGCCACTGTATGCTCTGTCCAGTCGCAAGAAGGTGGAGGCGCTCGGCTTCGCCCAGCTCAATGCCAGGGATGTCCGTTATAAAGGGGCCAGCGACAGCAGCAGCCCGGCCCCCGGGGTCAGACCGGTGGCATCGCAGAAACTGGACCTGCCCACCGAGTGGCCGGACCTGCTGGAGCACTGGCGTCAGGTGCTGGAAAGTCTGGCCCGGGACTTTATGGATGGCCGGGCGACCGTCGATCCGCTGGACAGCAATGCCTACAACTACAGCGGCCTCGAGCCCCTGAACAGGATCGCAGAGTTTGACCTGCTGGCGGAAGAGGAAATCACCCTATGACCATGACGCCCGCCGACGCTACACAACGCCAGCGCTGCCTGGATGGCCGCCGTTCTTTCTCGGTTCGCGCGCCGGCCGGATCCGGCAAAACGGAACTGCTGACCCAACGGGTGCTGGTACTGCTGTCCGGTGTCCGCAAACCGGAAGAGATTCTCTGTATCACTTTTACCCGTAAGGCAGCGGCGGAGATGCTGGATCGCATCCTGCAGACTCTGCGCTGGGCCGATTCCGCGCCGGAACCTGAAAGCGGCTACAAACGCCAGGCCTGGCAACTGGCCCGCCGGGCGCTGGAGCAGAATCGCCAGCAGGGCTGGCAACTGCTGGAAAACCCATCCCGTCTTCGAATTCTGACCATCGACGGCCTCTGTGCCCGGCTGACTAAAAGTCTGCCGGCACTGTCCGGATTCGGCTCGCAGCCGGATATTCTGCCCGACCCCTGGCCGGTTTATCAGCAGGCGGTACAGCGGCTGCTGGCAGAGCTGGACAGTGAGGATGAAATCGCCCACGCCCTGGAGAAACTACTCACCCATCTGGACAATCAGCTGGAAACCGCAGAACGGCTGCTTATATCGATGCTGGCCAGACGGGATCAGTGGCTGGGGCTGGTAGGCAGCGGAGCGGCCGTCGGCGGTGCCCGCCCCCTGCTCGAGCAGGCGCTGGACAGGTTGCTGCGCGAGGAACTGAACGAGATACGCGACCTGCTGACCCAGGCCGAATCGGAACTGGCATCACTGGCGGACTATGCGGCCGCCAATCTTCAGCAGTCCGATCCCGACTCGTCACTGACCGCCTGCCTCGGAATGGTGGAACTGCCCGGCAGCGGCGCCGACCAGCTGTCCCGATGGCGCGCACTGTCGGAGCTCTGCCTGACAGACAAAGGGGACTGGCGCCGAAGCATCACCGTCAGGCAGGGTTTTCCAGCCGGTACCGGCAAAGCGGAAAAGGAGCAGGCAAAAGCGCGCAAATCAGCGCTGAAGTCTCTGCTGGCGGATCTGAAGGACATACCGGGACTCCGCGACCGCCTGTACCGGCTTCGGATGCTGCCCGGCAACCGCTACTCCGACGCCCAGTGGGCATTACTGGAAGCGCTCACTGTACTGTTACCGAACCTGGCCGCTCACCTGCTGATCTGTTTTACCGAACAGGGAGCGGTGGACTACCCGCAGATTACCGCGGCGGCATTGAGGGCTCTGGGGGACGAAGAGGAAGCCACTGATCTGTCGCTGATTCTGGATTACCAGATCCGCCATATTCTGGTAGACGAGTTTCAGGACACCGCAACGCCTCAGATTCAGCTGCTGGAAAAACTGACTCGCGGCTGGGAGCCGGGTGACGGCCGAACGCTGTTTATCGTCGGCGACGGCATGCAGTCCTGCTACGGATTCCGGGACGCCAATGTCGGCCTGTTCCTGGATGCCCGCAAGCACGGAATCGGCGATGTCGATCTGGAAGCGGCAGACCTGTGCGTGAATTTCCGTTCTCAGCAGGGCGTAGTTGACTGGGTTAACCGGGTGTTTCAGGAAGCCTTCCCCGAGCGTGATGACATCAGTCGCGGCGCCGTCAGCTACGAACAATCCGTGGCCTTCAACCCGGCGCTGAGCGGAGAAGCGGTCAGCGTTGAGTGCTTCGCCGGTTTCGGCGACCGTCGTGCCGAGGCGCTGCGCACAGTCGAGCTGGTGCAGGAGGCCTTTGCCCGGAATCCACAGGGCTCAGTGGCGATCCTGGTCAGAAACCGCCCCCACCTGCGGGAGATCCTGCCGGCACTGCGGGAAGCCGGACTACGCTGGCAGGCGACCGATCTGGACAGCCTCTCTTCACGTATGTGGGTGATCGACCTGGTTTCCCTGCTGCGGGCGCTGATCAATCCAGCCGATCGTATCGCCTGGCTGGCGCTGCTGCGAGCCCCCTGGGTCGGACTCGACAACAGCGACCTGCTGGCCGTAGCCGGCGCCGAAGGCAAGCACCTGTGCCTGTGGACGAGGCTGCAGAACAGCCAGGAACTACCGCTGTCGGCGGAAGGTGGGGTCCGGGTTTCCCGGCTGGTTCAGGTACTGGAGCACAGCCTGGAGCAGAAGCAGCGCAAACCGCTGCGTATCTGGCTGGAAGGCACCTGGCTGGCGCTGGGCGGCCCGGCCTCCCTCAGCTCCGCCTCTCAGCTGGACGACATCCAGCGGGTTTTCGCCCTGCTGGCCGAACATGATCGTGGCGCTCAACTGGACAGTTATGAGCTGTTTATACGCGATCTGGAGCGGCTGTTTGTGGCCCCCGACAGCGACGCCGATCCGCGCCTGCAGGTCATGACCATTCACAAGTCCAAAGGACTGGAATTCGATACCGTCATCATCGCCGGCCTGGACCGTTCTCCCAGAGTTGAAGAGAAGCAACTGCTGCTATGGCAGCAGCGACTCACCGACAGCGGCCGCCAGGATCTGTTACTGGGACCGCTGGCTGCCACCGGCGACGATGAGGATCCCCTGTATCAGTATCTGCGCCAGGAGCAGGCCCTGAAAAACCAGATGGAGGGGACTCGCCTGCTTTACGTCGGCACCACCCGCGCCGTTCAGAAGCTGCACTTGCTGGCCCATCTCAGTATCAGCAGCCGCAGTGGAGAACCGGCCGCTCCTTCCGGGCGCTCTCTGCTCGGTGCTATCTGGGAGCAGGTCAGCGAGCAGGCCGTGATCACATCAGCCGATTCTGACACCGGCTCGCAGCCGCACCGGGTATTACGTCGAATAATGCGCCTGCCAGCCGGTTTCGAGGTACAGGTATCCGGTAACGATAATCTGCTGCGATTAAGAGAAGACGCAGAGTTCACCAGTGATGACGGAGAAAACCGCCCCCAGATCAACTGGCAGGAACTGCCACGTCATATCGGCACTCTCACCCACCGGATTCTGCGACAACTGGTGCTCCACCCGGAGCATTACCGAAATCGTGATTCCCTGGTGGATTACCATCCCGCCTGGCAACGCCAGCTGGAACAGCTTGGCGTCTCCGCCGGCCAGTGCGTTGAGGCAGCTACCGCCGTTGACCAGCTGATCCGAAATACGCTGGCCGACCCGACCGGACGCTGGATTCTCGACCCGGATCACCGGGACAGCGCCTGCGAACTGCCCGTCAGCTTCTTCAATGGCTTCCAGACCCGACAACTGATCATCGACCGCACGTTTATCGACGAGCGCGGATGCCGCTGGATTATTGACTATAAGACCGCGGCGATTCCCGATGGCGAGGAACAGGCGACGTTTCTGGCGGCGGAAGCGCTGCGTTACCAGAAACAGCTGGCGGGCTACTGCAACGCTTTCAGAAAACTGGGCAGCGAACCGGTCCGGGCGGCGCTGTACTTCCCGCAGTTCAGCTATTTCCATGAGCTGACCGGAATCTGAACAGCTCAAAGGGGTGGCGGGAGTTGACCATAGTCGAAAGCGCCCGCTATTTTGCGATGCTCGCATTACACTGACTGCGCTAATATGATAAAAGATACGCCCAGATAAGGTATCCGGAGGGATTCCCTGTAGAAGATACCAGTGCTTAAACCAGTAGGAAGCTTCAATGACCGATTTACGTGTTGACGATCTTAATGTCGAATCTCAGTCTGTTCTGGTCACCCCGGATCAACTGAAAGAATCAATGCCACTCACCCGGGCGGCAATGGAATCTGTACTCGAAGGCCGGGAAACCATCAGAAATATCCTGGATGGTAAGGACAAGCGGCTTTTTGTCGTTGTCGGCCCCTGCTCCATTCACGATGTGGATGCCGCCAAAGAGTATGCTCAGCGCCTGAAAAAACTGGCCGACGAGCTGAAGGACAGCCTCTATATCGTCATGCGTGTCTATTTCGAGAAACCTCGTACATCAGTCGGCTGGAAAGGGCTGATCAACGATCCGCGTCTCGATGGCTCCTTCCGGATTCAGGAAGGTCTGCAGACCGGTCGCCAGCTGCTGATCGACCTGGCCGATATGGGCCTGCCCCTCTCCACCGAAGCGCTGGACCCGATCTCGCCCCAGTATATGCAGGATCTGATCGCCTGGTCGGCCATCGGCGCCCGCACCACTGAATCCCAGACGCACCGGGAAATGGCCAGCGGTCTGTCCAGCGCCGTCGGTTTTAAAAACGGTACAGATGGTGGTCTGACGGTGGCTATCAACGCCCTGCAATCAGTCCGTCATCCCCACCGTTTCCTGGGAATCAACGCCGAAGGCCAGGTGGCGGTCATCCATACCCGCGGTAACCAGTACGGTCATATGGTACTGCGCGGCGGTAGCGGCAAACCGAATTACGACTCGGTCAGCGTGGCACTCTGCGAGCTGGCGCTGGAAAAAGGCGGTGTCAGCAACAACATCATGGTCGACTGCAGCCACGCTAACTCCAACAAGGATCCCGCACTGCAGCCGCTGGTCATGGACAACATCGCCAATCAGATTATTGAAGGCAACCAGTCTATTATCGGCCTGATGATCGAAAGCAACCTGGAAGCCGGCAACCAGTCCATCCCCGATGATCTGAGCCAGCTGAAATACGGCGTCTCGGTTACCGACGGCTGTATCGACTGGGCCACTACCGAGCAGAGTCTGCGGGCAATGCGGGAGAAGCTGAAGGACGTTCTTCCGGGCCGTCGCAACGGCTGACCCGAACCGTTGCTGCAAGCATAAAAAAGCCTCCGGAAACGGAGGCTTTTTTTATGGTCCGGGCAAACTGATCAGTCTGCGACCCCGGCCGGCTTACGAATGCACAACTGTGATCAGCCAGCAGTTGTGAATCTTCTGATTGCGGCTGAAATCACGATCGATACTCTGGCGGGTGATATCTTCGATGCTCAGCTCCGACAGGGCCTCACAATCCATTCTGAAACGGCGCAGATTATTCGAAAAAATCAGCTGTCCGCCCGGCGCCAGCAGCTGCACGGCAGCCCGGATCAGCTCGACATGATCCCGCTGAATGTCGAGCGTATCCCGCATCCGCTTGGAGTTGGAGAAAGTCGGCGGGTCCATAAAGATCAGGTCATAGCCCCCCAGTTGCTTCCAGGGCGGATGGCGCAACCACTCCAGGCAGTCGGCCTGAATAGTCTCATTGAGTTTTTCACTGAGGCCGTTAAGGGCCAGATTCTTCCTCAGCCATTCCAAATAAGTGGCTGACATATCAACACTGGTGGTTGAGCGTGCGCCCCCCATGGCCGCATGCACGGTAGCGGCCCCGGTGTAACAGAACAGGTTCAGAAAGCGTTTCCCTGAGGACCACTGGCCGATCTTCTGACGAATCGGCCGATGGTCAAGAAACAGACCGGTATCGAGATAGTCGTGAAAATTGACCAGCAGCCTGCAATTACCTTCACCGACCTCATGGAAGCTTCGTTGCTCGTCGAGCCGCTCATACTGGTCCTTACCACTCTGGCGGCGACGTTGCTTAAGCACCACCCGATCCTGCTCAACCTGCATTACCTGCGGCAGAACCGCCATCGCCTGCTCAAGCCTTTCCACAGCTTTCACCGGGTCGACGCTGGCCGGCGCCGCGTACTCCTGCACATGTACCCAGTCGCCGTAGCGATCAACGGCCAGTGCATATTCCGGCATATCGGCATCGTAGACCCGGTAGCATTCGATACCGGCCTTACGGGCCCACTTATCAAGCTGCTTCAGGTTCTTTTTCAGTCGATTGGCAAACATCTCCGCCGCAGCCGGGATCGGCATCGGCGCTGTGTCGGGCGCGACTGAAGGCGATACCGGCTCACCGCTCCGCTGTTGCTCCTCGCGGTAGAAAAATTCGTTCTCGATATCAAAGATCAGCAACTTACAGGGAATGGCGCCGTTATAGAGTTTGTACTGCTTCGACGCCCGAATAGCGATCGCTTTACCCAGGTCCGGGTTGCCAGTGAATACACCAGCCTTCCAGTGATGAAAATGCTGGCGGAATGCCTCGCCCAGATGGCGATACAGATAAACAATAACCGGTACTTCACTGAGACGCTCACCGTAGGGCGGATTGGTCAGAATCAGCCCGGGCTGCAGATCAGACCGGTGGGTCAGCGGTCGAAATTCAGCCAGCTCCCGCTGAGAAACCCGAATCAGATTTTCCAGACCTGCGCGACGGATATTGTCGCGAGCCACCGAAACGGCTTTCGGGCTGGCATCGTAGCCGTGTATCTCAGGCATCTGCTGTTCGTCCAGCTGATGACGGATGGCGCGAGCCTCGCGCAACAACTCCTGCCATGCGCGGGCATTGTGCTTAAGCCAGTTTTCAAAACCGAAATGGCTGCGTAACAGTCCGGGAGCGATCCCGGCGGCCATCAGCCCGGCTTCCACCAGCAGGGTGCCGGACCCGCACATCGGGTCAATCAGCGGCCGTCCTTCACTGGCCATTCGCGGCCAGTCACAGCGAATCAGCAGTGCCGCCGCCAGGTTTTCCTTCAGCGGCGCGGCACCACCGCTGGTCCGGTAGCCACGTCGATGGAGACTTTCACCGGACAGATCGATGCTGAGCTGGCACTCCCCTTTATGCAGCCAGGCGTTGATGCGAAGATCGGGGCGCTGCTTTTCTACACTGGGACGCTGGCCGGTCTTCTCCCGTATCTGATCGACAACGGCGTCCTTGACCTTCAGTGCACCGAAATGAGTGTTTTTGATGCCCCGGGCCCGGCCGGCAAAATCAACCGCCAGGGTACCGGAAGGTCGCAGGTGTTCCAGCCAGTCAACGGCTCTGACGCCATCGTAGAGCTGCTCAGCGGTCTCCGCGGCAAAACGATTAACCGGCAACAGGATACGGTTGGCAAGGCGGGACCACAGACAGGCCCGGTAGGCCATTGCAATGTCACCGGCGAACCAGACTCCACCGTTGGTGGACTTACACTCCTTCGCGCCCTGCTGCTGCAGCTCTTCGGTCAGCAGCAGTTCGAGCCCTTTGGGACAGGTAGCAAAAAAACGGATCAGATCAACAGAACTCAAACTCAATGCCTTTATGGAGAAATACGGGCCGGATAAACCTTGAAACGGCGCGGATGATAACATTATCCGCCGATCAGCACCCGGAAATTCAACGGCTGCCGAAGATCAGCTGGAGACGGGGCTGCCGAACCCCTTCCAGAGCGGCAGACACCCCATTAATTTTTTTCACGTTGTGTTGCAACAGCGAATCAACCACTTCTATCTTATTGTTTGTGAAAGCATAATATACGATCAGCTGACGGCGAACTGCGCTTATTCCGGCGTGCAGAAAAATCAATAGTCGACAACAGATGACAGATCCGTTAAAAGAAAATGGCTACCTCAAGGGGTAGTCATGCGTCGGCGGCTGGAGCCGCCTGCAGTTCTCATCGCATGTATAGACCTAGTTTAATGCAATCAGGAACGAACGAGGCTATAGCTGAATGAAGAGACAAAAACGCGACTTGACTTCCAGAGCCTATCAACGTGGATACCGTGTTGGCCTGGCCGGCAAATCTAAAGAACTCTGTCCTGCTGATAATGGGGAATCCAGACAGCACTGGTTGACGGGCTGGCGCCAGGGGCGTTCAGATTTCTGGGATGGATATCAGGGTGTATCGGGCCTTCATTGTGCCCCGCGCATCCCCTGACAGACTGAAGGGAGTAGTATGAGGGCTCGCATCTGCGAGCCCTTTTCGTTTATGACCTACTGTTTCATGGCCGGAATAAAACCGTCATCAACCGGCGACCATTCGGGCAGGATTAAACGCGAATCAGCTCCGGTCCTGTTCCATCTTCGCGGCAATGGCAGCGGCAGCTTCCTGTATCAGCGCCGGCCCATGGTAAATAAAGCCGCTGTAAAGCTGCACCAGTGAAGCGCCCGCTTCGATCTTTTCCAGCGCACTCTGAGCGTCGGTAATCCCCCCCACGCCGATAATCGGAATCTCTCCCCGCAAATTTTCCGCCAGCCGTCGAATCACTGCAGTGGAACCCTGTCGCACCGGCGCACCACTGAGTCCCCCGGCTTCCTGAGCAACCGGTGAATGCTCAACCCCCGTGCGAGCCAGAGTGGTGTTGGTGGCAATCACTCCGTCCATACGGTAGTCACGTAGCGCAGAGGCTACCAGATCCACTTCATCCAGCTCCATATCGGGAGCAATCTTGACGGCAACAGGCACATAACGCCCGTAAAAATCGGCCAGCTTCTCCTGCTCCCTTTTCAGCGCTTCCAGCAGACTGTTCAGCGAGTCCCCGAACTGCAGGTTTCGCAAGCCCGGCGTGTTGGGAGAAGACACGTTAACGGTGATGTAGCTGGCCCGGGTGTAAACTCTGCGCAGACAGTAGAGATAATCCTGGTTGGCATCCTCAACCGCAGTGTCGAAATTCTTACCGATATTGACCCCCAGGACCCCCTGATAACGGCTGTTATCGATATTGCGGATCATGTTATCCACCCCCTGATTGTTAAAGCCCATTCGATTGATAATGGCCTGACTCTCAGGAATCCGGAACAACCGGGGACGCGGGTTACCCGCCTGCGGACGCGGTGTTACGGTACCAATTTCGATAAACCCGAAACCCAGTGCCGCCAGCGCATCGATATGAGCACCGTCTTTATCCAGTCCCGCCGCCAGACCGACCGCATTGGGGAAATGGAGTCCCATTACGTCCACCGGCGCATCGGCATGGTCACAGAGCAGACTGCTGATACCGAGATGCTCGGCGATATCCAGTCCTCGCATTGCCAGCGTGTGAGAGGTTTCCGGATCGAACTTGAACAGCAGAGATTGCAGATAGCTATAGCTCATTGATATCAGCTCATTTAATCGGCGGCCTGCCGGCATCGGCAGTCACGGGTTGGTGGAGTTGGCCGGATTATACGCAAAGCAACAGACGGATTACATGTAGCCGAAAGGATCAGACTGGCAGTTTTTCAATTGCGGCAAATTTTCCTTCATCGCTGAAGCGGATCAGAAACAGCCCATGGACGCCTTCGCGCGTCACATAGGGTTTCAGAATTTCCGCAGGAAAACGCACCCGACGACCATCAAGAGCTCTTGCGGTTACCGAGCGGGCCTGCCCGCGATAGAATTTCAGATACTCCTCAGGGGAGATACTCAGCTGCAGCCTGATATTCTGCACTCTTACCCTGCTCAACCGCTCGCACTGAGGGTCGTTCCTTTTGCCAGATCAAACAATTCCCGAATAGCCACGGTGAACATGGAGTAATCCTGTCGTTCCGCGCTGCGGAGGTCAGAGAGCATATCCAGCCAGCGCAGCACCATCAAGTCGTTCTGCTGCATCCACAGGTCGAAACAGTCTGATATCGCCTCTTTACCGTTCCAGCGGCGAATCAGGCTGGTGGCCAGCGCCCGCACCTGCCAGTCAAGATCATCCCTGAACGCCTCCCTGGCCAGCGCCTGCCAGTGACTGTCAACCCTCAGAGCTGTCACTTCTTTAGCAAACCAGTACAGGTCCAGCCGCTCGCCCAGAACGCAGTAGGCGTCAACCACCTGCCTGAGGTCGGTGTTGGTATCCCGGGCCACTTCGATCACCCCCAGCGACATGTAAAGGCTGTCGGCACCGGCCACCGCCGAAGCCAGAGCCTCCGGCACCCCGGCCTGGTGATAGTAGTAGTAGCGATCTTTCCAGTTCTGCCCCGGGCTTCCATCCAGCCACTCCCCCATATGCTCACGCAGCAGGGTAACCTTGGGTCCGAAGTGATCGATCTCCGCCGCCGTATCCAGACTGAGCCGGCGATTGCGCAGAAACCAGCGACTGGCCCGACGCACCAGCCGCTGAGTTTCCAGCATCATCCTAGCCTGTACATCGGCATCGATCCGGTTATCCAGGGTCTCGATCCGTTGCCAGATCTCGGGCAGCTGAAACACCTCACGAGCCACGATATAGGCCTGAGCGATGGCCGGCGGCTTGCTACCGGTAGACAGCTGCAACCGATGAATATAGGAGATTCCCATCTGATTGGTCAGATGGTTAGCGATCTGGGTGGCGATGATTTCCCGACGCAGGCGATGACCGGCGACCTCTTCCGGAAAGCGCTGATTAAGCATTGCCGGAAACGCGGTTTCCAGTTCACGGGCAGCATACTGGTCTTCCGGCAGGTCTGAGGCGACCAGCTCCTCCTTCATCCGTGCTTTGCAGTAGGAGATGATCACCGAGATCTCGGCCCGGGTCAGCCCTTTGCCTTCGGCCCGACGCTCCACCAGCTCCTCATCCTCGGGAATAAACTCCAGCTCCCGATCCAGTCGGGCGCTGTCCTCAAGGTGAGTGATCAGGCGACGGAATTCGCCCATCTTGTCCAGGGCCTGCATCTGCGCGAGGCTGATCGCCTGAGCCTGCCGGTAATTATTGGCCAGCACCAGCTCGGACACGGAATCGGTCATCTCCCGCAGCAACTGGTTACGCTGCTTGCCGGTAAGATCCCCGGCGGCAACGATGGCATCCAGCAGTATCTTGATATTGACTTCATGGTCGGAACAGTCGACACCTGCAGCATTGTCGATAAAGTCGGTATTGCAGGCACCGCTGCGCAATCCGAACTCGATACGCGCCCGCTGAGTCATACCCAGATTGCCGCCCTCGCCGATCACCCGGCACTGCAGCTGGTCGGCATCGATTCGGATAGCATCGTTGGCCTTGTCGCCGACGTCGGAGTGCTGCTCCAGACTGCTCTTGATATAGGTGCCGATCCCCCCGTTCCAGATCAGGTCCACCGGTGCCTGCAGCAGCGCATGAAGCAGCTCATTGGGGGTCATTCGGCTGACGCCGAGCTGGAAGCGTTTTTTCATCGGCTCAGTGATGGTGATCGACTTGGCACTGCGGTCAAAGATGCCACCACCTTCGGAAATCAGATTCTGGTTATAATCCGTCCAGCTGGATCGCGGCAGGTCAAACAAGCGCTTGCGTTCAGCCCGGGTAACAGCGGAATCAGGATTGGGGTCGATAAAGATATGCTGATGGTTAAAGGCCGCTACCAGACAGATATGTTCCGATAACAGCATACCGTTGCCGAACACATCACCGGACATATCGCCGATGCCAATCACGGTAAAATCGGAGGTGGCGGTGTTATGCCCCAGCTCACGAAAATGGCGTTCAACGGATACCCAGGCCCCCCTGGCGGTTATTCCCATACCTTTGTGGTCGTAGCCCTGGCTGCCCCCGGACGCGAACGCATCCCCCAGCCAGAACCGGTACTCGGCGGCGATTTCGTTGGCGATATCGGAAAAGGAAGCCGTCCCTTTGTCGGCGGCGACCACCAGATAGGTATCGTCCTCGTCGTGGCGCAGCACCTCGGGCGGCGAGATCACCAGATCGTCCTGCAAGTTGTCGGTAATATCCAGCAGACCGCGGATAAACAGCTTGTAGCATTCGATACCTTCGGCCATCACCTCTTCCCGACTCATATCGTCGCGAAGCAGCCTGGCCACGAAACCACCTTTCGCCCCGACCGGAACAATAACGGCGTTCTTGACCTGCTGGGCCTTAACCAGCCCCAGTACCTCGGTGCGAAAATCTTCGCTCCGGTCCGACCAGCGCAGGCCACCTCGAGCCACCTTGCCGCCGCGCAGATGGACCCCCTGAACCCGCGGCGAATAAACGAAGATCTCGAACATCGGCCGGGGCAGCGGGATATCGGGGATATCGCCGGGAGAGAACTTAAACGAGAAACAGGTTTTCAGTTCACCCTTATCATCGGTCTGGAAAAAATTGGTGCGCAGGGTCGCCAGGATAATATCCAGATAGCGCCGGATAATGCGGTCATCGGTGAGGCTGGGAACGTTGTCCAGTTCCGCGATAATCGCCTCCTTCAACGATTGCTGACGCTCGAGCCCCCTGCCGGAGGGCTCCAGCCGGGCGTAGAACAGTTCCACCAGCTTGCGGGTAATGGGAATATGGTGAAGCAGGCAATTGGCGATCGCGACCTGACTGATCCCGAACTTGAGCTGTTTGATATAGGCGGCACAGGCTCGCAACAGGGCGACATCACGCCAGCCCAACTGCGCTGCCAGCACCAGTCGGTTAAACAGATCGCTGGAGGCATCGCCCTTCCAGATATGGGCAAAAGCCTGCTGGAAGATATCACGGACCGAATGCATATCGATTTCAGAGCCGGCCTGGTGAAGCATCCTGAAATCGTGAATCCAGAACCGTTCCTTACCGCAGCGCACCGCATAGGGGTGCTCATCCATCACCTTCAGGCCGAGATTCTCCATCACCGGAATCACGTCGGACAGCGGGATCGGCATACCGTAATGGAACAGTTTGAAGTTCACCTGCTCCACCGGTTGCTCCAGCTCCCGATAAAAGCTCATCGCCAGCGGACTGTCGTCGTCAAGCCCCTTCAGATGCTGGATATCGGCAACACCGGTACGAGGCGTGAAGTCATCGCGGTAACTGGCGGGAAAGCCGGTACGGAAACGGTTCGCCAGCGAGATACCCTCTTCCTCGCCGTGAAAATCGATCAGCGCATCATAGAGCTCATCCTGCCAGGAACGGGCTGCATGGATGATACGCTGTTCGATCGCCCTCACATCCACCTCAAAGGGCTCCTCCTCGTCATCAACATGGAGGATAAACTGCGTTCTGGCCAGTATAGATTCCGAAAAGTGGGTATTGAATTCCACCCGCTGGCTGTTCAGCTCTTCGCAGAGAATATCCTGCACCCTGATCCGGAAATCAGTGCTGTAGATATCTCTGGGGGCATAAACCAGACAGGAGAAATAGCGCCCGTAAAGATCACGGCGGACAAACAGCCGGGTCTGTCGCCGCTCATGGATATGCAGAATCCCCATGGCGGTACCGAACAGTTCATCGGCGTCAATCTGAAACAGGTCGTCCCTGGGGTAGATTTCCAGTATCTGCTGCAGCTCCTTCCAGTCGTGGCTGCCCCGATGCAATCCGGCCTTGCGCAGCACTGCATCCACCTTCCGTCGTACTACCGGAATCAATGAAGTGCTCTGGTAATAGACCGACGAGGTGTAAAGTCCCATAAAACGGTGCTCGCCGCTGAGCTTCCCTCTGTCGTCGAAACATTTGATGGCGATGTAGTCCGAATACGCCGGCCGGTGAACCCGGGACTTGGCTGGTGACTTGGTGAAACTCAGCAGCTCACTGATCCGAACCTGCTTGCGGACACCGCTGGGAAGATCACTGATCTGACGGGTCAGCGCCTGACGGTCACAGCAGCGAAACAGCCCCAGTTCCGAGCCGTCCACCGGCTCCAGCACCGTTTTCTTGCCGCGGGTGACGGCCCGATAAGCTTCATAACCCAGAAAGGTGAAATGGTCGTCCACCAGCCAGCTGATAAAGTCGCGCATCTCCCGAACATCGATTTTGGTCAGTTTATCGGAGATCTGGTCGATCATCCCGGTCAGAGATCCGGCCTTGTCGCGCATGGCGTGGAAGTCGGAGGTGACCAGCTTAACTTCCTCGAGGATATCGCTCAGTGTACTGCTGAAGTTTGCCAGCTGGCGGGGATCGGTGTGTCGGTCCACCTCCAGATAGATAACCGACTCCCTGGCGATATCGGCATCGGCCTCAGCCGACGACAGCAGTTCCTGCAGTTCCCCTTTTCGATTACGTTTTACCGCCAGGATACTGTTGTGAATCGAGTGAATCGTCAGCTCACGGCGGTTAACCTCCATGCGTACCGAATCAATCAGAAAGGGCATATCCTGCTGCAGAATGATGATAACGGTATGGGTCGACTGCCAGCCGTTCTCCTCAAAATCAGGGTTAAAGACTTTGATCTTCGGCCTGCGGGCCGACTTCTGCTGGATAAAATGCCAGCACTCCAGGGTTGCGCCGTACAGCTCATTAAGTCGCCGTTCGGCCATCTCATCCGACGAAGCAGAGCTGTAGTGGACGCGGGCGAACCCAAGTACATCAGCGGCCACTCCGGGAGAAAGCTGGTTATTCAGCTCCTCTTCGAGAGTGGACAGGATTTCCGTATAGCCCTTTCGGGAGAGTGCTTGCATCAACATTGCTCCTGCAAAAATGGACTTCACTGGCCCGAAACTCCGACAGCATCACGGAGCAGCGCTCAGACATCTGTATGAGTATAGGCCAACACATTAATTTTGCAGGGATTTCTTATTGAAAACGATGTTGCAGAACGGCAATATCGTCGTCATTGACTAAGGTGCTGTTGCGGACACAGGCAGCATAGCAATCAACACCTTAAGGGGCGAGTGCTATAACGGAATCAGATGTCGACTTCGTCTTTATTCTGCGGCGACTCTCTGTCCTCGTCTGCCATCAGCTTTCTGGAACGCTCGGCCACTTCGGCCGGCGATGCCTTCAGCCTGGGTCTGCGCTTCGAGGGGTGTTTTTCTGCGTTCTGCTGACGCAGTTTCTCAGCGTCGCGCTCCTTTTCCAGCAGTGATTTCTGCTGTTTCTTGCGGGCCAGATTCTGCTGTTTACGGGCCTTGTATTCGGCCTTCGCCGCGGAGGTTCGCTTCTCCTGTTTCAGCGGCACAAACTTCTCACCGGCTACGGAACGAATTTTTTTCTTCTCTCGGGTCATGGTAACTCTCAGTACTTCTCTAAGATCGGACTGTCAGGGACGCTGACGTCTGTAAATATCGGTTGCAACTATACGCCGGTGGCGCTATTTCTGCCGCCGGTCGGACTCGGGGGAATCCTGTTCTGCCAGCGCCTCGGCTTCTGCTTTCCGTCTCGCCTCTTCCGCCAGCCGGGCTTTAGTCTGCCACTCCTCCACGGTTTCGAAGGTCAGGCGACCCAGCTTCGAAGAGCGCAGATCTCCAATCAGGATTTCAGCCGCCTTATGGCGATCAACGATACCGCCGCTGCGCAGGCAGCCACGACGCCGCCCGACCTCATCAAGCGCCGCACCAGAAGATGCTGGCATCTCTTTGAGTTTAAAGCGATTTGCAAACAATCCCGGATAGTCTTTCAACAGGAAATCAAGCGCATAGAGGGCAACCTCTTCATACTCCATCACGGTGTCCTTGATGGCTCCGCTGGCGGCTAGGCGATAGGTCGAATCTTCGTCGTGGATCTTTGGCCAGAGAATGCCCGGTGTATCGTAAATCGCCAGACCGTTACTGGTAACAAATCGCTGCTGGGTCTTAGTCACCGCCGGCTCGTTACCGACCCTGGCAATACGCCGCCCGAGCAGGCTGTTAATCAGCGTCGACTTGCCGACATTGGGAATGCCCATAATGATGGCGCGAACCGGTCGATCGGCGGCGACCCGTCCCGGCACCATCTTGCGGCAGAGGCTGACCAGCTGCTTGATGCCGCTGCGATTATCACAACAGAACGGCAGCGCCACCGTATCGTCGCGCCGCAGATAGTCGACCCAGGCTGCCGTGCGTTGTTCGTCAGCCAGATCACTCTTATTCAACAGCTTGATAACCGGCTTATCACCACGCAACTCCTCTACCAGCGGATTTTCGCTGGAGACCGGCAGACGGGCATCCAGGACTTCGATCACCAGGTCCGTCTTCGGCATAATTCTGGCGATCTCTTTACGCGCCTTATGCATATGGCCCGGAAACCATTGAATGGGCATGGGTGATAAACTCCTGACTGGCAATAAAAGCGGGATTATACCTCAGAGACCCTAACCAGATCTAAGTCAAAAAAGTGGCCGGTTCAGCCCGTATGCGCTCCTGATTTTATGGGCTAGAATGTCAACTCACACGCAGCCATCAGGATGTTCATAGATGAACACGGTTCTGGATAATTCACAGACCCTACTTGCCCGCCAGCCCATATTTGATCGTCAGCTGAAAGTAATTGCCTATGAGCTGCTCTATCGAAGCGATGATGAGGATGAAGCCGATTTTCTGGATGGCGACCAGGCCACCTGCGAAGTGCTGCTGAACAGCTATACCAGCATCTGTGACAAAGGCAACCTGAAACGGGTGCCGGCGTTCATCAACCTGACCCGCGAACTCATTCTTCAGCAGAGCATTCCCCAGGCATTGCGTAAGCAGGTCGTGCTGGAAGTGCTCGAGGATATCGAAGTCGATGATAAATTGCTGGCGGCGATCACCCGACTCAAAGCTGATGGATTTCGCATTGCGCTGGATGATTTCGTCTATCAGGACAGCCACATTCCGCTGCTGAAACTGGTCGATATCGTCAAGGTGGATATTCTTCAGCTGAACCGGGAGGAGCTCGAGCGGCATGTAAAGATACTGGCGCCGTTTAAGGTCACGCTGCTGGCCGAGAAGATCGAGAATGTCGATCAGCTCTACGAATGCGTCGATCTGGGTTTTAAGTTGTTCCAGGGCCATTTCCTCAGTAAGCCCCAGGTGGTCAAAGGCAAGAAAGTCTCCGGCAACAGCATTGCGCTGATGCAACTGGTGCAGGAACTTCAGAAACCAGATATTACCGCCGATGATATCGAGGGTCTGATCGTCAAGGATCCGGTGCTCACCTACAAGCTACTGCGGATCGTCAATTCGGCGGCCTATTCACTGGTGCGGAAAGTGGAATCCCTCAGTCAGGCGATCGTCATGCTGGGTATGGAGCAGGTCCGCAAGTGGGCAACACTGATCGCTCTCAGCAGCAACAAAGATAAACCGGAGGAGCTGTCACGGGTTCTGCTGACCCGGGGAAGAATGTGCGAGCTGCTGGCCACCGCCATGAACTACCCCAATGCCACCAGCTTTTTCATGGTGGGCATGATGTCGGATATCAATGCGCTGCTGGATATGGAGATGGAAACTCTGCTCGAGCAGATACCGCTGAATGACGAGATCAAGACGGCGATTTCCGACCGGGCCGGCCCCATGGGCTCGGTGCTCACCGCCACCCTCTGTTACGAACAGGGCGAATGGGACCGGCTGTCAGAATTCGATATTCCGGACACCCTCTATGAAAGCGCCTATCGCCACAGTATTCAGTGGGCACAGGACGCCATGCAGGCGTTGAATGAAGAGGGCTGAGCTGCCGTTTTCATCGCCATTGTGATGTAATACCTCCTGAAAGGCAGCTTCTTGCGGTGGCTGCCCGACCACCAGCTGCTGATCTCTCTGATATCTATGTCTCATACCCCTCCAAACGACCTGCCCGGTTTCGACCCTCTGGCTGTTCGTCAACAGTTTCCCCTGATTGCCGGGAGCTCACAGATCTACCTGGATAACGGCGCCACCACCCAGAAACCGGAGTCGGTGATCACAGCCGTCGAGCACTTCTACCGTGAGTACAACGCCAACGTCCACCGTGGCGCCCACCGACTCAGCACCCGTGCCACCGAGGCCTATGAATTGGCAAGAGAGCGCGTCCGCCGGTTTATCAACGCCCGGGAAAGCCGGGAAATCATCTGGACCCGAGGCACCACCGAATCGATCAATCTGGTGGCCAGCTGCTGTACCGGTCGGCTGAAACCCGGCGATGAGATACTGCTGAGCGTTCTCGAACATCACTCCAACATTGTGCCCTGGCAGATGCTGGCGGCCCGCACCGGTGCCATTGTCCGGGTGATACCGCTTAACAACCGGGGCGAGCTGGATCTGCCGGCGTTCGAAAAACTGCTGAACAAACGCACCCGAATTCTGGCGCTGACTCATATTTCCAATGCGCTCGGCACCGTCAACCCGATTGAACACTGTATTCGCAAAGCCAGAGAGGCCGGCGCGCTGGTGCTGATTGACGGCGCCCAGGCGCTTGCCCACCAGACTGTCGACGTACAGGCACTGGGGTGTGATTTCTACGCTTTCTCGGCCCATAAGGCTTTTGGCCCCACGGGTATCGGCGCGCTGTATGGGCGCGCGGAAGTGCTGGAATCCCTGCCGCCCTGGCAAGGCGGCGGCGAGATGATCGAGCGTGTCAGCTTCGAAGGCACCACCTACAACAGCCTGCCCTGGCGCTTTGAAGCAGGAACGCCGGATATTGCGGGGGCGATTGGCTTCAGCGCTGCTGTCGAATTCCTGGACGGACTGAATCGAGAGGCGGCGGCCCATCATGAACAACAGCTGCTGGCCGGCGCCCGGGGAATGCTTGAATCGATACCCGGCATCCGTATTATCGGCAACCCGGAACACCAGGCGGCCCTGCTCTCTTTTACCCTCGAGGGCTTTCATACCTATGATCTTGGTACGCTGCTGGATCAGCAGAATATCGCCATCAGGACCGGCCATCACTGCACGATGCCGCTGATGGATCACCTGGGGCTTCCGGAAGGAACAGCCCGGGCATCGTTCGCTGTCTACAACACCATGGTGGAAGTGGAACAGCTGGCGGCGGCACTGGAGCAGCTGACCTCGCCCGAGCTGCATCCGGCCATTGACATATCCGCTCCCCCTGCGCCTCCTTCTGCAGAACCGGATAGCACCAGCACAGCCAGTCCGGCCGGCGATCAGCAGATTTCGCTCTCTGTACAACTGGCCACTATTCGTGACTGGCAATCCCGCTATAGCTTTATTATGAAACTGGGCCGACAACCTTCCGGGATCCCGGAAAGTCTGAAATCGCCGGAGCGCCAGCTCCATGGCTGCACCAGCAAAGTCTGGCTGACTCACCGTCGTGAGAAGGACAGCGGCGCCCTGCACTTTGCTCTCGACAGCGATGCCCGGGTTATTCGCGGACTGGGGCTGGTGCTGCTGGATGCAATCGACGGCATGCAGCCCGCGGAGATTGCCGAATTCGATATGGAGCAGCATTTCACCCGACTGGGACTGATCCAGCATCTCAGCCCGTCTCGCAGCAACGGGCTGCGGGCGATTATGGAGGAGATCCGGCGACTGGCTTCAGACTACAGCGGTTCGAAGCACCGCTGAGTCAACAGCAATCAGGCATCCGTCAACTTTCGCACCACCCGTGACACGGCAACAAACCCGAAGGTGGCGGTAACGCAGGTCGCGGCGCCAAACCCACTACTGCAGTCCAGACGCAGAGATCCCTCCTCACCGCCGGTCTTTTCGTGACAGACACTGCCGTCGGCCTGCGGATAGCTCAGCTGCTCGGTCGAAAATACACAGGGAACGTCGAAACGTCGTTTCGGATTGCGGGTAAAACCGTGGAAACGCCGCAACTGAGAACGAACTTTTGCCGCCAGCGGATCCTGATAAGTGCGGCTGAGGTCGGCAACCTGGATCTGCGTCGGGTCCATCTGCCCGCCGGCTCCGCCAACGCAGATTACCGGTATCTTACGGCGTCGGCAGAATGCAATCATCGCCGCTTTAGCCCGCACGTTATCAATCGCGTCGATCACATAGTCGAAGGACTGGTCGAGCAACTCCGTCAGGTTTTCTTCACTGACGAACTCCTCTACCGGCAGGCACTGACAGTCGGGATTAATGGCTCTGATTCGCTCCGCCATCACTTCCACCTTGGACTGGCCCACCGTATCGGAGAGCGCGTGAATCTGACGATTGGTATTGGTTATACACAGATCGTCCAGATCGATCAGGGTGATCCGGCCGACGGCTGTTCGGGCCAGTGCTTCAGCCGCCCAGCTGCCAACACCGCCGATCCCGACGACGCAGACATGAGCCCGGCGAAGCTTCTCCAGCCCCTCTATGCCATAGAGTCTGGCGGTGCCGGAAAAACGCTGCTCAAAATCACCCTGCATAACCTGAAACCTCTTACCATCGTCTGCTTTCAGAAGGGGCGCATTGTAGCGACAAACAGCAGCGGCGAACAGACAGTCAGAAAGTGGAGGAAACTTAAAGCACGCCACAAAAAAAGACGAGCTCCAGACCCGTCTTTTTCCACACCGCTGTCAGTGAAGGGGCATCTACTCCTCCAGCAGTCGATCCGGCGTAAAGCCAAGAATAAAGCCGCCCCAGTGCTTTCCGTTAACATAAATCGGCAGCGACAGATCGTTGAGAATCTCACCGGTATCCCTGATATAGGTCTGTAGCAGGAACGGCGCCGTGTTGGAGGCCCGACGAATCTCGGCCCGGTTGGTGTTGTAGATTTTCTGATGGCGACTTTTCAGATTGTCGGTTTCAAAATCGCCGGTCATCGGCTGAGAAAGGTGCTTGTGATGCGCCGGCAGGTAACCGTTCTTGTCCACCGCTACGGCATAGATAAACTCGGGCCGCTCGGCAATAAAGCGGTCAAGAATCGGCTGCATCACCCGTTCAAACTGATCCCTGTAACTGACGGTATACTTGGCAGGGTTGGTATTGGGCACCGGCTGATAATTGGTATCGAACAGGTTCTGACCATTCGCCGTCAGCTGCTCGATACCTTTCATCAGCTCCGCATGCCAGCCCCGGGCAGTCTGTACCATATTCTCAAAACCGCCATAACCGATAATAAAGCGGGACAGCAGCTCCTGAGTCTCTTCGGTGGACAGCTCCAGATCCTCCGAATGCTTCTGTGAACGATCGATGTCCTCTTTGATAGTGCGGCTGATATCGGTAATGCGGGTAACGTTTTCGTGAGAGTGTTTGTTGGTCGCCGAAAGCTCTTCGATCGCCGCACTGATCTCGGTGAGCTGAGCATTCACCTGATCGAAATCCTGCACCATCTTCTCGAACTGAGCCGACGTGTTACCGATTACCCCCTGGGTGTTGCCGGTGTATTCCTGGATCTCAATCGTGCCTTTTTTGGTATTCTCCACCAGCCCGGTCATCTCGGTAATATTTCTGGCAATTTCTTCGGTGGCGGCGTTCACTTTCTGGGACAGGCTTCTGACCTCATCGGCGACGACGGCGAATCCGCGACCGTGCTCACCGGCCCGGGCCGCTTCAATAGCGGCATTCAGCGCCAGCAGGTTCGTCTGTTCGGAGAACTCCTGAACCATACCCAGTATATTGCTGATATTCTGCGAATTCTGGCTCAGCTGATTAACCGTCTCATTGAAGTCTTCCACCAGTTTACCCACGGCGTTGACCTGGTCGACCACCTCAATCAGTTCGGCGGAAGAGGTTCTCGCCTCGGTCAGGTTGGCGCTGTTCTGGTGGGAAATCGAGGCCGTATGCTGAGCGATCTCATCGATCGCCTGGGTGGCCTCGCTGCTGGACTGGAATACCATACCCGCGTATTCCTCCTGCTGACTGACCCGGGAGTGCGCATGCTGAATAACTTTGCTGAGTGAAGTTGAGTCCAGTGCCACATTAACACTGCGACGGCGGATCTTGGCGATGATACCGCGAAGGTTTTCAGAAAAATCATTGTAGCTGGCGGCCATCTCCGAGATTTCATCATGGGTGTAATCCGGCAGCGTCGCAGAAATGTCTCCGTCCTTCTCCTTGATCGCGCGCAGCACATCAGTCATCGCCAGTATCGGCCGCAGGAACAGGTGCCGCATAAAGAAGATCAGGAACAGACCGGCACAGATCCCGAATACGCAGACGAGGCCGATCAGCATAAAGTCCGCGCTGAGCAGCTCGCTTATCTGCTGCACCAGCATGCTGTCGGCCGGATGATCAACCAGCACTTCCTGAATTTTCTGATGGGATCGCCAGGTCAGAAACAGTATCAGTGCCTGCAACAACATCAAGAATCCGACGTTACCGACGATTTTGCGTGTCAGTGTATAGAAAAAGCTCTTCTCGACCTGGGTATAGATACTCATGGTTATGGCTTCTTATCCGAAAGGGTTTATTGAATGCCGGAAATGCATCCCGGAACCTGTGGCTCTCAGGAAAAGTCCGGTTCCCACACTGCAAGTCCCTTTAAACTGTACATCTATTGTATCGGCCAGCTTAGTATGAACACCAACAACAAACACCGTTAAAAACGGGAAACATTGAGATCAGTCATATTTAGCGTCGTTCCGGGCTGAAAGTAGTGTTGAAATACATTGAAACCTCTGCCAGCACGGCGAAGCAGGAACACTGAACTGATGTAAACAACTGTATAAATTACCAAAATATTATTCACTTAGCCTTTTGTATAAGCCGTCTCTTCGATATTCCTCCGGTCGATGATACTGCCCCCGCAGCAAGCCATATTCGCGGCAAAGACAAGCACCGGCACAACCGGTCGGAAATTCTGACTCCGGATGGAGGTCACCGCCGGACTTGCGAGATATAGGGGAATACCTGTATTCTTGCTCCGCATTCGTTGTTGAGGTCCCGCTATGCCACTCTCCCCACCCCACCCCCGTCAGCTGCAGCATCAACGCAGGGTGTACTGCGACGGTTATGAACGCGAAGATGGATACTGGGATATCGAAGGTCGAATGACCGACATCAAGACACGGGATGTAGATAACCGTGATCGCGGAGGGCGCATTGCCGCCGGTGAACCGATACATGACATGTCGATCCGGCTGACCATTGACCTGGACTTTGTCATCCATGAAGTGGAAGCGGTCATCGACTATTCACCGTTCAGCGTCTGCCCCTCCATCGTCGATAATTTCCGCCGACTGAAGGGCAAACGCATCGGTCCGGGCTGGACCCGACTGACAAAAGAAATGTTCTCCGGAACCCAGGGCTGCACCCACCTGATGGAACTGCTGGGACCGGTCGCAACAACCGCCTTTCAGAGCACCTATTTTGCACGCACCCGAAAAGCGGAGCAGGAGAAAACGGCAGGCGGTGGTGAAAAGCCTCACCTGCTCAACACCTGCCATGCACTGGCGGAAGACGGTGAGGTGGTGCGTGATTTCTGGCCGGAACATTACCAGCCAAAGTAATCGCCGGATCAGCCGCGCAGACGATAGTCCGCGAACCACTCGATGATAGACTGACGATCGCCCCGGAAGATAACCCGGTCCTGCTTACGGGACAGCTGATAGTCGTACATCCGATCGTAATACTGCTTCAGCAGCGCCTCGATCCACAGCCGGTGGGGAGTCAGATCCCCCCGCTGCTGGCATTCCAGCGCGTCAGCCAGCATAGAACGGATCTGCTGATGACGCTCGGCTCCCAGACGTTTGCGAATCCGATCCATGCCCGCCAGCATGTAATCGGCGTAACGTTTGAAACCCTGTTCACCGAAGTGCTGCTGGTATTCTGCAGACAACTCGATGACATAATCCTCAATCACCGTGTTAATGCGGACATCGATGGGCTCCTCAAGCACCACCAGCGGCGCCTGCTTCATCGCCTCAAACAACCGGTGAGGCACATGGGCAGAGCCGATGGCAACGCTTTCGTCTTCAAGCATCAGCACGCCTTCAGTGTGACTGCGGTGTTTCAGCAGCCGGACTGCCAGTGAATTTTCAAAATTGATCTGGGTAGGTTGTGCAGTTACCCGCCTGCCAAAACTGGAGCCGCGGTGGTTAGCCAGCCCTTCCAGATCCACCGACTGCGGTACCTGATCGATCACCCGGGTCTTTCCGGTACCGGTGCGTCCGCTGAGCACCAGCCAGTTGCGCCGATCCGCCTCCGCTTCCAGCAGGTCGATCAGATAACGCCTCATCGCCTTGTAGCCACCCTCGACAAAGGGGTAGTCGACACCGGCTTCGGCCAGCCACTGCTGGGTGACTCGTGAGCGCAGCCCGCCCCGGAAACAGTAGAGGTAACCGTCGGGATTGGCTGCTGCAAATTCACTCCAGGCACGAACCCGCCGCTCTTTAAGTTCTCCGCTGACCAGTTTATGACCCAGGGCGATGGCGGCATCCTGTCCCTGCTGCTTATAGCAGGTACCGACTTTTTCCCGTTCTTCATCACTCATCAGCGGCAGGTTTACGGTCGCCGGAAAGGCTCCCTGCAGGTACTCGACCGGAGCCCGAACATCCATCATGGGCACGTCATTAAGAAACAGGGACTGGTAATTGTGGCTGTTGGGCCTGGAGCTCATAATTGACTGACTTCCGTTAGCAGAACTTACGCGGTGGATTGTTCGCCCCGGGATCAGATGACCCGAATAAGATGCTCAGCATCCGGCGCCCGCAACTCGCCGATGGCACTGAGCGCCATGCCGGCATCCCGAACGGTTTCCAGAAAAGCATCCTCGCCGTCCGGATCCACCGCCACCAGCAGGCCACCGCTGGTCTGGGGGTCACAGAGCAGATTGCGCTGTTCATCGGACAGTGGTGCGACCTTGTGGCCGTAACTGGCAAAGTTGCGATCGGTACCACCCGGCGTACAGCCCTGCCTCAGGTACTCATCCACAGCCTCCAGCCGCGGTACGGCCTGAAAATCGACTGTCGCCTGCAGGTTACTGCCTTCGCAAACCTCGGAGAGGTGTCCCAGCAGGCCAAAGCCGGTGACGTCGGTGAGCGCACTGACGCCCGGCAAGGCCGAAATTCGGCTGCCGATGCTGTTCAGCCGACACATCGAATCACGGGCGATATGTACATGTTCCGGTTTCAGGATTTTTCGTTTCTGGGCCGTTGTCAGAATCCCCACTCCCAGCGGCTTGGTCAGATAGAGTCGAGCGCCGGGACGAGCGGTATCGTTACGCTTGAGTTGTTCGATTGCCACCGTTCCGGTAACGGCCAGTCCGAAGATCGGCTCCGGGGCGTCGATGCTGTGACCACCGGCCAGCAGAATCCCCGCCTCCTTACAGGCCTGACGACCGCCATCGATTACCTGACGGGCCACGTCTGCCGGCAGCTTCGCCAGTGGCCAGCCAAGAATGGCAATGGCCATCGTCGGCTGACCACCCATGGCGAAGATGTCCGAAATAGCGTTAGCGGCGGCGATCCGCCCGAAGTCAGTGGCGTCATCAACGATGGGCATAAAGAAATCGGTGGTACTGATTACCGCCTGACCATGGCCGATATCGTAAACCGCAGCATCATCTCTGGAGCTGTTGCCAACCAGCAGCTTCGGATCCGGTATCAGCTCCAGGTCGGTCTTCAGAATCTCATCCAGTACGTTAGGGGCGATCTTGCACCCACAACCTGCGCCATGGCTGTACTCTGTCAATCGGATACTGTCGCTCATTCTGTTGCCTGATCTGTCTTAAAAAAAGGAAGGCATTATATACGATGATTGGCCCTGATAGTGAAACAGCTGACGAGACAGCCGCCTCTGGTTTCAGGGTTTTGCGCTTGCCAGCAGCCATCCCATCGCCATAATGCTGATATCCGTTTCCAGGAACCAGTCGGCAATGCATTCCACTCAGACGCTTTCAGATATGCTCAACAACAGCCACTCCCCGGATCAGTTATCGCTCCCGGAGCTGCTCGAAGGCGCCTGTGAAGGCTCCATTATCGTCGACCGACACTGCCGGGTAATCTGGATCAGCGAAAGATACCGGCCACTGCTGGGAATCGGCGAGGAGGTCGAAATTCTCGGGCGCGAAATTGAGCAGGTCATTCCTAACAGCCTGATGCGCCAGGTGGTTGAAAGCGGCCGGCCGCAACTACTGGACCTGATGCGCTTCGGTGACCGCTGGTTTGTGGTCACCCGATTGCCGCTGAAGGACCGCACCGGCAACACCCTTGGCGCCATCGGTTTTGTTTTTTACGACCTGGACTATCTGCGTCCGCTGGTGGACAAGTTCACCCGCCTGAGAGCGACCAGCGACCAGCAGCGGCGTGGCACCCGCTACAGCTTTAAGGATCTGACCGGCGACAGCCCGACGATTCGCCAGTTACGCCAACAGGCCCTGCGCGCCTCTCAGCTGGACAGCACTGTACTGTTGCTGGGTGAAACTGGGACCGGCAAGGAACTGCTGGCACAGGCGATTCACAATGCATCGGGCAGAGCCGGCGGCGCCTTTATCGGCGTCAACACGGCAGCCCTGCCGGAATCGCTGGTGGAAGCGGAACTGTTCGGCGCCGCTCCCGGCGCCTATACCGGAGCCGCGCCCAAAGGTCGCAAAGGAAAATTTGAGCAGGCGGCCGGTGGCACCCTGTTCCTGGATGAAATCGGTGACATTTCGGCTCCTGTGCAGGCGAAATTGCTACGCGTGCTCCAGGAGCGGGAAGTCGAACCACTGGGAAGCAACCGCGTCATTCCGGTTGATGTCAGGATCATTGCGGCCACCAGTCATGACCTCGAGCAGTTGGTGGCCGATGGCCTGTTCCGCGCCGACCTCTATTACCGGCTGAATGTGCTGCAGCTCCGATTACCGCCACTGCGGGAACGTCTCGAAGACCTGCCTGAACTGTGCCGTCAGCTTAACGCCGTTATTGCCGAAGAACTCGGCTCGCCGGCTATCACCGTCGATCAGCCCCTGCTGGAACGCCTGTCCGGCTACCACTGGCCCGGCAACATCCGCGAGTTGCGTAATGTGCTGGAACGCATCAACCTGTTCGCTGACCAGCCTCAGGTCTCTGTAGATGCACTGGGGACCCTGGCTCCGGTGACCCGACCGGCGGCCCCTTCCGCCCCGACGGTGCTGAAACCGCTGGCGAAATCTCTGGCAGACGCGGAAAGGGAGGCGATTGAAAAGGCGCTGGCCGCATGCAGCAATAATAAGAGCAAGGCCGCCCGAGCGCTGGGCATTTCACGGGCGACGCTCTATGAAAAGATGGCCCGGTTCCGATAGCGGCCCCACTGTCTGATAATTCAGACAGCCGTCCGAAAAACCAGCCACCCTCCTGTCTGAAAATTCAGACAATATCGCCCAACGCATCATTCCAATAAGCGTATACATCTGTATTTATAGGTTTTTTTACAACTGGCCCGATTCTCGCTCTCTGGTTTCTGAAACTCAATCCCTCTGAGAGGAGCCAGCAATGATCGCCATCTGTAAAACCAGTGAAGCTTTTGAAGACCGACTCACGACCGGCCGCAGCTACCCGCTGATCAGCCTCAGAAACGCCTCGGTACGAATCATCAATGATGCAGGAGAGCTCTGCTGGTACGGCCTTGGCCGTTTCACCCTCGCCCCTTCACCCTCAGAGCAGACAGTAACCGGGAACGAATTGCTGCCATGCTGACAGCGGTCCATTCGACGGCGGACATCCGCCCCTTATCATCATTCCAGTAACAGATAATCCGACCGGGAGAACATAATAATGACGGAGGTCAGAGTCGTTTCCGCAGCAGATGCCGTAGAACTGGTACAAGCCGGCGACACACTCGCCACGGCCGGCTTTGTGGGAGTGGGATTCCCCGAACAGCTGGCGACTGCCCTTGAACAGCGATTCCTTGAGCAGCAGAGCCCTCGGGAGATCTGCCTGGTCTACGCTGCCGGCCAGGGCGACGGCAAACAACGCGGACTTAACCATTTTGCTCATCCCGGCATGATCAGACGGGTAATAGGTGGACACTGGGGGCTTGTGCCCGGCCTCGGCGAACTGGCTCGCGACAATCAGATTGAAGCCTACAATCTGCCCCAGGGCGTCATCTGTCAGCTGTTCCGGGATATCGCCGCCGGCAGGCCCGGCAATCTCACTCATGTTGGCCTTCACACCTTCGTCGACCCCCGTTACGAAGGCGGCAGACTGAATGACCGTACCACCGAACCTCTGGTGGAGTTACTGGAACTGAACGGCAGGGAGCAGCTTTTCTATCCGTCATTTCCGATCAATGTAGCGTTTCTGCGGGGGACCACCGCTGATTCCCGGGGCAATATCTCCATGGAACGGGAAGCGTTGCCACTGGAGAGTCTGGCCATCGCCCAGGCGGTCTGTAACAGCGGCGGAACCGTGATTGTGCAGGTGGAGCGCCTGACCAGTCAGCATCAGCTGCCGGCCAGCATGATTCGCATCCCCGGTATCCTTGTCGACCGGGTGGTGGTCGCGCCGGCAGAGCAGCACTGGCAGACCTTTTCTGAACCTTACAATCCCGCCTATACCGGTGAAGTTCGTGCCGATACGGCGCTGGCGCCAGCACCGCTGAATGAACGAAAACTGATCGCCCGACGAGCGCTGATGGAACTGAAGAAAGACGCCGTTATCAATCTCGGCATCGGCATGCCGGAAACCATCGCCCCGGTCGCCGCCGAAGAAGAGATGCTGAACGATATCACCCTGACCATCGAGCCGGGCGGCATTGGAGGCCTGCCCGCCGGCGGCCTCAGTTTCGGTGCCGTCAGCAACCCGGAAGCGGTTATCGACCAGCCGTCGCAATTTGACTTTTATGACGGCGGAGGTCTTGATCAGGCCTTCCTGGGGATGGCCCAGGTGAATGCCCGGGGCGATGTCAATGTCAGTCGATTCGGTAGCCGTATCGCCGGCGCCGGTGGCTTTATTAACATCAGCCAGAATGCCCGTGAGCTTTACTTTATGGGCACTTTCCTGAGCGGCAGTCAGCACTGCAAAATTCACGGCGAGAAGCTGCAGGCTACCGCCACCAGCGGCAATCGCAAGTTCGTGAATACCGTTGAACAGCTGACCTTTAATGGCCGCTACGCAATTGAACGTGGCCAGAAAGTGCTCTATATAACCGAGCGCTGCGTCTTCCGTCTGACTGGCAAAGGCATTGAACTGGTTGAATTAGCTCCGGGTATCGACCTGCAGCGGGACATTCTGGATCAGATGGATTTCCGGCCACTGATTGCGGACCGAATTCACCGCTCAGACCACCGTCTCTATCGTCCGGGCCCCATGAACCTGAGGCATCCCGGCAGTGCCGGGATCGGTAATCTCCGAAGGGCCTTTCTTGAAGCCCGGATGAGCATAGAAGAGTGCGGCTGAAGCCTGCCAAGGCACAACCAGGCGACCGGGCGGCGGACGGCTCGCCCTCGGTTACCCGGCCACAAACGGTCGCTCGGGACTGATAAGAGCCGGTTCAGGACTCTGCCGACAGTGCCTGTGGTGACACCAGAACACCGTTGTTATCGGCATAGAGAAACTCACCGGGCCTGAAAGTAACGCCGCCGAAAGTGACCGGCACGTTGAGATCGCCCAGCCCCCGCTTCTCCGTCTTCATCGGATGAGTCGCCAGCGCCTGAACACCGATTTCAGTTTCGCCGATAGCATTAACATCACGTATGCAGCCATAGATAACGATGCCTTCCCAGCCATTAGCCGCAGCTTTTTCGGCCAGCATATCACCGAGCATCGCCCGACGGGTGGAACCGCCACCGTCGACCACCAGCACCTTGCCCTGGCCCGGCTGAGCCACCTGCTCGCGCACCAGCGAGTTATCTTCGAATGCCTTGATGGTGACGATCTCCCCCCCGAAGGCCTCACGGCCGCCGTAGTTACAGAACATCGGTTCAACCACCTCAACCAGCTCCGGGAACTGGTCGCATAAATCCGGTAACAGGTCTAGCATCGTTCTCACTCCAACAGATAGTTTCCAGCTTGTTCGGTCAGTTGCGGGTAGGGTTCACCGCTGATTGCCCGACGAATTCACCGGGGTTGATCACCCCTGGATCTGCGGCACATCATGCGCTGAATTATCCCTCTTTTCAGTTGCACTTAGGTCTTGTCCTGATTTTCAGACAGCCTGTGTTGCTGAGACAGAAAAAACCAGGTATCCAGTACCGAATCGGGATTGAGACTCAGACTGTCGATACCCTGCTCCATCAACCAGTGTGCAAAATCGGGATAATCCGATGGCCCCTGACCGCAGATACCCACGTACTTTCCGGCCTGTTTACAGGCCTTAATCGCCATCGACAGCAACGCCCTGACTGCGTTGTCACGCTCGTCAAACAGATGAGCAACCACTCCTGAATCCCGATCCAGACCAAGAGTCAGCTGGGTCAGATCGTTGGAACCGATCGAAAAGCCGTCAAAATAGTGGAGAAACTGGTCCGCCAGCAGCGCATTGGAGGGCAGTTCGCACATCATAATCAGCTTGAGACCGTTATCCCCCCGACGCAGTCCGTTCGCCTCCAGCAGCTCTACTACCTGCTGCGCCTCCCCCAGTGTGCGAACGAAGGGCACCATCAGCCAGACATTGGTCAGCTCCAGCTGATCGCGGACTTTTTTCAACGCCCGGCACTCCAGTTCGAAGCACTCGCGGAACGATTCAGAGATATAACGGGAGGCGCCCCGGAAACCGAGCATCGGGTTCTCTTCACTGAGTTCATACTGGCGTCCACCGATCAGGTTGCTGTATTCATTGGACTTGAAGTCCGACAATCGCACGATCACCGGTTTATTGCGAAAGGCCGCGGCCAGGGTGGCAATACCTTCCACCAGCTTCTCAATATAGAACTGTTCCGGTGACGGGTAGCCGGCCGCGCGGAGTTCGATGGCACGGCGAATCTCCGGCGGCTGCTCCCGGTGATGGATCAGCGCTTTAGGATGAACGCCGATCATCCGGGTAATTATAAACTCCAGTCGGGCGAGCCCCACGCCATCGCAGGGCAGCGCCTGAAAATCGAAGGCCCGGTCCGGATTGGCGATATTCATCATCATCCCGAAGGGTAGCGCCGGCATAGCATCTACCCGGCTGCTGTGATGCTCAAAATCCAGACGCCCCTGATAACAGATTCCGGCGTCGCCTTCAGCACAGGAGACGGTAACCGGATCTCCGTCCCGAAGCAGATCGGTGGCATCACCACAGCCGACAATGGCCGGGATACCAAGCTCCCGGGCAATAATCGCGGCATGGCAGGTACGTCCACCACGGTCAGTGATGATGGCAGAGAGCCGTCTCATTACCGGCTCCCACTCCGGGTCGGTCATGGTGCTGACCAGCACATCGCCGGCTCGAACCTGACTGAGATCCTCACGGTCGCGAACCAGCCTCACCGTTCCGCTGCCGATTCGATGACCGACACTGCGCCCCTCGGCCAGCACTCGCCCGGTTTCCTTCAGCAGATAGCGTTCGACCACTCGTGAACTGCCGCCGCTACGGACCTGCTCCGGTCTGGCCTGAAGAATATAGAACTGATCATCATTGCCATCTCTGGCCCACTCAATCTCCATCGGGCAGCCAAAGTGCTGCTCGATCGTCAGCCCCAGTTGAGCCAGTTCCAGCACCTGAGCATCTGTCAGACAGAACCGGCGTCTCTCCTCAGGTGAGGATTTCACGGTCGTGAGGCTGTTTTCAATGCCCCCGCGCTCACCGTGAATCATGCGGATGGCTTTACTGCCCAGACTACGGCTGAGAATTGCGGAGCGTCCACCGGTCAGGTCCGGTTTACTGACATAGTATTCATCCGGACTGACTTTACCCTGGATGATGGTTTCCGCCAGTCCGTAGACGGCATTGACAAAAACCACATCACGAAACCCGGAATCCGCATCCAGAGTTGTCATTACACCACTGCAGCCGGTTTCGCTGTGGATCATCCGCTGGATTCCCGCCGACAGAGCAACTTCGCCGTGAGGAATGCCCCGATGTACCCGATAGGCGATGGCCCGGTCGTTAAACAGTGAAGCAAACACCTGCTTAATAGCCTGTCGCACATTATCCGCACCACAGATATTCAGACAGGTCTGCTGCTGGCCGGCAAAACTGGCCTCCGGTAGTTCTTCGGCGATGGCCGAAGCGCGCACGGCTACAGACTGAGATTCATCATCATTCAGCAACCAGCCCAGGGCCGCTACGATCTGTCGGTCCAGCGCCGGCTGCAGGGGCGTCTCCAGAATACGAGTACGGATGGCGGTTCCGGTATCGGAGAGTGACTGCATATCCTCAACATCGACACCAGCCAGTTGCTTGCTGATCCAGCCATCCAGGTCGTTCTGAGCCAGGAAGTCACGGTATGCGTCGGCAGTGGTGACGAAGCCTTCCGGAACCCGTACGCCGGATTCGGCCAGACGCCGATACATTTCACCATGGTACGCGTTCTTGGCCCCGACCTGCTGCACATCTTCCATAGCCAGCTGTTCAAACTTCAGAATACAGGCAACCAACATCATTCTCCCGGATGACCATTCGCACTGAGGCGGGCATTATACTGAAGTTTACAGGCGATTACGCCGAAACAGTGCTGTTCCGTCGGCCGCCAACCTGTAACAATGAACTCTCGGGCTCGGCATATGGGGTGGCCGCCATCGACTCTCAGGCAGATTGATATCGCGTCAACGGTGGTGGAGGACCTGACTGCCGTAGCCGACGCAGAGCCGGCGCCTTCCGGACATCGCGGCAAGGCTGCACGGCTATAACCGATTGCGGACGGCTTTATATGTTCACCCGGAAAGACGTCGGGAACGGCTCCCGAGCTTCTGAAATAACTCTGACATGAGACACCGGTATGCAGCGCAGCGCCTTTTTCATCTCCGATGGCACCGGCATTACCGCCGTAGCGCTGGGCCGGAGCGTGCTTGCCCAGTTCAAGGATATCGAATTCAGCCGGGTAACCCTGCCCTATATCGACACCCGGGAAAAAGCCTGCCGGGCTGTCAGTGATATCAACACTGCGTATTTACAGTCAGGTCAGCGACCGCTGGTAATCTGCACCCTGACCAATGAACAGCTGCGCAGTCGGATCGCCGAAGCGGATGCGCTGGTCATCGATGTCTTCTCCGCCTTTATGCCGGCACTGGAAGAGGAGCTGGGCACCCGACCGGATAATGCGGTTGGCCAGTCCCGTTCGGTGCTGAGAAACAGTATCTCAAGAGAGCGGGTCAACGCCGTTAATTTTGCAATGGAGAATGATGACGGAGCCTCAGCGCGTGGCTACCAGAAGGCCGATGTAATTCTGGTCGGTGTATCCCGCACCGGCAAGACTCCGACCAGTCTCTATATGGCGCTGCAGTTCGGTATTCTGGCGGCCAACTATCCACTGACCGAAGACGATCTCGACGAAACCCGGCTGCCGCCTCTGCTTCGCCCCTGTCGGGAAAAACTGTTTGGCCTGAGCCTGGATCCGGACCTGCTGAGTGCGATTCGAACCGAGCGCCGGCCTGACAGCCCCTACGCCAGCCTTCGTCGCTGCCACCGGGAAGTTGCCGATGCGGAAGCACTGTTCGGCCTCAATCGTATTCCCTGGCTGGATGCCGGCAGCCTCTCTATTGAAGAGGTGGCAACCCGGATTATAGCCGAAGCCGGACTAAGAAGACGCTTCAAGTAAGTCCTTTATTAAATTGTTATTTAAGGAAAAAGAACAAGCTAATGGTCAATATTAAGAAATGGTTTATTCTGCTCACACTGCTCCTGAGCAGCCTGCAACTACAACCGGCATTCGCGGAATCTCCATTTCTCTGGCGCATCGATCCGGCGATACCCGGTGGCCGCCCCTCCTGGTTGTTCGGCACGATTCACAGCGCCCACCCCCAGCTCAACAAACTACCACCTGCAGTCATGGACAGCTTCAACAGAGCAGACGCCTATTACGGCGAACTGGAGATGAACCCCAGCACCCTGGCCGCCGCCACCAGTTCTTTTATGATCAGTGACGGCAGAACCCTGCTGGAGATTCTGTCACCGGCGCGCCAGCAACGTATTAACCAGGTACTGTCCACTCTTCATCCGTCGCTGTCTATCGCCGCCTTTTCCCGACTCAAACTCTGGGCGCTGACCGCCACCCTCAGCCTGCTGGAGGATCAGCTGGCATTCGGAACTCAGCCAGCCATGGATATGCGCCTGTACCTGTCGGCAGCAGCCGATGGCAAACGAACCGGAGGGCTGGAAACCATCGCCGAACAAACCGGCGTTTTCGAGTCCTTCACTCTGGAAGAGAACCTGCAGATGCTCGATATCACCCTGGATTACATGGAGAAAAACCAGCGTCTGGGACGTGCACTGATGGAAGATACCTACCAGGCCTACCGATCCGGAGATACGGAGGAGTTTTCCCGGCTGATGGAGACTCAGATGCCGCTGCCGCCCTCGCTGATGGATAAGTTCGGGCGACTACTGATTTCTGAACGCAACCAGCGCATGGCCGGGCGTATTGTGTCACTGCTGCGGGAGAAACCGAACGACAGCCATTTCTTTGCCGTTGGCGCCGCGCATTACAGCGGCCCGCGAGCATTACAGAAACTACTGCGACAACAGGGCTACAGGGTAATACGAGTCAGCCACTGAGCGACTTCAGCAACACCGAGAAATCCTCCACCAGGTAATCGGTCAGCTGCGGCCAGCGCTCCTGTCGGTGGGCCGCATAATGGAGGGTAGTCATACCCGCTTCACTGCCAACCTGCAGATCGTAGAGAAAGTCCCCCACCATTACGCAGTTTTCCGGACCGGTCTGCCAGTGCTCAAGCAACCGCTGAATGCCGCCGGGATCTGGTTTCGGCGGTGCGTCATCACAGGCAATGATCGCCTGACGGCAGAACAGTGAGGCCACCCCCAGCCGCTGCAGACTGACATTCACACATTCCCGTTGATTCCGCGTCAGAATCGCCAGCACACAGCCCCGGCTATGGAGCCACCGAAGCAGCTCAGGAACCCCGGGGTTGGCCTCAGCGCGGCCGGCCAGCTCCATCTCAATCTCTGCCAGCCGGTGACTAAGGTGCTTACGCAGATTATCGGGCTGGGCGGCGATAAAACGGAGGATATCCTCGCCTTCCGGAATATCCAGGTTGCGGCGTATCGCCGCGAAGTCGTGTACCGGACGGGTCAGCGTGCCGTCCAGATCAAAGATCCAGTACTGGCGTCGGGAAAGATTCTGCATAACCGGATCTTAACAGCGGACCGGTCAGTTATCGATAGAGTTCAGCCAGGACTCCACTTCCGGCGGAAGATAGACCTGTTCGAGCAGTTCGGCCACCCAGGGCTGATCTGCCAGCTGTCGGGCCATCCATAACGCCATCACCTGCGCCACCGGCAACGGACTCCAGACAGCACGGGTCAGACAGCGCCAGTGATCAGGATCCCGCAGTTTCGGGCGCTCAATCTGAGCCTCGCAGGCCTCACAGATGAAAAGGCAGTGGTCCGGCGACGGTTCGGCCGGCACCGGCGGCACCTCATAGATCACCAGTTTAACACCACAGCTTTCACAGAGCTCACAACAGGAACCCGAACGCCGGGTCAGTTCCTTGCCGAATGAACTGAGCCCGAGAGCCCGCTGCTGGTGTTGCTGAAATCCTCTGGACACATCAATCCCCGGTAAAATTCTGATAAATGCTCAGTCTCAACTGATCCACTGTTAACTCTAGCAGGAACCTTGCCGATGGACCTCGTCGGTTCGGGAACTTCCGACCGATATCTGATCCAATTGCTGGAGCCCTGGTCGGGATCGTCCGATACAGCAGCTATCTTCGGATACATTTCGATGCTGTTTGCCGGATCACCCAGACAACCTTATTTTAGTCTATTCTTCAGCAAGTTAGCATGACAGGATTAGCCATGTATCTGCACCGAGCACTGTTTCTGATCTGCATTCTACTGGCCAGCAACGTTTCGGCCGCTGACCCGGCCAGTGCGACATCTCCCGCTAATCCACTCAGTCAGATACAGAACCGCCTGGATGCACTGGGCAGCGGCGAGGAAGGCGATAAACCGAAGCTTCGGGAGATCTATCAGCAGACTCTGAGTTATCTTCAGCAACAGCAGGAATTCTCCGCCCGGGCAGAAGAATACAACGAACTGATCACCAGGTTCAGCGATCGGACTTCCGAACTGGAACGACAGATTCAGAACTGGGCACCACCGAAACCACCCCCGACTACCGACGTTACAACTGCAGAGCTGGAACAGCGGCGCTCGGTTAACAATGCCGGATTACTCAACCTGAAAAACCGTGAGAACGAACTCGGCAATGAGCTGACGCTGGTAGCCAGTCGACGGATCGCGATACCAGACCGGATCAGCGAGCTGAAGTCCATGCAGGAGCAACTGATCGACAGAGTATCTGATGAACAGAGCAACGGAGATGAACTCAGCGGGGCACGAAAGTCGCTGGAAAGCGCACACCTGACCGCCCTCACAACCGAAATCAGAATGCTGGAACTGGAACTGCTGAGCAGTGACAACCAGCAGACACTGCTGAAACAGCAGATCAGACTGGTAGAACTGGAAGCGGAGGCTCTCTCTCAACAGCTGGATCAGCAACAGAAAAAGCTGGTGGAACTGCGCCGACTGGAAGCGCAGGAAGCCGTAGCCCGCTCTCGCCAGGGAGCAGGTGTAGACACCGACAGTCATGTCCTGCTTCAGCGGGAAGCAAGCCATAACGACAGCCTTTCAGGACAACTCACCGGGCTGACTGAATCGCTGGAACGCGCCGCGGCCACGACGGCCGCGAATGAATCACTCAGTGAACGGATCAGCAACAGCTTCAGCAGGATCAAAAAGCAGCTGCAGTGGCTGAAGGTCAGCACAGGATTCGGCCAGACTCTGCGCCAGGAGCTGGATGAACTGCCACAGCTACCGGATCTTGACGCCCTGTTTGATCAACAGGGTGAGGCTCAGTTTGCGAGCTACGAGCTGGAAAAAGAAGCAGAGCTCATCGAGCAACCCGAGAGCTGGCTGGCCAGCCTTGAAGCGGAAGCGGAGCCTCCCCTTTCCGGCTCTGAGAAAGCGACCCTGCAGAATATCCTCGAGGCCAGACGAACGCTGATCCCCGGCCTGCTTGACGGTTACCGCAACCTGCTGGCCGCACTGGCTCAGCAGGAAGTGGCGACTCAGGAACTCTACAACCAGATCCTGCAATTTCGCCAGCTGATTGATCAGCACCTGCTCTGGGTTCCCAACACCGGCCCCATCAACGCTCAGCGACTGCCTCTGCTGATACGCAATCTGGAGTGGCTGCTGTCCGGTGCCAGCTGGCGCCAGGTGATCAGCGCAGGACTCCGTCAACCGGCCGCGATGTCAGGGCTGCTGGCACTGAGCTGTATCTTTGTCGCTGGTATGATTCTGACCCGCAACCGACTCAGCCATCTCCATCAGCTCTATGGTTCCATGCTTGGCAAGGTTACCCGTGACAAATTCAGTCACACCCTACATCTGCTGGCAGCCAGCGTGTTCTACGCTCTGCCACTGCCGCTGTTTATTTACCTTTTCGCCAGGATAATCGGCCGCGCGGACGATCTGGCATTTGCCCGGGGACTCGGAGACGGGCTTGAGTGGTCCGCTCTGCTGCTGTGGCTCTGGCTGAGCCTGAGAAACCTCAGCTCACCTCAGGGATTTTTCTGCGGCCATCTACACTGGAATGAGACCGCGGTGGGTCAGTGGATTCGACAGTTACGCCGGCTGCTATGGTTCAGTGTTCCGCTGATCATCATTATCAGCATCGCCGAGCATCTGAACACTGAAGCGATACGAAGCACCCTCGGTCGCCTCAGTTTCGTAATCTGGTGCCTGGGTATCTCGCTGTATTTCTGGAGGCAGCTGAGAGAACAGAGTCCGCTGGCAGTCAGCCATAACGAACGACTCACCCGGCTGACCCGCCTGTTACTCAGCTTCGCACCGCTGGTATTTGCCGGCCTGTCCCTGGCTGGTTACCTCTATACCGGGCTGAAACTGCTGACTATGGTGATGTACTCGCTGATGATCGCCGCCGGCCTGGTTATCACCTATTGCCTCGCAATCCGTGGCCTGCTGGTTCAGGAACGACGCATAGCCTTTGATCAGGCAAAAGCCCGACGGGCCGAAATACTGGCACAACGAGCACGGGAGGAGGACGCCGGCAGCAGTGAAACCGGAGCGGACCTGGTGGACGAGAGCTACATCGACCTTAAGACCATCAGCGATCAGACCCGGGGGCTGGTAAAAACGCTGCTGTGGATCGCCTTCGCCGCCTCTATGTGGGCGCTCTGGTCACCACTGTTCAGTGCGCTGGAGCAGCTGGACAATATTGTTGTCTGGGAAACCGCTTTCACCCTGAACGGCATCGAACAGCTTCAGCCGATTACCCTGAAGGCGTTTCTGCTGTCGACGGCCATTCTGCTGCTGATGTGGATCAGTATCCGCAACCTGCCAGGTGTAATGCAGTTGCTGATCCTTCAGCATATCAGCCTGTCACCGGGGACAGGGTACGCTATCACCACGCTGATGAACTACCTGCTGATCATGGTGGGCGTGGTGGTGAGTTTCAACATCCTCGGTTTTGACTGGGCAAAAATGCAGTGGCTGATCGCCGCTCTGGGGGTGGGTCTGGGGTTCGGGCTCCAGGAAATTTTTGCCAACTTCGTCTCAGGCCTGATTATCCTGTTTGAAAAACCGATCCGCATCGGTGATACGGTCACCATTAACGGCCTGACCGGCACGGTCAGCAAAATCCAGATCCGTGCCACCACCATCGTTGACTGGGATCGCAAAGAAATCATTGTCCCCAACAAGTCCTTTATTACCGAACAACTGGTTAACTGGTCGCTATCAGACCCGATCACGCGGGTAAAAATCGCCGTCGGCGTCGCCTACGGCTCCGATACGGTTCTGGTCGAGAGACTGTTGCTGGAAGCGGCGGGAGAGACCGCGGGGGTACTGGCTTCGCCGAAAGCGGAAGCTTATTTCTTTGGCTTCGGCGACAGCACCCTGAACTATGAACTACGGGTCTATGTCAGCGAAATGGCCGACCGTAATCCGGTGATACACAGCCTGCATAACCTGATCGATCAGAAATTCAGGGATCACAAGGTGGATATCGCCTTCCCGCAGCTGGATGTACGTCTCAGGCGAAGCTGATTTCCCGATCAGCTCCGGTTTTTCACTTTTCTGACCCTGGTCGGCCGATACATGTCGGAGCCGCAACAACGACTTCAGATCAGAAGGGTTTTACCACTACAAAAATCAGGATAGGGATAAAAATCAGTAACGGCAGTTCGTTAAACAACCGAAAATACAGGCCGCTGTTGCTGAGCCGGCCATCTTTCATCCGCTGAAGATAGACCCTGCACCAGAAATGGTAGCCGATCAGAAATACAACAAACAGCAGTTTGGCGTGCAGCCAGCCGCCGCCGAAACCATACCCCAGCCAGAGCCAGAGCCCCAGCGCCAGGGTAAATACCGCCATGACGGTCATAAACCCGTAGAGTTTTACGGCCATGATCTGCAACCGCGCCACATCCTGCCCGGCCTGCCGCCCTTCGACATAATGGACAAATATTCTCGGCAGATAGAAAATCCCCGCCATCCAGCTGGTCATGGCGAGAATATGGAAAGTCTTGTACCAAAGCATTGAAATATCTCTGAAAGCTGATCTGAATTCAGGGCCTCATATTATAGGTCATGAATAAAAGTTCAATGCCGGCGGCCGGCCCTGTGGGTAAAAACGGCAAGGATATCCCGGCGAAATAAGCCGGATCAGATATACAGACCGGACAGGTCCGGCGTCATCAGGGCGTTTCAGCCTCCGGGCCGGTGCCTGCTTCATAAAAGCAGTATCCTGCCGCCCCCCGAGTCTTAGCGGAATACATTGCCCGGTCGGCTTTTTTAACCAGCTCTTCGGCACTGACCGCATGATCCGGAAACACCGCAATACCAACGCTTGCAGCCAGCCTGACCTGACGACCATCACACTGATAAGCCGAGTCGGAAATGGACGTAAGAAGCTTGTCAACAACCGCAGCTACGCCATCAATATGTTCCAGCCGCTCCAGCAGAATGACAAACTCATCACCGCCGAGCCGGGCCAGGGTATCACTGTGCCGTAAAGGCTGCTTCAGTCGCCGTGCCACCTGCTGCAACAGGTCATCGCCGGCACTGTGGCCATAGCGATCGTTGACCTGCTTAAAGCCGTCCAGATCCACAAAGAGTACAGCGATATAATCATCACTCTGACGGGCCTGGGTAATAGCATGTTCGAGCCGGCTTTTCATCAGCCAGCGATTCGGCAGGCCGGTGAGCGGGTCATGGTAGGCCTTATGCTGCAACGCCTGATTGAAACCGCTGACTTCTCCGACATCCAACAGCTTCACCACGTAACTCTCAACTTCACCCTGTCCTGAAATCAGCGTATTGATCGTCACCAGATAGGGTCGGGATTCGCCGCTGCGATGCACCCCGATCAGCTCTCCTTTCCAGTTTTCGGCGGTCAGCAGCTGGCTCAGGGAAGGCTTGCCCGGCGGCTGGTGAAGCAGATACTCCACCGGCAGGCTGACCAACCCGCCGTTGTCATAACCAAACACCCCGTGAGAAGGGGGATTGGCCGCCCTGATCACCCCGTCAGCATCGAGTATCAGACAGGGTTCCGAGGTAACCTCAAACAGCAGTTCGGCCTGCAGCCGCTTCTTTTCGTCGGCCCGCTGCCGGGTGATATCGCGACCGATACCCAGCAGACCGGAAATACAACCATCGCCGCTGATTACCGGCACTTTGGTCATCTGCAACAACCGGCGCCGGCTGTTGTTGTAGGTCACCCATTCTTCGTTGCTGCAGGGCTGCATGGTCATAAATACCTGCTGATCCTTTTCCCTGATAAAACGGGCGGATTCTGCGGACATCAGGTCCTGATCGGAACGGCCGACGATATCCGCTTCTGGCAGTTCCAGAAACTTCTGAAACGCCTTATTGCAACGTAGATAGACCCCTTCCGGGTCCTTGAAGAAGACAAAATCGGGGGTGCTGTCGATGATCAGCCGGGACAACTCAGTCTCTTTTTTCAGCTCCTGTTCGGCTTCCCAGGCCCGGGTAATGTCCCGGGCACGAACGATAACGCCCTTGATCCTTCCGGTGTGATCGCGACAGGGAACAAACAGACTCTCGACCCGGCGGACTTCGCCACCGGGCGACTTCAGCTCGGCCTGATACTGGCCGACGATTCCGGTGCTCAGGGTATGGTCCAGATGAGGTTTCAGCGTCTGTTCAAAGCGCTCCCGCCCATGCAACTCCCACACATATTTGCCGACAATATCTTCCTCAGCAAGCCCGAAAAACTCGCTGTAGGCCCGGCTGACAGCATGATAGCGGTATTCGCAATCGACAAAAGATACGAAATCCTGAACATAGTCCAGAATTGATTTGTAAATCCCCAGCAACCCGCCCGGCAGAACAACGGCCTGATCGGTACAGCCTGCCGGGCCTTCGTTTACCGGGAGCGTCATTGAATGCTTATCCATAGCCACGGTCAGATCCTCTCACCTCCGGACGGTTCCATCCCGCAGGGTAAGCAGGCACCGCTGCAGGGCCGCTGAACCTGTTACGACTGTTGTCCGGTTGATGTCAGTACTGCCGGAACCGGCTCAGCGATCTGGTAATTCTAGACCAGAACCCTCGCTGCCAGACCGGATCTTCCGCTGAACTCAGCTGGCTGCTGACCCAGATCAGGTAATCAGGACTATCCGCAGCGCATCCAGCCTGAGGCTGGCATTCTCCAGATATTCGGCAATATCCACTGTCAGCTTTTCAAGATAGCTGATCTCCTCCTCCCGAATACCGGGATTCACTTCCGCCAGAGCCTTCAGGCGGGCCATTTCAGCCCCCAGCAGCTCGGACATCCGCTCCAGTGCACCATCGATCATGCCTTGCTGCCGGTCAGCGGCCAGCCCCTCTGCCTGGCTGATCAGCCCTGCAATCTGCTCACGGGCGTGACGAACGATGTCAGGGCCACTTCCTCGCGGTACCCGCCTGGCGAGCTTACCGATATGGTCAGCAGTGAGAATTCCGGTCAGATCGTTGCCGTCGGTATCGAGCAGCAACCGGATACTGGCGCCGGGCAGGTAGCGTTGCAGCTGTAGCGCAGCCGGTGCCGGACAGTGTAGGACAAAAACCGCTTCCAGCATCAGCGTACCGGGTTTAAGCGGCGGCAGCTTAAGGGTGCAGATAGCCGTATTACCGGTGTCTCCGCTGGCGATCATCTCCAGCGCCCCGCTGACGATCGGATGCTCCCAGCTCATAAACTGCATATCTTCCCGATGCAGCGCCAGAGTTCTGGAGTAAGTCGCGGTTACGCCGTCATCCGGCAGCCCGGGAAAGCTGTGCATATGCATATGGTCACCGGGCTGCAGTACCACCGCACTGGCACTGTGATGCTGCTGCTCGACGCCGAAATGATCGAACACCCGCTCCATATAGCCCGCCAGCTCAGAGTGCCCGGACACCTCGGTAATGGCATCGAGGATCACATCCGCCTCCTCCGGCCGGCAGGAGTTCAGCTCCAGCAGCCGGTCGCGCCCCTGGCTCATCGCTTCCAGCGCCTGTGCATTGCAGTGGCGGGTTTCCCGGACCAGCTGCTCCAGCGCCGCCTGATTTTCCGGATGACGCAGACAGTCGTTCAGCCGTTCACCAAAGCGCTCAAAGAGAGCCTGTCCTGCCGGGCAGGGAGACAGAAAAGCGTTCAGCCCCTGATGCTGCCATTGCAGCAGCACATCCTGGGCACTCCCCTGATAGAAGGGCAGATGGATATTGACTTCCCGCAACTGGCCGATGCGGTCGAGACGACCGATCCGCTGCTCCAGAAGGTCGGGATTCAGAGGCAGATCAAACAGCACCAGGTTATGGGCAAACTGGAAATTGCGGCCTTCACTGCCGATCTCCGAGCAGACCAGTACCTGAGCACCTTCTTCCCGCTCGGCAAAGTAGGCCGCTGCACGATCCCGCGCCACCAGTGTCAGGCCCTCATGGAAAACCGCGGAGCGAACACCGGCCTTAAGCCTCAGGAACTCTTCGAGGGCCCGCGCGGTTCCTGCCCGGGCGCAGATGACCAGTACTTTCTGATCGCTGTGCCGGTCCAGCCAGTCTCTCAGCCAGCCGACCCGATTATCGGTGGTCAGCCACTGCTCACCCAGCAGTCGCTCAGGAAGCAGGCGGTCTTCCAGTTCGGCATGGCGCGCCAGCTCGCGATAGAGCTCGGGCTGAGGCAGAGGCCACGGGTGAAGCTGACGCTGAGGAAACCCCTGTACTGCAGAACGGGTGTTTCGGAACAGCACCCGGCCGGTACCATGACGGTCGACAAGCTCGGAAATGACGGCATCAATGGCTTCACGGGCACCATCGCTGTCAGAAGCCTGCTGCAGCCGGGCACGCAGAGTACGTACAGTCCCGGCCCCCAGATACTGTTCCAGCTGCTCAGTCAGCACAGGCTGTTCCGCCAGCCGGTCAGCAGCATCCGCAGCCAGCAGGCACTGCACGAGCTGGTTGACCGGCTCGTAACCGGCTTCCTCTTCCCGGAACTGCTCCAGCTCAAAATAACGGTCCGGATCCAGTAGTCGCAGCCGGGCAAAATGACTTTCCAGCCCCAGTTGTTCAGGCGTCGCCGTCAGCAACAACACGCCGGGAATCACCCGGGCCAGTGACTCAATACAGGCGTATTCATGGCTGATGTCGGTTTCGCTCCAGCTGAGGTGATGAGCCTCATCCACCACCATCAGATCCCAGTCCGCAGCCACAGCTCCTGCCATCGCCGTTTGCGAACCGGTCAGGAAGGAGAGGCTGCACAGCACCAGCTGCGCGCTATCGAAGGGATTGCCCTCCCCCGCCTCCCGCAACGCATCGCACCGATCCTCATCGAGGATCGTGAAATGCAGATTAAATCGTCGCAGCATCTCAACAAGCCACTGATGCACCAGGCTGTCCGGGACCACAATCAGCACCCGACGGGCGCGCCCGCTGACCAGTTGCTGGTGAAGAATCAGACCGGCTTCTATGGTTTTACCCAGCCCCACCTCATCGGCAAGCAGTACTCGTGGAGCGTGGCGACTGGCCACCTGCTGGGCAATGTAGAACTGGTGAGGCAGCAGCTGAACTCGCGGTCCCAGCAGGCCCCGGGCCGGAGACTGGTGCAGCCGGTGCAGATGACCGAGGGTCTCAATACGGAGTTCGAAGCTGCTGTTCTTATCAATCTGACCGGCAAACAACCGATCCTGAGGCTTGTTGAACTGCACGAAACTGTCGAGCTCGATCTCATGGAGTGACTGAGTGCGATCATCACCATCAACGCCGTGGTAAAGCAGACAGCCGTCGATATCCTCCCGTCCGGTGACTCGCAGATCCAGTCCTTCGGCGCTGCGAATCTGCTCTCCCGGTTCATACAATATCCGGCTCAGCGGGGCGTTATTGACCGCGTAGACGCGTTCTTCACCGACAGCCGGAAAACTCACGGTCACCCGACGGTCGGCAATATCGGCGACGATGCCAAGACCCAGTTCAGATTCGGTATTACTGACCCAGCGCTGGCCGGCGACAAACAGGGGGGATGTCAAAATTAGTTTTCTCTCTTAAGGACTGGCGCTCGCTCGGGCACGGCTGCCAGCATGTTCTGCAAATTCAAGTTCTGTAAATCGCCGCTCCGGATCGGAACGGCTGTGATCACTGCGATTGCCGGGCGCCTGTTAAGCGGCCTTACAGCCCCGGCCTGTCACTATCAGTCCCAGCTGTCGGCCGCCTTCAGATCCGACTCCTTCTGCTCCACCCACTGATCGCTCGCGGCTGTCGTCTCCTTTTTCCAGAACGGCGCATCTTTTTTCAGATAGTCCATGATGAACTGGCAGGCCGCGAAAGAATCAACCCGGTGGGCGCTGCTGACCGCTACAAACACGATCTGATCGCAGGGGCGCAGCACACCGACCCGATGAATGATGCGAACATCCATCAATTGCCAGCGGCCCCGAGCCTGATCGACAATCTTCGCCAGGCTTTTTTCGGTCATGCCGGGGTAGTGTTCCAGGAACATTTCCTTGAGCGGATCACCTTCCAGATCCCGGACCAGCCCGGTGAAAGTGGCGATGGCTCCGACGGAACCATCGGCATTGCGCATCTCTGCGGTTTCCCGTCCGCAGTCAAAATCTTCGGTTTGCACCCGGATGTAGGTTGCTGTCACGGATAAACTCCAGTCTGAACAGACAGTTCTTGGTAAAACGGAATTGTAGCAACTGCAGACATCAGAATGTATCACCCGGACAGAATCCGTCACGCCGGTTCGCATCCTATTGGGCGCAAACCGATGTTGCGCTAAACTAGGCGCCTGATTTTTACGGAGTGTTTTTATGTGCTGGACGCCCCATGCCACGGTGGCCTGTGTGATCGAGAACAATGGACGTTTTCTGTTCGTGGAAGAGTACTCTAACGGACGACTGGTGTTGAATCAGCCGGCGGGTCATCTGGAAGCCAGAGAGACTTTTACCGAAGGCGCAGAACGGGAAGTGCTTGAGGAGACCGCCTGGGAGGTCGAAATCACCGCCCTGCTCGGTTTATATGTATATACGCCCCCCCACCGGGATACCACCTACCATCGCACCTGCTTTGCGGCCAGACCGGTCCGGCACCATCAGCATCGTCAGCTTGACCCTGATATCGTCCGCACGCTGTGGCTCAGCTATGAAGAGCTGAAGGCCGAGGCTCACCGGTTGCGCAGCCCGATGGTAATGCGCAGCGTCGAGGACTACCTGGCGGGCAGACGTTTCCCGCTGGACTACATTTATGAACAACAGGCATCCTGAACCGGCAGGCCCGCCGATTACTTAAATTCGCTACCGGATCAACGCAGTATTACAGAGCGACTATGACAGAGACATCCCCCCCGGCCATCCGCCCGGCCCCCAATAGTAACAAAACCGTTATCGTCGGCATGTCCGGCGGTGTCGACTCCTCGGTCTCGGCGCTGCTGCTTCAGCAGCAGGGATACCGGGTAGAAGGCCTGTTCATGAAGAACTGGGACGAGGACGACGGAACCGAATACTGTACCGCCATGACAGACCTGGCAGATGCCCGCTCCGTCTGCGACAAGCTCGGTATTCATCTGCATACTGCCAACTTCGCCGCCGAATACTGGGACAATGTCTTTGAGCACTTTCTCAGCGAGTACAAGGCGGGACGCACACCGAATCCGGACATTCTCTGCAACAAAGAGATCAAGTTTAAGGCGTTTCTCGACTACGCCCGGACGCTTGGCGCCGATTACATCGCTACCGGTCACTACGTAAGGCGTGGCGATGAGGGGGACTGCTGCTATCTGCTCAGAGGGCTGGATGGCAACAAGGATCAGAGTTATTTCCTCCATGCGGTGGGTGAAGCGGAAATTCGCCAGACCCTGTTCCCGGTGGGAGAACTGGAAAAACCAGAAGTCCGCCGCATTGCCGAAACTCATGATCTGATTACCCACGACAAGAAGGACAGCACCGGCATCTGTTTTATCGGTGAACGCCGGTTCCGGGATTTTCTGCAGCAATACCTGCCGGCCCAGCCCGGTGTTATCGAGACCCCGGAGGGAGTCGAAATCGGTCGCCACCAGGGACTGATGTACCACACCATCGGCCAGCGCCAGGGGCTGGGTATCGGTGGACTGAGCGATTTTCCCGATCAACCCTGGTATGTGGCCGGTAAAGATCTGGAACGAAACGTACTGATCGCCGTCCAGGGAAAACAACACCCGCTGCTGTTCAGCCGGGTGCTGACGACCAGCCAGGTGGACTGGGTTGACGGTGAAGGACCACAGCAATTGCCATATCATTGCACTGCAAAGACCCGATATCGCCAGGACGATCAGGCCTGCCGTATCGAAGTCTGCCCGCAGGGCGGCTACCGGGTCTGGTTCGAGCAGCCGCAGCGCGCGGTGACCCCCGGTCAGTCCGTCGTATTCTACAACCAGCAACGCTGTCTCGGCGGAGGGGTCATCGAACAGACCTTCCGCGACGACGAACTCTGAGGAGAGCACTTTGTCACGCACGCACGATGAACAGGCAATCGCACTTGCCGGCGTATTTCAGGCGGCAGCGCTGGTCGACCAGATTGCCAAACGCGGTCTGATCCCCCAGAACAGCTTTGACGCCTCAGTCAACAGCATATTTATGACCTCGCCGAAGATGACCGAAGATGTGTACGGCGGCGCTAAAGAGATTCCTTTCAGCCTCCATGTTGGTCTGAAAAGCCTGCTTGACCTGGCCGATAAGAAGTCGCAGCAGGAAAAAGATATCACCCGCTATGCGCTCGGCATGCTGCACCTGGAAAACCGCCTCAGCAAACATCCGACCATGCTCAGCACGATCAGCGAAGGTCTCGATCAGATCAGCGAAAAAGCCCGCTACTTCGAGGAGACATCCAACGGCGATCTTGCCACCGGCGACGAGCCGCAGGATGCCATCGACAGTCGTTACTCCCATCCTAATGTGATTGCGGCCATCGCTGGTCTCTACCAGGAAACGATCAGCACCTTCAGTTTCCGCATCCAGGTGACCGGCGAACCACGCCATCTGCAGAACCCGGACAACGCCAACAAGGTCCGGGCGTTGCTGCTGGCCGGCATCCGGGCGGCCATTCTATGGCGCCAGGTTGGCGGTAAACGCTGGCAGTTGCTGTTGTTCCGCTCACGGGTCGGAAAATCCGCGCGAAAGATCATAAACTGCCGCTAATCCACCGGTATCGGCTGCAGCGTCTCGAATCCCTTTTACGGGCTGCTCAAGCCCGTGGGGTTCGTGTATAATTTGCGCTCAGTTTTTACGTTCACATTCATCCCCCTTTACGAGTGAGAGTATCCATGGAACTTTCCGCCCTGACAGCCGTGTCGCCGGTCGATGGCCGTTATGGCAGCAAAACCGCTGCCCTGCGTTCAGTCTTCAGCGAATTTGGTCTGATCCGTTTCCGTGTCGAAGTTGAAATTCGCTGGTTACAGCAGCTGGCTGAACACCCCCGGATCGAAGAGGTTCCGGCCTTCAGTCCGGAAGCCAACGCCCTGCTGGACAGTATTGTCAGTGAGTTTTCCGAAGCGGATGCACTGCGTGTTAAGGAAATCGAAAGCACCACAAACCACGACGTAAAGGCGGTTGAATACCTTATTAAGGAACGTTTTCGCGGCAATGCCGAACTCGAGAAAATCAGCGAGTTCGTCCACTTCGCCTGTACCTCAGAAGATATCAACAACCTGTCCCATGCACTGATGCTGAAAACCGGCCGCGATGAGGTTGTGGTACCGCAGCTGCAGGCGATCATTGAAGCGATCACCGAACTGGCCCATGACTTCGCCGCTCAGCCGATGCTGTCCCGCACCCACGGACAGACCGCCTCTCCGACCACTCTGGGCAAGGAAATGGCTAACGTCGCGGCACGCCTCAAGCGCCAGCTGGTGCAGATTCAGGCGGTCGAAACTCTGGGCAAGATCAACGGTGCCGTCGGTAACTACAACGCTCACCTCTCCGCTTATCCGGAGATCGACTGGCAGGCCAACGCCGAGGCCTTCGTCCAGCGTCTGGGCCTGGTCTGGAACCCTTACACCACCCAGATCGAACCCCACGATTACATCGCCGAGCTGTTCGATGCAGTAGCGCGTTTTAACACCATTCTGATCGATTTTGACCGTGACGTCTGGGGGTACATCTCTCAGGGTTACTTCAAACAGCGCACCATTGCCGGCGAAGTGGGCTCCTCTACCATGCCCCATAAGGTCAACCCGATCGATTTCGAAAACTCCGAAGGCAACCTGGGCATCGCCAACGCCATCATGGCTCATCTGGCCCAGAAACTGCCCATCTCCCGCTGGCAGCGCGACCTGACCGATTCCACCGTACTGCGCAACCTGGGCGTTGGTTTCGGTCACAGCCTGATCGCCTACGCCGCAACCCTGAAGGGCATCAGCAAGCTGGAAGTGAATGCAAAGCGACTGGATGAAGATCTGGAGAACAGCTGGGAAGTTCTGGCAGAACCGATCCAGACTGTAATGCGTCGCTACGGTATCGAAGAGCCCTATGAAAAGCTCAAGGCGCTGACCCGGGGCAAGACGATTACCCGTGAAACACTGTCAGAATTCGTCGACACCCTGGAGATGCCGGAAGCGGCTAAGGCGGAGCTGAAACAGCTGACACCACAGAACTACATCGGCAACGCCGAAGCGCAGGCCAGAGCGGTCTGAGCCGGTTTCTGCGGTAATACTCAAGGGGTGATATCACCCCTTGTTCGGCGGCCGGCCCAGCCGGCCGCTGCTGATCTCCGGAGCGCTCCCGCTCCTTTACCCCAGCGCCGTACACAGTCGTGGCAGTAGCGGCATACCCTGTCCGGAACTTTTCATCCTTCTATGGCTACTCTGACTACCAGCGACGGCACTACACTCAGCTACCTTTTCAAAAAACCGCACCATGGCGAGAACAGCCGTAACCAACCGGCTGTGATTTTTCTGCATGGCTGGTGCGCCAATGCGCTGGAATGGCTGCCGTTTGCCGAAGCCCTGAAACACCGCCACCCGGTGATCTGCTGGAATGCCCGAGCCCATGGCCGTGAACAGGTAGCCGACAACGCCGACATGTCACTGAGCCGAATGGCGGAAGATCTGGACCAGCTGATCCGAACAGAAGCCCCTCAGGGTGCGGTGCTGGTCGGCCATTCCATGGGCGCCCTCACCGCCTGGGCATGGCTGCGCGACTTCGACAGTACGCTGCTGAAAGGTCTCTGCATAATCGATCAGAGCCCCTGCCTGCTGACCTCCGATCACTGGCAGTTCGGCATTTACGGCAATTTTTCAGCGGACCGGAACCGGCATTTCATCCAGCGGTTACAGGAAGACTTCGCCGACACCGTAGTCAGACTGATCTTCTCACGGCTGGATAAGAATCAACCGTTACCGGGCAGCAGCTATCAGCAACGCCTGCACACTTATCTGCAAGGGCTTCCTGCCGGCCTGCTTACCCGCTGCTGGGAGAGCCTGACCCGCACAGATCTCCGACATGTGCTGCCAGACATAAAAGTCCCGACCCTGCTGATGTACGGCGACCGCAGCCAGTTCTACGGCCCGGACCTTGCCCGCTGGGTGCACAGACAGATCCCCGGCAGCCGGCTGATCCGCTACCCGGAAGCCGACCACTCTCCCCATGTCCGGGAAGGACGGCGCATGATCGCCGACCTGTCCTCGTTTCTCGATGCTCTGGCAGAGTATCCGGCGGCGGCAAAATCCGAAACCACATTCACAGAAAGAGCCTGAAATGCTGAACAATATCCGTGTTGTCCTGATCAACACCTTCCATCCCGGCAATATCGGTGCCGCTGCCAGAGCCCTGAAGAATATGGGGCTGAGCCAGCTGTATCTGGTCGAGCCCAGAGAGTATCCGCACCCGGAAGCCGAATCCCGTGCGGCCGGTGCCAGAGATCTGCTGGACAGCGCCGTCGTGGTCGCATCTCTTGAAGAGGCGATCCGCGACTGCTCGCTGGTCGTCGGAACCAGCGCTCGCAGCCGCAGCTTTCCCTGGCCGATGCTGGACGCCAGAAGCTGCGCGGAAAAAGCGGTGAATGAAGCGACTCAGGGACCAGTGGCCATTGTCTTTGGGCGGGAACGCATGGGCCTGCATAACGAAGAGCTGATGCAGTGTAATTTTCATCTGTCGATCCCCGCCGATCCGGCCTACCCGGTCCTCAATGTCAGCGCTGCTATCCAGGTTGTCTGCTATGAACTCTGGCTGGCCAGTCAGCAGCAGTCGGCACAGACCGTTTGCGAGCAGGAGGCGGCAGAATACCCCAGCAGCGAGGAGATGGGCCACTTCTACAACCACCTGGAGCAGTCACTCAAAGACGTGGATTTCATCATCACCCAGCACGAAGGCAAGGTGATGACAAAGCTGCGCCGCCTGTTTAACCGGGCACGACCGGAAAAGGCCGAACTGAGTATGCTGCGGGGAGTTCTGTCAGCCATTGGCCGTAAAGTAAACCGATAAACCGGTCGGGGAGTCGGCTCCTGCAGCTCTCCCCTGCTGCTCACCCACCTTTCTTTCAGGCACAACCTGCATCATATTCCGGGCAGATCCGAGATATTGCGGCCGGACCTGCCTGATGTAGCCATGCTTTTTTATACTTTCTGGCTATAAAAACGCTGGCGCATATTCGCATATAAGTTTGTAAACTCAGAAATTAACGCCTCATCCGAAAGTCGGAGCGATACCACAGACCAGCTCCGGCGGCCCGACTTTCAGCGGGGCTTGCTGCAGCACAGCATAGCGCTTTTCTGTAGTTTCACTACAACGCTGCAAAGAAAGGCAATGTAGTATTACTACAACGCCTTGTGCTCTGCACAATACGACTTTGACTCTTACCAGGACATTCCCCCATTATCTGTTTCCAGAGTACTGCTGCACAGGCATTTCAGCAGGGCTCAGCTGGTTTAACTCTGGCGGTGCTGAGATCGGCCATGGCAATTTACAATCGACAGGAACAGATAACCCGTCTCGAAAGAGACTGGTCCGATAACCCGCGCTGGAGCGCGGTAGAGCGTAGCAGCACTGCCGAAGACGTCGTACGCCTCCGGACCAGCCCCGCAGGTCGGTATGAAACTGCCTTAAATGGCGCCGGAAAACTCTGGAAGCTGATCAGTAATTCTGCAGACAGCCACTGCCTCAGCATTCCATCGATGCCAGCCGCTTCAGCCGCTGCAGAACCGATAAACGGCGATGGAAATGTTATCTGGCTGGCTTTCGGTCCCGGAGAGGAGGTTGCCAGTCCGGTCGTGCTGGCACAGGGTATCAGCGACGCTCAGCATCGTGCAGATCAGCTGCAGTGGCGCCGAAAGATCAGACAGGGAGATACGGGATTCACCGATTACCCGATACCGATCATCGCCAGTGCCGGCGCCAGCATCGATGGTGGTCTCAGCAGCTATCAACTGACGCTCTCCCTGATCGATGCCGGTGCAGCGGCGGTTCTCTTCGCTGATCCGGAGGTTCCGGAAAGGGTAACCGAAAGAGCTCCCCAGAGCAGCCCGGACCCGGCCACCAGCGCGGTACAGACCCTGATCGCCGCACGTCTGGCCGCCGATGTCGCTGGTACGCCCACGTTGATCATCGCAAGCGCCTGGCTGAGCAATGACCCGCTGGCACTGGACCAGGCGGTCGCCCGGGGCCTGAGCTATGCTCCGAGGGCAGATATTGTCTGCCTGCGGGCTACAGAGCTGAATATTGATTCTGCCCGCCATTTTGCAGAAACAATCAGAGCCCGTTACCCCGGAAAGATGCTGGCTTATCAGTTGGAACGGGGCAGCGCTCCAGGCGCGGATCTGAAACACAGACTGCGAACGCTGGCCAGACTGGGTTACAGAATCTGCTTCCGCACAGTTTCAGCGGAAGCGGCCGCCGGGCATAGCACCCCGTCGCAAAAAACAAAATAGCAGATTGCAAACCGGAGCCGCCTGAAGCACCAGAACCAGGCCAGGCAGCAGATCGTGTATCAACGACAGTGGCCTGCAGGAGGCACACCGGCTTTATGATTTTCGCTTCGGAAGCATTTTGGTTTCTGAAAGCCGCTAAAGACTCCGTTCCGGATCGTTCTGTCGATCCTCCTTTAAGGCTCCCCGGGCGACCGGAGAGCCTTTTTTTTCACCTCTATTCAGACAACGAGGCTGTCGCCGCCAGCCGCACAACAGACTGGACATCTTCGCAGGTTCGATAATAATAGGCCTCCTCGGAATGGAGTTGCCGTTGCCGATTTTTTCAGGGCTATCAGAATTTTATCTCCCTATGCGTCTATTACTGCTGCCGTTACTGCTGCTCCCTTTCTCCGTTTCAGCGGATGTCAGCGTTACTCTTGACCGCGAGCAGGGGTCGATAAGCCGGGTACTGGAGATGACACTGGAGGCGGAGCAGAGTCGTCCTCTGCCCAGTCCTGATTTTTCAGCGCTGGAGCGGGATTTTACGGTCCTTAATAACAGTAAGTTTTCGGTATCAAATTTCCGTAACGGCAAAACCTATTACAACAGTCGCTGGTCGATCCGTCTGCGTCCCAGACGCACGGGTGAACTGGTTATTCCGGCAATCAGGGTCGGCCCGGAGCGAAGCCGTTCACTTACCTACCTTGTAGCCAGCCAGGAAACAGCGGCTGATCAGCTGCCGCTGTTCCTGGAAACTTCTGTGAGCCCCGACCTGAATTACAGCCGCAGCGCTTTTATCCTCAGCGTCAGACTCTATTTCAGCGAGCCTCTGGCCAGCGCTGAACTCACCGAACCGGATATCGAAGGAGTTCACAGTGAGCGCCTGGGCAACCAGCTCAGCTACCAGCAGGACTACCGAGGCCAGAGTTATCAGGTGGTGGAACAACGTTATGCCCTGTTTCCACTGACTGCCGGCCGTTTCAGTGTACCGGCCATCCGGTTTTCCGGCACTGCATCCGACAGCAGCCAGCCACTTTCCGCCCTGTCCGAACCGCTGGAATTTGAGGCACTGCCACCGCCGCCGGAATCTCCTGCCGGCACCTGGCTACCGGCAACAGAACTACGGATTGAGGAGCGCTGGTCAGCTCCTCCGGATCATCTCCGGGTCGGCGACACCCTGAATCGGACACTGGTAATAGAAGCTCATAACATACCGGCCGACTGGCTGCCGGCACCACACATGGCAAGCCAGCAAGGAATCAGCGTTCACCCGCAGGCACCCAGGGTCAGTCAGCAGTCCGATACAGGGACCCTGGTCAGTCGTAAAGAGATTGAATATCGACTGCTGCTCACCAGAACCGGCCAGCTCAGCCTGCCGGCGCTGGAGATCAGCTGGTGGGATACCGTACGGGATCAACGGGAGTCATCAGGACTGAAGGAAGTCACCCTGGATGTAGCACCTTTTGCAACGACGGCGCCCGGTGAGACGGAAGCTGTCACGGACAGCGCCACAACGCAGCCGGTGCAGCCCCCATCAGCCGAACAACCCCGGGAGCCTCAGGCAGACGGTGACCAGACATGGCTGGCCTGGCTATGGGCGATGATAGCCTTTATCTGCGCCGCCGGCTGGTCGCTGACCAGGGCCCGACTCAAACAGCAGCAGACAGAGATAAAGACATTGCAGCTACAGCTGGCAGCCAGCACCCCTCAGCTGAAACAGCGGGATTACGAACTGGAGGAAACCAGCGCCTTTAACCGGCTCTCCAGGGCCTGCAGCATCAATGATCCGGAATCCACAGCCGATGAGCTGATTCAATGGGCCAGATTCAGCTGGCCGGACCAGACTATCGGCGATCTGGGCGATGTTGAAATACATGCTAAGGACCCGACCCTCACCTATCTGTTGAGAGATCTTGAGCACCGACTCTACGGCCCGCCGGACGATGACGAACCCTGGCATGGTGATCTGGTACTGAATCAGGTCACTCGTCTCAGGCGCCGCCTCAGAAACACCCGCCCGCCGCAGCAGGCCTGAGGCTGTTTTTCACCGTCTGCATTGCAGCAACAACCCGGTCGCTCCGCTATCCGCCTCAGAGGAAGGGCTATCCGGCAAGCCAGTGCTGCAGTGAATCTGACAGCTGAGGATAACGAAAATTAAAACCGGCCTGCAGTAATCTTTCCGGCACCACGCGTTGCCCCTCTACCAGCAATTCCGCCCCTTCCCCCAGCAGCAGCCGCATAGCCGTTGCCGGCATCGTTATCACTGCCGGTCGCCTCAGCTGCTTACCCAGAGCCTGTGAAAATTCCCTGTTGGTGACCGGAGTCGGCGCCGTCAGATTGAAAGGCCCCGCCAGAGTCTCATGACGGACCAGGAAATCGATCGCACAGATCATATCCTCGAGGTCGATCCAGGACATCCATTGACGACCGTGACCAATGGGGCCGCCAAGCCCGAACCGGAACGGCGGCAGCATCCTCGCAAGGGCTCCACCGTTACCGATGACCACGCCCGTGCGCAGCAGACAGACACGTACCCCCTTCGGCTCAGCCTCAAGGGCTTTGTGCTCCCAGTCCCGGCACAGACTGTGAGCGAAGCAGGGGGAACCCTGCTCCCTCTCGTTCAGACAACGATCGTCCCACTGGCTGCCGTAAAAACCGATAGCCGAGCCGCTGATCATCACTCGCGGCAGGCCACCGGAACGGTCCAGAGCCGCCAGCAGCTGTTCGGTCACACCGATCCGGCTGTCGTAGAGCTGCTGCTTTCTCTGTTCGCTCCAGCGACGATCGAGAATCGGCTCGCCCGCCAGGTTAACGACCACTTCAAACTCAGAGTCCGCATCCAGCTCCGATAACGACGACACCGTACCGATACGACCATTGAAACGCCGCTTCAGCCTTGCCGGCTTTCTGCTCAGGCCGGTAATCTGATAGTCCGACTGTTCCGTCAGCCACTTGTCGATCAGCGCACTTCCGATAAAGCCACTGGCGCCGGTGACCAGACATTTCATAGCAGTGTTTCCCTGTTTTCTCAGTGTTTTTCGGGGTCCTTCAGCCCTGGCCGGTTCTCAGGACTCACTGATCAGTTTAGTATGAACTTCAGAGTTTTAATCGGCATGCCGGCCCGCACGGAGTCGGTGCCATTCACTGGCAGCATAGCCTGCCCTATCAACATAGCAACCAGACCTCCTGAGGCTTCACACCCATGTTTACCGGAATCGTTCAGGGCACTGCAGAAATTCTGTCCATTATCGAAAAAGAGAATTTTCGGACCCATGTCGTCAGATTGCCAGAACAGCTGCTGCCCGGACTCGAACCGGGAGCTTCTGTTGCGCACAATGGCTGCTGCCTGACAGTAACGGCCATTGAAGGCGACCGGGTCTTTTTCGATCTGATGCAGGAGACTCTGAAAATAACCAACCTCGGCGAAATGGAAACCGGCGACCGGGTCAATGTCGAACGGGCTGCCCGGTTCGGTGATGATATCGGCGGCCATTCGATGTCCGGTCATATAATTGCCACCGCGGAAGTATCCCGCATCCTCAGTTCCGAAAATAATCGCCAGGTCTGGTTCCGGCTGCCGCAGCAACTGACTCGCTACATCTTCACTAAAGGATACATCGGCATCGACGGCATCAGCCTCACCATCGGCGACGTTGAAGGCGATGAGTTCTGCGTTAATCTGATTCCGGAAACCCTGTCGCGGACCAACCTCGGCTGGCGATGCGAGGGCGATCGGATCAACATCGAAGTAGATCCTCAGACCCAGGCCATTGTCGATACCGTCGAGCGGGTACTTGCTGAGCGAGATCAGTAGTCCGGCTCAGAGCAGGTAAAAAATCAGCTGAGGTATGGGTTTTTACCACCAACAATGGTACTGTCGTGACTATTCGGCTTGCTTTGCAATGGCTGTAAGTCTATGAATCCTTTTGAGAAAGAGAACAGAAGCCTGAAGCGGACGCTTCACGTTCTGATCAGCAAAGCTGAACGGAACCAGGATATTCTGCGCACCTTTCAGGAAATCGAGCTGCGATTACTCTCCTGTAACCGGCTCGCTGACCTGATGGACATGCTTCTGATCAATCTCAAAGAGTACTTCCGGCTGGACGCCATCAGTCTGGTACTGTTCGATCCTGAACATGCCGCCCGCAATCTGATGGAGGAATACGCGCTCCCCTCCGGCCAGCAGGTTCTCCGGTTTACCGAGGAATATCAGCAGCTGAAACAGCTCTATCCGAAGCCGGACCGGCCACTGCTGATAAGTCCGGACGATCCGGTCAGAGAATTTGCCTTTCCGGGGCACCTTCATATCAGCAGCTGTGCATTGCTGCCGCTGGTACGCCAGGGGGTAATTATCGGCAGCCTGCATCTGGGCAGTAACGACTCCCAACGCTATAACCAGAATATTGCCACTGACTACATCGGTCATCTGGCCTCGGTCATCTCAGTCTGCATTGAAAACTGCATCAGTCAGGAAACCCTCAGACGTCTCAGCATTATCGACATGCTGACCAAGGTGAACAATCGCCGCTCGTTTGACCAGGAGATCCTGCGAGAACTTTCCCGAGCCAGCCGTAACAACTACCCGCTGAGCTGCCTGTTCGTGGACATCGACCACTTCAAGAAGATCAATGACAACTATGGTCACCAGACCGGTGACCGGGTGCTGGCCCAGACCGCCCAGGCGATCCGGAAGCAGCTGCGCAAGACCGACTTTATTGCTCGCTATGGGGGTGAAGAGTTTGCGGTACTGCTGCCCGCCTGCGATAACAGCCGCGCCGTCCAGGTGGCAGAAGCCATTCGTAACCGCGTCCGCGGCATCAGCTTTCGTTCCGATGAAGACCTACCATTCCGACTGACGCTGTCGATTGGCATTTCAACCACAGAGCCGGAAGCAAAACCCGATACCAATCTGGTTGGCCATGCCCACCAGCTGATTGGCTGCGCTGACAAGGCGGTCTATCAGGCTAAATCAATGGGTCGGGACCGGGTAGTCTACATGCCGGTTAATCATATTCGTCAGCAACAGTTTTCAGATATGGATGCCGAACTGTTCGCCGCCACACCGTCCCGCGGATAACCGCAGTCCGATCAAATCAGGCCAGATCATCTATCAGGGCTTCGTAAAGATTCTTATAGCGCTGCTCGCGCTCACTGGTCTGAAGCGGGTTCTCCCGCGCCGGCACCGACGCCTGCAATTGCTTCCAGTCGTCCGCCGTCAGATGCTGTTCGACCAGTGGAAATATCTTGCCCTCTTCGGTATTCAGGTGCTGACACTGGGCATCGATAAAACTGCGGAGCTGATGGGTAAATTCCTCCATGGGCAGCGGCATGTCCAGTAACGCCTGATCAACGCTGGCCCGCAGCTTCAGTGTCAGCTCGCGGAGCTGTTCATGCTCTTTTTTCTGCTGATCGAAAAGGTGGGAGTGCCTGGGATAATGCAACTGAAGGTAGTTGTAGATGATGTTCTCTTTGCAGTGATGATAGTCATCGGCGTAATCGATCAGATAATCCACGACTTCGGCCATCAGATTGAAGTTGGGGCGATCTCCCAGCTCCAGCAAAGCCAGCTTGTTTTTCAGAATGGTCAGGAGAGCACTGATATGCTGGTGATCCTGATGCAGTTCACTGATCATCTGAGCCATAACGACATCCTCACCGGCGGCTGTTTAAATCGGAAGAGACCCCGGAAGCCTGTGCTGAAGCTTAGCAGCTGAGTCGAAAAGTGATGCCGGGCGCTTCAGGCCGGGTCTGAGTGGAGCAATATAGCTGATCGGGCTGCCGGGGCTTTTGACCGGCGTCAAGTAGAGAGCAGAGGATTGACCGATATCAAGCGCCCCTCTGCGCCGGGGAGAAAATTCTGGTTCGTCTCAGCCGGAGGTTTCCGATTGACGGATGCGACGCCCCACTTGGTCCAGTTGCTGGCGGGTGACGCTCTCACCCGGCAGACGCCTGATCATCTCGATGCCCTTCTGAAACTGATCGACAAAACGTCGGCAATGCACACACATCGCAAGGTGCAATCGGAAGCGCAGCCCCTGCAGCAGCCCCATCTCTCCATCGATATAGGCGCTGGCCTGTTCAGCCACCTCTTTACACTTTAGCATTGCCCGGTCTCCTGAAAGTGTTCGATTTGTCCGAACAGCCTGACTCTGGCCCTGTGTAACAGAACCCGCGCATTAGACGAGGAGACATCCAGGATGTTACAGATGTCATCAAAGCTGCTTCCTTCAAGATCCTTAAGCACAAAGACCGCCTGTTGCATTTCCGGTAGCTGATGCAGGGTCTGCTCGATACACTCCCCCATCTCCCGGTTGATCAGCAAGGCTTCTGGATCCTCCTCATGCCAGGCCGCCGGTGGTTGCTTCCAGCCACCCCGATTGTCAAAACGACCACCCAGCACGCCATCGCCATCACTGAACTGCTCCAGCGACACTGTTCTCGACTCTTTGCGTAGTCGGGTGCGCGCCTCGTTGGCAGTGATCCTCAGGATCCAGGTTTTCAGGCTGGAACGCCCTTCAAATCGGGGCAGCGCCCGATACACCGAGACCCAGGCTTCCTGGACGACTTCATCGGCGAAGGCTTCGCCGACGATGGTCCGTGACAAAGCCAGCATTGAACCGTAATAAGTCTCGACGAGACGATTAAAGCTCTCTTCATCCTGTTGAAGCAGACGAGGCAACAGTTCGCTTTCAAAACTGGCCAGAGATTGGTTCATCAATATTCCAAATCCGTTTCAATAGTTTTCACGGAACAGCCATTGCCGTCGTCAGCGTTAGCCGGGCCATAAACATAAGAAAATAAACACGGTTTTACAAGCGCCCCGCAAAACACCGGCACCTTCGCCTGATCAGGAATCCCCGTTCAGCTGCCAGTGATAAGGCAGATAGCCCGTCACCGCCCCGGTGCCTGCGACATCCAGGTAACGCCGTACAAAGGCACCAGCTCCGGTCGGCTCGAAGTCTTCGGCAAACCAGTCGAAAATTTTTGAAACCTGTATTCCCTCACTGCTCGCTTTCACCCCCTTTTCGCTGTTGCTGAGGAAGCGGATAGTCTGGTCTTCCAGCTGCGACTCAAGTTTTTCGGCCCGGTAGGCCTCCGGTCGAAGATCCGGACAACTCAGCGATGCACAGACAATAGCGAAGTGAATGCGGGGCTCGGACATTTTCCTCAGCACCTTGTGCTCGATCTCATCGAGACTGACCTCGCGCCCTCCCAGAACCCCGGCCGGTCGCTTCCACACCGGCCGGAACCAGCTGCCGATATCGCGGATGCTGTCCAGTGGACGATTATCGATAATCAGGCTGATAGCGAGGATATTATAGGCATTGATGTAGAAAGCCAGTTGTTCGCTGCCCTCCTCCAGCGCCGCCGGACGAAACTCCGCCAGTTGCTTCAGCAGAAGGGAAAATCGCTGGTCTTTCGCCAGGTTGCGGTAGTTAACCAGGTTCAGCGAGATGCCCTGACGCTGTCCTGCGGTCACATGCTCCTGCAATAACTGATCGTACAGTCTCCAGTCAGGCTGCCGTGCGGTAGCTTCACCACCGAATAGCAGCAGCACCGGCAACATCAGCAAGCCGATAACCTTCTGGCTTCTGTATCGTATAATCTCAACCCGCATTACGCTGCCCTTCACTGCTGCCCTTCGATGCCTAGGGGACGCCCGGATCCCCTCCTACGCTGATTGGCAGCGAGCAGAATCCCTGAGGTGGTACATCCAGAGCACTGTTGAATTTGCTGGACAGATTCTGGAATGCGATCAATCCGGTCAGTTCAACCACCTCATCATCGCTCATAAAGCTCTTCAGGCGACTCATCAGGGCCGGCGTCACCTCACGATCGGTGAAGGTAATCGCTTCAGTGTATTCGAGAATGACTCTCTCCCGGTCATCAAAAAGCGAACTCTGCTCCCATCCGGCCAGCTGTTCGACCTTCTCCTCCGACCCCGCTCTCCTGATCAGGGTCGCCGAATTGATATCGACGCAGAACGCGCAGTGGTTGATCTGAGAGACCCGAACGGTGACCAGCGATCGGATCGCCGGGCTGATCGGCGAACTCCTGCGGTCGAGCACCCCATACAGACTGGCGACGGCGGCAAAAAGTGCCGGCACCCGCGCCCACAACAGCCCCGGCTTCAGTACCTCTCCGTAGCGTTTCTTCTGACTTCTGAAAAAAGGCTTCAGCCAGAACGGATAACGATTCAGCGGCTTTTCCCTGACGTGCATAGATCTCCCCAATATCTGACGACAGCCGGACGCTGCCTTCCTTCGCGGTCAGTGCAGTTTGAAAGCAGCCGGCATTGGTAGTTCCCAAAAACCCGGCACAAGAACGAGGATAGGCACTTTAATTCGACTTTACTGACTCTGTCTGGTCGAAAAACGATTTACCGGGCATAAAAAAGGCATCACCACCGGGCGATGCCTTTACGGATCAACACAGAACGCCGTCAGCGCACTTTGAACTGCGCCACCAGCCGGCTGATATCGTCGGACAGTCTGTGCAGCTCAGCGCCGGCCTGAGCAATCTGCTGAGCCCCTTCGGTGGTCTCCCCGAAGGCCTGATTGATATTGGTGACGTTGTGATTGATCATATCAACGGTTGCACTCTGTTCCTCAGTGGCGGACGCGATCTGAGTATTCATGTCCGCAATTCTGAGGATATCGTCGGTAATGGCATTGAGCGTATCACCGGCCTGGGTGGCCTGCTGAACACTGGTTTCCGCCTGGCCGCGCCCGGACTGGATAACCGTGACGGCATTGTTAGCACCGGACTGAAGCTGTTCGATCATCGACTGAATCTCTTCGGTAGATTCCTGAGTGCGCTGAGCCAGGGTGCGCACTTCGTCAGCAACAACCGCGAAGCCCCGGCCCTGCTCACCGGCCCGCGCCGCTTCTATAGCGGCATTCAGGGCCAGCAGATTGGTCTGATCGGCGATGGAGCGAATGACATCCAGAATACCGGCGATGTTCTGGACATCATTTTCCAGCGCCTGAATGCTCTGGGTGGCCTGATCAACCGATCCGGCCAGGTCACTGATCGCAGTTACGCTTCCCTGAACCACCTTCTGTCCTTCCAGAGCCTGCTGACGAACGGTCTGAACAGAATGAGCGGCCTCTGCAGCATTGGCCGCGACTTCCTGGACGGTCGCGCTCATCTGGTGCACGGCGGTCGCGACCTGGTGAGTTTCCTCCTGATGAACGCTGAGGGTGCGATTGGAGTTATCGGTAACCGCAGCCATCGATTCCGAAGATCCCACCAGCTGTTCGCTGTAGCTTTGCACCTGCAGCATAGTGTTCTGGACTTTTTCGGCGAAGGCGTTGAAGGCCCGGGCCAGCACCGCCAGCTCGTCATTGCTGCGAACCGGCATCCGCACCGTCAGGTCCCCTTCGCCTTCAGCAATATCAGCCATAGCTGAGCTGGTTTCATTGAGGGGTACGGTAATACTGCGACAGATCAGCAGTGACAACAGGATCATTACTGCCAGAATCACCGCCAGGAAAAGCAGCTTGTTGATCAGCAGTGCATTAAATTCTTCATCGACATCATTGATATAGATACCACTGCCAACCATCCAGCCCCAGGGGGTGTACCCTTTCAGATAGGAAAGTTTAGGCAGCTCCTCATCACCGCCGTCCGGAGACGTCCAGTAATAATCGACAAACCCTTCTCCCTGCTGACCAACGACACTGACGAACTCTTTGTACAGCAGTTTCCCTTTTTTGTCCTTTACCCCGGACATGTCCTTCCCTTCCAGGGACGGCTTGATCGGATGCATCACCGAATAGGGATGCATATCATTGAGCCAGAAATACTGGTTGCCATCATAACGCAGATGGCGAATCGTCTCCTTAGCCTGTTTCTTAGCCTGCTCCTGGGTCATCTCGCCATTTCGGGCTCGTTCATCCAGACCTTTCATAATGCCGTGAGCGGTAGTGACGACGGTAATCAGGCGGTCCTGCTTAGCAGCAAGTAACTCAGAACGTTTCTGAAAGGTCTCGTAGAGATAAGCTACGGCAAAAATGGTAATGGAGAGAATTGATAGCAGCCAAATGCGCTGCGCAATGCTTAATCGAGAGAGCATATTAATAACCTTATCCAGATACAGGAGTTAAGTTAAATTAAATGCCTCAGTGTTTGCGTTCCGGAACAACGTACAGCAGATATCCTTTTCTAACACCTCGGACTGTCAGGAATTATCTTAGTTGATTTCCCTTCAGATTAAATGGAACGCGGGGGAAATTGCGGCAAACCTCGACTAAAAGCTAATCTCCCATGACGGATATCAACACTGTCTTAGTTTTTGAGAGTGAATCAGGAGCACCAGCAGGCTGGAATAAGCCGAAATCAGATGCAGGCCCAGTGGCAATTCATGCCTCAGAGGGCTGTCTGGAAATGACGTAAGAGGATCCCGCTGACGGCTGTCATCCTGCAACTGCCAGACCAGCGAAATTCAGGAGAAAAAGCGCTGGAGGTGCTCAGTGGTCAGCAACTCACTTTTTTCTCCGCGCATTACTTTCAGTATTTCAGTTTTTGCCATCCCTCTTGGCATGCCTCCCTCGGAAAGAATGCCAAGCAGATGCTCAAACAGATCCCTTCGCTTGGCTCCCAGCTCACTGGTCGCCCGCCGGTCTTCACAACGGGCAATCAGACGGCCACCGCACTCGCAGACCCGAACAATTTCCAGCTGCGGCTTCTGCCCCTGATCGACAGTTTCCTTAAGACCGCTTCTGGAGTCGACCGGCATAGTCTCGTCGATGAACTGGTCGAGGTCATCGTAGACCTTGCCACAGCCTTCACACTTTTTCGGAAACACGCTCCCGGCCAGCAGCCGCAGCCCGTCAAATACTTCACTGATCCGGCTATTTGAGTCCTGCATTCATCAGCCTCCGGTAATTTCTCGACTACCCAACCATAGCCGAATGCCGGAAAAAAAACACGCCACCTCAGTCCGAATATTGACCTGTGACAGCCTGCGAATCAGAGCGCATCCAAACCGCGCTGAAGATCCTTTCTGAGATCCTCGACACTCTCCAGACCAACAGACAGGCGGATCAGATTCTCTCGGATACCGGCCTTGGCCTTCTCTTCATCGCTGAGACGCCCATGGGTCGTCGTCGCCGGATGAGTGATCGTGGTTTTAACATCCCCGAGGTTGCCGGTGATCGATACCACTCGGGTCGCGTCGATAAACCGCCAGGCCTGCTCCCTGCCGCCCTTAACCTCGAAAGAGAGCACCGCGCCAAAGGCTTTCTGCTGCCTGGCCGCCAGTTCGTGCTGAGGGTGGGATTCAAGGCCGGCATAGTAAACCCGCTCGATTTCCGGCTGCTGCTCCAGCCAGCTCGCCAGAGCCATTGCCTGCTGGCTCTGAGCGGTCAGCCTCAGCTCCAGCGTCTCCATACCCTTGATGAATACCCAGGCATTGAACGGGCTCATCGAGGCCCCACCCGTGCGTACGAAGCCAAAAATTTCCTCCAGCTCTTTGTCAGGCCCCACTACGACCCCGCCGAGGCAACGCCCCTGCCCGTCCAGAAACTTGGTGGCAGAATGGATGACAAAATCAGCCCCCAGCTGCAGCGGCTTCTGCAGGGCGGGCGTGCAGAAGCAGTTATCTACCGCCAGCCAGCTGTCGTTCTGATGAGCAATTTCGGCAATCGCATTGATATCTGAGATTTCCGCAAGCGGATTGGAAGGGGTTTCGAGGAAAAACAATCGGGTTTCCGGTTGTGCTGCCGATCGCCAGGCAGACAGATCACCCGGATCAACAAAAGTGGTTTTTATTCCCAGCTTTGAGAAGTACTTGTCGAACAGCGATACCGTTGAGCCGAACACGCTGGCGGAACAGACGATGTGATCACCCTGCTCCAGCAGCCCCAGACCAAGACCCATGATCGCAGCCATGCCGGAAGAGGTGGCCACGCCCCGTTCAGCGCCCTCAAGTGCAGCAATACGCTGCTCAAAATTCCTGACCGTCGGGTTGGTGAAGCGGGAGTAAATGTTTCCCTCTTCATCGCCTCCAAAGCGGGCAGCCGCCTGGGCCGCATTATTAAAAACAAAACTGGAGGTCGGAAATATAGGCTCGCTGTGCTCGGCTTCTGCGGTACGTCGATGACCGGCACGCAGTGCCAGGGTACTGAAATCCGCATCAGTCAGATCGGAATCCAGACCGTCACGAAACTTGGAATCGGATGTGCTCATGCTGGCGACCCTTAAAGCTGATGATGCATGTTATTGGTTTCGTTGCTCTCGGCTTTCTCATTCTCCAGCCTGGCGGCATCGTTGCGGGAAGCATCGATAGAACTCAGATAATTCTCATCGACATCACCGGTTACGTAACGGCCATCAAACACTGAGCAGTCAAACTGTTCAATACGGGAATCACCGCCCTGAGTGGAAGCCACCAGGTCCGCAAGGTCCTGATAGATGATACGATCTGCACCAATCAGTTCACCAACCTCGTCATCCGTACGGCCATGAGCAATCAGTTCGTTAGCGGAGGGCATGTCGATACCGTAGACATTGGGGTAGCGGACAGCAGGAGCTGCGGAGGCGAAATAGACTTTCTCAGCGCCCATCTCCCGGGCCATCTCGACGATCTGTTTCGAGGTGGTGCCACGAACGATGGAATCATCCATCAGCAGCACGTTCTTACCCTTGAACTCCAGCTCAATCGGGTTCAGCTTGCGGCGCACGGTTTTCTCACGCAGCTGCTGCCCCGGCATGATAAAGGTCCGACCGATATAGCGATTCTTGATAAAACCTTCGCGGAACTTCACGCCCAGGGCATTAGCCATTTCCATGGCTGCGGTACGGCTGGTATCCGGGATGGGAATGACGACATCGATATCATGATCCGGCCACTCGCGCAGAACCTTTCTGGCCAGCAATTCCCCCTGCATCAGGCGGGCTTTATAAACCGAAATACCATCGATGATCGAATCCGGGCGAGCCAGATATACAAACTCAAACAGACAGGGATGCAGCGCCGTCTGCTCGGCACACTGGCGGGTAAAGACCTCCCCTTCCTGTGTGATATAGATCGCCTCACCCGGCTCCAGGTCGCGGACCAGGGTAAAGCCGCTGATATCCAGCGCCACGCTTTCGGAAGCCACCATATATTCCGGCCCCTGCTCGGTATCGCGCCGCCCGTAAACGACCGGGCGAATACCGTTGGGATCACGAAATGCCATGATGCCATAACCCGTGATCATACCGACTACCGCGTAACCGCCGCGACAGCGTTTGTGCACTTTGGTAACCGCCGTAAAAATATCTTCGGCACTGGGCTGCAGCTTACCCAGCCGCTGCAGCTCATGAGCGAAGATGTTGAGCAGTACTTCAGAATCGGAATTGGTATTGATATGACGAAGATCGGTTCTGAAGATATCGTCGGCCAGCTCATGGGCATTGGTCAGGTTGCCGTTGTGGGCAAGGGCGATACCGTAGGGTGAATTCACATAAAACGGCTGTGCTTCTGCGGCACTTGAGCTGCCGGCAGTCGGGTAACGAACATGACCGATTCCCATATTGCCCTGCAGACGGCGCATATGGCGGGTTCTGAACACTTCGTTGACAAGACCGTTGTCCTTACGCAGATGAAACCTCCCACCCTGGCAGGTCACCATGCCCGCAGCATCCTGGCCCCGGTGTTGTAACACGGTCATGCTGTCAAACAATGTCTGATTCACATGGTTTTTGGCAACGATGCCCACTATGCCGCACATTTGACGTACCTCATCAACATCTGGTGGTAGGTGATTTTCGAAAACCGAAGCGAACACCGGCTTTCGGAAAGCACCCTGAATTATAATGGTTATTCGAAACTAAGGAATTATTCTTCAGCTGCCAATATTCATGATCAGTTCGGAGGTTTCGCCGGCCAGATTGCGGGTCCACTCCTCCATCACGGAGAAATGAGGAATCAGTGTTGACTGCTGCCACCAGCGATCCTGGATGACCGGTGTCATTCCCAGCAGAGCCACCAGCACTACCACCAGCACGCCTCCCCGGGCAATCCCGAAAACCATCCCCAGCACCCGGTCGGTGCCGCTGAGACCGGTTGCCCGAATCAGCAGACCTATCAGATTGTTGATCAGTGCACCGGCAAAAAGAGTGGTAATAAACAGGAGAGCGAAGGCGGCGACAATCCGCGCGGATGGAGTATCGATATAGTCGGCCAGCAGTACCGCCATATTGTCGGTGAACAACCGGGCGACGATAAAAGCAGCTACCCAGGTCACCAGCGAAAGTGCTTCTCTGACGAAACCACGCTTAAGACTGATCAGTGAAGATACTGTGATGACGGCAATGATAACCCAGTCAGCCCAATTCATGATTTACTCGCAAATATCTGAAGGCAGGCGAATTCTATCAGAGCGGAAGGCCTGTCCCAAGCGCTGGTGCGGTAATATCATCGCTCCGCATCAACCCGTGGTAAACCGCAGGATCAGACCGTCAAGCCTGAACTCACGCTTGAGCTGCGCACGTAATTTCTCCAGTTCCGTGCGCTGAATATCCGGACCAACAAAAACTTTGCTGAGCTGATCCTTGCGACGGATATAGGACTTATAACCACGATCGGAGAGTTTCTTGCGCAACGCCCGTGCGTTTCCGGCATCCCTGAAACTGGCCAGCTGAATAGTCCAGGCCACCGGCACTCCCTGCTTGTCGAGGACCGGCTTCTCTGTGGCGATACTGAGTGCTTTCGACGGCGGGTTTTCTGCCGTTTTTTTCACCGCTGCCCGGGCAGTCTTTCCGGCAGGTTTCCCGGAGATGTCTGCCTCGCTGGATTTAGCGACAGGCTTTCCGGTCTCGCCACCCGCAGATCTGGTGTTGGCCGTCGTCGTTTTACTGGCAGCATCCGCATTATCGGAAACCACCGGTTGCGGGCGTGGTTCCGCAAATTCAGAGGTATCCGGCAGCGGCTGGTTGCGGGGCGAAGCCATCTCCACCTCAGCAATCTCCGGTGCCGGAGGAATGGTGACCTCCAGCTGCCGCTCGCGATAGCCACTACCGTCCAGAATCAGCGGCAGAAAGATCACCGCCAGAGAGACCAGCAACAGAGTTCCCAGCAAACGCTGTTTACGCTGGCGATTCATCAGCTATTCCCCACCCTGCCTTCAATCACTTCAGCAACTGTAAAGAAGGAGCCGACCACCAGAATCAGATCATCCTTCTCCGCTGCAGTTATCGCCCTGTCAAACGCCTCACAGACGGTGTCTGACAGGACAATATCGGCATCCGACACATTCAGATCAGCAATATACTGTCCGAGACGATCGGCTGACTGGCCCCTGGGTACAGCGAGACTACCGGGATACCAATGATCCACAAGACCGGTCAGACCGGCTAAAGTTCCCGGTATATCCTTATCTTCCAGCATTCCGATTACGCAATGGACCGGGTTGCCAACGTCCCCGAGCTGCCGCACCAGATGTTCAGCGGCATGAGGGTTGTGGGCGACGTCGAGGATTACCTGACGATTATCGACCCGGGCCCGCTGACAACGGCCAGTCAGGGTGGCCCGGGTGATGCCGTTGCGTACAGCGCCATCGGGAATATCCAGTTCCAGCAGCTTAAGCGCCTGAACGGCTGTGGAAGCATTCTCGAAAGGCAGCTCAGGAGCCGGGATGTTGCCGATACTTAAAACCGCTCCCCGGCTACCCCTGCCCTGCCAGCGCCAGTTTCCATCCTGCTCCGCAACAGGGCCAAAATCCGTCCCCCAGTGCAGCAATCGGGCACCGATCTGTTCGGCATAGCCGCTCACCGATGCCGGCATCGAACGTTCACCATAGAGTGCAGGTATTCCGGCACGGAAGATGCCGGCCTTCTCGTAACCGATCTGTTCCCGGTCGGAACCGAGCCAGCTCTCATGATCGATAGCAACCGTAGTGACTACCGCTATGTCCGGATCGACAATGTTGACCGCATCCAGCCGCCCTCCCAGGCCAACTTCAAGCAGCACCACATCCGGGGTTTGCGTGCTGAATATATCCAGGGCGGCGAGGGTACCGAACTCGAAATAGGTCAGAGACACGCCTGCTTTAAGACGGGCCTGATCGACCCGGGTAAAAGCCTCGCAGAGCAGCTGATCCGTTACCGGCTCGCTACCCAGGGTCACCCGCTCGTTATAACGGATAAAGTGGGGAGATGTGTAGCAACCAACACGGTAGCCGGCTTCGGTGAGGATCGCCCTCATATAAGCAACGGTGGAGCCTTTGCCGTTGGTGCCCGCGACAGTGATCACCGGACATGGCAGCGCTGTTACTCCCAGCTCCTCCGCCACGGCAATAATCCGCTCAAGGCCCAGATCGATTTCCTGGCAGTGGCCGGCTTCGATATACGCCAGCCACTGCTCCAGGGTATTCGCCTCAGGTATTGGTTGCGGCATCTTCAACTTCACCTTCGCCAGCCACCTCTGCCTCTTCTTCAGGGATAGCTTCAGCAACCTCTACGTGCTGATGAGTCAGCTTGGCAAGGATCGACGACAGACGATCGCGCATGTCTGCGCGATTGATAATCATATCTACGGCCCCGTGTTCCAGCAGAAATTCACTACGCTGGAAGCCTTCCGGCAGCTTCTCACGAACAGTCTGTTCGATAACCCGCGGGCCGGCAAAGCCGATCAATGCGTTAGGTTCGGCGACATTGAGATCCCCAAGCATCGCCAGACTGGCTGACACACCGCCAAAAACGGGATCAGTCAGCACGGAGATATAGGGGATACCGGCCTCCTTCAGCTTTTCCAGTGCAGCGCTGGTCTTCGCCATCTGCATCAGAGAGAACAACGCCTCCTGCATCCGCGCACCGCCACTGGCCGCAAAGCAGATCAGCGGAATTTTCTGCTCCAGTGCAACATTGGCCGCGCGAACAAAACGCTCACCGACCACCGCTCCCATAGAACCGCCCATAAAGTTGAACTCGAAGGCAACCGCGACCAGGTCCAGACCATTGACCTGCCCTTTAATGGCGATCAGCGCATCTTTCTCATCGGTGGTTTTCTGAGCCGCGCTGAGGCGGTCCTTGTACTTCTTGGAGTCCTTGAACTTAAGACGATCGACCGGCTCTACATCAGCACCGATCTCAATCCGGTTATCCGGATCCAGAAACAGTTCCAGTCGCTGGCGAGCGGCCAGTCGCATATGATGATTACATTTCGGACAGACATTCAGGTTTTTCTGCAACTCCGGTCGATAGAGGACCGAATCGCATTTCGGGCACTTCTTCCAGAGCCCTTCGGGTACATTAGCCTTCTTTTTCGACTCGGAACGAATCAGCGAAGGAACAATTTTATCTAACCAGCTGCTCATAATTTCTCCGGAACTAACCGTATTCTCTGTTCAGCGTCGGCCGCCCTCAGGCGTCCATTGCCTGCCGCATATCTCTGACGATGGCAGCCACACGCTGAGGAATGCTGTCTGGCTGATCCGCCAGCTCAGCGATCTGATTTACCAGGACGCTACCAACAATTGCTCCGTCAGCGACTCTGGAGACAGCCGCTGCGGACTCAGGGTCCCGAATACCAAAGCCGACCCCGACCGGCAGGTCGGTGATCCGGCGAATCTCTTCCACCCGCTCAGCCACGGCATCAACATCCAGGGATGCCGATCCGGTCACCCCCTTCAGCGAGACATAGTAGACATAGCCGCTGCTGATCTGACAGATCTGCTTCATTCGCTCATCGGAAGTGGTCGGCGCCAGCAGGAAGATGGCGTCCAGCTCACTGGCCCGAAGATCTGTACAGAAGCTCTGTGCCTCTTCCGGCGGCAGGTCGACCGTCAGCACGCCATCCACTCCGGACTGTTTTGCCTGACTCAGAAATGCGCCGTAGCCCATAGCCTCGATCGGATTCAGATAGCCCATCAGTACCACCGGAGTGTTCGGATCCTGCTCTCTGAATTCCGCGACCATCGCCAGCACGTCAGTCAGGCTGGTGCCGTGTTTCAGCGCACGCTCACAGGCCAGCTGGATAACGGGCCCGTCGGCCATCGGATCTGAGAAGGGAACGCCCAGCTCGATAATATCCGCACCGGCATCCACCAGTGCATGCATCAGTTTTACCGTCACACCCGGCTGCGGATCGCCGGCTGTCACATAAGGAATAAGCGCCTTGCGGCCTTCCGCCTGCAGTTGTTGCAGACAGCTCTTAATACGACTCATAGGAACCTCGATATGTTCTGTGCTGCTACAACCGATCAGATGCCGATGCCATCGATTTCAGCGACCGTGTGAATATCTTTGTCACCGCGACCGGACAGATTAACGACCAGTATCTGATCTTTATCCATCTGCTTCGCCTGCTTGATGGCATAAGCGATGGCATGACTGGATTCCAGCGCCGGCATAATTCCTTCGACACGGGTCAGCGTGCGGAATGCGTCAAGCGCCTCATCGTCGTTGATAGCCACGTACTGTGCCCGCCCGCAATCCTTCAGCCAGGCGTGTTCCGGCCCGACCCCGGGGTAATCAAGACCGGCAGAAACCGAGTGAGTAGCGGCGATCTGGCCTGCGTCATCTTCCATCAGGTAGGTACGATTACCGTGCAGTACACCGGGACGTCCGGCACACAACGGAGCCGCGTGCTGGCCGGTTTCCACACCGAGACCGCCCGCTTCCACTCCGTACATGGCAACGCTTTCGTCGCCGATGAAAGGGTAGAACAGGCCAATGGCATTGGAGCCACCACCAACACAGGCAACCAGCGCGTCCGGCAGCCGGCCGGCCTGATCCAGACACTGCTGACGGGCCTCACGACCGATCACTGACTGAAAATCCCGTACCATTTTCGGGTACGGATGCGGACCGGCGGCGGTGCCGATGATGTAAAAGGTGTTATCGACGTTTGTGACCCAGTCACGCATCGCCTCGTTAAGCGCATCCTTGAGAGTCCGGGTACCCGATTCAACTGGTACCACTTCCGCTCCCAGCAGCTTCATCCGATAAACATTCAGCGCCTGACGGCGAATATCTTCGGAACCCATATAAACCACACACTCCAGACCCAGCCGCGCGGCCACAGTGGCAGATGCCACACCATGCTGTCCGGCTCCGGTTTCGGCGATAATACGGGGCTTGCCCATATGTTTAGCGAGCAGCGCCTGGCCGATGGTGTTGTTAACCTTGTGGGCACCGGTATGGTTAAGATCTTCGCGCTTCAGATAGATACGCGCGCCGCCCACTTCACGACTCAGGCGCTCAGCATAATAAAGCGGTGACGGCCGACCGACATAATGGGCGAGATCCAGGTCAAATTCCCGCTGAAAGTCTGAAGTTCGCCAGAGTTTTTCATAAAGCTCGGACAGCTCCTGCAACGCACTCATCAGCGTTTCGGATGCGAACCGCCCCCCGTAAGGTCCGAAATGTCCGGACTCATCGGGGAGATCCATCAGTGCTTTATAATCAACGTCTGTCGGCACAACTCACCTCATGTATAAATTTTGCGACTAACTGGCTGTCTTTAATGCCCTTCGCGGCTTCCACGCCACCACTGACATCAACGGCAAAGGGCCGGACACGCGTTACCGCTTCCGCCACATTGCCCGGATTCAGCCCGCCAGCCAGTACGACGGGAGTATCCAGATTATCGGGAATCAGATCCCAGTCAAAAGTCTCACCGGTTCCGCCGGGAACTCCGGGCTGATAGGCGTCCAGTAACAACCCACGGGAGCTGCTGTAGCCTGCAGCTTCAGCATGCAGATCCATTTCCGCTCTGACGCGCAACGCTTTGATGTAGGGACGACCGAAGCCCTGACAGTAATCCGCACTTTCATTGCCGTGAAATTGCAGCAGGTCTACCGGAACCTGGTCCAGCACTTCACGGACCGTATCGGCGCTCTCGTCAACAAACAGTGCGGTGACAGTCACGAATGGCGGGAAATACCGGCAGAGCATTTTCGCCTGCTCTATGGTTACCGCCCGGGGGCTGGGCTTATAAAATACCAGTCCGACGGCATCGGCACCGGCGGCGACCACCGCTTCGGCATCCTGCGGTCGGGTTATACCACAGATTTTGACCCGGGTTCTCACCCTCAGCACTCACTTCTCAGCAGAGTCAGGTAAAAGGATCTGAATTCAGGCCGCCCCTGATAATAACGGCCTGCAGAAAAACGGAAATAGTATCAGAAGAATCCGTTCCGGGTTAGTCAAACTGCGGTAAAAATGCCGGCCCCAGCTCTGACGGAGGCAGATCGAAGCGCTCCGGGTAACGGGCATCGACAAAATACAACCCGAAAGGGGGCGCGGTGACCCCTCCCATCCTGCGATCCTGCGCTTCCAGCACCTGCTTTGCCCAGATCGGCTCAGCTTCGCCACAACCAACTTTCATCAGAACACCGGCAATATTGCGAATCATGTGATGAAGAAAAGCGTTGGCCATAACATCTATGACAATCATCCGACCAATTCGGGTCACCCTGAGGTGACGCACTTCTCTGACCGGACTATGAGCCTGACAGGCAACTGCGCGATAAGAGCTGAAATCATGAGTACCCACCAGATAATCACCGGCCGCCTGCATACGATGCTCATCAAGGGCTTTGTGAGTCCACGTCAGCTGGCGACTCAACAGCGCCGGCTTAACCGGGCCGTTGTAGATCACGTAGCGATAACGACGCTCCAATGCTGAAAACCGGGCGTGAAAATCATCAGGAACCCGCTTCGCCCACCTGATGCAGATGTCATCCGGAAGTTTGGTATTGGTCCCCAGCACCCAGCCCCGCTCCGGCCGAACCGCCCTGGTATCAATGTGGATAACCTGGTAGCTGGCATGCACACCGGTATCGGTGCGTCCGGCACAGATAACCGACACGGGCTCATTGGCAATAATTCCAAGGGCAGCCTCCACCGAGGACTGAACCGTTGCGACATCACCGGGCTGATTCTGCCACCCATGGTAGCGACTGCCGTCATACTCCACACCCAGAGCATAACGACAAAGAGGCGGTTGTCCCGCCTCTCTGTTATCAGTGTTGTTCATCAGTGAATGGTACTATCAGAAAAAATAATCGGTAGAAACAATTCTGACTTCCGGCCAGACCCGTCAGCCTTCTCGCTAGCTCAGAGAACCAAGCAGCTTCTGCGCTTCCTCAATCTGCTGCTCGTTGCCGTCGGCCAGCACTTCATTAAGAATATCGCGAGCCCCCTCCGGATCATCCATGTCGATATAGGCCCGAGCCAGATCCAGCTTGGTACCGAGTTCGTCAGATGCATCCAGATAGTCCAGCTCCTCGTCTGACTCAGAAACATCGGTCTCCTCCAGCGCCAGTTCGTTGCCATCCTCTTCCAGCATCTGATTAAGCTCTGCTTCCAGCTCAAGCTCGTTCACCGCGTCCAGATCAACCCGGGATTCGTCACCAGCCACCGCATCCAGCAGTCCGGAGTCATCCAGCGAATCGCCAAGAACATCGGTCTCACCAAGATTCAGCGCTTCTGTGTCAGAGCCGGACGCCCCTCCCGGCAGCTCTTCGTCAGTAGAGTCGCTCACCAGCTCTTCTGCAATATCAAACCCGGCGGTGTCCGCTGACAGCTCTCCGGCATCTTCAGCCGCGATATCGGCGATCTCTTCTGCCGGCTCCAGTTCGGCTATCGAAGCTCCTGACTGCCCCGCATCCAGATCAAGACTATCAAGATCCAGCGAACTCAGGTCCAGATCTTCCGATACCCGGGACGCAACGGCCTCCTCCCCTTCACCCGCTGCAGCCGACTCCTGAGACTCGGCCTGACTGAGCAGGTCATCCAGCGCACTGTCTTCCAGCAGCACATCTTCATCGCCATCATCCAGCGCCACCGTGTCCAGACCGGACTCATTGTCGAGTTGCTGGTCATCAAGCGCATCCGCTACATCAGCACTGAACTGCTCCTCCGCCAGTACCGAATCCAGACCGTCAGAATCGAGTTCTTCGGAGAGCAGCTCATCCGCGACGGCCGCACCTCCGCTTTCTTCGGCAGTTTCCGCGATAATGAAATCAAGATCGCTGTCCTCATCTTCAATCCCCTGCAGCGCCTCACCAGGCTCCTCAGGGGCTTCCGCGCTGTCCGCAGTTTCCGCCAGGATAAAGTCGAGCTCATCATCAGCTGCACCGTTATCTGCCAGCTCCGCCGCAACATCATCAGCGGCAAGCGTATCTGTTAATGCCGCATCTTCCATTTCCGGCACCGAGGCCTCATCCGCAGCCACCTCGGAGAGATCCAGCTCATCGTCACCGACGGCCAGATCGTATTCTTCATCATTCAGCAGCGAGGCGGCAAATTCCGCCATCTCCGGATCCTCTTCGATCGCTTCATCGATCTTCAGATCCATATCAAGGTCATCACCCAGCTGCTCATCAAGATCTTCGGAAATCAGCGCATCAAATTCGTCACCGATCTCATCTTCCGTAGCCAGATTGAACGGATCATCGAGATCCTCTTCAACGGCCACCTCTTCCAGCGGCTGCTCGACCACCGCTTCAGCAACCTCCTCCGCAACGACAGCAGCCGCTGCAACCTTGGCCACCTCTGCCGCCGGGTCAGCGCTCTTCTCCCGCTCCTCCAGCACCGCCATGGCCTGCTCGACTGCCTGCTCGTCGGACTCCCCCTCCTTGCGTCGACGCATCGCGAACAACAGACCACCAAGCAGCGCAACTATCGCCGCCACCCCACCGCCCAGTATCGCCGGGGAATCCATAATGGTATCGACGATATTGCGGGCTGGTTTCTGAACTGGCTGAGGCACCGGCGCCTCTACCTGCGCCTGGGCTTCGGTCAACTGATTCTGCAGGTCCGCCATCTGCTGATCTTTCAGGAGCAACAACCGCTGAACCGACTCCAGCTGCTCGGTCAACCGCTCCATCCGCTGGAACAGTTCAGCATTATCCCGCTCGACCTTATCCAGCCCCTCGAGAGTCACCACCAGCTGCTCTTCCAGCTCCTGGTTCCGCTCCATCAGCTGATCAGACACTGCCGGCGCTGCCGGTGCGCTTTCGCTGTCCACGCTGACAGCCTTATCTTCCGGCTGCGAGACCTCTTCTTCCGGCGTCTGGCTGACGATTCGCAGCGTTGACTGATCCGGGCTCTCTCCGCCGCCCGGCTGAGCCATATCAGACTTAGCGGCGTCCAGCTGCTCGGACTTTTTCTTTGCTGCCGCCTCAGCTTTTGGGGATTTCCCCTTCCACGCTGTATTCTGCCGTTTTACTTCAGCCACCGAAGTACTGAGGTCCTGCGAGGTGATCTGCTGCCTGCTCGGAATGTTCAGCACAACCCCGGATCTCAGCCGGTTAATGTTGTTGTTGATAAACGCATCCGGATTGAGACGCTGGATCGCCAGCATCATCTGCTGCGGAGAAATGCTGCGGTCGGGCCGCGTTTTCAGCGCGATATTCCAGAGAGTGTCGTGCACTCCGACAAAATACTGGCCGCTTTCGTCTGCCCGGGTCTGAATATTGTCAGCGCCACTCCGGGTCGGGGCACTGACTGCAGACTTTGCCTGTCGTCGCGCGGTTTCCGCCGGAGCGGACTTGGTCATGGGTAACGCCGGGGCCGCTCGTGGAGTCAGGTCCTTAGCGGTGAACACCGGTGGATCCAGCAACACTGTGTACTCTCGCACCAGCCGACCGCTGGGCCAGTTCACTTCCACCAGAAAATTAAGAAAAGGCTCTTTGATGGGCTCACTGGTGGTCAGGCGAATAACCCCTTTGCCGCCTTTGACATCCAGCTGAAAATTAATGTCGGAGAGTATAGCGGAAGGCTTCACACCGGCCAGGTAGAAATCATCGGCATCCGCCAGCCCGGCAATGATCTGAGAGCGGGCCAGGTCACGAATCTGCAACAAATTGATTTCGGCGTCCAGAGGTTGGTTCAGTGCCGAGTGAACAGTGACTTCACCCAGGCCCAGGGCCTGAACCTGCGCGGTATTAAGGGCCCCCAGTACTGCCAGGGCGGCCGCAGATTTACGCAACATACTCTCTTCCTTTTGGGTCTTCTCGTCGGAGCGTCCTCCGATGAGCATCAAATAAAAATACCGGAACTGCCTTCCCGAGCCAGCTGCTCGTTTCAGGTCAGCACCAAATTTTACAAGCCATATCCAATAGCGATTAAAGTATTATTTAATAATGCCTTTTAATCAACACATGGCACCGCCGCAAGCATATATAACCACAAACAGACTGACTATTAACTCAGACTATCGGCAACAACCAGCCCTTGCTTGACCCAGAACAATAAAAAAACGGCCAATATTACTACTGGCCGTTTTTCTGACAGTCGCCGGATCATTATCAGCGCAATTTCGCTTACCGACTTTCCTGCAGGATATTAAGCATACGACGCAATGGCTCCGCGGCCCCCCACAACAACTGATCCCCCACGGAGAAAGCGTTCAGATACTGACTGCCCATGTTCAGCTTGCGCAGACGACCCACCGGCACGGTCAGCGTCCCGGTCGCTGCCGCAGGAGTCAGCTCCTTCATGGTCAGCTCGCGGTCGTTCGGCACCACCTTCACCCAGTCATTATGCTCGGCCAGCATGCCTTCAATTTCGCTGATCGGAATATCCTGATTCAGCTTGATAGTGAAAGCCTGACTATGACAGCGCATGGCGCCAATACGGACACAGGTGCCATCCACAGGGATTGGATTGCCGTTGCGACCCAGAATCTTGTTGGTCTCCGCCTGGCCTTTCCACTCCTCCCGGCTCTGACCGTTGTCGAGCTGTGTGTCGATCCAGGGAATCAGACTACCCGCCAGCGGTACGCCGAACTGGGCGGTATCGAAACTATCCGTACGCATGACGGCAGCCACATCCCGATCGATTTCCAGAATGGCGGAAGCCGGATCATCCAGCCGATCAGCAACGGAGGCTTTGATCTGACCCATCTGACGAACCAGTTCGCGCATATGTCGGGCGCCGCCGCCAGATGCAGCCTGATAGGTCATCGAGGTCAGCCATTCCACTGCGCCAGCCTTAAACAACCCGCCCAGCGCCATCAGCATCAGACTGACGGTACAGTTACCACCAACAAAGGTCTTGCCGCCCGCAGCGATTGCATCACGAATGATATCGCCGTTTACCGGATCCAGAACGATAACACTTTCGTCCGCCATCCTCAGCGAGGAGGCAGCATCGATCCAGTACCCCTGCCAGCCGGATTCACGCAGAGGTCCATAAACCTCCTTAGTGTAATCCCCGCCCTGGCAGGAAATAATAATATCCATAGGTTTGAGCTCGGTAATGTCACGAGCGTCCTTGAGCGTTGGAATATCTTTACCAATGGTCGGGCCCTGCTGCCCAACCTGAGAAGTGGTAAAAAACACGGGTTCGATGCTGTCGAAATCCCGCTCCTCAAGCATACGCTGCATCAGTACGGAGCCAACCATACCTCTCCAGCCTACAAAACCTACACGCATTTTGTTGGTGTCCTACATTGATTGGATTAAAAGCTCAGTGTAACGAGCCGGCACCTGAAGCACAGGTGCCGGATTATCATATCAGAAGCGACTATAAATCGCTCTACCACCGAAGCATCAGGCCAGTGCCGCAACCACGGCATCACCCATTTCCCGGGTAGAGACTCTGCGCATCCCCTCCGAATGGATGTCGGCGGTGCGCAGCTGCTGATCGAGCACTTTGCTGACGGCGGTTTCGATAAGATCCGCTGCCTGAGTCTCAGCCAGCGAATAACGCAGCATCATTGCCACCGACAGGATCGTCGCCAGCGGATTGGCGACACCCTGGCCGGCAATATCCGGTGCCGAACCGTGACAGGGCTCATACATCCCCTTGCCGGTGGCATCCAGCGAAGCCGAAGGCAGCATGCCAATGGAACCGGTCAGCATTGCAGCAGCATCGGAGAGAATATCACCGAACATGTTGCCGGTAACAATAACATCGAACTGCTTAGGCGCCCGGACCAGCTGCATGGCGGCATTATCGACATACATATGACTGAGTTCGACTTCAGGGTAATCCCTGGCCACCTCTTCCATCACTTCTCGCCAGAGCACCGTCGCTTCCAGCACATTGGCCTTATCGACGGAGCAGACCCGCTTATCTCTCTTCATGGCCGACTCAAACGCCACCTTACCGATACGGCGAATTTCCGACTCCGAATAAACATAGGTGTTGTAACCCTGGCGCTCACCATTCTCCAGCTCGCGAATCCCGCGAGGCTGACCAAAGTAGATACCGCCGGTCAGCTCCCGAACAATGAGAATATCCAGCCCGGCAACCACTTCCGGCTTCAGGGTAGAGGCGTCGGCCAGTTGCGGATAAAGAATGGCCGGACGCAGATTGCCGAACAGCTCCAGCTGAGAACGGATACCCAACAGCCCCTTCTCCGGCCGAATAGCGGTATCCAGCTGATCCCATTTCGGACCGCCCACAGCCCCCAGCAAAATAGCATCGGCCGCACGAGCCTTTTCCATGGTCTCATCCGGCAGCGGAATGCCGGTGGCGTCGATGGCCGCGCCACCGAGCAAACCTTCTGTCGTTTCCACGGCCAGACCGAGCGTTGCTTTAACGGCGTCCAGCACCTTCAGCGCTTCGGCGACGATTTCGGGCCCAATGCCATCACCGGGTAATACCAGAATGTTCTTGCTCATGAGTTTTCCCTGATTAAATTTGTCGGATCGATTCTGTCGATCGCTTAACCGTTATCCCGGAACAGCCAGGGAGCCTGCGCACGACGCTGCTCCTCCCAGCCACGAATATCCTCCGCATGCTGCAACGTCAGGCCAATATCGTCCAGACCATTGATCAGACAGTGCTTACGGAACTCATCAATCTCAAAGCTCAGCTTTTCGCCATCGGGCTTCACCACCTGCTGATTCTCCAGGTCGATACTCAGCTGATAGCCCTCCTCGGCCTCAACTTCGGCAAACAGGCAATCAACATCTTCCTCTTTAAGAACAATGGGAAGCAGACCGTTCTTGAAACAGTTGTTAAAAAATATTTCTGCATAGCTCGGCGCTATAATCACCCGAATTCCGAAATCGTCCAGCGCCCAGGGGGCATGCTCACGACTGGAACCACAGCCAAAATTTTCCCGAGCCAACAGCACCGAACATCCCTGATAGCGCGGAATATTCAGCACGAACTCAGCATTCAGCGGGCGCTGACTGCAATCCTGATCCGGCTGCCCTTCATCGAGATAGCGCAGCTCGTCAAACAGGTTAGGACCGAAACCGGAACGCTTAATCGATTTCAGAAACTGCTTCGGAATGATCATGTCGGTATCTACATTGGCACGATCAAGTGGAGCAACGATGCCGCGGTGCTGACTAAATTTCTGCATTTCAACTCTCTCCTCTGGCGCTCCGGACTCAGCCGATCAGTTCACGAACATCTACGAAATGGCCTTTGATAGCAGCGGCTGCCGCCATCGCCGGACTGACCAGATGGGTGCGGCCACCAAAACCCTGACGACCTTCAAAATTCCGATTCGATGTCGAGGCGCAGTGTTCACCGGCCCCCAGTTTATCGGCGTTCATCGCCAGACACATGGAACATCCGGGCTCGCGCCATTCCAGCCCTGCTTCCACAAATACCTTGTCGAGACCTTCCGCTTCAGCCTGGGCCTTGACCAGCCCGGAACCGGGAACCACCAGCGCCTGTTTGAGAGTCGCCGCAACTTTCCGCCCTTTAACCACCGCAGCGGCTTCACGCAGATCTTCAATTCGGGAGTTGGTACAGGAACCGATGAAGACCCTGTCCAGCTTAATATCAGTAATCGGCTGATTTGCTTCCAGCCCCATATAGCTCAGCGCCCGCTCAATACCCTGCCGTTTTGTCGAATCCTGCTCTTTTTCAGGATCAGGTACCGAAGCATCCACCGGCAACACCATCTCAGGAGAAGTTCCCCAGGTGACCTGGGGACGGATCTGAGCACCATCGATCACTACAACACGGTCAAATTCGGCATCACTGTCACTGTGCAACTCTTTCCAGCTGGCGACTGCCTGTGGCCACTGAGCCTCAGTGGGCGCAAAAGGACGTCCCTTCACATATTCGATAGTCGTGTCATCAACAGCGACCATACCGGCCCGGGCACCCGCTTCAATAGCCATGTTGCAGACCGTCATCCGCCCCTCCATAGACAGAGATCGAATCACCTCACCGCCAAACTCTACTGCATAACCGGTACCGCCGGCCGTGCCGATCTCTCCGATAATCGCCAGCACCACGTCTTTGGCAGTTACTCCCGTCGCCAGCTCACCATCGACCCGAACAAGCATATTCTTCATCTTCTTGGCGATCAGACACTGCGTAGCGAGCACATGCTCGACCTCGGAGGTACCGATGCCGTGAGCCAGCGCACCGAAGGCGCCATGAGTGGAGGTATGAGAATCGCCGCAGACCACGGTCATACCCGGTAATGTTGCACCCTGCTCCGGCCCGACCACGTGCACGATGCCCTGGCGCGTGTCCTTCATTTTGAATTCGGTGATCCCGAACTGATCACAGTTGTCGTCCAGCGTCTGCACCTGAATTCTGGAAACCGGATCGACAATACCATCAACGCCGATCTCACGCTCTTTGCGGGTGGTCGGCACATTATGGTCGGGCGTCGCCAGATTGGCACTCAGCCGCCACGGCTTGCGCCCTGCCAGCCGCAACCCCTCAAAAGCCTGAGGAGAAGTAACTTCATGGAGCAATTGAAGATCGATATAGATCAGCGCACTGCCATCCTCCTGCTCCTTAACAAGGTGTGCATCCCAGAGTTTGTCGTAAAGCGTCTTACCAGCCATTGTGATTCTCCATACCCGCACTTACGGGCCATGCATTGAACTGTTCTGATAGAGAAACATCCTAAGACCGCCCATCAAATAAAACAAATTCATTTTTTTTATCATTTGGATTCCATATAGTTATACATAAAATTCATACAATCATTCCAGGCCCCCTATGGATACCCAGGCATTAACCGCGTTTGTCAGCGTTGCCGACTACGCCTCGTTTTCACAGGCCGCCGAGACGCTGTTTCTTACCCAGCCCGCTGTCAGCAAACGCATCTCAGGGCTCGAGGACGAAATGGGCTGTCGGCTGTTCGATCGAATCGGCCGCAGGGTTTCGCTAACCGAAGCTGGCAAAGCCCTGCTTCCCAAAGCCCGCCACATTCTGCTTGAGATCGACGACACCCGGCGGATGCTGCACAACCTCTCCGGCAACGTCGGCGGCCGGCTGTCCCTCGCAGCCAGCCACCATGTCAGCCTGCATCGACTCCCCCCCGTCCTCCGACAGTTTTCGGCTGAGTATCCGCAGGTTGAACTCGACCTGCACTTCACCGAGTCCGAAGTAGCTTACGACGGCATTCTTCACGGCAATCAGGAACTGGCCATCATCACTCTGTCGCCGAATCCGCACTCTCAGATCAGAGCGACCCCCGTCTGGACAGACCATCTGCGCTACGTTGTTGCAGCAGATCACCCGCTGGCAACCCGGCAGGAGACCAGCTTTGAAGATCTGAACCGCTTCCAGGCGATACTTCCCGATCCCAGTACTTTTACCCACCAGATTGCTGAACAGCATTTTCGCGCAGCCGGACTGGAGCTCAACGTGGTGATGTCCACCAACTACCTGGACACCATCCGCATGATGGTCAGCATTGGTCTTGGCTGGAGCCTGCTCCCGGAAACCATGATTGATAACAAGCTGAGAACCCTGACCGTTTCTGATCAGGAGATCCGGCGCCCGCTGGGAGTGATTTACCACCGGGACCGGACTCTTTCCAATGCAGCACGTGCCTTTATTGGCATACTGACCGGCGACTCCCTTGATCGGTCGTTGCTTTCAGATACACTTGCGGACCGTTAATATAGGCCTGAGCATACACAGCAACACCACAAAGCGCCGGCAGGCCAACGGGTTACACGCCCGAAGACCGCCGATGCAATCAGCAGCTGGATGGCCCCGGGCCGGACAAACACAGCCGGAGATCTATGTGAAAGAGGATCAGTTCGTCGACCTTAAGGACTGGCTGGAAGCACAGAAGCTCTGCTGGCAGAGCCTGCTTGATGGTGATCCGGATGCCACCAGCGACTGGCGGGCATTGTCGGAAGCCTGTCGCAGGCTGGCAGAGCAGCAACTCCCGCCACAGAATGCGGAACTTGCCGGCGCCATGACCGAACAGGCAAAGGGCTTCTGTCGTTACGGCGAACAACTGCTGCGGGCGTTGAGAGACCCCGACAACGCCCCCAGCATTGAGGAAGCGGCGACAGAATTCAGCGACCACCTTCAGAACCAGGCCGCCGCTGCCCTGCTGCAGCAATGGCAACTGCCAGAACAGCTGCAGACGTTTTTCTCCGGCATGGGTATTGAAACTACGGCTCTGCCGGGCTTTCCGTTCTTTCAGCAGGGTATCGGCAGCGGCCAGAACCACTGGCGGGAGCGCCTTAAGCAGACAGAAGAAAATCTGCAGGAGTTTCGAGAAGCGCTGAAGGATTATTTTGAAATCCAGCAACAGCTGAATCGCAGCACCAACCACCGGCTGATCGCAACCCTGAAGCAGGAGAACCAGATTAACTCACTGTCGGATCTTCACCAGTGCTGGGTCGATCACTTTGAGCAGGGCTATCAGGAGCTGCTGGCCACTGAACATTACCAGCAAAATTACGGCCGCCTCAGCAACGCTTCACTGACCTTGAAAAAACAGTTTCAGTCCTGGTGGGAACAGGAATCCCGCCAGTTCGGCCTGGTTCCCGTCAGTGACTTCGACCGGCTACTGGAACGCCACCATAAACTCAGAAAAGAGTTTCGCCGAAACAACCGAAACCTCCAGCTGCTGGAAGAACGGCTACGGAAACTGGCATCCGACACCGAACTACGACAGCAGAAACTGGAACAGGAACTCCACGACCTGAAACAACAGCTGACCACCAACCGGAAAAAGGGTGCCGGGCAGTCATGAAGCGACTGAAACTGACCCCGACCGCTATTGCCAGCGAGCTGACAGACTTCAGCAGCGATATGCTTCGAAGCCTCGACACACTGGGGCGAATCAAAGAGATCGATGTCGGAACCGCCGCCAGTGAAGTCATCTATCAGGAAGACAAACTCAGACTGCACTACTACCCGGCAGCCGATCCTCAGCAGATCAAAAAGCCGCTGCTGATCGTCTATGCGCTGGTTAACCGCCCCTACATTCTCGATCTGCAGCCCGACCGCTCGCTGATTCGCGCCCTGACCGAACGAGGCATCCCGATCTACCTGATCGACTGGGGCTACCCGGACCGGGCTGACCGCTACCTCGATCTGGATGATTATATCAACGGCTATCTGGATAACTGCGTGACCGAGGTGCTACGCCATAGCGAGCAGCAGCTGCTGAATCTGCTGGGTGTCTGCCAGGGAGGTGCTTTCAGCCTCTGCTACAGCGCCCTTAATCCCGACCGGATAGCCAGTCTGACCACCCTGGTCACACCGGTAGATTTCCACACCCCCGACAACACCCTGACCCGCCTCTGCCGCAACCTCGATGTCGAGCTGATCATGGACAGCTGCGGCAATGTTCCGGGCCAGCTGCTGACCCAGCTGTACAACTCTCTGATGCCAATCAGACTGGGCCTTCACAAACAGCTCGGCCTGCCTTCTCAGCTGAAAAAGCGCAGAGATGCCCTTAATTTTCTCAGAATGGAGCGCTGGATTAACGACAGCCCTGACCTGGCTGGCGAAGCCTTCCGGGAATTTCTCTGCGGCTTCTTCCGGGACAACGGCTTTATCGCTGGCAACCTGAGTATTGGCGGCCAGCAGGTAGAGCTGAAAAGGATCAACCAGCCACTGCTGAATCTTTTTGCCGCCCGCGATCACCTGGTGCCACCAGCCGCATCAAAGGCGCTCAGAGGGCTGACTTCAACAACGGACTACCAGGAGAAGGAATTTGCTGGCGGGCACATCGGCATATTCGTGGGACGCCAGTCCCGAAGAGAGCTGCCAGATCTGATAAGTGAATGGCTGAAACGACAGCAATAGTAAATGGGGCACACGGGGCCAGCGAACGACTCAGCCCGCTACTGGCAGCGGGCCGCCGGTAAAGGAAAGCTACTTCTGAGAAGTATCAGACCCCTTCTCATCAGAAGCAGGTGACTGCTCAGATTCCTGCCCCTCTTTTTTCTCCTCCGGTGAAAACATATTCCACATCGCCAGGTTCTGACCGGCAATCTTATTCATCATGTTCAGCGGATTTGCAGCATCGATCATCGATTCCATCTGCTCCCGAATACGGTCCTGCTGAGCCAGAAAAGTCCCGATACTCTGTTCCAGGTACTGACGCATCATACCCTGCATGCTGTCGCCGTAGAATCGGATCAGCTGCTGCAGGACCTGATTGGTCAGCATTCCGGTCCCTTCACCTTCCTGCTCGCTGATGATCTGCAGAAGAATGTTGCGGGTCAGGTCCTTCCCTGTTTTGGAATCCTGAACCTGGAACTGGACGTTTTCCAGCACCAGTTCCTTCACATCTTCCAGGGTGATATAGCAGCTCCGTGATGTATCGTAGAGCCGACGATTTGTATATTTTCTCAGAATACGCAAGGTCTGCAGTTCCTCTTTCGTACAACTCCGGCGTCAGACGCCCTCAGCTTTTTTCTGTTTTTGTAGTCGCTTTCTTGTCAGTTCCCGGGTATGACCCCATAAACTGCAGCATCAGTTTCTGAAACTGCTCTACGGACCCCGTGCCCGGCAGATAAGGCTTCAGCAGAGTCATCGGATCATAGCCTTCCGCCCCCGCCTCCATCTGTTCGCGAGCGCGTTCCAGCAGCTCTTTCTGAAACTCCTGCACGTCCGGAAGCCCCAGAAACCGCCTCATCTCTTCAGGGGTTACATCGAGATCGATCGTAATCTTCACCGATTGACTCCATGAATTTGAAACTGACACAGTAACTTATAGCAGATAACCGATTCAATGATAAGGGGGTTTTGCAGCAGCTTAATCCAGCTTCAGCCCACGCCAGGCAATTACCAGGCCCAGCAGGCTCGCCAGCGCAGCAAACAGGAATGTTGCACTGCCGCCAGCAGCCCCCCAGATCAGACCACTCCCCCAGGCCCCCAGCGCACCACCGAGACCAAAACCGAAGCTGCTGTATAACGCCTGCCCCTGCCCCTGAGTACCCGCTGGAAAGAAACGCTGAACCAGAGCGATACCGGCCGCGTGCATACAACCGAAAGTAATGGCATGCATCAGTTGAGCAACAATAATGATGGCAAAACTCTCGGGAGCCACAGCTATCAACAGCCAGCGTAGTGCGCAAACAGCCAGACTGCCGATAACCATCCTTCTCGGCCCGATCCGGTCAAGCAAGCGATGCATCATAATAAACAGCATCACCTCGGCCACCACCCCCAGCGCCCAGAGCAGGCCAATATCAATTTTGCTGTAGCCGTACTCGGCCATATAGATAGAATAGAATGTATAGTAAGGCCCATGACCGGCTTGCACCAGCAGACTGATCAGAAAGAAACTGATCACTTCAGGGCGCCTGACAATTCGCAGAAAATCACCGGAAGAGGAGCGTGAAGGCACCACGTCCGGCGCCGCCACCAGCAACGTAGTCAGCCATATCACCAGCATCAGCCCCCAGATGACAGGTAGCAACCAGTCGATGCTGAAGCTGTCAAACAGATAACCCAGCCCTACGACCGCACCGATAAATCCCACCGACCCCCACAACCGAATCCGGCTGTAGCGTGCACGATTGACCCCTAGATACTGAAGAGTCACAACCTCAAACTGAGGCAGCACTGCGTTCCAGAAGAAACTGAAACTGAACATCAGCAGCGCCAGCTGCCAGAAATCCCGGGACCAGAAAGCGCCGCCGAACACCAGCAGCGTCATCAGCGCGCCACCACGGATAATCCGCACACGCTGACCACTGCGGTCAGCCAGCCAGCCCCAGAGATTGGGTGCAATAATCCGGGTTCCCATCAGCACCGCCATCAGCGAACCAATCTCGCCGGCACTGAATCCCAGAGACTCCAGATACAGCCCCCAGAACGGGACGATCGCCCCCAGCAAGGCGAAATAGCTGAGGTAAAAGAAAGACAGGCGCCAGTAAGGCAGCGCCTGTCCGGTCGAAAGGGTCAGGGTCGTTTAACCTCGGCGGGCACTACGGGGATTCCCGACTCCACTCCGGCATTCTGGCCACGGTGGCGGAGCAGGTGATCGATAACAACCAGCGCCATCATCGCCTCAGCAATCGGCGTAGCCCGAATCCCCACACAGGGATCGTGGCGCCCTTTGGTGACAACTTCAATGCTGCCACCATGGCGATCAACACTGCGACCGGGTATACGCAGACTGGAAGTCGGCTTCAGGGCAATATGAGCGACGATATCCTGACCGGTGGAGATACCACCGAGAATACCGCCGGCGTGGTTGGACAGAAATCCCTCCGGGGTCATCTCGTCGCGGTGTTCGGTGCCCTTCTGACTAACCACGTCAAAACCGTCACCGATTTCAACCCCTTTCACGGCATTGATACTCATCAGCGCATGAGCCAGTTCGGCATCAAGCCGATCGAAAATCGGCTCACCCAGCCCCACAGGCACCCCACAGGCCACCACTGTCAGCCGCGCACCGACTGAATCCCCCTCTTTACGGAGCTTATCCATGTAAGCTTCCATCTCGGCGACCTTATCCGGATCGGGGCAGAAGAACGGGTTGTTATCGATCTCTTCGATAACCACTTTTTCTGCTCGGACCGGCCCCAGCTGAGAAAGATAGCCGCGCACCTCAATACCCAGCCCGGTCAGATATTTCTTTGCAATCGCGCCGGCGGCAACGCGCATCGCGGTCTCACGGGCTGAGGAACGCCCACCACCGCGGTAATCGCGAATGCCGTATTTCTGCAGGTAGGTATAGTCGGCGTGGCCGGGGCGAAAGCTGTCGGCAATGTTGGAGTAGTCCTTTGATCGCTGGTCGGTGTTTTCGATCAGCAGCCCGATAGGTGTGCCGGTGGTTCGCCCTTCGAAAACACCGGACAGAATTCGGACCTGATCCGGTTCACGACGCTGAGTGGTATGCCGGGAGGTCCCGGGCTTGCGCCGATCCAGATCCCTCTGCAGATCCGCCTCGGTCAGTTCGATTCCCGGAGGGCAGCCATCGACGATACAGCCCAGTGCAGGGCCGTGACTCTCACCAAACGTGGTGACGGTAAACAGTTTACCCAGGGTATTTCCAGACATCTCGGAACTCCGTTCAGAGTTTTCAGAACCAGCTGATTACTGATAAATTAAAATTGATCGCGATATTCTCGCAGCTGCTGCGCAGTGATCAGGAATACGCCGTTACCACCCTCGGGCAGGTCGACCCAGGTAAAAGGTACCTGTGAAAACTGCTGCTGCAGGGCCACTTCGGAATTACCGACCTCAACCACCAGCACCCCATCCCCGGTCAGATAATCGGCAGCCTGGCGAAGGATACGACGAGTAATATCCAGACCGTCGATTCCGGAAGTCAGGCCCAGCACCGGCTCATGGCTGAACTCAGCCGGCATCTCTTCGAAATCATGCTGATCGACGTAAGGCGGATTGCTGACGATCAGCTGATAGCGCTCCTGCAGTCCTTCAAACAGATCCGAACGGATTGGATGCACCCGCTCCTCCAGCTGATGACGCCGGATATTTTCCTCCGCCACCGCCAGCGCATCCTCTGAAATATCAACCAGATCAACTTCGGCCAGATCAAAGTAACTGGCGCAGGCGATGCCTATACATCCACTGCCGGTACAGAGATCCAGCACCCGATTAACCTCGACGTCTCCGAGCCAGGGCTGAAATCCTTCTCTGATCAGCGCGGCTACCGGTGAACGAGGCACCAGCACTCGCTGATCCACGTAAAATGGCAGCTCGCAGAACCAGGCCTCACCTATCAGATAGGGAAGCGGGACCCGCTTTGTAATCCGTTCGTCCAGCAACCGCAGAATCTCAAGCTTTTCTGATTCCAGCAGTCGTGCGGACAGCACTTCGGGACTGGCATTCCAGGGCAGCCCGGCAGCATGGAGTACCAGCTGTACCGCCTCATCCCAGCTGTTGTCAGTACCATGGCCGTAATAAAGGTCCGCCCGATTCATGCGGCTGGCGCCCAGGCGAATAAAATCTCTGATTGTTTCCAGCTGATTGACAGCCGGGTCCGACGTATTCATAGTGCAGCGTTATATCCCGGGCCGGTGATCTCTGTGCATTCGCTGCCGCCCGCAGGCAACAAATTGTCCCCCGCCGCTCTGGAATCCTGCGCCCCAGCGACTAAAATGGGGGGCCTATAGTAATGAATCTTGCAGTAAATCACCATGTCCGGCAAAAAAACAGAACCCGAAGATATCAGTTTCAGCGAACTGATGAACGATGTCACGCCCATCAGCCATGACAGGGCAGATCTGCAGAAGAAAATCCGCCCGGAAAATACCGAATATCGACGGGCGGCGGCGATGACGACAAACGAGCAGCATGATCGCGGCTTATCTGATCAGCTGAAGAGTCTGATAAATCCGGAGGAGGAGCTGATATATGCTTCTCCCGGAGTCCAGTTAAGGGAGATGCGCAAGCTCCGTAAAGGGCATATCCCCTGGGAGGAAGGGCTGGATCTGCACGGCTATACCGTTGATCGGGCTCGCGAGGAGCTGGGGCGCTTCATCAGCCAGGCAAGCCGGCGCAACCTTCGAGCAGTGATCGTGATTCATGGTAAGGCACACTCTGAGGACGGCACTCCCGCCCTGCTCAAATCCTACACCCATGACTGGCTGCAACAGATGCACCAGGTCCTGGCTTTTGTCTCGGCCCAGCCCACCGACGGCGGAACCGGTGCACTTTATGTGCTGCTCCGGCGGCGCCCCCGGAATGACGACGGCAGACAACATTAATTACTTTACCTCAACCAACGAATAGAGTAGCGTACGCGGTTTTTCGACCGCCGAGCTACCAGCAGAGTCAGATCATGAAAGAAGCATTCGCCAGTATCATTGAAGCCATCGGAGAAGACAGCCAGCGTGAAGGCCTGCTGGACACTCCGGAACGAGCCGCCAAGGCTTTCGAATATCTGACCCGCGGCTATCGACAGACGCTGGACGAAGTGGTCAACGGAGCCCTTTTCGAGTCGGATAACAGCGAGATGGTGCTGGTTAAGGATATCGAACTTTATTCGATGTGCGAGCACCATATGCTACCCTTTATCGGCAAATGCCATGTCGCCTACATCCCATCCGGAAAGGTGCTGGGCCTGTCCAAGATCGCCCGCATTGTCGACATGTACTCACGCCGACTGCAGATCCAGGAAAACATGACCAAACAGATCGCCGACAGCATTATGGAAGTGACCGGCGCCGCCGGCGTGGGCGTCATTATTGAGGCTCAGCACATGTGCATGATGATGCGTGGAGTGGAAAAACAGAACGGCGTGATGAAAACGTCAATGATGCTGGGATTGTTCCGCAGCAACGCCAGCACTCGCGGCGAATTCCTGTCGCTGGTAAGCTGACCCCTCCCTCCATCAAACATGCTGAGAGCCGGCGACGGCTCTCAGGTTTGAAAACAGACCCGCCCTGCAACCCTGACCAACTCAGTTGCGGAGCCCACCTCTCCTCTGACCTCCCTCCACTAAGCCGCTAAGAACGCCTGCCACTGCCGTGCTCATAGTGATCGAGTACATGGCGAGCGGCTTCACGACCGATATCAATCATCTCCGCCGCCCGATAAAACTCATAGAAGCGACAGGAGGTCTTGGGGATTTCGATCAGCACATCGGGTGGATAGCCGGCGATCTTGTATTGGGTCAGGCTGCTCTGCATCACCTCGACAGACTGGTAGATCATTTCCAGCCGGCCAATCCGGTTATCCCGCTTACGAGCCCGCTCCGAACGAGCATCCGCTCCTGTTTTGCGGACCTTCCCGGCCAGCGCCGACAGGCCATTGCCAACAGCCGTGCCTGCGCTCCAGTCGTCCATAAAGCCGGAACGATCGGAATGCAGCACCAATTCCGGCTCCTCTCCGCCTCGGGTTACCGGCGGCGCGCTCAGATTGACAGCCACGATAATGTCGGCATGGGCGGAAACCGTGGGGATAATCGGAACCGGATTCAGCAGGCCACCATCAACCAGCAAACGCTCCCCCTTCTGGACCGGCGAAAACAGACTGGGAATGGCGATTGAAGCCCGCATCGCTTCAAACAGATCCCCTTCCTGAAACCACACCTCTTTCTGATTGGTCAGATCTGTGGCTACCGCCGTATAGGCCAGCGGCAGCTCCTCAATCTGACAGGGGCCGACCAGGTCCCGGATAATCGAAAACACCTTTTCGCCTCGAATCATCCCGAAGGTGTCGAAGGACAGATCCACCAGCCGCAGCACATCCATATAGCTGCGGCTCGTCGCCCATTCCCGGTACGCATCAAGCCTCCCGGCAGCGTAGACACCGCCCACCAGCGCCCCCATCGAACAGCCGGCTATAGCTATGATCCTGTAGTTACGGCTCAGCAGTTCCTGGATGACCCCGATATGGGCATGACCACGAGCGCCACCACTGCCCAGCACCAGCGATACGGTTTTAGACATCCCTACTCCACCAGCAACTCGATTCGGTTTTCGGGGACTGCCGGATCATAGGCCGGCGCCAGCGGTCCGACACCAAAGGTTCTGAGGCGGCTTTCATCGATCCCCAGGCCGACCAGGCTGACTTTCAATAATTCAGCCAGCGCTCTGGCATCATTCTGCAGTCTCACGTAGGGGCCGCGCCTGGACTGATGCCCCACCAGCCAGATATCGGAAGAGGGTCGCTCCACCAGCAACGAACCGATCGCCGATGCCATTGAACTGAGCTCCTCCTCCGACCAGTCACGATCCGACACCGACACTCGCTCGCCCCGCTGCAACCGGAAACGAAGCTCATCGGCCGTCAGCAGACCGGCACTGGCCTTAGTACGAATAATGTCAAGATGCATATAGACCCGCCGGTTACCCCGGCGGACTGAGTACATGGCGATAACCGGCTCCTCTGCCTGCTTAAGCCGCAGCGCCAGATAATGCTGTTCACGATCGACCCCATAGAGCCGAGCGATACCGAACTGTGAATTTGCCCACTGATTGCTGCTACCGCAGCGACGCCCGTCACAGCTGTAGAGTTTTTCATGGGGTAGTGATTCGAGCTGGCGCTGAAACCAGGAGAAGGCTTCCTCACTGCTGCGTCCGGATGGGATTCGATAGGTGATACGGGTCAGTTCGCCGGCGATATACTCCACCGCCTCAGGAGCCACAACGGCATTCACTTTCTTCATCGTGCCCAGCGCCAGCCGGTACTCCGGCACCAGAGCCCTGCTGTACTCAGCGATCCATGAGTTAGGATAGCGCTTAAGCTCAGCTATATCTTCAGACCCCGACACATCGACAGACGCCTGCGACACCCCGACGTTGAGGCACACCAGCAACATCAGCAATCGCGGTAACTGACGCAGTTGCACTTCTCCGCCACCTAAACCGAACAAACCCGAATTCAGCAATGAACAACTCCTTAATCCATATCAATCAGTTCAGCCTGACAAATATATTCCCGCCCCCGGAAATTAGCTATTATCAACAGCCTATTTTTCAGGATTGTCTCAATGAACAGCATAGCGGATCAATGTCAGGAACGACGCTTTAACCTTGCTTTTATTACACTTTTTTCGCTGCTGTTCCTGGCGGCTCCGAGCTATTATCAGGACAATCTGGGCGGTGAAGGCCTGTTCCTGCCCTTCAACAACGTGGTCTGGCTCTGTGTCAGTTTTATCATCGGCCTGGGCTTTCTGAAGGTTCTCCACAGCGGCCGATTCCGCATGCCCGGCATGCTGACAGCGATGCTGATCTTTCTGGCCACCACCACCTTTCTGGGGCTCTACGAGAGCACTGCAACACCCGTAGCCTGGCTGTTCAGAAGCCTGGCCATATGGGGCGGCGTACTCTTCTTCGTTGCCCTCGCCCAGTTTTCCGGCGACAAAAATCAGCGTGAAAACCTGCTCTGCATTATCATGGCCTCTGCAGCCATTCAGGCCGGTTACGGTCTGATCCAGATTATCTTCACCGATCCCCTCCCCGGCTGGCTACCTCAGTCTCCGGGAGTGCCCCGAGGTATATTTCAACAACAGAACCTGAACGCCAGCTACTCGGCCACCGGATTCATCATCGCCCTTTATCTGGTCTTTTCCAGCAGTTTCCAGACCCGCCACCCTGTCATCAGATTCCTCCCTTATCTCGCCGGCATGCTGACCGTTACCACCATAATCACCGCAGGCTCTCGCGTTGGGATGCTGGGTCTCGGCGCCGGTGTACTGCTGTTACTGATAAGCCGAACTTCCGCACTGGTGGCCCGCGGACCGGCACTTATCGTTTTCGCAGTCCTCTCAATCGCAGCGGGGTTTGGCACATCGGCACTGGAATCTCGAACCGGAGGGCTCGAGTCCGGATTTCAGAAACTGGAGAATACCGCAACCAGCGGCAATATTCGGGTGATGATTTACGACACCAGCTGGCAGCTGTTCACGGAAAAACCCCTGCTCGGCTACGGCATCGGTCAGTTCGAACCAGTCTGGCACCAGAAAAAAGCCGAGTATCACGCGAACAACCCAGGCACCACTGCACTCAAGCCCCGCCTGAGCCATCCACATAACGAGCTCCTGTACTGGGCTATAGAGGGCGGTTCTGTTGCCCTGGCGGGAATTCTGACTATGGTCGTCAGCTTTCTATGGCTGGCCTTCAGATCGGGCTGGACCTGCGGCCTCAGCGGCCTTGCTCTACTGCTGCCGATCACCCTGCACACCCAGGTGGAGTTACCCTTTTATATCTCCCAACTGCACTGGATGCTATTTATTACACTGATCCTGCTGGCCACTGCGAATACCGGCAGAACAATAGCAATCAGGCTCAGCAGCGCCGCACGAATCCTGTCCCTGTCGCTGGTTCTGGCACTACCTGTATTGAGCTCCGTATTTGTCAGCCACAGTCTGGCATCCATTAACGCTATTTCCCGCTTTATTTCTGCCCAGGACAAAGACATCAGCACACTGGAGTTCCCGAGTAAAAACCTCTACTTCAACCGCAGTATTGCGGCGACGCAGATGCAAATTCTCTTACAGCTGGGACTGCAACAGAACAATAAGGATGTCCTTCACCAATACGTAGAAATGGCCCAAAAACACCTCAGAGAGTCTCCTGAGCCACTGATATTTAACGGACTGGTAATGGCCTATCATCGACTTGGTGATTTCGATGCCAGCCACGCAGCACTGGCTCGAGCCCTGGCCATTTACCCGCAAACACCTGAAATACTCAGGAACCGGGATCGCATTATGCGCTGGGACAAAAAAGAAGGAATTTTTGAAAGGTACTGGCGCTCAGTTACCAGCTCGAAACCATAACAGCTCAGCACAACCGGCGGCGACCACCTCCAGCTCCAGAGCGGCCAGGGCTGCCGTCCCCATATACAGCCGGCTATCCTCATAGCCGAGCAGCACGTTCAGCGCCCGGCTGAACAGGGGGTTGTGACCAACCAGCAGCACGTTATCGCCACCCTGCAGTAACCAGTCAAAAAGCGGCTGGTGACCCGCAGCAGGAATCAGCAGAGAGGAGCGTTCAGTGGCAGGCAGAGAAAGGATCGAACCGGCAATCTCGGCCGCTTCTACCGCCCGGGAAAAAGGGCTTGAAACAATCCGGGTAACCGCGGCCAGTTGAGAGGCCTGCTCCTGAACGATCTGGCGTACCGCATTGCGCCCTGCGGCCGTCAGTGGCCGTAGCGAGTCCGGACCGGTCGGTCCTGCATCACCGTGCCGCAGCAGGAAAATCCGTCGAGACATCAGCGCCCGGGCTTCTCCGCCACTACAAATTCGACGTCAGTACCCTGCTCGCTCATCATCAGCCGCTGAATGACCTCCTTCACCGGCCGCTTATTGAACACTACTTCGTAGAGACCATTCACCAGTGGCATATAGACCTCCAGATCATCCGCCCGAGCCTTTACATATCGAATGGTGTTTACCCCCTCGGCCACTTCCCCAAGCTCGGCAACAGCTTCATCCAGATCCCGCCCCTGGCCCAGTGCGAAACCAACCCGATAGTTCCGGCTCAGTGGCGACATGCAGGTAACAATCAGATCACCGACACCCGCCAGCCCCAGGAAAGTCATCGGATCGGCTCCCAGCCTGACCGCAAAGCGACTCATCTCCGCCAGACTTCGGGTCATCAGCATGCTTCGTGTGTTCTCGCCCATACCCAGGGCAGCGCACATACCAGCAGCGATGGCATAGATATTTTTCAGCGCCCCTCCCAGCTCAACGCCATAGGTATCGGAACCCGCGTAAACCCGAAAATAATCACAATGGAAGGCATGCTGAACACTGCTACAAAGCGCTTCATTATCACTGGCGACAACGGTAGCCGTGAGCTGCCGGGTCGCGACCTCCTTAGCCAGATTGGGCCCGCTGATAACCCCGACGGCGCACTGTGGAGCCTCTTCCTTCAGCACCTGGCTCATCAACTTGAAAGTGCCGGCCTCAACCCCCTTAGTAGTACTGATCAGAGCATGATCTGAAGTCAGGTGGGGCTTAATCCGGCGAACCACATCACGAAAATTTTTACTGGGTATAGCCACCAGTATCAGTGAACTTTCCCGTATAGCCTGCTCGAACTCCGTCACCGGGATCAGACCCGGGTGAAGCTTACAACCAGGCAGATAACGGCTGTTTTCGCGCTCAGCGACCATTGCCTCAGCCTGCTCCCGGCTGCGCATCCACTGGTAAACCTGGTTACCATTCTCGGCGGCAATGTTGGCCAGAGCAGTGCCGAAACTGCCCCCACCCAGAACGGTGATAACCTGCTGACTCATCGCTGAATCTGTCCTTCTGCAACGGCAGCCCGAAGCTGAGCCGCCTCTCTTATCGGTCACTCAAATACTGCCATTACCTGAAGCTTCAGGCCGGGCGCTTCAGCAAATTTTCATCCGGATGAATACACTCAAGACGCTGACCGATCAGCTCTTCAATTTCTGGCAGCATAAAGGAATCTGTCTCACAGGCGAAGCTGTATGACACTCCTTCAGCCCCGGCCCGACCGGTACGACCGATACGATGGACATAGTCTTCCGGATCTTCCGGCAAATTATAGTTAATGACATGACTGACCCCTTCGACATGAATACCTCGTCCGGCTACATCGGTAGCCACCAGCACTTTGATTCGGCCGCTTCTGAACGCCTCCAGGGTTTTGACACGCTTCTGCTGACTGACTTCTCCGGATAACAGTTCAGCAGCGATACCGGTTCGCTTAAGCCGCTCGGTCAGCTTACGGGTAATGTCGCGACGGTTGGCAAACACCATTACCCGCTCCAGGTGCTGCTGCCGGAGGACGTTGTACAGCAGATTGAATTTGTCCTCTTCACCGACCAGATAGACCTGCTGCTGCACTGTATCTGCGGTAAGTTTCTCAGGCTCTATTTCAACCATCACCGGGTTCAGGGTCCAGGCACGCGCCAGATTAAGGATGTCATCCGAAAACGTTGCACTGAACAACAAGGTCTGCCGATCACGCTTATGAGGTGTCGAGCGGATTATTTCCCGAACATCGGGAATAAAGCCCATGCTCAGCATCCGATCAGCTTCATCCAGCACCAGAGTCTCTACGGTGCTGAGATCCACATCGCCTTTGCGATTGAAATCCAGCAAGCGGCCAGGCGTGGCAACCAGCAGGTCGACGACCTCCTCCCGCAGCTGCCGGCGCTGCTTCTCATAATCCATGCCGCCGACAACAGTAAGCACTTTCAGGTCGGTATACTGAGTCAGTCCGGCGGCATCGCTGGCAATCTGCATAACCAGCTCCCGGGTGGGGGCGACAACCAGCGCCCGAGGCTTACCTTTGTTGCGCCGCCCCTCCAGAGGGTAGTCGATCATGTCGGTGATCAGGCTCATCAGAAATGCGGCTGTTTTTCCGGTACCAGTCTGGGCTTTGCCGGTAAGATCCTTGCCTTCGAGCGTATGAACCAGGGTGCGGGCCTGAATTGGGGTGCAGTACTGAAAACCGAGTTCCGCCACCGAGTGCATCAGATTGTCCGGGAGATCAAGGTCGTGAAAGCGAATCTTGCCTTCGACCTCCGGCACCTGAAACTGATCAGGAGACCAGCTGCTTTCGGCCTTCGATTCCTTCTTTTTCTTCGCGCCACTTCGCTTCTGAGGTTTGTTGCCGCTGCCGGCAGTTTTGCTTTTGTTGCCGCCATTCGCCGGGGCTGGTTTCTTTTCCACCGCAGGTGCCGGTTCAGCAATCGGCTTTTCCGACACGGAACCCCCAAAAGTCTTTGAAATCCACTTAAGCAAAGTCATTCCTCAAAAATAAATAAACTGCGGGCACAAATATCGCGACAAATTGTAAAGCAATTCTGCAGCCACGTCAGTGATTATCCCCTCCACCTCAACGTGCAAATGGTGGCAGCGAATCCAGCAACGCCCGCCCGTATCGCCGGGTTTTGAGGCGATTATCCAGCACCGTGATCTGCCCCCTGTCCTCTTCCGAACGAATGAGGCGACCACAGGCCTGGATCAACCGAACCGATGCATCCGGCACCGAGATTTCCATAAACGGATCCCCCCCTCGCTCACGGACCCACTCATGCAGCGCCGCCTCAACGGGGTCCCCGGGCACGGCAAAGGGAATCCGGGCAATAACCACATGAGTCAGATAATCCCCGGGCAGATCGACCCCTTCGGCAAAGGATGCCAGTCCGAACAACACACTGCCTTCACCATCATCAATCCGGGCCTTATGTCTTTTCAGAACTTCCTGCTTAGAATAGGAACCCTGTGCCAGAATCTGCAGGTTGTCGACCCCTTCCAGTAATTCCCGGACCCGCAACATCTGCCGCCACGAGGTAAACAACACCAGCGCCGCATCCTTCCCCGATATCAGCTGTTTCAGACTGTCCGCCACCGCCTGGTCATGCCCCTCGGTATCGGTAGGACTTACCCTTAAATCAGGTATGTTCAGGGATGCCGCGCGGGCATAATCAAAGGGACTGGGCACCTGACTGTAGCTGCAGCTTTCCGGCAGCCCGGTACGCATCCTGAGCCGGCTGAACTCTCCCAGCGCAGTCAGGGTCGCAGAAGTGACCACAGCCCCCCCGCACACGCTCCAGAGATGACTGGTCAGCGTATCGGCGGCCAGTATGGGACTGGATGCCAGCTCCGTATCAACCCCTTCCGGCCCGTCAATGAGCTTAAGCCAGCGAGCCTGCGGAACCTTTTCAGCAGTCGCACCGGCCGCATAATCGCGCCACAGCGCATGGGCCGCTTCCGCACGAGCCAGCAACCGCCCCAGGGTCGGGAACCATCGCTCTGCGGCTTCGCCCGGTATACCGAGCAGAGGCTCGTCAATGGCTTCTTTCAGGGTCTCCGCCAGGCTGTCCAGCCGGTTGCTGAGCTGGTTGCAGGACCCCACCATCCTCCGGGCGCACTCACTCACCTCCACAGGCACCAGACCTCCGACAAAACGTCGGTACTGCGAATCCCGGCTGTCGTCTGCCGGCTCTCTTATCAGGCGATCCAGTGCCGGCATCAGTTGATTCAACTGCTGATCCAGGTTCTCAGCAATATCCGCTACCGGCATCACATTCCGGGCCAGGGCCTCCGGGTTTCCCAGCTCTTTGAGAATTTTTGCCAGTGTTTTCGGCAGCTGCCGAACCCAGTTCTGAGTGGATTTTAGCCTCAGACGATGGCTGAAGTGTTGCAGCGCCTTATCGGCCAGATGATGGCCTTCATCAAAAATAAAGATACTTTCACCGGGTTCCGGCAATATGGCGCCGCCACCCAGCGCCAGGTCCGATAACACCAGATCGTGATTGGCGACTATGCAATCGGCCTTGTCCAGGCCCTGGCGGGAACGAAAAAAGCAGCAGCCTGAAAAGTGGCTGCAGCGACGATTGGTGCACTGACGATGGTCAGTGGTGACCGGTTGCCAGTCGTTACTGTCAAGCTCCTGTGGCCAGCTGTCCCTTTCCCCGTCCCAGTCTCCCCGGGCATAGGCCTCACCCATCTCCCGGTAGAGCGCATGACTACTTTCATCGAGACGAAGATCAAGCTCGTCCTCGTACAGCGCCTGCCCCTGTTTAAGAGACTCCTGGTTCTGCAGCAGCATATCCAGCTTGCTCAGGCAGAGGTAGCGCCCTCGCCCCTTGACCAGCTCAAAGGAAAAATCCAGACCGCTGTGGCGAGCCAGGTCCGGCAGATCCCGCAGCACGATCTGTTCCTGCAGCGCGATAGTCGCGGTTGATACAATCAGGCGCTTACCGAGGTGTCGAGCCACCGGCAGCGCCGCCAGCAGGTAGGCCACTGTTTTACCGGTACCGGTCCCCGCCTCAACGACGCTGATGGCATGATCGCTGTCCTGATTCATTAAACCCCGGACTATTTCCGCGATCATCAGCCGCTGACCATAACGGGCACGGAAAGACCGGCTCTCCAGATACTGAGAATATGCCTGCTGAATCTCCTGTTTCAGAGATTCCGGGATATCTGTGCTCACGCTTTATCTGCTCCGCTGATTACTGCCGGTGCGACCCGTTACAAAAAAATGTTCGACAACTGTATAAAAACACATATACTGTATAAAAACACAGACCATGACGGAACCGCCATGATAAATCTGACCAAGCGGCAAACCGAAGTCCTCGAATGCATACGGCACTATATAGAAAGCACCGGCTATCCGCCAACCAGAGCCGATATTGCCAGAGAGCTGGGCTTCCGTTCCGCCAACGCCGCAGAAGAGCATCTCAAGGCCCTGGCACGCAAGGGTGCAATCGAGATGATTCCCGGCACCTCAAGAGGCATCCGAATACCGGACATGGATGAGGAAGATCCGGGTATTCCTGTCGTTGGCCGTGTTGCCGCAGGCAGCCCGGTGCTGGCGCAGGAACACATCGATGAGCACTGCCAGATCCCGGCTGATTTTTTCAGCCCCAGGGCGGACTATTTTCTCCGCGTTCAGGGACTCAGCATGATCGACGCCGGGATTTTTGATGGCGATCTGCTGGCGGTTCATCAGACCCATGAGGCCAGAAACGGCCAGATTGTCGTCGCCAGAATTGACGATGAAGTCACAGTAAAACGGTTTGAGAAGAAGCAGCACCAGGTGCTGCTGATTGCTGAGAATAAGGACTTTTCCCCGATTGAAATTGATCTGCGACACCAGGAGCTCGATATCGAAGGGCTGGCAGTCGGTGTTCTGAGAAGAGGTAGCTGACCATGCAACTCCCTATCTGCGAAACTCTTGATCGTCAGAACCGCTCAATTCCCTGGAGCCCCGCACCACAGATGTCAACGTCGGCCATGGCCGGCAAAATCACAGAGATTATTCTGCAGGACGAGGACGAGTACAATTTCCAGCTGTTGATGCCACTGCTGGCTCAGCTGAGTAAGGACGATCGCTGGTTTGCGTGGATAGCACCGCCCAGAAAAATGCCGAAGGACTGGTTAATCCAGGCGGGAATCGATATCAACAAGATTATGGTGCTGCAGCCCGACCCGGACCATAACGAGATGGATCTGGCGACCCGGGCGCTTGAAACCGGAACCTGTCACGCCGTAATCAGCTGGCCCGGTTACCTCAGCGCCGACGACTTTGATCAGCTGCAGATGGCGGCAATCGCCGGCCAGAGTCACGCCATTCTGATTCGGCCTCGTTAAACGAGTCCACCCACCGCTCCGCAGCCCCATGCCGGTCAGTGAATGACCGGCTCGCTGTTTTCTTTTTCTTCAGCATCCGCAAGCCGCTGCTTCGCATCGACAATCAGCTGAACACCGGCTGCAAGCATTGCCTGAGCCACCCCCAGATGCTGATCCTTCAGGGAGGCAACCATCTCGTCAGAAAATCGCACCGTCAATACCGGTTCCGCCTCCTGATCGTCGACTCTGCGCAGGGCCACCTGGCCGTCTTCCAGCTTCACTATTTCCAGTACTTCCGATGACATCAGAACCTCTTTTGCTTATTACCACTCTTTCATCGATTCCCGGTGACGTTCGACCAGCTCCCTGAACGCTACCAGCCACTGCTCCAGCTGTTCAATCACCTCACACTCTTCCGTATGATCCGGATTTACCTGAACCACGTGAATTTCGGAAAGGCTGGCATGAGGGCTACGCTGTGCCTGCTCACGCTCTTCGGCAGTCCAGCACGCCTGGTAGGCCGCAAGCAACTGACTCAGCCAGGAATCGCTACTGGCCAGCTGAACAAGCTCTTTAGCTTCCGGTGCCTCCAGTCCCTGATCAGACAACGCCTGCTCCAGTTGCTCCAGGGTATCGACATTTTCGGGGCTGATCCGATAAACCTCGGCAATCTCCCGGAGAAAAGATGAGTAGGCACAGGCCAGATGAAAGAGCACCGATTCCATATAGGACTCGACCAGAGCATGTTTACTCCAGCCTGCACTGTGCTCGGCGGACTTAAGCTGATCCAGATGCAACCGACAGAAATAAAGCTTCTGATTGGTTCTGGAAATGTAGACGCTTGCCATAAGATCTCCTGAAAGTTAGCTGTCACCGAGATACTGCATTAGAAGCCAGCGGCCTGTAATCTCTCCGCAATCAGACCTGTTTATTTCTGACTCTTTGATTTTGCAGACTTCTCTTCGGCAATCCACTTTCCACTCTTATAGAAAGCTTTCCAGCCGGTAGCCTTACCGTTAATCTCCGTCATCACATACTGCTCCTTCGTCTTGCGACTGTAGCGAACAACAGACGGATTACCCTCACCATCTTCCAGCGGCGCACTGAACAGGAAGCTGTATTTCGGATCAATTTCATTTTTGTGTGGCAACAGCTCAGAAACCAGTGGCGCCCGTGTTTCTCGATTCCGGGGGAACTTACTGGCAGCCAGGAACAGTCCGGAGGCGCCATCCCGCAGCACGTAGTGGTCCTCAACTTTCTGACAGGCCAGCTCCGGCATCGGCACCGGGTCCATTTTGGGCGGCGCAGCCTCACCGTTTCTCAGAAGCTTTCGGGTATTCTTGCAGTCTTCGGAAGTGCAGCCGAAGTATTTACCGAAACGCCCGGTCCGCAGCTGCATGTCAGCGCCACACTTGTCACATTCGATGACCGGCCCATCGTACCCCTTAATTTTGAACTGCCCCTGCTCAACTTCAAAGCCGGTACACTCCGGATTGTTGCCACAGATATGCAGCTTACGCTGCTCATCAATCAGATAGCTGTCCATCGCCGTATCACAGAGTTTGCAGCGATGCTTTCTGATCAGCAGACGGGATTCCTCTTCATCATCAGCATCGATGCTGACGACCTCGTCGCCATGAACAAGATTGACCGTCGCTTTGCACCGTTCTTTTGGAGGAAGTGCATAGCCTGAGCAGCCAAGGAATACGCCGGTGCTTGCGGTCCGGACCATCATCGGTCGACCGCAGGCCGTGCAGGGTATATCCGTCTCGGTGGGGTTATTGGGACGCATCCCTCCCTCTTCACCTTCTGCCTGCTCCAGCTTGTCGGAGAAACCGGCATAGAACTGATTCAGCAGCTCTTTCCAGTCTTTCTTATCATTGGCAACATCGTCGAGCGCCTCCTCCATGCGCGCGGTAAAACCGTAATCCATCAGATCATCGAAGCTTTCGATCAGCCGACTGGTAACGATATCGCCCATTTTCTCAGCGTAAAACCGGCGGTTTTCCAGCTTTACATAACCGCGATCCTGAATGGTGGAGATAATGGAGGCATAGGTGGAAGGTCGACCAATCCCACGTTTCTCAAGTTCCTTCACCAGAGCCGCTTCGCTGTAGCGGGGCGCCGGCTTAGTGAAATGTTGAGACGGATCCAGGGAATCCAGCACCAGGTTGTCACCGCATTGCAGGTCCGGCAGAATGACATCGTCGTCCTTTTTCGACGAAGAGGGCATCACTTTCAGAAAACCATCGAAACGCAGAATACGCCCCCGTGTCCTCAGCTCGAAGTCTCCGCAGCGAACCTGCACCCGGGTACTGGTGAACTTTGCCGGCGGCATCTGACAGGCAACAAACTGGCGCCAGATCAGCTCATACAGCCGCTGCGCATCCCTCTCCATCTCCTTCAGATCGGTAGATTTGACCCGGACTTCCGAAGGACGTATCGCTTCGTGAGCTTCCTGGGCACCGGATTTACTGCTGTAGACATTTTCCTTTTCCGGCAGGTACTCATCACCAAATTTCTCCAGCACATAATCACGACAGCTGGCCACCGCATCTTTGCTCAGATTGGTCGAGTCAGTACGCATATAGGTGATATGCCCGGCTTCATAGAGGCGCTGAGCCAGCATCATCGTTTTTTTGACACCAAAGCTGAGACGAGTACTGGCCGCCTGCTGCAGGGTCGAGGTGATAAAAGGCGCCCCCGGACGACTACTGGTTGGTTTGTCTTCGCGGCTGAGAACTTCGTAGCTTCCAGCCTGAAGCTGCTTCAGAGCAACATCGGTCTGTTCTTTGCTGGTCGGGCGAAAACCTTCGCCGTTCTGTCTGGCTACCTGAAAGCGAACCTTTTCTTTATCTTTACTGAGCAGATCGGCCGCAACCTCCCAGTACTCTTCCGGCACAAAGGCGCGAATTTCACGCTCGCGCTCGGCGATCAGACGTACCGCAACCGACTGCACACGCCCGGCCGACAACCCTCTGGCCAGCTTCGCCCATAACAGAGGCGACACCATATAACCCACTACCCTGTCCAGGAAACGGCGGGCCTGCTGAGCGTTCACATGATGCATATCCAGTTGTCCGGGGCTGGAGAAAGCCTCGGTGATCGCATTTTTGGTAATTTCATTAAAAACCACCCGTTTGTAACGATCTTCTTCCCCGCCGATCGCCTCTCGCAGATGCCACGCGATGGCCTCCCCTTCGCGGTCGAGATCGGTCGCGAGATAGATGGAATCGGCATCTTTTGCAAGCCGTTTCAACTCATCAACCACCTTCTCTTTTCCGGGAAGCACTTCGTAGCGGGCATCCCACCCTTTCTCCGGATCCACTCCCATCCGGGCGACCAGTTGCTCCCTGGTCTTTTTCTTTTTCTGAATCGCTTTCTGCTCCGGAGAGAGCTTGCGAGTCGCGGCTGCTGCCTTAGCCCTTGCCTTAGCATCAACAGGCTTGCGAGCGCCACCGCTGGTCGGCAGATCCCGGATATGGCCAACACTGGATTTCACGACATAGTCTTTACCCAGATATTTGTTGATGGTCTTGGCCTTAGCCGGTGACTCGACGATAACTAGCGATTTTCCCATAGGGTCAGAACTCAAACAGGGCTAAAATTTGGATCAGGTGATATGCGAGCGACATATATAAGGCCTGAGCGGCCACGGGTCAAGCGACGTTTTAACAGGTTAATCAGCGCAGCCCTCTGTTTTATCGTAGCCCCGCGATCCTGCTTTGATTAATATAAGGTCATCATTTCAACCCATAATTCTGCAGTAAACTATGGATTCCGCTAATCAGCCCCTGCTTATAATTGCGTTAGTCGTCGTGGTCGTAACAGCCCTGGCGATAAATTACTACTTTCATAAACGGCAGGAGGCGGAAAACACCCGCAGGTTGCTGAGTAAGCAGCTGAAGGGACAGATTGAGCAGGTACTGGATTCACTGGCCGTATTGAAACAGACCAGCTGCGACCCGCAGCTGATCACCGCTCTGACCGACTACTCGATGGGGCTGTTTACTCAGCTCAAAACAGTCAACCCACAGTCAGACCTGGCAGCTCAGCTGGAAAAGGGCAGTGGCAGAAGCAGCGAACCGGCTCTGCAACTGAAAAGCGATCAGAGCATACGACAGGCCCAGCAGAGCATTCGCAACGCCACCTCAGTACTGTCAAAACTTCGCCAGCAAGGGAAGCTGACGCCGGTGAACGCCAGCGAGCTGGTCCAGGAACTCAACTGGTTCTACTATCAGATCGAGGCGGACGCTCATATCGACCAGGCAGGCCGACTGATTGAAACGGGCAAGAACAGCGTTGCCATCACCCACCTCAAACAGGCAAGAACCGCCATTTCAAAAACCAGCAGCAAGGATCCAAGGCGAACCGAGAAAATACGGGAGCTTAACGCGGCGATAACCGATGCGGACCCTTTTACAAAAAAACAGAATGACCCAGAAGCGACACAAACCTGAGCCCGGCGCAGGTCTGCTCACCCTCTCCTTCAGGTCTCTCAGGACTCAGAAATAAATTCGAAACGCGGCCGGCTGGCGCCATTGACCTCTACCGACTCGGTAAACATCGCCAGCGGCCTGACCCAGAGGCTGTAATCACCGTACAGGGTTCGGTAGACCACCAGCTCCTCTTCAGTTTCTGAATGGCGCGCCACGCCAATCACCTGGTATTTATGGCCTTTGTAATGGCGGTATATTCCGGTTGCTATCATTGCTGTCTCCCCAATATTCACAGATTACTCTCAATCATTCCCCGCAGTACCTTATAGATATCTTCGACGGTTTCAGGAGTTCCCTTCTCGTACCAGTACATGGAGACAGCCACCGGCGTCGACTCGATGGAGTAGCAGTCATCCGGCATTGACTCGATGACCTCGGCAATCTGCTGCAACGTCCGCTCTTCCAGATAGCCCTCCCCTTTGGACCAGCACCAGCCTTCCGGAAGACCTTCGGTGGCGTGACTGTTAAGTCGGAAAATATGCCAGGGGATTGTCGCTGTCTTTTCCCGCCGGTCAGCCAGAGTGCGCGGCAATCGGTAGGCGATACAGGTCTGCTCATCAGGCACCGCCTCGCCGATCTCTCTGGGAAAAAGCACCCGTGCCATCTGCACCTGTATCCCCTGACGCATTGCTTTCTGGCGCAGCAGGGCCTGCACCCGCTGCCGGGGCGACGGCATCATCCACATCATCGAACCAACAATAGACAAAAGCAGTAAAACGATGATGACCCAGTTCATTTTTTCACCTATATTCAGTGTGATAGCGTTAGATCTCTGCCAACGCGGCTATGTTAAGCTATTCCGACGGAAAATCAGAGGAATCGAGAATGAGTTACCAACATATTTTGCTTGCTGTTGACCTGACCGAAGAATCTGCCTCTGTCGCTGCAAAAGGCGTCGAACTGGCGCGACTGGGTGGCAGCAAGCTCAGCCTGATCCATGTTATTGAGCCCCTGAGCTTCGCTTATGGCGGCGATGTTCCGATGGACCTGTCGGCTATCCAGGAACAGCTGGATGAACACGCCCACCAGCGCCTCAACAGCTTTGCCGAGTCACTCGACTACAAAGTGGAAAAACTGTATATCGTTTCCGGTCACACTGAAAGCGAGATCCACCGAATTGCCAAGCAGGATGAAGCAGATCTGATCATCGTCGGCAGCCACGGCCGTCACGGCCTGTCTTTGCTGCTGGGATCCACGGCCAACGGTGTGCTGCACGGAGCCAACTGCGACGTGCTTGCCGTCAGAGTCTGAGAGCCCCGGCAGGCTACCCGAGCGCTGCAGCCCGCCTGCAGCGCCTTTTCTCGACACTGACAGAACTTCTTCCTAATCACCGTCTTTCAGCGCCTCCAGCTCCAGCCAGCGCTCCATGGCCGTCTCCAGCTCTGCTTCGCTGGCCTGAAGCGCGCTCAACCGCTCAGCCACCTTTTCATGATCCTGCTGATAAAAGTCAGCTGCAGCGGTTTCTTCCTGCAACTCAGCGAGTCGCTGCTCCAGGGATTCTATCAGGGCCGGCATCTGATCCAGTTCTCTCTGCAATTTGTAGCTGAGCTTCTGAGCTTTCTTTGGAGCGGCTTTCCCGGCGGACGACTTCGCCTCCACAGAGCTCGATCTGGCCACACCGACCGGACCGCCTTCAGCCGGCTCTTCCTGCTGCAACGGTGCGATAGCGTCACCCAATGTACCTCCCTGACGCACCCAGTCTTCGTAGCCACCCACATATTCCCTGATCCGCCCATTGCCCTCGAATACCAGGGTACTGGTTACCACATTATCGAGAAAAGCCCGGTCATGGCTGACCAGCAGCAGCGTGCCCTGGAAGTCACAGAGAATTTCCTCCAGCAGCTCCAGTGTTTCAAGATCCAGATCGTTAGTCGGCTCATCAAGTACCAGCAGATTCGCAGGCTTGCTGAACAGCCGCGCCAGCAACAGTCTGTTACGCTCACCCCCTGATAACGATTTAACCTTCGCCCGGGTCCTGGCCGGAGTAAACAGGAAATCACTGAGATAGCTGATCAGATGGCGCTGCCGGCCGTTTATAGTAATCTGCTCCCGTCCCTCTGCAACGTTATCTATGACCGTTTTTTCCGGGTCCAGCTGTTCGCGCAACTGGTCGAAATAGGCAATTTCAAGATTGGTGCCCAGCTCCAGAGTCCCGGACTGCGGCTCAAGATTTCCCAGCATCAGCTTCAACAGCGTACTCTTGCCCACGCCGTTAGGGCCGATCAGGCCAATTCGGTCTCCCCGCATAATTCGCAGGTCAAGATTCCTGACCAACTCCTGATCGCCATAGCCGTAGCTGACACCCGTAGCTTCCGACACCAGCTTTCCGGAGCGTCTGGCCGACTCCAGCCCGAAGCTCGCCCGCCCCTGCTGCTCCCGCCGTTTCGCCCGCTCCTCGCGCATCGCCTTCAGCGCCCTTACCCGCCCTTCGTTTCGAGTCCGGCGCGCCTTGATTCCCTGACGAATCCACACCTCCTCCTGAGCGAGTCGCTTGTCAAAGAGGGCGTTCTGACGCTCTTCGTCGGCCAGCATCTTTTCCCGATATTCCAGAAAACTCCGATAGTCCCCATCCCAACTGGCCAGCCGACCGCGATCCAGTTCAACGATGTGGGTTGCCAGACGCTGCAGAAATGAACGGTCATGGGTGATAAAGATCAGGGTGCCGGCAAAATCCAGCAACTGCTGCTCCAGCCACTGAATGGTCGTAATATCCAGATGGTTGGTCGGCTCATCCAACAGCAGAATGTCCGGGTCCGACACCATTGCCCGACCCAGCGCCACTCGCCGACGCCAGCCACCGGACAACTCCGACATCCGTTTTTTGCCCGGCAGCCGCAGTCGGGTCAGCACCCTTTCTACGCGCTGGTCGAGATGCCAGCCATCCACCGCTTCAATGCGCTGCTGCAGATGTTCCAGCTTCCTGAGGTTGTCGGCATCATGGGACGCCGCCGACAGGCGATCATATTCCAGCAGCATCTGCTGAATATCACTGAGCCCACTGGCCACCACTTCATAGACGCTACGATCATCGGCCGCCGGCAGTTCCTGCTCGAGCACACCGATTTTCAGGCCCGACTGAGTCCAGAGCTCACCGCTGTCCTGATGCACGACCCCACAAAGCAGTTTCAGCAAAGTCGATTTACCGGCGCCATTACGGCCGATCAGAGCGATCCTCTCCGATTCATGAACCACCCAGTCTGCCCGGTCCAGTAGCGGGTGATCGCCAAAAGCCAGAGAAACCTGATCTAGTCGTAAAAGAGCCATAAACGTTAACTGCCAAAATGAGAAATCGGCTATTCTATCCTGAAATCAAACTGGGTGGATAATCTCGGAGGTATTCGGTGCAAAACCAGCCCGTAGGAGCAGCAACACAGGACGTTTCAGGATCATCTGCCAGGTATCGATTGCCCCTTCTTTCACTGATACTGGTCTCTGCGATCTCTATGGCCACGACAACCCCTCCCGGTACCGATATCGCCCACCGGACAGACACTGCTGACAAGGTGTCGATATCCCAGACAGCTCAGCCGACCCTGCCTGCAACGGAACTGAAACGATTGCGGAATATCTATCGTGAGGCTGACAGGGCTCTGGAGAAGAAGGATATAAAGCGCTTCAACGCACTGCAGCAGCAACTCACCGACTATCCGCTCTATCCCTATCTGGAGTACCGACGGATTCGACGGGACCTTTCAGGACTGACGGAAAAGCAGTTTAACCAATTCAGCAAAAAGTACAGCGAAACTCCGCTGCCAGCGAGGCTGCGATCCGGCTGGTTGTCCCATCTGGCCGGCAAGAAGCGCTGGAAACTTTTCCTTAAACACTTTCCGGCCGGAAGCCGCAGTGTGACTCAGCGCTGCCTGCGCCTGCAAGCCCTGCATAAAACCGGAAACAGCCGCCAGGCCTATCAGGAAACGGCCGATCTCTGGACCGTGGGACAGTCCCAGCCCTCAGCTTGCAACAAGCCCTTTAATCGCTGGATCAGGGCCGGACATCTCGACGAGCAGAGAGCATTCAGCCGCTTCTTGCTGGCCCTTAATAAGGGAGAAGTAGGTCTTGCCCGCTATGTGACTCGCTATATTGATGACAAAAAACTGAAAGGGATCACGAAGAACGCCCTGAATCTGCAAAAGAAGCCTGCGAACCTGGCCACAGTCAGACTCTCAGATCAGCAACCCGGTTACAGCAGCCTGATAACAGCGACTCTGAAACGCCTGGCTCGAACCGATATAGAGCTGGCTCTGAAGCTCTGGTTCAGGTTCAAACCAACACTGAAGCTGGATGAGCAGCAACTGGCGGGCATTGAACAACGACTTGGCCTGCGCCTGTTGCAGAACTATGACACCCGCAGCCCCCACTGGCTCAAGCAGCTTGACCCGGGCTTTAAGAATGCCCGGTTGCTGGAGTGGCGATTGCGCTATGAACTCAGCCGCCAGAACTGGCCCCGTGTGGAGCAGCTGCTGAATAAGCTGCCGGCGACAGAGCAGTCGAAGGACCGCTGGCACTACTGGCGCGCCCGTACGCTGGAGCATAATGGCGGAAAAAGCCGGGCCGTTGAAATTTTCTCGGAACTGTCAGAAAAACGCAGCTTCTATGGCTTTTTATCAGCAGATCGACTGGGGCTGGATTACAGCCTCAACAATCGATCAGCACCGGCTGACCTGGTGCAGCTGGAGAAAATCACGTCACTGCCCGGGATGCTCAGAGCTCGAGAGCTGCACTATCATCGGCAGCTGACCAGCGCCCGTCGGGAATGGCACCGGACTACACGCAACTTCAGCAACGAACAGCACTACCAGGCGGCGATCCTCGCAAGGCGTTGGGGCTGGTACTCTCAGGCCATTATGTCGGCCATAAACGCCCGGATGTGGGATGATCTCAGAATCCGTTTTCCTGCCGCCTACTCCCGAAGCATCAGCTCCAGTTCCGAACGCTTCTCCATCGACCCTCCCTGGGTATTTGCCGTGGCCCGTCAGGAAAGCGCCTTCAATGCCTCCGTTCGCTCTCCGGCCGGCGCAACCGGACTGATGCAACTGATGCCGGCGACCGCAAAACAGACCGCCCGAAGCATACAGCTCCGCTACCGGAATCGTGAACAGCTGAAGGACCCCAGCACCAACATTCAACTCGGCAGCGCCTACCTCTCTCAGTTGCTTAATAAGCACAAAGGCAATCGGGTCTGGGCAACCGCGGCCTATAATGCCGGCCCGCACCGGGTGAAACGCTGGTTGAAGGAAAGAGGCTCGTTGCCTGTCGACCTGTGGATCGAGACCATCCCCTATCGGGAAACCCGCCAGTACGTTCAGAACGTACTGGCTTATACGGTGATCTACAGCGACCTGCTGGGACAGCCAAAACAATTCCTTAAAAAACAGGAAGCAACCGCGCTGCCACTGATAAACTGAATCAACGCACAGGCTTCAAGCTGCTACAGGATCAGCACCCCTGACGGTTGAAAACCACGAGGATGGGAAACGGCCCGGGTTCGGTTCGAAGAGCATAGAGCCGCACAGGATCGGGACGGGGAGCAGACTGGAATTCAAGCTCCCTGCAGCTGGCCAGATATGACGCGAGCTCAGGCCAGTATCTCAACAGGATCGGCGACACGGATGACGCCTTCGGTGCGGTGAATCAGATTCTGTCCGAACAGCACTTTATTCGCCGAACGACGATAGCGGGCCAGGGTCGCCAGCGGCTCACGACCCGCTTTGCCGGTGGTGTGATCGATGGTTGTCATCACGCAGCGCTCACAGGGCTTGGCAACCCGAAAGGCTACCGAGCCAATACGAATCTCCCGCCAGCTATCTTCAGCAAACGGCAGCGTGCCGGCAACAACGACATTGGGTCGGAACCTCAGACTGTCTACGGGAGTATCCAGTCGATCATTCAGGTCGTCGAGAGAGCCCTGGGTGGTCAGCAGCAAAGGGAAACCATCAGCAAAGCTGACCGTTTCGCCATTTTCGGCATAGTCCGGATCGACTTTCCGGAACGTGGAGTCCGGCATAAAGACCAGCCTCACCGGTTTCGACAGATAATCGCTGAACCAGACGGCCGCCCGGTCACCAGCATCCAGCACTTCGCAGCGATCGCTCCAGACCTGAGCGTTCAGATACCCTGAGTCGCCATCCGGCTCCGGAACTTCCAGCGTTTCCGGGACAAACTCGCCAGCGACGGAGAAGCGAATGGCCTGCTCCAACGGCAGCACGTCGACCAGTGCCAGTCGTGGGTTCTTTCGCTGGCTGACAAAGACACCGTTCTCGTCAACCAGCATCCAGCGACGATCCTGATGCACACCGAAACGATCCAGCCGCACCTGCCCGCGGCTCAGCCCCCGCCCGGATTTCAGCGGGTAGCTGTAGAGCTCAGCAACGACGGCAGCCACTAAGGTGGTTACCCGATCCCATGAACCTGACGAACCCGGTCCAGCACCTTACTGGCGAGACGATCCGATTCGAACTTCGGCAGGAAATCATTGCAGCCCACTTTCTGGACCATCGCTTTATTAAAGGTACCGGACAAGGATGTATGAAGAATGATATAGAGATTCTGCAGTTCCTCATTGTTACGAATCTCCGTCGTCAGCCGGTAACCGTCCATCTCCGGCATTTCAGCGTCCGTAATCACCATCATAAACTGCTCGGTGACATCCCCCTGGGTGGCGAAGGCCTTCAGCTGCTCCAGAGCGTCGGTACCATTGACAGCTTCGATAACCTGAATGCTGAGTTGTTCCAGAGTTTTGCGGACCTGATCTCTGGCTGTCTGGGAGTCATCCACCACCAGCACCCGCTTGCCTCTTGCCAGCTCATAGACATCATTATCCACAAGATCCGGAGACACATCGGTAGAGAACGGTGAAATTTCCGCCAGCACCTTCTCGACATCGACAATTTCCACCAGCCGGTTGTCCTCGAGCCGGGTGATCGCGGTCAGGTAGTGGGCACGACCGGCGGTGACCGGTGGCGGCATCACGTCACTCCAGTCGAGGTTGAGAATACGCTCGACATCACTGACCAGAAACCCCTGCACGGTACCGTTGTACTCCGCCACGATCATGTGGGAGTCTTCGGTAACCTGAGAAGCCGGCATTCCGATGGCCGCACTCAGGTCGATAACAGGCACCGTCTGGCCCCGCATGTTGGTTACACCACAGATATACGGGTTGGAATTAGGCAGCGCATTCAGGCGCGGAAGCTTCAGCACCTCTTTCACTTTGAAAACATTGATCGCAAAGAGCTGGTTTCGCCCCAGCCGGAACAACAACAACTCAAAGCGGTTCTGACCTACCAGCCGTGTCCGCTGATCAACCGAATCCAGTATCCCACTCATTGTAATCCGCACCCTGTTTCTGAGCGTAGAGTCACTCAGCTATGAATTTTCATGCCATCTCCTGTTAGCATACCCCGTATTTTCACCAACGCGTACATTCAATACGGAACTGCCGGACATGGTCAGCAACAACCACCCACTTGTCGATATAGCCATCAACCTGACAGACAAAGCATTCAGCAAGGATCGGGAAGCGGTTATCGAACGAGCCTTCGACGCCGGCGTCAACACCCTGGTTGTCACTGGCACCGATCTGGACGAGAGCGAACAGGCCGCCGAACTCACTGAGCGTTATCCGGGCCAGCTGTTTTCGACTGCCGGAGTGCATCCACATTATGCCCGCAGTTGTCCGCCGGATTACCTGACCAGGGTCAAAGCTCTTTTAAATGAAGCCGGTGTTAAGGCCATAGGGGAGACCGGTCTCGATTTTAACCGGAACTTCTCTGCCCCGGATCAGCAGATTCGAGTCTTTGAACAGCAACTGGAACTGGCCTGCGAAACCGGCATGCCGATTTTTATGCATGAAAGGGATGCGCACGAACGCTTCCACGAAATGGTTCGCCATTACCGGGATCATCTCAGTAACGCCGTGCTGCACTGTTTTACCGGCAGTCGAAAAGAGCTGTTCGCCTGCCTGGACCTGGATCTGCATATTGGCATCACCGGCTGGATCTGTGACGAACGTCGCGGCCAGCACCTGCTGCCTTTGCTGAAGGAGATACCTGAAAATCGCCTGATGCTGGAAACCGACGCCCCCTGGTTGCTGCCGCGAACCTTGTCGCCAAAACCAAAGTCACGGCGTAATGAGCCGGCGTTTCTCCGCCATATCTGCGAGCAGGCTGCAGCCAGCATGGGTATTGAAGCAGAGGCACTGGCCCGCCGGACCACAGCTAATGCACGCGGCTTCTTCAATCTGGACGAATAAGCTTCTGATTACCGGGCCCGGCAACAGATATTACAGATCGGCGACAAAATCCAGCAGTTGCTGCTGGTCGAAAGGCCAGCCCAGCTCCGCGTTACCGTCGGGATCGGCCACAACAGGAATTCGGATACCGTAGGTTTCAACCAGCTGATCGGACTCGCTGATCTCAACCGCCTTTATTCGATACTGCTCGGGACTGAGAGTCGCTGCCAGCAGCTGCATGGCGATTTCACAGAGATGACATCCCTGAGTGGTATAGAGCAACAGGTTTTTCATTTTCGGAGTTCGCACCAGAAGTTCTGAGGGTTGTCGCTGATCGGTAACGACTAAAGAATTACTAATACCAGAGGAGCATGGTATATAATGAGCGCCAGTTTGGCCCCTACTGTTGGCGGCGTCAACGCCCTTTTCCTGTAAAGCCCACCACAGAGATCAGTGTATATGGACAGCAAGGACACCAGCAACGTAACGCAGAATTTTTTCTCCGCGATGAACAGCGAAGCACACAAAGTCATGGAAATGTTCGGCGGTCGCGTCGGCGAGGAGTATCTGGACAATCTCAATAACGCCTGGTCACAACTACTGGACCGGCCCCATGACCCTCAGGGCTGGATCGATGCTATTACCGAATATCAGAAGACACAGATGCAGTTCTGGTCCGGATTTCTGACCGGCTCCACCGGCGCTTCCTCTGCCGCAGCCCCCGGAGATCGTCGCTTTAACTCCGACGAATGGAGCGAAAGCCCGGTATTCAACTACATTAAAGAATCCTATCTGATTGCATCCAACATGCTGAATAAGCTGGCATCCAGTGCCAATCTGGATGAAAAAAGCCAGCAGAAGCTGGAGTTCTATACCCAGCAGTATATCGATGCGATGTCTCCATCCAACTTCGCAGCCACCAACCCGGAAGTTATTCAACAGGCTATCGACACCAAGGGACAGAGCCTGATTGATGGACTGCAGAACCTGATCGGCGATATGGATAAAGGTCGGATCAGCATGACCGACGAAGAGGCATTCACTCTCGGTGAAAATATCGCCACCACCGAGGGCTCAGTCATTTTCCAGAATGACATCATGCAGCTGATCCAGTACAAGCCGACAACCGAGAAAGTGGCCGAACGCCCCCTGCTGATCGTGCCTCCCTGCATCAACAAGTTTTACATTCTCGACCTGCAGCCCCACAACTCTTTCGTGAAGTATGCGGTTGAACAGGGCAACACCGTGTTCCTGGTATCCTGGGTTAACGCGTCACCGGAACAGAGCAGTCTCAGCTGGGACGACTACGTCGGCAATGGGGTTTTCAAAGCACTGGAAGTTGCCAGGGAAATCAGCGGCAGCGATCGCGTCAACGCCGTCGCCTGGTGCGTCGGCGGCACTATTCTGGCCAGCGCCCTGGCGGTACTGGCGGCTCGCAAGGATAACACGGTTGCCTCAGCCACCTTCCTGACCACTCTCACCGACTTTGCCGAACCCGGCGACCTGGGAGTGTTTATCGATCAGGACCAGGTCACCAAACTGATCGACCAGGTACAGTCAGAGGGTGTGCTGAGCGGCAAAAAACTCTCCACCACCTTCAACATGCTGCGCTCCAACGACCTGATCTGGTCCTACGTGGTCAATAACTACCTCAAGGGACAGGCGCCGGCCCCGTTCGACATTCTCTACTGGAACAGCGACCCGACCAACCTGCCGGCAGATATGTACACCTATTACATGAAAAACATGTACCTGGAGAACAATCTTAATAAGCCGGGCACCCTGACCATCTGTGGCGAACCGGTCGATCTGACTAAAGTGAAGACGCCCTGCTACTTCCTGTCCTGCATCGAAGACCACATCGCCCCCTGGGAGAGCACCTTCAGCGCCACCGAAACCTTCGGCAACGTCGAGTTTGTGCTGGGCGCCAGCGGCCATATTGCCGGGGTAATCAACCCCGCCTCGAAGAACCGTCGCAACTACTGGATCAACGGTGAATCAGGCAAAGGTACCAGCCACTGGCTGGAGAGCGCCGAAAAAATGGAAGGCAGCTGGTGGAACCACTGGACACCCTGGATCAAAAAGCGCGCCGGCAAACAGGTTGACGCCCCCAAAGCGGTAGGATCGAAACAGCACAAGGCTCTGGAAGCCGCTCCCGGCAGCTATGTGAAAGAACGGATTGTCTGATCCGAAAGCCCCTCCCGACCGGAGAGCTGCCCACGGCAGCCCTTCGACTCCGGCAACGTTGAACCAAAAAAGCCCCGACCAGATATGGCCGGGGCTTTTTTATATATCAGTATCCGACAGGCTCTTATCATTCAGCCCCGTCGGTCGGATTCAGAGCACCAGATCCCGCTCACTGGCTTTGATAAACTCTTTCTTCAGATCCTCAAAGGTTTGCACGGCGGGAAACTGAGGAAACTCCTCGATCACATTGTCCGGTGCGTGAAACAGAATGCCGGCATCCGCCTCGCTCAGCATGGTCGTATCGTTATAGGAATCACCGGCAGCGATTACCCGATAGTACATTGACTTGAAAGCAAGCACGGACTGCCGCTTGGGATTCTTCTGACGGATCACATAGTCCACGACCCTGCCACGCTCATCAGCTATCAGCTTATGACAGAACAGCGTCGGAAAACCGAGCTGACGCATCAACGGCTGCGAGAATTCATAGAAGGTATCGGACAGTATCACCACCTGAAAACGCTCACGCAGCCAGTTAATGAAGTCTGCGGCCCCCTCCAGCGGCTCCAGCTTCGCAATCGTTGCCTGAATCTGCGGCAGCGTCAGCCCATGCTCATCCAGAATCCGCAGACGCTGCCGCATCAGGACGTCATAATCAGGAATATCCCGGGTGGTCGCTTTCAGCTCTTCAATACCGGTCTCCTCAGCAAATGCAATCCAGATCTCCGGGACCAGCACCCCTTCAAGGTCTAAACATGCGACTTCCACAGGCCTCTCCTGTCAATATTGATAACTTTGGAATGAGGACTCTACCCTGCTTTCCAATCCCCGACAATCAGCAATCAGGTGACAACCAGACAGCCTCCCTGTCATCCCGGAACATCTGAAGAGCGGGCAGAGGCCGCTACGGCTACAGCACCGGCAGCTCAATATGATCGAACAACCTGTCCAGCTCATTGCGGTTGCTGCAGCCGAGCGCGCTGTCAACCAGATCATGGGTCAGATGAGGCGCAAAGCCGCGGATGAAATCATACATATAACCGCGCAGGAAGGTTCCTCGCCGGAAACCAATTTTGGTGGTACTGGACTCGAACAGATGACTGGCATCCAGAGCCACCAGATCCTTATCCACTTCCGGCTCATAGGCCATACTGGCGATGATACCCACCCCCAGACCCAATCGGACATAGGCCTTGATCACATCGGAATCAACGGCGGTGAACACCACCCGAGGTTCCAGCCCGGCATTAATAAACGCCTCATCAAGCTTGGAACGCCCGGTAAAACCAAACACATAGGTAACGATGGGGTAGCGCGCCAGCTCTTCGAGCTTCAGCTCCGAGCACTGCGCCAGCGGGTGGTCCTTCGGCACAACCACTGAACGGTTCCAGCGGTAACAGGGCATCATAGTCAGATTGCCAAAGTGGGAGAGCGCCTCGGTGGCTATCGCAAAATCAACGGTACCATCCGCCGCCATCTCCGCGATCTGCACCGGCGTGCCCTGCTGCATATGCAGCGACACATCCGGGTATTCGGCTATAAATTCGCTGATAACTTTTGGCAATGCATAGCGCGCCTGAGTATGGGTTGTGGCCAGCGCCAGACTGCCTTTTTTTTCGTCGCTGAATTCCTGAGCGACCTGCTTGATGGTTTCAACCTTACGGAGAATATCCTCAGCGATCTCCAGGATCGATTCGCCGGCCTGGGTCACCCGGGTCAGATGCTTACCACTGCGGGCGAAAACCTCAACGCCCAGTTCGTCTTCAAGCAGCCGGATCTGTTTGCTGATCCCCGGCTGGGAGGTGTAGAGGCTCTGGGCTGTCGCCGAAACATTGAGCTCGTGTTTGGCCACTTCGCAGATATAACGCAGCTGCTGAAGCTTCATGTAGTCACCAGTAATAAATGGGAGATTTCCTTATAACCCGGACAACGTTGTGTAAGGTTAAGCCTGCTCCGATATTGAATTTACTTCCGAACAAAGGGTTTCAAATCAGCTAATTTAGTAAACCGACCCCTTTTCAACCAAAGCATATATACAGCTATAGGACCGTTCAATATAAAAAACCACCCTAATAGAACCGCCACTTGATGTTAAACAAGCGACCTAACTTCTTGCCTGGGCCTGAAGGCGTCGGATCTGCTCCTCCTGAGCAATCAGCTTCTTCTGCAGACCACTCACCGAGCCTTTCACCTTCTGCAGCTCATCGTCCCTGACCTTAAGCGACTGGCGCAGGTCAGCCTCCTTACGCATCGCCTCGCCCGACGACAGGGAAACACGCTGCTTCTCGTTTTTCAGATCGGCCTCAAGCTGCTTCGCCCGCTCTTCCAGTCGCTTATTCTTGTTGGATTCACTGAGCAACTTTGCATTTGCCTGGGACAATCTCATCGACTGAGCGCCGGTGTCGGAACGCATACCCTTCAGCTCCCCCTCCAGACTCTTGACCTGCCCCTGCAGCGTCTCGATGCGAACATCCCGCCGGGCAATCTCGGTCTGAATATCGTGGAGATTTCGAGTCAGCACCGACTCTTTCTTACCTGCCTCATCCCGAACAGCCTCAAGACTGGATTTGTAGTGCCGCAACTCCACTTCGGCCTTCGCCAGCAACTCCTGACCATGGGTCTGCTCATCCTTCAGGCGACCATCGAACGTACGTCGCGCATCTTCAAGCGCCTGAGCACCGCGCTTGATCTCATTGCGGCCGTCCTGCAGCTTCTCCTCGGTCTGCTTGCGTAGCGCCACCTCACCGGCCAGAGTAGATCTCAGCACAGTAATCTCCGCTTCCACCACTTTCAGCTGATTCTCGGCCTCTTCGGCCCGCAACGCTTCACGGCTCAGCCTGACCTCAAGATCCTCGTATTCGGCCCGGCTCCTGCCCAGCAACTCCTCAGACTCTTCTTTAAGCGCACGCACACTGCTATCCAGCGACTGCTGCTCGGTAGACAAACGACCGGCCGCTTCTCTGACCGCATCCTGCCAGATCAGCCGGACCGCACGAACCATAGCATCCGGCGTATCGTTGTCGCCTTCCGGCATCAGCATTACCCGGCCGGCAAGGCTGCCCCACCAGACCTGCAGTTCCTGCTCCAGCGAACCATCCGGTCGCTCAATCCCCAGCTGCCTGCAGATGGCCTCAACACTGGGCGGCTCACCACTGCTGAGCAGACGGTCGGCGGTGCTATGAATAATATCGGCGGTCAGGGTGATGCTCATGATAACTCTCAGGCAATTAAACTCAGTCGTCGGATACAGTCGGCAGCTGTTCCAGGGCGCGGCTCAGCCCCTCATCCAGCGGGGCGGACACACTAATACGCTCTCCGGATTTTGGCAATCTCAGTTTCAGCTCTGCGGCATGCAGAAACAGGCGCCGAATGCCGCACTCCTTCATGCGTTTATTTATCTGCTCGTCGCCGTACTTGTCATCGCCGATAATCGCGTTACCGGCGAACTGAGTATGTACCCGGATCTGATGGGTACGACCGGTCACCGGTTTTGCCTCAATAAGAGTCACTTCCGCATAGGGGCGTAGCACCCGAAAAAGGGTCAGCGACTCTTTGCCGTCCTGAGCAACGCGGACCACACGCTCACCGGAGCGCAACTCATTCTTCCGCAGCGGAGCATTTACCTTCTGCCGCCGCTTTGGCCAGCGTCCGACCACCAGCGCGTGATAGATTTTCTCGATCTTCCCGCTACGGAGATCCTCGTGCAGCTTTTTCAGGGTACTGCGTTTTTTAGCCACCATGACGCACCCGGAGGTATCCCGGTCCAGCCGATGCACCAGCTCCAGGAAACGCGCCTCCGGCCTGATCTGGCGCAGCGCCTCAATCATCCCCAGACTGACACCGCTGCCACCATGAACGGCAAGCCCGGACGGCTTATTGATAACAATCAGCTCTTCATTTTCATACAGCACCGCCTGCTCCAGGGCTTCAGTCAAACCTCGCCCGGCTTTTACCGGCTCCTTTGCTGAAGCCATCCGCACCGGTGGTATCCGAATCAGATCACCAGGCTGTAATCGATAAGGCGCCTTTACCCGCTTTTTATTTACTCGCACCTCTCCTTTACGCAGGATTCTGTAAATCAGGGTCTTAGGAACACCTTTTAATCGCGTAATGAGAAAATTATCGATGCGCTGGCCACAGAACTCCTGCTCCACCTCCACCCACTGCACGGATGGCGAAGCATTCTCTGAATTTGCTGTCATGGTCTTAGGAAATAGTCCCGAACAGATTGCTGATATGGGCGATAGCTGCTATATTGTTGCGTCGCCCGAAAGCGGCCACAATCAGACACTTAGAGTTGTCTCTGCAGTGGCATGCCGTGGCGATTAAGGCCCGCATTGTAACCGATTCCTGATCAGCGATCAGAATTAAATAAGAAAAGGCCTGATAACTAACAATTTTACCGGGGGCAGCCCGACTGGCTGCCCGCAGATTTGAGTCGCGCCCACTCAGAAAACGCGATTTCGAATTGATTTATGCCTTGTGTTGAAGTGAAGATGCACGCTGGCCCGTGGATTATGCGCACCTCCGAACAGTGACTGGCGCATACTAAAGTAAAGTCTCTGCAGATGATGCTGAAGCCATTGCAGAAGACATATCCGAGAAGGCCTGCGATTCCTTTACTGAGAGGTTCCCTGTTGAAAGAATATGCCGCAGCCGGAGCTGCGTGGATACGCTGAAGACAGCGATGCGTTATCAAGAACAGCATTTGGGAAAACCGACTGCACGCATAAACATATCGATTCCAGGATTCGGCACTCGTTGACTGAAGTGAGGTGCGTTTATATTCATACAGAGTGAATTAAGCACCTATGAAAAGAATGTTAATCAACGCAACTCAGCCCGAAGAGTTGCGTGTAGCTCTCGTCGATGGCCAGCGTCTTTACGACCTGGACATTGAATCCGGAGCCCGTGAACAGAAAAAAGCCAATATCTATCTGGGTAAAATCACCCGGGTCGAACCCAGCCTTGAGGCTGCCTTTGTTGATTTCGGCGCCGAGCGTCACGGTTTCCTGCCGCTGAAAGAAATTTCTCGCGAGTACTTCAGAAAATCCGGTTCCGACACCCGCGGCCGTGTCAGCATTAAAGATGTAATCTCCGAAGGCCAGGAGATGATCGTGCAGGTCGACAAAGAGGAACGCGGCAACAAGGGCGCAGCCCTCACCACCTTTGTCAGCCTGGCCGGTCGTTATCTGGTGTTGATGCCCAATAATCCACGCGCCGGTGGCATCTCCCGCCGTATCGAAGGCGACGAAAGAGCTCAGCTGCGCGAAGCGCTGAATCAGATCAATATTCCCGACCAGATGGGCGCCATTGTCCGCACCGCCGGCATTGGCCGCACCGCCGAAGAGATGCAGTGGGACCTGGACTATCTGCTGCAGCTGTGGAATTCCATCCGGGAAGCCGCCAGTCAGAAAAAATCTCCCTTCCTTATCTACCAGGAAAGCAATGTCATCATTCGCGCGATTCGCGATTATCTGCGCCAGGATATCGGCGAGGTTCTGATCGACAATACGGAAGTACAGCAGGAAGCCCTGTCCTTTATCCAGCACGTCATGCCCGGATATGAAAACAAGGTCAAACTGTACGACGAAGAAACACCGTTGTTTAACCGTTTTCAGATCGAGACCCAGATCGAAACCGCCTTCCAGCGGGAAGTTCGGCTACCTTCCGGCGGCTCTATCGTTATCGACCCGACCGAAGCGCTGGTCTCTATCGATATCAACTCGGCCCGGGCCACCCGTGGCGGAGACATCGAGGAAACGGCACTACAGACCAACCTGGAAGCGGCCGACGAGGTCGCACGCCAACTGCGTCTGCGGGATATCGGCGGTCTGATTGTCATCGACTTCATCGACATGACGCCGGTTCGCAATCAACGGGAAGTCGAAAATCGCATGCGCGATGCGCTGAAAGTGGACCGGGCCCGCGTCCAGCTGGGTCGTATCTCTCGCTTTGGTCTGATGGAGATGTCCCGGCAACGGCTGCGCCCGTCGCTGGGCGAAACCAGCGGAATCGTCTGCCCACGCTGTAATGGCCAGGGCACCATACGCGACGTAGGCTCTCTGGCACTGTCTATTATGCGACTGCTGCAGGAAGAAGCTGCCAAAGAGCGGACCGCCCAGATTCGCGCTATCGTGCCGATCAACGTTGCCAGCTACCTGCTCAACGAGAAGCGTACCAACATCAGCGAGATCGAAAGCCGTCACAGCGTTGAAGTCATCGTCGTTCCCAACCCGAATATGGAAACACCTCAGTACGAGGTTATCCGCCTGCGCGATGACAACAGCGAAATCGTCAGCAGCGACGCCAGTTACCAGCTGGCGCCGGAGCCCCACGGAGATCTTGAGGAACTGGCACCACAGGCCCTGACGCCCCGCCCTGAAGCAGCGGTGAAAGGCGTGACGCCAGCCAAACCTGCTCCCACCCTGGAGCAGGAAGAGCCGAAGCGGAAAAAGAGCCTGCTGTCTGCAATCGCCAGCCTGTTCACCTCTTCCGAACCGGAAACCACGGAACCGGAACAGAAAGAAGAGGCCAGCAAGCCCGCAGCCGAAGCCCGAACCCGCAACGCTGATCGTGGACGTGGACGCAACCGCAAACGTCGCTCAGATGGCGACCGCCGCAGAAAGCGCAGCGACGACAGCAGTGAAAGCAGCCGTGATGAAAACCGCAGCGAATCAGCCCGCGGCGGTGACCGGCGCGCCGCGAAAGAAGGTGGCCAGGAGAGAGGCGAAAGAGGAGAAAGGGGCGAAAGGGGCGAGCGCCGTTCTCGTCGCCGCAGCTCCGACGACAGCGGTCGCCAGCGTGGCGAAGGCCGCGGCCAGCGTCGTGACGGCCGCAGCGCCCAGAAGGAAAGCCCGGCTAAAGAAAGCGCCGAGAAAGAAACCAGGGAGACGGTCAGCGCCGAGGCCACCGAAGCAGCTGCCGCAACTTCGGAAGCAACCGCAACTGAAACCACTGCCGACAAGCCGTCCCGCCGGGATCGCGGCAGCAAACGGCGCAGAGAGCGCTCCGGCCGCCGCTCCGGTGAGCGTCGCAGCCGTGAAGAAGCGCTGAAGAAGATCGAGGATCAGGAAACCGCGCAGCCCGCTGAATCCGATGCTCAGGCAACAGCAGCGGAGGAAACGGCTCAGCAGACCGCGGTCGAATCGGCGACACCGGCCCGCAGAGACCAGCGAAAGCCGCAGCGGGCAGCGAATGAAGACAAGTCGCCCGGAACGGCTGAAACCGCAGCAGAGACCGCAGCTGTAACTGCCACCGAAACGCCGGTAGCCGCTGCCGAAGCAAAGGCCTCGGCACCCGCGGAAACCGCGACCCCGGTTGAAAGCAGCGAGACGGCCGGGCAGAGCTCCGCAGCCGATGACGCAGCGACGACATCGCAACAGGCAGCCCCTGCAGCTCCCGCAGCTCCTGAGGAGATCGCCGAACCTGCAGTCCCCACGGATAAATCATCCGCTGAACAGCAGCCGGAAACTCCCAGGGAGACCGCCGAACCGCGTCGTCGCAAGAGTCGCGCCGCCAACGATCCTCGCGAAAAGCGTCGTCGCCAGCGAGAGGAACAGGCACGCCTGAAGGCAGAAGCAGCCACAGCACAGGCACAGCCGGAAACGGCTGACAGTGCAGCGACCACAGCGACTGATACTGGCCAGCAGGCAGATCAGGCAAAGGCCCAGAGCGGGCAGTCCTCCGATGCAGAGGAAAAACCGGCCGCAGAAGCGGCCACCCCGGCAGCCGAAGCCGTAGATACGCCTGAGCCGACGACCACATCGGCAACTGCCGCTGAGGTCGAGGCAGGCAGCGAGGAGACAGTAGTCTCCGGCGAATCAACAGCCGGGGAGCCGGTATCCGCATCAGAGGAAACAACCGACAGCACAGAAGCGGCAAACGCTGAGGCAGCCGCAACGGAGAGCAGCGAGGCACCGGAGGTCAACACCCGCCAGTAACCTCGGACAGCCATCCGACACCAAAAAGGGCGGTTTCAACCGCCCTTTTTTTGGCTCTGATCCCGCAAAAATGGATAAAGAATGGAATCAGGCCGGAGCTGATGACAGTTCCGACTGGCTTCGTTAGGATAATCCATGCCCACAAAGGAGATGCCGTGAATCATCTGATAGCCATCGTCGAGGACGACCCGGACCAGCGTCGCAACTACGAAGATGCGTTGACCAGACGCCACTACCAGGTGACCTCCTACCCCTCCCGACAACAGGCGCTGGCTGGAATAACCGAGCAGATGCCGGACCTGGCCGTTCTCGACATAATGCTGGGCGACGAAATGGACGGTGGCTTTCAGCTGTGCAGCGAGCTGTTGCAGCTGAACCCCGATCTTCCAATTATCTTTCTCAGCAGCCGCAGCGACGAAATTGACCAGGTTTTCGGCCTCAGACTCGGCGCCTGGGATTATCAGACCAAACCGGTATCCCTGACCATCCTCGGCGAACGTGTCGCGGCACTGCTGAAAGTAGCCGGACAGCGCTCCCGTAGCGAACCATCCCCCCACCGCCACGGCGAACTTGAACTGGACTCGGAACGGGTTCTGGTGCACTGGAAGCAACAACGGATTTCCCTCACCGTCACCGAGTGCGCACTGATGGAAGTGATTGTCGGTAAACATGGCGGTGTTGCCAGCTATGACGAACTGGCCCGGGCAACCCGTCAGACCCTGGTGACTAACAACACCCTCAACACCCATATTCGTCATATCAGACGCAAGTTTCAGCGCAGCGATCCCGAATTCGACCGCCTGGAGAACGTCTACAGCGCCGGATACCGCTGGAAGGATGAGCACGGCTGATGCGGTTCGGCCTGCGCACCCAGCTGCTGTTGCTCAGCTGCAGCCTGCTGATCATTCCCTGGCTCGGCTATCGCTACATCCTGGATATCCGCAGCTTCCTGCTGAATGGACAGGAGGAGGCCCAGCTGCTGATCACTCAGGCCATTGCCACATCCATTCAGGAGCGGCCCGAGCTGCTGTCAGAGCTGGCGAGAAGCTCCGGACAAGACCGCCCGGCCGACCCCGATTCCGGTATTATCTACGCATGGCCGACCGATCAGCACCTGCTGGCTGACGGGTATGCCGAGGAGTGGCAACAGCACCCACCACCCTATCGCTACAGCCCCTCCGGAAAGCCCGACAACCTGGATCCGCTGTCGATGCAAATGAAACTGCTGCAGCGGGAAGATCAGCTCTACCTGCTGTTCGACGTCAGCGACCGCTATCCGGTTTATCGACACCCCGGACACTACAGTCTGGACACCTCCGATCAGCTGCGACTGACCATCGGCCAGGATCATTTTGTCATCAGTGTCGAAGCACCGGGCAACATTAAGGCACTGGCAAGCACTGAGGACTGGCGCCATCAGCTACCACCCGGAGATCCCCGCTCGGAGCTGGCGGCCAGGATAACGGGGGGCTGGCAGGAGATGCCCGGAGGCTATCGTACTGAACTGCAACTGCCGCTGTCGCTGCTGACACCTCCCTATCACTTCAGCGCCACTGTCGTTGATATCGATGACGGTGACAGTCGGCGTATTCTGGCACAGGTGAGCAGCGGATCAGCCGATAAGGTCCGCATCATCAGCCACCCCCCGGAACTGCAACGTCTGGTGCGCGGATTGCGAAAAGGCGGTCGCCACATTCTGGTGCTGGACAGCGACGGTCGGACAAGAGCCGTTTCCAGCCTTTCTGATGCAGGCCCCAGACTACCGGAAAGATTCCGGCCAGCCGCCCGGCGGTCACTGGAGGGTCTGCCGGCGATTCAGCGTTACCACGAAGACAACGAAGAGTTTATTGCCACCGCCCAGCCTGTCCTGAATGCGGAAGGCAGCCCCGTCGGAGCCGTTCTCGTTGAAGTAACAACCGGCGACATCCTTAACCAGCAGCGACTCACACTGATCAGATCCGCTGGCGCCACCACACTGGCATTTGTGCTGATCATCGTCGGACTGCTGTTTTTTGCCTACCGGCTGACTCGCCGCATCCGCCGACTGCAGACCGAAACCCGGTCCTGCATTGACGACCAGGGACGCCTGCTGGCCAGCGAATTGCACAGCGGGCGGGAGAGTCACGACGAACTGAGCAGCCTGGCAGCCGACATGTCCGGCCTGATCGGCCGGCTTCATCACTACACCCGATTTCTTGAGCGAATGCCACGCACTTTACGCCACGAACTCAGCAATCCGCTCAACACCATCAGCACGTCAGTGGAAATCCTTAGAGAGGAGTCATCCCCCGATCAGCAGAAGTATCTGGCCAGTGCCGATCGCGGAGTGAAGCGCCTGACACTGATTATCGAGAGCATCACCGAAGCTGCCAGCCTGGAAGAGGCATTACGCAGTGAAATGCTGACCCCGGTCAGCCTCAGCCAGCTACTGGAACAGTACGCAGACCAGTTGCAGCGCAGCAATCTGCCTCAGACAGTAGAACTGAAGTTGCCGGCAGAGGAAGCCCGGATCGCCGGCAACGACCTGCGCATTGAGCAACTGCTGGATAAGCTTATCGACAACGCCGTCGACTTCACCCCGAACGACCGTCGAATATCGCTGATTCTGACGAAAGCAGACGATGACTGGCTGCTTCAGGTCTGCAACCAGGGACCGGCTATTCCGGAGCAGCTACAGGACAATCTGTTCGAATCGCTGGTATCACTGCGCTCAGGAGCATACAAAGAGGGGCAGTCCACTGACAGCGCTGGATCGAAACAACCGCACCTGGGCATCGGGCTCTTTGTCGCCAGGACTATCGCAGAGCACCACCGGGGTCGGATTCAGGCCCGCAACACGACAGACGGGGTCTGTTTCGAACTTCGGGTTCCGGCACTCAGATCGGCTGCAGATAACCCAGAGTCGGAAAATGTCGTTGCGGGCGACACCCTTAACCAGCCTCAGTAGCAGCGGGGCTCAATCTCCAGCTCTACGCCGAAGCGCTGCAGAATATCGGCCCGAATGTCGCTGGCCAGCGAGAGTATCTCTTTTCCCGAAGCCGCACCATGATTCACCAGAACCAGTGCCTGACGGTCATGGACCCCGGCATCGCCCCGTCGATATCCCTTCCAGCCTGCCCGGTCAATCATCCAACCGGCCGCCAGCTTGACCCTGTGGTGTTCCGGGTAGGCGACAATATCGGGGTACTGCTCTTTCAGCGCCGCAAAACGCTCGGTCGTAATCACCGGGTTTTTGAAAAAGCTGCCGGCATTGGGCAGTCGATCCGGGTCCGGAAGTTTAGATGAGCGCACACGAACCACCGCATCAAAAAGGTCCTGAGGCTTCGGATCCGCACAATCGTCAAGCTCATCACCCAGGGCACCATACGTCAGCTTCAGGGCAGGTATACGGGAGAGATCAAAACTGACCCGGGTGATAACGTAGCGATCCATCGCCGTACCCTTGAAGATGCTGTCACGATAACCAAACTCGCACTCATCCAGGCAAAAAGTCCGCAGTTCCAGGGTTTCCCTGTCCAGCGCCTGAAGGGAATGGAAAAACGCGTTGATCTCCACTCCGTAAGCACCAATATTCTGTACCGGTGCTGCTCCCACCGTTCCGGGGATCAACGCCAGGTTTTCAAGGCCGTGCCAGCCCTGCCGCAGACAATGGCTGACAAACTGATGCCAGTTCTCTCCGGCCCCGGCACTGACCCTGACTCGCTTATTAGCGAGGGGCTGCGTTTCGATGCCCCGGAGCAGCAGCTGAATGCAGAGCCCCGGAAAGTCTTCGGTCAGCACCAGATTACTGCCGCCTCCCAGCAGCAGTACCGGCAACGTCCGTTGACGGGCAAATACCAGGGCCTGGCGGAGCTCATCGATATCGGAAACGGCCAGGAAGTAACGCGCCCGAGCCTCCAGAGCCAGGCTGTTCAGAGATTTCAGAGACTGGTTTTCAAGCACCGTTCAGCCTCGCATACGCCGCTTTATTTCCCGGATCAGACCATCCGCCGCGTCTTCCACCAGCTCCAGCACCTCTTCAAAGCCCCGGCTCCCGCCATAATAGGGATCCGGCACTTCGCGACATCTGTTATCGGCAAAATCCATAAAAAGTCTCAGCTCAGCATGACCGTCACCGGGATCAATGTCCCGCAGATTCCTGTAGTTACTCTCATCCATCGCCAGGATGAAATCAAAACGACGAAAGTCTTCGGCAGTCGCCTGACGGGCACGCAGTGCGCTGAGATCATAACCCCGCCTGGCCGCTGCCGCAGCGGATCGCTGGTCTGGCGGGTTACCGATATGATAGGCAGCCGTTCCGGCCGAGTCTGTACAGATATCTCCAGCCAGCCCCAGCTCCCGGACCTTATGTTCAAAAACGCCATGGGCGGTTGGCGAGCGGCAGATATTGCCGAGACAGACAAAAAGAACGGAGTAACGGCAGCGGGTCTGCTCAGGGCTCATAATGGCATCACCATCGGTTTCGGTCAGATTCGGTTGTTACTGAGTGGCGAACAGACCGCGCCCGGGCCCGCGGCAACAGCCGCGGGACCACCTGTCTATCAATCCACCACATCGCAGAAAGAGTTTTCGTCAGCCAGCCATCAGCGCCCGTACACGCTGCAGATCCTGCTCGGTATCGACACCGGCCTGAGGCTTCTCGTCAGCTTCGGCAACATGAATCAGGGCACCATTCCACATCGCCCGTAACTGTTCCAGACACTCGGTCTGCTCCAGCTGGCAGGGAGGCCAGCGGACAAAATCCTTCAGCAGTTTCACCCGATAAGCGTAAATACCGATATGACGCTGAAAACCGATCTCCGCTGGTAGCTGCTCGGGACGCTCATCATCGGAAAAAAGATCTCTGGGCCAGGGAATCGGGGCCCGACTGAAGAACAGCGCCCTGCCCCGATCATCAGCCACCACTTTAACCACATTCGGATTCAGCAGGCTTTCGGTGTCCGTTATCCGCTCCGACAGCGTAGCGATACTGGCCAGTGGCTCAGAGGCGAGATTGTGGGCAACCTGGTTGATGATCCGTGGCGGGATCATCGGTTCATCGCCCTGTACATTGACGACAATATCATCAGCATACAGTCCCAGCCGGGTGACCACCTCCTGCAGACGGTCGGTACCGGACGGGTGATCTTCAGCAGTCATACAGACTTCGGCGCCAAAATCACGGGCCACGGACTCGATGCGTTTATCGTCGGTGGCAATAACCACCCGTTCGGCCTCACTTTCCAGCGCTCGTTCCCAGACATGGCGGATCATCGGCTTGCCGGCGATATCCAGCAACGGTTTTCCGGGCAGACGACTGGAGGCGTAACGGGCGGGAATGATTACCGAGAACGGCATGTTACTTTTTCTCCCGCTCTTCAGCGGTCAGTTTGCGCGCCTCATTTTCCAGCATTACCGGAATGCCATCGCGGACCGGATAAGCCAGACCACTGACACGACAGAACAATTCGTCGGTTTCCCGATTCCACTCCACGGGCGCTTTAGAAACGGGACAGACCAGAATATCCAAGAGTTTTTTATCCATTGAAAGAACCTGATTGTAGACGTTAATTCACTGTGTTTTGTTATCCGCACAGACGCTTATTTCGGCCAGCAGATTCTGTGCGAAGGTTTCCGGCAGTACCGCCCTTACCGGCAGATAATACCTGTTGTCGGCGCCGAATGCCCGACACTTCACCGCATCTTTCTCGGTCATCACTACCGCCAGGCCGTTGTCGAACTCGAGATCTTCGGCCCGGTACCTGTAATGGTCAGCATAAGAATGACAGACCGGATCAAACCCCAGTTCCCGCAGCGATTCAAAAAACCGTTCAGGGTTGCCGATTCCGGCGACGGCATTGACCTTGCTGGTCGCCGGCGCGCCTTCTCCGCCATCAAGTCTCTTTATCGGCTCCGGCTCAAGCTGCATGCGAGCAGCCCCCGACCGCTGCCAGTTGCCGCCGTTGACAATGCAGAAATCGACCTGCCCCAACCGCTCTTCCGGCTCGCGTAACGGCCCCACCGGCAGGCAATGACCATTACCCAGCCCCCGATCACCATCGATGACGCAGATCTCTATATCCCGCTGCAGAGCATAGTGCTGCAGACCGTCATCGCTGATAATGATATCCACATCGGTGGTTTCCAGCAGGTGCTGACTGGCACGGACCCGATCAGGATCGACCACCAGCGGACAACCACAACGCTGATGGATCATCAGTGGTTCATCTCCACAATGCGTGGCACTGGTCAGGGTGGTAACCGCCAGCGGGTATGCCGGTGCCCGTCCGCCATAGCCACGACTGACGACACCCGGCCGATAGCCGGCCTGCTGCAGCATTTCTACCAGACTGATCACCAGCGGGGTTTTGCCGACACCGCCGACACTGATATTTCCCACGACCAGCACCGGAACCGGCGCCCTCCAGGACTCTCGAGTACCCTGCTGAAATGCCCTGCGTCGACGCGCGGCCAGCGTTCTGAACAGCATTTCCAGCGGCCACAGCAGAATCAACCAGGGAATGCAGCCATACCAGAGCTGCTGGCGTAATTTCATCGGGCTGTTACTGCTCTTCGGTACTGCGTGTTGAGATGCTCAGCTGAATAAATCCGAGCTGACCGGCAGCATCCATGGCGGTAACAACGTTCTGATGAGGCGACTGAGCGTCAGCGGTGATTATCAGTGGCATGTCGGTTTTATTTCGGGCCTCACGGGATATCGCCTTTTTCAGCGTTTCCAGCTGGCCGTTAACCAGCGGTTTACCGTTCACCGAGTACTCACCGGCAGCGGTAATAGTGATATCGATCTGCCGGGGCGTCTCCTGGACGGCGCCGGTGCTGGCCTTCGGCAGATCAATTCGAAGATGGGTCTCTTTAGTAAAGGTGGTGGACACCATAAAAAAGATCAGCAACAGAAACACCACGTCGATCAACGGCGTAAGGTTAACACTGACCTCTTCACTGCTCTGGCGCTTAAATTTCACGATGAACTCCGGAGGAACCGGTCAGCCAGCAGACTATTCAAAGTCGACCTCACGATCACCGTGGACCACTTCCACCAGCTTGATCGCTTCCTGTTCCATTTCGACCACCAGATAGTCGACACGGCGGAGGAAATAACGGTGCATGATCAGCGCAGGTATAGCGACGCTCAGCCCGGCTGCCGTAGTAATCAGTGCTTCTGAAATCCCGCCGGCCAGCACATTGGCGTTGCCGGTCCCCTGGATCATGATTTCGGTGAATACCTTAATCATACCGACCACCGTCCCAAGCAGCCCCAGCAGCGGCGTAACGACAGCGATAGTACCAAGCGGATTCAGGAAACGCTCCATATCGTGAATCACTTTACTGGCGGTTTCCTGGATGCTCTCTTTCATGATCTCCCGGCCAAACTTGGAGTTATTAAGACCGGTGACGATAATCTTACCCAGAGCCGAAGCCAGCTGAATGCGGCCCAGCTTTTCGCTTGTCAGGGTCCCCTTCTGCACTTCGGCCCAGACCTCGCCAACCAGATGCTTCGGAGCAACACGATTCTGGCGCAGCGTCCAGAAGCGCTCGATGGAGATAGCCAGCGCCATTACAGAGCAGAACAGTATCGGCAGCATCAGCCAGCCGCCGGACTTGACCAGTTCGAACACCTTTTACTCCTTTCCAGTTTGCCGGCGCTAATGTAACACACCTGAAGCGCATCTCTGAACCGCAGGACTGCTTTTTACTCTGCAATCACACGGGGTTAGCCAGCCTGGTCAACAGCCATCGAAGCTGATCCGCGGCCTCAGACCGCTGACCGTTCCACCAGTAACGCCCGTACTGCTGCTGCCAGACCGTCACCTCCGGCCCCCGGTCGTCGACGAAAGAGAACCGCACCGCTCCGGTGTCGGCGGTATTCAGCAGACGCACTCCCCGCTGCCGGTACCGGGCCACCACCTGCGGATGAGGATGCCCGAAGCTGTTTCGGTAGCCACTGCTGATAACGGCAATCGATGGCCCGACCCGGTCGATGAATTTCCCGCCCGAGGAACTGAGGCTGCCATGATGAGGCACAATCAGCACATCCGAAGACAAGGCTCCCGGATTGCGAGCGAGCAACTCAGCTTCCACCTCGGCTTCGATATCCGCCGTCAGCAGCATACTGCCTGCCGGACTGTCGATACGGATCACGCAGGAGCGGTTGTTTTCCGAGCGCCATCCCCCATCCGGCGGATGCAATACCCTGAAGCGGACACCGTCCCAGAACCACTGCTGACCACGCCGGCAGCGTGAAAGGTCGCCTCCGAGTTTTTCCGACCCGGTAATCAGCTCATCAATGCCAATTTGATTCCGAAGTGCACCGAGCCCGCCGGCATGATCGTTGTCTCCGTGACTGACAACCAGTCGACTCAGCCTTCGATGCCCCCGGCCCCGGAGAAACGGCAGAATCACCGCCTCGGCCGCCGAAAAACCACTGCGGTAGCCGGGACCGGTGTCGAACAACAGGTTATGGCGGGCCGTTTCGACATAAACTGCCAACCCCTGACCAACATCCAGCACGGTCGCCCTGAATTCGCCCTCACCGGGTCGTCGGTCCTGCCCCAGCAGCAGCGGCAACCAGCACAACACCCCCAGCCAGCGACCGGGCAAAGCGGCAGGCATCAGCAGTATGGCACTGCCCGCCAGCGCCAGCGCCACCCCAACCAGAGACAGCGCGGGAGGCTGCCAGAGGTACCCGATCCCCAGCTCCGCCAGCGCCAGCCAGTTGCTTCCCTGCTCCAGCAACCAGCCAGCCGCTCTCAGCCCGAGCCCTCCCGCATCCGGGACGACGGCCGTCAGCAGCAGCGATAGCATCGCCAGCGGCAGGATAATCAGGCTGACCACCGGAACAGCCAGCAGATTGATCAGTGGCGCGGCCAGCGCCGACTGGAAAAAGTTCCAGGCGGATATCGGCACGATTACCGTCATCACCGCCAGCTGAACACGAACCAGCTGCCGCCAGCTTGCCAGCGGCCGCAACCGACCACAGAGAGTGTAGAGGAGTACCGCCGTAGCGCCGAAAGACAACCAGAAACCCGGAGACAGCGCCGCCAGCGGATCAAGTATCAGCACGGCGGACAGCGCCAGGAGGCAGCGACGACCAGTATCAACACCACGCAGAAACAGCGTTCCCAGCAACAGGGCAGCGACCATTACCAGCGCCCGTTGTGCCGGCAGTGAAAACCCTGCCAGCAGACTGTAAGCAAGTGCGGCCATCAGTGCCAGCAGCGCGGCCGCAGCCTGCCTTCGGCGCAGAGAGACGCGGGGGAACAGACGAGCCGCGCTGATCAGCAACCAGTAGCAGCCCCCCGCCACCAGCCCGATATGCAGCCCGCTGATCACCAGCAGATGGAGTACGCCGGTGTCCCGGTAGAGCCGCCACTGTTCCGGCGACAGTCCCCGCCTGTCTCCCACCAGTAACGCCTGCAGAATTGACTGCCGGGCGGGATTCTGCACCTGGTGACCAATTTCAGCACTGACCGCAGCACGCAGCCGGTCTAGTGACCAGCGCCGGTCCGGAACCCTCACCGACTGCAGCTCCTCACGCACGTACCCCAGGCCGTCGATACCAGCGGCAAAGAGGTAACGCTGGCGGTCATGGCCGCGAGGATTACGATACCCCGAGGGCTGTTTAAGACGGACCCGCAACCCATAGCCGGAGCCCGGCTGCGGCAGCCGGGGGCATCGGTACCAGCTTAGTCGCAACTTTCTCGGTAGCAGCGCCGGTGTCTGAGGAGGCTCAGGAGACCCGGTCTTCGTTTCCGTTCGCTGCGCTGGAATAAGCCGCTCAGGGACGAAATCGAAACGACAGACACCGCCTTTAAGGGTGGGCAGGCCGCTGATGACTCCCGCCAGCGGCAGGTCCTCTCCCTGCCAGCGATCCGGTAATCGGTGGGCAATGCCCCAGTAACCACAGGCCAGCCCCCACAACAGGCCGAGACAAAGAGGCGACAACCATTTGGCCAGTGGAAACCGCCGGTACAACAGCAGCGGAATCAGTGGCAAAAGCAGAAAACAGAGTGGGGGCAGGCGCGGCAGCAACGCCACCGCTGACAACGCCAGGCAAAAGCGGATCATCCTTGATCTCCATCACCCGGGAGCCGCCGCTATTGTCCTTTAGTCGGTTGGCTTACCCCGGTAGAAGGTGCATAATTCGTTGCTCCACGACAACGAGTATAGCTGACCTTTATTGCATGCCGCGCCGATTTATCAAGCGTCACATGCCGGATGAAAACACGATCAAAGAACACCCCCATCTTCGTAAGCTGGGCAAGTTCATTCACGATCCGAATCTCTGGCACCTCAACAGGAACTCGGTCTCACTGGCGTTTCTGGTCGGGATATTCTGTGCCTTTCTGCCGATTCCGATGCAGATGCTGGTGGCGGCTGTACTGGCGGTGATGCTTCGCAGTAACCTGCCGGTCTCCATCGGTCTGGTCTGGATCACCAACCCGCTGACGATGCCACCGATTTTCTATTTCACCTACCAGGTCGGCGTCTTTCTGCTCGATACGCCGGTGGACAACAGCGATATGGAAATGTCGATGGAGTGGCTGACCCAGGGGGTATCTCAGATCTGGTGGCCGCTGCTGTTCGGTTCACTGGTCAGCGGCGTAGTGTTCGCCACCATCAGCTTCTTTGCCGTCCGTTATCTGTGGATCTGGCACGTCAGTCGCAGCTGGAAACGGCGCCAGCAACGACGCAGTCAGCGTGACGACCAGGGCAGCGGCGGCCGGTAACCGGTTTTTAGGCCCGCTTGTCACGTCACCACAGCCTTCAGCCTCAGTCGAGCAGTCGCCCGTCTTCGATGCGCAGCACCCGGTCCATCTGTTCAGCCAGCAACGGGTCGTGGGTCACCACCACAAATGCGGTATTCAGGGTCTGGTTCAGCTCCTGCATCAGCGCCTGCACGTCCTCTGCCGTGTGACGGTCCAGATTCCCGGTCGGCTCATCCATCAGCACAGTCCGGGGCCGGGTAACCAGCGCCCGGGCAATAGCGACCCGCTGTCGCTCACCGCCACTGAGCTGTGAGGGCTTGTGCTCCAGCCGTTGCTCCAGCCCGGTACGGACCAGCATCTCCCGAGCCCGCTCCCGCACTTCCGCGACCGCCGTCCCGGTCATCAGCAAAGGCATCGCCACATTTTCCAGGGCGGAAAACTCCGGCAGCAGGTGATGAAACTGATAGACAAATCCCAGCTGACTGTTGCGAATCCGGGCACGCTGGTTTTCGTTCATACGACTGATCAGCTGACCGCCAATACTCACCTCACCGGACGTGGGCTGATCAAGGCCACCAAGGATGTTCAGCAGAGTGCTCTTGCCGGAACCGGAGCTGCCGACAATGGCGATACGGCCACCCGCCCCGATTGTCAGATCGATCCCTCGCAGCACCTCCAGCGTGCTGTCGCCCTCCTGATAGGCACGAGTCACGCCACGGCAGCTGATCACCGCTTCCTGCGGTTCCGAAAGCGGCCCCTGTCGGGAATCGGAACCCGGAACCGTTGAAGACTTCACTGAATGTTCACTCATAGCGCAGCGCCTCCGCAGGTTGAGTCTGGGCGGCACGCCAGGCCGGGTAGATAGTTGCCAGCAGGCTAATCACCAGCGAGCTGCAACAGATAGTGACCACATCCATCCAGACCAGTTCAGACGGCAGGTAGCTGATAAAATAGACTTCAGCACTGAGGAACTGAATGCCCAGCACCTGCTCGATCCAGGCGACCAGATCGGTTACAGTCAGCGCCAGCACAATTCCGAGCAGGGTACCGACGATGGTACCGACCACGCCGATAAATCCTCCCAGCACCATAAAGGTCCGCATGATAGTCCCTGAGCTGGCCCCCATGGTTCTGAGGATGGCAATATCCGAGCGCTTATCAGTCACCACCATGACCAGGGTCGAGACAATATTGAATGCGGCCACGGCGACGATGATAAACAGCAGCAGACCGATCATCTTCTTTTCCAGCTGTATCGCCTGAAACAGGTTTCCGTGAGTACGCGTCCAGTCGCTGGTACGGTAGCCATCACCCAGTTCCGCCGCCATCTGCCGGACTTCCCGGGGAGCGTCGAACAGGTTACTGAATTTCAGTCGTACCCCTTCGACCCCTTCGCGGATGCGTTTGATCTTCGCGGCATCCTGCAGATGCACATAAGCAATACTGGCATCCAGCTCGGCACCGACCTTAAACACGCCGACCACGGTGAAACGCTTCAGTCTGGGGAAAACCCCGGCAACCGAAATAGAGGCTTCCGGCAGCACCAGGGTCACTTTATCGCCTTCGACAGCCCCCAGCGAACGAGCCAGAATATCTCCGAGAATAATGCCGAATTCGCCGGCTTTCAGATTCTCCAGTCGACCCCGGATCATATGATCCTGGATGATGGAAACCGAACGTTCGTACGCCGGGTCAATACCGTTAACCAGTACTCCCCGCACCACCCCGCGGGAGGTAAGCATACCCTGTGCGTCGATATAGGGCGCACTGCCCTCCACCACCGGGTTACCGTTGAGCTGCCGGATCAACTCCGGCCAGTCTTCCAGCTGCCCCCGATACTGACTGATCGTAGCGTGAGGGACCATTCCCAGAATACGCTGCCTCAGTTCGCGATCGAAACCGTTCATCACCGACAGCACCAGAATCAGCACTGCGACACCGAGCGTCAGTCCGATCATGGAGACGAGAGAGATAAAGGAGATAAAATGGTTGCGACGCCTGGCACCGGTGTACCTGAGCCCGACAAACAATGATAGGGGTCTGAACATGGCCCGCATTAAACCACAAAGACTCCTTGAGCGGCCAGCGCTATCCCTGTATTTTTGGAAGCAATACCACTGGAGTTTTAAGGCGTTATGACAGAGTGGAATATGGAAAACGATCGCCGCCAGTGCTTTCGTATCGAGGACCAGGCATCAGTCCGCTTTCGGGTGCTGGAACCGGATCAGACCGGCCCGGCCGACAGTCTGTTTCCCCCTCCGCCGTTGTTTAATCTGCTGACCGATCTTCGTACCCTTGATGAAGAAGCGGAGTTTCAGCTGCGCAAGGTCGCCGAAACTGACCGCGCCACGGCCTCCTGCCTGCGCATGCTGAACCGTAAAATTGACCGCATTGCCCGGGCCCTGGCACAGCCGACGTCTGACCAGCACCACTGCCAGATCACCCTGAGCGAGGGCGGTTTGTCGCTGATTGCCACTCACAGTATCGGCGTCGGCCAGAAAATTGCCCTGCAGTTGCAACTGTTGCCTGAGGGCACCGGCCTGACATTGACAGCGGAAGTCGTCTACGCACTGGCGCTTACCGATCCGCAGCATGAGAACCTTTTTCGCATCGGCTGCCGATTTATCGATCCTGAAGACGCCGATCGCCACGCTATCGCCAGGCATATTTTCGAGACTCAGGCCCGCCAGCGCCGGCTCGAACGGGAGCAGCAACAACGGCAGGCAGAATCGGTACCTTCGGAGGACAGCCGCCCTTGACCGCTCTCTATCCCCAGGCTGAGCTGATCGACTGCTACAACCGTCTGACCGACAGCCTCGGCGCTCTGGCCACCGCCATACGGGGGTCGAAACTGCCGCTCTGGGTACCGCTCACCGAAGCTGAAAAAGGAACAGGCCTGACAGCCCGCGAGAAGACGATTCAGCTCTACTGCGATATCTGGTACCAGGACGGACAGGACGGTCGCCTGACCCGCAGCTGTCACGGACTGGTCGCCGCCGATGAGGAGATCATGGCCCTGGCTGACCGCGTCAACCGGCACAAGCAGGCATTCAGACAGGCGGTCGCCACCATTCGCAAACTGCCTGACGGCACCGATCACCTGGCGGAACTGAACCAGCGCAACCAGCACTTACGCGAGGACCTTAATAACAAAGGGCTGGGACGACTGCATCTCAAGCAGTGCTACCGGCTGATTCCCTGTATCACCCAGCACCCTTCCCGGGTTGGCTTTAACTGGTACAGCAGCGGCCGCAGCATTCAGAAAATCACCATGCAGGCAGCGGAGCGGCAGCTGATTAAAATGGGGCTCGACAAGCCGCATCTGCGAGTTCAGTATGATCGCCTCAGACAGCTGCCCCCGGGCACTCCGCTGGCCAGAGTGCAGCAGCAGGCCCCGCTGATGCGGGGTAATCTGCGAATTGATCATCAGCAGGGGGACTCCGAACGAAATGCCATGAACCTGTCACTGCCGTTGCTGTTTCTGCAGCAGCCGTCGAAGCCCTTCCCGGAATACAATCAGCCTCCGCTGCAACCACCCCGGGAACGGCAGCGACAGACTCGCAGTGACCGCAGAATCGAAGACTCACCATTTCTGCCGGCCTTGCGAATACACCGCTACCGCCAGTCCGGATAACGAACAGCCGGATCGATGGTCTGATACTATAGCCCCCACAGATACCGCTGCCGAACGGCCGCTTATGGCAACAACGATTATCAACCCCGGATTCGACCAGGTAACAATGAGCAGTAAGCCCCCCGAAAAAACCGAACGTAACATTCTCTATCACATCCTGATGGGACTGGGATTTCTGGCCCTGATCGGCTGGTTCTGGCTGATGCGAGAGATCGAGTTTATGAGCTGGCTCAGCGCCATGGGTCCCGCCTCGCATACCGGCGCTATGAATCTGCTGGCGATCATGGTCTGGATGTTGCCGGGCCTGCTCTGCTGGAAATACTACGTCCGTTATATCAATCGAAAGCTGAAAATTACCGGTATCTTCTATGAAGATCACTTTTACAGAAGTGACGCCACCAGCGATGATTCCACATCGTCCGGCACAGAGAAAAAACAGCGTGACAACTGAAACCACAGCCTCCGCCCGGAACCACCATGAATGAACTTAATCCGACATTCTGTCGCCGACTGCTGATCAGTCATCTGATTGAGCGTGATGACCGCCCGGGCGTTCCGCGGCTGATGGAGCTCACCGGCTGGCCCAGGCGGACCATTCAGGACATCATCACCGCGCTTCCCGGGCTCGGAATCGAACTGCATTTCCAGCAGGATGGCCGGCGCAATAACGATGGCTATTATGTCATCGACAGCTGGGGAGCTATCGACCGCCACTGGGTTGAGAGCCACACAGCCGCAGTCTGCCAGCTGCTTGACGTCCAGCTGCCCGAGCAATGACAGGAAGCTGGCATTCATGAGCAGACGCAGGAACTGCCGGGACTGTGGAAATTATCAGCTCACCGAACAGGGACCTCGCTGTCGATTTCGCGGCGGCAGACCTTCCGGCATCTGCGCTGTTTTCAGACTCCGTCCACCGGCCCCGGCAATCGGTTCTGAGGCCGGGTCCCCGATCACTCCTTCACAGGCTACCGAAAGACGCCGCTGAACTTCATCTCGGACGATCCGTCAATGCGACTGAACCGCGCTGGCCTCTGCGGCCAGCATTTCGCCAATCGCGTCAGTTTCAATATAGGCGGCCCCCCGCCTGGCGAGACCTCTGGCAGTCCGATAGCTGGACGTCTCATAGAACGCCAGCTTCGTTGTCGGATGCTGATAGTGGACCCCCATCGGCAGACGGCGGTGATTAATAAACACCAGTTCCGGCTCCAGCTTACGCACCGCCGGATGCTGAAGCTCGATCCATCGTCTGAGCACCGGCGCGACACGCTGCCAGCCTCGTTTTCTGGCCGCTTTCAGAGCGAACACCGAAAAACTGATCAGCACCACCTGCCGTTCAACCGGCGCAATCAGCGGCATTATCCGATCCAGAACATCTGATACGCCGAACACTGTCAGAGCAATATGCTTGATTTCCAGGTAGAGCGTCACCTCAGGATTCCGCTGAAGCAATCCGACCAGTTCTTCAAGCGAAGGGATCCGCACCCCTTTAAAGCGGGTCCCGAAACGCCCTGGATCGAAGGGGCTGATCCGATCCAGCGATCCCTTGTCCATCCGGTGAACAACCCCGTTTATCCCGCACAGGCGGCTCAGAGTCTGGTCATGAAAAATCACCGGCACCCTGTCCGCGCTCATCTGCACATCGGCCTCCAGCAACCGGGCACCGGCCTCGATCGCCTTCTCGAACCCCAGCCGGGTATTCTCGGGAAAGCAGGCGGGATAGCCACGGTGAGCGATCCACTGAAACGGCCGGTCTTCAGGGGACACTGTGTGACAGCTCCGGTGAGATTTCTGAAACAAGAGCGTGAGCGGCCAGTGGGGCTGCTCCGGTTACGGCCGGTTGCACCGCTATCTGCTCAACAGGCTCCGGATGGGCAACGATAAGGAACTGTTTCTGATGCACCACTTCTGCCGCCATCATCGAGAAGATTCCCGACAGAAAAATAGCATCCATAAGCCCTGCTCCACCAATAAACACCCCCCTGCGCCAGGCCCGCTTCAGACGGCTGAGCTGAGTCAGGTGAAGCAGATCACCACCGATCAGCGTACCCAGTACCGCTGCCATATAGGCCCATACCAGATAATCCTCTCCGCCCAGCAGCACGCCGCCCAGAGCGGCACTGACCACGGCACCGAACAGATTGATCACCAGCCCTCGTCGCCCCTCAACTCTGCTCAGCGGATACACCACTGCCGAAACCAGCACCACCAGCAGCAACGCGGCCACCGGCTCAGCACGGTGTTCGTCCAGCAGGTAGAGAATAAAGAACAGTGGCAGAATACATCCACCGAGGTTGACGCAGATACGTACGTGGGGAGCCGCCGATGACGAGCCACTCTCTTCCCGGGCCGGCAGATCATCTTCGGCACGGATTCTTAGTCTGAAAATCTGTACATTAACAACGCTGAACAGTATTGCCAGCGCCATGGCCCAGGAGATCTCAGTGCGGGTAATAGCCAGTTTGTGAAGGACCGACTCCATCACTCCAAGATGGAAGAAAATAAACAGCAGAAGCAACGTTGCAAGATAGTGCAAGGCCCTTCTCTCTCTGAGGCTTCGATACTTCTGAGTATGATCGATACAGGCGGCTTTGCCAGTAGTGGAGTCAGAGCACGATGGGAATCGCTCCCATCAGCGGGGCTTCAGCCACCCGTTTTCCCGGCTTTCACTTCTTGTCTTCGTTGTCCTGAAGCTGTGCCAGCAGCCGCCCGGCCATTGGTGTCAGTGGGGTTGTCGGCAGTAGTTCCCGAACCTGCTGGCGAAGCAACGATTCCACCTGCCGGCGCCCCGGAAGAGAGAGCAGGGCCGCACAGTGCTGCCAGTCACGCTCCTGCAGCACCCTGGCGACCAGCAGACTCCGCTGCGCCGGATCAGAGTCTCCATCGACAGTGACCCGGTACTGCAACACCAGCTTCTGCAACGACGACCAGCTCTGTTCGAAGCCGCGACGCCCCCAGCCGAAAGCGATCAGATCCAGCTGATCCTGCTCCGACAGCTCCGCCTGTCCCGCTGCTGGCAGATGTCGCAACAGCCAGCAGACAATTGCGGGTTCCAGTTGCGCCAGAGGACCTCGTAACCAGTCGATAAACTGGTGACGGAAACGCAGTCCCGCCTGTTGCCGCAGCTGCCGGGCCGGCTCACTGACGGCAATACCGACCAGCGCGGAGTGGGCGCCGCTGCTGGCGTCACGACTCAGCCCCAGTCGCATCGGCTGATAACCGCAGGCGGACCAGAAACGAAGCAATTCGGGGCTGGCGGAAAAACTTGAGCCCAGCAGATCAACCGGGGCCGTCTGAGCGGCTTCCCGGAGCTCGCGAAGCAATCGACGGCCCAGCCCCTGTTGCTGAAACTGCGGAACCACAGCGATCCGGACGATGCGCCAGTAACGTAACTCAGAGGCCTGCAACCAGCCGCCCTGCCCGGCAAGAATCTGTGGCAGCAGGTGCCCCCGTGGACGTCGATGTCCCGACCATATAGCTTCGGCCATGGCAGAGTCGAAACCACCTTCATGGGCGACCAGCAGGGCGGCGACGATCAGCCCCTGATAACTCAGCACCCTTATTCTGAGATTGGAACCATCCAGCAGATCGCGGAGATCGCCCGGCGTTGTCCGATAGTGAGCCTGGACCAGCAGCGCAAACAGCTGCTGCAGCCGCCCGGAGTCAGCCAGCAATTGAGCCGGTGTCAGCTCTTCTGACTGACAGTGTTCGGGAATCAGGCCTTTTTCGAGGTCCGGGGTGTCAACTTCTGCATCCAGCATCAGCGCCCGGAACACCCAGCGTTCCAGCGGATCCTGCTGCGCCCAGCGGACCGGCTCGGTCATTCTCAGGCTTCGCCAGCCGGGAGTCAGGCGCGCCAGTGTCTGCTGGAAACGGACCTGAAACCCCCTTCCTGATCCTTCATACCCATGAACCGTGGTAGAGAACGCGATACGGGAGTAGCGCCGTAACAGGGCCTCCAGCATAGGAGCAGGAACAGCCGCGGCCTCATCAACCAGCAACAGATCAGCATCCGGATTCAGGCGCAGCAGCTCATCGGGCGGTAGATACTTCAGCCGGCCCCCGTTGCACTTCAGCTCTGATCGGCTGACGACCTCCCCTTCCAACAGCCGACCAGCGATATCAAACGCGGTCATCACCGCATCCATCGTCGGCGCGGTGATCAGCACCGTTCGGGGTCCCTGCTGCAACGATCTTGCTGCGGCGATTCCCAGCGCCGCGCTCTTGCCGCGCCCCCGATCGGCGGTAATCACCAGCGGGCGGCGGCGGTGGCCACTGACAACCCGTAACAGCGCCGCAACCGCAAGAGCCTGATCTTCAGTCCGGCAAGCGCTGTCAGCGTCAGAAACGGAGGGCACAGCCGGACCGCTGTCGACTACAGACCGTACAGGAACGGGCGGCACAGCCTCCCCCTGTTGGAGGATCGAAACCTCTCTGTCGGTCCGCAACGCCCTGGCAATCAGTGTCAGAAAATACCCTTTCGCCGACTCTGGCTGAAGCGGGTGAACCAGCAGACGTCGATACTCCGGATCAGGGTAGTCCGGCCAATGATCCAGCGGCGGCGTAAGCAGCAGCATCAGACCGCCGGCTCTGAGCGTTCCGGAAATTGCCGCCAGACCGTCAGGGTTGAAACCATCAAAAGCATCGAAAATGATCAGTGACGATTCCGTACCCAGATAGCGATTGCTCTGGCTTGCTTTTAACCGGATCGCAGAACCGGCACCGCTGTCACCGACCCACAGGATCTGCCCGCGATCCGTTGCTCCGGTTTCATCGATTAAGGGAGTGGCATCCACCAGCGCCGCTGCCAGCCGGCGACACCAGCCGGGCTCACCGGCCAGAACCAACAGGCGCCGATGGCGCTGCCGTCCGGCAGCGGTCGCCAGCTGTCGGGCGAAAGCGATAAAATCCTGATTGCGGGGGTTATCTGACACGACAGTGTTTCCGGGTTGGGATATGCCGGCATTTTACTCTGATGTCGGTAGCGGCGAAAACCCGGGACAGCATTACCCCGGGGCGCCGGTTCACTGCAGTATTATTTCTACCTTAATTCGGCATTACTCCTGCACCAGTCGATAACTGATGCTTACACTGGCGCGGACTTCGATATCCCCCGCCGTCACCAGCGTCGACCCGGCGGCGTCGGCACTGCTCATCATCATTTCCATCTTCCGGTGCTGATATTGCGGAGGAGCAATTGCCGCACCATCCACCTGAATGGTCTGAACAGACAGCAGGTTGATATCGGCAGCTTCAGCTGCCGCAGCCGCGTAGCCTCGGGCCTTACGGGTTGCCCGGCTGATAGCCTGATTGCGGTATTTGTCCGGATCGCTGAGACCAAAATTCAGTTGGCCGATACTGTTGGCACCAACCTCTGCGGCGGCCTGAATAAGGTCACCGACTTTCGAGATCTGAGCCGTTTCGACCTGCAACTGATTGCGGACCAGATAGCTGACGATTTTCGGGCGCCAGTCAGAGGCGGCCTGGCGGGGTCGCGGCTGCCACTGTGGCTGGACGGAGAAGCTGCCGGTGCGATATTCGCTCTCCGTGAATCCCTGCCGTGCGATCTGCTGACGCACCTTCTGCATCATGGCGTTGTTGTCCGCCAGCGCTTTGTCGGCACTGACTGCAATAGTTTCCACACCCAGATTGAAGCTCACCTTATCCGCCGGCACTTTCACCACCGCTTCCCCCCTTACGCTCAGGGTTGGCAGTGGCGCCTCGCTGGCATGTGCAGGTAGCGCCACCAGCAGTGGCAGTATCAGGGGTATCATTCGTTTCATAAGCATCCTTCCTGAATATATCTGTTAACACCGCCTGCCGGCGTCCCGTTATCCACTCTGAAATGACAGTCCGTCAGTTGGCCCGACCGTATGAACTCTTCAGCGCGGATAAGTTCAGCACAGTCCTGACCAGCTTAATCGCCGCACCGATGCCGGCCGCAATCGCGGAAGGACCGAACCGATTACCCGGTACTCGGTACTCGGTACCCGACACCGGGAAATAATAGTCTGCTTTCGGCAGATAACGGTATAATTCAGGACTGACTGACGGCAGACTGCAGCAATGCCCGACGACCTGCGCCGATAACGATGTCGCTCAGCTCTCTGATCAGCGGCGTATCCACCCCCCAGCACTGCCAGTAGAGCTCCACGGTAAACGGCTGGCCGGGATCAATATCCATCAGCTCTCCTCTCTCAAGCATGCCTGCCAGCATCTGCTCCGGGACCAGCCCATAGCCGAGACCGCTGCGAACGGCATCGACAAAGGCCCTGGTCGAAGGCAACAGGTGTCTGGGATAACGAGCAGGGACGGTACCGGCGAAACGGTTGAGAAATTCGTCATGTAACCGATCCTTACTGTTAAAGGTCACGACCGGCGCCTGCAGCAACGACTCAGGGTCGGGACCTGCGGCAAAAAAACGCTCGACAAAACCAGGCGTAGCCACACAGCGATAACGCATAGCACCCAGCGCGAAAGAGCGACACCCCTGGGGCGGGTGGGGTTCCGCGGTGACACAGCCTATGACATCCCCCTGCTTCAGCAAACGCAGAGTTTCCTCCTGATCCTCCACCATCAGATTCAGCAACCAGCCTCTCTCAATGGCGGACGGACTGAGAGCCGGCAGAAACCAGCTGTCCATGCTGTCGACGTTGACCGCTACCGGCAGAATCACCGCATCAGCACGCTCTTCGTCGCTGATCGTCTCCAGTTCCGATTCCAGCAACAGCACCTTGCGGTAATGCTTGAGGTACAGATGACCGTCCGGCGTCGCCCTCACCGGACTGCTGCGAACCAGTAATGGCCGTCCCACCCGCGCTTCCAGCAGTTTAAGCCGCTGTGAAACAGCCGACTGGGTAAGGTGCAATCGACGCGCAGCCCCCTCAAAACTGCCGGTTTCGATTACCGTCGCCAGCGCCTCTATCAATTTATAGTCGAGCATTATTAATTATTCTTAAGTAACGTTATTACTATTAATTTTACTTAACATACTCTGAACTATAGCCTGAGCCACACCTCTTTAACAGATATCCAGCAGGACTCATTGCTATGCTTACCACCGCTTTTATCCAGGGTTTCGGCGTCAGCGCCGGGCTGATTATTGCCATCGGAGCCCAGAATGCTCATGTACTGAGCCTCGGGATCAGACAACAGCATCCGATGGCGGCGGCGCTGATCTGCAGCTTTTTCGATGCGATACTGATTATCGCCGGAGTACTGGGGATGGGCCTGCTGCTCGAACAGTTTCCTTCACTGAATCTTTACGCCAGCCTTGGCGGAGCGCTGTTTCTGGGGATCTACGGGGTACGGGCACTCCGCTCAGCCGCATTCCCGGGGACACTGACTCCATCCGAATCCGAGCTGCCGGGAAGTCTGAAGCTGGTCGTTATCAGTACGCTGATGGTGACCCTGCTGAACCCCCACGTCTATCTCGACACCATGATCCTGATCGGCACTGTCGGCGGGCGCTACAGCGCTACAGATCAGCTACTGTTTATCGCCGGTGCGGCACTGGCTTCCTGTAGCTGGTTCTTCACCCTGGCCTGGGGCGGACGCAAACTAAGGCCGCTGTTCAGCTCCCCGGGAGCCTGGCGGATACTGGACCTGATTGTCGCAATGACGATGCTGACGCTGTCGGTGTTACTACTGCAGTCAGCATTTTCTCAGTGAGCAGGCGGCAACGCCGGTGATTAAAGGAAGATTCAGCACTGCAGCCAGGCATACCACGGAGGATATGGGCCCTGTGATTACAGACCGGGCGGATTAAAACTGACAGACATGAAAAAGGGCAGTGCTGAGTCCATCAGCACTGCCCTTCAGAATCCTTTGTTGCGACGCTCCGTTGCATCCCTGTTACGGTCAGTTCCATCTGTATCCGTGTCGCTGTGTGTATAGTGTCGGTGATGACGCCAAAACTATCTCTAGGAAAAATTCCTAATTTCTAAGACTTTTTTTGAACCGCCCTTCAATTACTGCGGTTCTGCCCCTCGGCATACCCGCCACAACTCTTCGACGTCCGGTTCGGCTATCGATCTGCCACCGACCGGTTCGGCTTGCTCAATACCGCTATTCCACTAGAATAGCGGCCTGTTTTCAGGATTGTCCCTTTTCACACAGCTGTAACCCGGAGACCGGTATGAAGTCAGCACTACTTGGCCTGATAGCTTTTCTTTTTTCTGTAACGACGCTGGCGGCAGATTTCGCCTTTACCGCCATACCCGACCAGGATGAAACATTGCTGAAGACCCGATTCAACCGGATCGCAGACTATCTGTCAGGCGAACTGGGGGTGGAGGTTCGCTATGTCCCGGTTAAGTCCTACGCCGCAGCCATTACCGCTTTTCGAAACGACCAGGTTCAGCTGGCATGGTTCGGCGGGCTCTCCGGTGTGCGCGCCCGACTGCTGGTACCCGGCTCCGAAGCGATCGCCCAGGGCTATGAAGACCAGTTTTTCCAGAGTTACTTTATCGCCCACCGGGATACCGGCCTGGAGGCGAACGACACGCTGACCGACGCAATCAGATCCCTGAGCTTCACCTTCGGCTCGAAAGGCTCCACCTCCGGTCGTCTGATGCCGGAATTCCACCTGCGCCAGCAGTTCGAGCAGTCGCCGGACCAGTTGTTCAGACGAGTCGGTTTCAGCGGCGACCACTCCCGCACCATCGCCCTGGTTCAGTCCGGCGCCTACGAGATCGGGGCCGTCAACTTCAAAGTCTGGGAACGGGAGCTGAAAGCGGGCAACATCGATACCGACAAGGTCAGGGTTATCTGGAAGACCCCGGCTTACCCGGACTACCAATGGTCGGTTCGTGGCGACGTTGCTGAGCGCTGGGGGGCAGGTTTTCAGGACAGGTTACAGAAAGCCCTGCTGGAAATGAAAGATCCCGAGCTGCTTAACTCCTTCCCCCGCAGCCGCTTCGTAAAAGCCAGCAATGCTGATTTTCAGCCGGTGGAGGATGTTGCCCGCTCCATCGGTCTGATCGACTGAAGCGAACCATCAGGATGTCAGGCCCGACGCTGAACGGTAAGCCACTGTTCAGCCTCAACCGGCGGCAGGTCAGTTATCAGAACCAGGTGGTTCTGGATATTGAATCACTGCAGATACAGCGGGACGAAAAAGTCGCCCTGCTGGGTGCCAGCGGATCGGGAAAATCCACCCTGCTCCGGCTGCTGTATAACCAGCGCCGGAACGACTCTGCCTGGTGCCCGCAACATCCCGGGCTGGTGCCGGTCCTCAGCGTGTTTCATAACATCTACATGGGCCGGTTACACCGCCACTCAGCATTTTACAACCTGCTCAACCTGGTCCGCCCCCGCAGCAGCGAGCTTGATCGGGTCCACACACTGTGCTGTGAACTTGAGCTTAATGACAAACTACGCACCTCCGTGGATCGACTGTCCGGCGGGCAGAAGCAGCGTACCGCTGTCGGGCGGGCGCTGTTTCGCCAGGCCGACATTTTCCTGGGCGACGAACCAGTCTCGGCCGTCGACAGGAATCAGGGGAAACGGCTGCTGGAGCTGATCAACCGACGCCACGGCTGCTGCGTGGTCGCTCTTCACGATCAGGCGATGGCACTGAGCCAGTTTGACCGGATTGTCGGCCTGAAAGGCGGCAGGATCGCTCTTGACGGTCCAGCGTCCGGGTTCAGTGAACCCGATCTCGCCACGCTGTACCGCTGCTGATGTCAGCGCCCTTCACCAGTACGGCCACAGCCCTGACCCGAACCAGCCTCTGGTTTGTGGCCGCCGCCACGGTCGCCTTATTGCTGGCGGATATCGAGATCATCGCGGCTGAACCCTGGTTCGAACTCGGACGCATAGGCCTGGGGCTGCTGACTCCTGATTTCTTTGCCACCGAATCGCTGCTGGATGCCCTGCTCAACACCCTGGCCTTTGCACTGGTCGGCGTATTTATCGCCAACTGCGCCGGCTTTCTGCTGGCGCTCTGTTTCCAGTGGCGAGTGGTCCGATACTTCTGCGCCTTTATCCGCGCAATTCATGAACTGTTCTGGGCACTGCTGTTTCTGCAACTGTTCGGTCTGTCGACGCTGACCGGCCTGCTGGCAATCGCGATTCCCTATAGCGGGATTTTCGCCAGAGTCTACGCGGAGATCCTGGAGGAATGCGATCAGTCACCGGTACAGGCCCTCCCCGCCGGCAGCGACCGCATTTCCACGTTTCTGTATACTCGCCTGCCGCTGGCTTTTCGCCACCTGAAGACCTACAGCCTCTACCGGCTTGAATGCGGCATCCGTTCCAGCGCGGTGCTCGGCTTTATCGGCCTGCCGACCCTGGGATTCCATCTGGAAACGGCTTTCAGCCAGGGTCTTTATTCTGAGGCCTCGGCCCTGCTTTACCTGTTCTTTGCTGTTATCGCCTTACTCCGATACTGGATGAAATTGCGACTGCTTCCTGTTTACCTGCTGGCAGCCTGGCTCTGGCTGCCGACAGACTCCGGCTTCTCCTGGCCGCTACTGGTACGGTTTTTCGGCGAAGATATTGTTCCGGCACCCGTTCGCCAGAGCGGTCTCGGTGATACCGCCGCCCTGCAGGCGCTGGCGGACTGGTGCTGGCAGCTGCTCAGCCAGCAGGCCGCAACCGGCGCTCTCAACACTCTGGTACTCAGCCTGCTGGCACTGGTGGCCAGCGGTGTGCTGGCGCTGCTGTTTCTGCCGCTGGTCTCGCGGTTGTTTCTGGGCCGGGCCGGCCGCAGCGTCGGTCATGTGGGACTGGTGATCTTCCGTTCGACGCCGGAACTGATACTGGCCTTCGTGGCGACCCTGATCGTCGGTCCGTCGATGCTGCCGGCAATCTTTGCGCTGTCGCTGCATAACGGCGCCATTATCGGTTATCTGATCGGCCAGTTCAGCAACAGCCTGTCGCTGCGCGAGGATGCCCCCCGGGGTCTCAATCTCTATGGTTTTGAAGTCCTGCCCCGGGTATACCGGCAATTTCTGGCATTCCTGTTTTATCGCTGGGAGGTGATCATGCGAGAGACGGCCATTCTTGGTATTCTCGGCATCCACACTCTGGGCTTCTATATCGATACCGCCTTTGAGGATCTGCGTTTTGACCGGGCGCTGTTTCTGATTCTGCTGACGGCGGCGCTCAATCTGCTGGCCGATTCGGTCTCCCGACGAATCCGCTCCGGCATGCATCTTAACGATTTAAAGCAGCAGGCCAGCTGCTGATGGAACCGATGGAACCGATGGAACCGATGGAATTATTGAATGTACCCCAGGGAGACTTTTCCCTGGATCGTTACCCAACCCCTTCTCATCCCTCGTTGCGGGCATGGGATGCAGCCGACGAACTGCTGCTGCACCATCTGCATGAGCTGGCGCCGGAACTGCCGGAGCGGCCGACATGCTGGATATTTAACGACAGCTTCGGTGCGCTGGCGACAGCACTCAGCCAGTGGCAGCCACAGGTGGTTTCCGATTCCTTTCTCAGTCAGCAGGGCACCCGAGCCAATCTGCAGAAGAACGGTCTCAGTATTGAGGCAGTGCGGCTGCTGAATTCACTGGAAACACCGACCGGACATCCTCAACTGGTGATCTTCAAGGTCCCCAAAACGCTGGCTATACTGGAACATCAACTGTTGCAGATCCAGCCGCTGCTCGGTCCCGATACCAGGGTTGTCGGCGCCGGTATGGTAAAGCACATCCATCGCTCAACCCTGGCCCTCTGTGAGCGTATCACTGGCTCGACCACGACTTCGCTGGCCCGTAAGAAGGCGCGTCTGATCCACGTGACACCAGACCTGACGCGACCCCGCCAGCAATCCCCCTACCCGGTTTGCTATCGGCTGGAGGGCAGCGATTATGAGATCAGCAATCACGCCAGTGTCTTTTCCCGGGAAAAGCTGGATATCGGTACCCGGCTGCTGTTACAGCAGATACCGGAAATACCTGAAACCCGCGATATTATCGATCTTGGCTGCGGCAACGGCGTTGTTGGCCTGATCGCAGCAGATCGCAACCCGCAAGCCCACATCCATTTTGTCGATGAGTCCTGGATGGCGGTGGAAAGCGCGCGCCTCAACTTTCAAACGGCTTTCGGAAACGAACGAATGGCCAGTTTTCAGTTCGGAAACTGTCTGGACCAGTTTCCGCCGCAATCGGCCGACCTGATTCTGAATAACCCGCCCTTTCATCAGCAGCAGGTAGTGGGTGATCATATTGCCTGGCAGATGTTCCGACAGTCAGAGAAGACGCTGCGCCCGGGCGGTGTACTGCTGGTTATCGGCAACCGCCACCTCGGTTACCATGCCAAACTGAAAAAGCTGTTCGGCAACTGTAAAACCGTCGCCAGCAACGCGAAGTTTGTGGTCCTGCGCGCCCGGAAGAGAAGCTGATCCGGGTCGATTTTGCGGAACCCGTGTCAGGCCGACAACGACAGACCGGTTGAGGTTTCAACAAAGCACTCCTCGGGACGTCCGCCAGCCTGACCTTGCGATTCCGGGGCGTCAAGCTGCTCCGCCAGCAGCCGGCTGATTTGCTGCGGGCAGCTCTCTTTCTTCAGCGTGGCAAACAGCGCCGATGCCTGGGGATAATGTTTACTCAAAAAAGCCAGCCACTGCTTCAATCGTCCCGGTGCATGCTTTGCCGCCACCTGCTCGTTAACATCCCGGCAGAAGTGAGTGAGCAGCAACAGCACCTGCCGCCAGCCCATGGGGTTATCGCCACCGGTTTCCCGAATCGACAGAATCCCCCGGGCCAGGTCCGGCCGCTGTAACAGACCGCGACCGATCATTACATCCTCACAACCGGAGACCCGGCGACAGCGCCGATAATCATCCGGGCTGAAGACATCGCCATTGGCGATCACCGGAATATCCACTGCCCCGCGAATCTGTTCAATCCATTGCCAGTGTGCCGGCGGCCGGTAACCCTCCGCCTTTGTGCGGGCATGAACACAGAGTTCGTCTGCACCGGCCTCGGCGATAGCCACCGCATTCTCCAGTGCCCGACTCTTATCATCGACACCCAGCCGCATTTTGGCGGTAACCGGAATTTTACCAGGGACGGCTGCGCGAACAGCGGCAACGATACGATGAACCAGCTCCGGCTCCTGCAGCAGAACCGCCCCACCCCGATTCCGGTTGACCGTTTTCGCCGGACAGCCAAAATTCAGATCGATGCCCGGTGCGCCCAGAGCGGCGGCACGCACCGCGTTACCGGCCAGCACCTCCGGTTCACTGCCCAGCAACTGCACATACACCGGCACACCTGAGGCGGTACGACCGCCCTGGCGCAGCTCCGGCGACAGACGGTGGAATACCCGTGTCGGCAACACCCGCTCACTGACGCGGACAAACTCGGTAACGCAACGGTCAATACCACCGATTCGGGTCAGCAGATCTCGCATTATGGGGTCAACCACCCCTTCCATCGGTGCCAGTATGATTTTCAAGGTAACTCAGGCCTGCAGCAGAAGATTCAGATCGATCGCCAATTTTACCCGAATTCGGCGGTGGACACCCGGTGATCGTCCCGGGTTCATCGGCTCAGTCGTTCCGGCGTTCCGGTAATGCCACTAAGGTCTGCTGCAGCCGGCTTCACGGAAAGATACAATCAGGATCAGAACAAAAAAAGGAATCCCGCGATGACCACCGAAACACTGCTCAGAGAAGACCACGATGGTGTGGCAACCCTTACCCTCAACCGTCCCCAGGCGTACAACTCACTGTCCCTGGAGCTGATGAATGCGCTGATCGACGAACTCGCGTCAATTGCCGACTCGAATCAGGTCCGGGTAGTCGTGATCAGGGGGAGCGGGCGCGGGTTCTGTGCCGGACATGATCTCAGAGAAATGACCTCTGCTGCCAGCCCCGATCTAGAGGAGCGTACCTTTCGCACCTGCTCTGAACTGATGCTGGCGATAACCCGGCTGCCCCAACCGGTCATCGCCCAGGTGCACGGCATCGCCACCGCGGCGGGCTGTCAGCTTGTCGCCACCTGTGATCTGGCGGTGGCCAGCAGCGACTCACGCTTTGCAACCCCCGGTGTCAACATCGGTCTGTTCTGCTCGACGCCAATGGTTGCCCTCAGCCGGGCGGTACCTCGCAAACAGGCGATGGAGATGCTACTGCTGGGAGACATGATCGATGCCGGTCGGGCGCTGGAAATCGGACTGATCAACCGGGTCGTGGACGCAACAGAACTGGCCGCCAGCGTCAGCGCCATGGCCGGGCAGATCGCCGCTAAATCGGCACACACCATCCGTACCGGGAAAACCGCTTTCTACCACCAGGTCAACCAGGGTCTGGAGGACGCTTACGCCCACTGCAGCGGTGTGATGACCTGTAACCTTAACAGCGAAGATGCCCGGGAAGGGATAGATGCGTTTCTGAATAAGCGCAAACCGGTCTGGAAGAACTGTTGAACTGAGAGCAGGCGGCTGGATCACCGATCCAGCCCGTCACCCGATCAGAAATGCTCAATTACAGATACCCGTTTAAAGCCGAAATCCTTGGCCAGACGAGTGGCAAAATCCAGGTCGTGAAAGATACGCTCATGACCACCGCTGGTCAGGGGCAGCAGGCTGTCATCGACATCACGGAACTGGATAACCCAGCCGTTACCTGATTTACCCGGTTCAATGATAGCTTCTTTCAGGGCGCCAATTTCATAGCCGACCTGTACATCATAAAACTCCATAAGCCCTCCTGAGTATCCTGCTGCTGTCGAGGTGCCCGGTTATAAGCATAGCAGTGCTTTGAAGGAGGTATACAAATGTTTCCCAGACCTGTATTCATGCTGCTTTCAGAGGTGTCAACAACCGCTTCTAAGAGTAAGATAAACGTCCGGAATTTCTGATCCACTGACAGGGATAAATTATGCAGATCGACTTCGGCCAGCTGAGCCCTAACGCGGTATATTTCAATATTATTCAGACCCTGGTGCCTCGCCCTATCGCCTGGGTGCTGTCGGAAAACGCCGGAGGAAGCTTCAATCTGGCCCCCTTTTCCTATTTCAATGCCGTTTCCAGCAACCCACCGCTGATGATGGTTTCAGTCGGAAAAAAACCGGATGGCAGTCATAAGGATACTCGTATTAACATCGAGCAACGCAGGGATTTTGTGATCCACATTCCTCATTTCGAGATGCTGGAAGCGATGAACGAGAGCTCAGCCACACTCCCCGCCGATGTCTCGGAACTGGAGCAGCTTGGCCTTGAAACCGAACCGATGGAGGGTTCCCGACTGCCGCGAATCCGTGGCAGTCGTATCGCCTTTGCCTGTGAGTGCTACCAGATCCAGGAGATCGGCGGTACCCCGCAATCGATGATCCTGGGCCGGGTCAACAGCCTCTATATCGACGATGAGATCACCAGCAAGGATGGCAAAGGCCGGCTCAAGGTCCACACCGATCGCCTGCAACCGGTTGCCAGACTCGGCGCTTCCGAATACATGAAATGCGGAGAAATCCTCACCCTGAGCCGTCCCGGCTGATCAGCTTCCGTCGATTCACCGCATCGTTACCGGTGCCCCGGCCGGTAACGCCTCTGGTAACCCTTCGGCACAGCCTCAGGATCGACCGGAGATCCGCCATACCCTGGCTCTGTCATGCCTTGCCGCTCGCCACGCAGACCAGCTCTGTGCCTCCGAGAACGATAACCCGAGCACTTCCAGCCCGTACAGAGCAGAAATACACCTCACTGGCGTTCTGCCCACATACGTGATTAAATACCTTCATATTAGCTTTTACTTATATTAAGACAGGCTGGACTGACCGATGGGTAATACACTCTGGTTTATCGATCTTCTTAAAGAACAGCCGCTGGTTGGATTCGGTATCGGACTGTTGTTTGCGGCATTTATGTTCGGCTCCAAAAATCTGGTGGTGTATCTCTATTCACGGCGACGGTCACGCCAGCAGAACGACAAATGACAACCACAGGTGTCCTGATTGTCAGCGGCTTCCCGGTGCTGGTGAGCGACTGCCGTTGCCCTGAACAGCCCGATTTATCGGCTCTCCGGGACGAAGTTAAACAACCGTTTATACACAAAGCCATCCGGTTCTCATACTGGCCACAGGATAACCACCATTTCAGCTTCCTGCTATCCAGCTCGATTGGTCATACCAGCGTAAGCCATTGTTTTTATAGCACAATAGATATCTGATCATTTTTTAACCAATCTGTAGCAGGCTACGATATTCCGGGGTTCAGCGGTCACTGAAGGCCACTCGCTCACAGAGTTATCCACAACAAATGTTGATAGCCCCATGAACCCCCGATGCTTTCTGAGTCGCAGCCAGTTATCCCCGTTCCGGCATCATAAGGCAGCCACTGCTATCTTTCAGACAGCCCTGCCGACACTCCGGGCAGGTTGGGAAACAGCTCCGGTCAGGCGATCGGACCGTCCCGGGAGGCTCAGTGACACCCCACCAGAACGGTAGCTGGCGCTCGGCCATACTGATACTGCTGGCCATTCTTCTGACCGGCTGTGAAGTTTTCGTTCCCCGTCAGGTGGAGTTCTATGACGAGGAGTGCCAGATAGTCACCCGAAAACTGGAACTTGAGAGCATCGGGATTTACGGCGTTACCATTTCCTGTCACAACGAAGGCTGCCTGATTCCGCTGATACCTGCCGCTGCATCGGCAATTGTCTCGGGATCGATCGTGGTGGTTGGCAACGTCATCTACTGGTTCGAGAAACAGGGGCGCTGTCATCGACAGGCACCACCCGGGGAATATGGCCGGCATACAGAGGGGGCTGGCATCAGGCCGCCGGCTCGTGAGAAAATCCCGCCCACCCTATCCTCCGCAATCTTCTGAGAAGCCGAAAATGCCCTACCGCCTGGAACCCAATCAGCTCGAAACCCTGCTGGCGCTCCCCTCAGAGGAACGCTATCGCCACTTTCTGGAGAAAGTCGCCGACTGGGAGGAGCTGTGGGGGGCCCGGGACAAAGAGGGCTGGCTGGTGCAGGCCACGGCAGATGGCCGGACCTATATCTCTCTCTGGCCCCACCCCGAATTCGTTCAGGATGCCATCCGCCGCCACCTGCCCGGTAATTTCACCGAAGAGATCGACTTCGAATTTCTGCTGAATGAATGGTTACCGCTGTTGCGGCAGGAAAACATCAGCATCTCGGTTTTCCCCAATCGTCAGTGGCATGCGGTACTGGTGGACGCCGCCCGCTTTGAGGCAGATCTTCGCCGGGAAATGAAGAAGTACGGCAACTGAAACGCACCGCAACAGGACACATTTCTAATTAAGGGAAGGCATGTTGCAGTTCCTCGTGAGGCCGGTTTAAATAGCCGCTGCGTCAGCAACACACCACTCTCTGTGGGACTCTGACAGGAGACAGGGTACCGGAAACCGATCTCCATCAAGGTCGTATGGACTTTTTTAGCGGATACCGATAGAGTTCCGCACCAACATGGAGGTGGCGGTTCGCGCTGACGAATCAGCAGCACCTGACACTACAAAAAAAAAGAAAAATCTAAGGATCAGTGATGCACCAGACAACGGCTGTAAATGACGCCTTATCTTCTGACGGCTATTTCTTTTCCCCCCTGCCTTTTAATCAGACCGAACAGATCGAAGCACTGCAACTGGCGATTGTGCTGGGTGTTAACGAAGAGGTGGATGCGGAGACCATTCTCATTGCCCACTGCGGCATCGATCATAACGACTACCAGCTGGCGATAGTCGGACAGCTGCAGATCGTGGATAGCCAGGGAAACCTGGTGGACGCACAGAGCCTTCGCGAACAACCCATTGAACAGCTGTCGGAGACACAGATCAGCGCCCGGGGCTGGAAGGTCGTTTCCCGTCCCTACTTCATCTGGCTGAAAGGCACCACCCCTCTTGACCGCAGCCGCTCTAACTGCATTTTTGCCAATGTCGGCGATCAGCTGCGGACGCTGCAGACGCTGATGTAACCCGGCTGACAGGCGATCCCCTCAGGCGCGGCCGCCCTCTCGGTGCGGCCTGCTTGCCGGCACTTTTCGGTATCGTCCGAAGATCACCAGATTGCCCGCCAGCACCAGACCAAAACCAATGACTGATGAAATACCCCACTGATAGCCCTCAACCCAGGTGGAAATTGTCAGCGCCACCACCGGAAACAGCACCGTCGTGTAAGCCGCCCGGTCCGCGCCTATTCGTCCCACCAGCAGCAGATAGCAGGTAAAAGCGATAACGGTTCCCGGTACCGCCAGATAGATCAGCGACGCCAGGTATTCCGGCCGCTCGGAGAAACCGAACGACACTCCCTTCAGCACCGCAATCAGGGTCATAATCAGCACCCCGTAAATGATACCCCAGGCGTTGGTGGTGGGTGGTCGCAGACCACACCGCTGGTGGCGTAATGACAACATGTTCCCCAGCGAAAACAACAGTGTGCCGAACGCCGCCAGAGCAAATCCCCACCAGCTGCCGCTGTCGGCCGGGCTGTTCTGCAGATCCCCCCGGAACAGCGCGACGATCCCCAGCACGCCGAGCAGCGAACCGACCACCGTCGCCCGGCGTGGAGACTCACCGAAAAATAGCCGCTGATTGACTGCGTTAAACACCGTAGCCAGAGAAAACACCACCGAGGCTAGACCACTGGCGATATAACCCGTCGCCAGGTAAAAACAGTAGAAATTAAGACTGAACAGGCAGCCGCCCTGCAGCAGGCAGAACAGGTGGTCACGGCCACTCATCGGCTGCAGCCGCCGGCTCAGCAGCAGCGCCGCAAACAGCACCATTCCGGCCAGACAGAACCGGTAGATAACAGAAGCCTCAACTGCCACCTCCCCCAGCTGCAGTTTAATGGCGATCCAGGTGGTGCCCCAGATAAGCACAGTCAGGACATAGAGCAGAATATTCATAGTGCCTCCGGAGATATCCGTCTGAATCAGACCACTATCTTCAGGCTTCCCTTTATGGAGGTCTTATATGAAGCTGCTTTTTTTCATATTCTTGCGGTTTTCTCCGCGTAGAACGGTCCGGAATACCGGTAGCGGTGCTAAGATCATCTTCGTCCTGTTATCAACCTGATTTACGGATACTCGCCGGCATGGATTCATTCAGCATCCCGGGCCTCAACAAGGAGAGCGCGGTATTTCGACGACTCAGCCAGTCCCGAGCGCAGCTGGAAAACGCCGCTGTTCTCGATGACCACCAGGCGCTGGCTGTCTGGAACAACCATGATGACCGGATGAGCTACTGTCGCCCCGGCCACCACACCCTTAGTTGCTACCTCAGCGGCGGCTACGGTATTCGCCGCCTGAAAGCAGACCGAGTCACCACCGGCGGGGCTCCGGATCGATTCTGCCTGATGCCCGGTGGCCACCGTTCGGACTGGCTGGTGGATGGCCCGTTACGGTTTGTTCACCTTTATTTCTCGGAGTCCCGGCTGCAGCAACAGGCGGAACAGACTCTGGATCGGGATGGCCGGCTGCTGCAGCTGCAGGACCACACCTTTGTGGATGATCCCTGGATAGCCGGCATCTGCCGCAACCTGATCCTGCCGCTTGACTGGCACGATGCTGTCGACCGGACAGCACTGTCCCATGCCAGCCAGTTGCTGCAATTGCATCTGCTGAAAAACTACAGCAACTGGCTACCGCAACTCCCCCGAATACGCGGCGGCCTGGCACCGGCGATTCAGCGTCGCATCTGCGACTATATCGAGCACCACCTCGATCACCCCCTGACGCTCAGCGAGCTGGCCGCCGTTGCCGACCTCAGCGAATACCATTTCGCCCGCATGTTTCGCCAGAGCATGAAGGAGCCACCCCACCAGTTTGTGACCCGCCGGCGACTGGCACGCGCACGTCAGCTGCTGCAGGACACCGACACGCCGCTGGTGCAGATCGCCCAGCACTGCGGTTTCTCCGGTCAGAGCCATTTCAGCCGCCTGTTCCGCTCGACCTTCGGTCTTCCCCCCGGTCGCTTCCGACGCAATAACCGCCGGCTGTAATCCGGTCGTCGTCAGGCCGCAGACAGAAGCGCCGGTGAAGTCGGTTCTTCAGCCCCTCTGTTACCAGCTCCTTTTAATTGCCAGCCCCGAAAGACCAGTCCTGCATCTGACGGCCGCTCGAACATTCGGCGGAAGATCTGCGCCCCTGCCACCCACAGCTTGATAAACATCAATTAACGGTTATGAGAAGCGTTTTCATTTGCATTTTTATTAGTGTAGTATCTTCGCCTTACTGCTGACCCGATCAGCCCATTTTCCTCAAAATCTTCAAGGAGATATCATGGCCAACCCCAGATTGCGCCTGAATGCAGCGACCCGTCTGACGGCGCTGTCGACCCTGCTGCTCTGCTCTGCCGCTCAGGCGGACGGTATTCGCACAGAAGTTCTGGATAAGCGATTCCTGCCCGCAGGCTCGATGCTGGCCTACACCGAGTTCGAACTTTCCGGCGAGCCACTGGCTGAAAGCCTCGGCCTGGATCTGGACGTTCTCGACCCGAACCTGCTCAACCAGCCCACCGAATTTGATTACGCGGCCGGCATCGAGAGCTATGAGTATTCCGAAGAGGCGATGTACGCGCTGAACTACCAGTCCCGCCTGGGGCCACACCTGGCCAATGGTCCGCTGAATGCGATGCGCGGCGGCAAGCTGGAAAACCTGGGCGCCCGCTTTATGGAAATGGCCAACGCCGTTGCCTTCCCGGCCGAAGAGATTCCGCTCAACCTGTACCCCATCTCTCTGCCTTATCAGTCGGCGATGCCGGAATTTGTTCAGGCGCCGGACACTTCCGTAGTCAGCGGCGATGAAGTTGAACTGCAGAATGCCCGCGGCATCACCGGTACCGTCGCCACTCAGACTCCCGCCTATTTCCGTGACTACGCCAGCCTGGCATGGACCCGTGAGAATGCCAGCCAGCAGATCAATCCGGCCACCCTCGGCGGCATCCTGCTGAAAGAAGTGATGTGGTCTCAGGACTTCCTCGGCGGAATGCATGTCGCCGAAACCGATGAAGAGGTCGAAGCAGCTTCTTCCACCCAGGATCAGGACGGCGTTCACGCCCTCGGTGTTTCCGCCGCTGACGGCATGAACGGCATGATCCTGACCGAGCTGTCGCTGGACAAACTGCTGATCCTGCAGGAACAGCTGGGCTTTGACGGCAGCAAGCTGGGAGCGGCGATCACCCCCGCCTACGATCCGGCGAAAGGCCTGGTCTGGTTCCCGCACCGGATCGCCGTCGAAGAAGGCCAGCAGAATGGTGTTAATGCCATCTCAGGCCTCAGGGTCACCGACAGCCGCTCCACTCTGCGTGACACCTGGCTGATGCTGTGGCCAGTCAGTGAGTTTTTTGCCTTCACCGATCAGCGCACCGCCAACAGCGCTCAGAACCCGGCCTTCTCGGCGGTCTTTGACGGTGCCCCCTTCGCCGCGGCTCCTGCTGTCAATATCGACGGCGACCGCTCTAACGACAGCAAGGGTGACGACGCCTTCTCCGTGGCCAGCAACCTCAGCAGCATGCTGTTCCGCAACCTGCACGCCCTGCACTTCAACAAAGACAAAGGCACCCTGACCGACAGCTACAGCCCCGATGGTACTCGCAGCCAGCACGTCACCACCTATGATGCGGCCTATAGCCTGGTTGCCCTGTCTATCTTCCAGCGCGCTCAGGACGCACTGCCGGTGGGTTACGCCTCTGCCGACGGTGGCGACGTTAACCTGAAGTCCGCCGACGGCAAACTGGCGCTGGAAATGATCAGCGCCCAGGCAGACTTCATCCTCGCTAATCTGATCGCCGACAACGGTCTGGCGGTCGACGGCAGCGATCTGAACGGCAACGCCGATAAGGGACAGTCGCTGGACAGCCAGTTCGCGGTGATTCGCGGCCTGACCGCGGCCTTCCTGGCCACCGGAGACAGCCAGTATCGCCAGGCAGCCCGCAACCTGTTCCTGGCAGTGGAGAAGCAGCAGTACGATGCGGCCATCGGCACCTGGGCCCAGACTCCCGGCCAGGCCACCGAACACACTCCCTGGACGGCTGCGGCCATCTCCGGCGGCCTGCGTGAAGCGATGCTGCACCTGAAGAACCAGCAGGACGAATCTGCACCGGCGCTGGAGCTGTCCAGCCTGGCCGAGCGCTATGTCAGCTGGTTCCGCGGCGTCATCAATGGCTCCACCACCGACCAGGGCATGCAACTGGCGGAATGGCTGGGTGATTCTGGTGAACATCAGATTGAAGGTGGTAGCAGCGACAACGACCTCGATAATGTCGCCCGAATCACCGACGCAGGAGGCGCACACGGTACCGCCATGGTAATGGCTTCCCGGGTTCGGGTATCCGCTCAGAAATGACCTTTATCATTTACAAATAATTGCTTTATATCATATAGATAGAAGTATTCTCTGAAAAACACCCGCATCTGACCGATCGGGTGTTTTTTCTCTTTAAATCCGCCGATTTTGTCTGGACTTTGTTGATCTGAAAACAAATAATAACCATTCCCGTTATCAGTATCAGTTGCAATTCTATGCGATCTACCACAGCATCTGCTTTCGCCCCCTCTCCTGCTGAAAGAGCACGACAGCACCTTCTTCGCTGGTGGCACGATCTGGCCTGGCGACACCGTAGCGCAGAGCTGAGCCTTCACCTGCTGTTTATCAGCGGCATCCCGCTCTGGAGCAGTCTGTTTATTCTTTCCTGGGACACAGAACGTACCCTGCTGTTTGTTCACAGCATTGCCGGTCTGGTGCTTTTTCCCCTCAGCGTACTGCCGTTCTGGCTCAGCCATCGCCGACTGATTCAGCGCAGTCGCAAACCGTTGCTGAAGAAAACCGGCCGGGTGCTCGACCTGTTGCTACTGCTCAGCGCTCTGAGCGGTTTTTATCTGATGCTGATCGGAAATCGCGGCGATCTCAGCGGCGCCATCGCCCATTACCTGCATCTGGTTACCGCCGTCCCCCTGTGCCTGTTGCTGATCCGCCACGCCCTGCGCTGGTCAGTGCTGTCATTTCTGTATCGGCCCTTTCTGCGTCGATGATCGAACTGAAACCGCGACGGTCAGCACAACCGTTTCTCTGTCGCTCTTCTGATTACCCGGATGAACCCAACGCCATGCCTGTGTCGTACCCAATTCTCCTGCTCACTCTTCTTTTCAGCCTGCTGTTGAGTTCGCTGGCCACCGCGTCGGTCAGCAGTGGTTCCATGGTACTGTCCGCTGACGGCGAGACCCTCTATACCGCCAACTATGACGGCGGCAGTGTCAGCCGTACGCCGCTGGACAATCCGACGCTGCAGCAGGAAACGTCACTGGGCCGTGATATCCGGCGGCTGGCCATCACCGATGACGGAACCCTGATTGCCGCCACCGATTACCTCGGCAAACGTATCTATCTGCTGGACGCGACCTCTCTGGAAATTCGCAACAGCATCGATACCGGTCGGCACCCCTTTGCAGTGATCTGGGATAAGACCAACCAGCTGTTCCGGGCGACCCTGTTTGAAGATCACCAGCTGATCGCCTTCGACCGTCAGGGGTTTGTGCTGGATCAGACTGAAACCGCCGAAACCCCTCGGGGAATGGCTCTGACCGGGGATGGCCGACTACTGGTCAGCCACGCGATGACCGGTGAACTGTCCGTCTACGATGCCGGCCAGCCGGCACCGAAGCTGCTCCGGCGCATCCGCCTGCAGACAGTACAGAAACCCCGGGAGAGCGACTCTCAGGGAGTACCCCGACTGCTGGACGATATCGCCATCAGTCCCGATGGTACCGAAGCCTGGCTGCCCCACGTGCTGTGGAATTTTGATCATCCCTTCCAGTTCCAGTCCACGGTGTTTCCGGCGGTATCGGTCATCGACCTCAGCCCCGGTAACGAGGCGGAGAAAACCGGCCTGCGAAAGGAGCTGTTCCGGCAGATCAACGTCGTCGGTAACGGCAATCGCACCCGCATTGTCAGCAATCCCGCCGATGCCGAGTTCTCCGCCGACGGCAAAAAGCTCTATATCACCCTGGCGGGCAGCGAAGATCTGATGGTCTTCGATCTGTCCCGTCGCTCAACCGGCAAGAAGAAAAAGCGCAGCAAACGCAGACAGGGAAAACTCAGTCAGGGCGGCAGCAAGGTGACCCAGATCCTCCGTCATCTCCCCGGCGACAACCCCCGGGGACTGCTGGTGAAAGGACAGCAGCTCTATGTCCAGAATGCGATGAGTCAGGACGTCGTGCTGCTCAACGATAGCGGTAAGGGTCCCTTTTCGCGGGTGAAGATCGACCAGCCTTCACTGTTCTCTACGGTGTCCGGCGATCCGCTGACGCCGGAACAGCGAGCCGGTGCCCGACTGTTCAACAGCGGTAATACCGATGATTTCCCCCACTTCCCAATGACCGGTGACTTCTGGATGAGCTGCAACAGCTGCCATCTCGACGGCTTTAACTTCACCAATCGCTATCTGATGGAAGCCGCCACCGGCGACAAGCATGAGGATGCGCTCACCGGCCACCGCAATCTGAAAGGCATGATTGCCGGTCAGTTCCTCAACGACTATCTGCGTATCGTCCGCGACACCCAGGGCGGGATGGGCCATGATGACCGGGATCAGGCCAGGTCTCTGGACCCGGCCAGCCCACCGGTCGAGGCGGTGGCGATGATGAAACAGCTGAACAGCTATATCCGCCGGCCGGAAAACCTGCCCTATCTGGCCAGCTGGTTACGGATCAGTAAGCAGGACAACGACACCCCCTACGTCCACCCCGAGGAGTGGGTCAACTCCGCCAGCTGCCGCAACTGCCACAGCGATCTGTTCGATCAGTGGGCCGACAGCAATCACCGGCTGATGGGTGAATCCAACCCCTACTTTAAAGTGCTGCTGGAGGTGGCCGGCGAAGTGGAAGGCGAGGAATTTAAGGCCTGGTGCCTGGGCTGTCATATGCCCCAGAGCTTCACCACCGGCAGCCTGCAACTGGGCAGCCAGAGCCATATGTTCGAACAGGGGGGCACTTCCATCATTAAAGCGCTGGAGGAGAACCGCACCGACCTTGATGAGGGGACCGGCTGTCTGTTCTGCCACCGTATCGTCGACGTAGAGGATGCCGGCGGTAACGCCGCCTTCCGGGTGGACCTGGAAAACCGGGAACGGTACTGGCTGGAAGACTCCGACAACGCCGCCGCCCGCTGGCTGGCGGAAAAGCAGATTAATGCCAGACCGGAAGTCCATGGCCAGTCCTACCTGCAGCCGGTTTATAAGGATCCGATCTACTGCAAGGGCTGCCACGATGAGTTTTCTCCGGGGCTGGGCGCCGACATCGTCGATACCTATGGCGAATGGCAGCAGTCCTCGTTCAATAACCCGGAGGATCCGTCCAGCCATCGCACCTGCATCGACTGCCACATGACCGGCGATATCGATCGCATTGGTGAGCCGGTACCGGGTCTGGCCACCGACGGCAGCGCCATCCGTGACAACCTGGTCACTCACCAGTTTACCGGTGCCAACCATCACCTGGTGGGACTGCGTAACAAGAAGCAGGAGCAGATGAGCATTCAGTTGCTGAAGACGTCCGCCACTCTGGAACAGCGGCTGGAGGGCAACAACCTGGTGGTCCGGGTACGCAACACCGGCGCCGGCCATGCCCTGCCCACCGGCGTTGCCGATTTCCGTCAGCTGTGGCTGCGGGTACGGGTGACCGATGCCGATGGCCGTGTGCTGATCGACAGTGGCCAGGCCGATCCGGCGGGTAATCTGCCAGCCGACAGTCGGCTGTTCCTCAAAGAGTTCGGCGATGCTGACGGCAAGCCGGTCGGACTGATCTTCTGGCGCTATGAAAAACTGCTGCGTGACACCCGGATTCCTGCCGATGGCTACCGCGACGAGCGCTTTGCACTGCCGGCCGACGTCCGCGGGCCGATCAGTGTCGATACCCGGCTGCTGTACCGGATCTATCCCCAGTGGGTCACCGACGTAGTGAGAAAGTCGGTACCGGAGCTGCCCAATCCCCCCATTCTTGAACTGCAGCAGATCAGTGCTGAGTTCCCCGCAGCCCAATCCGGAGATCTGGCAACCAATGACTGAAGCATCCACTGTCGCCGTGCTGGGCGCCGGCCCGGCCGGGCTGATGGCCGCCTGGGAACTGAACCGCGCCGGATACCGGGTTGTCCTGATCGAAGCTGCCGGCCAGGTAGGAGGGATGTCCGCCACCCAGTGCTTCCGGGGCCGCCAGGGCGATTACCGCTTTGACTATGGTGGTCACCGTTTTATTACCCGTAATCCCGAGTTGCTGCAGTTTGTCGAGGAGCTGATGGAGGATGAGCTGCTGCACTCTCTGCGTAAAAGCGTGATTCGCTTTCAGGGGCGCACCTATCAGTACCCCCTGTCTGCCGGCGACCTTCTGAAGAATGCACCGCTGTCGCTGCTGGCCGGCGCCACCAGAGACCTGCTGTTTCAGCTGCCGTTTACCGAACCGGTCACCGACCGCAACAGCGCCAGCTTTGCCGACTGGATCGAGAGCCGGTTCGGTCGCACTCTCTATCAGAATTTTTTTGCAGGCTACACCGGCAAGCTCTGGGGCATCGACCCCACGGAACTTTCCGCTGACTGGGCCTCACAGCGCATCAGCCTGCTGGACCTGAAGGACGTGGCCCAGCGATTACTGCCAAAAAAGGATTCGACTCCACGCACCTACGCCCGCCGCTATCGATACCCGAAACTGGGGTTCGGACGCATCTTCGAACGACTGGCTGAAAAACTCTGTCAGGACGGTGTCGAACTGCTGCTCAACAGCCCGGTCAGTGGTATTAAGCACGAGGGAGAACAGATTAAGGCCATCTGTTGCAATAACGCCGATGGTTATCTGGAAGTTCCGGCCGACCAGGTGATTTCCACCCTACCACTGCCGATGATGGCAGATTTTTTCGAATTCCCTCACCAGCTCGGCTATCGCTCGCTGCGTTTTTTTAATATGCCGATGAGCGGTGGCGATATTTCCGACAACACCTGGCAATACCTGTCGGACCCCGAGGTTCTGGCCACCCGACTGCAGGAGCCCCGCCGACGTTCACCCTGGATGGCACCGGAAGGCCACAGCTCGGTAATGCTGGAAATCCCCTGTTTTAAGAACGATCCTATCTGGAGCCAGAGCGATAAAGAGCTGCTGCCGCGGGTGATTCAGGACCTTGATTCGCTGGGTGTCGACACCGGGCGTTCCACCGGCGAGTACTTCAGCAGCTATACCGAGCACGCCTACCCGCTGATGCGAATTGGTTATCAGCAGGAGCGCGAGCAACTGATCAACCGGCTCAATCAGTTCAGCAATCTGATCATGACCGGCCGCCAGGGCACCTTCCGCTATATCTTTACCGACACGGCCATGGAGATGGGCCAGCTGGCCGCACGGAGTCTGGTCGATCGGCAAGACCGCCGCTGCGAAATCTTCAATTTCCGCAACGAACCAACCGTTCTGGAAACCCAGAGTGTCGCCTGATAGAGCCACTGGACTGATGCCCCTACAGACAAAAGGAGATTCGCTTTGATAAGACAGCTGTTACTGACCCTGGTCTGCATTTTCACATTCAGCAGCCAGGCACAGGCTTATTCCTACTCGGCGGCCGGCAAGGAACCCTTTCTCGATGGCTGGACCGCCATCAGTGACGCCCTGCACCGCCGGGATACCAGCAGCGCCGAAAGCTGGCTGGAAGAACTCAATGACGAGCTGGTCAACCTTGAAAGTGAAGCGAATCTGCCGCTGGTCTGGCCGCTGAAGGACGCAATCGGCATGTCGAGCCTGGCCGATACCGGCGTTGTCTTTACCCGCATCCTGACCGAGGAGATCGGACTCAAACTGGCCTCCGCTCTGGATAATATCGATGACTACCAGCTGGCCAAGGTCTCTGTCGCCCGCAGCAAACGCTTTCTGGACCTGCTGCTGAACGACGCCGACCTGCTGGCTCAGCGACTGCCCAGCGCGGACCGGCAGACAGCTCGTCAGGCGCTGAATCACTGCATGAAAGCGCTCGGCAGCCCCGGGTTGTTCGGTGCCGGACGCCAGCCCGCCGACCGAAATCAGTTCGAACGCAGTATGAACAGTCTGCTGTCGCTACTCCGTGGCGCCCCCTGAACTGACCCGGCGAATCTCACGCGGGATAGCGCCGGCACTGATGCTGATGGCCACGGCACTGGTGGCCGGCTGGCTGTGGCAACAGCCCTCTTTGCTGTCCTCCGACGATGCGCTGCACTTCAGCCGCGGCATCGACCGCTTCAGCGTGCTGGAGTTTTCACCCCATTTCCCCGGTTATCCCGCCTTTATCCTGCTGGCCCGGTTGCTCACCCCTTTTACCGACGAGGCGGTAACGGCGCTACTCTGGCTGACCCGCGGCAGCACCCTGCTGCTGCCCTGGCTGAGCTGGCTGCTGTTGAGACAAAGCGGCGCCACGTCCCTGGCGGCGGGCTGCGGCTTCCTGCTCTGCCTGAGCAGTCCATTGCTGAACGGTCTGGGCCTGCTGGGGCTTTCTGACGGTCCGGCGCTATGCTGGCTGGTCGCCGCCTTCGTGGCGCTGATCGGGCGCCGTTACCTGCTGGCCGGATTGCTACTGGGCGGCTGTCTGGCGACCCGGCCATCGCTGGCGCCGCTGCTGGCGTTACCACTGCTGCAGATACTGATCACCGAACCGCAAAGCCGGCGGCGACTACTGGCATCACTGACCACCGTTGCGCTGATCTCCCTGACTTATCTGCTGTCCCGGGACGGTATGGGCTGGTTCAGTGAAGGGCTGCGCTTTATCGATGGCCATTTTCGGCTCTGGGGTAACAGCGCACTGAGTGACAGCCGCAAGATCAGCTGGCCGGAAGCCGCCGCCGGGCTGACCGGAAGCCGCTGGTTACTACCGACACTGATAACCGTACTGCTGGCCGGCCAGTGGTGGCTTCGTCGGCACGCCGGCGCCCGGGTGCGTAAACTGCTGACGCTGTTTCTGATCAATGGCCTGCTATGGACGCTGCTGGCCCAGAATCCGGAAAATCTGCGCCACCTGGTGCCGCTGCTCTGGGCCCTGATCAGCCTGAGCTGCCTGACGCTGTCCGCCCTGCCTTATCGGCCGGCGGCCGTCACCGCCCTGATGGCGCTGATGCTGCTGACTCTGGTTCGACTGCCGGGCTTGCTGGATCAACCCGCCGACCTGCCACCGGTCCAGCAGGCCGCCCGGATTCTTGAGCAGCGGAAAGGAGAAGCCCCCCGTATGCTGGCCAGCAACTACGGGGTCGAATTACTGCGCCACCGTCTGCCCGACTTTACCGTTACCGACAGTTACTACCCGGGGGCGGCGGCACGGGTGCTCAGCCGGGGCGGCTGGCGGCTTTCGTCCACACATCCGGACTCATCGCAATTGCTGTCACTGGAGCTGTATCACCTGCCGGCCCGCACTCCCGCCGAAAAGACACTCTGGCTGTTTCGCAGCCACCCCTGAGGCATTCTGGGCGGGCCCGGTCAGTGCTGACCGTACAGTTCATCCAGACCGACTGAACTGCCGGATTCGGTAACGATACGAACATGCTGACGTTGCAGCTCACGGGGTTCACGAACACCGCAGGAATGGACGATCAGGCCGACCCCGTAGTTGATATATTTATGGTAATTGGCCACTCTGACCGATTTTTCCGCCGGGTCCAGGCCCTGCTGCAACCGCGGATTGTGTGTGGTGATGCCGGTCGGGCAGGTATCTTTATTACACTGCATCGCCTGAATACACCCCAGCGAGAACATAAAACCACGGGCCGATACAATAAAATCCGCCCCCACCGCCAGCGCCCAGGCCACCTTTGAGGGCGTAATCAGCTTGCCGGAGGCGATGATCCGAATCCGACGCCGCAGGCCCCGCTGCTCCAGCTTATCAACCAGCAGTGGCAGACTTTCATTCAGCGGCAGGCCAACGTAGTCCATCAGCGGCTGCGGCGCCGCACCGCTGCCGCCATCGGCGCTGTCGAGCGTGATAAAGTCCGGGGCGCACTCCGCTCCCCGCTGTTCAATCTCATCCAGCAGCTGATCGAGCCACAGCTGACTGCCCAGCACCGCTTTGAAACCAACCGGTTTACCGGTCACCCTGCGGATGCGATCAATCATATCCAGCAACCCGGCAACCGAACGAATATCGGGATGGCCGTTGGGACTGATGGAATCCTGCCCCACCGGTATCCCCCGAATTTCGGCGATCTCTTCGGTCACTTTGATGCCCGGCAGCATGCCGCCCTTACCCGGCTTGGCCCCCTGGGAAAGTTTGATCTCAAACATCCGTACCTGATCGTAAGCCGCCAGCCTGCGCAGCCGGTCATCACACAGGTTGCCCTGCTCATCCCTGACCCCGTATTTAGCGGTACCGATCTGACAGACCAGGTCACAGCCGGCTTGCAGATGCCATGGACTGACGCCTCCCTCTCCGCTGTTCATCCAGCACCCGGCCCGGGCTGCACCACTGGCCAGCGCGCTGACCGCAGGCCTGGACAACGCACCAAAACTCATACCGGAAATATTGAAGATCGAGCTGGTGGTGTAGGGCTGGCGGCAACCGGCGCCGATGGTCACCTCCGCGGGTGGAACCGCATCTTCGGCCAGAGTCGGGAAAGCGCAGTTCATAAACAGGACATTACCGGGTGCCGCCAGGTTGCGGGTCGAACCGAACGCGACGGTTCGCTCGACATCCTTGGCCGCACGATACACCCAGCTACGCTCCGCCCGATTAAACGGCATCTCTTCCCGGTCCATGGCAAAAAAATACTGCCGGAAGAACTCCCCCTGTTTCTCAAACAGATAGCGGAAACGGCCAATAACGGGATAGTTACGGCGGATGGCCTGCCGCGTCTGAGTCACATCGGCGATATAGAACCAGACCAGTGTCAGGACACCGATGCCCAGCACAAAAATAAAGAGTGCGGACATCAGTTCCAGTCCGACCGTAACGATAACTCCCAGCTCCATAACGCTTCTCCGCTATCCTGTTTCTGTTATCTGAAGGTTTAAAACCCATATTCAGATATACGCTGAATCCGCCGGTACGGATGCAGCCGGAGAAGTCCGGCTGCAGAGTCAGTTTTTCGGTGTCAGGGCTTCACCCTCAAACCGAATACCCGCCCAGCCGTGACGGATAAAGGTGCGGATATTCTGATGGTCCTGTGCCTCAGGGTGGGCCAGTACATCTTCACGATAGTAGCGGCCGAACAGCGCCAGCGTCTGGCCGGGATCCAGTTGCTGCAGGCGAGCAAAGGCAAAGATCTTACAGGACCCGGCATTCTGGCCGGCGTCGTTGATTAGATGATCGTCACCGACGCCATTGCGGAACGAGGTCGGGCTGTAATCAAAGTTATCCTCGATAACGGCCATGGTCTGTTCAAATTCGACATCCCGGCCGTCTTTAATCGCTTCCAGAAACTGTTCCAGAGTCACCACATCTCACCTCAGAGCTGAATTGTTGAAGGCCGGAAACCTTAGCCTGGCACACCGCTGTCATCAAGTAGTGACAGACGTCCGGTACTGCTGCCGATTATACTTTAGTTCAGGACTCCGCCGGTCCGGCTCAGTCCCTTCAAGATGCCAGGGCTCCTGCCGATAACAGTCAGAGAATTCCACCAGCCATTAAATTAGCGTCAGCTTAGTGAGCTGTGGTAGTTTACACCCCTGCCGGCACGGACGCTCGCCATAAACAGAGAGGGGACGACACCCCTCCGATAACAATAAATCTGTAGTAATTTATGACTTTATGAGCGCCCGGAAAATCCTTGCCTGCCTCGCGCTGGCCTGCTGTACGATTGCTGTCTTCAGTGCCTCACTGTATTACAACAGGTCTCACCAGCTTGCCGAGACCAGTACCCAGCAATTTATCGACCAGACCTCGCTGGTGATGGGTGACGAACTGGAAGTCTACCTCCGCGACCAGCAGAAAGCCTCACGCCTGCTGGCCGGTCTGCCTCAGATCATCAGACAGTTTGAACAACCGTCGGAACGAAGCAGTGCTGACAGTGCCTATGTGCTTAACCACAGCTGTCGGGCCCTGAACGCATCGATCTGTTACCTGATGGATAACAGCGGAACCGTGGTGGCCAGTAATGCCAGCCCTGATGTCCCGGCCATTCTCGGCAACAATTACGGCTTCCGCCCCTATTTCCGTCAGGCCGTAGAAAAAGGCAGCGCCGTTTATCTGGCCATGGGAGTAACCACCGGCAGACGGGGCCTCTATTTTTCCCACCAGGTCAAGTCCGCAACCGGCGAAGCCCTGGGGGTTGCGGTGATTAAGCTGCTACCGGCTGAACTGGAGAAACTGCTGCTGAGCGAAGACGGAATCGCGGTGCTGATCGACGGCAATGGCGTGGTATTCGCCGGTACCCGCCAGGACTGGAATCTGCGCAGCCTGTGGCAGTTATCCGGAGAACAGGAGCAGTCACTGATCCGCTCCCGTCAGTTCGGTGACAAAACCCTGCCCAGCCTGGGGTTCAGCCAGATCAGCGAGCAACAGGTCAGTACGGCGGACGGCGACAGGTATCTGATGGGCTCAAGGGAGATCTCGCTGCTGCCCGGCTGGCGCATTCTGTACCTGAAGGATCACCGGCTGATTCCCTTCTCACCCCTCGACGATAACAGCGCGGCCTGGGGCTTCGGGGTGTTCTTTCTGATTATCAGTCTGGCGGTCTACATTCTCTATCGTCTCGGCAGTGCCGATATCACCCGTCGTCAGGCTGCGGAACTGGAACTGCAGCAGAGTGAGAAGCGGCTGCGTCAGCTGATCGAAATCTCCAACGAAGCGATCGTGATCCACCACCAGGGCAGCATCATTGACGCTAACGACATGGCTAAAAAGATGTTCGGCTATCAGCTCGAAGAGCTGACAGACCGCACTATCTGGGAGCTGATGGATCCGGAGTGTGTAGCCCGCTCCCGCGCGTATTACCAGGAAAACTACGAGCTGCCCTATGAGGTTATCGCCATGCATCAGGATGGCAGTCGCTTCCCCGTCGAGATCTGTGCCAAAACCAGTTACGTTAAGGGACGTGAGCTTCGGGTGACCTGTATCCGCGATATTACCGAACGCAAGGAACAGGAACAGCGGGTACTCTACCAGGCACACTTCGATGCCCTGACCGGCCTGCCCAATCGCAATCTGATGATCGACCGGCTCGACCAGGCCATTAAGAAAGCCCATCGCCACAATCTGAAAACCGTGGTCATGTTCGTCGATCTGGACGATTTCAAGAAGATCAACGATACCCTGGGTCACAGCACCGGCGATCAGCTGCTGATCGCCGCCGGAAAGCGCCTGCAGGCCTCCACTCGCGAAGGCGACACCCTCGCCCGTTACGGCGGTGACGAGTTTATTCTGATTCTGGAGGACGTGGATAGTCTGGAAGATGCAGAGGTGGTCGCCGAGAAGATGCTGCGCGCCCTGTCCCGGGAGTTCATTATCGGCGATCAGTCCTTCTATATCTCCGGCAGTATCGGTATTGCCCTCTATCCGGAAGATGGCGATGACGTCGATCAGCTGCTGCAGAAGGCAGACACGGCCATGTACTGCTCCAAGGATGAGGGTCGCAACACCTATCATTTCTACACCCCGAAGATGAACGAACATGTGCGTGACCGGCTGGAAATGGAGCATCAGCTTCGCAATGCGCTGGCCAATAACGAATTTTTCCTCCATTACCAGCCTATCTACTGCACCCGTAGCGGCCGCCTGCTGGGGGCTGAAGCGCTGCTGCGCTGGAATAACGATCAGCTGGGCTTTGTCGGCCCGGATCGTTTTATCCCGCTGGCGGAACAGACCGGCCTGATCGTGCCGATCGGTGAGTGGGTGCTGGAGCAGGTCTGCAACCAGACCCGGCTGTGGTTGAATCAGGGGCTGGAAGATTTCTACGTCTCGGTCAACATCTCCCCCCGTCAGTTCCGCGATAAGCAGCTGCTGCCGTTTCTGCGCCGCACCCTGGCCATCAGTCAGCTGCCTGCCAGCGCGCTCTGTATCGAGATTACCGAAGGCCTGCTGATTAAAAACGACCAGGGCACGGCCCAGACTTTCGCCGAACTCAACGAGCTGGGTGTACACCTGTCACTGGACGACTTCGGAACCGGCTATTCGGCCCTCAGCTACCTCAAGCAGTTCCCCTTCGACACCCTTAAGATCGACCGCAGCTTTGTCCGCGACCTGGTGGAAGACCCGAGCGATCGTCAGCTGATCCAGGCGACCGTTGCCATGTCGGAAGGGCTGGGCCTGAAGGTCGTTGCCGAGGGGGTGGAAGAGGATGCGCAGCTGGAATTTCTTCGGGAAACCGGCTGCTATGCGGTCCAGGGATACCTGCTCAGCCGTCCGCTGGATGCGGCAACCTTCAGCGACACAATTGTTCAGTCCGTCACTCTGGAACAACTGGAACCGGACCTGGCGGCCCGGGCCCGCCCGCACTGAGGATGAGCGGATAGCCGGCGGCCGGTTTGCTGACTACCGCCGGGCGTCCCCGACGGATATCGGCCCGCTGCCGCTCAGCAGGCCGGCAGCGGCTTACGACGTTGTTTCATCACACTGATTACCGCAGCCATAAAGATCAGGACCACGCCCACCAGGGTATGAAGCTCCATCAGTTCTCCCCAGAACAACCACCCGAGTACCGCGGCAAAAGCCACCGAACTGTAGGTGAAGGGTCCCAGCCGACCCGCCGGCGCCAGCGCGTAAGCCCGGCTCAGCAGCAGCTGCGCTGCGGTACTGAACGCCGCCATCAGAATCAGCAACAGCAGAGTCGGCAGATCGGGCGTATGCCAGTTCATCGCGGCTGCCGGCGCCGAAATCAATGAGGTCAGCAGCGCAAAATAGAAAACGATCCGCGGACTGGGCTCGGTCGACGCCATCCGTCGGATGGTAACCTTGGCCAGGCCACCGAGCATGGCGCCGAACAGGGCAATAATCACCGCGGTATTCAGCGTCCCCCCGCTCGGACTGATCACGAAGCAGACCCCGCAGAAGCCAACCAGGATCGCCAGCCGGGTGGTGACAGCCACCTGCTCCTTCAGCCAGATCAGCGCAATAATCGGGATAAAGAACGGTGCTGTCTGTTTCAGCAACGCCGCTTCCGCCAGCGGCAGATTGGCCCAGGAGTAGTACAGGCAGTACATTGCCGTGACCCCGACCCCGGCCCGCATACAATGAAAGCGCAGTTTATCGGTCTTTATCGCGCCGATACCGTTGCTCCAGAGCCAGGGCATCAGCAACATCAGCCCCAGGAAATTACGGGAAAATACCACCATTTCGGTCGGCAGCTGCAGAGACAACTGCCGGATCAGCATTCCGGACAGCACCAGGCACAGCTCCGACGCCATAATCAGCAGAGCAGCTCTGAACAGGGATGTAGTCACAACAGCCTCAACAAAAATCGATAGGAAGCGGCTATTATCCGGATATAGCGGCGGTGAACAATCAGACCCTTATCTTAATTAGCAGAAACTGTTGTATGGCACGAACCTGGCCGTACTGGGACGGCTATCGGCAATCTGCTATTGTGGGTGCTACCGCGTTGATACAGCTACTTTTTTCAGGCCATAGCGCCGACACCAGTCGGCTTTGCAGAACCGACAGACCTGTGATGGTGATAATACCGACAACCAATGCCAGCCCCTGGCTGATCGTTCTGGTCCTGCTGACCCTGTCTGCAGGAAAAGCCGCAGCGGCAGACGATGGCTGTGAAACGGCCTGGCAGCAGAAGGCCTGGGACAGAGTCCTGCAACTCTGTCTCCCGGCGGCGCAGCAGGGAGACGCTACCGCCGCCTATCGACTGGGAGAAGGCTGGGATTACATCGCCGACGATCGGCGCAGTGGCCCCAGGGCGGCCAGATGGTACCGGATTGCCGCGGATCAGAATCACCCGCTGGCCCAGCGCAATCTGGCGGCGCTCTACGATGCCGGTTTCGGCGTACCAAAAGACCCCTGGTACGCCTTTAAATGGTACCTGCGGGCCGCCGAACAGGGACAACCCCACAGCCAGCTGATGGTCGGAATGATGCTGACTGACGGAGTTGGTACCGCTGCCGATCCCGAACAGGGCTTACGCTGGATCGCCAGTGCTGCCGAGGCGGGCGAATCCAGCGCACAGTATATGTACGGGAAACTGATTTACGCTGAAGATCCTTCGGAAGCGGTGAGCTGGTTCCTGAAATCCGCCCGCCAGGAAAATCGCTACGCCCTGTACCGGCTCGGCCTGCTTTACTTTCGCGGCGAGATAGCGGGCGGAGATCCGGAGCAAGCGCTGGCGCTGGCAGAGCGGGCAGAGCTTGCCGGTCACCCGAAAGCCTCTGTGCTGAAGCGGAAAATCATGGAATCGATGCCGGCCCCGCTATCGGTATCGCAGGCCCCGATGCACAGCTCATCATCAACCGAGCAGAGCACTGCTCCGCCAGGCAAACCGAGTGACGCCGGAGCAGCCGTCTCCCCGGCCAGGGACGAACAGGCCGCAGCCGACGCGGCAACCACCCACCCGGCCGGCACCAGAAATTTGTCGAAGGGCATTTCTCAACTGTCACCCGGACCGGCAGGCGACCGGTTCACAGACAGCCCCGATCCCCGGCAAGAAGAGCCTTCAGCGCCCCCCACCGCCAACGAAGGCGGCAACTGGTTGTTGCAGCAGCCCGCCGGCAACTACAGCATCCAGCTGGCACTGATGAGCAGGCTCAGCAGCATACATCGTTTCTTCCGCCTGTACGGACTGGAACAACAGGCGCACTACTACCGCTCCGATTTCAACGCAGGCCCCATGTATGTGCTGCTCTGGGGTAATTTCAGAACCCAGGCAGAAGCCCGCTTGGCAATGGCCCGGTTACCGGAGAAGGTCCGGCAGATGAAGCCCTGGATCAGACAGTTCGAGCGCCTGCATGCCGGATACCGACCACTGTCAGCGCCAGCATCAGCGGAACCACCCTGATCAGTCGGCGGTCAGCACATTCACCTGCTGATCACCCTGCTGGTTGCTGTCTGTGCTCACAGTCTGCCATCCGTCCTCCGTCACCCCGGGGCACTGATCTCTGCCCGGTTTCACCATCCTGCACTTCAGGTGCACAGCTTCTGAAACCCTTGCCGGCAATCGCCATCATCACCACAACATCCTATTTTTTCGATCGGTTTATCGCAGATTATGGGTTTTAACTGAAAGCCCGGAATACCTACACTCAGAGACAGAGATTGTGACGTCGCTGGCGAAACCAGCGCTTCAGGAGGTTATCTATGGGCTTACTGGTAAAAGGTCAGTGGGTTGATCAGTGGTATGACACCGACGCCAGCGACGGGCGCTTCCAGCGCAGCGAAAGCCAGTTCAGGAACTGGATCACTGCCGACGGAAGCGCCGGCATCAGCGGTGAAGGCGGCTTTTCCGCAGAACCGGGTCGCTACCATCTCTATGTTTCGCTGGCCTGTCCCTGGGCACACCGAACCCTGATCTTCCGGGCCCTGAAGGGTCTGCAGCACTGCATCGGAGTATCGGTGGTCAACCCGCTGATGGCCGATCAGGGCTGGTGCTTCGCCCCGGCTCCCGGTGTCATCGCCGATGAGATCAACCACAGCTGTTTTCTGCATCAGCTCTACAGCCGCAGTCAGCCGGACTATACGGGTCGGGTGACCGTTCCGGTACTCTGGGACAGACACCGCCGCTGTATCGTCAGTAACGAATCTGCCGAGATCATCCGGATGTTCAACCGCGCTTTTGACCAGCTCGGTGCCAGCGAGGGGGACTATTACCCCGAAGTACTGCGAGCGGAAATCGACAGGATTAACAGCACCGTTTATCAGCATATCAACAACGGCGTCTACCGGGCCGGTTTTGCCACCAGCCAGCAGGCCTATGAGGATGCCGTTATTCCTCTGTTCGACACCCTCGACCAGCTGGAACAACGCCTTAGCAGCAATCGCTACCTGCTGGGACAGCGCATCACCGAGGCGGACTGGCGACTGTTCACCACCCTGGTTCGCTTTGATCCTGTCTACCACGGCCATTTCAAATGCAACCTCCGGCGGCTGCAGGATTATCCCGCGTTGCTGGGCTATACCCGCGAGCTGTACCAGTGGCCGGGGGTCAGCGATACCGTCAATATGGCCCATATTAAGGAGCACTACTACCGCAGCCACACCATGATCAACCCGACCGCCATCGTGCCCCTCGGTGAAGGGCCGGACCTCAGCCTGGACCATGGCCGCAACTGAGGGCGACTTTCTCGGGGAATGCCCCCCAACAGCCACCAAGGGGACTGAAGTTGCGGGAACTGAGTTTACGGTGCTGTTACTGAGGATCCGCGTCCCTTGCCGGAGCGCTATGAAGCAGCGGCGAACGGTCGCTGACGGGTCGGCTTAATCGTTCGACGGCCTGCCCACGGAGGTTGCGCACCAGTTGTCGACCGTCTTCCGATTGCAACCAGGCCGTCAGAGCCGGTTGCAGATCGGCATGACGGCGGTGCAGGTAATGATAGAGGGGAAAGCGTTCGATAATACCGGCACTGTATATGCCTTTCAGCCTCAGCCTGCGAATGGTCTCGAGCCCATTCAGCCGGGCCATTACCACGACCCGGGTCCGCCCGGCCAGCAGCATCTGCAACAGCTGCTCGTTGCTGTCGGCGGTATAAACCTCTATATCGCGGGTATTCTGTTCGGAGAACTTCACGCCCCGGCGGACGGCCGGTTTCAGTGCCTTGAGCTCCTGCCAGCTGCGAAAATTCAGCCCGGGTTCCCGGGAGAAAACCATAGCTTCCAGATAGTTGACCGGCACTCTGACCGGCAGTAACTGGCGATAGCGCCGCTCCATTCCCGCAATTCGGTAGAGTTCACCATCCCAGATGCCAGCGTCTGCCTCGCGAAGCGCCCGTTCCGCCGGCAGTCTCACCACCTCCACCGCTATCCCCAGTTGTCGGTAACCTTCTACCACAACCTGCTCGCTGACATCGGTATTGACCGAGCCGGCAATGGTGGAAAATCGTAGCGATCGCGGCTGGTCCGCCCCTGCCACGACCGGTGTCAGTGCCGTCAGTAAAGCGATGCAGAGCCAAAGCAGACAACGGCTGGAACCCATGTGCATACCCGCAGCCTCCACAGGAGTCAGTGCTATGCTGAGGATAGCAGCCGCAGGTACTGCATTGCACAGCTCGGGGTTCCCCGCAGTGAAAAGACACCGGAACACCACCATAGCCTGATCCGTTCTGGTTATGGTGAGAGTATAAACTATTTGTTGCTTACTGTAATTAATTCATCTAAGCTGTAGCCGTCGTGTCAACAATAACAACCAGGACCTCGTGACGCGTTCCGAGCTCAACAGACAACGATGGAGGATCATAATGATTCCTAAGCTCTCTTGCTGGCGGCGTTTTATTGCCGTCGTATCTTTCGGCGCCCTCTCTGCAGTGGCTGCTGTATCTCAGGCGGCTTACCCCACCAAGCCGGTAACTCTGGTATCCCCTTACGGTCCCGGCGGCGCAGCCGATCTGGCTGCCCGCAACCTGGCCGCCACCGCCCCCGGTTATCTGGGTAACGGCGTGATCGTCACCAATCGCACCGGCGCCGGTGGTGTCACCGGTTCTACCTTTGTCTCCCGCTCCCGTCCGGACGGCTACACCCTGCTATTGGCGCGGGTGGGTTCCCAGGCGGCAGTACCGGCGATCAATTCGCGCATTCCCTATAAGTGGGACGACTTCACCTTTCTTGGCCTGCTGGAACGCAACCCCTTTGTACTGGTGGTTAATGCCGACTCGCCTTATCAGAGCTTCGAGGACCTGGTCCGAGCGATCGCCGATGGTAAGGAGAAACTGAGCTTTGCGTCCGCCGGAGTCGGTACCCTGCTCCATGTGGCGGCGGTGATGATGCTGGACGAGATCGGCGCCCCCTCCAGCGCCCTTAAACATATTCCGTTTAAGGGCGGCGGCAAGGCGTCTGCCGCGGTGGTGGGTGGCCATGTCGATATGATGTTCCAGAACCTGTCCGGGGTGATCAGCGGTATTCAGTCCGGCCAGCTACGCGCGCTGGCTGTCACCTCTCAGGAACGTTTTTCCGATATCCCCGATGTTCCTACCGTCCGGGAACTGGGCTACGCCGGTCTGGAAGCGGTGGTGGGCTGGAGCGCACTCTACGGCCCGAAGAACCTGCCACAACCCGTGGTGGACAAGTGGGTCAACGTGCTGGGTCAGGTTAAAGAGGATAAGTCCTGGAATAAACTGACCCGGAAACTGAGTTCCATACCTGACGTGCAGAATCCACAGGACACCGGCATGTTCGTGAAGAACCAGTACACCAAGTTCAAGAATGTGGTAGATCGTCTGGGGCTGGCTATCAAATAGCGGCTCCATCCCCGGAGCGGCATCCTGGCCGCTCTGTTTCCGATCCACGGCACACCTCAGGTCCTGGCACCCGTTCCGGTGCTTCACCGGTTGTTTGTTCACTGAATTCAAAGACTGAAATCCACGTATCAGGTATTGCTTATGTCCTCATCCAAGGCATCCCCGGCTTCGACCCGCCAACCGAACATTCTGCTGATCCAGGCGGATCAGCTGACACCGATGGTGCTGCCGGCCTACGGTCATCCGCAGGTTAAAGCCCCCCATATCCAGCAGCTGGCTGACACCGGCGTTGTCTTTGACAACGCCTACTGCAACTTTCCCCTCTGCGTACCGTCCCGCGCATCGATGATGTCCGGCCGTCTCGCCAACGATATAGAGTGCTGGGACAACGCCACGGAAATGCCGGCTTCGATCCCCACCATTGCCCACTATCTGCGCTCTGTCGGCTACCACACCACACTGTGCGGCAAGATGCATTTTGTCGGGCCGGATCAGGTACACGGCTTCAACGAACGTATCACCACCGATATCTATCCGTCCAACTTCTCCTGGACCCCGGACTGGCAGGAAGGTGAAACATACCGCCCCACCGGGATCAATATGAGCGCGGTCGTCGATGCCGGCATCTGCACTCGCAGCCTGCAGCTCGATTACGATGAAATGGTCGAGTTCAACGGAATACAGAAAATTCACGATCTGGCTCGCTTTAACGACGACAAACCCTTTTTCCTGACGGTGTCCTTTACTCATCCCCACTCCCCCTACATCACCACCGAGGAGTACTGGAATCGATACGATCATGACGACATCGATCTGCCGGCGGTACCGGCCATTCCGCTGGAGGAGCAGGACGAAATGAGCCGCTGGCTCCACTATGCCCACGCCGCCGAAAAGCACACCATCACCGACGATCATATACGCAATGCCCGTCATGCCTACTACGGGATGACCAGCTACATCGACGACAAAGTCGGCAACCTGATGAAGACGCTGAAAGCGACGGGGCTGGACGAAAACACAGTGGTGATCATCACCTCCGACCACGGCGAAATGCTGGGTGAGCGGGGAATGTGGTACAAGCAGTGCTTTTACGAGTGGTCGGCCCGGGTACCCTTTATCGTCAACTATCCCAAAGCCTTCGCACCGCGCCGGGTCGAAGAGAACATGTCGCTGGTGGACCTGTTACCCACTCTGCTGGATCTGGCCACCGACGGAAATCCGCCGGCACCGGTTTCGCCACTGGACGGCAATTCCCTGACACCGCTGATGCGTGGGGACAACAGCAACTGGGATAACGCGGTAATCTCCGAGTACACCGGAGAAGGCGTCAACGCGCCCTGCCGGATGCTGAAGCGCGGTGACTACAAGTATATCTATACCCACGGTTATCCGGCTCAGCTGTTCAACCTGAAGTCCGATCCCCGGGAACTGGAAAACCTGGCCGGCGATGCCGAGCTGAAGGAGCTGGAGGAAGCCATGAAGGTGGAGATTCTGAACGGCTGGGACCCGGAGAGTATCACGACCAGAGCGATCCGCACTCAACAGGAACGTTTCCTGATCCAGCGCTCCACCGATGGGGATCCCACCTGGAGCTACGAAGTTCGGGATAACGGTGACAACCGCTACCCTCGAAACGCCGGAGCGGTGCAGACCAAGGCCAGGGCTCGCTTTCCCTTTGTCACCACCACTCCGTTCGAAAACTGACCTTTCGCACCCGAGGTGCTAAAGTCCGACAGCAACCGGCTTGCTGGCTGACCGGATCCGCCGATGCGGGTCCGGCCTGATTATTACCGTCTCTGACAGCGCTGAGGTAACCACCCCAGCCGCTATGCCTCCGGGAGTACGCCATGACTTCATCAACCGCCGCAATCACAACCCCCGTCTCCCCGCCCCCTCGTCCTTTCCAGGTGCTGGCCAAGGCCACCGGGCCGAAATGTAATCTGAATTGCGAATACTGCTTCTATAAACCGAAGGAGGATGATGTCTATGAGCTGGAACGGAAGTTCCGGATGAGCGGGGAGCTGCTGGAAAACTATATCCGCGACTACATCGACTCCCAGGCCGGACTGCCGGGCCGGGAGATCACCTTCCTGTGGCAGGGTGGTGAACCCACCATGCGCGGTATCGATTTTTTCCGCCGCGCCGTTGACCTGCAGCAACGGCTCTGCCCCCCGGGTAAGACCATCTGCAATCACTTTCAGACCAACGGCATCCTGATCGATGAAGAATGGGCGCAGTTTTTCGCCGAGCATGATTTTCTGATCGGCATCAGCATCGATGGCCCGCAATTTGTTCACGATCAGTATCGTAAGACCCTGAAAGGCGCCGGCAGCTTCGATCGGGTCGTGGCCGGTCTGAACTGGCTGAAGCAGTACAGGGTCGAGTTCAATACCATGACCGTGGTCGGACGCCACAATTTCAGGCTGGGCCGGGAAGTCTATGACGCCCTGAAGGCGCTGGGCTCCCGTCATATGCAGTTTATTCCGCTGGTTGAGCGCATTACGCCACAACAACGGCTGACCGGTCCGGGCGAACAACCTCACAGTCAGGTCTCAAAATGGAGCGTTCCCGAAAGTGGCTACGGTCATTTTCTGAACGCGGTGTTTGACCGCTGGATTGAGCAGGATGTCGGCAGCATTTCCGTTCAGATGTTCGAGATACAACTCAATATTCGCATGAACCGGCCCGCCGGACTCTGTATCTTCGCCCCCGAGTGCGGCCAGGGCGTGGTGCTGGAACACAATGGCGACGTCTACTCCTGCGACCACTACGTCTATCCCGAGTATTACCTGGGCAATGCCAGCCAGACGCCGATCAGCGAACTGGTTCAGAGCAAACAGCAGCTGCAGTTCGGCCGTGATAAATATCAGTCCCTGCCAACCCAGTGCCGGCGCTGTCCGCATCTCAGTGCCTGCTATGGCGGCTGTCCCAAGCAGCGGTTTCTTGAAACCCGCAGCGGCGAGCCGGGACTCAATTACCTGTGCAAATCCTACCGACACTTCTTCGAGCACAGCGGCCGCTACTTCGATACGATCGCCGCTCTGGTCAGACGGGGCGAGCCCGCCGCCCGGGTAATGGAAATGGTGAAAAAGGAGCCGTCGACGCTGGCCGTATCCGGCCGCAACAGTCCCTGTCGTTGCGGCAGTGGAAAAAAAACCAAGCAATGCTGCGGTCGTTGAACCGCAGTCAGGAGACAGCGGACTGCAGCTCTCGCATTCAGACAACAGATGACAGAAAAGGGGCCGAAGCCCCTTTTCTGTCAGTGCAGATCGCTCTCAGAGTTCACTGCCTGCGGTACCTGTCAGTTACAGGTGGAAGTGCCAGCGGCCCCAGCGACCGTAAGTGTGCCAGCGCTGAGTGGTCACCCGAGTGTGGTGGTACTTACGACGGTGACGCTTAAGGAATCCGAGCGACTGAGTCTGGATGGTGGTGTAGTAGGAATAGCTCACCGTGGTTCCGGCGGTGTGACCACCGGCCAGCTGCTGCATGGCACTCTGGTCCAGTTCCTTATTGATCGGCAGATCGATCAGGGTCATCGGCTGTTTCATGGGGACGGCTGCGGTCATAATCCTGCTCCTGGTTTTTTTGTGAAGGCAGTCTGTTGAAGACACTCAGAATATTGCAGTGGCCGTGCCAGTTTTCTTAAAAGCTAATAACAAATCCTCTACCCTGTTGTTTTACTGACAGTATTTGTTTTGCCCGCAGCTTTCCGCTGAATAGTGGCATCACAACAACGACTCGCTGTTGTTGGCCGATTAGCATCAGAAAGAACGAATTTGTCTGATAAAAACAGACTTTTATCGAACCCGGCAGCGATGGTCCCTGAACGCGCCGGCGTCAGTGACCCGGACAGAGGACGCAGGCCGCACTGCCGGTCGACCGATACTCCCTCCAACGTAAATATCCGCACAGTTTTCACCCGGGCCATCACCTTTATCCGGCTAGTGTTTATACTGAAATAAGCAGGTGGCACATGCAGGATCCCTCAGGAGGTTTGTTACCGGCTACGTGCAGTTCCGGAAACACTCTGCCCGGTTGAAGGTGTCGTGAATTTCCTCGGTCTTTTCCGTTTCTGTATGAGCTGGCACCGAGGACCTGAGCTGTCGCCCTATCACAGCCGGCAGGCCTGCCCCCCCTCACCCGGGACTATTGCAACGGGAGAACAGGATGAATAACCAGCCACTGAAAAACATACTCTGCCTGAGTCTGTTGCTGATGCTGGCTGCCTGTAAATCTGCCGATGTACAGCAGGAGCCGTTACCGGAGCAGAGCGATATCGCGGGTGCCGAGGAAGTTCTTCGGTCTGAACCGGCTTACACCGCCAATCCGGATATCCGGGATTCTGACCGTTTCTATTATGCCCTGCGGTTACTGGAGCAGGGTGAAGCACAACATGCACGGGTCGAACTGGAGACTTTTCTGGTTCACCAACCCCGCAGTCGGAGAGCCCGTGAGCTGATTCGCCAGATTGACACGCCGGTTGCCGACTATTTCCCCAGAGACTATTTCGAAGTAAAACTGCAACCCGGTGAGTCCCTGTCGGTGCTGGCCCGGGACTATCTGGGAGACCTCTATGCATTCCACATCCTGGCCAGGTATAACCTGATCGATACTCCGTCCAGAATTAACGCCGGCCAGATCATCAGGATTCCCCGTACAACCCGGGCAGAACAGCATCGGAAAAATCTGAGCCAGCGTTCAAGCCGTACGCCCCCGGGCTCCCCTGACCCAAAGGCGGCAGAAAATGAGGCGGAAGCAGATGCGGAGCAACAGCAACCGGCACCGGATCAGCTGGCCCTGATGGACGCGGCTCTGGCTGACAACGATTACGCGACCGCCATCCGCCACCTGGACAGCCTGCGCACCAGCCAGCAGCTGTCCGCTGCACAGGAACGACGGGCGGCCGATATTTACCATCAGTACGCCGATGAACTCCGGGACAGCGAACCAACCCGGGCCGCCCGCTACTACTTCGAAGCGGCCAAACTGGAGATAAAAATTAACCGGCCCGACAGTGCTCTGCCGTTGCTTAAACAGAGTCTGGCGCTGAACCCCAACAACCCCACCGCCAATGAAATCTACGGTATTCTCAAATACGAACTGACCAGCCGTTACCACCGAAAGGCCACCACCGCCTATGACAATCAGCAGTGGGACCTCGCCGTCCGACTCTGGACGCTGGTACTGGAAATCGACCCCAAACACCAGCAGGCAAAGGCACAGCTGGCTGAAATTCGCGAGTTGAAAGCAAAACAGGACAATCCACCCGGAGACCCGTAAGCATCGGACGATTACTCCACCGAAATTCGATGGTTCCGATTACGATACGCTTTCTCCAGCTGGAAACGCACTTCCGAATAGCCGGGGTCATAATCAAGCGCCTGCTCCCACAGGCTGATAGCCTGATCCGGATTGGCCGACACGACAGATCGCCCCTTATCATAGAGGCTGTCGGCGACAGCCCGACGAACCCTGCGACTGAACGCCCGGTTCCGGTCGCTCCGATCCCGATAAATCCGGTTTTCGTCGATCAGCTTCAGTGATGCCTGCAACTGGCCCTTTGCCCTGAGGCTGCCGGCCACCTCAAGATAAGCACGAATCAGCCATTCCCCCAGGGGCTTCGGTAATGCACCACTGAAGCCGACCTCGGAGACCGCAGCAATCAGCTGCCGGTACTGGCGACGTTCATAGAGTTGTCGGAAATGCTGCAACTCCGGCGATGACGAGCCATAGCGGGAGTCTGGCTGATCGGAGCCGACATCAGAAGAATTGCCAGCCCTGGCGTTCGCTCTGCCGACCCGGACAGTGCGCGTCTCAAGATGCTGCATCTGCCGGCGGGTCAGCTGACGGAGCGCGCTCATCGCCTCCCCATGGTCGGGGTCCAGCACCAGCACCGCCAGAAATTCTGTACGGGCCAGCTTCAGCTGCCCCTGTTGCAAGCGCTTCCTGGCCCGATTCAGGTGGCGAGTGGAACGCTGATCAATCTCGGTCTGCAGTCGGGAGATTTCTGTCCGGTAACGCTGGCTGGCGGGCTCCGCAGTGGCCAGTACCTGCCAGTGCTGCAGTGACTGATTCAGATCCCCTCCCCGCTCTGCGACCGCGGCCTGTTGCTGGTGATATCGGGAGAAGGTCTGCAGATCGGAAGGGCTCAGCCCCCCGCGCCCCTGCGGCAGGCCTCCACAGCCGGTCAGCATCAGTCCGGTCAGAACCAGTCCGGTCAGCAGCACTCCCGACCAGCGTATCTCCATCTACCTGCCCCTCAGTGGTACCAGTACCTGGACTTTGCGTTTAAAGGCCGCGATAGTGTCGTCGGAATAGACCATGGTTCGTCTCAGCCGGAATGCATCCGCAAAAACCGGATTGCCCCCCCGCTGCACGGTGGCCGCCAGTCGATAACCATGTTTCTTTAACAGCGCCACCGCCGCTTCGCTGCTTTCCCCATAGGGATAGGAGAACTGATCGACCCGATGTCCCAGCCCCTTTTCCAGAATCCGTCTCGAGCCCGCCACCTCCCTGGTCAGCCAGCTGTGGAAATCCTCCACCCCCGGCGGCGCGGCCGCCACAGATGCATGGCTCCGGGCATGAGACTGAATATCGATAAGACCACTGGCCATCATCGCTTTCATCTGAGCCCAGCTGACAGAGGCGCCGACACCGATAAAATCGGTATAGACAAACAGCGTAGCCGGATAACCGAACTCTCTGAGCACCGGCCAGGCGATTTCGTAAACCGATCGATAACCGTCGTCAATGGTGATCACCACTGATCGGGAAGGGATCTCCCGCTCGCCGTTCAGATACTCGGGCAACTCCGACAGACGCAGCACCTGATAACCGTGGTCGCGAAGAAATCGCAGCTGGGCCCGGAATGCCGCAACCGGCAACTGCAGACGACTTCGTGCCTGTTTGCGGGCAGTGAACTGGTGATAGGAGAGAATCGGTATCGTCCGGTATCCGGCAGCATAGACGCCCGATGGGTTCAGCACCCGGACCGGTGCCGCAAGGACGGAACCGCCCACGGGATCAGGGGGTGGATTAAGGGTACTCAGCCTCGACGCTTCAGCCGCCGACCCGTACAGGCGCCGGGCTAAGGAACTGAAATCATCTCCGGGGCGGCTACGCACCAGCATAAAGTTATCACTTCTGGCAATCAGCTCCCCGGGCTGCAACTCTGCCTTCTCAGGACCCGATAACACCGGTACACAGCCAGTCAGCAGCATCGACAGCGTGACAATGGCCATTAAGGCACAGCGGCTGGAAAAAGTGGCTCTGGCGATACGCGTTATTATCAAGAGTCAGCCCCGCGCGGTTGCTCATCTTTCAGATATCATCGACCTCAATGACACAGTCCCCGGTTCTGCAGCTATAAGCCGACGGCTCGATTTCTGTTTAAGTGACTGTTTAAATTAAAGCAGACAGCGCCCGCTTTCTCGAACCGATTAATTCCGGCCACTCACTCACCGCTGTTTACAGCCGCGGATCCGGCCAGGCAACAGGATCTCAGCGGTTATTCACAGCGGGTGATCAGTTGAAACTTCAGACAGTCCCTGCTTCTTTCTGTCCCGGAGGTTCCTTTACTGCCGAAGTACAGCCAGCCGCTGCCCAGCAGCTTCATGGATTCCCGCCTGAGCAGGCAGGAGTCGTTATCCTCGTTCACCACATAGGTGCCATTGATACTCTGATCTGCCAGCAGATAATCATCGCGATGGGCTTCTATCACTGCGTGGTGGCGGGAGCATTCGCCGCCCAGCAGCACAATATCGCTGTCGGAAGAACGCCCGATGGACATCCGCTCGGACCCCGGCTTCACGCAGAATACCCTGTCACCCTGGGTAATAAGCAGATATTTCGACTTTTTTTCCGTGGATTCCAGTGGCGGACTGAAACCGAACAGCGTCTGATCTTCATGGAGCGGCTGACAGGCGTAGACCTCGATTGCATCTTTTTTACCTTTAAAGTGGGTCGTATCGAAGTGCATGCATAGGGAGCGGTAAAAAGAGCCGAGGCAGGGAATCGTCGCACCGCTCAGCAACAGTTCTCCCGGCCCAGCCAGCTCGCAGATCCGCGCAGCCAGGTTAACGGAGTCTCCGTAGATGCAGCCATCATCGTCGCGGATCAGCGGTCCGAAGTGAATGCCTGATTTCATCGACAGTCCGCCCGGAAGTCCTTCATCACGCATTCTGAGGGCCGCAGCAAAAGCGGCATCGGCGGCAGCGAAAGTACAGAGCACGCCATCGCCCTCCGTCCTCACCAGAATCCCGCCCCCGTCCCTGATAATCTCGGTCAGCAGGGCGATGCAGGCCTGGTTGATGCGATAGGCCTCATCATCGCCGAGGGTTTCATAGAGTCTGGTACTGGCGCAGAGATCAGCAAACAAGATTGCGCAGGACTGTTTCTGGCTGGTCATAACTCCACCTCCCACTGAGCTGGCGAACGAAGCGCTGCCTGCTGCGGTGGCTGTTCACAGTGATTAAGTATAATGCAGATTCCGCGACTTCCCCGGCCCACAATCGGCCCCTCCGGCCACCGTTATCCGGTCTTGCCGACCGCCGATGGGATACTTGTTCTGACAATGCCAACAAATCGCCGAAGTCTGCTGCATAAAAGCCAACATTTATTCCATGCCGAAGCCAGCTTCAACTCGCTGCCTGGACTCTTCAATCCAACAATCGCCACAGATACAAACGGTTAGCCCCCTTATCCGCGAAACGCAGCTTTTCGGCACGCACATTGCTGTACCTATAACGTCATTACGACGAACCAATAAAAGCTCACACAGGAGATACAACCATGGGTACTCTGATCGTCAGGGACCTCACCATCGATAAGGAACTGGATCGAAAAGCTATGCAGGCTGTCACCGGCGGTCGCCGCCGCCCCTTCCGTCGTCCACGTCGTAACAGATTAAGCTTTATACCGTTGAGACGTTAAGCACAGAAACACGGACAATCGGACAAGTCAGTCAGCCGACGCGCGGGGAACAGCATTCAGACGCAGTTCCCCGCAATCCAGGTAACTCCGCACGATTAACCGGCCCCCAGCCCCGGAGGAAAATATGGCGTTTGAGATCAACGAGCTTCACCACCAGCCCGAGCAGTACCCGACAGCGTTGCCGGAGAGCTTCCAGACGCCCGGGCTCAGTCTCAGAACCCTGAGCCTCAGCACCCTGAGCGAAGAGAACGCTCAGTACGCCGGTACCGGTGGTATCAGCCAGCTGAACCACCAGTACGGCTTCGTGCCCGCGTTCCAGTGTACTGACGAATGCAGCACGGAAATATCTCGTTTCGGCAACGGCAAGCCGGCTCCCTTCCATACGCTGGACGGATTACCACAGGCGTGGATCGCAGAGCGTTCGCCGGACGGCAAAGTGCTGTCGGTGAGGAGTTCGGTCATTGCCGGGTTTGTCCGTCAGAACCGATTCTATACCCGTGAACAGGCGGCCAGGGCCGTTAAGATCATCAATCTGGACGACTGAGTTCCTGAATCCACCTGAACGGACTGCCAGCAGTCAACGGGCCGGATACCAGCAATGGCGTACAGGGATCAGTTCGCCTCCCGTCTGGCAGCCTTGAACTCCTTCGAACGGATGCCATGTTTTTTCAGCAACGTCTGCAGATGTGAGCGGTTCAGCCCCAGTTCCTGTGCCAGCTCGGTGACGTTCCCCCCTTTTTTCAGCAGTCCCTGCTCCAGATAACTTTTCTCCGCCGCATCGCCGGCAGCCTTTTTATGCTCACTCAGGCTCAGGGGCCGGCCGCTGTCGCTGCTGTTTTCGATGGCCCGGGCCTCATCGCCGGAGGGACGAACAGCCGGTGGCAGATGTTCCAGATCCGCAGTGCTGTCCGCCAGGCAGGAGAGGCGGAAGATAATATTCCGCAATTCGCGGATGTTGCCCGGAAACGGGTAGCGTTGCAGAAAGGTACGTAATCGGGGGGACAGCTGCAGCGGCGATCGCTGTAGTTTTTCCGCGGCTTCATCGCAGAAGAAATCGATCAGCAGCGGTATTTCGTCCTGCCGCTCCCGCAGCGCCGGCAGGGTTACCTGAATCACGCTGAGCCGGTAATAGAGATCCTCACGAAAGAGGCCCTCTTCCGACATTTTCAGCAGGTTTCTGTTGGTGGCGGCGACAATTCGGGTATCGACATTGACGATCTCGTCAGAACCAACCCGCTGAATCTCGCTGGACTGCAATACCCGCAGCAGTTTGACCTGTCCCTGCAGCGGCAGTTCGCCCACCTCATCAAGGAAGATAGTACCGCCGTCAGCGCTCTCAAACTTCCCCCGACGATCGCCGGTGGCACCGGTAAAGGCCCCCTTCTTATGGCCGAACAGCTCCGATTCGATCAGATTTTCCGGAATAGCCCCGCAGTTAACGGAAATAAACTGCCGTTCCGCCCGTGCGCCGTTGGTATGGACCACCTTCGCCATCAGTTCCTTACCGGTACCGCTCTCACCGTCGATCAGTACCGGCAGGTCGGTGGGGGCCGCTTTCTCGGCGATCTCCAGCGCTTCCAGCAACCCCGGACTTTCGCCGAACACCCCCTCAAAGGTGAAGCTTCGGTCAATCAGCTCCTGGCGCCGCTGACGGGCACTTTTCCGTACTGGCTGTCGAGCCGGTTCAGGCTGGTCCTCTCCCTTCAGGCGCTCATGCCTGGACAGCAGCATTACCTCGCTTCGCAGCGCGCCCAGCTGCGTCATCAGTTTCTGTTTATCCTCCGACGCCAGCCCGGGGGTCCAGCGCAGGTTGGAGCGCAGCACTTCGATTTTCTCGATCATACTGCCGTAGGCGGCGCTGGAGGTCTGCTTTCGGAACAGGCTTTTCATTGCCCGGCTGCCAGTTGTTTCTGAACCAGTTGATAGTACATGCCCTTGCGGTCCAGCAGTTGCTGATGAGAGCCCTCTTCGACAATAGCGCCCTCGTAGAGCACCAGGATCTTATCGGCGTTCATCACCGTGCTGAGCCGGTGAGCAATCACCACAGCGGTTCGCCCCTGCAGGATCTGCTGCATATTCTTCAGAATATTGCTTTCCGACTGGGTATCCAGTGCCGATGTGGCCTCATCGAAAACCAGCAATCTCGGGTCATGGTAAATGGCCCGGGCGATACAGAGACGCTGCATCTGACCGCCGGACAGTCCCATACCCCGCTCACCCACCGTCTGCTCGTAACCCAGAGGCAGCGCCGAAATAAAGCCATGGGCATCCGCCATCTTCGACACTTCAATAATCCTGCCGCGATCCGGATTCTCGTCGCCGGCAGCAATATTCTCGGCAACCGTCCCGGAGAACAGAAGATTGGACTGCATGACGTAACCGATCTGGGCCCGGTAATACTCCTTATCCACCTGCCTGAGGTCATAATCGTCCACCATGATGCGCCCGTCAGAAGGCGGAAAGAAACCGACCAGCATCTTTGCCAGCGTAGTCTTGCCCGAACCGCTCTGGCCGACAATCGCGATCATCTCACCGGCCTTTATCTCACAGCTGATGTTCTCCAGCACATAGCTGCTCTCCCGACCGCCATAGCGAAAGTAGACATTCTCCAGACGGATATCGCCGCGAATCTCCGGTAGCAGCACCCGGCTGGAGATCTCTTCCGGTTTCTGTTCCGGCTCCATATCCAGCACATCGCCCAGCCGTTCCATCGCCACGCCCGCTTCATGGAGTTCATCCCACAGTCTCACCAGTCCCATCAGCGGCGACATCACACTACCCATAAGCATGTTGAACGCCACCAGCTGACCTACCGTCAGCTGCTGATTCAACACCAGGGTAGCACCGACCCAGAGCACCACGATGGTGGTTGCTGCGCTGAGCAACTGACTGGCCATGGTCACCAGAGCGATGAATTTCTGCGCGTCATACTGGACTTCAAGGGCATTCGCGTACTTCTTTTCCCACTTCACCCGCATAGTGCGCTCAATGCCCATTCCCTTGATGGTCTCGGCGCCGCTGAGTGACTCCATCAGCACCGCTTCCGCATCGGTGGAGGACTCGAAGGCGCGACGAGCGTAGTTCTTCATTCGCGGGGTAACCGCCACCGTCAGCACCAGAATCGGTATCACCATCACCGCCAGAATCAGCGTCATCCTCGCGTTGTAGATAAACAGCACGGTAAAGTAGATGAACACCATCAGCAGATTAAGAATGGTGCTGATGGTCGATTCGGTCAGGAAATCCCTGATCGTTTCGTTCTCCTGAAAACGGGCAAAGATATCGCCGGTCCGGCGTTTGCTGAAAAATGACAGCGGCAGTGAAATAGTGTGTTTGTAAAACTGCGACATCATCCCGAAATCGAGATTACGGATCAGAAAACTCGACAGAAAGGTCCGCATCACCGTGGTCAGTTCGATAAACACATGGGTAATGGCCAGGCCCACAATCAGCACGACCAGCAGGTTGTAGTTCTGATGCACCACGACCCGATCCAGCACGTTCTGCATGATCACCGGCGGCGCCACCCCCAGCAACTCGATCACCATGGTGGCCAGGAACAGATAGGTCAGCAGTTTTTTATAGGGACGCAGGTAGCTGACAAAGCGTACCCAGGGCGAACGGGTCGCCGCCAGCTTCGCCAGACTGGGACCGGGGGTAAACAGCAGACAGGTGCCGCTCCAGCCCTTCTCAAACTCCTCCACCGTCATCTTGCGGAAGCCGACGCCGGGGTCGGCGACCCAGACCCCGCTGCGGGAGATGCCGTAGACGACGATATAGTGGTAGCCCTCCCAGTGGGCGATGAAGGGCAGATCAAAACCCAGCATCGACTGATAGGTACACTGCACGCCGCGGGTGGTGAAGCCCAGTGACTCACCGACATTGGCCAGGCTGTCGAGAGTGGCGCCTTCGGTGGTGACGTTAGCCAGTTCCCGCAGCTTACCCAGCGTCAGATTGATATCGTAGTGTTTACAGATCATCGCCAGGCAGGCGGCACCGCAGTCCATCTCCTCGGCCTGCTCCACCAGCGGAAAGCGTCTGATGATCCGTTCACCCAGTTTTGGCTTCGAGCCCAGATCCAGAAACAGCCGCCGGTTTCGACGTTCCTTCAGCGTCTTCTGCCGCTGCAGCTCGCGCTGACTGAATCGAATCCGCTCCTCCAGCACCTCCTTCAGCTGGCCGTTATGATCAAGGATGAACCTGATGCTCTCCTCGGGAATCACCAGCAACACCGAATCCTGCTGTGCGACAGCCGAGGCAAACTGGCCCTGGCGGTTCAGGCAGCTGCTCTCCCCGAACACCTCCCCCTGCTCCAGCGTGGCGATCGGATACTCGTCATCATCCTCCCGGTGCACGATCTGGACCACGCCCTTACGAACTACGTAGAGGCGTCGATCCTCCAGCGAGCCCTGTTCCAGAATCTGCTGGCCCGCCTTCACCCGTTTGATACCCAGGGTACGGATATGCGCTTCCATCTCCTCCCGTTCAATTTTCCCCCGCAGATCGAAGAGTCGGGTAACGAAGCCTCCGGCGGCGCTGATGGCGGCGTAACGGGCAATAAATGTCTGCGCCTGCTCGTTACCTTCCAGGATCCGGTTAAGGGGTTCTCTGGGAATCATCAGCAGTTCGGTTTTCGCCGATGCCCGTACCGAATACTCCTGGACGTAATCGATCAGCGCTGACAGCTCGGAGAACACCTCGCCCTGCTTGCGTACCCCCAGGCTCTTCTCCTTACCGTTCACCTCGCTCAGCAGCCTGACGGTGCCGGATTGCAGCACAAAGATCCCCGGTGCGGTTTCGCCGGCACCGATCACCGAATCTCCGAACTCGTAACTCGTCAGTTCGGCCGCAGCGGCCAGATCTTCCAGTTCCGCGGGATCCAGCGATGAAAAGATCTCCACGGACGCCAGGAAATCGGCTCTGGACTCAGGGCTCAATGGTCACCTCCTCCGGGCTGATGATGACCGGCCCGGTTGTTCAGTTCTGCCGGGTAATCCGGGACAATGCCCGGAGCACCCCGATTCAGAGGGTTCAGGGAATTTCGATCATGTGCTCCTGGGTACGATTCTCCAGCCACTGCCGATAGACCTGTTTATGCACCGTCTCACGGGTGCTGGCATCCAGTTGGGCGGGATGCAGGGCTGTAACCTGAAAGATCTCGTACAGCAGGCCGTCTTCAGACTCGAAGGGGCCGAGCAGTTCGCCGGCGCGAGCGTTAAAAGCCCGGGCCTCGACCTCATCCGGCAGGGTGCCGCGGTTGACTCTGCCCAGCGCGCCCCCCTCTTTCGAGGTATCTGAAGAGAGCGAATGCTCAAGAGCCAGCTCCGGGAAGCTGTCGGGATCATCTTCCAGCAGGGCGTAGAGTTCCTGAGCCTTGCCTTCGGTATCGACCACGATGTGCCGGATTTCCACCACATCGAAGCGCGGAGAGTGGAGGCGAAAATACTCTTCGATCGCCTGGTCGGAACAGACCTCCGCCACCATTTTCTGCTTCAGCAGGCCATCACGAACATATTCCGCGTATTCGTCGATGGTCAGCCCCAGATCGGCCAGATAATCCATCATATCCCGGGCCCGATGCAGCCCCTGCAACCGACGCAGCTGGTCCGCCCGTTCCTGTACTTCCTCATCGGATACCGACAGTCCGTGCTTCCTGGCCGCATGCACAGTCAGCTTGTCGCTGAGCAGCGGTTCGATCAGCTCTTCATATTCCGCCCTGAACCTGAGAATCCTGACGAAATCTTCTGCGCTGATGACTTCATCATCAATTTTCGCTAGTACCATCATCACACCACCCTCGTCATCATCGGTCCGGTCTGTATTCCGCACCCGTTACGCAAAGATCGCAGTATCCGCAAACGGCCCGGATCGTTTCGCTCAGCGTTTCAGCTGCCTGAACGGCGACAGCGCCAGATCGATCAGTCGACGCTTTTCCACCACTATTTCTGCCCTTGCCCGCATCCCGAACCGTAACGGATAGACCTGTCCGGCAGACTCGAACTCCAGTTTCTGCAGACTGACCCTGCCGCGATATACCGGTTTTTTGGTCACTCGCGATACCACGGTGTTGGGGGCAATAAACTCCAGGGTTCCGTCGATAAATCCGTATCGCTGGAAGGGGAAGGCGTTGAATTTCATTTTCACCGGCATCTGTTCACGCAGCAGACCGCGGTTCTGTTCAGGTATCTCCAGCTGCAGCAGAATGCGAGCATTTTCGTCCGCGATACCGACCACCGGCTGGTTGTCGGGAATTTTCTCGCCGGACTGACTGAAATTCACGAAGGTCACCACTCCGGAGACCGGGGCGAAAATTCTGAGGAAGTTGTCCTCATCGATATTGTCAAAGCTGATTCGTTTAGCGGCTTCAGCTCCCATTCTGGCGCTGCGCAGCCCCACCTCCACCCGGTTTTTCAGGGTTTTCAGCTGCAGTATTTCCCCTTTAACCCGGGCCCGGGCTTCGGCCAGCTGCTTATAACTGGATTCCACCTCAAAGAGTTTCTGGGCGTATTCCTTATTGAGCTTTATCTCCAGCTCGCCCAGCTTCGCCTGCTCCAGTCGGTAGTTAATCACCGCCGCCTGCCAGCCACTCCGCTTCTCATTGACCTGCTTACGGGAGACCCCACCACCGCCCGGTGACTTCAGCAGCCGCTGAAACTTGTCGTACTCCGCTTTGGCTCCATCCCTCTTGCCCCGTGCCTTAGCCAGTTCGAAGCGAGCCTTCTCCAGCTTCAGCTTCTGGGATTCGGCCAGCATCTCCATGCTGGTGGTAATCCGCTTCTCATAGACCGCCTCTTCCGCCAGCGCCCGGGCCTGGAAGGCTTCGATTTTCAGCTCGGCAAAGCGTTTGTTCTCGGGATAGAGATCGTACTCCTGCTGAGCCGCCGCCAGCTTAATCTGAGCCTCCACCGCCCGTGCCGCCAGCTCAACCACCCCCCGGGCGTTCATCCTGAACAGCAGGTCGCCCCCGGAAACCGGCATACCCTCGGTAACGTAGACGTCCTCCATTTCCCCCTTGATCGGGGCATAGACCCTGCGCACATCCGACTCCGGTATCAATGTGCCCGGTACCGTAACAATCACGTCAGCCCGGCCGATAAAGGACCAGATCAGTCCGCAGACCAGCATCAGCATCACAATGACGATGGTGATCCGGATCAGCCGTGAAGGCTCCGAAGTGAGAATCTCGATCCCCTCAGAACTGTGGTCTGCCAGTGCGCTGACCAGTTGCTGCTGTTTTCGCTCATCTGTGGCCATAATTTTTCAGCCCTCCGGGGTCGGCTGCCATCAGCCAGCGCCCTGTGCGCCAGCCGAAGCTTCCGGCTGCGCCCCTTGTTGCAGCTGCGGCAGCAGCTCCAGTTTCTGTTGCACCAGTTTGCCCGGCAACACTTTGTCCAGATCCTGCAACCAGCTGCGCTGGCGCTTCAGTTCGGTGAGAATGTCGGATTTCAGGGGCTGCCAGTTGCCCGGCAACTCCCGTTCCAGCAGTCGATAGCTGTCACCGGCCAGCAGCAGTTGCCGGTAGGCTGCGGAAAGTTCTTCGGCCCGCCGTCGATAGCCTCTGGAGACGGTTTCCTCAAGCCGCAGCAGACCGGTAATCCCGCCGGCGGAACGGTATTTGTCCCAGTGCTTCCGGGCCTCGCCAAAACGCTCATCAGCCCGCCCCGCCACGGCCCCCCGAGCCTGTTCGATGTCGTCCCGCAGTGCCCGTCGGTAATATTCATCGGTGTCTGCCGTCAGCAGGCTGTAGAAGCGCAGCAAACGGTCCTGGTAATCCGATTGCTGCTTTGCCCCGATCAACGCCTGATAATCTCGGCTGATCCGCTGATATCGATCTATCCGGGCCCTGGCCACATCCCCCCAGCTCTGATCGGTCAGCGGGGTCAGGATCGCTACAGCCCGCTCCACTTCCCCTGCCCGCCATGCGGAATCACTCTCGATGTAGCGGCGGGTAATCGATTCCGGGGGAAGTTTGGAAGCTATATGGGTTGCGGCCTGCTGCTGAAAAGGTGGGGTACGCAGTCGGATCCGGCGCCACTGGCTCAGCAGTTCAAACAGCTGACGCTGCTCCAGTTTGTCATGAAGGCCAAGATAGTCCTCCAGATCGGCCAGCAGCAGATCAGTACCGCCGACCCGCGGATACTTCTGCTGAAAGCTGGTAATGCGGGTCCGCAGTGACTGAAACTCGGCCGCTGCCAGGTAACTGTCGATATCCCGGACCAGCGCTTCACTGGCCTTCAGATAGATGGTGTTGTAAGTCTGCAGCAAACGCAGATGACTGATTACCTGAGCATGGGTGGCTTTAAACTCCGGTACCTCCTGCAAAATAGTGCTGAGGCGCAGGCGATGACCGGTAGCATCCTGCTGCCATTGCCCGATCAGTGATTTCAGTACCGCTTCATCCCGATAAATTACCAGCGCATTGTCACCCTGCTGACTGAGTACAAAGGCCTCCAGGCGGGTCATCCAGGCAACCAGATCCAGCAATGCGGCAGTCTGCGAGCTGCCGGGCGTCAGTTCACGGGTTTCGTCAATAAGCTGCTCCGCACCATCGAAGTCACGCACGGAAATCTGCTTCAGCCAGCCGGGAATCAGATACAGCAGAGCACTGCGGCTGGCCAGTTTCAGCATCACCTCGTCATCCGGACGTTCGACCAGGTAACGGGACGCCAGGGTGGTGCTGGCCCGGTAATCACCCGCAGTCATCAGCCCCCTGATCTCCCGCTCGGGGCCACCACGCTGCCAGATCAGCAGCGACCCTGCGACGATCAGCAGCGCCAGGACGCCCAGCACTGTCAGGTTGCGCCGCCCCTTACCGGAATCCTCCACCAGTGCCTCTTTCAGCTCGGTCCAGAAGGTGCTCACCTTGCGCAACCGGCGACGGGTCCGACTATCCGCCTGTGCCGACGAAGGCTGACGCTCCGCTTCCCGGGCCGCTTCCTGATCAGTCTCGCTATCGGCCCCGGCCTCCTTGTCATAGAAGATATCCAGGAAAGGACTGGCCCGGTCTACCAGTATGGTGCCATGCTCGAGCTCCGCTTCCGACGAACCCGCGGATTCCGCCATAACCTCAGCGTCGGCGACATCCACTGCCGCCGGCTGTCCGGTACTCCCGGTAGAAGCTCCCGCAGAAGCCTCAGCCATAGGGGGCTCAGCCTTCGAACCCGGAGACTCCGGTTCCGGGAAGGACTCGGCGGACTCTGCGCCAGCGCTGTCGACCGGGATTCCGGCTTTAGCAGCATGCAGTTCTTCCGTCACCGCCGTGATACCGGTCTCGGTGGCATCCTCTGTCCCTGTCGACATCACCACGGGCAGTCTGATTTCAACCCGAAACAGCCGTTCGGGATTGCCAAAAGCCAGGCTATCGCCGCTCTGCAGCCGGCGGGCATGTTCCTCCAGTCGAACACCGTTAAGAAAAGTACCGTTGGTGCTGTTCAGGTCTTCGACGAAGATCTCTTCACTGACGACATAGAAATGTGCGTGACGCCGGGAGATGTAGGCCAGAGAGTCCCGAAACATCTCCCGATGCTGGCTGAACACGCCCTCTGACTTGCTCACCAGAAAAGGAAAACCACTGATCACCAGCGGATCGCAACCCGGCATATCCACCGGCGACAGAATCATCCGCAACGGCTCCGCCGATGTCAGCTCTGCCTCAGGCTCCCGGGCACTGACACGGACCCGGTAGCAGATATCCGCAAAACTGATCTCATCACCATCACTGAGTGCCACCGGTTTGCGGGAAAGCTGTGTTCCGTTGCAGCTGGTGCCGTTGCGGCTGGCCAGATCCGTCAGCCAGAAACGGTCATCCTGCTGAAAAATCCGGGCATGACGCCGGGAGAGGCGGGTAACCGCCTCCCCGTCCTGCTCGGAGAAGGGCGGTTCGGTGCGACCAACCGGAAACAGGGGGTCGTCAACGACGATCTCGCCCAGCTCCGGATGGCTGACCGGTTCCAGATGCAGACGCAGTGCAGCGGGTGAATTCATGGTCCTTTTATCCTGTCAGCCGGTATCAGATCCTCTTTATCCCAGCCGCCCCCCAGGGTTTTATAGAGAGCGACTGTATCGGCCAGGATCTGCTGTCTCAGTTCGGTCATTCCCAGCCGCGCGGACAGCAGTGAGCGCTCGGACTCCAGTACCTGCAGCTCCGACACCATTCCCTCCCGCAGCTGCGAGTGCACCGTTTTATTGACGATATCGAGCTGTCTCAGACGCTGTGCCAGTTCCCGGCGCTGCTTTTTCCGCGAAGCCAGACTGACCAGGGCGTTTTCCACCTCCTCAAAGGCCTGCATCACCGTTTTCCGGTACTCCTCTTCCACCACCCGGGTACTCGCTTCGTTAGCTTTGATGTCGGTTTTGATGGTGGGATCGAAGATAGGAATGGCGATGGACGGTACCAGGCTCAGGGACCAGCTGCTCAGCAGCGCGCCCAGGGTGGCACTGGAAAAACCACCGGTACCCGTGAGGCTGAACTTGGGCAACCTGGCCAGCCGGGCCTGACCCAGTTTCTGGTGGGCGGCCAGCACTCTCAGCTCCTTGGCAATAATATCCGGGCGCCGCGACAGCAGATCAGAGGGCAATCCCAGCGGCACTTCCGGCATGCTGACCTTATACAGCCGGACCTGATCCGGCATCCGGAATTCGCCCGCCGGAATGCCGAGCAATGTCGCCAGGTTGTTTACCGCCACTGCCCTCAGTCTTTGCTGTTCCAGCAGTTCCCTGCGCAGGTTGCTGGTTTCCGCCTGTTGCTGAATCAGCTTGGATTCGGCAATCATTCCCTCCCGGTACTGACTGGCATAGATCGCAACAATCTTCTGATTCATGGTGATTGCGTTGCGCTGCTGGCGAATCTGCTGGTCCAGCTTGCCGATCTCAAAGTACTTATTAGCGACATCCGACACCAGCGTCAGATAGCCGGCCCGCCAGTCGGCTTCGGTGGCCCGGAACTCAGAGACCCGGGACTCGACCCCTTTCCTTACCCGCCCCCAGATATCCACTTCCCAGCTGGGACTGACCTGAGCCGCATAGGTGACGGCAGTACCGGACTGGTCGGCCTGGCGGGTAAAGGTCTTGGAAGTATCAAGGTTAAATTTCGGCAGAGACGCCGCGCGTTCAGATTCCACCCCGACCCGGGCTACGTCAATTCGGGCAGCGAGGATTCTCAGATCGAGATCCCCCCGGATGGCCTGCTCAATCAGGTCGTTAAGGTAGCGGTCATCAAAACCGGTCCACCAGTCGCGCTGAATCACGTCTGAAGCCTGGGGAACGTCGCCTCCCCGCCACTCAGCTTTGGAGGCCAGTTCGGGACGTTTGTAGTCGGGCCCGGCCAGATTACCGCAACCGCTGACCAGCACCACAGCAAGCGCCGTCAATACCAGGACGGCCTGATGCAACCGATTTTCTGAATTCTGTTTCCTGCTCACAACCGCATCCTCACAGGTAACCCCTACCCTGAAACAGCGTCAGGCAAAGCAGACAGACAGGGACCTGCCGGTGGCACCGAAACGTTTCCGGAACACACCATCCGCACGCGCCGTCAGTGACCGGTTAAGGTGGCTGTGACCTGGTTGGTGTGCCGACGTAGCCGGTTACCGGTCCGCAGCCCGACAAATCCCGACCAGCAAGCACCCGGTCGCCAGTGACGTCCGGTTCGAGCCTGTCATAAGCCGATCTGACCGGTGGCTCCGGAGCGGGAAACCGCTCGCCTGCCGTTCGCTCTGCGCACGGAAACGTCGATTACAGTCCTAAGCATAGTCCGCTTCCCCGGTGGCAAAACGGTCGGAAAACCCACGGCTTCCGGCTGCTTTCAGGGTACGGGTAAGGGTTTAATTTCAGATAACAGGAATGCAGAGTTCGGGCCAGGATAAAGAAGAGTCTGTTTTTTAAAACGGAGCCACGGTGTTTCGTCGTTCACAGCGTTACAGGGCGATACCGGGCCCGGTTGTACGGCCTTCGTTGAAGCTGAATTTCGTTCGTTTAAAACCAACATTTATGAAAAATTTGTCAGCTTCTTCGAGCCACTTTGTCCGCGAGGATAGAAATCAGCATGCCCAGCATCAGATAACCCAGCACCACTTCCATCATGACCAGCGAAGCCGCCAGCGGTGTTCGCGGGGTGATATCTCCAAAACCGAGAGTGGTAAAGGTCACCAGGCTGTAATACACCACGGTAAACAGATTCCAGCCCAGCGTTTCCCGATTCGACACGCTGAAGGCCTCTTCACCGAGGCCGTAAAAGCTCAGCCCGAACAACACCACCAGCCCCAGTGACCAGCAGAACACCCGCAACAGCGACCGGCCGCAGTCAGTCACCACATACCAGAGGTAGTAATAGGCGGGATGAGCATCCTTCAGCTCTTCGATAAAGTCCTGATCCTGGGCAAAACGGCGGAACCGGCTGCTGCCGTAACAGGATGCCACACGCACCCCCCGGTAGCGTCCCCTGCGGTCATAACAGATACCCTCCACTTCGGCGTCAGCAAGATTCGCCGCTTCAAGACTGGCACCACTGATATCCGCTCCCGACAGCCGGCTGTTACTGAGGTCGGCATGCACCATATGGGCATCACGCAGGTCAGCGCGGCTCAGATCTGCGCCCTGCATGCGGGCGTTGATCAGTACAGCCGACGTCAGCCGATTATCGGACAGGTCGGCCCCCCTGAGGTCGGCATCGGAAAGACAGGCCCGGCTGAAGTCAGTGCCGTTCAGCCGGGCACCGGTAAAATCGGAACGGTAACAGTAAGCCCCCTGCAGGCTGGCACCGGTCAGATCCGCCTCTCTGAACTTCGGTCCACGACGGGTACTCACATAGGGATTATCATCTTCCGGAGCCGCCGCCGTCAGATCAGCGCCACAGAGGCTGGCGCCGCTGAAGTTAGCCAGCAACAGATCCGCATGGCGCAGATTAGCCCCCTGCAGGCTGGCACCACTGAGGTCGGTATGAATCAGCTGAGCGGACGCCAGGCAGGTACCGTTCAGAGAAGCCCCGGAAAGATTGGCGCCGCTTAACAACACTCCTGACAGGTCCAGCCCGTCCAGATCAGCACCGGACAGGTCAGCACGCTTCCCCTCCTGCTTATCGGTTTCCAGCCAGCGGCGATGGTCGGCCAGGATCAGCTCAAGCTCCTGTAGTTTGGCCATAGAGCGTCGGGCTTCCAGCAAAACTGAGTTGTTAGCAGTATAGCCAGGTCACCGATCACACCTTCCTGGCCCTCCGGCACCTCGAAGCCCATGGTCCTCAGTCTGTGGGACCTTCTTCTACCGGCAACGAAATGAGCTGACTGCGAATACTGCTGCAGCCTTTAACGCACTGAAGTCGCTCCTCTTTCATATCGCCATCCCAGATTTCCTTACAATCGCGGTTACAGCGACGATAGTCATCGACACCGGGACCGCCACTTTCCGGGCCGGCGGGCACGATCATCTCCAGCACCTGCTGCTCAGCGGCTCCTGTTTCAGGCTGGTCCGCCCGGGCAGGGGGACAGATCAGCACCACTAAGGCGATCAGAGCAGATATTCTGTTCATGACAACATCCTCAGGTCCTGGGTCAACCACCTGTCATCATCACCGCCAGAACAACTGCCACCACCAGCAGTGCAGCAATCACTCCGATCAGCCCGGCCGACCGGCGAGGTGCCGAAGACCGGTTACCGGTAAACTGGAGGGTATCTGCATTGTCCGGGGCTTCACGAGCGACCACCGACGCAAAACGCAGTTCAACCCGCCCCATACGCAACAGATCGGTATCCTCCAACGACGATTCGGTCACTCGTTTGTCGTTCAGGTAGGTGCCATTCTTTGAATTCAGATCCCTGACATGCCAACGACCATCCTGAAGATAGATCTCGGCATGGTGCCCGGAGACACTCCTTTCCAGCAGCTGAACAGCACAACCGTGAGATCGCCCGATCAGACAGCGTTCGGCTTCCAGCGCAAAACGTTCATTGCTGATGGGGTCGGATTCCCCGGTCAGGAAAGCGGCCGGGGACACCAGCAGCTGAGTCTGCTCTGATTCCGGGGACTGTTGCGAGACAGTGTCAGCACCGAACTCGGCCGTTGCATCCGGATCCGTCGGGGCATTTTCGGATTCGATCCCGGAAGGTGCGGGGCTCGGACTTGCTGCGATTGCGGGATCTGCCGCCGAGGCCGCCCCTGGTGCTGTCGAAGCTCGGTATTCGGAGGCCTGAGGGCCGCAGGAGTCGACCGGCTGTATTGAGGTAATCTCGTCGGTATCCTCATCGGTACTGGCGGGTTTATCAGTCTCGGGGAGCTCATCGACCATAGCCCCCTCTGCGCTGGCAGCGAAGCCTTCAGTAGCGGGAGCTGAATTTTCTGCTGTCAGATGAGAGTCTTCAGCTGCCAGATGAGAGTCTTCAGCTGTCAGGCCGGAGCCTTCCGGGTCCGAACCTGAGTCTTCTGTGATTAAACCTGAGCCTTCTGAGGCCGAAGCTGATTGTTCTGCGGTTACATCTGAGCCGTCAGCGCTTATGCCAGAACCTGCAGCCGCCGAAACGGAGCGTTCTGTATTGATAGCAACGTTCTCCGGGGGCTGTCCGGAAGCAGAGTCTTCGCTGCAGATAGCAGTGCCCTCTACCGCCGCTTCGGAGTCAGCCAGCGGAGACGGCTGAATAACCGTCGCATCGGGGTCCAGGGCCGGGCGAAGCTGGGTTTTGTTGTCATCCTCGACTATCTGGACCTCCGGTCCGACAACCCTGAAAGTGGCGCTGTCAAAGCGGATTTCATCGCCGGGCTGGACCGTGGCACGTTCCGTACGCACACCGTTGACGAAGGTACCATTGGCCGACTGCAGATCTTCAAGCTGCAGTTCATCGTCCTCCAGCCATAACCGGGCGTGCTGTCGGGACAGCAGTTTGTCATCGATGATCAGATCACAGTCCTGCCCACGCCCCACCAGCAATGTTCCCTGGATCGGGAAGAACTGGCCGGACAGGACATCCAGTTCCGCTTTCAGCGCCCAGTCGCTGGGGCGACGGCGAACCGGATCCACCACCTCAAGCTCCACCGAGGTAATACGGATAAGATCCCAGGCTTTCAGCCTGCAACGTTTTGACACCGGCTGGTCATTGACATAGGTGCCTTTGCCGCTGAGCAGGTCGACCAGATACAGGTTTCCGTCTTCTACTCGGATCTCCGCATGAAAATCCGAAATTCCGGACTCGGTCAGCACCAGATCGTTACTTTCATCCTGCCCGATAGTCAGTGTCGAGCCGGTTATACTGATTGGTTGCCGCCGATTGTCCCTGAACTGTAGCTTGAGCATTGGATTTACCTTCCTGAAGATCAGGCTGAGCCCTTCCGATCGCTCAGAAGCTCCCTGAAATCACGGCAACATCCGGTAATTCAGGACTGATGACAGAACACAGGGAGGGCTGAATGAACCGGTAGCTTCAGTCGCATATCTCTCCAGTCAGCTTAGCGCAATCCTGCTCGCCCGGCTGAGTCAGATCTGCAGCAGAGAGCAACACAACCCGAACCATACGTCGGCAACAGTTTCCTGACCTATGTGACAGCGGTAGCGATGGCGCAGATTTAGTCCATTATCCTGACCGGCCGCACTTCTGCCCGGAAGTCAGGGGTACGGGAACCCGCCACAAAAAAGGGGCCGAAGCCCCTTTTCTGTCAGTGCAGATCGCTCTCAGAGTTCACTGCTTGCGGTACCTGTCAGTTACAGGTGGAAGTGCCAGCGGCCCCAGCGACCGTAAGTGTGCCAGCGCTGAGTGGTCACCCGAGTGTGGTGGTACTTACGACGGTGACGCTTAAGGAATCCGAGCGACTGAGTCTGGATGGTGGTGTAGTAGGAATAGCTCACCGTGGTTCCGGCGGTGTGACCACCGGCCAGCTGCTGCATGGCACTCTGGTCCAGTTCCTTATTGATCGGCAGATCGATCAGGGTCATCGGCTGTTTCATGGGGACGGCTGCGGTCATAATTCTGCTCCTGGTTTTTTTGTGAAGGCAGTCTGTTGAAGACACTCAGGATATTGCAGCGGCCGTGCCAGTTTTTAACCGACCACCAGACCAGCGACCTAAGACTTTGTTTTCAAATTCATAAAAAGATATTTGTCGATTTGCTGAAGGCGGACGGGGCAAAACAGCCTCGCTCCTGAAGTCGCAAAAAAACCAACACCAACCCTGAATATGTTTTCGAAAAACCGGCATAAATAACTACGGCAGGCGGGTGGGGAATCGGGGGAATAAAGAAGAGGTCAGATGAAGGGTAACGAACGGAGGCCGGAACCCTGAGCCTCTGATCAGAGTCAACCGCAGCCGTTACCAGCGCCAGAACATCACCAGCACCACGGCTAAACAAAGCCCCAGGGCCAGCAACCCCAGACGTTTTCGGCGTCGCAGGCTGAGACGGGGGAAGATCAGTTCCTGGGTTCTGAGCAGTTCACTGTCCTCATCTGTGTCATTTGCCGAAGGAGCAGAGACCACCAGCACGCTGATATTATCACGCCCGCCTCGTTGCAGCGCCGCTTCAATCAGGCGATCGACCAGACTCTGCTCGGAGGCGTCACTCCTCATGATCCTGCTGATTTCACCGTCACTGACCTCACCATTCAGGCCGTCGCTGCACAGCAGAATCTTCTCCCCTTTTCCCAACTGTCCGTTCAGGCATTCCACCCGGATTCCCTGGCCGTGAACTCCCAGCGCCTGGGTAATAACATTGGACTTCGGATGACGCCGGGCCTGGTCCTCAGAGATTTCCCCCCGGTCCACCAGCCACTGAACGTAGGAATGGTCCCGACTGAGCTGACGCAGCTGCCCGTCCCACAGATAAGCCCGGCTGTCGCCCACCCAGGCAACCTCATAGTCCCGCCGGTTCTGCACTCTGAGCGCGACGATGGTAGAGCCCATATCCGGTGCACCTTCACCCCGCTCCCCGGCTGCCAGCACTTCGTCATGGGCAAACTGGATCGCTTCTCTCAGGCTCATGCCGCTGCGAACGGCCTCAACCACCGTTTCACAGGCGATGGTGCTGGCCACTTTACCACCCCGGTGTCCGCCCATGCCGTCGGCCACCAGCCAGAGCCCGAGTTCGCTGTCCGCGTAGTAGCTGTCTTCGTTCAGTTCTCTGACACGTCCGGCATCGGACCCGTCACCGTAAGAGATACCCGACATTGCATAGTCCCTGACACTCCCGGCGTTCCGGAGAGATATCGGCGGAGGAGTAAGAAAGCTGTCTGCTTCAGTCATCGTCGCCAGACTGGCAGCTAAAGCACTGTTTTCGCACGACGACCGAACGATGCTCAGTCAAGAGATGTTCTGCTATATATAACATAGCAGAACATTGCCTCAGTTCAGTTTGTCATCAGGGTTCAGAAGGACTGTGTGTCCGAAGAGCTGCGTATTATCAGCAATCGCTGCTTGTTATCCGGGGTGCCTTTAAGCGAACAGGACAGCGAAAGGTCCAGCAGCGTACGTTCTCCATAATAGGCCACAGCGCCTGTAATCAGACCTGCCGGCCCGCTCCCTGTATGAAGGAGTATCGATGTCCAGGCTACTGGAGATAGACGGATACACTATCGAGAAAGAGATAGGTACCGGTGCCATGGCCACGGTATACCTGGCCGAGCAAACCTCACTGAGCCGCCAGGTCGCCCTCAAGGTAATGTCCCCGTCGCTGGCCAGCAATGACACCTTTTCCCGCCGCTTTATCCAGGAAGGCAAGACCATTGCCCGACTGGAGCAGAACAACATCGTCAACATCTACGATATCGGCACCAGCGAAACCTGCTGCTACATCGCCATGGAATACCTGTCCGGAGGCACCCTCAAGGATCGCATGCAGGAGGAGATGTATCTGAACGAGGCATTACGTATCATCCGCCAGATCGCTCAGGCGCTCAGCTACGCGCATCAGCACCACTTCGTCCATCGTGATATCAAACCCCTGAACGTCATGTACCGGGCAGACGGTACCGTGGTACTGACCGATTTCGGCATCGCCAAGGAGATTGCAGCAGCCACCACCGGCCTCACTGCCACTGGCGCGGCCATAGGAACACCCACGTACATGAGCCCTGAGCAGGCCCGGGGTGAAGAGCTGGACGGACGTTCGGACCTTTATTGCCTGGGGGTCGTGTTATATGAGCTGCTGACCGGCGTCCGCCCCTACACGGCGTCCGATCCCTTCGCACTGGCGTTGCAGCATATTAACGCGCCGGTCCCGAAACTGCCGGAACGGCTCGGTTTTCTGCAGGAAATGATCAACCGGATGATGGCCAAGTCGGCCAACAAGCGCTTTCAGGATGCCGAGGAACTGATCGCCGCCATTGACCAGATATTCAGTCAGTACGATACGGAAAAGGTCCGGGTGCTGCTGAACGACGGCATCACCGACGACAGAACCCAGCTCTGGTACAAAACCCTGCTGACGGACTGGCGGGATCGGTTTGCCGGTCAGCAACTGCCTCAGTTGATCCGTAAACTGACTCTCAGACGTCGCAGACTGCTGATCGCGGCTGGATCCGCCTGTGCAATTGCGCTTTCAGCCTCCCTGCTTTACCTGTATCAGTCCGACAAAGCAGAGCAGCAACGGCTGCTGGAGCAGAGCCGTTATATCGACCAGCTGCTGACCGACGGTCGCCGCCAGCTGTCACGGGCGCAGATTTTCTTTCCCAAGGGCGACAACGCCTTTGACACCTATATGGAGATACGCCAGCTGGATCCGGAAAACGAGCTGGCCAGGCAGCCGATCGGAACACTGCTGGACCGGATTCACACCCTGGCCCTGCGCACCTACGAGAATGCCGACTGGAATCGCACCCTGGCGCTGATCGAAAACGGCCTGCGTCTCGACGCCGGTCATAAGCGGCTGCTGGATCTGCAACTCAGCGCCCGCGAAGCCCAGGAGCTGGCCCACCAGCAGAAACTGGAACGGGAGCGGGAAGCCCGGATCGTCGAGCTGCTGGCACAGGCCGACCGGCAGATTGGTGCTGGCCGCCTGGTTGCACCGGATGATGACAACGCCGTGGCCAGCCTGCGGGCAGTGGAGCAGCTGTCACCGGAGGACACCCGTGCAGCCTCCGGTCTGCAAAGAGTCATTAAGGTGATGGCGCTGCAGACCCGTCAGGCAATCGACGACAGGCGACTTGATGATGCACAGACCCTGATCGACCAGGCCTCCGGGGTATCAGCTGAAGCGCCGGAACTGGTCAGCCTCCGGGATGCGCTGACAGAACAGCGCCAGTTGCAGAGAATAGAGGCCCTGTTGTCGGATGCCCGAAAGCTGACAGAGCAGCGCCGGTTTGTGCAACCTGAAGATAACAATGCCTGGCGACGTTACCTTGATGTGCTGGAGCTGGACGCCGAAAACCAGGCGGCTCGGGAGGGAATCGATAACCTGCTGGAAAAGCTGCACGGACTGGCCGATGAGCAGCGGCGCTCCGGCAACCTGGCCGAAGCATTTGAGCTGATCGATCAGGGGCTGCTGATCAGTGAGCAGGCGCCGATGCTGCTGGCTCTTCAGAAACAGACCCGTCAGGACCAGCGCATCCGGGAACTGCTCGCCATGGCGCAAACCCAGCTGGAACAGGGGCGCCTGCATCAGCCCGCCGGCGACAATGCGGCCGACAGTTTCCGCCAGGTACTGACCCTGACTGCTGACCAGCCGAAAGCGCTGGCCGGATTGCAGCAGATCGCCGACGACTTTACCGGCAGGGCTGCAACCAGGCTGGCGCAGAATGACGAAACCGGCAGCAGCTCGCTGATCAGCGAAGGTCTGCAGATTCTGCCGAACTATCCGCCACTGCTGGAACTGCAGCAGCAACTGGGTGAAAAAATCGAGACCCGACTGCGCCTGGAACAGGAAATCAGCCGACTGTTGTCTGAGGCGGAGGTGCTCAGCGAACAGGGTAAGCTGAGCAAACCGGCTGATCACAATGCCCAGGCCCGCTATAAGGCGGTTCTTGCTCTTGCCCCGGATAACGGCACAGCCCGTCAGGCTCTTCAGGCATTGCCTGCACGGATACTGAAGATGGCCCGCGACGCCGATCAGCAGGCCCGGTATGCCCGATCCCTGGATCTGCTGGAACAGGGGCTCAGCATCGCTCCGGATAACGAGGAGCTGAAACAGGCCCACCTTCAGGCCCGGGAACAACAGCAGGTTCGCAACCTGCTGTCCCGCGCTGAAACGCTGATCGGTCAGGGCCGTCTCAGCGGACTGGGTGATAACAACGCCCTCTCCACACTACGGAAGCTGCTGCAGCTGAAGCCTGACCACCCTCAGGCGCAGGAAGGGATTCAGCGAATCGCCGCCCTCTACGGAGCACAGGCTCAGAAACAGCTGCAACAGGATCGGGAAGATGAGAGCCTGAAACTGCTGCAGAAAGGGCTCGCTGTCAGTCCGAAACACCCTGAACTACTGGCGCTGCAGCAGCAACTTCAGCAACGCAGAGAGGTCCGGGAAGCCCGTGAGCGACAGCAACAGGAGATCAGCCGGTTACTGCTGCAGGCACAGAACCAGTTAAAACAGGGACAATTCACCACGCCCCTGAACGACAGTGCGTTGAGCAGTTATAACGCTGTGATCCGACTGGACCCGGAAAATCAGACCGCCAGAGCCGGTCTCAGCGCGCTGCCCGACGCCATACATGCACAGGCATCGCAACACTTCGAAAACGATGTTCCCACGGCGCTGAAGCTGATCGAGGAAGGTCTCACTCTCTCCCCGAAGCACCAGCCGTTACAGGAACTTAAGCTGAAGCTGCTGCTGCAGCAACGAATCGCCGGACTGTTGCGCCAGGCAGACAAGCAGATCCGGGCGAACCGAATTCAGGCTCCCGCCGGAGATAATGCCGTCGCAACCTATCGACAGATACTGACACTGTCTGCTGGTCAGCCTCAGGCGCTGGCGGCCCTGCAACGCATAGCCGACCAGCATGAAGCCCGCGCCCGGGCTCTGCTGGATGAAAATGATGAACCCGCCAGCAGGCAACAGGTTGAAGCCGGTCTGGCTGCAGTGGCCGATCATCAGGGCCTGCAGGCTCTGCAGCGGTCCCTTGATCAGCGTCAGAAGGAGCGCAGGGCCCGGGCACTCAGGCAGCAACAATTGCAAGCCCTGCTCTCCCAGGCCCGGACCGAACAGCAACGGGGAGAGCTGGAAAGCGGGATGGCACTGGTGGAGCGGGGACTGAAGCTGGCTCCTCAGCACCCTGATCTGCTCGCCCTGAAGCAGCAGATCAGTCGTCAGCAGCGAATCCTGAAACTGCTTGACCTGGCCGAGCGGCAGATCCGCAGCCGGCAACTGACCCTGCCCGCAGACAACAATGCGATGAGCACCCTGCGGCAGGTACTGGAACTGGAACCTGACCATCCCCAGGCACTGGCCGGTATTCGCTGGGTCGCCGACAGTTACGGAGAGCTGGCACAGGAACGGCTGGATGCTGATCAGGAAGAACAGAGCCTCGGGCTGATCGACAAAGGTCTGGCGGTGGTGGCCGATCACCCGCCATTGCTGGAACTTAAGCAGCAGATCGAACGACGTCGTGAAACCCGGCAGCAACGCCAGCAGCAACAGCGGATGATCGACCAGTTGCTCAGCCGGGCTCAGAAGCAGATCAGCCAGGGTCGGTTTACCGGTCCGCCTGACGATAATGCCCGGGCCAGTTACCGGGAGGTTCTGCGGCTTGATCCGGCCAGTACCACGGCGCTCAGCGGTCTGGCGGCCCTGCCGGATGCAATTCACAGCCTGGCGCAGAGAAATTTCCGGGAGGGTGCCCTGGAGTCGGGCCTGCAAAGAGTGGACGAAGGTCTGAAACTGGACCCGCAGCATCCCCACCTGCTGGACCTCAGAGAGCGACTGCTGGTCAGACAGCGCATAGAGCAGCTGTTGCAGAGGGCTGAAACCCAACTGCAAGCCGGCAGACTGCTGGCGCCCGAGGACGATAACGCCGCCGCCAGTTACCGTCGGATACTGAGTCTGGATCCGAACCACCCCGGAGCACAGGCAGGGCTCGTTCGGATCGCCGATCAACAGGCCGAACAGGCCCTTCAGTTGCTTGAACAGGAGCGGGAACCGGAAAGCCGACAGCTGGCGGACAATACTCTTGAACTGGTGCCCGGGCATAAGCCGTCTCTGGCGGTACTGGAGCAGCTGAAGCAACGACAGCAGCAACGGGAGGCCGCCATCAGCAGACAACAGAAACTGACCGCACTGCTGAAAAAAGCCCGCCTCGCCCTGCAGTCCGGCACGCTGCAGGAGGGTCTTGAGCTGGTCCGACAGGGCCTTGCCTCAGCCCCCGACGATGAGGACTTTCTGCAACTTCAGCAGCAGCTGAACCGGCAACGACAGATCCTGACGCTGCTGGACAGAGCGGATCAGCAGATCGGCAGGAGGCAGCTGACCCGGCCGGCCAGTGACAATGCCGTCGTGACCCTCAGGCGAGTGCTGGAACTGGCACCGGAACACCCCCGGGCTCTTTCCGGCCTCGAGCAGATTGCCGATATCTATGCCGAAATGGCATTGACCCGTATCGAGAACGGCGAGGATCCGGAAGCTCAGAAACTGGTCAACCGGGGGCTTGGGGTTATGACTGCCCACCCACTGTTGCTGCAGATTGGCGATGAGATCGAAGCCAGGCGAGTGGCCCGGAGCACCCGTCAACGCCTGATCGATCGGTTGCTGAAACTGGCAGAAGAGCAGCAGCGTCAGGGCCGCTACACCAAGCCATCCGGGGACAACGCCTGGGAGAGCTATCGGACAATCCTCCAGTTCGATCCCGGCAACCGTAACGCCAGACGCGCGGTCAGAACCCTCACGGAAGATCTCTATGGTAAGGCCAGCAGTGCCAGAGCCCGCGGCGAGATAGCCGAAAGCCGCGCGCTGATACTTGAAGGACTGACCATCGCCCCCGAGAACAGCGAGCTGTTACTGCTGCAGCAACAACTATCTGAACAACGCCCGGTACCAACCGACGGCAGCTCTCCACTTCCGGACAGTAACGGTGGTGCCGCTGCCGAAGGGGGCTAGTTCAGCTTCCTGCAGACCTGTGCGCAGCCCTGTGGCTGCTCGGACCGTATATGCGGGTACGCTATCTTCTGGTATTCAGGCAGTCGATCCGGTAAAGCCTGCTATGCTATTTCCAGAGGTTTCTGAACACGACTGTCAATGCCGGATCGGCATCAGCTTCGGTCGATTGCCGAATGCCAGCCCGGTCGGTGACAATCAACAGAGCCGCCACGCAGGTTACGGAGGTCGGAGCACATGGCAAAACTATCTATTCAGGATCTTCCGGAAAGTCTGGAGCTTGACCGTAAAGCGATGATGGACATCCTTGGCGGCAGCCGCAGTGCAGATCAGAACAGGCGTCCGGAACTGAATCGCAGAAACGCTCGCCGGCAGCGACTGCTGCAGCGGCTTAAAAAGGGCTGATCATACCCACTGAGCAGCCTGCAGGTGGTTTTTTGCGGACTGTTGCTGACGGAGCTTCCGGGTTCCGGCAACGTTAACCAACCGGCAATAACAGGAGCTGATCCGAGATGACACCGGACCGTTACTGTACCGACTCAGCCATGGCCCTATCCCGGCCCGTTCTCTCATCATCAGGCCATACCATCCCTCCCTGATCCGTCTGTTTTCTGAATCCACCTGTTGCGGCTGGTATCCGCTACCAGTCCAGAGGTTACTTCGGTTCGGTCCGCAGTCGTTTTAAGCAAACGTGGTACCGGCAGGCCAGCCTAAAAAAAGGTAATCCGTCATGAACGTCCGGAATCAATCCGAACATACATCAGGTTCCTGTTTTTCCGCCGCCCTGAGAGCTGTCTCCATCACCCCCATTTTCGGTCTCGGCCTTGTCGGACTGCTGACCCCGGGCCTGGCCACCGCTCTGACCCTGGGTGAAGTTTCCGGCCAGACCCAGTTGCAGTCAGATACCGGCAATGGGGTTCAGACCGTGTGTGGCCGATTGCTGGGTGCCACCCGTGCCCTGACCACGCTGGAGAGCGAACTGTTAACGGCCTGTGGATCGATGGTCCATAACGCCCGGGTGCTGACCGGCGATCCGGGCCCCACCGGGCTCAGCCTGGGACTGTCGGAATCGGAACTGAACGCAGTACTGCAGAATGTCGCCAGTGAAGAAATGGCGGCCCCCGGCAGTCTGGCCACCGAGACCTCCAACGGCCAGCTCAATGGCGCCCTGTTCCGGTTGCAGGGCCTGCAGGGGGGCGGTGGCGGTTTCGGGTTCGCTTATCTGGATGCCCGAACCCGACAGCCCGTTCAGCTGTCTTATACCGGCACAGGCTCTGCTTTCACTCTGGAAACAGGCGGCGGTGCCGGTGACGAAACGATACCGCTGGACAGCCGCTGGGGGGGCTTCGTCAACCTGACCGGCAGTTTCGGCGAGAAGGATGCCACTGATCAGGAAGACGGCTTTGACTTCGATGCCCAGGGCGTAACCGCCGGTATCGACTACCGATTCAATGCCAACTGGGTAGCGGGCGGCGCCTTTACCTACGCAAAATCGGATGTCGACTTCGATACCAGTGCCACGGTGGCCGGTGGCGGTATTGATGGCGACTTCTACGGAATTTCGCTGTACGGGCTCTACGAAAAAGACCAGTTCTATGTCAACGGTGTATTCGGCTACGGTCGCGGCAATCATGACCTCAGTCGCAGCGTTCTGGTCCCGTCCAACAATATGGGCGTCGCACCGATCAGCACCACAGCCAGCGCAGATCCGGACAGCGACAATTATCTGCTCAGTATTGGCGGCGGCTATGACTTCGTTAACGGCGCCACCACCTGGGGGCCGGTGTTCCGACTCAACTATGTCCGCGTGGAAATCGACAGCTACACCGAATCCGGTGCCGGTGCGCTGAATCTCAGCGTCGACGATCAGACCATAAAATCGCTGACCAGCGCCCTGGGCGCCCGAATCTCACACTCAATCAGCAGGGACTACGGCGTGCTGGTTCCTCAGGCCAGTATTGTCTGGCGGCACGAATTCGAGGGTGACTCCCGCACCATCAAAACCAGCTATGTCAATGAGTTTATCCCGGCCGGGGCCAGTGCCACCATCCTGCCGGTGGTCACCGAATCCCCCGATGAGGATTACGCCATCGTCAGCCTCGGTGTTTCCGCCGTTTACCAGAGCGGACTTCAGGGTTTTGTCAGCTATGAACGCTGGGTGGGACTGTCCGATATCGAGGAGAACCTGATTACCATCGGCATCAGAATGCCATTCTGAGACCACTGCCGGCCGGCACAGGCACGGGGACGGGGTGTGTCGGAAGCGCTTTGTCTCCGCCCCGCTTTCAGCGGCCATGTTGAGAAATCTGCAACTTCTCAGCGGGGGAGTCCGTCCGCCATGGGCTAAGCTGAAAGTACACTGAAGGGCTATCGGATTCAGTTCTGAGTAAAGACATATGTACGCTCTCTTTCCAACGAAGCCCGGGTGCAGGGGCTTCGGCGCTGCACGCGTACCGCTGTCAGGCATCCTGGCAGTCGCCTGCATCCTGATCACCGGCTGCCGGGACACCGGCACTCTTCCTGCCAACGACCCACAGTTAAAGGCCACCGCTGCCACGGCGGATCAGTTGCTGATTGTGGACTGCCTGCTGCCCGGACAGATCCGGCGGATGGGTTCCCAGCTCACCTATCTGACTCAGCGGCGACCGGTCCGTACCACCGGCTCCGACTGTGAGATACGGGGGGGTGAATATGTCGCCTACGACCGGGCCAGCTACGCCACAGCGCTGAAGATCTGGCTGCCTCAGGCAGAAAGCGGAGATGCCAGAGCCCAGAATTATGTGGGAGAGATCTTTGAGAAAGGGCTCGGGCAGTTACCGGACTACCAGCTGGCTGCCCAGTGGTACGGAAAAGCCGCCACTCAGGGCTACTCACGAGCCCAGATCAATCTCGGGCATCTCTATGAAATGGGGCTGGGAGTCAGCCAGGATAAGAAGCGCGCGCTGGACCTGTACCGGCTGGCATCCGGACTGAAGGACGACCGTCTTCTCTACGCCTCGACCCTGAACGCTTCCTGGGTTCCGCGGGAGACCTACCGGAAGGTCAACCGCCAGCTGGAAAGCCAGCGACAGCAGAATATCACCCTGGAAAAAGCCTTAAAAAGAAACCGTCAGCAGCTGGTTGCCAGTGATCAGGCTCGCCGGACGACCGAGCAGAAACTGAGACGTTCGCTGGCACAGGCAAATAACTCTCGCCCTGCCCCGACTGCCGCGGCAACTGCCTCCGGCTCCCCGGCCGGGGAACAGGAACGTCGCCTGCAAAAGGAACTCGGCGAGCTTCGCGTCCAGCAGGACCAGCTGAAACAACAACTGAAAACGCTGACAACCCGATCACAACTGACCCGAAGTGATCGTCGGGAACTAAAGCAGCAACTCGATCGCAGCCTCCAGGAGAGCCGGAACTATCAGCAGCAGCTGACCACCAGTACCCGGCGCCTTGAAGATTATCAGCAACGCCTCGATCAGTCCCGCAAACAGATCAGCGAGCTGGAACTGGAACTGAAGTTTCAGAAACGCCTGGACCGCACGGCTGAACAGCAGCAGGTGATCGCCGCGCTGGAGCAAAAGCTGGCTGAGCGCAACCGTCGACACGAGGGCACGGTCGATGAGTTCAACAGCCTCCGTCACAACAACCGGTTGCTCGAAGAGCAGCTGGAGGCCCTGAAACTGCGGATCGATCAGCAGCAGACCCTGGCTCAGAAACAGGCCGATAAATCAGTCGCTGAAAGCACCAAACTGCGGATGTTTCTGGAAGAGAAGGAACGACAGCTGGAAGACGTTGAACATAAACTGCTGGCCAGCCAGGCATCCCTTGAACTGGCCCGCAGCGACTACGTGAAACAGAAAACAGCGCTTGATCAGCGCAACCGCCAGCAGCTGGAGAGTCGCCAGCAGGAAATTGCCCGGCTCGCCGAGGCGCTGGAACAGAGCCGGCGGCAGCAGCTCGGACAGCAACAGCAGATCGAACAGCTGAATCAGCAGCTGGAAGTCAACCGCAGTGAGTCTGAACAACTGGCCATGAATGTGCCCGACAGTGCGGAAGTCCCGTCCATTGAGATAATCGACCCTCCCATTATTCTGACCCGCAGCACGCCCAGTGTGCACCTGCGCGACTGGTTTTCAGAGCGGGAAGTGATCGGAAAGGTTAGCGCACCGGCCGGCTTACTGTCGTTCAGAGTCAACGGTCACAATACGCAGATCGGCAGCAACAACCTGTTCCGCGTCAACGTCCCCCTGAAAAAAGAACAGAATCCGGTCAATATCGTCGCCATCGATAAACAGGGACGCCGGGTCGCGGTCAGTTTCTCGATCTTCAACCCCGACGAGGCCGCCAGCAAACCAGCCATCCGGGAATCGAGTCAGCAGTCTGGCCGGTTGCAACTTGGCAGCTATCACGCGCTGGTGATCGGTAACAATAACTACTCCTATCTGTCGACCCTGAAAACAGCCGTTAACGATGCCCGGGAGACAGAGCGTCTTTTGCGTGAGAAGTACGGATTCAGGACTCGCCTGCTACTCAATGCCAGCCGTTATCAGATCCTCTCGGCAATGAACCAGCTGAGGTCAGAGCTGAACGAGAAAGACAACCTGCTGATCTATTATGCGGGCCACGGCAAGGTCGATGACCTCAACCGGCGCAGCTACTGGTTGCCGGTTGACGCGGAAGAAAGCAACAATGCCAACTGGATCTCCAGCAGTTCAGTGACCGATTTTCTCAATGCCATTCCGGCCAAGCACATTATGGTGGTTGCCGATTCCTGTTATGCCGGCAGCATGACCCAGTCCTCGGTGGCGCGGGTGGAACAGGAGCTGCCCGACAACGTTCGTCAACAATGGATTCAGACCATGGCCAATACCCGGGCCCGGCTGATGCTCACCTCCGGCAGCGTGCAACCGGTGCTGGATGGCGGCGGCGGTAAACATTCGGTATTCGCGAAGGCCTTTATTCAGACACTGCAGGACAACGAGAGAATTCTGGAAGGTTACAGCCTCTACTTCCAGATCCTCAGCAGCGTCCCTGAGCAGGCAGCTATGCTGAATCAGCCCCAGACACCTCAGTATGCGCCTATCCATCTGGCCGGCCATGAGGCTGGGGAGTTCTTCTTCCGGCCGATCTGAGCCGAGACCCGGCTTCCCATCCTCGCCGAGTCCACCCTGAAGACAACGCTCTGCTAAATTTAGCAGAGACGGCAGTCCCGAGCGTCGCAAAAAAAAAGCGGGCACTGAGCCCTTATTCAGATAACCAGTCAGTCGTGAGCATGCTTATGGCGGATCGCCGAACCCTTGGAAAATACCAGATAGACCAGGTACTGGGTGAGGGCGGTATGGGTATTGTGTACAAGGGTTACGATCCGAGAATCGACCGCCCGGTGGCAATCAAGACGGTCCGCCGCAGCCTGCTGGCGGGAGCCCGGGGTCAGGAGCTGCTGGACCGCTTCCATAAGGAAGCCATGGCGGTCGGCCGCATGACCCACCAGAACATCATCGCCATCTACGACTACGATCAGGACCCACAGACCGGTACACCCTATTTCGTAATGGAGTATGTTCAGGGCCGGGAGGTACGAGACTGTATAAAAGAGGGGGTACCACTGCGATACGAACTGGCGGTCAGCATCGCACTGCAGACCCTCAGCGCCCTCGGTTATGCCCATGCCCACGGCGTTATTCACCGGGATATCAAACCCGCCAATATCATTCTGCTATCGGATAACCAGGTCAAGATCGCTGATTTTGGTATCGCCCGGATTATGGACCCGGAGCTGACTCAGTCCGATACCAACGGCGCTAACCTGGATCTGACCCAGACCGGCATGGTGCTGGGCAGTCCCCGTTATATGTCCCCGGAACAGTGTCTGGGCCACCCACTTGATGCCCGCTCGGATCTCTATTCGACCGCGCTGGTGCTGTACGAACTGCTGACCGGTACTAAGGCATTCAGTGGCAAGCTGCCCGGCGCCGTATACGACCGGGTACAGAAACCGGTGCCATCCCCTCCCCGCTCGGCAGATCGGCGTGTTCGCAGCCTGTTCAACCAGGTACTCCACAAAGCCCTGGCCCGAAACCCGGATGAGCGTTATCAGAGCGCGGAAGCCTTTGCTGAGGCGCTGAGCGCAAACATACGACCAGTGGCGTCTGCCAACTGGCATCGCTGGCTGCGTCCGGCCCTGGCAGGTACGGCGCTGGTGGCAGGTACGGCGCTGATAATTGCCGCAGCGCTGGTGGTTACGACGCTGACCATCCCCACGCCTGAAACTGACACCCCGACCCCACAAAACGCTGACAAGCCACCCGCTGCAGCCCTGCAGCTCAGTCCGGACGAGCAGCAGAAGGTGGAACGGCTGCTGCAGGTCGCCAGAATGCACCTCATGGTGGGCCGTCTCGTCACCCCCACCGGCAGCAATGCCCACTACGCGTTTGAGCAGGTGCAGAAGATCGATCCCGGAAATCCGATCGCAGCCAGCGGCATAGAGGATATATCGGCAAGGCTGGAGCAGCAGGTCACCCGGATGATTGATGAGGGAGAGCCCTATAAGGCCCGGGAGCTGGTGTTCGAGGGACTTAAGTTCTACCCGGATCACCCGCCGCTGCTGCGTCTGGCTCAACAGCTTGGCCCCCGTGAATAGAGGCCCCGTCGGTACCGGGCTTACTGTCTTTGTTCGTAGAAGCCACTGCTCCGGGATGTGACCGCCAGCTCGTCAATTTGCTGTAACAGCTGCGGCCACAATTTCACCCAGCAGCAGTGATGATCAACCCGATCCAGGATTGTCAGTCGAGCGCCGGGCCAGCGTCCGATGACGCTGCGGATCAGCGATAGCGGCACCACCCGATCGCGATTGCCGGCAAAGTGAAGCTGGGCAACCGCCGGAGCCGGCATCAGGGCCGGATTCAGGGAATCCGCTAACGGGCTGTAGCCATGCAACCCGGTCCAGCGATCGATATCAAGATTTGCCGCCAGGGTAACCAGCGCCAGGGTTCTGCCGATCCGGGGCGCCAGCAGCGTAGCCAGGGTGCCGCCCCCGCTGTATCCGATCAGCACCAGCTGACTAAAAGAATGCTGCCGCAGGAAGTCCTCCAGCGCCACCTGCAGGCTGGAGACAACCGCTTCCGAGTAGCGGCCGCCGGTCCAGTAGTGAACCGAACAGTCAGGGCTCTCTGCCAGCCCGTTGTAACAGGGTCGGCCCAGATAGAGTACCGGGGCCGGATCCAGCGCCATCATCTGCAGCGCGACCGGCTCACGGGAGGTGGGATCAGGTGCTGTCCGGGTCGGAAAAATCCAGGGGGTGCCGTCCCCCTCAAGATAAACATGCAGTCGCTTTCCGTTTCCCGGCCGATAATAACTCTGATGCAGAAAAGGCCGGCCAGTCAGTAGCAACGGCCGGGCGCCGGCCTGCTCAGCCTGCTGCTGCAGCGCCTTACCCGGGGAGCTGCAACCGCCCAGCATGGCAAACAGCATCAGCAGCCCGGTCAGTAGCCGACGCCCCCCCTGAAAGACCGCCAGCCCCCTTTCCGCCCCGAATCGGCCACCTGCTCTGGACAAGGTTTTCAGCATTGCTGGCATTCCCCCGGCGTGGCACTGGTTCTGTTGTGTCGTTTCTGACCGCTGTCGGACAGGCTCAGGTCGTTTCGTCAGCCCTTCCAGAAACCTTCAAAGACCCCGGCTGGTAAGGGAATCTGTGCCACCCGGCTGAAGAACAGCCACAGCAGCGCTGGCAGCAACAGCGCAACCGCCAGCAGAACCCATCCCCTGCTACGGCCGGCCCCCAGCAACAGCAGGCACAACAGTGCCAGCATGGAACTGACCAGCATTCCCAGCAGGGGAATCAGCCAGTAGTAGAGGAACAGCACTGTAACGGCGGCGCCGGCACGTATGATGCCTGCGGCGACCACGGTGCCCGATCCGTTCTCATCCGCTGCCCGCTGCGGCGTGGAGCGCGAATGACGACGCCATGCGCCGACGGCGGCGAACATCATCCAGCCTCCGCTGAGACCGAGGACCACTGTCACTGTTCGTGGCCAGAAATCAGGCGACAGTGCAGCGATCGGGTCACCCTCCGGCACTACGATGCCCCGGGGGATCAGCCCGAAATACAGCCACAGAGACAGCAATATCAGCCCGAACCCCACCCCGGCATCGCATCCGGGATGGCGATTCACGAAGCCGCCTGCTGAGCAAACCGGTCGGGATCGATATCACGAACGGCCAGGAATTCATTCAGTGCCAGATAACGGGCGGCCACCTCATTGTTCATCTGACTGACCCGGAATTCGGCGGTACCGCCAATAAAAGCACTGCTTTGCTCAAAAGCTCGTTGTAGTTCATCCACAAAGGCCGGCACCCGAGCCAGCGGACCGGCCAGCAGAATCGTCTGGGGTTGCAATAGTACCAACAGCGTATCGATAGCCTGCCCCAGCCATCGGGCAGCCCGGGCAAAGGCCTGACTGGCCTGCGGGTCGCCACTTATCGAGCGGTCAATATAGCTGAGCAGACAACGGGCGGCACTGCTGCCGCACTGACTGGTGTCGAGGCTGAAGCGACCAGGCTCCAGCGCTTCCAGAATGGCCAGCCCGCCGGCGACATGATCAAGTCGCCGGTCGCTCACCTCGCCACTGTCTCCCTGTAATCGCAGGCGTCCGATCATACCTGCGGAAAACTCGCTGCCCCGACGGAGGTTTTTATCCAGCAGCAGACTGCCGCCAATCCGTAACGAAGCGTTGATCAGAATAACGTTCTGGCTGTCGCGGGCAATGCCAAAACGGGTTTCGGCCAGATTCATGGCATTGGGAAGCGACTCAACGCAGCAGGGCATTGCCAGCTTGCCGGCGAGGATTTTCTCCACCTCGACCCGACCCCAGCCCAGGGTTGAGGACTCCCGGATAGCGCCCTGCTCCGGTTCCACGGCACCGGCGATGGCGACGCCGGCCCCCAGTATCCGGGATCGGTCGATACCGGACTCTTTAATCACCGCTTCGGCGACGGCGGCGGCCCGGTCCAGCACCAGCTCGGCATCGGTAAAGGTATCGATACCGATCTCTTTTTTCAGCAGCACATTGTTTTTCAGATCAGCCAGAGAGACCCACTGTTCGAAAGCATGGATACCGATCGCCAGCACATAGCCACCACCTGCGGCGAAGTTCAGTTCCACATAACGACGACCGGAGCGTGGCTGCGGTACGGTGCTGTCACTCTCGGCGACCAGCCCGGCGTTAATCAGATCACGGGTGATTCGGGATACCGAAGCCCCCGTCAGCCCCGTCCGTTCCGCAATTTCGGTGCGGGCAATGGGGCCGTTAAAGAGTATCTGTGAAATCACACTGCGGCGATTACTCCGTCCCAGATCGGCTCTTGAACGCTCCGGACTCGGCTTCCCCATTCCGACTTCTCCTTTACCCTGTGTATCAGCTGATTAATTACGTTAAGTAAGCCTGATGCCTTCACTGGCGGCTGTCAAACAGCCTGCCATAACAAACGGGGATCTACGGTTACTCTCACCGGTGCAAGACCGGCCATAGTGAATTCCTGTGTATTTTTATTTATTGCTTACTGTAATTAATTATACTAAGATGAGTTTCGTCTCCATTACCGAAACGGTTCAGGGCACAGCCAGCGCCAGTTCTGTCGGACTCGCTTCCGTGCCCCCTCTGCTTAAACAACAACAAAAAGGAGGAGATTATGACCAGGTCCCGCCTGGAAGACCTTATTATCGGTGTCTCAGTGGTTGCTGCTGCTCTGACCGGTATTCTGGTGCTGATTCCGTTGGGGGTCCAGAGCCCCGGCAGTGTCGATGTCGCCGCACTGTCCCCCGATTTCTGGCCACGAGTCATTATGATCGGCCTGTGTCTGTGTGGAACACTGATACTCGCCCAGGGATTATTTGCCCGGGATACGGCCGAAGATCCCCATATCAGTCTCGAACATCCCGTCGAACACACTCACCTGCCGCTGGCGATATCGATCGTCAGGGCAACGTCGGCCGTGATCGGACTGTTTCTCTATTACTACGCCATCGACCGGATCGGCATTATTCTGTCATCGTCACTGATCATCCTCGGCCTGATGCTGCTGGGCGGTGAGCGGCGCTGGCTGCTGCTGGCAGCGCTGTCGCTGTTGCTTCCTATCGCCCTGTACTATTTCTTCACACTTGTTGCTAATGTTCCTATGCCACTGGGAATGTTTGAAGCACTTCGCCAGTCAGCCTGAGGACCCCTGTCATGCTGGATACTCTTGCCGAAGCGTTTTCGCTGTTTCTGAGTTTTGAAAACATCGCCGTGGTGTTTACCGGTGTACTGATCGGCACCATTACCGGCGCCATCCCCGGAATGACCACCCCCATGGGCGTTGCTCTGGTACTGCCTTTTACCTTCACTATGCATCCGGTTACCGGGATTCTGCTGCTGCTCGGCGTATACAAAGGCGGTCTCTACGGCGGCTCACTGACCGCCATTCTGATCAAGACCCCGGGTACCCCGGCCGCGTCCTGTACCGTCATCGACGGCTTTCCACTGGCCAAAAAAGGCCAGGCACGCCGGGCGCTGGATATCGCCCTGTACGCCTCCTGTTTCGCCGATCTGATGTCCAATCTGGCGCTGATTCTGCTGGCCGGTTTTCTGGCCAGTTTTGCCCTGCGCTTCGGGCCACCGGAGTTCTTCACTCTGATCGTCTTCGCCCTGACCATCATTGCCGGGGTTTCCGGCGACAGCCTCTCCCGGGGCATCGTTTCCGCCTGTTTCGGGCTGCTGCTGGCCACCATCGGTCTGGATATTATTTACGGCACCGAGCGCTTTATCTTCGGTGAATACGAGATGATGGCGGGACTCAATTTTATTCCGGTGCTGATCGGCCTGTTCGCCATTCCGGAAATTATCAATCATTTCACCCAGAAGGCCGACAGCGGTGACCGTCCCGGCGCCGTAACCGGTATCGGTGCTTCCTTTGCCGATTTCAGACGCTGTTTCCGCTCCATCTTCAGAGGCAGCCTGTTCGGGGTGATCCTCGGCGCCATTCCCGGCATCGGCGGCGCGCCGGCGGCCTTTCTTTCCTACAGCGAGGCGAAACGCAACTCGAAGAATCCGGAGAAATTCGGTAAGGGTGAAATCGAGGGGGTCGCCGCGGCCGAAGCGGGTAACAACGGTGTCGCCGGCGCCACCATGATTCCGCTGCTGGCGCTGGGAGTACCCGGAGACGTCATCACCGCGGTTATTCTGGGCGCCTTTATGATCCACGGACTCAAGCCAGGTCCGATCATGTTCCAAGATAACCTCAGCATGATCTACGCGATCTTTATGGGCATTATGCTGAGCTCAGCCTACATGTTCCTGATCGGCAAGGTCTCTATCAAATACCTCAGCAAGATCTCTGAGATTCCCAATAAGATTCTCTATCCCGTGGTACTGGTGCTCTGCGCCTTCGGGGCCTACGCCGTCAACAACAACCTGTTCGACGTACTGGTAATGCTGGTGGTGGGTCTGCTGGGCTTCGCCATGCTGAAGCTGGATATCCCGACGGCACCTTTTCTGATCGCCTTTGTGCTGGGACCGTTGCTGGAAGACAATTTCCGCCAGTCCCTGCTGCTCTCCGAAGGGTCCATGGAGATCTTTATCCGCAGCCCCATTACCTGGGTATTCTGGACCCTGACGCTGGTCACCCTGGTGGTGCTGATCCGAAGTTACTTTAAACCGAAGGAGAGTCTGGCGGATGCCGCCAGGAGTATTGATTCCTGACTGAAACGGGCCATGCCGTTATCCGTGCCGGGCCCGACTGTTTCAGCAATTGCATTGATCTGACCGTCAGATGCTGTTGCTCTTGTGCCACCGTTTCCCTCCGGATTCGGTGGTTTTTTTATTCGACTCAGTTTTCAGAACAGATTGAAAAGCGGAAGGGGACTGACAGCCAGGGCGCGGAAGTGACCTAGGCAGGACAAGCTTCGTTCGCAGCTAAGTGCGGACGCAGCGAATACCTCCAAGGGTCACTTCCACTGGAAGCATTATAGCACCAACAGGAAAGTCAGTTGAACAGCTGCAATACCCTGTCATGTGAGTATAAAGCAGGGAGTGGTGTAATCAGTCACCACAGAAACTTAACGCCGAATATCATTGCCAGAAAACACAATATCCAGAGAACCACTGGTCCGGAGGCTCCTCTGAATCTGAACCCCAACGCTTCAAATTCAACAGGGCCACGGGTGACTTCGAGCAATGTAACAAGGCAGAAGGCAGAAATCGCCGACATAGCCACCCCGATCGTTGCCGCCGGGTGTGCCTGAATCATCAGTAAGAACCAATTATCAGCTGTCGAGCTTCCCCAAAGGGAATGATATACAAGGAACGCGAAAAAGAAGCCAACCCATAATGCAGTGCCAATTACGGCCACCCACACAACCCATCGTCGGAGGGTCGAGATTGCTGTTTCCTTTGGGTCAGCGTCTGGCATGGCGGCAGTATTTTCGAGTGGTTGAGCAACTTTGAATTCATTACGGAAACCCTGATAAGCATAGTATGTCCACCAATTTCGGACAAAGGAGCGATTCAGGCAGCGGCGGTTTCACACCCCCGGCCTTTCCCAGAATTGCGAAAATCATGGGGTCTTCAGAACTAATACAGCGGAAAATTCAGACAGAGTGCAACCGGGATCAGAACATTAAACTGACGGGGCCCAACGGCTGGTATCTCAGCAGGGAAAACCAGCCGTTTTAACCGGGTAACAGCGGGGCTGTTTGATCGCGTTTGCAGGAGGAAATACAAAGAACACCGTAGAAAAGGAGACTATGAACTGCTTAGCTGTACTCCCGCAGACGTTGTTTCAGCTCCTCACTCATGGGCAGTGACTTCTCATTGACGGTATCCGCCCAGACCAGCACTGCTTCCGAGGTCGCAAAGCACCTGCCATCGGTAAACAGCCCCTGCCCCAGTACAACGGAGCTGGTGCCGATACGCTGCACCCGGCTGCCGATCTTTATCTTCGCAGGGTAGTAGGCGGCCGCCAGATATTTCAGGTTGAGTTCGGCAATGACCCAGCCGGTACCGCTGCCGTCGGTGCAGCCCGGCCACAACTGCTCCAGAAAGTCGACCCGACCGCTCTCCATATAGGTGGCGAAGGCGACATTATTGACATGGTTGAGACGGTCAAGATCGGCAAAGCGGACGATTTCGTCGGTCCAGTAGTGAAAACTGTCGGGGCTCTGCAAATCGATCGCTGGAATATCACTCATAAATCACACCAGGTCATTAAATTAACAAAAGCTGATTTATAACATCCGAATAGCACTGCCGACCAGCATCCCGTCCGGAATTACCGAGTTCAGCCCCGGCCGATAAACGGCCGGGGCGCACAATAACTCAGCCTCAGACGTAACAAGCCGACAATCGGCAGGCACAAAAAAAGCCTCCGGCATCGCCAGCATTTAAGCCTCAGACGATACCGGAAGCCACAGCCATTCCGTCAGTCAGCCCGTGAGCATAGCCTCAGATCACACCACAAATGCCGATTCCAGTTCCCGCAGGTCCTCGACGGTGGCATTCAGCGACGGCTGGTAAGGGGTGCGATTTCCCTTATAGAGCACCCCCAGGTTCAGGTTATCGTCGGTCATCAGTCGTCTCGCCGCCCGGGCCGGATCGCTGGTCGCCTCCACCGGCGCCGGTCGCACCTGTTTTTTCCAGTCCAGCTGTTCGCGGTTATAGGTGATGCAGGGACTGAGAATATGCACCAGCGAGAAGCCGGGATGCTCGATCGCTTCCTTCAGAACGGGTACCGCGCCATTGGCGTCAGTACCGGACACCCGGGCGATAAAGTTTGCGCCCGAGGCCAGCCCGACCACCAGCGGATGGAAGGGATTGATGCCGGTGCCACCGGGGGTCAGCTTACCCTTCTCCCAGTCGGGTGCACTGGTGGGTGACGCCTGTCCCTTGGTCATACCGTAGAGCTGGTTGTCCATGACGATATAGGTCAGATCGACGTTGCGGCGACAGGCATGCAGAAAGTGGTTGCCGCCGATGGAGAAGCCGTCACCATCGCCGCTGGCGACAATCACCGTCTGGTCCGGTCGGGACACCTTAAGGCCGGTGGCCAGCGCCAGAGAACGGCCGTGCACGCCGTGAAAACCGTAGGTATTCAGGTAAGCCGGAATCCGGGATGAACAGCCGATACCTGAGATCACCGACACCTTTTCCGGTTGCAGTTGCAGCTGGGCCAGGGTTTTGGTCAGGGACAGCAACACACCGTAATCACCACAACCGGGACACCAGACCGGTTTGACGGCAGATTTGTAATCTCGTGGCGCCATTACCTGACAGCCGCCGGAGGTCGCAATTGGTTCAGAAGTTGTCATGATCAGCTCCACTCTGTCAGGGTTTTACGTACATCGGACGGACGAATGGCCAGGGGACCGGGCACAGCCATGGATCTCATCTCGGCCTCCAGATCGTAATGGGCACGCAGATAGTGGTAGAACTGGCCACCATGGCTCTGTTCAACCACCAGCACCTTTTTCACCCCCTGCAACGCCGCCGCCAGCTTTTCCGGCTGTGCCGGTGACAGCAGACGCATCGCTATCAGCCGCACCTTACGGCCGTCGCTCCGCAGTTCTGTCAGCGCTTCACTGGCGGCACCGTAACTGGATCCCCAGGTGAGAATGGCGGTTTCCGCATCCTCATCCCCTTCGATCTCGGCCCAGTCATCACCGAATTCAAACTGAGTCAGTTTGTTCAGCCGCTTATCCATCTGCCGATGGTGATCATCCGCCTTACTGGAGGGCATACCGGTCACGGTATGCTCCAGTCCGTCGGCGGTGTACTGACCACCGGGCTGCCCCGGCACCGCCATCGGTGAGATTCCGGATTCGGTGAAACCATAGCGTTCATAACCTTCGCCGATCTCCGCCGGTATCTCCCGCTCCGCCACATAACCGGCATCTTCAACACGAGGTATCAGGGTACGGGTCTGCCCCAGCGCCTGATCCGACAGCACGATGGCGGCGGTCTGTAGTTTCTCCGCCAGCGCCACCGACCACTGGGTGGTACGCAGACAATCGGCAATAGAGAGCGGCGCCAGCACCAGATGCGGCGCATCGCCGTGGAGACCATAGAGCGCAATATTGAGATCAGACTGCTCAGACTTGGTGGGGATACCGGTGGAAGGCCCCCCGCGCATCACATTCACCACCACAATGGGAGTTTCTGAGGCGACCGCCAGTCCGATCGACTCCATCATCAGGGCCAGACCGGGACCGGAGGTGGCCGTCAGGGACGGCGTTCCACCAAAAGAACCGCCGATAATCTGGTTAACCGACGCCAGCTCATCTTCCGCCTGCACCAGCGCCCCGCCCAGTTTCGGCAGTACCGGTGCCAGCCATTCCAGCACTTCAGTGGCCGGCGTGATCGGGTAAGCCGCGACGAAGCGGGTACCGCCCCGCACCGCCCCCAGGCCACAGGCCTCATTACCTGAAATATTCCAGCGTTCTTCCCGCTCGCCGGTCCGGTTGACTTCCAGCTGTTCGAAACGGGGCAGGCCCACCGCCGCTTCGGCACCGGCACGGACCGCTTCCAGACCGGCCTTCACCGCATCTTCGCCTTTGCGGCGCAGCGCCTTATCGATAACTTCAGTGACCGCCTCAACCGGCAGGCCGATCATGGTCGCAGCCACCCCCAGAGCCACCATATTAGGACGACCGCCAGGGACGGTTTTGGCGATTTTCTGCAGGTCGAGCTGAGTGTTCTGACCGGCTGCATCGGCAAAGACGGTGGGAGCCTCGCCATCGCCGAGCACCACACTGTCGTGATCCAGCGGGATTTCCGTGGCGAAGCGATCGGCATTTTTCCAGTCGATGCCCAGCAGAATATCGTAGCGATCCTTATGGGCCAGCACCGGTACCGACGAGAAACGCAGCATCGCTGCCGCCTCGCCACCGCGAATCTGGGGACCGGCCGAACGGGTCATCAGGCCATACCAGCCGGCACGACCGGCCGCTTCCAGCAACAGGTTGCCGGCGGTCATCACACCGGAACCACCGCTACCGGTCATGGTGATAGATACAGAGGGTACCGTCATCTGGGTTCACTCCCCTTTTGTTGTTTTTGATCTGTTTAGTTGCTCTGCAGTTATTGCGCTTAAACCCTTCAACAACCGCTACCTTAAAACGGAACGCACAATGTTGACGTTAACGACAACTTGGAACTAGTATAGACAAACTTAACGTGAACGTAAACATTTGAACAACAGCCCGGCAAACAACCGGAAAAGCACCTGAAACAGCAAGAATAAATATAAATATTTCAAAGTGTTGAGGTACCAAGATGCGGCTGAACAGGAGAATAACCACGACCCTTTACGGGCGCCAGCTGGCGCTGCTGAATGTGCTGGAGCAGCTGGAAATTGCGGCCGGGAACCATAGTTGTCAGTGTCGCCCGGGAGAGATTCCGCCAGTCGGAATGCAGCAGTCCTTAACCAGGGTGACGACTGCGCTGCAGCACAATCTGCTGGGCATTATGATTTTCGAAGAGGTCCGGCTGCTGCCGCTGCTGAACGCCGCCGGCGAGACGGCGCTGTTAGCGGAGCTGCAGTGGCGGCGGGACCGGCTTCAGACGCTGAGCCAGCGCCTGTTGAAGACGGCAACAGGGCTGCTTTCCAGCCCACCGGCCAGCTTCGGGCCCGATGATGATCCCTGGGAGCTGCTCGACCGGGATACCGTTGCGCTCAGCAGTCAGCTGATTCGCTACCTTCACCGAGCGGAAAACGAATACCTACCGTTGCTGGAGTACCTGCTCAGCGAATCCGCGGACCGGCAGCTGACCACCGAATTTCTCTACCAGCAACAGCAATCCTGGACGGTCGGGCCCCGCAACGCCCCGGTTAAGCCACGGCTGCGACTAACTCCGGAACCGCTCATGCCGGAGCACACCCCGGACCTGCGTCGGGCAGTGGGCTGATATCATGGCTGTCTCAATAAACGACTATCTGCTGTTGCTGCTGGGTACCGCGCTGGTCAACAACGTGGTGCTGGTGCAGTTCCTCGGGCTCTGTCCCTTTATGGGGGTCTCCGGCAAGATCGATTCCGCCGTTGGTATGGGGCTGGCCACCACTTTCGTACTGACCCTGGCCTGCGCCGCCAGCTGGATGATCGAGCACTACATACTGATCCCACTGGACGTCGGCTTTCTGCGCATCATCAGTTTCATCCTGATTATTGCCGGCGTGGTTCAGTTTACCGAGATGTGCGTTCGCAGCATCAGCCCGACACTGTACCAGAGCCTCGGTATCTTTCTGCCGCTGATCACCACCAACTGCGCCGTGCTGGGTGTGGCCCTGCTCAATATCCAGAAGGGACACGGTTTTCTGCACAGCTTGCTATACGGGGTCGGTGCTTCGGCCGGCTTCCTGCTGGTACTGGTGATCTTCGCCGGCCTGCGAGAACGGCTGGCGCTGGCCGTCAGTCCGAAGGTCTTCTCCGGTCCGCCGCTGGCCTTTATCACCGCCGGCCTGCTGTCGATGGCTTTTCTCGGCTTCTCAGGCCTGCCTGTTAACTGACACCGACCTTTGCAACATTCGCGATAAGCGCCTGCTGTAACAGCGCCTGACTGAATAACAACAATAACAGGGAGCACTTCGTTATGATCACCTCTATTCTGATTCTGACCCTGATCGGAGCGCTGCTGGGACTGGTGCTCAGCGCCGCCAGCCGGCTACTGCCTTACAAGGCTGACCCGCTGGTGGAACAGATCACCGAGCTGTTACCGGGGACTCAGTGTGGCCAGTGCGGTTTCGCCGGCTGCAGCCAGGCGGCAGCAGCGGTGATAAACGAGGAAGCGCCACTCAGCCTCTGTCCGCCCGGCGGGCCGGCCATGGCCCGACAACTGGCGGAAGCGCTGGGCCGGCAGCCGGAATCCCCCGGCTCCGGCGCGATCAGCCGACCCAGTTTCGCGGCGATCACTCCGGATCTCTGTATCGGTTGCACCAAATGCATCCGCGAATGCGCCACCGATGCCATTGTCGGCGCGCCAAAACAGCTGCACGTGGTGCTGGAGAACGCCTGTAACGGTTGCGGCGCCTGTGTCGACATCTGCCCCACCGAAGGCATTCAGCTGCAGGAAACGCCGCTGACCCTGGCCAACTGGCGCTGGAACCGTCCTGAAAAGCCCAATCCGTTCAGAACGCCGGTGGCGGCGAAGGAAGGTCTGGCATGAAGCTGTTCGGACTGCGGGGCGGCGTCCATCCGGACGCCCTGAAACATCATACCGAGGAGCACCAGATCAGCCGGATGCCGGCACCCGAGCGGCTCTATATCCCGTTACAACAGCATATCGGCGCCCCGGCCGCTGCTGAAGTGGAAACAGGCGACCGGGTCGGCAAGGGACAGTTGCTGGCCCGCAGCCAGGGCATGATCTCCGCGCCGGTCCATGCGCCGGTATCCGGACGGGTTGTCGCCATCGAAGAACTCCCCGCACCGCACCCTTCGGGACTGCCGGTCAGAACCATCGTTCTGGAGAACGACGGCGAAGAGCGCTGGGCCGAACCCGAGCAGATAACCGAAGATCCGTTCCAACTCAGCTCGCAGGAGATCGCCGAACGAGTCGGTCAGGCCGGGATCGTCGGCATGGGCGGCGCCACGTTCCCCTCGGCAGTTAAGCTGATGCCCAATCCGAAAGCGCCGATTCATACCCTGATTATCAACGGCAGCGAATGTGAACCCTATCTGACCTGCGACGACCGGCTGATGCAGGAACATCCGGAGCAGGTGATCGATGGTGTACGGCTGATCCGCCACGCCCTGCAGGCGGAAAAGGCCTGGGTGGCGATTGAAGACAACAAGCCCGCCGCTTTCGCGGCGATGAAGGCTGCCGCTAAAAAACTCGGCGGGGTCAGAGTCATTCAGATTCCTTCCCGCTACCCCATGGGCTGGGAAAAACAGCTGGTGCAGATCATCACCGGTCACGAAATTCCCCACGGTCAGCTACCCAGCGGCGTCGGTGTCTGCGTTCACAACGTCGGCACCGCCCGTGCCATTCACCGGACCCTGCGAACCGGACGGCCTCTGTTGTCACGGATAGTGACCGTTTCCGGCGGTGCCGTCCGACGGCCCCGCAACCTCGAGGTTCCCATCGGCGCCCGGGTGGAAGATCTGCTCAGTTTCTGCGGTGGCCTCAGCGAAACCCCGGCCCGACTGGTCATGGGGGGACCGATGATGGGCCAGATCATGCCCCACGCCCGGGTGCCGGTGGTCAAGGGCAGCAGCGGCATTCTGGCGCTCAGCCATGAAGAGGTGGACGACGGACCGGAACGGCCCTGTATCCGCTGCGGTCGCTGCGTTATCGCCTGCCCGGCCGGGCTGATGCCACTGGAGATGGGTGCCCGCATGCGTCATGACGATGTCAGTGGGGCCCGGGAGCTGGGAGTCGAGGATTGTATCGGCTGCGGCTGCTGTTCCTACGTCTGCCCCTCGAAGATCCCACTGGTCCAGTATTTCAACTATGCCCGCGGGGAGCTGCAGAGCCGACGGGAAGCGAAATCGAAGACCGATCAGACCCGTCAGTGGGCGCAGGCCCGCAGCGAACGGCTGGAACGGGAAGCGGCTGAAACCGCGGCCCGCAAAGCCGAACGGGAAGCCGCCAGAGCGGCGAAAGCGGCAAAAGCCGCTAAGGAAAGCGCCTCAGACGCTGACAGTTCTGCCGGTCAGCACAGCAAACCGGTTACGACGGAGGAGATGGAATGAATATTCTCAGGCCCCAGGCCGGCCCTCACGTCCGTAATCCCGGTAAAGTGCCATCGCTGATGGGTAGCGTGATTCTGGCGCTGCTGCCGGCCACCCTGTTCGGCATCTATCTCTACGGGCTGCCGGCTCTCAATACCGTCCTGCTCTGTCTGGTGACCGCCGTTGTCACTGAATCGCTGTGCGTACGGCTGGCCAACAAGCGCATTCGCCTGATCCTGTTTGACGGCGCGGCCCTGCTGACCGGGCTGCTGCTGGCACTGACCCTGCCCCCCTGGGCACCCTGGTGGATATCGGTCGGCGGTACCGCCTTTGCCATTATCGTCGGCAAGCAGGTTTACGGCGGCCTGGGCCAGAACCCATTCAACCCGGCCATGCTGGCCCGTGTTGCCCTGCTGCTCTCCTTTCCGCTGCAGATGACCAGTTGGGTCAGTCCCACACCGCTGTTCAGCGCGGCGGCTCCTGATCTGACCGAAGCGCTGGCCATCACCTTTGGCGGTATGGCTGTTCCGGATGCCGTCAGCAGCGCCACCCTGCTGGGTCAGGTCAGAACCGAGCTGGGTCAGGGCCTGCCACTGGCAGAGATTCTCCAGAACGACTACAACCCCTGGTACAACAGTATCGGCCTCACCGCCGGCAGTCTGGGCGAAACCTCGGCGCTGCTGATTCTGATCGGCGGCCTCTGGCTGATTTACCAGGGCATCATCAACTGGCAGCTACCGGTCAGCCTGCTGGCCACGGTCGCTGTACTGGCAGGACTGTTTCATCTGATCGACCCGCAAAGCTGGGCCAGCCCACTCTATCACCTGTCATCCGGCGGACTGATGCTGGCCGCCTTCTTTATCATCACCGACCCGGTCACCTCACCCGCCACCATTCGCGGCCAGGTGCTGTTCGGTGCCGGTTGCGGACTGCTGATCTGGATTATCCGCAGCTTCGGCGGTTACCCGGAGGGCATCGCTTTCGCCGTACTGCTGATGAACGCAATGACACCGCTGATCGATCACTATCTGAAGCCTCGCCGCTACGGCCGTACTCGCAGTGGCAAACCACTGCCCATGCCCCCTGCCCCTCGCGGCCAGTCAACGGGAGAGCACCGATGAACGCTGAAGTCACCACCCGAAACAGGCTGTCACCGGGCTATCCCGGGCTGCTGCTGGGAGTCGCCGTTCTGCTTTCCACCTCGTTGCTGGCGCTGGCTCATATCTCCACCCGCGACGCCATCGCCCAGCGCGAGGCGGAAGATCTGCAACAGTCACTGAGTCAGGTGCTGCCGCCATCCATCCACGACAACGATCTGCTGAATTCAACCCTGGAAATCAGCGAAGACGGCCAGCCCGTCGTTGTCTACCGGGCCCGGCTGCAACAACAGACCAGTGCCGTAGCCTGGAATATCACGGCTCCGGACGGCTATGGCGGCCCGATCCGACTGCTGCTGGGAGTGGCTGCCGACGGCACGGTACTGGGGGTCCGGGTACTCTCCCACGCGGAAACACCGGGACTGGGAGACTGGATAGAGACCGCAAAGTCCCCCTGGATTCTCGGCTTTGACGGCCATTCGCTGGACAACCTCAGTGACGACGGCTGGGCGGTGAGGAAAGATGGCGGCCGCTTCGATCAGTTTACCGGCGCCACTATCACCCCCCGGGCGGTGGTCGGCGCCGTCCATCGCGGTCTGCAGTTCTTTCAGCAACGCCGGACCGAGTTGCTGCAGCCGGAAACTGCCCGCACGGCCGAGGCCTCAGCTGCTGAAACAACCGCTGCTGAAACAACGGCCGGGGAATCAGCCGCAGAACAGAAAGTATCCGCTCCTCAACCGGATGGAGGCCAGTCATGAGCAGCTATTCACAGATTATTCGCGACGGTCTCTGGACCAACAATGTCGTCTTCAGCCAGCTGCTGGCGCTCTGCCCGCTGCTGGCCGTCACGACCACGGCGACTAACGGTCTGGGCATGGGGATCGCCTCGACGGTGGTGCTGCTGGTGTCCAATCTGCTGGTTTCGATGATCCGCAAACTGGTCAGTCAGGAGGTGCGCATTCCGGTCTACGTACTGCTGATCGCTACCATCGTGACCCTGGTGGACATGTCGATGAACGCCTGGCTGCACGAGCTCCATAAGGTGCTGGGGCTGTTTATCCCGCTGATCGTCACCAACTGCGTGATTCTCGGCCGCGCCGAAGCGTTCGCCTCCCGCCAGCCGCTGCTGCCTTCGGCGCTGGACGGCCTGATGATGGGGATCGGCTTTACCCTGGCGCTGGTGGCGCTGGGCGCGGTACGGGAAATACTCGGCAGTGGCACCCTGTTTGCCGGCGCCAGCCTGCTGCTGGGCAGCGCCCTCGGCAGCCTCGAAATAACCCTGTTCGAGGACTATCAGGGCATCATACTGATGCTGCTGCCACCGGGCGGATTTCTGGTGCTGGGCTTTCTGATCGCCTTGCGAAGGCTGATCGACCAGCACATCGAAAACCGCCGTCATGCCCGGATGCTTGCCGCCGCAGAGGCGGATGAAGCCCTGCTGCCGCTGCAGAATCGCTCCGACGCCGACGATGGTGTTAATGCCCGTTCCGAAACCTGACAGCCGATGGCCAGAGGAGACCTACCATGAACATCAGTGTGGTTTATGCAGATCCTGATCAGCCACAATGGCTGAACATCGAGGTAACCGAAGGCAGTACGGTTCGCCAGGCCATCGACAGCTCCGGCATTCTCGATCGTTTTCCGATCATTGATCTGAGCACCCATAAAACCGGCGTTTTCGGCAAGCTGGCAAAGCTGGATCAGCCGCTAAAACCCGGCGACAGAGTCGAGATTTATCTGCCGGTGCAGGTCGATCCGAAAACGGTCAAACGGCGGGATCGGGAGTGATGACCCTCAGGCCCCCAGCAGAGGGAGATGCTTAAGCCGCTGCCAGGTCAGCGCCAGGGCAATGCAGTGTCTGAGGACAGTGGTCGGTACCCGCTGCTGTCGATCAGACAGAGTCGCCCTGTTGCCTTCAAAACTGAGCTGGTCTGAGTAGAGCTCGCGGAAGGTAGCCACCAGCCGGGCCGCGCAGTGGAAACAGACGGCATAGCGGTCCGGCGAAGCGGGTTTCCAGTGAATTCGAACCGTGCTGCCCCCCCTTGCAAGACAGGATGGGTCTCCCCTTTTCAGGGTTTCCTCCAGCGAACCCACACCAGTGGTGTCGCGGGCAGTTTCCAGAATCAGCCAGCGGACAGCGAGCAGCCTGTCGCGAATATCATCCGGCCAGCTGCAGAACAGATCCCTGACAGCCGGGTTGCTGATCTGCTCTGCTCCGCTGGGGTCCCTGCTCTGCCCCATTGCTGACGTCCCCTGTGCCTGGGCGACAACGGAATAATCAGAGCCGGTCGAAAGCCGTGGTCTGAATCCGGTGAATGGCCGTGGTATCGGCCGGGTTCTGTCGCCGCATCGGTCTCTCCTGCCATCCCGGTCGGGAACTTATTCCGGCAGCGCCGGAGGATTTTCATTGAACTGACGCAACCAGGCCAGCAGGTTCGCCCGTCGCTGATCCTTGCGAATACCGCGGAAATTCATACTGCGTCCGGGTACCGCCCGGTCGGTACGGGTCAGGTAATAGTTAAGGGTGGCGAAATTCCAGGTGTGGCCTGAGGTTTTCATCGCTTCGGAATATTCGAAACCGGGTTCACTGCCGGCCTTACGGCCAAACAGATTCCACAGCAGCGGCCCTTTGTTATGGATACCGCCTTTCCGCTGATCATGACAGGTCGCACACTTGCGTTCGTAGAATTCCCCGCCGGCCTGGAGATCGGCGTTCCTGAGCATCCCCTTGAATTCTTCGGTGAGTTCAGGCTGGAAACTGACCAGAGACTCCGAGGGATCGAATTTCGCGGCCCCTGCCGAGGCGGACAACAACACCAGAGTCAAACTGGTGGTCAATATCAACTGTTTGTTTTTCATCATAAAAACCAGGCACTGAATATCTTTTCAGAGAGCATTTATAGCACAGTCCGGCGGATTTACCAGATTCAGCGAATCGTTCCCGGCTTACAGCTACACACTTCATACTGCCCGAAATGCTTCGACCATGGGTACCGGTAATCCATATCGCCGCCGGCGGAAGGTGTAACTCTGGCAGCCACAGCTATGCTTTACTGAGATGGCTATCGCCCGGGGGGATAACGACTCCCGTAAAGTATGGGCGATAAGGAGTTGTACAATGAGGGCATTAACTCTGCTCCTCACGCTGTTTTTGCTTGAAGGATGCCTGGCCACACAGCGTGTGCAGCACGAAACCGCACAGAATGCCCGGCTGGCGGCCGAGCGATGCAGCGCGACGCTGGCACGGGTAGACAGTCTGATCACGGCTGAGGACAAAACTCGCAGAGTCATTCAGCAGGAATTGAAAGCCCGCCAAACCCCGGTCAGTAACGATAGCAGGGATCAGTCCTGCCCGGACCTTCGAAAATCCCTCAACAATAAAACGGTAGTGGGCGCCGTGGAGTGGGCCACCCTCGACTTTGGTGATCACCAGCGAGTTGCCAGGGCGCGGATGGATACCGGCGCGTCGATCTCCTCCGTCAGTGCCCACGATATTGCCGAGTTCGAACGTAACGGCAAACGCTGGGCCAGGTTTACCCTGCCCGGCGGTCGACAGGTGTCGGCGGTGCTGGAACGCTACGCCGATATACGCCAGGCAGCGGCGGAAACGGATAAACGTCGGGTCGTCCGGCTGGGGATTAAACTGGGAGAGATCTCCCAGGTAGCGGAGTTCACCCTGAAGGACCGCCGTCACCTCAACTATGAAATTCTGGTGGGCCGCAATCTGCTCCGGGATCTGATGGTGGTGGATGTCGCCAGACGTTATGTGCTGGGCCGCAAGCCGAAACTGTCTGCTACAGAGACACCGACCCGGTAGGGGGATCTATGCTTCAGAAAGTCCCCTTTTATCTGCTTATCGCGCTGCTGATCGGGCTCGGGGGCGGCAGCGCTGTTTATCGCCACATTAATCTGCAGATCCCCTGGCTGCCGGGCGAGACCCGCGAAGCCTGGAGCGTTGAAGCGCGGCTGGAATTCAGCGCCGGGGGGAACGCCATCATCGCTCGGATGGCCATCCCCGAATCGCAGCCGGGTTTTACTCTGCTGGAGCAGGCCACCGCTTCCCCCGGCTACGGACTCAGTTACCTCACCGAAGAGGGCCTGCCGGCGGTGCGCTGGTCCACCCAGCAGGCCTCGGGGAAGCAGGTACTCTACTATCGCGCCCAGTTTCTGCTGGACGACGACCAGCAACGGGGCTGGCCAGCCGCTCCCGAGGTACCGCCGGCACCGATTCTGCCGGAGCCAACCAGCCTGGCCGCGGGCCGCCTGATCGAACTGGCCCGCCAGCAGTCCGCCAGCCGGATTACCATGACCGCCCAGTTACTCAACGCCCTGCAGTCCGACGACCAGCAGGTGGCCCTGCTGAAGCAGGATCGTACAACGGCCGAAGCGGCGTTATTGCTTGTGCAACTGGCCGGCATCCCGGCACGTCAGGTCACCGCCCTCAGCCTCAGGCATGGCCGCCGTAATCAGGACAGCCGCCCTTACCTGATGGTCTACGACGCCGATCAGGTCGCGTTCTTTAACCTGCGCACCGGCAGGGAGGGACGCCCTCAGCGTCTGCTGATCTGGGAAATGCACGACCAGCCGCTGATTGACCTGGAAGGTGGCCGCAACACTCGTCTCAGCTTCGCCATGCAGCGAGAGGTGGTGCCGGTGCAGCGGGCACTGGAACAGAAATACCGGGATGTCAGCGCCATGCAGGTGTCGCTGCACAGCCTGCCGCTGGAGGAGCAGCAGCTGTTCCGGGGCCTGCTGCTGATACCGGTCGGGGTGATGGTGGTGTTGCTGATGCGGGTGCTGGTTGGACTGCGCACTTCCGGTACCTTTATGCCGGTGCTGATCGCCCTGGCGCTGATGCAGACGGCACTGGGAGCCGGGCTCGCGGGTTTCGTGCTGGTGGTGGTCGCCGGCCTGATGGTCCGGGGCTACCTGGCACGGCTGAATCTGTTGCTGGTCGCGCGCATCAGTGCGGTGATTATCGTGGTGATTCTGCTGACGGCCACCTTCTCGGTCATTGCCTACAATCTGCGGATTGTCGAGGGACTGAATATTATCTTCTTCCCGATGATCATTATTGCCTGGACCATCGAGCGACTGTCGCTGCTGTGGGAGGAGGAAGGCGGTGAAGAGGCGCTGAAACAGGGAGGCGGCTCGCTGCTGGTGGCGCTGCTGGCCTATATGGTGATGTCCAATGACTACGTCCGGCACCTGACCTTTAACTTCCCCGGCCTGCAACTGGTGCTGCTGGCACTGATCCTGCTGCTGGGCAGTTATACCGGATACCGGCTGGTTGAACTGATCCGCTTCAGTCCTCTTGCCGGCAGCCAGAAGGATCCGCCATCATGAACTGGCTGATATCGCCCCGCCGCCTGCGCAGACTGGGTGTGCTGGGGATGAATCAGCGCAACATCGCATATATCGGCGGCCATAACGAGCGTCGTCTTTTCCCGCTGGTGGACGACAAACTGAAAACCAAGGAGCTGGCGATCGACGCCGGTCTGACGGTCCCACAGCTGATCGGCGTCATCCGCTATCAGCACCAGCTCAGGTCCATCGACGAGCTGCTGCACGATCAGCAGGCGTTCTGCATTAAGCCCTCCCGGGGCAGTGGCGGCAAAGGTATCCTGGTGATCCATGACCACGATGACCAGCAGTACTACAAACCCAATGATCAGGCGCTGACCCTGACCGACATCCGGCGCCATACCTCCAATATTCTCGCCGGCCTGTTCTCCCTCGGCGGCCAGCCCGACAAAGCCATTGTCGAACACCTCATCCACTTCGACGATCACTTCGCCAGTTACAGCTACGAAGGGGTACCGGATATTCGCATCATCGTTTTCCGAGGTTTTCCGGTGATGGCGATGATGCGGCTGTCGACAGCAGCCTCCGATGGCAAGGCCAACCTGCATCAGGGCGCCGTTGGGGTCGGGATCGATATCGCCAGCGGCAAGGCCAGCCATGCCGTTCAGTTTGACCGGCCGGTGACCCATCACCCCGATACCAAAATGCCGCTGGCATCCCTGCATATCCCGGACTGGCCGCAGCTGCTCGGCATGGCTGCACGCTGTTTCGAAATGTCCAGGCTCGGTTATCTCGGTGTCGATATCGTGCTGGATGCCCGCCAGGGTCCCATGTTGCTGGAGCTGAACGCCCGCCCCGGCCTGGCGATCCAGATTGCCAACGGCCGGGGACTGTTGAAGCGGCTGCGAGCCGTGACCGAAGCCGACGCACGGTCACTGACCGCGGACGAGCGGGTCTCCTTTGTGCAGTCGGAATTTATCTGATCGCGATACATTTCCGCCATGCCAGCAAAGCCGGCACGGCTCGTGATTAATCCTGCGATGGCTCAGCACCCACCTACGCCTTCAAAAGCCGGGGAATACCCTGAAACCGGAGGGCTGTCAGCCAGACCCGTAATGCAGCGGACCAACAGCAAATAAAAAAAGGGGGAGCGGACGCTCCCCCCAAAGAGGATTCGGCAGCCACCGAATCGAAGGAGGTAAAACCGGAGGCGGTCATACCTGAGCAGCCGACCGGAGAACGGAGACAACGGTCGGCCAGTCTGAACGTGGAAGATCGGAAGATTCCGGCCCTCCACACAGGGTCAGTCGGTGAGCAGTCCCTCACGAGTGACGTAGGCCAGGGTGTCCTCCAGGGCCAGTGACAGCTTGTCGATGATCTCGTCGATCTGGGCCTCGGTGACAATCAATGGTGGGCAGAGCGCCAGTGAGTTACCGGCCACCGCCCGGGTAATCAGGCCATGGTTCTGACAGGCCTGCATGGCGAAGCCACCGACAGCACCACCGTCAAAGGCCTGACCGCTGGCCTTGTTGGCCACCAGTTCCACGGCGGCGATCAGTCCCTTGCCACGAACTTCACCCACCAGCGGGTGATCGAGGAATTCGCCCAGCCGCTTCTGCATATAGCTGCCCAGCTCGGCGGCGCGGCCGAACAGGTTGTCACGCTCATAGATCTCCAGAGTTTTCAGCGCCACCGCACAGCCCAGCGGGTGCCCGGAATAGGTGTATCCGTGACCGAACACACCGACGCCGGCACTGGGTTCGACCATCGCCTCGTACATATCTCCACGGATAATCGAGGCACTGATCGGTACATAGGCCGAAGACAGCTGCTTGGCCAGGGTCATCATCGCCGGTTGCTCAATGCCCATGGTGGTGCAGCCGAAATCGTTGCCGGTTCGGCCGAAACCGGTGATCACCTCATCGGCCCAGAACAGGATGTCATACTTGTTGAGGATCGCCTGCACCTTCTCGTAGTAGCCGGCCGGCGGCACGATGACGCCGCTGGCGCCGGTGATCGGCTCGGCGATAAATGCGGCGATGGTATCGGCGCCTTCGGCCAGAATCAGCTGCTCCAGGTTATTGGTGATGCGATCGACAAACTGCTGCTCGCTCTCACCCGGCAGCGCACCACGGTAATAGTGTGGTGCGTCGGTGCGCAGCACTCCCAACGCTTCGAAGGGCAGATCGAAATGGGCATGATTGGGCGGCAGGCCAGTCAGGGAAGCCGCGGCCACGGTAACCCCATGATAGGAGCGCTCGCGGGCAATAATCTTGAATTTTTCCGGCTTACCGATGGCGTTGAAGTAGTAACGCAGCATCTTCACATGAGTGTCGTTGGCATCGCTGCCGGAATTGCCGAAAAACACCCGGGCATTCGCCACCGGTACCATGGCCGACAGCTTATCGGCCAGGTCGATACCGACCTGGTGAGTCTTGCCGCCGAACATGTGGGAGTAGGCCAGCTGGCCCATCTGCTCACTGGCGGTGTCAATCAGTTCGCGGTTGTTGTAGCCCAGCGAAGTACACCAGAGGCCGGCCAGCCCCTCCAGATACTGTTTACCATTGCTGTCGTAGACATAGGCGCCCTCGGCCCGCTCGACGGTCAGGGTTTCGGTCACCTTCAGGTTGGTGGTCGGATAGATAATACTGCTCATAACTGATTCCTCAGAACTGTATGAAAACCAGAGTCCCGTTCGATTTCATATGATCCGGAGAGCCCGTGGTGCCGGTCGCCATCTGTGGATCCGGCACCACAGGGATATTTTCAGCGGTTGATGCCGCCCATACAGATGTATTTGGTTTCCAGGTAGTCATCCAGACCGTATTTGGAACCTTCACGGCCCTGGCCGGACTCCTTGACGCCGCCGAAGGGAATAACTTCGGAGCTGATGGCGGTCTCGTTAACGCCGACCATGCCGTAGTCGATGGCCTCGGACACCCGCCAGCTGCGACCGATATTCTCGGTGTAGAGATAGGCGGCCAGGCCGTATTCGGTGTCGTTAGCCATGGCGATCGCCTCTTCTTCGGTGGCGAAGCGGAACACCGGCGCCACCGGGCCGAAGATCTCTTCCCGGAACACCCGCATCCGGTCGTTGACGTTGGTCAGCACCGTCGGCTGATAGAAGCAGTCGCCCTGCTCGTCCGGCTGACCGCCGGTTTCCACCCGGGCCCCTTCGGCCACTGCGCTTTCGACCCGGGCGTGGATATCCGCCGCCGCTTTAGCGGTGATCACCGGGCCGTGGGTGGTGGAGTCATCCATACCGTTGCCGATCCGGAACGCCTTCACCGCCGCGGTGAACTTTTCGACGAAGGCATCATAGATCCCCTCCTGCACCAGCAGGCGGTTGGCACAGATACAGGTCTGGCCGGAATTACGGTATTTCGCCGCCAGCGCACCGGCAACCGCCAGTTCCAGATCCGCGTCGTCAAAAACGATCACCGGAGCGTTACCGCCCAGCTCCATGGAGGTGCGTTTTACGGTATCGGCACACTGCTTCATCAGCAGCTTGCCCACCGGCGTAGAACCGGTAAAGGTGACCTTCTTGACGGTCGGGTTGGAGGTCATCTCACCGCCAACCTCGGCCGCGTTGCGGCTCGGCAGCACACTGAACAGACCGGCCGGCAGTCCGGCACGTTCCGCCAGTTCCGCCAGCGCCAGCGCCGACAGCGGTGTTTCCGCCGCGGGCTTGAGGACGATGGCACAACCCACCGCCAGCGCCGCGCCCGCCTTGCGGGTGATCATGGCGTTGGGGAAATTCCAGGGCGTGATGGCGGCAACCACGCCCACCGGCTGCTTCACCACCACGCCGCGGCGATCGGTCTGAGGAGTCGGGATAATATCGCCGTAAACCCGCTTGCCCTCTTCGGCGAACCACTTGATAAAAGACGCCCCGTAAGCGATTTCACCGCGGGATTCCGCCAGGGTCTTGCCCTGCTCTGCGGTCATCATCACCGCCAGATCCTCCTGGTTGTCGAGGACCAGACCGTACCAGCGCTCCAGCAGATCACAACGGGCTTTGGCCGGCAGGGCCTTCCAGTCAGCCATCGCCTGCTCGGCCGCCGCGATTGCACGACGGGTTTCGGCGGCACCGACACTGGCCACCTCCGCCAGTTTCTCGCCGGTGGCGGGATTGGTGACGGCAAAGGTCTCGCCGCTGTCACCGTCCAGCCACTGGCCATCGATATAGGCTTTTGTCTTAAACAGAGTCGGGTCATTCAGCTTTAATGTCATTGTTCTCTCCTGCATCTGGCCCGGAAGTCATCTGGCCATTGATCTATAGCGCCAGTTATAGACCCGCTTACTCATGGTTAATATAATTACATCTCAATACTTATCATTGCATTTCAAAATACAAATCGGAGATCGGGCATGGGTCGTAAGAAAGCTGCCATCGTCGGTCAGCTGGCGGATATGGATCTGCGCCTGCTGCGGGTGTTCAAAGTCGTGGTGGAGTCCGGCGGTTTTACCGCCGCCGAGATTCAGCTCAATCTCGCCAACTCAACCATCTCCAACTACATCGCCGATCTGGAAAAGCGGCTGGATATGCGCCTCTGCGAGCGCGGACGGGGCGGTTTTTCGGTGACTGACCAGGGCCGGGTGGTCTATGACGCCACCCTGGAACTGCTGGCCGCCATCGACCAGTTCAGCAACACCATTAACCGCTCCCACAACCGCATTCTCGGTCATCTGCACCTGGGGTTTGCCGAACATATGCTGGGCGCTCACAACTCCTGCATTGTCGAGGCCGTGGATCGCTTCACCGGCATTGCCCCGGAAGTACGGGTACAGATCAGCACCATGAGTTCCGATGAGGTAATCACCGCGGTGCTGGATAACCGGGTCGATATCGGCGTTACCGTCACCTCCCACAACTATCCGGAGCTGGAGCGACTGAAGCTGTTTGAGGAAGAGATGCTGCTCTACTGTGCCAGCGGACACCCTCTCTACCAGCGCGCCGACGACGGCCTCAGCGGCGACGATCTGCAGGACTACCGCTTTGTCGAATCACCCCGGCTGTTGCCCGGTCGGGAAGTGCATCCGGATATGCGACTGTGGAATAAACAGGCCCGCGCCCACCATCAGGAAGCGCGCGCCACCCTGATCCTCAGCGGCCATTATCTCGGTTTTCTGCCCCGCCACCTGGTCAGCAACTGGGGGCTGGAGGATCAGCTGCGACCACTGCTCAGCGGTCGGTACGGTTACACCAATACCTTTACCGCTTTCTGGCGGGACAAGCATCGTAATCAGCTGGTGGTGGAGAGTTTTATTCAGTGCCTGCAGCAGGCGCTGAGTAACACCGTTCAGCAGTACGGCGCATAAGGGGGATCAGGAACAGGTAACCCGGATAACAATAAAAACGCGATTCCAGCCCGCCATTACCTGTGGGTCGATCTCCGAATTAACTGACCGGAGGATTCGTTTCGGAATGGTAACCCGACCGGATCCGTCGCCAGCCGCCTCGACCCGGCCCGAATACCGGAAAGATCATAAATCGCAGGGACATCAGCCAGAGGGGTAAGACGCCGCACTGTCGCAGGCACACAACAAACTCGAAACGCAGCCTGAAGACTACTCGCCAAAACAATAGATGGCTGACTTCTCCCGAATAGCCCGGTCCACAATACAATCGATCCTGGCAATTATCGCGCAGGCAGTCTCATTCTCGCTGAGCTGTTCCGCCATCGCCGCCAGCTCGAGTTTCAGCTCCAGAATTTCATCCCCGCTGTAAACCACATCGCCGTAATAGTTGGACATGCCGTTCATATTGAAGAACTGCGGTAACAGCTCCTTGTTCTGACAGAACAGGGTGGCATGTTCATGAATATCCAGGGAAGTGACCGGGCAGGTGCTGCTGACATCCTTACTGCCGGGCTTGCTGAGGTGTATATCAAAGGCCACAGTCTTATTTCTACCTCCTGCGATTTCTGCAACGGCTGAACTCACCGCTTACCTTTCGCAGCCTGCGCTGGGGAGGAGCGGAGAAAAACGGGAATCCGTCAGGATTAATTGTAGCCGGACATGGAGATAACGACCGCCCCCCGCCGCTGTTCCGTCTCAACCCGTCGATGGGCCTCGGCGGCCTGCTCAGGGGTAAAGACCCTGTCGACCACAGAGCAGATACGATCCTCCTCGATCATCTTCTTCAGGGCCAGCAGTTCCTCCTCCTTTTCGCCGGCAAAGCGGAAAATCACTGTTTTGTCGCTGAGTGCTGAGGTCAGGACGGACCGCAGCATATCGGAGAACCGGGGGTTCGCCATCAGATAACGCCCGCCGGGCCGGAGCGTCCTGACACAGCCGGAATAGGAACTTTGGGCCACCATATCCAGAACCACGTCGTAGCGCGGACCATGGCGGGTAAAATCCTCACGGTTGTAATCGATAAAATGATCCGTCCCGATCCGGCGCAGCATCGCTTCCTTGATGGTATTGTCGACCGCCGTCACCTCGGCTCCCATTGCCTTAGCGATCTGTACCGCGAAGATGCCGATGCTGCCACCGGCACCGTTAACCAGTACCCGCTCACCCGGACGGATATTCGCGGTGCGAAGGAAATGGAGAGCGTTAAGCCCGCCCAGCGGCACCGCGGCCGCCTCCTCAAAGCTCATGTTTTCAGGCCTGGTCACGATCGTATAACGGGCGGGCAGGCACAGATACTCGCCATAGGCGCCCATTCGCAGGCCGGCCGTGCCGAAAACCTGATCGCCCCGCTGAAACCGGGTGACGCCGGTACCGACAGCTTCGATCTCCCCGGCAAAATAGCCCCCCAGCACCGGCTTCTCTGGCCTTCTGAGTCCCATTGCCAGACGCAGGGGCAACCAGAACCACTTCACCGGGAATTTAAAACTTCTGAGTTCACAGTCCGCCTTAGTGGCCTCCGCCGCACGAACTCGGATCAGCACTTCATCATCACGGGGAACCGGCGCAGCGATCTCCCGGACCCTGAGAACATCGGGCGTTCCGTATTCGCTGTAAACCACTGCCTTCATCATCCGTCCTGAAAGCCGGTCCTGCCCTGCCCGACCTGAGCTCAACCCGGGACTAACGGGCTTTCCCCGTCAGCCTCCGTCGCCAGGCTTTCCTGCATCTTCAGCCAGAAACTCTCCTGACAGGCGTTATGAAACACCTTTCGTGACGGGCGGATCGACTGTTGAGCGGATTCAATAACCTCGTAGCTGATCCAGCACTCTTCACAGGCCAGTTCGGTGGGATAATTGTCCCGCTCCACCCGGCAACGGATCACTACCCCATTGTCGTAGTGGTAGGTCGTCACCGATTCGCTGACTTCAACACCATCATCCATATAGCTATGAGCTTTCGCGTGCTGGTGGGTAATGGAAACCCCGGATTGCTGGTTTTTGATGGCTTTGATGTAGGTATAGAGCGTGTTCATGGTTTTATTTGTGCATCAGGTCTGCTGAACGGGTGTGGCCTCTTTGTCACCACAGTCACTTGTTAGGGCATAGCTAGGCAAGCACTTAAGTGTTCCCAAACATTTTCATCGCAACTGACACAGGCCTGGATAGGTCGAAATAAAAGCGCACTTCTCCATCTGGCGTTTTGACACTGACCATTCGTAGAGATTTTTCATCATCTGCGGGGTTGTCGATAGTAAGCTCTATGCCACGTTCCCAATCATCACCACATCTTTCTGATATATATTTATCAATGATCGCTTGCGCCATCCCCATGCTCGCACAGTTAACGATAGCTGGTGTTTCTGGAGTTAAACCATCGCCCCCATAAATTGGGGGGGTAGAATCTAGCTTTTTTTTCTTCTTGTTCCCGAATATAAAAGATAGAAAACTCATGACATCATCCTTGAAAACCATAACGCCTGGGCTCAGGAACGCGGAGCGTCCCTTGGAGCCCATTGTTAGGGGATGTTTTTTTATTCTTTCTCATCTTGCTCTGCTACCTTACGCAATGGCGTTATTAATGTGTCAAAAAAATCGCCGGTAGCTATTTTAAACCCAACAAATCCGCCACCGATAAATCCTAGCCAAACCCCAATGCTGTCTTTCCCGGTGATTTGCACGCCAAGATATGCACCCAAAATTGGAAAACCTATTATGAATACCAGCATTAAAAGGTACGTTAGCAACATGCCAACTGCTTTGAATGGTGAAACAATTAAACCGAACCCAAGCAAGAAGCCCCAAATAGGGCTATCAAGACCTCGGTAATAACCACCTATATGCATTAGTTGAAAGAATATGACAATTACTCCAAGAACTGGCAGTAAAACTCGAAATAGCTTTCTCATTGCTTCCCCTAACGCCGCCGTAACCGGCCGAAAAATCGCGCAGCGGTTTGGAGGTCCAGCTCACGGAGTGGGCGATGGTTGATGGCTTTGTTAGACATCGTTTTCACCTGGGTTGCAGGCGTTTAACTCTTCAACAATTTTTGTCTTAAGCTCTTCATCTATTAAGCGGTCATGACTATCAATCAATGCCGAATAAAACTCATAAACGTCTTGATCACAAATAATCCAATTAACTTGGCTGTTTGATAGCCCGATTTGGAGAATTTCGTTAACTTGGGATTTGTTGAACTCTGCGTACTTTGAAAGTTTTAAAATCGCGCTATGCGTAGCTGCGAAATTGCTACTATTTACCAATGATTTTATCGACAGTTCTTTTTCAAGCTCACTAGCAAATTTGATATCTGGATAGTGCTCTTTGAAGAATTGAGACAATCTTCTATAAAAAGAAACGGACTCTCCTTTATTTTCCTGCCACTCGTCCTGCAAAAAATCTTTTATTTTGCTGTCATCGAGAGCTGAATAATAGTCTTTATCATCAGCAACCAGATACAACACCTCGTTCTTTGGTACGGATTCAAGAAGTCCTTCCCAGTTTATTGCGTCGCCGAGTGAACCATCTTTCCCAGGGGGATTACGAACATCCATTCTAAAACAAGCACGATTAACTAGTTCTTGTGAAGTTTCAATTGTCGTTGCAGCTTGGAATAGCTCGTCAATTTTTTGATCGGCCTTTAAAGTTCTGCCAGACACATCTTCGTTCACTTTCTTTGTTAGCGAAGATAGCTTCTTTTCATACTTTTTTTGAAGCTCTCTTATCTCAGGATACTCTTCATAATCTTTGCATATTTGCGGAAACTGAGGCTTAGACTTTTGTTCTTTAAGTTTTTTTACGGCTTCGGAGACTTTATTTTCACGATTTCTTTTGAACTCATCCTTGACCTGATCTGGGAGCCATAGAGTAATCTCCCCCTTTTCAATCAATACAGCCAATTTATGGAGTTCTTCCAAGTCATCATTTGATAAATGGAAAAATGACAGAAAAACATTAGTATCAATAAACAAGTTCACTTTGCCTCCAATGTGAAGTGTGGATCGCCAAGATGTCTAACGTTCACCTCACAGGGAATCAAAAGTAGAGCGGAGCAACGCTTTTGATATTCCTGTGCAAGTTCTTGTTATGTTTATTGATAGACGGATAGGTCGAAATTCCTTTCAATATACTCGTTATACAAAGGAACTGTGAACTCTACTTCACCATGTTGAGGTGAGTACACGAACCCTTTACTAATTAGGGTGGCCCTAACGGGACCAATAGAGCTTACTTGTTTTCCTAACTTCGCTGCTACATCAGAAGATTTATAAGGCCCCTTTCCCAAAGATGCCATAGCCTTCATAAAGTTTTTTTCAGCTGTAGTTGCTCTATCCATTCTAACCTTGAAAAAGCTCCTATCTAACGCTTCGACTGCCTTCATATTAGATATTGAAACTTCATCAAATGTAATCGTAGTATTCGCTGCTTCATTCCAAGCGTAGCTTCCAAATTCTTGTAAGAAGTACGGATAGCCTTTTGCTTCAGTCAATATAGATGAGACAGCTTCTCGTTCATAATCAACTGAGAACTGGCTAACAGGTCCAAGTAGAGCATCCCTGTCTGAGCCACCATTGAGGGGGCCAATCGGGATAAAATCAAACAACCTTTCCGCATAAGACTTAGCATCGCCACTTAGTGCCGCAACTTGTGGTAAGCCCGCGCACACAAATACAATAGGTAATGTTCTTTGTGATATTCGATGACTTGATGCGATCAGCCCGGCAATAGCCTGTTCAGATAGATACTGAACCTCATCAATAAAGAAGCAAATATATTTGCCCCCTTCTTTTGCTGCTTCTCCCAAAGCAACAAAAAGATCCACCAAATCAGAGTCCAGATCTCCGCTATCGCCTAGACCAACAGCGGCCTCTACATCAATTTTGAGTTCTGGCCCATCAGGTATTGCGAGACTAAATGCTTTAAGAATACCCAGAGCATTTACTGCTTGTTCTTTTAAACTCTCAACTTTATCAACTTTTAACAAGCACTTCCGAACTGATTTAGCTATAACTCTTCGAAAATCGTCATTCTCAGACATTTCTAGGTGTTCTGATATATATCCTTCGGACTCGGCTAGCCGTTCCATTTCATTTAGAAGTACAGTCTTACCGACACCACGTAACCCATATAACATTAATGACCTTTGGGGGGGCACCAAATTTGACCGACTTGAACAAAGCGTTTGCTTTATCAATTTCTTCATTGCGACCAGCGATAACAAGAGGCTTAGTTCCTGCACCAGGTCTATAAGGATTTTTATAACTTTCCATGATTTGCTTTCTTAGTGAGTTATTTCCGATATCTTGCTCTTTAACATAACGCTCATGTAAGCGGACGCCGCAGCGCCAGCGGAGGGAATCAAAAGCGGAGCTTTTGACGTTCCGATTGACATGCTTGTTATGCGGCGTGATCTGCTTCAACACTCGTTCTCTATTCATGGCACGATGATCGACTTGCCACCGTTGCCTCGGTTCGTTGCTGACAGCAATTTGCTAAACCGAAAACTCCGTGCACTTTGCTGACTTTGAATCTGAGATGGAGGTTCCGGAGACTGCCCCAAGAAAGGAGCGAGAGAGGTGCAGACTTCCGTGTACCGCCATGTTGCACCCTGAATACTGCACTTTTCTTTGCAGGATAATCAAGGGCTTATTTCACCGCCGCATAACTTAAATTAGGGGACCTAAATATCCCGTTCAAAGTGGACATTTAGGTCCCCTAACAAATTTGACTTCATATAAATCAATCATCTATCGTCAGGAAAGTGGACATTCAGTTGCAGGGAGGCGACGATGACACAACCAAAGCTGATGGATCGGTTGCGGGGGGTGATTCGCACCCGGCACTACAGTATTCGTACCGAAGAAGCGTATAGCCACTGGGTTAAACGGTTTATCCTTTTCCATAACAAACGTCATCCTTCTGAGATGGGCGCCGAACAGGTCAGCGAGTTCCTGACTTACCTGGCCGTTGAAAAGCATGTCTCAGCATCCACACAGAATCAAGCACTTGCCGGTATTCTTTTTCTGTACAGAGAAGTACTGGATATCCGACTGGAATGGCTGGACACTGTCGTCCGGGCTAAACAGCCGGAGCGACTGCCGGTGGTACTCAGCCAGCCCGAAGCTGAACGATTGCTGAACAATGTCAGTGGCGTTAACGGCCTGATCATACACCTGCTCTATGGCACCGGCATGCGTCGTATCGAGTGCTTACGGCTGAGAGTCAAAGATGTCGATTTTGACCGGTCTGAGATTCTGGTCCGACGCGCCAAAGGCAATAAAGATCGCGTCACGATGCTGCCGAACACCCTTAAACAGCCTTTGCGGGAGCATCTGACCAGAGTCCGCCGGCTTTTTGAGCAGGACCGCATCCAGGGACTACCCGGGGTCTATCTGCCTGACGCCCTGTCCCGGAAGTATCTTCAGGCTCCCTTCGAGTGGGGCTGGCAGTACCTTTTCCCGGCGAACAGGCTGTCGGTCGATCCGCGCAGCGGCGTCCGGCGACGCCACCACCGCCATCAAAAGTCGGTACAGCGAATGCTGAAGCAGGCCGCCTGTCACGCGGGTATCAGCAAGCCCGTTACTATTCACACTCTTCGCCACTCTTTCGCCACACACCTGTTGGAGCGTGGCTACGATATCCGCACCGTCCAGGAGTTACTGGGACACAACGACATCAATACGACCGCTATCTACACTCACGTCCTCAACCGCGGTGGTCGAGGCGTCGAAAGCCCGCTGGACAGACGCTGACCCTGCAGCTGCATACTCACCCTAAAACGAGTCCCAGGTAATAAAAAAGGCCCCGGTATCCGGGGCCTCTGACAGACTGCTTCAGCCATAAGAGTTGGCCGTGAAAATATACCGTCGGTCAGGCATCCGGCAGGATCTCGCTGACAAACTCGTAGCCTTTCTCTTTCAGCTTGCGGTTCACTTCGACCGGATCTGCAGCCTTGTAACGCAGCACGGCGGTACGCTTCCCTGCTTCATCGCCTTCCTGATACTGGGGAGTGATCACGCTGACCACGTAACCGCCGAGGTCATCGAGGCAGGCCAGCAGCCGCGACAACACCCCCTGATGGTCTTCCAGCCGGATCGCTACCCGAGCGGCCCCCTCCTCCCGGCAACCGGTGATGTCGAGGAAGAAATCCAGCAGGTCGACGCCGGTGAGAATGCCGACCAGCTTGCCCTCCTCCACCACCGGCAGACAGCCGATGGACTTGTCCCGCATCAGACAGGCGGCGTCCTCCACCAGGGTGTCCGGTCCGCAGGCCGTCACCTTTCGGTGCATAATATCTTTGGCGGTCAGCTTGGAGAGCAGATAGTTCACCTCGCCTGCCGACAGGGTGGTGATGTCCGAGGGCGAGGCCTTCTGCACATCACGGTGAGAGATGATGCCCTTCAGCTGGCCCTGGTCGTCCACCACCGGCATATGGCGGATTCGTTTCGCCTGCATCAGTCCGGCCAGGTGGCTCATTCGGGTCTTCTCTTCGACCACCAGTACCTCGGAGGTCATAATCTTGTCTACATACATCGGCTGATTCCTCGAATTGATGGCGGTATTACGGTTCTCTGACAGAGCGTCCGTTCAATGACCCAGATAGGCCTTACGGACCGATTCATCCTGCAGCAGCTCATCGGCCGGCGCCGAGGTAACGACCCGTCCGGACTCCAGTACATAACCGCGGTCGGCGATCTGCAGCGCCGCCTTGGCGTTCTGTTCCACCAGCAGGATGGTGACCCCCTGGCTGTTCAGCTCCTGGATCACCCGGAAGATCTCCGCCACCAGCAGCGGTGACAGTCCCATGGAGGGTTCATCCAGCAACAGCAGTCGCGGTTTACCCATCATCGCCCGACCGATCGCCAGCATCTGCTGCTGACCACCGGACAGGGTACCGGCGGCCAGGTGGCGTTTCTCCTGCAGGACCGGGAACAACCCGTAAATATCCTCGATCTCCTGAACGATCCGTTCCGCTTTCTCCTTACGGGCAAAGGCCCCGAGCCGCAGGTTGTCCTCCACACTCAGGGGCGGAAACACCTGGCGCCCTTCCGGCGAGTGGCAGATGCCGGCGGCGGTGATCTGGTGGGCGGGTTTGTTGGTAATATCCTTGCCTTCGAAACTGATGCTGCCGGCACTGGCCTTCTGAATGCCGGACAGGGTGTGCAGCAGCGTGGTTTTACCGGCGCCGTTGGCTCCGACGATGGTGACCAGCTCCCCGGGAAAGACTTCCAGGCCAATATCGCCGATGGCCTGGATCGGCCCGTAATGGCTGGCCAGTCCGTTCACCACCAGCGAAGGTTCCATGGCCGGCTGTGCGGCGGTTGAATCCTGCGGTGCCATATCAGACCTCCTCACCCAGATAGGCTTTAATAACTTCGGGGTTGTTCTGCACCTCTTCCGGAGTGCCTTCGGCCAGCAGGCTGCCGAAGCCCAGCACCAGTACCCGGTCGGAGATCTGCATCACCAGCCCCATGTTGTGTTCCACCAGCAGAATGGTGATACCGGTCTGTTTCAGCCGGGTGATCAGTTCGCGCATCTCCACGGTTTCGGTATCGTTGAGTCCGGCCGCCGGCTCATCCATGGCCAGAAATTTCGGATCGGAGGCCAGCGCCCGGGCGATCTCCAGCCGTTTCAGCTCACCGTAAGGCAGCGATCCGGCTTCCCGTTCCGCCAGATGATCGAGGCCACAGAGCCGCAGCGCCTCCATCGACCACTCCCGCACCTGACGTTCCTCCCGTACCACCGACGGCAGCCGCAGCGCCGCTTTGACCAGGCCGGTGCTGGTACGCAGATGGCAGCCCACCATCACGTTCTCCAGCACCGTCATATTGAAGAACACCTGCAGGTTCTGAAAGGTCCGGGAGATACCCTGGGCGGCGATCTGATGGGTCTCCATGCCCACCAGTTCCTGACCGGCGAAGGTTACCGAACCGCCATCGGGAACATAGTACCCGCAGAGCATATTGAACAGCGTGGTCTTGCCGGCCCCGTTGGGGCCGATCACCGAATAGATCGAGCCTTCCGGAACATCGAAGCTGAGGTCGGTGACCGCCGCCACGCCACCAAAAAACTTATCCAGATTTGCAGCCTGCATAATACTCATGTGTCACACTCCACCGTGGTCTGACTGCCATGGGGTTTGCCGGTATCCTTGCCATCGGATGCGCCGCGCTGCATCAGCCGGCGAACCTGCCGGGTAACGCTGACAAACAGCCCCTGGGGCATAAAGATCATTACGCCCATCAGGATGGCGCCGAAGATCAGCATCTCGTAGTCCTCGAACACCACCAGTACTTCCGGCAGCAGGGTCAGCACAATGGCACCGAACACCGCGCCGAAGGTGGAGGCCATACCGCCCAGCACCACCATGGTGACGATCTCGATGGAGAAGAAGAAGCCGAAGGATTCCGGACTGACAAAGGACTGCTGGTGGGCGAACAGACTACCGGCCAGCGACGCCAGCATCGCCGACAGCACGAAGACGTTGATGCGGGTACGGACGGTGTCCACCCCCATCATCTGGGCGGCGAATTCGGAGCCGTGGACGGCCCGCAGCTCCCGGCCCGCCCGCGAGTCGATGATGTTGAGGGAGATCAGCACCACCGCCAGCGAGAAGCAGGCGATCATGCCGTACCAGCGAAGATCACTGTCGATCTCAAAACCGAACACCGACAGCGTGGGAATATCGCCGAGGCCGTCGGGACCGCCGGTCCAGGCCGATTCCTGCACCATGATGATATTGACGATAATACCGAAGCCGAGGGTGGCCATCGCCAGATAGTGCCCTTTCAGCTTGAGGATCGGCCGCGACACCACATTGGCGACGATATAAACCAGCACCAGTCCGGCCATCATCGCCAGCCAGGGATTCCAGCCGAAACGGGTGGTCAGAATCGCCGAGGTGTAGGCGCCCATGCCGAAGAAGGCGGCATGACCGAGGGAAATCTGTCCCGCATAGCCGATAAACAGGTTCAGCCCCACCGCCAGAATCACATTCAGCAGGATCGTAGCGCCGACCACGGTGACGAAATAATTGTCCGGGAACAGCACCGGCAGCAGCACCACCAGCCCGGCATAACTGTAAAATCCACTGAGACGTTTCATACGCGATCCACCGACTTATGGCCAAACAGTCCACTGGGCTTGAAGAACAGCACGGCCAGAATAATCAGAAAAGCGATGGCATCCTTATAGCCGGAGGAGATCAATCCCGCCCCCAGCGATTCCAGCATGCCCAGCACCAGACCACCGGCCACGGCGCCCATGGAGCTGCCCATACCGCCGAGAATTGCCGCCGAGAAACCTTTCAGCCCCAGCATGGTACCGGCATCGAATGAGGCAAAGGCGATCGGCGCGATCAGCAGCCCCGCCACGGCGCCCAGTGCCGCCGACAGACCGTAGGAGGTCAGCAGCATCAGCCGGACGTTGATACCCACCAGACTGGCGGCCGATTTGTTGCAGGAGCAGGCCAGGATCGCCTTGCCCAGAATGGTTCGATCAAAGAAGTAGCGCACCACGGCCACCAGCACGATGGTCACGCCCATTATCCAGAGATTCTGGGGCACCACGGTGGCGGGACCGATCTGCATCGGTTCACTGCCGGTAAAGGCCGGCATGCTGAGAATATCTTTACCCCAGATCAGCAGTGCGGCCCCCCGCAGGAAGATAGAAGCACCGATGGTGATGATGATGGTGGCGACGACAGTGGCGCCACGGGCCGGCTCGATTGCGAATTTGTTGAGCCCCATACCCACCAGGGTGACTATCAGGATCGCGCCGATAAGCGCTACCGGATAGGGAAGTCCGGCGGCCAGCAGGCCGATGGCGGACATCGCCCCGAGCATAACAAACTCACCCTGGGCAAAATTAACCACGCCGGAGGCGTTGTAGATGATAGCGAACCCCAGCCCGACCAGGGCGTAGGTGGAACCGACAGACAGGCCCGTCACCAGAAACTGTATTATCTGATCAAACATATGCTTTACCTCGCCCTGCAACCGCCAGCGACGGCTGCAGGGTTATCACCAGAGAAGAAAAACCGGTCTTACTTAACCAGCGTCCAGTCTCCGTTACGGATTTCCAGCATCCGGAAAGCATCCAGGCCGAGGCCCAGGTGATCGTTCTTGGTCATGTTGAAGATACCGCCGGTGCCAATGAAGTCTTCAGTGGCTTCGATCTCAGCACGGATGATGCTCTTCTTAAGGGTGTTGGCCCGGTCGATCGCTTCCAGCGCGATCTTAAGGCCGTCATAGGCGTGACCGCCGAAGGTGGAAACCGGACCATGTTTGCTCTCGTAAGAGCTCTTGTAGGCCATCAGCACCGCCTTCTGCTTGTCGGCATCGTCCAGCTTGTCAGCCACCAGCAACGCCGCTGCCGGTAACCGCACGCCCTCGGCCGCCTCTCCGGCCAGCTCGATAAACTTCTTCGAGGCGACACCGTGGGACTGATAGAGCGGCACATCAATGCCCAGCTGGCGAATGTTCTTGGTAACAATGGCCGGACCGCTGCCGAAACCAAAGTTCAGAATCGCTTCGGCGCCGGAAGAGCGGATCTTAGTGACCTGAGTGGTCATATCGGTATCCTTGCGACCGTAGGATTCGTCCGCCACGATAGTGATACCGAACTCCGGCGCCAGCGCCAGGCTCTGAGCCCGACCGGACTTACCAAAGCCGCCGTCACCGCTGATCAGCGCCACCTTGGTGATGCCGCGTTTCTTCATATCGGTGAACACCTTGGACGCGGCCATGCGGTCGGTATGGGGGGTCTTGAAAGTCCACTTGTTGACCGGATCGATGATCTTCACGGAACCGGCCAGCGAGATGAAGGGCACCCCTGCTTTAGAGATTTCCGGCATCGCCGCCAGGGTGCTGCCGGAGGTGGAACCGCCGACGATCACATCGACCTTGTCCCGCTTGATCAGCCGCTTGGCGAAACTGACCGCCTTCTTGGCGTTACCGCCGGTGTCGTAATGCACCAGTTCCACGGTCTTGCCGTCGATACCGCCCTTGCTGTTAACCTCTTCGATATACATCTGCAGGGTCTTCAGCTCCGGATCACCGAGGAAAGAGGCCGGGCCCGTCACGGCCAGGAAGGTCCCCACCTTAATGCTGTCTCCGGCCAGCACGGGGGTTCCGGCAATCATTGCGCTTATGGCGACAGCCGCCATACCAGTCAGACACTTACTCCGCTTTCTCATGATTGAAATCCTTAATTGAGTGAATATTTATTTTTATAACAACTCTAAAAACAGGAAATATATTTCAGCAAACAGCCTGAGCAGGCTCGGTTAGCGAGCCATTCTGTCGTGATACTGACGACCGAATGTGATTTATAGTGCATCATCATTCCGCGGATGTGAACTCAATCGGCGGGATTTATTCCACAACGTGGAACGTTATCGGGACAGGCAATGCAATATAATTCACCGGCCGTGAGATCACAGGATAGCCTGGATCCCAAAAAACCACATAAAATCAGCGTGTAATTGCGACTAATGAACAATAGTTACGAAAATCAAAATGATAAAAGACAAAATAAGAAACAGCTAAAATAGAGATTCAACCGTGCTCAGGCACTGAAGAAGCTCTCTTCCAGCACCTCCGACAGGGCGTCGGCCGCGGCTCTGAGGCGCGGATACAGTTGCCGTTCGGCATCGGGAGGGTCCACCGAGCCTTCCGGCCAGACGATATTGATACAGGCCTTGACCCGACCATCCAGAAACACCGGCACGGCGATGCTGCACAGGTCATTGGCCGGCGGAGGCCAGTGGTGTGCCCGACGCTGACCGTAGCCCCGTTCCCGGACTTCCGTCAGCACGCCGTCAATCCAGTGGCTGTCGGCCGCCAGTCTGCCCGGCTCGCCACCGGCGGCAATCAGCCGCTCCAGAATCTCTTCCCGCTCGGTGTCGGAACAGAAGGCGAAGTAGGCATGACCGATCGCCGAACGAAGAATCTCCGCCTGCACCCCGATCACTTCGGGGTTGACGGCAAACACCTGCTTCTTGCGGGTACGCTCCACCACCTCCATCGCCAGTCCCTTGCGAACCGCGACATAGGAGGGCCAGAACACATCGGCCTGGAGCTCATCGAGAATCGGCCCGGCAGCTTCGGCCAGGGCATCGGCAGCCATCAGGTTGTCGCCGAGCTGTCCGAGGTGATAGGAGAGCCGGTAGCGGTCGTCACTGAGTCCGCGATAGACCCAGCCGGTCTCCTGCAGGGTATGGAGGATGCGTAGCAGCGTCGGTTTGGGCAGCTCCGTCACCCGGTAGATTTCCGCCAGCGATGACGGTGACTGCTGCTGCAGGCATTCCACCACCCGCAACCCCCGGGCCAGTACACGGATATGTTTTTCCATGACAGTTCACTCCCTCAGCATCCGCTCTCAGTCCGGCAGGGTCGTTGCAGGCGGATGACCGACCCCGGCCACCAACCCATTCACACCGCCGCAAAAAAACTCTCTTCCAGCACACTGGAAAGCCGGTCCGCGGCCTTGCGAAGGCTCGGGTAGAAGGTCTGCTCCACCACGGCCCACTCCACGGCGCCTTCCGGCCAGACGATGTTAATGCAGGCCTTAACCCGACCTTCCACAAACACCGGTACCGCAATACCGCAGAGCTCGCCGGCCGGGGTCGGCCACAGCTTAGCTTCCCGCAGGCCGTAGCCCCGCTCTCTGACATCATGGATCATCTGCTCGACCCATTGCTGGTCGGCGGCCAGCTTGCCCTGTTCGCCGCCGGCGACCCGCAGCCGCTCGAGGATCTCCTCCCGCTCGGTATCGGAACAGAAGGCGAAGTAGGCATGACCCACCGCCGAGCGCAGGATCTCAGGCTCAACCCCGATCGCCTCGCGATTGATCACGATTGCCTGCTTCTTACGGGTGGTTTCGACAATCTCCATCTTCAGTCCTTTCCGGACCGCGACATCGGAGGGCCAGAGGATTTCGGTCTGCAGACTGTCCAGCACCGGCCCGGCCGCCTCGGCGAAGGCGTCGGCCGCCATCAGATTGTCGCCGAGATGATGAAGATGGTAAGAAAGCCGGTATCGATCGTCGCCCATTCCCCGGTAGACCCAGCCCTCCTCCTGCAGCGTGTGCAGAATTCTCAGCAGCGTCACCTTCGGCAGCGAGGTGGCTTTATGAAGCTCGGCCAGCGAGGCCGGAGACTGTAACTGCAGGCATTCGATCACCTGGAGTCCGCGGGCCAGCGCCCTGATTACATTTTCCATGTCAATTTGAACCTGCAAACGTTGTTATCGGAATAGTTGGTCGCCGCGGCGACCCGTCTGGTGTTCAGAATTATTGTCAACATATCAGATATAACCCTGAAAACAATGTAGTTTTTATCCAGGCCAGCAGCTCTCAAAGGACCTGGATCGAACACCGGCGGGTTAAATGTCCCCGTATTCTCAGCAGTTTAGCCCGGGTGCCGGACTCCTCAGGATGTTTCACCTGGTGGAACCGACTACCCTCTGCTGCGTTGCAAGTTCAGGATCGGCTGATGCACTATACAACAGAGTTTTATTTCAGACCGCCATTCTGATATGCACTATATATCATTTTTCGTCTGAATGATTCACCCCGGTTAACGCCAACAAAAATAACAATTAGCCACTACAAAGAGGGTCACCCTGTGAAAGACAGTCTCTCCGTCGGTACCACCTCCACCTGTCGCGTTACCGTCGACCGTGACCGCACCATAGAATTTATGGGCGATGAAGGTCGCGTCTACTCCACCCCCAATCTGCTGTACGACATTGAAATGGCCTGCCGGGACCTCCTGATGGAGTATGCCGACGAGGGCGAAGACTCCGTCGGTACCCGGGTCGAACTGGATCATATCGGCGCCACTCTGGAAGGTATGTGGGTGGACATTCAGGTCACCGTCACCGAAATCAAGGGCCGCGCGTTCGGCTTCGATGTCCTGGTTACCGATCCGCTGGAAAAGGTCGCCATGGGCAAACACAACCGTTTTGTAGTGGATGTCGCCCAGACGGCCGAACGGCTGAAAGCCAAGGCTGACAAGGTTAAGTCACTGTAACGGGCTGTAACTGATCGCAACAGGCCCCGGTCACCATCCGGCCCGGGCCTGGATAAGGACACTGGCTATGCATGAATTACGCATTCACGGCCGCGGCGGACAGGGAGCCGTACTGGCCTCGAAAATTCTCGCCAAGGCACTGGTGGAGGAAGGCAAGTTTGTTACCGCAATCCCTGCCTTCGGTTTTGAACGCCGTGGAGCGCCGGTCGCCGCGTTCATGCGCTTCGACGACAAAGAGATCCGGCGGATCAACAACATCTATACCCCCGATACGGTGATGAGCATCGATCCGACCGTGATCCGGGCCGTCAACATCTTCGAAGGCGTCGCCCCCGGAGGCTGCTGGATTCATACCAGCAGCGAATCCCCGGACCAGCTGCAGGTGCCGGAGTGCATCGGTACCCTGGGGCTGTGCGATGCGGTCGGCATCGCTATGGAGGTGTTCGGTCGCACCATCACCAACACCATTATGCTCGGCGCCTTCGCCAGGACCACCGGCGTGGTATCGCTGGACTCCCTGAAGAAGGGACTGGAGACCGCTAATTTCCGCGACGCCGGACTGCAACAGAATATGTTAGCGGTGGAGCGGGGCTATGCGGAAACCCGTGTCCTGCCAGTTAACCGGGAGGCCTGCGCATGAAACCTGTCGATAAATCCGACGCCCGGCTGATTCCCTACCAGCCGGTCTATCCGGAAACCACGCCCGACAACCTCTGTCCGGTCGCCTCCGAGTGCACCGGTATGCTGCCCGGCGACTGGCGCGCTGTACGGCCGGTGGTCGACCGCGCCAAATGCGTCAAGTGCGCGACCTGCTGGATCTACTGTCCGGTGCAGTGCATCGTCGAGAAACCCGCCTGGTTCGATATCAACCTCGATATCTGCAAAGGCTGTGGAATCTGCGCGAAAGAGTGTCCGCACGGGGCCATCACCATGATCGAAGAGGCGGGGAGATAAACATGACAGCTTTCGAGTCGGAACTTCAGTCCACCAACCTCGTCTGCGACGGCAACGAGGCGGCTGCCTGGGGCGTCGCCCTGGCGCGACCCGACGTGGTCGCGGTTTACCCGATCACCCCCCAGTCTTCGCTGGTCGAGTACGTCTCCCAGTTTGTCGCCGAGGGCATTATCGATGCCGAGCTGATGAACGTGGAGGGCGAGCACAGTGTGCTGTCCGCCCTGCAGGGCGCAGCCCTGGCCGGCGCCCGCACCTACACCGCCACCTGCGGCCCGGGTCTGGCCTTTATGTTCGAACCCTATATTCGTACGCCCGGTCTGCGCCTGCCCATCGTCGCCAGTCTGGTGACCCGGGATACCCTCACCCCACAATGTGTCTGGGGTGGTCATCAGGATGCCATGCTGGTGAAAGAGGCCGGCTGGATTCAGATGTACTGCGAAACCGTCCAGGAGGTGCTGGACACCACCGTAATGGCCTACCGCATCGGCGAGCATCCGGAAGTGATGCTGCCGGTCAACGTCAATAGCGACGGTAACTACCTCTCCTACGGCGTTACCGGCATCAGCCTGCCGGCGCGGGCCGACGTCGACGCTTTTCTCGGCGAGAAGAATATTAACTGGCACGCGGCGCTGGATCCTGAACGGCCGATGGCGGTGGACCCGCTGACCGGTGGCGCTACCGGGCCGGGCCCTTCAATGTTTGTAAAGTACCGTCAGGGCCAGTCCGACGCCATGCAGAATGCGCTGCGGGTTATCGAAGAAACCCACGAAGACTGGGCACGACGGATCGGCCGTAGCTACGCACCACTGGTGGAAGAATACCGCCTCGACGACGCCGAGTACGCGATTGTCACCATCGGCAGCATGACCGGCGCCGCTAAAGATGCCGTGGATGAGGCCAGAGACCGTGGTGAAGCGGTAGGACTGATCCGGATTAAGACCTTCCGCCCCTTCCCGGTGGCGGCAATGAATCGGGCCCTGAATAAGGTGAAGGCGGTGGGCATCGTCGATCGCTCGGTCAACTTCGGCTGGAACTGCGGCCCGCTCTACCAGGAAACCCTGGCCGCGGCTCAGAAGCTGCGTCGCTACCTGCCCTCGGCCAGTTTTATCGGCGGTCTGGCCGGTGCCGACATCACCGTCGAACAATTCAGTCGGATCATCGAAACCACCGCCGGACTGCTACAGGGTCAGGTTCAGGATGAGCCCATCTGGGTCAATCAGAACGATTAATTGGGGAGATACCATGCCACAGAGTAAATACCTGGTAATCGGCAGTTCCCATGCGGCACTGGAAGCGGTTACCGCGATACGGATGCAGGATCCGGACGGCGAACTGACCATGATCACCGCCGATCCCCATCTGCCCTATTCTCCCACCGTGCTGCCCTATGTGGTCTCCGGTCGGTCAGCCGCAGACAATATCAGCCTGCGGGATGCAGAGTACTTCGACCAGCATCGGATCAACTATGTCACCGGTCGTCGGCTGACCAGCATCGATTCGACACAGAATACGTTGCTGCTCGATAACGGTGAGCAGTGGCAGTACCAGCGGCTGCTGCTGGCCACCGGCGCAACCCCGGCGATCCCGCCGGTCAGCGGTCTCAATAAGGTGGATTATCTGGTGCTGCGCACCCTCGACGATGCCAGGGCGCTCCGTGAAGCCTCCGGCCGAGCCCGGAAAGCGGTAGTGCTGGGCGCCGGACTGGTGGGCATGCACGGCGCCGAAAACCTCGCCGAGGCCGGTCTGGAAGTGACCGTGGTGGAGATGCAGTCCCAGGTGCTGCCGGGCTACTTCGACCCGCAGGCGGCAGGGCTGATCGAGTCCGCCTTCAATAACCAGGGCGTGCGAATGCTGATGGAACAGAAGGTGGTCGCCGTCGAGCCGCGGGGAACCGGCTGCCGGGTGCAGTTGCAGAGCGGAGAAACCCTGGACGCCGACCTGCTGCTGGTCAGCACCGGCGTGACACCGGTGATCGATTACACCAGCGGCAGCGGCATCGAAACAGATCAGGGCATTCTGGTAAACGACCGGATGACCACCAGCGTAGACAATATCTGGGCTGCCGGCGACGTCGCCCAGGGCCGGGATTTCTACAGTGAAGCCACCGTGGTCACCGGTATCCTGCCCGATGCTGTCGAACAGGGTCGTATCGCCGGCATGGCCATGGCAGACGACCCCTGCACCGGCAGCTATCAGGGCGGGGTTCCGATCAACACCTACACCTTCTACGGTCAGCAGGCAATATCGGTCGGGCTCAGCAACGGTGGCGATGGCGACGAAATCAGCCTGGATTTCGATCCGGACAGCGGCTTCTTTCGCAAAATCATTCTGCGGGATAACCGCCTGCAGGGCATCTCCGGGGTTAACGCCGCGCTGGATGCCGGCATCATGTGGCAACTGATTCTGCGTCGTACCGATCTCAGTGAGGTCAGGGACGAGTTTATCGCCAAACCGCTGGAAACCGGCCGCCGGCTGATGTCCGGCAGCTGGCGCTGAGCCGGCACAACGGAGTCCGCATTCGGCAGCAGCCGATGCGAACTCCCGAATCAGGAATTCCGACAGACTCCATCAGGGAGAAAGCACGTGGGTACAGCCTTTAACACCATCACATTCAATCAGGACAAGTGCAACGGCTGCGGCGACTGCATGCTTGCCTGCGCCCGGGCTAAGGCCGATTCCGATAACCTGGTCCATTCACGCATTCAGATCCTGGCCAGCGATAGCGAGTCTGCTGATCTGCAACCGGAACTGGCCATGTGCCGCCAGTGTGGCGACCCTAAATGCGTTGCCAGCTGCCCGGCGGCCGCACTGACCAACAATCCCGATACCGGCATTATCGACTGGAACGCCGACAAGTGCGTGAACTGTCTGCTCTGCACCGTCGGCTGTGCCTACGGCGGCATCACCTATAACGCCGAGGTGGGCCACGTCACCAAATGTGACGGCTGCGACGGCGATCCGGCCTGCGTAAAGGTCTGTCCGCACGGAGCGCTGGAGTACAACACCTCCGGCAGCGTGTACAACCGTATCGGTAACCGTGAGGATCTGTTCGTCCCAGGGCTTTCCGCCTGCCAGGGCTGTAACTCCGAACTGCTGATCCGACATACCCTGCGTAACATCGGTCCCAATGTGGTGGTGGCCACCCCGCCCGGCTGTATCCCCGGGATGGGCACGGTGGGCTACAACGGCAAGACCGGCACTAAGGTTCCCGTCTTCCATCCGCTGCTGACCAACACCGCCTCCATGCTGGCGGGCATCAAGAAGCAGTACAACCGGGTGGGACGTGATGTCACCATGCTGGCGCTGGCCGGAGACGGTGGTGTCGGCGATGTCGGTTTCCAGTCGTTGTCCGGCGCCGCCGAGCGTAACGAACAGCAGCTGTTTATGTGCGTCGACAACGAAGGCTATATGAACACGGGCATGCAGAGCTCAGGCAGCACCCCGGCCGGTTCCTGGACCTCCACCACCCCGGTGGGACCGGAGATGCAGGGCAAACGCACCGACGCCAAGAACATGGCCAAGATTATGATGATGCATAACTGCGAGTATGTGGCGACGGCCTCGCTGGCCTTTATGGACGATTACTACCAGAAGCTGGATCGGGCCATCGAGGCCTCAAAGCGCGGTTTCGCTTATCTGCATGTCTACGCCCCCTGCCCGACCGGCTGGCGCTTCCCGGCCGCAGACACCATCGAAGTCTGCCGCAAACAGGTGGAAAGCAACTTTGTCACCCTCTGGGATTTCACCCCTGAGCAGGGATTACGCTTTACCCGTAGCGTCGACAAGCCGCTGCCGATGACCGAGTATCTTAAACAGATCGGTAAATACCGGCACCTCAGCGAAGAGCAGGTCAGTCACCTGCAGCAACGGGTCAACAGTCAGGTAGAGAGCCTGAAAGCCTTTGCCCGCCTGAACCAGGCATCCTGAGGACCGCAGTGATACCGGAGCAGATCGGTACGAGGCTGTACCGGATCGCTGCAACACCCGCAATACACGGCTAAAGATTAAGGTTTTTATCGGAGATTTTTTACTAACCTGTCAGCGTTAGGGACAGAACCGCACGAACAACAATAATAGGGAGGCACCTCAGATGAGTGTCAGCAACACCATGGCTGCAGCGACTGTCGAAGGCGATGGCTATATGTTTCAGCCGGAGATCGAAACGCTGCCGAGAGAACAGCTGGCCGAACTCCAGCTGCAACGACTTAAAAAGACCCTGAAGCACGCCTACGCCAACGTTCCCCACTTCCGGGCGAAATTCGACGAAGCCGGCGTCACTCCCGACGACCTCAACAGCCTCGAAGATCTGGCGAGATTTCCCTTTACCGTAAAAAACGATCTGCGGGATAACTATCCCTTCGGTATGTTTGCGGTGCCCCGCAACGAGGTTTCACGGGTTCATGCCTCGTCCGGCACCACCGGCAAGCCCACTGTCGTCGGCTACACCACCGGAGACCTGGACCGCTGGGCCCAGCTGATGGCCCGTTCCATCGCCTGCGCCGGCGGCCAGCCCGGCGATATGCTCCATAACGCCTACGGCTACGGCCTCTTTACCGGTGGTCTGGGCGCCCATTACGGCGGCGAGCGACTGGGCTGTACCGTGACACCGATGTCCGGCGGCAACACCGAGAAGCAGGTGGTGGTGATGCAGGATTTCGGTGCCGATGTGCTCTGTGCCACCCCCTCCTTCGCCCTCAACCTGGCGGATCACGCCGAAGAGCAGGGTATCGACCTTAAATCAGGGCCCCTGCGTGCCGGCATCTTCGGTGCCGAACCCTGGAGTGAAGCGATGCGGGCCGAGCTGGAGGAACGCCTGAACATCAAGGCCGTGGATATCTATGGCCTGTCGGAAATCATGGGACCGGGCGTGGCGATCGAATGTGACGTGGCTCAGGACGGTCTGCACGGCTGGGAAGACCACTTCCTGTTCGAGATCATCGATCCCGACAGCGGCCGGCCGCTGCCGGAGGGTGAAGCCGGCGAGCTGGTGATCACCACCCTGACCAAAGAAGCGCTGCCGATGATCCGTTACCGGACCCGGGATATCACAAAGCTCAGTACCGAGCCCTGCAGCTGCGGCCGCACCCATGTCCGCATCATGCGGGTGACCGGTCGCAACGACGATATGATGATCATCCGCGGGGTCAACGTCTACCCGTCACAGATCGAATCGGTGATGGTCGGTTTCCCCAACGTTTCGCCCCACTACCAGCTGGTGGTTAAACGGGACGGCAATATGGACACCCTGGACGTCGAAGTGGAAGCGGACCCGATGGCCGATCCGGACAGCTATTCCGAGATCGGTGACGAGATCCGCCACCATATCAAGTCCATGGTCGGCATTACCTGTCGGGTACTGGTAAAGCACCCCGGAGAGATTCCCCGCTCCATGGGTAAAGCGGTTCGGGTCCGGGATATGCGCAAATAGCAAGGCCGAACCGGCGGGCGGCGCAATGGTAGTCCATTTCGCTGACCCGCCCCCCTTCTCTGCCCGCTCAGGGCTTCCTGCGCCATTCCGCCCTACCGTGACCATCCACTCCGGCAGCGGGACCCGGTTATCCCGCTTTTCCTGCACAGTTCCGAACTGATTTCATTCCAACTGTTTTTACTCCAACATTTTTTATTACAATAGCTGGACCACAGCCAGCACAGGCGATGACCTATGAACCGAGCCGCCCGCAAGACCGACCCGAAACCGATCGACTACAGCATCCTGCCGGAACTGCTGGGCTACCAGTTGCGACTCAGCCAGATCGCGGTTTTCCGGGATTTTGCCGACAGCGCCGGCGACAGCCGGATCAGCCCCAGTCTGTTCGGGGTGCTGGTGATTCTCGACGCCAACCCCGGCCTCAAACAGACGGAACTGGCCGAAGCGGTGCGACTGGACCGCTCAACCGTGGTCTCGGTGATCGATAAGCTGGAACGTCAGCAGCTGGTGCAGCGCAAACGGGTGGAAGGCGACCGGCGCACCAATGCACTGGCACTGACGGCCGAAGGACAGGCGTTGCTGAAACAGCTGCTGCCGCGAATCAGGGAACACGACCAGCGTATCAGTCAGGAGCTGAGCGGTGACGAACGGGAAACACTGATCCGACTGCTGGCGAAGGTGCTTCCCGACAGCCGCTGATTTATTCAGGTTTTACAGAGTTTCGAGTTTTCGGACGTTTCCGAATCGACAAAAAAGTCAGCCGCTGCCTTTCGACAGCGGCTGATTCGTTGAGGCCAGAGGCGGCCCGTAATCAGCGCTGCTGGCGCAGCTGCTCCCCGCGCAGACGAGCTTCGGTATAACGTGCCAGTGCCCGCGTACCCCGTTCACAGGATCGATAGATACAGACGCCGGCGTCCTTGAGCTTCTCGACCATCGGATCGTACAGCGGGCCGCCATCGACTATACCAATGATCGGCTTATCGCGGCTTGCCACCAGCTCCGGCAGCGTCTGAACGATACTCTCTTCACTGTTGATATCGAAACCGGGCCGACTGCATTGCTCCAGCGCCCGCATCATCGGCGAGGCCGGATCCAGCCCCACCACCACCGCATCGACGTTATCGGCATCGATAAAGGCACGGGTACAGAGCAGATGAGCTTCGTCATCGGCGCCGGGGTTGATATCCATGGGATTTCTCACCTCCATCAGCGCATCCAGCCGTTTGGCGGCCAGGATCTGGGTCAGCTCCCGGGCGGTCTCTTCCCCTACGGCCGAAACCTGCAGAGAAGAGTTTTCGGCACCGATACTGTCGGCCATACCCACCGTTTCGAAGCCGGCACCACTGACACCCGCCACCCGATTGCCGCCGATCCGCTTGTCGTGAAGGCAACTGGCCATATAGAACAGGTCGTCAAATTCACTGAAGTCCCGGGCCACGATCGCCCCGGCCTGCTCAAGCACCGTTTTGCAGAGCCCGTAATCACCGGCGACGGAGGCGGTGTGGCCCAGCGCCGACGCCTGGCCCGGCTCGGTGCGGCCGGCCTTATAGACCACCACCTGCTTCCCTTTCAGCACTGCTTCACGCACCGCGGCGGCAAAGGCCAGGCCGTCCAGTTCGGTAAAGCCTTCGATATAGACGCCGATGGTGTCGATGCGATCATTGTCCACGTAGTAGCGGAGCATATCGCCGTGACTGATATCGGTCTGATTACCCAGCGCCGTCATATAGGCCGGATCCAGCCAGGGGTTTCTGCCCAGCCGGGTCACCATAAAGGCGCCACTCTGACTGATCAGGGCGCAGTGGCGCTGCTGTTTTTTCTGTGGTTTGGGAAGCCGTTCCAGCGGAATAAACCAGGAATCGTAGCCACCCGGGTGGGATACCACCCCCAGACAGTTGCCACCCAGGAAGACCGGACCGCCCTGCTCCCGCCGATGGGCATCATTGATCCGCCGGGCCATGGCCGCCGCCGGCTCGCGACTGGCTTCGGTTTCGCCCAGCCCGCCGGGGACCAGCATCACCGACTCGGCAGCATCCTCGGCGATAATCTCATCCACCAGATCAAACACCGCTTCGGCGCCGACCGCGACGATAAACAGATCCAGTTTATGGTCCAGCTGCTGCAGGCTTTCTGCACAGCGGACACCGTCGATCTCGGTTTCACCGGGACGGATAATGGTCATCTGCTGCGGATCATAGCCACTGCCCAGCAGGTTTTTCAGAATGATCCGCCCGAAGTTCATCTTGCTGGCCGAGACGCCGATGATGCCGATGGAACGAGGATGCAGCAGGCGATCGATTCTGGCGATCGGTCTGGACGCCGGCACCGCTTTCGGTTCCGAAAACCGGCATACACCGTCCAGCGGCAGCATCAGCTCATCCATAAACAGGAACGGATTGATCACCAGCCGTTCGATGACCCGGGGTGCTTCCCGACTTGTCGGCGAAAAGTAGTTGGCAAGCTCGATAAAGGTGCCGAAACAGCTCAGCAGCTGCTGGTCCGAGACCAGTGCTTTCTGGCCGCTGCCGGCCTGACCGGACAATTGCTTATAGCAGAAACTGCGTCGAAACAGTTCGAAAAACGCCTCGGCGTCCACCAGTGCGGTGGCGGCGGATACCGATGCCTGGCCCGGGCCGAAACTGTCTTCACAGATCTCCAGACTGTCACCACCGACCCCGGCCGAGATCACCATCCCGAACTCCCGGGTATTGCGGATCTCAACGAATAACGCGCTGCCCGGTGCCGTGGCCGGACGGTTAACAATCCGGGTCAGCGGTTCCGCGCCCAGCACGGTCAGCAACTGCGACAGTTCATCACTGGAGAGCTCAGTGCGCTGGTCTGCCGCCGCTTCGGCAAACAGTGACGTTACAGCTTCAAAGTCCACGGACAGGGGCTGGCCGCTGTTCGCTTTGTTGTTATTTTTCATGGTCAGCATTCCGATCTAAGGTTCGTTAGCAGGAGTCTGTTCTGCGTTCAGTACAGCGTACTCAGGCGACTATGGCGCTCAGGGGCCGTATCGAGCCCGCCAGCAACCAAGCACTATACTGCATATCCACACGTACTGTTTTTTATAGTGCATCCCTGGTCAGTCCGATATCAATCACTCCCGCAACCAACAGTTCCGACTGACGGAATCAGATGCAAGCTCAGAACGCCACCTCCAACGCTATATATTTCGGCGGATTCAGGCCTACAACCAGTATCTGTAGCAGGCAATCCGTCCGGTGTCTGACCAACAGTGCTTTTCAAATAGTTTGATATCCAACTATTTGTTGATATAGTCGATACAAAGAAGAACTATATTACACACCTGCAAAATCTGAGAGACAGCTATGGATATCAGGAAACGGGTCGAGCGGCTGCTGGACCGGATGCATGACACCCCCCGCTACCCGACTCAGGGCGCCGTGCTCTTTGTCGATCTGGAACGACGCAGCCACCGGCGCGGTTATCTGCCCACAGATGTCGTCTCCACTTTTCTGGCCGGGCGCGGCGGCAACATGTTCCTGCTCTACAACCTGCTGCAGGAAGATAAGCCGGCACTGGATTCGGAGATCCCACTGATCTTCGGTACCGGCATTCTGACCAGCAACATGCCCGCCGGTACCCGGGGCAACGTCACCAGCCGCTCTCCGGAAAGCGATGCGATTCTCGACAGTAACGCCGGCGACTATTTCCCCACCTTCCTGAAGCGAAACGGTTATGATCACCTGGTGGTCTACGGCCGCAATCCCCAGTGGACTCTGCTCAGCATCCGGGGCGAGGCGGTGGAATTCCTCGACGCCAGCCCCTACCTCGGGATGGATAATCTGGAACTGACCGCCTCCATCGAACGGGATTTCCAGTGCACCGAACAGAAAGATATGGCGATGGCCCGCATCAGCTCCGCCGGCGAGAACGGCGTGCTCTGCAGCGGCATCATGGGCGGCCGGAAAGCGATCTGGGCCCGGGGCGGCGCCGGCGCCAAAATGGGCTCCCTGAATCTGAAGGCGATCATGATCAGCGGCAAGCTGCCCACCACCGACCTGAGCCGGGAGTACAAGCTCTACAACAAGGAGATCGGCAAGAAGATTCTCGGCACCAGTGTGATTCAGAATGCTCTGAAGACGGTCGGCACCCCCTTCCTTTATAAACCCAGCCGGGTGCTGGGCGCCATGGGCACCAAAAACAATCAGGAAACCACCTGGCACGATACCCTCGACGCCGACAACTTCGATCCCTACCGGCCCGGCATGAGCCGCTGCTTCCAGTGCCCGGTGCGCTGCCGGGCCGACAACGATATGCTGCCGGATGGCAAGGGTGGCTGGGGCGCCAGTGCCCTCAAAGGCATCGCCGGCAACGCCAGTTACGACCGCCAGCAGAGTGACCTGGAACACCAGAAAGAGCGCACCTACAACGGTATCAACGACGACGGCGTCTTCGATCAGTACGACAAAGGCGAAGGTCCGGAATACATCATCGTCGGCAAGTTCGGCCCTAATATCGGCATCAGCAGTCCCGAACAGGTGTTGCGGCTGAACAACATCATTAACGATCTGGCGCTGGATGCCTCCAGTACCGGGGCCGCTCTTGGCTGGGCAATGGAGCTGTATCAGCGCGGGATTATCGATCAGAACAGCACCGGCGGTCTGGACCTCAGCTGGGGCAACTATCCGGTGGTGGAGCAACTGCTGTTTATGACCGCCCGCCGGGAGGGCTTTGGCAATGTGATCGCCGATTCGGCCCGGGCGGTAGAGCGGGGCCATTATCCCGAAGAGGCGCTGAAGTACCGGATGGCCGTCAAGGGTCTGTTCCAGTCCGACCCCCATGATTCCCGCATTCTCAAGGCCTTCGCCCTGGGACTGGCCGTAGCCACCCGCGGCATGGACCACCTGCGCAACCGGGTGACTCTGGAGATTAACGCCCGGATCAACGACAACGCCGAGTTCAAGACCAGCCTCTACGGCGGCGTGGTAGCACCGGAACCCAACAGTTACGAAGGCAAGGAATTTGCGGTCAGACGTTGTGAGAACACCTATGCCGTCGGCGATTCCATCGGCATGTGTCGCTTCAATACCCGTCTGTTTAACTCACCGTCGCTGCCGGATCTCGGTGACTTCGCCACTCAGCTGAACGAGATGACAGGCCTGAATTTTGATCGTGACTCGCTGGACGAATGCGGCCGCAATATTACCGGTCTCGAGCGCATGCTCAACTTCCGCCTCGGTCTGCGAGCCGAGGATGACACCCTGCCCCGGCGCTGGTTCGAGGAGCCGATCACCGTCGGTCCGTTCAGCGGAGAAAAGATCGATCGCGAGCAGTTTGAAGCGCTGAAGGGACGCTTCTACAGCCTTACTGGCCTCAACACCGAAGGCACGCCGGCGCTGGACTGGCACCAGCAGCTGTCGTCTGTCACCACCGGTTACTCGGTTCGGGTAACCCTGCCGGAACAGCTGCCGGGAGCACCGGAAAGTGCGATCATCATCGACGAACCGGTGAGCAATGTCGTAGAGCTGCGTCAGGCCCTGCAACGTAAACTGCCGGAAGCAAGCGCACAACTCAGCAACGAGACCATCAACATCGCCGTCAATGGCGATATGGTACTGTCCGGCGAGCAGAAGACCCCGGTCCCCAATGGTAGTGACGTAACCCTGGTACCAATTATCTCCGGAGGCTGACCGAAGACCCGGCGATGACGGGTCGTTGTCGGGAAATTACGAATACCGTAATAAAAACACAAAGATGCACTATAACAACATCGAACCCCGTTAACCTGACAGATATCAAGGGAGAGGCCCTGAGCAAGACTCAATATATGCACTATATTGCATTCTAACCTGAGGAGCTGATATGACTTCGATTATCGATTTTATGACCGACAACCACCGCCAGTGTGACGACTTTTTCGCCGCCGCCGAGGAGGCTGTGTCACAGTCAGACTGGCAGGAAGCAACCGGTCACTGGCAACAGTTCGCTGAGGAGCTGGAGCAGCATCTGCAAATGGAAGAACTGGTCCTGTTCCCCCGCTTCGAAGAGGCCACCGGTGCCACCAGTGGCCCGACCAGCATGATGCGCATGGAACATCAGCAGATGCGCAGCCTGGTCCAGCAGATGGGAGCCGCGCTGACGGCGGAGGACGAGGAAGAGTTTCTGGGTCTCTCGGAAACCCTCATGGTGCTGATGCAACAGCATAATATGAAGGAGGAGCAGGTACTCTACCCGATGGCGGATCAGACCCTGGCCGCTGACGGCTCGGTGATCGAATCCATGCAGGCACTCCGTGGCCGCTCATGACCGAACCGGCTCCCTTTCCGGGTATCGAACTGGATGTCCGGGAGCTGGAAGCTCCCGAACCCATGCAGCAGATCTTCGCGGAGCTACACCGGCAGGGAGCCGACAGCTGCATCCGGGTCAGGCATCGCCGGGAGCCCGTTCCCCTGTATGCCCTGCTGGACGAAGCAGGCTACGGCCATCACTGTCAGCCGCTGGCAGATGGCGACTTTCTGATCTACATCTGGCCGCTGGCAAACAGCCAGCTGCAGCAACAGTGTCTCCGGAACGCCCGCTATGAAAACAGCCGGACTCTCCTTCGATAACATTCCGCCGCTGGCGGTACCGCTGCGGTTCTTTCTGACGGCCCCGCTGTTCGGTCTGGCGGCCGGGCTGCTGGTGCTGCTCAGCGATAATCTCTGGGTCAGTCGCTGGCATCCCTCACTGCTCGGCTTCACCCACCTGCTGACCCTGGGTGTGATGGCCATGGTGATGCTCGGAGCCCTGTTCCAGGTGATGCCGGTGGTCAGCAGCCAGCCGATTCCCGGAGCCCGACGCATCGCCCCTGCCGTCCACCTGCTGCTGAGCGCCGGAACGATCATGCTGGTCAGCGGCTTTCTGTCCTCGATGCCCGTACTGCTGGTGATTGCAGCGCTGGCGGCACTGGCACTGGCATTTCTGAGCTTTCTGCTACCGCTGGCCCGGGCGCTTCTGCTGGCGACTCCCGCCGGGGATTCAGTGTTCAGCATCCGGCTGGCGGCGGCTTCACTGCTGATCACTCTGGTGCTGGGCGGCCTGCGGGCTCTGTCCTATACCGGCAGCGGCTTCTGGAGTGGCCTGCCCTGGCTGACCAGCTTTCACGTTGGCTGGGGGTTGGGAGGCTGGATACTGTTGCTGATCCTGGGGGTCAGTTTTCAGGCAATTCCGATGTTCCATGTTGCCCCCGGCTTTCCCCGCTGGCTGACCCGGGGCCTGACCAGTGCGCTGTTTATCAGCCTGCTGGCCTTCAGCCTGTTGCCTGATGGTTTCCTCACTGTCGCCGCCGCAGTTGTGGCTGCGCTGCTGAGTATCGGCTATGCCGTTACCGCCTTAAAACTGATTCATCAGCGAAAACGGCGGCTCAGCGACCCTACCATCCATTTCTGGCAGCTGGGCTTCAGCAGCCTGATTATCAGCGCCCTGTTACTGATCCTGCTGCTGATAACCGACCCCTTCCCCGCCGCCGACCGGCTGACCATTCTGACCGGACTGCTGTTCGGATACGGTTTCACGGTGTCGGTAATTATGGGTATGCTGCAGAAGATACTGCCGTTTCTGATCTACCTGCACCTGCAGCGGAAATGTCTGACCAGCCCGGAGGCCTTCGCCCGGCTGCCGAACATGAAGACTCTGATTCCTACCCGACGATCACAGTGGCAGCTGCGGTTCCATATCGCCGCACTCACGCTGCTGATGACCAGCCTGGCGCTGCCGGCACTCTGCCCCCTGGCCGGACTACTGATCGTGATCGATTTTGGCTGGCTGTTTTACTGCATGCTCGCCGCCGCCAGCCTGTATCGGCACACCCTGAAGCTGGTGGCTGAAGACAACAGACCACAAGCGGTTGGTTAACCGGGAGCTGGCTGTAACGCCGGCGATCGGTCTGGAACCGAGACGCGAAAACGACAGAAAAGGAAAAACCATGTTGCAAAGACTGTTGCTGATTTCTTTTATTTTCGCCCTGCCCGGACTCTGCCAGGCCGACATGCTGCGACTGGCCACCACCACCAGCACCTACAATTCCGGGCTGCTGGATTACCTGCTACCGGACTTCCAGCAACGTACCGGCACCGAAGTCCAGGTCATCGCCGTGGGTACCGGCAAGGCCCTGCGAATGGGTCAGAATGGAGATGTCGACGTGGTACTGGTACATGCCCCTGTCGCCGAACAGCGCTTCGTTCAGAAGGGCTACGGCAGCGACCGTCTCGGGGTCATGTACAACGACTTTGTTATCGTCGGCCCCGGTTCCGACCCAGCCGGTATTCGTGCACTCACTGAAGTCACCGACGCGCTGGCCACCATCGCTGAAAAACAGGCACTGTTTGTGTCCCGGGGGGATGATTCCGGCACTCATAAGAAGGAACTCAGTCTCTGGACGGAGCTTGGAACAGTACCGGAAGGCTCCTGGTATCGGGAAACCGGTCAGGGAATGGGCAAGGTGCTGCAGATCAGCGACGAACTGGGCGCCTACACGCTGGTTGATCGGGGCACCTGGCTCGCCTGGCGCCATAAACTCAGTCTTGAGCTGATGCTGGCGGGTGATTCCCGGTTGCATAACCCCTATTCGGTCATTCGGATCAATCCCCGACGTTTTGCCGACCTCAATCACGCGGGCGCCGAGGCTTTCAGTCAGTGGCTGGTGAGCGAACCGGTCCAGCAGCGTATTGCTGCCTTTCAGGTGAACGGTGAAGCACTGTTCGTACCCGCCGCCAACTGAGGAAATACCATGGGCGAGCTGACGCAGACCACCATCGATGCCCTGCTGTTGCTGGTGACCGGCAACAGCGACCTCTGGTCGGTTATCCGGGTCTCCTTCAGCACCACCCTGAAAGCCATCGTCATCGCAGTCCCTCCCGCCTTTCTGATCGGATTCCTGCTCAGCATTGGTCGCTTTCCCGGTCGCTGGATGCTGATTTCACTGTTCAACACCCTGCTGGGAGTTCCCACCGTCATCATCGGGCTGCTGCTCTATCTGCTGCTGTCCCGTAGCGGTCCGCTGGGCGATCTGCGGCTACTGTTTACCGAGCCGGCGATGATTATCGGCCAGACTCTGATCGCCATACCGCTGTTGATCGCCATGAGCCTCGCCGCCTTTGAAGGCGCCGACCGGCGGGCCTGGGAGACTGCCCGCACCCTGGGCGCCAGCCGACTGGGTGCGTTGCTGACGCTGATGCGGGAGGTACGCTTCGGACTGGCAGCGGCGGGTGCGGCCGCCTATGGACGGATTATTTCCGAGGTCGGCTGCTCGATGATGGTGGGTGGTAACATTCTCCACCACACCCGCAATATCCCCACCGCTATCGCTCTGGAAACCAGCAAGGGCGAATTCGCCCAGGGAGTGGCGCTGGGACTGGTCCTGTTGCTGATGGCGCTGGGACTGAATTTTCTGGTCGCCCTGATGCAACGCAGAGGAGAGCTGCAGACATGACGCAATCGCCGAAACAACCACTGCTGGGCATTCGTCGGCTGTTTAAGAGCTACGGCCGCAACCCGGTGCTGGATATTGATCATCTCGACCTGTACGGGGCTGAAGCCACCCTGCTGAGCGGCCTCAATGGTGCCGGTAAAAGTACCCTGTTGAAGATTATCGCCGGTCTGGAAAGTTACAACAGCGGCGCGCTCTTCTGGCGTCAGCAGCAACTGACCCGACGCCAGCTGAAGCGTATCAACCGCAAAGTGATCTACCTGCACCAGCAGCCCTATCTGTTTGACGGCAGTGTCCGGGACAACCTGGCATATGGGCTGCGCTGTCGCGGTGTCGGTCGCACCGAGCGGGAATACCGCGCCGGCCAGGCCCTGCAGTGGTCGGGTCTGGAACATCTTGCCGACCGTAATACCGGTTCACTGTCCGGAGGAGAAAAACAGCGTATTGCCCTGGCCCGCGCCTGGGTACTGGAACCGGAACTGTTGCTGCTGGATGAGCCGACTGCCAACATGGATACGGAGTCCAGGGAGCAGACCTCCTTTCTGATTCGCCGGTTGATTCATGAAGGCATGGGTATCGTTATCTGCTCCCATGATATCCGTCCCGATAATCGGTTGATCGACAGGGCTCTGCGGCTGACCGGCGGTCGGATCGAAGAAATTCAGAATCAGCCCGGGCGGATAGTGGAGCAAGCCGACAAACACAGCTGGCAAATCCCGGCTGAACCGCCGGCCACCGGTACTCTGGGCACCGCCCTGCAGCAGCTGGACAAGCAGGCGGATCCCCATTCACCGGCCACTCCACTGCAACTGGTAAAATCCGAAGGCTTAACACAGCAGGCCGCATCCGATAAGGGAGACAACCGATGAACTCTCGGCAGAAAACAACGGCTCGCCCGCCAGGTGATACCCTGATGCCGGTCTCGGAGGGGCTGGAGAAGATACTGGCAGCGGCCAGCCCGGCTGACGGATCGGAAACCGTGCCGCTGAGCACCGCCGCCGGGCGGATCCTGGCGGAAGATGTGATCTCCCCGATCGATGTGCCGGCCTACAACAACTCGGCGATGGACGGTTATGCCGTTGCCGGTTCCGATCTGCCGCCAGCGGGCGAGCAGGCCCGGCTGCAGGTAATCGGTAATGTACTGGCGGGCCACCCCTGGCAGGGCGACATCGCCCCCGGAGAGTGTCTGCAGATTATGACCGGGGCGGTAGTACCGGACGGACTGGATACCATTATCCTGCGGGAAATCTGCCAGCGCGACGGCGATTATGTCAGCTTTCCCGCCGGCACCCGACCCGGCGAAAACCGCCGGCTGGCCGGTGAGGACCTTTGCCGGGGCAGCGCCGCCGTAAACCGGGGCTGCCGGCTCGGCGCCGCCGAACTGGGACTGATTGCCTCACTGGGCCAGGCCGAAGTCAGGGTCCGTCCGAGACTGAGAGTGACCTGCTTTTCCACCGGCGATGAAATTCGCAATCCCGGTGAGTCACTGCAGCCGGGGCAGATCTACGACAGCAATCGCTATACGCTGACCTGCCTGCTGCAGGACCTGGGTATCGATGTGATCGACCTGGGGATAATTGGCGACCGCCGAGAGACCATCGAAACCGCTTTCCGCCAGGCTGACGCTGCGGCGGACGTGGTGATCAGTTCCGGCGGCGTTTCCCTGGGCGACGCCGACTACGTTAAAGAAACGCTGGAGAAGCTGGGCAGTATTGATTTCTGGCGGCTGGCCATCAAGCCGGGTCGACCGCTGGCATTCGGCCGCCTGCAAAACTCCCTGTTTTTCGGCCTGCCGGGCAATCCGGTGGCGGCGATGGTCACCTTCCTGCAGCTGGTCAGGCCGGCACTGCAGAAGTTGGCGGGCCAGACCCCTGAGCCGTCACCGATGTTCCGGGCGGTGTCTGCTCTGGCACTGAAGAAGCGCCCCGGCCGCACCGAATATCTGCGCGGCTGTTACCAGTACGACCGGGACGGCATCCTGACCGTGACCACCACCGGTCATCAGGGCTCAGGCATCCTGACCTCCATGAGCCAGGCCAACTGCCTGATTGTTCTGGAAGAGGACCGTGGCAGCATTGCCGTCGGTGATCAGGTCAGTATCCAGCCGTTCAGAGGGCTGCTGTAATCGGGCGGGGGCGGACAGCGTCCTGACCGCCCCGTCAGCTTCCACCCTTGATGACAAATATCACCTCCGTGTTTCCGCCCCGCTATTCTGGCTCTATAATGCCCTGTGCCGGACCACTGGGTTCCGGCACCAGTCCCAAATCTGAATTTGATCCGGCCAGGGAAAACTTACATGAGCAAGGTAGAAACGGGTAACACCGTCCCCGACTTTACGGCTACGGCAACCAGCGAAGAGCAGGTGCAATTATCGGCACTGAAAGGCAGCAATATCGTCATCTATTTTTATCCCAAAGACAGCACGCCGGGATGCACCACCGAAGGCCAGGATTTTCGGGATAACTTCCAGGCGTTCAGCGATCTGAATACTCGCATTTACGGCGTCTCCAGAGATAAGATGCGCTCCCACGAGAACTTTAAGGCAAAACAGAGTTTTCCCTTTGAACTGATCTCAGATCCGGACGAAGAGCTGTGCAAACTGTTCGATGTGATCAGGCTGAAGAAGCTCTACGGTAAAGAGCATCTGGGCGTCGAGCGCAGCACCTTCCTGATCGACCGTGAGGGGGTGCTGCAGAAAGAGTGGCGCAAGGTGAAAGTCAAAGGCCACGTCGAGGAGGTGCTGACCGCTGTTCAGGCGCTGGAAGCCGGACAATAATTCCAGCAGCCCGCCCTCTGCAAAAGATAAAAAAGCCCGCCTGAATTCAGAGCGGGCTTTTTTTGAAGCTTTGCCTGGACAGGCGGGCGAACTCAGCCGGGTTGCCCCTGGTGTCCAACCTGGTCTCTCGAAGGCCAGGCGCTCATCACCGCCTTCAGCAGAGTCGCCAGCGGAATGGCGAAGAATACACCCCAGAAGCCCCAGAGCCCACCGAACACCAGCACCGCAACGATAATGGCTACCGGGTGCAGGTTGACCGCCTCGGAGAACAGCAGCGGCACCAGCACGTTGCCGTCCAGCGCCTGGATAATGCCGTAGGCCAGCATCAGATACATAAACTCTGAGCTCCAGCCCCACTGGAAAAAGGCGATCAGCGCCACCGGTATGGTTACCACCGCAGCACCGATATAGGGGATGACCACCGACAGCCCCACCATCAGCGCCAGTAACGCCGAATAGCGCAGATCAAGGATAATAAAGGCCACATAGGTAACGGCACCGACCACCAGGATCTCAACCACCTTACCGCGGACGTAGTTGGCGATCTGGTCCTCCATCTCGATACCGACCTTTGAGATGATGGCACGCTTTTCCGGCAGGAAACTGGTCCACCAGCGGATGATCAGCCCGCCATCCTTCATAAAGAAGAACACCAGGATCGGTACCAGTACCAGATAGATCAGCACCTGAATCAGACTGCCGATCGAGGAGAGCGAGAAGGACAAAACCACCTGCCCCAGTTTGCCGAGCTCCGCGGCTGCCTGCTCAATAATCGCCTGCACCTGGCCGGCAGTGATCAGATCAGGGTAACGCTCAGGCAGCAGCATCAGCAGTTCCTGGCCCTGACTCATCATCCGCGGCAGTTCGTTCAGCAGATTCACCAGCTGCCGCCAGGACTCCGGGATAACCACCAGCAACAGTGCCATCAATGCACTGACAAAGCCGACAAAAACAATACTGACCGAGGTCAGATGGCGCATCCCCAGCTGCTTTAGTTTGGCAACCATACCCTGCATCAGAAACGCCAGGATCACTCCGGCAAACACCGGCGCCAGCATGCCTCCCAGCGTCAGCACCACAATCAGGGCCACGACCAGGAAGACAAACAGCAGCAGCGCTTCCTCGTCAGAAAAATAGCGTTCAATCCATCCGCTGAAAACCTTAAACATCGACTGGTTCAGACCTCTCTGTATCTGTTAACTCGCGCACCTTTCGGGACAATCCCTGCCTGCTTATCAGGCCGGCTGGCGCTTGCGGATAATATAGGTATAACTCTGTCCGTCCTCGGTCGAGGAGATCAGCTCATCACCCGACTGGTCGGTAAAAGCCTTAAAGTCTCTGACCGAACCGGCATCGGTGGCGATAACTTTTAACACCTTACCGGCTTCAAGTTTATTTAACGCCTGCTTAGCTTTCAGCAGCGGCAACGGGCAGCTCAGGCCGCTGGCATCCAGTGTTTCATCAATCTCGTACATCAGGGACTCCTGAACTGTCATCACATAGCATCAGACGTTATAGTAATTTTGCGCGAAGGGTCAGAAAACAGGGAACCTCTTCGCCACCGATGCGACTATATACCAAATCACTGTTTTCTATAACCGTACAGGAGCCTTCTGTCACGGTTGACAGTCTCAGGAGTTGAATTGAAAAGCAAACTGCTACCGCTGGCCCTGGCCACTTCGGTGCTGGTTACAGTTCAGACCGGACCGCTGGCGGCATCGGAACTGCCGGTGATCGGCGATGCCTCTTCCGGCACTATCACGCTTGATGAAGAGCATCGGCTGGGCCGGGCCTGGCTCCGAGTTTTACGTGCCCGTGCGCCACAGCTCAATGATCCTTTGGTATACAGCTATGTCGAGGACCTGGTCTATCAGCTGGCTGCCAGCAGCGAATTGCCGGATCGCCGGCTCAGCCTTATCCTGCTGAAAAACCCGACACTGAACGCGTTCGCAGCCCCCGGCGGGATTATCGGCATTCATGGCGGCCTGTTTCAGTATGCTACGACCGAAGGTGAATTCGCCTCGGTACTGGCCCACGAACTTTCTCACCTCAGCCAGCGTCACTACGCCAGTTCGCTGGAACAGCAGAGACGCAGCCTGCCGTTGCAACTGGCCACCCTGCTGGCCGGTCTGCTGATCGCCGCCAGCACCGACGGTGACGGGGCCGTTGCGGCCATCGCCTCCAGCCAGGCGGCCACTCAGCAGCAACGACTGGCATTCAGCCGACAGAACGAACGGGAAGCCGACAGCGTCGGTATGCAGGTCCTGATTAAATCCGGGTTCAATCCCAGATCGATGCCCGATATGTTCTCCAGAATGCAGAAATCCTTTCGCTTCCTCGGTAATGAAGCCCCGGAATTCCTGCGCACTCACCCGATCACAGAATCCCGGATAGCCTCCGGTCTGGATCGGGCCAACCAGTACCCGGACAGCGGCCGCCAGGACAGCCTCAGCTATCAGCTGATGCGAGCTCGGGTGGATATCACCCAGAGCGAGGATATCAACCGCACTTTTGCCCATTACGAGGACGCCCTGAAACGCGATCCCAGCGCCGCTAACCATTACGCTTTCGCACTGGCGGCTATCAGCAGCGAACGCCAGCAGCAGGCGCTGCCGTCACTGCAGTGGTTGCTGTCAAAGCAGTCACAGAATCTGTATTTTCAGATGCTACAGGCGGAATACTGGCTGGCCAGTGACAATGCCGATATCGCAACCGACTATCTGCGTCGTCTGCTGGAACTCTACCCCGATAATCATCCATTGACCGTACTCTATATTCAGAGCCTGCGACAGCAGCAGGACAATCAGCAGGCGGTTGCCGTTCTCAAGGACCATCTGCGACTGTATCCGGAAAGTACCCACCTCTGGTATCAACTGGCGGAGGTTAACGGACTGGTTAACGATATTCTCGGAGTGCACCGGGCAAGAGCCGAGTATTTTCTGCTGATCGGCGCCACCAGCAAAGCCGAACAGCATCTGAACCGGGCGTTGAAACTGAGGGATATCGGTGAGCGTGACCGGGTTATTCTGAAGGAACGGCTGAAAGAAACCGAAGCGGTCCGTGACAGCCTGGATTTCTGACCCTCAGCAGCCCTGCCACAAAAAAGCCCCGCGACAATCGTAGCGGGGCTTTTTCATCAACTGTAGCAAAGGCGTTCTGAACTGACCGTCAGGCGTTCCCTTTTACCGCCACTTTCATCTGCGCTGAAAAGTCCAGCATCCGCTGCAGCGGCAGCAGTGCCTTATGACCGAGCTGAGGATCGACATGAACCTCCTGGTCACCGGTTCTCAGCACGTGAGTCATGTTTTCCAGATCGTTCATCGCCATCCACGGGCAGTGTGCACAGCTGCGACAGGTGGCACCGGCACCACCGGTGGGCGCTTCGATCAGCACCTTGCCGGGGGCTGCCTGTTGCATCTTGTAGAAGATACCGCGGTCGGTCGCCACGATGAACTCCCTGTTTGGCATCGTCTGGGCCGCCTTAATCAGCTGGCTGGTTGAGCCGACAGCATCGGCCAGTTCCACCATGGAGGCCGGTGACTCGGGGTGCACCAGCAGAGCAGCATCGGGATAGACCTTCTTAAGGTCCTTGAGGCCCTGCGCTTTAAACTCTTCATGAACGATGCAGGAACCATCCCACATCAGCATCTCCGCACCGGTCTCTTTCTCGATATAGTGACCGAGATGCTTGTCCGGAGCCCAGATAATTTTATGGCCTTCGTCAGTGAGGTGCTCCACGATATCCAGCGCACAGCTGGAGGTGACCACCCAGTCGGCCCGGGCCTTAACCGCTGCCGAGGTGTTGGCGTACACCACGACCTGGTGATCGGGGTGCTGATCGCAGAAGGCATTGAATTCTTCGATCGGGCAACCGATATCCAGCGAGCAGGTTGCCTCCAGCGTTGGCATCAGCACACGCTTCTCAGGACTGAGAATCTTGGCGGTTTCACCCATGAAACGGACACCGGCAACCACCAGCGTCTCAGCCGGATGGTCACGGCCGAAACGGGCCATCTCCAGGGAATCCGAGACACAACCACCGGTCTCTTCGGCCAGTTCTTGTATCAGCGGGTCGGTGTAATAGTGGGCAACGAGACAGGCGTTCTTTTCATCCAGCAACTGGCGGATGGTCTGCTTGTACTCTGCGATCTGATCCTGAGTCAGTTCAGGGTGGTGATGACTGTGTGCCAGGTGTTCCTGAACCAGGACCCTATCTTCAATTTGTTTATCAGTCAGCATAATAAAACCGTAATTACAGAGGCGCTCCCCGGACCCTCTTCAGGCTGTGTGTTCAATTTCAATATATCACAGGCTGAAGCATGAACGTGGAAGGGATCTCTGATGGGCCTGCCGAAAATGGTGGGTTGTACAGGATTCGAACCTGTGACCAATTGGTTAAAAGCCAACTGCTCTACCAACTGAGCTAACAACCCGCGGTAAGAAGCTTGTGTAAACCGGCACCTGTCTCCTGACCGGTACCCTGAAAATGCTGGTGGGTCGTGGGCGACTCGAACGCCCGACCAATTGGTTAAAAGCCAACTGCTCTACCAACTGAGCTAACGACCCTAACGGGTTGCGTATATTACGCGGATGTTTCAGGAAATCAACCTCCTGAAAGCGTCATTCAGAAATATATCGGGTTACGTCTTCAACCCCGGCATCGATAAAACCCTGCGCCCTCAGTCTGCAGCTGTCGCAGACACCACAGGCCCGACCTTCATCATCACACTGATAACAGGACACGGTCAGGGAATAGTCGACGCCCTGTTTAACACCCTGCTGAATGATTTCGGCCTTGGTGAGATCGATCAGCGGCGTTTCAATCCGAATGCTGCCACCGTCCACCCCCACTTTGGTAGCGACGTCAGCCAGCGCCTGGAAAGCGCGAATAAACTCGGGCCGGCAATCCGGATAACCGGAATAATCCACCGCGTTAACGCCGATAAAGATAGCGCTCGCATCGATCACCTCCGCCCAGCCCAGTGCCAGCGACAGAAACACGGTATTTCGAGCCGGCACATAGGTTACCGGTATGCCCTCTTCCGGTCCTTCAGGTACATCGATGCTATGGTCAGTCAGTGCCGAACCACCGATATCCTCCAGACTGAGCCTGATGGTTTTGTGTTCAATGGCGCCCTGCTGGCGGGCAACCGCCCTGGCCGCATTAAGCTCGGCTACCGAGCGCTGGCCATAATCGAAACTGAGGGCGTAACAGTCATAGCCCTGGCCTTTCGCCATGGCAATTACGGTCGACGAATCGAGACCGCCTGACAGCAGCACGACCGCTTTCCTGGAAGATTGAGACATGTTTGCTTTTACTCGAGTCGCAGTGCCGAGTGAGGTTTCGGCGCTACTGTTTCTTAGAGGAACTTTTACTCAGGAAATCCTTTGCCAGCCTCGCGGAAGACTGACCGGGGTAGAGAGTAATCACCCGGTTCATTACCTCCCGAGCTTTCTCATGTTCGCCGGTCGCTTCCCAGGTCAGCCCCAGTTTATACAGGGCGTCGGCGGATTTCTGATGCTGGGGAAACTGAGCCACCAGTTGCTGATAGGCTTCGCGAGCCTTCAGCTGATCGGGTTCCGGCCTGGCCCGGTAGACCTCGCCGGTCCAGTACAACGCATTGGGAATCAGGCTACTTTCCGGATAGAAACGAATAAAGTCGCCAAAAGCGGTCAGTGATTTCTCGAACTCCCGCTTCCGAACCAGAGCGAATGCCTGCTTATAGGCCTGTCGGTCGGTGACCCTTGGTGCCGGCACGGCGGCGTCAGAAGGTGCGGAAGCGGCGGTTATATCAGTAGCCGGAGCTGCCGTCGCAGGGGCCGCGGGAGCGGGATTGATCGGTGTAGCCGGCAGGACCGGAGCAGGCTGGGCAGCCTGGCGGCTGAGCGCACTGATCCGGCGATCAAGATCGCGATAGCGGTCACGCTGACTGGTACGCATCTTTTTCATCCGATGCGCCTGTTCCTCAACCTGACCGCGGAGATACCTGACCTCTTCCTGGAGCTGTTCCAGCAGCATCAGCATCTCGGCGTTAGCGGATCGGGCAGCGCTCTGCTGCGCAACCATTCGCGGAGCCGGGACTGATGCCTGCCGGACCGGAGCTGTCGCAGTGTCCGGACGAATGACATCAGAGGTCGGGGTTCGTTCGACTACCGGCACCGGCTGAGCGGCATACGCCTGCATACCATAGTGCTGCAGACCAAGAAGAACGCAGGCCAGTGCCGTTGTAGTCTTTTTCATCGCGGGACTCTTAGTACTTCAGTTCAACGCGACGATTCTTGGCCCATGCAGCTTCGTTGTGACCGATAACAGCAGGACGCTCTTCACCGTAGCTGACGATCTCGATCTGAGAACCGGAAACGCCCTGTACGGTCAGGTAACGGCTGATAGCCTTGGCACGACGCTCGCCCAGCGCAATGTTGTATTCGCGAGTACCGCGCTCATCAGCATGGCCTTCCAGAACAACGGAAACGGCCGGATTATCGACCAGGAATTTGGCATGGGCGCTCAGGTCGTCGAAAGCCTCCGGCAGAACCACGGCCTTATCGAAATCGAAATAAAAGACATTGTTCAGGCTCATGGCGTCAGCCTTGGTCATGCCCGCATCGGTGGTCATTTCACCGCTGGTCATACTTCCGGAGGTATCGGAGCCACTGGTGGTCGCAGAGTCCGTACCCATAGAGTGCTTGCTGTGATCCATAGTCTCAGCAGTCTCTGATGTGGTGCTGGTGGTACTACAACCGGCAGCAAAGAGAACAGACGCTGCAACAGCGATCGCCTTCAGATTTCCAACTCGCATTATTTGCTCCTAAATAGTCATTCCGGACTTTAAACAGTTCCGGCATAAGGTACTGCTATCATTAGTTTATTGCAAGTACGGAGACCACGCGGGCTCCCGTACGTCGCCGGATTTAGCCGGCAGTCTGAATTTAACCCGACCGTCGATTGAGACCGCTCCGAGCACCCCCCGCGTCCCGTCCTGGGTACCGTAGATCACCATACTGCCGTTAGGGGCAATACTGGGTGATTCATCGAGGAAAGTTTCGGTAAGAATATCGAAGCGCCCGGTCTTCAGATCCTGAACCGCAATATTGAACACGCCGTTACTGCGGTGAACCATCACCAGATGACGCCCATCATGGGTCAGCCTGGCTCTGGCGTTGTAATCCCCTTCGAAGGTCAGCCGCTCTACCCAGTTATTGCTGAGGTCAATCTGGTAGATCTGCGGTTTGCCGCCACGATTGGAGGTAAAGATGATGGAGCGCCCGTCCGGCGACCAGTTTGGCTCGGTGTCGATGCCGTAATGACGGGTGATACGTTTAAAGTTTCGCGTAGCAATATCAACGACATAGATCTCAGGATTACCATCTTTAGAGAGCGTGAGCGCCAGCTTCCTGCCATCAGGCGACCAGGCTGGTGCGCCATTCAGTCCCCGGAACGAAGTAATCTGCTGACGCTTACCGCTGGTGATATCCTGAATATAAATAGCCGGACGTCCGGTTTCGAAGGACACATACGCCAGCTTCTTGCCGTCCCGCGACCAGGAAGGTGACATCACCGGTTCGCGAGACTCCAGAATCACTTCCGGGTTGACGCCGTCAGCATCGGCCTTGTGCAACCGGTAGATGAACTGGTCCTTTGAGAGACGACGGGCGGTTACGTAGACGATCTCAGTCGAGAAAGCACCGCGAATGCCGGTCAGTTTCTCGTAGATCACATCACTGACCCGATGGGCGGCGCGGCGCAATTCCCGGGCAGATCCCGCAAAATAGCCACCAGCCAGACGCTGCTCCTTAATCACGTCAAACAGCTCATACTCGATGCGATAGCCCCTGATCGCCGGGTCCGGCAGCACCCGACCGACGACCAGATACTCCTGACCGCCCAGTCGCCAGTCGCGAAAATGGACATCGCTGCCACGGCTGGGGAATCCCAGCATGTTATTCCTGTCCATCACTGCAAACAGACCGCTGCGATACAGATCCTGGCCAATCACCTCAGCCACATCCGCCGGTAGCGGTTGCACCCCATCCCAGCTGAACGGGACCACCGCGACAGGCACCGGCTGATCGACCCCCTGGGTGATTTCAATGGTAAGCTCGGCACGTGCGACACTGCCGATCAGCAGCAAACTCAGACAGATCCAGCGACTAAATTGCCCCATCACAGACGTAAATCCTCCGGTCGGAAGTTAAGGGTTATATCTCGTAGATTCCGGTCAAACACCACGGGATCGATATCCTGCAGCTCCGGAAAGCGTTCCGCTTTCAGTACGGCATTGACAGCACTGCGATCGAAGGCCTCATCACCGCTGGATTTTACCGTGTAGGCGCCATCCACTTCACCGGTGGGCAGCAACCGGATGCGAACCTGTACCACCATGCCGTTACGGGCGCTGGGCGGGCGGCGCCAGTTGGAGGAGACCGCCGAGGTGATGATCGAGATGGCCGATGCTCTCGCCGTCCGGTCCTGCTCCGCCTGCATTCGCTGATGCTCTTCCAGTGCCGCGGCTCGGGCCAGCGCCTCCTCACGCTGACGCCGGGCCAGTTCCTGCTGACGTTTCAGCGCTTCCGCTTCTCGTCGTTTTTTTTCAGCGGCTGCTTTACGCCGGGCTTCGGCTTTACGTTTCTTTTCCGCTTCCGCTTTTGCCAGCTGTTCCCGCTTTTTCTTTTCGGCAGCTTTTTTAGCGGCTGCCTTTTTCTGAACCTCGGCTTTCCGTTTTGCGTCGGCTATGCGCTTCTTTTCGGCTTTCGCCTTCGCCAGCTGTTCCCGCTTTTTCTTTTCGGCAGCCTTTTTAGCAGCCGCTTTTTTCTGCTGATCGGCTTTACGCTTTCGCTCTTCAGCCAATCGTTTTTTCTTCTCCCGTGCCTTGCGCTGAGCTTCCGCTTTCCGGCGATCAGCGTCCTGCTTTTTCTTAAGATCAGCCTGTTTCTGCTTTTCCAGCGTCAGGTCCTTAAGATCCACCAGTTCAGCCTTTACATGCTGAAATGGTTGAATTCTGGGACTTGGCTCCTGGTCAAACCAGGCCGACGATGCCAGCACCACCAGCACCGCGTGCATGGAGACCGCCGCCAGCGTCGGTAAGATGTAGGAGCGAATATCAGTCAAGGCCCTTCCCTACTCCGTCACCAGACCAACACTCGGTGCTCCCGACTGCTGCAGCACAGCCATCAGCTCAACCACCCGCTGGTAGTCAACCGACTTATCGCCCCGTACCAGCACCATCTTTCCGGGATTGGTACCGAGAATCTTAGCCACCCGATCGCCCACATCCGCCAGAGAAATCGCCTGTAACGGATCCCCGCCGACGTTGACAAAATACTCCCCGGCAGCGTTTACTGACACGATAAGCGGTTCCTTGTCCCGGGTGTCCACCGGCTCCGCTCCCACCTTCGGTAGTTCGACATCAACCCCCTGAGTCAGCATCGGTGCGGTGATCATAAAGATCACCAGCAACACCATCATCACATCGATATAGGGTACGACGTTGATTTCCGAGTTCAGCTTACGGCTTTTTTTATTTCGACGAATCATGGTCTCGACCTGCGGGCTGTATTCAATGCTGCTCAGACAGAGCCGTGGACGCGTCGGTGCAGAATACTGGAGAACTCCTCTGCAAAGGTCTCGTAACTGTTCATCAGCGACTCGACACGGGCCGAATAACGGTTGTAAGCAATTACCGCAGGGATCGCGGCAAACAGGCCGATAGCCGTGGCGATCAGCGCCTCAGATATCCCCGGTGCCACACTTGCCAGGGTGGCCTGGTGGACATTTGCCAGCCCCCGGAAGGAGTTCATAATGCCCCAGACCGTGCCGAAAAGCCCCACATAGGGACTGGTGGAGCCGACGGTTGCCAGAAACGGAAGATGCGCTTCCAGCTTTTCTTCTTCCCGGGCCAGCGCCACCCGCATCGAGCGCTGCACCCCATCCATCACGGCATCCGGGTCGGCATCGGTCTGCTGACGCAGGCGGGTAAATTCCTTGATCCCGGAGCGAAAGATATTCTCCAGTGCACTGTTGGGGTTGGGGTTAGAATTCACTTCCCTGAACAGGTGGCTGAGATCAACACCGGACCAGAAGCGCTCCTCGAATTCGTGCAGACTCTTACGGGCCTGGGCCAGAATATTGCGACGCTGGAAGATCATTACCCAGGAGACAACAGATGCAATCAGCAGACTGAGCATCACCAGTTGAACGACCAGGCTGGCGTTTACGACCAGACTCCAGAGGGACATTTTTTCAACCACGAAACCTTTCCTTTTTCTGTGAGCCTGTGCTCAGCGTTCAATAACAAAGTCAGCCAGCGCCGCCACCAGGGATTTGGGCAGCCTCACAGGCCTGATTGTCTGTGCATCGACCGATACGATTCTGATCTCCGCCTGGCATAACGGCAGCTTATCGCTCCCCCTGACCACCGTCTGGCTGAACAGCATGCCGGCGCCGGAGAGTGCTTTGAGTACAGTTTTAACCTGAAGTTCATCATCTAGTCTGGCCGGATGCAAATAACGACCATTCAGACTGTGAACCACAAAAATGAGACCGCTTTCCTGTAGTGCATTCTGCTCGAATCCACAGCTGCGCAGCAGCTCGGTCCGCGCGCGCTCCATAAACTTCAGATAGTTGACGTAATAGACAATACCACCGGCGTCAGTATCCTCGATATAAACCCGCAGCGGAAAAACAGACTCCATTCAGGACTCCGAATCCCGCCCGGGCACCGGCAGTCCAAAATGCTGCCACGCCTGACCGGTCAGCACCCGACCGCGGGGAGTCCGCATAATATATCCCTGCTGGATCAGATAGGGCTCAAGCACATCTTCGATTGTGTCGCGCTCTTCCGATATCGCCGCCGCCAGGCTGTCGACGCCGACCGGACCGCCGTCGAATTTTTCGATCATTGCCATCAGCAGGCGGCGATCCATGTGATCAAATCCAAGGCTGTCCACATGGAGCATATTCAGCGCCTGGTCCGCCAGCTCTCCCGTGATAATGCCATCACCCTTTACTTCGGCGTAATCCCTGCAACGGCGCAGCAATCGGTTGGCAATCCGCGGTGTCCCCCGTGAACGCTTAGCCACCTCACCAGCCCCGGCATCATCGATACCAACACCCGACAGGCGGGCCGATCGGCTGACAATATGGGTCAGGTCACTGACTCCGTAAAACTCCAGCCGCTGGACAATTCCGAAGCGATCCCGGAGCGGAGAGGTCAACAAGCCGGCACGGGTGGTGGCCCCCACCAGAGTGAACGGCGGCAAATCCAGTTTTATCGATCGAGCGGCCGGGCCTTCACCGATCATGATATCCAGCTGGTAGTCCTCCATGGCAGGATACAGCACCTCTTCTACCGCCGGGCTGAGGCGATGAATCTCATCGATAAACAGCACATCGCCGGACTCAAGGTTGGTCAGCATCGCCGCCAGATCGCCCGCTTTTTCCAACACCGGCCCGGAAGTTGTCTTCAGATCAACTTCCATTTCATTGGCAATGATATGAGCCAGAGTGGTTTTACCAAGCCCCGGCGGGCCAAAAATCAGCGTATGATCCAGTGCTTCTGAACGGTTTCGTGCTGCCGGGATAAAGATCTCCATCTGATCGCGAACAGCCTGCTGGCCGACGTAATCTGCCAGCATCTTCGGCCGGATCGCCCGGTCCTGCACCTCTTCTCTGCTACTGATCGGATTGGCGGTAATAAAACGATCTTCTTCAATCATCAGAAACTCGCTGACTGGTTAGCGCTGAACTGGTAATCATATGTCCGGACTCCGGGGAATCCGCTTCCTTTTCCCGGCAATCAGAGCATGCCTTTCAGGGCATGACGAATCAGGACTTCCGCCTCAGCCTGGCCGGCCGCTTTAACCGCCTGAGACACGGCCCTGGTGGCCTGAGCCGGCTTGTAACCCAGCGCAATCAGCGCGCTTTCCGCTTCCTGCACGGCTTCACCCGCCGTCGACGCGACATTACCGGGGCCGGTCGCTTCCAGACTGAAAGCGGCCTCCTGCGGCATCCAGTCATTCAGCTTATCCCGCATCTCAACGATCAGCCGTTCCGCGGTCTTCTTGCCGACGCCCGGCAGCTTCACCAGCGATGCCGTGTCGTCATGAGCGACACAACGGGCAAACTCATCCACCTCAATACCGGAAAGAATGGTGAGGCCCAGCTTAGGCCCCACGCCATTGACCCTGATCAGGGTCCGGAACATTGTCCGCTCCTGACGGCTGTGGAAGCCGTAAAGCAGCTGCGCATCCTCACGGACCACGAAGTGAGTATGCAACTGAACCGATTCACCAACGGCCGGAAGACGATAAAAGGTGCTCATCGGCGCTTCAATCTCATAACCGACGCCCTGCACGTCCACCAGCAGCAGAGGCGGCTGTTTTTCCAGTAGCTGACCGCGAATACGTCCGATCATAACCCTTAATATCCTTCTGCTTACTTCAACGACTGTGTCTGCCGTAAAAAATCTTTACCCCGGCCTGCTGGCCGTCAGCGAAGCCGCCGCCTGCGACTGGCACTCACCCCGGCCATATTGATCAGACCCTGGCGGGTATTGGCATGACAGAGCGCAATAGCCAGAGCGTCCGATGCATCAACCTGAGGTAACCCCGGGAGTTTCAGAATGGAGCGCACCATATGCTGAACCTGAGCTTTGTCTGCGGAGCCCTTGCCGACCACCGCCTGCTTCACGGCCCGGGCTGCATACTCGGCAACCGGGAGTTTGCTGGACACTCCGGCGACGATAGCGGCACCTCGCGCCTGCCCCAGCTTCAGTGCGGAATCGGCGTTCTTGGCCATAAACACCTGTTCAATCGCCATTTCCTGCGGACAGTGGAGCCGGATAATCTCAAGCACGCCTTCAAAGACCTGTTGCAGCCGGTCAGGAAGATGGTCGCCACTGATTCGAATACAGCCGCTGGCGACATACTCGTTTCGGCTGCCGATGGCATTGATAACCCCGTAGCCGGTAATTCTGGAACCGGGATCGATACCGAGAATCAGCGTCATAAAATTTCCGTCGTCATAAACGGCAAAGGGGGGATTATACCCCCCTTTGCCGGTGCGTCTATCAAGGGTTTCCCGATAACGGCACCATCGATTTGCAGTTTCTGTTACAGGCGCTCGACTTCAGCCGTTGCCTTAAGATTTTCCAGCAGATCCCGATAATCGCTCTGCCCGAAGCGGCTGGCCAACAGATCGCTCAGCCCTTTACGCTGGGTGTCATTCAGCTCTTCCGCCTGATCACCGACCGCTTCCAGCACCAGCACCGCGGCGCTGCCGCTGCTCAGACTGAGCACTTCAGAGGTTGAAGCCCCTTCGGCAGGACGCGGCATCCTGAACAGCACATTACGTACCTCCTGGCTGACGGCGGAATCGGCGCGACCGATGTCCCGATACTCAGTCCAGCCCTTACCATTCAGGGTCACTGCATCGACACCTTCAGTTCGGGCCCGCTTCAGTAATTCGTCGGCGCGGGCAACCACCTGCTCATTACCCTGCTGTTGTTTGATTTCGGCGATGATACGATCCCGGACCTCATTCAGCTCCAGCGTGCGCACCGGCTTATGATCCTTGAGGTGAACCACCAGAATACGGTTCTCATCCAGCTCTATGAGCTCGCTGTTCTCTCCGTTGATCAGCACATCCTCGGAAAACGCGGCAGACAGCAGTCGTGGCGCCTGAGTCAGGGCAGACTCGCCGCCGTCACGGCCGAACAGTTCGGTTTCGTGTATTTTCAGACCCAGCACATCGGAGGCTTCCTGCAGATCGGACGCGGAGAAGCGCAGATCATCCAGCTCTTCCGAACGAGCCACAAACTGCGATTCCGCTTTCTGCAGACGCTGCTCATTTTCCAGTTCAGCCCTGGCCTGCTCAAAAGTCGGAGGCTCGGCGCTGTCGATGGATTTCAGTTGAATCAGGTGGTAGCCAAATTCAGTACGGACCGGACTGGAAATCTGGCCGCTCTCCAGGGCGAACAGCGCCTCTTCAAATTCGGGCACCATGATGCCCTTTTCCACAAACCCCAGGTTGCCACCCATTTCCGCAGAACCGGTATCATCGGAGTTCTGACGCGCCACGTCTGCGAAGGACTCTCCGGCATCGATTTTCTTCACCAGTTCCTGCACTTGCTGCAGCGCTTCCTCTTCAGTGCGCTGTTCGTCAACCGCAACCAGAATATGGGCCGCTTCCCGCGCCTCCTCACCCTCGTAGGTTTCGATCATCCGGTCATACTGACTGCGAAGCTCAGCCTCGTCGACAGTGATAGTGGTGGAGATATCCTGCCTGTTCAGCTCCACATAACTGAGAGAAACCTGTTCTTCGGATCTGAACTTATCGCTGTTCTGCTGGTAGTAGTCATCGATGGCGGCATCATCAACGGCGATGCTCTCCAGCACCGTATTAATATCCACTTCCAGGTATTTAAAACTACGAGTCTGACGGTCCAGTCGGGTGATCCGCTCCACTTCAGCCGGCAGCACGAAAGCTGTGGCCAGCAGCGCGTTTCGGCCCTGGCCGATGACGGTTTCGTTGCGCAGATAATCACGATACATCAGTGGCGTCATTCCGACGTTGCGTAGCAGTGCCTCGAACTGGTTGCGATCAAACTGACCATCCACCTGAAACTCGCGGGTTGTCAGAATGGCGGAATCGAGGAACTGGTCGGAAACGCGTAACCCCTGGCTGGCTGCATTCTGCTTAAGCAGCTCCTGCTCAATCAGATTCTGTACCACAGCCCCGCGCAGCAGATTGTCATCCAGCATGCTGGGATCGGCATTCTCGCCCATCTGGGCCAGCAGCTGACGACGCTGAAACTCGATGCCGTCGGCGATCTGGCGTTCGCTGATATCAATCCCATTAACGGTTACCGGCGCATTGGGCGCCGTTGTCAGCCCGATCAGGGAGTCCACTCCAAAGAGTGCAAAGGTGACGATAATAAAACCAATAATTATCTTAACGAGGATGCTCTGGGTGTTATCCCTGAAACTCTGAAGCATGAAGCCCCCAACTTGCGATTGTCTGCATTAACAGAACTTGATATAAAAAAAGCGCATCCCACGGAATGCGCCTTTCAATCTGGCGGAACGGACGGGATTCGAACCCGCGACCCCCGGCGTGACAGGCCGGTATTCTAACCAGCTGAACTACCGCTCCTGAATCTCATGATTGCCGTATCCGGGCGATCACTGACACTCGGTCTTACTTAGTTTACGGCGTCCTTCAGTGCTTTACCGGCCTTGAAACCAGGGACGTTAGCCGCTTTGATTTCGATCGGGTTGCCGGTCTGAGGGTTGCGACCAGTGCGAGCCGCACGAGCCTTAACGGCAAAAGTGCCGAAACCAACCAGTGCAACACTGTCGCCGTCTTTCAGAGCACCAGTGATTGCGTCCAGTGCTGCGTCCAGAGCGCGACCAGCTGATGCCTTTGACAGATCGGCAGATGCTGCAATGGCATCGATCAACTCAGATTTATTCACTTCTTTCCCCTTCTAGAATGAATTACTAATTATTTATGTTCTTTATATTGCTCATGCCCAGTAGTACTAGCCCGTCGCATTTTATACCAACATGCAGAAACTACTGTCAAGCAAGGAAAACAACTAAATACGCGGCTTAGAGCCTAATGCGTACTAATTTGATCCTGGACAGATTCGGCCTCTTTCTTCTTTTCGGAGGCCTCTTTTTCAGAATCTGAAACCACCGGTTCCGGACGATATTGCAAGGCAATATCCAGCACCTCATCAATCCATTTAACCGGCTTAATTTCGAGTTCTTCTTTGATATTGTCGGGAATCTCTTTTAAATCCCGCTGATTTTCGTCCGGAATAATTACCGTTTTAATTCCACCGCGACGAGCCGCCAGCAACTTTTCTTTCAAGCCACCGATAGGCAGAACCTGTCCGCGCAGGGTGATTTCACCGGTCATTGCCACGTCCGAACGCACAGGAATATCGGTCAGCGCAGAAACCAGCGCAGTACACATGCCGATACCGGCACTGGGACCATCCTTCGGTGTAGCCCCCTCCGGGACATGGATATGGATATCATTGGCTTCGTGGAAATCATCCTTTATGCCCAGCGTCTGCGCCCGGCTTCTTACTACCGTCAGCGCGGCCTGAATCGATTCCTTCATGACATCGCCCAGGGAGCCGGTATGAATCTGACGGCCTTTACCGGGCACCACTGCCGATTCAATGGTAAGGATGTCCCCGCCGACCTGAGTCCAGGCAAGACCGGTCACCTGACCAACCACATCACTCTCCTCTGCCATCCCGAAATTAAACTTGCGAACGCCACTGTAATGCTCAAGCTGTTCGGCAGAGATTACCACCACCTCTTTGCCGAGCTTGTCGAGGGCCTTCTCTTTCACTACCCGACGGAAGATCTTGGCGATCTCCCGCTCCAGACCACGCACACCGGCTTCACGGGTGTAGTAGCGGATCAGATCACGGACCGCGGCCTCTTCTACTGTCACTTCAGCCTGCTTCAACCCGTTGGTCTTCAGCTGTTTGGGAATCAGGTAACGCTCAGCGATCTTAACCTTCTCATCCTCGGTATATCCTGGAATGCGAATAATCTCCATTCGGTCCAGCAGCGGGCCGGGTATATTCATGGAGTTGGATGTACAGACGAACATCACATCCGAGAGGTCATAATCCACCTCCAGATAATGATCGTTAAAAGTGTGATTCTGTTCCGGATCCAGCACCTCCAGCAGCGCGGAAGCAGGATCACCACGATGATCCATACCGATCTTGTCGATCTCATCAAGCAGGAACAGCGGGTTTTTCACCCCAACCTTGGAAATCTTCTGCAGCAACTTGCCAGGCATGGAACCGATATAGGTGCGTCGATGCCCCCGAATCTCAGCCTCGTCACGCACTCCGCCCAGCGCCATCCGCACGTACTTCCGGTTAGTCGCCCGGGCGATAGACTGACCGAGAGAGGTCTTACCCACCCCGGGAGGCCCTACCAGACAGAGCACAGGCCCCTTCAGCTTACGCACCCGCTGCTGCACGGCGAGGTACTCCAGAATACGTTCCTTGACCTCTTCCAGGCCGTAGTGATCGGCTTCCAGCACCTCTTCCGCCTTGTGAAGATCATGGCGCACCTTACTGCGCTTCTTCCAGGGCAGACTGACCATCCAGTCGATATAGCTGCGAACCACCGTGGCCTCGGCCGACATCGGCGACATCATCTTCAGCTTATTGTACTCGCCAAGCGCCTTTTCCCGAGCCTCCTTGGTCATCCCGACCTCTTCGATACGGGTTTTCAGCTGCTCAACTTCATTGGGACCGTTCTCATCCAGATCACCCATCTCCTTCTGGATGGCTTTCATCTGCTCATTGAGATAGTACTCGCGCTGACTCTTCTCCATCTGCTTCTTAACCCGTCCGCGAATCCGCTTCTCGACATTCACCAGGTCAATCTCAGATTCCATCAGCGCCAGCAGATACTCCAGCCGTTCGCGGGTATCGGTCTTTTCGAGAATTTTCTGCTTTTCATCCAGCTTAACGGTGATGTGGGCGGCAATGGTATCGCCCAGACGCGCAGCGTCATCAATACCGGCCAGTGAAGCCAGCACCTCAGCAGGTATCTTCTTGTTCAGCTGAACGTACTGCTCAAACTGAGACAGCACCGTGCGGGTAAACACCTCGGCGTCATCGCCAAGAGTGCTGACAGCAAGCTCGGTACAGCTGGCGACCCAGCCATCTTCCTCTTCTCTGAGGGTATCAATGCGGGCGCGATATCCGCCCTCCACCAGCACCTTGACGGTACCATCGGGCAGCTTCAGCAACTGAAGAATATTGGCGACGGTTCCCACCTCGAAGATATCTTCGGCGGCCGGATCATCCACTGAAGCGTTCTTCTGGGCAACCAGCAGGATCTCCTTCTCACCGTCCATCGCGGATTCCAGCGCCCGGATCGACTTATCCCGCCCCACAAATAACGGAATAACCATATGGGGATAAACGACCACATCACGCAACGGCAGTAACGGCAGATCAAGACTTTTCATACTATTGTGCTCCATGATGGAGACCTCTGAATCTCAATAACTCTTTCCACCAGACTGGTTTCTGAGCGGTGACTTTCCAGCTGGTATTACAGGCTAACTATCTGAAAGAGAAAGATTGGGGTCATCGACGCCAAAAACAAGTCGGCGACGGTAAATACTTGTAACAAAATAAAAAGGGCCTTACACAAGACCCTTTCTTAATTCCGTTACTCGTCCCGCGCGGCCCGCGAAGGCTCGGCCCGGTCATAAATCAGCAGAGGCTCGGACTCTTCCCGAATAACCCCTTCGTCAACCACAACTTTGCTGACATTTTCCATTGAAGGCAGATTGAACATCGTTTCCAGCAGAGCGGCCTCCAGGATAGAGCGAAGCCCACGGGCTCCGGTTTTACGCTCCATCGCCTTTCTGGCCACGGCAGAAAGAGCGTCGTCACGAAAATCGACTTCCACCCCTTCCATTTCAAACAGCTTGCCATACTGCTTGCTGAGTGAATTCTTAGGCTCCGTCAGAATCCGTACCAACGCCTCTTCATCCAGCTCGGCCAGGGTCGCAACCATCGGCAGCCGGCCGACAAACTCCGGAATCAGGCCGTATTTAACAAGATCCTCGGCCTCAACGTCAGTCAGCGTCTCACCGACACTCCTGGCATTTTCCTTGGATGCAACGGTCGCCGCAAAGCCGATACTGCTTTTCTCGGAACGGTCCTGAATCACTTTTTCCAGGCCGGCAAAAGCACCGCCACAGATAAACAGAATATTGGAGGTATCCACCTGCAGAAACTCCTGCTGTGGATGCTTACGACCGCCCTGCGGCGGCACCGAAGCCACGGTACCCTCAATCAGCTTCAGCAGCGCCTGCTGAACGCCCTCCCCGGAAACATCACGGGTGATCGAAGGGTTATCGGACTTACGGGAAATTTTGTCGATCTCGTCGATGTAAACGATACCCATCTGCGCTCGTTCGACATCGTAATCACACTTCTGCAACAACTTCTGAATAATGTTCTCGACATCTTCACCAACGTAACCGGCCTCGGTGAGGGTAGTGGCATCGGCGATGGTGAAAGGCACATTCAGCAGTCGCGCCAGAGTTTCAGCCAGCAGCGTCTTGCCACTGCCGGTAGGGCCGATGAGAAGAATATTGCTTTTACCCAGCTCAACGTCATCCTGCTTAATCTGATAACGAAGACGCTTATAGTGGTTATACACAGCAACAGCCAGGACTTTTTTAGCCCGCTCCTGGCCGATCACATATTCGTCGAGCGTCAGCTTGATCTCCTGAGGAGCCGGGAGCTTATCTTCAGTCTCTTCAACCCGGGTCTCCTGCACTTCTTCACTAATGATGTCATTGCAGAGATCGACACATTCGTCACAGATAAAAACTGACGGCCCGGCAATCAGCTTGCGAACTTCATCCTGACTCTTGCCACAGAACGAACAATAGAGCAGTTTGTTATCGCCACCTTTACCGGTAGTTTCGTCGGACATTCGACTTCCTCATCAAACCATTGAATCATGCATCAGACAATTAATGCAGGTGCGCCCCCCTGATTTCAAGAGCACACAACAAATATTTTAGACCCTTTTAGTCCATTTTAGGTCAACGGAACAATGGCGCACCCCGACATCGGAAGCACGCCGCTCCGGCAGCCGATCTGTCAGCGCTGCTCTACAACCTTATCGATCAGCCCGTAACCCACTGCGACCTCGGCATCCATAAAGTTATCACGCTCGGTATCCTGAGCAATGGTGGCGATATCCTGGCCGGTATGCCTGGCAAGGATACGATTGAGCTTTTCACGAACAGTAAGAATTTCACGGGTGTGAATCTCAATGTCGGTCGCCTGCCCCTGATAGCCACCCAGCGGCTGATGGATCATCATGCGCGAATGTGGCAGACAGAAACGCTTACCTTCAGCACCACCGGCCAGCAGCAGCGCCCCCATGCTGGCAGCCTGCCCCAGACACATGGTACTGACATCAGGCTTGATAAACTGCATGGTGTCGTAAATTGCCAGACCCGCAGTTACCGAACCACCAGGGGAGTTAATGTACAGGTGAATATCCTTATCGGGATTCTCAGACTCAAGAAACAGCAACTGAGCAACAACCAGGTTGGCCATGTAATCCTCTACCTGGCCAACAAGAAAAATCACCCGCTCTTTCAGTAGCCGGGAATAAATGTCGTAGGAACGTTCACCCCGTGCGGTCTGTTCCACCACCATAGGCACCAGCCCGGAAGCAGTAATCAGCTCGCTCTGACCACCTTGAAAACGCTGGGTCATCAAGTTTCTCCTTATACCCGTAGCGAAAAAAACGGCAGGCGACGCATAACGCCGACTGCCGCCCTGTCTCATACTGCTACCGAGTGTAAAGTCGTCGGCAGCAAATTAGAAGCTTATTCTGCAGCCTTTTCTTCGGCAGCCGCTTCATCCTCTTCAGCCGCCTCGGGAGCTGCCGGCTTCAGAGCATCTTCGTAACTGACAGCCACATCGGTAACCTTTGCATCAGCCAGCAGCGCGTCAACAACCTGATCTTCCAGCACCAGCGCCTCAACCTGAGACAGCTGCTCTTTATTGCTGTTGTAATAGTCGATAACATCCTGAGGACTTTCGTAAGCCTGGGCCATTTCCGCGATCGTCTCCTGGACACGATCCGAATCGGCCTTCAGCTCACGACTCTGAATCAGCTCAGCGACCAGCAGACCGATAGCGACACGCTGCTTAGCCTGCTCTTCAAACAACTCTGCCGGCAGGGTTTTAGGATCCATGTTGGCACCACCACCAAACTGCTGAACAGCCTGCTCACGCAGACGGTCGACTTCTGATTCGACCAGAGCCTTCGGCACCTCAATAGAGTTAACCTTAACCAGCTCATTCAGGACAGCGGTCTTGACCTTACCTTTCAGTGCCTGGCTCAGCTCACGCTCCATGTTCTTGCGAATCTCAACCTTAAATTCTTCAAGAGTCTCCGCCTTAACGCCAAACTTCTGGAACAACTCCGCGCTCATCTCCGGCAGCTCAGGGCTGGACACCTTATTGACCTTAATCTTGAAGACCACTTCCTGACCCGCCAGATGCTCGGCATGGTACTCTTCCGGGAAGGTCAGAGTCAGCTCTTTCTCTTCACCCGCTTTCAGACCGGTCACACCGTCTTCAAACCCGGGGATCATGGTAGCAGAACCGATCACCAGCTCGTGACCTTCAGACTTACCGCCTTCAAAAGCCTCACCATCTTTGAAGCCTTCAAAATCCAGATTAACCTGATCACCATCTTCGGCAGCCTTATCGGCCTCATTCCAGCTGGCCTGCTGCTTCTGCAGCACCTCAACCATTTTCTCTACATCGTCATCGGCCAGCTCGCAGGTTTCACGAGAAATCTCAACACCGGAAAAGTCAGCCAGCTCGATAACCGGATAAACTTCAAAAGTAGCTACGTACTGAAAGTCTTCGCCTTCCTTGTTGTTCTTAGCCTCGATGCTGGGACCGCCAGCCGGCTTCAGGTCTTCCTGGGTCAGCGCTTCGTAAAAAGTGTGCTGAATAACCTCACCCAGAACCTCATCACGGGCACTCTTGCCATAACGACGCTTGATAACCTTAAAAGGTACTTTACCCGGACGGAAGCCGTCGATACGGGCTGAACTCGCAGTCTGTTTTAAGCGACTATTGACGTCATCCTCGATGCGCGCAGCGGGGACAGTGACAGTCATCTGACGCTCAAGGGGAGAAGTCGTCTCAACAGAAACTTGCATGAATATTCCTCACAAAAGAATGTTTGCTTACGCCTGAACCGATCTAGTCTGAAAGCCGAACCAGAGCGACAACACTCCCGGACACCCAAACTCTATCTATAAACTATGGCAGCCAGGGCGGCCAGAATAAAAGAGGGGATTTTCAGACATAGACCGATGGGAGTCAAGCGCTAGTCTCGAACCAAAAAGCCTTTCGTAACAAAACAGAGAGAAGCTAAATAAGGAAGGGAAATGGGGTGGGCGATGGGGCTTGAACCCACGACCGCCGGAATCACAATCCGGAGCTCTGCCAACTGAGCTACGCCCACCACAGCGTAATGGTGCGGACGGAGAGACTCGAACTCTCACACCGTGAGGCACCAGAACCTAAATCTGGCGTGTCTACCAATTCCACCACGTCCGCAGTCTGACTGCAACAGAGAACCTCTGCTCAGCGTATTGATGGGGTGGGCGATGGGGCTCGAACCCACGACCGCCGGAATCACAATCCGGAGCTCTGCCAACTGAGCTACGCCCACCATCAATCAACACTTCATTCTAACAGGCTGCCAGATGGCACGCCCTACAGGATTCGAACCTGTGACCTACGGCTTAGAAGGCCGTTGCTCTATCCAGCTGAGCTAAGGGCGCACGAACAAACCTGCTCACTCAGACCCCGGTAGACAGAATCTGAATGGTCGGGGTAGAGAGATTCGAACTCCCGACATCCTGCTCCCAAAGCAGGCGCGCTACCAGACTGCGCTATACCCCGTCCCTTTATCAGCAACACTTTAAGGCAAAGTGTCTGCTGCCCAAAGGAGGTGCGAATATTACAGCCAGGGTATTATCAGGTCAACACCTTTCATCTTCCTTTTTAAAACAATCTGATCGGCGAAATCTCCGGCGACAGCGCAGACAAAGACCGGACCGCTTCTATGCCTGAAGTGTCAATCGTGAGAAAATCTCCGCTCCTCGCATTACAGACATAAAACCACCACATAAAGGGCTACGAGCAATCATCTAATGAGCGCGCAGATAATTGACGGAAAGAGAATCGCTGAAGAGGTCAGAGAAAAAGTAAAATCGGGTATCCAGTACCGACTGGACCAGGGCCTCCGCGCCCCGGGCCTGGCCGTCATTCTGATCGGCAGCGACCCGGCATCAGAGGTCTACGTCAACCACAAAAGACGCGCCTGCAGCGAGGTCGGAATTGAATCAACCGCCCTAGACCTGCCGGCCGAAACCAGCCAGCAGGAACTACTGGCGCTGATCGACAAACTCAACGACAGCCCCGAAATAAACGGCATCCTGGTACAGCTGCCACTACCGGACCATCTGGATGCCAGCCTGATCCTTGAACGCATACGTCCGGACAAAGATGTCGATGGCTTCCACCCATACAATCTGGGCCGGCTTGCCCAGCGTATGCCGATGCTACGCCCCTGCACCCCGAAAGGCGTAATCACCCTGCTGGAATCCACCGGCGTTGAAATCCGCGGAAAGGACGCCTGCGTGGTCGGTGCCTCGAATATTGTCGGCCGCCCCATGACTCTGGAATTGTTGCTGGCGGGCGTCACCGTCACCACCACCCACCGCTTTACCGCAGACCTGGAAGCCAACGTCCGCCGCGCGGATATCGTTATCGTTGGCGTTGGAAAACCCGGCCTGGTCAGAGGCGAATGGATTAAGGAAGGGGCCATCGTAATTGACGTAGGCATCAACCGACTGCCTAACGGCCAGCTGGTCGGCGATGTTGAGTACGAAGAAGCGGCGAGGCGCGCCGGCTGGATAACGCCGGTACCGGGCGGGGTCGGCCCGATGACGGTCGCCACCCTGATGGAGAACACACTCTACGCCGCTAACGAACTCCATCGCAGCTAACGATCGGGCGATATTCCGCCACACCAGAATAAAAAGGGCAGTGCCAGAGCTGGCAATGCCCTTTTTATTTCAAACCTGAAGCAGCACAACCACCCTCAACCTTCCCGACGCCAGCTGGTTCCCTCACGACTGTCATCCAGGATAACCCCCTGCGCTTTCAGGTCATCCCGAATACGGTCGGCTTCAGCAAAGTCCCGGGCCTTTTTGGCCGCAGCACGCTGACCGATCAGCGCCTCTATCTCCTCCGCAGAAGGCCCTTCAGCATCCCCACCCTGCAGATAAGCTTCCGGATCCTGCTGCAGCAGCCCCAGCACAGCCCCCAGCCTTCTCAGCTGAGCCGCCAGCGGCGCCGCCTGCTCCACAGACTCCTTACTGATCCGGTTGATTTCACGCGCCAGCTCGAACAGGACAGCGATAGCCCCGGCCGTATTGAAGTCATCGTCCATCGCCTCACAGAAGCGCGCATCGTAATCGTTGTCGAGCGCCCCCTCCTCAACCTCCGGAATACCGCGCAACGCGTGGTAGAACCGATCCAACGCACCGCGCGCTTCCTTCAGACTCTCTTCCGAATAATCGATCTGGCTTCGATAATGACCCGCGGTCAGAAAATAGCGAACCACCTCGGCATCGTATTTATCGAGAATTTCGCGGATGGTAAAGAAGTTACCCAGCGATTTGGACATCTTCTCTTTGTTAACCCGTACCGCACCGGCGTGCATCCAGGTGTTGACGAACTTCACCCCATTGGCCGCTTCGGACTGTGCAATCTCGTTTTCGTGATGAGGGAACGGCAGATCCGGTCCGCCACCATGAATATCAAAGGTGTCACCCAGGCAGCATTTGGACATTGCCGAACATTCGATATGCCAACCCGGACGACCAGCACCCCAGGGCGATTCCCAGCTCACCTCCCCCTCTTTGGCCGCCTTCCAGAGCACAAAGTCGAAGGGATTTTCCTTGCTGTCGTTCACCTCAATACGGGCACCCGCCTGCATCTCCTCAAGATTACGATTGGTCAGCTTGCCATAACCGTCGAACCGGGCCACCCGGAAATACACATCCCCGTTATCGGCCACATAGGCATACTCTTTTTGTATCAGCGTTTCCACCAGTTCGATGATGTGACCGATATGGGCCGTAGCACGCGGCTCTTCGGTGGGCGACAGCACCGACAGGCGCGCCTCATCCTCATGCATCGCAGCGATAAAGCGCTCGGTCAGCTCATCACAACTCTCGTCATTTTCGCCGGCACGCCTGATAATCTTGTCATCGACATCGGTAATATTACGGACGTAATGCACGTCATAGCCCGCAGAGCGCAGATACCGGGTGATCACATCGAAAGCCACCAGTACCCGCGCATGCCCCAGATGACAGTAGTCATACACGGTCATACCACATACGTACATGCGGATCTTGCCCGCTTCTATCGGCTGAAAAACTTCCTTCTGACGACTCAGAGTGTTGTAGATCTGTAAGCTCATATTCTCTTCTTCAGTTAACAACTCGCCGCAACAGCGGTCATGGCATCCATACGGTTACTTGCCGCCCCAGGTATCACGAAGACCGATCGTTTTATTGAAAACCGGCTTCTCCGGGCTGTGGTCATAGCGATCGGCAACGAAATACCCCTCCCGCTCAAACTGGAAACAACTTTCCGGCGCTGACGCCGCCAGCCCGGGCTCAACCCAGCAGTTCTCCAGCAACTGGAAAGAGTTCGGATTCAGATGCTGCATAAAGTCCGACTCACCACGATCCGGCGCCTCATGATTAAACAGCCGATCGTAGACTCTCACTACCGCCGGCACCCCCTCGGAGGCCGAAACCCAGTGGATGACCCCCCGGGGCTTAATCCCTTCCGGCGGATTCTCACCAACGGTCCCCGGCACCAGCGTTGCCCGAATCTCGGCAATTTCTCCGCTTTCATCCCGGAGAACCTCTTCCGCCTTTATTACATAGGCACTGCGCAGACGCACATAATCGCCCAGCACCAGACGTTTAAATTTCTTCCGCGACAGACTGGTATCTTCAGTGAAATCAGCACGATCGATGAACAGCTCGGCAGTAAAGGGCAGCTTTCGCTCCCCCATATCCGTTTTCGGATGCCCGGGAGCGGACACAACCTCAACATCACCGTCAATATGATCGGCGAAGTTGCTGATCACCACTCTGACCGGATCCAGCACACACATGGCCCGCGGCGCATGCTTATCGAGATCATCACGAATTGCGAATTCCAGCTGAGCGATATCCACTACACCATCGGATTTAGAAACCGGCAGTGCATTACAGAAATTACGAATCGAACGGCTGCTGAAACCACGACGACGCATACCGGAAATAGTCGGCATCCGCGGATCGTCCCAGCCAGACACCACCTTATCGTCAACCAGCTGCTTGAGCTTTCGCTTACTGGTCACCGTGTAGTTCAGGTTCAGACGCCCGAATTCATACTGCTTCGGCGCTCCGGGCACAGGCAGATTTTCGATAAACCACTCATACAGAGGACGATGGTCGGCAAACTCCAGGGTACAGATCGAATGAGTCACCCCTTCGATCGCATCTTCCTGACCATGAGCAAAGTCATAGCTTGGATAAATACACCACTTGTCGCCGGTCTGATGGTGACTCTGCTTTCGAATCCGGTAAAGAATCGGGTCACGAAGATTCATGTTGGGCGAAGCCATATCGATCTTCGCTCTCAGCACCCGGGAACCCTCGTCGAACTCGCCATTCTTCATCCGCTCCAGCAGATTCAGACTCTCCTCGACCGGCCGCTCGCGATAAGGGCTCTCCCGTCCCGGCTCAGTTGCCCAGCCACGATACTCACTGGCCTCTTCCGCTGACAGGTCACAGACATAAGCCCTGCCTTCACGAATCAGGTGCTGAGCCCAGCCATAGAACTGATCGAAGTAGTCGGAGGCATAGCGCACATCGCCCGCCCACTGGAAACCGAGCCATTGCACATCCGCCTTGATGGCATCAACGTATTCCTGCTCCTCCTTTGACGGATTGGTGTCATCAAACCGCAGATTACACTGACCACCAAACTGCTGAGCCAGGCCAAAGTTCACACAGATCGATTTGGCATGACCGATGTGCAGATAGCCATTAGGCTCCGGCGGGAAACGGGTTACGATGGACTGGTGTTTACCGCTGCTCAGATCCTCTTCAATGATCTGAGCGATAAAATTGGTTGCTTTAACCGGTGACTCTGAATGCTGGTTGCTCATACCGTCTACTTGTTGATTAGCATAGATGCCAGATGGCGGCCCGGGACCCGGACAGCAACAGGCCTGCCGGGCCACATAAACGGAGCATTATAGCCCCGACCGGGGCATAGAAGGAACGGCTGCATGAAAAGAACACTTACCTGAAAACGCCTTCGATACTGCAGCCGGATCACAATAGCATCGCCACACACAAATCTGCCTCCCCAGGGCCGAAACGGGCAGGCTTGATCTGCATCACATTGCATCCACCGACACCGGGAATATAATCCCGATTCCATAAGTCAACAAATTATCATCCCTGCAGCTGACAGGGTCTGTACTCACATCGAACCGGAACTGATTTATGAAGAAACTTCTGACTGCCATTGCCACCTCCGCTCTCCTGCTACTCACCAGCCTGCCGGCCAGCGCGGAAGACACCAACAGCCACAAGGTACGCCTCAAAACCAGCCTGGGCGACATTATTCTGCAACTGGACGCCGAAAAAGCCCCCATTACGGTGGAGAATTTCGAGAATTACGTAAAAAAAGGATTCTACGACGGACTGATTTTCCATCGGGTTATCGGTAATTTTATGATCCAGGGCGGCGGGTACGAACCCAAAATGATAGAACGCATCCCCGGCGACGCCATCAATAACGAAGCTTATAACGGCCTCAGCAACCAACCCGGCACCATTGCCATGGCCCGCCGCCAGCACCCGCACAGCGCATCTTCCCAGTTCTTCATCAACGTCAACAACAACGCCCCGCTGGATCACACCGGAAAAACACTGCGAGGCTGGGGATACACCGTGTTTGGCAGGGTGATCGAAGGCATGGACACCGTAAACCGCATCAAGTCAGTAAAAACGGTCTTCAAATACGGCTTCCGGGACGTCCCCGCTGAAGACGTCATTATTGAAAAGGCCGAAATGCTGCCCTGACCGCCCCGTTCCTCTGCAGACGCTCAGGCCACAGCGCCTGAGCGTATCAATCCATTTAAATCACGTTTAGAATAGTCACTATCAGCTGCTCTCCGGCAGCTATTTTTGCTGACACGCCAATCATTCAGGAACTGACACTATGATCGTTCTTCACACCAATATGGGTGATATCAAACTGGAGCTGGACACCGAAAAAGCTCCGAAGACTGCAGCCAATTTCAAAAGCTATGTGGAAAAAGGCTTTTATGACGGCATCATCTTCCACCGTGTCATCAATAACTTCATGATTCAAGGCGGTGGCTTTGAACCGGGAATGGTTCAGAAAGAAACTGACGCGACAATCGAGAACGAAGCCGACAATGGTCTCAGCAACGACACCGGCACTATCGCCATGGCCCGCACCATGGACCCTCACAGCGCCAGCGCTCAGTTCTTTATCAACGTTAAGGACAACGGATTCCTGAACCACACCGCTAAAACCACCGAAGGCTGGGGCTATGCCGTATTCGGTAAGGTCGTGGAAGGGATGGACGTGGTAGAAAAGATCAAAGCTGTCGCCACCACCAGCCGCGCCGGCCACCAGGATGTTCCGGTTGATGATGTGGTTATCACGTCTGCCGAGGTCGTCGATTAACCACCATGTCGGTGCTGTTTATTGCCGACCTGCACCTGCAGGAACAACGCCCGGATCTGACCCGGGCGTTTTTACGTTTCATCCGACAGAAAGCCTCCCGGGCAGATGCGCTTTACATTCTGGGCGATCTGTTTGAGGCCTGGGTCGGGGACGATGACGGCTCCACCATTGCCCGGTCGGTGACTGACGCCCTGAAACAACTCAGCGACAGCGGTGTCAGTGTCTACCTCCAGCATGGCAACCGGGATTTTCTGATGGGCCAGGAGCTGGCCCGAAGCTGCGGCGCCACCCTGTTACCGGAAACCCACACCATAGCCCCTTACGATCAGCCACTGCTACTGATGCATGGTGACCAGCTATGCCTTGACGACACCGAGTACCAGACATTCCGTCAGCAGGTCAGGTCATCGCAGTGGCAACAGGCGATACTGGCAAAGCCCCTGGAAGAACGTCGCAACCTTGCGGCGGCGATACGACAGGAAAGCCGCCTGCGCGGCCAGCAGATAGCCGAGGACATCGTCGATGTCACAGCGTCCGAAGTGGAGCGCACGCTGGATGCAGCCGGTGTCGACATACTGATTCACGGCCATACTCACCGCCCGGCGGTCCACCGACTTAAAAACAACCGCCTGCGCATCGTCCTGGGCGACTGGGGGCCTTCCGCCTGGTATCTGGAATGGCATCCGGATAACAGTTACCAACTGGTCGACTACCCCATCGAATAATCTCTCCTCCCTCCGTGCACTACCCGCTTCCGTGCTATAAGATGGCTGACGTTCTGTTCTGACAGTCTTCAATCAACATCAACGGAAACAGTTATGACTCCTGAAGAGATTATTGACGGTATGGACGAGCTGGTGTCACTGCCGGACGCCGTCATACGTGCCAACGAACTACTGGATTCGGATCAGGCTACCGCAACAGATATCGGTGAAGTCATCAGCCATGACCCGGCCCTCTCTGCCCGTTTGCTGAAGCTGGTAAACAGCGCGTTCTACAGTTTTCCTTCTCAGGTCGACACCATTTCCCGGGCCGTTACCCTGATCGGCACGAACGAGCTTCGATCGCTGATTATGGCATCATCTGCCACCCAGGTGTTTGGCAACATAACACCTGAACTGATCGATATGAACGCCTTCTGGCACAGGAGCGTTTATTGCGGTCTGGTCGCTAAAAAACTGGCGATGCTGAACAGCAGAAAAAAGGGGGAGTCACAATTTCTTACCGGCCTGCTTCACGACGTCGGCCATCTGGTCCTTTTTGTAAGGGCACCTGAACAGGCACAACGAGTACTGGAACTGGCTTCAGAAACCGGACAGCAGGTCCACATCGCCGAACAGCGCGAACTGGGCTTCACCTCGGCGGATCTGGGTGCTGCTCTGCTGGCCAGCTGGCGACTGCCGGAAAGCCTGTGGCAGCCGGTCCGCCATCAGCATCAGCCGGACAACGCAGGTGACTACACCAGAGAGGCCGCCATCCTCAACCTGTCGCTGGAGATAAGCGACTGCCTGGAACCGGAGCTGAAGACCGGGGAACCACTGGATATCGATGCCCTTCAGCCACGAACAATCGAGGGCGCCGAATTCAGCAGTGAAGAACTCGGCATACTGGCTATGGATGCCAACCTGGAGAGCTTCGAAGTGCTCAGCATTATCAATCCGCTGGCCACAACTATCTACTGACGTCAGCCACTCCGGCGCTGCTGACAATTACATCAGCGGCGCCGACCATCCGGCCTGAAGCACACCAGAATTAAGCCGGAACACCACTGTGAAACCGGAACTCCCGATCCGGTGACAGAATCAGATCCTTTTCGATTTCACCAAACTCCGCCACACGATCACCGATATCCTCTGCCGCATACAGCTGCGCCAGATTCAGGTAGTCCTGATAATGCCGGGATTCTGATTTCAGCAGCGACAGATAGAAACGCTGCAACTCCTCGTCCAGATACGGAGCCAGTTTTGCAAAGCGCTCACAGGAGCGCCCCTCGATGTAAGCGCCGATGATCAGCTTATCGACCAGCGCTGCCGGCTCAAAGGTACGCACATGGCGATGAAAGCCAGCGCCATAGCGGGACGCAGTCAGGTGCTCGTAAGGCACATTACGCTCTTCCATCAATTTCAGGACCTGGGTGAAATGCAGCAACTCTTCCCGAGCCAGCCGGGCCATTCGATACAGCAGCTCGGTCTTCTCACGATATTTATGCATCAGACTCATAGCCGTGCTTGCCGCTTTTTTCTCACAGTTCAGGTGATCGACCAGCAGAATATCCTGATTAGCCAGCGCAGCCTCTATCCAGCTGTCGGGAGTTTCGCACTTCAGAAATGATCGAATCGGGGCCAGAAGTTCTTGCATGGATCTATGTACCGATATTTACAGAGCAATAAGAGAAGATCTTTCAGGAGGCGCATTTTTCACTGATTTTCTTTGGGTGTCGACCCTGAAAACGCAAACGGCAGCATAATAACCGGTAATGCCAATAACCATCTGTCGCTGACTCCGGGATATTCTGGACATCGCCCGGAGCATAGCAGTCGCTATATACGTTTTTTGAGACTGGCCAGAAGTGCACGCGCTGCTTGTACATCGGCAAACTCATGGCTGCTTATCCGGGTCAGCAACTCCACCGCCTCGTCTGGCTGCTGGTTTTTTTCCAGCGCAACCGCAAGGTGGAAATTCACTGTAGGATTATCACTCATCTCTCTGGCGGCCTCCTGCAACAACAGCAAGGCTTCTGAGGCGTCTCCATAGCGCAGCAGAATCCAGCCCAGAGTATCTTTGACATGGGGCAGCTCAGGTGCCAGACCATAAGCCGTCCTGGCGTACTCAAGACTGGCAGAATCATTTCTGGTCAGCAGGATCATCGCCAGATTATTCCAGATAATCGGATTTTCAGGCAGCAGCTCTTTCAACTTAACATAGTCAGCCATCGCCAGATCATACTGCTGAGATTGCTGAAACAGCCCTGCCCGCAATAAGCGCGCTTTATTATCTCCCGGAAACTGCTGAAGGTGCTCATCGAGAAAGGCGATGGCACGAACATCACCGTCGCTCCGGCGATAGGCGCTGACCATCGACACAACCATCTGCTCATCCCGAACAGCAGGGTAGGCACTCTCGTAAAAATCAACAGCTCGCGGATAATCTGCCTGAGCCTGCTTAACATCCCCGGCCAGGCGAACAACCTGCAGATTATCATCATGCCGTTCTAACATTTCTTCGGCAATAGCCCAGGCTCGCCGGAACTCGCCCACGCCTATCAGCAAACGCGCCTGACTCAGAGATGCCGGCAGAAACTGCGGACTGCGGTCCAGCAGCTCATCCAATACTTTATGCGCATCCTCAAAGCGCCCCTGCCTGACCAGCAGATCCGCAAAAAACAGTCGGTGCCCCGGATGATCCGGCTGCAGACCAATCAGCGACTTTAACTGCTCATTCGCCGCACTGAAGTCCTCGACAGCCAGCAACGTATTGGCATAGAGATAAACGGATTCAAAGCGCTGACGGTTAAGCTGATAGTACCCCTTCGCAACCTTTAAAGCCTTTTCGAAGTAACTGTTCCGAAGATACCAGCGAACCACTGCTCTGACCGGTTGAATCTCTTCCGGATTATGTTCCTGCGCGCGGCTTAACCATAATAAAGCACTTCTGGAATCACCCTGATTACGTGCCAGTTCAGACCGAGCCAGCAACCCATCAATATGGCCCGGTTCAAGCGTCAACAAACGCTCCAGCAACTCGGTCGCCAGAACCGTGTTTTTTTGCTGCATCGACAATCTTACCATCCCGATCAGCGCTGCTTTGTGCCACGGATCGATTTTCAGAATCTCGCCGTACCCCTGATGTGCAAGTTCCAGGTTTCCGACAGACAGATTCAGCTGAGCTTCCATCAACAGATAGCTGAGATTATCCGGGAATGCTGTTCTACGCTGACGCACCAGGGCCTCCGCCTCTGCAATACGCCCTTGTTGCAGATACCCATACAGAACAAGCAAGTCTGACTGGGGCTCTTCTCTCAGACCAGCCAACTGCTCAACCGCTTTACCGCCCTGACCCGCCAGAAGCTGCCCCATGGCCAGATATCGGGTAATAAACTGCTCGTCTGGCATAATTGCTAGAGCTTTCTCCAGCAACGGCACCCCCTTCTGCAACTGCCCCATCTGCAAATAAGCATTGCCGGCCAGAGCATAGGCAACAGCCTGCTCTTTACCATTTCGCAACAATGGCTGGAGCACTTTAACCGTCAGATGGGGATTCTGCTGTTTCTGGTGAGCCGCCGCGAGCAGCAACCTCGCATGGCCAGCTTCAGGATTTTCGGAAACATAACGCGATAGTCGCTGAACAGCCTGATCGTAGAACCCCTGGTAGAAATAGGCGACACCGCTGATATACACCGAGGGCAGGTGTTCTGGCAGCATCAGCAAAACCAGCTCTGCATCATTTCGCGCTTCCCCATAGCGCTCATTTTCGAAAGCCATAACCGCTCTCATAAAGACAGCTTCCGGGTGATCAGTATGTTCAGACAGTATCTGATCTATCATCTGTTGAGTAAGGCTGTAATCCCCTGTCAATAAAGCAGCCCTTGCCAGCCCCAGCAGCACATCTTTGTTCTCTGGTTCTTTAACCAGCAACTGCTGAAAAACTGGTAATGCCTGATCACTCCTGTTTTCGAAAAGCAATAACTGACCTTTCAGGATCTGCACTTCTGTTTCTGCCCCCCACTTCTCTTCCAGGCTTCTGATCAGCTCAATTCCTCTGCCATACTGCTTATGAATAATTGCTATGCGGACCAGCCCCAGAATCGCAGTACGACTGTGCTCTGTAACAGATGCAGCTCTGAATGCTGATTCAGCCCTCTCCAGCCTCCCCAGCGCCAGCAAACTTTCTCCCATCGCCACCGACCGCTGAGCATTAAGATCGGCACGACCAAACCTCAAAGCCTCAAGCAATTTAATGCTCTCTTTGTACTTTCCCTGCCCGTAAAGCACTTGTGAGAGCAACAGCCCCACTCTGGAGTCATCCATTCCAAGCCAACTGGCGCGACGCAATTCTTTTTCAGCATTCGGAAAATCTTCAGCCTCGAGATACGCTTTTCCCAGAATAAGGCGAGCCTCTGCGTTCTCCGGTTCCCGCCGAACCTTGTCCTTCAGCACTTCAAAGCCATGCTCTGATTGTGCCTGAACAGAATTCTGCGTATTTACCGGAAGCTCAATAAAAAAAGCGAGCAGAAACACAATAGACAGCGCAAGCAACAACCCCTTCAGCACTCTCTGCCGCCGACGCCCTCTCCGGATTCGTCGCGCCCGCCTGCCGCGTCGCAATGACTTCTGCGTCAAATCCTCCCCTCCCTCTGTGTACCACCCCAACAGCCCTGCTACAGCACACAGATTAGTCGCTATCATTGATATTTGTATACTAAAGAAAGTTACAGCACGACCGAGAAGAAATCTTTTGTCCGGATATTTAAACGACCCCGGATGCAACATCCTGGTTAAAGCCTATCTTAAGAAGGATTTATCGCTGCCTTGAACTCCTGCCAGGAACAAAACGAAACAATGGCAAAGAAATTGCCAATATTGTCGGCCACCAATCGACAGGTATTTGAATAACAGCCGCTGAAAGTCTACATTCAGAATGACAATGAGCTCTGTGAATATGTTACTCGCGACAACCGCAACGCAATAAAATAGACCAAATGATCAGCCGATATGAACCGATATTTACGCAACCTGGCCATATCAACACTGCTTACAACATTTTTATCGTTTCCAACAATTGCCATCGAGATTACCGACCCTGAAGATATCTCCAGAAGTACTGATCCGCTGCCAGCTCATCTTCAGCGTTTTGAACCGGCAGGGAACGGGATCTATTTCCCAGCCAGCCCCAATGGCAAGAAAAACGTTGTGGAGCCAACAAACCTGTCACTACCTGCTCTTGTCAGCCAGATGGAGGATTTTTCACAAAGACCAGCAAAGAACCAGGAAAGCAGAAACAGCGCAACAAGCCCCCCCTTATCCAACGCTTCACCCGTTGCTCGTCACCCCGATATTGTGTTGCAACTGATGGGAAACGTCCGGGAATCCATAAAACAATCACCGGAGGCCCTGCAGTTTCTCGAAGCCTGGCGAAAGATGATGTCCCAATTGCCCGAGTCATCCGGGCATAGTAACTCGACAGGTCGAATTAATGAGCAATCGAAAACAACTGACCTCGAGGTCCTCACAGTAAACATCCCCCATGAAAATGAGGACATAATGTATTTTGTAAGTGACTGGATCGACAGACTGACTCACCCGGTCACTCTTCTGGTAGTCGTCTTCTTGCTGGCTTTTCGAGCAGTAGTGCACCACATCCGCGACCGATCTCCCTGACACCTGATAATCATTCCTGTATAGCAACCAGGAGCATTCCAGACCGCTATTACAGCACCTTTTATAACCCCTCTGAATGGCTACTATCACCATTTCAAATACGCTTATAAAACAACGCATAACATGCAGCCTTACCCCAAAGTATTAGCCTTCAGATTGTCGACAATACTTAACTTAAAGGCGTATTTCGGCTACAATGCCGGCCGCAAAAACACAAATAGACAGGGCCCGCTACGCGAACTGTATGGTGCCGGTCCCGGGTAAACAAAGAGGGTTAAATTGTGCTTGAAGCTTATCGCAAACATGTAGAAGAACGAGCGGAACTGGGCGTCCCCCCCAAGGCGCTGGACGCCGAGCAGACTGCCGCGCTCGTCGATCTTCTGAAAAATCCTCCCGCTGGTGAAGAAGAATTTATTCTGGATCTGCTCGAAAATCGTGTTCCCGCAGGTGTAGATGAAGCTGCATACGTTAAAGCCGGCTTCCTGGCAGCAGTCTCTAAAGGTGAAGCAGAATCACCGCTGGTCAGCAAGGTTAAGGCAGTTGAGCTGCTCGGCACCATGCTGGGTGGTTACAACATCGCCCCGATGATCGATTGCCTGGACAATGACGAGCTGGCCCCCACTGCGGCTGAAGCACTGTCCCACACGCTGCTGATGTTTGACGCCTTCCACGATGTTAAGGAGAAGGCAGACGCCGGCAACGCTTACGCTAAGCAGATCCTGGAATCCTGGGCTGCCGGCGAATGGTTCACCTCGAAGCCCGAGCTGGAAGAAAAGATCACCGTTACCGTCTTCAAGGTACCCGGCGAAACCAACACCGACGACCTGTCCCCGGCCCCTGACGCGTTTACCCGCCCTGACATCCCTCTGCACGCCAATGCCATGCTGAAAATGGAGCGCGAAGGTATTGTTCCTCAGGAAAATGGCGTTGTCGGCCCGCTGGCGCAGATCGAAGAAGTTAAAGCCAAAGGTCACCCTGTCGCTTACGTCGGTGACGTTGTCGGTACCGGCTCCTCCCGTAAGTCTGCCACCAACTCCGTGCTGTGGTTCTTCGGCGACGATATCCCGAACGTACCGAATAAGCGCGCCGGTGGTTACTGCTTCGGTGGCAAGATCGCTCCTATCTTCTTCAACACCATGGAAGATGCAGGCGCCCTGCCGATCGAGATGGACACCTCCAAAATGAACATGGGCGACGTGGTTGACGTTTACCCATACGAAGGTGTTGCCAAGAACGCCGAAACCGGCGAAGTACTCTGCGAATTCGGTCTGAAGACTCCTGTACTGCTGGACGAAGTTCGCGCCGGCGGCCGTATTCCGCTGATCATCGGTCGCGGCCTGACCGACAAGGCCCGTGAAGCACTGGGTATGGGCCCAAGCGACCTGTTCCGCACTCCGGACCAGCCTGCAGACACCGGCAAAGGCTACTCTCTGGCCCAGAAAATGGTTGGTAAGGCCTGTGGCGTTGAAGGCATCCGCCCCGGCACTTACTGTGAGCCCAAGATGACCACCGTTGGCTCTCAGGACACCACCGGCCCGATGACCCGCGACGAACTGAAAGACCTGGCCTGCCTGGGCTTCTCTGCCGACCTGACCATGCAGTCTTTCTGTCACACCGCTGCTTATCCCAAGCCTGTAGACGTTAACACTCACCACACTCTGCCTGACTTCATCATGAACCGTGGCGGCGTATCTCTTCGTCCTGGTGACGGTGTTATCCACTCCTGGCTGAACCGCATGCTGCTGCCTGACACCGTTGGTACCGGTGGTGACTCTCACACCCGTTTCCCGATCGGTATCTCCTTCCCGGCCGGTTCCGGTCTGGTTGCTTTCGCCGCTGCTACCGGCGTTATGCCTCTGGATATGCCTGAGTCGGTACTGGTTCGCTTCAAGGGCGACAAGCTGCAGCCTGGTATCACTCTGCGTGACCTGGTTAACGCTATCCCTTACTACGCCATCAAGCAGGGTCTGCTGACCGTTGCCAAGGCTGGTAAGAAGAATATCTTCTCCGGTCGCATCCTGGAGATCGAAGGTCTGCCAGATCTGAAAGTTGAGCAGGCATTCGAACTGTCTGACTCCGCCGCTGAGCGTTCCGCTGCTGCCTGCTCCATCAAGCTGAACGAAGCGCCAATCAAAGAGTACCTGAACTCCAACATCACCATGCTGAAGTGGATGATTTCTGAAGGTTACGGCGATCCTCGCACCATCGAGCGTCGTATCAAGGGCATGGAAGAGTGGCTGGCTAACCCAGAGCTGATGGAAGGTGACGCTGACGCCGAATACGCGGCGGTGATCGAGATCGATCTGAACGACGTGAAAGAGCCGATCCTGGCCTGCCCGAACGATCCGGACGACGTTAAACTGCTGTCCGAGCTCTCCGGCGAGAAGATCGATGAAGTCTTCATCGGCTCCTGCATGACCAACATCGGCCACTTCCGTGCCGCTGGTAAGCTGCTGGATGCGGCCGGCACCACCACGCCGACCCGCATGTGGATCGCGCCTCCAACTAAGATGGACGCTGCCCAGCTGACCGAAGAGGGTTACTACAACATCTTCGGCAAGGCCGGCGCCCGCATGGAGATGCCCGGATGTTCTCTGTGTATGGGTAACCAGGCCCGTGTAGCCGACAAGGCCACCGTGGTTTCCACCTCGACCCGTAACTTCCCGAACCGTCTGGGTACAGGCGCTAACGTTTACCTGTCCTCTGCGGAACTGGCTTCCGTTGCCGCACTGACCGGTAAGCTGCCGACCGTTGCCGAGTACATGGAATACGCCTCACAGCTGGATACCATGGCAGACGATGTCTACCGTTACCTGAACTTCGATCAGATCCAGAGCTACCAGGATAAAGCCGCCACCGTCATCCCGACTGTTGAAGCTTAACTTCTCAGCCTGACCGCTGACATCAGGCCCCGCAGTTCGCTGCGGGGCCTTTTTTTTAACCGGCCGCCCATACCACGACGATGGAATCACGGCGCTTCACCGCACCGCCGCAAAGCGCTACCATTGGCAGCCGAATCTATCTTCGCTCACCGATCCGGAGTTGCGTAACGCTATGACTGACACCCCTACCGAAACCGAAATTCAGCGCCCGTTTCTGGCCCTGGTTTCCAAACTGCTGGTTGGCGAAAAGCCCTGCCCGGTCCGTTTTATGTACAAAACGGTCCCCGCAGATCTCCGCGACACCGGCTGGCGCATGTACAGCGGCTACGAAGACGAAGCGTTTCTGGCCGACAAGAAGAACATGATGCCCTACCCGATCGAAACCCTCACCAGAATGGACTCCAGCCTGGAACCGCTGCTTAACAGCAAACCCGGCACCGTCTGGGAACGCGTTCCCGGCAGCGACTGGCAGGAAGTGGAAGACTACGAAATCCCCACCGAAGGAGATGAGGTGGAAGAGGTCACCCAGACGGTTGACGACCTGCTGAAAGACCGGTAATCCATGCCGGTTGCTGAGCGTTACCGCCAGCTTTTCTGCCAGCCGGCAAGCAAAGCGGACAGCGCTCAGCGACAGGCCGTTGATCTGCTGGCCCGGCTCGAAGGAGACCTGGACGCTCGCTCAGCCTTGCAACCGCAACCTCCCGGTCGGACACCAGAGCCTCCATCGGGCCTGTACCTCTGGGGCAACCCCGGTCGCGGCAAGACACTGCTGATGGACCTGTTCCACGGTGAACTGCAGACAACAAGAAAGCTGCGAATGCATTTTCACCGCTTCATGAAGCGGGTTCACAACGACCTTTTTCGCCTTTCCGGCACTCGCAATCCGCTCACTCAGATAGCCCGTGAGATTGCCGCACAGACAGATGTCCTCTGTTTTGATGAGTTCTTTGTCAGCGATATAGCCGACGCCATGATTCTCGGACATCTGACCGAAGCCCTGTTCAGCCACGGCGTCACCCTTGTCGCCACGTCCAATCAGCACCCTGACCAGCTCTACCCTGATGGCGTTCAGCGAGGTCGTTTCCTGCCCGCCATAGACAGCCTTAAGGCTCACTGTCAGGTTTTCGAGCTGGACGGGGATCGGGACTACCGCCGGTGCCAGCGCCCCCGGGAACAGATCTGCTTTTCCGGCCCGCACGCCAGCACCGAACCCCGGATGCAGCAGCGCTTCCACCTGCTGAGCAACAACCACTCTGCCGAAGCACTGGATATCTGTGTCGAGAAACGCCAGATCCACTGCCGGGGCAGCGGCAACGGAGTCGGCTGGTTCGAGTTCTCAGCGCTTTGCGAAGGGCCGCGCAGCCAGAACGACTACATATTCCTGGCCAGAAATTATCACACCCTGCTGATCAGCAACATTCCCCGTCTGGGTGGCGGCCCTCAGCAGCAACGGATCGCCCGCGGCACCGAAGATGCGGTCAGCAACCCTACCGGTAGTCGCATAGTATTCAACGACGACCGGACTCGCCGCTTTATCAGCCTGGTCGATGAGCTTTACGATCATTCTGTAAATCTCTACTGCAGTATGGAAACCAGCCTGGATAAGCTCTATCTCGGCGGCCACCTGACCTTCGAATTCCGCCGCACCAGGAGCAGACTGCTGGAGATGCAGAGCCGCGAATACCTGCAGCGTCCGCACCATCCGGACTGAGGCCCGCTACTCTTCGGCCAGCGACTGCCGGTACAGCTCAGCCATCTCCTCACTGAAACAACAGAAAAAAATCTCCAGCTGCGGCTGATCGACCAGAACTCGCTGGACCTCCGCCACGGCAATCAGCACCGCCTGTTCGGGCGGATAACCGTATACCCCACAGCTGATCGCGGGAAAGGCGATACTCCTGACATCCTCGTCCACCGCCAGCGCCAGCGCGTTACGATAGCAACTGGCCAGCAGCTCCGGCTCCCTCTTCTCTCCACCGTGCCAGACCGGACCAACAGTATGAATAACAAACTTCACCGGCAGATTATGACCTCCGGTAATTTTTGCCTCACCGGTGGGACAGCCATTCAGCGTCCTACACTCTTCCAGCAAGCCCGGACCCGCTGCCCGATGAATTGCTCCATCCACTCCCCCACCACCCAGCAGCGAGCTATTGGCCGCATTGACAATGGCATCCACATCGAGCCTGGTAATATCGCCGGTCACCACATTAATCATTGCTTCATCCTCCTGAACTGATCAGAAACCTCACCAACACAAAAAAGAAATAAATCATTTTTTTCATTAGCTTAGACCATCTGCCTGCGGCCCGAATAGATACTTTGGAGGTATATAAATTATGACCCGAATCTGGCATAGTACGACGGTTTTGAAAATCGTAGCCGGTCCACTGTTTTGCCAACAGAAACAACGCCGCTACGGAAGGGTGATAATTATAATTTACCGCTTTAACCATCCCTTTCTTCAGAGCCCAAACACGGAAAAACCGAACTGAAAATTCTTATTCTCTGATGCAGGATTCGAGCATGACTGGAACCTTACCACAGGCGTTGATGCGTAATTTCCTCGGAAATTCGCCAGTCTGGTACAAACAGACCATCGTCGCCTTTCTTATTCTCAACCCCATTCTTCTGCTGATCGCCGGCCCCACCTTTACTGGCTGGATGCTGATCTTCGAATTTATCTTTACTCTGGCGATGGCGCTTAAGTGCTATCCGCTGCAACCCGGCGGGCTGCTGGCAATCGAGGCCGTCGCCATCGGCCTGACCCACCCTCATCAGATTTACCACGAAGTTACCGCCAACCTGCCGGTAATTCTGCTGCTGATGTTTATGGTAGCCGGTATCTTCTTTATGAAGGGCATGCTGCTCTACGTATTCACCAAGCTGCTGCTGAACGTTCGCGACAAGGTTAAACTGGCGTTACTGTTCTCCTTTATGGGTGCCATTCTGTCGGCCTTCCTGGACGCTCTGACCGTAACTGCGGTACTGATCAGCGCCGGTATCGGCTTCTACTCGGTCTACCACAAGGTCGCCTCTCACGGTCACAATTATGACCATAACCACAAGCACGACCATTCCAAAGACGATCACCTGAAAGAGGAACATCGCAAAGAGCTGGAAGAGTTCCGTGCTTTCCTGCGCAGCCTGCTGATGCACGGCGCGGTCGGTACTGCTCTGGGCGGTGTAGCTACGCTGGTAGGTGAGCCTCAGAACCTGCTGATCGGCGAGAAGATGGGCTGGAACTTCATCGATTTCTTCCTTAATGTCGCCCCTATCTCCATACCGACGCTGATTGCCGGCCTGGCCACCGTAGTCGTGCTGGAAAAGACCGGCAAGTTCGGCTATGGACACCTGATTCCTGAAGCCGTATTCAAAATCCTGAAGGATTTCGACGAAGCTCAGGAGGCCAAACGCACCAAGCGTGACCGAGCTTCTCTTTACGTTCAGTTCGCCGTCGCCGCCTTCCTGGTGGTTGGCCTGGCTCTGCACCTGGCAGAAGTTGGCATTATCGGCCTGACCGTGATTATCCTGTTGACCGCCTTCAATGGTGTAACCGAAGAACACCAGATCGGCAAGGCCTTCGAAGAGGCACTACCCTTTACCGCTCTGCTTGTGGTCTTCTTTGGTATCGTTGCAGTCATCCACGATCAGCACCTGTTCCAGCCGATCATCGAGTCCGTGCTGGCGATGGATCTGGGCGTACAGCCCGCGATGTTCTTTGTTGCCAACGGTATTCTTTCTGCCATCAGCGATAACGTCTTTGTAGCAACGGTTTACATCAACGAAGTATCCGCCGCTTACGAAGCGGGCACTATCTCTCGCGAGCACTTTGAAGCGCTGGCGATCGCTATCAACACCGGTACTAACCTGCCAAGTGTTGCCACGCCTAACGGTCAGGCGGCCTTCCTGTTCCTGCTGACTTCAGCGGTCGCCCCGCTGGTGCGTCTGTCCTACATGCGCATGGTCATCATGGCCCTGCCCTACACTATCGTACTGAGCATCGTAGGCCTGATTGCCGTTATGATCGTTCTCTGATCTGCCGACAGCAAGCCAATAAAAAAGGCGGGAATAACTCCCGCCTTTTTTATGTCCAGTGTCCCGTCCTGAATAACGTTGACACTTTTCGATCATCAAATCGGGAAGTGACATGAAATCAGATACTAAACGCACCCAGCGCGATTATTCCCTCGCTTTTAAATTGTCGGTCGTCGACCAGGTGGAAGCCGGCGAACTGACCTATAAGCAGGCTCAGAGGCGCTATGGCATCCAGGGTCGGTCCACGGTATTGGTTTGGCTTCGTAAGCACGGCAGGCTAGATTGGTCTGTAGGGACATCTCTTTCGGACCATCGGGCCAAACCCATGACAGACAAGTCTTCAGAGCTTACCCCAGAACAGCGGATTAAAGAGCTTGAGCAGCAGCTGACTGAAGCGCAGCAGAAAGCTGACTTCTTTGAGGCGGTGGTTGATGTACTCGAGCGCGATCACGGAGTCCGCGTAGTAAAAAAGCCTCACGGCAAGTCATCGAAGAACGACAGGTCAAAGGGCTGACTGTCACTCGAGCCTGCCAGATTCTCGGCATCAGCCGTCAGGCCTGTTATCAGCAACGCCAGCGGACGAAGATTCACACCGAGGAGCGTTGCGCCATTCTAAGCTTTGTTCAGCATGAGCGCATGCGGCAGCCCCGACTGGGAACTCGTAAGCTACTGCACCTGCTGCACTCAGAGACGGAGTTCAAAATTGGCAGGGACAAGCTTTTCGGGCTGCTTAGAGAGCGGCGACTTTTGGTTCAGCGACGCAGGGCATATTACAAGACCACTCAGAGTCATCACCGCTTCTGGTGTCACCCTAACTTACTCAAGCCAGGTGAGGAGCAAGAGAAAGCCACTCAGCCAGAGCAAATCTGGGTAGCGGATATTACGTATCTTCCAGTCAGGTACGGAGAAGCCTGTCTCAGCCTGGTTACCGATACTTATTCACGTAAAATCGTCGGCTATCACGTACACGGCGACCTGAAAGCTGAATCGGTATTAACGGCTTACCAAAAGGCCTTGAGTGGTTACCAGGGTGGCGCTGGACTGATTCATCACTCTGATCGAGGCATACAGTACTGTTCAAAGCGGTATCAGGCCGTCCACAAGAAACATGGCGTAAGATGTTCGATGACAGATGGTTATGACTGTTATCAAAACGCGCTTGCGGAAAGGGCGAATGGGATTCTGAAAGGAGAGTATCTGTTGAGGAGGCCTGAGGATCTGGAGCAGGCGGCGGTCATGGTCGACGAGTCGATTCGGCTCTACAACACACGGCGGCCGCATATGGCCTTAAAATACAAAACGCCCGATGAAGTGCATCGGGCGTTTTTAACCTGAAATAGTGTCAACCTATATCAGGACAAGACACTGACGACAGGCAGTCAGACTGAGCGCCAGAGGCTACCGCCGCTTTTTTTGTCGATCCTACTGAGCATCGCCTCGTGCTCTTCCAGTTCTGCGGCGCTGGCTTTCGGCACCACCAGCTGATACTGGCCGGCAGCGACTCGCTGAATACCGGTAGCCTCACCGCCACCATCCCCCTGACCCAGCATCAGACTGGTCTGACCACCCGTCATAAACAGATAGACGTCGGCAAGAATCTCGGAATCAAGCAGGGCGCCGTGCAGCTCCCGCTGGGAGTTATCGATGCCGTAGCGCCGACAGAGCGCATCCAGGTTGTTTTTCTGACCCGGATGCAGCTTACGGGCCATCACCAGGGTGTCCACCACCGAACAGAGATCGTCTACGGTGCCGTTATCGGGTCCTGCCAGGGCAAACTCGTGATTAATAAAGCCGACGTCGAAGGGCGCGTTATGGATAACCAGCTGAGCCCCGCGAATGAAATCCTGAAATTCATGAAGAACATCCCCGAACAGCGGCTTGTCGAGCAGGAAATCGTTGGTGATACCGTGGACTTCAATCGCCTCGGCATCCACCTCACGCTGTGGATTGATATAGCGGTGGTAGGTTCTGCCCGTCAGCTTGCGGTTGATCATCTCAACACAGCCCACCTCGATAATACGATGCCCTTCGGAGGGCTCAATGCCGGTGGTTTCTGTATCCAGTACGATCTGTCTCATCCGATTTCAACCTCTGAGTCCGGGCCCGCAGCACGCGGGGATTCTGTCAGCAAGGCGGTATCTTATCACAGCCCGAGCCACTACAATGGCCGCTTATTCTGCGCTGTGGAGATCTGCATTGAAACGTATCCAAGTCTTTACCGACGGCTCCTGCCTCGGCAACCCCGGCCCCGGCGGTTATGGCGCCCTGCTGGTCTACAAAGGGCACAGCAAAGAGCTCAGCCAGGGTTATCGACTGACCACCAACAACCGCATGGAGCTGCTGGCGGCTGTCGAGGCGCTGGCGATACTGACCGAACCCTGCGAAGTGGTACTGACCACCGACAGCCAGTACGTACGCCAGGGTATCACCCAGTGGATCGAAGGCTGGAAACGCAAGGGCTGGAAGACCGCCAGCAAGGCACCGGTCAAGAACGTTGATCTGTGGAAGCGACTGGACGAACTCAACAGCAAGCATCAGGTCCAGTGGCGCTGGGTCAAAGGCCACAGCGGCCATCCGGAAAATGAACGGGTTGACGACCTGGCCCGGGAAGCCGCGATGTCCGATAAACTGCTGGAGGACAGCGGCTTCAGCGGCTGAACCGCATCAGCTTCCGGACTGATGCAACGAAGCGGAGATAAAGCGGTTATGCAGCATCTCGCGAATGTTCTCACCATTGGCATGCATAAACTCGATAAACGCCTTTGCCGCCGGCGACAGACGCTTCTCCTGATGGTGCACCATGCACCAGCTTCGAACGATGGGAAAAGACTCGATATCCAGCTCCGACAACAACCCCGTAGCCAGCTCAAGTGCTACACTGTGGCGGGACAGTATTGAGATTCCAAGACCCGCCATCAGCCCCTGCTTGATGGTCTCGGAGCTGCCCAGCTCCATAATGTTATCCAGCTCCACCCCGCGCTCACGCAGATGATCTTCGATCGCCTTACGGGATCCGGAACCCTCTTCCCGGCTCAGGAAGCAATCATCGGTAAACACCTTTATCGGCAGATCGTTTTTACCCACCAGCCGATGACCTGGTGGAGCGACAGGAATCATCGGATTGTCGAGAAACGGGTAGGAAACCAGCTTAAGCTCCTGGGGCACCTGGGCCATCAACACCAGATCGTCCTCATTGCTGGCCAGACGCTGCAGCACCTGATTCCGATTTCGCACCACCATGCGCATCCGGACTTCGGGGTATTCTCGCTGAAACGCCCCCAGCAGGTGAGGCGCAAAATACATGGCACTGGTCACGACGGCGATACGCAGGGTTCCATGCATCAGGCCTTTCATCTGAGTCAGCGCCATCTCCAGATTATCCAGCCGGGAAAAGACGTCACTGCAGGCCCGCTGCAACTCCTCCCCGGCAGGGGTCAGGTACAGCTTCTTGCCGATCTGCTCAAACATCGGAAGACCGATATGCTCTTCCAGCTGCTTCAGCTGAATACTGACCGCGGGCTGGGTCAGATGCATCTCCTCAGCCGCCCGGGTAAAACTCATATGGCGAGCTACACAGTCAAACAACATCAGCTGGCGCAGGGTCATCTTCATAGTTCAGGGTACCCGGAAGGTTGTACGGTCGGCCGCAGACACCGGCCTCCAGCAGTATAAAGAGTGTTGCGCCAGCAGGATACGCTGCAGCGAACAAAAGCCGAAAATCAGAATCATCAGGCATAAAAAAAGGGACCCGAAGGCCCCTTTTTCTGTCCGCAAGGATCTGCGTGATCAACCAACAAACTTGATCATCACACCGGCCGCTACCGCAGAACCGATAACCCCGGCGACGTTGGGCCCCATGGCGTGCATCAGCAGGAAGTTCTGCGGGTTCGCCTCCAGCCCAAGCTTGTTGGATACCCGTGCCGCCATCGGCACCGCAGACACCCCGGCGGAACCGATCAGCGGGTTGATGGGCGTTGAGCTGAACTTATTCATAAGCTTCGCCATCAGTACACCACAGGCCGTACCGATACCAAAGGCAACCACGCCCAGCACCAGAATCCCCAGAGTGTTGACGTCCAGGAACTTATCGGCACTCAGTTTAGAGCCCACAGACAGCCCCAGGAAGATGGTGACGATATTGATCAGCGCATTCTGAGCGGTATCACTCAGACGTTCGACCACACCACACTCACGCATCAGGTTGCCGAAGCAAAACATACCCAGCAGCGGCGCCGCATCAGGCAACAGCATGGCTACCAGGATCAGCAGCACCAGCGGGAAGAAAATCTTCTCGTTCTTGGTGACCGGGCGCAGCTGGGTCATCGCCAGTTTACGCTCATCTTCATTGGTCAGCGCCCGCATGATCGGCGGCTGAATCATCGGCACCAGCGCCATATAGGAGTAGGCGGCAACTGCGATCGCACCCAGCAGATGCGGTGCCAGCAGACTGGCCACATAGATCGCCGTCGGACCATCGGCACCACCGATGATACCGATCGCGGCAGCATCCTGGATGCTGAAGTCCATCACTCCCAGTGCAGTCAGGCCCACAGCCCCGAGCACGGTGGCGAAGATACCAAACTGCGCGGCTGCACCCAGGAACAACGTCTTCGGATTTGCCAGCAGCGGACCAAAGTCGGTCATGGCGCCGACACCCATAAAGATCAGCAGCGGCGCCGCTCCACTGGCGATAGAGATCAGATAGAAGTTGTACAGCATGCCGTTATTAAAGCCGGCATCGATCGCCATCTGCGTCACTTCCAGATGCTTAGCCTGAGAAGCGGTAGCATAAGCTTCCTTTACCGCTTTAGGATCGGCTGAAGAAACACCCAGAATGTCAGCCAGCTGGCCGATCACTTCCGGCCCGCCCAGATGCAGTGCGTTTTCCACCGCCGACAGGGCCAGCCCCGCCTCCGGAATGTTGGCCATGATACCGCCGAAACCGATAGGCACCAGCAGCAGCGGCTCGAAGTTCTTCTTGATCGCCAGGAACAGAAGCCCCAGGCCGACGGCAATCATCACCGCCTGACCCGGCTGAATCTGATAGATCCCGGAGCTGACAAAAAGATTGATCAGCTTATCCATTGAATACTGCCCTTATGCCAGGGTGAGCAGGGTATCCCCTACTTTCACCGCATCGCCTTCTTTAACGTCAACAGAACCCACGGTACCGGCACGTGCGGCACGGATATCGGTTTCCATCTTCATTGCTTCGAGAATGATCAGCACGTCACCTTCCTGAACCATCTGGCCCGGAGAAACCTCCACCTTCCAGATATTACCGGCCAGCGGTGCGGAGACAGGCTCGCCTCCGGCCGGCGCGGCGGCTGGTGCGGCAGCGACAGGTGCGGCAGCAGCTGCAGCAGGAGCCGCTACCGGTGCCAGTGCGGAAACGTCACCACCTTCGGTTACCTGAACCACATAGCTCTGACCACTGACGGTAACGGTGTAAACCTCTTCACCACCTTCACCACCTTCACCGGCAGCGGCAGGCGCCGGTGCGACAGCAGCGGCGGCGCTTTCAAGAGTCGGCACAGGCTCAAAGGCGCTGGCATCGCCACGGTTTTCCAGGAACTTGAGACCAATCTGCGGGAACAGTGCATAAGTCAGCACGTCGTCCACTTCACGCTCACCGGTTTCCATCCGGAAATCTTTCTCTTTCGCCAGACCACGCAGCTCCTCGGTCAGCTTATCCAGCTCAGGCTCCAGCAGGTCTGCGGGACGACAGGTGATCGCCTCAGCACCGTCCAGTACCCGGGCCTGCAGCTCAGCGTTGAACGGAGCCGGTGCAGCACCGTACTCGCCCTTGAGGATACCAGCGGTTTCCTTGGAGATGCTCTTATAACGCTCACCGGTCAGCACGTTCAGTACCGCCTGAGTACCGACGATCTGAGAGGTCGGAGTTACCAGCGGAATGATACCCAGATCTTCACGAACACGCGGAATTTCAGCGAGCACCTCATCCAGCTTGTCGCCGGCACCCTGATCTTTCAGCTGGCTTTCCATGTTAGTCAGCATGCCACCGGGGACCTGAGCCACCAGGATGCGGGAGTCGACGCCCTTGAGCGCGCCTTCCCACTTCGCGTACTTCTTCCGCACTTCGCGGAAGTAAGCGGCGATCTCTTCCAGCAGATTGATATCCAGACCGGTATCGCGATCGGTACCCTCGAAGATGGAGACCACGGTTTCGGTGGGTGAATGACCGTAAGTCATGGACATGGAGGAGATTGAGGTGTCGACGTTGTCGATGCCAGCCTCTACCGCTTTCAGGATAGAGGATGTGGACAGACCCGTGGTGGCGTGACACTGCATGTGAACCGGAATTTCCAGTTCAGCCTTCAGGCGACTGACCAGCTCAAAGGCAACATAAGGCTTCAGCAGACCGGCCATATCCTTAATACAGACGGAATGGGCGCCCATGTCCTGGATACGTTTGGCCATATCCACCCACATATCAATGGTATGGATTTCACTGATGGTGTAAGAGATGGTGCCCTGAGCGTGCTTGTCGTTCTCCAGCACCGCCTTGATCGCAGTCTCCAGATTGCGAACATCGTTCATTGCATCGAAAACGCGGAATACATCGACGCCATTAACAGCAGCACGCTCAACAAACTTACGAACCACGTCGTCGGCGTAATGGCGGTAGCCCAGGATATTCTGGCCCCGGAACAGCATCTGCTGCGGGGTGTTCGGCATCGCCGCCTTCAGCTGGCGAATGCGATCCCACGGATCTTCACCCAGATAGCGGATACAGGAGTCAAAGGTCGCTCCTCCCCAGGTTTCGACAGACCAGAAGCCAACTTTGTCGAGCTTGTCAGCAATCGGCAGCATATCCGCTAAACGTAAACGGGTCGCAAACAGGGACTGGTGCGCGTCGCGAAGAACTACGTCAGTTATACCCAGTGGTTTCTTAGCATCAGTCATAGTGATCAGACCTTCATCTCTGTGGGACTAAAATTGTCGGTTTTATTGTTTGTGTCTGGCGCGATACTGGTGAATCGCAGCGGCAATCACAGCGGTCAGCTGCGCCTGGTCAGCAGCGGCAGGCGCTGCGGCGGCAACAGCACGCGGGGCAACCGGCTTAGGCGCGGCTTCCGGGGCGTACTGGTTTACCAGCTTTGACATCAGGCCGGTGGCAAATACCAGCAGGGTAAGGAATACAATCACAAATCCCATACCGAATACCATCAGCGTCAGACCTTCTGTGATCAAACTGGGTGAGTCCATTAGGGGCACTCCGAAGTATCAATCGTTGTTATAAAGCTCGTCGCGGCCATTTTCGACCTACAATGAACCACTTAACAGGGCGCCTACAGTAACCCGCGCCGATCATTAAACATAATTAATATTATTGATAGAACGCATAAATTAAAATTTATACATAATATCATTCAAAATATATCTAATTGATTTTGCTCACTTAACGCGGCCGGGTACGCTGATAAACACGGCCCCCGCATTAAACTTTCGGACGATTTCCGGAAGCGGGGACGTGAGCCCTAACGCCCTCCCGAGCCGCATCTCTTCCGGCCTGCTGCAACGGCTTATGCACCAGCGGGAAAACCAGCCGGTTACGCCAGTTCATCCCCACAGGGGTACCTGCCAGAGTCTCTTTGCTGGCCAGGGTAACATGGAAAGCCCCGTTACCGACCCGGTAACGCCCGCCCCAGCGCTCAACAAATTCCAGTCGCTCCATCCAGCGCTGACTCCTGAGCGGCGGCCGGTAGAATCCGGACAACGCCTGTTCCTGCTTAAGCTCAAGCAATGTCAGCCAGTCATGCAGTCGCCGCTGACGGATAAACCAGGAACACCAGGGCACTTCCGTTGCTCTGGATGACAGCTTCCTATAGAGGCCCCAGAAACTGGCCGGATTAAAGCCGACAACAACCAACTTGCCGCCAGGTCTCAGCACTCGGGCGGCCTCCCGCAGCACCTGGTGTGGACTCTCGGCAAAATCCAGAGCGTGATGGAGAATGACCGCATCAATGCATTCACTGGCAAAAGGGAGTTCTGCGGCTGAGCCGACCACTGCCTCGGCAGGCATATCGAGACTGACCGCCGGCAGCATCGAGAACTTGTGGCTGGCAGTGGATTGCCGGTGGAGGGTAACGTCAGGGAGCAGACCGACCTCAAGCAGATGGTAGCCGAACACCGACCCCAGGATGCTGTCCACCACCTGCTGCTGTTCAGCAAGCAGTTGCTGCCCCAGATCAGAGGCAAACCAGTCACGAATGTCGACCAGCATCTCATTCAGTGGTACTGCTCTGCGTTTTGACTTCACCGAAACACCGTCCTTTTCATTGTCCCGACAGCAGCTGCCCGATAGTGGATCTTCCGTCATCGGCCAGAGTATTATAGGGTAACTTTACCCAGTTAGAAGCCCTTCGCTAAGGAAATCTCTATGTTCAGCGTCAGCCCGATTCCCGCCTTTCACGACAACTATATCTGGTTGTTGCGACAGGAAAATTCTGCGGACGCGGTGGTGGTGGATCCCGGTGATGCGACACCGGTTCTGGAGGCACTGGACAACCAGCAACTGCGCCTGACGGCCATCCTGATCACCCATCATCACGCCGACCATACCGGCGGCGTTGAACAGCTGTTACGGCGTTTCGATGTCCCGGTCTACGGGCCGGCCGGCTCGCCATTCAGCGGTATTTCTCACCCGCTGAAAGACAGCGATCAGTTCCGGGTGCTCGGGCAGGAGCTGTCGGTTCGGGAGGTGCCCGGCCATACCCTCGACCATATCAGTTACTGCCTGTATGGCGAACAGCCACAGCTGTTTTGCGGGGACACGCTGTTTCTGGCCGGCTGCGGACGACTTTTCGAAGGCACTGCTGAGCAGATGCTGAAGGCGATGAAGTTTTTTGCAGCCCTGCCGGACCATACAGAGATCTACTGCACCCATGAGTATTCGCTGGCCAACCTCGCCTTTGCTGCGACCGTAGAACCGGACAATCAGGCTATCACCGCCACCATCGGCCGCTGTGAAGAACTGCGTCGCAACGCTCAGCCTACGCTGCCCAGTACCATTGCCACAGAAAAACAGATTAATCCCTTCCTGCGAACAGCCTGCGATTCAGTACAGCGGGCAGCTTCGCAACACTCCGGAACAGCACTTCACAGCGAACAGGCTGTGTTTTCGGCCATCCGTGATTGGAAGAACAATTTCTGATCCCCTTCCGTTCGGCTTTATACGCCGGCTCAGGCCTTAATCAGGACCATCGCCACTGCGATGGTCCTTGACCCGGATACCCCTCGCTCATAGAATCTGCTCTCTTCAGCATGAGGTACGGAATCGGCAGGTTCCGCGCGAAGAAGGGGCAAAAATATCGTGCAGAACAGACATGCGGTTCCCGTATACCTGCTGGCAGCCACGCTGCTGGCAGGTTGTCAGAACCTACTCAACAAACCCGATGCCGGAGAGCCGGAGCAGGATGGACTGCGTACCGCGGAGCTGACCACCACAGCGCTTTCCGATCCGGCACCGGCGGTACAGCTGATGCCGGCAGCCCTCCCTTACCGCTTCGGGTCGGAACCGGTGACGCCGGATGATGCCCGCGACCTGTCCTCCGCCCCGAAAGCCACTGAGCGGCCCCTACATGAATCCGCCGGTGACGACCACAACGAAATCGAAACGGATCTCTGGCAGCTGACCCGGGATCATTTCGGGCTTGACCTCACCGCCAGCGATCCGAGGGTCGAAGCACAGCTGAACTGGTACCGGAAACATCCTAAATACCTGAATCGAGTCGCAAGCCGGGCTTCCCGATACTATTACTACGTTATTCACGAAGTCATCAGCCGTGGTATCCCGGCTGAGATCGCGCTGCTTCCTATTGTCGAGAGTGCCTATGACCCCTTCGCCTACTCCCACGGCCGTGCTGCGGGCCCCTGGCAATTCATTCCCGGCACGGCAAAGCATTTCGGGCTGAAAAAGAGCTGGTGGTATGACGGTCGTCGTGATATCCGCGCCTCCACCGATGCCGCGCTCACCTACCTGAGCCAGCTGAAAAAACGCTTTAACGGCGACTGGCAACTGGCGCTGGCCGGCTACAATGCCGGGGGCGGCAATGTCTCGAAGGCCATACGCAAAAACAGAAAGAAGAACAAACCCACCGACTTCTGGTCACTCTCTCTGCCCAGGGAGACCAGTGCCTACGTGCCGAAGCTGATCGCGCTTGCCAGAATCGTCAAGGAACCGCAGCGCTACGGCATCACGCTGCAGCCACTGCCCGACGAGCCTTACTTCGACGTCGTCGAAACCGGCTCTCAGATCGATCTGGCTCAGGCAGCTGAGCTGGCGTCCGTATCTGTCGACGAGATTTACCTGCTGAACCCCGGTTTCAGCCAGTGGGCCACCGATCCGGAAGGCCCCCATCAGCTGCTGGTCCCCTACCAGCAGGCGGAAAGTTTCCGCACCGCGCTGTCGAAACTGCCGAAAGAACAGCGAGTCACCTGGAAACGCTATAAAATCCGCTCCGGCGACAGCCTGCTGCTGATAGCCCGAAAGCACAAAACCACCGTGGAGACACTGAAAACCGCCAACAACCTGCGCGGCAACCTGATCCGCGCAGGTCAGGTGCTGCTGATCCCCACTGCCTCAAAGAATGCCGGAGCCTACGCCCTCAGCAGCGACCAGCGTCAGGCAAAGAAAAGCCAGCGCATCGCCCTGCGTTCCGGCAAGCAGAAACTGAAGTACAAAGTTCGTAGCGGCGACAGTTTCTGGACCATTGCCCGACGCTATAAGGTCGGGGTCAGAGAACTGGCCAGCTGGAACCAGATGGCGCCCGGGGATCCGCTGCGGATCGGCAAACAGCTGGTGATCTGGCAGAAATCTCCGGTGAGTGGCACTGCAGATGGCAACAACGGCCGCAATATCATTCGCAAAATTGGCTATCGGGTCCGCAGCGGCGACTCGCTCTCCCGCATTGCCAGTCGCTTCAACGTCCGGGTCATGGATATTCGCCGCTGGAACACGCTCGCCGGCTCAAAATATCTGCAACCGGGCCAGCATTTGACGCTCTACGTGGACGTAACCCGCGCCCGCTGACCCATTCCCTCCATGACTGCGGAACCCAGACCGGGGGAAGCAGTCACATTCTCAACTCCGGCTATCCTCAGCCGGTGGCTCGAAAATTATTTATCCGGCACTAATATACTGATATAAAAAGCAACTCACTCAGCCTGGGAATACTGAACATGACAGCGATACAACGCCACCGGATTCTGCTGCTTCTGCTGACCCTGCTCCCTTTCACCGCCTTCGCGACTCAGGACGCCTCTGCCCGCCACGGCCTGGCCATGCACGGGGACCTCAAGTACCCAGCCGATTTCACCCATTTCGAATACGCCAATCCCGACGCCCCGAAGGGCGGCACGGCCCGGCTGGCCGCCATAGGTACCGCTTTCGACACCCTCCACCCTTACATTCTCAAGGGCAACCCTGCGGCTGGCATCGGTAATATTTATGAAACCCTGACCGCCTCCGCCAGCGACGAAGCCTTCTCTGCCTACGGCCGGATCGCGGAATCTATGGAGATGCCTGAAGATCGATCCTGGGTGATCTTCAATCTCAGAAAAGAGGCCCGCTGGCACGATGGCCGACCGATCACCGCCGATGACGTCATCTTCTCCTTCAACATCCTGAAAGAGAAAGGGCAGCCGTTCTACCGTTTCTACTACGCACCGGTACGGACCGCTGAAAGGCTGAACGACCGGAAGGTAAAATTCACCTTCGATGCGGAAGAAAACCGGGAACTGCCACTGATCATGGGACAACTGCCGGTGCTGCCGAAACATTACTGGCAGGAGCGGGACTTCGATAAAACTACCCTCGAACCGCCCCTGGGCAGCGGTCCTTACCGGATAGGCAAGTTTGAACCGGGGCGCTTTATCAGCTACGAACGGGTAAAGGACTACTGGGGTGAGAATCTGCCGGTCAATAAGGGCCGCAATAATTTTGATGAAATCCGTTACGATTATTACCGCGATGCTACCGTCGCCCTGGAGGCCTTTAAGGCCGGCGAATATGACTGGCGCTTTGAGAACATCTCCAAATTCTGGGCTACCGGCTATGATACCGATCTGACGGAATCCGGTCTGGTCATCAAAGAGGAGGTTCAGAATGAACGCCCCACCGGCATGCAGGGCTTCGTCTTCAACCTGCGCCGGCCGCTGTTCCGGGATCCGAGGGTACGCCAGGCGCTGACCTGGGCCTTCGATTTCGAATGGGCTAACGCTAAGTTGTTCTACGGCCAGTATACCCGCACCCACAGCTACTTCTCCAATTCCGAACTGGCGTCGAGAGGCCTTCCCGAAGGTGAGGAGCTGGAGATTCTTAACAAATACCGCGACCGACTCCCCCCCGAAGTCTTTACCGAGGCTTACCGGCCACCGGCCACCGACGGCAGCGGCAGAATACGAAAAAATCTGAAGCAGGCAGTGAAGCTGCTGTCTGAAGCGGGCTGGAAAATCGACAGAAAAACCCGAAAGCTGACCGACAGCGCCGGTAACACCTTCAGCTTCGAAATTCTGCTGAACTCCCCGAGCTGGGAGCGCATCGCCCTGCCCTACGTCAAGAATCTGAAAAAGCTGGGTATCGAAGCCCGGGTCCGCATGGTGGACAGCGCCCAGTATCAGGAACGCACCGAAACCTATGACTACGACATGCTGGTGGACGTTTTCGGCCAGTCGCTGTCGCCCGGTAATGAGCAGCGCGACTTCTGGTCATCAAACGCCGCCGCACGCCCGGGTTCCCGCAACACTATCGGCATCAGTGATCCGGTAATCGATGAACTGATCGAGCTGGTTATCTCAGCCCCCGACCGCACCAGCCTGGTCGCACGTACCCGGGCGCTGGACCGGGCCCTGCTCCAGGGCCACTATGTGATTCCCCACTGGCACATCCGCAACTTCCGGCTGGTGTACTGGAACAAGTTCTCACGGCCGGCGGTATCCCCCAAATACGACATCGGATTCGAAAACTGGTGGCAGGACCCGCAGAAGTTCAACGCGCTGCAGGCCGGAAAAGGCGGGACTGAATAACCGTGCTGGCCTATATCGTACGCCGATTACTGCTGATCATTCCCACCCTGCTGGGAATCATGGTGCTTAATTTCGCCATCGTCCAGGTGGCACCCGGGGGACCGGTAGAGCGCATGCTGGCCCAGATCAAAGGCCACAATATCGACGCGGCGGCCCGGATCAGCGGTTCCGGTGGCGCCGATGTGGCGACGGGGGCCGGCGCCGCAAACAGTCTTCCCCTGGCCTCCTCCGACAATAAATACCGTGGTGCCCAGGGGGTACCACCGGAGCTGATCAGCGAGCTGGAGAAACAGTTCGGCTTCGATAAACCGCTCCATGAACAGTTTCTGCATATGGTCGGTAATTTTGCCACTTTCGATTTCGGGACCAGCTTTTATCGGGACGACCGGGTCATCGACCTGGTGCTGGAGAAAATGCCGGTCTCCATCTCGCTGGGCGTCTGGACCACCCTGCTGGTCTATCTGATATCGATCCCCCTCGGCATTCGTAAGGCGGTAAAAGACGGCTCCGGCTTTGATGTCTGGTCGTCGGCGATCGTGATTGTCGGCAACGCCATTCCCGGCTTTCTGTTCGCCATTCTGCTGATTATCCTGTTTGCCGGCGGCCGCTACCTGGACTGGTTCCCGTTGAGGGGACTGGTTTCCGACAACTGGTCGGAAATGGGAAGCTGGGCGCAGATTAAGGACTATTTCTGGCATATCACCCTGCCGGTCCTGTCGATGGTGATCGGAGGCTTCGCCAGCCTGACCATGCTGACCAAAAACTCCTTCCTGGAGGAGATCAACAAGCAGTATGTACTGACCGCCCGCTCCAAGGGGCTGGCTGAACGACGGGTACTCTATGGCCATGTTTTCCGCAACGCCATGCTGATCGTGATCGCCGGCTTCCCCGCCGCCTTTGTCGGTATGCTGTTTACCGGCGCCATGCTCACCGAAATTATCTTCTCACTGGACGGCCTCGGACTGCTCGGTTATGAAGCGGTGGTCAATCGCGACTATCCGGTGTTTTTCGCCACCCTCTACTTCTTTACCCTGCTGGGACTACTGATGAATCTGCTAGGCGATGTGATGTATCACATCATCGATCCCCGTATCGACTTTGAGGCCAGGAGCTGACGATGGCGACCGAAACTTCAGGCCGCAGCCGTATCAACCCGGTCACCGCCCGACGACTGCAGAACTTCAGGGCCAACCGCCGCGGCTACTGGTCGCTATGGATCTTTTCGCTGCTGTTTATCCTGACCCTGTTCGCCGAACTGATCGCCAACGATAAGCCACTGCTGGTCTCCTATCAGAATCAGCTCTATACCCCGTTTCTGACGGTGTATCCGGAGACCGATTTCGGGGGCTTTCTGGAAACCGAAGCCGATTATCGTGATCCGGAAGTGGCGGAGCTGATCGAAGAGGCGGGCTGGATTGTCTGGCCGCTGATCCCCTACCGCTACGACTCCATCAACTTCGAGCTGCCAACTCCGGCACCGTCGCCGCCAACCGCCGAAAACTGGCTGGGGACCGATGACCAGGGCCGTGACGTAGTCGCACGATTAATATACGGATTTCGCATATCGGTACTCTTCGGCCTGACCCTGACCCTGTTCAGTTCGGTGATCGGCATCGCCGCCGGTGCGGTCCAGGGTTACTTCGGCGGCTGGACCGACCTGCTGTTCCAGCGCTTTATCGAAATCTGGTCCGGTCTGCCGATGCTGTTTTTGCTGATCATTCTGGCCAGCGTTATCGAACCTAATTTCTGGTGGCTGCTGGGCCTGATGCTGGCCTTCAGCTGGATGGGGCTGGTTGGTGTAGTCCGGGCCGAATTCCTTCGCGCCCGTAACTTCGAATTCGTGCGGGCGGCGAAGGCGCTGGGCGTCTCCGATGGCATGATTATGTTCCGCCATATTCTGCCCAACGCCATGGTCGCCACCCTCACTTTCCTGCCCTTTATTCTCAACGGCTCGATTACCGTGCTGACGGCTCTGGATTTTCTCGGTTTCGGACTGCCGCCCGGCTCACCGTCACTGGGAGAGCTGCTGAATCAGGGCAAGAACAACCTTCACGCCCCCTGGCTGGGGCTGTCTGCCTTCTTTGTGCTGGCCATAATGCTGTCGTTACTGATTTTCATCGGCGAAGCGGTCCGCGATGCCTTCGACCCCAGGAAGAACCTGCAATGACCCGATTGCTGAACGTCGATAATCTGCATGTTTCCTTCGGCAGCAATGATCATGAGGTCAGAGCCGTTCGCGGCGTCTCCTTCAGCATCGACAAGGGGGAAACTCTGGCACTGGTGGGAGAGTCCGGTTCCGGCAAATCGGTCAGCGCGCTCTCCATTATGAAGCTACTGCCCTATCCCCGGGCCTGGCATCCGGCCGGCGAGATCAGTTTTAAAGGCGAGCCGTTGCTGGCAGCCGGCGAAGCCAGAATGCGGCAGATCCGCGGCAACCGGGTCGCAGTGATTTTTCAGGAACCGCTGACCAGCCTCAATCCGCTGCACTCGGTTGAACAGCAGATATCCGAAGTCCTGCTGATTCATAAACTGATGACTCCGGGTAAAGCCAGGGAACGGGTGATTGAGCTGCTGCAACTGGTCGGTATGGAGGCGGCCTGCACGCCGGAACGACTGGCTGCGCTGCCGCACGAGTTTTCCGGCGGTCAGCAGCAGCGAATCATGATCGCCATGGCGCTGGCCAATGAACCGGACCTGCTGATCGCCGACGAACCCACCACCGCCCTTGACGTCACCGTTCAGGCGCAGATTCTCGATTTGCTGAAGGAACTGCAGCAGAAACTGGGTATGGCGCTACTGCTGATCACCCATGACCTTGGCATCGTCCGGAATATGGCGGACCGGGTCTGCGTCATGACCAATGGCGAGGTCGTCGAATCCGGCAGCAGCCAGGAAATCTTCGATAACCCCCGCCACCCCTATACTCGCCAGTTGCTGGACGCCGAACCTAAGGGCCGGCCGGAGCCCTGCGACGGCACTGCACCGGTATTGCTGTCCAGCGAACAGTTGCGGGTCTGGTACCCTATTAAAAAGGGTGTACTCAGACGTACCGTCGACCACGTCAAAGCGGTTGACGGCATCAGCCTTGACGTTCGCAAGGGACGCACTCTGGGAGTGGTGGGCGAGTCCGGTTCCGGCAAGTCTACGCTGGGCCGGGCACTGATCCGACTGGAACAGAGCCAGGGTCGCATCGAGTTTGACGGTCGCCAGCTGCAGAAGCTGAACAGCCGATCGATGCGTCCGCTGAGGCGGGAAATTCAGATGGTATTTCAGGACCCTTTCGGCAGCCTCAGCCCCCGCCTCTCGGTCGGACAGATTATCGAAGAGGGGCTGCTGGTACACAACCCCGGACAGAAACCGGAGGAACGTCGTCGGATTATCGGTGCGGCACTGGAAGAGGTCGGCCTCGAAGCGCAGATGCAGGATCGTTATCCGCACGAATTCTCCGGGGGACAGCGACAGCGCATAGCGATCGCCCGGGCATTGGTACTGAAACCGAAGCTGATTATTCTTGATGAACCCACGTCGGCCCTGGATCGAACGGTGCAATCGCAGATCATCCAACTGCTGCGGCAGCTGCAGCAGAAATATCAGCTCAGTTACCTGTTTATCAGTCACGATCTGGCGGTGGTCCGAGCACTCAGCCATGACCTGCTGGTCATGAAGGAAGGCCGGGTTGTCGAACAGGGCAAGGCGGAGCAGATATTCAGTGCGCCGGCCCGGGAGTACACTCAGAAATTACTGGCGGCCGCATTTCTGTAACCATATTTCGATATTCCGGCTCAGAATGTTCTGATCGCTGGCGACTCAGCGATCCGCCAGCAGGGTCAGCAATCGCTGCAGCATGATCAGACAGGCCAGAACCATCAGCCCGACTCCCATCAGAAATATCGTGCCGGCTTCAACCCCAGCCAGACTGAAACTGCCGGAAATTCTGGCCAGCCCGGCAACCAGGCAGGCCAGAACGCCCGCCAGCGCACATCCATTTCCAAACAAACTGAGTAAGTCTTTCATAGCTGCTCTCCCAGAGCGGTGCAGGTTTTCTGCAAGCATAGAAGAGATCCGCCGCACTTCCAGAACAACCGGCTGACAGCAGACAGTGGTTTCCCCGCCGGGAAGCACAGCCCTGGCCGTCCTGTAGCCCGGATAGCGGGGCTCAGCCCTCTGGATTACCGATACCCGACCCGCAGCAGAACCGGGACGACCTGAACTGCAGATAACCTGCAACCTTCTTTCGTATGATGGAATTAATTTCGCACTTGCGGAATCTGTTTACTATCGGACCTCAGGGGCGCAATGATAAATTCATTTCGCGGATTTTAGTGACTTTTCTTAACAGCATCGAAACAGTTTTGAGACATTTACCCTTTTCTGGTAACGTTCCGGTCTCTCATTGCATTGCGACAATTCTCTGAAAACCAAGGAGTGACGAGTGGAAGCACGTCCATCTGTAAAACCGCAAAACCCCAATTTTTCATCCGGCCCCTGCAGCAAACGACCGGGCTACTCCGTCGCCGGCCTGGACGTATCAAACCTGGGACGTTCCCACCGCTCCGCTTCCGGCAAGGCCGCACTGAAGAAGGCCATCGACGATACTGCTGAACTGCTGGGTCTGCCGGAAGGCTACCGGGTCGGTATCGTGCCGGCCTCCGACACAGGCGCTGTAGAGATGGCCCTCTGGAGCCTGCTCGGTGCCCGTCCGGTTGATGTCTGCTCCTGGGAATCCTTCGGTGCCGGCTGGCACTCCGACATCACGAAGCAGCTGAAACTGGAGGTAAACCATTTCAGCGCCGACTACGGCCAGCTGCCGGATCTGTCACAGACCAGCCCGGATCACGATATCGTCTTTACCTGGAACGGTACCACTTCCGGAGTCAGAGTTAACAACGCCGACTGGATCGCCGATGACCGCCAGGGACTGACCATCTGTGATGCCACTTCCGCCGTATTTGCCATGGAAATGCCCTGGGAAAAACTGGATGTCGTTACCTTCAGCTGGCAGAAAGTGCTGGGTGGTGAAGGCGCTCATGGTGTGCTGATCCTCAGCCCCCGTGCGGTTGAGCGACTGGAGAGCTACACCCCCGAATGGCCGCTGCCAAAGATTTTCCGCCTGACCAAGGGTGGCAAGCTGATCGAGGGGATCTTCAAGGGTGCCACCATCAACACGCCATCCATGCTCTGCGTTGCCGACTATCAGGACGCCCTGGACTGGGTCCGCAGCCTGGGCGGTGTCAGCAGTACCGTCGAGATCAGCAACAACAGCCTGAAGGCGATTGAAGCTTTCGTCGGCAGCCGGGACTGGATTCAGTTCCTGGCCGAAGATGCGGATGTGCGCTCCAGCACCAGCGTGTGCCTGACCCTGGACCTGCAGGAAGATCAGGTCAAAGCTCTGATCCGATTGCTGGACGATGAAGGCGTAGCCTACGACATCGGTGCATACCGGGATGCCCCGGCCGGACTGCGCCTCTGGTGCGGCGCCACCGTCGCCACCGCCGATGTCGAAGCCCTGCTGCCCTGGATCGAATGGGGCTACTATCAGGTTAAGAACGCCAGTTAATGCCGTACGGGGCTACGGCCCCGCCACACCGGAGTGTGATCATGTATCAGATTCGAACTTACAATGCGATCTCTGTCAAAGGACTGGATCGCTTTCCCCGAGAAAGTTATGAAATTGCCAGCGAGCTTCCTAATCCGGATGCCTTTCTGCTGCGCAGCCAGAAACTGCACGAAATCGAGTTTCCTGCCAGCCTGAAGGCTATTGCCCGGGCCGGTGCCGGCGTTAACAACGTTCCTCTGGACCGGGCCACCGAGCAGGGTGTCGTAGTGTTTAACGCCCCCGGCGCCAATGCCAATGCCGTGAAGGAACTGGTACTGGCAGGCCTGCTGCTGGGTGCCCGTGATATCTATCAGGGCATGAAATTTGTCGACGGCCTGGAACCTCAGGAAGGTCTCGACCCGTTGCTGGAAAAAGAGAAGAAGCGCTTTGCCGGTTCTGAACTGACCGGTAAGACACTGGGCGTCGTCGGTCTCGGCAATATCGGCTCACTGGTGGCCAATATGGGCCTGTCGCTGGGGATGAAGGTTGTCGGATACGATCCGGCTATTTCCGTTGAAGCGGCCTGGCGGCTGTCCAGCCAGGTTCGGAAAATGGACAACCTGATCAATCTGTTCAGCGAGTGCGACTATATCAGCCTGCACCTGCCGGCACTGGAATCCACCCGGGGCCTGATCAACGATAATCTGCTGGCTAATGTTCGCGAGAACTGCGTACTGCTTAACTTTGCCCGTGGCGAAATTGTCGACCGTGAAGCTATCGTCAAAGAACTGGACGCTGGTCGCCTGCATCGGTACGTCTGTGACTTCCCGGCCAACGATACACTTCGTCACCCGAAGATCCTGCAGATGCCTCACATCGGCGCCAGCACCGCCGAAGCCGAAGAGAACTGCGCCATTATGGTGGCTGACCAGCTGATGGACTTCCTCCAGAACGGCAATATTCGCAACTCCGTGAATTTCCCGCAGATCGAACTGGCGCGCACCACTAAAGTCCGTCTGACCATCACCAACCGCAATGTGCCGAAGGTGCTGGGTCATATCACCTCGATACTGGCGGATCACGAGCTGAATATCGTCGACATGCTTAACAAGAGCCGGGACGATGTAGCTTACAACATCATCGACCTGGACGAGATGCCCGGTGACGATATGATCGAGGCGCTGAATGCGATCGAGGAAGTCATTAATCTGCGGGTGATCAGTTAACCGGCGAGTCACTGGCAATAAAAACCGGGACCGGATCCCGGTTTTTTTATGCCCGCTTTCGCAGCAACTCCTTCATCACCGACGGCCGAAGATTCCTGCGGCAGTCAATCCGGGGTGTCAGAGCCAATGGGATAAAAGCGGGGTTATGTTCCATACTTACTCTGTCATCCGTCCCCAACCTGCTACAGGAGCCGCAGACATGTTCTTAAAAGAAGCCAGCTCCGGTCATCTGGTTCAGATTCTGAGTCTGACAGAGCTGACCAACCCCTTTGAGACCCGAACCCAGGTACAGTATCAGCAGGGTGAAGATCTCCAGGATCCGGAGTATATTCGCAAGGACCTGCTGGTGTTCCCGTCCGGCGAAGCATTGCCCCGATGCTGGATGGACAGCCACTACCGTGATGAGGAAGTGTTCCGGCACTGACCAGCGGATGAAGCGGAAGGTCTGACCTCCGTTGTCAGAATATCTGCCCTCCCTTTCCCGATTACTGCGGCAGCAGGGCTTACCTGCAGCCACAGCAGTGAGTCCTGTTTCAGGGGGTTGTATCAATCGCGGCTACCGGTTCCGAAGTGGTGAGCGCTGGCTGTTTTATAAGACTCACCCCACTCCACCCGAACAGTTTTTCGCCAGTGAGGCCGCAGGGCTGAAGGCACTCGCGGCAACGGACACGGTGAGCGTTCCCGAAGTCGTCGCTTTTGATGAACAGGGGCTGCTGCTGAGTTACCTTGAGCCGGATCGCCCCTCCCGAGCGAACTGGATAGCACTGGGCGAACAGCTGGCAGCACTGCACAGCCAGTCACTGGAAGACTTTGGCTTTACCCAGGACAATTACTGCGGACTGACCCGACAACCCAATCCACCGACGGCCGATGGCTGGCATTTTTTCGCTTACCACCGTTTGCTGTGGCAGGCGGAACTGGCGCGGCGGAACCGACGCCTGGAAAAGACAGACCTGGTAGCCGTCGAAAAACTGTGTGAGCGCCTGCCGGAGCTGATCCCCCGGCAGCCCCCGTGCCTGCTGCACGGCGATCTCTGGTCCGGCAATCTGCTGTTTTCCGGAGGGGCCCCCTGGCTGATCGACCCTGCCGTCTGGCAAGGCCAGGCCGAAGCGGAACTGGCTATGACACGCCTGTTCGGAGGCTTCCCGGAGATTTTCTACAGCAGTTATCTGGCCTGTCACCCGCTGGAACCGGAGTGGGAAGAACGGTCAGAGCTATACAACCTCTACCACCTGCTCAATCACCTGAACCTGTTCGGCGGCTCCTATCTGGCAGACGTCAGGTCCGTCCTCCGTCGTTATCAACCCGCTGGTCGATCGCAACACCTCCCTGTGCGACGGCATTAAACCACCGGAGAATACCACCGCCCGAACGTTAGCGGCCGTTACGGATCCGCGCGCCAGCTGCGGCTGGCGGCACGCATGGTGACAAACTCCTCGGCCGAGGTCGGATGGATACCGATGGTCTGGTCGAAAACCGACTTGGTGGCTCCGGCTTTCAGAGCCACACCTATACCCTGAATGATCTCACCGGCATCGGCACCAACCATATGCACACCAACCACCCGGTCCGTGGTGCTGTCGACAATCATCTTCATCAGGGTTCGCTCTTCTGAGCCGCTGAGCGTGTGCTTAAGCGCACGGAACGTCGAGGTGTATACATCCAGCTCCGTGTACTGCTCTCGGGCCTGCTCTTCGGTCAGCCCCACAGTTCCGATGTTGGGCTGACTGAATACTGCCGTGGGAATCAGCTCATAGCTGACCGGAGGCTTGCCGGCAACCGGCTCATAGAGCTGATTGACCAGGGTCATGCCTTCGGCCAGCGCCACCGGCGTCAGAGCGACCCGATCAATCACATCACCGACGGCATAGATGGATGGCGCACTGGTGCGAAACTTCTCATCCACTCGCACCGCACCGTTGGCAGCCAGTTCGACACCCGCCGCTTCAAGGCCGAGTCCGCCCGTGTTGGGATGGCGACCGGTGGCATAAAGCACGCAATCAGCCTCGATTCGGGAACCGTCGGTCAGCTGTACCGACAGGCTGCCGTCGCCCTGCTTGTCGATGCTTTCAACGTTGAGATTGAAGCGCAGGTCGACACCCTTCTTAATCATTTCGGCGGCGACGAATTCCCGCACCTCCTGATCGAAACCACGCAGGAACAGCTCGCCCCGGTAGAGCTGAGTTGTGGAGGCGCCCAGGCCGGCAAAGATACCGGCGAACTCCACCGCAATATAGCCGCCACCGACGATCAGCATCCGACGGGGAAACTGGTCCAGGTCGAAGATTTCGTTGGATGTGGTAATGTGCTCACGACCCGGAATATCGGGTACGCTGGGCCAGCCGCCGGTGGCGACCAGAATCCGCTCAGCGCTGTAGTCGTTGTCGCCGACCCGCACAGTATTCGCATCGATTACCCGGGCCCGGCCTTCGATTATCTGTGCCCCCGAGTCCCCCAGCAGAGAGTCATAAATGCCGTTCAGACGGCTGATTTCGGCTTTTTTGTTCTCCCGCAGACGATTCCAGTCAAAGGGGACCTCCGTGGTCTGCCAGCCAAACCCCCGCGCCTCCTCAAAAAGTTCACGAAAGTGCGATGCGTAGACGTAGAGTTTCTTGGGAACACAGCCGACATTAACGCAGGTTCCGCCCATATAACGATCTTCTGCAATCGCGACCCGAACCCCTTTAGCCGCAGCCATCCTCGCTGCGCGAACTCCACCGGAACCCGCGCCAATCACAAAGAGATCAAAATCATACGCCGTCACAGCCTTACTCCTTCAACCATTTCAGTTCAGCAGCTACTGTACCGGTTCGCCGCCGCCGATACCAATTGTCACAGACTAGCCCGTTGATAGCTTCCGGCTATCGATATTAACCCTGAACTGCCCCGCACCGCCGGACAGGATGATCTGCCCTCAAGAAACCACAATCACAGTCCACCCGGAAGCAACACAGATCAGCGAGAAGAGGGTAAACCCCGGCAAAGCCGGTGTTTTATTTCCGGCTGATTTCCGCTACCTTTAGCCGCTTTGATCCCTGACCACCACGCTGACAACGGAACAAGCGCCAGTGAAAATCATCTCTTTTAACACCAACGGAATCCGCGCTCGCCTGCATCAGCTCAGTGCACTGATTGAAAAACACCAGCCGGATGTCATCGGTATTCAGGAAACCAAGGTCCACGACGAGGAATTCCCCGTTGAGGCCATTCGGGAGCTGGGCTATGAGGTCGAGTTTCACGGTCAGATGGGGCACTACGGAGTCTGTCTGATTTCAAAACAGCCGGCGTTGCGGGTGCAGAAGGGTTTTCCGGACGACAGCGACGATGCCCAGCGACGGATGATAATGGCGGAGTATCCCACCCCCGGCGGCGAAACCCTGGTGGTCATCAACGGCTATTTTCCTCAGGGCGAGAATATCGCGCACGAGACCAAATTCCCGGCCAAGCGGAAATTCTACGCCGATCTGCAGGATTACCTTGAACAGCATTTCTGCAACGATCAGAAGCTGGTGGTGATGGGCGATATGAACATCTCCTCCCGGGATATCGATATCGGTATCGGCGAGGACAATCGCAAACGCTGGCTGCGGAGCGGCAAGACCAGTTTCCAGCCGGTTGAACGAGAGTGGCTGCAATGCCTGCTGGGCTGGGGGCTGAACGACAGCTTCAGGGCTCAGCATCCTGAAGACGGTGACTGGTACAGCTGGTTCGATTACCGCAGCAAAGGGTTTGACCGCGAGCCGAAACGGGGCCTGAGAATCGACCTGATCCTGACCACGGACTCACTGCAGCAACGGTGTACAGAAACCGGCATTGATTACGAGTTGCGTGGGATGGAGAAGCCTTCGGATCACTGTCCGATCTGGGCCAGCTTCGATCTCTGAGCCGGGGTTGTCAGCTTCCTGATCACCGTGAAGCCGCGACTCAGCCGGTCGTCGGGGGGCGAACGACCAGCACGTCGCAGGTAATATGGTCGAGCGCCATTTCCGAGGTGCTGCCGATAAAGAATCGGTCGCTTAAGCCTCGCTCAATCGCCCCCATCACCACAATATCAGCGCCCACCTCACGCAACCAGGCGGGCAATTGCTGCCAGGGTTCACCTTCGGCCAGATGGAGGGCAGAAATCTCCTCCGGCAGTCCGAACTGCTCAAGCAGATCCTCCATGGCCTGCCGATGGGTCTGGCGCAACTTCTCCCGGAACTGTTCGTAGTTCAGTTGCAGGGTATCGTTGAAAATAACCGAGGCAGGCAGGGGCTGAAAACAGTGGAACACCCCCAGCGACCCTTTCAGTAACCGACGGCAGTAACCGGCCATCCGCAGGATACTCATATCCACAGATGCCGGCTTGTCATGGGAATGAATCGGATCGACAGCCGCAATCACAGATGCGGTACCGGCCCAGCTCTGCGGGCGCACCAGCAGCAGCGGGACCGGGCAGTGGCGTAACAGCTCCCAGTCCACATGCCCCAGCAGGTGCTGATCAAGCCGGTGATGGTAACGGCAATCCTTGACCACCATATCCGGTTGATAGCGCTCGATTTTGGTCATCATGCCCTGCTCAGCGTGGCGCTCCCAGCAGACATCGGTGGCGACCTCGATACCCTGCTGTTCCAGCTGCCGGGCCTGCGTCTCAAGCCATTTTTCAGCACCGTGTAAGAATCCCTGTCTGGCATGTCGTCGCGCTTCAGGATCGAAAGGATAACTACTGGACAGCGGCAGACTGTAACAGCAGCAGAACAGCTCCACCCGGGCACCGGTGGCAGCGGCCAGAATCGACGTTTTCTCGAGCAGATGAGTAGCCTGATCCCGAGACTCGATCAGTACCAGAATCTTCTCTGTGCAGAGCATGGCTGCTGCTCCTCCCGCCGGTTCAGATTTTCGCTTACTCAGAGTCCTCGCCCGAAATCATAGACCAGTCCCCACTCCCCTGCCTGAAACCCGTAAAGGATGTATAAATTCATCCCGGGTTATTTTTGCCGACTGCACCCGGCGGCAAACCATCATCCACCGCTCAGAAAAACACGCAGATTTTAAGGCCGATTCTGAATCCACAGAGAAGGAAGCTGCGTACTATTAGTAAGGACTTATATCAATCGACAGATTGGATATATAATGAATTGTCAAAAAATAATTATTATGCGACGATTAATTAGTGTATTCTAATATGTTATATTGAGCATCGCTTGATATTCATGTATATTCACGCACTTTCAGCCAGGTTAATCTCGCCACAGGAGGATCCCCATTGGATAGTACGCCAGAACTACAAACACCACTGGAATTAATGCGTACAAATGCCCGTGATGCCGCACAACTGCTGAAAGCCCTGGCCAACGAGAACCGGCTGCTGATTTTATGTTACCTGGACGGTAAAGAGCTTTCAGTAACTGAACTGAATTCCTTTCTGGACCTCAGTCAATCCGCCCTGTCTCAGCACCTTGCTGTACTGCGACGGGACGGTCTGGTATCAACACGCCGTGAATCCCAGACTATCTACTATTCCCTTGCCGGCGATACTGCCAGCCGCGTTATCCGCACTCTGCATGAGATGTACTGCCCCGACATGTAAGCCGGGGCAGCGAACTTCGTTCTGCAACAACGAGATTCATCGGCAGAACCACAGGAGGTCGGGCAACCTGCTTAAGGCAGAGCCCGCCGTCCTGGTGTTACCTCTGGAGGCCGCCGGCATTCTGCCTAATTCTGCAGGCGATGAATCTGCCAGTCCTCGGTCGGCTCGTTAAGCATCATTTCCATCTCAACCACCTCTTCTTCGGCATTGTAGCCGTTACGGAATCCCAGCTTCTTCGCCAGCATCTGCATTCCGGTATTGGTCGGCAAGGTGGTTCCCATGATCTGCAGGGTGCCGCGGGACCTGCAGTAGTTAATCATTTTCTGCATCAGGATCACCCCCAGCCCCTCGCCCTGAAGATCATCACGAATGACCACCGCGAACTCGGCGCGAATGTTATCCGGATCGGTATTGGTACGAACTACCCCCAGAGTTTCATAGCCGGGTGCATTCTCTCGGGGAGCTGAAACGATAAAGGCCATTTCACGGTCATAATCGATCTGCGTCCAGGTGGCCAGTTCGCTGTGAGTCGGCACCCCCCGACTGTAGAAGTAGCGCAGACGGATCGACTCGGGACTCAGGCTCTTGAAGAACTCCAGATGGTTAGGCTCATCTTCCCCCTTAATCGGGCGGACGATCACCTGGCGTTTACTGCGTTTCAGTACCGCCGTCTCAGCCAGGTTATCCGGATAGGGAGAAATGGCCAGTTCGCAGGGATCGCCGAGTCCGACACAGGTATCCACCGCCAGCATTCCACGCTTGTTCAGTAACAGAGGGTTGATCTCAAGGGACTTCAGTTCCGGTGTATCCACCACCATCTGGGAGATGCGCAGCAGCAGCGCGCAGAGATGATTAATATCCTCCTCGACCCGGTAACTGTTCTCTTTGATAAAGCGATAGACTCGGGAGGATTTCACCAGCCGCCGCGCCAGACTTTCATTCAGCGGTGGCAACATCAGCTGGCGATCAGCCAGCACGTCGACGGCATAACCGCCGGCACCGAAGAAGATCATCGGTCCGAACACCGGATCCCGGGTCACGCCGACACTGATCTGCAGTGACTGGAAGCCCCGCTTCATCTGCTGAATACAGAAGCCCCGCTGCTCCTCGGCGCTGAAGCGCTCGCTGACCTGGTACGCCAGCTTAGTCACCGCATGCTTGACTTCAGAAATCGAGTAAAGATCCAGCGCCAGATCCCGCCAGCGCTGCCCACTCTGGTCGTCATAGCTGAAGGGGTGGCGATTATCCTTGTGTAACGCTTTGACGGCTACCGAGCCCCCCAGTTGCCGGGCGACCTTCACCACACCATCGATATCGTGCGCATAGTGGGAATGGGAGACGGGAATATTGTAGCTTTCCAGCAGCCGGCCGGCCTCTTCATGCATCAGATAATTACGGCCGCGACTCAGGGCCTGATCGATCATCTCCCTGGCCTGGGCCCGACCTTCCCGGTTTTCATTGATATCCATCGCCACCGGGGTCTGCTTCATCACCTCCTGGTTACGTCGGAAATCAACCATATGCATAAAGGCATCGGCAGCTTTTTCCGGGGTAATAAAAGTCGGAACCTTCGCCTCATTGAAGAGATTGCGAGCGGCAATAGCAGTACTGCGTCCGAGCCAGCAGGTCAGCACGTTGCGCTGGGTTTTCTTCGCCACCCGAATCACCGCTTCAGCGGTCGCCGCTCCCGGTGCCAGCCGGGTAGGCGCATGAATGACCAGTACCGCATCGACATTGCGGTCTCTGGTCAGCACCTCCGTTACCTGAGCAAACAGTCCCGGGGTGGCGTCGGCATTCAGGTCCACCGGGTTGCTGCGGTTCCAGAAATCAGGCAGCAGGCCGCTCAGTTCCTGCTCCGTTTCTTCGCTCAGCTGCGCCAGCCTGCCCTGATGCTTCAGAAGACGTCCGACTGCCAGCGCGTTGGGGCCGGCACCATTGCCGACGATCGCCAGCCGCTGCCCCCTGAGCGGTTTCATGGTGGTCAGGGTTTCCAGTGCATCAAACAGCTCATCGGTACTCTCCACCCTGACAACACCCACCCGCCTCAGCACGGTGTCATAAACCCGATCGATGTCCTGCACCCCCTCCGGCAGCTGACGGCGGCGATCGCTGTCACTGAAATCCATATGGCTTTTCAGGACCAGTACCAGCTTATTACGCGCTGCCGCCCGGATGGAGGAGATAAAGTGGTGGGCATCTTCCCGGCGAATAGTATCGAGCTGGACCAGCAGTGCATGGGTATAGGGGTCGTTAGCCAGATAGTCGATGACGCCGGGCAGGCTGACATCGACGCTACCGCCCAGGGTCAGAAAGTTGGAGAAGCCGATCCCCTGGCCGTTGGCCCAGTCGATCATGCCGGTACCCAGAATGCCGGACTGCCCCACATAGGCGACCTTGCCCTTCTGGATATTGAGGTGGGAGTAGCTGGCGTTCATATTGTGTCCGGGCACCAGCAGGCCCATGCAGTCGGGCCCGAGGATACGGATACCGTAGGGTCTGGCCGCCTCGATCACCGCATCTTTCAGCGGTTGCAGGGTATCGGTGTGGGAGCGGGACAGTCCGCCGGTCAGGATCATCGCTGCTTTAACCTGACTGGCACCCAGCTTACGGACAATATCCGGCACCGCATCAGGGGGCGAACAGATAATCGCAAGATCCGGCATCTCCGGCATGGTCGACACCCCGCTGTAACAGGGGATACCGAAGACCTCCTCGTAGCCCTGTCTGTTCACCGCCATCAGCCTGCCGGTATAACCGCCATCGATCAGGTTGCTGAGTACCACGCCCCCCATGCTGTTAGGCTTTTCAGAGGCGCCGAATACGGCGATAGACTTAGGGGTAAAGAAACGCTTAAGATAACTGGTGCTCACGGCTGACGACTCCCGATTGCTGCGTCGCAATAATTCAGAAACAGATAATACAACGGACGTCGGGCAATAAAAAAGGCGATCCGAAGATCGCCTTTGATTTAGATTAACTGCGATTACGAACTTAAGCTTAGCAGCAGTTTGTTCAGACGGCGGACATAGGCACCCGGATCTTCAAGCTGTCCGCCTTCGGCCAGGCAGGCCTGATCAAACAGCACCCGGGTCAGCTCGTTGAAGCGATCCACATCCGGCTCATCGTTCAGTCTGACCACCAGCGGATGTTCCGGATTGATCTCGAAGGACGGCTTGGTCTCGGGCAATGTCTGACCAGCTGCTTCCATGATACGGCGCATCTGCGCTCCCATATCCTGTTCGCCAACAACCAGACAGGCCGGCGAGTCAACCAGGCGGCTGGTGATACGGACTTCGTCCACCTGCTCAGCCAGGGTCTCCTTAACCCGCTCAACCAGCGAGCTGAACTCCTTCGCAGTCTCTTCCTGCTGTTTCTTCTCGGCTTCGTCCTCAACCTGACCAAGGTCGAGATCGCCTTTGGTCACATCCTTGAAGCTCTTACCTTCAAATTCGTTGAGGTTGCTCATCAGCCACTCGTCGACACGGTCGGACAGCAGCAGAACTTCGATGCCTTTCTTGCGGAAGACCTCCAGGTGCGGACTGTTCTTCGCGGTGTTGTGGTTTTCGGCCACCACGTAGTAGATCGCCTCCTGGCCCTCTTTCATTCGCTCAACATAAGTCTTCAGCGACTCAGTCTGCTCGGCGGAGTCTTTCTCGGTCGTGGCAAAACGCAGCAGACCGGCGATCTTCTCCCGGTTGCCAAAGTCTTCCGCAGGACCTTCTTTCAGCACCTGACCGAACTCTTTCCAGAAGGAGGCGTACTTCTCTTCGTCCTTCTTAGCCAACTTCGACAGCATGTCCAGCACCCGCTTGGTCAGGGCGCTGCGCATAGAATCGATAGCCGGGTCTTTCTGCAGAATCTCCCGGGAAACATTGAGCGACAGATCGTTGGAATCAACCACCCCTTTAATAAAGCGCAGATACAACGGCAGGAACTGTTCGGCATCGTCCATGATGAAAACCCGCTGAACATAGAGTTTCAGGCCACGGGCACCATCACGGTTCCAGAGATCGAAAGGCGCACGACCAGGCACGTACAGCAGGCTGCTGTATTCCAGTTTGCCTTCAACCTTGTTATGGCTCCAGGTCAGCGGATTTTCGAAATCATGGGAGACGTGCTTATAGAACTCCTGGTACTCTTCCTCTTTTACTTCAGAACGGGGACGGGTCCAGAGCGCCGTTGCATTGTTGACGGTTTCCCACTCCACCGCCTTCTCTTCGCCCTCTTTCTCTTCTTCGCCCTGTGCCTCTTTGATCATCTCGACAGGAATAGAGATATGGTCGGAATACTTGCGGATCAGGCTGCGCAGACGCCAGCTGTCGGCAAACTCACCCTCACCCTCTTTCAGGTGCAGAACGATGGTGGTGCCGCGTTCCGCTTTCTCAACGGTGCCGATGGAAAACTCGCCCTCACCGGCCGACTGCCAGTGAACACCTTCCGATGCCTCAAGACCGGCCCGACGGGTAAAGACATCAACCTTGTCGGCAACGATAAAAGAGGAATAGAAACCAACACCGAACTGACCGATCAGTTGGGAATCCTTCTGCTGGTCACCGGACAGTTTCGACAGAAATTCGGAAGTACCGGACTTGGCGATAGTACCCAGGTGCTCGATCACATCCTGGCGGCTCATGCCGATACCATTATCGATGATGCGAACCAGCTTCGCGTCTGCATCAAATTCGATACGGATTTTCAGCTCACTGTCGTCTTCATACAGCGAACCGTCAGCCAGAGCTTCAAAACGAAGTTTATCGGCGGCATCCGAAGCGTTGGAGATCAGTTCCCGCAGAAAAATTTCTTTGTTGCTGTACAAGGAGTGGATCATCAGATGCAGCAGCTGCTTCACTTCTGTCTGGAATCCAAGCGTTTCTTGTTGAGTCTCTGTCGTCATTGATTACAACCCTGTCAGTAATAAACAGTCATTAGGATGGCTGCTTACCTAAGTGGGGACGTTCAGAAAAATTTCAAGGATTTCCGACAATCGCCTGCCAGGGATGCTGAAAACGCCGGGTCAGCGGGCCGAAGGCAGCCGGTAATCCGGACGTTCGGGCTCATCGCCGGTGAGGGTCTCGGTCAGTTCTTTCAGTACCGGCGACCTGAACTCCCGAAGATAGAGCACGACAACCACCACCGTACTGAAGGCGATAAAGCACCAGGCGTTAATAAACCAGGCCAGCACCGCCAGACTGAAATAGTAGGAACGCAGCCCGAAATTGGAGTTGTTCGCCGCCCGGGACAGCGTGTTGGAAGCACGGACAACAAAGGTACTGATTTCCGATTCAGTAGCCTGCCCGTCCAGCAACGGAGCACTGCCGATCAGCACCGAGCAGAAGCCATACTGACGCAGACTCCAGGTAAACTTAAAGAAGGCATAGATAAACAGCACGATCAGCACCAGCAGTTTGATTTCCCACTCGGCCCGGCTGGCGTTGGCCATCAGCGGCAATTCGGAAGCAACGCCGATCAGTTTCTCCGAAGCGCCCAGCGCAGTTGCCAGACCGGCCAGAATCAGCATGGTACTGGAGGCGAAGAAGGCGGCCACCCGCTCAAGATTTCCGACCGCTGAGATATCGGCGATGCGTACATCGCGAGTCAGCAGCTGACGCATCCAGTCTATCCGGTAGAGGTGCATAATGCTGGCCAGACAAGGGGTTGTCTCTGCCCGCAGCCGGGAAAACCAGGCATAACCTTTAAAGCAGATCAGAAACCAGATAAAAGCCAGCAGATTCGGCCAGTCTGAAAGCAGCACCTCGGGATCAATCATGATTACGCATCTCAGTCTCTGCCGGCGGCAGACAGTTATACTTGTTACACTTCCAGCACCGCCATCTTCAGCGGATGCTGCCCGTCAAAACTGGGAAAGTCAGCCTCGGGTTGTAACAGCTGCAGATCCCGAATCGGCCGCCCGGCTTTAGCGGCACAGCGACGCAGAATATCCAGCCACTCTCCGACCGGTACTTTAGCAACATTGTTGGTACAGAGCATCCGGCCACCTGACCGGGTTGCCAGCAATGCCGGTTTGAAGACACTCGGATAATCACGTATCAGGTCCACGGTACCGAACGCGCTTTTCGCCCAGCGGGGCGGATCCAGCACCACCAGGTCAAACTGTTGCGGTTGCAGACGCGGATAGTGGCTGCCGCGCTGTCGCTGACGCCCACGGCGCTGGCTGACCGGTAATCCCGCCAGCTGCCTTGCCGCCGGAAAGTAGTCCGACTGCAGGAATCCCACCGCCTGCGCATCCAGATCGTTGAGCCCGGCGTTAGCTCGTCCGGTATCAAGCGCGGAAGCGGCAAAATCTACATTCAGCACTTCCCGCGCCCCGGCCTTAGCGGCGCAGATACCGACGCCACAGGTATAGGAAAACAGGTTCAGTACACTGAGCCCCCGGCTTTCGGCAAGCACAAAACGGCGGCCGGCACGCAGATCCAGGAACAGCAGCGGATCCTGGCCCTGGTGCTTCGTCCGGGTCTGATAGGCAACACCCATTTCATGACAGGTATCCGTCCTCTCGGACGTATCGTTCAGGCCTTCATCGGCGCGGCGGGAAAAATCACCGCTGCGGTCGTTATAACAACTGTACAGCTCCGTCCCCAGGTGCTGACAGACATGTGCGCTGATGGCATCGGCCTGATCGGGTAGCAGCGGCTCATGAAAGCTCTGAATGATCAGTTGCGGGCCATAACGATCGACAGTGAGGCCAGGCATGCCTTCCACCGTGCCGTGGAACAGTCGGTAACAATCGGTGTTTTCGGCCACCAACCGGGGAAGCAGCTCGGCCCGGGCAGCCAGTGCCCGGTCGATATCTGACAGTAACTGAGACAAATCCATAGTTGAAAACCGTGCGGGTAAGGGTAAGGTATGCGGATCCGGGCGGTGGCAGGAAGCGGTCGGCATGATCAGAGGCGAGTATAACGGATCGGTCGGCGCTTTTCCGGCATTTATATGCCACCTGTCGCCACACCGCTGACCTGATGACCCCAGGCGATGCTGAACAGGCTGTCGGTTCTGAGTAATCCGGTGGCGGTCTCTGGCATCAGCACTGTTAACCCCACCTGCTTTCCGCAGCCAGAAGAAGCCTTAACCGCATGGCCCGAATCGTACTTTTTAATAAACCCTTTCAGGTTCTGTCTCAGTTCACCGACGATGCCGGTCGCAGCACCCTGGCCGACTTTATCCGGGAAAAGGATATTTACGCCGCCGGCCGGCTCGATTATGACTCTGAAGGTCTGTTACTGCTGACCGATCACGGGCCGCTGCAGAAGCAGATTACCGATCCCCGCTTTAAACTGGAAAAAACCTACTGGGTACAGGTCGAGGGCGAGATCAGCGACGAGGCGTTGCAACAGCTTCGCCGGGGGGTGAGACTGAAGGACGGCATGACCCGTCCGGCCAGAGCGAGACGACTGGAGCCACCGCAACTCTGGCCCCGCACCCCCCCTGTCCGTGAGCGTAAACAGATTCCCACCAGCTGGCTGGAGCTGAAGATCAGTGAAGGCAGAAACCGTCAGGTCAGGCGGATGACCGCCCATGTCGGCTTTCCGACCCTGAGACTGATTCGTGTCGCCATCGGCAACTGGCGGCTGGATCAGCTGCAGCCGGGGCAGATGCGCAGCGAGACCGTCCACCTTGCCAGTCAGAACCCTGACCGCGGCGCCGCTCGCAGCGGGAGGCCGCAGCAATCCAGACCAGCAGACAAAGGTCGTCAGAAGAATACTGACTCGGGGAACCGGAGCGCCGGCGGAAAACGACCATCACAGCCATCCGGCCGGCGCAAATCCGCCGGATCGCGAGGCCCGTCCCGCCCCGGCAGGCGCCGCTGAGTCATCGGCCAGCGGCTGTCTCAGAGACAGCTGCAACAGCAGTCGGAATCGGTCAGCCTCACCGTTACCGGGGAAAGGGGGGATCGTCACAGAGTTTCCCGATCCGACGCAGGCTGTACCCGGTTGGAACTGTCTCTGGCCAGCATCAGGAATATCGCCGAGGACAGCCCCGCCGCCCCTACCAGCATGCACATCACTATAATCTGATAGCGGGCGGCAACCAGCGGTGAAACACCGGACAGGATCTGTCCCGTCATCATCCCCGGCAGCGAAACCAGGCCGACGGCCAGCAGACCATTGGTGACCGGAATCATGCCGGCCCGGAAGGCCCGACTGCGCGCCGCCTGATAGTCCTCCCCCTGCCCCAGCTCCGAATAAAGCCGTTCGGCAGCCAGGCTGAGACTGTTCATAGCCCCGGCAAAGATCATCCCGGCCAGCGGTATCAGGTAACGGGGCTGAAACCAGGGATCGATACCGATCACATACTGGCTCACCACCAGCAGATTCAGCCCTCCGCCGATCAGAATCGCCAGCAGCGCCCGACCGAACAAGCGGGGACGCTGCTGTGGTACTTCGCTCAGTGCGATCCATCCGGATGCCATGACCATGACCGCCAGCACCAGCAATATCGGCCACGGACTCTGTGCGGAAAAGATAAAGCTCAGGAAGTACCCCACCAGAGTGAGCTGAAGCAGCATTCGTCCCAGCCCCCAGCCCAGCTTCGAGGTCCCGGTCTGCCAGCGCAGACTGAACCAGAGTGCCGGCAGGACCAGCAACAGTCCAACAGCCAGGTCCAGCATACCAACTTCGTAAATTGCCGTACTCATCCTTCCTCCGTAAACTCCCGGGTTTCACCGGGATCAGCGAAATACTGGCCCGGTGTGGTACCCAGTGCCCGTCTGAACATAGCGATAAACGCACTCTGACTCTGGTAACCGAGGTCGCCGGCTACCCGGGCAATGCTGTCCCCCCCCGCGATGCGTCCCAGCGCTTCCAGCAGTCGCACCTGCTGTCGCCACTGGCCGAATGTCATACCGGTCTCCACCCGGAACAGCCGGGCCAGCGTTCGGGCGCTGGCCCCCGCATATTCAGACCAGGCCTGCAGACTGCGCTCATCGGCCGGATCGGCCAGCAGCCCGCGGGTAATCTGAAGCAGACGACTATCAGCGGGGATCGGCAGATGCAATGGGTTGACCGGTAGCTGACAGATCTGGTCCATCAGCACCGACACCAGCCGACCTTCGGGACCCGCTTCATCATAAAGTACCGGAAAGCCGGCGACCTCCCGTATCAGTTCCCGCAACAGCGGCGATACCTGCACGACCGAACAGCGGTCCGGCAATCGCTGACTGTCCCCTGGACAGATGTAGAGGTTGCGCAGCCGGGTTCGCTGGATCGAGTACACTTCATGCTCAATCCGTGGCGGAATCCAGACCGCTCGCTGACAGGGCACCACCCACTGTCCCGCTTCGGTTATAACCCGCATGACCCCTTCCCAGGCGTACAGCAGTTGCGCCCAGCCATGCTGGTGGGGCGGCACCCGATAGCCTGCCGGATGATCTTCCTGGCGTACGACCACCCGCCGCGGGACCTCCTCCGGTCGACGCCAGGGTCGACCTTCTACGGATAACCAGTGAGAAGGAATATCCGGCAATTCTGTCTCATTCGCGATATTTTTTGTCATTAAGCACTGTATACGCCAATCCTCGCTCTCTTTAAAGTAGCAGGCCAGTACTAAAGGGAGATGACAGATGACCACAGAGCGACAGACACCCGGCTGGCAGCGGCCGGAAACATTGCTGTTTCTGATGGCGGCCGCGGTGCCGCTTGCCTTCGGCACCTGGCAGGCTCTGCTGAACAACTTCACCATCGAACGGGCCGGATTCACCGGCGTGGAGATCGGCATCCTCCAGTCGCTGCGGGAGATACCCGGCTTTATGGCCTTTGCGGTGGTGTTCCTGCTGTGGCTGTTCCGGGAGCAGACTCTGGCGCTGCTGGCGCTGGCGGTACTGGGCATCGGTACCGCCATTACCGGCTTCTTCCCCCAGGTACTGGGACTCTACCTGACCACCGTGTTGATGTCGGTCGGCTTTCACTACTACGAAACCCTCAATCAGTCGCTGTCACTGCAGTGGTTCGACAAGGCTACCGCCGCCCGTAATATGGGGCGGATGATCGCCGTCGGTTCCTTCGCCTCACTGATCTGCTACGGGCTGGTCTGGACGGCGCTGGAACTCTGGCAGCTACCAATGGAGTGGGTCTATCTGCTCGGCGGTGGAGCGACACTGCTGATCGCCATAGTTTGCTGGCTGGCCTTTCCCCACTATCCGGAGAAGGTCGAACAGCATAAAAAACTGATTCTGCGACGCCGCTACTGGCTCTACTATGCTCTTACCTTTATGGCCGGTGCCAGGCGGCAGATATTTGTGGTGTTCGCCGGCTTCCTGATGGTGGAAAAATTCGGCTTTGACGCCGCCGCCATCGCCATGATGTTCCTGGCCAACTGTGTACTGAATATGCTGATCGCCCCCCACATCGGTAAGCTGATCGACAGCTGGGGGGAGCGCCGGGCGCTGACCCTGGAATATATCGGTCTGATCGGGGTGTTTGTCGGCTATGCGCTGGTGGACAATCCCTGGTTCGGCGTGGCTCTCTATCTGCTCGACCACCTTTTCTTCTCGCTGGCCATCGCCATGAAGACCTATTTTCAGAAGATCGCCGATCCGGCCGATATCGCCCCCACTGCCGGCGTCGCCTTTACCATCAACCATATTGCGGCAGTGGTACTGCCAGCCCTCTACGGACTGCTGTGGCTGGCATCGCCGGCGGCAGTGTTCCTTACCGGCGCCGCCATGGCCGCCATCTCGCTGCTGCTGTCCAGACTGATACCGCTGACTCCGGAACCCGGCAGGGAGATCTGCCCGGAATTGCGAATCAAGACCGCCATGAGTGGCCGCTGACAAAGCGCCACCGGGCTCCCGCAGGTGGCCAGGGGGCACTAACAGCCATAAGACTCTGAAGTGACTTGTAACTGTAACCGTTGTTCTGTAAGGTAACCTCCTGTGTAAATGGTTGTGCATTTCGTGTTTTTGTAGACGTTCCATTCGAACATACTCTGCTCCAACTCTCTTGCCTGCACCTGTTACATGTAAAACCCGGGCCGCTTCAGGAGGCACAAATACTCCCAACGGCTCTCTACTAACTAAATGTGAGAAATAAAGAATATGTCCGACAAGCAGACTGGAACAGTTAAGTGGTTCAACGACGAGAAAGGTTACGGTTTCATCGAGCGTGAAAGCGGTAAAGACCTGTTTGTTCACTTCCGTTCTATCCTCGGTGAAGGCCGCAAGACTCTTCACGAAGGTCAGTCCGTGCGTTTCTTCGAAGTAGAAGGCCAGAAAGGTCCTCAGGCTGATCAGGTTGAAGCCCTGTAAGTCACGACTCGCGCATTAAAAAAAGCAGGCTGAGGCCTGCTTTTTTTGTATCTGTTTTTTAAGCCTGTGTTTCCGGTTCGCCGCTTACTGCTGTCCGACGACTTCCGCCGGTAACCCCTTTCGCAACCGACGATGACTGGCCAGCCAGGCCGGAGTCCGGGCTTTCGGTAATTTTTCGACAAAGTGATAGCGGGCGACATGATAGCTGGGATCGAAGCCATAGAAGTTCAGCTTCATCCGCTCCAGCTCCTCCTGTCGGTACCGATCCAGCGGTTTCTGAGCCATATCCGCCTCAAACTCCCTGTTTCTGGTCACCAGCTGCTGCTCAAAATCGGCGGAATCGGCCAGTAGCTCAGCCTGTCGAGCGACGTCGGCAATAAACTCTTCAGAGCCCCCCTCAAAGCAGCCATCCAGCAGTCCCAGCTCCAGAGCCTCGACAGCCCCAACCGGCAGCCGGTTAGCGGTCAGCCGCTCAGCTTCAGCCGCCCCCACCCGCTTCGGCAGCAGATAGGTCCAGTACTCAGAGCCATAGAGATTACCCATGGACTTGTAATGGGGATTGAGAATCACCGAGGAGCGGGCGATGACCCGGTCCGCACAGAGCGCCAGAAACACCCCGCCGGCGCCGGCATTGCCCTGCATCGCCACCAGGGTCAGCTGATCGGGTGACTCGATGATTTCCCGGCAAAGATCATCCATTGCATTGATATTCCGCCAGGACTCATCGGCCGGACTTTCCGCCGCCTCGATGCAGTTCAGATGAATGCCGTTGGACCAGAACTCCCGCCCGCCCAGCAGCACCAGTACTCTGATATCCCGCGCTTTGGCGGCGGCTACCTCATCACGCAGACGCAGACACTGCTCAGTGCTCATGGCGCCATTATAAAAATCGAAATGAAGATAGCCGACCCGATTGCGTTCGCGGTAACGTATCTCCTGCCAGGTCGGATAATCCGGCACAGCCTCCGCAGCCAGCGGCAGCTCTTCCAGCTCAGGGATGTCAGCGGCCAGCAGGCGCGTCGCCGGCAGTTTAAAGGCGGGCTCGCCATCGGCAGGATCGACCAGCCGAAGGTGGCTGATCCAGACCGCACCGTCAGTGGTCGCCCGGCAGATGGCGCCGTCCCGGCTGGCCAGCAGTTCGCCCGGCCGGCCCCGCAAGCGCCCCTCTTCGCAGGCGTTATAGAGAAAATACTCCCGCGCTCCAATGCGATCCCGCAGCCCCGGCATCGAGTCGGCGGCACGGATACGGGCCAGCACGTCGGCGGTGGAATGTCGTTGCCAGTCGATACACCGATCAGACTGTTTCAGCAGGCAGTGCCACTGGCCGCGCACCGACGGATCCGAATAATCCAGCGGCTCAGGCCGATAATCTCCCTGTTCAATCCGTTCCAGGGTATGCAGCACGGCCGCCAGGGCCGCTTCGGTCACTTCATTGCGATAGAGGCTGCTCTTGCTGGCAGCCCGCATGGAAAACTCCGCGCTGGCCCAGATATCACCGGCATCCATCTCCGCGTCAGCCTCCAGGCAGGTGACGCCCCAGGTTTGCTCGCCCCGCATAATGGCCCGGTCGACGGAAGAGGGGCCACGGTCCCCCCGCACCCCGGGGTGGACGATAATGCAGCGATGGTGGCGCCAGATCGATTCCGGAATCGCCCGCTTCAGAAAGGGCGCGACGATCAGCTCCGGCCGGAACATTTCGACGGCCTCTTCCGCGACCGCATCGTTGATATCAAATTCCACGGAAACCTCATGGCCGCGTCGACGCAGTTCCACGAACAGACGCTGGCTGAGGGAGTTAAAACTATGGGTCAGAAACAGAATTCGCATCGGGATTCCCGCTCAGAAACATTGATCGGACAGCTGATTGTATTTCACAGAGCCGGCTAACAGATTCGCGGCAGCTGCTCGCCGTTGATCCAGTCCACCATCCGCTGGCCGCCAAAACTGGTTTCCATCTGCACAAACCGCAATTCATCCTCGACGACTTCACCGATAATGTCGGCATCACGCCCTTTCGGGTGGCTCTTCATCACCTCCAGCAGCGCCTCGGCACGGTCCGCCGGACAGAAAGCCACCAGCTTGCCCTCGTTGGCCACATAGAGCGGGTCCAGACCGAGAAACTCGCAGGCGGCACGCACCTGAGGCCGAACCGGAATCTGCGGTTCCCGAATCTGCATACCGACTCCGGATTGCTGTGCGATCTCATTCAGCGTGGTAGCCAGCCCGCCCCGGGTGGGATCGCGCAGGCAGTGAATCTCCGGCACCGCTTCAACCATGGCGGCAACCAGCCCGTTCAGCGACTGAGTGTCCGATTCGATAGTGGTTTCAAAACTGAGGCTTTCCCGCAGTGACATGATCGCCACGCCATGATCCCCCAGAGTACCCGACACCAGGATACGGTCACCGGGGCGGACCCGATCGCCGGATATGCTCAGGCCGTCCGGCACCACGCCGACGCCGGTGGTCGTTATAAAACAGCCGTCGCCCTTACCCTGCTCCACCACCTTGGTATCGCCGGTCACGATGGGCACTCCCGCCTCCTCAGCCGCTGCCGCCATGGATTCGACAATACGGCTGAGGTCCGCCAGCGGAAACCCCTCCTCCAGGATAAAGCCGGCAGACAGATAGCAGGGACGCGCCCCGGCCATCGCCACATCGTTAACGGTACCGTGCACCGACAGACAGCCAATATCCCCGCCCGGAAAAAACAACGGCGAGATAACATGGCTGTCGGTGGCCATCACCACCCGGCCCGGCGGCAGGCTGAAACAGGCCTGGTCATTCATCTGCTCCAGCCAGGGGTTGGAGAAGGCCCGCACGAAGAGCTGATCGATCAGTTGCGCCATCGCCTTGCCGCCGCTGCCATGAATCATCTCCACCCGGCCATGATTGAGATCGAGCCCTGGGCCATATTCGGATCGGTTCATATCAGACTCTCGGTACTCTCGGTACTCTCTGTATTTGTTGTGTTTTCTGTTTTATCGGGCTGCGCCGGTTGTTCCGAACAACCGCTGCCACGACGATCGGTGGCAATGGTGTTCTCCCGGCCGGCGGCGGTGCCCCCGCCTCTTCGCGCCTGATAGCGACCGTAGCTGTAATAGGCGGCACAGGCGCCTTCGCTGGAGACCATACAGGATCCCAGTGGGTTTTCCGGGGTGCACTGCTTGCCGAACAGGGTGCAGTCTTTCGGTGATTTCACCCCCCGCAGAATCGCACCGCACTCGCAGGCCTTATTCTCGGCGGCGCTGCGATAGCTGAGCGGGAAGCGTTTTTCCGCATCCAGGTCGGCAAATTCAGCCTTGATACGTAGCGCGCTGTACGGCACCGTGCCCAGCCCCCGCCACTCGAAGGCCCGGCGCAGCTCGAAGGTGTCGGCCACCAGCTGTTTGGCTTTCAGGTTGCCCTGCCGGGTCACGGCCCTGGAGAACTCGTTCTCCACTTCCGCCCGTCCTTCATTGAGCTGGCGGATCAGCATACGGATCGCCTGCAGCACATCCAGCGGTTCGAACCCGGCGATCACCACCGGTTTCTGGTACTCCTCGGCAAAGTATTCGTAGGGCTGGCTGCCGATCACGGTGCTGACATGGGCCGGCCCGATAAAGCCGTCCAGCGGCAGCACGCCCAGCTCCCGCACCTCGGGCGATTCCAGGATGTTACTGATCGCCGCCGGTGTCAGCACATGGTTACAGAAGACACTGAAGTTGCTCAGCCCCAGCTTTCGGGCCTGACGGATGACCAGCGCCGTCGGTGGCGTGGTGGTCTCGAAACCGATGGCGAAGAACACCACCTGACGGTCGGGATGCTGCTGTGCCAGTTTCAGGGCATCGGCACAGGAGTAGACCATCCGTACATCGGCACCCCCGGCTTTCGCCTTCAGCAGGCTGCGCTTGCGGGAACCGGGCACCCGCATCATATCGCCGTAGGAACAGAGAATAACGCCATGGCTGACCGCCAGCTCGATGGCGGCATCCAGCCGGCTGATCGGCAGCACGCAGACCGGACAGCCCGGACCGTGAATCATCCGCACGTTGTCTGGCAACAGGTCAGGAATTCCATACCGAAAGATGGCATGGGTGTGACCGCCGCAGAACTCCATCAGGTGGTAGCGTCGATCCGACCGTGCCTCCCGGCGGATATGGCCGGCAATTTCCCGGGCCAGGGTACCGTCTCTGAATTCATCAACGTATTTCATCATCAGCCTCCGGCACCGGCCTGCTCCAGCGCTTCCCGACGGCCCGCCTCATCCAGCTCGGAAAACAGCTGCAGGGTACGTTCGGCCTCTTCCGGATCGATCTTGTTGAGGGCATAGCCGACATGGAGAATGACATAGTCGCCCACCGCCAGATCCTCGATCAGCGTCACGTTGACCTCCTTGCGAACACCGCCGATATCCGCCAGCGCGGTCTCGTCATCGAGAATCTGTTCTACTCTGACCGGTATTGCCAGACACATAGCATTACTCCTCTGCGGCTCTGACGCCGGAGTCAGAACCCTTAAAAACATCGCTGTCCGGAATGCCGGATTCCCTGGCTCGCAGCCGGGCGACTTCCGCCTGGCCCAGACTGATGCCACCGTCATTGCAGGGCAGCTCAGCAGCCATATAAACCTGCAAGCCTGCCTGCTGCAGCTGCTCCGAGATTCCTGCCGTCAGTACCTGATTGAGAAAACAGCCGCCGGCCAGCACCACCCGACCGACCCGGTGATTGCGGCTCTGCGCGATAACCGCATCCGACAGCGCTGAAATCAGCTGCAGGTGTAACAACGCAGCTCCATACCCCGGATCAGAGATCTCACTGAGCCGTGCCAGCAGCGGCAGGGTATCGATACTCTGCCCGATTCCAGACAATGGTGGCTCTGCCGGCGGACTCTGGTCGAGCAGGTACTGGCGGGCCAGACTTTCCAGCATCATGGCCGGCTGCGCTTCATAATCGGCGTGGTCACAGATTCCCAGCAATCCGGCTGCGGCATCGAACAGCCGGCCAGCGCTGGAGGTCTGCGGGCAGTTCAGATCGCGTTCCAGCATCTGCCGTAGCATCCCGGCTCCCTCAGTATCGGCGAAGCGTGATTCGATCTCATTCGCCCGTCCCAGTTCCGACAGCACTCCGGCGGCCATCCGCCATGGCTCCCGGGAGGCCCGATCACCGCCGGGCAGGGGCAGCGGCCGCAGATGGGCCAGTCGTTGAAAATCGGTGCCTTCAATCAGCAATATCTCACCGCCCCAGAGCGAACCGTCGCTGCCCAGCCCCAGGCCATCGAGGACCAGACCGATCACCGGCCCGGTCAGTCGATGCTCAGCCATCACCGCAGCGATATGGGCGTGATGGTGCTGAACCGCCACCACCGGCAGACCGCGCCGCTGAGCATATTCGCGGCCATAGCGACTGCTGAAGAAATCCGGATGGAGATCCACCACCACCTGCTCCGGTTCGATCTCAAGCAGATTCTGCAGATGCTCCACCGTCTCGCCGAAAGTGCGGCAGCAGGCCGGGTTGTCGAGATCACCAATATACTGAGAGACGTAAGCCCGATCGTCCCGGGTCAGACAGACACTGTTCTTAAAAAAGCCACCACAGGCCAGGGTGGCAGGTCCCGGTCGCGACAGCCTTATCATCTGCGGTGCAAGCCCCCGCCCCCGCCGGATCAGCGTCGGCGGCCGGAACAGGCCGTTAACCACCGAATCATCGCAGCGAATGTGAATATCGCGATTATGGACCAGGAAGGCGTCCGCCAGCCCGGCCAGTTGCTCAAACGCCTGCTGATTGTCGGTCACCAGCGGGTTGCCGCTGAGGTTGGCGCTGGTCATTACCAGAACCAACGGCTGTGGTTGCTGCAACCAGTCGGTCCCCGATGGACAGCCAGCCGCCTGATGAAACAACAGATAGTGCAGCGGACTGTGGGGCAGCATCACCCCGTAACTGTCCAGCCCCGGCGCGATATCTCTGAGCAGCGGTTGCCGGGCCTGACAGAGCACAACGGGAGCGGCGCTCGAAGTCAGACGCTGACGACTGTCATCGTTCAGTTCCACCAGCGACTCCAGTGACGGCAGACCGGCCGCCATCAGCGCGAAGGGTTTCTGGTCCCGCCGTTTGCGGCGTCGCAGTTCCGCCACCACCCTGGTATTGCGGGCATCACAGACCAGATGGAAACCACCGATCCCTTTGATCGCGATGATCTGTCCCGCCTGCAGACGTTGCAGGGTATCGGCAATCGGATCCTGACTGTGCAATGGCTGACCGCCATCGTCATGGAGGCCCAGAGCCGGTCCACAGTCGGCACAGGCCGTGGGCTGGGCGTGAAAACGGCGGTCCGTTTCGCTCCGGTACTCACGGCGGCAGGGTTCGCAGAGCTCGAACGCCGCCATGGTGGTATTGGGGCGGTCATAGGGCAGTTTTTTAACCAGGGTATAACGGGGACCGCAATTGGTGCAGTTGATAAAGGGGTAGCGGTAACGACGATCTGCCGGATCAAACAGTTCTTCCAGGCAGTCACGGCAGACTCCGGCATCCGGTGTGACCGGCAACCGCAACTCCCCACCTTCACTGGCCACGATCTTGAAACCGGTCAGTGCCGGTTCGGCAGAGGCATCAACGGCCTCAATATTATCGACCACCGCCAGCGGCGGCAGGCTGTCGTTCAGTGACCGCCGGAATGCCTGCAACTGGCGGTCTTCCCCCTGGATAAAGATGTGCACCCCTGTGGCGTCGTTGCTGACCCGTCCCGCCAGCCCCTGCGCTCGCGCCAGCCGGCACACCAGTGGTCGGAATCCGACCCCCTGCACCTGGCCAGAAACGCGGATCTCCTGAGCGATCTGTACAGCCGGGATACTCATCAGTGGCGCTTCTTGTCCAGTCCGTAGCGTTCCAGCTTGTTGCGCAGCCCCACTCTGGACAGCCCCAGTTCATCGGCGGCCTGGCTCTTATTCCAGCGATGGCGGATCAGCGTTTCCCGGAGAATACAGGATTCCAGCAACTCGACGCGGTCTTTCAGGGTCCCCTTCAGTTCGGCGATGCTTTCCAGTTCCGCCGAGACGCCTGCGCCGCTGCCACGAATAATATGGGGAGAGATCAGCTCGGCGCCGATGGCACCGGTCCGGTGAAAGATCAGCAACCGCTGCACCTCGTTCTGCAGCTCCCGGACATTACCCGGCCAGGCGTAGCCGCTGAGGCAACTGAGCGCTTCCTGACTGAATCCGGCCACCGGCTTACCGAAAGATTCGGCGGCCTGATCAAGGATGCTGTCCGCCAGCACCGGGATATCACAGCGCCGCTCCCGCAGGGGCGGTATCTCCAGGGTCACCTGAGCCAGCCGGTAGTACAGATCCTGGCGGAAGCGCCCGGCTTTAACCTCGTCCAGCAGATCGCGATTGGTAGCCGCCACCACCCGGACATCGACCCGGCGTTTCTGATCCGAGCCTAAGGGACGAATCTCACCTTCCTGCAGCACTCGTAACAGCTTGACCTGAAAAGCCGGCGAGACTTCACCGATCTCGTCCAGAAAAATGGTCCCGCCATGGGCCTGCTCAAACAGCCCGGTATGATCGCTGACGGCCCCGGTAAAGGCCCCTTTGCGATGGCCGAACAGTTCGCTGGACAGCAGCTCGTCATGCATAGCGCCACAGTTCTCGATAATAAAGGGCTTGTCCGCCCGTTCACTGCTGTAATGTAATGCCCGGGCAAACAGTTCCTTACCGGTGCCGGATTCGCCGCTGATCAGTACCGAAACATCATAGGGAGCGATGCTGGCCAGCTGATCACAGGCGGCGTTCAGCGGGCTGTCTTCGGCCCGGCGGATACAGTCCCCCTGAAACTGCCGGCGAATCTGATCCCGGCGACTGCGCAGCTGTCTTTTCAGATGAGGCGCAGTCAGCTTCATCTCCATGCCCAGCAGGGCATTCTCATCTTCCAGCCGGTACAGCTGTACCGCATTACGGACCGTCAGCAGCAGCTGCTCGGGATGCCAGGGCTTGGTGATGTACTGATAAATGCCGCTTTCGTTAATGCCGCGAATAATATCGCCGGCATCGGTGTAGCCGGAGATAATAATCCGCCACACCCGCGGCCAGCGTTCGCGAACCCGGGCCAGCAGCTCGACGCCGGTCATCTCCGGCATACGCTGATCGCAGAGAATCACCTGTACCGGGTGGGCATCCAGCAGCAGCTCAGCCTCCTTTGCCGAGGCAGCGGTCAATACTTCGAATTCCTCGTCCAGGGTCCGGCTCATAGTTTCCAGTGAACGAACTTCGTCATCCACCAGCAGCACCGTTGCTCTGCCATTCTGATTCATACTGCTCCCGTTACCCGCCTGTTCAGCCGACTGATCCTTCGATTCTCAGCCAGTTTTCCAGCACGCGCTTTAAGCCTGATCAATTGTTGCCCGGATTGAATCCATCTGCTGCTGAAGCTGTTCCAGCTTCCGGTTCAGCAGCGCTTTCTGTTGCGTGCCAATCCAGTGGTACCAGCTCTCCATGCCTTCGCCGTTGCGAGCAGACAGTTGAATCACCTGAATATCGGGTTTGACCCGGCGGGCGTATTCGATGCACTGGTCGACATCGAAATCCAGGTAGGGCAGCAGATCCATCTTATTGAGGATCAGCAGTTCGGCAGCGTGAAACATATCCGGATACTTCAGTGGCTTGTCCTCCCCTTCCGTCACCGACAGGATGGCCACCTTATGGGCTTCCCCGAGATCGAAGGCGGCCGGACAGACCAGATTGCCGACATTCTCGATAAACAGCACCTCCAGCGTTTCCGGATCGAACTGCTCCAGCGCATGCCCTACCATATGGGCGTCCAGATGACAGCCTTTACCGGTATTGATCTGCACCGCCTTTACCCCGGTGGCGCGAATCCGCTCGGCATCGTTGGCAGTCTGCTGGTCTCCCTCGATCACCCCGCAGCCTCTCTGCTCGCTGATATCCTCCAGAGTTCGGGTCAGCAGTGTGGTTTTACCGGATCCCGGGCTGGAAACCAGATTCAGCGCCAGTACACCGTGGTCGATCAGCAGCCGCCGGTTGGCCTCAGCATACTGGTCGTTCTTACCGAGGATATCCTGTTCGATCTGTACCATCCGGGTCTGGGAGAGCCCCGGTGCATGAGCACCGGCCGGTCCCTGTCCGTAGTGAAGATCTTCTCCGTGATGATGGTGGTGATGTTCACCCTGCTGATGGAGGCTGTGGCCATGATGTAATTCATGCCCTTCCACCGAAGTATTACCGCTTGCGCAGCCACAGGTTGTACACATGGTTTTCTCCCGATTTCGCCGGCGAAGCCTGAGCCCCGACTGGCGCTAGTCGCTGACTTCCAGCTCTTTTACCCGCATTTCATCGCCGCCGACGATCTGCACCTGATAGCCCTGACAGTGAGGACAGGGATCGTAGCGGGCCTGATAATCAAATTCCTTACTGCACTGGTGGCACCAGCCGCGCCCCGGCGTCTCCTCGATCTCCAGTATCGCGCCTTCGGCAATGCTGCCGCGGCTGACCGCATCGAAACAGAACCGCATCGCTTCCGCCTCAACATGAGACAGCCGACCGATCTCCAGCCTGACCTTCTCCACCCGGCTGAAGTTCTGGCTGCGGCCACTTTCCTCCAGCAGCTGGATAACGCCTTCAGCCAGCGACATTTCATGCATCACAGATCTCCAGTTGATAGTTTACACAGGGATCCAGGGACAGCACCTGCACGGCCACCCACTGCGTCAGCGGTGTCGGTGCCGATCGCCAGCCGGCCAGACTTTCCGCCATCACGCCACCGGGGTGAAAATTCCACTCGGTGGGTGCCACAATCCGGTAGCGTATCAGTTCTCCCCGGCGAAGCTGCAGGTAGTGGAACAACAGCCCACGCGCCGTTTTCACCCAGCCGTATCCGCAGCCGTCACTCAGTGCCCCGCCTCCCCAGCGTGCCGGCCTGTCGGCTCCGTCACCACCGGTACCGGACAACCGCTCAAGGATGTCGGCGATATCCGCAACCCGAGCCAGCAGCCGTATCAATACCGGATGACAGCCGGCCTCCACCAGTGCTGCCAGCAGTGTATGTTGTCGATGATAACACCAGCTGCCGGTCTGCAGCGGCTGCCCCTGCCAGTCAGGACGGCGCACGATCTGATCGCAGGTTTTCATTCGCCCGGCCAGCGCCCGACAGACCGGATCGATCAGATCGTCGCTCATCTGAGCCGTCTGATGATCACCAACCTCCCCCTTACCAACGATTTCCACAACCTTCTGCAGCTGCGGGCGGATCCCCGTCCCCGCCTTCAGCCATCCTCTCAATCCGGACAGGTCCAGTCGAAGCCAGACAGCCAGCGGCATACCGGTCAGGTGCTCACCGATCAGATCGGTTATCTGCTTCAGCCGCTGCTGCCGCTCCGAAGAGCCGAGCGCCGGATAGTCATCCAGCAAACGCCGAACCAGCGCCAGTGCGGCAATGTTCTGCGGAAAGTCGGTCACTCGCGGCAAATCAATCAACAACCGCCACAGTGACTCCTGCAACATCTCCAGCAACGCTGGCAGGGAAGTGTCCGACGAGAGCTGCCGGTCTTCAGCCGCGGCTAGCGCGAGGGTACCGGCCAGTGACTGTGACCGGCCACAGAGAGAGAACATCAGCGGCAGCTTCTGCAACGCCTGCAGCGGAGGCTGCTGCTCCAGCAGCCGACAGATCTGCAGTGGTCGTCGCGACGCAACGCTCACCCCGCCAGAGTCATCACGGCCCAGCCTGATCAGGATATTTCCCTCGACACTCATCTCAGTACCACTCTCACTAAGATTCTCACAGCAGCGATCGTTAAGACACCGGACAGCCCTGATCGATCAGCGCAGGGAGCCGCCGAGAAATGCTCGCCGCGATGAATCACAACCTGAATGCTGCGGTGCCATATCGGTCGCCGATTCCTCTTCGGTGTTGTGCAGGGGTATGGATTTCAGCAGGTTCAGTACCGACAAAGCGGTGGCCTGCGCTTCGGCATGGCTCTTCCACTCCTGCACCGGGGAAGCCAGAGAGCAGCTCAGGTAGCTGCCGATCTCCTCTTCGAAACGGGGACTGAATTTATAAGCGCCCTGGGGGAAGCTGAGTTCCAGCTCTTTACCCTTGCCCATCTCCAGCTCGGGCCAGGGCGAGCCCGCTTTAGGAATCACCAGCAGGTTCATAAACCAGGGGGTCAGCAGAATGCCCAACCAGTGCCCCTCCCATTCGGAGAAGCCAATGGCTTCAACCCGCAGGTTATGGTTGACGACCGGTACATCCCGCATCTGCTCTTTGTAGATAACGGTATAAATAGACTCCAGTTGCGCCGACGGATCTGCGCAGAAACCTGCGGTCGGCGCTGTTGCGCTGACTGATTTGCTCATTGTCTGTTCCTCACCCACAACACGCTGGTTGCTGTACCAGCGTTTTCGGTTTACCGCTCTCTCAGTACCGGCTCAGTCGTAGCGCTGATTTGCCAGCGGCTGATCATTCACTCTGATGGCGCGTTTGCTGCGTCTGGCTGATATAGTCCAGCGCTTCTCTGGCCCTTTCCGGGGCAATCTTTTCCACCGCGAAATCACCCACCTGGATCAGCAGGTAATCCCCCACGGCAACCGCTTCGGTCATCAGCAGCAGACTGACGGTCCGCTGTTGCCCCAGGCTTTCCACCACCGCCATCCGGCCGTCCGTGGAAACCACCTCAGAAGGCACGCCGATACACATTTTCAGACCGCCTCGGCCAGTGTCCGGGGCTGAGCTTCCAGCCCCAGCTGCCTCAGCTCGCTCAGGGTCAGTTCCAGCAGCTGCTCCAGCTTCCCGGTCATGGCCTCACTGAGACTGATGCCGGTATCCAGGCACCAGGGGACCACTCCGAACAGGGTCATCTGTTTCGGCAGTTCGCCGGTCACCGCCAGCACCCCCAGCAGGTCGGAGATACCCAGCTGATGGGGCGAGATACGATTGCGAAACAGCGCCGGTACCGCCTCGCCCCGCAACTCCACCAGGGTGCCGGGATCGGCGCCGGTATTGACCGCATCGACGATAATCACCTGATCCCGACCGGCCATGGTTTCCAGCAGCTCCATACCGGCGGTACCGCCGTCCACCACCTCGACTCCCTCCGGAATCCGGTAACGCTGTTCCAGCGCCTCCACTACCCGAACGCCGATTCCCTCGTCGGTGAGCAGGATATTGCCCACCCCCAGTACCAGTACATTCATTGCTCGCTCCTCATTGTCCACATCTCAGCCGACCCGGCGGATGACCACTCCGGTCAGTCATCAGAGCGCCCGTACTTTAACGATCTCGTTGTGCTCGGTATCCATCATATGGATTGCACAGGCGATGCAGGGATCAAAGGAGTGCACAGTACGCAGCACCTCCAGCGGCCGATCCGGATTGGCGATCGGGTTACCCAGCAGCGAGGCCTCATAGGGTCCCGGCACATCGTCGAAGTTACGGGGGCCGGCATTCCAGGTACTGGGTACCACCGCCTGGTAGTTTTTGATTCTGCCGTTTTCGATCACCACCCAGTGGGACAGCACGCCGCGAGGGGCTTCGTGAATACCGACACCGCGGATCTCCCCTTTCGGGAATACCGGCCTGTTGTAGGTATCCATATCGCCGCTACCGATATTGTTCACCAGCATCTGCCACTGCGCCTTCAGCTCATCGATCAGCACAGCGGTCCGTACCGCCCGGGCCGCATGGCGTCCGAGGGTGGAGTGCAGGGCATCGAGGCCGATCGGCGTACCGGCCAGGCTGCTGAGGGTATTGGTCAGCACGCCCAGGTACTTTTTCGTCGGTTCATGGCCGGCCGCGGCCATGCAGAGCACGTTGGCCAGCGGACCCACCTGGGCCGGCTTGCCGTTAAAGGTCGGTGCCTTGATCCAGGAGTACTGGCCGTCATCGTTAAAGTCATCGTAACTGGGATTGGTTTCCCCATCCCAGGGGTGCAGCGGCTTATCTCCCTGATACCAGGCGTGCTTGGAACTCTCGGCCACTCCCTGTTTGAAGAACGGATCGTTAAAGCCGCTGATCGGTTTGAAGGTGCTGAGATCCCCCCCGGCAATATAACCGCCGGGCAGTGAGAAGCGGGTGCCGGCGCTGTCCAGCGGCATTTCCGGCACGCTGAGATAGTCGGTCACCCCCTTACCGTAACCGGCCCAGTCGAGATAGTGGGCACCGACCACCGCCAGGTCCAGCAGGTAGGCGTTCTTGATAAAGTCTTCCAGGCTGTCGATCAGCTCCTTCAGATAGACCAGCCGCTCCATATTCAGTACCGACTGGCTGTCGAGATTGATGGAGTTGGTCACCCCGCCCACCGCCAGGTTCTGGATATGCGGCGTTTTCCCTCCCAGCACCGTCACCAGCCGGTTGACGTCCCGCTGCACCTCCAGCGCCTGCAGGTAATGGGCGGCGGCGATCAGGTTTACTTCCGGCGGCAGCTTCATAGCGCTGTGGCCCCAGTAACCATTGGCGAAGATACCCAGCTGGCCGGAATCGACAAAGGTCTTCAGTCGCTCCTGCACCTGAGTCAGCTCATGCACCCCGTTGAGCTTCCAGGAGGAGAGGCTTTCGGCCAGCTGCGAGGCCTTTTTCGGATCAGCTTTCAGCGCCGAAGTAATGTCCACCCAGTCCAGTGCCGACAGATGATAAAAGTGGACGATATGATCGTGAATGGCATGGGCGCCAACGATCAGATTACGGATATGCTGGGCGTTGACCGGCACTTCCAGTCCCAGCGCGTTCTCCACCGCTCGCACCGATGCCATAGCGTGAACAGTAGTACAGACGCCACAGATTCGCTGAGTAAAGACCCAGGCGTCCAGCGGGTCCCGGCCCTGCAGAATCTGCTCGATCCCTCGCCACATCTGTCCGGATGACCAGGCCTTCGACACCAGCCCGTTTTCCACTTCCACATCGATTCTGAGATGGCCTTCGATGCGGGTTACCGGATCAACAATAATGCGCTTAGCCACGTTGTGTTCTCCTGAAAAGTCATTCTGTTGCAGTGGCGCTCACTGCGACTGCCTGTTATTTTTTTCACCGGCGATGACGCTGCCGGTCTGGTTACGGGTTCGGGCTTCAGGCCGGAGCGTGGGCCCTGGGCAGCACCGGGAAGGTCTTAACGAAGAACAGGTATCCCAGGATCTCCATTGCCACCATGCCCACCGACACCAGGATCTCTTTCGCCGACGGGAAGTAGACATAGCCGCCTCCGGGGTCAAAACCGATCAGGAAGGCGTTAAAGCGGTAGCAGGCACCGGCCAGGATCAGGCTGACGGCCGCCACCAGCAGATATGGACCGCGAGCCCGCCACTGAGACCGGGTCAGAATCACCAGCGGTACCACAAACAACAGAGTTTCCAGCAGGAACATATTGCCGCGCAGATCACCGACGAAGGCGTAGCCGAGCGCATCCCGCATAATCAGATCGGTAAAGCGCACCAGCAGATAGAAGGCAATCAGCCCGTTAACCGCCTTTGTCAGCCCGGTCAACAGATGGCTTTCGGAAGGTCTGCGCAGACCGACCGCCACCATTGACCCTTCGAAGATAACAATGGAGAAGCCCAGCAGCATGGCGGTCACCAGTGCCAGCACCGGCATCAGGTGCAGCGACTGCCACAGCGGCGTAACCTTGTGTCCCATGGCGATCAGCAGCGAGCCCAGCGACGACTGGTGCATGCTGGGCAGCAGCACGCCGACGGCGATAAAGAAGAACAGCACCTTTTCCAGCTTCGCTTTCCAGGCATCGGCGCGGAACCGTTCAAACACCACCGGCAGGAACTCGATCAACAGGACGATGCTGTAGGCACTGACGCAGAGCCCCACTTCCAGCATCACCGAGTTGTAATTCTGCTGGCCGGGATTGAACATCTGGTAGAAGTTCCAGTAACGCCCCATATCCACCAGTGCGCCGATACCGCCCAGGCTGTAGCCGAACAGGCTGGCCAGCAGCGCCGGCCGCACCAGCGGATGGTAACGGCCCTTGTTGGCGATATAGACCGTCAGCGCCAGCACATAGCCTCCACAGGCCAGACCGGTGCCGATCACCACGTCATAGACCACCCAGATTCCCCAGGGAAAACCATCGTTGATATTGGTGACCGCGCCGATACCGCTGTAGAACCGCTCCGCCAAAATCCACAGGGCGATAAAAGCCAGCACGCTGAGAACAAGGAACGGCAGGGTGATGATGCGACCGCCGGTCGCCTGATGATGGCTCATGACCGCTCCTCCCCGTTGCCCTCTTCGCCAGCACTTTCAGCCCCCGCCTCATCTTTCGTACTGCGACGGGCGAAATAGAGCAGCCCCGCCAGCAGCCCGGCCGGCGCCAGCATGTTGCTGTAGATGGAGTGCTGGACCGTTTCCGAAACGGACGCGTAGGAACGCTCCGGCAGTTCAGGCAGTCCCAGTTTGGTGTGAGGGACACCGGACATCACCAGCACCTGAGTGCCGCCGCCCTCGTGCTCGCCGAAGATATGGGGCTGATAATCCGCGGCAGGTGCCACGTGCCCATGGGGAGAACCGATGGTCCCAAGCGGGAAGCTGTACTCCTCTCCGGGCTTCATTTCCAGCCGCCGCTTCGCTTCTTTCAGCAACTCTTCACGAGTGCCGTAAACGTTGGCACCGGTGGGGCAAACCTCCACACAGCCCGGCAACTTGCCCTGATCGAGACGCTCCACGCCCTTCTGATTACAGAGCTGGCACTTCTGAATCTGCCCGAAAGCATCGTCATATTCGTACTTGGGAATATTGTAGGGGCAGGCCGCCACACAGTAGCGACAGCCGATGCAGACATCGGGGTCGTGGCTGACGATACCGGTCTTAGGATCCTTGGTCATGGCCTGTACCGGGCAGACCGAAACGCAACCGGCATCTACACAATGCATGCAGTTCCGTTTAATAAAGGCGAAGCCGTCGGTTTCGCTGTTCTTGGTCTCAGCACTGCCATCCTTGTAGGCCTTAATGATGTTCAGGGTATCTGCCGACAACTCTTCGGCCTGATCCCACTGCACTTCACCATCCCGCACCACCGTCGGCATATCGTTGACTTCCTTGCACTTCACCACACAGGCCTTACAGCCGATGCAGAGCGTCGAGTCATAGAGCATGCCGATTGCTTCCGGTGGAGCCTCCAGATTACCCCGGGCTTCCGCCGTGCCGCTGCTGCTGGCGATCAACGCCCCGCTGCCGGCGACCTTCAGAAAATCTCTTCTGTTCATGATGCCTCCGCCCTCAGCCGTTGTCCGGGTGATCCGAGGCGCCGCCTTCGGCCTCTTCCTTTTCGATCCGCCCCAGCTGCTTCACCGCCATGGCCGAAGCCCCGACGATAGCGCCACCGACAGCCCCCAGCAGCGCTGCGGCACCCGGTGTGACCCCCTCGCCCACCGGTTCATTGATATCCGGATAAGTATTGGGCGGCGTCACCGTCTTCACCTCGGCCAGCTGGTGTATACCCTTGCTGAAACCAACGCCCTGCTCAGTGCAGCCAAAACAGGGATGACCGACTCCCACCGGCCATGCGCCACCACCGACATCGCCAAATTCAATCGCCGGGCAGTTGGCATAGGTTTCCGGCCCCTTACAGCCCAGCTTGTAGAGACAGTAGCCCTTGCGATGCCCCTCATCGCCAAACTCGAGGGCGAAACGACCGGCATCGAAATGGGGACGACGTTCGCAGTTTTCATGGACCAGCCGCCCGTAGGCGAACTTCGGACGCCCTTCGGCATCCAGCTCCGGCAAAGTACCGAAGGTCACCAGCTGCAGCACCGTGGACAGAAAGTTATAGGGATTGGGCGGACAACCGGGGATCTTGACCACCGTTTTGCCCGGCAGCACTTCCGGTGCACCCACCGCCCCGGTGGGATTGATACCGGCAGAAGGAATACCGCCCCAGGACGCGCAGGAACCGATGGAGATGATCGCCGCCGCTCCTTCCGCCGCTTCCTGCACATGCTCAAGGATGGTCTTACCGCCGACCTTGCAGTAGATGCCGCCGTCCTTTGTGGGGATAGCCCCCTCGATCACCAGCACATACTTGCCCCAGTTTTCCTTCATTGAATGCAGGCGAACCTCTTCAGCCAGATGACCGGCGGGCGTGCTGAGCGCTTCGTGGTAGTCCAGTGAGATCAGGTCCAGAATCAGGTTTTCCAGGGTCGGATGCGCCGAGCGCAGCAGTGACTCACTGCAGCCGGTGCACTCCTGCCCGGACAGCCAGATAACCGGTGGCCGTTTTGCAGCAGCGACGGCATGAGCCATCTGAATGCCAGCTCCCCCCGACAGCCCCAGTGTCGCCGCCACGCCGGTGCAGAACTTCAGAAAACTGCGCCTTGATACCCCCAACCGATCTGCTACTGCCTGTAGCTCTTTATTATTCATCTGTGGTTTTCCCGATTCTGTGGAATAGCCGACCTTCTTTAAAGGGGCCTGCCTTTCCTGTGTTCTGTCTTTACCCTGAAGCAGTTGTAATCGCCGGTATCACTCCGGCTCTGTTTCAAAACAACCTGCCCGAGAACCAGAACAAGAAATATGCCAACAGATTTATATCAATTAGCCGCCGCTAAACCCGCAGAAAGCCGGGCGCTACCGAGCCGCTGAATTTAAGACAACGCCACCGAAACAGAAGAAAGGTTTCCACCACGAGATAATTCTGGAAACAAGACTTCCAGCCAGAACAAACAGATGAAGCAGGCGACCACCACCTGGAGGGTGAAAAAAACACGCCGGTGGAACCGGCGTGCAAAGCAAACCCTCTTTGCAGGGTGAGGCAAGAGGTGGTCAGGTGCCGAAAAGCAGCACACTCAAAAATTATCAAAAGCCGTACCAGCTTTTGATAACACTATATTTTCATGGACTTAGCTTATAGCAAGACGGGTAAGCACAAGGAAAGAGAGGTAATTTTGTTTCACATGACAGACGCGGCTGGAAACTATTTAATCACCCACGACAAGTCGCGCGAAGAGATCTGAGAAGATAACGGGAAGCAACCAACAGAATCCAGTAAAGCGTCAGGCCTGCTTCTGCAGGTCATCATCACCGCTGGCGTCGACCTCCGTCGACGGCTCCTCCTGCAACCAGTTAAGCACCTCATCAGAGGTCCTGAACTGAGGACTGCCGGTCCAGATGGTTGACATCAGATTGGCCAGTTCCAGCAGTAGTTGCTTATAGTGATTAGTGAACAGACGACTACCGAGTCGAGCGGTAAACCAGCGCAGAATAACTTTCCGCTGTTTCTCCTGGTTATGATTCACATGCCCTTTCAGCGACTCCAGCGTTTTCTCCAGACGCTCCCGATCTTCCGTCGAAAGATCTGTCGCCATCGTAATCAGCTGAAGCTCCAGCCAGATATCTGAAAGGGGTTTCTGTTCATCACTCATGACAGTAACCGTCCGACAATAGTGTTCGCAAAATGTTAATTTCAGGGCTTATTTCAGGCACCCGACCCCTTCCCTGACCGTAACAGAATATTTCATACGTTACTAAGTCCGGCCGCTGAATACCACCCTTCGCCAGAGATTTGACAACTATTTCCGAATTTATCTCAAAATAATCAATATGAACAGTTGTTTAAAATTATTTTTATCATAAAATTATAGTCAAGATCCGAAGTGGTTTTTGCAATATCGGGAAGTTATCAAATACGGCTCTGAAATTTTCAGAAAAACGCAGGATGAGACAGTGGTCACCTTGCCCGGAATCAGCCCATTCACAGTGAATCACTGCTTAGCTCCGGGCTGCTGCCAATCAGCACTCGGCAATCTGGCCCGGCATTGCTACCAACCTGTCTTACAGACTGATCTGTCATCATTATGAACGGAAACGGCAGTTCACAGCATCAACCACTGAGCGCGACAGCAGATCTGAACGATCTGCCGGTCAGCCCGCAGGCGCTGGTCGCCCTGATCGACGCCTGCGGACAACCCACCGTAGATTTCGGCAAACTGGCGACCATCATCTGTCATGAACCGGTACTGTTCACCCGGATCATTGCCGTCGCCGCCAGCCGGGATTCACTGGATGCAGACCAGTTTGAGCACCCTGAACGGCTGCTTGCGGGTCTAGGCAGCGACTGTATCAGAACCATTGCCGTGACCGCCGCAGTCAATTACTTCTTCGCACCTCCCGAGCCCGAAATCAGAAAGGCCCTCGAGCGCTATACACAGCAGGCGCGGACAACTGCAGTCCTTGCTTCGCTGATTGCCGAAGCCGCCGGCTATCCCTGCCTGCGGGAAGCCTGGTTCGCCGGCCTGACCCATAATATCGGCCAGTTACTGCTGCTGACCCGCCACCCTGATGACTATACCGAGACCTACCTGTCGGCCAGCTCAGCCCGGGAGCTTTATCAGTTCGAGCGGGAATGGTTTGGTCAGAGCGGCATCGAGAAGGGAACCGAGCTGCTGCAATCCATAACGGTTGATTCATTTCTGGCCGATGCCCTGCTCTGCCAGCTGGAACCGACGGCTTCCCTTCAGGACAGCCCGGCACTGATCAGTATCCTCAACCTGGCCTGCAGACTCGGTTCCCGTCGCAACGGCACCGTCGACAATGAAATCCAAAATGCCACCGCTCAGCTGGGGCTATCCGAACAGGACATTGAGCAGATAGACAACCGAGCCGAACAGCAACTCAGGGATCTCAATCTCCAGTGCAGCATTTCAGCAGTTGCAGGTGAGCCGACCAGCCTCAGCAATCAGGCGGTATTCCGTCAGCTTAAAAACAGCGTTCGCGGTTTCGCAACTGCCTGGGGTCTGAGTCAGCAACAACTCGGCATATCCGGTCCGGAAACCAGCTGGCAGCGGGCGCTCAGCAATATTGACCTGCTGTTTGGTCTCAACCGAGCCATCGCTCTGGAGCATGACGAAGAAACGGCAACCCTGCGGGGCATAGCAACCGGCCGGGGATCCGATGCCAGACTGCAGCAACTGAAGATCAGGGTGGCGCCGGGACGTTCGCTGGTAGCCGAGTCTGTTCTTCGCGGTCATATCCTCGACGCCGACCGTCACGACGAGGCACTGTCCGCCTCCATTATCGACCGGCAACTGCTGCGCATGCTGAGAACAGAAACTTTTCTCTGCCTGCCGTTGCATCACCAGGGGCTTAAATTCGGTGTGATTGTTGTCGGCATGCCCCGCAGGCAGCAGCAATCACTCCGCCAGCATCAGCAGCCCCTGCTCAAGCAGTTCCTGCAGGCTGCCGGCACGGAAATGGCCCGCCGTCGGGAATCGGAACTGCTCTGCCAGCAGTCACTGGAAGGCCAGCGATCACAACAGCTTAACGCAATTCATAAGCTGGCCCATGAAGCCAGCAACCCCCTCAGCATTATTAAAAACTACACCCAGATTCTGGAACGCTCAGTCGGTGATAACGATCGCATTTCAGAGCAGTTCACCATTATCCGGGAAGAGATTGATCGTGTTGCCACCATCATTCAGCAGATGAGGGATGTTAACGCCCCGGTTGATGTTACCGACGGACTGGTTAATATAAACCAGCTGATCAGCGACCAGGTCAGCGTTTTCAGGGATTCGATATTCGGCCCGGCCAGGATAGACTGCCTGCTTGACCTGGATAACAGCCTGGAGCCGATTCGCAGCCATGGCCTGAGCCTGAAACAGGTACTGACCAATCTGCTTAAGAATGCTGCGGAAGCAATGCCGAACGGTGGCCGGGTAACCGTTAAAACTCGGAACAATGTGAATTTCAACGGAAAAATTTATGTTGAACTGACCCTGGCCGATACAGGAACAGGGATTACGCCGGAAGTGTTCGAAAAGGCATTCACTCCGCTGAAGACAACCAAGGGGAGCGAGCACTCCGGAATCGGCCTGTCGATTGTCAGCAGTCTGGTGGCAAATCTGAATGGCTATATAAGCTGCCGGAACAGCGAAGGGGGAGGGGCAGAGTTCAGCATACTACTGCCCTTTATCAGAAGTGCATAGATAGTATTTCAGCTATGGATAGATCACGACCCTGGCGGGGCACTGACTACAATGCCTATGCAGACGACAACTCAGAACAGCCGTGCGAGTGCGTACTGGGATCTATCCTCGTGGTCGATGACGATGCCCGTATGCTACGCAGCGTCAAGGATCTGCTCAGCGCCTACGGATATGACTGTCTGACTGCAGGCGGCGGCGCCGAAGCTCTGGAGATGCTGGCGGAACGATCCGTGGATCTGTTACTGCTGGATCTCAATATGCCGGGGGTCAATGGCTACCAGGTCCTCAAGGAGGCGGAGGAAAGCTATCCCTCAACCGATGTCATTATCGTCAGCGGCGAAACTTCCTTCGACGGCGCCACTCAGGCGCTTCGCCACGGCGCCAGAGACTTCCTGCGCAAACCCTATGTTCCCGATGAACTGATCCGGGCGATTGAAAACACCGCTACCCGGCGTCGGATGGAACAAAAAATCCAGCTGATGAATCGGCAGCTGGCCAGCTCCGAGCAGCGTTACCGATTTATCGTTAACAACTCCCCTGACATCATCTATATGCTCGATGGCGAGGGCCGCTTTACCTTCGTAAATGAACGAATCAGCAGTTTGCTCGGCTATCGGGAATCGGAGCTGACCGGCAACCACTATTCCACCCTGGTCCACAAAGAGGATCAGGAAACCGCCCGTAACACCTTTAACGAACGCCGTACCGGCAAAAGAGCAAGCCATAACCTTGAGTTTCGCCTGCTCCGCAAAGAGCAGAAGGACTGCACTCCCTTTTACGATTCCCGGAGCATTACTGTCGAACTCAGCGCCATGGGCGTTTACCGGGACGAGGAGGAGCGACCGGGTCGCCAATTCATCGGGACCTACGGCGTCATTCGCGACATCAGCGAACGCAAGCGGGCCGAAGAACTGGTCACCTTCCAGCTCTACCACGACCTGCTGACCAAGCTGCCAAACCGCACCCTGTTCAGAGATCGTCTCAAACTGGCCATTGCCCAGGCAAGACGCAACCAGTCTCAACTGGCGGTAATGTATCTTGATATGGACCGCTTCAAGATAATCAACGACTCTCTCGGCCATCTTGTCGGCGACCAGCTCCTGCAATCGGTGGCGATCAAGCTTCGAGACTGCCTCCGCGACAGCGACACCCTGGCCCGGGTCGGTGGCGACGAGTTCAATCTGCTGCTACCCAATATCAGCAGCAATCGGGACGCGGCGACTATCGCCAGCAAGATCCTGGCAGAACTGGAAAAGCCGATGGTTCTGGAAGGGGTCGAGGTCTTTATCAGCTTCAGCATCGGTATCGCCATCTACCCTCAGGACGGCGAGACCATTGATTCACTGGTCAAACATGCAGATACCGCGATGTATCATGTTAAGGATCGCGGCAAAAAGAATTTCGAGTTTTACGACCCCAGCATGAGGACCAGACATTCCCGCCACCTGTCTCTGGAAAGCGGATTACGCAAAGCGCTGGAACTGGATCAGCTGCGGGTGTACTACCAGCCTCAGGTGGATATCCATACCGGCGATGTTACCGGCGTGGAAGCCCTGCTGCGCTGGGAACATCCGGAAGATGGCCTGATTATGCCGGGTGACTTTATACCGCTGGCCGAAGAGACCGGACTGATTACCGACATGGGTCGCTGGCTGCTCGACAACGCCTGCCGCACCATCCGCCACTGGGCGCTGCACGGGCTGTCGGACATCACCCTGGCGGTCAACATATCGGCCCGGGAGCTGGTCCAGAGTGATTTCCCGGACTATGTCATCGATATACTCAACCGACATCAGGTTCCCGGCCACCAGCTGGAGCTGGAGATTACCGAAAATGTGCTGATGCGGGACATGGATCAGGCGGTGACTAAGCTGAAACGACTGGCAGAACAGGGTATACGCATTGCGGTTGATGACTTTGGTACCGGCTACTCCTCCCTCAGCTATCTGCAGACGCTGCCGCTGAACACCCTGAAAATCGATCGTTCGTTTATCAGCGAGGTACGCTCCGGCAACGACAGCAACACCATCATCTACGCCATCGTCGCCATGGCCAGAGGCCTGGGACTGAATCTGGTGGCAGAGGGAGTGGAATCGGAAGATCAGATGCAATTTCTGAAGCGTATCGAATGCCCTACCGTCCAGGGCTATCTGACCGGTCGACCAAAACCGGCCAGTCAGATCTGGGACAGCGTTACCAGCACTTCCGCTCAGGTCAGCTGAACTCCTGAGTACATCACTCCGCAGTGCTGACTGCGTCCTGCGCTTCTGACTGAGCGCCGGCAGCTTCAGTCAGCCCGGCCTCAAAGCGCGGGATAGACTGCCCCCCGGCTCAGGGGATCTGGACCAGGTTCTGCTCAATAGCATAGCGGGCCAGCCCGGCCGCCGTGTGTATATCCAGTTTGCTCTTGATATTCTGACGATGGGTTTCCACCGTCCGCACGCTTATTTTCAGCTCATTGGCGATCCCTTTGTTGCTGTTGCCTTCGGCCAGCAGACGCAACACCATTTCCTCCCGCCGGGTCAGACTCTGAACCGGTCGTTCTGTCGCCTCCTGACTGCCCGCCAGGGACTGGGATGCACTTTCGCTGAAATAGGTCTGCCCTGCTGAGACCGTCCTGATCGCCTTCACCAGCTCGTCGGAGGAGACGTCCTTGAGGATATAGCCGCTGGCGCCTGCCTGCATCAGCTGGACTATATACTCCCGGTTATCATGCATACTGAGCATCAGCACCCTGACCTCCGGCAGCTCCTGCCGAAAACGTCGGGTCGCCTCGAGTCCGTTCATCACCGGCATACTGACATCCATCAACACCACGTCCGGCTCCAGCCGCAGTGCCTGCTCCAGCGCCTCCTGACCGTTACAGGCCCGACCGGCCACCAGCACGCCGCCCTCACCACTCAATCGGGCCTGGATTCCATCCAGCACCAGCGGATGGTCGTCCACCAGCAGAACTTTGATCACCTGTTGCTTCACCTCAGCTACCCCATCTGCCTCTTTCCGGCCGAACTAATCTCCCAGGCTCAATTCAGCCCTTACCCGGGTGCCGTTACCGGGTTCGGAACGAATACTGAACTCGCCACCCAGCAGCTCCACCCGCTCACGCATTGTGGTCAGACCGATTCCCTTCAGACAACTGGCCTGTCCGATTCTGAAGCCACAGCCGTTATCACTGATCTGCAGCACCGCCAGCTCCCCCCGGCAGTGCAGCTGAAGACGGATCAGCGAGGCATCGGCGTGCTTTTCTATGTTGGTCAACGACTCCTGCACCAGTCGATAGATGGTAATCTCGATCTGCTCCGGCAGACGCCGTTCGCCGATGTTACTGTCCTGCTCGATACGGATACCCGTGCGCCGGGAGAACTCCTCCAGCAGGCTGTTCAGTGCCGGCAGCAGGCCCAGATCGTCCAGTACGCTGGGCCGCAGATCATGGGAGATGCGCCGTACTTCCTGAATCGCCTCATTCAGCACCCCGCTGCTGTGCTCCAGCTCCTTCAGTACACCGCGGTCGCCGCGGCTGATACGATCCATCGCCGCCTCAATACGGAACTTTACCGACACCATCAGCTGGTTAATACCGTCATGCAGTTCCCGGGAGAACCGACGCCGCTCCGACACCTGGAACTGCACATAGCGCCGGGCCAGCTCCCGGAGCCGGACATCGGCCAGGCGGTGCTCATGAAGATTAAACGCGATGCCGACAAAGGTGACGATTACCACCACAATCGAAGTAATCACCAGCACCGTAAAGAAAGTGTTACGAATATTGTTGTCCACTTCCGTGCGGATCTTGGCGACCTCCCTGGCGATATCATCGACATAGAGACCGGTGCCCAGCATCCATTTCCAGTCCGGCAGCTGCACCACATAACTCAGCTTATCCTCCACTTCCCCCAGTGACGGTTTGCGCCAGCGATAACGGTGGAACCCCCCACCCTCCCGGGCACGGGTCAGCAGATTGCGGATAATCAGGTCACCGTTATTGTCCTGCAGATCAATCAGCTTCTGCCCCACCAGCTCCGGCTGCTGTGGATGCACCAGACTGACGCCGTCATCATCGTAAACAAAGAAGTAGCCATCCTCGCCATAGGTCAGATTATGGAGGATAGACTTGACCTGTCGCTGGGCCTCAATGGTGGTCAGGTCCGGGTCGCGATATACGTGGGCAATGGATGTCAGCGCCAGGCTGACGTAATGGCGAAGCTCGTTCTCCTTGGAAGCCAGCAGATTACTCTCGAAGATCTGAATCTCCTGCTCTCCCAGCTTGCGGGTCTGATGGAGCTCAACCAGCATGATCGCCGCCGTGACCAGCAGCAGCGGCAGGATGGCCAGCATCAGGATTTTGCTTTTCAGTGACATTCCGTCTCTGACTACAACGGCACCCAAGGATTACAGCCCTCGTCTCTGTTAGCCCGGATCAGCATATGACAGCAGCGAGTATGACGGTAATTGTTACCAGCAATCAAGCACTCCGGCTCCCGCGCCTGCAGCCCCTTCAGGTTCCGGATATCACCGAGGAAGAGTCGTCGCTCTGACAGCGTTCGGACAGATCCTGCGGACCGCGGCGACCGTCGACCAGCAGATAGAGCACCGGCACCAGCACCAGAGTCAGCATCGTGGAGACCAGCATGCCACCGATGATCGCCCAGCCCATGGGCGCCCACAACGTGCTGCCTTCCAGGGTCAGTGGCAGCAACCCGGCGACGGTTGTCAAAGAGGTGAGCAGGATCGGCAGCAACCGGGACTGAGCAGAGCGGAGCACCGCTTCATGGGGAGCCACACCCTCCCGTCGCAACTGATTAGCCGCATCCACCAGAATGATCGAGTTATTAACCACGATGCCGACAAGACTGTTGAGTCCGACAAACGCCATCACCGAGAAGGAGTGACCGGAAAGCCAGAGCGCCGTTACGGCACCGACGATCGCGAAGGGAACCGCCGAGACCACAATCAGCGGCTGGCTCAGCGAACGAAACTGAGCCACCAGCACGGCCAGGATACCCAGCAGCGCAATAACCAGCGCCTGAGCCATTCCGGCAAAGGAACGTCCCCGCTCCTCCTCTTCTCCGCCGTACTCAACGCGTACCCCCTCCGGCAACTCCAGCCCGGCGAGCTGCGTCGCCAGCCCGGCGGTCAGAGCCGCCACCGATTCACCACGGCCAGCATCAGCAGACAGGATTGCGGTACGTTCCAGGTTATGGTGCAGCAGACGATCCCTGGCGTCAGTCAGACGGAAGTCGGCGATCTGCTTCAGCGACACCATCCGACCGTCTGCGGCACGCAGCCGAATCTGCTCGAGATGTGCCACCCGGGGATCACGGCTATCCGCGAGACGGACAACGATTGGATAGTTGTCACCGCGTTCGTCACGATAGTCACCGACAGGCAGTCCCGCCAGCGCCGTTCGGACAACTTCGTCGATGCGACCGATGGCAATCCCGGAGAGAGCCGCCAGTTGCCGGTTGATATCCACCTGTAATTCCATCCGGGTCCGCCCCAGCGGATTATCGATATTGACCAGTCCCGGCATAGAGCGCATCTGCGACTCGACCCGAGCCGCAGTCTCCACCAGCGCCTCAAGCTTATCGCCCTTCAGCCGGATCGCTATGGGGCTGCCGGTGGGCGGCCCCTGCTGCAGCTCCCGCACCCGGATGCGGGCGCCGGGATAGTCACCGAGCTTCTGTCTCCAGCGCCCGATCATCTCGCCCACCCGGCGATGGTGATACTGCTGCAGATGCACCAGCAGCTGCGCCTGATCCGGAACCGCCCGGGAGGGCGATTCGTTGTAGTAGATGCGCGGGTTGTGAGCACCGACATTATCGATGACCGAGCGAACCTCCGGTTGTTCCCGGACCCACTCGCTGATTTCAAGGGCTACCTGCCGGGTACGGTAAATGCTGCTGTTACCCGGCAGATCGATATTAACCAGCAACATCGGTTTTTCCGCCTTCGGAAACAGGCTCACCCCCACCTGCGGAATCAGTGACAGACTTGCGACCAGCAGCAGAACGGCGGTGACCAGAGTCAGCCAGCGAAATCTCAGGGCCGCTTCCAGCAGGCGACGATAACCACCTGCGGCGAAATGCTGCAGCCGTCGCTGTGCCAGCGGCAGTCGACGCTTCTTCCAGGCCAGAAACCGTCCCGCCAGCAGCGTACTCAGGGTCATCGCCACCAGCAATGAAGCCAGCAGTGTCAGCACCACCGTCGCTGGCATCGAGCGCATAAAACTACCGGTGTTGTTAGGCAGCATCAGCATCGGCAGGAACGCCAGCGCCGTGGTCAGGGTACCGCTGAATACCGCCGTGCCAACCCGTCGTAACCCCTCCCGGGCTGCGGCCATGCCGCGAAAGCCCTGATCCGCAGCCTGGCCAATACTCTCGGTAATAACAATGGCATTGTCCACCAGCAGCCCCAGTGCCACAATCAGTCCGACGATGGTCATCTGTTGCAGGCCAAAGCCGCTGATATCAATCCAACCAACGGCAATCAGCAGGGATGCAGGAATCGCAACCATGACCACCACCGCCGCCCTTGCTCCCAGCACCAGCACCACCAGCAATCCCACCAGGGCCAGCCCCTGATAGAGGTTATCGAAGAAACCGTTAACCTGGCGATCGACACCCGGTGCCTGATCAAAGGCCAGCTCAAGACTGACCGTCGGCGGCAATGTCCGGCGAAACTGCTCGAGCAGTTGATCGATTCCGCGACGCACTTCAAAAATATTGCTGCCTTTACGCTGAGTCAGGGTGATGAAAACCGCTCGCCGACCGTCAACATGGGCGATCCAGTCATCTTCGGCATCGGCCTGGCGGACCCTGGCGACGTCGGAAAGCGCAACGACTTTACCGCCCGCCGCTCGCACCACCGACTGACGGATCTCATCCAGAGACCGGTAGTCGCCACTGGTGGATACGCTGAGTCGACTGCTGCCGGCATTAACAAATCCCCCGGCCAGATTCCGGCTGCCCGCCTGCAGCGCTGCCACCACCTCCGAGGCATCGACACCCAGTACCGCCATTCGTTCCCAGTCCAGCGCGACCTCCACCTGCTGGCGGGGAATTCCGCGAACTGTCGCTCGGCGCACTCCGTCAATTCGTTCCAGTTTCCGCTCCAGATCATCTGCCAGCCGGCTCAGCTGCAGATAGGGCGCATGCTCCGAAACCAGCGCCAGCTGCAGCACCGCAACCTCCGACGGCGACAGACGTCGCACCTCAATATCCACGATTCCGGCAGGCAATTCAGGCGTCAGGTTCGAAACCGCCTGACTGACATCGTCATAGACCTCGTCGGGGTCAGTCTCCCAGCTGAATTCCACTCGCAGGCTGACTACCCCATCCCGGATCACCGTTTCGATCAGTTCGACATCGTCCAGCGCATTGATCTCCTCCTCCAGCGGATCAGCCACCAGGCTCTCCAGATCCGTGGGGCTAACTCCCGGGTAGACAACGGTGACGCCCGCCGCAGAGAAATCAAACTGGGGGTCTTCTGAGCGAGGCATCGTCAGAAAAGACAATATCCCGATCAGCAACAGGATCAGCAGTACGATGATCGTAAAAGCGGAATGCTCGGTGACCAGTCGGGAAAGTTTCATAGGCCTATCGCACCGCCAGTTTGTAACCGGTAACCGGCTGTAGCGGTTCGCCCACCTGTAACCAGGCTCCCCCTTCGACCACGACCCTGTCGCCTTCCTGCAGCCCTTCCGCTACGGCCACCTCTTCGGACAGCAGGTGCTGTACCCGGACACTGCGCCGCTCGGCCCGATTATCGGCTCCAACCACCATAACTTCGGCACGCCTGTCCGCTACCGATGTCAACGCCGTCAGTGGCAGAAATACGTAGGGTCGCCGCGGCACAGGAATCAGACTAACCCGGGCAAAAAAGCCATCCCGCAACGCCCGGGGAGGCTCGGACAGCCTGACTTCCACCTCAAAAACTCCCAGCGCACCGTCAGCCCGGGTCCCCAGCTCGGTAATTTCCCCATCAACCAGCAGCCCGTCCCAGGCATCCAGCACCACCCTCGCCGGATCACCAATCTGCAACCGCACCAGATCGCGGTCAGCCAGTCCGAAGCGTATTACCCAGCCGCTCTGGCGGGGAGCGATTTCAAGCACCGTCTGCCCGGATCCCGCATACTCGCCCCGATCCAGCGGGCGACTGACCACAATGCCGTCGGTCGGCGCTGTGATCCGGGCATGGCGCAGATTGTGACGAGCAATCTCCCACTCTGCCTGCGCCTCCGCGAGTCCCCGTTCAGCCTGTTCCAGCGCATCGGCACTGACCAGGCTTCGCCTGTGCAGAGCCCTCAGCCGTTTAACATCGGCCCGATATTTATCGCTGACAGCTCCTGCCCTGGCCATCCGAGCTTCGACTTCAGCAGGATCAAGACTGGCCAGCAACTCCCCCTTACGGACAGCATCCCCTTCATTCACCGACAGCTCGCTGATATACCCGGACACTTTGAACGACAGCGAGCGCACCTCACCGTACCGTACCCGGCCACTGGTTCGAATGGGTACAGGCCGCAGTTCGGGCTCCGCCGTCATTACCCGAACCACTGTTGCGGCCCTGTCAGGGACGGCTGCTGACGACTGCTCAGCAGCAGCCACCGCTATGGTGGCGACCGGAACCAGCCCTGCAAACAACAGCAACCCCCGCAGGTAACCACTTATCCTGTCGATCATATTCACTTTCCTGCCTCCGGCTCGCCGCAATGTTGACAACGAAAACATTAAACGACCAAATGTTTACAGTGTCAACACCAGGCAGAGAAAGCAACCCCGGTGGACATCGGCCAGACCCTGCTCAATAATGCCAGCGACCGCTGTACGGAGATAACATGACCTCATCCGCCTATCACCACGGAAATCTGCGTAAATCCCTGATCGACGCGGCCCTCAGTCACCTGAAATCGGAAGGCTCGGAAACCCTCAGTCTTCGTGCGCTGGCCCGCAAGGCGGGCGTTTCTCAGACGGCGCCTTATCGCCACTTCAGAGACAAGACCGCACTGCTGGAAGAGCTGGCAGCCCATAGTTTTAATCTGCTGACCGAACGGATGCTGGCCGCCTCGGCCCCTTTCGGCGATGACCCCGCTCGCCGGATCGTTGCGATCGGCACGAGCTATGTACAGTTCGCCAGAGATGAGCCCGCACTGTTTTTCCTGATATTCGGTCCCCACAGTCTCCATAAGAACGGCAATGAAGCATTGGAGAAGGCCGGCAGACGTTGCTTCCGGGTGTTGCTGGATACCATCGAAGCCGGTATTGATGCCGGCGTGCTGGTGGATGAACCACCGATCCGAATGGCCAACGGCGCCTGGTCCACCGCCCACGGCCTGGCCTCACTGGTGGTCAACGGCAGGGACAATCCGGAACAGTGCGGCTCACTGGAGAACGAAACCGAAGCCACCCTGGCGCTGATGGTGCGCGGTCTGATGAAACCCGGCCAGCAACTCGCCCCGCTCCGATAACCCGGACCGCCTGAACTCACAGAGACCGGAACTACAACCCGATGAAAAGAATCCCCGCATTTCAGACCTTATCGAAAGAGCATCATCAGGCGCTGGTTATGGCCAGTCGCTGCCGGAAAACCGGCGACAGCGAAACGGAAGCGATGTGCGCCGATTACTGGCGGCAGATGCAGCTGCGGTTCGCTGAAGAGCTGGAGCCCCATTTCCGACTCGAGGAACGGATACTGATACCCGCACTGCAGCGTCTTGATGAGCAGGCGCTTGAACGGCAGCTGATCGAGGAACATCGGCAACTGCAAGAGCTGATTGCGGGGGATGATAACCCCCGCCAGCGATTACTCGATTACGGCACCTTGCTGGCCGGACACGTTCGTTTTGAGGAGCGCAGTCTGTTCGAACGACTACAGGAAAGCATGCTTGAAGAGGAACTTGAGCAGCTCAGCGCCGCGACCTGAGTAGCCGGGACAACAGCGATCAGCGAATTTCCGCCAGCAGTCGTCGGCGTAACCCGGCGATATTAAAGGCAGCCAGCTCCGCCGCCAGCGCTCTTAACTCGCTGCTGACCGCCGCCTGCTGTCGCTGCTGAAGACTGGCCAGATTACGCCAGGCGGCCGGGAGCCGACGTCCATGGGCTGCCATTCCACCATCGATATCCTCCACCAGATAGCGAACCTGACCGATCCCGGCCAGCATCGACCGCACCAGGCACATCGGACAGGGTTCCAGCGACACCACCAGGGTCAGGCCGCTGCGATCGCCATATGCCGGATACATCGCTTCAAAGCGGTCCAGCACCAGCATCTCCGCATGAGCCGACGAGTGAAACCCCTCCAGAAAGACCTGATTATGGCCCTCCGCCAGAGTCTGCCCCGACTCATCCAGCAATACCGCACCAACGCCATAACAACCGCTTTCCGCTGCTGCCAGCGCCAGCTGACAGCAGCGAACGCCAGCCTGCCAGTCCTCAGCGCCGCCTCGGTAACAGTCTGCCAGCCGTGTTCTGAGCTGCTGTAACTGCAGCTGTAACGGCCGCGATAACTCTCTGTTCATGTTCGCGCCCTGGTCGCTTTACCTCTGACCGGCAGAGGCTGTCCGATCCGTTCTGATCAGTTCCGACAAGGTTCAGTGTAAACAGTTCGACGAAGGGGCTCAGCGAAAATGCGAAGGTGCCTCAATCAGCAACTCCGACTGACTGTCAAACTGCAGCCTCGCCAGACGTCGATAGAGTTCTGACGACTCCATCAGCGAGTCGTGACTGCCACGATCGACAACGCAACCCCGATCCATGACAACGATCTGATCGGCGCTCTGAACCGTCGACAGACGATGAGCAATAATCACCGTGGTACGATTCTGCATCAGCTGTTCGAGTGCCCGATGCACCTGCTGCTCGCTTTCCGAATCAAGCGCGCTGGTAGCCTCGTCCAGCAACAGTATTTTCGGATCCCGGAGAATGGCGCGGGCAATGGCAATACGCTGACGCTGCCCTCCTGACAGCCGCACCCCCTTCTCACCGAGATCGCTGCTGTAGCCATCCGGTAGCTGCATAATAAAATCGTGAGCATAGGCGGCTCTGGCCGCCTCCATCACCTCTTCGTCACTGGCCCAGGGGTTGCCGTAACGGATATTGTGCCAGACATCGGAGGAGAACAGCGCCGGCTGCTGTGGCACCAGAGCAATCTGCCGGCGCAGATCCCCGGGGTCCAGCCGGCGGATATCGGTACCACCCAGCCGGACAGCGCCCTGCTGTGGGTCATAGAACCTCAGCAGCAGCTCAAACACCGTCGATTTGCCGGCGCCCGAGGGTCCGACCAGCGCCAGTGACCGCCCCTGGGGTATATCCAGATCCAGCTCCCTGAGGGCCGGCTGTTCGGGACGCGAGGGGTAGGCAAAAGTAACCCGTTCTACCGACAGGCTGGCCTTCAGACGGTCGGCTCTGACCGGTTTCTCCGGGACGTTGATACGGCTGCGCTGCTGCAACAGCTCCATCAGCCGCTCGGTCGATCCCAGCGCTCGCTGCAACTCACCGTATACCTCTGAAAGCGTGGCCAGAGAACTGGCCACCAGAATGGCGTAAAACACAAAAGCACCGAGCTCACCGGCACTCATCGCCCCGCTGAGTACATCATTGCCACCGATCCATAGCATGCCGGCAATGGCATCAAAGACCAGAAAGATAACAACGCCGATCAGCAGTGCCCGCTGGCGCACCCGCCGTCGACCGATCTCGAAGGCGGTCTCCACTTCCTGGCCGAACGCCTCTTTCTCCCGAGCTTCGCGGGTGTAACTCTGCACGGTTCTGATATTCTGGATGATCTCACCGGCGTAGCTGCCGACGTCCGCAACCGATTCCTGGGTCTGCCGCGCCAGCGCCCGCACCCGCCGTCCAAAAAACAGGATCGGCCCCAGAATGAGCGGCACCGTCAGCAACACAATCAGGGTCAGTTTAAGATTGGTCACCAGCAGCATCAGCAACGCCCCGATAAACATCAGCGCACTGCGCAGCGCCATGGACAGCGACGAGCCGACGATCGACTGCAGCAGGGTGGTATCGGTGGTCAGCCGCGACATGATTTCGCCGCTGTGATTGGTTTCGAAATAACCGGGATTCAGGCCGATAATATGGTCGAATACCGCCTGACGGATATCGGCACAGACCCGCTCGCCCAGCCAGGAAACCAGATAGAAACGAACGAAGGTGCCGATCGCCATCAGCAGTGTCAGGATCATGATGATGGCGATGCTGAGATTCAGGTACTCCGCCGACTCGGCCATAAATCCATCATCAATCAACATCCGCACCCCCTGACCGATAGACAGGGTTATCAGCGAGGTGAGCACCAGAGCGACAGCAGCGGCGATCAGAGTTCGCTTGTAGGGGACAATAAAGCGGCTGAGCAGTTTCAGCGTCATCGCATGCCTGGCAGATAGGGCAACAGCCATCAACGGGTTCCTGTAGGCAGTTAATCCGGTCGTACGGAAGGGTTCGAGCTTACCGGGGCTACCATACCATGCCTGCTGCGCTGGTAAATACGTCAGTAGCGGCATCTCCGGGCTCCGCGGCTCCCGAGCACCAGCTCAGTCTTCCGGATCACTGACGCTCCACGTCCCACCGCAACAGCTGCTTAAGCTTCACCCGGAGCCATGCAGATAACGGTATAAACCAGAGCACAGAGAAAGCCCGCTATCGATCACTCGATAGCGGGCCCGATTTTCAGCTCCCGGTGAACAGCCGACAGTCAGTCGGTGCTGCCGGAGCGGTCCCCAGAGGACCGGTACGAAAGCCTCAGAAGAATCCCAGCGGGCTGGTACTGTAGCTGACCAGCAGATTCTTGGTCTGCTGATAATGATCCAGCATCATCTTATGGGTTTCGCGACCAACACCGGACTTTTTATAGCCACCGAAGGCTGCGTGAGCCGGGTATGCATGGTAGCAGTTAGTCCAGACACGACCGGCTTCTATACTGCGTCCCATTCGATAAGCGCGGTTCATATCGCGGGTCCAGACACCGGCACCAAGACCGAATTCACTGTCATTGGCAATGGCCAGCGCTTCCGCCTCGTCACGGAAGGTCGTCACGGCCACAACCGGGCCGAAGATCTCCTCCTGGAACACCCGCATGCTGTTATCGCCTTTCATCAGCGTCGGCTGGATGTAGTAACCGTTGCCGAAACCTTCACCGACGCTGGCAGCGTCGCCTCCGGCGAGGAACTGGGCGCCTTCCTGGCGGCCGATTTCCAGATAGCCCATGATCTTATCGAACTGTTCCTGAGAGGCCTGTGCACCAACCTGGGTATCGGTATCCAGCGGACTGCCACGCTTAATCTGCGCGGTGCGTTCGATCACCCGGCCGATAAAGTCTTCGTAGATGGACTCCTGCACCAGCAGCCGCGACGGACAGGTACAGACCTCGCCCTGGTTGAAGAAGGCCAGCACCGTGCCTTCCACCGCCTTACTGATGTAATCCTCCTCCTGCTGCATCACATCTTCAAAATAGATGTTGGGCGATTTACCACCCAGCTCGACGGTAGACGGGATGATATTCTCCGCCGCGCACTTAAGGATATGGGAACCAACCGGGGTGGATCCGGTAAAGGCGATTTTGGCGATACGCTTGCTGGTAGCCAGCGCCTGACCGGCCTCGCTACCAAAGCCATTGACCACGTTCAGCACCCCACCTGGCAGCAGATCACCGATAATTTCAACCAGCTTGAGGATCGATACCGGGGTCTGTTCCGCTGGTTTCAGCACAACGCAGTTACCCGCAGCAAGCGCCGGCGCCAGCTTCCAGGCGGCCATCAGAATCGGGAAGTTCCAGGGGATGATCTGTCCGACCACACCCAGCGGCTCATGAAAATGGTAGGAGGCGGTCGTTTCGTCAATCTCGGCACTGGTGCCTTCCTGAGCTCTGATACAGCCAGCAAAATAACGGAAGTGGTCAACCGCCAGCGGGATATCTGCCGCCAGCGTTTCCCGGACCGCCTTACCGTTATCCCAGGTTTCGGCCACCGCCAGCAGCTCCAGATTCTGCTCAATTCGATCAGCCATCTTCAGCAGAATATTGGATCTTTCGGTGACTGAAGTTTTCCCCCAGGCCGCTCGGGCTGCATGAGCCGCGTCCAGGGCTTTCTCGATGTCGGCAGCTCCGGATCGGGGAATTTCGCAAATCGCTTCCCCGGTTACCGGAGTCGTATTAGTAAAATACTGTCCTTCGACGGGAGCGACCCACTCACCACCGATGTAATTTCCATAGCGCTCGCTGAAAGAGACGACAGCACCTTCAGAGCCGGGTTTCGCGTAGATCATAACAGTACCTTTTTTATTTGTTATCTGAACTGATGAGCTGAAATGAATGCCGCCGGAGCTGAATACTCGCCAGCCATCATTGCAGTAGATTCAGATCCATCTTAGCGATGGGGCAGATAATCGGGGTATGGTACTTTGGCACTGAAAATTCTACATACTTGGTAGTAGTAGCGGACGTCACGCTGAAAGCAGGTGACCCTTCCCTGGCGCCCCCTGCCCGGCCGTTGTCAGTCTCTCCAGAACGGTTTGCGCGCTTCCTCCATGGCTTCGCCGCGACTGACTCCGATATCCTTCAGCAGATAATCGTTTAACTCTGCTAACTCTGCCAGATTCCGGCGAGTACGCCAGTTCTGGTACCAGCGCCGCCCTTTCCCCAGAAGCCCGACATAAATTCGCGCAGCGACGGACAGACCGACACTATGCTCCGTATCTTCACGATATTTTCTTAACTCACAGATTGAAGTATTCATCGATCATCTCCCGTTGCAGCACATACTGTGTAGGGTGATAATCGGTTTTAAACGTATCGCTGACAAACGATGAATATTTCTGTTCAGTTAATTTTTTCTTAACCAGGGATTCCAGGCCGATGCAACGTCTTCCACCGTTAAATGCTCTGCGGGTGTTTCGACACGCGGCGGAAAATCTCAGCTTTAAGGAAACCGCCGAACAGCTTCATGTCACCCAGGCAGCCGTGAGCCAGCAGATTCGGCTTCTGGAAAGCCAGCTTGACCGGCAACTGTTCAGGCGGCTGAATCGTGAGGTCTCGCTGACCCCGGACGGCCAGCAGTTGCTGCCCTTCGTTCAGCGTGGATTTAATGCGCTGGAGGAAGGTATCGCCAGCCTGCAGCAGGATCCGGATCCGAATCTGCTGACCATCAGCGCACTGCCTTCATTCGCCAGCCGCTGGCTGATGCCCAATCTGGGGGATTTTCAGCGACAGTACCCGCAGCTCAATATCCGAATCTCACCCACCCTCGGCCTCGACGACTTTACCGACAGTGGTACCGACCTGGCGATTCGCTACGGACAGGGAGAATACCCGGGACTGCAGAGCCGGCTGCTGCTTGAGGATCATCTGCTGCCGGTCTGCCACCCCGGGCTGCTGGACGAGCGCAGACCGCTGAAGGAACAGTTGAGAGACCTTCCGGTGCTGATCGATGACGGCCCGGACCTTGACCGCGCCTGGCAGGAGTTTCTGAGCGAACTGCAGTTGCCATCCGACGGCCGGCGCGCACCACTGGGTGTTTCCGATTCCGGCCTGCTGGTGGAAGCGGTTCTCTGCGGTCAGGGTCTGTCGATGTTACGCTTCAGTCTGGCCTATCAGCTGCTGGAACGTGGACAACTGGTGTGCCCGCTTCACTGGCATTTCGAATCCCCCTATCGCTTCTATCTGGTGGCACCGGAACGCCACTTTGAACGACCGAAAGTCCGACGGTTTGAGCACTGGATCAGAGACGGCGTGGCTGAAATCGAGGCCAGCTGGCAACGGTTCATATCGAAGAACCCGGGCCATCACCGAGAATAGCCAGCTCCGCCGTCCGGCAAACACAGCCTGCCGGCTGTGGCGGATCAGCCTTCATTTTCCACCGCCGAATTAACGATATTCAGGTAATGACTGACCAGTCACATCCAGACCCCGGTATTCCGCAATGCGATCAATAAAGAGTCTGATTCGTCCGGCATCGGCGAGCACCCGTGCCGGAAAGACGATATCGGAACTGCTCAGCCGGTCGCCCTTATCCACCCGCGCCTTCAGCGCCAGCATTCGGGGAAGGCAGCGTGAATTCAGACGGTTAACGACCATCAGCATCCCCCCGGGTCTGTCAGTCTGTGATCCACAAGCCCGGCTCTTCTGATTGACGGGGCTGTATCGCACTCCTTCTACTGTGGCTGAACCGCTGTTATCGCAGAGGCGAACAGCTGGGGCCGCCGGGATGACAACGGCCCACAGCAGCTGCTCATTGTCGTCCGTCCTTCGGGCCGGCATACTTAACCATCGACAGCTGCCAGGCTGGAACGATGGAACCGTTGACCGGAGTATGATCGATGCTGGAATTACGACCCACCTGCGAGCACTGTGACCGGGCGCTGCCTCCGGCGTCGGAAGAAGCGATGATCTGCAGCTTCGAATGCACCTTCTGCAGAAGCTGTGTGACAGAGATACTGGACAACGTCTGCCCCAACTGCGGCGGCGGTTTCTGTGATCGCCCGGTAAGACCCGCCACCGATCACCGGGCCGGTAACTGTCTGGCCAACTACCCGGCAGCGACCCGAGCGGTCCGCAAAGCGGTAGATCCGGATCAGCACAGAAGGTTTGCAGCAACTCTGCGCTCTGTTGATCCACACCACCGCTGAAGCTTCCCGATAAACCGGGCCGGACGGCTGCTAATTCTCCACTGAACAGGACCTTTCTTTGAACCGCAACGTAATCATTCTCGCTCTCTGCCAGGCGCTGCTGGTCAGTGGCAACGTGCTGCTGGTATCGGTCAATGCGCTGATCGGCACCGAACTGGCACCCGCCGCAAGCCTGATCACCCTGCCGGTGGCATTGCAGTTTATCGGCCTGATGTGCGCAACCATTCCGGCATCGCTGATCATGCAGAAAACCGGCCGTAAACGCGGATTCTTTCTGGGCAATCTGATCGGCATCGCCGGTGCACTGGCCTGTGTACTGGCGCTCAGCCAGCAGAGCTTCGGCCTGTTCTGTGTCGGCACCGCGTTGCTGGGCGTCGGTATCGGATTTGGTAATCTCTACCGTTTTGCCGCCGTAGAACTCTGCCATCCCGACTATAAGGCCAGAGCCATCTCGATGACTCTGGCCGGCGGTGTCATAGCCGCCATTGCCGGGCCGTCACTGGCGGTTCACAGTCGTGACTGGTTTACGACACAACCCTTTATCGGTGCCTTTGCCGGTCTGACCGGTCTCTATATTCTGGCGCTGATACTGCTCAGCGGTATACGCATCCCCGACAGTGAAGAGACCGAACACCAGGGTCCTGTCCGCCCGCTGGGCGAGATTCTGCGGCAACCGGTATTTATCGTCGCCGTAGCGGCGGCCATGAGCAGCTATGCGGTGATGAACCTGGTCATGACGGCGACGCCGCTGGCCATGGATCATCACGGTTTCCACTTCAGCGACGCGGCTCTGGTTATCGAAGTTCACGTACTGGGGATGTTTGTCCCTTCCTTCTTCACCGGTCGACTGATCGAGCGCTGGGGAACACAGCGGATGATCATCGGCGGGGCGGTACTGATCCTGGCCTGCCTGCTGATCAATCTGACCGGCCAGAGCTGGCACCACTTCTGGCTGGCACTGCTACTGCTCGGTGTGGGCTGGAATTTTATGTTTATCAGCGCTACTCAGCTGGTAACGGGCGCCTACACCACGGCGGAAAAAGCCAGAACTCAGGCAATGAACGAGTTTCTGATATTCGGAACCGTGACGATGTCGGCACTGGCGTCCGGCTGGATGGAGGCCAGCTGGGGCTGGCAGCTGCTGAACCTGTTTATGGTCCCGGTGATGGTCGCAGCACTGGTGATCATTCTGATATTCGGCCAGCGTTGCTCAACGCCCATCACCCGAACGGCGCCGGAAGGCTGAAGCTGCTTCAGCGATTCACCAGGGCTGCCACCACAATGCACCCTGCCCGGCAATCCCTTTCGCCGACTCCGGAGCTGGCAGCGAGACCGGCCGTTTCGGGCTCTCCTTCCGGCGACAGGGTTTACTTGTGGGTCCGACGACGATTCTCGGCATTTCGAAGGATACGCTGACGACCGGCCCGGTCCTGCTGATGCCAGTCGGTTATTTCATGGAGAGAACGGAAACATCCCAGACAGATATCCTCTTCATTCAGGCAGCAGTTGCGAATGCAGGGGTTTCTGATCTTGTCCGACAGTTGATGCTCCATCAGCAGGCCCTGTAATGGTCAGCGAGCCACCGCAGCTGCAGGAGTTGCCCGACATTTTTTCATCCGGCACGCACTGTATCTATATATCGCGCGGAAACCAGACGATCAGAAAAGCGCAGAGAATGGTCACCAGTACAAACATAATCATAAACTGCCGATGAGTCATCGGCATCGACCCCTTCTTCCTGAAATGAGACGTCTTTCCACACTCGGGGCAGTGCTCTGCATCGTCCTCCATGCTGGCACCACAATAAAGGCAATTCACCTGGCTCACATTAACTCCTGAATCATCTGACAGTGTTGCGTTAACAGCATTATAACGCGCACCGGCCACAACTGAGTGCTATCCGTTTTACGCAGATGAGATGTATCAATTTCCCTGAGAAGCAGATGCACTGTTGAGGTTGCCGGGCAAGGAAAGACAGGCCCGACTAAAGCACAGAACATGCAGTCGGTGACTGCCACCCTCCCGGCCTGCCGGGAGGGTGACGGGAAGGGATGTTACATCCGGTAGATCGGTTCGATCTTGAAAGGATTGCTGACACAGACCGACAGGTCGTGAAGAATACCGTCTTCGATACCGTAGACCCAGCCATGGATGGCGAGCTCGCGGCCGGCCTTCCAGGCGTTCTGAACGATAGTGGTATGACTGACGTTGGCCACCTGCTCGATCACATTCAGCTCGCACAGCAGGTTCAGCTTCTGTTTTTCATCGGTGCAGGCTTCGATCTTCTGCCGGTGCAGACGATAAACGTCCTTGATATGGCGCAGCCAGTTGTCGATCATGCCATGCTGCTCATTGCCGAGCGCCGCTTTTACTCCACCACAACCGTAATGGCCGCAGACGATAATATGCTTGACCTGAAGCACCTCAACGGCGTACTGAATCACCGACATGCAATTCAGGTCGGAATGCACCACCACATTGGCAATATTGCGGTGAACAAACACCTCGCCCGGTTCCAGCGCCACGATCTGATTAGCAGGCACCCGACTGTCGGCACAGCCGATCCAGAGATACTCCGGCGTCTGCTGCTCAGACAACCGTTCAAAGAAACCCGGATCCTCCTGCTTGATTTTATCGGCCCAGGCCCGGTTGCGTTCGAAAAGCTTATTTTCAATATCCATTGCTTCGTATCTTCAGAGTCTCGATTTATTCCAGTCAGCAAACAGCTATGTCGATCACCTGTACGGGCATCTCCTGGCGGTTTGCCTCAGATTCAGTGGTTGGTGTAACCATCCTCTTTCATCAACTGCCGGGCTTTTTCAAGGTCCAGCTCTTCAACTGGCGAAGCCAGGTAATAGGGCAGCTCTACCGGTTCCTCGGTAAGGTTGACCAGTTTGCCGTCGACCAGCCGTTCGAGAACGGATTCGATGGTTTTTTCCATGTCTGCCGGGGGTTGTCCCGGATACTGGCGCCCCATAAAATCGACCAGTTCCTGGACGCTGTGTTTGCCATCGGCCAGCGAAAGCACCACCCCAAGCCAGCCATCTATCGGCGATGATTCCTCCGGGCGGTCGATGTTGGCCAGCGCCACTTCATTGTTGCGACGGGTAATGACGACGGTACGATAAAAATACTGCGACTTATCCAATGTTCCTGCCCTTCACTGTAGACTGCCAGGCAATATAGCATATCCACCTCAATTAGGTAGTCACCCGGTCCGGCCTGAACACCGCAATTGATCTGGGTTAACAGAAAGCCCAGAGGAGCTGAGCGGGGCCGATGCATTCTGAGCCTCATTAGCCACAGCGTTCTGCAGAATCCGCTGATCCCCTCACCGCGACCGCACAACTCACTACCCGTCCAGGCCGCCTCATATCGGCCGTCCCGACAGCTACCACTCAGCCAGCATTCCTTTCTTTTGCTATACGGTTTTAACCAACTAAAAAATATTTCCGACCGTTTCACCTGATGAAACAAGACCTTAATCGTTTATTGCTGCAAAAGCCCATAATTGCCTTTTGTCATACGTTGATAATCAATTACTCTTATCCTACTTTTTAAGTGCAGTTTCAGCCTTGTTAACCATATGGAATGTGTTGATAAACAAAGATTTTCCTCAACTTGATATATATCAATTCCACGCAATGCTGATATACTTCGCCGACACTGATCTTCGACAAAAGAATTACTAAGGATGTCTGAAAATGGGAACAACGGGTCGCACCGGTAACCACAGCAAACACCTTCACCTGATTGACTCCAGACGGGGCTGCCAGCACTGCCAGGGGGAAAAACTGTGTCTTTCATTCGGGCTCAGTGAGGAGAGTATCGAAGAGTTTCGGGACATTATTATTGAGCATCGCCCCTACAGTGCCGGAGAAGTTATCTACCGGCAGCAGGACCCGTTCCGATCACTGTTTTCCATCCAGTCCGGCGCCGTTAAGACGGAGACGGTCACTCTGGAGGGACGCCAGTCGGTAATGGGCTTTTTCCTGGCCGGTGACCTGTTCGGTGTTGACGCCATCAGCTCCTCCACCTATCCGAATACGGCTATTGCACTGGAAACTACATGGCTGTGCGAAGTTCCTTATCGCAAGCTGCTGGAACTCTGCATGGGCAAGCAGGGCCTGCAGGAACGTTTTATTGCCACGCTGGGCTCAAAGATCCAGTCGGATGAGTACAGCTGGAAAGTGGTCCGGAACGAATCCGCCAGTCGGCGGGTCATGCATTTCCTCTACTCGCTCTATGACCGACAGCAGAACAAGAGCGACATGCCGCTGAAACTTCGCCTGCCAATGAGCAAGCAGGACCTGGCCAGTTATCTCGGCCTGACGCCGGAATCATTCAGCCGGACTCTGACTCAGCTACAGAAGGATGGCTTTATATTTAAAGAATCACAGAAGGTTCTGGTGCTGACCGAAGAGCCACCCGCCCGCGATATGCGGCACGTCCATCTGCAGAACATGCGCTGACAGACCTCTCAGCCTGCCAGCCGGACTGCTGCCAGGCTGATCATCGCCAACGACCACGGCTACAGGCCCGGAACATCCTGACTGCAATTATTTTTCGAGCATATAGTCGACCACAGCCCGAATCTCATCATCGCTCAGCGTGGCGTTGCCTCCCCTGGGTGGCATCGCTCCTTTTCCATTGATTACTGACGCATAAAGACTGTCTTTTCCCTGACCAATTCTTCCCTCCCAGGCCGGCTTATCTCCCGGCTTTGGCGCACCCGCCACACCAAAATCGTGGCAACTGTAACAGAGACTCTGATAAATCTTTTCCGCCGCCTGAGTATCCGGGGTAGCTGCGGCCTCAACCGCCTTCGCCACTTCACCGACCTTAACGGCCGCTTTTTCGACCGTTTCCGCCGTAATTCGGGTCAACTCCTCTTTAGCGGCGGAAGTTTTCTCATTCACCTGCTCCGTCACCGCTGTAGCGGCCTCTCTGACCGATTTTCCGGCCTCTTCAACGGCAGCCCGGGCCTTCTCAGTTGCAGTCTCCGAGGTTACGGTTTCGGAATTCCCGGTAACGACCTGTTTCGGCCCTTTATCATCGCCGGCCTCATCATCCTGCTTCGACTCCTGTTCACCACAGCCTGCAATCAGCATCAGGCAAAGGCCGGGCACCAGCCAGCCAGCGGCGAGTCTTGTAGCGGAACGTTTCTGCAACCCGCTGTTTTCTATCCGTTCAGCTCCCATAAACCGATCCCCCTGCATCTGCATCCAGCGCTTAATGACGATCGTTTAAACCGTCGAGCCCGGCAGTCAGTATATACCATAGCTGTCGTCATCCAGCGGTCAGTCAGCCTTTCAGAGCATCTCTTTCAGCTTGCACCGGCCGGAAAGCTGAACCACAATCAGCCGGAAAGACAGCAAGCCGAAAATCAGCCCATGCACTCATACCGAACACCTGTTACCGCCATCACGATCACGGCCCTGCTGCTTGGCATGATGGTCAGCACCCTGCTGCACGCGGCCAGCCAGCCGGTCGACCAGGAGCTGCGACAGGCACTGATTCGTGCTGTCAGTCAGGCGAGCAGCTTTGAAGATCGCTTTGACGCCGAGGTCTGGCTGGTGGATATGTCTGATCGGACCCGTCGTTATGTCCGCGATGACGAAGAACGGCTCTATATTCTCCAGGCCGCACACCGGGAGGCGCGGCGAGCGCTGCTGCCGCCGGATCTGGTACTGGGAGTCATTCACACCGAAAGCCTGTTTCAGCGTTTCGCCATATCGGTAGCCGGCGCCCAGGGGCTGATGCAGGTCATGCCGTTCTGGAAAAAAGAGATTGGTCGCCCTGAAGACAACCTGACCGATATCGATACCAACCTGCGCTACGGCTGTACCATTCTCAGCTACTACCTGAAAAAATCGAAGGGCAATATCAGCGAAGCGCTGGCCCGCTATAACGGCAGCTATGGCAAGATGAAGTATCCGGAGAAAGTTTTTCGCGCCCAGCTTCGATACCAGGAGTGAGGAGCCTCAGAGACTGCTGGAATCAATACTGTCTGCCGCTCGCACCGGTAACAGAATCACAAAGGTTGTCCCCTTTCCCGGCTCGGAGTCGACACTGATGTCACCGTCATGCAGCTTAATCACCCCGTAGGAGAGTGAGAGACCAAGCCCGGTACCCTGCCCCACCTCCTTGGTGGTGTAGAAGGGGTCGAAAATCCGCCGCAATCCGGCCTCATCGATACCTTTACCGTTATCCCTCACCAGAATTTCCACCGAACCACCCTGGCTCGCAGTACTCAGAGACAGGATTCCACCGCCCTCCAGCGCCTCGAAAGCGTTCACCAGAATATTCGCCAGAGCATGACCAAGCTGCTCGGGCATCAGCGTCAGAGGAGGTATTGCTCCGAAATTACACTGCACCTCCACACCTTCAGAAAGCCCTTCGGGTGTAGCCGCCAGAGTAGCGCTGAGCAGGCCGTTCAGATCTACTTCACGCATTTTACCCGTCTCGATACTGGCGAACTCACGCAGATCACTGATGATAGCCCGAATCCGCCCGATGCCGTCCTCAGTTTCCGAAATCACCAGCGGAACCTCTTCACGGAGATACTCGAGGTCCGTGGCCTGAATCTGCGCTCTGAGGTCTTCCAGCGACTCCGGGAGCGCCGTTGTCTCCAGCCTCCCATAGCGGTCCACCAGCCGGAGCAACTGCTCGAAGCTGGTGGCAAACATCCCGATATTGCTCTTGATAAAACCCAGCGGATTATTGATTTCATGCGCGACTCCCGCCGCCAGCTGACCAACGGATGCCAGTTTTTCGGCATGAAACAGACGGTCCCGAGCCTCACTCAGCTGAGCTGTGCGCTCCCGAACCCGGTCTTCGAGGTTACGGCGATGATTTTCGTTTTCCAGACTGAGGAGCAGGTTCTCAAATGCCGTTTCGAAATTACGGCTGAACAGATCCAGCAGATGACAGAGCCCCGAATCCAGCGCCCGCACACCGTCAAAACAGAAAAGCAGCGACCGCCCTCTCCGACTTCTTCCTGCCAGCGCCAGCAATCCGTCCCGGCAGACCGTACGTCCTTTGCCGGCGGCTTCCATCAGCACTGACCTGACCGGCGGGGCCAGTTGTTCGGACAACTCCCCTCCACCTTCCGCAACCATCGACCCGGATCCGGCCAGAAACCCGGGATACCCATCCTCAAAATCAGCGGCAATCCAGCTCCGCTCAGTCGCTGGCGAACTGAACGGAATAAAGCCGCTGAGCTGCTCCTGAAGGCAGCCGATGAAATCATCGATGGTGTGCTGTTCGTAGATCTTCGCGGTGGCAGCGACGATATAGTCCAGCCGCCGGTTGTTCTCCTCAACCCGGTGCAGATCCCGATAAGAGCGCAGCGAGGTCAGAATAACCGAAAACAACGCCTGGGAAGTGAGCTCAGATTTAGTTTTGTAGCCATCAATCTCGTAATTGAGGATGACATCACGTTCCGGTACATCACCGGGTTGTCCGGTACGGAGAATAATTCGAGTCAGGTGGTTGTTGAGTTCGTGGCGGATATAGTTGGCAACTTCGAAGCCGGCATTATCGGTCTCCATCACGATATCCAGCAACACCAGCGCAATATCGTCATGTTCCCGACATCGCTGGCGCGCCTCTTCGCCACTCCAGGCGCTGATAAACTCCAGTGGCCGGTCGTCCAGCACCACCCGTTTCAGGGCCAGCCGCGTGACCTGATGAACACTGTCATCATCATCGACTATCAGAACTTTCCAGCTATCGCTCTCTTCGTCAACGACCTGCTCTTCAACGATATCGTCGTCAGCGAAAACAAACACGTCTGTCATGAATCAGCCTTCAGACTGCCACGGGCTCAACCGGAAAATCATCAAACCACGCTGGTCCAGGGAATTGTTTTTAACCCCTTATACTATAGTCACAACGAAAGTGACAGGCGGTCAGTTCAGCGCACCTCGAAACCGGCACCCAACTCCGGCACCTCCACCTCGGTGGCAATCACTTCGGCAACGGTAGCCAGCGGTGGTCCGACTCCAAGCCAGGCTTCCACATCACGAACGGCATTGGCTTCGCCACTGAGCAGCGCCTCGACCTGGCCATCCGCCCGGTTTCTGACCCAGCCCCGGACACCATGAGTGTCAGCCTGCTCCTTCAGTGACTGTCTGAACCAGACGCCCTGTACTCTTCCGGAAACCATCACATGTAACGCTATCGGGTTCATTGCCAACTCCTGTCCCGGGTAACTATCGCACTGGTTGCTTACAAACTTCGTAACCCGGGTCTCTCACCTGTCGGAACGACGATGGCACTGCCACCTTTACCAAACAGACTGGCAAGGTCAACTGCCAGCTGCTGATGCCGGAATTCGGTGACCGCCTGCAGGTGCCGGGACAACTCGCTGACCCAGGGGCGCTGCACTCCATCGGTCATATCCGGAAGCTTCCAGGGCAGCAGCTGGCAGAGCTGCAACAGCGTCACGCTGTGCAGATCCCGGGCCAGCAGATACTCGCCCTGTTCGGTGCGGGTAATAACCGCCACCTGAAGCAATTCGTTGAGATAGTCATCACAGGCGGACTGATCAAGATCCGGCAACGCCCGCTGTACCTCAACCGCCGACCGGGCGCGCCCTTTTTTCTGAGCCTGCCACAGCAGCTCCAGAATCATCAGCACACAGACCAGATGTTGCCCGGACGTTCTTGTCGAACGGCCTCTGTAGGCACTCTGAGCCCGCACCAGCTCTGCCCCCAGCAGAATAATCACCCAGGAAATAAATACCCAGGCCAGAAACAGCGGTACGGCTGCAAAGGCTCCGTAGATCAGCTCGTAAGAGGGAAAATGCCTGACAAACAGGGTAAACCCCTGCTTTGCCCCCTCGAACAACAGCGCCACCAGCAGTCCGCCCGCCAGGGCATGACGGATTTTAACCGGGCAGTTCGGCACGGCCGCATAGATCAGGGTAAAAGCGGCAGCACTGGAGAGCACCGGCAACAGCTTGAACAACCAGCCGCCGGTCCCGAGTACTTCGGTGGCATCGCTGATCAACGGCAGTGAAATCAGATAGGAGGTCAACACAAAGCCAAGCCCCAGCAGCAGCGGCCCGAGACTCAGCACCGCCCAGTACAGCAGAAAACTGGCCATCCCTTTACGGGGCTTACGCACCCGCCAGATTCGGTTGAACGCGGCCTCTATGCTGCGCAACATCAGGAAAGCGGTAACCACCAGAAAGCCGACACCCACCGCCGTCAGAGTACGGGCCTGACTGGCAAACTGGCTGAGATAGTCCCGCACGGCTACGCCACTACTGGGAACGAAGTGATTAAATATCAGGTTTTCCAGCTGCACACTGACCCCCTGAAACGAGGGAATCGATGCCAGCATCGCGTAAGTCACCGTCATCAGCGGCACTACCGCGAACAGAGTGGTATAGGTCAGCGCCGCAGCATTCAGGGTTCCCTGATTAGCCCGGAAACTGGCCTGCAGATAACAGAGAAAGTGCCAGCATGCAGCCAGCTGCAGTCGGATTCTGTCCTTGCTCGCACCGTTATTCATCAACATCTCACTCTCTCAGCACAGGCACCCCGCGGCCGGAAAACACCGCTTGATTAGCCACCTCTTCAGTTTAGAATAGCGGTCTGATAACTAAAACAAAACCAGCATTCTTCCGAACTCAGCCACGCCCGGGCACCGGCCGGGGTTCGGATACCATTACAACAGTTCTGTGAGATTTTTATTCATGAGCACTATCACTCTCTACCATAATCCCCGCTGCTCCAAATCCCGTGAGACCCTGAAACTGCTGCAGGAAAACCAGGCTGAGCCAGAAATTCGTCTGTATCTTGAGAATCCACCGAGTCGCGAAGAGCTGCAGGCGGTACTGAGTAAACTGGGCATTGGCGCTCGGGAGCTGTTACGCACCGGTGAACAGCCCTATAAGGATAACAATCTCCGCGACAGCAGCCTGACCGACGATCAGCTGATCGATGCCATGCTGGAACACCCGAAGCTGATCCAGCGCCCCATCGCCATTAAAGGAGACCGCGCCGTTATCGGTCGTCCTCCGGAATCGGTGCTGGATCTTCTGTAATGTCCGATACCCCCTATATCCTGGTTCTGTACTACAGCCGTCATGGCGCGACAGCCAGAATGGCCCGCCATGCCGCCCGCGGTGTCGAAGAGATTTCCGGTATCGAAGCCCGGTTACGTACGGTTCCGGAAATATCCGCCGTCTGCGAGGCGACAGAACCGGATATTCCTGACAGCGGAGCACTTTACTGCAGCCAGCAGGACCTTGCCGGCTGTGCCGGCCTGTTACTGGGTTCGCCAACCCGGTTTGGTAATATGGCAGCACCGTTGAAGTTCTTTATTGACCAGACCAGCAGCCTCTGGCTGAGTGGTGGGCTGATCGGCAAGCCGGCCGGGGTTTTCAGCTCCAGCGCCAGCCTTCACGGCGGTCAGGAGACTACGCTGATCAGCATGATGCTGCCGCTGCTGCATCATGGCATGCTGCTGGCCGGCATTCCGTACAGCGAATCAGGGCTGCTGAACACCCGGGCCGGCGGCACCCCTTACGGGGCCAGCCACCTGGCGGGCCCGGACAATAAAGCACCGCTCACTGACATTGAACTGGACCTGTGCCAGGCCCAGGGCAGACGAATCGCCACGATCGCCCGCCAGCTGGCAGCCGGAGAGACACCATGACTGATCTGTTAACCAGCCGCGCACGACTGATGCAGCAGAGCACCCGGGTGCTGCTACTTGCATTAATTGTGTCGATCAGCTGCTGGACCCTGTGGATTTCGCCACCGCCCACCGCCAACCCGGTGACGATCTGGCTGATTCAGGCATTGCCACTGGCATGCTTTATTCCGGGAATTTTTCTTGGAAAGCCACGCACCCATATCTGGCTGTGCTTTGTGATTCTGGTCTATTTCTGTGGTGGGGTAATCTACGCGATGTCGCCGCTGCATATGGTGATGGGAATCACCCAGAGCCTGCTGACCGCCGCGCTGTTCAGTACAGCAATGATGTACGTGCGCTGGAACGGGCAGGCTCAGAGACAGGCCGGCTGAGCACGGAGCAACCGGTGCGGCGCCAGAAACAGCCGCCCCGGCCCGACGGCGCAAAAAAAAGCCGGTGGCCTGCATCCACAGAACCACCGGCTTTTTCCGATCTGTACACTGAATCAGAAGCCGTCGTCACTCAGCTCGGTCACCACCGGATTACCGCAGCGCTTGCACTTGCCCTCAATAAAGACGGCATCATCCTGAACATACTCCTCCGGATCCGTCATCCCCAGATCCGCCTCCATGCACTCATTGCACCAGGTCTGATTCAGAAAAGCCTGCTGTTCCTCCTCCGGGCGGGCAGAAAAATCGCGCTGCTGGCGACTCATGGGCGTATCTCCTCAATAAAATAACAGCTGGTTTGCGAGCCTTACCCGCACACCAGCATCACGGCTACCAGCCGAGGGTTTCTTTAACGAAAGGAATCGTGACTTTGCGTTTGGCGGTCAGCGAGGCGGTATCCAGCTGATCCAGAATCGAAAACAGCTGCCCCATCTCCCTAGGACTGCGATAAAGGATAAACTGAGCCACATCGGCGGTCAGATGAATTCCCCGCCCCAGCGCTCGCAGCCGTAAGGCCGCCAGCTTCGCCTCATCGTCAAGTGCGTGAATCTGGAACACCAGCCCCCAGCTCAGCCGTGATGCCAGGTCCGGCAGCCGGACCGGCAGCTGCCGGGGCGGCTGAGCGGCGGCAACCAGCAGGCTGGTACCGGCATCCCGAAGACGATTAAACAGATGAAACAGTGCCTGCTCCCAGACAGGGTCGCCGGCCACCGCCTGAATATGATCAATACAGACCAGGTCCAGGGTTTCCAGCTCATCCAGGATATCGGGGCCGTAACCCGCCAGCTCGTCCAGCGGCAGATAGAAGCTCTGCCGGCCACGCACGGTCATGGCATGGCAGGCGGCCTGAAGCAGGTGGCTGCAGCCGGAGCCGGGTACGCCCCACAGGCAGATATACTGCTCGCTGAGCCCGGGCAGACCCTCAGCCATCGCCTCAACTGCCTGCTTGGCCTGCAGATTCTGGTGGGCCAGAAAATTACCAAAAGTTGCATCGTCCCGCAGGCCGACACCGAGCGGAATCTGACGGGGTTGTTCTGAAATCATCAATCTGTCGTTTTATCAGAGTCAGTGTTGCTGCCCTGCCTGCCGTGGCCGCTGGCATGGTAGAGCTCACTGATTTTGTAGTCATCATGAAGGTGGCGCAGCAGCACCATAATCACCGCGGCCACCGGCAACGCCAGCAGAATGCCGGTAAAGCCGAACAGCTGGCCGCCGGCCATAATAGCAAAAATCACCGCCACCGGGTGCAGGCCGATTTTGTCCCCCACCAGCAGCGGCGTCAGCACCATGCCTTCCAGCATCTGGCCGACCCCGAAAACCCCGGCTACCAGCAGCAGGTGGAGAAGATCATGAAACTGCATAAAAGCGGCGATACCGGCCGCGACAATGCCGACAATAAAGCCCATGTACGGCACGATGCTGGCCAGTCCGGCCAGCATTCCCAGCAACAGCGCCAGATCCAGACCGATGATCGCCAGACCGATGGCATAGATGGTCCCCAGCGACAGCATCACCAGGAACTGGCCCTTGATAAACGCCCCCAGCACTTCGTCGCACTCCCGCGCCCAGCGGCTGACCCGGGGCTCGATATTAAGCGGTAACAGTTCCTTCAGCCGGGCGATCATCAGATCCCAGTCACGGAGCAGGTAAAAGGTAACCACCGGAATCAGTACCATGTTAGCCAGCCATCCGGCCATTGCCACTCCGGACTCAGTTGCCTGCGCCAGCACCCTTGCAATCAGATCCCCGCCCTGTTTCCAGTTCTCCTGCAGCACCTCTCGCAACTGGCTGAGGTCGACAGTACGCGGATCAACCCCAAGTGTGTTCTGCAACCAGGGAACCACCACCGTATCCAGCTGCTCGATTAACAACGGTAATCGCTGCCCCAGGGCATCCAGCTGTCGCCCGAGCATCGGCAGCAGCAACAGCAGCAGCACGACCAGGACAACAGAAAACAGTACAAAAACAACGATGACGGCGTTGTTCCGTGACAGCCCCGATGCTTCCAGTCGATCCGCAGCCGGGTCCCAGAGATAGGCCAGCAGCATTGCGAACAAAAAAGGAAACAGGATCGGTTCCAGCAGATAGAACAGTGCCGTCAGAATCAGAGCGACACAGAGAATAAACCAGCGCTGAGAATCGGTCATTGCTTCGGTCCTGTAATCCGTTCAGTCCTGCCAGCGGTAGTTGAGCACCGGCGCACCGGTCCGGGTCTGAAAACTCACCTGTGGGCGAAACCGCTGATTGAGCCCCACCGAGCTTTCCACCTGGCGTACCGAACCGTCGACGATCAGTCTCAGCACCAGCCGATCTTCACTCAATGAGCTGACCTGCACATCCCTGACTGCCGGCAATTCCTTCAGATAGTTGGTGATGCGGAAGTAGTCGTCGAGACCGTTAACGCCATCGATCTGCATCTGCACCCCATCCTCATCCAGCCCGGATGAGGGTTTAACGAAATCGGCGAACACCCGGTCAGCGGTGGTTTCCACCGCAAACGCCAGCTGCTCCTCCAGCGAGCGACCGGCGCCCTCGAACGCCTGCACCTCCTGAGGCCAGAGCAGCTGCCACTGACTGTTCCAGCCACCGCGGCGATCCCGATAGATGCGCCCCACCAGTATCGCGTCCGCCTGGTAGCGCGCCGACGCCCGACGAATGCTGTCAGCAAAGAAGCCCCAGGCATCGCTGACCGGTAACGCCTGTTCGTCCTCCATATCCATCAATGGACGAAATACCGGCAGCCCCCGTTCCTCTGCCCGGTTGAGCATTGCCACAAATACCGGATCCTCGTTGCGGCCAAGGTATTCGCGGCCTCCGCTTCGCTCCTCGACAATCCAGAGCAGCACCCCGGGCCGGGTGGCACCGAGAGGCCGAACTCCGGCATCACTGAGTAACTGATCGACCAGCTGTTGACTGAAATCGATGCGCAACTGCTGCGCCAGAACTTCACGACCATCCTCGGTCTGCATGGGAATGGCGGTACTCTGATAACTGAACTGCTGAATGAAGGGGTCAGGGGCGGCGAGAGCGGCTTTCAGCTGTGGGTTGCTGACCACGGAGGGACGACCACTGACCTTGATCAGCACCTGACGCATAGCTCTGGCCACCAGCGACGGATCGGCCTTAACAGATTGTTCCGCCACCAGTATCTGCGCCGTATACAGGTCAGCGACTCGCGCTGCCCGGGCATTGCTCAGGCCAATCAGCATCAGCAGGGCAACCAGCAGCAGATACCGTTGCCAGATTATGATCCCGTTTACCACCCTTTGCGGTCCTCCAGTATTTTTCAGGGGCCTGACAGACTTCCGGAGCCACGGTCCGGATTAAAGCCCACTGATGAATCCGACAAGCATAATACACCGCCCGATCATTACAATCATTGTAAAAACAATGACTGCCGATTACCGTCATGAGTTCTCAGGACCCGCCAGGATTAGTTACTGGCAGACTCTGTTCCGGCGTGGCCTGTTTCCCGACAAACTGATAGAATTCACGCCTCCTTTTTCCACACAGTCGTTGAGACCCAAGCACTATGACTACCCCCTCCAACACCACTTCCGTCAGTTATAAAGATGCCGGTGTAGATATTGATGCCGGTAACGCGCTGGTTGAGCGCATTAAGGGGGTCGCTAAACGCACCCGTCGCCCTGAAGTGATGGCAGGTCTGGGAGGCTTCGGCGCACTGTGCGAACTTCCCGAGGGCTATAAAAAACCGGTGCTGGTCTCCGGTACCGATGGCGTCGGCACCAAACTGCGACTGGCGATGGATCTCAACAAACATGACAAGATCGGTATCGACCTGGTTGCCATGTGCGTCAACGATCTGATTGTAGCCGGCGCCGAGCCCCTGTTTTTCCTCGATTACTACGCCACCGGCAAGCTCAATGTCGACGTTGCCGCCGATGTCGTCACCGGTATCGGTGAAGGCTGCGAACTCTCCGGCTGTGCCCTGGTCGGCGGTGAAACCGCTGAAATGCCTGGCATGTACGAAGGTGAAGACTATGACCTGGCCGGCTTCTGCGTCGGCGTAGTCGAAAAGGATGAAATTATTGACGGCTCCGCGGTAAAGGTCGGTGACACCCTGATCGGCCTGCCCTCCTCCGGACCCCATTCCAACGGCTATTCGCTGATCCGCAAGATCATCGAGGTCAGCGGCGCCGATATCAATGAGGCCTTTGGCGACCGGACTCTGGGCGAGGCCCTGCTGGAGCCAACCCGTATCTACGTTAAACCACTGCTGAAACTGATTCGCGAATCACAGGTTAACGCGCTTTCCCATATTACCGGCGGCGGTCTGCTGGAGAATATTCCCCGGGTACTGCCGGACAATGCGCGCGCCGTCATTGATGTCAACGCCTGGCAGCGTCCGGAGATCTTCAACTGGATTCAGCAACATGGCAATGTCGACGCCACCGAAATGTACCGCACCCTCAATTGCGGTGTCGGCATGATTATCTGCGTCCCCACCGACCGTGCAGAGGAAGCGCTGGCACTGCTGAAAGCGGAAGGTGAAGACGCCTTTATCTGCGGTCAGATCGAGCCGCTCGGCGACAGTGAAGAGCAGGTCGAGCTGGTTGGACTGGACGGCTGATCGCGATGCAGGGACAACCGGAAAAGCCACGCATTGTTGTTCTGATTTCAGGCAGCGGCACCAACCTGCAGGCGATTATCGACAGCGTTATCAGCGGTGATATCGATGCCGATATCTCCGCCGTAATCAGCAATCGCCCGGACGTCAGGGGCCTGCAGCGTGCCAGTCAGCACGGCATAGCCACCCACACCCTGAATCATCAGGAATACGACAGTCGGGAAGCCTTCGATGTGGCGATGATGCGCCAGATCGACGACTATCAGCCGGACCTGGTGGTGCTGGCCGGCTTTATGCGTATTCTGACACCGGATTTCGTACGCCGTTATCAGGGACGAATGCTCAATATCCACCCCTCGCTGCTGCCAGAGTATCGCGGGCTTCATACCCACCAGCGCGTGCTGGAGGCCGGCGACGACATTCACGGCGTCACAGTACACTTCGTGACCGAAGAGCTGGATGGCGGACCGCTGATTCTGCAGGCGGTGGTACCGGTTCTCTCCGGCGACGACGAAGACAGCCTCGCCTCCAGAGTGCAGCAGCAGGAACACATCATCTACCCGCTGACAGTGAAATGGTTCGTCGAGGGCCGGCTCGGCTTCAGCGCTGGTACCGTGACCATGGATGGTGAACCACTGCCGCCGCAAGGCCTGCAGCTGGACAGCAGAGATCAGGAAGCCGGGTGATGACGCGCAGCAGAGCGACCGCTTCAGCCGTAATCCCTGTTGCAGCTGCCCTGCTGCTTATATTGCTCAGACCGGTCGCTTTTGCGGCCGACAGAACCATTGCCCCCTTTCAGGCCCACTATACGGCTGTCTTCGACGCCGGATTCAGCATGGAAGGGAAAGCAGTCCGGCAACTACGGCGACAGGATGATCAATGGCTGTTCACCCAGGATGCCGACACCATGGTTGCCACCGTCAGCGAAAGCAGTCACTTCCTGCTGAATACCGGCCAGCTGATCCCTCAGCGCTACGAGTATCTGCGCAAGGTGCTTGGTAAAAAACGTCATGCTCTGCTCAGCTTCGACTGGCAGCAGCAACAGGTCATCAACAACGTTCAGGACCGCCCCTGGAAACTGGCGGTTGAACCCGGCACCCTGGATAAGCTGAACTACCAGCTGCAACTGCGGCTTGACCTGCTGAACAACCGGGAACCGCTGGAATACAGGGTTGCCGACGGTGGTCTGATTAAAAACTACCGATTCCGTAAAGATGGAGAGGAGCGGCTGAAAACGCCCATCGGCACCCTCAGTACCGTCCGTATCAGACGGGTTCGCGAAGACGACAGGAAGCAGACGCTGATCTGGTTTGCCCCCGATCTAGATTATCTGATTGTCAAGCTGGCCCAGGTCGACAAGAAAGGCAAAGAATTCACCCTGCTGATTGACAGGCTCTCCACCAGCGATTCCTGATCAGCCGTTATTCAGAAAGCCAGGACGACCTCCTGGCCCACCCTGATAAACGGACTCCGACAGCAGTCCACTCCGGTCCCCATAGCCAGCGCAAGGTTCAGGAATAAAGCATGATTATTGAAAGAGACACGGTGGTTAGTTTTCACTACCGGCTTAAAGACGAAAACGGCAACGAACTGGAGCGCTCCGACAGCGACCACCCCTCCCTGTACCTGCACGGCCATGCTGGTATGCTGCCGGGCATCAGCAAGGCGATGGAGGGGCGCTCCGCCGGCGAAAGTTACGAGGTAACCCTCAGCCCCGAAGAGGGATACGGCCCCCGAACCGACAACGCCAGCGGCAGAATTCCGCTGAAACACGCCCGACTGCCAGGACAGAAACCGATCAGAGGACGCCTGAAACCGGGCACCGTAATCGAAGTCAGCACAAAGGAAGGGATTCGCCAGGCGACCGTAATCAAGATGGGACTGAAAGCCATAGACATCGATACCAACCACCCACTGGCCGGCAGGACTCTGAACTTTGAGATCGATATTGTTGACGTCCGGGCCGCCAGCACCGAAGAGATCGCCCACGGCCATGCCCACGGTCCAGGCGGACACCAGCACTGAAGAGCCCGGCGCTGTACTGAAAAGACCGCTGTCTTCGCAGCGGTCTTCTGCCGACTCCGATTCTGCCCGGCACACTCTGAAGCCCCCGGTTCAGAGGTCCCTGAACTCCTGATTAAACTGATATTTGCGGGACGTTACGTATTTTTCCATCGAACGCAGTCGCTGGTCGATGGCTGCCAGCCGTGATTTCATCTCTTTCAGACGGGCCGCGGGACTGGGACCATAAGTAAACAGATGCTCCCGATGACTGCCCCCCTCTTCCCCAAACTCCTCCTCACCCTCCGAACGAGAACGATCAGATTTTTTTTGCCGCCGCTTACCGCCACAACCCGCTCGACCCGACCTGCGTCCGGACCGTTGCGCCGGATGCCTGGCCAGCAGGAAAACTGCCGCAATATAAAGCAGGATCGCCAGCTCACCGGTAAACAGAAACAGTGTTACAGCGATCAGCCGCGCCATCCATTCCGGCACTTCAAAGTGCTTCGCCAGCCCGGCACAGACGCCGAAGAACCAGCCGTCCGCCGGACGGCGATAGAGGTTCATGTTGTAACCGTTTTCCTTATTCGGCTTTCGCCCACTCATCGCTCAGCCCTCCTCTCCCGGTCCCGGTCGTGATAACTGTCGTCATTGTCGCGCCAGCCCCGGTGTTCATGATCCAGAATTCGCTCCAGTGTACGCACCCGGTCCTCCAGCCGCTCTGCCATGCTCAGGGCATCATCCAGCAGCTGACGATCCTCCTCTGAGAGCCCTTTCTGCATCTGCCCTTTGGTGCGATAGTGCAACCTCAGCCAGATTGGCAGCACCACCGTCAGGAAGATAATCGTCGGTACAAAAAACAGATAGCTGGACATAATTTACTGTTCCTTCTTTCTGGCATCGAGTTTCGCTTTCAATGCCATCAGCTCCTGATCGATCTGTTCACTGCGCTCCAGATCCTCAATCTCTTCAGCCAGTGTGCGCGAACTGTCACGCCCCAGGTCATAAGCCTCAACCTGACCTTCCAGGTCATCCATTCGCCGCTCGTAGCTGTCGAATTTTTCAAAGGCATCGGTAAGAGCATCCCGATTGATCTGCCGGCGAATCTCCATACGCGACCGATTGGTTTTATCCCTCACCAGCAGCGCACTCTGCTTGGCCTTGGCGTCCTGCAGTTTCTGCTGCAGCTGTCCGATCTCCTCATTCAGCACCGACAGGTGCTCTTCCAGCTGAGTCAGCTCGGTCTCGGCCTGATCGACAGCCTCACTGAGGCTGGCCTTTTCCAGCAGCGCCCCGCGAGCCAGGTCTTCACGCCCCTTGCTGATCGCCATTTCGGCGCGCGACTCCCATTCACCAGCCTCCGAGCGCAGCCGATCAACCCGACGCTGCAGCTCCTTCTTATCGGCAATAACCTTAGCAGAGGTAGTCCGAACCTCCACCAGGGTTTCCTCCATCTCCTGAATCATCAGCCGGATCATTTTCTTCGGATCTTCGGCACGATCCAGCAAGGCGGAAATATTAGCGTTAACAATATCCTGAAATCGGGAAAAGATGCCCATTATTCTGTCCTCCTGGGGAGCGCTGCCCGCTGCCATCAGCGGAACCGTTTAACTTAGCCGAGATATTGCAGCTGTCATGCCAGTTTCACTCAGAAGACATAACCCTTTGTTTATAATGAAAACTCACCTTAAACCCGAAAAACTCACCGCAATATAAATCCACACAACTGACTATTTATGGGTTTTTTAAGCCATTTTATGGCTAAATTAGCCACATGAGCAGAATATCCTCACCCCAGAAACAGTCACTGATCGGCCAGTCTGGCAGCCTGATGGAAACCCTGGACCAGGTATCCCGTGTCGCCCCCCTGAAAAAACCGGTACTGATTATCGGTGAGCGGGGTACCGGCAAGGAACTGATTGCCGATCGTATCCACTACCTGTCGGAACGCTGGGATCACCCCTTCCTCAAGCTTAACTGCGCCAGCATGAACGAAAATCTGCTGGAATCTGAACTGTTCGGTCATGAGGCGGGAGCCTTTACCGGTGCACTGAAAACTCACAAAGGGCGCTTTGAGCGAGCTCACCAGGGCACGCTGTTCCTTGATGAACTGGCCACCTCTTCCCAGCGGGTGCAGGAGCAACTGCTACGGGTTATCGAGTATGGCGAGTTCGAACGTCTGGGTGGTCATCAGCCGGTTCACACCGACGTCCGGCTGGTAGCCGCCACCAATCAGGATCTGCTACAGATGGTGGAAGAGAACCAGTTTCGCGCCGATCTGCTGGACCGGCTGACTTTTGATGTGATTCATCTGCCGCCGCTCCGCTATCGTCGGGACGATATTCCGATGCTGGCCGATCATTTCGCTATCGCCATGATTCATGAGCTGGGTCGCCCTTTCTTCCCCGGCTTCACGCCCCGAGCCATGGAGCAGCTGCAGAACTGGGACTGGCCAGGCAACATTCGCGAACTTAAAAACGTCGTCGAACGGGCGGTCTGTCGCAGCGCTGACGAACAGGCCGCCATTGGCGATATCACCTTCAGGCCGCTGCAGAGCCCCTGGTCGGCCGATCAGACAGCAACTACGCCCGACGAACCTCATAGCGAAGACCAGTCTCTGCCGGTGGCCGGTCAACCCTACTCTGAGGAACCATTCCACGACCAGGTTCGTGAATTTGAAACCGGGCTTATCCGTCGGGCGCTGCGCCGGTGCCGCTTCAATCAGCGCCGTACTGCTGAACGACTGGGGCTGAGCTATCACCAGCTACGAGGACTTCTGAAAAAATATCAGCTATCCGGTAACGGCGAATAGTCTACACTGATGGGCTTTCGCGGTTGTAAACGGACTTTCTATGGCGCTGTTTGCTCATCTGAGCTGGTTCTTCCGGGAGCACTGGCGGACCTACCTGCTGGCTCTGCTGATGCTGGCTGGCGTCGCGGTACTCAACATGGCGGTTCCCTGGCTGATCGGCAGAGCGGTCGATCAGCTTGTCAGCTCAGGCGCCCAACCCCGCTCGGGTTCCGACAACGACATCAGCGGCTACCTGCTCGCTCTGCTTATACTGGGACTCTGCGTCTATGGCCTGCGGTACGGCTGGCGCCTGATTCTGTTCGGCACCTCCTACCAGCTGGGAAACAGGCTCCGGGCCCGCTTTTACCAGCGCCTCTGCCGCCAGGGAGCTGCTTTTTACGGCCGCCACGGTACCGGCGACCTGATGGCACGCGCCACCAACGATATCGATGCAATCGAGCTGGCCGCCGGTGAAGGGGTGCTGTCCGGTTTTGACGGCCTGCTGACCTTCCTGCTGGTTCTGATCATGATGTTCGCCGTGATCGACTGGCGGCTGGCACTGGTAGCACTGATTCCCTTTCCGTTTATGGCGTTGGGGTTCTATCGTATTTCACGGGCAGTACATCATCACTTCCAGCGGGCGCTGGAGCTCTTCTCGGCGCTCAACGACCGGACACAGCAGACACTGTCGGGAATCCATCTGGTTCGGGCGATGGGACGGGAAACGACCGAAAGCCTGGCGTTTTCAGCTATCGCCGAAAAGGCGTCGGACAGCAATTATCGGGTCGCCCGCAGCGAGGCGCTGTACGATCCGGTCATCTTTCTCTGCCTCTCCGCCGCCCTGCTGCTGACTCTGGGTTACGGCGCGCTGCTGATCTGGCAACAACAACTCAGCGTTGGCCAGCTGACCAGCTTTACCATGTATCTTGGTCAGTTGATCTGGCCGATGTTTGCCTTCGGCTGGCTGCTGAATATCGTTGAGCGCGGCAGCGCTGCGTTTACCCGGGTCGAAGAACTGCTGACCACAGCCGACAGCATTGAGGACAAAGGCCGGCAGCGGCCCGCTGGCATCGACATCCGGGTCCGGGAGCTCTGCTTCAGCTATCCCGACGCAACAACACCTGCGCTGGAGGGGATCAGCTTCGATCTTACCGCCGGTCAGACCCTGGGCATCGCGGGCCCGACCGGTGCCGGTAAGAGCACGCTGGTTCAGTTACTGATGCGTCACTGGCAGAGCCCACCCGGTCAGATCCGGCTGGATGACCGGCCGCTGGATCAGTGGCAATTACAGGCGTTGCGAGCGGGCTTTGCCTGGGTACCCCAGGAAGCCTTTCTGTTCAGCCTCAGCATTGCCGAAAATATCGCCCTGTTCCGCCCCGAAGCATCTGCAGAGGAGATTCAGGCAGCCGCCACGGCCGCCTGCGTCCACGAGGATATCCAGGCCTTTCCAGCGGGCTACCGAACCCGGGTCGGCGAGCGGGGAGTCACCCTGTCAGGGGGGCAGCGTCAGCGTATTGCCATCGCCCGGGCCCTGGTATCGCGAGCACCGATACTGATTCTGGATGACGCGCTGTCGGCAGTGGATATCCATACCGAGCGAAATATCCTCGATCATCTGCGCCAGCAGCTCGATCAGCCCACCGATGAGATTCAGCGAAGCTGTATCATTATCAGCCACCGGCTGTCCGCCGTGGAGCTCAGTGACCAGATACTGGTGCTGTCCCACGGCCAACTGCAGCAGAAAGGCAACCACAAAGCGCTGATCAGCGAAGACGGCTGGTATGCCAGAATGTGGACCTATCAGCAGATGGAAACCACCCTGCTGGAGGAACTTCGATGAACCGCACCGCATCACCAGCCGATGATCGCGGTTCAGGCGATAACCAGAGCAGAACATTCCGGTTACTGATGGCCTATGTCTACCGCGACAAGCCGCTGCTGGTGCGGGCCCTGCTTCTGCTTCTGCTGGCGACCGCCGCCGACGTAGCCGGGCCGTTACTGGCGCGGATATTTATCGATGACTACCTGCTGGTTTCAAAATTCGATCTGCCCGCCCTGTCGGCGTTGCTGGCCGGCTACCTGATCACCCAGCTGGCAGCGGCCTGGTTGCGCTATCAGCAGGTCCTTCGTTTTACCGATATGGCCCTGAATGCCGTGCTGGATATTCGCCGGCGGGTATTCGAGCACGTACTCAGACTGCCGATGCGTTATTTCGATCAGGCCATGACCGGCCAGCTGGTCAGCCGCATCACCAACGACACCGAAGCGATTAAGGATCTTTATGTGCAGTTTCTGTCGGTGGTGCTGACCAACAGCATCCTGCTGCTGGGCATCATTATTGCCATGGCGTTTCTCGATATTCGGCTGATGCTGATAGCTCTGCTGCTGGTGCCGGCCGTGGTGACTGTAATCTACCTCTATCAGCGTTTCAGCGGCGCCGCCGTTACCGAGTCAAGGCAGGTGCGCTCCGAGATCAACGCCACTATCAGCGAATCCATCGCCGGCATGCAGGTAATCCAGGCCGGTAATCAGCAACAGCGCTTCGCCGATCAGTTCGCCGATCTCAACAGCCACTACTACCGCTCCCGTATGCGTGCGATCCGTGCCAGCGCTGCCCTGCTGCGTCCTGCCATCGACCTGCTCAGCATACTGGTGTTGCTGGGGGTGGTCTGGGTGTTCAGTCTGGAAGTCGTCTCCGGCGTTGCTGAAATCGGCGTGCTTTATGCGTTCCTGAACTATCTGGGCCGCTTCACTGAACCGCTCACCGAAATCACCCAGCGCTTTAACCTCTATCAGCAGGCGATGGTGGCGGGAGCCAGAGTCAGCCAGCTGCTGGATGAGGCTGAACAGCCCGGCGGCGGTCAGAGTTCAGCTATCGTTGCAGGCAGACTCTCCGTACGCCAGCTGGATTTTCACTACCATGCTGATAAACCGGTACTGAAACAGCTCAGCATCGAGATTCCGGCCGGCGGTTTCTACGCTGTTGTCGGCCATACCGGCAGCGGCAAAAGCACCCTGCTGAGCCTGCTGCTGAATTTCTACCAGCCGGTCAGCGGTGAGATAGCGGTGGATGGTCAGCCACTTCAGCAACTCAATCATGACGCCCTTCGTCGTGGTATCGGCCTGATTCCTCAGGAGCCCTTTATCATCGCCGCATCGGTCTTTGATAATATCGATATGGGCCGGCAGCTGACACCGAAACAGATAGAACGGGCCGCCCGCCAGGCCCACCTTCACCATGTGATCGAGCAGATGTCTGACGGCTACCGGACCGAGCTGGGAGAGCGGGGCATACGGCTGTCCGCCGGTCAGCGTCAGCAGCTGATCATCGCCAGAGCGCTGGCGGCGTCACCGGCCATACTGCTGCTCGATGAAGCGACCGCCAATGTCGACAGTGAAACCGAACAGGTCGTGCAGCAGGCGCTCCGGGAACTGTACGGAAAGGTTACGCTGATCGTGGTTGCCCACCGACTGTCGACCATCAGACAGGCAGACCGGATACTGGTCCTGTCACAGGGTGAAATCGTCGAACAGGGCCCCCATCACGAACTGATGCGGGTACCGGCAGGGCTGTACCGTTCCATGTACCTGCTGCAGCGGCAGGCTCATCAGGTGGAACTGGCCGAATGATCACCGGTGCTATCCGGAGCGGGCCCCTCCGGCTGCAGAGAGATCTCCCCCCGATCGGTGATTTTCAGGGCCGGCACCAGGCTGCCGATATCCAGCGTGGCGTTCAGCTCATAGCTCAGCGACTGCCGCCGCTCTGACAGCAGTTCGGAGATCAGTCGGATACTGCCCAGCAGATCGGCCGTGGCGACTACGACCACGTCCCCCTCCCCCCAGCTGTCAATAACCGGAAGTTCGCTGGAAACGCCACTCAGCACCCGATGCCCCTCCAGGCTGATACTGTAAAACAGCCCCTGCAGCGGCAACGGGCTGCGGTTGGGGTTAACGACATGCAGATGGATGCGAAAACGCGGCGACAATCCCTCTGAGGGGGCCAGCTCAACGGAACGGACACTGACCACCGGTGTCTGAAACTGCGGGCGCAGAGAAGCACAGCCCGCCAGCATCAGCATTGCCAGCACAAAGCAGACAATTCGCCTGTCCGGTCGTTCTCCCTTCATCAATCGGGTCTCCTCTGGCTCAGCCCCAATAAGCGACCATCGGCTTACTCCGACAGTCTGCCCCGTCTGCATTTATGGACCAGGATAGTCGCTATGCGCAACAAACCGCTGTTGAAAACAATGATCTGTTCCATGACCGTTGTTCCGGCGCTGTTACTCTTTTGCGCGACCGTCATCGCCGGGCAAGAGAACTGGAAGCTGATCCGCGATGAAGCCGGTATTCAGGTATATCAGCGCCCGCTACCTCACTCCGCCATTCGGGAATTTCTGGGTGTTACGACCCTGAACACCTCCCTGGACAGCGTTGCGGCTCTGATGAACGACTATGACGCCTGCCGGCAGTGGGTTTATCGCTGTGACAGCGCCAGTATACTTCAGCAGTCGGGATTCCGGGATCGCTACATCCACCAGATCAGCGATTTTCCCTTCCCGGCATTGAATCGGGAACTCATTCTTCACGCACTGATTGTGCAGTCCCCGAGCAGTGAGTCGATCCGAATTATTATGACCGCGACACCGGATTTCTGCACCGATAACCCGCTGCCCGCCTGTAGCGACACTGGCCTGCCCGACCATGTCCTGATCAGAGTTTCCCGGGGCAGTTACCTGCTGGAACCGTTAGAACCGGATCGGACCCGGGTCAACTGGCAGCAACACGTGGAACCGGGCGGTCAGGTACCGGACTGGATGGCCAACTCGATGCTGAGGGAGATTCCGTTCCGGACACTGAAGAAACTGCGCCGGCTGGTCAGGCAGCCTCGTTACCAGTCGGCACAGCTGTTGCGTGACCGGGAGGGAGGGATTATCGGCATCATCCCTGACCAGGCTGCGGGCCCTTCTGAAGTCCAGCCCTGATCTGTTGCAAGGCGGTTTCGGTGCAACACAACGAGGCCGGTAATGCGCTGCCGGGCACCGACGGAAGCGCCTGCCTCTTTTACCGCATTGCCGCAACCGGCCGAAAAGCGTAAGCTTTGCGGCATCGGGATTCGCTGACAACCTGCGGCTGACAGCGGCCCGGAGCCTGACAACCTGCTGCCGGAAACTGATGCGGTCATGAGAAAAACCAAGATTATCTGCACTATCGGTCCCGCCACCGAATCCCTGGAAATGCTTGAGAAGCTCTACGACGCCGGTATGAATGTGGTACGGCTGAATATGTCTCATGGCGACCATCAGTCCCACGCCCGGGTTATCCGCTCGATCCGTACCCTTAACAAGAAGGTCAAATATCCGGTTCCGATACTGCTGGATACCCAGGGACCGGAGATTCGCACCGGCGATATCGCCGATGAACTGGATCTCCATGAAGGCTCAGAGATTACCCTCACCGTTCGCGGCAGCGAAAATGTCGAAGAAACCTCCATCCACGTCAATTACGACGACCTGGTCGACAGCGTCGAAAGCGGCGACAAGATCACCGTCGACAACGGCCTGATCAACCTGGAGGTACTGGACAAACTGGCCCGCACCCTGCGCTGCCGGGTCATCGACGGCGGCGTGCTGAAAAGTAAACGTCATGTCAATCTGCCGGGTATTCGGGTCAACCTGCCTGCAATCACCGATAAGGACCGCAGTGACATTCTGTTTGCCATGGAACAGGAGCTGGATTATATCGCCCTCTCCTTCGTACGCCGGGCCGACGACATCCGCCAGTTGCGGGAACTGCTGGGGGAAAAGGCCGGAAAGATTAAGATCGTCGCAAAAATAGAGGACCAGGAAGGGGTCAGTAACCTCGAAGAGATTATCGAGACCGCCGACGCCGTGATGGTCGCCCGCGGCGATCTCGGGGTTGAGATCAGCGTCGAACAGCTTCCCAATGTGCAGCGGCGGATGGTACGACTCTGCGCCGAGCACGGTAAGCGGGTTATCGTCGCTACCCACCTGCTGGAATCTATGATCGAAAATCCAATCCCCACCCGTGCCGAAGTCACCGACGTCGCCAACGCCATCTATGAGGGTGCAGACGCAGTAATGCTGTCGGGCGAGACCACCATCGGCAAATACCCGGCCAAATGCGTTGAGACCCTGGATAAGATCGCCGAAGCGTCGGAAGGTGAAAAGGGACTGGAGTTTTCTCGCGGCCTGATTCGCAACGATGAGAAGCAGCACCTGGCAGCAGCAACGGTGAAACTGGCGGAATCCATCGGGGTCCGCGGCATTGTCGTGATTACTCGCCGCGGTTTTATGGCCAACCTGGTCACCAACTGCCAGCCCCACAGTACCCCGATCTACGCCTTCACCAACGACCCACGGACCCGTCGTCAGCTGCAACTCAACCGCAGCGTCTATCCGTTCCGAACCGAATTCAGTCAGGATCCGGAAAAAACCCTGGCCATCGCTTTCCAGACTCTTAAGGATAAGGCCGGTTTCAGACCCGGCGATCAGGTAGTGGTGATCTCAGATATTCTCGCCGGAACCGGTGTCGACGCGGTCCAGGTTCGGGAGATTCCCGGAACTTGAGCCCCCCCCGGTTTGCACTGCCCTGTCGGATCAGGTACACCCGTCGACAGGGCAGCATCGCCATCAGAATCACCGCCGACGAGATTCGTCTGCTGGCGCCCCGGGGGACGCCGGATCATACCCTGAATCAGTTGCTTCGGGAGCGCGCCGACTGGATCAACCGAGCGATCGGCGAACACCAGGCCAGCCAGCCCCCGCCCCGTACCTGGCAGGACGGCGACAGTCTCCGACTGGAGGGATCCGACTATCCGCTACGGCTGACAGCGGGCAGCGAAGATTCACTGAGCTTCGACGGTCACCGGTTCTGCCTGCGCCTCCGCTCGACAGACACCGAGCCGGCACAACGGCTGGCGCTGATTCAGGACTGGTATCAGCAGCAGGCCGAGGTACGCTGGCCGGAACGACTTGTGTACTGGAGTGGGGTAACCGGGCTGCAGCCTCAATCGCTGAAGATCCGTCCTTATAAGAGCCGCTGGGGGGCCTGTACCCGGGACGGCAGAATCAGCCTCAACACCCTGCTGCTGCCGGCCCCCCGAGAAGTGCTGGACTATGTCATCATCCACGAGCTCTGCCATCTTATGCACCTCAACCACTCGCCCGCATTCTGGGGGCTGGTAGAAAGCCACTGCCCGGAGTGGAAGCTACGGCGGCGCTGGCTCAGAGACCACGGCCACCGACTGGCGCTCAGCTGAGCGACCGCCGTCATCCTGTGCTGCAGGTCATAATCATTACTTCATACCGGCTGTTTTGTTTTCCTGCTGGCCCTGGTCTTCAGGGTCCCTGTTGCCGCTCCTGCTGCGCTGATCGGCCGGTCTCTTAACGGCCCTCCGGAAACCATCGCTGTGCTGCAGGAAACCTTGCAACAGACCTTTCAGGTTGCCTGTGAAACAGCCTTTCGCGCTCCGATCACATTGAAAAGTAACTGTTAATTTCTCACTTTTAGTTGAAAGAAGCTGGCGCCGGTTCCACCCGGTAACTAGTCTGGAGGATAAGGTCTGGCAGAGGAGAACTCCCACCGAGGGAATTCAGCAGCCGGTTTTCACGGGGAATAACAGGGAATGCACCCCCTCAGCACGGATACAGGGGCAGAAAATGAGAGCACTTTCGTATGCTGCAATGATGTTGTCCTTTCTGGCATGGTCGACTTCCACGGTAGCTGAACAATCCGCTGGCAAGCCCTATGCTTCGCTGAATTTTCTGGGTGCCTATGCCCAGGTCGAGGATATTGAGGCAACCGGGAGCCTTTCCGGCCCGACCTTCCCCTCCAATGATGAGAGCGACGGCAGCGATCTGGAGGACCTGGTTGGCGGCCTGACCGCCGCCGTCGGCTACGGTTTCGGCCGTTACCGTATCGAACTGGAATACGGCTGGCGTTACCGTTTTGACCTCAATGGCAATGTCGGCAGAGCCGATCCGGGGCCGGGGCGAACGGCAACCTTTCGCAGCGAAATTGAAACCCAGACTCTGCTGCTGAATCTGTTGTGGGATTTTGATACAGATTACAGCCTGCTGGGCTATCGCTGGCAACCCTGGGCCGGTATCGGGGTCGGAGTGGTACGCAATGAAGCCGACACCTGGCTACTGAATTTCGGGTTCCCGGAGGAGAGCGACACCAATACCGAACAGGGTACCGCCTGGATGCTGACCCTCGGCAGCACCGTTAAACTGAGTGAGCGCTGGAGTGCGGATATCGCCTATCGCTACATCGATCTGGGGGATGTCCATATCGGGCCTCAGTCCGGCGGTGCCGAAGTCAGTACTTCGGGAATGCGCTCCCACGACCTGACTTTCGGTTTTACCTACCGGTTCTAGCAGAAGCGGCAGGTGAAAGCGGTCTGATTCAAAGCCGTTAGCATCCAGGCTAAGCTGAAGGCATGCGCCTCTTTACCGCTATCGACCTACCAGCCCCGATGCGTCAGGCACTGGCAGACATCTGTTACGGCCTTCCCCGGGTCCGCTGGCTGGAGCCCTCGCAGATTCATCTGACTCTGGTGTTTATCGGCGAGGCCAACCCGGCCCTGCTGACAGAGATTCTCGATGCCCTGGGAGAGGTGCGCTTCCCCCCTTTCAGACTGCAGTGTCAGGGTATCGGCAGTTTCCGCTCCGGTGCACTCTGGCTGGGGGTCGACAAAGCGGCTGAGCTGATGGATCTGGAATCAGCCATCCGCCGCCAGCTGCGAGCAATCGATGGCCTGCAGATCGATACCCGTAAATACAGCCCCCATATCACCCTGGGGCGCATGGACCGACGTCACCCTCCCCGACTCGACCACTTCCTGGCCCTGCACCAGCGCAGTCACTACAGCTGTGAGGTCGGAGAATTCCTGCTGAAGTCCAGTCAGCTCGGTCCGAAAGGCGCCCAGCATCGTATCGAGCGGCATTTTATATCGACCGGCTGACCCTTCCCGGCGACGGTGGGCGAAGGCGACTGCAGCGCTCAGCCGCCGGAACGAGCGCTGAGCCGATAGCGACTGCCGGGGTGTATCAGCCGGGCACAGCTGATCAGCTGATTATCGGACCAGGTGCGGCGATTAACGACCAGACAGGCTTCCCGGTCATCAATGGCCAGTAACTCCCGCACGTGCGCATCCGGCAGCTCCGCCTCGACGATATGCTCAACCTCCGACAGTGGAAAACGGGCGCTCAGGTATTCATTGGGAGTGATCGCCACGAAGTCCTGATCCAGGTAATCCGGGACTATACGGCCACTGACATAGCGGTCTTCCAGTTGCACCGGGACGCCGTTTTCCCGGTGCACGATCAGTGAGTGGAACACTTCACTGCCTTCCCCCACGCCCAGCCTGACGGCAATCTGCTGGTCGGCCCGGACCCGTTCCAGCTGATGCAGATCGCTGGAGTAGACATGATGTCGGGCCCGGATCTCGTCGGCGATGTTGCGAATCTCCAGCAACGGAGACTCCGCCCGCAAATCAGCCACAAAAGTACCCAGCCCCTGGTGGCGAATCAGACACCCCTCAGCCACCAGCTCCTGAATCGCCTTGTTGGCGGTCATCCTGCTGACATCGAACTGCGCCGCCAGCTCCATTTCGGTGGGGATGCGCTGGCCGGGCAGAAAGCGTCGCTCCTTAATGGCGTCCCACAGCCAGGCTCTGATGGCTTTGTATCTCGGCAGGACTCTGGTCATGAATGTATCCGCTCCTTCGCAGAACTGTGCAGGTGATCTCATTGTGCCGGACAGGCCAATGAAGTCCATACTCTGTTAACAGCGATTCTGTTATTGCTTCGGCAGTTGTTGCTATTGTATATATTTGTATATACATTTGTAACCACCACAAACAATAACCCGATAACAGAGTTCACCGGTATGACTGACAGACTGGCTGATGCCGACCGTATCTGGACCAATGCCCGTTGCGCGACCCTGTCCGCCCCCGGCTTTGACAGCCGGGAAGATTTTGCCGTCGCCAGCCGCAATGGCCGGATCATCTGGACCGGCCCCTGCGCGGCGATCGCATCCATGCCTGCAGGTACGGAAATAATCGACGTAAAGCAGCGCTGGATTACCCCGGGCCTGATCGACAGCCATACACATCTGCTGTATGGCGGCAATCGCAGTACTGAGTTTGAGCAGCGCCTGCAGGGACTCAGCTACGAAGAAATTGCACGACGGGGTGGTGGTATCCGCTCAACGGTTGCAGCGACACGGGCTCTGTCTGAGCAGCAACTGGTCGAGGCTTCCCTGCCCCGGCTGCAGGCCCTCTGCGACGAAGGGGTAACCACCGTAGAGGTTAAGTCCGGTTACGGTCTCAGTATCAACGATGAGCTGAAGATGCTGCGGGCAGCCCGACAGCTGAGCGAGCGGATACCGGTGACTGTGCGTACAACACTGCTGGCAGCCCATGCCGTGCCGCCGGAGTTCGACGGCCGGGCCGATCACTGGGTGGATCTGATCTGTCAGGAGCTGATTCCCACCGTTGCCGCCGAAAATCTGGCCGAAGCGGTGGACGTTTTCTGCGAGGGTATCGGCTTCACCCCCGCTCAGTGTGAGCGCATCTTTATCGCCGCCCGGGATCAGGGGCTTGGTATTAAGGCTCATGTTGAACAGCTCTCTTACCTGGGCGGGGCTGCCCTCGCCGCCAGCTACGGCGCCTGGTCGGTGGATCATATTGAATACCTGCCGGACACCGACGCGGAAGCGCTGGCTGACCACGACACCGTCGCCTGCCTGCTGCCGGGGGCCTTCTATTTTCTTAACGAAAGCCGGCGACCACCGGTACAGCGGTTGCGCGAGGCCGGCGTCCCCATGGCCGTCGCCAGCGACCTGAACCCCGGCAGCTCACCGCTGGCGTCACTGCGCCTGATGATGAATATGTCGGCGGTACTGTTCGGCCTGACCCCGACAGAAGCGCTGCAGGGCGTGACCTGCCACGCGGCCCGTGCCCTTGGGCTCGGTGCCAGTAAGGGCCAGCTCAGCCCCGGATACGACGCTGACCTGCTGATCTGGGATATCGACCATCCGGCCCAGCTCAGCTATGAATTCGGAACCCCTCGTCTGCTGCAACGGGTGGTTAATGGCAACGACACTCTGCCCGGCAACCTCTGATTAATAACGGAGCTGGCAACCATGTATGAAGAGATGAAAACCGATATCTGGCATGGCCGGATCGATGATTACGAAGACGGGCCGGCCCTGCGCTGGCACCAGGTTGTTCACCCGCTGGATCAGATGGATCAGCCTGGTATTGCCCTGCTGGGCATCTGTTCCGATGAAGGGGTACGTCGCAACCAGGGCAGACATGGCGCCCGCAAAGGGCCCAACGCGATTCGCCGGGCGCTGGCACCGATGGCCTGGCATCTGGATCAGCCACTGTACGACGCCGGAAATATCCACTGTGAACTGGGAAATCTGGAGGAGTTGTCGCACCGGCAGGCCGAGCTGGTCAGCAGGCTGCTGGAACAGGATCACTTCCCGCTGCTGCTGGGCGGTGGCCATGAGATCGCCTTTGGCAGCTACCTCGGGCTGCAGCAGTTTCTGACCGGACGGGTCGAGGGGGATATCGGCATCATCAATTTCGATGCCCACTTCGATCTCCGTCAGGATCACCAGCCCAGTTCCGGAACACCGTTTCTGCAGATTGCCGGCCATTGCCGGGAGCACGACCTGCCCTTCCACTACCTCTGCCTCGGAGTCAGTGAAACGGCTAATACCGCAGCGCTTTTCCAGCGGGCCGACCAGCTGGGAGCCTGCTATCTTCGGGATGATCAGCTCAACAGCTGGCAGCTGGAGCAGGCCTGTCAGCTGCTGGAGCAGTTTATCAGGCCACTGGCCGCGGTTTACCTGACTATCGATCTCGACGTGCTGCCGGCAGCATCAGCTCCCGGCGTCAGCGCGCCGGCGGCTCGGGGAGTGCCGCTGGAGATCATAGAAACCCTGATCGATGAGATCAGAGGGCTGGCGGGGCACAGACTCCGCCTTGCCGATATCGCCGAGTACAACCCGGAGCTGGACATCGACCATCGAACAGCCCGGATTGCCGCCCGGCTCTGCCACCGCATTCTGCGGGACTGATTTCGAAACGGGTCCGAGTGATCCGTTCCGCTGACGACAACCGAAGATCAGAGCACCGCCTCTGACAGAACAGGTATGAATACATGAACGCAAGACTGGATAACCATCGCACCATACACGCACCGACCGGCACCCGGCTCAGCGCAAAGAGCTGGCTGACCGAAGCGCCGTTGCGAATGCTGATGAATAATCTCGACCCGGCCGTCGCTGAACACCCGCAATCGCTGGTGGTGTACGGTGGTATCGGCCGCGCCGCCAGAGACTGGCAGTGCTTTGATAAGATCGTCGAGGTGCTGCGGCGGCTGGAGGATGACGAATCGCTGCTGATCCAGTCCGGCAAGCCGGTGGGTGTTTTTAAAACCCATGAAGATGCACCGCGGGTGCTGATCGCCAACTCCAACCTGGTGCCGCACTGGGCCAACTGGGAGCACTTCAACGAGCTGGATAAGAAAGGGCTTATGATGTATGGCCAGATGACCGCCGGCTCCTGGGTTTATATCGGCTCTCAGGGTATCGTCCAGGGAACTTACGAGACCTTCGGCGCCGTCGCTCGCCAGCATTTCAATGGCGACAGTGGCGGAAAATGGATACTGACCGGAGGACTCGGCGGCATGGGTGGTGCCCAGCCGCTGGCCGCCACCATGGCCGGTTTCAGTATGCTGGCGGTGGAAGTCGATGAGAGTCGGATCGATTTTCGCCTGAAAACCGGTTATCTCGACCGCAAAGCTGACAGCCTCGATGACGCGTTGCTGATGATCAGACAGGCGGAGGAGAAAGGCGAAGCCATCTCTGTGGGCCTGCTGGCCAATGCCGCTGATATTTTCCCGGAACTGGTCGCCCGCAATATCACCCCCGATGTGGTCACCGACCAGACCAGCGCCCATGATCCCCTGAATGGATACCTGCCCCAAGGCTGGAGCCTGCAGCAGGCGGCCGATATGCGCCGCAGGGATGAAGCCGCGGTGGTTAAAGCCGCTAAACAGTCCATGGCGATCCAGGTGCAGGCGATGCTGGACCTGCAGGAACGGGGCGCTGCCACTCTGGATTACGGCAACAATATCCGTCAGATGGCCCTTGAGGAGGGCGTCAGCAACGCCTTCGACTTCCCCGGCTTCGTGCCCGCCTATATTCGTCCCCTGTTCTGTGAGGGTATCGGGCCGTTCCGCTGGGTCGCTCTTTCCGGTGATCCGGATGATATCTATAAGACCGATGCCAAAGTGAAGGAACTCATCCCCGACGATGCGCACCTGCATAACTGGCTGGATATGGCCCGTGAGCGCATTCAGTTTCAGGGGCTGCCGGCACGAATCTGCTGGGTGGGCCTGAAAGATCGCGCCCGGCTGGCACTGGCCTTCAATGAGATGGTGGCCAGCGGCGAGCTGAAGGCCCCCGTTGTGATCGGCCGCGATCACCTGGATTCCGGTTCGGTGGCCAGCCCCAACCGTGAAACCGAGTCGATGCTGGACGGCTCCGATGCCGTCTCCGACTGGCCACTGCTGAACGCACTGCTGAATACCGCCGGCGGCGCCACCTGGGTCAGCATTCACCATGGCGGTGGCGTCGGCATGGGCTTCAGTCAGCATGCCGGCGTGGTCATTGTCGCTGACGGTACCGATGCTGCGTCAAAACGTCTGGGCCGGGTACTGCGTAACGATCCGGGCACCGGGGTGATGCGTCATGCCGATGCGGGCTATGATATCGCCCGTGACTGCGCCCGGGAGCAGGGACTGGACCTGCCGATGATCAATACTGCCGATGCCGGCACTGAGGGAGAGAAGTAGATGTACCAGCTACAACTGACACCGGGCCAGCTCGATCTTGCCACCCTGAGACGTATCCATTCGGAGCCGGTGCAACTGAGTCTGGCCGAAGAGGCCCGTGACGCCATCCGGGCGTCGGTGGACACGGTCGCCGGCGTTATCGCCGAAGGGCGCACGGTATACGGGATCAACACCGGTTTCGGGCTGCTGGCCAACACCCGTATCCAGACCGAGGAGCTGCAGCTGCTGCAGCGCTCCATCGTACTGTCCCATGCCGCCGGCATCGGCAAGCTGATGTCTCCGGCGACAGTGCGACTGCTGATGGTGCTGAAGATCAACAGTCTGGCGCGGGGATTTTCCGGCATCCGGGAAGAGGTGATCGAAGCCCTGATCAGGCTGGTCAACGCCGGTGTCAGCCCCTGCATCCCCGAAAAAGGCTCGGTTGGAGCTTCCGGCGATCTGGCACCACTGGCCCATATGAGTACGGTGCTGCTGGGTGAAGGAGAAGTACTCCATGAGGGCCGTCGTCTGTCCGGCCGGCAAGGGCTGGAAATTGCCGGGCTGGAGCCGATCACCCTGGGGCCGAAGGAGGGGCTGGCGTTGCTGAACGGCACCCAGGCCAGCACCGCCTTCGCTCTGGAAGGGCTGTTTGCCGCCGAAGATCTGTTCGCGGCAGCAGTGGTCTGTGGCAGCCTCAGCGTAGAGGCCGCACTGGGCAGCCGCAAGCCGTTTGATGATCGCATTCACCAGGCCCGGGGGCACCGGTGTCAGATCGATGTGGCCGCTGCCTACCGGACCCTGCTGGACCGCAGCGAAATCGAGGATTCCCATCGTAACTGCGAGGCGGTTCAGGACCCCTACTCACTGCGTTGTCAGCCCCAGGTGATGGGAGCTTGCCTGGAGCAGATCCGCAACGCCGCTCGCACCCTGCTGGTCGAAGCCAATGCGGTATCCGATAACCCGCTGGTGTTTACCGAAGTGCGGGATATTCTTTCCGGCGGAAACTTCCATGCCGAACCGGTGGCGATGGCTGCCGATAACCTGGCGCTGGCAATCGCCGAGATCGGCGCGCTGTCGGAACGACGGATGGCGCTGCTGATCGACAGCAACCTCAGCAAGCTGCCGCCGTTCCTGGTAGAGAATGGCGGTATTAACTCCGGCTTCATGATCGCTCAGGTAACCAGCGCGGCGCTGGCCAGCGAGAACAAAACCCTGGCCCATCCGGCCTCGGTGGACAGCCTGCCAACCTCCGCCAACCAGGAGGACCATGTATCCATGGCGACGTTTGCCGGCAGACGGTTGCGGGAGATGGCGGATAACAGCGCCGGCATTCTGGCCGTGGAGCTGCTGGCGGCCTGCCAGGGGGTTGATTTCAGGGCACCGCTGAAGACCTCCGCCGCACTGGAAGACGCCCACGGCGTGCTGAGAGACAGCGTCTCCTTCTACGATAAAGATCGGTACTTTGCCCCGGATATCGAAGCGGCCTGCTCGCTGATTCGCACGGGGAAGTACAACCGCTTTGTGGCTGACAGCCTGCTACCCAGCTTTCGCAACTGACCCGGTCGTCGGGCTCTTCGCTGCACCTGAAAGGGCAGAAGCCTCGGCCAGGTGCAGGTTGAAGAAAGTAGAAAGGGCACCGGACATCACCGGAATTTCCGATGAAGCCACGGTGCCCTTATATTTTTATACAGGCCGTTCGTTCTGTCTGTTTATTATTATCCGCTCTGTTGCGCCAGTCTGGAGATACACCAGGATGTGAATGCCGCCTTCTCGCGGGGGCTGTCACAACCATGGGGATCAGGCGCTCCTTCCAGCAGTCGATGCAGGATTACTTCACCGTTCTGATCGATCACCGAATCCAGTTCGGTATCGCTCAGAGGAGCAACGAAATAATCGATTTCCGCAGCGTCTTCAGGAAGGCATTCGCTCTCGAAGGTGTCATGATCGGTCTGGTCATGGAACAGCTGACCTTCCCGATACTCCACCAGACATTTCCCAGTGTCCGTTCTGAAGCGAGGGCGATAGACTTCAATCGTGCGACCATGAATCTGCAGCCCAACTACATTAGCTGCAAGATTATTACTGGCGTGCGCCAGTGCAGCTTGCAAGTCCATTCCTAGATCCTCAGGAAAAGTTATTATTATTGGAATCTGTAAAGTTACCTGAAGCACCATGAATGGCCATTCGGCGAAAGTCTAAACGAGCTGTTTTTCATTTATTTTAAAGCACTTACCTCTATGCGTATTTTTCAAGCCCGGTGGGTTTCACAGTACTCTGTTTCATAGTCGAGAAATCCATATCTAACCTACTGAAATTTAAACTAAAAAAAAGCGGCTTTAAAAGCCGCTTTTTGGTGATCTATGTCATTTCTGAGTATCAGATATCGACGACTTCGAAATCCACCAGCGGGCTGACGTCCGCTTCGTAATCGACACCCTCGATACCAAAACCAAACAGACGCAGGAACTCATCCTTATAACCCTGGTAGTCAGTCAGCTCGGACAGGTTTTCTGTAGTGACCTGTGGCCAGATAGCGCGACAGGCGTCCTGAACATCGTCACGCAGCTCCCAGTCATCCATACGGATACGATTCTTGTCGTCAGTGTCCAGCGCATGACCATCGGCCCGGAACAGCTGTGTACGGAACAGACGATCGATCTGCTCCATGCAGCCTTCGTGGAGCCCCTGCTCTTTCATCACTTTGAAGGCCATGGCGATATAGAGCGGCATCACCGGAATCGCAGAACTGGCCTGAGTGACCACGCTCTTCAGCACTGCGACATTGGCTCCCCCGCCGATTTTCGCCAGTTTTGCGTCGATTTCAGCGGCGGCACGATCCAGGTCGATCTTGGCCTTACCCAGCGCGCCGTCCCAGTAGATCGGCCAGGTGATATCGGTGCCGATGTAAGAGTAAGAGACGGCGCGACAGCCGTCAGCCAGAACGCCGGCTTCAGCCAGCGCGTCCATCCACAGCTCCCAGTCCTGACCACCCATGACGGTGATGGTGTCCTGAATTTCCTGTTCAGTGGCCGGCTCGACTTCCGCTTCGATGATGCAGTCCTTATTAGTGTCCACCGCAGTGGAGCGGTAGGTCTCACCAATAGGCTTAAGGCAGGAACGTACCACTTCACCGCTGTCCGGCAGTTTACGAACCGGCGATGCCAGCGAGTAGACCACCATATCAATCTGGCCGAGATCCTCTTTGATCAGCTCGATCACTTTCCGCTTGGCTTCGTGGGAGAAGGCGTCACCATTGACGCTTCTGGCATAGAGACCTGCATCTTTCGCCGCTTTCTCAAACGCGGCGGAGTTATACCAGCCCGCAGTGCCGGTCTTTTTCTCAGTACCGGGCTTCTCGAAGAACACCCCGACAGTGGCGGCGCCGCTGCCAAACGCGGCGGCAATACGTGAGCAGAGACCGTAACCACTGGAGGATCCGATTACCAGTACACGCTTCGGTCCGTTTTCGACCGGCCCTTTTGCCCGGGTGTATTGAATCTGTTGCTGAACATTGACGTCACAACCGACGGGATGTGTAGTTGTGCAGATAAAGCCACGGATTTTCGGTTTAATGATCACAGTCTGCTTCGACCCTGTTAGTTAAATTGGGAAAATCAGCGGGAGATTATACCTCTAACGACAGCCGGATTGGCGAAAATTTCGCGTCACCCGCGGAGAGTTCAGGCGGCGGAGATCAGCACAATCTGGTTGCGACCGTGTTGCTTGCCGTAATAGAGACGCTCATCGGCCAGTTTGACCAGCGCATTGGGTTCCAGCTCGGCGGCACTGATCTCACTGCTGTCGGAGAGACCGCAACTGAAAGTGCAGTAAAAGCGGTGGCCTTCGGCCACGATCTGAGTTGTTCTCAGATCCTCCCGATAGCGTTCCAGCACCCTGGCCGCCTGGTGCTTGTCGATGCCGTAAAACAGAATGATAAATTCCTCACCGCCGAAACGAGCCACCAGGTCATAGGGCCGCCCGTCCTCCAGCAGCAGCTCAGCGATACACACCAGAGCCTCATCTCCCGCCAGATGTCCGTATTTATCGTTAACCTCTTTAAAGTGATCGATATCCAGCAGCGCCAGAGTAAGAAGGTTGCCGTCCCGCCTGGACTGAGAACAGCTGCGCAGCAGCCGGTCAAAAAAGTAACGCCGGTTCAGCAGTCCGGTCAGCGGATCGGTAATGGAAAGCTTGATCAGTTTCTCCTGGTAGGCGTGATCGCTGCTGACATCCATCAATGTGCCGAAAGCCCGGGCCTGATCATCATCACGGCTGCTGAGCCGGCGCCCTCTGATCAGCACCCAGCTGGTATCTCCCGAGTTTTTGACATGGCGTTCAGCCCTCACTTCGCCATCCTCGTCCAGCTCCTCACGCAGGCTCTCAAACAACTCTTCGATCCGACCGCCACTGCCGGGACGAATTTCCTGAGCCCCATCCGCCATTCCCAGCATCGCCGTCGCCCGCTCATCCAGATAGACCAGGTCGGCCTGCAGATCCCAGTTCCAGCACCCCAGGTTGGCCCCCCACAGGGCCAGCGAAAGCCGGTATTCGCTGTCACTCAGCCGCCCTTCCACCAGCCGCCGCCGCGCGACTTCCCGGTGCAGACGCCGGTTGAAATAGCTCAGAACCAGACTGATCAGCAGCAGCCCCAACGCTGTCAGGATCACGATTCGGACATAGGGGTGACTCCAGTCGAAAGTCGCAGCTTCTGTATCGTAGAGAAAACCGCTGAGATCATAGTCGGCCGGCACCAGTCCGATCGACGCGAAAGTGTCGGCCATGTGCTGCCAGCGACCGGGATTGCTGTGACCGATACGAATCAGCTGAGGCATCACCAGCTGCTCCATCTGATCCCTTTCATAGCGCAGCTTGGCCGGATCCATCTGCAGCTCATCACTGCTGTAACCCCGGCTGATCAGATCGATTATTTCATCGCTGTGGGCAAAGGCATATTGCCAGCCCCTCAGCGAAGCTCGCAGAAAAGCATCAACCTGCTTCGGCTGTGCCGCCAGCTGTTGCTCCGACGTGAACAGAATGTCGCCGTAAAAATCGATCCCGTATACCTGGGGGCGGATGATGCGATAGGGAATGTTCCGGCGGCTCAATTGATAGGGCTGGTTGGTGATGTAGGCAGAGATCACCTCGGAGCGACCCTCTATCAGCGCCTGAACCCCGAAGGTACTGGGGACATGGCTGATGCGTCCGGTGTCCACCCCCTCTGCCCGCAGCGTTGCCCAGGCCTCGGCATCACTGATCAGGTCGCCCATTTCCACCCGTTTTCCGATCATGTCCTGAGGAGAACGGACATCGCTGTCGGCGCCGGTCAGGAACACCGCAGCGGAATGCTGAAAGATCGGTGCCAGTGCCACCACCGGCTGCCCGTTCAGGCGTGCCAGCAGCAGCTCAGACGAGGCAACGCCGAATTCAGCTTCTCCCGAGGCGACCCGGGCAATGGCGGAGATACCGGGTCCACCGGACAGGATCGTTACATCCAGTCCCTCTTCGGCAAAGTAACCCTTGTGGAGCGCCGCGTAGTAGCCGGCAAATTCGAACTGATGGAGCCAGTGCAGCTGCAGGGTAACCGGTGTACCAGCCTGACTGCCGGCGGAAAACACCAGCGCCAGGGTCACCAACATCCGGGTAATCGCATCCCCCCCTTGCGGGATCAGCATCCGGAGCAGGAATAATGGCCCGATACGGGCGGATAACACAGAGCACACTGCTGGCGAAACAGAGGCGGGCATTCGCAAGTTCCGGACCTCCCGAACGGCTGTCGGTCAACATCCCTGCTTCAGCTGAATCCTATCGGTCAGTGACTGACAATCCGGCTGTTTCCGGATACAACACGGCAACAGACATCTGAACAGCTGTCATCAAAGCATCGTCGTAACACTAAGTCTGGATGCCAATCCACTTGATTTCAAATCAATTCAGAGATTCAGCAGCCGACAGATCCGTGCCAGTCCCACATGCTCTTCCAGGGTGTCCGCCAGTTGCTCAATGCCCTGCTCTCTGAGCCGCGGGTAGTCCGGCAACTCCAGCTCGTCCGAACGAATGCCTGCCCATTGCAGCAGGGAGGAGCTGGCGCTGTTCTGGTCAAAGAGGCCGTGCAGATAGGTACCACAGATCTGATCATCCGCCGAAATCACCCCATCCGGGCGCTCGCCGATCTCCACCAGTGAACGCTCCAGTGCCGGCCCCTCGCTGATACCGGCGTGAATTTCATAGCCACTGATGGCTGCTTTACCTGGCAGACAGAGTTGACCGCTGACCCGATGCAGCTCCTTGCCCGGCTTCAGGGTAGTCTCGAAGTCCAGCAGGCCGAGACCGTCATAGCTGCCGGTCTGACCTTCGATGCCATCCGGGTCATGAATTCTGCGCCCCAGCATCTGGAACCCACCACAGATTCCCAGCAATTTACCGCCATAACGGAGGTGCCGAAAAATGGCCTGCCCCCAGCCCCGGGAGCGTAGCCAGTTGAGATCGGATCCGACGCTTTTCGATCCGGGCAGAATAATCAGATCCGCATCCGGAATCGCCTGTCCGGGCCCCACATAGTGAAAGTCGATCTGCGGATTCAGCCGCAGCGGATCAAAATCGGTATGGTTGGAAATACGCGGAGTGATCGGAACCACCACTCTCAGCCTTACATTTTCCGGGTCAACGGTCACCCCGCGGGCAACGGCATCCTCCGCCTCCAGATGAAGGTCGGTCAGATAGGGAAGCACTCCCAGAACCGGTTTACCGGTACGCTGCTCGAGCCAGTCATTACCCGGCTGCAATAGCCCGACATCCCCCCGGAACTTATTGACTATAAAACCTTCAACCCGCTGTTTTTCGGTGGCAGAAAGGAGTTCGAGCGTCCCCACCATATGGGCAAAAACGCCGCCCCGATCGATATCCGAAACGATGACCACCGGACAGTCCACCGCCTCGGCAAACCCCATATTGGCAATATCCCGGTCCCGCAGATTGATCTCCGCCGGACTGCCGGCGCCCTCCACCAGCACCACATCGTACTGCCGCTTCAGTCGCTCATAGGATTCCAGCACCGCCGCCATCGCCCGGGGTTTGTAGTCATGATAGCGACGGGCCTCCATAGCACCGACGGCATGGCCATGAATGATGACCTGAGCGCCGGTATCGGTATTCGGCTTCAGCAATACCGGGTTCATGTCGGTGTGCGGTTCCAGGCCACAGGCCAGAGCCTGCACCGCCTGCGCCCGACCGATCTCACCACCGTCGACGGTCACCGCACTGTTGAGCGCCATATTCTGGGGCTTAAACGGCACAACACGGTGGCCGTGTCGGCGGAGCAGCCGGCAGATTCCGGTTACCAGTGCACTCTTGCCGGCATCTGATGTGGTGCCCTGGACCATCAGCGTCTGTCGGTTTTTCAAAGCGTCAACTTCCTCAGCAGCATTACAGCAATTGTCAGTGTCGCAATCAGGATTGCGTTTTATCCGCTCCGGGCTATGATTGCCTGCACTCAGAATCACTGCTGTTCCGGAAACGACGCCATTGGCGAGACCTGTCCGGCACCGCTACAGCACCGGTTCGCGCACTCTACCGAAAACGCTGTCAGGAAGAAATGCTCATATTCACCATTATTTGCCTGTCGCTGCTACTGGATCAGCTGCTGGGAGAACCACGCCGGGGGCATCCGCTGGTACTGTTCGGCAATACTGCCGCAGCGCTGGAAAAGAGGCTTAACGGACAGCAGCGTGACAGCCGGCTGAAAGCCCGCAGCAAGGGCGCTCTGGCGGTGCTGCTGCTGACTGTCCTGCCGGGCTGGCTACTGTACAGCCTGCTGACATCGGCACAGCTGCCGGCCGCAGCGGTTACGGCCATTGAAATCCTCGGGCTCTGCTTCTGTATCGGCCGACGCAGCCTGGTAGAGCACGCCCGGGCGGTTTCAGAACCGTTGCAAGCCGGCCGACTGGAACTGGCCCGGGAAAAGGTCGGACGGATTGTCAGCCGGGACACTTCCGCGATGACCGAAACAGAAGTCACCCGGGCGACCACGGAATCGGTGCTGGAGAACGCCAGCGACGCCTGCTTCGCCAGCCTGTTCTGGTTTCTGGTGGGCGGACTGCCGGCGGCGCTGCTGCACCGGTTCAGCAACACCCTCGATGCTATGTGGGGCTACCGGACCGAACGCTACCTCCATTTCGGCTGGGCGGCGGCCAGACTGGATGATCTGCTGAACTGGATACCGGCCCGGCTCGGTGCCCTCTGCTTTGCCCTCGCCGGTCAGACCCGCAACGCCCTGCTCTGCTGGCGCAGCCAGGCACGTCACTATGACAGCCCCAACGGCGGCGTGATCATGGCGGCCGGCGCCGGCGCGCTGGGCATTACCCTCGGTGGTGCGGCCAGTTATCACGGCCGGTTGAAGCAGCGGATGATTCTCGGTCGCGGCAGAACCGCCGAACCGGCGGATATCGAGCGCAGCGTTCTGCTGTTTAATCAGGCGGTCTGGCTGATGCTGATGCTGTGTCTGGTGATCAGCCTGTGGCGCTGATTTCGGTTGTTGTTAAGAACTGATCAGGTTAATGAGAACATTATGCTGACTCATGGAGGCCGCCTGAACAGGGCGGTAAAACGCTACCAGCGACCGCTGGAACAGTGGCTGGATCTGTCTACCGGTATTAACCCGCTGGGCTGGCCGATTCCGGAAGTTCCCGCCAGCTGCTGGCAGCGGTTACCGGAAAGCGATGACGGTCTGGAGATTGCCGCCAGCCAGTGTTACGCAAGCCCGCAACTGTTGCCGGTGGCGGGCAGCCAGGCGGCAATTCAGGCACTACCGAAATTGCGCCGGAGCAGCCGGGTCACCATCATCCGTCCCGGGTACGCCGAACACGCCGAGGCCTGGCGCCGGGCCGGCCACCAGGTGCGGGAATGCGCGGCCACCGACATCGACAGCGTGGTCGACAGCACCGATGTGCTGGTGGTGATTAACCCCAACAACCCATCCGCCCATGTTCATTCCGTGCCTCAGCTGCTGGAATGGCACCAGCGGCTGGCAAGCCGGGGCGGCTGGCTGGTGGTGGATGAGGCCTTTATTGATCCGACGCCGGAGTACAGCCTCTGCTCCCGCTGCCCGTTACCGGGGCTGGTGGTGCTGCGATCGATCGGAAAGTTCTTCGGCCTCGCCGGCATTCGCTGCGGTTTTGTGGCCGCCGAAACCTCGCTGTTGCAGGCGCTGGAGGAGTATCTGGGCCCCTGGACCATCGGCGGTCCGTCCCGACATATCTGTCGGCTGGCGCTGCTCGACGGGCACTGGCAGCGTCAGACCCGATACCAGTTGCGGCAACGCTCCGCCAGGCTCCGGCAGCTTCTCCACACCGGTTTCAGTATCGAACCCGACGGCACGGCTCTGTTCCAGGGGGTGCAGACGGAGCGGGCCGGCGACTATTATGAATATCTGGCAGGTGAGGGAATTCTGACCCGCCTGTTTGCCGATCAGCAGAGGCTGCGCTTCGGCCTGCCGGGATCGGAGCCGGAGTGGCAGCGGCTGGAACAGGCGCTGGCCGCCATCCGCACAACTACCGGCACAGCGCAGCAGCAGACTCAGTTATAACCATCGATTGCCAGCCGATGGCTGACAGCCCTATCAGTAGAAGGAGAGCAGTTTTGAGCGACAGCATCAGTCAGCGTCACAAAGAACGCATGCAGCGCAAGAAAGAGGTGGTCGACAAGCAGATCGAGCAGGCGCAGGAGGAGCGAGGTATCATCATCCTGCTGAAAGGCACCGGTAAGGGAAAAAGCAGTTCAGCCTTCGGCATGGTCGCCCGCGCACTGGGGCATGGTCAGTCGGTGGGCGTGGTGCAGTTTATCAAGGGTAAATGGCAGACCGGCGAGGAGCTGCTTTTTGCCGATCATCCCGCGGTTACCTTCAGGACCATGGGAACCGGCTTCACCTGGAACAGCCAGGACCGCGAAGCGGATATGGATGCGGCCCGCCAGACCTGGCAGCACGCTGAACAGATGCTCTCCGATACCCGGCTCAATCTGGTGGTGCTGGATGAGATTACGTACATGTACAAGTACAACTACCTGCCGCTGGAGCAACTGATCAGCGCCCTGAATAACCGTCCGGCCCATCAGCATGTGGTGATTACCGGTCGACCGGCGCCGGACGAGCTGGAAGCGCTGGCCGATACGGTCACCGAAGTGCGTAATATACGCCACGCCTTTAAAGCGGGCGTGAAGGCTCAGGCGGGTATCGACTGGTAAGATCCGGCGTATCAGACGGCGACCGGATGGTCGCCGGCTCTTTGCTCATGGTAGCGGTCGCGAATCTCAAGAAACTGATCGAGATTGTCCCGGAACAGCTGCACCAGGCGAGGATCGAAAAAGCGGCCGCTGTGCGCTTCGATATAGGCCAGCACTGCACCAATTTCCCACCCCTTTTTATAACAGCGATCGGACCCGAGAGCATCAAAGACATCCGCCAGCGCCATTATCCGGCCGATCATCGGGATATCTTCCCCCTTCAGTCCCCGGGGATAGCCACTGCCGTCCCAGTGCTCGTGGTGTGACAGAGAGATCAGCGCCCCCTGATCCAGCAGCGGCAGACCAGATCCGGCCAGCATCATATAACCCAGCTGAGCGTGAGTTTTCATGATCTCCCACTCCTCCGCCTCGAGCGGTCCCGGTTTTTTCAGCACCCGATCCGGTATGCCGATCTTGCCGAGGTCGTGCAGCGGGGCAGAATGCCGGATCATCTCCACCTCTTCCTCCGGCAACCCCACCAGCTGCGCCAGCAGTTCAGCATAGAGCGACACCCGCAACACATGGTGTCCGCTCTCTTTGCTGTGGGTTTCGACCAGCTCGGTCATCCGACAGATAATATCCTGCTGAGAGTCGCGCAGCTTTTCGTTGAGATCGATATTTTCCAGGGCGATGTTCATATTGTCAGCCAGCAGGTCCAGCAGCCGGTGATCCAGCTCACTGACCGGACGCGGACTGCGAATAGCAAACAGCACCTGGCTTTGGTGTCCCCGACAGTAAATCACCCCATACTCATCACTGAAGCAGTTCTCACGATTCTGATAGCTGCGCTCCAGCAGCACCTTCAATGATTCTGGCAAGCCACCCAGCAGTTTACAACCGCTGAGATCCGGGCTGATATCCGCGGTCAGATCCTCGAACTGCTCGCCCCGGCGTCGGAATGCCCCGACCTCGAACAGATAAACAACCTTGTCATCCAGATTCAGCAAACTGCCCAGATGCTCCAGCGAATCCCGCAAAAAGCGACAGAAACGCCGGTGACAGAACAGCGCCCGGGCCGCACGAATGACGTTCTGCAATCCTGCCCGGCTCTGATGCAGCACTTCGATATCCCGGTAGGAACGCAGGCAGGCAAGCATCAGGGTATAGAGTTTCTGGGCGGTCAGCTCCGTTTTGTCCTTGTAATCGTTGATGTCGTATCCGGAAATAACATCCATTTCCGGCGCCTGACCCGGCTGACCGGTGCGCAATACGATTCGGGTATCGCGATTGCCGAGATCCTCGCGAATATAGTGCACCAGCTCCAGTCCCGCATGATCGGTTTCCATCACCACATCCAGCAGAATCACAGCGATCCCCGGCGTATCTTCCAGGATACTCCGGGCTTCGGCGGCGCTTCGGGCACTGAGTATAGTAAGGGAGCGCCCGTCAAACTGCATGCCACGGAGAGCAAGATGAGTCACCTGGTGAACGGCCTCCTCATCATCCACAACCAACAGTGTCCAGGGTGGTATTGTCAGGGCCGTTTCCGGCTCCGGTTTACGGCGTTTTGACGACGGTTCAGGTTCATCCTGAAACATCAGATCATCATTCATGAATACTCCTCAGCGGGCGCCGGGGCAGGCCTTTCAGCATCTGCCTGGATTCCTGCTAAACAAACTCAGGCGCCTCCCTCGGGAAAAACCCGTCATCGGCATCCGGATACCGGATGTTGCTGCCGACCGCTTTCCAGGCTATCGATAACCCAACCTGATTCCATTATATCCAGCTCCTGGAATAGCCATATAGGGAATCCGGACAGTGCCCGCTTTCCCTCTTACCATAGACCATTTTTAATGCTCCCGAGCTGCCGGTACGGACTGTTCTTCGGGGTTGTATATCACCTCAGCCAGCGCCGATTGCTCCCGTTTCCCGGCGGCCGGCTCAACGCCGTCGGGAAGCGGCTACACTCAGTTTACCGACCACTCACGCGGAACCGGACAGTGCGGCCATGATCAGCATCGGCAATACAGCGCCTTTTTCCTTTCGGGCACCGGTCCATCACATTCCCGCCTTCGAGCGAAAAGCTCGTCGCCAGCAGTCGCTGAAGCTGCTGAGTTTTAATATCCAGGTGGGGATTCACACTCACGGTGTACATCACTACATCACCCGGGGCTGGCAACACCTGCTGCCCCACCCCGGACGCCACCGCAACCTGGACAATATCAGTCAGGTCATCCACGACTATGATGTGGTTGCGCTGCAGGAGGTGGACGGCGGCAGCTTTCGTAGCGGATTTATCAATCAGGTCCATTATCTGGCTCGGGCGGCCCACTTTCCCTACTGGTACCAGCAGCTGAACCGGGATCTCGGCAAGCTGGCCCAACACAGCAACGGTCTGTTGTCGCGCCTGCGTCCCCGGGTCCTGGAGGACCATCGACTGCCAGGCCTGCTGCCGGGCAGGGGCGCCATCACAGCCAGGTTCGGCGAAGGAGACCATGCTCTGCTGTTGATAATGCTGCACCTGTCACTGGGCAGCCGTTCCCGTCATCGCCAGCTGACCTACATCCGTAAGATCATCGGCGAGCACCGCTCGGTTATTCTGATGGGAGATCTGAACTGTCACCTGGATCGCCTCCTCAACCACCCGGCACTGAAAGACGTCGGCCTGCAATCACCACAGACCCATCAGCCCACCTACCCGAGCTGGCGACCGGTTCATGCCCTCGATCATATTCTGGTATCTGACAACCTGCGAGTATTACGAACCCAGGTGCTGGATATGACGATTTCTGACCACCGACCGGTCGCACTGGAGATCGAAATCCCCGGTCAACAGCAGGATAAACTGATGTATTCCGGTACTTTCCCCCTTTTCTGAATGACCGGCCACCTTTATCATAACCGCAGCAACCATACCGGCCAGTCAGCTGTTTCATATCATCAGCAGCAGCCACAACAGGATTCCATCACTTCATGATGATGTCAGACACCACTTCCGACCCGCAGCAACTGCTGGAAAAGCACCTTCGCGGGTGCGCTCAGGGCAGGCACCAGGACCTGAAAAAGCTATATGAGATCACTTCGGCGAATCTATTCAGCGTTGCGCTGCGTATATTAAATGACAGGGCGCTTTCTGAAGACTGTCTGCAGCAGGTTTTTATCAAGGTATGGAACAATGCCGACCGCTACGATTCCAGCAAAGCCCGGGCTCGTACATGGCTGAACACCATCACCAGAAACCAGGCGCTGGATATACTCAGACGAAATCGCCACAGCGACAGTCATGAGGGCGATGAAGTGCTACAACAACTGGAAGACGGTGGCCACAGCCAGGAGCAGCAGGTCAGCCACTGGCAGGACAGTCAGAAGCTGCACCGGTGCCTGCAGGAAATACCGGATCAGCAACGGCTCTGCCTGGAACTGGCCTATTTCGAGGGGCTGACCCATCAGGGGCTCTCGGAACGTATAGAGACCTCTCTGGGTACCGTTAAAACCTGGATTCGTCGTGGACTTGCGAGGTTGCAGACATGCATGAATTCGATCTGAGCGACCCGGATGAACGTAACCAGGCCGCAGCCGAATACGTCCTGGGAACACTGGACAGAGACGAGAAAGCCCGCTTCGAGGCTCTGCTGGCGGTCAGCCATGACCTTCAGCAGGAAGTAGATCAGTGGCGGGAACATCTCGATGTTTTCAACACCAGCCTGGAGCCGGTGAAGCCACCATCGTCACTCTGGAAGCAGATCGAAGCTGAAACCTCACCCCGACGCGGCTTCTCATTCTGGTCCTGGCAGCCGCTGGCGGCGTTGTCGCTGGTGATGGTGATGGCCGTCGGGCTGGTATTCCAGTTCGGTCAGCAGCCCGAGGATGTCTATGTACATCTGATCAAAAACGAGCAGCAGCAACCCGGCTGGATTATGAACACCTCACTGGGAGACAACCAGCTGGTGATCCAGTCATTGCGCCCGGTTGAGATGCCGGAGAATACCTTTTACGAGCTGTGGCTGATGGAAGAGGGACGCGAACCCATAACCCTGGGCTTCCTGCCCGCCAGCGGCGAGCGGCGCATCAACATTGCGCCGGAGCTGAGGGAACGGCTGAAAAACTGCGAGATTGTGGTCACCATGGAAGGGCCTCAGGGAGCCCCCAGTGGCTACGAGATGGGACCGGTATCCGACAAGGCCCACTGGAAACGACTGCAGTTCTGACCCGCCGGAGTCCACGTCGACATAACACCTGCAGGGGGCTTCGGTCCCCTTTTCTTTAGCTGCCTGTCGCCGGCAGCCTTGCGAGCCCCTCCGGCACCGTCGCCGGCCTTCCTCCTGATACACCCGGCTCCCTACCTGCATTCCGGGCCTGTTTCGCCACCCTGTCAGGACACGGCTGTTTACTACCGCCCCGTCCCCACCTCCGAGGTTTCCCGGAACCCTCGTGACAGATCTGACCATGACAATCGCAAGCGGCGACTATAACCCGCCAGCCCCTCCGTGACTGAAGTACGATTCGTATTCCGCTGCCGATTGCCAGCCATTAAGCGAACGTCCGGTGGCTTTTTCAATCCGCAATCAGGTCTCTGATATCAGCCGGGACCGAAGACGACTCCAATTTATTTCACTTTATTTTCAAACAGTTAAAACACCAAGAAAGATTTTTGTCATTTTTTTACCGATATTCTGAATCCATCACCATATCCCGTCCGTATAGATTGTTGAACGCGTTGATAAGAGCGTCATTTAAAAGCAAACGGACAACGATCAAACAGGTGACAACGATGAAAAAACAGAATATTGCTGCCGCAACCGCTATCTCCGGAATCATCGCCCTGGGTGCAGCCATGGTGACTACTCCCGCACTGGCCGGCGACAAAGAGAAGTGCTACGGCGTGGCGGCTGCCGGTCACAACGACTGCGCAACCAGCAACAGTTCCTGCGCCGGTACCGCCAGGACGGACGCTCAGGGTGATGCGTTCGTCGCTCTGCCAAAAGGCCTGTGCGAAAAGCTGGCCGGCGGCAGCCTGACGCCGAAGTCCTGATCATCTTTCAGCACCTTTGTAACGAAATACAACATCAACAGCTCTATAAACGACTTTTACAGACATAAGGGAAATAACATGAAAAAGAACTCTGTCGCTGTCGCAACTGCCGTATCCAGCCTGATTGTGCTGGGTGCTTCCATGGCCGCCACCCCAGCTCTGGCCGGTGATAAAGAGAAGTGCTACGGCGTGGCTGCCGCCGGTCACAATGACTGCGCAACCAAAAACAGCTCCTGCGCCGGTACCGCCAAAATGGACGCCCAGGGTGACGCCTTCGTCGCTCTCCCCAAGGGCCTGTGTGAAAAACTGGCGGGTGGCAGCCTGACACCTAAATCCTGATCGACCGACGATTCGGCCAGATCCCATAACAACAGTTCTGTGTACAACTACTGAATTCACTAAGGGTGACAATCATGAAAAAGAACTCAATCGCCGTTGCAACCGCCGTATCCAGCCTGATCGTACTCGGTGCCTCCATGGCCGCCACACCAGCCCTGGCCGGTGATAAAGAGAAGTGCTACGGCGTTGCCGCCGCCGGTCACAATGACTGCGCAACCAAAAACAGCTCCTGTGCCGGTACCGCCAAAATGGACGCCCAGGGTGACGCCTTCGTCGCTCTCCCCAAGGGTCTGTGTGAAAAGCTGGCCGGCGGCAGCCTGACACCTAAATCATAAACAGTTCCTTTCCCCGACCGAGAAGGAGACGCGGCCACCCTCCGGTGGCCGCCGACTTAAGAACATGAAAAAAGCTCAGACAAGCGCAGTACAGACAACCGCTCTCTCGATTGACAGCCTGGCAGTCGGTATCGGCCTTCGCTCTCCCCATTACCAGCGAGTGATGGATGAGAAGCCTGCGGTTGGCTGGTTTGAGATTCACAGCGAGAACTTTTTTACCCCGGACAGCCTTCAGCGTCGCTACCTGGATGATATTGCTCAACACTACCCCCTCAGCTTTCACGGCATCGGCCTGTCGCTGGGTTCCGCCGATTCTCTCAGCAAAGACCACCTGCACCAGCTGAAGGCGCTGGTGGACGAATACAATCCGGCACTGGTCTCGGAACACCTGAGCTGGAGTTCCAGCAACGGACGCTATTTCAATGATCTGCTACCGATGCCCTACACTCCCGAAAGCCTGAACCATTTCTGCGACCGCGTTAACCAGGTCCAGGACCTGCTGGGGCGGGCGATGCTGATCGAAAATCCCACCGCCTATCTCCGCTTCAACGACAGCAGCATTAAAGAGTGGGAGTTTCTCAGCGAGATAGATCGCCGCACCGGCTGCGGCCTGCTGCTGGACCTGAACAATATCTACGTCAACAGTTTTAACCTGCAGATCGACGCCGTCGAGTACCTGCAGAATATTCCGGTGGATTCGGTCCGCGAAATCCATCTGGCGGGCTTCACCCGCAAGCAACTCGACAACGGCGAGATTCTGATCGACACCCACGGCAGCCGCGTATCGGAGCCGGTCTGGCAACTGTTTCGTCATTACCGCCAGTTCTGCAACGCCCCGGCACTGATCGAATGGGATACCGATGTGCCGCAACTGGAGGTTCTGATGGAAGAAGCGGCCCGGGCGGAAACAGAACAGGCGGAAGCGCGGAGGAACATCGCATGAATCTTGCTGAAACCCAGCATCGCTTTGCCGATCATCTGTTGCACCGGGAAACCGACCTCTCAGCCCTGAACGTTTCCGGCCCCTTTGCCCCGGAGCAACTACTGCAACTCTATCGCAATAACTTCTATATCAGCCTGACGGAATATCTGCAGGCCTGCTACCCGGTCGCTCTGGCCCTGGTCGGTGAGGAATTTTTTGCCCAGCTGGCCAAAGCCTTTATCCGCCTGCAGCCACTGGAGGAAGCCTCGCTGGAACGCTATGGCAGCCGCTTTCCCGCCTTCGTGGCCGCCTGTGAGCAGGCCCGTCAGGTTCCCTACCTGGCCGATATCGTACAGCTGGAATGGTTGCTGGAAACCGCCAAAGCCTGTACCGACCAGGCCCCTTTCCCATTTGAAGCACTATCACGGCTGACGCCTGAACAGCAGAGTCTGCTGGCCTTTGACCTGGCGGACGGTATCGGGCTGATTGAATCCGACTTTCCGATCTTTTCGATCTGGCAGGGCGTCAGCAGCGGCAACCTCGACACCATCGACATGAGCCACGCAGAACAGTTGCTGGTCCGCCCCACACAACCAGGAGCCGCCGAACTGATCAGTATTTCACCGCAGCACTACCGGTTACTGGAAGGATGCAGAACCGGCACCGCCCTGACCGCCATGGAACTGCCTGACGACTTTCAACAACAGCTCGAAGCCTGGATCAGCCAGGGAATTATCAACAACTACCACCTGGTACAGCCGGAGAGTTAACCATGATCGACAAATTTCTGAACGCCTATGACGGTACCGTTTCTGTGTTGCAGCGCTGGCTCAGCCCCCTGGTGCTGCTGCTGGTAAGGCTGATGGCTGCAGAAGCTTTCTTTAAGGCCGGCCGCACCAAGATCGCCAACTGGGACAGCACCCTGTTCCTGTTTGAATACGAGTACCAGGTGCCCATTCTTCCCTATGAAATGGCCGCTTATGTCGCAACCGCCGTTGAGCTCTGCCTGCCGCCACTGCTGCTGCTCGGCCTGCTGAGCCGCCCGGTAGCCCTGGTTCTGTTTGTCTTCAACGCCATGGCCGTTATCTCCTACCCGGTGCTCTGGGAGCAGGGCTTCCTCGATCATCAGTTGTGGGGACTGATGTTGCTGATGACCTTCCTGTGGGGTCCCGGCAAGCTGTCCGTGGATCACTGGCTGCGCCAGCGGTTCGGAGGCGCCCCGATGGCACCGGGCATGCGGGCCCGCAGCTGAGGACCCACGCCATGTAAGCAATTCGGGTTGTGCTCCGGCCGGAGCACGACCTGGTCAGGAGACGGTGTATGACCAGCAGCACGATCTACCAACGGATGTCAGCAGCCTACCGACAGGATCTGGGCATCTACTGGTCGAACCTGCTGCGGGTCAATAACCTGATGGTTATCCTCAACATCAGCCTGTTCTTCCTGACCGGTCTGGTCGCCCGGGGGTACTATTTCACCTTTATATCCGTCGGCCTGCTGTCGCTGGTCGCCCTCTCCACGCTGATCCCCCTGCCCTGCTTTCGCCGGCTCTGGTACTACCTGGTGTGTCTGGGTATCGAGCTGATGGCCTTCTATTTTCTGGTCAGCAGCGCCGTCTACTGGATACAGATGGGCGGCACTCTCTGATCCCCCCGATAACCGCTGTCCGGAGACCGGTTCCACTCAGCTCTTTCTGAGGCTGGTTGCTTCGGCGATAAAATCCGGGAACAGCCAGACTACGACGATTACCACCGGCAGCAGCCAGAAATAGAGCCGCATGGCCAGACGAATTTTCGGATGGGCATTGCGCAGTTCCATAAAGCGGTCCACCACCAGCAGCCCCTTAAGCCCGATGGTTATCGCAATGATCAGGGTGATCAGCAGACTCGGCTCAGCTGATTCGGCAACCAGAGCACTGCCCAGGGTCATCGCCATCAGTGCGAACCAGACATAATCCTGTGTTCGGGACAGGGGGCGGACGGGCTTGTCAGTTGTCGTTGTATTCAAATCCATAACTACCTCAGCACGTAAAGCAGCGGAAAAATAATGATCCAGACCAGGTCGATCATATGCCAGTAGCAGGCGATCGCCTCCATACCTTCGTGATTTTCAGCAGTATAGCCACCACTTCTGAGCCGGAAAATCGCCCAGAGAATGGCGCCACCGCCCCAGGCCACATGCAGAAAATGGTTGAAGGTCATGTAGTAGTAGACCGTGAAGAACACGTTGGTACCGACCTCAATGCCCTGGTCGGTGTTCCAGCTGTACTCCCAGGCCTTCACCAGCAGATAGAACACCGCGGCAGCAATGGTGCCCCAGAGCCAGCGGATGGCCTGCGTGATCCGTCCCATCCGCACGGCACCCATCGCTTTAGCGACAAAATAGCTGCTGGTCAGCAGCGCCAGAGTATTCAGCACGCCCGCGGTAGTGTTGAGCTGCAATGGCCCCTGATTAAAGATCTCCGGATAGTGGACTCTGGCGATAAAATAGACCAGAAACATCAGGGCAAACTCGCTCATTTCAGCGAAGATACCCACCCAGACCGCACCGTTACCGGGTATCCTGTTGTCCGCCGGCAGCACCTCCCGTGGTTCGACCACAGCGTCTGCCCCTGGTGGGGCTGCGTCCGGCGGTAGTGAAACTGAATTGTTCATAGCGACTTCCACTTCAGCGGCCGGCCTGATAGCCGGCCGGTAATAACCGAGTATTTAACTATGGTATAGAAGTCGAGCCGACAGTTATTTGACAAATATCAAACCAGCGTGCAGGCACACGCCAACACCAGTGCCATATGTTCCAGGCCCTTCCCCCACCCCGACAACAGTAATCTGACGACAGCTCTCTCAGTCGCTTCCCTGCGGCAGGGACAGGGGTCGGAAGTCCGCCGCCGGTAAACAGTTACCGGCATAATTACCGGTCTGTTGCCACAAGCGGTTACAATCTCTGTTTTACTCTGATCGGGCCTTCTGGCTCTGTTTCCCGCCAGCGGCGGACATTCGCAGGATATCGAAATCAATGGCACAACTGGGTCGAATTAACCGTTTAACCGTCGTAAAAATCCGGGACTTCGGGGTCTACCTCGATGGAGAACAACTCGGCGAAATCCTGTTACCCAATCGGGTCGTTCCCGAAGGCTGCCAGCCCGGTGATGAAGTTGAGGCGATGATCTACCTGGATTCCGAAGACAATCTGATCGCCACCACCGAAAAGCCGCTGGCGCAGGTAGGAGAATGCGCCTGCCTGAAAGTGGTGGCCACCGGTGCCGTCGGCGCTTTTCTTGACTGGGGTCTGCCCAAAGATCTGCTGGTTCCTTTCGCCGAGCAGCAGCAACCGCTGAAAGAGGGCCAGTCAGTGATCGTCCGCGTCTACCTGGACAACAGCAATCGTATCGCAGCATCAACTCGTCTGAACCGACATCTCGGAAAATCACGTCCGGATTACAAACCGCTGCAGCAGGTCGATCTGCTGATTGCCCGTCAGACCGACCTGGGTACGATGGCGGTGGTCAATAACCGCCACTGGGGGCTGATATTCAAAGAAGAGATCTTCACTCCGCTGCGCTACGGACAGAGAATCGACGGCTACATCAAGCAGGTTCGCCGTGACGGCAAGATCGATCTGTACCATCAGCAACCCGGTACCGGCGGTCTCGATACGCTGTCGAAAAAAATTCTTGCCTATCTGGACAGCCAGGGGGGCTTCGCACCGCTGACCGACAAGAGCCCGGCCGACGAGATTGCCCGTCTGTTCGGCGTCAGTAAACGCAAGTACAAGATGGCGGTCGGCGGCCTCTTTAAGAAGCAGCTGCTGCGAATCGAAGCGGATGGTCTGTATCGGACCGATAGCTGATCGCCGGCTCCATCTTCAGAGATGGCTTTTCCGCCCGGGGTAACTACTGATGAATAACAGCGACCGCCAAAAAGTTCTGCTGGTCACCGGCGGCAGCCGCGGTATCGGGGCTGCCATTGCCCGACTGGCGGCAGAGCGGGGTTACAGCGTTGCCATCAACTACCGGCGCCAGCGGCAGGCGGCTGATGCGGTGGTGGCTGAAATTCTGAGTGGCGGCGGAGAAGCGGTCGCGCTGGCGGCGGATGTCGCCGATGAAAACGAGGTGACGGGAATGTTCCTCGAAATTGATCGGCGACTGGGACCATTAACTGCGCTGGTCAACAATGCCGGCATCCTCGAAACCCAGAGCCGGCTGGAGGATATGGATGCCGCGCGCTGGTCTCGGATCCTGGCCACTAATGTGACCGGCAGTTTCCTCTGCGCTCGGGAAGCGGTTAAACGGATGTCGACCCGTCATGGCGGCAACGGTGGCGCAATCGTTAACCTGTCTTCCATCGCCGCCAGACTCGGTGCGCCGGAGGAATATATCGATTATGCCGCTTCTAAGGGGGCGATCGACTCTATGACCCTGGGCCTGTCAAAGGAGGTGGCCGCTGAGGGAATACGGGTCAACGCCGTACGACCGGGCATTATCTATACCGATATTCACGCCAGCGGTGGTGAGCCGGGTCGGGTGGACCGGCTGAAATCATCGCTGCCGATGGGGCGCGGTGGCGAAGCCGAAGAGGTTGCCCGGGCGGTACTCTGGTTGCTTTCCGACGAAGCCAGCTATACCACCGGCAGCTTTATCGAGGTCAGCGGCGGCCGCTAGCCATGTATTAAGAAGTGCTTCTGGCAAACCTGCCAGAAGTATAGAAACGAGGCTCCGGCGACTACCGGAACCTCATTACCAGTAAGAGACCAAGCTATGCATCACAGAAAATGGGTTGTCTACCTGTCCGGCGAGATACACACCGACTGGCGCGAACGTATTATCGATGGCGCCGAAAAACTGGAGCTGCCGGTTCGCTTTACCGGACCGGTTACCGATCACGACGACAGCGATCTCTGCGGCGTTCGCATTCTCGGAGAGGAAGAGAACAGTTTCTGGCAGGATCGTAAGGGCGCCGGCATCAATGCGATCCGCACCCGTAATCTGATGGGCGCCGCCGACCTGGTGGTGGTCCGCTTCGGTCCCAAATATAAGCAATGGAACGCCGCCTTTGATGCCGGTTATGCAGCGGCGCTGGGGAAATCACTGGTGGTGCTGCATGACGAGGAGCACGATCATGCCCTGAAAGAAGTGGACGCCGCCGCCGACGCCACCGCAAGAACGCCGGAACAGGTGGTGGAAATCCTCAGCTATGTGCTGAGCTGAAGCCGCAACCTTCCCGCATCGCTCTCTGGCTCCCGGAGAGCCAGGATACGGGAATTCGATCGCTGGCGGCCGTCACAGTGGGCCGCCAGCCACCTCAGCCGTTTCTACAGCGCCTGCTCCCGGATCTGTGCCTCAGCAAGCCGGCGGGCATCAAGATGTGCTCCTTCGGTCAGCAGCTGCTCGATGGCGGCCGCTGGCAGCGGTTTTGAAAAATAGTAGCCCTGAATCAGCGGGCACTTCATTGCCGCCAGACGGTTCAGCTGCGCTTCCGTTTCCACACCTTCAGCCAGTACCTGCAGTTTCAGATCTCTGGCCATCAGCATTAACGCCCGTATCAGCGGCCTGCCCCTGCCCGAGGCCCCCATATCCTGTACGAAAGAGCGGTCTATTTTCAGGGTGTCGAAGTGAAAATCCTGCAGATAGCTCAGCGAGCAGTAGCCGGTACCAAAATCATCGATACTGACCGACACCCCCAGTTCCCGCAAACTCTGCAGTGTATTCCTGGCAACATCCTTATGGGTCAGCAGCATTGTTTCGGTCACCTCCACATGCAGATCGTCGGGACAGAAACGGGTGTAATTAAGAGTACCGATAATCTGAGAGCAGAGTTCATCGTCCGACAGCTGCACCCCGGACAGGTTTACCGCCAGACTGAAGTGCCGGTCCGGGTTGTATCTGAGATTCCAGTCCCGCATCCGGGTACAGGCGGTTTCCAGTACCCAGTTACCGATTCTGCCGATCTGCCCGGTGTGTTCCGCCACCGGAATGAACCGGTCCGGTGGGATATTGCCCAGGGTTGGATGCCGCCAGCGCAGCAACGCTTCGAAGCCGGTGATCCGATTGTTGGCGATATCGATGATGGGCTGGTAATGAACCTCCAGCTGTTCCCGATCAATCGCCTCTCTGAGATCTGTTTCAATCTGCAGCGTTTCAAGCGCATGCCTGTGCATCTGAGGATTGAAAACCTCTTTTCGCCCCTTGCCAGCGGCTTTGGCCCGATACATGGCGATATCGGCATCCCTGACCATCGATTCGGCGCTGGAGTGCTGGCCGTCGGCCATGCAGATACCTATACTGGCGCTGATATAGAGCCGATGTCCGTTCACTTCCAGGGGCGTCTCAACGGAATCCAGGATTCGCTGCGCAACTTCCAGCATCTCGTCGACACCGGACAGATTATCCACCAGGAAGGTAAACTCATCTCCTCCCATCCGGGCGACAGTGTCGCTGGGACGAACAACCTTCACGAACACATCGGCCAGCTGCTGAAGCAGAAGGTCCCCCATCCGGTGGCCATGGCTGTCGTTGAGGTCCTTGAAGCGGTCGAGATCCAGAAAACAGACCGCAAACTGGTATCCGGAATTACGGCGCCGTTTACTGATAGCCTGACTGACCCTATCCTTGAACAGGCTCATGTTCGGCAATCCGGTCAGGGCATCGTGCAGGGCATCGTGAGCCATCCGCGAGAGCAGCGTACCGAACAGTTTCGCCAGCAACAGGATCACCATCACCCCGACAATCCAGACCACCAGGTGGGTGGTGAGGATGCCCCAGTTGCTGTCTCTGGCGGCGGCCAGATAGGGTTTCATCGGGATGGAAATACTGACACCGCCACGGAGGTCGCCGTCCCTATAGCCCAGGATACCGTGACATTTTACGCAGCCTTCTGTCATATACATCGGTTTCATAAAGCGAAGAAAGGGATCTCCGTTGATATCGGTCTGCTCTACCACCTCTTCCACGCCGCCCCGCTCGAATATATCCAGCGCCTGCCGTTCCCAGCTGTCCGGCGCGTTGATGACGTTGAGCTGCCGCTTACCGGTTATTTTCCCTTTGATGCCGTAGCCTTCCTCAAACTCCGCAGTCATCTGCCGCATCATGTAGGCGGGATTCATCAGCGTCAGTTTCTTACCATCGGTGGTAATCACGTCGCGATCGGGGATATGGGCGAGGGCCGGATTGGGGGGAGTTCGCTCGTCCGGCGATACGTAAAGGCCTCCATGGCGGGTGGCCCACTGCCGGAAGGCGACATCTTTTTTCCAGTTGGCACGAGCTTCGAACAGAGCCAGATTCAGCTTGCTGCTTTCGATATTGCGGAAGTTCCAGAAACAGGAATAGCCTACCAGCATCGTCATCACAACGAATACCAGCAGACTGGGAGCGACTATCTTTTCCCTGACATGTGTATAGTCCGTATTACCCTGAGTATTCATCAAGAACCTGTGGTGCGGACCCGGCGGGAGATTCACCGTATGGCGATTGTGAAAGCTCAGGCTATCACACTGATCAATATGCTCAATGATGCAGGTCAACCCGAAAGCGGTTCACACGTGGGCCCTGTGCTCGGATCGACTTAATTGTCAGAAAGGCATAAGCCGGTACAGATTGCTGACACCAGCCCAAAGGTAAACAGACCGAAAAAAAAAATATTTCACCCGCCTTCAGAACCACAACACCCTCCTGAACAAAGGCTTATATCATTGCTGAACCGGCAGTCAGAAATCCCTCTCTTGACAGTATTTCAGCCCTCTTCTATACCAATGTGTCTACACGCGGGATTCAAGACACCCGATACTTTTGATCTGTACCCGTGAGCAGTACGGTCGTCCGACCGGCTGCCGTTCGGGTCCTTCGGCGACGGCTGTACGCGCTGGGACAGGGAGGTTCAGATATGCATATCACAACCTGGATACTGGTCATCAGAGACCCTCAGGGATATATAAGGCTGGCCAGATGCCGGCGTGGCGGCGGCGGTCTGCCGTTCAGCTTCGATTACAGAAACGCCATGGCCATGTTCGATAACAGCGAAGCACGGGTCAGCTGCCGGGAAAACGATGACATTCTGCTGCTGAAAGGAGAGCTCGATATCTCCGATGTTCAGCAGAATCACCGGTTTCTGAACACCGTCAGAAACCGGCTGGAACAGATCGAAGATTTTACAGGCTGGCAGCAGGTCGGCTGCAGGAGACCCGCTGGTAAACTGCTGGTTAACTACCGCCGCTGGATGTCTCACCGGCTGGTAAGAAACCGGATTGAACCTGCTACCACCCTCGTCGCCTCAGAGAATCTTGCCTGCTCTCGCTGAGTAACCGCTGCCCGGGAACAGTCAGACCAGCAACACCGCTGGTCTGTACTTTGCCGAGACTGCGATCTGAACCAAAGAATCATACTCAACAACCCGGGCAGCTCAGGCCGCCTTCGAGTCCGATGACGCGGAGCTTCCGGCACTCCCGGCACTCCCCCCCAGCAAACGGCTGAGGTCTTCCAGCACCAGGTAATTCACAGGAACAATCAACAGGGTAATCAGAGTGGCAAACAGAATGCCGAAGCCCAGTGAAACCGCCATGGGTATCAGAAACTGCGCCTGAGTGCTCTTCTCGAATATCAGCGGCATCAGACCGGCAAAAGTGGTCAGCGAGGTCAGCAGAACCGGTCTGAAACGGGCGACACCGGCCATCCTGACGGTGTGGTGTAGAGATTCACCGAGCTTGCGATGGCGGTTGATATAGTCCACCAGCACCAGTGAATCGTTAACCACCACCCCGGCCAGCGCCAGCATACCCATCAGACTCATAATGGTCAGGCTCATCCCCATCAGCCAGTGCCCCAGTACCGCGCCTACCATGCCGAAGGGAATCACCGACATCACGATAAAGGGCTGGACGTAGGATCGGAAAGGAATCGCCAGCAACGCATAGGTGACGAACAGCACGAATAACAGGCCACGGAACAGACCACTGAATGACTCCCGCTGTTCTCTGGCCTCCCCTTCCAGACTGACATCCACACCGGGATAATCCGCCAGCCGCTGATCCAGAAAACCACGGAGATCACGGACGATGGCGGGCACATCCGCCTGGTCCTTATTGACGTCGGCGGTAACGTTCACGGTACGTCGTCGGTCTATCCGCCGGATGCTTGCAGGACTGCGATCGGAACTGAGCTCCGCCACCTCCCGAAACGGTACCTCAACCCCCTGGTCGGTGCGAATCATCATTCGATCCAGGGTTGCCAGCGAATTTCGCTCTTCGGCGGGATAGCGTACCAGTACCTTAACGTCATCACGGCCGCGCTGAATCCGCTGGATCTCAAAACCGAAGAATGCCCGCCGTACCTGACGAGCTATATTCACCAGACTGACGCCAAGCAGCTCCCCCTCCGGTTTCAGGCGGATCTGAAGTTCCTGCTTGCCGTCGGACAGGCTGTCAGCAATATCGAAGACCTCCGGGTACTCCTGCAGCTGCAGACGTAATTCTCCGGCCAGCCGCTTAAGCTGTGTCAGATCACTCCCCATCAGCTGAATATTCAGCGGGTCACTGTAACGACCTATCTCCGCCCGGTAATTTATACTCTCCGCTCCCGGTACTACTCCGATCATCCTTCGCCATTCCCGAACCAGCTGCGAGCTGGTGACCTCCTGTCGTCGCTGTTCCGGTGGCACGATCTCAAAAATAATCCGTCCCAGATGGCCGGAGGCGGAACTGCCAGAAGAGCCGGAGGTGGAAAGAATATGGGTAATAACACTGTCACCGGTGTCCGGATCCCGATACTTTTCCTGCAGCTCCTTCGCCGCTTCAGTGATGCGCTCTACATGGCCGTCGGTTATGGCGAACGGCGTTCCCGCCGGCATCACCAGCGTGGCCCGGGCCAGCTCACTCTGTACGCGAGGGAAGAACAGAAACTTAGTCCAGCCGCTGAGCACCGTTGCCAGCACCACCAGGCTGGCACCGAATATCAGCGCCAGCGCCAGGTAACGGTGCTCCAGTACCTGATTCAGCAACGGGCTGTAAACACGATGGATAGCCTGCTCCAGCCCTCTGGAAATGGTCTGCTGCAGCCGCGACAGCCAGTTGCTGTCAGAAGGAGGCTTGAGGTGACGCAGATGGGCCGGCAGGATCAGTTTCGATTCGATCAGTGAGAACAACAGTACCGGAATGACCACATAGGGAATCTGCTCAAAGAAGATTGACCTTCTCCCCTCGACCAGTGCCAGGGGCACGAAGGCCGCTATCGTGGTGAGAATACCGAAGGTCACCGGGATGGCGACCTCCCGGGTACCATTGATGGCGGCACTGAGGCCATCACTGCCGCGGTTGAAATGGGTATATATATTCTCACCGGTGACGATGGCATCGTCGACCACGATACCGAGCACCAGGATAAAGGCGAACAGACTGACAATGTTAATAGTGACGCCGAGTTCCGGCATCATCAGAAAACCACCCATGAAACAGACGGGAATGCCGACACAGACCCAGAAAGCGACCACCGGGCGCAGAAACAGAGTCAGCAACAGCAACACCAGCGCGCCACCCTGCATGGCATTGTTGGTCAGTGTCTGCAGGCGGGCCTTGACGATCTTCGATCGATCCCGCCAGTAGTCGAGATGAACACCCTCGGGCAGCAGCGTCTGTTTTCCGGTGATGTAGCGGCGGACCTGATCGGCAACATCGATTGAGCTCTGATCGCCGACCCGGAACACATCGACCGCCACCGCCGGCAGCCCGTTGAACCGCATTTTCACCGGGTTATCTTCAAAACCGTCATGAACAGTCGCAATATCTCCGACGGTGATGCGTGAACCGTCGCTGCGGGATACGATCGGTATACGCCGGAAATCTTCGGCATTCCAGGCCTGGCCCCGGGTCCGGACCAGAATGTCGGCGCCGCTGGTACGGATATTACCCGCCGACAGATCGATGGACCCCTGATTGACCGCAGAGGCCACGTCCGCCAGGGTCAGGTTGTACTCTCGCAGGGTATTTTCCGAAATCTCTATGGCCAGCTCATAGTCCCGCGGACTGTCGAGAAAAACCTGGGTCACTCCCGGCAGCGCCGACAGGTCATCACGGACCCGCTCAGCCAGCCGGCGCAGTTCCAGTTCATTGCGCTCGCCATAGAGAACGGCGCTGATGACTTCACGGCGATAGGCGGCAACACTGACAATCGGCCGTTCCGCTTCCGCCGGAAAAGTATTGATCGCATCGACCCGCCCCTTGATATCATCCAGCAGCTCCCGGGTATCATAGCCATCGGCCACTTCCACCTGCACCACCGAAGCCCCTTCGCCGGATCCGGATTTGATCTCCCCGATGCCCTCCAGGTCCTGAATGGCCTCCTCGACCCGGATAGTCACCCCCTCTTCCGATTCCGCCGGCGTCGAACCGGGATACATCACCCGGACCACGATCACATCCAGTTCCCGGGAGGGGAAGACTTCCAGGGGTATCCGGCTGTTCAGGGCGTTTGCCCCCAGCAGCAGAATCAGGATCATCAGCAGGTTGGCGGCCACCGGATTTCTGGCAAACCAGCCGATCACACTATTCATATCGACTACTCATAACAACGCCCCTTCGGCAGGGCACCTGTGGCGGTTATATCGTTCACGGGGACGGATCAGCCGGCCATCGCCGGTTTATGGCTCTGCGACCGACGATCTCTGGCAGCGCCATCCGGTTCCGCCGGGGGAGATTTACGGTTGTCGGCCTTCTTGCTGTCATCGCCCTTACCGCCACTGTCGACCAGCGGTTCGCCGTCGATGGTCGCCCGTACCGCAATACCATCGGCACCGGCTCCCAGCGGGGTCAGGTTCAGCAGTTCTCCCGTCTGCAGTCCATCACCGACCACCACCTGTTTATCATCGGTCCAGAGTGGTTCCAGGGTGCGCTGATGCAGCCGACCATTACGAATAAGCAGTACGCTGTTGTCCTGACTCAGCGCCGAGCGGGGAAAGACATAAACATTTTTCAGCAGTTCCCCCTGAATCCGGGCCTCTACGAACTGGCCGATCTTCAGCGGAGGATTCCCTCGCGGTCCCAGGCTGTAGGGGTCTTCCACCTGTGCTACCACAAACAACTGGCGGCTGCCCTGATCTATGGCCCCTTCAACCCGCACAACCCGACCGGACCACTGGTATCGGTGGCGGCCTATGCTGGCAGTCAGGGAAACTTCCGGCTGCAGCTCACTGCTCAACTCTCCGCCGCGATACTGCTCAGGCAAGCGAATATACTCGAGCTGACGGTTATTAAGGGGTAATCGGACCTCGACGTAATCCACCGCAAAAATATCGGCCAGCGCGCTGCCCGATGAGACCACCTGACCGAGATCCACCTGTTTTGTCAGGATGCGTCCGGCATAAGGTGCCTTGATACGGGTACGTTCCAGATTCAGCTGTGCGCTGACCAGTTTTGCCCGGGCTGAGGCGATTTCGGCTTCAGCGGCGGCAACCTGAGGTTTGCGGAGTACCAGATCGCCCGCCACTCCACCACGTCCCAGCCGCTTCCAGTCCCGCAGCGCCTGATCGGCCCGGGCTCGTTCCTCTTTCAGCCTCAGCTGCGCCTGAACCAGTTCCGCTCGGGCGATATCCACGTCCGCCCGATAGTCCCGCGCGTCGATCCTGACCAGCTCTTCGCCGGCTTCGAAAAACGCGCCGGAACGAAAGCTGTTGGAAATACTGACGATCTCTCCGGCCACCTGAGATATCAGCTGACTCTCGGTTCGGGGATTAACGACACCGTAGCTGCTCAGCATGATCCGGTAATCCTGCGGCTGCAGACGGGTTCCCGCCACGGTCATCAGTTGCGGGCCCTGAACCGGTCCGCGTCGGGCCTGCGGCTTATTGTTAAGAATATAACTGGTTGCCCAGGCACTGACAGCCAGCACCACCAGCGGCAGCCCCCATTTCAGCCAGCTCATTGGCTTCTGCCTCCCTGTTCCCCACTCCCGATTTGCAGATTCACGGTCTGATCACCTGAAAAGTCCCCACCCAGCGCCAGATACAGACTGATACGGTTCTGCAGCTGCCGGTTACGCGCCTCAAGATAGCTGCTGCGAGCGGCAAAAGCCCGGCGTTGAGCTTCAAGCACTGTTATATAGTCGACCAGTCCTGACCGATACTGTTCAAACGCCAGGCTTTCGGCGTAGTCGGACTGTTCACTGCTGAGCTGCAATGCGGCAGTCGTGGCGATCAGTTGCTGTTCCTGCTGCAGCGTCGATTCCACTTCAGAGAATGCCGTCAGCAGGGTCTGCAGATAGCCGGCTGCGGCCTGTTCCGCTTCAGCCACCGCCAGCGCTTCCAGTCCCTGGCGACGACCGCCGTCAAACAGAGGGGCTGTCAGCGAGACCAGCGCCGACCAGGCCAGATTCTTTCCGCTCAGCAGATCTCCCAGGTCATCGCTGCTGATCCCGTAATCAGCGGTCAGCCGAAGACTGGGAAAGCGGTCTTTATGGGCTGCGGATACTCTGGCAACAGCGCCGCGAAAGCGTCGGTCCGCTGCCCGAATATCATAGCGGCGCTGCAGCAGCTCCGAGGGCAGACCGGCCGGTACCGGCGCCGGTAACGCCGGCAGTTCCCGCGCCAGCTTCAGCTGCTCTGCCGGGTAGCGCCCCAGCTGCAGCTCCAGCACTCGTACATTATCTGCTCGGGTCTGTACTCTGGTAGCCAGCCGGGCCCGCTCTGACTCCAGATTTGCGCGCGCCAGGTGGATATCAAGCGCATCGACGATGCCGGCATTATATCCCTCTTCCAGCACCGCCAGACTGGCTTCCAGGTTCTCCACCAGATCCCGGCTCAGGCCCAGCTGCAACTCCGCTTCCACGGCCGAGAACCAGGCCTGGGAAACCCTTGCGGCCAGCGACAGTCGGGCCGCACTCAATACCTCTGCCTGGGCTTCAGCGTCCAGCGCAGCGGCCCGGGCCCGGTCAGACAGTTTGCGCCACAGATCGGCCTCCCAGCTGGCACTCAGACCGGCGGCAAAACTGTCGCTGATGCTGCCGGATGAACTTTTGCTTCGCCCCGCTCCCAGCTCCGCATCCAGAGTGGGTGACAACGGAGCCCCTTCCACCGTCTGCCGGGCCAGCGCCGCTGCCAGCAGGGCCCTGGAATTCTGCAGATCGGGATTTGCAGCCAGCGCTTCCGCCACCAGCTGGCGGAGAGGTTCGCTGGCAAAATGACTCAGCCAGCCCTGATCGGCGAGGCTGCCCGGTAGTGACAGCTGCCGCCAGCTTTCAGGCGACTCCACCACAGGCAGCTCAACCAGCGGTGGCTTAATTTCCGCCGGGCACCCCGTCAGAAGCCATACACAGCAGACAACACAGCCATAGCGCAGGAGCTTCACAATGCCTCCTGTTGAAAATCCCGGGATACACCTGGTTTCATCTGTGAACCTTAAGTTGCTGACCTGACACATAGTATCGCCTTTAACCGCTTGTTTTCCTACAACGCTCAGCAAGATTTACCAGGCCCTGGCAGTGCGTCAGATGGCCGCCGGACGACCCGGTCAGACAACAGGCACAGGGTGAAACAGGTCTGCCGCTGACCACCGGGAATACGACAGGGTCGATGGTGTTGCTGGTTGCTATCAGCGAAAACACAGAGAATCAACTGTTTTTGCCGTCTTTTTCATGCAGGCAATATTGCGCCGCACAAGAAATATGACTCACTGTCGACACTATTAGTCTGCGCGGTCCTGATACCAACATTGTTTGCATGGTTACTACTTTCGGATAACGCCTGCTCAGGTACGCAGACAACTCCATGACACAGGCCGGCCCCGTACAGATATACCCTGACAAATAATATTGAAAAGATAACTACCTTATAATCTGCCATTTTCGCCAATCAGGCTGCCATAAATCGATTTAATATCAGAATTAAAGCATATACATCAAGCACCGGAAGCACCGGTACCCGGACAAAAAACCGGACTGCCCGGGCGGTTACAGTAACAGCCGATCAGGTCGCTTCAGGACAAAACCCTTCTGCGCCGCAACAAATCAATTGTCGACAATTGTAGACCAAAGGATAACTTTTCAATTTCAAAACAGCGCGCAATACTAATTTTGTCTTTACGTTAAGGTAAAAGATGCGTCAGCTAATAATAAGAAATGATAGGACCCGCGACGCAGAACAAAAATAACAACAACGCGAGATTTGAGGATCTGAGAACGAGTTACCACCCGCCGGGCCATGGCGGACTGAGAGCTGTGTGAAGACCTGACAATCGCCACCCTTCTGGGGGGCGCGGGACCGGAATAAGGACCGAAGTGCGTTCAGATAAGCACCTCAGGCCTGCAATCCCTGCCTGACTCTGTTCCCCGGGGTCAGACTCGGACTCGCCACTCTTCCCCTGGTCATGTTCCACGGCATCCCGGCAACCCGTTCTGAGACACTCTGAATCTCCAGGCAACCTTGGAGGGGTCATGACTGATGTAGCAGTCATCCGGTCAGATGTGAAAAGTCTCAGTATCGATACTTTTCCTCTACTGCTGGAAGAACATGCGAAAACCCGCGGCGGCAGCCCGGCCTATCGCGAGAAGCACTCCGGTATCTGGAAAGAATACAGCTGGTCCGACGTTGCATCCCGGGTCAGACAGATTGCCCTCGGGATGGCATCACTGGGTTTCCGACGGGGCGATAATCTGATGATTGTCGGCGATAACCGCCCGGAACTGTACCAGACAATGGCGGCAACCCAGGCACTCGGCGGCGTTCCCATTCCGATCTACCCCGATTCCGACCAGGATGAGGTCCTGCAACTGCTGGAACGCAGTCAGGCCCGGTTCGTACTGGCCGAGGATCAGGAGCAGGTCGATAAGATGCTCGCCCTCCGTCCACAAAGCGGATCACTCGAGCAGATCATCTACAAAAACCCGCGCGGCATGCGCAACTATCGCGAACAGGACCTGCACTCGCTGTCGGATATTCAGGCCCTCGGCGAACAGTTTGAGCAGACCCATCCCGACTACTACAGCCAGCAACTGGCCGATAACAGCGGCGACCAGCCCGCTATCATACTCTATACCAGCGGATCTACCGGTGAGCCCAAGGGCGTGGTGCACAGTCATCGCGGCCTGATCCAGACCGCCCTCAACGCAGCACTTCACGAACGTTATCGTACCGACGAGAAAGGCTTCGCCTATCTGCCGCCGGCCTGGATCGGTGATTTCATGCTTTCCTACGCCGTGCCCATGGTGGTCGGATACTGCGTACATATCCCGGAAGATTCGGCCACCATGCTCACCGACATGCGTGAGGTCGCCCCCACCATCTATCTGGCGCCCCCCTTCGTCTATGAGGTACTGCTGTCCCGTGCCAGCATCAAAATGCTGGACGCCGGCAGACGCAATCGTGCCATCTACCACTACTTTATGAATCTGGCCGAACGGGTCGGACCACGTATTGCCAACGGCGAAGCGATCAGCCTGACAGACCGGCTGCTCTACTCTCTGGGCAATATTCTGGTGTATGGCCCGGTCAAAAATGTACTGGGATTGTCGGATCTGCGCACCGCCTACACTGCCGGTGAAGCGATGTCGCCACGCGCCTTTAACTACTATCGGGCCATGGGAGTCAACCTTAAACAGCTCTACGGCCAGACCGAATCTGCTCTTTATGTCTGCACCCACGGTCACAAAGAGGCCGATCCGGCCCGGGTTGGCCGGCCGGTGGAAGGGGTTGAAGTTCAGATCCGGGAAGATGGTGAGATTCTCTACCGCAGCCCCGGCGTATTCAGCGAGTACTACAAAGATCCTGACGCAACCCGGAGGGTTAAAACCGACGACGGCTGGGTCTGCTCCGGTGATCAGGGTTCCCGGAATGCGGCCGGAGACATCCGCATTATCGACCGGATGAAAAACCTGCAGTCCTTCAGCGACGGCAGGCAGTTCGCCCCCCGCTACCTCGAGGGACGGATCAAAGAATCCTTCTATATTCGCGAGGCCATTACCTTCGCCGGCGACAGTGGCGGCACCACCGCCATTGTCAACGTCGATCCGGAGTCGGTCGGCGACTGGGCGGAGCGCAACTCTCTGACTTACACCGGCTATCACGAGCTGGCTGCCCACAGCGCCGTCTACGACCTGGTTCAGGCGGAAGTGGAACGACTCAATGTCGAGCTGGCCCGCGAAAACCCGGACCTGCAGGTTCGCCGTTTTGTGGTGCTGCACAAACTGATGACCTCCCGCGGCGGCGAAATGACCCGCACCAGCAAACTGCGCCGCCACTTTATCCGAGAACGGTACGACGCTCTGGTGGAGGCGCTGAACAGTACCGCCACCAGCATCGTACTGGACGAGGGGCACCAGTCCTTCGTGCTGAAATTGCGTGAGGTTGCCCGGGTATGAGCGTCGAGAGTATGAATATGTCTGCAAGAGAAGAGCTGAATGCGGCGGATGTCGCCCCGGAAGTAGTGGACAGCCGGGGCTGCCTGAGCGGCCAGCAGAAGATGATCGGCGATGTCCTGATGAGCGCCGATAATATCAGCCTGTCCTTTGGCGGCGTCAAGGCGCTGACCGATATCAGTATCAATGTCCGCGAGCATGAGATCCTCGGCATTATCGGCCCCAACGGTGCCGGTAAGAGTTCGATGCTGAACGTGCTCAACGGCATCTACCACCCCCAGGAGGGGGTCATCACCTTCCGCGGTGAAAAACGTCGGCAGATGAAGGCCCACCAGGCCGCCCGCCAGGGCATTGCCCGGACCTTCCAGAACATCGCCCTGTTTAAGGGGATGAGCGTGCTCGACAACATCATGACCGGGCGCAACCTGTTTATGAAAGCCGGTTTCTGGTCTCAGGCACTGTACTGGGGCAAGGGCCAGCGCGAAGAGATCGAACATCGGGAAAAAGTCGAGGAGGTCATCAACTTCCTTGAACTGCAGTCTATCCGTAAAACCCCGGTCGGCCGCCTGCCCTACGGCATGCAGAAGCTGGTGGAGCTGGGACGCGCCCTGGCGGCCGAACCTTCGCTGCTGCTGCTTGATGAGCCCATGGCCGGCATGAACGTCGAGGAGAAAGAGGACATGTGCCGCTATATCCTCGACGTTAATGACGAGTTCGGCACCACCATCGTGCTGATCGAGCACGATATGGGCGTGGTCATGGATATCTGTGACCGGGTCGCGGTGCTCGACTACGGCAAGAAGATCGGAGACGGGCTGCCGGAAGAGGTCAGTTCCAACCAGGCGGTGATCGACGCTTATCTCGGCGTCTCCCACTGAACCTGATTCTGACTATGTGGCTTAGCTTTATTGCGACAGGGGACTGACCATGAATTTCTTTCTAGAAGTCTTAATCGCCGGCCTGTTGTCCGGTGTGATGTACTCGCTGGTGGCGCTTGGATTTGTACTGATCTTCAAAGCGTCCGGCGTCTTTAACTTTGCTCAGGGCACCATGGTGTTGTTTGCCGCCCTGGCATTCGTAAGTTTTCTCGAATACGGGATCAATTTCTGGGTCGCCATGGTGATGACCTTCGGCGTGATGGTGCTGCTGGGGCTGGCCATCGAACGGGTGGTGCTGCGACCGCTGGTCAACCAGGCACCGATTACCCTGCTGATGGTAACCATCGGTCTCAGTTTCTTCCTGGAAGGGCTGGCCCAGGCACTGTTCGGCAACCAGGTTCACGCGCTGGATATCGGTATCTCCGACGATCCGATCTTTCTCGCCGAGTACTGGGAAAACGCCCCGGATATCCTGATCAGCTCATTCGATATCTTCGCCGCGATCACCGCCGGACTTCTGGTGGCGGTACTGGCGCTGTTCTTCAACAAAACCAAGCACGGTCGGGCGCTGCGCGCCGTGTCCGATGATCCGGCTGCAGCCCAGTCGGTGGGCATCCCGCTGCAGCACGTCACCGCGCTGGTCTGGGCCGTCGCCGGTTTCGTCGCCCTGGTGGCCGGTCTGCTCTGGGGCTCCCGACTGGGGGTGCAGTTTGCCCTCTCCATCATCGCCCTGAAGGCGCTGCCGGTGCTGATTATCGGCGGATTCACCTCGATCACCGGCGCCATAGTCGGCGGGCTGCTGATCGGAGCCTCGGAAAAGCTGGCCGAGCTCTATGTCGGCGAATGGTTCGGAATCGGTGGTATCGAAAACTGGTTCCCCTACATGCTGGCACTGGTATTCCTGCTGTTCCGGCCCAACGGCCTGTTCGGCGAATCACATATTAACCGGGTGTAAGGGGCGACTGTCATGATTTATCGCGAAGCGGGACAATTCAAAACCAATTACGCCGACGATTCCGGAATGCTGACCCTGCGGGAAGACCGCTGGTTTATCTGGGCGCTGCTGGCGTTTGCCTTTATCGCTGTACCTCTGCTGGCCGACGATTACTGGATCGGCGCCATTCTGACACCTTTCCTGGTCTACGCCCTGGCGGCCATGGGACTCAATATCATCACCGGTGTAGCCGGCCAGCTGAATCTGGGAGCGGCGGCCTTTATGGCGGTGGGCGCTTTCTCGGCCTACAACTTCCAGCTGCGGCTGCCGGAGCTGCCGCTGCTGATCAACTTCCTGTTCTCCGGCTTTATTGCCGCCGGTGTCGGGGTGATCTTCGGCCTGCCCAGCCTGCGTATTAAAGGCCTCTATCTGGCGGTCACTTCGCTGGCGGCCCAGTTTCTGTTCGAGTGGCTGTTTACCAATGTCGAATGGTTCTACAACTACGTCTCTTCCGGATCGGTCACTCCGGCACCGATGCAGGTGTTCGGAATAGCGATCGACACGCCGCTGAGCAAATATCTGCTGACTCTCAGCGTCGTTGCCGTGCTGACCATTGTCGCCCGCAACCTGCTGCGGTCACGGATGGGGCGGGAATGGCGGGCCATCCACGATATGGAAGTCTCCGCAGAAGTCATCGGCATTAAGATGGCTTACACCAAGCTGATGGCCTTTGCGGTCAGCTCGTTCTTTCTCGGTGTCGCCGGCGCCCTGTACGGCTTCACCTACCTGGGCAGCATTGAAGCCGCGGCTTTCGATCTGCACCAGTCCTTTATCATTTTGTTCATGATCATTATCGGCGGCATGGGTTCGCTGGTCGGCTCCTTTATCGGCGCGGCCTTTATCCTGCTGTTCCCGATTTTCATGAGTCAGGTGATGCACGCCACCCTGAGCGGCGTGATCGATCAGGCAATGCTGGGGAATATGGAGCTGCTGATTTTCGGCGCTCTGATTATCTTCTTCCTGATCGTCGAACCGGCAGGCCTCGCCAGACTCTGGCAGGTGGTCAAAAACAAGCTGCGAGTGTGGCCTTTCCCGCACTGACGTCTGACTGACTGCCAATGCAGTACCCATAGAACGTATCTGAAACGTGTTGATAACAATAACAAATCAGCCCCGGCTCTTATCCGGAAATGGGGCGCACCCTGCGGGTGTAATAACCAGGAGAAACATTCATGAGTGCTAAGAAAGTCGTTACCTCTGTAATCTCAGCTGCGGTCCTCGCCGGCACGATGGCCAGCACCACGGCGGTTGCGGATGAACAGTTTATGCCGGTCACCAGCTACCGTATCGGGCCTTATGCGGCCGGTGGTACCGGTCTGTTCGGTGGCATGATCGATTACTTCAACCTGATTAACGAGCGCGACGGCGGTATCAACGGCGTCAAGCTCAGCTGGGAGGAGTGTGAGACCGAATACAAGACCCCCCGGGCCGTTGAATGTTATGAGCGTCTGAAAGGTAAAGGAGACAAAGGCGCCTCCATGTTCCAGTTCGTCAGCACCGGTGCCACCTATGCGGTGCTGGAACGGGCACAGGCCGATAAGATCCCCCTGTTGTCGATGGGTTATGGCCGCACCGACGCTGCTGACGGCCGTGTATTCCCCTACACTTTCCCGCTGATCACCACCTACTGGAGTCAGAACACCGCCAAGATCAAGTTTATCGGCCAGCGTGAAGGCGGCATGGATAAGCTGAAGGGCAAGACTATCGTCAACCTGCACCACGGCTCCGGTTACGGTCGTGAAACTATTCCGGTGCTCGACAAGCAGGCCGAAATGTACGGCTTTAAGGTGGTCCATATCGAAGTCCCCCATCCCGGTGCCGAGCAGCAGTCTCAGTGGCTGAAGATTCGTCGTCTGAAGCCGGACTGGGTCATCCTGCGTGGCTGGGGCGTCATGAACCCGACCGCCATCAAGACTGCCAAGAAGATGGGCTTCCCCCGCGACAAGATGCTGGGGGTCTGGTGGTCCGGTGCTGAGGAGGACGTAGTACCAGCAGGTGACGCAGCCAAAGGCTTTATCGCCGCGGGCTTCCACCCCGGTGGTACCGAATTTGATGTTCACAAGGATCTCAAGAGCCACGTCTATGACAAGGGTAAGGGCAACATGGCCGATGCCAGCCGGGTCGGCAGCATCTACCACAACCGTGGCCTGATCACCGCGATGATCTCCGTCGAAGGCATCCGTAAGGCTCAGGAGAAGTTCGGCAACCGCACCCTGAGTGGTGAGGAGATCCGCTGGGGTATCGAAAACATTAACTTGGACGATTCCGCCATCGCTAATCTCGGATTTTCCGGTCTGGCTCAGCCGCTGCAGGTTACCTGCGAAGACCACGAAGGCGGTGGTGCGGTTAAGTTCTCTCAGTGGGACGGCAAGCAATGGGTCCAGCTGACCGACTGGGTTCAGGCCGATCAGTCCATCGTCCGTCCGATGATCGAGGAATCTGCTGCCAAGTATGCTAAGGAGAAAGGCATTACTCTGCGTGACTGCAGCAAGGAATCCTGATCAGCGCGTATAAAGCCCCGGCCTGAGGCCGGGGCCAGCCACTAGTCTGTACTAACGCTTTTCCCCTGCAGCCCACGGGGGAAAGGCACCCGAAGGAAGAATAATAATGACCGATCTCAAGCCGACTCTGTTATCCGTCAACAACATCGAGGTGATCTATGATCACGTTATTCTGGTGCTGAAAGGGGTCTCCCTGAAAGTCGCCGAAGGCAGCATCGTTTCGCTGCTGGGTGCCAACGGTGCCGGCAAGAGCACGGTGATCAAATCTATCTCCACACTGCTGGCCTCCGAGCGCGGTGTGGTGACCAAAGGCACCATTAATTTCCAGGATAAGCGCATCGACGATCTTACCCCCAATGCGCTGATCAGACAGTACGGTCTTATCCATGTTATGGAGGGACGCCACTGCTTTCCTCAGCTGACCGTGGAAGAGAACCTGCTGACCGGTGCCTACACCCGCACCGGCCAGGAGACTAAAGAGGGGCTGGAGATGGTCTATGAGCGCTTCCCGCGCCTGAAGACAAGACGCAGCAGCAAGGCCGGTTACACCTCTGGCGGCGAACAGCAGATGGTTGCCATCGGCCGCGCCCTGATGGCCCGCCCGAAAGTGATTCTGCTGGATGAACCCTCCATGGGGCTGGCGCCGCTGCTGGTGGAAGAGATCTTCGAAACCGTCAACACCCTCAACAAGAAGGATGGCGTCAGTTTCCTGATCGCCGAGCAGAACACCAACGTCGCTCTTAAATACTCAGACTACGCCTACATCATGGAGAACGGTCGGGTGATGATGGAAGGCCTGGCTGCGGATCTGCGTGAGGATGAACAGGTCAAGGATATGTACCTGGGTCAGGCGGACGGAGAACGCAAATCCTTCCGCGATACCAAGCACTATCGTCGACGTAAGAGCTGGTAAGGCAGATAGTCCGCTGCCTTGCTGCTTGCAGCCCCTTATCCTGCCGATACCTGGTCATCTTATAGGTTGATCCGATACAGATCATTCCGGATGACATTTTCGGAGAACTGACATTTCGCCTTTCAGGCGAGCTAAGGGGGGACCCTGCTCCCCCCTTAGCAATCCCCACCAGCCCCACTGTTTGTCCAGCTTCGCTGGATGCCCTGTGCGCTTCGTATTCCGGCGGCGCTGTGGAACTCGGACTTCGCTGTGCTCCGTCCTCAGACAGTCCTCGCGCTTTTTCGCCGATACACTGCAGTGCTCGGCAGCACAGAGGGGAAGACCGCTCCTTGCCATAACCAGTTCTCGACTAAAAAAACGATCTCCGTGCTGAGCTCCTTTTGCAGGTCCGCAGTGGTTATCGCAGCCTTATTCTGAGATAAGCCCGTATTCAGTACATTCTGGTACCGTCTATGAAAAATGCTCAGCCTCTGCCCGCCATCCGTGTCAGCGTACTGTCCCGGTCGATAAAATGGTGTTTAAGCGCCGCCAGCACATGTCCGATGGTGAGAATTATCAGAATCCGACTGGACAGGCCGTGGACCACTTCCAGCCCCTCGTGAAGAGCATCCCACCTGCCCAGCGGACCGGGAATACTCAGCAGTCCAAACAGTTCTATCTCACGACCGCCGCTCCAGACAATCAGCGGCCCCGTAACCAGCAGTACCAGTATAAGCAGCAGTAACGTCCGATGGCCCAGACGGGTCAGTCCGCTCAGCATGGCAGACTGCGGCAACGGCTGGGGACTGGTTGCTGCAACACGCCAGCCAATACGAAACAACAGCCAGGGAAGAATCAGCGCTCCGATACTGACATGCAATTTCAGCCAGAACAGCTTCTCCTCACCTCGCGGCATATCCTCAAAATAAAGGCCCAGGGCCAGCAGGCCGATGACCAGCGCGGCGCCCAGCCAGTGATTAAGCCTGGAAATAGCGCCGTACTGCTGCGGCCTGTCGAGTAGGTGCATCTTCTTCGCTCCTCCGTGTTGATCTGACGTCGGACAATGGTCGTGCGGGTAACCTCCAACGGGACCGGTACAGGCCCACAGATCACGAAGATTACCCGCACTTCGGGTTGGAGCGGTCATTCTGGCAGCTGCTCTGTAAAGAGAGGCGCACCCATTCTGTAAAGACTCTGTAAATCATCCATGACGCCGCCGCTGGCAACCCAGCCCGCCAGCTGACAGGGACGCTGAAAGTCGATGGCTGCCATCATCGCAGTGTTATCGTCACCCTGATCATGCTTATTGCCGCTTTGACCGGCGATTCCGAAAGATCGTCATCGGGCTCCCCGGAAGGAGGAATACATCAATGCCAGGACGGCAGTTCAACGCCCTGACCGACACCGGCGGAATTGTCGCCGAACGTCAATCGAGCTGAAACTGCCGGCTTCCGATGTCAGCCATGTCGCCATGGGGATCGGGATAATCCGTTGCCGGCGATCGCAACCGCAGCCGTCGGAAGCGCAGAATTCGGTATCGGTCTGACAAAAAGTCCCGGGGAAAGAACAGATTATTATCGGCATCTGTAACGAAACCGCTAATTGCGAGTCTTGTCAGTCCATCAGGTCACCTCCGGTAACAGAGCATTCTGTGACAGATACCGATAACAGAAAGGCAGATATCCACTATGACAGTTTCGACAGCGGCCAGTGTTTCACTATCGCCATCCAGAACCAGAACCATGCTGCAGGGCTCGGCCTGCGCCCTGATGCTTGCGTCGACGCCGGTCAGCGCGGAGCAAAGCCAGCCCCATACGACGCACAGCTGCCCGGATCAGGGCAGTTACCTGCAGGTGCTGGGATCCGGCGGTCCGGAGATCAATGATGGCCGCAGCTCCACCAGTTACCTGCTGTGGGTGGACGGGAGGGCACGGATTCTGATCGATGCCGGCGGCGGCAGTGCCTGGCGTTTCGAACAGTCCGGCGCCCGCTTCGAAGATCTGGATGCGATACTGTTCACTCACCTTCATGTGGATCACAGCGCCGATCTTCCGGTCTATGTAAAGAGTGCGTTCTTTACCGACCGGGACCGGGATCTCGATCTGTTCGGACCTGAGGGTGGTGAACGACTGCCGGGGTTTCTCCATTTTATCGACAGCCTGTTCGGGGCCGAAAATGGTGCCTTCCGCTATCTCGGCGCCTCGTTCGATCCGAATTCCCAGTCGCCCTACCACTTTCTCCCGCACCAGGTCTCGCTCAATTACGAGGCTGCCGAGCAGGTCAGAAGCTACGGTGATATTCGACTATCCGCTGCCGCTGTCGCCCATGGTTTTCTGCCGGCGCTGGCCTGGCGGATCGATATCGGAAAGCAGTCAGTTACTATCAGCGGCGATATGAACGGCCAGACCGAACAACTGTTGCGACTGGGCCGCGAGACCGATCTGCTGGTGGCCCATGCCGCGATCAATGAAGGAACCCGCGGCGCCGGACAGTTTCTGCATATGAAACCGTCCCGCATCGGTGAAATTGCCGGCCAGACGGGAGCCAGCCAGTTGGTGCTCTCCCACTTTATGAACCGCAGCCTCAACAGGCAGGATGAGATCAGCGAGCAGATTGGCCGCAACTACAGCGGCAGGCTCAGCTTCGCTGACGACCTCAGTTGCTGGCCTGTGGACTGACCGGCCACGGCCTTCGGGGCCGGCAACAGCCGGCCACCGGGTCCCCATTCAGAGCAATCGGCGCAGCTCTTCGACCCGCTCGCGATTGACGTTCATATCACTGTGACCGACCCGGGAGGAAGAGCGAATCTGCCAGACCCCGGCACGGTCATCCCGACGCAGCTCAAGATCATCGGTAAAGCCGAAGATCAGCGAGCGAAAGCGAGCGGCCATATAATCTTCACCGGTCTCCACCATAACCCCACCCAGGGCGGCGATGGCGTTCTGAAGCAACAGCATCGACTGACGGGCTTCCGTGGTGCTGAGCGCCAGGGCAGCAACACTGTGACGCTGATCCTCACCGCTTTCACTGCTGACGCAGTTTGGAGTCGACGGACAGGCGCTGAGCCGTCCGTCCACCAGCCCGGGCGCCATTCCTTCCGCGGACTGGTGACCCAGATACATGAGCATCCCGAGAAAGGCCAGCACGGCCGCGAACAACAGAAACAGAAGGCCTTTAAGCCAGATCATTCAGTAACTTCCCATTCAGTATTCGGACCCGTTTCGCCCGGCCCGGGCAGCGTTAACCCAACAATCCCGCGTGACGCGACAACCCGCGGAACTCAGCGACAGAACCGCTGTTCAGCATCATCCCAGAACCAGGGAGCAGCACTGGTGATATGAACCCCGCCACGCCAGAGATCGTACTCCCTTCCTTCCGGCCAGCAATGTTTGCCAGCCAGTACCGCACGGCCATTCGCGGTCAGCCGGTACTCCGGCTCCGACAGCGGCTGCTCATTCGCAGGATCTGATCCCGGAAACATTGTCAGCAGCGGGTGTTCTCCCTCACACAGAACAGCCAGTTCCTTCCGTACCCAGAGATCTCCCATAAAAGGTGCTTCTTCCCGCTCCTGCAGGGTCAGAAATAAGCGCTGAAAACTGGCAGGGCCATCAAGAATCTGCCGATAGCGCCGCTCAGCCGTCTGCCCCACAACCAGCATTCCAGCGGCTTCCCTTCTTTTCAACGATTCCAGCAGAGCCGGTAAACTATTCGGCGGGCTGGCAACCGCTTCCAGCAACAACCGCCGGGTCAGTGTCAGGCCGCTGTCAGAGGCCGGAAACTCCCGGGCAAACCGGAGCAACGCAGCCGCCATAAAAGGCAGCTCCCGGGCAACCAGTTGCTGTTCCGGCGTCTGTTCGTCGCGGAATCGATCAAGCCAGTCAGCCAGCCCTGTCGGCTCCGCTGCCGTCAACAGCTTCCAGAGACCGGTGCCTGCCCGAAGCAGCGATGCACTGATCGACCGACGCTGCACAGACAGCCCCGCCAGCTGTCCCGGAGTGAGGTTGCCCAGACCGTGGAAAAAGGGCACCTCGGGATGCTCGCCGATACAGATCAGATAGCAGGGAGGCAGCCGCTGCTGCCGGCTGTCCAGTTCTTTCAGAATTTCTATCAGCTGCAGCTGGTCGTAGAGATCATGTTCGAACCAGAGTGTGACCTGCTCATAATCGTCAATACCGTCCAGCACACTTCGTCGACGCTGAAAGTCAGCGAGCACGGAAGCTTCCTCCAGCTTCCCTTCCGCCGTTGCCCTCAGGCCGTTAACCAGCGCGGCCAGAAAACGGGCCCGAGCCTGCTCATAGCGCTCGACATCGCCGGCCAGCAACGGACCGTCATGAAGCACGTCCCGCCAGCAGAGCAGCTCTCCGTCAATCGCATCGCTGGCGTTCAGCAGCTCGCCGGTCGCATCGCCATTGGTGATATGCAGTTCCATCTGTGCCTCCTTTCCCTCGGCTTCAACCGGACTGGAGACAGAGGTCGATCCATCTCGCCAGCCCGGCACTTCTGTATTTATGCCGGTTCATTATGAGGTAAAAATGGCGTCGGAAGTTCCGCTCAATCACTGTCAGCGGAATCAGGTTACCGCGCTCGAAATCCTCGGCCAGCGCCACCCGCGACAGACAGCCTATTCCCAGCCCCCGGCTGACCGCCTGCCTGATGGTATGAGTGTGCTCCAGCTCCAGCAACACATTCAGATCCGGAAGCAGGCCCTGCATGGCACGGTCAAATGTCTGCCGGGTACCTGATCCCCGCTCCCGCAGAATCCAGGTGGCCGCCACCAGATCGGTATCATCCAGTCTGTCCAGTTTCGTCAATGGATGACCGGGCGCACAGAACAGCACCAGCTCATCCTCACGCCAGGGCAGTATATCCAGCTCCGGAGACTGTATCTCCCCTTCGATCAGGCCGATATCAAGATCAAAGTTGCTGACCCGGGCGGCAATCGCTTCGGTGTTGGCGACCTCCAGATCGATGCGAACGCCGGGCTGGTCGCGAAGATAGCGCTCTATCAGCTCCACCGCAAGATAATTGCCGATGGTCAGGGTCGCTCCGATTTTCAGCTCTCCCACCGCCTGATGTCGGTTCAGTTCCAGCTCCAGCTCCCGGGCACGCTCCAGCAGCGCTTCTGCTCGCGGCCGTACTGCCCGACCGAAATCGTTGATCTGCAATCGCTTACCAACCCGATCAAACAGGCGGACATCGAATTGCTGTTCAAGATCTTTCAGGGCGCCACTGGCTGCTGACTGCGACATCGCAAGGCTATCGGCGGCCCGGGTCAGATTGTCGTGGTGAGCGACTGCCAGAAACACCTCGAGCTGACGGAGGGTATACTTCATAATCGCTTTTACCGATATAACTTAACTGAATTAGCTGATTTACCGATATTCTGGTTCACCCTAGGATAGGCATCAAGCCATAAACAATCTTCTGTTTATAACTTTTACAAATATAAAGAGGAGCAAAGGTTATGTCGGCCATCGAAAGTGAAGAGGTACTCAGCGTGCATCACTGGAACGACACGCTGTTCAGCTTTACCACCAGCCGCGATCCCGGATTCCGCTTCAAGAATGGTCATTTCACCATGATCGGCCTGGAGCATGAAGGACGGCCGCTGATGCGCGCCTACAGTATCGCCAGTGCCAACCATGAAGATCAGCTGGAGTTTTTCAGCATCAAGGTGCAGGACGGCCCGCTCACTTCAAAGCTGCAGAATCTGCAACCCGGTGATCAGATCCTGATCAGCCGCAAACCCACCGGTACCCTGATCAACGACAGCCTGCTACCGGGCCGCAATCTCTGGTTACTGGCCACGGGCACCGGTCTGGCGCCTTTTATGAGTATTATCAAGGATCCGGAGATCTACGAGTCCTACCAGCGAATCATCCTGACCCATGGGGTTCGATACCGCTCGGAGCTGGCCTATGCCGACATGATTCAGCAGCATCTGCCGCAAAACGAGTATTTCGGTGACGCGGTGGCTGACAAACTGCTCTATTATCCGACGGTGACACGGGAAAAGTTTCGCAATCAGGGTCGGCTGACCGACCTGATTGTCAGTGGCAAACTGGCCCGGGACCTGGGATTGCCGGACTTCAGTACTGACGACGACCGCTTTATGATCTGCGGCAGTCCGGCGATGCTGAAGGAGACCTGTGAGATTCTCGATGCCCGGGGATTTCAGGAGGCCCGACAGGGGGAACTGGGCCACTATGTGATTGAAAGGGCTTTTGTGGAGCGATAAACGTCATTGCGGTTCTGCTCCGCTGTCAGCTGCACAGATCCGCCAGCTGGGCCAGCTGTCGGATCTGCAGCACCGACTCGTCAGTGCTGAGATTGCGGGGGTTGAACCAGACCGCACGCAGTCCGGCCGACCGGGCGGCCAGCACATCGGCCTCCAGATTATCCCCCACCATAACGATCTCCGACGGCCTGCATTCGAGCTGTTCGATGATCCGACGATAGAACAATGGCGAGGATTTATCGACGCCAAGACCGCGGTAACAGAAGAGACGGGAAATAAAGCGCTCCAGCCCGCCCCGCCGCAGCGCCCGGCTGATCTGATCCGGTTCGGAATCGCGGGCACTGGTGGCCAGACAACAGAGCGCCCGGGCTGACAGATGACGAAGTGTCTCCTCCGCGCCCTCGATAACGGCTACATCAGGCCAGTCACACATAGGGCCGCTCATACCGGGCAGATCCCGCATCAGCGTATCTCCCCAGTCGAATAACCAGAACCGCGGTGCGTTCATTTCATTCTCTGTCACGTCTCTGCACCCTTTCACCCCATATAACCGGACCGACAGCCAGGGCCCGGACACAGGCCCCAGCAATGCGTCTACACACCGGTTTCAGATCGTCCCGTTTCCGGTCGATCGATAATCACTCGATCCCGTCCCGATTCCTTAGCCCGATACAGGGCGCTGTCAGCCCGTCGGAACAGCTCTCCCGCCTCCTCACCCATCTGCCAGCAGACAACCCCGAATGAGCAGCTCATATGGCTGACACAGGGGAACTCGTACTCGTTGATCCCCTGGTGCAGCAACTCGGCCAGCTGAGCAGCGCCATCCAGATCGGTTTCGGGACAGATAATCATGAACTCCTCACCACCCCAGCGCCCGGCCAGATCGGTTTCCCGAACCCGTTCCCGGGTCAGTCGGGCAACGTGCTGCAGCAGACGATCACCGACCTGATGGCCGAAGCGGTCGTTAACGTTCTTGAAGTGGTCGATGTCGAAGATCACCAGCGACAGCGGACGTTCATAGCGGGCCGCCTGTCCGATAGCGCGATCGAGAAACTCATCCAGTTTACGGCGGTTGCTGAGTTCAGTCAGCGCATCGGTGGTCGACAGCCGCTCCACCCGCTTACGGTCGGTAATATCCAGGGCGATGGCGGTGTAACCCGTTTTGATACCGTTTTCATCGAAAGAGGGTTCAATCATGTTGCGGACCCAGTAATCATCGCCTGTTTTGCTGCGATTCAGCAGTTCGCCACTCCATACCCGATCGTCGCTGATGGTCTGCCAGAGTTCCCGGTAAACCTCGGAGGGCGTGTTGGGATGACGCAGAATGTTGTAATGGCTGCCAATCAGCTCCTCCCGACTAAATCCGCTGATATCGCAGAATGCCTGAGAAACCTGGGTAATACGGCCGCCGCGATCCGCGGAGCTGCTGATGACATAGCGATCAAGAACATCAATCTGACGCTCCAGTGTACAATGGGCCTGTTCCAGCTCCCGAGTACGATTTTTCACTACCGCTTTCAGCCGCGTATTTATACCCCAGAGAATCAGCGCCAGGCCACTGATCAGCGCCAGCACGATCAGCGAGATCATCAGCCAGCGGTGGCCGGGCGCCGGCCGACTGAGGTGATCGATATAATGGATACCGGTCAGTTCGGCACCCTCGGCGGCAAGGCCCAGTTGCTGATAAATACCGGCTATGCGCCGGAAGCGGTTACGATTCAGATGGCCCAGTTCGATCTCATCGGGCTGAATCATCCGGCGGGTTGATTCCGCTTCGAAGTTAAGATGCTCCTCGGACTTACTGGTGGGATAGCGGTCTTTCAGCCAGCTGATCACCTGTTCCGGGTTTTCCAGCGCCCAGGCCCAGCCCTTAAGGGTCGCCCGACGAAATGCCAGCACTCTGTCGGGATGGGCGTGCAGATACTCTTCGCTGACGAACAGCATGTCACCATAAAAGTCGATACCGTAATTTGCCGGTGAGATAATGTTTACCTGTTTACCCCGGCTGCGGTAGTAGAAAGGCTGATCCGTGAGATAGGCCGACATGGCGTCGACCTCGCCACTGAGCAGGGCATCATCATTGAAGCTGTGGGGGACATGAATGTAATCCTCATCGCCGAAACCGAATTCGGCAAAGGTGGCCGTCAACATAGCGTCATCGACATTGCGCTGAAACATGACCCGTTTCCCGCGCAGTTCCAGCGGACTGAGAATATCGGACTCCGCCAGCGTCATCAGAACCAACGGAGAATGCTGAAACAGGGCCGCCACGACGACCAGCGGACTTCCCCGCAGACGACGCAGCACAATACTGGAATCGGAGATACCAAACTGAGCGTCGCCGTTCAGGACCGCCTCGGTGGGCACAATATCCGGGTCGCGCTGGCGGATTTCCACCTCCAGCCCTTCCTCGGCATAGAACCCCTTCTCCACAGCGGCGTAATATCCGGCAAACTGAAACTGATGAAACCATTTCAGCTGCAATACCACTTTTTCAGCGGCCTGACCGTTCAGGGCACTGAAGCAGAACAGCCCCAGCACCAGCATGATCGGTTTCTTGAGCAATTTTCTCAGCATCATCTTTCGTCCGTCAGTCCGCGGTAAAATCAGCCCTGATACTCGGTTTCTGGCCAGCTCTGCTACCCATTCAGCGCCCGCTCCGACCCGATCTGCTGATCTCGCAGCAGACGGGTAATTTCATCGCCGGGGACAGGCCGTGCGTAATGATAACCCTGCCCGTAATCACAACCCTGTTCCAGCAGATACTGCCCCTGGGATTCCGTTTCAATACCCTCGGCAATCACTTTCAGGCCCAGCGCGTGCGCCATCCGGATAATGGCGGCGACCAGTTCCCGGGTGGTGCCGTCGGTATCGATATCGCCGGTAAAAGAGCGATCGATTTTCAGGTAATCGATGGCAAAGGTCCTTAAGTATGAGAGTGACGAATAACCGGTACCGAAGTCGTCCACCGCCACCTTAACCCCCGCTCTGCGTAGCTCTGCCAGCGTTTCCGAAACCTCCAGCCGGTTATCCAGCAGCACCCCTTCGGTGATCTCCACCATCAGTTGATCACCGCTACTCAGCAGGCGTTGCAGGCCCTGACCGGAACTCAGTGTCTGACCTGCGTCCAGAAACTGGACCGGTGACAGATTCACACTGACCTGAAAATCCGCATCAGTCATCTCGCACCAGCTCCGGGCCCGGGAGGCGGCTTCGCTGATAACCCAGTCACCGATCTCGTTGATCAGCCCGGTCTCTTCGGCAACCGGTATAAACTGTTCCGGACTGACCATGCCCAGCTTCGGATGACGCCAGCGCAGCAGCGCCTCCACCTTCACCGTCCGCCCGGTGTCCAGCTCGACGACAGGCTGATAGCAGAGACTGAACTGACCACTGACCAGAGCGCTGCGCATATCGCCGGCCAGCCGCACCCGCAACTCCTCGGCCTGCTGAATCTGTTGAGTGAAGAAACTGAAGCGATTACGCCCCTGACCTTTGGCGGTATACATGGCCTGATCGGCGTGACGCAGCAGATCGGCGGCGCTGCGGCCGTCGTCAGGGAAGAAGGTAATGCCGATACTGCCGGACACATAGATCTGTTCGTTGCCAACATGAAAGGGCTCGTTCAGTGAGGCCAGTATCTGCGATGCCACCTGCCCGGCATGAGCGCTGTCTTTCAGCTCCGGCAGGATAACCGTAAACTCATCTCCGCCCAGCCGGGCCACAGTCGCCGGTCGCCGGATAAACTCCCGCAGCCGGGTGGCTGTCAGCTCCAGCAGAACATCTCCGACATGGTGACCGAGGGTATCGTTGACGTCTTTAAAACGATCGATATCGATAAACAGCAGCGCCAGCCGCCTGCCGCTGTTTCGGGCCCGGGTGAGATCCCGTCTCAGCTGGTGCTGAAACCACAACCGGTTTGGCAGCCGGGTCAGAGAATCAGTGACGGCCTGATTCTCGCGCTGCCTGATAGCCGTGGCCTGAGCCATTCCCACCACCAGCAGGATCACGGTATAACCCCAGAAGTTCACCAGCTGGGTCCGTGCCATATCATCGTCGAAGAACCCGCTTCCCCGGGCAGCACCGGTCAGCGCCTGGATAACGGTCATGCCGACAATCAGCAGGGCGCCATGCTGACCGAACCGGACAGCAGCCACCGAGGCAAACAGGAACATCCAGAAACCGCGATTTATATCGCCGAACCAGCCATGGAGCCAGTCCAGGAAAATAACCTGTCCGGCCAGGAAGGCCAGGCCGAAAAACAGCACCACCTCCACCAGCCGTTCAGCTACCAGCCAGTCCGGGCGATGACGCCAGATCAGCACCAGCGGAGTAAACAGCACGACCCCCAGGGCATCCCCCATCCACCAGAACTGCAGATTCTGCCAGTAATCTGACGGACTCAGAAACCCGGAAAGCAGCAGACTCCCGGTTCCGATTACGGCACTGACCCAGGTACTGATGCAGCCGGCCAGCAGAACCAGTCGAAAATAGTCGGAAGTGGTACTCAGTTGCCGATCAAAGCCTTTGCCTGCTGTCAGCAACAGCAACCCGGTCACAGCCTCAAGGGTATTACCGACGGCAATGGCGATGGCTACCGGGGCCGGACTGCCCGCTACCAGATTAGCCACCAGCGCGCCCAGCAGGATTCCCGGCCAGAGCCTCATCCCGCCCAGCAACAGCGCCGCCAGCGACAGTCCGCTGGAGGGCCAGAGCACACTGATAACGCCATTGGCGGAGAAGAACCCGAGAACAACCCAGGCGAGCAGTGCATAGAGCACCGCCAGTAAAACAATCTTCAGCAGGTAACCGGATCGAAAATCTGAAAGATCCAAACACCCCTCCAAAAAACTGAACGAGCACAGGGTCCTTTGCGCAAATTTCTCAAGTCTGGTGGCCTTCTCTGGGCGACCAGAGTTCCGGACAAACCAGATCCCGGATTATTAAGTGTACGTTATATAATGGGAAATCGTCTGAAAAATCCCCAGGACCTTAGCCGCATAGGGTAGTGACCGCACCAGCCTTTCAGGCCCGGGAGATGGCGGGCAACCGAACCGGCTCAAGTGCCCGGGCGGTGGAGATTGCCACTCGGCAGCAGATACGCCTTTTCCGGGCTGCAGACTAATCGGGAGCCTTGTCCTCCCGAACCTGGTACCGTTATTCTGCTACCCCTGCAAATCCCAGCTCACAGATCGAAGGACTGAGTAGAGGATGACAAATCTGGCTGAGCTGAAGGCAATGCCCCACAATCAGCAGGAGCCGCTCATGGTTACAACCTGAGGCCGGAATTTCTTCCGGAACCCGCTTCAGCTATCTGCGGCCAGCAGCAACAACAGGTCGTCCACTTCGAGCAGGTCACCGGCCTGCACGAAGACATCCACCACAGTGCCGGCCCGGGGGGCGGCAAACTCCAGTGTTGTTTTGCTGGCTTCCCAGGCGATCAACGGATCGTAGCGGGCAACCCGATCACCGACAGCCACCAGCACGTCGATGACCTCGATCTCCTCACCGGCACAGGTCCCGCAGGTATCCCAGCAGTCCGGCAATCCGGAAAAAGTTACGCTCACTAACTCAGAGGCGGTATCAGCCATACCAGAAACTACCCATATTCGTCAGAAACGGAACTCTACTCCGGTCTGCGATTAAAATACATGCTGGCTTTCCCGAAACACCCGTTATGCATGGCAGAACATCACGTATTGAAAAGCGTTATGTCCAGCTGTATATTGCGAATCCATATGGTGGTTAGTGTACAGATCGGTACCCTGACTACGTAAACGGCCTGCCCCGGAGCGCTGTCAGAGTGTCCGGCGGGTGGCGACAACAGCCAGCGATAGCAGTGCAATCCCTCCCGACTTCGGTTAAGGTCCCCGACCTTTAAAGGGCTACTGCAGGAGGCAGAACAGACAGATGACAGAATGGTTGACTGAAGCGGATCTCAGTGCGCTCTGGATTACCCTGAAACTGGCATCGCTGACGACCCTGATACTGCTGGTCCTGGGAACTCCGCTGGCCTGGTGGCTGGCCCGCAGTCGCTGGCGTTTCAAATTTCTGCTGGAAGCGGTGGTGGCGCTGCCGCTGGTGCTGCCTCCGACCGTGCTGGGTTTCTATCTGCTGATTGCACTGGGGAGTAACGGTCCACTGGGATCGATTTCAGTCTGGTTGACCGGATACCCGCTGGCGTTCAGTTTTACCGGTCTCGTGGTCGGCTCCGTTTTCTATTCCCTGCCCTTCGTGATCCAGCCACTCCAGGGGGCTTTTGCCGCCATTGGTCAGCGTCCGCTGGAAGTCGCGGCCACCCTCAGAGCCTCACCCATGGACTGCTTTTTCAGTGTGGTAGTACCACTGGCCCGCCCCGGTTTTCTGACGGCGGCGGTGCTGGGGTTCGCCCACACCATCGGCGAATTCGGGGTGGTGCTGATGATTGGCGGCAATATTCCAGGCGAGACCCAGGTCCTCTCCATCGCGATCTACGACCATGTCGAAGCACTGGAGTACAGTCAGGCGCACTGGCTGTCCGGTGGTTTGCTGCTGCTCTCTTTCGCCATGCTGCTGGTGGTATACGGTCTGAATCGTCGTTTTTCTGTCGTGAGAATCTGATGGCAGAAGAGCGAACAGCAGGAGTACATCAGGTGCGTCATGACTATTGAAGCCCGATTTCACCTCAGCCGCGGAGGTTTTCAGCTCAAAGCCGAACTGAGTATACCTGGCCGGGGTATCACCGCACTGTTTGGCCCCTCCGGTTGTGGTAAAACTACGCTGCTGCGCGCCATCGCCGGGCTGGAACGAAGTTCTGGATCATTTCTGAAAATCAGCGACAGCATCTGGCAGGACGACAACTGTTTTCTGCCCCCCTGGCAGCGACCGCTGGGCTACGTATTCCAGGAAGCTAGCCTGTTCCCCCATCTGAATATCCAGCGTAACCTGGAGTACGGCATGAGCCGGGTACCGGCCGCTGAACGCCGGGTTGCTTTCAGCCAGGCGGTCGAACTGCTCGGTATCAGCCAGCTACTGGACCGGGACCCGGCGGGCCTGTCCGGCGGTGAACGCCAGCGGGTCGCTATCGCCCGAGCGCTGCTGACCAGCCCCCGGCTGCTGTTGATGGACGAACCCCTGGCTGCTCTGGACCTGAACAGCAAAACCGAAATTCTGCCCTTTCTTGAACGGCTTCATGAGGAGCTGGAGATTCCGGTTATCTATGTCAGCCACTCCCCCAAAGAAGTGGCCCGGCTGGCCGATCACCTGGTTCTGATGGAAAGAGGCAGGACCCGGGCGTCCGGACCGATTGCGGAAATGCTGACCCGTCCGGATCTGCCCCTGTCAAAGGGAGACCTGGCGGCAGCTGTTATTGAAGCGGAGATTTGTGGCCATGAACCGGAGTTTCATCTGACTCACCTGCGTTTCAGTGGTGGAGAGTTCACCATTGTCGAGAAAACGCCTGAGTCCGGCGGCCATCTGCGGCTACGGATTCTGGCCAGGGATGTCAGCCTGACGCTGGAGCCCCAGTCCGGCACCAGCATCCTGAATATATTCTCCGCCCGGGTGATCGCCGTTACCGAAGAGGATACCGCCCGAGTGATGGTCAGCCTGGATATCGGCGGCACCACCATACTGTCCCGTATCACCCGCAAATCGGCGGTGGCACTGCAACTGAAGCCCGGCACCCGGGTTCAGGCACAGGTCAAGAGCATCGCCGTTCTCTGAGCGGATATTCAGACGGGGCTTTGTATCCGGTCATTTCGCTGGTACCCTTTGCCGTCGTTTTTTTACCGGGCCCGGGGATGCTGATCTGTTTCTTCCGGCAAAACTGCAGGGCACGTTCTATATTGTCTGTACCCTGAGCTGCAAACCACACAGAGGATTCTTAATGGCTGGCAATTTCCGAGGCCGTGGCAGGTCAAAAACTCCGAAGAGTATCGGCAGAGGCATACTCGAACAGGTCGAGACCGACGGCCCCCACAACGACTGGGTGGGCATGCCGCCCTACTACATTCACAACCTGACCGTCGACGCCGAACATTACAGTTACATCTCACCGGATCAGGACCTGGGTATCGAGCTGGGTAAAAAGGTGACTTTCCGTTACAAAGAGACCAGCAAAGGTCGAATGATCGATAAGCGCTCGCTGGGAATCGTCATCGACCCGTCAGAATTGCAATAAACCACTCCGCCCCGGTCAACCGGGCTGGCAGATATGCTCAGCCCGGTACCACTCCGAATTCGCAATAACAGTTTATGTTCCGCCGGCCGGACTGCCGGGACCGCAGCCCGACTGTCAGGAAAACACACCGGCCTGTAACAGAGCCCTGTTCTGCATTGAGTCCATCGGCCATACGGTTACCGGACGGCGACTGCCGGTCTGATAACAGCGGTGGCCAGCAGAGATCTGCACCGCTGGCCTCCATACAATAAACGCCATCGCATACCACTCAGAACCAGGCTAAAGTGATCCCGGAAAAATATCCAGAGCCACGGAGCGGAGGAGGAGCGAAATGAGAGAATATCAGGGCAGCTGCCATTGCGGGGCGGTGAAGTTTTCGTTCGTCGCGGAAGTGGTCGAAAAGGGACTGCGCTGCAACTGTTCGCTGTGCAGCCGAAAGGGTGCAATGATGTCGGCGTTTACCGTCTCCCCTGACCAGATGAACATAGAAGCGGAGCCTGAGCAACTGGCTCAGTATCAGTTTGGCAGCAAGGTTGCCAGACACTATTTTTGCAAATGCTGCGGCATCTACCCGTTTCATCAGACGCTGAGAAAACCGGGACACTATCGGATCAACCTCGGCTGTGTCGAGGGTATCGATTCACTGGATCTGCCGGTTGAAGTAATTGATGGCAGGAATCTGTTCTGACCACAGGCCATCAATATGATCATGGCCGGATGATGGCGACGGGCTGCTGCTCAGCAGCAGTCCGCTTCGATACTGATCACCAGACCTCCAAAGGTGGGCAGCGGCTGGCTGAGCGCCTTCAGAGCCCGCAGACAGTTCATCTCCCGCAATTCCTGCACCAGCTGCTCGAAATCATAAAGACTGATCGGAAGCACCGCATTCATCTGACCTTTTACCCGACAGATATGAACCAGTTCATTAAGACGTGTACTGATCATGGCGGCCCCCGCTGAAAATCATTCTGGATTAGTCAGGGAGTAAGTAACCAGTCACAGAAAACCGGTTCATATTTTCGCGTAACAGCTGTTTCGCAGCGGCGGCTTACCGGATCTTCGGTATCCACAACCCACAAAAGCCCCCGGCCAGAGCTCCGTAAGCCCGGTAAGAAGCCAGCTTTGCAGGCCGCCAACATCGTTGAATAAGTGCTGCCGCCGGCAGCCTGTTCCAGCGGAACTACAGATTTTCCAGTGCGTCCTGAAATTCAGACATAGAAATACCGGCTTTAGCCATCAACCCTCGCATATCATCAAGGGTCCGCTCACCTTTTCGTCTGAGTTCTCTGGTGTTTCTGTCATCCTGACATTCACTGATAAGTTCCCGCAAATTGGCGTGAATCTTTTCCAGCTGATCACTGGACAGTGTTCTGCAAGCATCCCGCATCGCAGCTTTATCGGTAAGATATTTAATACTGACAGGCATGACAAAATACTGCTTCTGCAACTAATACTAAGAATTACTATAGCAACTTCGGTGTAAACAGATATTCATAGAACCTTCAGACAGGTTCCGAAGTGACTGGTTAAAATACGAGTAAATTCTACTTGCTAAATTCCGGGTTGCAAGTATTACCGTTCCCGTCGCTGCCCGGCATTCAGACAACATTTTAATACCGACAGACGGACTCCCCTTCAGATTACCGAATATTCCTGCCGCCATCCCCTCTTTCGCCGATAGTAAACTGGTTTATACTGCGCGTTCATCCGGGCATAAACATACAGGATCAGCACAATGACTCCGGAAAGCGGACTGACATTTTTTATAGCAATCGTTATTTTTGCAATCACCCCGGGTCCCGGCGTTTTTGCGCTGCTCGCCCGTGCCCTGACCAATGGTGCCGGAAGCTGCGTCAGCCTGGCCCTTGGCATGACGATCAGCGATATCATTTATCTGGTGCTGGCCTGTTTCGGCCTTGCCGCTCTCGCCGAACACTGGGGCGGAGCCTTTACCCTGATCCGTTTCGCCGGCGCCGCCTACCTGCTGTACCTGGGCTGGAAGATGTGGTGCGCTCCATTACCGGAGCAGTCAGACTGCCAGCAGCCGGCTCCGGATCAGGCCCTCAGTTTTATTCAGGGATTTCTGATATCCGCGTCTAATCCCAAGGTTATTCTTTTTTACATCGCCTTTCTGCCCACCTTTATGGATCTGAGCAGCCTGAGCGGCAGCGATATAACAATCGCTGCCCTGATCACTCTCGCTGGTCTGATGCTGGGACTGATGATGATTGCCTTCGGAGCCTCTTCGGCACGCAGGATGTTTCGCTCCGATCGCGCCATGAAGCGGCTGCACCGGAGCGCCGGTGGCATCATGATGGCTGCCGGCGGTTATCTGGCCGCACGTAGCTGACCCGGTCGGATCAGAAACGGCTTGCTTCGATGAAACAGATACTGATCGTGCTGTTGCTCGGATTATCAGCCTGGCAACTGATCGATAAAACTCTGCTGGTCGAACGGTCTGCCGGTGATCGGCCGTCAGTCGGGCAACCCCTTCCGTCGCAGCCGATTTCCGCCAATGACGATGGCAGCAAACAGCTTGGTCTGGCCTTTAAGAATCAGCAGAGTGACCTGCAGGTAAAGGGCCGTGGCAGAGTTACCAGACTGCTGAAGGATGATCTGAAAGGTAGTCGCCACCAGCGCTTTATCCTGCAGTTAAGCAGCGGACAGACGCTGCTGGTGGCTCACAATATCGATCTGGCGCCGAAAATATTATCCCTGCAGCCGGGCGATCTGGTTGAGTTTTACGGGGAATACGAATGGAATAGTCAGGGCGGGGTCATCCACTGGACCCACCGGGACCCCAATGGAAACCATCCCCATGGCTGGCTCAGACACCGGAACAGGCTATACCAGTAGCAGCGCGATACAGGTACAGAGCGTTATTGGTTCAGTCCCCGATCGCCCCGGTACTGTTCTGCCGCTGTTTCTGCTGCTCCTGCCAGCGTCTCAGATCATCATAGTAACGATCCCAGACACAGGGGCTGCATCCACCGCCACAGCACTCGTAATCTTCAGGCCGGATCGGTTTTTCAAGCAATTTTTCCATGGTGATTACCGCAACAACAGACTGTAACAACGCTCTGAATCGGCTCAGAGGGCTATATCATACGCCAGCTGCCCGGCCCTGCCCATTGTCCATCTGTCTAAAGGCCCTGCCACCGCAGACAACTGCGGAGGCAAACTCATGAATGACCCGGGAGGCTCATCAGACAGTGATCAGAAATGTCGCAGCCAGCATTCGGCCAGCTGTGTCCTGTCCGTCTCGCCAAGCTCTGTCAGCCCGGCGGCAACTCCCCGCCCCATCAGCTTTCTGACAGCCATAATCACTTCTCCCTGCACCAGAAAGATGTAGGGACCCACTTCAGCATTGTGAATGAAGTTAATGGCATTGCCGCCGTTGGCCAGGTAGAAGAACTGTCCCAGTCGCTGATAGCGGCTGATATGTTCGGTTACCGGCACCACATCAAAGCTCTCGTCAGCCCGGGACAGGCCCAGCTCGTCGTCAGACGAGGTCACTGAAAAGATAAAGGCGCCGTTCTTCACCATCGCGAAGTCATGGTTGCAGAGAGACCGGTTACCTGTCGCGCAGAAAATAACATCACTGCTTCTCAGAGCCTGTTCCTTATCCAGCAGGCTGAATCCCCGGGAGCGCGCCTCGATAGCCCGGGAAGGATTGATATCTACGACGCGCACGTTGATATTTCTGGCGTGTAAAGATTTTGCCACGGAGCGTCCGATTTTGCCGTAACCAAAGACCACCGCATTGCCGCCGTTCATCACATAATGACAACTGCGCATCAGGTTTTCAGCCGAATAGACCAGTGACTGTCCGGTCAGGTAATCCTCCGGCCCCTTAAGGGGGCTGCGTGCGATCGAGATGACCGGCACCGGCAACTCCGGCATCGCCGCGTAACGCTGGTGACCGTTCTCGGTGACCTCCACCACCCCCAGTAACCGGGCGCTGAGCAGCTCGGGCAGCTGTTTCAGAATACTGGCAAAGTAGCCACCGACATCGACCAGCACCAGATTCGAGCTGTCCACATAGTCGTTGATGGTGGCGGCCGTCACCTCCAGCGAGGCCAGCTGGGAACGATTACGGATCACCACCGACATCCGGGACTGCACCTGCTCCAGTGTACGTCGACAGATACTCCTCGGTTTGGGGATCACCATGGCGAGATTACCCATACGATCTAAGCAATCCAGATAGATCTGCGGATTGTCCAGCAGATGGGTAACGACAACGAAACTGATATCTTCCTGATGGCAGGACTGAATATCTTCAAAAAAATGATTTCCCTTTACAAACAGCGGATTCATAGCTGTACTCCCTGATAAATAGTAGAGACATCAAAAGCTGGTCTGCCAGCTCCACCACCAATCTCTATCAGAGCCCGGGCGGGCGCAAATCCGTTCCACCGGGGAACCCGTGCCGATCAGGTTGTCAAACCCTGTGAAGCCGGCACCTTGCCGGCTGTCAAAGCGTTCAGGAAAGCGACGATGAGAAGCTATAGCCGACGCACACTGATCAGGGCCGGGCTGGCCGGCTGTCTGACGCATCTGTTCTCCGCGGCCAGCGCATCCGCCGGCGCGCGGCCTGCACTGCCGACTCCGGAAGATGCAGAAGGTCCGTTTTACCCATACAGTACACCCGCCGATCAGGATGCAGACCTGACCCGGATTGACGGGATATCTGAGCCGGCGAAAGGACAGATCATTGAAATTGAAGGCCAGGTATCAGACAGCCGCGGCCAGCCGCTGGAAGGAGTACGACTGGAGATATGGCAGGCCAACGCCGCCGGCCGCTATCATCACCCCCGCGACCGCAACCCCGCACCGGTCGATCCCGGCTTTCAGGGCTATGCCGATATTACCAGCACCCGCCGGGGACAATTTCGATTCAGAACCGTTATGCCCGGCAGCTATCCTGCGGAAACCGGCTGGATACGACCACCCCATATCCATTTCAGAATCAGCAGAACCGGTTACCGGGAACTGATTACTCAGATGTATTTTCGGGACCACCCATTGAATGCCGAAGACCGGCTTTTCCGTCGGCACAGCGCTGAAGAGCAGCTACGAATGACCGCTCTCCCGCTACGACCGGACAGCTACCGATACCTGATTGTATTGCAACCGCTCTGAGACTTTTTCACCACAGTCTCTGCCGTTATCAGAGCTGCTCGGCCAGGCGATAGCGCCCCTCATAGTCAAACAGTTTATCGGTAATCTCCCAGAAGCGACCTTTTCTGCGGGCAATCACGAAATCCGGATGGCGGAATAACCGCTCCGAAGCGACAACCTGGTCAACCGTCTGCACACGAAAATCCGTTTCCCGATTGCGCAGGTGCGACTTCACAAAGCGCTGCTCGAATGTATAGTGCTGCGGTGCTGTATCAAGCCGAAAATGCTCACTCAGCTCTGTACCATCCTCGTCGTGGTAGACCACCTTCAGCAGGGGATGACCGGCACGGCTGACAGTACTCTGAAATGTCATACCGGCACAGCGAACTACCAGCGCATCTTTCAGCGCCAGCACCTCTCGCAGCCGGGTATCCGGATCCACAATTACCGCCCCGCAGCCACCACAGCGGCGGGCAGCGATATCGTTCTCGGCACCACAGTGTTCACAGCTCTTAAAACGAAACCTGAATTCACACTGACGCCGCTGGCCGCGCTCCTCAATCAGCCCCTGACAACGCCGCCCGTAATGCTCGATCAGATCCCCATCAGCATCCAGGCGGCCCCAGAAGGTGTTGGCAAACTCGCATTGCGGACAGAACACCATAACCGGCTGGCTGTCGCTGTCAGGGCGACTGGTACCGATCTCCGGCGCATACAGGTCATAATTGTTGCCGGCATAGTCCAGCACAAGGCAGTCGGATTTGCCCGGGCTGAGCCGTAACCCCCGACCAACGATCTGCTGATAAAGGCTGACCGATTCTGTGGGTCTGAGAATCACGATCAGATCCACGTGCGGGGCATCGAAGCCGGTGGTCAGCACAGCAACATTGACCAGGAACCGGAGCCGCCGCTGCTTAAAATCCCCGATCAGCCGATCGCGCTCGGCAACCGCGGTTTCGCCCAGAATCAGCGCGGCCTCGCCCGGCGGCAGATAATCGACAATTTCCCGGGCATGATCCACGGTAGCGGCAAAAACCATCACGCCCTGGCGTTGTTCAGCCTGACCCAGCACCTGATCGATAATCTGAGCAGTAGCCCGGCCTGATCGCTGCACTACCCGGTTCAGGTCGGCCTCCTGATAGTAGCCATTGCGGCCCGGCTTCAGGGCGCTGAAATCGTAGTGCGCAACGGCGCCATCCATCAGCTTTGGCGGCGTCAGGTAGCCCTGTCTGACCATCAGCCTTAATGGCAGCTCGAAGACACAGTCACGAAAAAAACAGGCCTCTTCCCCCCGCACCATGCCATGGTGGTGATAACGATAGATCCAGCCGACGCCCAGTCGATAGGGCGTTGCCGTCAGCCCCAGTATTTTCAGTCCGGGATTGAGCCTTTTAAGATGCTCCAGTACTTTTCGGTACTGACTTTCCCGGTCTTCCGACAACCGATGACATTCATCGATCACCACCAGCGTGAATCCCTGGCCGAACTGCGCCAGATTACGGGCAATGGACTGAATACTGCCAAACACCACCTGACGGTCAGCTTCTTTCCGTTTCAGACCTGCGGAGAAAATACTGGCCCTGACACCCCAGGCTTCATATTTGGTATGGTTCTGCTCCACCAGCTCCTTAACATGGGCCATTACCAGCACCCTTCCCCTTGCCAGACGAGCCAGTTCGGCAATCACCAGACTCTTTCCGGAACCGGTGGGCAGAACCACCACAGCCGGGTCGTCACATCGACGAAAATGCTTTAACACGGCAGATACGGCATCCCGCTGATAAGGACGAAGAGAAAACATCAAAACCCGGCTATGGTGGTCGCAAAAAGCGTCAGTGTAACAGAATCGGCTGACCACAAGATCCGCGTTCGGCTGCCGGATCTCATTGGATGACTCAGCGTCACAGCCGTTTTTCCGTCAGCTGATTTCCAGGGCTTGCCAGGCAGCTGCAGACGGCTCAGAAGGCGGGCAGTAAATAGCATTCTGGTCGGCGAATCCGCTCAGTGCGTCATATACTTACCAGTGGGCTATTCAATGATCAGCGGTCAGGGATGATGCCAGGAGGCCATGTGCTGAAATATCTGGATCAGGCCGTTAAATATACGCACTGGATGGTTTTAACCGCAGCTGTACTTACAGTGATACTGTTCTATACAGAACTGATTATGTAATGCACCCGGGAAAGGCCCTCTGTCTGCGACGGGCCTTTTTCCCTGCAGTCTCAGAAGCCGCTTCCGGTCGGCCGTCGAAACAGCCTCTTCGGAAGATCTCTCTTCCATGGCTGGTTTCGGGTCAGACACCGCGACAACAGTCGGCTGTCGCACCGGTCTGTCCCATGTCCCACCCCGTTATTTCTGGACTTTTTCCCGGATTATCGGTACTTTAGCCAGCCTGCACCGGCCATGTTTCCGACCGATATGGCTACAGGCAACAGGAAGTCGGCCCCTGCCTTTTCGAAGCAGGTCGTCAGGAAAAAAACAAACCGCGGAACAGGTTAATTGCAGCTTTCAAAATTGCGCTTCCGGAAACTCGGCTTTCCAATACTTGCACTGATTGCCGGCCTGCTCTGTCATTCTCCGGTATTTGCCGCCACACTCGCCGTACTCTACCCCGAAGTCAAAGCACCCTATCGCCAGGTTTTCGAACAGATTCTGGAAGGGATCAGCTCGGATCACAAAGACAGGTTGCTGAAAATCCCGCTGCCCGGAGACTTCAGTAAGCGCGAAGTTCTGGAGCAACTGGCGGCGTCGGAAGTCGATATGGTGATCACACTCGGTCGGCGCAGCTTCTCTCTGACTTCAGAACTTCAGGGGCTTTATCCCTTTGTCAGCGGTGCACTGCCACTGTCTCCGGACAAAGTTGCCGAAGGCGTCTCCGGTCTGAGCCTGATCGCAGATCCCGATGCCCTGTTCGGGCAACTTAAGGAGCTGGCTCCCCGGAGTAAACGGGTATTCGTTGTATACACCGCCAGAAGTGGCTGGCTGATGGATCTCGCGGCCCGGGCGGCAAGTGACAAAGGACTGGAGCTGATCACTTACGAAGTGAGCGATCTCGCCGAAGCCCTGGACCGCTATAAAGAGATTCTGGCACGGGCCCGCAGCCAGCAGGATGCGATCTGGCTGCCGCTGGATCGGATCTCCGCCAACGAAAAAGTAATTCTTCCGCTGCTGCTCAGGGAAGCCTGGCTCAGGAAACTGGTGCTGTTTTCCAGTAAACCGTCCCACGCCAGACACGGCACCCTGTTTTCTATCTACCCCGACAACCAGCGATCAGGGGCACGCCTGGCTCAGATGGTTCGGGAAATATACGAAACTCGCACTCACACCGGTGTGGAGCCTCTTAAGGCTCTGAAAGTCGGTGTGAATCTGCGTACTGCAGCGCACCTGGGTCTTGAATACAACAGCAGTCAGAAGAGGTCGTTCTATGCGACCTTTCCGACTCCATAAGGGTAGCTGAACAGAATGTTACTCTCAGGTGGAAACAGAAGTCAGAGTCTCAGACGTCAGTTACTGACGTTCCTGCTGTTCTCTATTGCCCTGCTGGCCGCGGTCTCGGCTGTTACCGGTGCCTGGATCGGTTCCAGCCAGACTCGTACCATGCTGATAAACAACTCCCTTCAGATCGCCGATAACCTGGCGGATCGCAGCGTCCTGTCACTGATCAGTGGTAGCCGGGAGCAGGCAGAAGAGGCGATTTCTCAGGTTCTGGGCTTCAGTGATGTTACCGGTGTCGCAATTCTGGAACCGGATTTGAAACCTCTGCTGAGCCGGGGCATACCGGACCCGACTCAGTCTGGCGCACCTCACTGGCGCGATACCAGAGGGCCGCTGCTGATCAGAGAAGATTCGGAGACCTGGTACGTCGTAGCCCCCGTTGGCATTCAGGATGGTCTTGGTGACGCAGGCGAGTTTGAGCTGGAGAGCGGGCATTCCGAACGTCTGGGCTACGTACTGCTCCAGGTGTCGAAAAAATCCCTGAGCGCACTGTCAGACAACCTGCTGCTCTATAACATCGTTATCGGGCTGATTATCGCGGTGACCATGGGTCTGGTCATGAATATCGGCCTGCGGCGGCTGATACAGCCGATCTTCAACCTCTCCACCACCATGAAACGGGCCCAGGAAACCGGTGAGCATAACTACGCCGGAATAGAGGGCGCCCTTGAAATCCGCCAGATGGCGGAGTCCTACAACGGCATGATGACGGTGCTGGAGAAACAGGAAGATGCCCTGCTGGGTATGAACGCCAGACTGGAATCGGAAGTTGAGATTCGCACCAAAGAGCTGATCCAGGCCCGCGATGCAGCGCTGATTGCCGTGCGCACCAAGTCGGAATTTCTGGCCAACATCAGTCATGAACTGCGAACCCCACTGCAGGCTATTATCGGCTATGTCGAGCTGGTCAAGGAGGAGCTGGAATTCGAGGCAATGGACCAGCAGGTGGAAGACCTGGAGGAGGCGATCAGATCCTCCCAGCGCCTGCTGACCCTGATTGCGTCGATCCTGGATCTGGCCAAGAGCGAGTCGGGCAGAATGGAGGTTAATCTTCAGCCGGTTTCCCTGAACAGTCTGCTGGAAGATGTTCTGACGATTATCCGGCCGCTGGCCGCCGAAAAGGGGAATGCCCTGAAGATCAATACTCTGCAGCAGGACCAGCAGGCCAGCATTGATCGTGAAAAAACTCAGCAGATCCTGATTAATCTGCTCTCCAACGCCTGTAAATTTACCGAAAAGGGCACCATTGGCGCCTCTCTGGAAATTACCGGAAAATATGTTGAAATCCAGGTTTCCGATTCGGGGATCGGCATTTCCAGAGAGCAGCAGGCATTAATATTTGACGAGTTCCGTCAAGTGGACGGTAGTGTCGAACGCCAGTTCGGCGGCACCGGTCTTGGTCTGGCGATATCCCGCCGTTTCGCGGAAATGATGAACGGCTCGATTGAGGTCGAAAGCGACCTTGGGAAAGGTGCTTGTTTCACGCTGCGCCTTCCTTTAAATTCTTGTATTCGCATAGGTTCTGGACAAAATGTGGAAGTGTCGGACAGTGCTCAATAAACCCGCCGGGTGGTAACGAGGGATTATGAACATCAGACTGTACTCATTAACGCTATTTGCCATACTTCTTCCTGCCTGTGCGGTTGCAGATGAAGTTCGCGAATTCGAAGACGGTGATGAATTTGCCGATTTCTACAGTGGCGAGGAGCTGATCAGTATTGCCACAGGCACCAGCACCCCACTGAACAAGGCTCCGGCGGTGGCCAGTGTCATTACCCGCAAACAGATTGACGCCATGGGCGCCACCCATCTGGACGAAGTGCTGGAGAGCGTTCCCGGACTGCATGTAATGCGCTCCAGTCTGAGCCGCCTGGACCCTTTGTATTCAATTCGGGGAATTCAGACCGGCAACACACCGCAGATTCTGGTACTGCTGAATGGTGTTGAATTCAAAAATGTGTTCAACGGCGGGCTGCCCTACACCTTCAGGATGCCGCTCAGCAATATCAGCCGGATCGAGGTCATCCGCGGGCCGGGTTCCGCAGTTTATGGCGCCGATGCGTTCAGCGGCGTCATCAATATCATCACCAACACCGCAGAAGACAACCTGAACGGAGATGCCGGTATTCGAAAAGGCAGCTTCGACAGCCAGGATATCTGGTTTCGTAAGGGCTATGTAAAGGATGATGCCAGCCTCTCCTTCGCCTTTGAGAACCAGACGTCAGACGGAGACAACAGTCGGGTAATTGATGCGGACCTGCAGACAGCGCTGGATGCCGCCAACGGAACTTCGGCGTCGCTGGCGCCCGGGCCTCTCAGCACCGATTATGACATCACCAATATCCACCTGGATTTCGGCTACGGCAACTGGAAACTGGAAAACTGGTACTGGAAACAGGACCATGGCGGTATCGGCGCGGGTGGAGCCCTCGCCCTTGATAACAGGGGCTATCAGGACACTGAACAGTTCCGAACTCATCTCGCGTTTCAGGACCAGGTCAGCCGGGACTGGAATCTGAAGACCGATCTCTCCTATCTCCGGGCCGATAACGATAGCTTTTTCGTTCTGTTTCCTGCCGGTGCGAGGCTGCCGATCGGTTCGGATGGCAACGCCTTCTCCACGCCCAAGGCCGGAGACGTCACCTTCACCGATGGCTATATCGGCAACCCCAGAAGCCTGAACACGACCATCAAGGCAGATTTAGCGGCAGTATTCAGTGGCATTGCCAACCATCAGATTCGCTTTGCCACCGGCTGGACCCGGCAGGAGATTGAAACAGAAGAATCCAAAAATTTCGGTCCCGGGGTCATTGACGGAACCGATCCGGTTGTCGATGGCACCCTGACAGATGTCACGGATACCCCCTTTGTTTATCTGCCTGATCAGGACCGGACCTCCTATTACCTGTCGGTACAGGACGAATGGCGAATCAATAACGACTGGTCGCTGACCGGAGGCGTTCGCTGGGACGATTATTCAGACTTTGGCAGTTCAACCAATCCTAGAATCGCCCTGGTCTGGGAAACCACTCATAATCTGACCACCAAGTTTCTGTACGGCACCGCATTCCGAGCGCCGGCCTTTAACGAACAGCATCTGATCAACAATCCGGCAGCGCTGGGCAATCCTGATCTGACGCCTGAGGAGATCGAAACGGCAGAAGTCGCCTTTGATTACCGGCCTGCCCTCAATACCAGCATTAAACTCAGCCTGTTTGTCTACGAAGCCACCGATCTGATCGATACCGTCGCCTCAGGCAGCACCAGACAGGCCCAGAATGTCCGGGACCAGGACGGATACGGCGCGGAACTCGAGTTCAGCTGGAAGGTGTCCGACGATTTCAGCATTTACGCCAACTACGCCTACCAGCACGCGGAAGATGCCAGTACCGGAGCCGATGTTGCCGATGCCCCCCAGCACAGCACCTATCTGGATCTTCAGTACGCCTTCAGCGGTCAGCTTACAGGCTCACTGCAGCACTACTGGATAGGCTCCCGTCCAAGAGCCAGCGGTGATTCCCGGGATGAGACAGACGACTACCAGATTGTTAATGCCAGGCTGAGCTACTCTCCCGGAGATGGGCGTCTGCAACTGGCCCTGCTGGCCAAGAATCTGCTCAATGATGATGCCAGGGAACCGGCCAGCTCGTCGGTCCCCGGAGATTTCCCGCTGGAAGAGAGAAGTCTCTGGGCCCAGGCATCGTATAAGTTTTAATGGTTGAACCGGATATACCTTCGGCAACTATATGGAACGATGTGTACGCAAGCACCTGTAAATTTGCGGATGCTCTACGACAACTGCACGACCCGAGGCGGTGAAATATGAAGCGAGCTGGCGAAGAGGATCGGGGGCAGACGTTTTCAGACAGGATCAGCACTGCGATCTGGTCTGAAGAGACAGATCCCCGCAATCCGTTCCAGGCATCCGAAGCCAGATGCCACGGCTACCGACATCTCTCTCTGATTAACAACAAAAGTTATGCTGAAGTTCTTTTTTTGCTTTTCAGAGGCGAACTGCCATCAGCTGGCCAGAAGGTCCTGTTCGAAAAACTTCTGATCTCAATCATTAACCCGGGACCACGCCACAACGCCACACGAGCAGCCATGAGTGCAGCCGTCAGCCGCACCCATGTCAGTCATCTTCTGCCGCTGGCCCTGAACATCTTCAGCGGTGACTGGCAGGGAAGTCATGCCGTGTTCGATGCGATGAAATTTCTTTCCGAAATCCCGGATCAGGACCCGACCGCAATGGCGAAAAAACTCTCGGATCATCCGCAAACAACCGAAGGAGATATCTGCCTGGCGCCGGGTTTCGGCTCCCTGTACGGAACCCGGGATTACTACAGCCAACGACTGGCTGACAACCTGTCAGCCGATAGCGGCAGAGGTGTTCATTTTCGCTGGGCGCAGACCTTTGTAGATGCGCTGCCGGAGGAGAACAGCGGCTGGCTGATTTCAGGCGTTGTCGCCGCCTGCCTGCTGGATCTGGGATTTACCCCCTACCAGGGTGAAATGATCTACCAGATTGGCAGCGCCCCGGGGCTGGCTGCACATGGCGCCGAGAAGATCAATAAACCGGTTACCGATATGCCTTTTGTCGCGGAGTCCAGCTATGTCATCAAAGACCACCAGGACTGACCTCTGGGAAGAAAACAGAAACAGAATTGTCAGCAGTAAAGGCGGATGGCGCATCGGAGAGGCGGTATATAATCACGGCTATTCGATGCTGGATGATCTCGTGGGTGAGGTTTCCTACTTCCAGCTGATGCTGCTGAATGTCACCGGTCGGCTACCGGAAAAAAGACTGGCCGACTGGCTGGAAGCCAGCTATATCTGCATGAGCTGGCCGGACTCGCGGATCTGGTGCAATCAGATAGGCGCCCTGGGTGGTTCTTCCAGAACTTCTCCGGCGGCAGCCGCGGTGGCCGGAGTGCTGGCCTCAGACTCCCATCTGTACGGACCGGGAATTCTTCCGAAGTGCATGGCATTTATCAGGACCGCGCTTGAGGATTATCAGAACGGCAAGTCAGTTGAGGCTATCGTCAGCGATACGCTGACAACAAAAGGCGTGATACCTGGCTTTGCCCGCCCGATCGCCCGGGGTGATGAACGAGTTACGGCTATGCAGCGTGTCGGCAGACAGCTGGGGTTTGAGGCCGGCGCTCACGAAACACTGGCGCTTGCCATTAATGCACTGCTTGAACGCGAATACGATGAGAGTATTAATATCGGCGGCTACGCCGTCTCGTTTCTGGCGGATCAGCACATTTCAACCATCGAGCTGAAACGGTTCACCACCTTCAGAGTTGCCGCCGGAGTCCAGGCCTGTTATGCCGAGGCGGCAGACAACCCCGCCGGCAGCTATCTGCCGCTGCGCTGTGACGATATCCACTACACCGGCGTTCCACCCAGAGAACTGGACTAGCGGCTCCTGCTGGTCGCCAGCCCTTTAATCCGGTCGCCCATCGGTGGAACCTCTTCAGCATCGATACGGATATCCACCAGTGTCGGCGCCTGTTTACTGAACAGCCGGTCAAAATCCAGTGACTGCAGCTGCTGCGGAGTTTCAACGACGATCCCTTCAACGCCCATTGCCGCCGCCATGGCGGCAAAGTCGATCACCGGCAACTCGAAGCCGATCTGCTCGGCTCCACCAAGTCGCTGCCCATGCTTCACCATACCCAGGGCGTTATCATTCAGGACAATCATAACCAGCGGCAGACGTTGCTGAAGTGCCGTGGTGATCTCCTGACCACTCATCAGGTAGCTGCCGTCGCCGGTGATGCAGACATGAGGCGCCGCTTCACGGGCAGCCTGAGAACCGACAGAAGCACCGATCGCCCAGGTCATGGAACCGTACCCCATCGCGATCCGGTAGTAGCCCCGGGTATCCCGGCGCTGCATAAAGCGAGTCGCCCAGGCCCAGGCGTTGCCGGCATCGATAAAGATACGGGTATCCTCGGGTAATCGGGTTGCGAGCGCACTGAACAGGCGCTGGGGCTTCAGCGGTACCGCATCGCTGGCGGCGGCGGCCTGTTCAGCTTCGGATAACAGCAATTCATCTGCCGGACGCCGGCGGGATCTGTCAGGACGACGAACCGGTTCTTTACGAAATTCATCAACCAGCTGCCTCAGCACTGAGGGGAGGTGGCCATAAACGTGCAGCCGAGCCATCGGCGAGCTGCTGAAATGTTCGACCGTATCATCGACATGAACCAGTTTACTGTTCAGCAGGGCCGCTTCCCAGCCACTGGTACCCAGCTCTCCCAGCCGGGTACCGATCGCCACCATAAAGTCATAGTCCTGCTCCATGACCAGCTGGCGTGCCCTGGTATGACCGGAGAACCCGAACACGCCATAGTAAAGCGGGTGAGTTTCATCAACCCAGCGTTTACCCATCGGCCCGGTAATGACCGGGGCTCCCAGCAGTTCGGCCAGTTTCATAACCAGCTCGCTGTCCTGACGACAACCATCGCCCAGATAGAACGCCACCCGCCCGGATTCCCTCAAATCCCGGCTGAGGCAACCAAGACTCTGCTGATCAACAGCCAGATTCCGGTTTTTCAGCGTCGCCCCTAAGACGTCATTGTTGATTGATACCCGGCTGTTCAGGACATCCGCTGGCATGCTGATATGCGCCGGGCCTTTGCGTGGCCCATTAGCGGCCATCAGCGCCTGGGCCAGCTTAGTTTCCAGCTGATCAGGATGAGATACCAGGGTGTTATAGCGAGTGCAGTAACGCAGCATGCCAACCACATCGACGGCCGTACAGGAGCTGTCCTGCAGCGCCTGGCGACCGAACTTGGGCAGAGCCGTCTGTGCAGTGATCACCAGCATCGGGATGTTATCGCTGTAAGCGCTGGAGACCCCTGTAATCAGATTGGTCGCACCGGGACCGGTGGTGGAGCAGCAGACACCGGGAAGACCTGTTTCGCGGGAATAACCGTCCGCCATAAAAGCGGCGCCGCTTTCATGCCTCGCCACCACCATTCGAGGGCCTTCCGGACGCCGGGCGACCGCATCGAAGAAGGGCTCGATGGCACCGCCGGGAACGCCGAAAATCCGACTGATCTCCATTCGGCTGAGGTAGTCGACAATAAGGTCGCCACAAGTCACTTCAGTACCGCCGCCTGCCTTCCTGGCATTGTTTTCTCTGTTCCCTGATTTCACTGGTGACATATCCTTTCCTGTTATTATTCTGACCGATCACAGCTCTGCAATCTGTCGGCAATAGAAGGCGCTGTCCACTGCTATGCCGAGCCCCCCCCTTTCTGGATCGACTCAGCCTGAAAAATAGCGATGGGATGGAGAAAACCTGAATGTCAGCCGAAGAGTTCCTCGATTGGCTTCGGTCGACCCAGGAAATATCCCTGGGCATATTCCACTCGGATCTCCTTGAGCAGGTTAAGCGTTTCCTGGTCCTCCACAAACTCAGCGACCGTCGACTTGTTCAGCGCATCGGCGACCTCTCGAATCGCTTTCACCAGCGCAAGGTCGATACTGTTATTGGTCAGCTCCTTCACAAAGGAACCATCAATCTTAACCGTGTCAGCGGGCAGATTTTTCAGATAGGTAAAGGTGCTGAATCCGGTGCCGAAGTCATCGATAGAAAAACTGCATCCCATCTCTGACAGCTCGGAGACCATTCGCTGGGTTGCGGCCAGGTTCGACAGACTGGCCGTCTCGGTCAGTTCAAAAATAACCCTTTGGGGATCAACGTTGTAGTGTTTCAGCTTACTGGCGATCAGTGGCACTAAGCGGACGTCACTGAACGCCTGCGCCGAGAGGTTGATGGCGATTCTGCTCAGTTGCGGATGTTCCGCCAGACTGCTTATCGCTTTGCCAACCACCTGATGATCCAGCAGGTTAGCATCCTCAAGACGTTCCAGCGCGGGGATAAACTCCCCCGGATAGACCAGGCGATTATCAATATTGAGCCGCACCAGGGCCTCGTAATAAGCGACCTGACCGGATTCGATATGGACAACGGGCTGGAAATGGAGCAGCAGATTATCCTGTTCAACCGCATGCTGGAGAGTATGCATCCACTCCATACTGGATTTTACATCTTCGCTGTCTTTATCGTCAGCGGTATAGACATGAACGAGATTGCGACCGTTTCGCTTAGCCACGTAGAGCGCAATATCAGCCTGCTGGAGATAGGCCTGCGGCTTGTCAGCGCTGCCATCGATCAGACTGATACCGATACTGCAGCTGATCTTGTAGATCTGCTCTTCAAAACGGTAGTGGCCAGCCGCAATCATCTCACAGAGATCTTCAGCGATTCGCTCAGCCTGATCAATATCGGTGCCGGTCAGCAGCACCGCAAACTCGTCGCCCCCGATCCGGCACAGGTTGTCGGTTTCACGAAGTCGCTGCTGCAGCTTGCTGGCAACATCCTTGAGAACGAAGTCCCCCTGGTTATGCCCCTGGGTGTCGTTGATCGCTTTAAAATGATCCAGATCGATATACAGGAGTGAGTGTATGATGCCAGTGCGGCGAGCCGCGGCGGCCATCCGACCCAGCTCGCTGTCAAAGTAGTAACGATTAAAGAGTCCGGTCAGGGTATCGTGCAGGGCCAGATGTTCCAGCCGCTGTTCCGCACTCTTGCGCGCCGAAATATCATCAATGGCGACGGAGATCGCTTCCGCCTGGCTATCCCGGACAATCCGGTTCAGTCGTGCCTCTACCCAGATTTCATGACCGAATTTGTCCAGCAGCTGAAACTCCAGGCGACAGTGGCTGCTGCGATGACTGTATATGCTATCTATCGCGTCAGAGATGACGTTGCCTTTCTTGCTATCGTCAGCGCAGACGAACTCGCCAAGCATTTTTCCGGATGTATCCCTGAACGAGCGACCGGTCAGCTGTTTCCATGCCTGGTTAGCAAAAACGATGGCCCCCTTCTCATCCAGCTCCAGAATTACCGTACTGAGATTATCCAGAATGTGCTGATGCTCCCTGGCCTGAGAGATTCGGGCCTGCTCGTTCTCCCTGAGCGACTGGATAGTCCGGGTGAACTGCTCATTGCTGATCAGAAAATCCTCGCGACGAGCAGCGATTTCGCAGACTCTGCGTAGCTGTTCGGTACGAAACGGTTTTGAAATAAAGTCTGCGGCCCCTCGCAACATCAGTTCTTCCGCGAGATCCATAGTGCCATGAGCGGTCATGATAACGACGGTCTGGCCCGGGCGCTTTGCCATCATCTCCCTCAGCACATCGGGACCGGACATACCGGGTAACATCACATCAAGAAGCACTATGGTGTACTGGCCTTTCTCCCACATTTCCAGACCAGAGGGACCGTCCGGGGCGATATCGACATCGAACCTGTTGCGCAGGATTCGCTGAATCAGCGCGGCGGTATCCTCGGAGTCTTCGATAGCGAGTACTCTGACTTTTCGGGATACATCCCTCTCGGCGGCCACATTACAGAGAATCTGCTCAAGCCGGTTGTGCTGGCTGAAAGGCAGCAGATGATCGATATCGAATTCACGGGCCGTCACTTCAGCCATCCGGGTACACCAGGTGGAAGCGACAATGACGAAAGGCGTGGACTCACTGCAACTGAAAACACCGGAACGAACCATCCGGGCCAGCCGCCATCCGTCCAGTTGCCCGGTAAAGATGTCACTGACAACGCAGTGAATATCATGTTTCTTCAGTAACCGGGCCGCTTCTTTGCCGTTTTCAGCCTCAATAATGTCAAAATTACCCCGGCTTCCAATATAGTTGCTCAATGTCCGCCGTTGTTCATCATTGCCGTTTACCAGCAACAGCTGAGGTAAAGATGCCATTCTCTAACGCCCTTATTTCTGATCTTTACACGTGCCTGAGTTTCTGCGTGCCCGGATAACATATGCTATTCAAGCCTTTAATGGAATTTCTTTATAACCTAATTTTCAAAAACTTGAGCCAGGACATTCTTCGCCAGCCACAAAAGCCGATTTAAGGCCCAACTGGTTGACTATTCAGAGGATACTGATTCAGCAATCACCGATAAAAGCTCTCTTGCCAGGGCACCTCGCAGAGCTCATCAGGTCCCGGAGCTTCCTTCGTCCGCGAAACAGTATTGCGGGTATTCATTATCAACTCAGGTTGGGAACGGACTGGCAGGAACGCGTGATAAGCGGGTAGAAAACAAGAAACTATCAAGTCAGATCCCGGCACGGGCTGGTCGGATACTTGTCGGGCCCCGGAGCCGGAGCGATAGCTGAAAACCTCTTCGTGCACAACGGCCGAAAAAGCCTCGAACAGGTGGCGCCAATCGAATTATACCCGACTGGCTTACTGCCTCTCTGCATTGTCAGGCCCCATTGAACTGCAAATGGGGGCGGTTGTTATTACTGCCGGCGCCTCTGCACCACTATGTAACCGGCACCGAATGCCTCAATTCGGTAACGATTACCGGAGACCTCTCCCGTCGAAATCGCCCCTTCGACCTCAGCTGAAGGGGTCGATCATCGCTCAGCCGGAAACAGTAAACCGTCCTGCCATCTGCTCCAGGTGATCTGCCAGCCGCGCCAGCTCTTCACTGGACTGGTTGACCTGCCCCGCACCCACAGCGCTCTCTTCCGAGATACGGCTGATATTAACAATATTACTGTTTATCTCTTCGGCGACAGCGGACTGTTCTTCCGAGGCGCTGGCCACCTGAGTGGTCATCATGTCGATCTGTGCAACCGCCGCGGTAATCTCTTCCAGTGAGTCCCGGGCCCGTTCGGCCTGATCAACCACCTGGCTGGTGGCCTCTTTGCTCTCAATCATCGCAGTCGCCGCAGCGCGGGATCCTTCCTGAAGGTTCTGAATAACGTCATAGATTTCCCGTGTGGATTCATGGGTCCTTGACGACAGGCTTCTGACCTCGTCGGCCACCACGGCAAACCCTCTGCCCTGCTCCCCGGCCCGAGCCGCTTCGATGGCAGCATTCAGGGCCAGCAGGTTGGTCTGCTCGGCAATGCCGGTAATAACCTCTACGATTGAGGAAATATTCTCACTCTGGGACTCCAGGGTATGAGTGAGCTGCTCGGCGTTCTGCAGCTTCTCCGACAGATGGATGACCGACTCCATCGCCTGTTCAACCACCTGCTTGCCGCTATCAGCAGAATTCGAGGCGTTATGGGATGCCTGAGCCGCTTCCCCGATGCTTTTGGCGACATCATGGACCGTCGCCGACATCTCGGTCATGGCGGTCGCAACCAGCCGGCTTTCATCTTTCTGCTTTTCCATGCCGGTCAGGGTCTGGCTGGTCGTCACCGACAGCTCGGTGGAAGCACTCGCTACCTGCGAGGTGGCCGCGGTCATCTCATGCAGGACCTCATTGAAGCTGTCGAGCATGCCGTCAAAGGCGCGGGCCATCTCGACAAATTCATCGCTCCCCTGCAGGTCGGAACGAATAGTCAGATCATGACTTTCGGCAACCTCCACCATCTGCGTCTTCAGAGACTGTACCGGCCCGAGTATCGACCGACTTACCAGATACACGGCCGCCAGGGTCAGTGCCAGAATCACCAGAGTGGTCTGAACCGCGGTCCATAACTCCTGCTGATAAGCCGTTTCAATGTCGTCGGTGTAAACGCCGGTACCGATCACCCAACCCCAGTCCGGAAACAGGCGCACATAGGACAATTTACTGATGGGCACGGCCTCACCGGGACGCTCCCAGTAGTAATCCACATAACCGTCACCCTGACTGCCGGCGATGTTGACCATCTCCCGGAACAGCTGCTTACCGTTGGGATCCTCCTGGGTGCTCATGTCCCTGCCTTCCAGCGCCGGCTTAAAGGGGTGCATCAGCATCCGATACTGACGATCGAGGACAAAGAAGTACTCTTTACCGTCGTAGCGCAACGCCCTCAGGGCAGCAATCGCTTCCTGCCGGGCCTCGGCTTCGGTCAATTTACCCTCTGTCACCAGCGCTGCTTCCCGGGTCAGCACTGAATAGGCGATGTCCGTATACTGTCGAAGCTGACTCGCTTTTTCGCGATTCAGATCCTGCCACAACTGATTCAGAGAAAATGCCTGACTGATGATGATACCCAGGGTGGCGATCACCACGACCAGCATCAGTTTACTGCGTACTCTGAGACGACCAGACAGACTGCTCATTACCTGCTCCTTCAAGTCCGAAAGCGGTTCTTTCCCTCTGGCTTCCGATGCAGCATCGCCATAAGAGGACAAATTAAGATACTCGACTTTAGTCGGGCGCAGCTACATTAGCACAGCCACCTATAAGCAGGTACTAATTTTGATGACCGTTTTATCACAATCCTGTGATTATTGACCGAGATCAGTAACCAAAATCTCAAAACCCATGCCTGCCGCTCAACCAGCTATCACCAGGAACAATCCGGGACCACATGTTTTATGGAGATTAAAAAGGCTCCCGAAGGAGCCTTATAGTCGGTGAAACATAAGAAGCGGAATCCACTCAGGCCGATCGGTAAGCGCCGGCTACCTGGTTATAGACCGACTCATCCAGCTCATCTTCGCTCTTGCTGACCAGCAGCGAGACCATCATGTCACCACAGACATTGACGGTGGTACGAGCCATATCGAGGATACGATCGATACCGGCGATGATGGCGAGCCCCTCCATCGGCAGACCCACCGTCGTCAGCACCAGCGACAGCATAATCAGGCCGGCACCTGGCACACCGGCGGTACCGATGGATGCCAGGGTTGCCGTCATGATGATAGCCAGGTAGTCGGTAAAGGCCAGATCAACCCCGAAAGCCTGAGCCACGAACAGCGCCGCCACCCCCTGATACAGGGCAGTGCCGTCCATATTGATAGTGGCGCCCAGAGGCAACACGAAGCTGGAAATCCCTTTGGAGACCCCCAGCTCTTCCCGAGCAGCCTTAATAGTCGCCGGGAGGGTTCCGGAACTGCTGGTAGTGGTAAAGGCAACAGCCGCCGGATTTACCAGCCCTTTCAGATAACGCACCGGATTAAGCCGACCGACAACACTGACCAGACCGGTATAGAACACCAGCACATGGATCAGGCAGCCGATATAGGCCACCGCAATCACCTTAATCAGCGGCAGAAGAATCTCCATGCCATATTTCCCGGCAACCCAGGCCATCAGACCGAAGACACCATAAGGGGCCAGCTTCATCACCATCTCAGTCAGCTTATACATCCCCTCGGCGAGGCTTTCGAACACCCGGATGGCCGGCTGGCCTTTCTCACCGCAGAAATTCAGAGCCAGACCCAGACCCAGCGCGAACACGATAATCTGCAGAATGTTCCCGGCGGCCAGCGCATTGATCGGGTTTCTGGGAATCAGGTTCAGCAACGTCTGCACCAGCGTCGGAGCTTCCTTCGCGGCCGGCGCGGTACCGGTGGTCGTCATATCCAGCCCCAGTCCCGGCGCGAACAGAGTCGCCAGACCCAGACCGATACTGATCGCAACCGCCGTTGTTCCCAGGTAGCATGCGACTGATTTCAGGCCAACACGTCCCATCTTACGGGTATCCTGCATCGAGGTGACACCCACCACCAGAGAGCAGAACACCAGCGGTACGATCAGCATCTTGATGGCATTGATAAACAGGGTGCCAATCGGCTTCAGCAGTTCGGAATCGGGCCCCATAACGGCGCCGACAATGACACCAAGCACCATGCCGATCAGAATTTTCTTCCAGAGAGCAAGGCCGCCCCATAGCCCCGGCCGGCCGGTAGCTGAGGAGGTCGCATCATAAGTCTGTTGCATAACAGTTTCCTTTTATGATTGTTGTGGGAGAGAAGGTAAGGCTGTCCTGCCGACTCAGGCAGAACGGCGTCGGGGACTGATCATGGTTTCCGGCTGCATCAGTTCGGCCAGCGTGGCCTCATCCAGCAGCTGCTCTTCGCGAATCAGCTCAAGTACACCGCGTCCGGTTTCCAGCGCGGTTCTGGCGATGCGGGTGGCGTTCTCATAACCGATATAGGGATTGACGGCGGTAACAATGCCGATGCTGCCGTCCACCAGCTGCTGGCAACGCTCGACATTGGCGCTGATATCACGCACACAGCGGTTGTTGAGCATAGTCATCGCCTGACTCAGCATGCGAATCGACTCCAGCAGGTTCCAGGCGATCAGTGGTTCCATCGCATTCAACTGCAGCTGCCCCGCTTCGGCCGCCATAGTCACCGCCAGATCGTTGCCAATCACCTGATAGGCCACCTGATTGACCGCTTCCGGTATGACCGGATTGATCTTGCCGGGCATGATCGAGCTGCCGGGCTGCTGTGGTGGCAGGTTGATTTCATTGAGGCCGCAACGTGGTCCCATACTCAACAACCGCAGATCGTTGGATATTTTCGACAGTTTCACCGCCAGCCGCTTCAGCATGCCGGAGAAGAGCACGAAGGCCCCCATATCGGAACTGGCTTCGACCAGATCCGAGGCACGCCTGAATTCGAAGCCACTGATCTGCGACAACTGAGCCACCGCCAGACGGGCATACTCGGGATCGGTATTGATGCCGGTGCCAATTGCGGTGCCGCCCAGGTTAACCTCTTTCAGCAGATCGGTCAGTCCGGCAACCCGTTCGATATCCTCACTGAGAGTGGTGGCGAATGACTGAAACTCCTGACCGAGGGTCATCGGTACGGCGTCCTGCAGCTGCGTACGACCCATTTTCAGAACAGCGCTGAATTCCTCGCCTTTTGCCGCACATGCATCTTTCAGCGCGGTCAGCGTTTTCACCAGTTCACCGTGCTTGAGCAGGATCGCCAGCCTTACCGCTGTGGGATAGGCATCATTGGTGGACTGCGACATATTGACGTCGTTGTTGGGATGCAGATACTGGTATTCACCTTTGTTATGGCCCATCAGCTGCAGGCCAATGTTGGCGATAACCTCGTTGGCGTTCATGTTGGTGGACGTACCGGCGCCCCCCTGGATCATATCCACCACAAACTGATCGTGATAATTGCCCGCAATAATCTGCTCCACCGCCGCTTCAATGGCGCTGAGTTTTTCGCTGCTGAGCAGGCCCAGCTGATGATTGGCTCTGGCACAGGCGAGCTTGACCATCGCCAGCGCCGTCACCAGCTGCGGAAAGTGATTAAGCGATATGCCGGAAAGATCGAAGTTGTCGCAGGCCCGTTGCGTCTGTATGCCGTAGAAAACCTCGGCTGGCACCGACGCCTCTCCCAGCAGATCCTTTTCACGTCGAACGCTCAGTGCCGCTGAAACGTGGGAATGATCACCCATCAATGTATGCCTCTGTCGTTGTTATTGGTGTTATTGCCGCTACTGACCGCCCGCTGGCTGTGCTTATCTGAAGCCGGCCGATTGCTGACGGTCTGCCATAGACAGAGCAAAGCAGATGCCACTTTTCCAAAAGATTCGTAAGCTTCTGAAATAAAATTGTTTTTTCAACAAGCAGAAAAAGACACTCCGATCCAAAGGGCTATAACCGCCGGAATACCCCTTAGCAGACAGAGCGAAATGTTTTTATTTTTCAATGTAATACAGAAGATAACCCTGGTTATAACCGATAGAACGGTTATAGGGGTTCACCTGGACGGATTGCGAGGAGCGGGCTCCAGACCCCACTGGCGGAGAATCTGGCGATAGTCTGCGGTCTGCTGAAAACGTATCAGTGCCTCCCGCAGTCGACTGATAATCTCCGGATCTGTTTCGAGGCTGGCCGCAAGGTAATAACCTTCTCGCGATAACTCGCTGAACTCCCAACTCTTGCGAAGCAGTTGTCGCGGATCATCGCCACTGGTCTGCGCCACGTAGAACGCCACGGCATCCGGTACCGGCCAGAGATCGATGCGACCGCGCTTCAGCAGTTCATAGTTTCTGAATACCGCCTTGTCCCCACTGATACGCTGGAAATCGGTCTCGGAAAACCCCTGCTTCAGCAACCAGGTTTCTCTGGCGCCGGAGATTATGGTGCCGATCCGATAGCGCTTCATATCGGCCAGCGAGGTCAGCTGAATATCGGTACGGCTGTTCAGGCTGAACACCGAGTGAATGGAGGGTACAACAACGCCAACCCACTGAAACAGTGCCTCCCGCTCCCGACGGCGGCTGATGGAATAGATCAGCCGGTTTTCACCGGACTGGGCCGCCAGCAAGCTCCTCGCCCAGGGCAGACTGATCAGCCGATATTCGAGCCCGGCCTGTTGCAGCACCGCCTCCACCACCCGGGTGGAAACGCCATCCGCAATACCATCCCGGACAAAGTTATAGGGCGGAAACTCCTCGGTGTAGACCTGCAGCGTGATGCCCGCCCCTGCCGTTGCAGACAGTGTCAGAAAGACGGCGATCAGTCCGCTGATTATCCCTTTGAGCAGGGACACAGGCACCTCCCGTTGCCGGCTCCGATTCCGGCGCCGCTGATAATGGTCAGAAATCTCGGACCTGCTTTTTCTTCAGCCGTTTGCTGAGCGCCGGCTGAGACACCCCAAGCAACCTGGCGGCCAGCGACTGATTGCCCTCGGAACGTTTCATCGCCTCCTCCACCAGCAGGTCCCCGACCTCCTGCAGGCCGGGCAGCGGCAGATCCGGATTGAAGATCGTGCTCTGATCGGTGATCGGGGTAATATCGGGTCCCACCTCTTCAAGCGCCCGTCTGAATACCTCCATCGACAACATTCGGGAACGGTGCTGACTCACTGCATCAAAGACCAGCGCTCTGAGCTCACGAACATTGCCGGGAAACGGGTAATTGGCCAGCAGCACCGGCAGTTCAGGTGGCACTGCAGGTTTGCTCTTGCCCAGTTCATCCGCGGCCTGCTGCAGAAAATAGTCCAGCAACAGTGGGATATCCGCCTTGCGACGACGCAGCGGCGGAATCTCCACCTGATGGGTCTTCAGTCGGTAAAACAGATCCTTGCGAAATTCACCGCTGCGTTGCTTCTCCGCCAGATTCTGGTGGGTGGCCACCACCACGCGGGCCCGCATCCGCTTAGGCCGATCGCTGCCCAGCGGATAGTACTCCCCCTCCTGTAACAGCCGCAGCAGCTTGACCTGCGAAGCCAGACTGAGGTCGCCGATCTCATCCAGAAACAGGGTACCGCCGGTTGCCTGCTCCACCATGCCGGCGCGGGCCCGGCTGGCCCCGGTAAAGGCCCCCTGATGGTGGCCGAACAGAGTGTCGGAAAAGTGCTCATCATCCAGTCCGGCAACGTTGACGCTGACCAGTTCACCACTGCAGCCACTGAGCTGATGTACAGCCCGGGCAATCAGCTCCTTACCCACCCCGCTCTCACCACTGATCAGCACCGGTTGAGAACTGCCCGCGACCGATTCCAGATACTGAAAGACCGAGCGCATCCCCTTGTCAGCGGTAATGAGATCGACAAACAGCTCCGGTCTCTCCAGAGTATCGCTGAAAAATCGTTCACGCAGCTGCAGGTTCTCGGAACGCATCTCCTGCATCCGGATGGCACGCCTGACTCCTTCGATCAGACGGTCCTCCTCGGTGGTCTTGACGAAATAGTCCCAGGCGCCGAGACGAATACAGTCGACGGCGGTTTCCAGCTGATTGAGACCACTGATAATTATGACCCCGATCTCCGGATGCTCTTCGACAATCTGTTTCAGCAGCGTTTCGCCGGACAGGTGCGGCATGGTCAGATCCAGTAGCACCAGACCGATTTGCTCCCGTTCCAGAATCCCCATCACCTCACGGCTATCCTGGCAGCGGTGGATATGACTGATACCCCCACGCCGCTCCAGCAGCATACTGAGACTGCGCAGAAAAGAGGCTTCATCATCGACCAGCAACAGGCCGAAACGGGGATAGAGATCAGTTTTTCGGGTCGTCATACAGACTGGTTACCTGAATAGTTTTTTGCTTTTTTTGCGCTGCTACTCTCTGCCGACTCTGCTCCGGAAACGGGCAGATCTCACCGCTGCTGAGGGCTGGTCCGTGTTCGTACAGTCTGTCCAGCGCAGACTCCTTCTCCATTGCCGAGGGATCCTTCTCCATAGCTGAAGCCCCTGGCTGAGGGCTATTTGCCCCTGGCTGAAGAGTCTTTCTCCCTGGCTGCAGGCTCTACGCTACCGGAGCCTCTTCCTCGGTGTTAGTACCGAATACGGCCGGGAAGCTCAGAGTGACACAGGTGCCACCACCCGGTCCGGAATCGAACTCCAGACTGCCGCCATGCTCCTGAACGATGCCGGAGGATACCGAGAGTCCGAGTCCGGTACCGCCGGATTCCCGCTTGGTGGTAAAAAAGGGGTCCTGCAATCGGGACAGATGCTCCGCGGCAATACCGCAGCCCTGATCACGAATTTCCAGCACCACCGCGCCGCTGCCGGAACGGTAGAAGGTCCGCATACTGACGCTCTGATCACGGCTGCTGAGCGCCTGACAGGCATTGACGATCAGGTTGATCACCACCTGCTCGATACGCTGAGCATTGCCCCTGATAATGGGCAGCTGTTCGGCAAACTGCACCTCGAAGTGGTCGGTACTGCTGCGGATGGTATTGTCCACCAGCCGCACCGATGCTTCCGCCACCTCGTTGAGGCTGACCGGCTCGCTCAGTTCGGCCGGTCCCTGACGGGCAAAGTCACGGAGATCATCGACGATTCGTTTGATTCGATGACTGCCGGCCAGCATATCGTCAAGCATCGCCGGCAGCTCCTCCCGCATCCGAGAATACTCGAGACCGCCCAGGTAGAATTCACCATGCTCACGGTGCCAGGCATCCAGGATTTCCTCGGCATCGCCACAGACCTCCTTCAGCAGCGGCAGGTTGAGCAGTAACAGGCTGCTGGGGTTGTTGATTTCATGGGCGACCCCGGACACCAGAATGCCTAGCGACGTCATCTTGTCGGCCTGAATCAGCTGTTGCTGCTGCAGCGCCAGCTCTTCGGTGCGGCGGGCCACCTCCCGGCTCAGCGCCCGATTCCAGACCACAATACCACCCAGCACCAGAATCAGTAGCACCGACAGTGCCGCTCCGATCTTCCCGAGCAACTTCCAGGGCAGGCCACTGGCCTCCAGCGGCCCCAGCCACTTATCGTAAATCTGTTGCTGGCGGCCGGTATTCTTGAGAATGGCCAGTCCTTCACTGAACTGGGCCAGCAGTTCCTCATTACCTTTACGGACCGCATGCCCATAGCGCTGAGCGGTAAAGGGTTTACCCGCAGGAACGATATTCGACAGCCCCAGTTCCCGGCTGAGATAGAGACTGGGCAGGTTGGCCACCAGTGCATAGTCATGCTGACCGGATGCCAGCAGCCGTAGCGCATCGGCATGGGTATCCACCAGCACCAGCTCGGCGCCGACATCGTTCTGCAGCAGCTGATCATGCATGATGCCCAGCCGCTGAACGATCACCGATTTACCCCTCAGGTCCGCCAGCCGGTCAACCCCATCACTGCCCTTACGGGCAAAAATCGACTGATGGACGATGGCATGAGGCGGCGCAAAAGCGAAGGTCCCGGCTCGCTCTTCAGAATAGGCCATGCCCTGCAGAGCATCGACCTCGCCGTTTTCCAGCGCTTTTCGCATCCGGTCCCAGCCCGCCAGCACAAACTCCACCTCCATGCCCATTACTTCGGCGATCGCCCGGGTCAGTTCAACGTTGTAGCCGCTGGGCTGTCCGCTGTCATCCAGAAATTCATAGGGGGGATAGTTATGGTCACCGCCGACAAGGACGGGACGATCGGCAGTATCACCGTTAACCGCCCACACCGGTTGCGCAGCCAGCAGCGACCAGAGCAGTGTCAGCACCGGCAAACCCGGCAGCCGGGTCAGCGGCTTTGGTAACAGCTCATTCATCAGCGGACAACCCCGCTGGCAGCGTTCAGGTAGCGACTCTCCAGCACCTGCCAGAGCTGCTCCGCTTCCGGACTCAGCCGGCTGCGATCGCGGTACAGGCAGACAGGCAGCGGCAGCTGCCAGCGCTGATCACCACAGATTGCCAGGAAGCCGCGCTGCAGCTCATCTTCAACCGCAAAGCCGGGCACCCAGGCGACCCCCATGCCCTGCATCGCCATCAGTTTAAGGCTGTCGGCCAGTGGCGATTCGAAGCAGGGCCGGAAAGTGACAGTCTGGGGAGGCCGCCGGATCAGCTGTCTGACCAGCCGGCCCAGATAGATATCCTCCGGATAGACCAGCAGGGGCAGCTCCTCCTGCTGCGCCGCCAGCCAGTAGCGGGGGCGGCCGTTATCGTCGGCCTGACAGACCGGCAGCAACCGTTCTTCACTCAGCAGCAAATGCTGAAAACGCTGATCCCCCGGTCCGCCCTCCCGATAGGCCAGCAGGAAGTCGCATATGCCGTTTTTCAATGCCTGCACGCTGTCATCCACGTTGGCGACCAGCTGGCGGCTGCCGGTGCCGCCCAGCTCGGTCTGCAGGTCGGCCATCAAGCGGGGAAAGAAAGACAACGACAGGCTGTGCGACAGCGCGAAGTCGATGACCGCATCGCTGCGCCGGCTGAGCGATTGCATATGCGCCACCGAATCCCGCAACTGATCGACCAGATTACGGGCGGTGATTCGAAACAGGCGACCGGCCGGACTGAGCCCGACCGGCTGCTGACTGCGGTCAATCAGCGCCACCCCCAAGGTCTGTTCCAGCGCCCGAATACGGCGACTGAAGGCTGGCTGAGTCACATGCCGCGCCGCCGCCGAGCGGGAAAAGCTGCGGGTCTCAGCCAGCGACAGAAAATCCTCAAGCCACTTGCTTTCGATATTCATAGGAATCTGACACACATAGTTTTGCGCGGATCGCCTCAGGCTTATCTGTTGTGTTACCGGACATTCTAGCTGCCAATGGCCGTGGTTTGGATGCCCGGAACGGGGATTTCCGACCGATTAATGCCGATATGCAAGATCAGACTGGCCGATACCGTTCGGGCATAACCGCGCCGGGATAGCACCAGATCACGGTTGGTGACCTGCCATGCCGCAGCCGCATAGCCCAGGTCGAAACAGCATTGGCGGCCGGGCCCCGGTCGATGGTTCAGTAGAGCAATTGCAGAACAGGATTGCGAGTTAACGCAGTCTCTACGCTCTCAGAGGGAGACCCGATTTATGACTCACACCATCGGCATACTGGGAGGCATGGGGCCCCTGGCGACACTGGATTTCGCTCACAAGATACTGGCCGCCACGGCGGCCCGCTGTGATCAGGATCACCTGCCGTTGCTGATCCACTCGGTGCCGCAGATCCCTGACCGTAGCGCCTGCCTGATGGCAGGCGCCCCCTCGCCATTACCGGCATTGCGTGAGGGTCTGCAGACCCTGGTCAGCGCCGGCGCCGGCTGTGTGGTGATGCCCTGCAATACCGCCCATCACTGGCATCGCCAACTGGCGGCCGACAGTCCGGTGGAAATTCTGCATATTGCCCGCATCGGCGCCGACAGACTGGCGTTGGAGGGGATCGGTGAGGTGGCACTGCTGGCCACCGACGGCACTCTGAAGGCGGGATTCTACCCTGAGGAACTCGCCGCCCGGGGCATTCGCTGCCAGGAGCCGGACTCCGCCCTGCAGAAACAGGTGATGACAGGCATCTATCGGGTAAAAGCCGGGCAACTGCCGGAGGGCGCGGCGCTGTTACAACAGGCGGTGAGGACATTACTGGACCGTGGGGCTGAACGGGTCATCCTTGGCTGTACCGAAATCCCGCTGGCGCTGGACAGTCTCAACTCGGAATTCCGCCAGCACTGCCTTGACGCTACCGCGGCACTGGCGACCGGCTGTATCGACTGGTATCGCCGCAGCAGCAGCCAGATGAGCTGATAAACAGGCCCTGCTGATAAGGAGCGATCTGAAGCGCGCCAGTAAAGGACTGCTCCGGTATCGACTCCCGCCGTCATAACACCTGCACAATGATACGGCTGATGTCTGAGTCCAGCGCCGGCCACTCAGGCGGCTTCGGCTGTTGCAGATATAAATCTGAGAACAGCTGACCGCTGATCTGGCCAGTTCGCCGGCCAGGTTCCGGAATCATCGCTCTCTCAACCTCGCTGACAGTATCGCTCCGGCGCCGACAATCAGACCGACCTCCAGCCAGTGCGCCGGTATGAGTCCGGAGCAGACTGCCAGTAATGGATTGACGGCATAACACCAGCCCATATCGCATCACAGATACAGATGATCTCTGTCAGACATCATTCAGGCGCCAGCGGGCAGCGGCCTGGGTCACCCGCCGCCCCAGATGGCAGGCGGTGTCACGGTCTGATTGCGGCGGTGTGACTTCGGCCCCCTCGTCGGCATTGCTCTGGGCCATGGCCCCCAGAAAACCACCTATACGGTTGAGATCCTCCTCACTACCGGTGCTGGTGTTATTCCCGGGCATCAGACCCAGCCCAACCCAGACCATCCCCTGCTGAGCGGCATAAACAGAAAGCTGCATCAGCGTATTGAGCTTGTCGCCACTCTGGCTGGCAGAAGTGGTAAAACCGGCCGCCAGCTTGTCCTTCCAGCCCTGCTCAAACCAGACCTTCGAACTGGCATCCATAAACGCTTTAAAAGGCGCTGATACGGATCCCATGTAGGTGGGTGAGCCGAAAACAATGGCATCGGCATCGGCCAGACTCTGCCAGTCGACCGTATCAATGTCGGCGACAGAAATCAGGCTGGCCACGGCCCCACCCTGTTCCGCTCCGGCGGCGACCTGCTGAGCCAGCACTTCGGTATGACCGAAACCACTGTGATAAGCCACGGCTACCCGGATCTGTTGTGACATAAGTTGTTACTCCTGTGATCTGATTGAGTGAAACCTTGTGTCACTGACGTTAAAGGAGCAGACTCAATGCTTCCAATGCATTATTGCAATTATCATTATGCACAAAGTGAATTTGCGTTCGATTGATCTCAATCTGCTGGTAATACTCCAGGCACTACTGGAAACTCGCCATGTCACCGAGGCCGCCAATCGTCTGAGCATGAGTCAGCCTGCCGTCAGCCGTGCCCTGCAGCGGCTGCGGAATACTTTTGGTGATCAACTGCTGGTGCGCGGCCCCGAAGGCTTTGAGCTGAGTCGGCGGGCAGAATCGATCCGCATGCCGCTGACCCGGCTGCTGTCCGGTATCGACCAGCTGATCATCCGCCCCGAGTTTGAACCGGCCAGCGCCGAAGGCGTGGTACGATTTACCGGGCTGGACCTGGATATCTATGAGCCACTGCCGCCGCTGTTACGCTACCTGCGTCAACATGCACCGGGAATCCGCATGGATGTAATTCCTCAACACCAGGACAGCCATGAAAAGCACCTGATCAGCGGCCGGGCCGATTTCTGTATTACCCCACAGGATTTGAAGCAATCCGGAAGTCAGCTGTACCGGGCAGTACTGACTGAGTGCGACTATGTCTGCGTTATGGATCCGAACAATCCGCTGGCTGCAAAGCGGCTGACGCTGACAGACTATGCCGCAGCGGTGCACGGAATGATTTCCGTATCGGGCTTTGGCCTGTCTCAGGTGGACAAGCTGTTACAGCAACAGGGCTGTCAGCGCCTGGTCGCGGCGCGACTGGCAAGCTTCCTGACCATCGCTGATTTCTGCAGGGGCAGCGATCTTATCTTTACCATTACCCGAACACTGGCAGAACGTATTGCCGGCAGCCACGGACTGATTATCCGGGAGCTGCCGACCGAGCTGCCGGTAACTCCGCTGCAGTTCTACCTCTACTGGCACGCCCGCGATCACCAGGATCCGATGCGCAGCTGGGTTCGCCGGCAACTGCTGGAGCTGGCCAGAAGTTCAAGAGACCAGGCAAGGCCTGGCGCCACCAGCCGCTGACGGTAAACTCAGCCGGAGCTCTTTCTGCCTCTTAACAGCAATCCCCTGACCCAGCGCCAGCGGCTGATCAGCATGGCCCCGAGAATCAGCATACAACCCAGCAGCTGCAGTCCATGCATGCCCTCTGCAAACCATAACAACGCCAGCACGGCGGTCCAGACTGGTTCCAGCACCATGATCAGCGCCGCGTGGCTGGCCGGAGTCAGGCTCTGGCCATAAGTCTGCAGGCCAAAGCGCAGGCTGGTGGCGATCAGCGCACTGGCCAGTAACCAGCCCCACACCGGCGCGGCCACAGAAGCCGGCCAGTCTTCGCTGAGCAGCGAGATCAGCAGACCTGCCGCCCCGACGACCAGCAGCTGAGTCGCCGTCAGCAGAATGGTGGGAATCGCCGGAGCACGGTGGGAGATCAGCGAGAAATGTACGGCAAAGACACAGGCGGCCCCCAGAAACCAGAGCTGGCCCACCTCCGGTCGGAAGCCATCCTCCAACGACAGACAGGCCAGTCCCGCCACCGCCACCGGCAGTGCCAGCCAGGTACTGCGCGGCGGCCGTTCGCCGAAGAAAACCCGGGCAATCACCGGGACCAGCACCACCCCCATGCTGGTGATAAACGCGCCTTCCCCCAGGTGTTTGCCATGGTGCAATCCCAGAATCCACGCCAGCATCGCCACCGCCATCACCAGACCGAAGCCGAAACAGTGTCGCAGGACCCCGGGGGTTCTCAGCGAAGACCAGGCTGAGTGGCCTGCAATCAACAGCACCGTGCCGGCCAGCAGAAATCGCAGGCCGATAAACAGCCAGGGCGGCAACCCCGCCAGCGCTTCCTTGGAAAAGATCCAGCCGAAAGCGGCCAGCAGCGTCACCAGTACCATGGCGATCTCGGCGCGGTAGTGATTGGAAAGCTTCAACAGATTCGCTCCGGAAATGACGACCATCCAGCTGGTCGCCTGCAATCGGAGCATAGTAACCCGCGAAACAGCTTAAGAAGAGAAAAAGAAGGGAAATAAGGAGAGTTAACAATGGACTGCCGGTATAACGGCAGGCGTTATGGCGACTTCTTTCCGGATCGGGAAAACGGACGCGGATCGATCATCAGCTCTTTCAGGAATTTGTTGCACTGAGCCCGGCTATAGGGCCCTGACACCCGCTGCCAGCCGGGTCCGGGGGTCGTCTGAATGCAGAGATAGTGGTTATCGGTCCGGCTCTGCCACAGATACCAGGGTGCCGGTTTTGCCAGGGCAACGGCGGATACAGGCAGCAACAGAAGCAACATAACCAGCCTTACGATTCTGTGCCGACCCGGGGTGCCGGCACTACGGAAAGAGTCCCCCCCGTTCATCCTGCCTCCTTCGCCTGCGGTAACTATCAGGGTGTTCAGCCCTCAGTGTACCGCAACCTGCTGAACATAGTCTGAAGACCATCGCCGACGCCCTCGCTGGAGGCAATCATCTCCACCGGTTGAGACGTCGGTATCCCGCTGAGCTTATCTGGTATGCGGTCGCCATGCGCTATCGTCTTGTGGCAGAAACTCCGCCGGCAGGCACAGAGGCAGAGTTTCTTAATCAGCGTTCGGCTCTGCGGGTCCAGACAACGCAGATCTGCCGCGCAGAGGGCGCCTTCACTGATTAACCGGGTCAGGGTATCGGCACTGATTGCGACCCGGGCCTCCCCTACACCGGTCTGAGGTGTCGCCATCCAGGCTGTTTTATCCATAAAGCTATCCGTCACTGATCAGAGTCTTCCTGACGAAACAGCAGCAATCGACAGGATTTTATCGCCCAGACTAATGCGATTGATTATCATTTGCAATGATTCTTTTATTGTTCCTCTCTGCGGTCGGACACCAGAGACCGGCCGCAGCGATTACCCGATTCCCGATCAGGCCGAAGTTGAAGGGAAATGAACCGGAGCGCCTTTAACTGCCACTCACGTCCGGAACCCCGCAGGAGAAAGACTTATGAAAGTGAGCAAATATACGGTAATCGTCCTGATCCTTACTCTGACAGTCCCCGGCAGCCGGGCTGCGGAATCGTCGATCCCGGATCAGTGGCGCCAGGGACTGACCGGCGCCCGACTTACCGCTTACGACGGTTCAGTCACCCGTAACAACAGCACTCTGACAGTGATTCGTTTTTGTCGGAATGGTCGCTATCACTACTACAAAGAGGGCAGCTGGTACGTACCGGGTACCGCTGGCGGCGCCTCCAACAACCGAATCTCCGGTAACTGGGATATTAAGCAGCAGGGCTTTCAGACCCTGCTGGTTTACCGGACCGACCGCGGTAATGAGGGCGCTTTTCCAATCTACCTTCAGAGTAACGGCCGGGTGAATATCGGTGGAACAGGCTTTGCGGTCGAAAGAGGACGAGCCGGTTGCTAAGCGTGGTAATGACAGCTACAGAGGCAGTGTACCCGCTTACTCAGATCATGAGCGCCGCACGTTGTTTATTCCCGATCACCATAAAATAACGGCCTGCTGAGTCCCCTTCTCAGGGTTGATCAGCAGGCCGCAGGTGTAACTCAGCGATCAGAACCCGCAGGCTCTGTTACAGCATTTCCACCACTTCATTTTCAATGGTGCCAAACACCGAATCGCCATTGCGGTCCAGCATTTCGATACGAACCCGGTCACCATAACCCATAAAGCTGGTGGCCGGCTGGCCCTGCTCGATGGTCTCGTACATACGAACTTCCGCCAGGCAGCAGTAGCCAACGCCGCCGTTTTCGATGCTGGAGCCGTGCAGATCCCCCTGTTTATTGGAGACCGTACCGGAACCGATAATGGAGCCGGCACAGAGTTCACGACTTCTGGCTACATGGGCAACCAGCTGGGCGAAGTCGAAAGTCATGTCGACGCCAGCCTCAGGTCTGCCGAACAGCTTATCGTTGTAGTAAACGGTCAACGGCAGATGTACCTTGTTATCCTGCCAGGCATCCCCCAGCTCATCAGGAGTGATCGCTACCGGTGAGAAAGCGCTGGCGGGTTTGGACTGGAAGAAGCCGAAGCCCTTGGCCAGTTCGCCGGGAATCAGGCCGCGCAGGGAGACATCGTTGACCAGCATGATCAGACGAATCCGTTCGGCGCACTCTTCGACAGAGGCCCCCAGCGGCACATCGTCGGTGACCACGGTGACTTCCGCTTCGAAATCGATGCCCCACTCTTTGTTGGCCACCACCTGATCGCGGGGACCGATAAAGCTGTCGGAGCCCCCCTGATACATCAGCGGATCGGTATAGAAAGATGGCGGCAACTGAGCACCGCGAGCTTTGCGCACCAGCTCCACGTGATTGATATAGGCGGAGCCGTCTGCCCACTGATAGGCCCTGGGCAGTGGTGAATGGCAGTCATTCACCTGAAAAGGCTCAGCGCCGGCGCAGTCGCCGTTATTGAGGCTCTGATACACCTCATTCAGTTTCGATTCTGTGTCGGCCCAGTGATCCAGCGCCTGCTGCATTGTCACAGCAACCTCCGGAACTTTGACGCAGCTGGTCAGATCGCGGCTGACAACAACAAGTGTGCCGTCACGTCCGCCGGCTTTCAGCGTGGCTAATTTCATAATAATAGGTCTCTTGCTATGCTCGGTCCGGACGGCTCGAGGGTCCGGCGCAGACGGAAGCCTGATCGGTGCCGGCGGCAATAAATCACCGCCGCTGGCCTTGTCTGTAGTATGCCTCAGATCTCATTAGTTTCAATTGCAACTAATGAAATTATGAGCGCCGTTTCCAGAAATTAAACAGTGCGTAATTTTTCCGCAGCGCGACTACACTCCTTCCCGGGCTGCCGCCATGGCTTCCCGCAACACATTCAGATCGCCGATCTGATTGGCCAGCAGCAGGATCAGCCGGGCGTTGACCTTTTCACTCTGCTCATCACTGAGGTCACGGTGCATCTCAATCAGCGCTTCATAAAAATCATCACCGGGACGGTAGGCACGGAAGAAACGCTTATCGCTCTGGTGGAAGTTGGATTCAGTATTCAGGGACATGATGATCTCCTCCGGCCTCAGTTACAGGTAGCGGTGTTGACGGCAGCACGAATGCTGTCCACGTTCAGCGCCCGCCAGCGGGCGGCGACATGCTGATCCGGACGGGTCAGGTAGGTCGTACCGTTGCGGGCATCATAGCGTTCGGCCATCAGGCCTCTGACATCCAGCACGGTACGGATCCCCTCCGGTGCACAACCGGTTGCGGCAACCACCACCGGCTGCACCGGTATGTCAGCCTGTTCCAGCGTTTGCAGCTGACTGAGGGTTTCCCGGTCCAGTGCTCCGGCATCGTCGGTAAAGTACAGGGCCTGGAAACGGTTTCCGAACACCTTCAGGGCCCAGCGCTCATCCCGGTCACCCTGCACCGGCGCATCGTCCATCACCGCTCCGGGTACCATATTGCCGGCGAAATCGTCACCTTCTCCCGTATTCAGCGGTGATTCCGTCAGGAAAGCCGCATCGGACAGGCGACCGGAGTTCACCAGCTTCTGTGCAAAGTGGTAATCCCGGGACAACTCCAGGGTGGCATTGCGGAACAGTTTCGACACCTTCGATTTCGGGGTGATGAAATCGGTGGAGCGGGTTGAGTTCAGCAGATTCTCATCGGCGGCGTACTCACGCTCATCGCAGTAGCTGTCGATCAGCGCATCGGGAGCCTTGCCGTCCATCACCAGCTTCAGCTTCCACAACAGGTTGTCGGTGTCCTGGAACCCGGAGTTAGCCCCGCGGGCGCCGAAAGGCGACACCTGGTGGGCGGCATCGCCGGCGAAGATGACCCGTCCCTGACGGAAGCGGTCCATGCGGCGACACATAAAGGTGTAAACACTGGCCCACTCCAGCTCAAAATCCACATCCTCGCCCAGCATCGCTTTCACCCGGGGAATGATATTTTCCGGTTTCTTCTCCTCGTCCGGATCCTTGTCCCAGCCCAGCTGGAAATCCAGTCGCCAGACATCGTCGGACTGACGGTGCAACAGTGTCGACTGTTCCGGATGGTAAGAGGGATCGAAGGAGAACCAGCGCTCCGGCGGGAAATCCGCCTTCATTACGATATCGGCGATCAGGAAGCGATCCTCAAACACCTTACCGCGCATAGCCAGACCCAGCATGTTACGCACCGAACTGTTGGCGCCATCGGCCACGATCAGCCAGTCGGTAGTAATCTGGTAGGGGCCGTCCGGGGTTTCGATGGTCAGGGTCACTTTGTCGGCGTTACCCTCGCCGTTTTCGACGGCAACCACCTTGTTTTTCCAGCGTACTTCAACGTCGTCCAGCTCGTTGAGGCGATCGACCATATACTCCTCGAGGTAGTACTGCTGCAGGTTGATGAAGGCAGGCTGCTCATGCCCCTCCTCCGGCAGCAGGTCGAAGCTGGTGACCAGCTCATCCCTGAAAAACACCTTGCCGACTTTCCAGGTCACCCCTTTGTCCACCATCCGCTTACCGCAACCAAGACGGTCCAGCACCTCCAGTGCCCGCTTGGAGTAGCAGACCGCCCGGGAACCGACGCTGACGGTATTATTGTCATCGAGAATAACGGCGGGAATGCCCTGGATACCGGCATCGATACCGGCGGCCATGCCAATGGGACCGGCACCGACAATCACCAGCGGATGATGGGCCGGCGTGTCGCTCTGCTGATCCCGCGACTGAATGTAATCGTAAACGGGGTTCTGATAAGTCAGAAACATCGGAGTTCACCTCGTTGTTCTTGTTCTGAGGAGCGGCGACCGGCAACGGGCCGGCCGCCGGAAATCCCGGTGACACAGGGATTCCCTGCTGAAATCGTGACTGCGGCCCTACAGCCGCATTGATCCGTGATCTTACTGTGGCTGTTCCTGCTGCAGGCCGTGCCACATGTCCTGGTCCCGCTCGGCGGTCCAGATCTGCGGATCACGGATACCCTGAGCTTCGTCAAAGGCACGGGTCACATCAAAAGGCAGGCAGTGCTCATAGATAAAGACATGCCCGAATTTGGGATCCATATTTCTGCGGGCCAGCGCCATGCAGTCCCTGAGGTCCATTTTTTCGGCGACCGCCTGCTGTGCACTCTGGTACAACGTGCTGACAAAGTCGCGGGTATAGGCCAGGCCTTCGGCGACCTTCTCGGGAGTATCCAGGGCCGGGCCACGACCGGGAATCAGTTTCTTCGCACCCAGTGCTGTGATGTTGTCGAGAGTCTGCGGCCAGTCAGCCAGGTAAGCATCGCCGGTATAACAGGCGGCGTCGCATTCGACCAGATCGCCGGAGAACAGCACACCTTCGCCCGGCACCCAGACCACGGTGTCCCCTTTGGTGTGGCCACGGCCCAGCTGCATGATTTTCACTTCGAGGTTACCCATAAACAGGGTCATCTCTTTCTGGAAGGTCAGGGTCGGCCAGGTCAGGCCGGGGATGCTTTCCACCGACTGGAACAGACGCGGGAAGCGACCGATCTCGGAATCCATATCCTGCTGGCCACGTTCGACAATCAGGTCATAGGTATCCTGGCTGGCAATCACCTGCTCCAGTCCGTGCTCCTTATAACCGGAAGCGCCCAGTACCCGCACCGCGTGATAGTGGGACAGGGTGACATACTTGATCGGCAGGTCAGTGACTTCACGAATCTGGCGTACCACATCCTGAGCCATCACCGGGGTGGCGGTGGCATCGATAATCATCACGGAGTCGTCACCGATAATTACGCCGGTGTTGGGATCGCCTTCGGCGGTAAAGGCCCAGCAGTGTTCTGAAAGCTGACTGAAACTGACCTTTTTCTCTTCCAGGTCGGCGACTGAAGCAAACTGTGTAGTCATCGTGATTCCTCTTATTCCTGCGGTCTCTGCTCATCTCGAGCGGGTTACCCGGCGGTTATCTATACTGTGCTGTCACACCCGCTTTCGGTCTCAGCCGGGTAATTACGATTTACGTAACCGGGATGACATTTGACAAAAATTATCTAATCACTACCTTTTTTTCGGCGCAACCGGCAAAATTATCGGATATGATTTATTTACGTATTTCGTAATGAAGGGTTGCTAATGAAAGATTCAGAGTTCCGGATCGATAAAAAAACGACGCAGAAAACAGCCACCAAAGGCGGAGTCCAGTCGGTGGAAGTCGGGATGGGCTTGCTGAAAGCGCTGGCGGCCATCGGCGGCCACGCCTCTCTGAACGAACTGGCGGAAGCGGTGGATATGCACCCCGCCAAGGCTCATCGCTACCTGGTCAGCCTGGTGCAGTCCGGGTTTGTCGAACGCACCGCCCACGGTCGTTATGATCTGGGGCCCTATGTACTGGAATTCGCCACCGCCTACCTGTCACGGCTCGATCCCACCTCGGTGGCCAACGCCATGATCGAGGACATGTGGGCCAGAACCGACGAGGGAGTCATTCTCACGGTCTGGGGCACCGCCGGCACCACCGTGATTCGCTGGTTCCAGTCACGACGCCCGATCTCGGTGGGTATCCGACCGGGCACCAATTTCTCAACCCTGATGTCCGCCTCCGGCCGGGTATTTCTGGCCTACCTGCCCCGGGAGCTGACCCGACCGGTTGTCGAAACAGAACTGAAGACGCTGGCCGACAGCACCAGCCCGAAGGCTCCGAAAAACTTGCAGGACATCGCGGGTCTGATCGAGGAAACCCGTCGCCACGGTCTCGGCAAGGTCACCGGCCACAGCGTCGAAGGGGTGTCGGCGCTGGCGGCCCCCATCTTCGATTACCGGGGCGAACTGGTACTGTCGCTGGCACTGTTCGGTTTTAAGTCCAGCTTTGACGTCAGCTGGGACGGCCCCAATGCCCAGCTGCTGAAAGAAACCGCCGGCGATATCTCACGCAAACTCGGATACATCGCAGATCAGAACTGATCCTTCCGTTGCTGCCGGGGCTCCGTGACCCTTCATCGGCGCCCCCTTCGTCGCTGCCGCTTCCGTCTCTCCGCCCCCTGTTACAACGCAGGAAGCGGAGCAGACGCCACCCCGCCCCGGCAGCCCTGCCCTCGCTCTTTCTCTGTATTCCCATAGCCAGATCTAATTACACATGTCGTAAAAATAGAATATTGCCTCCGGGACGAACTTGATAATTAGTTTCAAATGAAATTAACTAGTTTCATATGAAACCTTTGCTGCCCCTCCATCAACAGACACAGGCAGCCGGGGCAGACAGATTACGCACATCAAGAAATCATCTTGAGAGGAAAATAAAAAATGAAACGTCTGACAGCCGCTCTTTCCGCCGTTGCCACCAGCGCAGCCCTGCTGCTGGGAAGCATCGCGCCCGCTATGGCAGAAACCATTGAGCTCAAACTCAGCCACTTCCTGCCCTCGTCCCACCCGACTCAGAAAGACTTTCTGGAGCCCTGGGCCGCGGAGCTGGAAAAACGCACCAACGGCAAGGTCAAGGTCACTATCTACCCGGCCGGCTCCGCCTTTGGCCATGTCGCCAAACAGCTGGACCAGGTTCGTGCCGGTGTGGTCGATATCTCTCACGGCCTGACCGGTATTCCCCGGGGCCGCCTGCCCCGTACGCTGATTATGGATCTGCCGTTCCTGGTGAAATCCTCCGACGCCGCCTCACGTACCCTCTGGGATCTCTACCCGAAGTATCTGAAGGATGAATACAAAGGCTTTAAAGTACTGGCGCTGCACGCTCATAACGGTGGCCTGATCCACACCCGGGATAAGTCGGTTAAGACCATGGACGACCTCAAAGGCCTGCGTCTGCGGACCCCCAGCCAGGCAATCTCGATGATGTTGAAGCAGCTGGGCGCCTCCCCGGTCGGTATGCCACCCACCCAGGTGTATGAGAACCTGCAGAAAGGGGTGCTCGACGGCAACGTGTTCCCCTACGAGGCGGTACACGGCTTCAAGCTCTATGAAGTGCTGAATCACCACCTGGATGCCAAGGCCTACACCACCAGCTTCTACTTCATCATGAACCAGCGCAAATACAAATCGCTGCCCGAGGATGTCCGCAAGGTGATCGACGAGATCTCCGGCGCACCGCTGGTCGCCAAATTCGGCCCCTGGTGGAACAAATGGGATCAGGCCGGCATCAACGATATCAGACAGAAAGGCAGCGTGGTCACCACCCTCAGCGATACCGAACGTGATAACTGGCGCAGGACCCTGCAGCCCACCATCGATCAGTATCTGAGTGAGCTGGAAAAGAAAGGGGTTAAGAATGCCCGCGAGATCTACAGCGCCGCACAGGCCTCCGTCGCCAGGTATGAATAACCCCTGAAGCGACCTGATCGACCTGGCCGCTCCGGACGTCAGCCCCCACCGTCCGGAGCCTTTCCCACCGCAGAGCCGGAGACCTGTCAGTATGATTGCTCTGTTTAACCGAATTCTTTACGCGATCACCCAGTACACCGCCTGGCTCGGTATGCTGTTTCTGCTGGCTGCGACGCTGACCACCACCGCCGATGTGGTGATGCGAAAAAGCGGCAGTGACGGCATTTTCGGCGCGGTCGACCTGATTCAGCTGATGGTCATGGCCGCCGCCTATCTGTCGATCCCCTACGCCTTTATGAGTCGCAGCCATGTGGCGGTCTCAATACTGGCGGATCTGGCCTCACGCCGAACCTCGGCTTTCTTTCAGTTTTTCACCGCCCTGCTCGGTACCGGATTTATGAGCGCCATCGCCTGGTTCGGTTACGATCAGGCCGCACTTCAGATGGAGTACGGAGACGTTTCCATGACTTTTGGACTGCCGATGATCTGGTACTGGCTGCCGTTGCTCTACGGTTCTGCGTTATCAGCGGTGGTCACCGTTCATATCGGCGTCGAGTCCTGCTATACCCTGGTCACCGGTCGCAGCGGCATCGCCTTCAGCCAGCTGCAGGAGGAACACTGACATGTCCTCTCAACTGATCGGTCTGCTGGCGTTTGGGGTTCTGTTCGGGCTGATTGCGATCCGGGTTCCCATCGCCATCGCCATGGGTATGGTGGGTGCTGTCGGCGGTCTGATTCTTAACGGCCCCGCAAGCGTCGGTTTTATCATGGGCTCGGTCCCTTTCGAGTCGGTCTTCCCCTACTCACTGTCAGTGGTGCCACTGTTTATTATGATGGGCGTGTTCGCCGCCCGGGCCGGCCTGTCTCACGCCCTTTACGAAGCGGTGAATGTCTTTATCGGCCATCGTAAAGGCGGTCTGGCGATGGCTACCGTCGGCGCCTGCGCCGCCTTCGGCGCCATCTGTGGCTCCAGTCTCGCCACCGCCGCCACCATGTGCCGGGTGGCGATGCCGGAGATGCGCCGCAAAAACTACGATGACGGTCTGGCCAGCGCCACCATCGCCGCCGGCGGCACTCTGGGGGTGCTAATTCCCCCCAGCGTCATTATGGTGATCTACGCCATCCTCACCGAACAGTCCATCGGCAAGATGTTCGCCGCCGCCCTGATACCGGGCATCGTCGCCACCGCCCTGTACATGCTGGCGATCCGGGTTCGTACGGCCCGTAACCCATTACTGGGCCCGGCCGATAAGCGCACCAGCTGGCGCGGCCGACTGGTGGCGATGAAAAACGTCTGGCCGGTGGCCCTGCTGTTCGGGGTGGTCATCGGTGGTATCTACGCCGGCTGGTTTTCGCCCACTGAGGCCGCGGCCATCGGTGCTGCCGGAGCTTTTCTGCTGGCGCTGCTGAAGCGTAAGCTGACCGGCAAGGTGTTTCTCTCCTCGCTGAGTGAAACCGCCTCCACCACCGGCATGATCTTCCTGATTCTGATCGGCACCGCCGTGTTCAACTATTTCGTCGAAACCACCGGCCTGCCGCAGAGTCTGGTCGCGCTGGTGGGCGAACTGGGCTGGAATCCCTACCTGATTCTGGTGCTGCTGATCATCTTCTACATCATCCTCGGCTGCTTTATGGACGCCCTGTCGATGATTCTGCTGACTCTGCCTTTCGTCTACCCGCTGATCAGCTCCATGGGCTTCGATCCGATCTGGTTCGGCGTGATTATGGTCTCGGTGGTCGAAGTAGGGCTGATTACTCCGCCGGTGGGTATGAACCTGTTTGTGATTCTGGCCAGCACCCCCGGCCTGCAGCTGCAGACCATCAGCCGAGGCATCATCGCTTTCCTGATTGCCGATGTGCTGCGACTGGTGCTGCTGATCTCCATTCCGGCGCTGTCCCTGTGGCTGCCCTCAGTCATGATGGATTAGGAGCTTTTTTATGGATCTGATTGAGTGGAAAGAGGAGTACAGCGTCGGCGTGCCGGAGCTGGACCAACAGCACCGGCAGCTGGTCAGCCTGATCAACCAGCTGACCCGGGCCGAGGCCTCCGGCGGCATGATCAGCTATGTCTTTGACGAGCTGGATCACTACGTCAAAGAGCATTTTCGTGCCGAGGAGAAGCTGCTGCGTAAAGCAGGTTATGCGGATTACGAAGAGCACCGACAGCAGCACCGGGTTTTCGAGGAGTGGCTGCGGGCCGTCCGCCAGTCGTTCAGTATCGGCGGCACCTCCACCCATCTGCTGGCCGACAGCATCAACAGCTATCTGCGCAACTGGCTGGTTAACCATATTCTTAAATCCGATATGGCTTATAAACCGGTGATCGGTCAGCAGCACTGATAACAAAGCATGAGCACAACTATGAGCAACACCAGACCATCTCAGGGGAGCCCGGGACAGAAGGGCGATAACAGCGATTTCAGCCTGAGCTCTTTTTTCCCCTATCAGGTGCGGGTTTTTTACCTCGCGGTCAGCCAGTCAGTCAGCGACATCTACTCCTCGCTGTACGGTCTGTCGGTGGCAGAGTGGCGGACCATGGCGGTGCTCGGCAACCATCAGCCGCTGACGGCCAGCGATGTGGTGCAGCGCTCCAGTATCGACAAGGTCAGCGTCAGCCGTGCCATTCAGGCGCTGCTGAAGCGGGGGTTCCTCGAGCGGCAGACCGATCCTGACGATCGCCGCCGGGTCAACCTTCAGCTGACCATTGAAGGTCAGGCGGCCTTTGACGATCTGGTGCCTAGAGTGCAGGCGCTGGAACAGCAGCTGCTGGGCAGCCTCAGCGAAGAGGAGCAACAGACACTGCTGGCGCTGATGCAGAAAGTCCGCAACCGGGCGGAGCAGATCAACCTTGATTCGGCGGACGCCAGCTCCGACAACGCAGTGAATGAAAACTGAAGGATTCGGATTATGAAACTCTACAGCTACTGGCGATCATCAGCCGCGTACCGCGTCCGTATCGCCCTCAACCTCAAAGGCCTGGAATACGACAGCCAGTACGTCAATATGCTCAGGGATGGCGGCGAACAGCTGAAAACCGCTTACCGGGAGATCAATCCACAGCAGCTGGTTCCCGCGCTGGAATGTGAGGACGGCACTCTCACCCAGTCAATGGCGATCATCGAGTACCTGGACGAACAGTACCCGGCCTCCCCGGCGCTGCTGCCCGCCGATAATGCCGGGCGCGCACGGGTTCGGGCGCTGGCTCAGGCAATCGCCTGCGAGGTCCATCCCCTCAACAACCTGCGGGTACTGAAGTACCTGGTCAATGAGCTGGGAATCAGCGAAGAACAGAAAATGAGCTGGTACCACCACTGGCTCCGGGAGGGCTTCAGCGCTCTAGAACAGATGCTGGCCGACAGTGAGGAGACCGGCCGCTTCTGCCACGGCGACACCCCGGGTCTGGCCGATATCTGCCTGATTCCGCAGCTCTATAACGCTCGCCGCTTCAAAGTAGAGCTGGAGCCTTTTCCGACCATCCGCCGCATTGAGCAGGCCTGCCAGCAACTGCAGCCGTTCCTGAACGCAGCTCCGGAAGCTCAGGGCGATGCGACCTGAAGCCGCAGAGACTAATCAGGAGCCGCGCTGATGACCCATCGTCCCCTGAACCGGTTCAGCTTTGCCGTAGTCGGTATACTTGCCGGCCTGGGCGCGCTGTCGCTGGATATGTACCTGCCGGCTTTTACCGCCATTGCCGACAGCCTGGTGACGGACCAGTCCGAGGTTCAGCTGACGCTGAGTATCTTTCTGATAGGCTTCGCCGGCGGCCAGGCAATACACGGACCGCTGTCGGATCGCTTCGGCCGCAAGCCGGTGATTCTCGCCGGTCTGATCTGCTACGCGCTGGCCAGCAGCGCCTGCGCCCTCAGCAACAGCATCGAGCAGTTACAGATGGCGCGACTGTTTCAGGGCCTGGCCGGTGCTTCCGGCTCGGTGCTGGCTCGGGCGGTGATTCGCGATCTTTACAACGGTGACGAACTGGCCAGGGCCATGTCCTGGCTGATGCTGATCCTGACCGCCGGCCCGATGCTGGCACCGGCGGTAGGCAGCCTGGTTCTGCAATGGCAGGGCTGGCAGGCGATCTTCTGGACCCTGACCGGCTTTGCCCTGCTGTGGACGCTGCTGGTGAGCTTCTGCGTACCGGAAAGCAAACCGGCCGATCAGCAGCTGTCGCTACGACCAGCAGCCATCGCCGCCGCCTTTCGCTCGGTGCTGAGCCACCCCCGGGCTATGGGATTTGCACTCTGCGGCGGCTTCGCTTTCGGTGGTATGTTTGCGTACATCGCCGGCACCCCGTTCATCTATATGCAGCTCTACGATGTCAGCCCACAGCAGTATTCCGGGCTCTTTGCCCTCAATATTCTGGCGATGGCCAGCGGCTCGATAATCAACGGCCGGCTGGTACCGAAGCTGGGCCGCGACAGAGCCTGTCTGCTGCTGATCTCACTGCTCACTACGGCCGCCACCCTGCTGGCGATTGCCGGCCTGACCGGCTGGGGCGGTCTCTGGGGGCTGGTCATTCCGCTGGCCTTTTATGTCGGCACCCTGGGAGCGCTGGCCGCCAACTGCATCTCCGGCACCCTCCACTACTTTCCACATTTGTCAGGGACCGCCTCTTCGATATTCGGTGTGCTGCAGTTCGGTCTCGGCAGTATCAGCGGCGGCCTGCTGGCGCTGCTCAACGACGGCAGCGCGCTACCCATGACACTACTGATTTTCTGCTTTGCAGCGGCCTCGCTGCTCAGCTTTACCCTGCTGGCGATGAAACCGGCAACTGCCTGCCCGAATCAAAGGTAACAGGCATGACAACAGTAATCCGCAACCACTAAAACGATAAAATTGTCCTGAAGGTACTACTATGATCAAGCTGGAACAGATTCACCACGTTGCCTACCGCTGCAACGATGCTAAAGAAACCGTCGAGTTCTATCAGGAAATGCTGAACATGGATTTTCTGGTGGCTATCGCCGAAGACAAAGTGCCTTCCACCAAGGAACCGGACCCCTATATGCACCTGTTCCTGGATGCCGGCAACGGCAATATTCTGGCCTTCTTTGAGCTGCCCAATTCGCCGAAGATGGGGCGCGACCCCAACACCCCCGCCTGGTGTCAGCACATCGCGTTCCGGGTCGAAAGCGAAGACGCACTACTGGCCGCCAAAGAGGAGCTGGAAGGCAAGGGTCTGGAGGTGGTCGGTCCCACCAACCACGGCATCATCAGATCCATTTACTTCTTCGACCCCAATGGTCATCGGCTGGAACTGACCTGTCTGACCGGCACCGATGAGCAGATGGCGCAGCTGAAGGAAGTGGCCCCGGCCATGCTGGAGGAGTGGTCCAGGACTAAGAAAGCCCCCAAACATGCGGCCTGGCTGCACGAGGAGGAGTTCTCCTGAGTTCTGGCAGGATGCCGCTGAACTTCTGACCGGACACCCTGTTCTCCCCCTCTCTGACAGGTTCGTTCGGTACCCGTTGTCGGGCCGGCAACTGCCGGCCCGCAACCTCCCCGTCGAATTGTAGCTGCGCTGGCCTCGCCGACAGCGGCTGATTGGTATACCCTCTGTAAATCAGCACATTCTGATAAACCCTCTGTCCATCTGCCCTGTGGAGATCTGCCTATGGCTCTGCCTCAACTCCGGGATGCCATCCTGACTCTCGAAGATCGTATCGCCACCCTGACACTTAACCGCGACGATGTCCGCAACGCTCTCACCGGCACCCTACTGATCGACGATATCATCGACACCGTAGAGTGGGCCAACACTGATTCCTCGGTCTCTGTACTGGTGCTGACCGGTGCCGGCTCTGCATTTTCTGCCGGCGGCAACATTAAGGAGATGCGCGACCGTGGCGGCGACTTCGCCGGCGATGTCGCCGAAGTTGAGAACCGCTATCGCCGAGGTATTCAGCGTATTCCGCTGGCGCTGCATAAGGCGGAAATTCCGGTTATTGCCGCCGTCAACGGTCCGGCCATCGGCGCCGGCTTCGATCTGGCCAATATGGCGGATATTCGAATCGCCTCCGAAAAAGCCCGCTTCGGCGAGACTTTTCTCAATCTGGGCATTATTCCCGGGGATGGTGGCGCCTGGTTTCTACAGCGACTGATCGGCTATCAGCGCGCCTTTGAACTGACACTCAGCGGCCGGCTGGTGGATGCCGCCGAAGCCAGGGAGCTGGGCATCGTGCTGGAGGTGGTGGAAGCGGAACAGCTGCTGCCAGCCGCCATGAAGCTGGCGCAGCGGATGGCACAGCAGCCGCCTGACGCCCTGCGTCTGACCAAACGGCTGATGAAGATGGCACAGCGCATGGAGCTGCCGGACTTTCTGGATCTCTGCGCCTGCTTCCAGGGTATGTGTCACAACAACCCCGAGCATCTGGAAGCGGTGATGAAGTTTCTGGAGAGTCAGAAAGCGCGAAGCTGAGTACGGCTTCTGTTCCGAAGGCAAAAAAATACCCGCTCCGGGCGGGTATTTTTCTATAGCCTTACAGGGATCACTGTGCTTCAGCGGCCTGCTGCAGCGCTCTGAATTCCTTCTCCCAGCGCTTGCCTTCCTTCTTGGAGGCGGCGCCCAGCAGATTCAGGGCATGACGGACCCTGGCCCGGCTCAGGTCCGGTCCCAGCAGCGCCATGGATTCGATCACCGAGACCGAGGAAGCGGTACCGGAGATCGCTACAAACAGCGGGAACAGGAAGTCACGGATCTTGAATTCCATCGCCTTGCTGAGACCATTGAGACCGGCAAAGATGCGATCCTTCTCCCAATGCCGCTCGGCCTCCAGCTGCCACAGGGCGAACTGGAGAATACGGCGAATCTGATCCTTCTCCAGCGATTTGTGCTGGAAATTCCCTTCGCTCAGCTCCGGCATGCCGGACATAAAGAACCCTGCCAGCGGTACTACGTCACTGAATTTCTCGACCCTGGGCTGAATCAGCGGAATGATCGGCATCAGGTAATCCGCGTTCAACGCCCATTTTCTGAACTGTTCCGCAAAGGCGGCGGGGTCCAGTTCCTCACGAATCCACAGACCGTTCAGCCAGCTCAGTTTCTCCTGATCGAAGATCGGTCCACCCAGCGACACCCGATGAATATCGAAGTTGTCGAACATCTGCTGGCGGGTGAATTTCTCGCTCTCATCCGGCATTGACCAGCCCATACGACCCAGGTAATTGAGCAGCGCTTCCGGCAGATAACCCATGCGCTGGTAGTAAATGATACCGGTGGGGTTCTTACGCTTGGACAGCTTGGACTTATCGGGATTGCGCAAGAGCGGCATATGGCAGAGCTTCGGCATCTCCCAGCCGAAGTACTGATACAGCAGACGATGCTTGGGAGCTGAAGGGATCCACTCTTCGCCACGGATCACATGGGTGATCTTCATCAGATGATCATCCACCACGTTGGCCAGATGGTAGGTAGGCATTCCATCGGATTTCAGCAGGATCTGACAGTCCACCTGGCCCCAGTCCAGCTCGATGGGTCCGCGCAGCATATCGTCGATAACGCAGGTCCCCTCCTCGGGTACCTTCATCCGCACCACGTGAGGCGCTCCCTCCGCCATCCGCCGTTCGACCTCTTCCGCCGGCAGCTCCAGATCACTCTGCTTCAGCGCCGTATGTTTGCCAGCGGCGCGACGGGCCTCTCGCAGTTCGTTCAGCTCCTCGGCCGTGCGGTAGCAGAGAAAGGCGTTGCCCTCTTCTACCAGCTTCATGGCGTAGTCTTTATAAGCATCCTTACGTTCGCTCTGACGGTAGGGACCGTGAGGGCCTCCGACATCGGGGCCTTCATCCCATTCAAGCCCCAGCCAGCGCATTGAGTCGAGGATTGCCTGCTCCGATTCCGGCGTACTCCGGGTCTGATCGGTATCTTCAATCCGCAGAATAAACTCACCGCCATGCTGACGGGCAAACGCCAGGTTAAACAGGGCGATATATGCGGTACCTACGTGGGGATCACCGGTGGGTGAAGGCGCAATGCGCGTGCGAACTGTCATCGTCTTGGTCTGTCCGTATGCTGGAAAACAAACCGCGCATTATAGCCGCTGAGCGATGCTCTCCACCAGATGGTGGCTGACAACTCCGGTGGATTAATATCTTCTATTTTTCCATTTCTTTTATTCCTTTCCTTTTGCTGTCGAAAAATCACACCACCAGGGGATGCCTTCCCAGGTACAAGTATCAATAGCGACAAATCTTTCCCGGTTGATATCCGTTACAATATAACATTACAATTATTACTCTGAAGACGCCGTACCGTTTTCCAGACAATCAGGTCTTATGCTATTGAGGTTTTTATGCCCACACCCCGGTTTCTGTCAGCCACTCTGCTGACACTGCCTCTGCTGTTCCAATCTCTGCCAACTTCGGCTGTGGAGGTTGTCACTACTGTAAAGCCGCTGCAGCTGATTGCCGCGGCCATCATGGACGGAGAGGGTTCTCCCGAGTTGTTGATCCCCGCCAGCAGCTCACCCCACGACTATCAGCTCCGCCCGTCAGATGTTCGAAAATTGCAACGAGCCGATCTGATTTTTCAGATTGGTCCTTCGCTGGAACGATTTCTCAGCGGAAGCTTTTCACAATTGAACCCGAAAACCGGACTGGTCATCCTGGAGACGCTGATCGAAGAGAATGAAAAACACAGCGAGCACGGAGAACACGAAGAACACGCAAACCACGAAGAGCACGAAGAGCACGAAGAGCACGAAGAGCACGAAGAGCACGAAGAGCACGAAGAGCATCATCAGGTTGCCGAAGAATCCGACCAGCATGATGAACATAGAGGTCATGACGATCATGACAGCCATGAACACGGTGATACAGATCCTCACTTCTGGCTGTCACCGGCCTTTGCCGAAATGATTGCCGTAACGATGACTGACAATCTGAGTCGGGTTGATCCTGAGCATGCCGGAAGCTACCGCCATAATCTGAAGCAGTTCAGGGGCCGTCTGAAAGCGCTGGATGCTGAACTGAAGCAGGAGCTGGCTCCGGTCCGGGAAACCGGCTATTTCGTTTTTCATGATGCCTACGGCTATTTTGAACGTCATTACGGGCTTAATCACCTGGGCGCCTTCACCCTCAGCCCGGATCGCCGACCAGGAGCTAAGCACCTGCATGGAATTCGCCAGCAGCTGGAACAGAGCCGGGCACGCTGTGTCTTTGCCGAACCGCAGTTCAGACCAGCACTGGTTCAGGTGGTGACCGACGGACTTGAAGTCGGCCAGGGTGTGCTGGACCCACTGGCCACCCATACTGCGGTCGACGCCGAAGGTTACCTGAATTTTATCCGTGAACTGGCCGGCAGTTTCAAACACTGCCTCAGCGGCTCGTAGTCGCAGAAACAATTTCCCGAACTCCCGGGAACTAACCATTGCGTCCCGGGTCACACCTTCTGTAGCGAGAACCTTAGTCAGTTTCTTCAGACTATCCCCGAGTTTCTGATCATCTTCATCTTATACCCCGCTTCGGCGGGGATTTTTTTGCCCGCCACTCCGCTGTAAAATCCCCCGCAATACCCACCTCTCAGTTACACAGGCAAACTCTTGACCCTTGAATTCGGCAGTTTTCTGATTGCGATCACCCTGCTCACTCTGACACCGGGGGTGGATACCCTGCTGATCCTGCGCAACACCCGGCGAGGCGGCTGGAAGGATGGTTTTGTCAGCAGCTTCGGTATCTGCTGCGGCCTGTTTGGCCAGGCCCTGATCTCATCGCTTGGGGTATCGGTCATTCTGCTGCAATCGGCCTGGCTGTTCGGGCTGCTGAAACTGGCAGTTACTGACGACACAACGACGACCGCTGACAGGTCAGCCTCCCGCAGCCGCAGCCGATTTTGTCCCCACGCGCTCATTCCGCGAAGGCGTACTGTCCAATCTGCTCAACCCGAAAACGCTGGTTTTCTACATGGCGTTTCTGCCGCAGTTCATCGACTCCACAGGGGCCGTCACACCGCAGATGCTGGAACTGGCCGCAATTCACTTCGTTATCGCCATGCTCTGGCAATGCTCTCTGGCCCTGCTGATCACCCGGACACTGAACTGGCTCAACAGCAGCAGAGTACAGCGCACTCTGGATGCCCTGACCGGCTCGTTCCTGATTACGCTGGGCGCCGGAATCGCACTTGAGCGCTGATTTTCCTGACGTTTCTCACCGCACGAAACAGAGGACTCATAAAAATTGATAATTATCAACCCCAGACCTCTGTTTTTTGCCACTTTTTCTACCGAAAACCTAGGATTGCCGATTAAAAACCTCTATTATCAAGTGGCTTTTTCATAACAATAAAGGTGTTAGCAATGTCTGAACGGGAAACCGGAACGGTAAAGTGGTTTAACGATGCAAAAGGATTTGGATTTATTACGCGGACCGGCGGCGAAGATGTGTTCGTTCACTATCGCCAGATTCGTGGCGAAGGGCATAAGACCCTGGCTGAAGGTCAGCAGGTTGAGTATGGAATTACTCAAACTCCAAAAGGCCTGCAAGCTGAAGATGTGACTGCCAGCTAGTCATCTCTTTCTCAGGGTTGCGGCAGCAGCCGCAACCCGCCCCTCCCTCCAGTCACCCTTTCGACCTCTACCAGCTTCTTTAGCCCCGGTGACAGCAGCCGCTATTCGCTGACGTTAACCTCCAAGCTACACTCACAAATCGCTTATTTATCAGTGGCTGATGCTAAAATACCTCCCGGTGAAACCCGGCCGCTCAGGCGTTGTCACAACAACAGGAATACCGGGGCAGGCGCCCCACAGACAATTAACAGGAAGCTACTATGACACTACACAGATCCTTATCCTTTATCCTGCTGGCACTGCTCAGCCTCAATCTGCAGGCCGGGGAGCGGGAAATCAGAGCCTGGCAGCTGATGGACCAGGGTGCGCTGGTGATCGATGTTCGCTCCACCGGCGAATATGCCGAGGCACACCTGCAGGATGCTCTTCATATCCCGTTTCAGCGAATCGTCAGCCAGCTGGAAAAACTGGAAGTGCGCAAGGACAGGAACATAGTGCTTTACTGCCGTAGCGGGCGGCGGGCGGGCGTCGCTGAGGAGGCACTGGTCAGCGCGGGTTACAATGCAGTTTTCAACGGTGGCGGACTGGAACCACTGGTCGAGCAGCGGCGCAACGGGCAGTAATTCCAGAAGCAGAACGAGCCCCGGCCTCACCTGGCCACAGCCTTTCGGTGGATAACAGCTCCGGGGCCCGTGCAATCAACGATCTTTCTCAGCGAAGCAGGATTCGCTGCATCCAATCACCCAGATCTCTAATTTCAGCAAGACAGACTTCATGCCCCATGGGATAGCTGTGCCATGCCGGTTCAAGCCCCTCCGCCTGCAGTGACTCAAACCCCTGACGACCCAGATTGCGGGGCACCACCGCATCCCATTCACCGTGAGCGGTAAACACCGGAAGCGATCGATTGTGAGCCAGAGCCTGGTTTTCCGGCAGTGCCGCTTTAATACGGTAAGTCGACAGCGTTGCCAGTCCGGCCAGCGGATGAGGGGACCGCAAGGCGGACTGGTAAGCCACCGCGCCGCCCTGAGAAAAGCCGATCAGCAGAATCCGATCAGCGGCGATCCCCCGCTGCTGCTCCCTGTCTATCAGAGCATCAACCTGCTCCTTCGACCGGTTTAACTGTGCTTCGTTGACTTCCCTGCTGTCGCCCATGGACAGAATGTCATACCAGGCACGCATCGGCATGCCGCCGTTGATGGTCACCGGCCTCACCGGGGCATGGGGAAAAACAAAGCGCAACGGCAGGGATTCCGGTAACTGCAACTCCGGGACCACGGGAACAAAGTCGTTACCATCGGCGCCCAGACCGTGCAGCCAGATAACCGTTGCTACAGCCGGAGTGGCTGGTTCAATCTCAACACAGGACAGATAATCGCTCACAGGATCTCCTCAGGGTGCCAGCCGGACCAGGTGCCAGCCATCCAGTTGCTTACTGTATACCAGCCGGTCATGGAGCCGGTTTTCCCTTCCCTGCCAGAACTCAAACCGTTCGGGGATCAGCCGATAGCCACCCCACTGCTCAGGACAGGGCACCGCCCCCTCGGAGCAGCGCTCATCAAGCTCATTGACCCGTTGCTCCAGCTGCCGGCGATGCTCGACCACCGAACTCTGTGCCGAAGCTGCTGCACTCAGCTGGCTGCCCCGGGGACGCTCGGCAAAATAATTTTCCGCATCCTGCCGGGGCAGTCGCTCCACCTGCCCCCAGATACGCACCTGGCGCTCCAGTGGACGCCAGTAAAACAGCAGCTCCGCCTGGGGATTTTCCGCCAGCTCCTGTCCCTTGTGGCTTCGATAATCGGTGTACCAGCAGAACCCCCGGGGATCGTAGTGCTTGAGCAGCACTATTCGCGCCGATGGACAGCCGTCCGCCGTCGCGGTCGCCAGCACCATCGAGGTAGCATCCGTAGCATCCACCTCAGATGCCTGTTCATACCAGAGCCCGAACTGATCAAATGGGTTTGAGGCCATATCCGAACGATGAATCTGTTCGGCAATATACTCCCGCCTGATGCTTTTGAGGTCTTTTCCTGTGGTCATACTGCACTCCGGGGATCGATACGGGGACCGGTCGGCCCATGAGGAGCAGAGCCGCGGTCGGATGGCCTGCCACTATAAGTGCAGAAATCCCGCCCTGCAATGCAATAGCCTATAGCTATTAACCACATTTAAACGATCAATTTTATTTAACAGCATACAGCCTTTAAAGTGCAACTCAGACCGCTAAACACTATCAGACAACGAGTTCACAGGAGTCCATCATGGAAAACAATCGCGAAAACCAGCAGGTCCCCGAAGTCAGCTTCCGCTGCCGTGAAGCCGATCAGTGGATCGACCGCAGCACTACTGAACTGTTCAGGGGGAAGACGGTTGTACTGTTCGCACTGCCCGGCGCTTTCACCCCGACCTGCTCCTCCAGCCACGTCCCCCGTTACAACGAGCTGGCCGACCAGTTCAGAGCAAATGGCATCGACGAAATCTACTGTCTCTCGGTTAACGACGCTTTCGTAATGAACGCCTGGAAGGAGGATCAGCAGGCGGACAGGATCACCTTCCTGCCGGACGGTAACGGAGATTTCAGCGAAGGTATGGGACAGCTGGTCAGCAAGAGTGACCTCGGTTTTGGCAAGCGCTCCCACCGTTATTCCATGCTGGTACGTGACGGTGTGATCGAAAAAATGTTTATCGAAGCCGATGTGCCGGGCGACCCCTTCCAGGTCTCAGATGCCGACACTATGCTGAACTACCTCAACCCTGAAGCGGAGCAGAAGGCGGCGATTACCCTGTTTGCCCGCCCGGGTTGCGGCCATTGCGTGCGGGCGAAACAGCTGCTTGATGACCGTGGGCTGACCTATGAAGAGATCCGCCTGGGCCGGGATGTCAGTCACCAGGGATTGATGGCGGTCACCGGTCGTCGCACCGTCCCCCAGGTGTACATCGATGGTAACCATATCGGCGGCGCCGACGAGCTGGCGAACCATCTGGCCTGAACCGGCTGGCGGGCCGGGAGCAGCTGTTCCCATCCCGCCCGCTTCTCGCTAGAATCGGCGGATGACTATTGCCGGCCGCCCACTGACAACACTTCCCGTTGTACTTGCGATCCTCTGCCTGACAGCACTGCTGTCCGGTTGCGGAGCAAAATCATTTAACGTCAAGAATCTCGCCAAAAGCGATGTCGATATGGTGGCCGACGCCTATGTGGAGGAACTGTATCTCCACACTCGCGAGCTGATGACCAAACTTTACAGACGCAACCCCAGGGAGCTGAAAAAAAGCGGCGCCAGTATTGAGCAGCGGCTGCGGCAGCTGGGGCGCAACCCTACCGGTTTCGGATTTCAGGAGCTGGGTAACCGCACTGGCAATCAGGCGCTCAAGCTGGCTTTTGAAGAGGAATTTCAGGGGGACCGGGTGTTTGCTCTGATCGTGGGCATCCGCAGCATGCTGCACGCTTCCTATAACAGCAAGTTCGAGTTTTTCCTGCTCGACGAGCTGAACCAGCAGAAACTCTATAACAGCGCCCGCAACCTGGAGATCATCGCCTGGCGACTGAACAATTTCCGGGACCGCGACGGCACCCTTTTCCTGCTCAGCAATGGCTATCAGAACGGCATTCCCAACCTCAGCTACGAGCGCCTGTTCGGCAAGATGATCAGCCTCCAGGATATGATGGCGAAAATTGTTGCGGGCAAGACCGATCGGACCATCAATACCGTGCTCCACGGTGTCGCTTCGACCACGCTGCTGCCGATCGGAATCTGACCGTCAGCTTCAGAGCTTCTGACGGTTGACCTGAATACGATCGATTTTGTGGTTTTCGTTAAGGTGCAGAGTCACGTCCGCCCGATCCGGCATCTGCTCCAGCATCTGCCGGGTAAGACGCTCATAATGCATAATAAAGTGGCGTATCTCCTGCTCGCTCATGATTCTGAGCGGACTGGCTGACTCCTTATCCAGGCCGAACTGCTGAACCCGCTCCGCCAGCTTTTTCTCCTGCAGTGTACGCCACTCGAAGACACTGTCCATACTCGGCACTTTCAGCATCAGCAACACATCCACCATGGCAAACAGCCGGCTGTAAAGTCCTTTAAGCTCTTCATTCACCCGGGTCCGCCAGATCGCCTGCGGATCCTCTTCCGCTTCCAGACTATTCACCGGTTCCGTCAGTGATTCCTGTGGCTGCGGTGCCGCCCCGAGGCACCAGCCGTCCAGCACGACAATATCGACCGGCCCCACCCATTCCTGCCAGACCGCTTCCGGACAGCGATCATCAATGGATTTATCGAACACCGGAATCTTAGTGACTTTCTCGGGACGGGACAGACGCAACTCGTGCAGCAGATTGAGCCCGAGCTCCACATCATGGGTACCGGGAACCCCCCGGGTGGCAAACAGCGGATGCACCTCCTCCGCCATTCGGATACGGTCGGCACGGGTCTTATAGATATCGTCCAGCGAAAAGCCCACCACCTTCTGACCAAACCCCTGAGCCAGAGTCACCTCCAGCAGCGTGAACAGGGTCGACTTACCGGCACCCTGAGCACCGTTGATACCGACGATCAGCGGCCCGTCCTGCTGCTGTCTCAGCTGATAAAGCCAGGCGCCCAGCGGCACGTATATCGCGTCCAGCATCTCCACCAGCCCGATATCGACTTTCAGTGATTTCAGCGTCGAAGAGAATTCAGCCTCGATACGTGCCGTCGCCTCCCGGCGTTCCTTTTCGCTCAGGCAGAGATGGTCGCCGGGCCAGGACGTCAGAATACTCATAGGTTGTGGTTCCTCGGATGGTGTAGGTCAACGGCCTGCCCGGCCGGTGGTTCAGAGTTGCCCGGGAATGTTCAGTGACCCGGCTCGGTTCTCAGCCAGTCGACGATCACCCGGATCTGCTCCGGCACCATCAGTGATGGCGCATGGCCAACGCCCGCCCAGCGGCTGATGGTCATGTCCGGGTTGGCATCCTGCATACCGGCGACGGTATCAGCGGACAGCACATCAGACTCCTCTCCCCAGAGCAGCAGCTGCGGACAGCGGATCGACCTCCAGAGCGGCCAGAGATCGATATCCGCTTCGCTGCTGGCTCTGGCACCATCGCCGATGGCAGGGTCATAATGAAGTGCAAAGCCGTCCTGATGAGCCTGCCGGCGGCAACCATGGATCGCCAGTCGATGCCATTGCTCATCACTGATCCCGCTGTAGGCCGGATAGATCGAGCGATAATAATCTTCCACCTCCTGGTGGTTCCAGAACAGCGGCGCCTTCCCCACATAGGCGGCAATGCGCTGCAGCGCCTCACGGCTGACAAAGGGGCCGATATCGTTGAGCACCAGGCTGCGAACCGGAGATCCGGGCATGGCCGCCAGACACATACCAATAATGCCGCCCATTGAGGTACCGAGCCAGTCCACCTGTTTAACATTCAGACGTGCGATCAGGGCCGTCATATCATTGAGATACTGACTGATTTCATAGGGGCACTCCGGGGCCAGCCAGTCGCTCTCGCCCCGGCCGACGATATCGGGACAGACCACCCGATAATTTCGGGACAGCGCCTGGGCCAGATCATCAAAATCGCGACTGTTACGGGCCAGGCCGTGCACACAGATCAGTACCCGCTGATTCTCAGTGGCCCCCCACTCGCGATACACTACCCTGTGAAATCCTTTCGGGTTCAGTGCCAGAAAGCTTTCCGTTCTCATCATGGCCTCCGTTTTTTTCACTTAGTGTAACCCGAAACCCTGATCCGTAAAGATCTGTAAATGAATGTAAATCCACAGGGCGCTTCGGGATTTTATGGAACTAATTCGGTAAGCTCTGGTATTACCTTAAGCTTATATTCGCGACGGTTCGGCACAGAACCGGAAATCGACTCGCTAACGGAACCCTATGACTTCGGCAACCCCTTCAATCCTCCGTAAACTGCTGCCTTTCGCCATTGCCCTGCTGATTCTGGTGATGGCGGTTGTCGTCTTCAGAAGCCTGGTCGCCAGCAAACCTCAGGCGCCGGATAAACCGGTCCGGGAAAAAGTGTGGACTGTCGAAGCCCTGACCGCGACACCGGAAACCATCACACCTTCCGTTACCCTGTACGGCCGCATCGAAGCTCCCCGCAGCACCGAGCTGACTGCGGCCGTTACCGCCTTTGTCGACCAGCAGCACGTGGATGAAGGCAGCCGGGTAAAGGCCGGCGCGGCGCTGCTGACCCTGGACCCCAGAGATGCACAACTTATTGTGGCTCAGCGTGAGGCGGAACTGGCGGATATCAGGGCCAGCATCCAGGCAGAAAACACCCGCTATCGCTCCGACCTGAAGGCGCTTGGGATCGAGAAAGAACTGCTGCAGCTGGCGGCCCGCTCGGTGAAACGCTTCGAAGCCCTGAAAGGGCGTAACGTCGGCACCGACACTCAGCTCGATGACGCCCGTCGCAATTATCAGCAGCAGGCCCTCAGCCTCAATAATCGGGAGCGGGATATCGCCGATCACGACAATCGTCTCAGCCAGCTCAGAGCTCGCCGGCAGCAGGCAGAAGTTCAGCTGGAGTCTGCTCGCCTGGATCTGGAACGGACCCGAATTACCGCTCCCTTCGACGGTCGGATCGCCCGGGTATCAGTCTCTCCGGGAGACCGGGTCCGCAGCGGTGATGCGCTGCTGATGATGTACAACAGCAAAACCCTGGAGGTTCGGGCACAGATTCCATCCCGCTATCTGAGCACCATTCGCCGGGCGCTGGGGGAGGGTCTGAAACTCAGCGCCAGTGCGGTTCTCGACGGCCAGCCTCTCAGATTGCAGCTTAACCGTATCGCCGGCGAGGTGGGCAGCGGTCGGGCCGGAATTGACGCTCTGCTGCAGATTGAAACCGATAACGGACAGCTGGAGCCCGGACGCTCACTGGAGCTGTCGCTGCAGCTGCCGGAAGAACCGGGGCTGCTGGCATTGCCACCCCAGTCACTGTACGGCACCGACCGTGTCTATCTGATCCGGAATGAACGCCTGCAGGCGATACAGATAGAACGCGTGGGTGAAGTCACCGATGGTGACGCCTCCCGGGTACTGGTCCGCAGTGACGAGATCAGCGCCGGCGACCGGATCATCACCACCCAGTTGCCCAACGCGATTACCGGCCTGAAGGTCAGACTGGTGTCTGAACCATGACCGGCCCTACCCCCCGTAACGGCTCAACCGGCGGCCCGATCAGGCTGTTCGCCACCCATAGAGTCGCCGCTAATCTGCTGATGTCTCTGATGATCATAGCCGGCCTGTGGGGCATCAAGCAGCTGAACACTCAGTTCTTCCCCACCTTTGAGCTGGATGTGGTCACCGTCCAGGTCACCTGGACCGGAGCTGCCGCCGAAGACGTCGAACGCAGCATTACCATCCCTATCGAGCAGGAGCTGAAAGGGGTCAACCACATTGATGAGCTGTTCTCCACCTCCAATCAGGGAATCTCTTCCATCCGTATCCAGGTGGAGGAAGGTGCCGATGTCGGCAAGGTGGTGGACGAGGTTAAGCAGAAAGTTGACGGCATACGCAATCTGCCGACGGATGCGGAAGAACCAATCATTCAGGAGGTGACCCGTTACGAAGAGATCGCCCGCCTGCTGGTGACCAGTGACGGCGATATCGAAGAGATGCGGCCACTGGTCCGCGAATTTGAGCGCGACCTGCTGAATCGCGGAATCCGCAAGATCGACATCACCGGCCTGCCGGAAAAAGAGGTCGCCATACAGGTTCCTGCCCGGCAGCTGCATGACCTGGGCATGACCCTGAACGAAATCTCTGCAGTGGTCGCCCGACGCAGCCGTGATCTTCCGGCCGGCACCGCAGGGCGCGACGATGGCTCCCGGCAGATTCGCAGTCTCAGCCAGCAACGGGACGCGGAGGGCTTTGAACAGCTGCCGCTGATCACCCAGGAAGACGGTCGGCTGATCCGTCTCGGCGATGTTGCCAGGGTCGAAGAGCGGCCGCGCAGCAATCAGACCTGGCTTGAGCATGAGGGGCGGCCCGCCATCGAGCTGAGACTGAAACGATCCGAGAACGACGATACCCTGGCCGCCGCGGCGCTGTTTTCCGACTGGCTCGAGGAGGTTCGACCGACACTGCCGGAAGGAGTCCAGCTGGCCACCTACAACGAGCGCTGGCGCTTTATCGAGGATCGCATCAACCTGCTGCTGAAAAACGGGCTCGGCGGACTGATCCTGGTGATCGCCATGCTGTTCCTGTTTCTCAACGTCAAGGTGGCATTCTGGGTCACCGTCGGTATCCCGGTCTCCTTCCTCGCCACTCTGGCGATCATGCAGGTGATCGGCGGCAGCATCAACATGATCAGCCTGTTCGGGATGATCATGGCGCTGGGGATCATCGTCGACGACGCCATAGTGGTGGGCGAGGATGCACTGACCCACTTCCAGCAGGGCGAACCGGGCGCTCAGGCCTCCATTGGCGGCGCCAATCGAATGCTGGCTCCGGTTATCGCCTCCTCACTGACGACAATATCGGCATTCCTGCCACTGACTCTGGTGGGTGGCTATATCGGCAATATCCTGATCGATATCCCCACCGTAGTAATCTGCGTGATTATCGCCTCGCTGGTGGAGTGCTTCCTGATTCTGCCGGGTCACCTGCACCACAGTCTGAAAAACCACGATCGTATTGAGCCCGGCAGAGTCCGGGTCAGGCTGGATCGCTGGTTCAATCACTTTAAAGATCATCAGTTCCGCCGGCTGGTCACCCTGGCAGTACGTTTTCGCTGGATTACCCTCAGCTGCGCCCTGGGTTGCCTGATAATTGCCATCGGGCTGGTGGCCGGTGGTCGGGTCAAATTCACCTTCTTCCCGATTGTGGACGGCGATGAATTTACCGCCAGCGTCCAGTTTACCGCCGGCACCCGACCGGACGTTGTCGATGGTTTTCTCGATCATCTCGAACTGACCCTGCGGGAAACCGAACAGGAGCTGGGCGGCGAACTGGTCGAGAATGTGGTCCAGTACCAGCGCCAGGCGCTGTTCTCCCAGAACAATGCGCTTGGTTTTGTGGGCGATGAGTTCGGTGCACTCTATGTCCAGCTGGTCAGGGGGGAGAATCGCGACGTGGCCAACGAGCGCTTCCTGAGATTGTGGCGGGAGCGGGTGGTACAACCTGCAGGCGTGGAGCGGCTGAATATCTCTCAGCGTACCGGCGGCCCGCCCGGTCAGCCCATCGAGGTGAAGCTGACCGGCGGCGAGGTCGAGATCCTGAAGCAGGCATCGCTGGAGCTGCAGGAAGCTCTCAAGGGATACACCGGCGTCAGCAATGTCGATGACGACCTGCCCTGGGGTAAGGAACAGTGGATCTATGAGCTGACCAGCACCGGTAAGGCGCTGGGACTGGACCTGGAAACCGTGGGACGGCGCCTGCGTGCAGCACTGGACGGTGAGCTGGTGCAGATTTTCCACCTTCAGGACGACGAAATCGAAGTGCGGGTGGTCCTGCCGGATGCCGAACGGGACCGTCTCAGCACCCTGGAGAAGCTCCCTATTCTGCTGCCCGGCGGTGAGTCAACTCCGCTGTCTAACGTCATCCAGTTCCGGGCCAAACGCGGTCTGGATTCTCTGAAACGGGTGGACGGGCAACTGGCACTGATGGTGACTGCCGATGTCGATGACAAGGTCGCTAACAGCAACGAGATTATCGAGGCGCTGAGCAACGGCGCACTGGCGGAGCTCAGTTCCCGCTATGGCATACGTTACAGTTTTGAAGGCAAGAAAGCCGATGAAAATGAAACCCTGTCCGACATGAGGACCGGCGGACTGCTGGCGCTGATCCTGATCTACATCATTCTGGCCTGGGTCTTCTCCTCCTATATCTGGCCACTGACGGTCATGGCAGCCATTCCGCTGGGGCTGACCGGCGCGATTATCGGTCATCTGGTGATGGGTAAGGCGCTGACTATTCTCAGCCTGTTCGGCCTGTTCGGGCTCTCCGGCATCGTTATCAACGATTCTATCGTGCTGATCACCTTCTACCGTAAGCTTCGGGAACAGGGCATGGCTGCCCAGCCGGCGATTATCGAAGCGGCCTGTCAGCGTCTGCGGGCGGTGCTGCTCACTTCGCTGACAACCATTGCCGGCCTCAGTCCGATCCTGTTTGAGACCTCGCTGCAGGCGCAGTTCCTGATCCCGATGGCGACAGCGATCGTATTCGGGCTGGCCTTCGGTACCCTGCTGATCCTGCTGGTGGTGCCGTCGCTGCTGCTGATGCTGGAAAATCTGAAAATGATGCTGGGAGTGGGCGAGTTCCACACCCGGGATCAGGACAACCTGGCGCGGGAATCCACCACCGGCTGAGTCGGGCTGAAATGCGGTCTGCTGTTATTCAGATCGCATCAAACAGACTCAGTTGTCGGATATCCTCATTCTGACTCAGATCCTTCAGCCGAACACCCACCCCCAGCAGGCGTACCGGTCGCTGACCCCGGCTGTAGCCCTCATCCATCAACGCCCTGTAGACTGCGGCGTCCGGTTCGGTGATACGCTGTTCAACAGTGGTCTGCACGAAGTTATCGAATTTCAGCTTAACCAGGGCTCCGGCGATCCGATAGCTCGAATCCAGCCGCGTCAGTCGTTGTTCCAGCTCCTCCAGCAGCTCCGGCAGCTTCTGCAGACAGGACTCCAGCCCTTGCAGATCCTGACTGTAGGTATGCTCGATACTGAGGGTTTTGCGGCGCCGGGAAGTCTGCACCGGGCGTTCATCGATGCCCCGACAGAGCTCAAACAGCCGCTCGCCGAAACTCCCCATGGACTCCAGCAGCTCGGCCCCGGTGTAGCGTCTGAGATCACCGCAGCGGCTGACGCCAAGCCCGTGCAGCTTAGCGGCGGTGGCCGGCCCGACTCCGAACAGTTTCTCCACCGGCAGCCCCGCCACAAATTCCTGAACCTGTTCCGGCAGGACCACACAAAGCCCGTCCGGTTTATGCCAGTCACTGGCAATCTTAGCGATAAACTTATTGGGCGCTACACCGGCGGAAATCGTGATACCGACCGCTTCTCTGACCCGTTTTCTGATCTCCTCGGCAATCAGCGTCGCGCTGCCCCGACAGGCCGTGCTGTCGGTGACATCCAGATAGGCCTCATCCAATGACAGGGGCTCAATCAGGTCGGTATAGTCCCGAAAAATCTCGTGGATCTGCTGTGATGCCTGGCGGTATTTTTCCATATTGCCACGCAGGATGATCAGCTGCGGACACAGCTTCTTCGCCTGCGCCGATGCCAGCGCCGAGCGCACCCCGAAAGACCTTGCCGGGTAGTTACAGGTGGAGATCACGCCCCGCTTGCCAGGATCACCACCCACCGCCATCGGTACCTCACGCAGCGCCGGGTTATCGCGCATCTCCACGGCGGCGTAGAAGCAGTCGCAGTCGCAGTGGATGATCTTGCGGGTTTTTGACATCAGGTTTGAATCTTGGAAGAGCAGTAGCAGGAGTGTACTGCAAATCGATGGAAGCTGTACATAAATACAGTTATAGATTCTATTGCGGCGAACAAAGAACAGGCTCATTACAAGAGCTGAGCTGACTTTGCTGACTGCGGGGTGTTCAGCAAGTGGTGGTGATACAGTTATTCAATCCACGGCTACTCACAGCGACCTCAGATCGGGAGGTTCGCCTTGACATGCAGAGCAATGAACAAGCCCGTAGCGGAGGCAATTGATCAACAAGGTTCAGTTAGCGCTGGTTGCCATCGACACATGCTCAGCCTGGGGAGCAGTAAACCGGGCTGACGATGTCGAACCTCAGCTATGTGTTGCCAGCATGCCCCCTGACTCGTCCGAACAAAAAAAATCCCCGCCAGGCGGGGATTTTTTCAGCAACGCTACCCTCAGCTTCGCTTACGCCAGACTCTGAGCAATGGCAATCCCAGAACAAACAGGAACGCCGTAGCGGGAATCGGGACCTGATGATCAGGTGGCGAGTTATGCCCGCCCATTGCTTTGACCTTAAACATATTCTGCCAGTGATTAGCTCCACTCGCACAGGTCAACGCGGTGGATCCGGCAGAACAGTCGTTCAGTTCCGGATTAAGAACCGACAGCAGGTAGTAGCTGGAACTTACCGCCGTCCCTCCGGTAGCGGTACCATCGTTAACAGCCAAGGTCTGATAGTTTCCTGTCGTGTAGTAGTGACCGACGAGCTCCCAGCCTGATGTAAGCAGACCGGCGTACGACTTCCCTGAAAGATCATCGCCTGTGGAAAAGGGATCAACAGAGGGGTCCGCGGTAAACGCCAGCAGTGAAAAGGCTGCCGGATTACCATTTCTGGTATAGCCAATACTAACCGAGTCCAGGGTTATGTCCTCCTCGAACTCAAACAGCATGGCATCCATATTCTCGTAGGTATCGTCATCACTGAATCCATCAAACGCGTGACGGGGACTCCCCTGGCCTACTTCAGCCGTGTCGACATGCCTTACCCCAAGCCCACTGCTATACGCCATTTCCTGCGCTTCTTCCAACACATCAGGCCCGTTGTTGACATCACCGGTGCTGGACCAGGCGTCAACCGTTACCGTGGGCCCCGAATTTTTAATGGCTCCCCAGTAAGATTCCCGGGCACCGTACTTCCAGGTGTTGGTACCGAAATTCCCACTGCTGTTTGCATATCTCCAAACCCAGTCATCCTGACCAGCACTGGCAGCTTCGGCAAAAAGCATCGAGGCACCCAACAATGAGCACAGCAATGAGATTCCTGTTTTGTTTAACATTTCAGCTTCTCCAGCATACGAATATGAAGACTGAGTACAAATGCACCTGAGAGCCCGTAGCTCCCTCTTTTCCAACCTGCTGAGTCAGGCCGGTTAAAACCCTTGCTTCAAATAAACGTAAAATTTAAAACTACGTTTGTTTAAACACTTTTATACAAATATCGAGCCAACTATCAATACCGTTACTATTCAATAAGTTAAAACCAGACAAACAGAACACCAGCAAGAAAGCGTAAAATATTCTGACATGACTGTAACACTTCCCGAACACCCGCTACTCCGAAATCGACTCATAAAGCCTGAGTGCTTTATCACGACCCACAAAAGTATCGCTACCTTCAAGTGCTTGCTTCAGCTCACCCAGAGCCTCCTGCTGCCGCCCCAGTTGCATCAGTGCTGCTGCAATATGGTAGCGAATCTCCGAATCCGACGATGAACGCGCAAATGCACTGCGCAAATACTTCAACCCGTCACTCGCTCTGCCCTGCTGAACCAGGATCCAGCCCAGGGTGTCGTTGACCGATGAGCTATCCGGGTCCATCTCATAGGCCTTACTGGCCACATCGAAGGCTTCTGGATCACCAAGGCGGTGGTATATAACCGCCAGATTATTGAGAAGCGAGGCGGAGCTGCCCCCCTCACTCAACAACCGCTCAAACTCTTCCCTGGCTTTCTGCAATTGCCCATTGCGCAGATAGCCCTGCGCCAGCACCTCCCGAATAACACGGTCCTGCGGGTATTTTTTTATCCAGTGTTCAACAAAAGCCAGCGCCTCTGAATCCTGTTTGAGCGCCAGATGTGCCTTAAAAGCTCTCAGTGCCAGATTCGTCCCCGGCCGAAGCTCGAGCGCTCGCAGATAGTGCTCCAGTGCCAGCTGACCATCCCCTTCAGCGGTTTTCAGATCACCTTTCAACCTCTCAGCCACATCATCAAAACCGGCACTCTCTATTCGAGCAATACCCTCTGCGACCTTATCAAATTGCTTTTTGTGCAATTGCAGCTCGGTCAGACGGATCAGGGGAGATATCTGATCGGTATGGATACTTACGAACTTCTCCAGGGTATAAAGCGCCCCATTCAGATCACCCGCAAGGTACTGATATTCTGCTATTTCAGGCAACAATTCAGACTGCAGCCCCGATTGCTGAGAAGCGCTTTTCAGCGTTACCCGAGCTTTGGATTGCTGACCCGTTGCCAGCTGGCTGCGACCGAGAGCAATCAGTGCACCAATATTGTCACCGTTTCTGGAGATCAGCTTCCTAGCAACCTCCTTTGCTTTCTCAGCTTTTCCGGTACGGATGTACAGATCGACCAGACGAGTACCGGCTCGCATAGACCCACTATCCAACCCGTGAGCCTTTTCCAGCCATTGTATTGCACGGCCGAAATCTCCACGGCGTACACTGACTCGAGACAGTTCAACCATTAACAGGATATTTTCCGGCCGCTCCTGCATTAGTCGGGTAAACTGCTGCTCTGCCTCTGTGAGATTTCCTTCAACCAGATCCAATTTCGCCAGATTCACCCGTGCAGGGTAAAATTCCGGAAAGCGCTGCAGAATCCAGGAATAACTTTGCCTGGCTGCAACCCCATTCCCAGTTGCAGCCTGAGCCGCCGCCAGCAGATTTACAACCAGGGGGTTTTCCGGCGATTTAAGTCTCAGCTTCTCGGCAAACTCCAGAGCCTGCTCTGTATGACCCTCTTTCAGCAGGGTAACAACCAGAATAAGTCCGGCCATTCCCGCCCGGGGACTGCTATCAAGCGCCCGCTTCAGATCGGACCAACCTGCCTCCTCATGCCCTCGTAAAAGCTCATTGAGGCCACCACGAGTAAGCACTCTTGAATCTGTCGGAGCAATTTGTGCGGCACGATCAAACATTTGTGATGCTTTGAAATACTTGTGCCGGAACATATAGGCATCACCCAGCAATACCAGTGCCCTGTAATTGTTCTGAGTAATTTCCAACACCGGTTCAAGAGTCTCTATTACCTTTGTATAGGCCGCTTCCTGTAAATAGATCGTCCCTAAAATAACACGTGCCCGCGGATCCTGTCGGTAACGAGAAATAAAGCTTTCCAGATAGACTTTGGCTTTTTCATGGGTGCCCAGATCATAATTAACAAGCGCAGCCAGAAAGAGCGTTGGTCCGTGGGCCTGCACTACTTCCTCGGACAATGACTCCAGATGCGATTTTGCTTCCAGCATGGCCGCTTTGGAAGCGGGCCGATCCTCAAGTTGTAACAAAGTCGTGGCTAAAAGATAAGCCACTTGAGGGTTCTCCGGCGATTGCAGGTATAACTCGTCCAGCTCAATTTTTGCCAGCGTGTAATTCCCACGATCCATATAGACACCGGCCCGCGCCAGCCTGGCCTGATAGTGGTCGGGAGCGAGCTCAAGAGCCCGGGAGTAAAACTGAACGCTCTCTTCAAACTGCGCCTGGCCATGATGCAGAGCCCCCCGGGTGTACCAGACAGAGGGGTTGCCCGGCTCCAGAGTCGCCGCCAGACTGATCAGTTTGTCACTATCCTGATATTCCCCCTTGCGAAGCTGCACGGTCGCCAGCCCAAGCAGCGCAGGGACATTTTGCGGGTCAAACTTTCGCACATCCTGAAATTCCAGCGCCGCTTCATCCAGTTTTCCGAGTTGAAAGTTCGCTTTGCCACGGGCTACCAGTATCGCGGCATTGAGACTATTCCCGAAGCTTCCAGGGTATATTTCATTCAACAATTGATGAAATTTCATCTGCAAAAGATAAGACTGGGCCAGATATTCAATTACCAGAGCATTATCAGCCCCCATACGGATAGCCTGATTAAATTCCTTCTCAGCCAGCGCAGCATAACCCTGCTTCAGATAGGACCTGCCCAGCAATATGTGTCCAGCTAAAAATGAGGGATCGGCCTGCAGTGCATTCTTAAGATGGATAACGCTGGTGGCAACCTCCCCCGAATTAAACTGCATCAGCGCCTCTTCATATAAGGAGGCGGTGTCGCTGAGGTCGGCGCTCCCGGTAATAGCCGCAGCGGACAGCGGCAACAGCGTTAGTGAAAATACCAGTGGCCTGAGCTGAGTTGATACACGCATCGAATAATCCCGGTTAAACACTGCAAACGATTGGCAGGACGGATAATGTAGAGAAGCTTACAGCCCCCCCTTTCGGGGCTCAATAGTATCTACCACCTCCTTGATACAGGTCAGATATAGCTGAACCAAAAAAAACCGCGCCTTAACAGCGCGGTTTTTTTGTCAGCTAAGACCCGGTTACATCTTAAACCGCCGGGTCTGAGCCTGGAGGTCAGAGGCCAGTCGCGCCAGCTCTTCACTGGCGGCCGAGATCTGCTCTGCGTCGGTACCGGTCTGCTGTGAAAGCCCGCTGATGACATTGATATTTTTATTAATATCTTCAGCCACCGCGGTCTGCTGCTCGGCGGCGCTGGCGATCTGCATATTCATATCACTGATGCGATCAACGGAACCGTTGATCCGTGCCAGTGCTTCACCGGTACTCTCCGCCTGACGAACGACCTGATCCATCTGATCCTTACCACGCTCCATGGCCTGCGCCGATGCCCGAGCTCCTTCCTGAAGCTGACTGATCATGGTTTCAATCTGCTTGGTCGAATCCTGAGTGCTCTGAGCCAGTGAACGAACCTCATCGGCTACAACTGCAAATCCGCGCCCCTGGTCACCTGCCCGGGCGGCCTCGATAGCCGCATTCAGCGCCAGCAGATTGGTCTGATCAGCAATGCCGTTGATGACGTCGACAATACCGCCAATATTCTCGGCCCCCTCTTCCACTTTCTTGAGGATATCGGCCATGCTCTCCACTTCGCCGGCAAAACCATGAATGGCGCTGATCGCGCTGTTCACTTCGGCATTACCGTGCTCGACCTCGTCCCGCGCCTCCTTCGCAGCTCCCGCGGCTTCAGTGGTGTTGCGGGAGACTTCGAGTACCGTCGCGCTCATCTCGGTGATCGCAGTAGCGACCAGCTCGGTACTGGTATTCTGCTCCTCAACATGGGTACGGGTCTGATCGGTTATGGAAGCCAGCTGCTCGGCGGCTGAGGCCTGCTGATCAGCCGAGGTACTGATCTGCGAGACCATAGAGCGCAGGCCATCATTCATCTCTTTCAGCGCTTTCTGCAGATGGCCTATTTCATCCCGGCTCTTAACTTCGATGTCAGCGGTCAGATCACCGGAGGAAACCTGTTCGGCCAGCTCAGCAGCATGCCCCAGCGGCATACTGATGCGTCTGGCGAGCATAATACCCACAACAATGATGACGCCGATACTGATCAGCAACACGACGATGGTCATCCACTGCAGGGATTCGCGAGCCGCAAAGGCTTCCGCCTCATCCACCTCTGCGATCATCGCCCAGGTGACGCCCCCCACTTCCAGAGGCGCGTAAGCCGAAAGCACCGATTTACCGGCATAGTTGGTCACCACCTGGGTACCGCTGTTGCCCGCCAGCGCTGAACGTACCGCACCGGTGTCGACACCATTGCTGGCAACGTCACCGGCAAAGGAGGCGGCGACCGAACGACGGTTCGCATCATGGAACGAATCAGAGCGCATCCGGTTGTCGGGCCCGACCAGGTAGGACTCACCACTCTGGCCCATACCATCCCGGATACTCATGATGGCGTTAATGCCTGCCAGCGGTAGCCGGATAGCGATCACCAGCTCAACCTCTTCGTCATGGACCAGCGGCTGGGCAATAAAGGCAGCGGGTTCGTTATCGCTTGCAGCGTAGGGCGCAAAATCGGCAAACCCGAATTCCTGGCTTTCGATAACCTGTCGGGTCAGCGCTGACAGACTGGAATTCTGATAGGAGCCGGTCAGCAGGTTGGTTCGCGCCTCTTTCCCCCCTTTCACGGTATAGAAAACGTAGCCGTCGGGATTAATCAGCAGCAAGTCCTGGTAACCGTACTCCTCTGCATATTTTTTATAAAAGGGCGCCCCCTCCTCGTCCATCGGACTGAGTGCTTCGGTGACGTCGATCTCAGCCAGCAGTGCCCAGCTGAAATTTCCAATTCTCACCGGCACCCAGGCGGACAGCACCGGTTTATTCAGGTAATTGATGATGACACCGGCACCGGATTGCCCGGCCAGTGCCAGCTTAATGCCTTTTGATTCAGCCCGACCGGTTGCGGGATATTTCATCGACTCTTCCACATAGCGAGCCGAATCGGAGTTTGAATCGGAACGCATCAGCTTGTCGCCACCCACCAGATAGGTCTCGCCGGTGTCTCCCAGCCCGGTACGCTCAGCCATCATCAGATTGAGTCGGTCGATTGTCAGCTGAAATACAGCCACCCCCACCACTTCTTCTCCGTCGAGAATGGGAGATCCCACAAACATGGCCGGCGCTTCGTAAGAGGGGTAGTAAGGGCTGAAATCGGAAATGAATACAGCATCACCGAAGAAGGACTGCTTAGCCTTGCGGAAAATTTCGCCGAGCGGCGTATTGGCATAGGGACCATCGATCAGCGAGGTGCCGTAGTCCAGTTTTTTCTGAACCGAATAGGAGATACGCCCGGTTTTCGCATCGATCAGATACACTTCGGAATAGCCAAACTTCTGCTGAAAGCTTCGAATGGTCGGATGGGAATAGTTGTGAGCCCGGGTGTAGCTGGAGATATCCGTAGCCCGGTCCATATCCTGCTTGGAGCCCAGCGGGTTGGGATTTTCCTTAATATAGTAATATTGCAACGCAACGGCGTCGGCATCGAGGTTATCAATAATGCTCTCGATGTCCGCCGGCGCCGTTCCTTTATTGTCGGATGAATAACGCTTAGCAAATTCATCCATGTAGTAGGTTTTCAGTTTGGCTCTCAGCTCTTCCAGCCGGGCATCATCGATATCGTTAAAATCACGGAAGGTATCGAGACGGTCGTTAAAATTGACCATCGATTCCTTAATCATTCTGTTTTCGGAAAAGGTCTGGATCTGTCGCTTAACAATTCGGAAGTAATTCTCGATGGCGTTCTTTTTTACTTCCCGGACAGCGGTCAGTTTTTCCAGTGCCTGTTGCCGGAGAGTCCCGCCCACTTCAACCAGAGCATTCATGTCGCTTCGGCGGTCATCGAAGTACTGCTCAAGCTGCGCCTTTTTTATCTCCCTGACAGCCTCCAGAGAGTTAAAAGCCAGTTCTTCAAGCCCCTTGCTTGCCCCTTGCAGGCTGGAAAAGCCTATGATCAGAGCAGGTAACACACCTATTGCCAGAAAACAGAGGACCAGTTTCTGACCTATCTTCAGTTGCCCAAGTCTTTGGAACATCAATAGTCTCTCCACAAAGTTATTATTTTGTTTTTAATTATTGTTATGAACCGGCTGCAATCAGCTTCTGAGCTTCGCTGTTGATAACCACGACCTTCCGGCCGGAAAACTGTTATATATCAGCTTTCCGGACAGATCCGGCCTCCTGGGCTACAGCACTGAAATTTAAAAACATTTTCCAGCACGGCGATCAACATACTTTAAATATAGGGAAGGGACAACTAAAGTATAAGAGACAACGCCCGACAACTGATCTGAAGCAAGAAATTCTGCTGCCGGGCGGTGGCGCAAGAACTGTTAAGGAGGGGGACCTGGTAATGCAACAGGGTCAGTATTACGAAGATCAGGACGAAGAAAAGGAATTTGTCCGTTCCAATAACTGAAACGCAACAAAAAAAATGGCACTCCGGTGCCATTTTTTATAGTCGAAAAACCCGGCAGATCAGTGCAGCGTTACCCCGATCAGATCGACCTGCGGTCGCGATCGGTCAAACTCTTCACGCAACGCTTCCAGCGGTTTCAGCCCGTGGTCCATCGGATCCTGCGGCTGCGGATACCAGCTGAGTGTCGCCACCCGGGTCATCAGATCAAACTCACCCAGCAACGCGTCCAGGAATATCATCACCGCTTCGATGGCAGGGTTCTGTTCCTGATCATCCAGACTGTCAATAAACACCGACAGATGAAACTCCCCGGCTTCAATACGGCTGGAATACCAGAATTCCCGCAATGCGAACTCCTCATCCCCCACCCTGATACTGGCTGGTAACGGGTCATGCCGGCAGTTAAAGGCGATAACCTGGACACCCTCAATAACCGGTGCAGCATCTACCAGACTCAACACTGAAGCGATGGACTGAGCGTAACCGTCACAGCCGAAGATCATCTCTATGCGATCATCCTGCTCGTCCCGCTCGAAGTGAAAAGTCAGGTTCTGATCGATAACCTTGAGGCTGTCCTCGTAGTGTTTCATAACCGCGCGAGCACTTTCCTCATCGGTTTCGGCCAGCAGATTGTCGATTGTGTTGATGACCTCACACCAGAAGGCGGTGATCTTTTCAAAGTCGGGAATGGTCACGTGTATCTATTGCCTGTATTACTGCCCTGCGAACCCCGGAGGTTCTAGGTCCGGGGTACGACGACGCCGGTCTGTCCCTGATACTTGCCGTTGCGATCGGCATAGGAGGTCTCGCAGATCTCATCAGCCCCCAGGAACAGCATCTGGGCAACCCCTTCGTTGGCATGAATCTTCGCAGGCAGCGGAGTGGTATTGGAGAACTCAAGGGTTACATGCCCTTCCCACTCCGGCTCAAGCGGCGTTACGTTGACGATAATGCCGCAACGGGCGTAGGTGCTCTTACCCAGGCAGATGGTCAGCACATCGCGGGGAATCCGAAAGTACTCTACGGTCCGCGCCAGAGCAAAGGAATTAGGCGGAATAATGCAGACATCGGACTCCACGTCGACAAAACTCTGATCGTCGAAATCCTTCGGATCCACCATGGAGGAGTTAATATTGGTGAAGATCTTGAATTCACTGGCGCAGCGAACATCGTAACCGTAACTGGACGTGCCGTAAGAAACGATGCGCGAACCATTGTCCGTCCGAACCTGATTCGGCTCAAACGGTGAGATCATTCCGTGCTCCTCCGCCATCCGGCGAATCCACTTGTCTGACTTAATCCCCATATACTCTTTCAACTCGTAAAAAAATTGGTGGCCTGAACAGCCGGGCAATCATACCTGAAGCACAAAAAAAAAGCCGCATTTTTCGGCAAACGCGGCTTCGGGTTGTAGCGCCGATCAGTCAGTCATTCTGCACCACAATTTCCGGGAATACATTGGCGTAATTTTTGGCCGCGGAAGCCAGACCAGCCGCCAGTTTCAGGGCGATTTCCCGATAGCTTCGCGCTTCGGCTGAATCCCGATCCGAGATCACCGTCGGCTGACCACTGTCCGCCCGCTCCCGAATACCGAGGGCCAGCGGCAAACGCCCCAGCAACTCAGTCTCATACTGCTCAGCAATACGCTCACCACCACCCTCGCCAAAAATGGGCTCGCTGTGACCACAGTTACTGCAGGTGTGCAGACTCATGTTTTCGACAACACCCATCACCGGAATTTCCACCTTACGGAACATCTCTATACCGCGACGAGCATCCAGCAGAGCAATATCCTGTGGCGTAGTGACGATGACGGCGCCGGTAACCGGCACCTTCTGAGACAGTGTCAGCTGAATATCGCCGGTTCCGGGCGGCATATCGATAAACAGATAGTCCAGATCATCCCAACTGGTCTGGGTCAGTAACTGCTGTAATGCGCCACTGACCATCGGGCCACGCCACACCATTGGCTGGTCTTCATCCGTCAGAAAACTCATCGACATCGCCTGAACGCCATGGGCGGTTATGGGATACATCGCATTTTCCGCCGCCTGCGGTCGCTGCCCTTTCGCGATTCCCAGCATCTGCCCCTGACTGGGGCCGTAGATATCAGCATCCAGAATACCGACCCTGGCACCCTCAGCCGCCATTGCCAGCGCCAGATTCACCGTGGTGGTGGATTTACCGACACCACCCTTGCCCGAGGCTACCGCAATAATGTTGCGAACATTCTCAAGGCTCTTCATATTTTTCTGGGCCCGATGAGCAATGATCCGGGACCTGACATTCAGCTCAACCCGATCAACGCCGGGGATTTTCAACAGTTCAGGCTCCAGCTGTGCACTGACCTCCGCCCCGACCGTGGCCACCGGGTAACCCAGTTCGATATCGGCAGAAACACAACCGTTACTGATATCGAACCGCTTTACCGCCCGTGCCTGCTTAAGGCTGCGGCCCAGATAGGGAGGGGTGTAGTCGGCCAGCAACTGCTCAACAGCGGTTTGCGCGGAATCTGTCATCCTGTTCTCCTGAACTGATTACCTGATAAAGGCCATTCGACCTGACACCTTTATAATAGGGCCAGCAATCTAAAAACCAACCATTACAGTCAACTTTATTTGATCAGCAGTCATCGTTGCAACACCAGCGAATTATCGTCTCACCAGCCAGACCCCACACTCTTTATGATCGGTATAGGGAAACTGATCGAACAGAGCCAGCCGTTTCAGGTCATGGGTCCGGCACAGCTCAGCAAGATTATCCTTCAGCGTTGTCGGATTACAGGAAATGTACAGAATCTGACGATACCGACTGACCAGCCTGACTGTCTCAGAGTCGAGCCCGGCTCGGGGCGGGTCAACCAGAACCGTTGAAAACTCGTAACTGTCCAGATCGATCTCCCGCAACCGACGGAACTCCCGCTCCTTTCTCATGGCGCAGGTAAACTCTTCACTGGACAGGCGCGCCACTGTAACGTTGTCGACGGCATTGGCTTCGATGTTGAACAGCGCAGCATTGACCGAGGTTTTGGAGATTTCTGTAGCCAGCACCTGTCTGAAGTTATCCGCCAGCGCGATCGCAAAATTGGCGTTACCACAATAGAGCTCAAGCAGATCACCATCGCTTTTCGCCGTAACGTCCAGCGCCCAGCGCAGCATCTTCTGCGCCACATGCCCGTTAGGCTGGGTGAAACTGTTTTCCACCTGCTTATAGATCAGCTCACGTTCGGCCCCGGCAAACGCCAGCGGCATCTTTTCTATCACGTAATCCCGATCCATCACCAGCTTGGTCTTACGACTACGACCGATGATATCGATACCGTATTTGTCCTTCAGCGGACGGGCCAGTCGCTGCCAGTTCTCGTCCAGCGGACGGTGATACAGCAGCGTCACCAGCAATTCACCGCTCAGAGTGCTGAGGAAATCGATCTGAAACAGTTTTCTGCCCAGGTCCGGCTGCTGACGGATATCCTCCAGCAACTCGAACATCACGTTATGGATGGTTTCAGACACCATCGGACAGTGATCGATACGAATCGGCGCCCGTTTATTACCGGGTTCGAACATCGCATAAAAAAGATCATCACCCTCATGCCAGATACGAAACTCGGCCCGCAGCCGGTAGTGCTGTTCCGGTGAAGCAAACACTTCAACCGCAGGAGGATTAAACTCCGCCATCATGGCGGCAAGCTCATCCCGCTTCTGATCCAGCAGGGACGGATAGCGCTCAGGTGATACAGATCCCATATTCATCGTATTGATCGGCCCGACATCCACAAAAAAGCCGCTTATTCTACCAGAACATCCGCCGCATGGTGGCTCATCTGCAAAACTGGCTTTTATAAGCCCGGATGATGGGTATACAATCCCTGTTCCGACAGCCGGACGGCCCGACGTCAGGCTCTGTTTAGTTGCGTTTTTCTGATCAGCATCTGGAACCACACTCCCCATGTCGAAAGCACCACGTAAAATACTCGTTACCAGCGCACTGCCTTACGCCAACGGCTCCATCCACCTCGGCCACCTGCTGGAGTATATCCAGACGGACATCTGGGTACGGTTCCAGAAGATGCGCGGCGAAACCTGTAACTACGTCTGCGCCGACGACGCTCACGGTACCGCCATCATGCTCAAAGCGGAGCAGCAGGGCATCACCTCCGAAGAGCTGATCGCCGCTGTCAGCGCCGAGCACCAGGCGGATTTTGCCCGCTTTCATATCGGCTTCGACAACTACTACTCGACCCATTCCGAAGAAAATCGGGAACTGTCCTCGCTGATCTACAACCGCTGCAAAGAGGCCGGTCACATTGCCACCCGCACCATTACTCAGGCCTATGACCCTGAGAAGGAACTGTTTCTGGCGGACCGGTTTATTAAAGGCACCTGCCCGAAATGCAAGACCGAAGACCAGTACGGCGACAACTGCGAGGCCTGCGGTGCCACCTACAGCCCGGCCGAACTGATCGACCCGCGCTCGGCCATTTCCGGGGCCACTCCGATCAATAAGGACTCCACCCACTTCTTCTTCAAGCTACCCGATTTCACCGATATGCTGAAGGAGTGGACCCGCAGCGGCACACTCCAGGACGAGATCGCCAACAAGCTGTCCGAGTGGCTGGATTCCGGTCTGCAGGAGTGGGACATCAGCCGTGACGCCCCCTACTTCGGTTTCGAGATACCTGGAGAAACCGGCAAGTATTTTTATGTCTGGCTGGACGCCCCGATCGGCTACATGGCAAGCTTTAAGAATCTGTGTAACCGTACCGAAGAGCTGAATTTCGAAGACTACTGGGCAGAGGACTCGGATGCCGAGCTCTACCACTTTATCGGCAAGGACATCATCAACTTCCACGCCCTGTTCTGGCCCGCGATGCTGAGCTGCGCCGGCTTCCGCCGCCCCACCGCGGTCAACGCCCACGGCTTCCTCACCGTCAACGGCAAAAAGATGTCCAAATCAAGGGGCACCTTTATCAAGGCCGGCACCTATCTGGAGCACCTGAACCCGGAGTACCTGCGCTACTATTTCGCCGCCAAGCTGAACAATCGGGTTGAAGACCTGGATCTCAACCTGGAGGATTTCGCCCAGCGTGTAAACTCCGACCTGGTCGGCAAAGTCGTTAACATTGCCAGCCGCAGCGCCGGCTTTATCACTAAGAAATTCGACGGGATGCTCTCTGCCACCATCTCCGAGCCTGAGCTGATCAATGATTTTGTCGGGGCCGGCGACCAGATTGCCGAACTCTACGAAAACCGGGAGTTCGGTAAAGCGATCAAAGCGATCATGGCGCTGGCAGACCAGGCCAATCAGTACATCGCCGACAAAGAACCCTGGGTACTGGCTAAACAGGAAGGCCGGGGACAGGAGGTTCAGGACGTCTGCTCTACCGGCATAAACCTGTTCAGAATTCTGATGATCTACCTGAAACCGGTAATACCTGCGATGACCACCGCGGCCGAAGCCTTCCTGAATGATCCGCTCGACTGGAATGCACTGCAACGCACACTGAGTGATCACCAGATTAACAAATTCAAACCACTGATGACTAGAGTGGAAATGGATCGTATCGAAGCGATGGTTGAGGCCTCGAAAGAGGAACTCAGTAAAGAACAGACCACGGCAATCGACCCGAACTCACCGCTGGCAAAAGAACCGATCGACGCCGAAATACAGTATGACGATTTCGCCAGACTGGATCTGCGTATCGCCCTTATTGCCAAAGCCGAAAGCGTCAAAGGTGCCGACAAACTGCTGCGACTGGAACTGGATCTCGGCGGCGAAACCCGCCAGGTATTTGCCGGCATTAAGTCGGCCTACCAGCCGGAGCAGCTGGAAGGCAAACACACCGTCATGGTCGCTAACCTGGCACCTCGTAAAATGAAATTCGGGGTATCTGAGGGCATGGTACTCGCAGCCGGCCCCGGCGGCGATGAGCTCTGGATCCTGGAACCTCACGAAGGCGCAAAACCGGGGATGCGGGTGCGGTAGTTTATAGCGCCCGGTACAGAGACTGTGCCGGGCGCTTTAACTATCGAAAGACGGGTCCTTATTGTTGAAAATGGTCTTCGAGCGTCTGACCTATTTCAGGATCAAACCTCTGGACAACAGATAGCTGATGATCTGATCGGCACATTGAGCAACACTAAGGCTGCTGGTATCAATTGTTAATTCAGGATTCTCAGGCTGCTGATAGTCTGAATCAATACCTGTAAAATTCCTGATCTCACCAGCCCTGGCTTTTTTATAGAGCCCTTTGGGGTCCCTTTTTTCACAGACCTCCAGCGGCGCGGCCATAAAAACCTCAATAAACTCATCCTCGTCAAGAAGCTCCCTGACCATCTTACGCTCGCTCTGAAAAGGCGAGATAAAGGCGCTCATCACGATCAGTCCAGCATCGACAAACAACTTCGCCATCTCACCGATACGACGAATATTTTCGACCCGATCTTCATCGGAGAAGCCCAGGTCCCGGTTCATACCATGACGCACATTATCACCGTCAAGCAGGTAGCTATGATAACCCCGCTTAAAAAGCTCCTGCTCCAGCGCTCCTGCAATAGTAGACTTTCCAGACCCACTTAACCCGGTAAACCAGATAAGACAAGGTTTCTGATGCTTCTGCTCAGCCCTTAGCTCCTTGCTGATCTGGTGATCATGCCAGACAATATCATTCATTATGTTTTTCCTGTATCTGCCTTCCTGTCGGATAGTATCCGCTTGCTACCTCAACATTTTTTACGTAAATCTTTTTCTGTAACACGTTGTGCCAGGCAATATACCTGACAGCTAAGCGACAAACGGGAAGAAAATGGGAATCAGGGTTAAAGCCACAACCGCATAGATCAGACTGATCGGCAATCCCAACTTGATAAAATCAGTAAATTGATACTGACCGGCACTATAGACCATTAAATTAGTCTGATAACCCAGCGGGGTAATAAAGCTTGCGCTGGCACCAAAGGCAGACGCCATAATAAAGGCCATCGGCTCAACGCCAAAATACTGAGCGCTGCTATAGGCCACCGGAAATGCCAGTGCTACAGCCACATTATTGGTTACCAACTCCGTTAACAATACGGTCAGGCAATACACCACCAGCAACGCAAAATACGGCCCCTCACCATTAATCCGGGGATAAATCCAGGAAATAGCACTATCTACCAGCCCGGTGCTGACCCAGACTCCGGCAAAAGCAAGCGCACAACCGACGGTCACAAACAACCCGAGCGGAAAACGAAAGCGTATTTCGCTGGGAGAGACCCAACCCAACGCCAGAAATGCCGCAAGCAGACACACCAGCCCATCCATCAGCGCAAAAATACCAGCAGCACTTCCCAGCAGACAGGCCAAAAACCCTCCAATGGCCGCCAGGCTCTGCTTCTCCTTCAGAGCCGGCAACTGAATATCGCCCTGAATCAGATGCATATGAGCTTCCGGATGACGTTTCTCGAAATCCTGGCCGGTAGCAAGAATCAGGCAATCACCCGCTTTCAGCTCGATATCACCGATACGTCCGCTCAACTTGTGAGAGCCCCGGCATACCGCCAGAACGGCTGCATCAAAACGGCCTCGAAACCCGACATGCTTGACGGTATGACCCACCAGACTGGAGGTGTGGCTGAGCACTGCCTCTATCAGGTTAGTGCGGGGAATCCCAACGCCATGGTCATTCAGCACCAGGCCACTGAACTGCTCAATCTGGGAAACATCACCGATTTCACCACTGAACAGCAACCGGTCATCTGCCAGGATCAGCGTACTGGGACGTACAGGGGAAATCAGCTCATCACCTCGCTGAATTTCCGCCAGGAACAGGCGGTCCAGAGTCCTGAGCCCATTGGCCTCTACGCTCCGCCCCTCCAGTTCGGACCCTGGAATTACACGAGCCTCGACCAGAAAATCACGACGCCGGGTCAGCTGGACTGCTCTGTCAGGCAGCAACGAGCTCGACAGCAGCCAGACCGAAAAACCGCAAATCAACGCTACGGGCAAACCCACCCAGGCAAAATCGAATAGCTGCAGCGGTGGCAAACCGGCATCTATCACAAAGCTGTTTACGATGAGGTTGGTAGAAGTACCCACAAGGGTCACGGTGCCACCCAGAATTGCGCAATAGGATAGTGGAATCAACAACCGCGAAGGGGAATGATGATGGTTGCTCGCTACCCTGTTCAGCAAGGTAGCCACCACCGCAGTATTATTCAACAGCGCCGAACAGAAAAGACTGACCCCGGATAATCGCGCCAGAGAGCTCGAGTAGCTGCTGACCAGCAAGCCACTGGCGAAACGATCGATAAGCACCGTCTTTTCCAGCACGTTCGATACCATCAACAGCAGCATCAGCGTGACCAGTGCGGGATTGCTCAAATACCCGAGCAACTCCGAGATTTCCAGCAGATTCAGCCCGTAGCAGGCCAGAACTGCAGCCCCAAACACCACCGATGGGGGTTTCTTGTAAGCCACCAGAGCAACCAGCATCATAACAAAGATGCCGGCCACCCATAGCCTGGAATCGCCCAACCAGCCAATCATCGGCATAAAACGGCGTTTATTGCTTCAGCAGATAATCGACCACTGTTTTAGCACATATCTCCGCTGACCGTTCTGTGGTGGCCAGTTGAATCTCCGATTGCACAGGGGCTTCATAATCGGAATCGATACCGGTGAAGTTCTTGATCAGACCATTACGTGCTTTCTCGTACAACCCTTTGACATCACGCTGCTCGCAAACCTCCAGCGGGGTATCCATGTAGATTTCTACGAACTCCCCTTCATCAAACAGATCCCGGGCCATTTTTCGCTCACTCCGAAATGGCGAAATAAAGGAGACCAGGACGATCATCCCCGCATCTACGAACAGCTTCGCCACCTCAGCGATACGACGTATATTCTCGACCCGGTCAACATCAGTGAAGCCGAGATCCCGGTTCAGGCCATGGCGGACGTTATCACCATCGAGCAGGTAAGTGTGTTTTCCGGCCTGCGCCAGCTGCTTTTCAACCAGGTTGGCCACCGTGGACTTGCCGGAACCGCTCAGACCGGTAAACCACAGAACCTTTGGCTGCTGGTTCTTCAGTGATGCGCGAATACGCTTATCGACCGAAGTATGACTCCAGGTAATGTTGTGGGCGCGACGCAGGCTATGCTCGATCATACCAACACCAACTGTATCATTGGTGAAGCGATCTACCAGTATAAAGCCCCCCATTTCACGGCTAACCTTATAGGGGTCGAAGCCAATCAACTGGTCCGTCGAGAGATTACAGTACCCCACCTCATTCAACCCCAACGTACGGCCGGCATTGTGCTCCAGGGTATTAACGTTGACGATGTAACGCAGATCCGTAATCACCGCGTTCACCTCATTGGTACCGATCATCAGGGAATAGGTACGCTCCGGCAACAAAGGCTCATCATGCATCCAGAGGACATGGGCGGCAAACTGGTCCGTCTTCTCGGCAGGCTCACTGGCCTGGCAAATCAAGTCCCCACGACTGACGTCGATCTCATCCTCCAGCACCAGGGTTACAGATTCCCCTTCCCCAACAAGCTCCAGATCACCGTCATAGCTGTAAATACGCTCCACCTTACTTTGCAAGCCGGAGGGCATGATGGAAACGCGATCCCCCGGCGCTAGCGTACCGCTTGCTACAGTACCGGAATAACCACGAAAATTCAGATCAGGACGGTTAACCCATTGCACAGGCATTCTGAACGCCGCTTTGCCCTGGTTATTATCAACGTTGATATTTTCCAGCAGGCTCATTAGTGAGCAGCCATCAAACCAGGGCATAGCAGCGCTCTTACTGAAGACGTTATCACCCTTGAGGGCCGATACAGGAATAAAACGTACGTCTTTCAACCCCAGTTGCCGAGAAAATTCGAGGTAGTCCTGAACGATGCCATCATATTGCCGCTGATCGTAGTCGATCAGGTCCATCTTATTGATGGCGACCACGACATGCTTAATACCCAACAGCGAAACGATATAGGAATGGCGACGGGTCTGGGTCAACACGCCCTTACGGGCATCAATCAGTATAACGGCCAAATCCGCAGTGGAAGCCCCCGTAGCCATGTTGCGAGTATACTGCTCATGCCCTGGCGTATCGGCGACGATAAACTTGCGTTTTTCCGTTGAGAAAAAGCGATAGGCAACATCAATAGTGATCCCCTGCTCCCTCTCAGCCTGCAAGCCATCCACCAGCAAGGCCAGATCGAGATCTCCATTCTGGGTGCCAACCCGCTTACTATCCGCAGAAACAGCGGCCATCTGGTCTTCAAATACCAGTTTTGAATCGTACAGCAACCTCCCGATCAGAGTACTCTTGCCGTCATCGACGCTACCGCAGGTTATAAACCGCAACATGCCTTTGTTTTCATGGATATCGAGATAGGACAGGATATCTTCAGCGATAAGATCGGATTTGTGTGACATCAGAAGTATCCCTCTTGCTTTTTGCGTTCCATCGAGCCGCTCTGATCCTTGTCGATCATGCGCCCCTGACGTTCCGATGTTCGCGTCAGTAGCATCTCCTGAATAACAGACGGCAGGTCATCAGCCTCACTCTCGATCGCCCCGGTCAGGGGGTAGCAGCCCAGAGTGCGAAAACGTACGCACTTCTGCATCGGCTGCTCCCCCGGCTCTAACGGCAGGCGATCGTCATCCACCATGATCAGAGTGCCGTCACGCTCCACCACCGGCCGCTCTTTGGCAAAGTAGAGGGGTACAATAGGTATCTGCTCCAGGTAGATGTACTGCCAGATATCCAACTCAGTCCAGTTAGAGAGCGGAAATGCCCGGATGCTCTCACCCTTATTGATGCGACTGTTGTACAGCTTCCAGAGCTCCGGTTTCTGGTTTTTGGGATCCCAGCGATGGTTTTTTGAGCGAAACGAAAAAATACGCTCTTTCGCCCGAGACGCTTCTTCATCACGACGAGCGCCACCAAAGGCGGCATCAAAACCATAGTGGTTGAGCGCTTGTTTTAAGGCTTGTGTTTTCATCACATCAGTATGAACCTGGGATCCATGAGTAAACGGTCCAACTCCCTTACTCACTCCTTCCTCATTGGTATGAATAAGCAAGTCGAGCCCCAACTCCTGCGCACGCCTGTCGCGAAATTCAATCATCTCCCGAAACTTCCAGGTAGTATCCACATGCAACAGCGGAAAAGGAGGCTTACCAGGCGCAAAAGCTTTCATGGCCAGGTGCAACATTACTGAGGAGTCTTTGCCGATCGAATACAGCATCACAGGGTTACTGAACTGAGCAGCCACCTCACGCATAATGTGAATTGATTCGTTCTCCAGTTTTCGCAAATGTGTCATCTTGCGTTCAGAAATTTCCATATTCAATCCGCTTACTCTTTGATTCTAATTAGCACAAAAACTGCCGACGCTCTGATTCCCAAACTCTTTATACTGAATATTGTTGTTCAAAAGCCTGCAGGAACTCATCCAGCTGATGTTCTGGAAGTTTATTAATACCAGCCGCGGCCTTGCGACCACCACCTGTCGGAAAACGACTGACCAGCAGATCAGCCCCCTGCTTGTTGTTAAGCGGCGCACGCACGCTGACCTGGTAACTACCATCTCCTTTATCGGTCACCACAGCGTGAGCCCTGTCCGGTGATTGATTAGCCAGCTCGTTCCCAAAAACACCTCCTACCCGGCGCGCCCATCGTTCGTCAGGCAGCATAAAACTGGTCGAGCAACTGCTTTGAGAGAGCACCGGAGCATGACCCGCTTTTTCCAAATCGCTTTTGTAACCCTGCTGCAGAGTTTCAAAGACCTCCGAGCACTCTGCGACAAATTCAAGTGGACTCTCATAAGGAAGCAGCAAAAGGTACAACTCCGCCGGATGATAAAAGAGATCATTCAGATCGCCACCGTAACCGTTATAGTTGATACAGATACCTAAGGTTTCCAACAGTTCTAACTGGTCTTCGGAAAGCCCACGTGCATGCCCCAGTTCAAGCGCCTCCCGACTATGGTTATCACCAAAAGCGGCTGTGATGGCCCACTCCCGATACCGCCCCTGTAACAGACGATCCACGATCAGGGCAGTACAGGTGTGTGGGTCAGTGTCAATATGGACCTCTAAATTCGGGTGATCAGGAATATCTCCATGTTTGTGATGATCAGCATAAAACAGCTGCACCCCGCTCTCCAGCAACCGGTTCACTGCGGAAGCATTTTTCTCAAAGGAGATATCTAACGCAGTGACGATATCACCGGGCTCACCAACAACCCGCTCAAGCAGGCTGATGTCCCTTTTTACTCCAGTGACCAGAGTTGAATTTCTGGGGTTTACTTTCCTGAGCTGAATCAGCGAGCAGATACCGTCCGCATCGCCGTTAAAAACGTCATAATAATTCATTTGCCTGTCTCGTCCTGCCCAACCAGTGCTCTTCGAGGGATCTATCAGCCCCCACCGGTTATTCTGTACCAGATATAGAACCCGAGAGCTGGCTGTAACAACAGCACCGCTGCCAACAAGTAACATCCAATTGACATCCGCCTGGCGTTACGCCCTCGCCTGACAGGCGTTCTGAATGCCACGGGCATCTCAGGAGGGGGATATATGCCACACTGTTTAACCCGGCGACCAAGCACGACCAGATATCCTGCAATGGCTACAGCTATACCACCACTGAACAGCACGACCCAAAGCAATAGACGCCCGGCAGACCTCAAAGCCTGATCTGGCCTGGTTGCTGACAGTAATTGAATATCTGACAAAATACGGGAAATTTCTGCTTGCAGATAGAAAAAAAGCCCGATCATCACCACGAGAAGCGCTATCAGAGCGCCCCGAACCTTAACGCTTCCATCGACATAGCCTTCCTGCACCATGACCAACCTAATTTCCAATTCTTACCTTAAGGCCTGATAGTAACGTAAAGAAATAAGCGCTCCAACAGGAAACCTCTTCACTGCTGACCTGGATCATTGCCAAACAAAACTACCGCCCCCTTAAAAATCAATTGAGTTTTTTTTGTTTTTTATGCGTTAATAACGCTGTCGATAGCTATCACTTTGAGTCAGGAGAGCAAAATGATAAATGGAACCATCAGGAAGCTGTTTACGTGCTTCACTGGAGTATTCTTGATTTTGGGTATAACTGGATGCGCTCAGAACCAGTACCCGCCATTGCCGACCTCCGAACCCAAAGAACCTTTTACTACCAATCCTGCCGATTACAACTACCTTGTAGGCCCCGGGGACTCTGTCCAGATCTTTGTCTGGGGCAATCCGGAAGTGTCTGACACGGCGGTGGTACGCCCTGATGGAAAAATCACCACCCCGCTGATTGAAGATGTCGCTGTCAGCGGACTCACACCAACCGCCATTGCTCGCAAGATGGAAGAAATTCTCAGCGTCTACGTTAAGGAACCTATCGTCACTGTTATTGTGGAAAGCTTCAATGGCCCCTACTCTGAACAGATTCGAATCATCGGCGAAGCGACGTCGCCACAATCCATTCCCTACTCTCAGTGGATGACCCTGCTGGATGTCATGATTGCCGTAGGCGGGCTGACAGAGTTTGCTGATGGAAACAATGCCAGCATCTATCGCATTGTTGATGGGGAACAAAAACAGTTTTCTGTTCGCATTGAAGATCTGATCCAGAACGCTGACATATCTGCGAATGTCGACATCCTGCCCGGCGATATCATCATCATCCCCGAAGACTGGTTCTGAGACCAGAACTTACCCGGAGTAGAAAATGCAGGAACTACTGGACCAACTGACCGTTCTCTTTAAGGGATTATGGACAAAAAAATGGTACGCCATAGTCGTCGCCTGGGCCGTTTGCCTGATAGCGTGGCCCATCGTCCTGAAGATGCCCGATCAGTATCGATCCTCGGCTAAGGTTTATGTCGACACGCAGTCGCTGCTAAAGCCATTGCTAAGAGGTCTGACCATACAGAGCGATCCCAGCGAGCAGATACGACTTATGTCTCAAACCTTGCTGAGCCGCCCGAATCTGGAGAAAATCGCCCGGTTGACCGATTTAGATCTGACCACCAGGACCCCTGCTGAATTTGATTTACTTCTCCGAAAGCTCCGTGAGGATATTCGTTTCAGCAAGGCCCGACGTGAGAACATTTTCACGATCACTTATTCAAACCCGAACCCCAACCTGGCTAAAAACGTTGTGCAGTCGACTCTGACTACTCTGGTGGAAAACACCCTGGGGGATAAACGAACCGATACTGTTAACGCCCAGTCTTTTCTGGATCGCCAGATTGCAGAGTACGAAGCAAAGCTGGATGAAGCGGCCCGCAAAGTGACCGTTTTTAAGCAGGCCAATGTCGCTTTTCTTACCGGTAGTGCCGGTAGTTTCTACAATGGACTGACAGCGCTGCGCGGGCAGATTCGCGATATTCAGTTAAGCCTGAACGAAGCTCTTCAACGAAAAGAATCTCTGGAGCTACAACTGGAGGATCTGGAAGACTCTGAGGAAGAAGAGGAGATTTTCGGCGGTGACTTCATGACCGCGGGCCAGGCTACGATCTATGACAGCCGAATTTCAGTCCTTGAGCAGGAACTGGATGCACTGCAACTGAAGTATACCGATCGCCACCCACTCATACGAGAGACAAAGCGTAAACTGGAGAGCCTGCGCGCCAAACAGCAGCAGGAGACCGAACAGCAGGCGAGCATGACCAGCTCCGAAAGCGGCGGAATCGAAAACAATCCCGTCTATCAGTCGGTAAAACTCAATCTGTCGCAAGAACTGGCCAATATACAGTCCCTGAAAGTTCGACTGGCCAATTACCAAGAGCGCCTGAAAGCACAGCAACAGAAACTGGACACTGTGCCAGAAGTTGAAGCCGAGTTCGCCGCCCTGCAGCGGGGCCACACCGTTGTCCAACGCAAATACAGTGAATTGCTGACTCGACGTGAGTCAGCCCGACTTTCCGAATCGGCCGAGGCTGATACGGACAGTCTGCAATTTCGGGTAATTGAACCCCCCCGGGTACCCAATAACCCGGACGGCCCTAACCGTCCACTATTCCTGTCGGGCGCGCTTGTAGCCGCAATTGGTATCGGCATCGCGATTGCAGCTGGTCTTAGCATTCTCAATCCTACTTTTCTGGATACACGACAACTATACGCAGTAACGGGCGTGCCTGTGCTTGGATCGGTAACACTATTGCACTCTCAGGAAGTAATCAAAGCGGTGAGACGCCGGGGGTACCTCTTCGTATCGTTGGGTATTTTGCTGGTAGCACTATACGGCCTTCTTATGGGCTTGCAGCTTAACCCACAGCTTAATCAATCGCTTATGGAACGGATTCCGGATTTAACCAGTGCTCCGGTAATCGATTCAATACTCAATAAACTCAAGACTTTCTTTTAGCAGCTATGACAAACACTATTGAACGCGCTCTTGAAAAACAGCGACAACTGCTGGAAAACGTCGATGAGAACATTGATCGGCAGGACTCTTCAACGTCCGCAGCTCCTGTGACAGAGCCGGCAACTTCCCACCAGCACATTCCCAGCCCGCCCAATCCTGAACCGGTTGAGCCAACTACCCGGGAACCACTCCCCCCCATTTCCCAGCAAGGAATGACTGATGCTGCATTAGCAAAAAACAAAGAACCTCAGGATGTTGAAATCAGCATTGACTTCCTGGAAGAACAGGGAATGGTGACTCCGACTGAAAACTTCTCCAAGATCAAGGAAGAATATCGTTATATTAAGCGCCCATTGCTGAACAACGCATTTGACTACAGCAACACCAACCCCACCACCTCAGAAAAAACCAGCTTCCCCAACGCCAACCTGATCATGGTCTCCAGCGCCCATTCCGGGGAGGGCAAGACCTTTACCGCCATTAACCTGGCAATCAGCATGGTTCTCGAGCAGGATCGAACCGTATTGCTGGTTGATGCGGATGTTATCAATCCGAGCATCTGCCAACGACTAAACATTGAGGACCGACCGGGATTGATGGACTATCTCAGAGGGGAAGTCAGCGTCGGCGATATTATCCTTAGCACGAATATTCCAAAACTCAAATTAATTACTGCCGGCAGCAGATATCACCACTCCAATGAGATGCTTGCCAGTGAAAAAATGCGCCAGTTTACTAAAGAGCTATCCAGTCGCTACAGTGATCGAATTGTTATTTTCGACACTTCTCCGCTACTTGGTGCCAGCGAAACCAATGTTCTCGCGCAGCTGACCGGCCAGGCGGTAATCGTCGTCGAACAGGAAAAAACCAAACAGCGCAACCTGGACAGAGCTCTTGAAGTTCTGCATCCGGATCAGGCTGTAGGCCTGGTACTGAATAAAAGTAAAAGCAGCCGCAAGGACTATTATGGCTACTACTATGCTGACAGAAAATAATTCAACGCCACCAAGCTTCCGGCCATTGAAAGCAGTCAGCTTTTTGCATGTTGTTGCATGTACGCTATTGATCGCCAGCTCACCAGACCTGACCGCTTCTGACTGGAAGTTTCAGCCAACTTTGTCTGTCACTGGCAATTTTACCGACAATGTTGACCTCAGTCCGGACAACGAGGATAACAGCCTTATCACCCAGGTCACCCCGGGATTCAGCTTGTCGAAGTCCGGCAGCCATTTACGAGCTAACATAAAATACGGCCTGCAATGGGCAGAGGCCTGGTCCGGAGACGGCAGCGATTTCAGCGAACACCAACTAAACGCCACTGCAAACGCAGAACTGATAGATGATCACCTTTTCGTCGATGCCAGCAGCACAGTCTCACAACAACTTATCTCCAATCGCAGCTCTTCCACAGGCAACCCCATTAACAATAACGATGATTTTGCCACCACGACCACATTCTCAATCAGCCCCTATTGGCGACAACGCATAGGAGACGATCTGGTATTGAATGCACGTCTGACATATGACGACGTTTTTTTTGGTGACGGTGTAGATCAGGACAGCGGAGGTTTTACCTTCAGCACCTCTGTCGATTATTCGGCAGATTCTACTCCAGGCGACTTTCACTGGACTGTGGACCTCAACAACAGTCGAATATCCGCTGACTCTGCAGACAATATTAACAGCGACCGGATCAGCTTATCAGCAGGCTACCGCCTCACCTCAAAACTGGATACCACCCTCACCTACGGCTATGTCGACAATCATATCGACAATCCGACTGACGGCGACGCCGATGCCAGTGATTTCTGGGGTGCACGAATTGACTGGAATCCAACCAGCCGCACACAAATCAGAGCAAACTACAACAGCAGCCTGACCGATGAAGGACACGGACTAATTTTCAACCATCGCCGTCGCCACACTAACTGGTCAGTGATTTATAACGAGAACGTGAGCAACACTCGCCGGGAATTGCTGACCCTGAGTCCTGTCGGCTCGCTGATTTGTCCGACAACGTCCAGCTTCAGCATCGCCGATTGTCGATTCGTAACTAGCGGAACAACTCCACTGCCGGGCCCTGATGAGCAGATTATTACGGCACAGACTCCAATCCCTTCTCTGGTAAATGACCGCTTTATTCAGAAGAGCTGGACCGGAAATCTCACCTATAGCAAAGGCAAAAGCAGCTACAACCTGAGCCTGTACTCCCGTGAGCGTGAATTTCAAACCGGCCCGCTGGAATCCGAGAAAGACACAGGTTTCAGCCTTGGCTGGAACCTGAGAATGAACTCCAGAACTTCGGCATCTATCCGCTATTCCTTGTCCGAACTTGAGCCAGATAATGAACCAAAAGACACAACCAACAGTCTCACCCTGAGCTTAAGCCGGCGAGTTGATCCAGATACAACAGTTTCAGTTACCGTAAATACCAACGAGCGCGATTCGGACGAGTCAACGCGCGAGTATACTGAAAACAACATCAATGTCAGTTTTAACCGGACCTTTTAGGGATGAAGATCATCAGCCATGTATGAATCCTATTTCGGCTTACTCGCAAAGCCTTTTCAACTGAGTCCGGATCCGGAGTTTTTCTTCTCCAGCAAGGGTCACAAACGAGCCTTGTCGTACCTGCAGTATGGACTGGGTCAGGGCGAAGGGTTTATTGTTGTCACCGGCCAGGTAGGAACCGGAAAAACGACGCTGATGCGTAATCTGCTGAAAAACGTCAACCGGGATAACGTTATTGCTGCGCAGCTGGTTACGACTAAATTAGAGGCAGATGACCTGCTGCGCATGATTTGTGCGTCATTCGGCCTGCCAGCTGAAAATAAGCCAAAAGCAATCCTGTTACAGCAGTTTGAAGGTTTTTTAAGAGCTGCACATCAGGCTCAAAAAAGAGTCCTCCTTGTCGTGGATGAAGCTCAGAACCTTCCAACCAGCGCGATAGAAGAACTTCGGATGCTATCCAACTTTCAGCTTACCGATTCCCCACTGCTACAGAGCTTTCTGCTTGGACAACCGGAACTTCGAGCGATGATACAGGATCCCACCATGGAGCAGTTCCGCCAGCGCATTATCGCCTCCTGTCATCTTCAGCCTCTGGGTGAAAATGAGGTCAGGGAATATATTCTCTGGCGTCTTACCGTTGCCGGCTGGACCCAGAACCCTAAATTTTCTGACCAGGCTTTCATAGAGATTCACAAGTTTACCGATGGAGTGCCACGCAGGATCAATATTTTCTGCGACCGCCTGCTGTTGTTCTGCTTCCTTGAGGAAGTCAAAATTATCACCCGGGAAATCATAGATACCGTAGCGGAAGAACTGGCGGACGAATTATCTCCGACAGTTGCCCCGAGGGCCGCCGTAGTGACTGATACATGCACCCCGGCTGTCACACCAGCACAGCCCTCAGTACAACTTCAGACCAGCCTGCCCGAAATTGATGAGTTACAGCAGAAGATCAATCTGCTAAACAATTACCTGAATGAATCCCTGGACGAAAAAATTCAGATGCTGAAGGTCGTTGATAAGAAATTCAAAGCAAAGATGGAAAGAGCCCTGGAAGAGACACCCTCGCCGCCCACAACTATTCGGAAAAAATAGCCATCAGTTGAACACTCATTATGCACAAATAAACAGGTGTCTGATTTCTTTACAAGCAGTTTTACACCAGCTCGACCTGAACAAAGTAACACAATAAATTCATAGGGTTGCAATCTGGGCCCGATTATTGCTTAACTAACCTTTGACAACAGTTCTTTTGCGCTGCGTCATTTCAATTACATATGACGGGTCTAGAATTGGTATAGTGAAGAATCGTATGAGGGCCAAAAGTCGCGCATGGCTCCAGGTTCGGAAAATCGTTAGCACAGATCGGCAGTAGAGCCCAAGCAGGGAAAATACAGAAGCGGTGACGGAAAATGTCCGATAAATTGACACAAGTGAGTGATCAGTCCTGTCAACAGGATCAAACAACACGGCAGGACCGTCGGGCTTTTATCCGAAAAAGCACGCTGGCCGTCCCTCTGATTGCCAGCGTCAGCAGCCGACCAGTGTGGGCTTGTAGCGTGTCCGGGCATATGTCCGGGAACGTATCTCAGCATTCTGCTGACGCCTGTATGGCACCAGCAGAATGCAAACCCTGGGGATATTGGAAAAAGTGGATGGAGGTCTACCAGTTTATTAACGCCGACAGATTGTCCATGACCGAAACAGAGTTTAATGCGTACTTAGCCAACAATAGCGATGACATTTTCAAGATCAGCAGTACCAATAAACCAATAAACGCTTTATATAACTGGTATTTATCAGACGAGGCAACAGGCGGTGCGTGCGCCCCAACGAATAATGATAATCCTGCAGCCACAGTCGTTACCAGCTTTGGCGAACCAGCTAATGGGAAGCAAAAACGCTACGTCGCAGGGATACTGAACGCAGCTCATAGTGGTATTGAATTCCCCTACCCAACCAATCAGTGGACCTGGCAATACATCGACGACAAATATGGCTCCACCTCTGACCGGGAGGCCGCAAGCCTGGATTACTTGCTCAAGGAGTTCTATGCCAAACCAAGAAGTAACCCAACGGGGTTAGGAGTCATTACTGAGTTACCAGAAGTAACGAGCGAATGGGATGCTTTCAAATGGGCTCGGAAATACCTGTTTAACATCAGCTGATCATATATAGATTTTCTTCACAAACTTGTAGTTTATCGCGTAAACTCCCTGCATGCGCTGGAAATTGAGTGAACAAGTTCAAGAAACCTTTGTAATCTGGGGAGATTGCGCGGTCGTTCAGCACCACTGTTCCGGCGAGACCCTTCGTTTATCCGGGATAGCAGCTCATTTAATTGATGTGCTCAGTAACCAGCCCTGCAGTCAAAACACCCTTTTTACATTGTTGGCGCAAAGGAATAGCAGCCTGTACTCCAAAGATGAAATGGACAAAATTCTTAGCGGCCTGCTTAGTCAGCTTGAGCACAAAGAAATTATTACACCGTGTCACTGACTATCGCCCACATTTTAGATCATCTGCAACATGACCTTAATTCCGACGACGGAATTTCTTTTAGAGTCGGCCCCTTTTCCGTCAATCTTCGCAGCAGTGAATACAAATTAGCATCCGGCATTAGCAAACTCTACGCTGATTATCCGCTGATCAAGAAGCCAGCTTTTGTAGATTTTCGTATCCAGCTAAAACGTACCGGGCTGATTCGCCGCTATTTCCGCCCCCAGGTGGAGTTTTTTCAAGACGATCTGCGGCCCTTTAAACCCCTCCCCAGCGCAGAAGCCTTCCCATTTTTTGAATGGGGACTAAACTGGTGTATTGCCACCCATGCGCATCATTTCCTGATGCTTCATGCAGCAGTACTTGAAAAAGAGGGTCGAGCACTCGTGTTGCCTGCAGCTCCAGGCTCGGGGAAAAGCACGCTATGTGCCGCCCTGACATTTAGCGGCTGGCGGCTGCTCTCAGATGAATTTGCACTAATCGATTGGAATGCTTCAAAAATAACCCCTCTGCCGCGGCCTATCAGCCTAAAGAACGATTCCATCAATATAATTCAGGAGCGCTTTCCTTACTGCGAACAGGGCAGCCTGGTTGAGGGCACCAGCAAGGGTACTATTGCCCATCTCAAGCCTCCCCTATCAGCGATGCTCGAGAGCGAAAACAGACCCACTCCCTGCTGGATTGTTTTCCCTCAATACCAGACCGACAGCGACACGATTCTCAAACCGCTGGATAAAGCTTCAGCATTCATCAAAACCATCGACAACAGCTTCAACTACAACCAGCTGGGTAAGCAGGGATTTACCAGCGTCAGAGCACTTATAGAGCGGTGTGCCAGCTTTGATTTCAGATATAGTGACCTCGACGAGGCGCTGGAGGTTTTTGACGGACTGGTACACGATGGACAGCACTAATCCACCATTGATCCTCCGTATCTGGAAACAGCCCGCAACAATTGAGCAGCTCGATGTAGCGGAAATCGAACTCCTGGTACGCCAGGCTAAAGCTTCACAGCTGCTTGCTTCATTGCGAGAACGACTGATAAAACACAAGTATTACTCTGGAGTTTGCGCCCGGGCAAAACGCCATTTTGAATCTGCCGCACTACAGGCTCAGAGGCACCAGGAGCTGACCAGCTATGAACTCCAGAAAGTGGCGCAGGCGCTAGAACAGGAACCAACACCACCTGTTATTTTAAAGGGAGCGGCCTACAGCGCCTGTGGACTGCCGGCTTCGAAAGGACGAGTATTTTCAGACATAGATATTCTTGTACCCCGACATCGCCTTCAGCAGGTGGAATCCCAACTTATGATGGGAGGGTGGCTGCGCAAGGAAATAGATGATTACGACGATGAATATTACCGTCTCTGGATGCACGAAATTCCTCCACTGACTCATACAAAGAGGGGCAGCATACTGGACGTCCACCACAATATCCTCCCTCTCACTGCTACTCATATACCTGACGCCAGCAAACTACAGAATCACGCACTCCCAATCAGTAATGAAAAGACGCTATATGCTCTGGCGCCGGTCGATATGCTGCTTCACAGCGCTACACACCTGTTTCACGAAGGAGAATTTGATAAGGGACTACGAGATTTAATAGACCTGGACCAGTTGCTTCGCTATTTCGCAAGCACTGAGAATAGCTTCTGGTCTCAGCTGACAGAACGAGCGGAGGAGCTCAAATTAGGACGACCGCTGTTTTACACATTACGCTATTGCCGACTGATACTTGACTGTCCCGTTCCAAATTCCGCTTTTGAACAGAGCCGGCAATTTGCGCCAAGTTCATTCCAACTCTACTGGATGGACTTTCTATTCGAACAAATCTTCGTCCCCCACCATTCCAGCTGCGACTCATGGAAATTCAGAGTTTCCAGAGAAACCCTGTACTGGCGCGGTCACTTACTGAGAATGCCGCCAGGACTGCTGATACCGCACCTATGCCGAAAGTCTCTGATGCGTCTGAAGAACCATTTCAGAAAGGACAAGGTGGCGTAATCTTAATATCGATATAGTTGAATCAAAAACATACAACTGTGAAATCACAGGCCTGAATTCAAGAACACTAATTACATACACGGGCCCGTTCAGAGATCTATACAACTCATCATGCATCCTATTGATTTTGCATGGAGCTTTTAACCCGCAATCTCCTCACCCTGAATATGGTATTTATTCATCAGTGCGTAGAGTGTCGGTCGCGTAATACCTAACAACTCTGAAGCTTTGGTAATATTGTTGTCAGTGAAGTTGATCGCCCGCAGTATCAACGCACGCTCAGTCACTTCCCTGGCTTCCTTAAGGTTAAATGGAAAGGACTCCTCTTCTGTAACCAGGTAGGCCAGATCCAGATCTCTGGCAGTAACGAGATTATTGTCCGCCATCACCACTGCACGCTTTACCCGGTTCTGAAGTTCCCGGATGTTCCCCGGCCATCTGAATTCTGTAATCGCTCGAACAGCATCATCGCTGAAACCTCGCACGCTTCTACCAAACTGTTCAGCGTATTGACTGAGAAACGCCCGAGCGACAACCAGAGCATCACCGGGACGTTCACGCAACGCGGGAATCCGGATAGTGAATTCGCTGAGCCGGTAATACAGATCCTCCCGAAAACCGGACTGCTGAATCAGCTGCTCCAGATTCTGGTGGGTAGCACTGATGATTCGTACATCCACCGGAATTTCTGAACGACCACCAATTCGCTCAATTACCTTTTCCTGCAGAAAACGCAGCATTTTTGCCTGCAATGGCATCGGCATATCTCCGATCTCATCCAGGAACAGAGTCCCTTTGTGAGCGCTCTCGATCTTGCCGGGTGTCTGCTTTACGGCTCCGGTAAAGGCTCCTTTCTCATAACCGAAAAGCTCACTTTCCAGCAAATTTTCGGGAATCGACGCACAATTGATGGCAATAAAGCGCCCTTCCGCACGATCACTCAACTGATGGATAGCCCGAGCCAATACCTCCTTACCAGTACCGCTTTCACCCAGCAACAAAGCGGAAATATCAGCAGGTGCAATTTTTTCCACAGTACGGCAGATATCAAGCATCTCATCAGAAGCAGCAACGATACCTTCTAACGGCGCGTTATATTTAAGGGTCGCAAGCTTTCGGTTCTCTTTCTCCAGTTCAGAGAGTTTAAAGGCGCGATCAATTATCAGTCCCAGAACCTCCGGATCCATAGGCTTCTGATAATAGTCGTAAGCTCCGGAGCCTACAGCCTTGATAGCGTTGGCTTTGTCATCATTACCAGTAACAACGATCACTTTAGTCTCGGGTGCCAGCTTCTGAATCTCTTCCAGAATCTCCAGCCCCACAGAGGCATTGGCCGGATCAGGAGGCAAACCAAGATCCAGTGTCACTACCGCAGGCTGATACCTCCGAAGCTGTTTGATTGCCGAATCACGATCTTCGGCGAATACAAGCTGATACTGCTCGAAACACCATTTCAGCTGCTTCTGAAGTCCCAGATCATCCTCAACAACCAGGAGTGTTTTGCTATCCTTATCGCTCACTTTCAGCCTCTAATTCAAAAATACCATTGTTGACCGGCTCTGCTACGTCATAGTGTGCGGGAAGCATTACCAGAAAAGTAGTACCCTCACCGATCCGGCTTTCCACTGCCAATCGCCCTCGATTGCTGTGTATGAATTGTTGCGCTTCGTACACGCCTATTCCCATACCAGCCCTGCCCTTAGTAGTATCGAAAGGCTTGAACAATCGATCACGAATAAAAAACTCATCCATTCCGCAGCCAGTGTCTTTGATTTTAAAGACAATTTGCTCAGCGTCCCTATACAAACTCATTCCAACGTGGCCATCATCAGCCGTTGCTTCCTGGGCATTCTGAACCAGGTGACATAATACGGACACCAGCCGTTCCCGTTCAATCTTAATCCGAATGTTTTTTTCGACGCTCACCAGTTCCAGAGCCGGACGCTGATCCTTCTGGTGCTTACTGACTTCTTCAGCCACCTCGGCTGCATCAAAAACATCAGATTGAATATTGAGGCGGCTTTGTTGACGTAATTGACTCAATAACCGGTTCATTCGACCCACGGCATTTGCCAGTGTGTCCAGGGCATCATCGACAAATTCAGGATTGTGCTTATGACGCTCGGCGTTGGAAACCACCAGCGACAACTGGGCAACAATGTTCTTTAAATCATGAACGACAAATGCGGAGAGTCGGTTGTATGCCTCAAACTGTCGAGCCTCAGTCAGGGAGTCATTGGCGTCTTTCAAAGCGATCAAAGATGCCACCTGGGTTCCCAGCGCCTTCATAAGATCATGGTCTTCCCAGTTGATGCTCCGCTCCGCTCTGGGGTGCCTTAACCCCATCAGGCCATAGAGTCTTTCCTGGTGAAGCAAAGGCACGATAATCCATAGCTCCTGATTATCTAATAAAGATCCCGGGAGTATCAGAGACTCGTAGCGGGTAGGAAACATCCGATACTCGTCCAAATCAATTACCCACCCCTGCTTTACGGAAAAATCGATCAACGACTGAACTTCAATTTTTTTTATATCTGTGCGCTGATCGCAACCCCAACTCGCACGACAAACAATATCATTCTGTTCCAGCGCCCATAAAATCCCCCCTGGTGAATCTACGGGCTCGGCCAGAGCCAGAATCAACTGGTCATAATAGCCATCATTCAACGGCAGGACAGCAAGCCGGCTATTGGCTTTGTTCCATTCATCCCGATAATCGTACTTGTAGGAGAAAAAGTGCTTGTTGATCCAGACCGCCAGAATTGCGCGAACCCTGCCTGACCCAACCAGTAGCGCGAGAAACGAAATAGCCAGAACAACAAAAATGATCTGAACAGCATTGCCCCAACCATCACCGAAGACACGCAGATAATAACCCACTCCGGCCATAACCAGCAGATATACACCAGCCAGCAGCAATCCGGTTGAGTATAGCGCAGCCTGGTGTGAAAGCCTGAAAGCCTGGTCCCAGTCCCGGGCTCGGGCGATCGAAACAGCGACTAATGGCGCCATAATCATCCCGACCCAACCACGCGCATGCCAGAGTACGGGATCCAGACGGTTGTATAAGAGAGCTTCGGAAAACAGAATGAAGTCAAAGCCAAATATAACCATCAGCCCGATAGCCAGAAACTTCACAGCCCAGCGTCGCTCGACTACTATATTCCGGTACCACTGCTCCAGCATAAACAGGCAGAAAACTACCAGCATAAAGGGAATCAACACGTTGATAGATACAGAAAGAAATACGCCCACGTCATAAACTGAAGACTGCAGGACGTTTACCAGAAACAGCAGAAATACAAAGCCACCGAAATACCAGAGTCGGGTTTGCCGCCAGAACTCTTTTTTACCTATCCCCTGGTCATGGGCATATAATTTCCAGAGCAGCATAATCCAGCTGGTATTTCGAAGAATTTCGATAAAAGTCTGATTACTTGGATTAAATTCGTCGGGATTGGCAAACCCCAGATAGAAAGACCACAACGTCGAAAAAACTAACGCCTGGATCAGCCACCCTCCCTGCAGACGCCCTCGCCATAACATAATGGTCAGCAAGAGGACAGTTGCGAAAATAAGGCCGGATGCGAAGTAGCTGATATAGATTGTCATATGCTGGATCAGGCCATCCTGTTAGTCAGATCGCTAACAAAAGAGTTCGAACACGGAGCGTCGGCTGTCAACAGAGCCCTCACTTAAGATCCCTGAGCAAATTGTTAGCGTGCTTGATTGGAATCGCATAGCTGATACCGCTAGGGTTGCTAAGCACATCCTCCTTGGTCGACTTAACATGGACCATATTTATAACGCCGACAACGTTACCAGTTTCCTGGTCGTAAAGTGGACTACCACTGTTACCGGGATACGCAGTTCCGTCCAATTGATATACCTTGGTGGGGTTTCGGAGCCGCTTCACTCTGGCGATACTCAGCTGCTGAGATGATGGTGCCGGTATAGCTATAGGGGTGATACTGGATACCATGCTCCGGTGGGTAACGGGATAAAGCCCCAGTACCGCACCGATGGGAAATCCTGTAAATAAGAACTCATCCCCTTCCCGAACCTCTCCGGTATAAAGTGATAAGGCCGGCAATTTCTTTTCTATTTTCAATATAGCCAGGTCATAAACCTTATCGCTCCTCAGCATATTAGCCGGACTGATCGTGGGCCTTGCACCCGTACCGGAAAAGACAACCAGTCTTTCCAGTCTTTCTTCATTCAGCTTCTTCGCAACCACATGATAGTTGGTAACGACATGGCGACCATCTTTGACCACAAAACCTGTTCCAAGCAATTGAGCAGGTGGTCGGCGTGTAGGCACATAGGTTCCAATACCAACGATAGATGGCTTAACCTTTGTGATTGTATCGGCCATGGACTCAGCCTGGGTACTTTGAAAAAACAACCCTGCACATAGTGCAATGACAATTCGATACCAGCGGAAGAATTTCAACCTGACTGCAGGTTCTGTCTTATTCAATGCTTACTTCCCCTTAATGACCCAGTGCAGCTCTGACGACAGCAGACACTCAAACTCGATCAAGCTGAGGCAATAACTCCTCTTGAATCGCGTCAAACAGCTCTCGGATATGGGGCTTTACATGATCAAGGAATATTTTCGGACTGATATAGTACGGTGCCCGTTCACCATGGTAATCGATCAGCTGACCTGCGGACTCAAAGTGGATACCGACACGGGCCAGGTGTCGTGCTAATCGCGGTTCCATCATTACCATGATGTAATCCAGATCTTTCACCAGAATTGTGGCAGCGGCAAGGTATAGCCCTACTGAAATATAGGGAAAATAAGCTGGATTCTGACTGGCCATATCCGCCCGCTCCCCGTGATAGACGAATGGCTTATTATCTTCCCCTTTACGACGACGAAAAATTGCAGGTACGGCGAGGCGGGAGGCCTCTGTAATAGTCCCTGGCTTTTGATTCAGAAGCTCGACAATCTCCTGATCCAGCGCATGACTGCAGAACTTTTCCATCGGCAGTATCTGTTCATTGCTTCCAGCAGCAGGCTGCACCAACCGTACAGTTCCAGCGTAGGCACCGGTCGCCTTATGAAACAATAACAGGTGGGTGGAAAAGTCATCGAAATCATCCTGCTCAAGCCCTTCGGGAAAGGCTTCCTTGTCCTCAAACCCCAGTTCATCACAATAAACGTTATAGCGAATTTTGTAGACTTCTTTACGTAACTCATCAGTGTTGGCGAGTACCACACTGAAATACTCCATAAATCCGGTAGACAATTTAACGGTCTGCATAATTACTCCGTAAAAGCACCTGAAATCTGGACTAACACTGTTCATTCTCCATCAGGGTTTCTTGATGAAAATTGGTTTACACAATGGAATCAGTCTGGTGATGCGCGTCCAGTTGTTTGCCGTTTCTGCTTAAATATAAGACGACGACTTCAATATAGGATAACAATATCGGTATAACGATGAGTACCAATATGGTCGAAAAAGCCAGACCAAAACTAATCGATACAGCCATAGGCTTCAAAAACTCGGCCTGACTCGATCCATCAAATATCAACGGTAGCAAGCCCGCAATGGTAGTAAGCGATGTCAATAATACAGCCCGTAAACGTTGGCAAGACGATTCAGTGATAGCATCTCGCACAGACATCCCCCGCCCCCGGAGTTCCTTGTAAAAGGAAATCAGAATAATCGAGTCGTTTATAACAATACCGGACAGACCGAAAAAACCGAACAACGACATAAGAGTCAGATCGATATCCAATACCCAGTGTCCTAGAATTGCCCCCGAAATACCAAAAGGTATGGCAGCCATAACAGCAATGGGCCAGCTATAGGAGGAAAATATCAATGCGAGGGTGATATAGATAAGAGTTATCGCCAGAATCAAACCAACAGTCAAATCAGCTACTGTTTCCGACTGTTCCTGGGCTCGGCCCTTCAACTCGATTTGTACTCCATGTCGCGCGCTGATACCCGGCAACTGTTTATCGGCCAACGAATCAAGCACCTCGTTTGCGTTACTGCGAGCAGAGTCGACGTCAGCAGTAACATGAACGCCCAGAATCCCCTGAGTATGCCGTAACAACTCAGCTCCGCGTTGCACTTTAAACGATACCACATTCGATAGAGGAACAATTTCACCACTCGGTATCGCAATTGGGAACTGCTCAATCATAGTAAAGCGGTTACGCTCGCTGTCAGCCAACATTATTTTGACATCAATCTTGTCTTGATCTTCATAATATGCCTGTAAAAGCAAACCCTCGAAGGCTGCTTTTAACTGCTGCCCCACCTGAGAGATATCTAAACCTAACGAGCGCCCCAGCGGGGTCAATTGATAAATCAACTGCTCTTTACCGTATGGGAGATCATCACGAATATTATAAACACCCGGAAAGGTTGACAGAACATCGGCCAACTCTTCTGATGCGGCCTTGAGCACTGTGCTGTCATTACCGGTTAAAAATATATCCAGATCCCGACCCGGCGGCCCCTCACGGGGCTCCTCAATGCTCAATTGCTCGATTCCCGGCGGCAATTGCAAACGCTCTTGCCAACGTTCGACGATTTCCTGATTATCAAACGGCCGCTCATCCGGTGAGTTGAGTTCAACCTGCACCATGGCATACTGTTCGCCCGAAACGTGCAGCATGCCCGGCGCGAACAGAAAACTAGCTCGATGATCCCTGCGAATCGCCAGTTTGACCGGCCCCTCAGTCAGACCATGTTCTCGCTTTAGGTACTCGTTCGCCTGCCAAAGTGCCTCTTCCATATGAGAAGCAAAATCACTGACTTGTTGGGATGGAATGCTGGCGGCGAACTTAACATTGGCAGTCAAAGTCACTCCCACCGGGGCCTGAAAAAACGTAAAGGGTACACGCCCCCCCTGAATCAGCCCTATAGACAAGATGAGCAACCCGACCACCATTGACAACGTAGCCAGGCGATAACGTAGCGTCCAAAGTAATAGTTGCCGGAAGACCTGGCCACGAAAACCATCAAACAGCTGATCGAAGCGCTGCCTGAATCGTCCCGCAGACTGGTCGTGTTGAAAACTGGTATTTAAGTGGTTGGGAAGAATCAGAAAGCTCTCAACCAGGGACGCCAGGATTACGCAGATAATCACCAACGGGATCGTAAACATGATGTCACCGATAACGCCGGAAACAAGCATTAAAGGCAGGAAAGCAGCGATGGTCGTGGCAGAAGAGGACAGCACTGGGTTCCACATTCGGCGTGCCCCGTTCTCTGCAGACATTGCGGCCCCTGTTCCGCGCTGAAACTGGGTATAGGCCTCCTCTCCCACCACGATTGCATCATCAACAACAATCCCCAACGCCATGATCAGGGCAAACAGGCTAACCATGTTCAAGCTACCACCGAACAGGTGAAGCAGGTAGAAGGTCCCCAAAAACGCGATAGGAATTCCAATCGCAACCCAGAAGGCTACCCGTCCATTTAGGAACAGATAGAGCACAATCAGGACGAGTAGCAAGCCCGCCAGGGCATTTTCTGTCAACAAGTCGATACGCTCTTCGATCAGTTGCCAGGCCTGATTGTATACCTGAATATCCACGGTATCCGGGAGCACCGCTCTCTTCTCTTCCAACCAGGTATTTAATATCCTCGCCATTTTGAGCGAATCAGCACTGGCAGGCCGCAAAAGGCGCATCTCTATGGCAGGCCGGCCGTTGAAATACACCAGTGGCTGTCCCGGTTTGGGTCTTTTCACCACATTGGCGACATCACCCACGTGAAGCAGCCGACCACTTTCGTCGCTAAGCGCCGCCAGCCGTTCGAAATCCTGAGGATCACGGCGTTGCTCCAGACTCCTGAGTTCGCGACCGGCCACATCCCGTCCAACAATTCCCGCGGGGATATCCTGGCTACGGGACTGGATATTCTGACCCAGTTCCACCAGCGACTGTTTAAGTCGACCAATCTGAGCGGCACCCACCTGAATCGCTACTTCCTGCTCTGCCAAGCCGACAAACTCGATTTTACCGATACCACGATCCAGAAGCTCGCGCTCAAACTGATAGGCCAGCTGCCGTGTTTCCTTGAAATCGCCATGGCTACTGATCACCATCGTAGCCACATCCTCATTTCGCAGGAATTTTCGGATATTGGGGGATTTTGCGGTCTCGGGTAGATTACGCACCTGGCTGACCAGGTCAGTCACCTGATCCATCGCCAACCCCATATCCGTACCGGACTTGAACTCCAGTGATACGTAACTCAAGCCCGTGGTCGACGTAGATCGCATCTCCTTGAGGTTGTCGAGATTACGCAGCTCCTGCTCTAGCGGAAAGGTCACGGACTGTTCCACATCCTCGGCTGTAGCACCCGACCACTCGGTCTGGACAATTATGTAATTAAGAGGAAAGGTCGGTAGCGACTGCGCATTTAATTGAAAAAGGCCGATAGCACCGGTAACGATGAATACCAACATCAACAGGTTGGCGGCAACAGGGTGACGAACAAAGATACCAAGCAGGTCCTTTCCAGCAGACTGCGTGGTGGGTTGTTGGAGCTCAGACATTGAAACAACCTACTCCTGTTTCGGATTGCCCTTACTGCGAGCACTTAAGGGGGCCACTCGAAGCCCGGTGACAGGATTCGGTAGTTGAGTGGTAATATAAGTATCCCCCGGCACTAATCCATCACTTCTAGCGATAACCAGTCTTTCACCACTGTTGGACGAGGATTCCCCCAGCTTCTCAATGCTTACGACCTGAAGTCTACCACCAGAAACTTTGTAGACCCGATTATCAGAAAATACAGCTCTGATCGGGATTCCCAGCGTATCGGCCAATGGCGGCAAATCCAGCACCAGCTGCAACGGTTTGCCCAGTGGTAAGGTCCCGTTAGCGCCGGTGATAGAAAAGATTCCATCTACCCCACCCCGAGCCTGATCCACTGCACCCGAAAAGCGATCCAGCGTTAGCTCGAGAATGTCACCCAAATGTTCTACGCGTGCCGTTACGGCTATTCCCCTATCCATGCCAGCGGTGATTGTGGCCAGATAGCGCTCGGGAATCAGGGCCCTGGCCTCAAGACGATCGGCGGCATACAGATCAATTATCGATTTCCCCGGGCTAACTCGTTCACCGGCCGAAACATAAACCTTACTGATCCGTCCGGCAAACGGTGCGATTATTCGCGTACGTTGAATATCCAGTTTCGCCCGTTCCAACAGGGTTTCAGCGCGTTTCAGATTCGCCTGCAACTGATTGAGTCGCGATAAGTGGTTGGTGATCTGTAGCTGCTGAGCATTGACTGCCAAAGCCTGCTGTTCCAACGTAATCTTAGATTGATCAAGCCGACTCTCAGTACCCAATTTTTTCTGGAACAGGCGCTTCTCCCTTTCCACTGCAGCTCGGTTCAATGCCAGTAGTTTACGCTCTCGCCCTATCGCTTCAAGCGCTGCCTTATGATTATTGTTTTCAATCTGCACCTGCGCCTGAAGGCTCTCCACTTCGGCTTCCTGGAGCGCCTGATTCATCAACGCTTCTGCAGAATCAAGCTCAACCATCAACTGCCCCTCTTTTACCTTCCAACCTTCCTGGACCAGGTTTCTTACCACGTCGGCATCGATAGCCGCTGTCATCTGACTGCTACTCGGGGATTCAACGTGCCCAAGTAGCGTTAGCTGGGGTTGATGCGTACCGTACATTGTCTCTTTGACGGTGACAGGCCAGACTTTCTCCTCCTCTTCGGCTATGGCGACAAAGGGTTTGGTAGATTTCAAGTAGATGAAAGCAGCAATCGATACTCCGATGACCAGCAGGGCTATCACGGGACTAACTAACGAACGTAATTGCATAACAATATCCAAATCTTGAAAATGTTTAATCGAGTGGATACCTCGTAGCAGATTTGGCCAGATCTGCTAGCATCCCCTAGGATAAGATTCAGGGACGTTCAAGAGTGAGACGTAAATCCTAACTACACCAGAGAAAGCTTCGTAGATACTACTGTAAGGCCCATAGGAAATTGAAGAGCTATATACTTGTATAGCTTATATTAATATGAAAAGTCAGCTCACTTATGGTAATCGAGAATTTGGCTGATCAGCGAATTTAGGTACACTCCAGTCTTCCAACAACCGACTCTCTAAGGCCCTCTCCCTATCATGACAATAGAATTCGACTACAACAAAGCGTTTTCAAGGAACATTGGCTGGGTCACCGAAGCAGAGCAACAGTACCTCAGGACCCGGCGTGTGGCCATTGCTGGACTCGGGGGCGTCGGAGGAAGCCACCTGTTGACTCTGACACGACTGGGTATTGGCGCATTCAACCTGTCCGACTTTGATCGCTTTGGGGTAGAAAACTTTAATCGCCAGGTTGGAGCCACGCTAACATCGGTTGATAAGCCAAAGCTAGATACCCTGATTGAACGCGCGTTGGATATCAATCCGGAACTGGATATCCGAACTTTTCCGGAAGGCATATTCGACGATAACATAGACCTGTTTCTGGAAGACGTGGATGTCTACGTTGATGGCCTTGATTTTTTTGCTCTTGAAGCTCGCAAAGCGACCTTCGCTGCTTGCAAGCGACTTGGCATTCCCGCCACAACAGCCGCTCCCTTAGGCATGAGCACCGCACTACTCAATTTCCTCCCTGATGGTATGTCTTTCGAAGAGTATTTTCGGCTCGAAGGAGCAAACGAGGAAGAGCAATATTTGCGATTCTTTGTCGGCCTCTCACCAGCACGGTTACAGCAAAGCTATCTCGTCGATCCGAGTCGTATCGATGTCTATGCCAGGAAAGGGCCTTCGACAGCAATGGGCTGTGAGCTCTGTGCGGGCGTGGCGGCAAGCCAGGTATTAAAAATACTACTAAAACGGGGCAAAGTGGTTGCAGCTCCTCGTGGTTTACAATTTGACGCCTATCGCAACCGTATGGCTAAAACCTGGCGTCCAGGCGGAAACGCCCACCCACTGCAAAAGCTGGCAATTGCAATTGGTAAAAAACAATTACTACAGCAACCGGCCCCCATCCCTGTAGGAGCTGAACCTTATAAACCGGTAACCCCGGCAGAAAAAATACTGGATCTGGCACGCTGGGCCCCCAGCGGCGATAACACCCAATGCTGGAAATTCGAGCTAAAAAACGATCTTCAGTTTGTCGTTCATGGATCAGATACTCGTGATACTGTAGTTTATGATCTTGATGGCCGCCCCAGTCAGATGGCCCTTGGTGCGCTGCTTGAATCAATCGAGATTGCGGCCTCCAGTATTGGTTACGAAGTTAGCATCACTCAACGCCCGAACCAGCCTGAAACCTCACCCACTTTTGAGGTCCAGCTACAGGCTAACCCAGAACTCTCATGCAACCCCCTCGCTCCCTATCTCAAGGTGCGTAGCGTACAGCGACGCCCTATGCGCACCCGACCACTTACTCCAAACGAACAGACTCTACTGGAAAAGAGCCTCCCGGAAGGCTATCGAATTAGCTGGTTCCAGACCCCATCAGAACGCTGGCAGGCAGCTCGACTGATGTTTGCGAACGCAAGAGTTCGACTGACAATGCCGGAAGCTTACTCTGTTCATAGCCACATCATTGACTGGGGTAAACAGTTCAGTGATGACCGCATTCCTGAACAAGCTGTTGGTATAGATCCGATAACCGGAAAACTGATGCGATGGGTGATGAAAAGCTGGCAAAGAGTTCTGTTTATGAATCGCTATCTGGCCGGGACTCTGGCACCACGAATACAACTCGATCTGATTCCCGGCCTGTGTTGCGCGGCCCATTTTGCGATTATAGCCCCGCAATCGCCGAAAACCCTTGAGGATTTTCTGACTGCGGGACGAGTTATGCAACGCTTCTGGTTGACAGCTACCCATTTAGGACTTGGATTGCAGCCGGAAATGACACCTCTGATTTTTGCCCGCTATCTGCGCAACGGAATAACTTTCACCCAAACTTCCGAGGTGGAGCAATCTGCTCGACGCTGCGCTGAAAAATTCAGCACGATGTTACAGAAGGATACCGAGCAAGCGGTCTTTATTGGCCGAATCGGCGAAAGTCAGCTTCCTTCTTCGCGATCGCTACGGCATGACCTGGGTGCACTGCTGATTTCCGGAAAGTCAAACGACTTCACTGCACAGGAACCAGTATCCTCATCGCAACCTGGAGATTCCTGAGGTGAGCACAAGCAACATCTTCCCCTACAATCGTCGGCGCATTTTGTTTTTCGCCGAAGCCGCCACTCTAGCCCACGTCGCCAGACCGATGGTTCTTGCTCAGGCTCTGGAGAAGGCCGGTTATGATGTTTACTTCGCTTGCAATCCAACTTATCAGAACCTGTTTGACCCACTGAGCCGACCCTGGATTTCGATAAAGTCAATTTCCAGCGAAGAATTCCTGGAAGCCCTTGCCAAGGGCAGACCGCTCTATAGGCAAGAACAGCTCCGAGATTATGTGGAAGAAGATTTGCGGGTTATTGATCAGGTATCACCTGATCTTATCGTGGGTGATTTTCGGCTCTCTTTATCCATCAGTGCTCGTATATCAAACATCCATTACATGACCATAACCAACGCCTATTGGAGCCCTTACGCCAGGCCAAACTACATAGTGCCGGAACTTCCGATAACCCGAATTCTGGGACCTGGAGTTGCAAACACGATGTTTCGCCTGGCGCGCCCCCTTGCATTCGCACTGCACTCCATCCCCCTTAACCGGCTGCGAAAAGAATACGGACTTTCTTCCCTCGGACTGGACTTACGACGCACCTATACGGATGCGGATACAGTACTCTATGCGGATATACCTGAAGCTATTCCAACGTACGATCGCCCTTCAACACACCATTATATTGGCCCTTTTACCTGGTCTCCTGCCGTTGAGTTGCCTTCCTGGTGGCCAGAAATACCGAAAGACAAACCCATTATCTATGTAACACTGGGAAGCTCAGGCCAAAGTGAACTCCTACCGACAATTCTGTCCTCTCTGGAAAAATTGCCAGCCATCATTGTTATTGCAACTGCCGGTCGCAACAAATTAAAGGACCTACCAACGAACGTATTTATAGCTGACTATTTACCGGGAGATGTCATCGCACAATGCGCCACGCTGGTAGTTTGCAACGGAGGAAGCCCTACCACAATGCAGGCTCTTGCGCTGGGTGTCCCGGTTATCGGCATTCCCAGCAACCTGGACCAGTTTCTGAACATGAGCTACATGCAACTAGCCGGTGTCGGTCTAATGTTGCGAGCCAGAGATATCAATAACGGCGCCCTTCAGCAGGTGGCGAGAGATGTGATGGACAGTAAAAGCTCACGTAACCGCGCCCGCTTATTTATGAATGAGATAAAGAAATATGCCAGCCACAAACGCTTTTCTTCTCTGGTCGACAGACATTTCCTGACACATCCGGAAAAAGCCAACCCCTCCCCCTGAAGCCAGTAATAAACTACTGAATGATCCTGTCCTGTCCTGTCCTGTCAGCAAACTTTACACCCTGTATCAATAAACCGCCCCCCCCTTCAGAGAAAACTAACTATTCGATTGTAATTAAACAACATTTATAAAGATGGCAGGAATTATGCTTTACTAAAACCGTCCAGCACCACATATGATTTGGCGCTGCTGGTAGTCGAACACCTAACAAAGCATGTTAAGGGGCGGCAACCTTCAGAAGCACCTGAACGGATCGCTGCAACAAAGACTTAATGAGGAACACAGTCATGAACCTTAAGAAATTAGCGCTTGCAGCCAGCATCTCATCGCTGATCGGGCTCGGGGTTGCAGGTCAAGCACAGGCAAGCACCTATGCCGGCGCCTCGCTTAATATCGATAACTTCAGCATTACCATTTCGGGAGTCCAGGCCCCACCCATGTTCCCGTCGCCTATTAGCGACTTCAACTTCAATATCACCAATACCGCAACCTTAACCCCTGGTGGGGGGGCTTTCACGTTTGGCAACTGCCAGGGAACTGTGGCCGCTAATAACTGTAATGCCGGACCTGGCAATGTTCTTTACTCAGGTCCTGCGGAAGTAAATAATGCTGGCGCTCCCCATGGTACTGAGAATTTTACTCTCAGCGACATTAGCGGTACTGATGAGTATTCCCGTGCGGACGGAGCTATCATTGATGCGCAGGTAGTCAATATGATGCCTACCCATGTATCAAACCTCGCTGAAACAGAATTGCAAACTGCCACCAACGGTAGTGCAACTTCCAACATCGATTCCACCACTGACTTTCTCTTTGTATTCAGCGTGATGGGCCCAGGCACTGTCCTGGTTGAGTTCGATGCTGACCCGGAACTGATCGCAGAAATCGATAGCGCGAATGGAGCATCGGCTTCCGCCTCTACTACAGCCTCGATTAAATTGAGCAACGATACAGGAGACGCCCTTACCTGGACGCCGACCAATGTCGTTGCTGCGGATGCAGCCTGTGCGGCAGAACCAGGGAACATCAGCATGAGTGGTACAGATATCACCTGCTCCACTCAAACTGTCGCAGAAAATCTCAATGATTCTGTGAGTGTAGGTAACATCGACAGAGATACCTTCAGTACCGGCACCGGGCTACAAGCCTATGTAATCGAGATGGACTTCGCTGTGGCAGGCACCTACTCGCTGCTTCTCAGTGAAACCAAGACTGTAACAGCAACAACCACAGGGGTTCCTGAACCCAGCAGCCTGGCCCTTTTTGGGGCAGGACTTGCAATGTTTGGCTTTGCAGCACGGCGTAAGCAGAAATCTAAAGCTTAAGCCTGATTCCCAGCAAAAAAACGCGGCGTTAGCCGCGTTTTTTTTACGTTCAAAACTCGATCGCTTGAAACAGCCCCCTGTAGATTCAAGCAATCATCGCAACACTCTTTCCAATCATGTGAGATGGTGTCTGGAATTTCAATGTCTTTCTCGGGCGCTCGTTTAGTTCAGTTGCAACCTCGTTCAGGCGTTCTTGTGTATGTGGTGACAAGTCTGTCTTTTTTGGGAAGTATTGCCGAATCAGACTGTTGGTATTTTCATTGGTACCGCGCTGCCAGGGACATTGAGGGTCGCAGAAGTAATGACCTGCCCCCGGATTTAACACCACCTGCCTTCTAGCCGAGTCCTTTTCATTGATCGTTTAATTTCTTCTTGTTGAGCCCTTTCGGCTGCTGTAGTGTCTCGGCAGCAAACTCTGCTGGTGTGGCGTAATCCAGTGATGAATGGGGCCGTTGCTCGTTGTAGTCCTTGCGCCAGGTGGCGATGAGGCTCCGAGCATGAGGCAGGCTCGTGAACCAGTGCTCGTTTAGGCATTCATCCCTGAATTTACCGTTAAAGCTTTCAATGTAGGCGTTCTGCGTCGGTTTTCCTGCCTGAATCAGCTTCAACTCGACGCCATGCTGATACGCCCACTGATCAAGTGCTTTGCCGGTGAACTCAGGGCCTTGGTCCGTCCGTATCGCTCTCGGATAGCCTCGGAACTGCGCAACCCGATCCAATACGCGGGTGACGTAATCCCCGCTGATGCTGTGTGCGACTTCAAGATCCAACGCCTCCTTGCTGAAGTCATCTGGACTTCCCCTAACTGACTAGACACTCCTGACGTTACAATTGAGGCTCAGGAGGTCTCCATGTCCAACCGCCGTTACACCGCCGAGTTCAAGGCAGAAGCCGTTAAACAGATTATCGAACGGGGCTACTCCGTCCAGGAAGTATCCCGCCGACTCGGTGTGTCCTCTCACAGCCTGTACAAGTGGGTGAAGGACCATACGCAACTCACCGATCCTTCGCCTGATCAAGGCCGGCTCAGCCAGCTTGAAGCTGAGAATGCCAAGTTGCGTGAAGCGCTTGAAAGGGCTGAAGAAGAGCGCGACATTCTAAAAAAGGCCACTGTAGATTCAATTGATCAGCGCAACATCCATGCTAAAACAGAGGATTGCATAGGATCGTTGAATGAAGCGCATGTTCACTGCACAGGAAAAAGAGTTGGTTTTTGATTCTTGGAAGAACGGAATTGGCTTTAGTGAGATAGCCAGTATCTTGGAATCGAAGCCAGGGACAATCTTCACTATCTTGCGAGATACCGGCGGGATCAAACCTAGAAAACGTAAACGGCCAGCATCTCACTTAACATTAGAGGAGCGAGAAGAGATACGGGCTGGGCTCTCTGCAAAGAAGAGTATTCGAGCAATCGCGCGTTCGCTCAATCGCTCACCTTCCACTATATCTAGAGAAATCCAGCGCAACCGGGGCCGTCGATATTACAAGGCAGTGGATGCCAATAACCGAGCCAGTCGGATGGTAAAGCGCCCGAAGGCTTGTTTGCTTGAGCAGAATGCCGATCTGAGACATCTCGTCATTGAGAAGCTAGAGCTGAAGTGGTCTCCAGAGCAAATATCTGGGTGGCTAAAGAAGACGATGCCACGGCGGAAATCAATGCAGATATCTGCCGAGACAATTTATAAGACACTGTACTTCAGGAGCAGGCAGGCCTTGAGCCACCTGATGGCAAAGCACCTACGGCGTTCTCACAGCCTTCGTCATAGCAAGCGGCACAGTCGCAAAGGCGAGCGAGGTACCATCAACATTGTAAATGGTACGTCAATCCACGAGCGAACCAGGAGCATAGAAAATAGGCGGTCTACCGGCCACTGGGAAGGGGACTTGGTATCTGGGTCCAAAAACACCCATATCGCGACCCTGGTTGATAGGAAGTCCCGCTACACGATAATCCTTAAGCTGAAGGGAAAAGATTCTGTCTCCGTGAACGAAGCGTTAACAGCAACGTTTAGGGCGTTACCGCCTGACCTTCGTAAGTCCCTGACCTGGGACCGAGGAATGGAACTTGCCAGACATGCTGAGTTTACAGCTAGCACAGGCACCCCCGTGTATTTCTGTGACCCGCAGAGCCCGTGGCAGCGTGGGACGAATGAAAACACCAATGGCCTTATCCGACAGTACTTTCCCAAAAAGACTTGCTTGGGCCAACACTCCCAAGAGAAGTTAAATGAGGTAGCAAAGCAGCTAAACGAGCGGCCGAGAAAGACATTGGCCTTCAAAACACCTCAACAGGTATTTGAAAAGAGTGTTGCTTTGACCGGTTGAACCTACAACCGCGTACTTTGCCAGACAGTCCGGGTAAGGTACGCCTTTATCAAGGACCACCGGTCCGTGCATCAGACATCGCTACTGTGCCGAATAATGGGGGTGCATCGCAGCGGCTTTTACGCCTGGCTAAAAACGCCGCTGTCAGAGAAAGCCAAAGAAGATAATCGACTGCTGGGACTGATTCGCGAGTCGTACCTGGAGAGTGGTGGTATCTATGGTAGTCCACGCATCCACAAGGACTTGAGGGAAGCAGGTGAGCGCTGCGGTGAAAACCGAGTGGCTCGGCTGATGAAGCACCATGGTATCCGTGCGCTGAGAGGCTATAAGCGACCGCGTCGAATGAGCCACAAGGCACCGGTAGCGGCACCGAACCAGCTGCAGCAACAGTTCGATGTGGCAGCCCCGGATCAAGTCTGGGTAACCGATATCACCTACATCCGCACGTATGAAGGGTGGCTTTACCTGGCCGTGGTCATCGACCTGTTCTCACGACGTGTGCTGGGCTGGTCGATGAAACCAACACTGGCCAAAGAGGTGGTGATCGATGCGCTGATGATGGCGGTCTGGCGCCGCAAGCCTCATCGCCAGGTGATCATCCACTCCGATCAGGGAGCCCAGTTCAGCAGCGATGAGTGGTGCCGGTTCCTTAAGGAGCACAATCTGACGGCCAGCATGAGCCGACGCGGGAACTGCTACGACAATGCCGTGGCCGAGTCCTTCTTTAGCTCACTGAAAAAAGAGAAGGTAAAGCGCCGGATCTATCGCAGCCGAGAAGACGCGCGAACAGAGCTGTTCGAGTACATTGAGGTGTTTTACAACCGTCGTCGCCGGCACAGCTATCTAGGGCAAGTACCGCCCCTGTGACCTGCCCCCGGATTTAACACCACCTGCCTTCTAGTCGAGTCCTTTTCATTTGTCGTTTAATTTCTTCTTGTTGAGCCCTTTCGGCTGCTGTCGTGTCTCGGCAGCAAACTCTGCTGGTGTGGCGTAATCCAGTGATGAATGGGGCCGTTGCTCGTTGTAGTCCTTGCGCCAGGTGGCGATGAGGTTCCGAGCATGAGGCAGGCTCGTGAACCAGTGCTCGTTTAGGCATTCATCCCTGAATTTACCGTTAAAGCTTTCAATGTAGGCGTTCTGCGTCGGTTTTCCTGCCTGAATCAGCTTCAACTCGACGCCATGCTGATACGCCCACTTGCAACCCTCCCTTAAAATCGGACCACTGTTAGTTAGAGTTCTCCGGCATAATGCAGCAATGCGAAAGGAGAACGGACGATGCGCAAAACACGGTTCACGGAAGCTCAGATTGTACAGATCCTGAAGTCAGTCGAAGGCGGCCGGATGGTCAAAGATGTCTGCCGGGAGCACGGCATTTCTGACGCCACCTACTACAACTGGAAAGTCAAATACGGTGGCATGGAAGCATCCGATATTAAACGGCTGAAGGCCCTGGAAGAGGAAAACCGAAAGCTCAAGCAGATGTTTGCAGATCTGAGTCTGGAGAACCGGGCGCTCAAAGACGTCATCGAAAAAAAGATCTGAAGCCAGCAGCTAAGCGTGGGCTCGTTGATTACCTCCGGAGTACCCATGGACTGAGCATCAGGGCCGCTTGCAAGGCCCTGTGCTTTAGCCGGTCGGTTTATCACTATCAGCCCGATGTTTCGCGAGATGATCCCGTGATCGACGCGCTGCTGGCACTGTCGGACAGATATCCTCGGTATGGGTTCAGGAAGTTATTTCTCATCCTGAGACGCCAGGGGAGCGACTGGAATCACAAACGAGTTTACCGGGTGTACTGCTTGCTCAGGCTCAACCTGAGGAGAAAAGGAAAAAGGCGCCTACCCAACAGGAACCCACAACCGCTATGTGTTCCAGAACTGGCGAACCACTGCTGGTCGATTGATTTCATGGCCGACAGCTTACGTTGTGGACGGCGCTTCAGAACATTCAATGTGGTTGATGACTTCAATCGAGAAGCGCTGGCTATCGAAATAGATCTGAATTTGCCGGCTCTGCGGGTGATAAGGACACTGGATCGAGCTGCTGCCTGGCGCGGGTATCCGACAAAGGTCCGTATGGACAATGGGCCGGAGTTTGTCTCTGCAGCACTAGCGGGATGGGCAGAGGAGCATGGCGTAGAATTGGAGTTTATCAAGCCGGGAAAGCCTACCCAGAACTCCTATATCGAGCGCTTCAACCGGACGTACCGAAACGAGGTTTTGAACTTTTACCTCTTCTCTCGGTTGTCAGAAGTGCGAGAAATTACCGATAACTGGCTGCGGGAATACAACGAAGAGCGACCTCATGAATCACTTGGCGACCTGACTCCCCGGGAGTACTTGGTGATCCATGAAAAAGGGCTGGAAAACTCTAAAAACCAGTGGCACTAAAGACGGGAGGTTTACACACTGATCAAGTGCTTTGCCGGTGAACTCAGGGCCCTGGTCCGTCCGTATCGCTCTCGGATAGCCTCGGAACTGCGCAACCCGATCCAATACGCGGGTGACGTAATCCCCGCTGATGCTGTGTGCGACTTCAAGATCCAACGCCTCCTTGCTGAAGTCATCTACCAGGGTCAGTATCTTTATGCGTCGGCCTGAAGCCAGCGCATCCATTACGAAATCCATCGACCAGACCTGGTTGGGGGCTTCAGGAAGCACCAGAGGCTCACGCTCAACCGCAACACCTTTGCGCTTCCTACGCTTACGAACGGCCAGCCCTGCATCACTGTAGAGCCGATACACCCGCTTATGGTTGATCTCAATGCCTTCTCTACGAAGCAATGCGTGTAGACGCCGATAGCCAAACCGCCGCCTCTCCGAGGCGAGCTCAGACAGCAGGCTCTGAATCTCATCATCCGAGGGTTTTATGACAGCTTCATATCGATACACAGAGCGTGCAATACCTGCCAGGCGACAGGCGCGACGTTCAGAAATGGCGGTTGCCTCCTGCATGGTCACGACTGCCTCACGCTTATCCTGGGGTGTCAGTACTTTCGTGTCAGAGCGGCCTTAAGGGCATCGTTGTCGAGCATTGCCTCTGCCAGCAGCTTCTTGAGCTTGGCGTTCTCGGACTCGACCTGTTTGAGTCGACGCACATCGTCGGCTTGCATACCGCCGAACTTCTTACGCCAGGTGTAGAAGGTCGCATCAGAGATACCGTACTTGCGGCAAATCTCCTTCACCGGAATCCCGGCATCGCCTTCCTTCAAGATGTTGATGATCTGTTCGTCAGTGAACCGCTTTTTCATATCCGCTTTCCTCTGCTAAAGCGGACTCTACTAGATTCGGGTTGGACAGAAAATCGGGGAGCAGGTCACAACAGCCCCATTCATCACTGGATTACGCAACACCAGCAGAGTTTGCTGCCGAGACCCGACAGCAACCGAAAGGACTTAACAGGAAAAAATTAAACGACCAATGAAAAGGACTCGACTAGAAGGCAGGTGCTGTTAAATCCGGGGGCAGGTCAGAGGTGGTAATTTCCCGCAGCAAGCGATTGAAATATCGAAGATGGGTCAGCCAGAGAGAAGATAATGTTTACCCAGCGCCAGAAAAGAACCAAAGCTAACGTTAATAGCCCATTAACTGACTACTCAGAAGAGGAAAAATCACGCTCTACTTTTATCATGGTAACTCCACACAGCAAAAAATGAATAATAAAATAGCCCACCAATGCCTCATTATACCAGGCACCAAAGCGGTCCTCACTGATAATTGCCAGAGCCAGAAGTATCGGACACCAGGCCAATAGTGCAGTATTTCCCAGATAAAACACCCGGTACATTCTGGAACCAAATTTCTGATAAAACCCGTCCCATGTTTTTCGCCCACTCCAGAAAAAAAACATGAACGGTACTAAAAAAAGAGCATCAACCGTGAACGCTGGTTCAGTGTAAAATGATAACCCCAAATACCCAGCGGGCACCAGATGCAGAAAAAAATGCCACCGCCCCCATTGCATGCCTCCCTGCCATATCTGATAGTTTTGTCGATAGGTTCTTTGATAACCACATATCAACAAAACAAGGGTAGCGATTACAGCAACCAGCACCACAATCGATAAACCTGGAACATACCCGAAGCCCCAGTATGTGATAAGCAAGCCTGCAATTGACAGAGTTGAAACTATCGCTGCCGCCCTGATCATAATTAAGCTCCTATTTTCGAGCAGAAACAGGACAGTTCGAAAGTCGAAACACGCTAATAAGCCTCCTCGAGAAGAGCAAATTAATTCAAGAAAGCTGCGTTAAGATTCAAAAGGGATATCAAACTGCTTAATATAATCTCCAAACCGAGATCGAATTAAATCAGCAGTCAGTCCAAAATCTTCAGGGCGATACCTATGCACACGCGCCTTTTCTCGATCTCTTACGAGGAAAGCCCTCATGCATGCTTCTGCATCATCAGAGAAGGGTATCTGAAAATGCCGATATGCCAAAGCGAGAATATTAACGGGGTCCGTTATTAGATCACTATACTGAAAGTCTATGAATCGTTCCGAATCGCATCGCTCCCTCTGTACAAGATAGCGTTCCAACTCGTTGCCCAACACATTCAGAGTTTGATCACCTAACTCCTCAGCATTTACAAAACTTGAATGAATTCCCCGAAATGCACCAGACAGACTTGCAGCCGACGCCACGGACCTGGTTGGGTCTCGATGCATCTGAATTATACAAGCATCATCGTATACCGCTAAAATATCCTGTATCGAGACATGACTAGGAGATTTCAATAGCCATCTCTTTCCGGGATACTTCCATTGTAAAGTCTGAAGTATACGATAATGCTGAGCGTAAGTCTCTGATTGAGAGGCACTTGCTACCCAATCGTAATACTCCGGGACATTAAACATCAGTGCCAATGCGAGAGTATTAAAATCCTGCATTAGCAGTGGCGTACACTCCTCTGGACCGTCAAGGTAAAATTCATGCATAGCCTGCATCTGCGGGGCAAGATATTTCTGGAAACGAAACAACCTCTTTGCCTGAGTGCGCCGGGGATCTGTTTGAAAATTATAACGCCCTTCCGGCGGAACCTGAGAGACAGTTACCTCCCAATTCGTCAGAACGCGATGAGCTGGATCCTGAGCCAGAAGATTAAATAGAAAGGACGTACCGCTACGAGGCAAGCCCAATATAATTATCGGGCTAGTTACAGGTTTTTCGAGTATCTCTGGATGTTTTCTCCACAGACCCTCAAGCCTGAGTCTATTAACCAACAAGCCAGAAACAAACTGTTTGACAAAAAAACGACCAAATGAATGAAGATTGCCGCTACTAGCAACGGACCTTAAGAATTTATCCAAGCCTTCCTCGAAGTCGGTATTCTCAAAGCTCACATTCCCAGCCTTTAAACATGCTGATTCCATAAGGGATTTCGACGTCAAATCCAACGACGAACCATCCCCCGGTAACCTGGAAGAAAAAAAGTTCCAGGCTCTCACCAAGGCGCACTGATAGGGAGGGAGGTTCAAGAGACACCCCCTCCTGACAAGCAGTTGTTATTCATATCTTTTTATGCCGCTTCCCTACACTAATGATCCGCTGTCAATGTTGGCAATACCACTGGCGGTCTATTAATCTCGGTGCTTCAGAAATTTCGCGGGAATACCTCCCCAGATCTCCCCAGCTCCTATGCAAGTCCCTTCAGTCACCACCGCTCCCGCAGATACAATTGCGTTATCACCAACCTTAACACCAGACATAATGACAGCTGTAGCACCAATGGTGACATTATTTCCCAGCCGGATCCCCGACAATGAAAATCGGCTACCTTCTATTGCATGAGAGAATAATACGGCATCATGACCGATAATACAGTTAGCCCCGATCCAAGTAAGAGGTGGATCCAGTATAGCCCCAGCACTGAAACTATTTGGGCCAAAATGAGTACCGAGCGCCTGATAAACCAGCCGCATTACAGGTACCGGCAAAAAATGAGTCCTGATCAGGGAGTTAAATAGCAGCAAATAGAAAAGAATATTGACCTGCGCTGAAAACTCTCCTCGTGACCCCTCCAGTATTTCACCTTCTTTTAGAGGCATAATAACAAGGAATAGGCGGTAGATAACAAAGGCGTATAAATACGTAAGGAGAAGTGTAGCAACGACCATGGTTATTCCACGAAAGTCCCCTAAACCCGCCCCCCCCAGCAACATCCATGTGCTCGACACAGCCAAAATCAAAATCAGCGAAAACATACCAAAGAAGGTTGCTATCTGTGCCACGGTGATCTTACGCATACCTATATTACTCAACCACTATTATAAGGATAATCCCAATAATCGCTTCAATCCATTTGGCTTGACTAATTGGCCGCTCACTGCCATCAACCGGGCATGAGAACTAGCCCACAGGAGAGAAGATATCCATTTTTCTTACGACCCAGTAGTTTCAAGCTCGCTCAATAAACGCTTTACATCCTCAAGTACGATGAGAGGAATCTGACGTTCAGAGTTCCGTAATATCAGGGACAAAATCTTCTTAGCATCAACAATATTTCCTTGTTTTGCCTTTGCTATCGCCAGGTGATACTGCAATTCAGGATCGTCCGGTAACCGTTTTGCTGCATCAGCAATTAACTTAAGGGCGGAATCAGTCTCACCTTTGTCCAGCAAGATCATTCCCAAAGTATCCATCACCTGGGCATTATTTGGGGCAAGTTCTCGTGCTTTACGAGCATAAACAACAGCCTGCTCAACCTCACCGTCCTCTCGAAGGAACCAGGCTAGTGTATTCAAAGCCCAAACATTATCAGGAGTCTGCTCAACAATATTAGAGAAAGCTTGGCGGGCTTCTTGTCTGCGATTACTTATCAAATAAAAATTGGCCAATATATTGAGGACTGCTACGTCTTCAGGATACTCCTCAAGCCAACGAGTCAGTGTAGAGATGGCCTTTTCCTTGTCGCCGCTGTTCCAGCGGGCTGATGCCAACTGCAGCACTACAGTGCTTGATTTTCGCTTTTCGAGCACCGACTGATACAACATAACTGCCTCTTTAACGCGTCCGGAACTCAAAGCTATCTGAGCCTCCAGCTCTGCGGCATACACATCGTTGCCAACAAGTCTTTTCAGATGCTGCAAAGTCTCTGCTGCATCATCAATGGATCCACTCTTTAGATTAATTTTACCGAGTAGTAGCAGACTTAGCGGGTCGTCAGCTTTTAGAGCCAGCGCCTGATCAACTGATTTTCTCGCCTTTTTAAACTGCCCGGTTTCTTCGTAAATCTCGGCCAAGTTGTAATGAGCCAGTCGGCTGTTCGGCTCTAACTTTATGACCATCTGAAAAGCATCCAGGGCAAGATCGTTCCGGCCCGTTTTTTTATGTGCCAGTCCGAGCAATGCTAGTAGCTCCGGATTGCTCGAATGATCTACTTTCGCCTTTTCAGCAACACTAAGCGCTTCAACAGGCTGATTGTTCTGCAGGTAAAACTTTGCTAATAATAGCTTAGGATCAAGCACAGTCGGATGGCTATCTACAGCTCGCTTTAACCAATTAAGCGCTCCCTCTTGCTGCCCGTTACGACGCTCAAGCTTGAAAAGGCCTATTTGGGCTTTCAAGTTGTTGGGGTGCTTCTCCAACACAGACTCGAATAGCTGGTACGCCTGGTCAAACTCACGCTTCCGAACCAACAATACGGCAAGGTTTTCGCTAGCATTAGGCTCTCCAGGCACTATTGACAGCGCATGCTTGAACGCGGCCTCTGCCTTGCCATATTCTTTTTGGAATGCCAGTGCTAATCCCTCCATTGTAAAACCATGTGCACTTTGTGGATGTGTCTTCTGCAATTCAAGGGCCATAGAAAGAGCAAGATCGACCTTTCCGGCACGGATGTAGCTGAGTATTAAGGTTATTTTAGCAAACTCAGATTCTGGCGATCGTTCGATTTCTTTGGTTATCTCCGCAATACTTGCTTCAACATCTCCCAACGCCAAAAAACTTGAGGCCTGCCTTAAGCCAACAGATTCATCGTCAGGGTTTAATTGAGCCGCTTGCTGAAACAATTGCTGACTTACTCCAAAATTAGTGTTGTCAAAAGCAGCCCTTCCTGCTGCAACCAGCAAAATGCTATCTTCGGTCTGGAAAGCCTCTTTATCGATTCGTGCCAGAGTCTGAACAGCATCTTGTGTTCTATTGAGTTTAAACTCTATTGCCGCTTTAAGCTTTAGAGAAACAACACTGTCAGGCACTCTGTTAGTTACTATGGAAATATGCTGGTACGCACGTTCATACATACCCAATTCGTAGGCCGCAGCCCCAGCGATATAATTACTAGGCACATGATTACGCTCTCCAATAAAAACTTTTTCTGCATAACTTAAAGCATCTTCATATTTCTTATTCTGAAGAGATATATCAGCCATAAGATAATTTGCTACCGGATGGTTATCAGAAGCTTTTAAGACAGGATTAACCTGTCTGGCCGCCTCTTCGTATCTCTTTAAGGGTATAAGTACTCGTGCATAAACCAGCCTTAAAGCACCATTTTGACTTTGAGTCTCAACAGCTTTTTTTAGATATCCTTCTGCTTTCTCATAATCATGGCGGTAACGCTCTATGTTTCCTTTCATTACAAGAGCTCTTACATTTCCAGGGTCTCTCGAAAGGAGCTCACTTAGAAACTGTTCCGCAACCTCATTCTCTTGAATTCGGATATGAAGCATTGCCTGAGTAATCAGAACTTCCGGATCATTTCGATCCACTTCGGCCATACTAGCAAGCTTTTCTTTTGCTTCAGCTAACTGGTTGCGGAGAAGATGGATCTGAATTTCAATAGCATAAGCTTCTGTTGATAGAGCTTTCGGCCAAGATGAAACGGCTAACAGTGCAGCCTTAGCTCTGTCTAACTTTTCCCTGGATTCGTTCAACCTATTAGTTTGCAAAAGAAACTTAGCATATGCGACTCCATACTTTGGGTTATCAATATCGAGCTCATATGCCTTTCTAAGCTCTTTCTCGGCGCTGGGAAAGTCCCCAATGGCGGTATAAGATCGACCCAGTAGAAAGCGAGCTTCAGAACTTTCTGGATCCTGCTGAAGAACATTTTTAAGCTGTATTATTGCGCTCTTATATTGCCCTGAATCACTATTTTTTTCAGCTTCCTTTAGAGCCGATTCCAGATCTGCTTTTGTTTCGACACATGAAGCAACAGTCAAAAAACAAAACATCAGAAAAAAACAACCGACACTTTTTCTGATTAAAGAAAATCGAAACACATCGGGCGATATAATTCGAATTAAAGCGATCATAACTAATTCCCTTCTATATCCAGCACCATTGAGATCAAGATTTGCCAAACATACTCTTCCAACTGGAAAATTGAAGAGCTAACGCATAAAGAACACAAAGCCAATAACAACCAGCTTATTCACCCACTAACTTTAGTACAAAGCTCATAATTAACACTGTTTGAAATCATGACCCCCTCATCATATTGAACGGTATTTAGCACCAAGCTGATACCAATGAGATCATTGCTATGAGACTATAGCCAAAAAGCCTCCTGTCAAGTTGAAACATGAACCTTACAAACCAGCGGTCGGCTACATCCGTTAGCTTTGCATTAGTGCCATAGCTCGAAAAAACCTATCATAGCCCGACAAAGACAAGCTGATTATGTGAACAATGAAGCCCCTACTCCAAACCTGTTCCCTGTTCCCTGTTCCCTGTTCCCTGTTCCCTGTTCCCTGTTCCCTGTTCCCTGTTCCCTGTTCCCTGTTCCCTGTTCCCTGTTCCCTGTTCCCTGTTCCCTGTTCCCTGTTCCCTGTTCCCTGTTCCCTGTTCCCTGTTCCCTGTTCCCTGTTCCCTGTTCCCTGTTCCCTGTTCCCTGTTCCCTGTTCCCTGTTCCCTCTTCCCTCTTCCCTCTTCCCTCTTCCCTCTTCCCTCTTCCCTCTTCCCTCTTCCCTCTTCCCTCTTCCTTGAAGCATACTCCGTCAGACTTTAGGTGCACCACCAATCAAGGAGCAGATCAGCGATACTATTCACCCTAGTAAACACTTAGGTCAGATCAGTTGTACAGTGTATAAGTATACAAATTGAAAACATGATAAGAGCACCGAAAGGCAGATAAAAAAGGCGTTTATTGGTAGCCTTTGGGAATTGGCGGACCCTGAGGAGGGACGTGCCCGTGGGCTCTTTGGAAATTCTATAGTATTCTCAGAACTCTGACGCCCATTAACACGACGGCCGCATATTGCAATGATAGAGCTTTCAACTCAACTCCCCTGTGACACTGCTACCATTAATGCCATGTCCGTTGACGTTGAAGACTATTTTCAAGTCTCGGCGTTTGAAAACAGCATCGACCGCGTAAACTGGGATTTACTGGAGTGTCGCATCGAAAGTAATTGTTCTCGTATACTCGAACTATTCGACATCTATCAGATAAAAAGTACGTTTTTTGTCCTCGGCTGGGTCGCTGAAAGGTACCCCCTGCTGATATCCGAAATTGTTGATGCCGGCCATGAGCTTGCAAGCCACGGCTACGGCCATCAACGGGCAACGACCCAGACCAAAGCAGAATTCCGACAGGATATCCGGAGAGCTAAATCCATCCTGGAAGATATCAGTGGCCAGGCCATAAAGGGCTACCGCGCTCCCAGTTACTCTATTGGCCAGAACAATCTATGGGCTCTGGATGAGTTAGTGGAAGCGGGCTATCAATACAGTTCCAGCATCTACCCGGTGCAACACGATCTGTACGGCATTCCTAACGCCCCCCGTTTTCCATTTCTCTGCTCCAACGGTCTGCTGGAAATTCCAATCACTACGGTAAGAATCGGCAACAGGAATCTTCCCTTCGGCGGAGGTGGTTTTTTTCGTCTTTATCCCTATACGCTCTCCCGTTGGGGGATCAGCAGAGTCAATCACAAAGACCATCAGCCGTCTGTCTTCTATTTTCATCCCTGGGAGATAGATCCGGAACAACCCCGAGTCGAAGGCATCCCCTTTAAGTCCCGTTTTCGTCATTACCTGAATCTTCATCGAACTGAATCCCGACTGAAGCGCCTGTTAAGCGATTTCTCGTGGGGGCGGATGGATGATATTTATCTGCACGCTCAGCCAAAGCCGGACTATCTGGAAATCGCGGCACTGGGGTAGAGCGATGCGTACGGACAGGTCTGTCCTTTACCTGACGGATAAATTTCGTATGAGCTCTGTCCGGAGTATCTGCAACAACCCGGCTTGATAAAATCAGTAATTCGATGCGAGTACGGAAACGATGAATCACCGTTCTATGGAACCCCAGCCTTACTCCCGGATTCGCGGTCGCCACCCGGTACCAGTCAGTTCTTCAAACCGTGCCCTATGGATCCTGGCCGGTGCTTATCTGTTATTCGTGATCTACGGAAGCCTGGTTCCTCTGGATTTTCGACCAAAGCCGATCGAACAGGCCATTGCGGAGTTTCAGCAGATCAGAGTTCTGAACCTCGGTATCGGCTCGCGGGCAGACTGGGTCGCCAATATTCTGCTGTTCGTTCCACTGGCATTTTTATGGACCGGCCTCCTGACCTCCCGAAGCGGCGGAGTCGGACGTGTATTTTTATCAGTACTTGTCTTCGCAGGGTGCTTCTGCCTGACCCTCGGTATCGAGTTCACCCAGCTTTTCTTCCCACCCCGTACAGTCTCCCAGAATGATATCCAGGCCGAGTCCATCGGAGCCATCACAGGGATTCTTTTCTGGTGGTGGAAAGGACAGGATATATCAGAGCGTCTGCGCCGGTTACCGATGATTCAGGGAGGGGCAACGCTGGCCGAGAATGCTCTGTGGATCTATCTGGTGCTCCTGTTCGGCTATAACCTGCTACCCCTGGATCTCACAATCAGCCCCGTAGAGCTATACCATAAATGGAGTGACGGGCGCCTGATTCTCCTTCCCTTCAGTCGGTTTTCAGAGGATATTGCCCATCAGACTTACAACCTTATTACAGATATTCTGATCTGGATACCGGTAAGCCTGCTCTGGGTGCTATCACGCAGGAAAAGCCAGTCTCAGGCCTGGCACTGGGCACTGGGTGCTGCGGTCGCCCTGGAGTTCCTGCAACTGTTTATCTACTCACGCGTCACGGATGTGACAGACATCCTTACCGCCATGACTGGCGCCATCATTGGCTCCCGACTGTCTGGTAAAGGTTACTCCGCCAGGGTTTACCTGTCCTCTTCTCCGACCTTCAAGCGCTTCTGGCTGGGATCAACCGCGCTTGGATTCTGGATAGCAATCCTCTGCCTGATATTCTGGTACCCCTTCGACTTTATCATCGAAAGCACCTTCCTCCGAGAGCGACTGCCGTTACTGTATAACGTCCCGTTCCAGACCTACTACTACGGTACCGAGTTTCGTGCAGTCACCGAACTGTTACATAAGGTCCTTTTTTTCGCTCCACTGGGTATTGTCCTCGCACTGATTGCTGAAGGATTAAAAACGACCGCACTCAAAAACCTCTCCAATGCAGCAGCGCTTATGGTGATAGTCGGTGTTGCTTTCGGTATAGAACTTGGGCAGGTCGCTCTGCCGGGAAAATACCCGGACAACACAGATCTGTTACTGGAGTCACTGGGGGGACTACTGGGGTATTTTGGCACCCTGTTCAGCCTTTCCAGAGCGGGAGCGAAAAAGACTGGTGAAATGGGCGACAACCCACCCTCCCAGGTCCGGACCGCCCAGCGTACTGATCACAGCCGGACTACCATTGATAATCAGGCGCATAGCCAGGATCATCGGAAGACTCACGCTCCCCCTCCTGCCCAGGCCCCGACTACCGCCAGCTACGCTGCGACTGCCGGCCCTCCCCCCTCTATTACCGATAACAATCCGCGGTTGCTTTCAGCCATTCGTAAACGAAAGGGCACGAAGCCTGGAATCAGCCTTTCCGACGGCGGTTATCATGTCCTCTTTTCCCTGGTTGTCACATCGATGATCTGGCTGGTGGTGCTCAGTATACTTCCGCTTAATACTGCGCTATCCCCGAAAACGGCTGGCTCCGAATACAGCGTTGCAATCAGCTGGGGGGAAGCGGCCGTCCAGATGCTCGGAGCACTTTATGAGAATGAGGCTGAAACTCAGTACAGAGGGGTATTCAGCAACGTTTTACTCTGCATCCTTCCAGCATTTTTTTGCTTCGGTGCCATACAGGCCAGAACCGGAAGGTACTTCCATCCGCTGCTCATTTCCTGTGCGGTCATCACGGCGCTGGGAGTTCTAAGCCTTACAGCCCTCTATTTTCAGATTAAATTTTCTTCCCGGGCGATCTCTGCGACGCATCTATATGCCTGCCTGTCGGGGGCTTTGCTTGGTGTAATGGCCTGGTGGGCCCTTCAAAAATCCGCTAACCGGGCCATGGACGCCGCTTTTATCGCTTTTGCCCGCTACCAGCCAGCCATCCCTAAATTTATAGTAGTGCTGATCAGCTGTCTGATATTGCTACCTCTAAATAACGATGCAGCACTCCATGACCCCGGCGCCTATTTTCACGCCCACTCTACAGGCAATTACCTGAAAGGCCTGCCGCCTCAGCTCTATGCTGCTATTAAGGGCTTCATGATATGGATTCCCCTGGGGCTGATATTTTCCCTGGCCAGACTGCAGGGCACCCTGCAACTCTGGACGCTCGCGGGCTTTGTATCTCTGTTGATCATGGCCTTAACACAGGCCTCCGACCTCCAGATTGGAGACCTTGTCCAGGCCAGTTTTGCTCCAGCGGGGATCTGGATGGGACTCTGGCTGGGACAGAATACCCTGCTCGATAATCGTGACTCACAACCAAAGGAAAAGCACAGAAACAGCCCCTCATCTCTTCAGCAGCAATTATCAAAACCATCCACTGGGGTCCAGAATAGTGTTCAGGTCGCCGAAATAACACCACCCGAGTTGTCTGAAAGTGCTACATCTGAGCTGTTATGCACAGAGAAAGTCCCATCCGGCAGCATTTCGGTTAACAGGGTCGCGACAACCTCTCCGTTACTCCCGGGACGATTGTTCGCAGCATTCTTACTTATTGCTGCCACAGTTCAGCTGTTAGATTTCCCTCGTGTGGGCCTGCTTCTCGGCATCGGGCTTGCCGTCTATATCTTTGTCCTGTGGCGTGCTCCCCTGGCATGGCTGCTGGTCCTTCCGGCCTTACTACCCGTGCTTGATCTGGCCCCATGGACAGGCCGTTTCTTTTTCGACGGTTTTGACCTTGTGATGATCGTAACCCTGGCCATGGTTCTCTGGCACGGTCCTTCCCGGACAAGCACCTTTTCCATTTCCCGCCCTCTCAAATATCAGATGATGTTTTTTGGCAGTATTTTGCTGATGGGTACGGTGATTGGCCTGCTCCCCTGGCAATCCATTGATCAGAATGCTTTTAACAGTTACTGGAATCATTTCAACAGCCTCAGAGTTGCCAAAGGCTATCTATGGGCCGTTGCATTACTATTAATGCTTTACTGGGTTCAGCCCTCCAGATCGGCTCTGCGGAGGCTTCTGGTCCCGGGGATTTGTCTGGGGCTGGGCGGTGTTTTGCTGGTTGGTTTGCGCGAACACTGGCAATTTGCCGGTTTATTCAATCTTGATGAGCGTTACCGTATCACCGCCACATTTTCCAGTATGCATACCGGTGGTGGTCACATTGAAGCCTATCTGGTGATGGCGATTCCTCTGCTTTGGTACCAGATTGGCCGAACTCACAACCCGATGTTCAAATCGCTATGGCTGCTGGTCTTTGCACTGGCCATCTATACCACCACCACAACCATCGCAAGGGGAGGAGTATTAGCCCTGGTCGTTGCTCTGGGTATTCTCAGTCTGGGTAACATTCGTAGCTACTGGCTTAAAAAGCGTACCCATAACAAAGGAAGACTATTGCCGGTGCTTGTATTACTACTAGCATCCGGATCGCTAATAGCAATAGGGGTAAGCGGCAGTTACTTCCAGTCTCGTATTGCCTCCATCGGTGAGGATCTGTTGACAAGGCTGAACCACTGGCGAGATGCAGTGGAAATGATGGACGATGATACTTCCACTGTCATTTTCGGCATGGGTCTGGGGAGCTTCCCACTCGTCTATCTGCAAAACCATGTGGAGGATGACGCACCTGGTACCTATCAATTCCGAAACGAGAATGGCAGCTCATTTTTACGACTGGGATCAGGGCAGACTCTCTATATGGCACAGCGGCTGTCTGTAAAGCCTCAGCAGAACTACATTCTTTCGATGGACCTGCGCAGCCCGGATGCCAATGCCAGGCTGGATACGCCTTTGTGCGAAAAGCACCTGCTCAACTCATTACGTTGCCAGTGGCGTTCACTATCGCTCGGCCAGAAAGACCAGTGGCAACATTACAGTATTAAGCTGGACAGCGGCGAGCTGGGTGAAGGTAACTGGTTCAGCCGCCGATCTGTTGAGTTATCACTGAGCAATCTGGTTGCAGGCACTATTGTTGATGTTGCTAACGTCCAACTGATCGACGACCTGGGTAACAATCTGATAAACAATGGAGATTTTTCAGATGGCAGTGATTACTGGTTTTTTAAGACCCATGGCCATTTACCCTTCCACATAAAGAGCCTGCCGGTCCAGCTCTATTTTGAATTGGGCTTGATTGGGATGGTTGCGGGTTTATTCCTGATTGGAAGCCTGCTCCGGCTTATTTCCATCCGAGCCTGGAATGGCAGTGGCTTTGCATTTGCTATTCTGGCTTCCAGCCTGGGCTTTCTGACCGTAGGTATTTTCGGTAGTTTATTCGATGCACCTCGCCTGACGACACTGTTTTTCGGGATGCTGCTTGCGGGATTGTACGAGCTGAGCAGTACAAGCTCTTCTCAGCCTCCCGCTATCCGGGAGAACCTACGAGATGCGTGATATCGCCATACTGCTTATCCTTTTCGGCTTGGTCGCGATCTGTTTTTACCGACCCTGGCTGGGAGTTCTCGGGCTCACCGTTATTGGATACCTGAACCCCCATAAATATGGCTCTGAGCTGATCGCCAACCTGCCTGCCTACCAGATAATGTTTGTAGCTGTGTCGCTCTCGACAGTCCGCGCTTTTATCGTCGACCGAAAATCCATACAACAAATTCCGACGGACTGGCGGCTGGTGGCACTTGCACTCCTGTGGCTCACTTTCCTGATAACCACTCTTTATGCGATTGAAACGGCCACTTCATGGCCGAGGTTCATTGAAGTAAGTAAAAGTCTGGCGCCCTTGCTCTTTACCCTGCTACTGATCGATTCCAGGGAAAAGCTGTTCTACCTTATCATCACAATCGCCAGTTGTTTTGGCCTCCTCATTCTTAAAGGGGGTTACTGGGCTCTGATGACCGGTTTCAGTGATCGAGTGTACGGGCCTCCCGGAAGCCACTTTTACGACAATAACCTGTTTGTTGTAGCTGTGATCATGAACATCCCTCTGCTGTTCCTGTGGCTTGCTGAAGCGAACGATCGCAGATTAAGGTATCTTCTGATTTCGATAGCTTTTTTAAGCGTGATCTCGGCATTATCTTCCTGGTCCAGAGGAGGATTATTATGCCTTTGCGTGACTCTGTTACTGCTGGTCTGGCACAGTAAACGAAAATACCTTGCGACCCCCCTGTTACTGATCGGAGTCCTTCTCACTTTCGAGTTAATGCCACAGGACTGGATATCCAGGATGGAGAGCCTGTTGGATTATGAGGCCGAGCAATCAGCCAGCCGAAGGCTGGAAACCTGGGGTATAGGTCTGGACTACGCCCTCGCACACCCCTGGCTGGGCGCCGGGTTTGATGGCTGGCGATACGTTACGTCCAGCCAAACCGGTCTCGACTGGCACAGCAGTTATATAGAGATCATGGCTGAACACGGCCTGATCGCTTTTGGCCTCTGGCTCTCCCTGCTGTTCGGAAGCATCGTCAGCTTAAGCCGTCTGGCGCACCTGGGATACCTCAGAGGCCTTTCCTGGGTCTGCCAATACGGTTATATGCTCAGGGCTTCTCTCGTCGCCTATGCCGTGGGAGCGTTATTCCTGGGCCTGGCTTACTGGGACATTCTTTACCATCTGATTATCATCTCAGCCCTGTTCAGTAAATTTACGAGAGATGAAATTCACAAGTTGGCGGAAAAAAAGAATAAAACCCGGGTCCATGATTCTCGGAGAGATTCGGTTTCCGGATAGACCAGGCGCAACAGCGCTAAGCATTAGATTGTCGAACTTCCTGCAGGGGTATCGTAGATTTAACTATCGCTCTCTGATCACAGCTTTAGGCCATCAAAAAAGCTAATATAACTACGGCCATACCACCAAAAACAACCGGCAGTCAACAAACCGGGGGCTGGGAAATACAATGAAAATACTGTTTTCCGGATTAACCCGGCGTTACTTTTTGATATCGGTGCTACTTTCCATAATACTTTTTCAGTCCAGATCTGTATTAGCTGGCGGTGGACCAGAAACAACGCTCATTGTTGTCAATAGTGACTCCCCCCTCTCCATGTTAGTGGCAAACTATTACCGTGAACTTCGGGATATCCCCTCCAACCATCTGATCTATCTTTCGGATATCCCAACTTCCACCCCTCTGAAGATAGATGATTTCAGACGGAAGATACTTCGCCCCATCCACAACTACCTGGTATCCGAAAATCTTCTGGCCCACATTGATGCGATTGCCTACTCAGCGGACTTCCCATATGCGGTCGACTTTAGCGCCGATGCAAAAAGGGAGGGAGTCAAACTGGACAAAGTCACAGGAAAGATCGGATCGATAACCGGATTAACCTATTTTTTCAGCCAGGTTTCAGAAGGCGACTTAAGCTACCTGTCCCGATTTTCGCACCGCTACTTTCGGGAACAACCGTATCGCCACCCCAATCTGACGGATTACACCCCAATCACTCAACAGCAGGCTGATATTCTCAATAAAGCTCGAAAGCTACATAAACAGAAACGATTTCATCAGGCTGTCGAAACTCTCACCCCCCTAAGCAGCGATTTTTCCGGAGCCCGGGAGGTACATTATCTGCTATCTAAAAGTCTGGCTCGCATAGAAGATTCAGAGAATGCCCTGAACCACCTTGAAGCAGCTATAAAACTGGGCTGGAATAACAGGTTGATGATTGAGAACGACAAGGACTTGCAGCAACTTTCACACCTTCCCCGCTTTGATAGCCTGCTAAAAACTATTTACGTCCCCCGGGTTTCCCTTCTTCCGACCCGGGGATTCAACAGTGCAGACTCATGGCGCTACGTCCAGAAGCTCCCCCCTTCTGAGCTGAAGACTGGACTTCCTGATAGAAAAGCCGGGAATAACGTGACAGAACAAAAGGTTTCCCCCTTTAAGACAGATTATTCCCGGCTACAGATAAACCATCCTAAACTAGTGCTTTCCACCATGCTGGCCTATACCGGCATCAGGGGAAACAGCATTGAGGAAGTCTACAGTTATCTCAGGCGCGCCGCAGACAGTGATGGCACGGCCCCTGTGGGTACGGTGTATCTTATGACCAACCGCGACGTCAGAACAGAAACCCGTTTCCCTATGTTTGATAACCTCATTAAAGACATGGGCCGGTTAAGCAGGGACGTGGAGATCGTTCCGGGAACGCTACCTAAAGCACGAAGCGACGTCATGGGATTGGTAGCCGGGAGCAAACGTTTTAACTGGGAGAAATCGAGAAGCCAGTTTCTACCCGGAGCCATTGCCGAATCACTAACCAGCTACGCCGGCCACTTCGCAACATCAGAGCAGACCAAGCTAACTGAATTTCTCCGCCGGGGCGCAGCGGGCTCGAGCGGCGCTGTCAGGGAACCATACAACCTGTGGGAAAAATTCCCTTCTCCTTATCTGCATTACCATTACGCGCAAGGGAGTTCATTGTCCGAAGCGTTTTACCAGAGCATCGCCTCCCCTTACCAGTTGGTAATAGTAGGGGATCCCTTAACCAGGCCTTTCGCAAGATTTTCTGATATCGTCGTTATCGAAGATCTTCAGAGCACTCCCCTGAAGGGGATCCAGAGCATTACCCCGGTAGCAACCGATCCCACCTACTTCGTAAAAAAATATGAGCTTTGGATCGATGGTAAGATGATTGAGTCAACAAACGCTGGCGGGGAATTCCGAATAAATACAGGCCGCCTCCCTGATGGCGAGCATGAGGTTCGTCTTATTGCCGTTGAAAATAGTCCCGTCCAGACAAGAAGTTACAAGAAATTTATCGTCGATGTTAACAATCGAAACCACTCTATTCTGATTGAAAACGGCACAACCTCATTCCCCCTGGGCGAACAGATCAATCTGCGTGGCAGAATAGTGGGATCCCCTTCCCAAATCAAAAAGATCGGTCTTTATCAGGGTTCAAAACTTCTGACCGATGTCCAGGTCAAGGATGGGCTGTGGCAGCTTGAAATACCGTCCTCTCTTCTGGGCATCGGAAGTTCAAGCATCCAACTTCGCAGCGACCACCCTGACTTTTTTGTATCCAGCCGCCTTCACCCCATCTCCGTAACCCCTCCGGTAATAATCTTACCTGTCAGCTCTGGTTTCGAAGGCACTCCCGGCTTTCAGATGACTGTCAGCGACACAAGTGGAAGGAAAAAGATATTCATTCAGAAGACACTTAATGGGAAGCGTAATCGAAAGGTATCATCGCCCAGGAGCGTTGTACGCTACCATGGTATGTTTATGATTGAACAACCAGGGTTTTACCAACTGAACCTGTCAGGAAAGACCCTGTATACAGTCAAGCTAAACGACAAGACCATTACTCCCTATACTTCGAGTAATAAAGAGCATCATATACCATTGTCGTTGGTTAGAGGTGTTTATAGCATCGAATTGACCTCAGCAGCCGGCGCTGAATTCATTCCTGATCTAACAATTTCTGGTGTAACCGCCCCCTCACAATTTAATCACAAATTTGTTCATCATTAGGCTATTATTTAATGACAACCTATATATGCCAATACCCAAACAGCTCTTGTAAAAAACAATTCAGTAAAGTATAACAATCCAATAGCACCGGACTATAAGGTTCATGTTTCAGAGAGCATTGATCATGTTTAAATCTGCAATCAAAACCATCCGCCGACTGGATGATTTTTTTTACAGCGGACGAAAAACCAAGAAAATATTATTTGTTCTCACGGATGGTTACGGTTTTGCTTGCCAGGCACCTGTGATAAAAGAACTGCTTCATTACAAAGATGTGCACGTATCCACCACCTTAGATCATGAACAGCCTGTTGATAACATCGGCTTTTCCTGTTCTGCAGACAAGGAGCTTTTTCTGTCGCTTGTTGTACCAACAGCAAAAGCTGCTCTGATGAAGTGGAACTTCGTAGTCGATACACATCAGAATCCTTTCTATCCTAAGCGAAATGCTCTCAGAGTTTATATGCATCATGGAACAGGATTCGGTGCTACCGGTACTAACCTTCCCACCGCCCTTAGCTATCAGCTGTATTTTGGTCTTTCAAAGGTACAAAAGAGTTACTTTGAGAAATTATCCCCTGGTATATTTGATACCGAAAGAGCTTTTTTCTCCGTAGGATCACCTAAAACTGACGAGTTTGCACAATCAAAATTTAGTAGAACTAGATTGCTTGATAAATATGGTTTAGAAGATCGCCCTACTATACTAATAACCTCACACTGGAATGGAAACTCTACCTTAAGTAATTTTGGTACTAAAGTTATAGAAAAATTGGCAGAGTCAAGGAATGGATACAATATCATTCAGACAGGCCACCCCTGGTTGTGGTCTGCAAACAAGCACGTGGATAAAAATTTCCAGCAGAAGTTATTAAAATCAATGTTAAAAGTAGAAACAACCCATAACAACACAAAATTCCTACCTGATGCCGTTGTTTTTGAACTTCTCTATATAAGTGATCTTTTGATCGCTGACCAAAGCTCCGTAATAACAACATACAGCTTGCTTGATCGGCCAATAGTTTTCTTCGATAACCCATATGCTCGAAAAGAAAAAATAGGTGTTAAGGAAATAATCGACACCTATCGCTCAGCAAGTCATCAGTTTACATCTATGGACGACTTGTTGGATGCCTGTGAAGAGGCTATAAAAAACCCAGAGACTAAAGCGTCTGGTCGAAAAGCAATGCGTGAAACATTTTCGGCAAATGTTGGAAAATCCTGTCTAGTTGCTGCTGACATATTAAAACGCTCAAGCTCTACATTCTCAGTCAGCTCAGGCAGCTGGAAAGATATACTAGAACTCAGCCATCAAAATATGAACACACAAGACAACATATCGATAATAAGTTGACAAATAACCATCATCAAGATTCTTTAGAGCGTACTACCCAGATTTAAATACATATGAATTTATACTATTTCAGAAGCCCTACAGGCATTGCAAACTTTGGTGATGAGTTGAATCCATACCTATGGCCCAAGTTGCTGAAAGGGGAAAACCTTAACAAAGAAAACCAGCTACTTGTTGGGATTGGCACACTACTCAATAACAAACTTCCTAAGGATAAGGAAAAGTTTGTTTTCGGTACCGGTGCCGGTTATGGCAACCCGCCAATTATTGACGAGAGTTTTCGATTTTATTGTGTTCGAGGCCCCCTGACAGCCGATAGATTAGGGCTGGATAGGAACCTAGCAGTAACGGATAGTGCTCTTTTGCTAAAAACCATACTAAAACCAACCAACCCAGAAAAAAAATTCAAGTACGCTTATATGCCTCACTGGCAGAGCTGCAGCTCAACCCTTTCAAATATCTGCTCAAATATAGGATTAGAATATATCGACCCACGAGACGATAACATAGAAAAAATAGTATCAAAGATTCAGCAAACAGAAATCTTACTCACTGAAGCAATGCATGGAGCAATCATTGCAGATGCTTACAGAACACCCTGGATTCCGATTAAGAGCTGGGATAACATCTTGGATTTCAAATGGATAGACTGGTGTAGCACGATAGAAGTCGAATACAGACCGCAACCAACATTGGTAGTGTGGGACAAAAGTAGAAAAGCAGTGTTTACGTCAACCAAGCAGTATATAAAGTCAAAAATTATAGAAAATCAACTCAGAAAAGTCATAAAAAAATCAAAACCAATTATTAGCTCCTCTAAGATCCAGGATCAATTGCTAGAACGCCTACTTGAAAGTATGGAATTACTCAAATACGACATGAGAAGAACATAACATTTCACCCACTCTCCCCCCAATTATTATCGTTTCTAATAATAGAGTGATTTAAATTAAAATAGTCTCTATTTTTTTTTATCACTTCATTTAAACCAGGATGCTGAACTCCTTCGTATTTTGGATGCCATTGATGCATATAATAGGCCCTGTTTTTCAAATTAATGGTCTCTAGCCCAAAATAATGCAGTCTGCGATACATATCGTTGTCTTCACTGCCCCAAAAGGTATAAAACTCATCATACCCTCTGATTATTTTGCAAAAAATACTATATGTAACAAAGATAGCAATATGCATCTCATCTGCGCCTACAATATCTGTATAGGTTTTCCTCTTTATGGTGTTTGATTTTAAATTCTCTGTATCTGGAACATGTCCATTCTTTGCATAAAGCTCTAATTCTTCAACAGAATCTTCCGAAAGATCCAACATAACATTGAGTACTAATGAGAGAGGTTTGCTTTTAATACTCTTAATTGACTCTTCAATGTAATTTTGAGAAAGAATCATATCAGCGTCATTTGTCATCAAAAACTTAGTTTCTACATGACGCAAAGCCACATTGAATGCGTGAGATTTATTCCATACAGGCCTGTTTGTGACTCGTATAATTTTCGCTTCAAATTTTTCGCAGAGACTTCTTAGCTTTTTTGCATCTTCTTCATGATTATCATAGTCCACGACAACTATCTTAATTAGCTCCTTAGGGTATGTCTGAGAACGTATAGATCTCAAGTTGTTTTCCAATCGAAAATCCATCCTTCCTTTTATACAAATCATGACAGTTATATCGTCAGGTTTTGTACTATATTCACGAGCAATTAATTGTTTCAGCTTTCTTCGGCGAAAATGCACACCAACAAGAGTATTTAAAGGCCCACCCAAATAACGCATGCGCCACGGAATATAGTTACAGTCAGTCAGTCTTTCACTCAGTCTATTCAAAAACATAACTAATACCCTAGTCGCATCGCAGACAGAAACTCATTATATTAGGATGATAACCACCAGGCTTATTGCCTGCTTGCTTTGTTTTCTGCAGGAATCAAAACCATTTCACACGAGCAGGCAGTGGAGCGCTATCAAGAAGCCCTTCGGCAGTCATTTTTCGAAGCTTTTGCTCATGTCGCCACAGACGGTCTTTGACCTGATACAAACGCCCTTTATTCTCCTGATACTGTCCAACTACGCTGCCATCAGAAATTTTTGCCAGCGCTTCCCCATATACCTTCGCACTGTCACGAACTGCCCGCCAAAATAGCGTCAGCTCATCATCTGAGCCTTTAATCTCAGGGCTGATATGAGCGATCAAACGGCCCGTGTCGATACCTGAATCGATATAGTGCAGGGTGCAACCGACATTTTCCGGTTCTCCGTTGTGTAAAGCCCAGAATGTACAGTCGGCCCCACGATACCAGGGAGAAAGGCCACCATGAAGATTCACGATTTTGATATTCTCTTCTTCCAATATCCCTCCACGAAGGAGAGAGGTACCAAAAACAGCGATAATATCTGGCTGATACTCCTGCACCCATTTCAATACCTGAGGATCATTGATATAGGGGGTTTCGATGAGAAGATCTGAACGCGTGAGCTCCGCTGCACCCTGCGGAAAAAAGAACTCAGCCTCCCTATTACCCGCGTAACGAGGGCGGTCCCGGAGCTTTCGCCAGACTTTACGCAACAAACTCCCGTTCAGGGCCTGGTCGATAAGTTTTCTGGCAGTTATACGTCTGCCGGTTTCCATAACGATAGCGAGTGGATCACTATGCGCACAAAGCTGATTGGCGACGTACAGGTGGCGTGGAGAGCCACCACAAAAAATCATTATTTTAGGCTTTTCCATTCCAATACCGAAGCTTGCCTTTTACTATGTAGTCTTTTCCAATCCGGAAGGAGATCAGCTCACTTTCTGACGGCTTTCCTGGCCGTTCTCATCACAGGCCTTATAAAGCATTTCCGATTGCGATGTGCTTTCAACGGGAACAACCCGTTGATAACTATTGATCAGCAAAAGATCGGCAAAGAATTTTGACGCCCAGTTGGGGTATTCAAACATCGAGTAGCGCCCCCAAATAGGCGAGGAGCCGGCTATCCCCCCACAGCCTGGATGCCGTTGCTCTTCAGTGATATGTGTACGCTTAAGATACTCGATGCCTTTTTCCGCAAACCGAGTCCAACAGGAGTCGTTATCAAGTTGGGACAAACGCTTCCAGATAATGCCTGACTGCGCCAGACCTGTTAAGCAGCAATAGTATGATTTGCTTTTCCAATGATCGCTGAAGGCCCCTGCAAGCCAGCCATCTCCCCGCTGTTGCTGGCCGAGAGGTCTCGCAGCACGGGATGCTGCGCCGATAAAACGCTCATCCTCCAGTAATATCCCTGATTCAAGCAATCCACGAATTGCATATGCAATATTGTGAGTAAAGGGTGGCTTGTTGGTTAAAAAAGCATTCTGCTTAAACCAGCCTGATTCCGTCTGTTGTGAAACAGCCCACTCCAGATTCTTTACTGCGGACTGCGTCAGTGCCTTATCATCAGCAACCAATCCCGTTCTCAACAAGGCCCAGGCCGCACGGGTATTGTAGGTATGCGGGATATTATTGTGGACACTTCTTCGCCAACAGCCATCAGCATCTTGCCGGGACCGCATCCAGTACCCTGCTCTTACCGCAGCTTCCAGGCACTCCTTCCTTCCAAGTTCGAGATACCCTGCAATCATCCCGTGCATGATCTGCCCGGTATTGAAAATGACCGGTTTGCTGCCTTCTTCCCCAAAGTGACCCGGAAAGGCACCGTCTTCAAGTTGTATAGAGAGCTCCCAGTCCAGTATTCGGCCTGCCCGGTCGATCAACTCGGGCCTGGACAATGCTTGTGCAGCGCCGATGAACGTCTCGACGATATAACCGCTGGTTTCCGGATAGCCTCTCAGCCAGCCGTCTTCAAAACTCCATCCTGCCGAAACGGACCCATCATCTTCACAGCCATTTCTTTTATCCTGTGCCCGGCATAACCAGTCGATAAGAGCTTGTAAATGTACGGAATCATCAAATACAGACTGTCGCGCCGGCCCAAGAAGATCAGCAGCTACTATCTTCAGATGTTCGGGTCTCCAGGGCTTGTAACGTAAAGGGGCCTTGATTAACGACAGAGGGGTCATAGGGCGAACGTCTCTTGGAAAATAAGTTTTGTAATAAGCGGCTATGATGTTGAGTTGATATCTGAAACAGTCAAGTCCGAAGGCAAAGGAACATAGCTGACAACATAACGGTATTTACCGGACTTTTCACACTCGATGGCGTCGACAAAATTCATTTCAATGCTCACTTCGTCACCCAGCCTCTCTTTAATACCGGATTTAATTACAATACAGTTTTCATCTTTCCAGTATTCATTAGTAACGATCTTTATCTCAACCTGAGAAAGAGAGTGTTGAATAAATTTGAACTCTCTGACCCCTTCTACAGCTCGAAGAACATATATTATCGCCAATGCATGCAAAATGGTTCCATCACGACGTATGACAAAGTCCGTAGTTCGCCCGGCAACGCTCTTGATTACATGAAGACCTCGTCCGGCAACGCAGCTTTCATCACTTATTGAAAGCATATCTCCGGTACGATAGCGTATGAAAGGCTGGGCGTCAGAACATAGTCCGGTAATAACGGCCTCTCCTGTTTCACCAGCTTTGACCGGGTTTCCGTCGCCATCCAGAACCTCGAGAATGTGACTTTCACTCATCATCAGCATCTGCTTATCAGGTGTCTCGTGAGCGGTAAAACCTATGTCACGACTGCCAAATTCATTAGCAACCGGAACTTTGAAGACTGATTCAATAAGCATGCGCTGATGTGGATAGACCGGCTCACCGGTTGTACAGACAACCCTGAGCGCAGGTAAATGCACGGAAATTCCCCGTGCCCGGATGTGCGCAGCTAATAGCGCAATACTGCTGGCGTACCCGTAGATGCATTTGGGCTGAAAACTGTTAATCGCCTCAACATACCGATCCATATTCTCAGTGGACATGTTGAATGCGTTCAGAACCAGTTGATTAAATAGTCGGTCTCTGGCTTTCTTTACAATATCGGTTTTTGAAAGCTCAACAGGAGCACCCCAAAGATAGACTTCAGGATCACCCACCTCGACCCCCCACCAGCGCCGCGCCCTGATTCGGCCGGCAGCATCTGAAGCCTGTCTCATACGACTGAAATAGAATGTTAAGGGTGAGCCACTTGAACCACCGGTATTATATGGGAAAATGCCACCCGGCACGTCACGGCATACCATCTTATTGCCGTGCTTTTGAATTAACATCTTATCGATTACAGGGAGTTTCCTGAGCTCCTGAAGAGTCAGAAGCTGACTTCCTCGAAGGTCTAATCCGGCACTATCCAACTTTTCCCGATACCAGGCGCTTCCCCTGTGCGCACTGCGCAGCAGTGTCTTCAACTTCCGGTACTGCAGACACTCGATAGCGCTACGATCCAGCCACTGACTATCCTCCAACTCGGTTAAATAGCTGAAGGTAGGCCTGTTCAGTATCTTTTCATGAATTGGATATACAATACGGCTGACCAGCGCCTGTCTACGGAAGATATTCAGCACGTTCATCGACGACATATCAAAATCCCTTATATATCGCAGTGCATTGCCTGGTAATCGAACAATTTGCAAACGTCTCAATCAGCACAAAGAGCCCCATACATCTTTGCTGCCAGTCCCATTTATAGTCTACGAACTTTAGTCTGATGTCTATGACCTGGAGGCCAAAGAACTAATCAGACTTTTGTATACGGAAGCGGGCAGCAGGCTCGGCAACAGATAACGAAGGTCTCCAGATGCCCAGGCCCCTGTTAACAATGCTTTTCGAAATAGTTTCTGTGAGGACGTAAGATCACGTTTCCAATAAGCGGTATAAGCAGCTTTAAGCAACTCACTATTAATAAGCTGTTTTAACTGTCGCTCAGGCACATGACTGAGAACAGAGGCGTACTCTTCTACAAATCGCTTTCTGACCCGCCAGGCGTTGATTGTCTGCTTCCATTTCACAGCAGATATCTGAGTATCACCATGCCAACGATAGTAGGACAACACCTCAGGGAGAATACAAATATTAAGCGTTACTGCTGAGATTCTTAACCAGAAATCAAAGTCCATTGAACTTGGCCATGACTCTGAAAACCCCCCGACTTCCTCAATAATCGTTCTCCGGGTCAACGCGGCATGGATGGGCCAGGGACAGTTTTTCAGGAAACGTAGACATATATCTCCGTCTTCATACTTAGGAGGCACATGTGGCTGCGAGTTCTCAATATTTTCACCCACATTCTGCCAACCACAATAAACCAGATCAGCGTTTGTAGTAATTATCTGTCGGTGCAGCTTCTCAAGACAATCAGTTTCCCAATAGTCATCTGCATCAAGAAAGGCAATATACTTTCCTCTGGCCTTACTTAATCCCAGGTTTCTGGCGGGATAAGCGCCTTTATTTGATTGCTTAAGAACAGAAAGACGGTCTCCAAATTCTGATACCAAACGGTCAAGGATTTCAACTGAGCCATCGGTAGAGCCATCATCCACAACAATGACCTCAACCTGTGAATAACTCTGGGTCAAAGCACAACGAATAGTCTGCTCAACAAATTTTTCAGCGTTATAACAAGGAGTTATTACCGATATCAATTCACTTATCACTTCGCTGCCCAAATAAAAAACTTGTCCGATAGCCACACACAGTCAGTGCAACCTGAGATTCAGAAGAGTCTATCTAACTATCAGAATTCTTAACAACACCTTTTGAACAAGACCCACTATGCCTTTGCTCGTAGCTGCCCACCATCATCCCTAAAAAATATCCCACATTCATTTGTTGCCTGAACGAATACGATGCTCCTTTACTTACTAACTGAATAAGGTACTTCTTTAAAGCTGTCCCTAACTGAAGAAAAAGATAAAGAGGAATTCCAACAAGAGTTTTGTTTGATTCCAACTTACCATGGCGAGCTTTCTGAAGACCCGCATTAAAGTGCAGCGTTCTAAAAAAACTCTTTTTCAACTGATGAGGAAGAATAAGATGAAGCACAGTCGCTTTGGGATGATAGTATAGCGCCCCACCTTCTTCCGCGAGCCTATGAAACATATCTGTTTCTTCTCCTTTAAATAATTCCTTTCGAGTACGCCCCTCTCCGACACGCCCCATAGAAGTATCGAACCCGCCAGCATTAATTAAGCTCGACTTCATGAAAGCCATGTTTCCACCGAACGGAAACTGGGTTTTGCCATCCATTTTAAAGACTTCATCCCCGAAGTCTCTGTATCCCAAAAAGCCATACATATCGGGTCGAATCCATTTCGGTAAAACAAGCGTATCCTCTAGATGAATACGACCACCAACAGCATCACAATTAAAGCGCTCGAAGGTTGTGTATATGGATTTTAGCCATTCCGATTGCACGCGGATGTCATCATCTATAAAAATTAAATACTTTGACTCAGCTTCAGAAATACCACAGTTTCGCGCATGAGATAAACCCTGCTTCTCCTCAAACGCATATCTGATCCTGATTGAAGAGTTATCTATCAGTTTTTTGATGGTGCCTGCAGTGTTATCCTTCGAGTTGTTGTCAACAATTATGACCTGCCAGTTAAGCGACTCGACTCCTTCCTGCAACTCCAGCATCGATATACATTCGCCCAGATTATGCGCCCTGTTAAACGTACAAATAATCACACTGACATCAATCTGATCGACAGGTTTAAGACTACAATCGCTCACGAAGTCTCCTAGTGTAGTATTTTAACGGAAACGTCAGACTGGAATCATTAGTTCCAAACGTAATTTTTTGCTTAAACTGCCTTAGAGAATCGGTCCCGCAAATTTCGATACGACGCAGAACAAAAGGATCAGTTGACTTTGTATTAAAGCCAGATCTCGTCGAGCATGCACTCTGGTACCCTGCCCGCTTTACAGATTCCTGTACCTGACTATTTTCAAGTCCGTAAGGGTAAGCAAAATGATCGACGGAAATACCAAGTCGATCCTCGATCGCTAATTTGCTGTCTCTCACCTCCTTATTTACAGCTTCTTCACTCAACTCCACAAGACGAGGATGTGAAACTGTATGACTTCCGAAGGTTATCCCATCTCTGGACATTTCTTCAATCTGGCCCCATTTTAACATTCTCCGTTCTGAGAAGCCTTGCCCATGCATCCATTTGTTTGAACGACCCACCACCCCTGAAGCTAAGAAAATTGTAGCAGGCGCACCCGCTTCCTGGAGCACTGGAAATGCGTTTTCGTAGTTATCCGAAAAGCCATCATCAAACGTAATCAGCACAGTGTTTTGGGGAATACTATTCGCTTCAGCTCTCAACTTCAAAAACTGATCCAGACTAATGATATTAAAATGTTGAGCTGTGAGGTATTTCAGATGTGAACGGAACAGTTTCTGATCACAGGCATAACGCCGGTCTTTAGGTGTCAAAGCTTTTGACACCATATGATACATGAGTATAACGACCCCAGACATTTAGAATAATCTGCCTAAATTCATATATATAAAAATCAATTAGCAAATCTCTTTTTGCGCCTTAACAATGACTTGGATTTGGGAGAAACCTTAAGCCCTTCATCAATTACTCGACGAGCCTCACCCATATCCCCTGTAGCTTTATAAAATTCTGCTAATCTAATGTAAGCTTTTATATAGTCAGGCTTTATCCTTATCACTTTGTAAAAATCTTCAAGAGCTTGATCATCCCTCTTAAGCCCCGCATTAGCAGAAGCTCTTTGTAGAAGTGCGCTGACTGCATACGACCTATATTTCGGATCATTAATGGTCCGACTTACCACATAGCTAAAATCATCTTCTGCGTTTGTATATGCGTAACGCGCACTACCGCGCCCGCTAATCGCCCGAGCCATCCAGACCAAACCTTCACAATAGTGCTGCATATGTGGAACCCCGGGGTCCCGAACGGGTCTTCGATACTTCAGCGCTTCTGCTGTAAAGTATCCGGGGGACAAATTATGGCAATACTTAGGAAGCCTTTTAAGCTCATTGAGAGAGATATCTTCACCCGCGATCACAGATACTGGCAGTAGTACTATACATAGCATTAAGGCGACCAGACGGAAACTCTTCATCACTTTCTCCTTCAGAACCGGCTCATGAAACATATAATGCCCTCCCAGTATAAGGTCAAGAATCAGAGATATGCACTTTCAACACTCCTTTCAGACGATTACAGATCAACACAACGGTTACAGATGTAACATCCTGATGTCAAAAGTCATAACATCTGAATCCGGCACACCGAGAACCAACAACTCTACCAACCGGATATTCGCCTCGCTGGCCGGAGAACAGCAGACAGCTCATCGGGAGATAGTAAAGTCACAACCTATCCGAGGCACCGGCTTCATCAATCAGCCCATGCCCACACTGCTTCAGCGTCATCCTAACGCGAACAAAGAATCAGTGCACGCCCATTATCTCCACAAACCCCTTATTGACTGACTGACAGTTGCGTTTACTCCACCATTCCTGTATCTAAATAATTGTCACTTCAAATGGAATTTTGTAGCAAGCCTTTGTAAATTGTCGGTTAAAAATACATTTTGCGTTCTTATACTGAAGCGTCGCTACTATTTGTCTGCCAAAAATCGCTACAATTTTGTTTGACCCATAAGGCACGAAATTTTATTTTTAAGGAAAATCATGCACTTAGGAGACAGCATTCGCAAAGGGACGAAGTGGATAGCTACCGGCAGCATTGCCGGCAGATTAAGCGCCTTTGCGTTCGGGGTTATTCTTGCGCGACTACTGGTTCCTGAAGATTTTGGAATGCTTGTAACAATACAAATTTTTACTGGCATGGCAGGCCTGGTCGCAGGGGGAGGAATGGGCCAGGCATTGGTCCAATCCAAGGAAATATCGGAGCGTCATTTTCACGTAGTATTTACACTTCAGCTAATAATTTGTTCAGTTATCTATATTGTATTTTTTGTGTTATCCCCCTGGTTTGCGGCCTTATACGAAAACCCCCTGTACGAAGACCTCCTCAGAATTTCTGCCCTAAATTTCCTTCTGAGACCTTTTGCCAATACGCTTAGTTCAAGATTACATAGAGAGATGCGTTTCAAAGAGACCGCCATCATTTCGTTCCTTTCTATCACAGCAGCGAGCACACTAAGTGTAATACTGGCTATTCTTGGATACGGGGTATGGAGCTTAATCATTGGAGGGTTATTTAGCTCCATTGCAAGAAATATGATGCTAAGATTTGTTGTTCGTAAAAAAACAAGAATCTACTTCAATAAAGAAATAGCCAAATCTCTTGGCACTTATGGATTCAAAGTACAGACTAACAATATAGTCATGTTCTTTAAATCACAAACAACTAATTTTGTACTTTCACTATATACAACTCCATGGGCTATCGGTATTTTTAACAAAGCCGACAGCCTCGCAACCCTACCTCGAGCAACGATAGCTTCGTCCGCATATAAAACTGTATTCAGAGCCTTGTCCGCAAACCAGGAAAATCTGGATCTCTCCAGATACATTTATTTTCGAACTATCACACTTGTAAGCGTATATACCATGCCATTTTATATCGGCCTATGGTGGATAGCGGATCCTTTTATTGAATTTGTGTATGGAAAGAACTGGTCCGAAGCATCAACACCACTTCAAATCCTGAGTCTAACAGGTTTGTTATTACTCGGTGGTTCTTCCGGCGCAGTACTGGACGCACAGAACAGAGTGGGACGCGAAATACTCTTAAACATTGTCACTTACCCAATTTTAATAGGCTGCATACTTATTGGTCTCAAATGGGGTATTGAAGGGGTTGCCTGGGGTATCGTCATCAACCACCTAATAGCAAATATCCTCATTGCTTATCTAGCCAACAAATGCTTGAGATCTACGCTTGCCAGCTACATCAAAGCGCTTTTCCCCGCATATCTGTTAAACATCATTTTATTCATTACACTTTTCACAGTGGACCTTTTTTGGCTATCTGGTATAAAATACACGCAGCCTGGCACATATATTTTTTCAATGGCATCCATTGGGGCAATCAGCTATACATTGATGTTTCTCTACACCCCCCCTGAAACATTAAAAACAGAAGCTGATCGCTGGAACAAAAAAATACACTCTTCGGTAAAGAAACTACAAAAATGCTTAAGAAAAAGCACATCCTAGTTACAGGTTCTCATCGCTCCGGAACAACCTGGGTAGGTAAGACCATATCAATGGGCCAGAGGGTTAGATACATTGAAGAGCCATTTAATGTTACCTGGCCAAACAAATTCGTTGGGTACAAGGCCGATCTGTGGTTTACCGACTATCACTCAACACCCAGGCAAGAACAGATAGAAATCGAAAACCGCTTCAACTTTCTAAAAAGAACCAGGCTGCATTACACCCTTCAATACTGCAAGACCATGGGATTAGATTATAAAACCCCATTTCGATTTATAAAAAACGCATTGACGGGAGATTCGAACACCAGGTATCTAATAAAAGACCCCATTGCTCTTTTCTCTGCAGAATGGCTACAGCACGAGTATGACCTGGACGTCGTATGCATGATAAGATCACCTTTATCTTTCGTAGGAAGCCTGAAAAAAGCAAATTGGGACTTTGACTTCTCAAACATATCCAAGCAGAAAAATCTTATTGATAAGACCCTCTTCCCTTTTAAGGAAGAGATAATCTCTTTATCGAACAATGAAGGTGATTATATCGATCGTGCTTGTTTGCTCTGGAATATCCTTCACTATAAAATACTTATGTACAGCGAATCTCACAGCGAATGGCGTTTTGTTCGATATGAAGACATAGCCAAGGAACCACTAACCCACTTTTCGGAAATCTTTGATCATTTAAACTTAGACTTCAGTATTGAAGTAAGAGACTATATCATAAACTATACATCAGGAACGAATCCGACAGAAACAAACACTACGGCCTACAAACCAAGAAACTCAAAAGACTCTATCGACACCTGGAAATCACGCCTAACCGAACATGAAACCCAAGTCATAACTACAAAAACAAAGAAGATCGCAAAGGAACTATATTGATCATCAGTTAACATCGCGAAGATCTTTTATCTATTCCTATTCCTTCGCCTCATTCTTTTTACTGCGTTATTGTGCAGTCTATACCCCCCCCTGATGAAGAAAGGCAGCTCTTCGCAAGACGTCTCAATGTCATAGCCCGCTTTTGCCAGGGCCGCACCAGCAGCGCTCTCAAAAACCCGAATATCCCAGTTGCTCATCTTATTTTTCCACTTTTCTCTATTTGATGCGGAAATAGGCCTGGCAACCAAAGGAGTTTTACTATTCGGATCTTTTGATTTTTTGAAGTTTATAAGACTTTCATCATATTCTTCACCCAGAAAGCCCATAACCTTTCTCATAGTCTCTTTTGGGCTACCAAGAAGATCTTCATATTTAACTTCCAAATATTGGTCTTTCGATATTTTTCTTCCAAGCTCCCGACCCTTGTCGATATATTGACGCCAGTATCGTCCCGCCATATGAAAGTTATAAACACCAAAATCATCCCTACGCTGAAGCAAGGACAATGCACAGTCCCTTCCATCGCGAATTATGTGGATAAATTGAGCTTCGGGAAACATCTCCTGCAGCATAGGCATGTGAAGCACATAGTAAGGAGTCTTATCTCCCCACCTTGCCTTGCCCTCACCGCGAGCGTTCATTGTATAGATATAGTCAAATATATCTGGTATGGAACAAATGCCGTTGCTGGAAATTTCCTGACTAATCCTTTCAATATCAAACTCAACGCCATGTAAATCAGTTAAAAGAAAATCTTTACTCCTCCGCATCATCTCTTCGAGAACACGCTTTACATTTCTGATATCACTCAAATCCCCCCACTCATCTCTTGATCTGAACAGGGGTACAAAAAAATGCGACTCGCCAGTGGGCAATGAAATACCGGGATGTGATCTGAGCATATATTGAAATAGCGTAGTGCCAGATCGCGGAGCTCCCACTACGAAGATTGGGCGGCTCTCCTTGCTGGTCATCGATCTACTCCTTAAGAAAAATTTTCCGGTGAACAAGCCTGTGTAATTGATTCTGTTACGCCCGATAGCACAGCCAGAGAGAAGCTGAGTTCTACAGACCCAGGCCGTACTAACGCCATAAGCACACTGAGACTACGCTAACAAAGCAACCTGAGCAATGCTATGCAGCCATAAACACCGCCTTCAGTATTTCTGTTTCTACAACGTAGAAAGTATACTATCATCCTTTTCCAGCCATACGGAAAGCATGAAGTTTAATCCTCATTACCTAACCGACAAGGGCGGAAACATCCAGGTGACCGAATATACACAGACAGATACACCAAGCGTTCAAATAGTCATACTTAATTGGAACGGTAAGGAAGATACTATTCAGTGCCTTGATTCCCTGAAATCACTTTCTTACCCTCGCTACGGAATAACTGTCGTGGATAATGGATCCACCGACGGCTCGGTTGAGATGATTCTCGAGTCAGCCAATGATATTGAGAACTTTAACTTAATTGAAACCGGAGAAAATCTTGGTTTTGCTGGCGGTAATAACGTGGGTGTAAAAACTGCGTTGGAGAACGATGCAGACTATGTTCTAATTTTAAATAACGATACGATAGTTGAAGAGAGTTTGCTTGAAAAACTGGTAAACAGGTCCGTAGACGAGAAGGACAACGTTATTCTGGGCCCTTCGATTCTACTTTCAAGCGATTCTAATCGACTTTGGTTTGCAGGTGCAAACTGGAATAATAACAGACTCGGCTTTGATTTTCCCTTGCAGGATGAACCTGTAGAACACTTACCAGAAGCTCCCATACTATCTGATTATGTCTGCGGTGCCGCGATGTTTTTTCACCATTCTATTCCTGAAAGGGTTGGATTGATGGACGATCGTTTTTTTCTGGTTTGGGAAGAATCTGACTGGTGTTTTCAGATGCGAAAACTCGGTATAAGGTCCCTGATTGTACCCGAAGCCAGGATATGGCATAAAGTTGGAGCATCGTTTGGGTCAGAAAGCTCCCCTTTAAGGGCTTACTATAGTTTCAGGAATCGCTTGTTATGGGCGGAAAAAAACCTGGACCGTCTGTCCAGGCTTGAAATAATTTTTCGTTCACTTCGACCATTTTTTCCGCGTCTTTCTATCCCTTCCGACCACAACACTCACCTGCTAAAACGGCTTTTGTGGTCACTATCAGGTTGGTACAACACCAGAAACTCGCTTTTCTTGAAGACCAAAAGAAAAGCATTTATTGATTACCTCTTCAGAAATTTTGGAGAATGTCCCAAGCAAGTTGTCGATTATCATAGTGAATGGATTCAGTCCAACGGACCAGAAATCAATCAGAAACCTTAGCGCGATAACCCAGACAGGCAGAACAACCGGCTCTCTATGATTACTTTAAGTATCTCGGACTTTTTCCGGGAAGGCAGAAGCAGCTCAGTCATATACTCCGCAGAAGAAGCACATAGGGTAATCAGTACTCTTGAGTTTGGAACATGCATTATTGATAAATTTGACGCTGCAGTTGCATCCTTTTTACGTATTGAAGCGCAACCTTTGTTAGAAATCCTGTTTCCCAGGAACTATAGCCTTCAGAAAATCGATGCCGGCGGTTATCTGGCAACGTCTGTGGATGGAAAGGGAAAAAGCTATTGGATACCTTGTCTGCCAACTTCACGGACGTTGGGAGATCCGAACACCATTCGGTCAGAACAGAGCTGTGGATTAGGAAACATCCTGTTTTCTGATGATAAGGCCTCAGTAACTATTGAGACTGAAACTTCCACCGTACTGGACGTTATAGCCTGGCAGTTCGATCAGGATTTCCCCTTACAGGAACTCTCGCAGCTCTATCCTATTGAGACCCAGGGTTACTTTCTCTGGGGCTCCCACGGCTGCTACAGGAAACCTGCAGATCTTTACAACCACCTCATTAACGGCGCAGTCTATGACCTGCGTTATTCATGGCCCGGCAAAAAAAAATGTTATTCTGAAAACGAGGCTCATACTCTCTATACCTGCTTCTCGGGCCTGGAACGCTCCACCTCAAAACAGCTTTATCGCTACTTCCAACTACAACTGGTACTTTCGTTGTTTGGAAGACAATCAAACGACGGCGGCTTTTATCACGGCATCTGGACCGATAGAAACGAATCCCACTACCGACTACATACCAGTGCCATCCACCTTTTGTTGGACGAATATCAGAAGACCCAATGCGAGAATGTGCAGCGTATACTCAAAAAAGCAGTAGCTTTCGCATCACTACAGACGGATGAGCTGGACTGCGGTATCTGGTACTTGCATGACTCACTTGAACTCTCAGTACAAGCGATGAATACCGCACCGTTTAAGTGGGTATCCAGCACCGCTTTAGGGAAGCAAAAGTCCAACATGCTTATACTAAATACCCATCTGGACACTTCTATCGCTATCTCCCGATACAGCCGGCTGACCGGGGACACCCAATATGAACCACAGCTCAGGTCCGCACTAAAGTCTACCGAAAGGGTGCTTACGATGAAGCCCGCGGAGCAACTATACAAATTGTTGTTCTGGATAATTGGTCTCACTTTTCTGCCGGCCAAAAAGGCAGCAAAGCTGCCGATACCGCTTCGTGCCATAAAGCGTTTTGGGTGGAAATACTTAATTCCCAGGTTACCAGAAATAAAAGCTCGCTATCCACGCCTTGTCATGCCGAACGGATATATTGATCGCGAACTGAGCCTGAAAACCTGGGCCATTGATTACCAGACCATCAACCTGATGGACCTCGGCCGCTACAACCGGGTTTTTGACTCTGTATTGGTTGATAAGACTCTGAAAGATTCCATTACACAAACCCAGCATAGTGGATTGGTACAACGCTATCGGGAGCTTACCGCCGGAAAACGCTACGCAGCAGGCTTCTGGCAGGAGGCCCTCTACCATTGCTGTCTGTCCTCCAAAGAAGTAACGCTGCGTAAATGGCTTTTCGAAGCAATCATCGAATGCTGCGATCAGGGTCACGGGGTCGCCCCGTCTTTACTTGGCTGTAACGGTGAAGCAGTATCCTTTGATGAACAGATCAAGACGCCTGTTCCGCAACAGCCCGGTGTTATTATGGCAAACCTGTCAAACGGAATTGATATCGAATTTCTGATAGTTAACATCACCAACAAGCAACAACCACTGGAGTGGGGATACTCCCCGGAAACTGAGCTTAACTGGTATGATCACTGCGGAAACAAAACCAGCCAGAGTGACGGCATTGCGCCCCGAAGCTGGATACGCATAACTACGCAGTAACACCGCCAGCACCACGGCAGGCTACTCTTAGTGACTTTTGGCCGCAGACTGTACCCTACGCTATGACGAAAACCAGGCATAAGGAATTGTAGACAGTGCATATAGGAATAGTATCCCCAGAATTCCCACCTGACCTTGGCGGTGTGGAAACCTATGCTTACGAATATTCCAGGGCTCTTAGCAAACTTGGCTATAAAGTGTCAGTTTTTGTTCGACGTCGTGACCAGGGACTCAGTTACGAAGAGCCTTTTAAAGTATATCCCTGCCTGCAACTCAGAAAACGTTTAGATTCCCTGACGCTGATGAAACATGATAAGGGAATAGATGCCTGGCACGTAATGAATGCGGCACAATCCTGGTTGTGTGACTATACGAGCAAACCCGTTATCGTTTCCGTTCATGGCAATGACTTCCTCGATCCTTATCAGAACATCGAGCAGTTGGACTTTGGCCGATTACCACTTTTGTGGCGCTATAAAGACAGGCTCTGCACTGCTGACAAGCAAATAGGCAAATGGTTAACACGCGCTTCGCTCAGAAAATCCTTGTCGAAAGCAACTCGAATCATAACCAACAGCCGATACACCGAACAGGTCCTGATAGACAAATATCCAGCCTGTTTTGGTAGAACAACTGCTGCTATGGTGGGTCTGGGAGAAAAGTTCAGGCAAATTGAAATCGGATCCAGGGCGGAACCAGATACGTTCCAGTTAGTTACCATTTCAAGATTGTCTGAACCCCGGAAAAATATTGATCTGGTTCTTGCCGCCCTTTCTAAGCTTAAGAATAGCTATCAGTTTCGATACAAGGTGATCGGAGAAGGTTACCTGAAAGCTAAACTTGAACATCAGGCGGAAAAACTGGGATTGGCAGACCGGGTTGAGTTTTCAGGTCGGGTCTCGGATCAACAAATGATCGACGACCTTCGAAATGGTGATCTGTTTATCCTGACCTCCGGAGTAACGGCCGGTAGCCATGAAGGATTCGGAATCGTATACCTGGAGGCGGCTGCCTGTGGTACGCCAGTCCTGGCGGCAAGGTTGGCTGGTGCCGTAGAAGCGGTTTCAGAAGGAGTCAGTGGCACATTCGTAGAAAACGCGAGTATCCCGGAACTGGAAACATCGCTACGCAATTTTTTCGAACGAGAAGTCAGTTATGATCCAGGGAAGTGCCAGGAATTTGCTCGTACCTTCAGCTGGAATGATGTAGTTGAAAGAGTTCTCCCGTATTATGAGTCAACCGGTATCAACTGACGTTTAATCAGAAGCGAGCAAAGGACTCCGGGATGCTCTCGAACAGTAAGCTACTTCAGGATGAACAACGGGTCTGAGAGAATGGATAAGGTCATAGTTCTTATCTGCACCCATAACCGGGTAGAACTTTTAACACGAGTTATTCGCTCACTCAATGACGCCGATAAACCACCTTGTGAGCTGGAGATATTTGTTGCGGCTAACGCCTGCACCGATGATACGGTGCAGTATCTTCGGAGTTATGCAGGCAGCCACCCTGACGGTATTTCACTGACCTGGATCGAAGAGCCAAAACCGGGAAAATCCAATGCACTTAATCATGCTATCCCCCTGCTTCCCGATGGACTGATTGCCCTGGTCGATGACGACCACCGAGTCAACAAAAGCTACCTTACAAATATATATAAAGCCTCAAAGGTTGCGCCGGAGGCCAACTTATACTGTGGACGAATAATACCCGATTGGGATGGAAGAGAAGCAGCCTGGCTTCACGATAAAGGCCCCTACTCCATTTATCCGCTCCCAATCCCACACTATGATCTGGGTGATAACGCGCGAACACTGAAAGAGGGTGAACGTTTACCGGGGGGCGGAAACCTTTGTGTCAGAAGACGTCTGTTCGAACAGGTCGGGCTTTTTTCCACGGATCTGGGCCCCAGTGGTCACGACCTTAACGGTGGTGAAGATATCGATTTTGTCCGCCGGGCTGTTGAGCGGGGGAACGCTCCCTATTACAGCCCTGATGTCGTTCAGTTCCACTACGTTGACCTGGAACGTCTGACCTTGGGCTACCTGATAAAAAAGGCATTCTATCGTTCCCGCTCTTCTGTTCTGATTGAACAGAATCAGTCACGGAAGATACCCCGCTATCTCTGGAGAAAACTGGCAACCTACACTGTACATCTGTTTCTTTCTCTGCACTGGCCAAGAACCCGTTTTTACCTGATGCGCTGGGCATCGGCTCTGGGAGAAATTAGTGCCTACATGTCAACAAATAAAGCTCCCTGAAACCCGGGAGCAACCCCGGGAGATAAGGACCAGATAGCGCAGATATCATGATTACACCCATAGAATGGATCCAGGTTGTTCAAGTACCGATTGCAGGCGCGCTGCTGATGACCCTGTTGCTGGCGTTAAAGTCCCTCAGGGATTTTTCCCAGACAGGTCCCCGAATCAAAGAAGAAATCCTTAAGGAGTACTACTGGTTCTCTTTCCGCTCTTTCACCCGTCTGTGTTTGTGGAGCTTTCTGCTTTTCAGCTGGATGGCGATGTTCGGCAGCATGATCTATTTGTCGTTCAGCATAGGGTACCGGAGCAGCTATGAAACCGTTCCGGCCATTTTCTCCAGTCTCTCCGGTGTTTTGATTATTGTCGGCTTTCAGTTCTGCAGACATCTGTTGCAGATTCCATGCAGTATCATGATGTCATCTCACTACAGCATGAAACGCCTGATTCCACTCTGGAATCTGCTCGGTCATTCTAAAATTCGCTGGTTTGGAGTTGCGCTTACAGTCATTGTTACGTACTCATGGTACCTGGCGTTCGGGCAGTTAATTGCAGATGGTGCCCTAAGGGATGTGCTGTTCTACATATCTCTGTGGACGGTATTGTGTCTGCCCGTTATCTGGGTCTACTGGCCAGTGCTGCCGGCGAAAGTTCGTACAGATGCCGTATCCCGAAAAGACGAAAAGGTACACCCTAATGTGCTGATGATTGGCTGCGACACCTTAAGAAGCGACCGCCTTGGCCACAACTACCGACGCAATATCAGCCCCTTTCTCAACTGGCTCTGCACCAGGGGAACCTTTTTTAGCAATTGTCATACACCCATTGCCAGAACAGCTCCAAGCCTTGCTTCTATATTCACAGGAACCTGGCCTTCCAGACACGGTGTTCGTACCAACTTTGCCACGCCCACCAACAGTCCACTGACACAAAAACCGCTGGCGCGGTGTTTTTCTGAATCTGGTTATGAGACCGCGGCGATCAGCGACTGGTCGGGGAGCGACCTTGGAAAGTTCGATTTTGGATTCCAGAATAAGGACTTACCTCCGGATCAATGGAATCTGAAGTACCTTATTCGCCAGGGACCAAAGCACCTACGATTATTTCTCACCCTGTTTACCCATAATCGATTCGGAAAGATGTTTTTGCCGGAACTCTATTATCTGGCTGGTATCCCATTGACTGCAGATAAAGGAGCTGCTGCCCGGAAATACTTATCAGAGCGCGCCAGAGACGGTAAGCCGTTTTTTCTGAATCTCTTTGTCGGGACTACCCACCCTCCATTCGGTACTGAATACCCCTATTACACCCGCTATACGGAACCTGATTACCAGGGTGAATCCAAGTTCGGTATGGCACGACTGACGGATCCCAATGATATTATTCAGAGCCAGAAAGAGCCCAGAAGCGCTTTCGACCTGGAGCAGATCATAGATCTGTATGATGGAAGCGTTCACAATTTCGATGATGAAGTCAGAAAGATCTGTCATCACCTGGAGTCATGCGGGCTCGGAAACAATACCATTATTGTGATTTACAGCGACCACGGCATGGAGTTTTTCGAGCAGGATACCTGGGGACAGGGCAACCATGTGCTCGGTACGGCCAGTTCCAACATTCCTTTCATCATCTGTGATCCCCGAACCGAAGGTCGCGGAGAATTAGACCTATTATGCAGGTCAATAGATATTATGCCGACCATTGCCGAATTGTGTGGAATTGAAACTCCTGACACAGTTCAGGGAAGCTCTTTGGTCGCTGCACTGAAAGGAGATGAAGTACATGCTGAATCAGCTTATTTTGAAACGGGTCTGTGGCTTGCTCCCCCACCGGGGCAGCATACTGACCATTTGAAATACCCTGAACTGATAGAACTATTAGAGATTCCAGAAAAAATGATCGGTACCCTGTCCATTAAGCAGGAGTTTACCGATGTTATTGAGAAAGCAAGAGATAGAAGAGTTAAAAAGGATCAGTGGCTGCTGGTTCGACTAGCTACAAAGAACCGTCCAATATTTCTTCTGTTTGATACAGACAATGATCCTTTATGCGTTAAGGATGTTTCTGAAAACAACCCTGATATTGTACAGGAATTATTGCCACTAATTTTGAGACACACCTAAAAACATGGAACAAAAATAGCCACGACAATTCTATTTTTTCACAGCAATTCTATTTCTTCACTACAATTTTTTATTTTTACAAATTCAGGTGCAAATATTAAGTATTAGTTTAAGAAATGAAAGCAAGTTATCAATTCATATAGTTAATTAGTCGACAGTATACCCAATCAAGGATGTACGACTTAATTAAAAGACTAGGAAGCATATATGAAAGTCCTTTATATTATCTTTTCTCATTCTCATGAATACCAAGTAATAAGGCTTTCCAAAATCTTAAAATGTCAGTCACCAAATTGTCATGTTCTTATCCATCATGATCCAAAAGGAAAGCCTCTTCCAAATGTCCCTGATAATGTTCACTTGGTTCCTGAACCAGTAGATGGCCAGTGGGGCGATTTTAGCCTGGTAGAGCAGTATCTAGTTGCATTCAGATATGCACTTAAGAACTTCGAGTTCGATTGGATTGTTACATTGACAGGGCTATCCTATCTCGTACGACCGCTTATTGAATTTGAAAAGAAATTAGATGACAGCCCCTATGATGGGTACCTACACTATTTTCTAGCAGAAAACCACACAGAATGGCCAAAACACACAGCGCTATATAGATACTTTTTTAGATATATAAACCTCCCTCGACTTCCGTATTATTACAAGTTTCCAAGATTACTAAAGAACAGCCTTAAAAAGATTAAAACTCTAATAAACTCCAAGCAGTCATTGATACGGATACACAATGGACCAAGATCAATGCCTCCAAAACTTGGTGTAAGAAGGATTTACCATCGTTTCGATAGTGATTTTTTTTGCTACGCCGGCAGACAAGCATTAAATATCAACCGAAAAAGCTTAGAGTATATTTTTTCATTCTTGGAAGAGAACGAATCAATTGTAGCCTACTATAAAAAAACGCTTATACCTGATGAGTCAATATTTCTAACTATACTTCTTAACAACAACGACCTTACTTTCTCCAAAGACGTACCGTGGTTTTTTATCTGGCCAGACAGACAAAACCCGGCAAGTGGTTCATTCGTATCAGAAGATAATATAGAGCAGGTAATAGATTCAGGGTGTTTTTTTGCTTCAAAGTTTGATGGTGAATCTAACCCAGAGTTGTTAGAACTTTTCGATCAAAGGATTCAGGGACAAGGGGGGGGGCCGAACAAACATACGAAATAGCCCCCCCTCCCGGTAATCCTCCCATTTTTAGCAGGTGCTAAAAGTAGAACTTAAGCCATCTTCAATGGTGGTCTGCCGTCGTTCGCTTGATGTGGTCGCTCATGATTGTAGAACCAGAGCCACTGCGTTGCATAATCTTGAACCTCCTCCCGCGTTTCGAACAGATACTTACTCAACCAGCTATAACGGATCGTGCGGTTATGCCGCTCGATACGGGCAATCTGCTGGGGCTTACCTGTTTGGATATACTCAATGCGGATGCCATCCATGCTGGCCCAACTGGTGAGCTCATATCTGATAAATTCCAGTCCGTTATCACAGCACAGGACGTCGGCTTCCCTCGCCATTCGATAAGCTGGTTCAGCGTTCGTATAACCCGCATTGCTGGCAAGGAAAAGTCAACTTCTATCGCCAGCCCTTCTCGTCGGTAATCATCGATCACATTGAACAGGCGGTGTTTCCGTCCATCCGACAGCTGGTCATGCATAAAGTCCATGGACCAGACCTGGTTGTGGCGTAGCGGCTGCTTGAGGGGCTCTGGTTTGTGCCGATTTAAACGCCGACGGGGTCTTATCCGCAGATTCAATGCCAGTTCACAGCAGATGCGGTAAACCCTTTTGTGATTCCAGGTGTGGCCCTGCACATTCCGTAAGTACTCAAAGCACATACCAAAACCCCAGTCCGTGTCCTTTTCGGTCAAGCGTATCAGCCAGTCCGCGATCTCCTCATTTTCCGAGGAAAGCTCTGGCTGGTAGCGATAGCAATTCTCGCTGATCCAGAATGCGGTACAGGCCAGTCTGATGCTGGTGCCTTTGGTGACAACCATTGTCTGCACCATCTCCTTGCGCCGAGACGGCGTTATAACTTTTTTTGCAACGCTTCCTGAACGATCTCTGCTTTGAGGGGTTCTTCGGCATACATTTTCTTGAGCCAGAGGTTTTCTTCCTTTAGTTCTTTCAGCCGGGCCATCATGGATGCGTCCATGCCGCCATATTTTGCGCGCCACTTATAGCACGTGGCACGGCTCATCCCATGCTCCCGGCAAAGCTCGGGAACCGGTACCCCGTTCTTAGCCTGCTTGAGGATCGCCAGGATCAGGCTATCGGAATAACGTGATTTTTTCATGCAGAATCGCCTGCGTTTAGATTACGAGAAAGTTCTACTTTTGAGCACGGCTATTTTTCGGGGGGATTACCACTTGACTGCAAATTAATCATACGTCTCACATATAGATCATTAAAAACTCACCGCTTCACCAACTTCCGTGCAAAAATACTTTTTTCACTTAGGTGAGAGAAAAACACATATATAGCCAGACTAACTCCAAACATCTCCAGCATTTCCTCGGCTAATAGCATTATTTTAGGAGAGCGTGTTAGTTGATATTGATCTCTTACATATACCTGTAGATTCTCTATAAAAATACTGCCAGTAAGAAACACTCCCCCTGCAATAATCAGCAACAGGAAATGATACCTCCGATCATTGAAGACGGAATAGAAACGACAGGCAAACCACATTCCAAATACCAATGCTAAAGGCAGAGCAACGAGTGTCCAGGACCAGCCGTATCCACCCATACGGTGGTCAAACCCTTCGCCGACTATCCCTGTGGCCACCAATAATACCTCTGCATCCTCATGAAAACTAAGCAACTCATCAAAACCAAGAAGCGCCATTACTATGGCTGCAGCTAACCAAGCGAACGCATCCTGGAATGCCCCTCCCCTCCCCGACACTCGATAGCACAAGTACGCAATCCATGCCGCCAACCAAAACTGTCCGACTGAAAATAGTGATGGAATATTAAATTCTATATCAAGGTGAAACAAATAGTAGAGGTAACCCCAGTCGCTAAAACCTGGGTGCTCATAAGTCAGCAAAAAAGCTAATGCTAAAAAAACTTCTATACAAATAAGGCAGGCGATTAAAACATTCGCCTGCCTGCTCACACTCATCGCGCCAACTAATATTCTTATGCGATTACGTTTAACATATCCTGCAAACCCAACAACACTTACAACCATTGTCACAATTTGTATTAGCCAGATATGCAAGGTATGAGGCCATTCAATTCTTCCATCACTGCTAAATATTATTTCAACCGTCCATACATTAAACAGCAATGAAACCCCTATACCAACAAGCGAGGTGATCTTGAGCCCAATCCAGAATTTATGATCCCTGCCCTTTAAAGTATCATTCATCGACATCTCAACCTCCATTTAATTCAAGAACGACGGCCATCAATCATAAAATCTCTTAGTTCATAAACACAAACTATCGCAATCAAGAATTAAAACTGATTATCCGATTTCTTTTGGGCTTAATAATGAGCTGTAAAGCTGCTCCAATTTACGTACCGGATTTTTAGTAAATTCCTGTTCAGCATGCTTTAAGGCTGCTTTAGAAAATTCCTCACGCATCAAAGGATTTTCAACAAGCAACTGAACTCTGCTTGCTAGTGACTCAACATCTCCCTTATCAACCAGGCAACCCCATATACCATCCCGGACTACCTCTGGTATGCCTCCCACGCGTGTAGCAACTACCGGTTTTCCAGCGGCAGCCGCTTCAATAAGAACAAGACCAAAAGGCTCCTCCCAACGAGACGGAACAACGACAATATCGGAAGAGTGATAAACATCTTCGATATTTGACTGATAGCCACAGTAATGAATTCGAGCATCACCAGCAATCAGGGCTTCTAATTGCTCCTTTGACAGTGCATCTCCTATGCCGGGCTGGTTTCTGCACTGGCCAGCGACTAAGAAACCTACTTCCTCCCCCCGGACGCGTTTAGCCATCTCGATAAAGTCTTCAACCCCCTTGATCCCCCTTATTTGCCCAACAAACGTAACAATCACCTGCTTGTCGACCAGACCAAGATAGTTTCGTATATTTCTCCCACCGGAAAATCTTTTAATATTCACCGCATTGTGGATCACCGTCACAGGTACTCCCAATGTGTGAGATTCGCGAGCTACAAAATCCGACACCGCCGCAATAGCTGAAGCCATAGCCGTTGCCGGAGCTCGGTCATGATTCACTGTGTGAAAATGAGTAATGATTGGGATTCGACAGAATTTTGCCGCCAGTAATTCTGCAGGGCGCCAGTCGTTAGCACGATTCATGTGGACTAGCTGTACACGTTCTTTTCGATACCACAGTACGGCGCGCAGGAACGCTTTAAAATAACGAAGCAAATTGCCTGGTTCCTGGAGCATCCCCCAAACCTGATGGGGTATCGCCAAGTCATCTAAAATTTTCTCAGCCGGTCCATGTGCCGGTAACAAAACAATGGGCTCAAAACGACTGCGGTCCAATAGCCTCAAGTTAGTGAAAAACACACGACTGGCCCCTCCCCAGTCACCATGGGAACCTGAAAAATAGCAAATTCTGACAGCTTCCATATCTGCTTCCGAGCTTGAGCCACACAAATCTAATGGACCAGATAAACGACAGATCAGCAGGCTTACCCTTCTGATTACCTGCAATTACTGGTTGTTTTCTCCGCAACTCGCTCCCAGGCATAATCACTTACGGCTCGGGCTCTGGCATCATAGCTCATACGTTCTGCTTCTGAAGTGTTCTGCAACACTAATCTGATAGCCTTGATGATCGCATCAGTGTTATTACCATCCACTCTGTACCCGGTGACCCCTTCGATTACGGCAGAACCGGTACCACCGGCTTTCCCTGCTATAACCGGCGTTCCACAGGCGCCCGCCTCAAGAAAGACCATACCAAACCCTTCAGTATCGCCGTTTATCTCTCGGTTAGGCATTACAAAGAGGTCTGCCAGGTTATACCAGCGGGGAAGGTCCTCGGCGGACACATGACCCAGAAAGTGCACCTTGTCCTGGAGTCTGAGCTCACTGACAATACCATCCAGATATTCCCGATCTTCTCCGATGCCAATCAGCACAAAATGCGCATTGACCTCATGGTCATGAAGATCTCGCAAAGAACGAATCACCTGATCAAAGCCTTTTCGCCGACTCAATCTACCCACTGAGAGTATTAGTTTTTCAGTACCATTTAACCCTAACTGGCGACTCAGATCATCCGTGGGCAGTCCGGGTTTAAATCGATGAACGTCAACTCCCGGTGAAATTCTTACGATCTTATCAGGGGCTATTTCCAGCTTGATCAGTTCGTTAAAGGTGAACTCGCTATTGGCAACAATCTGGTCGGCATGGCGATAGGTAAATTTCATCGCCTTGAATTTGCCGCCTTCCCTCCAGGTGGTTATCTCCTCGCCATGTGCGTAAATTACCAGAGGCTTGCGGAACAGTTTCGCGACCAGCAATCCAACCAGTCCCTCAGGCAGTACACGACCGGCATGAACAGCGCCGATGTCATTGCTCCACATTACTTTAACGGCCCTAGCAAACAGTTTCAGATACATGGCCAGGGACTCCGGGCGCAACCACCAGTAGCGCCTCAGGCTTACCCGATGTACAGAGTTACGATGGGATCGGTCATACTCCGCGGCCCCCTCTACGTCCTCGGTCAGAATATGGACCTCTTTGCCTCCGATTCGGGAATACACCTCATCAAACCAGACAGCCGTACCTCCCTTAGTTGGCAGAAAAAGCTGGGTAATAACCAATAGTCCCTTACTGGCATCAGATGCCTTCATTCTGGCAATCCTTTAATGATAGATAATAAATCACGAATACTTCCTGTCCCCGGGTGTGTTAGCAACATTGGGCTTACAGCTGCAATGGCACCAAAATAAGCTCCCTGCCTGAGTAAGCAATAGGCCAGATCCATCCTGGCGTAGCGCAGAGCCCCCTTGAGTCCCGACTGAATCGTGGCGGACGCATCAGACATGCTCTTCTTTAAAGAAAGCAATGCGTCCAGAGTCTGACGCTGGGCTCTCAGAGGATCATGTCTTGTCGCACTGTTAGCATGAATTCTATAGGCAGCAACTGGCCTGGTAATCACACCTATTCGCTCACTGGCAGCGCACAGCCGGATCAAGAAATTCACATCTTCGCAGACCGCAAACTGATGCGGATAACCGCCCTGATCAAGAAACATCTGTCGGGGAACACTGAGAGTATGGGTGTCGCCAAAATGCTTAGCCACAAAAAGTCCAATCACATCGCCGGACATCACCACGTCTTCAGCGCCCTCGGCTCGATCCAGCATGACTTGTCCCGCCTCGGTTTTTTCCAGTGACCGACCTAAGGGCTCTCCCATTTCGTTGACGTAGTCAAAGTCTGCGGTCAGAAAGTCCAGATCGGAATCCCTTTTAATCAATTCGGCGTGCAGGAGCAACCTATCCGGATAATACCAGTCATCAGCATCCAGAAAGGCCAGCCAGTCACCACAGGCAAGCTCCACTCCCTTGTTGCGCGCTGTGGATACACCTGCATTCGGTTGGAAGTGATAACGAACCGGATCGCCGAACCCTCTAACAATCTCTGCTGTGCGGTCGGTAGAACCGTCATCAACGACAATAATCTCTTTAGCCGGATAGCTCTGATCCAGAATGGACTGGATCGCTTTTGCAATAGTCGCAGCGCCATTGTAAACCGCGATTACTACCGAGAACTCCGGCCCATTCAGGTTAGATTGTTGGGAATCCTGATCCATAAAGATAAATTCCAGTGCTTCGTTGTGCCGATAATGTTGACTTTCAGGCCATTATGTACCCGAGTTTATCGTTTTAGCCGGGCATTAAGCCTCCAGGTCAACGCGGTTTCCAACAGATCTACAAGAATCCAGGTTCCGGATAAGATGCTGGGGCGTCGAAACCCGGGAGTTGCTTTCAATCGCCTGAGAAAATAGACCCATCGCTCGAGAGGCCGTTTATTCAGAATCCTGTCATCGTCAGAGCGAATTGCATCAGCCAGTTCCACGACCGATATAAATCGAAGATCGGGATACCGCGTTAATGACATCTGAATAAGTTGCTCAAGCCGTTTCAGGCTTGGCTGAAGTTGTTCAAGAAAGTTAAACCGGTGGGTTTCAAATAGGGTTGCACGTCCCAGCTCGGTCCGTTCAATCAGAGTGCCGAGGGCCTGCTTGGGCTGGTGTCCCCAGCTCGGCTCAAAGTACGCGTCTCGTACCAGATAGGTAATGCCGCCGGCCCCTCGCTGACCGCTAAGAATTCCTTCCCTGTCAGGATTCAGGCTATTTACGTCACGACTTTGAAATCGTTTTCCCGGAGTCACAATGGTTTGCAACCCTTGTGCTGCCCACTGGATTTCCACAGTTTCATTCCAGACAAAAGTGGGCGGAACCACCACCTGCGGCTTGAATCCAAACAGGTCGGCAAACGTTTCTACTTCTTCCGCTACGGCTCTCTTTATAGCATCCGGAGACAGCGGTAAAGAGGGAAGCTGAGATGCATCGATCCAACGGCTTTGCAACTCGGAAGGCAATGTTTCGGTACAGGGTTCAGGAGAATTAAACCAGTCAGCAACCTCTGTCTGGTGTTGTCGAGCGGTCATTAAGGCATCAGGCCAGTAGTGCTCCATGCCATGCAGGTGCAGTGAAAATACTCCCCGATCAGCCCCCTCTTGAATAACTGAAACCAACTCCCCATTATCATGGGCATCTATCAACCGGGCGACATAGTGCGATTCGGGGCCCGATCCGACCCGTCGAAAGTCCGGTTCAGCCATAATCATCGCCAGAGTCATTACTGGGTGTTGACCATTGCAGTCCCGGTAGCGGCTCATTACCTCCATGATCGCCTTGAGGGCGCCGACCTGAGAATCCGGTCCCGCCCCCCAATCATCACTTTCAATAATCATCACCGGATATCGCAGTACCGGCTCCTGCCACAAGGCACGAATTTGATTTCGAAACCGGTAGGCAACGAACAGACTCCCGACCAATAGCCAGGAGCAGACAATCAGAAGAAACAGCGCTAGCAGCTCGTTTGCCGGCATCTACATCCTCTTGCCTTTGGTTATACGAATAGCCACAGGCTCCTTGCAGCTGAAATCAGAACTCATAGCCCATCCGCGAAGCTACGCTCGACACTGAATCCAAAACCCGTTCGATGCGACTGGCGTTAGATGTCTGGCGCCATTTGTCCAACTTGATCTCTGAAAAAGCGTTGTAGGGAGTGGAAAGCACCTGCGCACAATGCTGCTGCAGACCACTGGTAAACTCGAGGCCCAATTGCTGGAATACTGAGCGAAACCCTTCTACGGGATCACGAACCAGATCTTCGTATTGAATGTCTACCCACTGGGTCGCGGGCACCTGCGCTTTCTCCGCCAGTATAAGTTCATTCATGGAACGATATTGGAATGCACAGACTTCCTCAATCGAGCTTTCAAGATAGTCGCGCCAGCCCTCACAAATAAAGAAACACCATCGCCGATACTGGCCTCCTTCGACCGCAACCCGAGCAGGAAGCTCCGAGGACCAGGTCGCAAATTCATCGGCCTTACCCCAGCCCTGGATCAGCGAATGAATATTGTCGCCGGGACTACGTTTAACGTAGACAAAACGCGCATTCGGAAATAACCGATGTAGATAGGCAACGCAAAGTCCATTCTGGTTGTTTTTGTCAACGAACTGAAGGGAGCCGGTATGTGCGTAAAAATAGCGCGATACCACTTCTCGATCGCGATCCGAAGCGTCTTCAGAAGTTAAACCATGAGTACTGAAATTATTCTCGGCGATGGGATGCAGGCCTGCCCAGAAATCGTGAGTTTCACGCTGCAAGCTGGTCAGTTCAGAGCTTTCGGATAAAGTTTTGTAAACCAGCGTGGTACCCGCACGCGAACAGCCAACCACAAATACCGGGTTATCTGCGATGGGCTTATGCCGATCCCAGGAAAACTCCCGGTAACGTCGCAGGGCATTCTTGGTGTGATAGCGTAAGGTTTTTTCAACCTTGACCCCAAACTCTTTCATTCACTTTCCCTTTGAAGAAATTGCCACCAATAGGAATCCGGAATGTTATTCCCAGCAATCGACTGTTATCGAAAATTTCCAAGTAGATAGAATGAATCGAGTTTAACAGAGTCGCGACGCTGGTGGCCAATCGGGTACAATCACAGAGGCTTGAAATCAGATAACGCTCAATATGACGCTATTGGCCGAGAATCTTCAGTCCAGCGGAAACTACGATACACCTGAAAAGACTCAGACAAGGTAAATCATTATGAAGGGAATCACTGGTTGGTACGGCATTGAACAAGAATCTGATCAGGCCCGCCAGCTGGCTCAGAACCTGGCGTCCCTGTCTCCAACCGGACATTCTGAATCTTTGTCATCCGTTGCCGGCAACTACTATGCAATGGCCAGTTGCACCTGGAATACAGAAAACACGATTTATGAAAATCAGCGTCTGTTGCTGGCCTATAGCGGTACCCCACAGATCAAAACAGACTCAGATCCGGGAGAAGCGATAGCCTGTGCCTACGTACACCAGGGTGTCGAGTGCCTTAAAGAGATTCACGGGCGGTTTTCACTGGCAATCATAGATAAGGAGCAACACAGGGTATTGCTGGCCATTGACCGTTTAGGTATTGAACAACTTTCTTACAGTTACCAGGACCAGCAACTACTGTTTGGGACTCGCACCGATACAATTGCCAACCACCCTCATTTTGACAAACTTATCAGTCCCCAGGGCATTTTCAATTACCTTTACTTCCACATGGTCCCTTCTCCCGGCAGTATATATTCCGGAATTGAGAAGCTGGGCCCCGGCCAGTACCTGTTACTGGAAAATGGCAGTCTGAAGCGAGATTACTACTGGCAACTGAGTTACAGGGATAACGACGATGTGGAGTTCGGAAAACTCAATGACGATCTCCATAATCACCTGTTGAGCAGCGTAAAGCGCGCCAACAGTGGCAACTCAACCGGAGCCTTTCTCAGCGGAGGGTTGGACAGTTCGACCATGAGCTGGGCCCTCAGCGAAATATCCTCCCGTCCGGCTAAAACCTTTTCCATTGGCTTTGATGCCGAAGGGTACGACGAAACGCCCTACGCCCGAGTAGTAGCCCAACGCTTTAATACCGACCATCACGAATACTATGTCACCCCTGAAGACGTACTGGAAGCTATTCCCAGAATCGCGGCTATCTACGACGAACCCTTTGGCAATGCCTCTGCCATTCCCACTTATTTTTGCGCCAGAATGGCCAGGGAAGCCGGTATCACCGACCTGATTGCCGGTGACGGGGGCGACGAGATTTTCGCTGGTAATGAACGCTACGCAAAACAGGCAATATTCGAAGTCTACGGCAAAATTCCCAGCGGATTGCGCTCCCACGTTCTGGAACCGCTGATATCAGTGTTTCCCGGAAAATCAAAGATACTGCCTGTCAGAAAGCTGGAAAGCTACATTAATCAAGCCAGAATACCACTGCCGGAGCGAATGCAAACCTATAATTTCCTGTATCGCTCCCCATTGGCGGACATTTTCTCCCCTGAACTGCTGGGTCAGGTGGACAGCGCCTGGCCTTCGACCATGGAGCGAGAGGCCTACCAGCGAGCCAGAACGGAAAGTGTTCTAAACCGCCTGCTACATCTTGACCTGAAAGTGACCCTGGCCGATAACGATCTGCGTAAGGTCAACACCATGTGCGAACTGGCTGGTGTCAATGTCCACTATCCGCTTTTAGACGAACAGATGGTAGATTTCAGCGCCCGGATCCCGGTGTCCATCAAGATGAAGCCTAACGATCTTCGATACTTCTTCCGAAAAGCAATGCGACATCAACTACCGGAAGAAACCCTCAGCAAGCACAAACACGGTTTCGGACTTCCTTTCGGAGTCTGGTTGAAAGAGTATCGGCCTCTGAAAGAACTCGCTGGCGACAGCCTTTCGCAACTGTCAAAAAGAGGGCTAATCAACGCGAACTATATCGACAAGCTTTGGATGCAACATCAGAACGAACACAGTAGCTACTACGGCGTAATGATCTGGGTAATGATGATGCTGGAACAGTGGTTCCAGACACACCAAGTTTTATCAGACTAAATTATGAGCAGATATACATCATTAGATACTGAAATTAAATAACCGTCTTATGCGGAGAAGAGTAGTCTTTTTCACTCTCCTTGATTTTTAACTTAATTTTCGCACCTAACTTTTGAAAAGGAATCTCAATCGCTATATATGACAACCAAGCCAAAAGCAACGAAAACAGTACTATCAAGATTGGTTTTACGAATTCAGGTACGAAACCAATTAGATCATAATACTCCAGACGATGAATAATCTTAATTGGAACCCTATGCCACAAATATAAGCTATAACTTATCATCCCAAGGAATACAAGCGCTCTGGAGTCTAGAAATCTAAGCAGACCTCCTCTTCCTTTAAGCATGGAATATATAAAAACAACCCACAATACACTAAAAAAAATATTAGTTCCTTGCTGGCCAGCATATAGAAAAGACTCAGCAGAAAAAAGCTCTAAAGCAGGTATAGTAGAAAAATACAGCCCGATACATATCCAACCCAAAACTCTATACTTTACAACCGCAGGCTGTTTTATGTTAGCTTCTTCATCACCCCCATATATTAAAAACGCCAGAACAACCCCTGTTAAAAAAACACTGACAAAAGGAAGAGTGTCCACTCCATTGGGACCAGGCAGAAAAATAAAACCAACCACAACAAAAAACGACAAAAACAACACCGATTGAAGTTTTTCATTCTTAAATAACAAAAGCAAAAAGATCAAAACGAAGGGAAGCCACAGATAGAACTTAAACTCGACTCCAATCGTCCACAAAATATCTTCGCCAGAGATCAAAAACACATGATCTAAAAATGACCCCAATGACATTGGCACGGGTATTTCTCTAAAAACATCGCCCAACCTCCACAGGACAGGAAAATCATACAAATGGCTACTTACCAATGAAACCAGCAATACGACTAAAAACAAAGGCCATATTCTAAATATCCGAGATACAGCATAAGAAAACCATACTCTTATACTTAATAGTTTTTTATTATCTCTGGCCAACACTTGCGATGTTAAAAGAAAAGAACTCAATACAAAAAAAAGAAGTACTCCACTTCGCCCTATACCTTTTAGGTCAAAATTGGGGATTATATGGTAACCCCAACCTGACATATGCGTAAGAAGGACTATTAAAGCGGCAATCCCACGCAAGCCATCCAGGCCTGGTATTCTCACCAATTTCCCTTTAGCGTTACCCTGTCCCATATAAGAAACCGCCCATTACAGAGTTTTTCTTAACAACCAAACACTAAAACTCAAAAGCCCCACCTTAATAATAAAATCATGAAACCAAGAGCATAAAAATCGGACAGCAACCCACATCCACCAACGCATTATTAATAAACCACGCTAAGCAGGTAAGCAAGTCATCTGGAAAAAACCGCGACTGCATAAAAAACAGCCACAATCCCCCCCCCGCCACATGAAAACTAGTCCTTTATAACCTGAATTTTTCTAAACCTGGTTCTTACTCTATCAAGGTCCGGGGATCCCCTTTCCGATCCATCAGAATCATTACCTTTTAATTCCCGGAGCACTACAGTATTTAACATCACCATCAATGCGACTAAGTGATAAAACAAATCAAAATAAGCCAGCCCCAAAAAGGCTCCGCTAGAAGCAAATCCTATCAGACTAACCTGAATCATCGACGACAGGTCCCGAGCCCATACCAAATCGTTCCGACCTCGCACTAAACGATTAATAGACCTTCCTGTAAGTAGTGTTGCTGCCCCCAACGTCAAAAACAATCCAAGCCCGACAAAACCGTGCTCACCCAGGATCTCAAAGTATATACTATGGGCATCGGTACCACCGACGAAAACATTGTAGCCACCTCCAGTAAAAGGCTCTTCAAGAGCTCGTTCAATCGCAAATCGCCAGGCATTCAGTCGTTCATTTGCCGATTGATCTTCCTGATAGGTTTGGATTGTACTCATACGCTCCCACCAGGTTTGGGGCATGAAGTTCAGAGCAATAGGAACGACTATTAAAAAAGGCAGCAAAATTCGAATCTTGTTTCGACTCTTCATAAAGAAATAGCTACCCATTACTATCAACCCTACCAAAGCGCCTCGAGACTGAGTGCCGAGAATAGCAACAACGGTAAAGAACATTGCCGCCATTAAACCAAGTTGCAGCCAGCGTTGTTGTGCCTGGAGTTGAAGATAGCGCATGATCGGAACGGTCATAATTAATGCAAGACCAATTTCATTATTCCCGCCTATGAAGGTTCCCAAAGGTCCTCGGACATGGTAACCACCGCCAGTGAGAATGGTAAAGATCCCTCCCTTAATCCCATAAAAACCAAGGGATAACGCTATTATCCAGGCGACATGGTGTATCCTGAGCCGCGTATTAATTAACATCAGCGTAAGAAAGATCATCACCTGAATCTTTATCACTTTATTAAACTGGGGCCAGGCAAACTGAGGATAATGAGCGTCAATAGTCGAAACCAACATCCAGATAATAAATAATATTAAAACAACTACTTCACGGCTCCATGGAACTTTCAGGGATTCTTTTTTCAGATGGATAAACAAAGCAATAATCGTAACTATTGCTGTTATTTGTGCAAAAGGAGCATTAACTGCAAAACCGTAGGCCAATCGGTGCGGGTTCATATAACCCAACCAGGACCACAACAATATTCCTACATAAGGAAAACGTAGTATCAGGGGCAAGACCCCTAGCACAATAGCAGCTACCAAAATATCACGCATAGTATAGCCAAATCATAAATTTAATGACGACCTGCATAAATAACTAATTTACCTCTGAATATTTTGCCGATACTTTGATAATTCCAGCGTGTTCGGTAAGCCTGCAAACTCCTCCCGCAAAATATTGATCCGGCTATCCCAACTATTCATTTCAGCATAGTTCAATATATAATCACGATCCCAGTTCAAAGAAAGGGCATCATTTATTGCCTGTGATAATTTGTCCGATTTTCCAAAAGGAACAATAGCACCAAGCTTCTCATCGCAGACGACTTCTGAATTGCCACCTACATCTGTCGTTATTACCGGCAATCCGCAAGCCATCGCTTCTAAAAAAACGTTCGCCCAGCCTTCATTACTTGTAGCCAGTACAAACAGATCGGCTGCTGAAAGCACACTTTTAAGCTGATCAGGCGGAAGGGCACCCACAAACCTGACCTGATCCTGCAACCCCAACCGCACGACCTGCTCCTTAAGCTGAGCTTCAATATTGCCTTCCGTACTCCCACCACCCACAATCAGATAGCAAAGTTCAGAATGAGCTTCCAGCAATGCCGGTAACTGCTCTAACACTCGATGAAACCCTTTACGCTCAACCAGAGCACCGACGGAAATAATAACTGGTTGATCAGAATTCAGCCCTAGTCTGGCCCGGCATTCTGCCTTCGGTAAAGGATAAAACTTTCTGGTATCGACACCATTTCCTATTACGCGAGCTTTTTCAGAGTCGCAGCCTAGTCTTAGTGCATGTTGTCGTAACGAGTCCGATACCGAAAATATACGATCCGACAGTCTGAAGACCCACTGCAGTTGCTTACGCAGCAACCATTTTTTTGAATGGGGTATCTCTGTCCCCCTGAGAGTCACCACAACTTTCTTATTCAGGAGTTTCCCCAGAATACAGGCAGCAAGACCATCGGGGTAAGCAAAATGTGCATCAATGACATCAAACTCACGCCTTTGCCTCCATAGCATTGGAAATATACTGAGAGCCATCAAAACACCATCCAGGCTTTTGAATATACCTGGAAAGCACAAAAAACGCGGACGTGCTACCGAAATGCCATCAAGCTGTTCGCTCACTGATTTGAAAGGACGAAAATGTGGCTTTATTTTCTGCAGAACCTGCTGACAGGGAAACCAGGCGACAGGTGCCACGACACGCAGAGGTAGTTCCTTACCGACCCGAAACATTCGCTCCCTGATAAAGACGCCCGCTTGCGGAGCCCCCGGATTCGGAAACAACGAACTGAGGACTAAGATCCTGGGTTTTGGTTTCATCTCTTAGCCTATCGCCGTTCCGTATACTGATCTGTATCGATCAACACTGACTCCCCAGTTACGCTCCTGCTCAACGAAGCAACGACCGGCGTCCTTTATTCCACACCAGCTTTCTGGCTTATTTACCAGCTCAGTAATAGCGGATGTCAATGAAGCGACGTTTCCCGCTTCGAACAGAACACCCGTTTCCCCATTCTTTATGAGCTCTTTATGGCCACCCACATTTGAAGCTACCATCAGCTTTTTTTGCGCCATGGCTTCCAACGGTTTCAATGGCGTCACCAGATCAGTTAATCGCATGGACTTGCGAGGATAGACCAATACATCCACCAGACTGTAATACTGCTGAACATCCTGATGCGGTACGCGCCCCGTGAAGCGCACAGCCTTTTCAACCTTCAGATCAGAAGCCAGTTGCCTGAGGTTATCTTCCTGGGGACCACCGCCGACCAGTAACAATCGATAATCTGGATCCAGTGACAACAAAGCGGGCATCGCCTTAATCAGCAAGTCCAGCCCCTCATAAGCGTAGAATGATCCGATAAAGCCGAGTACCTTCTGATTTTCAAGACCAAGTTTTTCCACCAGCAGCGGATTCTTCTCAGGGGTAACTGAAAAACTTTCAATATCGACAGCGTTAGGAATAACCCGGACCTTGGATTGGGGTATACCCCGGTTACAGATCTCGTTCTTCAAACCTTCGCAGATTGTGGTGACAACGTCGGCACCTTTCATCACCTGAGTTTCCAGTGCCCGGCTTAACCGATAACGCATACCCCACTCTTTGCTGGTACCATGATCCACTGCCGCGTCTTCCCAGAAAGCACGAATCTCATACACCAGTGGCAGACCCAACCGACGCGCCGCTCGCAGGGCGGCCATACCGTTGAGAGCTGGAGAATGGGCATGAAGAATATCCGGTTTGATCTCTTCGGCTACTTCCAGAATGCGTTTTTCCAGTTGCCTGATTAACGCCAGTTGATTCAGCACTGGTACCTCATCGAACAGGCTCGGGCTTTCCGGCGTCCGATAGAACTCGAGCCCATCGACAGTTTCTTTCAACTGATCAACATCGCCCTGCTTAGGGCCAGTAAGGTGGCTTGTTGTCCATCCCATATTTCGCTGTTGATTCAGGATCGCTCGGGTACGGAAGGTATAGCCACTGTGCAGAGGAATCGAATGATCAAGAATATGTAGAATATGCATAGAATCTGTCCCTTACGCCACAGTCGCGCCTTCACGCCGAACAAAGGCTTCAAACATCAGCAGACTCCAAAGCGTGGCGCTATGGTCTCTTACCCCCTCTTCATGCTGGCTGACCAGAGTATTCACGTAGTCCATATTAAAGTACCCGCTGTCAGCCATGGAGGCACCCAGCAGGCTGTCTCGAACCCGGCTTCTCAGAGGTCCCCGGAACCATTTCGCCAGAGGCACCGCAAATCCCATTTTCTGGCGATAGAGGATGTCTTTGCTCAGGTGCGATTCCATGGATTTTTTAAAGATATGTTTACCTTGCTGGCCATTGAGTTTGAAGCTGGAGGGTAGTCCTGAGATCCACTCAATGAACTTATGGTCGAGTATGGGCACCCGTACTTCCAGTGAATGGGCCATGCTGGCCCGGTCCACCTTGGTAAGAATATCCCCCACCAGGTATGTCTTCATATCTATATATTGAATCAGGGACAGGGGGTCGTCCGTAGGTGCCCGTTCTGCATGACGCCTAAACACCTCAATGGCATTGTAACCCTGCAGCTCCTGTTTTAACCGGGAGCCGTAAAGTTCACTGCGCAGTTTATCGGTCAGTACCGAAATATTGTGAAAATAGCCTTCCACTGGGTCGCGAGCCAGGGCCTGAAATGTAGTCTTAGCCCGGAAAATCCGTGGCGCCCAGTCCGCTTTGGGATAGGCCTCTCCCAAAAATCCGAATAACGGTTGACGCACCGATGTCGGCATCAGACCTCGCAAGCGCTCTTCGTTCATGTGCCAGCGATAACGACGATAGCCAGCCATCGATTCATCTCCGCCGTCACCGGAGAGCACTACAGTGACGTTTTCCTTTGCCAGCTCACAGACTCTGTATGTAGGCATCGCAGAACTGTCGGCGAAGGGCTCATCGTACAAATCCGCTAACTTATCGATCAGTGAATAATCATCAGTATTAAGCTCTCTCACTTGATGGTTGGTGCGGTACTGGTCAGCAACCTGCCTGGCATAATCTGACTCATCGAAACTGGGTTCATCAAAAGAGATGGAGCAGGTGTTGACCGGGTCAGCCTGTAAGCCTGCCATCAGAGCGACAACGGCGCTGGAATCGACACCACCCGACAAAAAAGCGCCCAGAGGCACCTCTGATACGAGTCGGATATCCACCGCTTCACGCAGACGCTCTACCAGTTCTCCCTTCGCGTCACCTTCGGTAATACCGTGATGAAGAGCAAAAGGAATGTCCCAGTATTCATTGAGCCTTGCCTTTTGCCCCCTGCGAATCGTCAGAGTATGAGCAGGAGGAAGCTTATAAACAGACTGATAGATAGTTCTGGGTTCAGGGATATAACCAAGTGCAAAGTACTCTTCAATAGCCAGAGGATCATGACTATCCGGTAAATCTGGATGAACCCGTAAAGACTTCAGCTCAGAGGCGAAAATCAACTCACCCGACGGTAAAATCGAATAAAACAGAGGCTTGATACCCATCCGATCACGCGCTAAAAAAAGTGTTTCCTGGCGTCGATCCCATAAAGCAAAAGCAAACATTCCTCTGAAACGATCCACACAGGCCTCTCCCCAGGCGGCCCAGGCATAGACGATGACCTCGGTATCACAGTGAGTCTTGAACTGGTAGCCTCTTTCGATCAGCTCTGCGCGAATCTCACGAAAATTGTAAATTTCACCGTTATAGACCACAGCCAGATTCCCGTCCTGACTGAAAAGCGGCTGCCGTCCGTTGGAAAGATCGATAATAGACAGGCGCCGATGAGCCAGGCCCACTCCAGGTTCACGATGCGTTCCTCCTTCATCGGGTCCTCGATGAAATTGCACCTGGTTCATTCTATCCAGAAGCCCTGGATCAATCTCCTTATAGCCTCGGGTATCGAATACCCCAGCAATTCCACACATCGTTTGTCCTCTATATGACAACCAGCGTTTTCTGGTCCGTCTTTTAACGCCTTTCAGCCTTTTCAATTCCGGCTGCCGACTGACCTTGAGCACGCTTTGAAAGTACTCCGTCATATACAGCCTGATAATTCGATACCATGCGCTGAATGCTGAACTCCTTCAAGGCAAATTCCCGAGAAGCCTGCCCCTGAGTCTTGATTAGCTTTTCATCAAGCGTATAGTGACCGAGACGCTCCGCCATTGCCTCGACATCTTCGGCAGGCACCATAAATCCCGTTCTTCCTTCCTGGACCAGTTCGGCGTTTCCGCCCACATCCGTTGCGACCACGGGCAGTCCTGAGGCCATCGCCTCGAGGATAGTATTGGAAATTCCTTCGGCGAGCGACGGCAGCACAAAAATATCCATCTGTCGCATCAAGTCCGGGATATCCTCACGACTACCAGCCATATAAACTCGTTTATCAATCCCTTCTTCAGCAATCAGGCGAGACAAGGAATCGCGCTGACTGCCATCCCCCACCAGTAGCAGTCGAAGACGCTGCTGTGAATCCCGGCCTGCTGCACGGGCAAATGCTTTAACCAGAGTTGCCTGATCCTTAACTGGTTCCAGACGACCAACCGTACCCACGACGATACTATCAGGCTGAGTAAATCCCTCAGGCAGGAGCTTCTTTTCTGGATCAGGATTTTCGCAGGGTGCTGCAGCCGGACCTGGGGCAGTATAAAAGCGCTCGGTATCCACACCGTTGCGAATGGTGGTAAAGCGGTCCTTTCTGACTCCCACCGTGTCCGTCAGGTACTGCTGCTGATGCAGAGACAAGGGAATGTAGTGATCGATCAGTGGGCGAAACAGCTTACGCATGCGCAGATAACGTGGAGTCCTGCCACTGAGGTCCTGAATATCCCAACCGTGCTCACCGTGAACTCGAGCCGAAACACCGGCCATCAAAGCGCAGAACTGCCCTTCCAGCGTTGCCAGATTACGGGTATGCACAAGGTCGGGCTTAAGCTGTCTGAGCAGCTTCCAGAGTCGCCAGTACAAACCGAGATCCTTACCCTCTCGCTTGTTCAGGGCATAGATTGGAATCGGTCGATTGAGACGCTGACTGAAATCCGAACTTTCGGTGAGACATATGATGACATGACGATAGCGTTCTTCCGGCATCCTGTTAATCAGGTTGACCAGCCCATTCTCCAACCCCCCCACCGCAAAGCGGTGGATAATATGGGCGATCAGTGGCGCGTTGCTGTTTGTTGTTTCACTACCTTTCAAATTGTCCGGTCCCTTCACGTATCATCCAAACTTTCTTCTTTCTGCTTCTCAGACAATACCTTAATCCTGAGCACCGCTGGCAATCTCGACACCTTTACCGGCACTCTCAAATAGCCGCCCAAGCTCACTCCTGACCCTGACGATATTGGCGTCCATAAACGCTTGCAGTCGCTGAGTAGCCTTCGTACGGTCACCATCAACCGGGGTGTAAATAATATAAGCAACACCTTCCGCATTGCTGCCAAACAGCTGTTGGTAGGCCTGTACCAGTTTGCCCTGATATTCATTGCTAACCCGAACACCGCCAATTTCATGCCAGTGCCAGATTAACAGATCCTGGGCGTGGGAATTAAGATGGGTTTCCCAGACACTCTCCGGCGCGCCGCTCTGGGTCAGCATACGAGACTCCTGGCTGAGCTGCCGCCATACCGGATGCTTCTGTTCAACCATCACATTCTGGCTGTTAATCAGTTCCGAGTCCTGCTGCTGACTTGCGTAGTACTGTAGCGAAACACCGACTGGCCCCTGAGGGGAGCTGTAGCTGTTTCGTACTATCTGGGTCGGATTAACATAACGCGGTTGCCACTCGGTAAACGGGCTATTGCTGAGAGACCAGGCCGGATCAACCGGCAGTGTTTGCGGTAGGGTGATGGCCTGCAGCCCTCCCAGACTGCTCTGGTACTGGAGCCAGGGCCAGAGTATTAAGACCCCCATACCGGCAACAGTTACCCCTGCCCAGCGCGCGCCCCCCTCAATGCCGGCCTCTTTATCGAAGCCTTTATCGGCAATACGTTCAAAATCATCTCGCCAGTAGGAGCCGACCCAGAACAACAGGAAGATTACGATACCAAAGAAAAACCAGCCGTAAATCAGGTGATCGACACCGGTAGCAATTGTCATATCGCTGAAGTGTCCCAGCATCACGATAATAAAAGCCCGCAGCCAGTTAGCCACCACCGGCACCACGAAGGACGCCAGGATAAACAGCACACGCTTGCGGTAGCTGCTGTAGTTGAGATAGGCATACAGCGTACCCAGGGTCACCGATGCGATCAGGTAGCGAACCCCGCTGCACCCCTCCACTACCGACCAGTCACCACTGGGAAGGCTGAAAAAAGTACCTTCGGCATAAATTGGAATACCGGTAAGGCGCACCGCTTCAATCACAAATACAGCGGTCATATTCATCATGGGCGTTATCAGAAACTCGCCCATAGGTACAGCGAATACCAGAAAAGCCATTGGAAACGTAATTGATCGCAGAACTCTGAAACCACAGATCAGCCAGACCAACACAGGAATCATCAGCACGAAAGCCAATTGCTCCACCACTATCACGCTGACCAGACGTGCTACATACCATAGCAGACCAAGCCCGAGCAGGGGGATCAGCGCCCGCCAGTCGCTGATCGCCGCCTGAGCCGCCAGCTGTTTCCTGTTCTCCCAGATAAGGTAAAGTCCGATGGGGAAAATAAAATAACCATGAGTAAAGGTTTCTGAACGCTCCCAGATATCCACCATGGACATCAGAGTCGACCAGTAAATGGCGACCAGAGCCATCAGACAGACTGCGACAACCAGCAGACGTGGTCGCAATAGCACCCTGAACTCCGTCCTGTCCATAGTCTTACTCATACTGGTCGCCCCCTTTAAAGATTCCTTTCCCTGAACTCTGCATTATCTGAATTTCGATTTGAATATTTCAGTGCGTTTTGCGGCGTACTGTCGTCGTGCTCTGATTCAACGGTTCAATTGGGTTCACATAAACGTTTCTGGTGAGTGCAGACAATACTGCTCTCCAGGCGGCCCATGCTCAGTTCTGTTCCTGGAATCCCAGCAGCGCATCCAGCGGTCGCAGACAGCTGGACCAGCTGTAGCGATCCTCCACCAACTCCCGACCCTGCTGTCCCAGGGACTGACACTGATCACCCTGTAACAGATCTACAACCGTATCGATAAAGGTCCCGGGTTGATCGGCAACCAGCTTCATCAGCTCCGGTGACAAACGTATGCCTTCAATAGCGCCGGTGGTTGCCACCACCGGTTTCGCCATCGCCATCGCCTCCAGCACCTTATTCTGCACCCCCCGAGCAACACGCAAAGGTGTAACTGCCATTGTCGCATGGGCGATATAGGGCCGAATATCCACTACCGAGCCAGTTACGTAAACCTGATGTCGCTCCGCCAGCTTTTTTACCTCTGCTGCCGGACGGGCACCGACGATATAAAAATGGGTATCCGGCTCACGTTGTTGAATGCCCGGTAAAATCTCCGCCACAAACCAGCTCACCGCTTCCACGTTGGCCCAGTAGTCCATGGCGCCGGTAAAAACCAGCACTTTCTGCCCGTCCCTGTATGGATTGGAGTAACGTCCTTTCGGGTCGAAGTAGTCAATATCCACCCCGTTCTCAACGTAACCAACCTTCTCAGCGACTTCCGGTGCCAGTTTTTTAAACAGATTAGCCTCGTCCTCGGTCACAAACAGACCGTGGTCAGCCTGGGCTGCCATCGCCGTCTCAAAACCCAGCAGTTTTCGCCCTTCCCGCCCGTAGATATAACTCATCGGCCATTTGTGTTTGCTTCCGTAAGCAGCCCACTTTTCCGAATCCACATCCACGTAATCGATGACGGTCAGCTTTTTTCGGGTACTGGTATTCGTTTCTCCATTAGTTTCTATTTTGTTCTCTGCCTGCGGGTTGAGTTCCGCTTGTTCCGCCAAATGCCGGTTCTCATTTTTCGGTAGCGCCGCAAGATACTGAGCCATAGTAGAGGAAAATACCCAGGCTACCGAGATGGATTCCCGCTCTGCCACACTCTGTATCCAACGATACATCACCTGATCGCGATAATAGGCCACGCTGAGCGCCTCACCTGATAACAGGCCGCTTAGCGAACGGAATTTGCGACGCCGTGGTTCGATCGGTCGCAGGAAAACCTCCTTACAGTATTTCTCCACCTCGTGCTGGTACTGTAAATCTTCCGGATCATCCACAAACGCGGCCAGAATGATCTTATAGCGCCGGCTCAGGTTCTTGAGAAAATTGAAAGAGCGAATTTTGTCGCCTTTGTTGGGGGGATAGGGAATCCGGTGACAGAGAAAAAGCAGGGTCTCCATAAACCAGTCAACCTACGTATCTGGACACAAATGGGCCAAGCCATTGGCTCAGGCGCAACGGCAACTTTTTCCATAAGCGGATAAACAGCTGGTATTTGGGGTTCAGAGGACTGAGGTCCGGCACTTTGTCTGCTTTTACCAGGTAAAACTCATAAAACAGGTCCCGGGGCTCAAACCCCCAGTGCCGCTTATAGTGATAGGGACCCGATTCTTTCTTACTACGCCCGAAATCAAAGATTTTAATCTGTTTGCGGACCGAACGGCATAACAGGTCCCAGTACATAAAGTCCATCGACTTTAAGCCACGCGCTTCTGGCAGACCGCCGCCGTAATAGGGCAGCACCTCATCCTTGTAATAAAAAGTCATTAACGCCGATACGTCCTGACCGTCCTCTTTGATAGTCAGAATTTCGCAGTCATCGCCAAAGGTATGCTTCAGATTTTCAAAATACTTCTTTGGAAAAACCGGCGTTCCCAAATTCCTGACACTGGTAGAGTAAACATCGAAAAAACCGCTCAGAGCCCCCTGTGAATCTGCACTGAGTCCATTTTTCAGCGAGTGCCTGATCACAGCCCGCTGCTTTCGCTTCATAGCCTTGAGATTGATCTCATCATCGACATCCACCTCCTTACGAAAGGTGGCATGCACTGATTTGTAAGGCCAGTCTTCGCGCGTGCGCTCGCGATTGCGAATCTCCAGGTAGTCGACACCCAGTTGCACCGCCAGCTCACAGGCTTTTTGTTCCAACGCCTCTCTGGCCTCAGAGTTATCAGCAACCACCCCTCCGTAAACGCAAAAAGGCAGAGAGACCAGAGCATTGCCAAAAAACAGGCTTTTGCTATGAGCAAGGGGCAGAATCCCAATCAGGTTTTCACCTGCTTCAGCCATAAGATAGTAGGTCTTGTGACCAAAAGACTGTTCAATAACAGTCTTCCAGCCAATACGATGAAAAAAAGTGGCTTGTTCATGAGAGAAGACATAGTTATCCCATCGGTCAGCATCAGAATCCCTCGAGAACTCCCTGACTACAATCTCTTCCATCAATATTCCCTGCTATCTACCCTGTTACGGTACAAATGTCACCCTACCGGCCATATGCTCCGGCCTTCTGATGGAAAGGTCAATTTTCCAGAAGGCGGCTCACACGGTAGCTCAAGCGCATATCACGACACCCAGCCCTGACTCATCAGGCCCGAACAACTACAGAAACGGTCAAAGACTAACGATAATACAACTTAACGTTTTTTGTTTTCAGCCATCTCCTGAGTAACAAGAGAAATTATCTCTGTTGCCGAACTGACAATAAGATCACTGCTGAAACCTGCACTCTTCATTTCGCCGAAAAAGCTTCTGGCCAGTACTTTTACCATTTTTTCATTGTTGCTCACCAGCTCATCAAGAGCTTCCACAGACGTACTTCTGCTCTCTTTAGCCAATGCAAGCTTAACGAAATGGCTACGCAGCAGGTGCTGCAGTTGATAAATCTGAATGGACTGGCTTAAGAATAGAGCGACGATAGAGGCGGTTTTAAGGTCTCCAGTGGAAAAAACTCGCTGATCTTCAGGCTGGCTGACGTTAACAACACCTATCACCGTATCGGAGACAACCAACGGGCACACTATAAAACCATCATCCTGAGAACGATTACCGAATCTCGCAACGTTCCGGTACTCCGAGCCGGTAATTCGTTCTACCAGCAACGGCTCCCCGCTACCCGCTACCTTGCCGGATATTCCGTTATCCAGATCAACCAGTTCTAAGTAAGCCTCATCAGGCAGGTCGCCGTAGTGGGCACAAACCCTCAGCTTCAAACTATCGGACTGATGATCTTTTTTCAGAAGCATAATTGAGCATCGATTCACATGCAGGAGAGTGGCCACCATCTCAGCCATACTCTGCAGACAAGACCTGATATCCTGTTCATTATCAACACACTGGCTCAATCCGGTAAGCTCAGTAACGAAATCTAATTCGTCCAGATTGAGATGGTTTACCTGTTCCGCAACGTTGTTCATAGAATCCCTCTTTCCTTGCCTGGTGATCAGGTCAGTTATGCCCGTTCAACTTCCTCGCAGTTCTTCTGTCACTACCTTCATTACTTTGCTGAGCTCGATAATACCCTACTTAGGGGCTGGCCTGCTCAGGTTAGACTACTTGATAAGACCATTTATTAACCGCCCTTTGCTCAACCTTGCTATCAACCACAATGCATGAAAGGCTACATCTGCTCCGAAGTAATGTAGAGTAAAACCAATATTTTTGTGCAGCTCAGGTTTTTTGTTTTCCGAGAAGATCGCATTAGAATTTCCGGCCACAGAAAGAAGCTTAAACCTGCATGAAAGTACCATTGGTTGCTTGTTGCCCATACCGTCAAAAAAAGATCCACCTATAGAAAATTGGTACATAAGAATTGCTTCCATGAAAAGTTGTAGAACTAATGGTATGGTCCTACACTGCCGAACGATACTACAGGTGGGTAGATAATCCCCGCCGGTAAGGAGGTAACGGCTGTCACTTAGAAGGCGCAGTACCTTTTAATTTCAGATTGCAGAGACCAGGTTAGGGACGAATGTCGACGGTAAGATTCAACAGGTTATCGGTACGTAAGTCATATATTTTCCTGGCAATGATCGAGGCACTGGCAATGATGTCCTGCCTCTTTCTCGGTATCACCTACTCAGACCAGGCTTACACTTCAACTTTTATTGATCATCTTTTCTGCCTGGAATGCCTGACCTTCGTGGTTGTCGTCTTTATCTGCATGGCGGCGATGGGGCTCTATCATGCACGACTTCGGGGTGAAGCATCTGAACTGCTGGCCCGGATTTTTTTGAGCTTCGTACTGGCGACCATTGCCCAGGCGCTGCTGTTCTATTTTATTCCCTATCTCGATATCAGCCCTCAGGCCATTGGCGTTGCCCTGCTGCTTTCCTTTCTGATTATCTGCGGACTCAGGTACGCCTTTGCCCGGGTTGATCAGAGCAGCCTGCTGAAGCGGCGGGTGCTGGTGCTCGGCACCGGTGAGCGAGCCAGCATTATTCACCACAAAATGCGCCGCGATTCCGACCGACGAGGTTTTCGTCTGATCGGCTACGTGGATATGGGTGAGGATTCTTACACCATTTGTGAGAAAAACCGGCTGAGCATTAATCTGGATCGCCTGGATGATTACGCCAAGCGAGGTCAGATCGATGAGATTGTAGTGGCTGTCGACCAGCGTCGCGGCAAGCTGCCGATGGATGCTCTTTACCGCTGCCGCATCGCCGGGATCAACGTACTCGATATTGCCACTTTTGTTGAACGGGAATCAGGCAAGATCCCTCTGCGGTTGATGTACCCGAGCTGGGTAATCTACAGCGACGGTTACCGCAGAGCCGGATTTTTCGCCCGCGGCGTCAAACGCCTCTTCGATATTGTTGTAAGCCTGGTTTTCCTGATATTCACCTGGCCGATCATGCTGGTCACTATTTTGCTGATCAAACTGGAAAGCGGCCCGACTTCACCGGTTTTCTATACCCAGCAACGGGTCGGCCGCAACGGCTCACCTTTTAATATCTATAAGTTCCGCAGCATGCGAGAGGATGCCGAGAAAAACGGGGCAATCTGGGCCATGCAGAACGATAATCGCGTCACCGCGGTCGGTGCCTTTATCCGAAAATACCGAATCGATGAGCTGCCTCAGCTATTTAACATTCTAAATGGTGATATGAGTTTTATCGGCCCCCGTCCTGAGCGACCGGAATTCGTCAACAAGCTGTCGGAAACCATTCCATACTACGGGGATCGTCATCAGGTAAAGCCGGGGCTGACCGGTTGGGCACAGATCTGCTACTCCTATGGCAGCAGTGAAGAGGATGCTCTGGAAAAACTGCAGTACGATCTTTACTACATTAAGAACTACACCCTGCTGCTGGATACCATTATTCTGATTCAGACCTGCGAAGTTATTTTCTTTGGAAAAGGGGCCCGCTGAACAGCACTGAAAACACCAGCTACAGATAGCGTTCAGCGACTCAGCCCCTGGCACAAATCAGTCGTATCCCGGACCCGCCCTGTTGCAGATAGAGACCAATCCTTCCGGACTAGCTTTCGTCATCAACATATCGCTGACGAATCTCACTGATGGTCCCATCCCGTCGCAGCTCATCCACCACCGCTTGTAACTGCTGCAACACGGCCGGATCGGTCTCCGGGTGAAAGGCGAATCCCAGCTCGCCATCGAGCAACAGATATACCACCTCATACTGGTCCGGATCGATACCGGCCCTCAGCATGTTCCAGACTGCAATATCGTAACCGTAGGCAATTGCATCCACACGCCCCCGGTCCAGCAACTTCACCAGGCTGGCAGCCAGATTGCTGGCTACGATAGACTCCCGCCCGACCCCCCGGTCGATGATCAGCTGCTCGCCGATATCTTCCCGGACTACGCCAATCTTCAGTTTCTGAAGATCAAGATCCTCAGTGATACGGATCTTATCGACCTTACGGCTGAGAATAACGATTCGATTCGGCACGATCGGACCAACAAAAGAGAAAATCTTCAACCGGGCAGGCGTGTAGGTCGTAGAGAACAGCACTGTACCGGGCTGATTACGGGTCAGCGCATACCCCCGGGCCCAGGGAAGAAATTCAATCTTGCGCTGCTCTTCGGCGATACCCAACCGCTCCCAGATTGCTTTCAGTACGTCTACACTCATCCCCTGCGGCTGGCCATCATCATCCAGATAGTTATAAGGCGCGTACTGTTCACTGATCCACCTCAGGTCAGTTACCGACTGAGCCCACAGGGAAGGGACGAAGAACAGCAGGAAAGACAGGAGCAAAGCACGCAGACTGGTCAGACATTCTGGCATTTCAAGATTCCGCTTCGGGCTGCCTGATAACGGGGTTGTCCAACTCACCGAAACAGCTACACGACAGGTCAGCTATAGTTACCGGTAAGTTGTGATGTTATTCAAGGGTAACCCGATATGTTGTCCAATTTCGAGTTGATTCTGCTCCTCTACTGGCCGGAGCTTTACGAACGCCGCCAGCCGGATGAGAATCATCCCTATCGGCGACTGTTTACCCCCCGTTATCTGGCGAGAAAGAAAATTGTCCGTGGTATCTGGATCGCCACCGGTTCGATGATGCTGATTTTTCCTCAGCTGCCTTTTGTCATCACCCTGGGCCTTTTTACCACCTTTCTCTCCTTCTCTATCCTGGACGAATCCGCCTGAACCGGGAATGAATGACCCTATTACCATTGCAGACACTACCCGGATACTGAAACCGGGCACCTGTAACTACTGACTATCTGAGCAACCGATATCAGCGGGCCACTCCAGCGACCAGGGATCCCGCCAGGCGGTCAGGGCCCTGCGAACAGTCTCCCTGGCAAACAACTCCCCTTCCGTCGGCGGACAGATAAACTGATAGGGCTCATCCCGGAGAACAAACCGGAGTGCAAACGCGTGCAGATACCCACGGTCCTGCTCCGCCTCACACACCTGACCGTAGCGCCGGTCACCAATGATCGGCGCCCCCAGGCTCTTCATCGCCACCCGCAGCTGATGAGTCCTGCCGGTGAGGGGCTTAAGCAGAAACAACCGTAGGCCAGGCTCCGCTGAGCAGCTGACAAACCGTGTCCAGGCCGGATTATTCCGGCTTTTCAGCAGGCGCCAGCTACCTCTCCGAGCTTTCACCATATCGCCACAGACCAGCCCCTGCTTCTTCTTCGGTTTCCGGTCAGACAAAGCCAGATAGAATTTCTCGACCCGACGCTGGCGAAACTGCTCGTTAAGCTGCTGTGCACTGTCCAGATCCCGAGCAAAGAGCAACAGACCGGATGTCATCCGGTCCAGCCGGTGCACCGGATAGAGCGACCCGCCACCGAGGTCCTGCTTCAGCTGCTCTGCAAGTCCGGCCTCTCCCTGCTCGGAATGAAAACTGGTCCCTGCTGACTTGTCGATCACCAGCAACTGATCTGTTTTATGCAGCACTCTGTACATGGCCAACTCAACCCTTTCCGCAAAACGGCATCAGAAAACCAGCCCGTGGATAAGGGTGCGCAGCACAATGGCGATAAACGCCCCGTAAATAGCGGGCCTGACCACAGATGCCACCCGCCGACCGGCGGAGATCAGTACCGCAATACCGGCAAGGTCAAAAGGGTGAATCAGCATCCCGGCCAGCCGGTTAAACTCCTGAGCGCTGATCAGGCCCTGATTAATGTAATCTACAGAGACTCCCATCATCGCCGTCCCGCCTGCCACAAACTTGGAAACGATCGGCAACAGAGCCGCTCCGGGCAGCCCCAGCTCGACAAACAACGGCGTCAGTGCAGATTCCAGCGCCTCGATAACCCCCACCGAGCGCAGCACATAGACAATCACCAGCGCCACCACCAGCATCGGCAAAGCCCCCACGGAGATATCCCATGCATCTCTGCCCGCACGGGTGATGATCCCCAGCAGCCCGGTCGGGCCATCATCAGTATCGGGTTTTCGGTCGGCGCCGGGCTCATCCTCAGAAGGCAGGTTGCGGCCAAACAGGTGGTAGGTCAGCGATGCCGCGATGATACCGCAGAATAATGAAACCCCGAGACTGATCCCCACATTCAGCCCCACCGCAGCCATCGGAAAGACCACATTGGCCTGCGCCAGGGTCAGCACCAGCGCCAGGGTTGCGGCGATATGGCGTTTGGAAATACCGCTGCGATCCATCATCGCCAGCGTCGCCACGGGCGCGGCAAAACTGACCAGCAGAATCTGAATCATCGCGAAAACCCCCAGTCCGGGAATACCAAAAGGCTTCAGCAACGGTGAACAGAAACGAACAACCGCCGCCAGGATTCCCCAGGCCTCCAGCAACCTCATGATGGTCATCATCACGATCATCACCGGAAGCAGCACAAACAGCGCCAGCTCAATACCCGACCGACCCGCAGCCAGGATAATTTCTGCAATCTCACTCATAATCGGGGAATCCGCATAACAGGGTATCAGCGGTGTCGAAGTCTACCAGATCTGCCCTTTATTGCAGCCTGCAGAGGACAGACCAGGCTTAGTTCAGACTGCTCATTCCGGCGCAGTTTCCGCACGGCACTGGCCGCTGAAAAACTGGATACGCTCCTCGGGATCGGCAAGATTCAGACTGGTCAGCCGATTAAAACGACCACTGTTGTGGTCGACAACCGCCAGAGTAAGCCCCCCCATAAGCGCATAGATACTGAAACGCCCGGACTGTCTGATCAGCATGGAGGGATAGAACAGAAACTGATCGTCACTGCCCTCGACAAAACAGCGAAGGAGGTGGTCATTGCCGAACGGAACTTTCGGGGCAGCATCCATCGCTCCGTGAAAACAGAGCAGCAGGGCAAGCAGACCTGTTCTGTATTTTCGTTTTAACATTCCCGGCTCCGGATGAGGCTGGCCACACTCAGAGCATAGACCAGGCTGAACTCGGGATGACCACAGCGCTTCGGGTTGCGGCACCGGAAAAGAAAAAAGGCCGCATCGGCGGCCTTTTCGAAGAGGAGAAAATACCGTTCAGAAGGCGGAACGATCCCGGGATTCCCACAGATCTTTCGCCATTTTAGCGGCAGCTTCCGGCTGCTCTGCGCGACCCATCAGTTTCAGACAGACTCCCAGCGTTTCCAGCACAGCCCCCTCGCCATACTCATGACTGAGGTCGCCGCGCCAGAACGCCAGCAGGTCGCGGGGATCCAGCTGTTCGTCCTTCACCAGTCGCTGACTGAATCTCCGGGGCCAGACATCATCAACATACTCACCGTCACGAACCCACTGCAACGTGCAGTCATTATCCGGACGAATTTCCGCTTCCCCTCCGTCACCACGGACGGTAACGCTATTGTTCTGCCCCAGCAGCCGGGCAGTCTGCTGATGCATCGGCCCGTAAGCAGGGTGAAAGACACCATCAATCCGATAGGGCGCATCCAGAGGATTTAACAGCCGACAGAGTGTATGGACCGGCGAACGCAGCCCCAGCACCGGCCGCAGATTAATGATCTCATGTAAGACCGGACTCATCACATCCACCGGGACATAAGAAAGGTTGCAGTGAGCCAGCTCCAGCTCCACATCCATCCAGTTACGCGCCGGCTTCAGACCAAACAGATGGAGCAGGTCTTCGACATAAATTCGACCTGCGGTATGACCGCGGGCACCGTGCATCAGTATCCTCTCGCCGTCACCGGCCAGCGCCAGGGCACTGAGAAAAAACCAGGGCAGACGATTCTTTTTGCCGGCATAGGTGGACCAGTCCAGGGTGACCTTCAGCCCCTCTGGCGTCGACAACTGGCCCCGCACCGCACGAACGAAGCCGCACAACTCCTCCGGACTCTCCTCTTTAACCCGCAGCAGCATCAGGAAAGCTCCCAGCTGCTCAGGACGCACCTTACGGTCAAGGATCATCGCCATCGCTTCTTCGGCCTCTTCGACCGTCAGCGAACGTGATCCTTTCTTTCCTTTACCAAGAATACGGACGTACTGGGCAAAAGCATGTTCGTGCTCAAGCATCTGAAAACTTCCCGAACCATCTGATTAAACGGGCATTTAAACATCTGAATGGAATAATGAACAGCCATACACCCAATGGCCGTGATCAGGATCAATATAGCCAGGCCGACCGACTAATCAACTACCCGGCTTCGGCACATCGACCGAGCGCAATATTCGCTGACCGCTACGGAACGGCTGCGTCCGGCAATGGTTGTCGTATTTACCGCGACGCTCAGCTAATATCAGCATCCGTTTAATTGCTGCCGATTTTCTGATGACCCGCTCAGACGCCCACACCGCCCCGTCACTGGTACTGATCCTGCTCCTCGGGCTGCTCTCCGCCTCGGCACCGCTGGCCATCGATATGTACCTGCCGGCCATGCCGACTATTGCCGGCGATCTGAGCATCTCTGTCAGCAGGGTTCAGCAGACCCTGTCGATATTTATGCTGGGATTCTCCGCCTGTCAGCTGGTGTACGGTCCCCTGTCCGACCGCTACGGCCGCAAACCGATCATCCTGGGGGGACTGGCGCTCTACCTGATATCCAGCCTCTTCTGTGCCTCAGCCAGCTCGATCGAAGCACTGCAGGGCTGGCGACTGATGCAGGCGCTGGGCGCCGGTGCGGCCTCAGTGGTGGTCAGCGCGGTGGTCCGGGATCTGTGGCAGGGTGAGCAGGCGGCACGAATCATGTCGCTGGTGATGATGTCTATGACCGTCGCCCCGCTACTGGCACCGCTGCTTGGCGCTCAGATTCTGTTCTGGTGGGGCTGGCAGGCAATCTTTACCGTACTGGCGATTATCGCCCTGATCCAGCTGCTGCTGGTCTGCTGGAAACTCCCGGAAACACTGGCGCCGCAACAACAGCCACCGCTAGCCGTCAGCAGTCTGCTCCACAGCTACCTGCTGGTTCTGCGTCATCGGGAAGCCATGGGCAACCTGCTCTGTTCCAGCTTCTCCTTTGCCGGGATGTTCGCCTTTATCGCAGGATCCCCTTTCGTCTACATCGAGTATTACGGCGTGCCGGCCCGTTATTACGGGCTGTTGTTCGGCAGCAACATCCTGGTGATGATTCTGCTGAACTGGCTTAACAGCCGCCTGATCACCGGTACCGGGCTGCAGCCCATGATCCGTATCGCCACCCTGATTCAGGCGCTGGCCGGACTGGCACTGCTGGCAGCGGCCGTCACCGGAGTCGGTGAGCTATGGACTCTGGTTCCCGGCATTGTCATCTTTGTCGGCGTAATCGGCCTGATCGGTGCCAATACCACGGCCGGGGTTATCACCCCGTTTAAGAGAAGCGCTGGTACCGCTTCCGCACTGCTGGGCGCCGTGCGTTTTCTGATCGGCGCCCTGGCAGCGGCACTGCTCGGCTGGCTTCACAACGGCACGCCTGCCCCCATGGCAGCGGTGATGTGCAGCTGCGGCCTGCTGGCCTTCTTCAGCTACCGAATGCTGGTCAGCTCAGCAAAGAGCGCTGAAATCTGACCAGTTGCTGACTTCGTTCGACCAGGAATATCAGTCAAAGATATCGAAGATTTCTGACAACATGTTCTTCTTTTTCTTATGGCGATATCCGCGCGAATCCCCGTATTTATAGCGCGGATCCGTTCGTTGCTGGTAACGCCCTTCGTCAGGTCGCGGTTCCGGTTGACGCTGTGGCTGTTGATAGCCACCGCCGCCGGTAAGCTCCGTCGAGCGTTCGATTATTTTATCCAGCTCCCCGCGATCGAGCCAGACTCCCCGGCAGGATGGACAGTAGTCAATCTCAATCCCCTGCCGCTCGGTCATATGCAGCGTTTTTTCACAACGTGGACACAGCATCGTTTATTTCACTCCCTGTCTGAAAACTCGGAATTCTCAAGCTTCGTTTTGGATGCTCAGCCTCCGAACAAGTTCCGCACCGATTTCTGTGGGAAGACCCCGTAACCTGCCGAAGCGATCGGAATTACAGAAATAAGTGCAAAAAATTGAAAGTTTTTGTGTACAAAACAGAAAAATTCACAGCAATTGATAAAAAAAACACGTATAATTTCCGCCTTTTCTCTCCCCCCTCAGGTTATCTTACATGTCCGACACCTCCGTCGCCTTCAGCGACCTCAATCTCGATCCTGCAATTCTTAAGGCGCTTAAAGACGAAGGTTACGAAACGCCGTCTCCAATCCAGGCAGAGTGCATTCCTCTTCTGCTAAACGGCAACGATGTACTCGGCATGGCCCAGACCGGTACCGGTAAGACAGCCGCGTTCGCGCTGCCACTGCTGAACCGGATCGATCTGAAACAGGCCCGGCCGCAGCTGCTGGTGCTGACACCGACGCGGGAGCTGGCGGTCCAGGTCGCCGAAGCTTTTCAGGCTTACGCCCGCTACCTGAAGCAGTTCCATGTCCTGCCCGTCTACGGCGGTCAGAATTACAGCCTGCAGCTGAAGCAGCTGAAGCGCGGCCCTCAGGTGATCGTCGGCACCCCCGGGCGTATTCTCGATCATATCGAGCGCAAGACCCTCGACCTGTCGGCGCTGAAAGCGCTGGTGCTGGACGAAGCCGATGAGATGTTGCGCATGGGCTTTATCGACGACGTCGAGACCATCATGGCGGAAACCCCGGGGGACCGGCAGACCGCGCTGTTCTCGGCCACCATGCCACAACAGATCAAGCGCATCACCAAGCGCTATATGAACGCTCCTCAGGAAGTGAAGATCGCCTCCAAGACCTCCACCGTGGAGAATATCGAGCAGGTCTGGTGGAAAGTAGCCGGGGTGGCCAAGATCGACGCCCTGTCCCGGATTCTGGAAACCGAAGAATACGACGGGGTTATCGTCTTTACCCGGACCAAGACCGCCACCGTGGAACTGGCCGAGAAACTGGAAGCGCGCGGTTATGCGGCATCCGCCCTGAACGGCGACATGAACCAGACCCTGCGGGAGCGAACCGTCAGCCGCCTCAAGTCAGGAAAACTGGATATTCTGATTGCCACCGACGTCGCCGCCCGAGGTCTCGACGTCGACCGCATCGATCTGGTGGTCAACTACGATATCCCTTACGACACCGAAGCCTACGTACATCGGATCGGTCGCACCGGGCGTGCCGGTCGTAAAGGCAAGGCGATACTGTTTGCCGCCCACCGGGAGCGCCGTCTGCTGTTCGCAATCGAGCGCGCCACCAACCAGAAAATCGCCGAGATGAACCTGCCCAGCAGCGACGTGGTCACCCAGAAGCGGGTCAGCGCCTTCCGTGACCTGCTGGTAAAAGTGGTTTCCGAAGAACAGCTGCACTTCTATCAGGAACTCAGTGGCCAGCTGGCGGAAGAAATGAATATCAGCCCCGAAGAACTGGCTGGCGCCCTGCTCTATCTGGCTCAGAAAGAGAAGCCACTGCAACTGCCGGCGGACCCGCCCCGACGCGAACGATTCGACGAAGAGCGCTCACGAAATAAACGTGATGACCGTGACAGTGGCGGTCCACAGCGCAGCTGGGATCGTTACCGACTGGATGTGGGTCGTAATGATGGCGTCGAAGTAAAAAATATCGTCGGAGCCATCGCCACCGAAGCGGACATCAACAGCCGCTTTATCGGCCATATCAAGCTGCACGACAGCTACAGCACCATCGAGCTGCCGGAAGGCATGCCGGATGAGTTGCTGCAGCACCTGAAAACCACCCGTATCTGCGGTAAACCCTGCGAAATCCAGTTTATCGACAAGACCACCAGCAGCCGTCGGCCAGGCAAGCCGTCACGGCACTCCCGTGACCGAAAGCGTTCCGATCGCAAACCCCATCGTAAAGGCAACAGTCGCGCTTAAAGGGCTGACGCGGGCAGTTGTCGCTAACTGCCCGCTTCTCCGCGGCCCCTATCTGCGCTCCCCAACCCCTTTTCCGCCCCCGGCCGCCCACTGAGCCACAAACTACCCGGTCAGAGCTCAGCCGCTGAAGCATCTCCCCGGCGCGGTACCGGCCTTCACTGCCTGATGCCAGTCGGCGGGAGCAATCAGCTCACCCTGCTCATCCATCGGCGGATAAGCCAGATCATGGCGATGACAATAATCAGCCAGTCCCGGGTGACACCAGCGGAACAGCAGGTCCTGATAACGGTCGGAAGCCAGTCTGGGGCGGTCGTACAACCCCACTTTTTCGCGCTGATGACAGGCCTCCGACAGGATAATACCGGCTGCCACCGAGACGTTCAGTGACCCCACCATGCCCATCATCGGCACCAGAATGTGCTCATCGGCAAGGGCCGCCGCCTGCTCACTGACACCGGCCATCTCCGCCCCCATCAGCACCGCCACCGGACCTGTATAGTCTACTTGCCGGTAGTCCACGGCCCGCTCGGAGAAGTGAGCAGCAAACAGTTTCATTCCCCGGCTTCTGATCTCCTCTGCAGCATCGGCAAAAGAGGGATGGGAATGCACATCCACCCACTGACCGCTGCCACGGGCGGTGCCACGATAATCGCGGTAGCCCTCCCGCGGCACCACCGCATGGACTTCCTGTATACCCACCGCATCGGCGGTGCGAATCAGTGCGGACAGGTTCTGGGGCTTGTTGACCTGGTCGGCCACCAGGGTGAAATCGGGCTGGCGACGGTCAAGGACTCGACGGAATCGGGCAATGCGCTCTGGGGTCATAGCAGGCAGGTACTGGAAAACTCGGGTTAGTCGATGGCTACAGAAAGGCGCTTACGTTAATGAATAATGCTCGCCTTTGCCAGTCTCATATCCTCAGGCTGGCTCCGCTCGTTCCGCAACCGCAAAAACCAGCCGGTACAACAGCTGCATCGACCTGGAAGAACCGCTATTATAGGTGCTTCTTTTTTCTCCGGATCCAGCCACATACATGTACGACGATATCATCGCTTACCAGGGCCACGAAGGCGCCTATTCCCACCTTTCCTGCCGCAAAGTCTTTCCCGATATGAAGGCCCTGGCCTGCAACTCTTTTGTAGAGGCCATGTACAAGGTGGAACAGGGAGAGGCCAAGCTGGCGATGATTCCGCTGGAGAACTCCACCGCCGGTCGGGTGGAAGAGATTTACCGGCAGATGCCGAAGACCCGCCTGCATATCATCGGTGAACATTTTGAACCGGTGAATCACTGCCTGCTGGGGATGCCTGGTGCCAGGATCGCAAACCTGAAGACCATCGGTTCCCACCCCCAGGCACTGGCCCAGTGCGATGAGACCATCAAATCCCTGAACCTGCAGCCAGTCGCCAAACTGGATACCGCCGGTGCCGCCCTCGAGGTCAGCGAACTGAAAGACCCTCAGCACTGCGCCATCGCTTCCAGCCTGGCGGCGGAGCTCTACGGTCTGGATATCCTTAAGGAAAATATCCAGGATGTCGACGGTAACACGACCCGCTTCCTGATCCTGTCGAAAACCAGTTCGATGCCGGTGTACCGACCCGGTAAACGCTTTATCACCTCGATGATGTTTCGGGTCCGCAACATTCCTGCCGGGCTCTATAAGGCACTGGGGGGCTTTGCCACTAACAACGTCAACCTGGTAAAGCTGGAGAGCTATATGGCCGGCGGCACCCTGAAGAAAAGTCAGTTCCATCTCGACGCCGCGGGCCACCCCGATCAGCGAGCAATGCAGCTGGCACTGCAGGAACTGGACTTCTTCGCCGAGAATGTCCGGGTACTGGGAACTTATGAAGCCCACGCCTTTCGAACTGACCACGAAATGATTGAGTGATCTCATGGACGCTGCAACCAGCACCTCCCCGTCAAAAGTCCGCCAGCTGATCTGGATACTGGTACTGGTCACCCTGCTGGGTTATCTGGGCTGGCTCGGCCGCACCCTGATGGAAGCTCAGGACCTGTCGCTGGACATGATTCCCGCCAGCGAACCCTGTGATATCCGCAACGCCCCCTGCGTGGCCAGCCGCGATCAGCAACAGATTCTGTTTGCCATCGATTCAGAAAAGATTGATTCCAACCATCCCATTCAGATGCGCGTGGAACTCGCCGGTATCGATGCCGATACCGTACGAATCGAACTGCAGGGTGCCGATATGTTTATGGGCGAAAACAGCTACTCGCTGAAGCGTCAGGCCGACGGTAGTTATCAGGCGGAGGGACGCCTGCCGGTCTGTACCACCGATCTGATGACCTGGCGGGCGACCGTTCAGGTCAGCGAGGGTCAGCGGACCCTGGCCAGCGCCTTCGACTTTGATGCCCGCTGAGACTGACAACTGACCACACTTATGCCGGTCTGCGGACAGCGTTCCCTGCAGACCACCGGATAACCAGATTCAGAGACCCAAGGATGCTCAATAAAGCCGGCCCACTGGAAAAATTCACACTGTTTATCGCCGTACTGGTGGTACTGACCAGCATCGTGGTATTTGCCACCCGAGCTCCCGAAACTGCTGAAAATGGTAATTATCCGGGACTGGGGGGCGACTTTAGCCTGACCGGCATTAACGGCCCGGTTTCTCTGCAGGATCACCGTGACAACGTGGTGGTTATGATGTTCGGCTTCACCTACTGCCCCGATATCTGCCCGACCGGCCTCGGCAGTATGTCTGCCGCCCTCAATATGCTGGAAGAGAAGGAGCTGGAGCAGGTCCGGCCGATGTTTGTCAGCGTTGATCCGGACCGGGATACACCGCAGCGGCTGGATGAATACACCCGCTACTTCCACCCCCGAATTCTCGGCATCACCGGCAAAAAAGAAACCATCGATAAGGTGGTGAGTGATTACGGCGCCTTCTACCAGATGGTGCCGCTGCCGGATTCCGAACTGAAATATTCAGTGGACCACAGCGCCCGTGTCTATGTGATCGACAAACAGGGCAGACTGTCGAAACTACTGTATCACAACAGCCCACCTGCGGAACTGGCCGACAGTATCCGGGCTCTGTTGTGATGCCTGTGACGACCCTCACTGAAAACAGATTTAACGCTAATTGATTAATAACTTAAGAAGGTAAGGAAACTTCAATGAAAAGATTGCTACCTCTGGTTTTTGCCCTGACAGCCTCCACCAGCATGGCAGAGATTCAGATCAGCGATGGCTACGTGCGGGCAACCCCTCCCGGTGCGCCGGCAACAGCCGCCTTTATGACCATTAAGAACACTGACGACCAGGCCGTCACAGTCACCGGTGCTCAGTCCGGGATTGCCCGCAGCACCGAACTGCACAATGTGCTGGAACAGGATGGCGTGATGAAAATGCGCCGTGTTAAAGGTATCGAAATACCAGCCAACGGCGAACTCACCCTGAAGCCCGGCAGCTTCCATGTCATGTTTATTGGCCTGAACGGCCCGGTAAAAGAGGGCGAAGAAGTCATGCTGATGCTCAACTTCTCCGACGGCAGCATGCAGCACCTGAATTTGCCCGCCAGAAAAGTGATGGCCGGTATGGCGATGAAGCACAATCATGCCATGGGTGATATGAAGAAAGGGATGGAGATGAAAGAGCACAAGCACCAGTAATTCTGCGCTGTCTTTCTGTACCACCAGAAGAACCGCCTTCGGATAAGGCGGTTTTTTATGGGCAGCTCTGTTTAATCCGCTTTACCCGGCCGTTCAGTGAAACGAAGGTTCCTGCGTGGACGCAGACTCATCTGCCATCCGAATGCTGAAATTCAGGAGTAATCCCCGCTTTCCAGGTTCGCTGAGATACCAACAGAGTCCGATCGCCGGACTGACTACCAGCCTTCTTTCAGCTCAGCCCAGCTGCTCCAGGCTGAAATGCTCAGCTTGCGGCACCGGTACCCCATAAAACTCAGACAGCCTCTGCACCAACAGCCTCGGACGTTCCGCCAGCCCCATTGCCAGGTATTCCAGCACCTGCTGGTAGACGTTGTTCCTGAACTGACTGTTATCGGTGGGAATACCACTCAGGTTATCGGCGCTGACCCGGAATTTGAAATCACAGGCCTTTGCCAGAATCCACTCCAGCGCCTGGGGCCTCACTTCCACCACTTCAAACGCCGCCTGCTGCTCGGGGGTGCGACCATCCGGTTCATACCAGTAACCAAAATCCTCAAGCTTACGTCGCTCCGGCCCGGCCACACACCAGTGACTGATCTCATGGAGAGTGCTGGCAAAAAAACCGTGGGCAAAGAAAATCCGGTTGTGAGGATCGGAGTCATCAGCCGGCAGATAGATGGGCTCATCGTCCCCCCGCACCAGCACCGTGTTGTAGTCTTTTTCGAACAGCTCGTTGAATATCCGGATCATATCCTCACAGTCGTGAACCGGAATATCGGTTGCCACACTGTTCTTTTCAGCCTGCTTTATCACTGAAAGGGCTCCCAGACATTGCCTCTCAACCACCAGCTGCGACCGGTCTCCCGATCGATCCGAGCGGCTACATAACCTTTGATATCACCGGCGGCCGGACGCAGCACGACCTGGTAGACCGATGCCGGTATGGATTCCTGCTCGTCCACCTCTATCCAGCTGCCATCGTGGGCATTCCAGGTCAGGCCAGTCTGCTCATCGTACTTGAAGATCACCCACTGCCCCTTCGGGGTATAGGCCGATGCCAGCCGGAAGCCGCCGGCAACCGCCCCACTCGCGCCGGCCACCGATACACTCTGCTGTTCAGCCAGCTGTTGTTCCAGCCGGTACAGTAACTCGGTCACCCTGTCTTCGGGCCTGCCCTCTTCGCCATCCGTTGCAGCCTGTTCATTTTCCGGCTGAGATTTGTCGGTGGACTGAGCCTGAGTCAGTTGCATCCTCTGCATCGCCTGCAGCAACTGCTGATTACGTTGCTGAAGCGCCTGCAACTGCTGACCCAGCTTGATCAGCTGCTCCTGCACCAGCGTTATGCGCTGCTCGACCCGCTCATCGGCTTTCACCATCTCATCAAAACGACCCTGCAGCGGTGCCAGCATATCGGTCGGTTCCACAACAGGCTGTGCAGGCGGTGTCGGTTTCACCGCCTGGGCCTGACAACCGGAGATAATCAGTGACAGCGCCAGCAGCACTCCGGTCGGTTGCAACAGTGGTTTCATCTTCAACTCCTTTATCAGCGACTCAGAGTGGCAAGCGACCAGTCGCTTCTCAGTTCGCCCCTGCCTGAATCAGAGTGCCAGGATATCCAGCAGTTCCGGCTGCTGCTCACCGCCAGCAGCGGCGTTTTCCACACTCGCGCCACGACCCAGTTGCAGTGACTTAAAATCGAACAGCTCTGTATCTACCAGGTGGGACGGCACCACATGCCTGAGACTGCGGAACATCACCTCGATCCTGCCGGGGAAGCGCTTGTCCCAGTCCTGCAGCATCTCCTTAATCACCTGACGCTGCAGATTATCCTGGGAACCACAGAGGTTGCAGGGAATGATCGGGAATTCTTTCAGATCCGCATAGGCCTGAATATCCTTTTCGCGACAGTAAGCCAACGGTCGGATGACGATATTGCTGCCGTCATCGCTCTTCAGTTTCGGTGGCATCGACTTCAGTTTGCCACCGTAGAACATGTTCAGGAAAAAGGTCTCCAGAATATCATCGCGGTGATGTCCCAGAGCAATTTTGGTGGCGCCGATCTGTTGCGCAAAGCGATAGAGGGTGCCTCGGCGCATGCGGGAGCAGAGACTGCAGGTGGTCTTACCCTCCGGAATAACTTCCTTCACCACCGAATAGGTGTCGCGCTCCACCACATGGAAAGGCACCTCGATGGAACGCAGATATTCCGGCAGCACATGCTCGGGAAAGCCGGGCTGTTTCTGGTCCAGGTTCACCGCCACCACTTCGAAATCAATGGGCGCACTCTTCTGCAGATTCAGCAGTATGTCCAGCATGGCATAGGAGTCCTTGCCGCCCGAGAGGCAGGCCATCACCTTATCGCCCGCTTCGATCATGCCGAAATCTTCAATGGCACGGCCGACATCGCGGCGCAGTCGCTTCTGCAGTTTGTTAAGGCTGGTCTTCTCTTTCTTAGGCAGGGATTCCATGGTATTTCCGTCAGTCAGGTAGGGCGGGGAGCCTCGGATTCGGCCCCCGGATCAAGGGGCGGAATTTTACGCGGAAAACGCCCCTGACTCCAGTAAAAGCGGGCTTCTGCAACAACTCTGCCCGTCGGAAACCAGGGATTGAATCAACTGTCTCTGCCGCACAGATAACGACAGATCAGAGCATCGATCCTGCCATCGGCTTTCAGTCGGGTGATGGCCCGATTCATCGGCGCCAGCCACCGTTCCCGGCTTCGATGCAGTCGAAAGGAGACCGGGTTAGTCTCATAAGGCAGCGAAATCTGATAATTCAGCTTCAGAGTCCGCAGATAGTGAATCGCCAGTGCCTCTTTCATCAGTCCGATATCGTTCCAGCCACGGTGCACCCGGCGGGCGATCTGCAGTTCGCTGGCCAGGTCATCCCGGTGCACATACCCCGGTACAGTCGCCCCGCGCACGGTGGCCACCCGCCGCCCCTGCAGGTCCTGAAGGATAAACACCGGAAACGACAGAGAGGGCCGATAGATAATCACTTCGTTAACGGTCAGAAACGGCTGACTGAACAGAGAGAGACTATCCACCTCGTCGCTGCCCGGTCGGCGGGAGGAAACGCCCGCTTCAAGATCGATCTCCCCGACACTGAAATGCTTGAGCAAGCGGGCCTGGGAGAGCGGCACAAACTGCATCGCCACCCCCATCTCACTGCCGATCAGCCTGACGATATCGGGATAGATGCCACGAAAGCTGCCGTTCTCACGCCAGATATAGGGCGCCTGGTCGGTGGCGGGCACCCCCACTCGCAGGCTGTCCGCAACAGCGGCTGCAGAAACAGTAAGGGTCAGCAGCAGAAAAAGTATCGGTCCCATGCACAAACTCAGGGCAATTGAATGATGACACAGCAGAAACGACGCAGAACACAGCGGCCAGAGCGCATCATAGCAGATTTCCGTCAGCCACCGATGCCGTGACCGTTTGTACGGTGCGCTGTTATACTGCCGCCTTTCAGGGCAGCTGTTGCTCACGCTGCTGCCGCCGGTAGTTTCGGTGGCCCCACGCTCCGAATTTCAATCAGTTCAGGATCCCGATGCCGGCTGCCACCGCCTCCGTCAAACTGCTGGACCCGGTTCTGCAGATCGCCAGACACAGTCAGCTGGATCTGCAGGGACTGCTGCAGGCGGCCCGGCTGGAAGGTACAGACAGAGACCTGCCCGGCGCCCGTTTTCCGGCCAGCGCCTTCAGCCGGCTGCTGGAAGAACTGGCCCGCCGTACCGGCAATGACCGAATTGCCCTGCGTATCGGCGAAGCCACCCAGCCACGAATGCTCGGTTCGGTCGGTTTTCTGATGACCACCGCTCCGGACCTTCGCAGTGCCTGTCAGGTGCTGATCGATTACCTGCCGCTGCTCTCCGAAGGGATGCACCTGCAGATGGATCAGGGTCCGGAGCACACGGAGCTGACTCTGGAGCTGGAGAATCCTGGCGAGCGCCGCACCGCCGAGTGGTTTCTGGCCTGGTTGCTGAACTGGCCCCGCTGGCTCAGCGGTAAGCAGATCCCGGCGCTGAAAGTCCGCTTTGTCTGCCCGGCGCCGGACGAGCCGGCCGCCTGGGAACGGTTCTTTGCCGCCGAGGTCAGCTTCGCCGCGGACTGTAACCAGTTACTGATTCCCAACAGCTATTTGCAGTTGCCCTGCCAGGATGCCAGCGAAGAGATGCACCGGCTGCATCGTGAATTCGCCGATAATCTGCTCAGCGAATCCAGTCGCGAAGGAGCGCTGATCGCCCGGGTGAAAAGCCAGATTCGTAAACAGCTCAGTGATGGCCGCGGCAGCATACACCGGGAGCAGATTGCCGCCACACTCAATCTCAGTCTGCGCACGCTGCAACGCAAGCTGACGGCGCTGGGATCCAGTTATCAGGATCTCTATGACCAGACCCGTAAGGAGCTGGCCCTGCAGCAGATCCAGAGCGGCGGTGTCAGCTTCGGTGAACTCTCCTTTATGCTCGGCTTTTCCGGTCAGTCCGCATTCCAGAAGGCGTTTCGCCGCTGGATGGGGATGCCGCCCAGCCACTACCGCGACAGTCTGCGTCCTCCACTGCCTCCGGGCGAGCAGCCGCAACGGCCTGGTTGCCTCGCGGACCTTATTCCCGATGATGGCATGGAGCCGGACCTTTTTATTGAACTGGCCCTGCAGCTGTCCGCCGCTCTGGAACGGCTCCACCAACAGGGAGATCGCAGCCCTGATCTCAGTCCCGATCACATCAGTGTCGATACCACCGGCGGAGAACCACAGGTTTCCCTGATAGATCCGCAGCCGCTGCGGCCCATGGATCCGCTGCAGCGCCTTGCCCGGCTTGCGCCCGAGAACTGCAGCCCTGATGCTGCCGGAAGCGACTACCGAGCCGACCTTTACAGTCTCGGCTGTATCTTTACGGAAATGCTGACCGGCCGACCATTGTGGCAGACCCGTGATGCCGGTGAGTTGTTGCGGGCTCACCTGAGTGCGCCGCTGCCGGATTTCCATACGCTGCCCGAAGCCCTCGCCCTGCTGCTTCGAAGCCTGCTGGCCAGGCTACCCGAACAGCGACTGCAGAACTGCCACCAGCTCACTGCTGAACTGCTGCGCTGCCGCCAGCAACTGACCGGTACCGATAAAACCCCGACCCTGCCCCCTGCTGCCGACAGGATCGTACCGCTGCAGCTATCTCCCCGACTATATGGCCGCCAACAACCCCTGCATCATCTGCTTCAGCAACTGCAAGGCTGTCACAGCGGTAACAGCAGCCTGACCCTGGTCCGCGGTGAGACCGGGATCGGCAAGACTGCCCTTATCGATCTTTTGCAACAGCAACTGGCCGGCAGTGGCCTCTCTTTTATTCGCGGCAGTTTTGAATCACCGCAACTGCAACAGCCCTGGTCCGGCTTTATCCAGGCGGTACGGCAGGCTATTCGTCAGCGACTGAGTGCCCCCCGGGAACAGTTCCGACAGTGGTCCCGGATGCTGTCGGCCCGCGCGGGCCGCGAGCTGGCGTTGCTGCGTCCGCTGATACCGGAGATTGAATTTGTCGTCGGCAGCCCGACCCCGTCGGAGCCACCCGGTGCCGCCGAGCTGGAGCAACGTATCCGCCAGGCCTTCGTCAGCATCCTGAGCGGTGACCACAAAACCCCGACCGTTCTCTGCTTCGACAACCTGCAGTGGATCGACGAGGCATCGGCCGGCCTGCTGCGCACCCTGGTACGGCAACCTGGCTGCTCGCTGGCCGTCATCGCCTCACTACGGACCGACGACCCGGCACAGTCGCCAGCCCTGAACTCGTTGCTGGCAGGCCTGGAGCAGGCGAACAATTACCGCAGCATTGAACTGCAGCCACTGTCCGCCGGGCAGACCCGGCAGCTGGTGAGCGACAGTTTCCACGATCAGGGACCCGAGCCGGTGGCACTGGCCGGCTGGTTACACAGCCGCAGTCAGGGCAACCCCCTGGCACTCAGACGCAGTCTGATCCGCCTTCATCAGGAGGGCTGGATCTGTTATGACCCTCAACGGCAGTGCTGGCGCTGGCAGAAAGAACTGTCGGAAGCGGAGCAACTGACCGGGGACATTCGTCAGTTGCTTGAGCACCAGATGGCCACGCTGCCGGAAATCACTCGCCGCATGCTCCGACAGGCAGCGGCCCTGGGCAGTAGCTTCGATCTGGAGATGCTGTCAAAGATCAGTAACGAACCTCAGGCCCGGCTGGCAATCCATCTCTGGCCGGCGCTGCAACAGAGCCTGATCAGCAGCGAATCCCGTCAGCCCGGTCGTCCGGAATCCTACCGCTTCACTCATGAACACATTCGCCTGACCGCCTATCGCTGCAACACCCCGGAGCAGCGCCGTCAGCTTCATCTGCGAATCGGTCAGGTGCTGCTGCGCAGTTACAGCCGCCAGCCCCAACCGGGTGCTGCCTGGAACCCGGTCAACCACCTCAATCGGGCCAGCCAGTTGCTGACCCGCGAGCCGGAGCGATTACAACTTATTCGCCTTAATCTCAGCGCCGCCGACGACGCCCGCACCACTTCCGCCTTTCGACCGGCCCGTCGCTACCTTCGTAAGGCCAGCCGGCTGCTGACCCCCCAGGACTGGCAGCATCAGTACCCGCTCTGCAGCTCAGTGATGCTGGCGCTTGCCCACTGCGAATTCCTGTGCAGTAACCACAGCAGGGCGGCTGAACTCTGTCAGCAGATGAGCGACCGTTTTCACCCTCCTCAGGATCAGGCACGGCTGTCCCGCCTGCAAGCGGAGCTGCTGCTGGCCCGGGATCGTTGTGATCAGGCCTCGACATTGCTGATCCGTTCCCTGAGCCGCCTGCAGCAGCCGATAAGCGAGGATCCCGCCGAGCTTCGTCAGCAGCTGCAGCAGCTGGCGGAACGAGCCGGGCTCTCTGACATCGACCAGTTGGCGGAGCCTCAGCCGGAAGCCGACGAAAACATGCGAATTGTGCTGGAACTGCTCTGGCTGCTGTACCAGGCCGGCAGCCGCAGTGGTGACCAGCAGCGCGCTGCTGCCGCCCTGACCCGGATGACGGAACTGAGCCTGGAACAGGGTCGCAGTCCGCAGCTGCCGCTGGCGCTGGCCGGCTATGCCTGTCTGACCAGTTGGACCTTAGGGGACGGCCCCTCAGCCGCCAGCCTGGCCAACCGCAGCCTGAAGCTGGCAGATGCCGCCGACAATCGCACGATCCAGGCCGAGACCCGACTGCTGATAGCCACCCGGTTACTGCACTGGAGCGAGCATCTCAAACGAAGTTTGCCGCTACTGGACGAGAGCCGGGAGCTGGCGCTGCAGTCCGGAGACTGGTCCGCCGCCGGGCAGGCGATCCTTATGGAGGGCTTCAATCGCTGGCTCAGTGGCGAACCGCTGTCAGAGTTGCAGCCCCATCTCCGCAACCGGTCGCAGCTGCTGGCGCAGATCGGCCGGCCGCAGCAACAGTCACTGCTGGAACAGGCATTGATCCGACCGCTGCAACGGCTGATCGCAGGCGATGACTCAGACACAGCCCGGGGAGCCGATCTGAACCTCAGTGGTCCGAAGGAGCTGAAGGCATGGTCACTGCCTGCCGTGCTGACCCGGGCCTACCTGCTGGATCAACGCGACTGCTGGCCCTCGCTGCTGGAACATGAAACGCTGCTGGAACAACAACTGGCCGGCAGCTACGCCCACACCGAAGCGCTGTTCATGATCGCCCTGATGCGGCTGGAACACTGTCGGGAGGCTGATCAGCAGCAACGCAACCGGCTGCTGACTGCCGTGACCTACAGCGAAACCCGGCTGGAACTCTGGGGACGTCACTGCCCGCCCAATTTTTCCCATCGTCAGGCGCTGATCGGCGCCCTGAAAGCGGAACTGCGGGATCTGCCGGAACACGCAACGACGCTGTTTGAACAGGCCATTGAAGGCGCTGAAGCCGGCGGCTTTATTCACCACCAGGCGCTGGCCAGCGAACTGTACGGGCGCTTCTGGCAGCGCCGGGAACGGCGCCGGCTGGCCCGCTACCTGACCGAAGACGCCCGGGCGCTGTACCGGCGCTGGGGGGCGATGGAAAAAGCGGCAAAACTGAGCTGACAAGCTGATTATAAAGCGCGAGGAAGGTTAGAATAGGCGCCGCTGAACACACTAATCAACCGTACAACAGATAAAACAACAGCACGGTGATCGCTACTATGCATCCGGACACTGAACAAACTCCCTGGCGTATCCTGGTGGTGGACGACGAAGAGGGCATCCACGGCATTACCCGCATGGTCTTTCGGGGTTATCGTTTCGAGAACCGCCCCATCGAATTGATCAGCGCCCTCAGCGGCGGTGAAGCCCGGGAGATTCTGCAGAGCACGCCGGATATCGCGCTGATTCTGCTGGATGTGGTGATGGAGTCCGACGACGAAGGACTCAGGCTGATCGATTTTGTCCGCAACACCCTCGGCAATCAGGACGTGCGTATTATTCTGCGCACCGGCCATCCCGGCTGTGCGCCTGAGACCGAAGTAATCGTCGACTACGATATCAACGATTACCTCAGCAAGGCCGAACTGTCCGCCTCCCGACTGCTGACGTCGGTGGTGGTAGCCCTGCGTTCCTATCGGGATATCGAGTCGGCTCGCCGGCCGTCTCCGACCGGCAGCCAGTCACAGACCTCCGACCAACAGCTGTTGCAGCAACTGGGCCGGCAGTTGCGAGGCCAGATCGAGGAATGTCAGCGCCAGGGGCGGCGCCTTCAGCAACAGGAGCTGGGACCGATGGTCCGGGATCTGCTGGGCAATCTCGACGCCGGTCACAGCCGTATTCGCAACGCCTGCCTGATGCTGGATGAGATCCCCGCTCCGCTGCTTCAGCTGGAAGTCGCCGACATTCGCCAGTTGCCGGAGCAACTGAGCGCAATCCTGCTGCCCGAAGCACGGCGACGGGACTGGCTGCTGGACTACCGGCTACAGCCGGAGATGCCGGAAAGACTGAGACTGGCCGCCGGGGCAGCGCTGCAACTATGGCTGGCGTTGACCGAATATGCCGTCAGTCGCAGCGAAGGTGGTGACCTCCGCCTGCAACTCGGCTACAGCTGCGATGATCAGCGGCTGCAACTCAGTATCAGCAGTGCCGCGACCATCAGCGAACAGGGTAAAACGGATGACTGGGATCGCCATCGACTACAACAGGCCGAACGGCTCTGCCAGCGACTGGGCGGCCGCCTGTCACTGGCCGAACCCGGTATCGCCGGCGAACTGCTGAGCTGCAGCCTGCCGGCCGAACCGGTCGCCTGATTCTGCCGATCCCCGGGTCCAGGTCAGGCCGGAAACTCAGAGGTCGGCAAAGCGGATCAGGCGCTCAGCGCCAGTTCCGCTCCCGCTACTTCACCACCCGGGTCAGCGGCGTCCTGCTGGCGCGCCATCCAGCCTTCAGCCTGCTCACGACTACGGGCAAAGAACACCACCCGACCGAAGGGTGAAAGGCTGCCGTCAGCCTCTGTTTCTGAACGGAACACCCACCAGCTGTCGACACCTTTTTCCTGCAGCTGATGATGATACTGACGATTGGTCTCGATCTGGAAACGACGAAACCGGGTCACCTTGGACATTTCTCACTCCAATTGAGTATTTATGGCAGCCGGCCGGGCCGGCTGCGATTTTACGTGTATGTTAACGGGCCATCAGCAGAATGGCCTGGTTCAGTTCTGACTGCTGCCCTGGGCCAGTTCAGACAACTCCCGCACCGCCACCGAGAAGATAGCGATATCCCGCACCCGGGCGTTACGCAGATCGTTCAGCATCACCTCCCAGCGGCGGATAAACTGGCCCTGTTGTTTCAGCCAGCGTTCCAGCGGAGAGTCGGCTGCTTCGCCGGTGGTGGCATCGATCGGCTGATCGGTTGCCGGTTCCGGCTGAAGCTCGTCACTTCGCAGCTGACCGAAACGCAGCGCGCTGGCAGTCAGTGCCCGCTGCTGGGTATTGAGATCATCCCGGAAGTTATCCCTGGCCAGAGCCTGCCAGTGGCTGCGAGCATCGAATTCGCGCACCTGCAGATCGAACCAGTGCAACTCCAGTCGCTCGCCGAGGCGGAAATAGACTTCGGCCACCCGCTCCAGCGGTTCCTCCGTCTCGTCGGCCACTTCGATAATGCCCAGCAACGAGTAGAGGCTGTCGGCGGCGGCGGTAAAGCCGGCCAGCGCATCGGGCACCCCCTGCTGCTGCCGATCCGTATATTTCTGATTCCAGCGGTCAAAAGGATCGCCCTTGAGCAGTTCAGAGATAGCGGTGCCGATGGCCGCGACCCCGGGACGGAACTGCTCGATACACCCGGCCACCCCCAGACGATGACGGTAGTTTTTCAGGAACCAGTGGCTGGCACGACGCACCAGCCGGATCAGCTCGGCCATCATCGCCGCCTGCACCTCGGCCGGCACCCGATAATCCAGCGCCTCGATCTCCGCCCAGCGCCGGTCGATGGAGAACACCTCGCGGGCAATCACATAGGCGGCGGCCACTTCGGCGAAATCGGCACCGGTGGCCTGACGCAGGCTGTGAACATAGGTGATACCCATGCGGTTAACCAGGCCGTTGGCAATCTGAGTGGCGATAATCTCGCGACGCAGTCGATGCTGATTGATCTGCTCCGGGAATCGTTCCACCAGCGCCTGCGGGAAGGCGTTCTCCACCTCCTGTGCCAGGATCGGCTCTTCGGTAACGCCGGAGTCGATCAGCGCTTCCTTCAGCTCCGCTTTGCTGTAGGAGATCAGCACCGACAGCTCCGGCCGGGTCAGCCCCAGCCCTTCGGCCTTACGCTGCAGCAGCTGCTCCTCGTCGGGAATGAATTCCAGCTGGCGGTCCAGCCGGCCTTCCGACTCCAGCCGGTCGATCAGCCGGATGTACTCATCCATGGACTGACGGGCGTGCTGCTGAGCGATACTGATCGCCTGCACCTGGCTGTAGTTGTTTTTCAACACCAGCCCAGCCACTTCATCGGTCATCGCCTTCAGCAGCGCATTGCGCTGCTTCAGGGTCATATCACCGCCGGCGATCACCTCGTTCAGCAGGATCTTGATATTGACCTCATGGTCGGAGCAGTCGACGCCGCCGGCATTGTCGATAAAGTCGGTGTTGGCGGCACCGCCATGGAGACAGAACTCCATCCGCCCCTGCTGGGTAAAGCCGAGGTTGCCGCCCTCACCCAGTACCCTGCAGCGCAGCTCCCGGCCATCGATCCGCAGGCTGTCGTTGGTTTTGTCGCCGACATCGGCGTGGCTCTCATGGCTGGCCTTGACGTAAGTGCCGATGCCTCCGTTCCAGATCAGATCCACCGGCGCTTTCAGCAGTGCCGAGATCAGCTCATTCGGGGTCAGCCGGTCGGCACGGATATCGAAACAGCGCTTCATCTCCGCCGAGATCTCGATAGACTTGGCATTACGGGAGAAGATGCCACCACCCCGTGAGATCAGCTCCCGATTGTAGTCGCTCCAGCTGGAACGCGGCAGGTCGAACAGACGACGGCGTTCGGCGAAGCTGGTGGTCTGATCGGGCGTGGGATCGATAAAGATATGCAGGTGATTGAAGGCTGCCGTCAGCAGAATCTGATCCGACAGCAGCATGCCGTTACCGAACACATCACCGGCCATATCGCCGATCGCCACCACCGAGAAAGTCTCCTGCTGGGTATTAAGCCCCTGCTCACGGAAATGACGCTTTACCGATTCCCAGGCCCCCCGGGCGGTAATCCCCATGCCCTTGTGGTCGTAACCCTGGCTGCCACCGGAGGCGAAAGCGTCGCCGAGCCAGAAGTCGTAATCGCCGGCGATGGCATTAGCGATATCGGAGAAGGTCGCGGTGCCCTTGTCGGCGGCCACTACCAGGTAGGGATCGTCCTCGTCGTGACGCACCACATCCTGCGGCGGCTGCAGTTCACCGGCTCTGAGGTTATCGGTGATATCCAGCAGGCCACGGATAAAGGTACGGTAGCAGGCGATACCTTCGGCCTGAATCTCCTCCCGGCTGCCCTCTTCCGGCAGGCACTTGGCGACAAAGCCGCCCTTGGCGCCCACCGGAACGATCACCGCATTTTTGACCTGCTGCGCTTTCACCAGCCCCAGCACTTCGGTGCGGTAGTCCTCCAGCCGGTCGGACCAGCGCAGGCCCCCACGGGCCACCTTACCGGCCCGCAGATGCACCCCTTCCACCCGTGGTGAGTAGACGAACACCTCGAACATCGGCCGCGGCAGCGGTATATCGCTGATGGCACGGGGCTCCAGCTTGAAGGAGAAATAGTCTTTCAGCTCCTCGCCGCTGTTGTCGGCTGCCGGCTGCTTCTGGAAGTAGTTGGTCCGCACCGTCGCCTTAATCAGCTCCAGGAAGCGGCGCAGGATCTTGTCGTCGTTCAGGTTATCCACTTTCTCCAGGGCATCGACAATGCTTCCTTCGATACGCTCGGCCAGCGCTTCCACCTTATCGCTGCTGCGACGCTGAGGATCGAAGCGGGCCCGGAACAGCGCCACCAGCAACCGGCAGACCTGCTGATGACGGGTCAGGGTTTCGGCAATATAGGGCTGACTGAAACCGAAGCGGATCTGGCGGATATAGCGAGCATAGGCCCTCAGCATCGCCACTTCCCGCCAGCTAAGGCGGGCGCCGATTACCAGCCGGTTAAATTCGTCGTTTTCCGCCCGACTGTGCCAGATCGCCGAGAAAGCGTCCTGGAACAGCTGCTTCACCTCCTGCAGGTCAACCGGCTCGGGGCTGTTGTAGATCAGCGTGAAATCATGCATCCAGAAGCTCTGACCGTCGCGGCGGCGGACCTCGTAGGGATGCTCACCCACCACCCGCATACCGAGGTTTTCGAGGGTCGGAATTACATCGGAGAGCACCAGTGAATCGCCGGCGGTGAACAGCTTGAAGCGCAGCAGTTCGCTGGACTGCTCCAGCACCCGGTAGAAGCTCATGGCCACATCCCGGCCTTCACTGATCTCCGCCAGTCGCTGGATATCGTAGACGGCATTGCCGGGTGCAAAATGTTCTTTGTAGGCGGATGAAAAGCCACTGCGATAAAGGTTGGCATAACGATTACCCTGCTCTTCGCCACAGGCCTCCACCAGCGCGTGGTGGAGATCGTCATCCCAGGAGCGGGAAGCTTCGATCACCCGGGCTTCAATCGCCTTCTGGTCGTAGTCGACCTGATGATCGGGGTCGACCTGGAGTACGAAGTGGGTGCGAGCCAGCACCGAGTCGGAGAACAGGGTTCTGAACTCCACTTCCCGGGCGCCCAGCTGTTCGCTGAGGATGTTCTCCACCTGCTGACGAAGCTGAGTGCTGTAGACATCACGGGGTACAAAATAGAGGCAGGAGAAAAACTTACCGCAGGGGTCACGGCGGATAAACAGCCGTACCTTACGGCGTTCCTGGAGATTGAAGATCCCCATGGCCGTTTCAAACAGCTCATTGCTGTCGGACAGAAACAGTTCTTCGCGGGGCAGGTCGTGCAGTACCTGCTGCAGTTCCTTGCCGCTGTGACCGCGGGTATTGAAGCCGGCACGATTGAGCAGCTCGACCTGCTTTTTCCTGACCACCGGAATACGGGCGGGCTGCTCGCTGAAAACGGCGGAGGTGTACAGACCGTAGAACCGGCACTCACCGATCACCCGCCCCTTTTCATCAAACCGCTTGACCACCACCATATCGCGGCAGACCGGGCGATGAACCCGTGACCGGAAGGCATCTTTGGCAAACATCAGCGGCCGCGGCGTCATCACAAACTGACGCTCGGCCGGACGCAGATCATCCCAGCCCTTTTCACGACCGGGCCGGGCGTGGCGTTTCAGGGTGCCCATTTCGCTGCCAGCCACCCGGCTGATCTTCAGCCCGGCTCCCTCGCCTTCCACTTTCAGCTCATCATAGGCCAGGAAGGTAAAGTGATCTTTCAGCAACCACTCCAGCAACACCCGGGCTTCTTTTGCCTGGTCGCCGGCCACCGCCGCCGGCAGCTGTTCCAGCTCGCCGATCAGGGACCGCACCCGGTCCTGCATGGGCTGATAATCGGTGACCGCCAGCCGCACATCACTAAGCACATCCATCAGGCCGTTGCGGATAGCGTTGAGCTCCTCCTGATCGTTGTGACGGTCGACCTCCAGGTAGATCACCGATTCCGCGTCCGCCTTTCGACTGCCGGCGCTCAGCAACTCGGTCAGCTGGTGCTGCTGATCCCGGTCTACGTGCAGCACGGCGTTGTGGATGGCATGAATCGAGAGTTCCTGGCGAGCCAGCTCCATCCGCACCGAATCCACCAGAAACGGCATGTCCTGCTGGAGAATTTCGATCACCGTGTGATTACAGTGCCAGCCGTGCTGCTCGAAGTCGGGGTTATAGACCCGTACTTTCGGCGCCGAAGGCTCGTGCTCCTGAATAAAGCGCCAGGCGGACAGGGTGGCGCCGTAGAGGTTTTCCAGCCGCCGCTCCTGCAGTTCCTCCACCGGAGAGACCCGGTAGTACTGTCGGGCAAAAGCGTTGACCGCCGCCAGCACCGGTTCACTGAGTCTGCTGGCAAAGAGTTCAGACAGCTGCTCCAGAAGCTTATCTTTGTTGCTGATTCGTAAGTCGAACATTGTTGTTTCTCAATGTGCACACAGGCACTTAAATTGGGATTTGGGCTAATTACCTGGCGGTCCTGCCCTGACGGGAAAGCGACCGACGTCCGAAGCTACTATCCGACAGCAGTTCCGGAAGGTCTTTCAGAAAACTACGCAAAACTTTCAAAATTCGCCGACAAAGTGGGAGCGGCCGGCTTGACGGCCGCTTCTCGCTGATGTCGGGAGCGCGCCACGATCACCGTGCAGTCAGCTCGCTCGATGATGCGGCGGAAACAGGCTGACTCAACTGAGGCAGCAGACTCGGGTTCAGACAGGCAGTCACCATCCAGCACGATCAGATCGGCGTTCAGCCGCCGCACCTCGCTGAGCAGCTGTTCTGTCGGAGAGCCGACCATCACCCGGCAGATGCAGCGCCAGCCCGCCGGCAGCTGACGACTGGTCATTGCTCTCAGCCGACGCTCGCTTGCCAGCACCGCTTCTGCCATGGCGACCTGCTGAAGCGCGGGCTCCACCAGCGGCGTGCTGAAGCCGGGAATAACCGCCAGCAGGTGCAGTTCCGGCCCCCCTTGCGCACCGGCAACCGCACTTTTCAGCGCCAGTTGCAGAGCTGCGGGGGGAATTTCCCGAGCTTCCGCTGCCAGTGGCAGCACTATGGTTCTGAACATCGTCGAAGTCTGAAACATCATCTGAATCCTGCTGCGGTCAGGCCGCTGTTATTGTTGTACGGAATTCACGGATAAAATCTGCGGGTTGCCGGCAGCATCACCGCCGGCCGTTCAGTCCATGGCTTCAGACTCCCTCCGAAGCCAGTGCCGGTGATACAGCCTCCGGCTGCGGACCACGTCTTCTCCGCCGCAGCTGAAGCAATACCACCAGCCCCCAGAGTGCCAGCGCCGGCAGATAGATCAGCTGCTTCGGCGGCTGTGGCTGCTGGACATCGACAGCGGTAATGATCTGGTCAAACTGCAGGCCGGCGTGCTGGGCCGGACTGTCATAACCGACCTGATCGACAATCCAGTGACCATCCAGCTCCAGCAAGGCGATACCGGCACTGAGCAGCCGGTCCTCGCCGCGCTCGCCTTCACCCAGGGTCAGCAGCGTTACAAAAGAGCGGGGATCACCCACTTCATCCTCTCCATCAACATGGAGTCGCAGTTCACTGCCGGCGGGGAGCTGCTCCACCATCTCCACAAAGGCCGGTGTGGACAGGGTTTCATACGCGGGGACAATGCGGTCCATCCAGAATCCGGGACGGAACAGCGAGAACGCCACCAGCAACAGCAGCAACGACTCGTACCATTTCGAGCGGGTCAGCAAGTAGCCCTGGGTGGCGGCTGTAAAGATCAGCATCGCCAGGGTCGCAACCACGAAGATCAGAACACCCTGCTGCCAGCTGACGTCGATCAGCAGCAGCTCGGTATTGAAGATAAACAGGAACGGCAGCGCAGCGGTACGCAGGCTGTAGAAAAACGCCTGGAAACCGGTGCGGATCGGATTTCCGCCGGATACCGCGGCGGCGGCAAAAGAGGCCAGTCCCACCGGCGGAGTGACATCGGCCATAATGCCGAAGTAAAAGACAAACAGGTGTACCGCGATCAGCGGCACGATCAGGCCGGACTGCTGCCCGAGAGTGACGATCACCGGAGCCAGCAGCGAGGAGACCACTATATAGTTGGCGGTAGTCGGCAGCCCCATACCCAGCACGAGGCTCAGCACGGCGGTCAGAATCAGCATCAGCAACAGATTGCCGAAGGAGAGCACCTCTACCAGATCCGCCAGTACCGACCCGACCCCGGTCTGGGATACCGCGCCGACAATGATGCCGGCGGTGGCGGTAGCAATACCGATACCGATCATATTGCGGGCACCAAAGATCAGCCCGTCCAGCAGCTCGCCGGCGCCCCGTTTAAATTCCGCAGAACAATTCCCCTCACCGCGGAAATACGCAAACAGCGGTCGCTGAGTCAGCAGAATAAACACCATCAGCATACTGGCCCAGAACGCCGACAGCCCCGGCGACAGCCGCTCGACCATCAGACACCAGACCAGCACCACCACCGGCAGCAGGAAATGCAGCCCGGATTTCACCGTGGGTCCGGTCTCCGGCAGTTCCACCACCGGTGAGGCGGGATCATCCAGCTCCAGCTCCGGATAGCCGGCGCCATAGCGCACCAGCAGCACATACACCACCATCAGCAGCAGTGCGATCACCAGGCTGGCGGCATCGCCGAACAGCGGCTTAATCCAGCCGATGCCGAGCCAGACCGCGAAACCGATGACACCGGTCCCGAGGAAGCCCAGCAGCAGTCCCATCAGCCGCAGCTGCCAGGGTCGGACCACACCACGGCGGGGCAATCCCTGCATATCCATCTTCAGCGCTTCAAGGTGTACGATATAGACCAGCGCCAGATAGGAAATGACTGCCGGCAGGAAGGCATGGGTGATCACCTCCACATAGGAGAGCCCCACATACTCGACCATCAGAAAGGCCGCCGCCCCCATCACCGGCGGCATAATCTGACCGTTGACCGAGGAGGCCACTTCGACCGCCCCCGCTTTTTCCGAAGAAAAGCCGACCCGTTTCATCATCGGAATGGTGAAGGTACCAGTAGTGACCACATTGGCGATGGAGGAGCCGGAGATCAGACCGGTCAGGCCGGAAGAAACCACAGCCGCTTTTGCGGGACCACCACGCAGGTGACCCAGTAGCGAGAAAGCGACCTTGATAAAATAGTTACCGGCACCCGCCTTATCGAGCAGAGCACCGAACAGCACAAACAGAAAGACAAAGCTGGTGGAGACCCCCAGGGCAATACCAAACACCCCTTCGGTGGTAACCCACTGGTGATTGACCACCTGTTTCAGCCCCGCCCCTTTATGAGCGATCAGCTCCGGCATCCAGGGACCGGCAAAGGTGTAAAACAGAAAAACCGAAGCGACGATCACCAGCGGCAGTCCCAGCGAGCGGCGGGTAGCTTCCAGCAACAACAGACCGCCGATCACCGCCACCACCATATCCTGTACAACGGGCGCACCGGGGCGCTCAGCCAGGGCATCGTAGAAGATAAAGAGATAGGCGGCGGCAAAGGCACCGACTACCGCCAGTAGCAGATCGGTGGCAGGAATATAGTGCTGGGGGGATCGACTGAATGCGGGATAGGCCAGAAAGGCCAGGAACACGGCGAAGGCGAGATGGATGGAGCGAGCTTCGGTATCGTTGAAAACTCCGAAACTACCGATCAGCGGCCAGTCGTAGAAAGGCAGCGGTGAGGCGATCCACAGCTGAAACAGTGACCAGCAGAGAGCCACCGCCAGCAGAATTCGTCCCTGCAGTCCTTCCGGTATCCGGGCACCGCTGTCGCTGGCGGCGACCATATCCTGCAGCCCGGCCTCGTCGACGGTTCCGGGTCGACTGGTAATATTCAGTTGATTACTGCTCATCTCGTTCTCCGTTCATCGTTACCTGATCAGCCCATCGCCGCATACGGCGAACGGCGGAGAACACTCCGCCGTTTCCCGGAAATAGCGACCGGGAGCAGTGGATTACATCCAGCCGCGCTCTTTGTAGTAACGAACCGCACCTTCATGCAGCGGAGCGGAGAGACCGTTGCTGATCATTTCCCGGGGATTCAGACGGGCAAAAGCGGGGTGCAGAGACTTGAAGCGGTCGATGTTATCGAACACGGTCTTGACCAGCTGATAGACCACGTCGGCGTCAACCTTGCTGGAAGAGACAAAGGTGGCCATATTGCCGAAAGTAGCCACGTCGGCTTCGCTGCCACGGTACATTCCCCCTGGAACCAGTGCCGGTGCGTAATAATCATTGCCGTTGATCAGCGACTCGATATCGCTACCTTCAACCGGCACGATCACCGCGTCACAGGAGGTGGTCGCTTCCTTGATGGAACCGTTGGGGTGGCCGGCGTTGAACAGCATGGCGTCAATCTTGTTGTCGCACAGCGCCTGGGACTGTTCGGAAGACTTCAGCTCAGCAGCCAGTTTAAAGTCGTCTTTGCTCCAGCCTCGTGCCTGCATCACCACTTCCATGGTGCCGCGGCTGCCGGAACCGGGATTACCGATGTTGACACGCTTACCGCGCAGGTCGTCAAAGGTTTTGATGCCGCTGTCGGCACGGGCAACAACGGTGAAAGGCTCCGGGTGCACCGAGAACAGCGCCCGCAGCTCCTTAAAGGCCCCCTGCTCGATGAAGGACTTGTTCTTGGTACCGTTGTAACCGTGGAACTGCCAGTCGGACTGAGCCACACCCATATCCTGGGAACCGTCTCGAATAGCGTTGATGTTGGCGACCGAACCGCCGGTGGAAGGGGCCGTGCACTTGATACCGTGATTTTTGGTGCCGCGGTTCAGCAGCCGACAGATGGACTGACCAACCACGTAGTAAACACCGGTCTGACCGCCGGTACCGATATTGATGTAGGAGGGGGCAGCGGCTGCAGCGGTGCTGCTGTAAGCAGCGCCGAGGACGATACCAGAGGACAACAGTGCGGTGGCGAACTTCTTCTTAAGAGACATAGCGAGCCTTTCTTATCGGGGGGCGCCCGGCAGCATCGGGGCTGCCAGTGTCGCGCCGGTTTTATTAACTCCGGTGCCGGAATCTGAAACCGATCGTTGCGATCAGCTCTGTAAGCCATCGCCTGATCCGGCGACTCCCGAACAGAACACTGAACGGCAGCTCACCTGGCGAATGGATTACGACCGGGACCGAACTCCTGAGACGCCAGCGAGCATATAGAATTGCTGCTGCCACCAGCGACGCCATTCGCGCCATTGTCACCTCCTTCCGTGCCACAAAGTTCGGATCCAGCAGCAACAACTGATAATCTGGCATATTTGTTAACTCAGAACTGGTGACTACGGAATCAGAACGAACCAGAAAGCGACTTTACGTGCCGGCGATCCGACACAGCAGCCCGCAGAGAACAGCGGCCCGTAGCCGGGCAGTTTCAGAAACAGGGCGGAGCGGGTACCATCATCTCCTTCCGCTCCTTCAACCAGTTCCGACAGCGTCGACTGTCGGTGCCAGCAACAGAAGCACGGCTATGAATCTGATCCGAAGCCTTAACGCTTATCGTCTGCATAACCCGCTCGGCGTGCGCCTGCTGACGGCGATACTGCTCTGCAGTTCGGCCATCACCCTGCTGGCCACCGCCACCCAGCTGTGGCTGGATTATCGCAACGAGCTGTCGGCCATCGATGAACGCATTAAGCAGATCGAAGACAGCTCGCTGGACAGCCTTGCCGCCAGCCTCTGGGAGATCAATCCGGGACAGGTACGGGTGCAGCTGGAGGGGCTGAAGCAACTGCCGGACGTCGCCCACCTGGAGCTGAATACGCCCTTCGGCGAACACTTTGTCGCCGGCACCCCGCCCGGGCAACACGGCACCGTCAGACGCAGTTACCCGCTCAGCCACACAGAGGAGGAGCGCCAATATGATCTCGGCACCCTGCAGCTGACCATCAGCCTGGAACACGTCTATAAACGGCTACGGGACCGGGTACTGGTCATTCTCACCAGCCAGGGCATCAAGACCTTTCTGGTATCGATATTCATCCTCTACATCTTCCACCGTCTGATTACCCAGCATCTGGGCACCATGGCCCGCTATGCCCGACGCCTGAAGCTGGATCGCCTCAGCACTCCACTGGCCCTGAAACGACGCTCCCGCAACCGCGATGACGAGCTCAGCCAGGTGGTCAGCGCCATGAACGAAATGCGCGAGTCGATGCTGGAGGATATGGAGCGGCGGGCACAGGCGGAACAGGCGCTGGCCCGGCTGAACAGGGAACTGGAGCAACGGGTTCGTCAGCGCACCCGTGAGCTGGAACAGACCAACGAAGAGCTTCGCAACGCCCTGGACAGCCTGCGCACCACCCAGCAGCAGTTGATCGAATCGGAAAAGATGGCCGCCCTTGGCGGGCTGGTGGCTGGCGTCGCCCACGAAATCAACACCCCGGTGGGCATCGGTTATACCGCCGCTTCCTTCCTCGACAAACGGGCCAGTGAGCGGCTGCAGCAGCAACTGAGTTCCGACGAACGACAATTTTCAGAGCTGGCGCTGGAGAGCAGCCAGTTGATCAGCCAGAACCTGGAACGGGCCGCCCAACTGGTCAGCGCCTTTAAACGGGTCTCCGTGGACCAGTCCAGTGAACAACGCCGCACCTTCGAGCTGGCCGAATATCTGGATGAGATCGTGCTGTCGCTGAACCCCCGAATTAAAAGCAGCGGTTGCGAGATCCATATCCGCTGCCCGCAACTGATGCTGGACAGCTATCCCGGCGCCTACTATCAGATCCTGACCAACCTGATTCTGAATTCACTGATTCATGGTTTCGGGGATCGCAAAGGCGGGCTGATCGAGATTAATGTGAAAATCAGTGGTGAGCGGCTGCAGCTCCGCTATCGGGATGACGGTGTCGGTATCACCGAGGGCTTTGAGCGTCGGCTGTTCGAACCTTTCGTAACCACTCGTCGCAATCAGGGCTGCAGCGGCCTGGGTATGCATATCGCCTACAATCTGGTCACTCAGCTGCTGAACGGCGAGATCAGTTGCCAGCAGGATTCAGATCCCGGCGCCTGCTTTGTGCTTAACCTGCCGTTGCAGATCGACTGAGTTTTCCAGAATCACAGCCATTCCGGTAACGACGGCCAGAACAGGCCTTTTCAACCGCTAAATCTCAGTCGCTGACCATCCCCGCTTCCCGATAGTAGCGAAGCGCGCCCGGATGCAGCGGCGCCGAGAACGGACCGTGTATCATCTGTCGGGTGTCCAGTGCCACGAAGGCGGGATGAAGGCGGCGGAACTGATCGGAATTTTCGAAGACCGCCCGTACCAGTGAATAGGCGACATCTTCGCTCAGACGATTGCTGGCGAAAAAAGTCGCATGTACGCCCAGGGTCGTTACCGGCTCCGGATTACCGGCATAGATCCCCCCGGGGATCGAGGCTCTGTGGTAGTAGGGGTTTCCTGCGATCATTCGTTCCACCGCCGGCCCGACCACCCTGACCAGCCGGCTTTCGCAGTTGCGGGTCACCTCCTTGATAGCCCCCGTAGGATGTCCGACGGTGTAGATCATCACATCGATCCGGTTATCGCAGAGGGCCCGGGCCTGGTCAGCCGGTTCCAGCTCCGGCGTTTCGGCAAAGACACTGAGGTCCCAGCCCAGCGCCCGCAGCAGCACCTCAAAAGTAGCGCGCTGACCCGAGCCCGGCTTACCGATACTGACCCGTTTCCCCCGCAACTGTTCGAGATCGCTGATCCCGGCATCAGCTCGCGCCACGATCGTCAGGTACTCGGGATAGAGCGAGAACAGAGTACGCAAATCAGCATCGGCGCCGTCCTCATCGAACCGCTCGCTGCCGTGAAAGGCATGATAGACCCAGTCCGACTGGGCAATGCCGAGATCCAGCTGCCCCCGGCGTACCTGCTGCAGGTTGTCCACCGAGCCACCGGTACTCTGCACCGAACAGCGAATACCATGATCGGCACGGGTATTATTGACCAACCGGCAGATGGAGCCGCCAGCGGGATAGTAAACGCCGGTAAAGCCGCCGGTCCCCAGGGAGACGATACTGCTCTCCGCCCTGACCGCGGAGAACGGCAGGACGATAGCGAGGATTACCAGCACCAGCCCGACCAGTACCACGGATGAAACGCCTGCTTTCCGGTTCATGGCTCTTCGAGTCACTGCCTGAGACCTCCGAGGAAATACTGAAATCCTGAACGGCAACCGCCTGCGCTACCCTTCAGTTACTTTCTTGCAGCCCTGCGGATCGCCAATGCCGATCTGCAGGGTGCGGAAAAAGTACGCTGTAAAACAAGTGGCGCCAGTGGCGGTGATCGCTTTCAACCTTCAGCCAGCGCCGGTCAACTGCTGCCATTGCACCACCCCGCCACTGACCGCCAGATAGCGCAGCAGCTTACCGACCAGAATCAGCAATGCACTGAACCAGAGATTCATCTTCAGCCAGCCGCTGATCAGGCAGAGCGGGTCACCGATCACCGGCAGCCAGGAGAGCAGCAGTACCGGGTAACCTCTGCGCTGAATCCAGGTACGGGCCTGCTGCTGACGCTCGCTCAGCCGTTTCAGTGGAAATCGACAGGCCAGCCAGTATCCCATCAGCCAGCTGATCAGACCACCGAGGGTATTGCCCAGGGTGGCAACCGCCACCAGCAGCCAGAGTGGATAGAGCTGCTGACTGAGCAGATAACCGAGATAGACTTCGGAGCCGCCAGGCATCAGCGTCGAGGCGATCAGGCTGCTGCCGAACAATCCCCAGAGTTCGGCGCTGTAGAGCCAGCTTTCGATCACAGCCGTCCCTGTCGCTGCAGCTCACCCTTAACACAACGTAACAGCCCGGTGGGCAGTTCGGTATCCAGCTGACGGCTGAGATTCTGCAAAGATAACGGCGGCTGCTCTTCGGTCAGCAGCAGCTGTTCAATCTGTTCGCGGACCCGGCCGCTGAGCTCGATCACCTCGTCAAAACAGACTTCATCAAGCCGAATGGCCGTTGCCAGATGGTTGTAGACGCTGTCGTGATTGAGCTGCCGCTGACGGGCGATCTGATCGACGCTCATCCCGGCCCGGGCCAGATTCAGACACTCCTGGCCCTGCTGCTGCGGCGCCTCGTCGGCGGTTTCAGAGAATTCGCTGAGCAGGTCGACAAAATGCTCACCATACAGCTCCAGCTTACGCCGGCCGACGCCACTGATCCGGCTCAGCGCCGACAGACTGTCCGGCCGCAATTCCACCATCTCCATCAGGGTGGCGTCATGGAAGATCACATAGGGCGGCACATCCTGCTCATCGGCCAGATTACGGCGCAGCACCCGCAACGCTTCCCAGAGCTGCTGATCCTCACCGCTGAAGCGCTGGTGGGAAGCGACCCGCAGCTTCTTACGGGAATCGCCCTTCTCCGCCACGTCGCGACGCAGCTGAATCTGCTCCTCACCACGCAGCAGCGGTCGGCACTGCTCCGCCAGACGCAATACGCCGTAGCCATCCATATCCACCGTCAGCAGCCCCCGCGCCACCAGCTGGCGGAACAGCGAACGCCATTCTTTGGCGGACAGCTCACGACCGATACCGAAGGTGCTGAGATTGTGATGACCATTCTGGCTGATCTTGTCCGAGGATTTGCCCAGCAGCACATCGATCAGGTGACCGACGCCGAAGCGCTGGCCGGTGCGGTAGACCGTGGACAGTGCCTTGCGGGCCGCCTCGGTACCATCCCAGGTCTCCACCGGATTAAGGCAGGTGTCGCAGTTGCCGCAGGCCGGATGCTCATTCTCACCGAAATAGCTGAGCAGCGACTGACGCCGGCAGCTGGTGATTTCGCAGAGACCCAGCATCGACTCCAGTCGCTGACGCTCGATCTGCTTCTGCAGATCCGGCGCATCGGAGCTCTCCAGCATCTGCCGCAGAAAGATCACGTCCTGCAGCCCATACACCATCCAGGCATCGGCAGGCTCGCCGTCCCGGCCGGCGCGACCGGTCTCCTGGTAGTAGGCCTCGATACTTTTGGGCAGATCGAGATGAGCGACAAAGCGCACGTTAGGCTTATCGATGCCCATGCCGAAAGCGATGGTGGCAACAATGACCACCGATTCCTCGGCCAGAAAACGGTGCTGGTGATGAGCCCGCAGATCCGCCGGCAGACCGGCATGATAGGGTAGCGCATTCCAGCCCTGCTGCTGCAGCCACTGGGCGGTCTCCTCCACCTTCTTGCGGGAGAGACAGTAAACAATACCGGCATCACCTTTATGGTCGCGATTGAGAAAGCGCAGCAGCTGCTGACGAGCATTCTGCTTGGGACCGATGCTGTAACGGATGTTGGGTCGGTCAAAACCACGGACGAACACCGACGCCTGCTCCAGCGCCAGCCGCTCGACGATCTCATCGCGGGTACGCTGATCGGCGGTCGCGGTCAGGGCGATACGGGGTACCGCAGGAAAACGTTCGTGGAGCACCGACAGCTGCAGATATTCGGGTCGGAAGTCGTGTCCCCACTGAGATACGCAGTGAGCTTCATCGATGGCGAAAAGAGCTATATGACAGCCATCCAGCAGCGCCAGCGTGCGCGGCTGCAGCAGCCGCTCCGGCGCCACATAGAGCAGATCTAGCTCGCCGTTACGGAGCCGATCCTCCACCGATCGCAACTGCTCAGGATTGAGGGTCGAATTGAGGTAGGCCGCCCGTATTCCGAGCTGGGACAATGAACGCACCTGATCTTCCATCAGCGCAATCAGTGGTGAGACCACCAGACCGGTGCCTTCACGCAGCAGTGCCGGCAGCTGATAACAGAGGGATTTACCGCCGCCGGTGGGCATCAGCACCAGTGCATCGCGACCTTCCAGCAACGCCGAAACCACGCGGTCCTGTGGAGCACGGAATTCGTCAAAACCGAAGGTGGTTCGTAATCTGTTTAAGGCCCGCTCCATCATGGCGCAGCATTATCGATGATCGTGGCAGCAGTGTCATCCGCTGATTGCAGATATAAGCCGTCGTCTGACATACAGGCGCCGGTGGATAGTCAGAGTTCAGCACTCTGACCGGAACCGAATCCCCTCTGCCTGCGCCGGGCCCCGCAGACCGGAGCGGGATAAAGCAAGCACTTGTCTGAGGCCGCAGACCGAGTTCGCCCAGCGCCCGATTCAGACGAGGAGTGAGGGAAGCCGAAGGCCGTTGGCATGGGGCGGCGTTCTTTTGCTTATCTTTTCTTCGCTGCTGAAGAAAAGTAAGTCGCCGACAGGGCGAAACGGGTCTTTCAGATAGCAACAGAAATTCAGGAGAAATCCTGACTTATTGAGTTTGCTGAGATTTTTGTTTCGCCTTTCCCGTGCGAGTTCCTTTGCTTTGCGCGGCAAAGGAACCAAAACGCGCTTATCGTTGCTGACGACGAAATCGGTCCCCCAATTACTGAGGCAGAATTCAAGCGCTGTTACATGGGCCGCTTTCGATCGATCGCGTTAATCCTGATAGTAAAGAGTTGCTCCCTGGCTTTAAAACCGACACAGAACTATAAGCCGGCACCAGATCCCCTTTACCAGCGCCGAGCCCCGCAGGCTGAAGCGGGATTAAGCAAGCGCTTGTCTGAGGCCGCAGGCCGAGTTCGCGCAGTGCCCGCTTCAGATGAGGAGTGAGGGAAGCCGAAGGCCGTTGGCATGGGGCGGCGTTCTTTTGCTTATCTTTTCTTCGCTGCTGAAGAAAAGTAAGTCGCCGACAGGGCGATACGGGTCTATCTAATGGCCACAGAAACTCAGGAGAAATCCTGACTTATTGAGTTTGCTGAGATTTTTGTTTCGCCTTTCCCAGGCGAGTTCCTTTGCTTTGCGCGGCAAAGGAACCAAAACGCGCTTATCGTTGCTGACGACGAAATCGGTCCCCCAATTACTGAGGCAGAATTCAAGCGCTGTTACATGGGCCGCTTTCGAGCGATCGCGTTAATCCTGATAGTAAAGAGTTGCTCCCTGGCTTTAAAACCGACACAGAACTATAAGCCGGCATCAGATCCCCTTTGCCAGCGCCGAGCCCCGCAGGCTGAAGCGGACTAGAGCAAGCGCTTGTCTGAGGCCGCAGGCCGAGTTCGCGCAGTGCCCGCTTCAGATGAGGAGTGAGGGAAGCCGAAGGCCGTTGGCATGGGGCGGCGTTCTTTTGCTTATCTTTTCTTCGCTGCTGAAGAAAAGTAAGTCGCCGACAGGGCGATACGGGTCTATCTAATGGCCATAGAAACTCAGGAGAAATCCTGACTTATTGAGTTTGCTGAGATTTTTGTTTCGCCTTTCCCTGGCGAGTTCCTTTGCTTTGCGCGGCAAAGGAACCAAAACGCGCTTATCGTTGCTGACGACGAAATCGGCCCCCCAATTACTGAGGCAGAATTCAAGCGCTGTTACATGAGCCGCTTTCGAGCGATCGCGTTAATCCTGATAGTAAAGAGTTGTTCCCTGGCTTCAAAACCGACACAGAACTATAAGCCGGCATCAGATCCCCTTTGCCAGCGCCGAGCCCCGCAGGCTGAAGCGGACTAGAGCAAGCGCTTGTCTGAGGCCGCAGGCCGGGTTCGCGCAGCGCCCGCTTCAGGTGAGGAGTGAGGGTAGCCGAAGGCCGGTGGCATGGAGCGGCCTCTTTTTGCTTCATTTTTCTGAGCCGATTCAGAAAAATGAAGGCGCCCGGCAAGGCGCAATCACAAACATCGGTTAACTCAGGCAAGCCAGGAATACCCCGGGTAACCGGGTTTACTAAGGTTATTGCTTAGCTCTTTCCCGGAAGCTCCGGCAATCCCGCGCCAGTCTCTTCAACGTTTACAATAAACAGAGCATGCAAATATCCGCTAAGGACAGAATCAGCTCCTTTTTGATTTGAGCTCGGTAAGGCAAAATACAGGCTGTAACCTGACCCGGGCTGGGTATACAATGCCCGCAACCAACGATCACCGGCCCCGCCGGTCAACGCAGTGAGCATTCCATTATGAGCCAACGCCCGGACAGAGCCCCGCTGGACGAAACCGAAATCGACGAACTGGAGAACTTTATCTTCTCCGCGGCGGTATCCGATGAGTCTCTGGATTACCTCGGCATTCACGGTCTGCTGACCGCGCTGGCAGTCTCACCTGCCGAAGTACCGATGGATGAGTGGCTGGAAGTGATCTTCGACGGCGTGCCCGGCTACAGCGATGAAGCCCAGCAGCAGCGTATCCAGTCGCTGCTGCAACGGGAATACCTGGCCCTCTGTGAAGAGCTGAATAACGAAGAAGCCCCGGAACTGCCCTGCGATCTTACCCTCGATGACGAGGAAGAGATGCTGACGGTCTGGAGTCAGGGCTTTATGGAAGGGGTGTTCCTGCGGGAAAGCGACTGGTTCAGCAAAAACGAAGAGCAGGTCGCCGAGCTGATGCTGCCCATTATGCTGGCTTCAGAGCTGTTCGATGATCCCGGCTTTGCCGATATCCGCAACAATGAAAAGCTCTGTGAACAGCTCTGCGGCGAAATCCCGGACCTGATCACCGACCTCTATCTGCACTTCCGTGTACCGGAAGATAATAAACCGGCAAAGAGCCAGGGCCCGAAGCGCAGCAGTCGCGGACGCGGACGTCGCTGAGCCATCCTGGCCCGATAGCAGATATCGGGCTGCCCCCCCCCTGGGGCCCGCCTTTGAAAACGGATCAGGTATCACCGGTTTGCTGCCCGCAACTCATCATCAGCCCCGGAAAACCCCTGCCATAACAGACTGGCCACCGGCCCCGGGGCCTGTTCCTGGCGGCGGACCAGCCGTATCTCGCCTTCGATGCGATATTCCAGGTCCTGCGGTTCGAGAGCGACCAGAGAGCCCTCCCGCAGTTCCTGCGCCACCATATGTTCCGGCGCCAGCCCCCAGCCGAACCCAGCCAGCAGCAGCTGCTTCACCGTGAAGAAATCCCGGGATTTCCACTGTCGAATCCCTTTAATCAGGGTCAGCTTCTCAGAATCGAAACTGAGATTACTCTCTTCAATGACCAGATGAAGGTGCGGCTTCAGCTGCTCCACCGACTGCACTTCGTCGGGGGCAAACAGCTCTGATGAGGCCACCAGTAAGATATTGAAGCGACTGATCGGCAGGGTATCGAAATCCCCCAGCGCGTAAAAGGTTGGCCACCAGGCGCTGACGGCCAGGTCCACCTCCCCTTTCTGCAGCATTTCCAGGGCACCGAAGCGGGACTTGCCGATAACATGTAACTCGGTTTCCGGGTATTGCTGCTGACACTGCTTCAGAACTTTGAGAATCGGCGGGTGCGGACAGATACTGTCGTAGGCGAAGCGCACCAGGGGTTCATTGCCAGCCCCCAGATGACGACCGATCGAACCGAGTTGTTCGGTAGTCAGCAGTACTTCCTGGACCTTGCGATAGAAAGCGTGGCCTGCGGTCGTCAGGGTCAGGCGGTAGCTGTCCCGATCGAGGATCTCGAAACCGTATTCCGCTTCCAGCTTCTTAATCGCCATCGACAATGCGGGCTGTGTCTTATGCAGGCGTTCGGCCGCCAGCTTGAGGGAACCACATTCGACAATGCAGTGGAGAGTGCGCAGCTGCTCAAGGGTCATATAAATTATTCTTAACAAGATGCAAACAAATACTAAATATTATTTTATCCGCATTCCTCTTACCCTTCATCGATTATTCGCCCGCCAACTGAAGCTATCGATGCTTAAAGCGACAATCTGTGGACAGATGAATCAACAGATAAGCGAACCAGCAGAACTGGATTTCAGACAGACGAGCACTTACTAACTGCCTTTTACCGTAGAATTCGAGGGTTATTATGGCTGCTTTCTATCGGCCGTTGCTGCTCACAGCTGCCGCGCTGCTACTGCCGGGTTTAACGGGCTGCGTTGAGCAAAGCGACAGTAAGCCCGTCACAGAGGTTATCCGCCCAGCGAAGATATTTCGGGTAGCGGACCCTGCTGCAGAGAACATTCGTCACTTCCCGGCCGAGGTGGAGGCGAATGCCGAATCCAGGCTGGCATTTCGGGTCAGCGGGCAGATTATCGAGTTCCCGGTAAAGGCGGGAAACGAGGTAAAGAAAGGCCAGTTGCTGGCACGTCTGGATCCAACGGATTTCAGGCTGCGCCTTGATGATCGCCAGGCCCGTTATCAACTGGCCAGGTCCCAGTACGAGCGAACCCGGTCGCTGCTGGAACGCAAGCTGACGGCGCAATCCAGTTTCGATGAGGCCAGGGCCAGTCTGGCGGTGGCGCAGGCTGCGCTCAATATGGCCAGGACCGATATGGAGTACAGCCATCTGCGAGCGCCGTTTGCCGGCCGCATCGCCAGGGTCATGGCCGAACAGCATGAGAACATTCAGGCCAAGCAGACCATACTCAGTCTGCAGAATCGGGACCAGGTGGATATATCCATTCAGATGCCGGAAAGCATCGTCTCGCGGGTGAAACAGGATACCCGCTATCAGCCGACGGTGGTGTTCGACACTCACCCGGACCGGCAGTTTCCGGTTACCATCAAAGAGTACGATACCCAGGCGGATCCCGCCACCCTCACCTACAAGGTGGTATTCTCACTGCCCAGCCCCGAAGATTTCAATGTGCTGCCGGGCATGACCGCCAGTGTCCGCATCGATCTCGCCCGGATTACCGATATCGGTCGCAGCGTCTTTATGCTGCCGCCTGGGGCGGTATTCAGCGCCGATGACGCCCCTCTTTCCGGTGACCTCCGCCATGTATGGAAGCTGGACCCGGAGTCCATGGAGGTGCGACGAGCGGAAGTCACCGTCGGTGAAATCAGGAATCAGGGTATCGAAGTACTGAGCGGTATCGAAGCCGGCGAACACGTGATCAGCGCCGGCGTTCACTTTCTCGCCGAAGGCATGCGGATTCGCCCCTGGAACCGGGAAGGGGGCCTGTAAGTGCGCATCGCCGAATACTCAATCAACAACCGCGTCACCAGCTGGATGTTTGCGCTGATCCTGCTGATCGGCGGCATCGTCGCCTACGGTTCCCTCAGTCGACTGGAAGATCCGGAATTCACCCTGAAGATGGCGATGATCACCACCGCCTACCCCGGTGCCTCACCTGCTCAGGTGGAGGAGGAAGTAAGCTACCCGATCGAGAACGCCCTGCAGCAGTTGCCCTACGTCGATTTTGTCACCTCAATTTCTTCGGCCGGTTTTTCTCAGATCGTTGTTGAAATGAAAAGCACCTACCGCAAAGAAGACCTTCGGCAGATCTGGGACGAATTGCGGCGCAAGGTCAGTGACCTGGAACCGCAGCTCCCTCCCGGCGTGAGCCGCCCGAACGTGATCGACGATTTCGGCGACGTCTACGGCGTATTGCTGGCGGTCAGTGGTGAGGGCTACTCCTATGAAGAACTGCAGGATTACGTCGACCATCTGCGTCGCGAACTGGTACTGGTGAAGGGGGTCGGCAAAGTCACGGTGGCCGGTGAGCAGGAAGAGCAGGTAGTTGTAGAGATCGCCCGCAACAAGCTGTCGGCTCTGGGCATATCACCCGGTCGCATCTACCAGTTATTGCAGACCCAGAACCAGGTATCCAATGCCGGCAGCATAAAAATCGGCGGCGAATATATCCGCTTTCATCCCTCCGGTGAATTCCAGAGTGTCGAGGAACTGGAGGGATTGCTGATCTCCAGTCCGGGCGCCTCACAGCTGATCTACCTGGGGGACGTTGCCGAGGTGCGTCGGGACTATGCCGAAGTGCCTCAGCACATCACTAGCTACAACAACCAGCAGGCGTTGCTGGTGGGGATCTCCTTCGCTTCCGGCGTCAACGTGGTGGAGATCGGTCAGGTCATCGAACAACGGATGGCTGAACTGGAGTATATCCGCCCGCTGGGAATGGAGGTCAGCACCGTCTACAACCAGCCCGCCGAGGTGGATAACTCGATGCAGGGCTTTATGGTCAGCCTGGCTCAGGCGGTAGCCATAGTGATCGCCGTGTTACTGGTGTTTATGGGCCTGAAAAGCGGCGTCCTGATCGGCCTGATTCTGCTGTTAACGGTGCTGGGCACCTTTATCTTTATGAAACTGTTCGCCATCGATCTGCAACGAATTTCCCTGGGAGCGCTGATTATCGCGCTGGGCATGCTGGTGGATAATGCCATCGTGGTAACCGAAGGTATTCTGATCGGTCTCAGGAAGGGCCAGAGCAAACTGCAGGCGGCACTGGATATCACCCGACAGACAAACCTGCCGCTACTGGGGGCCACGGTGATTGCCATTGCCGCCTTTGCACCCATTGGCCTCTCCTCCGATGCCACCGGCGAGTTTGCCGGCAGCCTGTTCTGGGTGCTGTTAATCTCACTGCTGCTGAGCTGGATCACCGCCATTACCCTGACCCCGTTCTTTGCCGACCTGATGTTCAGAGAATCCGCCTCCGGCAATGATGCTGAAACCGACAGCGCCGAACTCTATCGTGGTGTTATCTTCACCGGCTATAAGGCACTGCTGAAGCTCTGCATGCGCTTTCGCCTGCTGACGCTGTTGCTGATGGTGTCGTTATTTGTAGCGGCGGTGATCGGTTTTGGTCAGGTCAGACAATCCTTCTTTCCTCCGTCCAACACACCGATGTTCTACCTGGACTACTGGCGCTATCAGGGTTCCGATATCCGCGAGACCCAGCAGGATCTGGAATCAGTTCAGGCCTACCTGTTGAGCCGTGACCAGGTCCGACAGATCACCACGTCCACCGGTCGTGGCGCCCCACGTTTTATGCTGACTTACGGCCCGGAAAAAGCCTACGCTGCCTTTGGCCAGCTGATCGTCCGGGTGGAAAACCGGGAGGCGCTGGCACCGGTCATGACAGAGTTGCGAAACTATATGGCCGCTAACTACCCCCAGGCTCAGTTCAAGATCAAGCGAATGGAGATCGGCCCTTCCACCGATGCCAAGATCGAAGCCCGTTTCAGCGGCCCAGATCCCGATACCCTGCGACAGCTGGCCTCCCAGGCGATGGCTGTACTGCACGACGATGGCGGCGCCCACAATATTCGCCATGACTGGCGTGAACGCAGCAAGGTGATTCGCCCACAATTTAATGAGGCTATGGCACGACGCGTCGGGATCAGCAAACAGGATCTCGACCAGCAATTACTGACCAACTTCTCCGGCCAGCAGGTAGGCCTGTATCGGGAAGGCACTCGTCTGTTGCCGATCATTGCCCGGGCACCTCAGGCGGAACGATTGAGTATCGACAACCTGCCGGAGCTGCAGATCTACAGCGAAGCTTCCAACAGCTATGTGCCGATCACCCAGGTGGCCAGTTCCTTCGAGACCCGGTGGGAAGACTCCATGATCATGCGCCGGGACCGCAAACGCACCCTGACGGTGATGGCGGACCATGACGTCCTGGGCAATGAAACCGCCGCCAGTCTGTTTAACCGCATAAGGCCGGGCATCGAAGCAATCCCCCTGCCCCCCGGATACAGTATGCAATGGGGCGGCGAGTACGAATCCTCATCCGATGCCCAGAAGGCGCTGTTCGGTGGACTGCCGATGGGCTACCTGGCGATGTTTATCATCACCGTGCTGCTGTTCAATTCCATCCGGGCACCGCTGGTAATCTGGGCCACGGTACCACTGGCACTGATCGGCGTATCCGTTGGTTTGCTGCTGATGGGCGCGCCTTTCAGCTTTATGGCGTTGCTGGGCTTGCTGAGCCTGTCCGGGATGCTGATCAAGAACGGCATCGTGCTGGTGGATCAGATCAATCTGGAGCTGTCCCGGGGTAAAGTTCCTTATCAGGCAGTGTTTGATTCGGCGGTGAGCCGGGTCCGCCCGGTAGCCATGGCGGCAATCACCACCATCCTCGGAATGATCCCGCTGCTGTTCGATGTGTTCTTTGAATCGATGGCGGTAACCATTATGTTCGGGCTGGGATTCGCCACCATCCTGACACTGATCGTGGTGCCGGTGCTGTTTACCCTGATCTATCGGATTCCCTGTCGCCCCTGATCGCCATACAATACGGTCGGCAGAGCCGGTTACCCGACTCTGCCGCGAATCATGACAGTCCGGAAAATTGAAAAGGCCCGCATCTCCTGCCCTGACACCACTGCTTGTTGTCAGGTCGTCACTCAGCCCCTGAAGAGAATGCTCTTTTCACCTTCCCATAGCGTGTAAACCCAAGTTTCTCAGCTTGCCCAGCTCAGAGGTAATCGTTGCAAAGTAATTTCCAGCCGGGGTTCCGGCTTTTGAGGCAAACTGAACGCAGCCACAGGCGATCGCTATTTCTGTTTCGCATACTCCTCCGGGATACTGCAATACCTGGCCGGAGACCCGGTTCAGCGAGCTGATCGAAGTGAGCAAGGTTGTATCAGCTATCGAGAGTCAGTTATTGAGAGTCAGTGATCGATAAACACCAGCCGCTGAGCAAAGTACTGCAGGCGTTCCGGTATTTGGCGACAGCAGCTCAGAAGGGGAATATGGCACTCCACACGGATTCGTTACCCGGTTGTGGCAAAGCCCCTTTATCGGTATCTGAATCCTGTCCGGGACTGACGGCTGGACCCGGGCTGTCGATTAAGCGGCATGCACCGGGAAAGCGCCACTCTCCCGGCGACTCCGTAAAAGGTCCGCTATCAAATGACCGTGGAAGAGAGTTGTTGCAGGTTATCTCTCACCAGATCGGAGGAGGCAGGGAGGGCTACCCGGTTCTGCTCCGGCAGCCCCTGCTTCATCACTCCACCACCGGCCCCTGGTAGGGCCAGGGGGCAACTCGGGTATCTCCGTCGATACGGAGAATCCGCACCCGATCGCCGATCCGGAACCGGTCCTGATCGGTGGACTCCTGGACAACGGAAATCAGTTCTCCCCGGTCCATTCGCACGGTGATATCCAGACCGTTGGCGCGGGTAGCCTGCTCTTCGATGGTCTCACCGACAACGGTACCGGCTACGGCCCCCAGTACGGTTGCAATATCCTGGCCCCGACCACCGCCAACGCCGCTGCCGGCGATACCGCCTACCACGGCACCGGCCACTTTACCGACCACACCACGACGCCCTTCGATCACCACTCCGTTGATCGCTTCAATTGTACCGAACTGAACGGTCTGGACCCGACGGGCCTGGTCGCGGGAGTAGGTTGCATCATCCAGCGTGGAGGCGCAGCCTGCCACCAACAATATGCTGATAAAAAGGCCTGTCCATCTCATGATCGATCTCCTGAATAGGTAATATGCTCATCGCTCGGTTGCCGGCCTGCGTTGCAGCTGAAACCGGCCGGAACAGGGAAGCGTGAAGCGAAATGCACCGACCGGGTACTGAAACTCCCGGCCGGTTCTGATGCCCCCGGGCCCTGACCTGACACTGGCCCGAACTCTTACAATAACTGATCACTAGACCATGCGCAGCAACAACGAGTTCAGATATCCCCGCAAAAAGCCCCAGCCACGCTGATACCATGGCCGTTGCAGCCAGTACGCCAGCGTGATCTCCTGACTGCGCTGAAAGTCCTCATCAATCGCCGCACAGACCTGTTCGGTGAACCGGGGATCGATTACCTCCTGATTGGCTTCCAGATTCCAGCGAAGATTCCAGTGATCAAGATTACAGGAGCCGATGGAGACCCAGTTATCGCAGACTCCCAGTTTGGCATGAATAAAGCGAGGCTGGTATTCGAAGATCTTCACCCCCGCCACCAGCAGCCGCTTATAGTAGCGCCGCGCCGCATAGTAGACCCCGGGATGGTCAATCATTGGTCCCGGCAGCAGCAATCGCACGTCGACACCACGAGCGGCCGCATTGATCAGCGCCCGGCGAATCGACCAGGAGGGGAGAAAGTAGGCGGTAACCAGCCAGATCCGGGTGTGGGCCGCATTGATCTGACTGCGGAAGTTGGCCTTGATCTCCTGCTGATGCACACCTTCGGTGGTGGCAATCTTCATCTCGGCGGGACCACGGGATTCCGCTTCTGCCATCACCGTGATCCGCTCCCCGCAACAGTTCTGCCACTGCAGCTGAAACAGTCGTACCCAGTCCACCAGCACCGGCCCCTCGACCTGCAACATCCATTCGTGCCAGGGTGGCTCGGTACCGCGACCGGTCATAAACTCATCCGCCAGTCCGGTACCACCGATATAGCCCAGGCGACCGTCCACCAGCAACAGCTTGCGATGATCGCGGGCGAAGTTACGGTTCCATTTGCGCAGGCTGATCGGATTGTAGATGGTGAGGTTAACACCGGCATTACGCAGCAGCTGGCGGTCGTCGCCGCTCAGCCCCCGGGCGCCGATGGCATCGACCAGCATCCGCACCTCGACACCGCGAGCGACCGCTTCCCGCAATGCCGCGATAAACTGATCCATCAACCGGCCCGAGCTGGCAAAATAGAACTCCAGCAGCACCGACCGTCGCGCTTCAGCAATGGCGTCCAGCATGGCGGGAAAGAAGCGATGGCCGTCAATCAGCAGCTCTGCGCTGTTTCCCTGATGCCAGTACCAACGTGTTCGTTCCTGCAAGAGAGCTTCTCCGAAAGCCGCCACCGATGGTCGCACAATGCCGGGCTAGTGCTGTCGTTCTCCATATAGTCTGGCATAGAGTCCGTTGACCGCCAGCAGCTGATGATGACTGCCCTGCTCAATAATCCGCCCGTCCTCGAAAACATAGACGTTATCGGCCTGTTTAACGGCGCTCAGGCGATGGGCGACGATAATGGTAGTGCGGTCTTTCAGAAAACGGCCGAGAGCCTCATGCAGCGCGTACTCGGTCTCGGTATCCAGCGCCGAGGTCGCCTCATCCAGAATCACCACCTTCGGGTCACTGAGAATCATCCGTGCCACCGCCAGTCGCTGACGCTGGCCACCGGACAGGCGGATACCCTGGCGACCGACCCGGGCATCGAGGCCATCCCGGGAGGATTCGACAAAGGCCCTGAGCTGAGCAATCTCCAGTGCCTTCCAGAGCCGGGCCTCCGGGTAATCCCGCCCCAGGGTCAGGTTACTGCGGATGGTGCCGTTAAAAAGTGCCGGATGCTGGAGCACCGTCGCCACATGTTCACGCACCACCTCCAGTCCGATCCGTTCCACCGGTACCCCATCGAAGCAGATCCGCCCCTGCCAGGCCGGATAGAGTCCCAGCAGCACCTGCACCAGGGTCGATTTGCCGCCGCCGCTGGCGCCCACCAGGGCGATCTTCTCGCCGGGGGCAATTTCCAGCGAAATGCCGTTCAGCACGTCCTGCCCGGGCTTGTAGCCGAAATGAACATTCTCCAGCCGCACGCCGACCGTCCGCCGACCGGCGAAGGGATTTTCGAGGCAGGGATAATGGGGCTCCTCACGCAACTCCAGCAGCCGGTTGATCCGGGCCAGCGCCGCATCGGCGGCATAGAAGGCGTACTGCATACCCAGCAGCTCCTGCACCGGCGCCATCATAAACCAGAGATAACCGAACACCGCAATCATCTGGCCGACGCTGAGATCGGACAGCACCACCATCATCATCGACAGCGCCCGGAACAGATCGAAACCGGCCAGGAACACGACAAAACTGAATCGGTTGGCGGCATCGGAGCGCCACTGGAAAGATCCGGAGCGATCCCTTACTTCGGCAGCCTGATCCGCCAGGATCGACAGGTAGTGCTTTTCGCGGTTGCTGGAGCGGATCTGCTGAATGGCATCCAGGGTTTCCGTCAGCGCTCCCTGAAACACTTCAAAGGCACTGTTCTCCTCGCTTTTCAGGCGCTTGACCTGTTTGCCGATCACGGTGGTGAAGTAAATCACCAGCGGGTTCATAAACAGGATAAACAAGGCCAGTGGCCAGTGCAGCCACAGCAACACTACGGCGGTACCGAGGATGCTCAGCACCGCCACCAGCAACTTACTCACCGACTCGCCGGCGAAACGATCGATGGTATCGAGATCGGTCACGAAATGGGCGGTCACCGAGCCGCTGCCCAGAGTCTCGTACTCCGCCATGGAAATACGCTGCAGCCGCTCCAGCATGCCGCTGCGAATTCGGTAAATGATGTCCTTGGAAATAATGGTGAACTGCCGCCCCTGCCAGACATGCAGCACCAGCGATATCAGTCTAAGGATGATGGTCAGCGCCAGCACGCTGAATACATACAACCAGGGCCCCTGCCAGGACTCAGGCGTCCAGGCATTGATGCTGCTGACCACGACTCCCGGATTATCCAGCAGTACTTCGTCCACCAGCAGCGGCATCAGCAGAGGCACGGGGACCGCCGCCACGGTTGCGGCAATCGCCACCAGGTTGGCGATAATCAGTTCACGGCGATGTACCCGGGCAATACCAAGGATAAAGCGCCAGTCGTATCGGGTGGGAGTATCGGCTTTCAACAATGGCCTCCTGCCCTGAAAGCATAGCCCCGCAGCCGTGGCCCGGAACAGTGGAGAAAAGCGGGGACAGGATCGACAGGCAAGGGCATAACATCCGGACAGCGGTCAGCCGCCCGGAATCTGTTACCGGGGATCAGTGTCGGTTCAGCGGGCACCACTGCATGGAGCCGAATCGGGCGCCTGCTCGCCGCGGGTCCGCCATTCCTCACCGGTATAAAGGTGCAGAGCCAGCGCATGCACCGGGCCCTGCAGCTCATCAGCCAGCAGTTTGTAGATCAGCTGATGGCGGGCGACCGGACGCTTGCCGACAAAATCTTCGGACACCACGGTGAGTTTGAAATGACTGTCCGCGGCCGGGCCGGCGTGACGATGGCTCTCATTCTCCACAACCAGATATTCGACGGCGATACCCTGCTGCAGTTTCTGTTCGATTTCGACCTGAATACTCATAACGGCAATACACTTGTTACAGACGGTTAGTTGGCGGAAGTCCGGACTCCGGCTTCACTGAGGGTGATCATAGCCGCTGGCGGTCGGACGTCAACGGCCGGAGCCAATAAATCTCCCGGTTTCGCTACACCCCTTTCAGCAGACGCCTGTGAATGAAGCGGGTTCCCATAAACACGGTGAACAGCACCACCGGTACTGAAGCCCCCACCACCAGATCACGATCAAAATTCATACCCAGCCCCAGCAACGAATCCAGTACGAACTGAATCAGTTCGATACTGTAATAACTGATCGCCGCCACCGACAGGCCTTCCACCGTCTGCTGCAGTCTCAGCTGAACGTTGGCGCGCCGGTTCATCGACCCCAGCAGCTCCTGATTCTGCTCCTGCACCACCATCTCCACCCGGGTTCGGAGCAGATCGCTGGCCCGGGTCACCCGCCGGGAGATATCCTCCAGCCGCGAGGAAACGGTCTGGCAGGTCCGTACCGCCGGCGTCAGCCGCCGGGTCAGAAACTCATTGAGGGTCAGGTGGCCGGAAACCTCCTTCTCCCGCAGCACATCTATACGCTGCAACACCACATCGTAGTATGCGCTGGTGGCGGCAAAGCGGTAGTTGCTCCGGGCCCGGTAGGCTTCTACTCTGGCCGCCATAGAGGAAACCTCCGCCAGCAGCTCACGGTCGTTGTTCTCCTCCTCGATGGAAGCGATACGGGCGGTCAGCTCCTTGAGCCGGGTTTCCAGGCTGTTGAGATCGGAGTTGATCTCCTGTGCCACCGGCAGACCGAGGGTGGCCATGACCCGATAGGTTTCCAGCTCCAGCAAGCGCTGCACCAGCCGTCCCAGCTGCGCTTCGGAGAGACCACGGTCATAAACCAGTATACGACCAAAGCCATCGTCATGAAGGCGGAAGGTAGTCCACACCTTGGCGCCGCCATTAGCCGGCTGACTACCCACCATACGCAGGTTATCGAAATAGTCCCGTACCACCATCACATCCGGTTCATCATGGTTGTGAGCGCTTTCCACCACCAGATGGAGGGCGGCAACGACCTGGCCCGGCAGCTGCTCTAGCCACTCCCGGGGCACAAACTCGATACCGTTCTTGTCAAAGGGCTGGCCGGTGAGCGGAGATTCATGGATAAAGGTGTAGGTGGAAAACTCCAGATGGCGTTCCCAGCGCAGACTGAACAACCCGAAGTCCTGATGGTAGCAGGGCATGGTCCGGGCCGGCGCACAGATCTGATAGCGATCACAGAGCGCACTGAGAAACTGGTGTTCCTCCTCACGCAGCTTGCCGCCATGCTGGATAGCGATATGGGTCAGCTGCGCCGGACTGGACAGCAGATGAAATGGCCGATTGTGGAGCTCATTATAAAGCTCCTCCCGAATGGGATGGACATCCAGCTTTGAAAGCACCGGTTCCCGGCCCTGGCCATTACTCGTGCGCGCAGCCGCCTCCCCGGCTGCGTCGGATACCTGATTCAGCATTGTTATTTTTAACTCCAAACCGTGTTCTGCAGCGATATGCGGTTAAATACCGATAAAGGACGGCAAACCGGATCACCACCGAAAATTGTCAATGAGACCTTTGTATCACGAAGTGAAGGGAATAGGTATGACCTGTTGGGGTTAGTTTTAAGAACCAGAAGCTATAAAGATATAGAATTTAAAGTCTGTCTAATCATAAGTCCGGTAACAGAGGCTGATTTCAGCGACCGTTTTCCGTTGCTGGCGCTGCAGGGAACTGCACGGTTTCGGAGTCGGTCAGCCTCCGGGCACAGCCAGTGAAAGCCCTGTACCGGAACGGACCGGAAGCACCATCAGGAATCCAGCGCCGCCACCATCAGCGGTTGCTCTGCCAGATCAAAGACCAGCGCCTGGGGCTCGACGCTGAACCATTTATCGAACAGCTCCCGGGTCAACGGCTGCGGCCAGTGGTCGCCGAATTCATCCCAGCCTGACAGCTCGTTCCGGAAGATCGACTGCCAGTTCATAGCTGTCGGGTCTGCCTCCTCATCGGACGGCTGTTCCGGGATCATATAGACCCGTCCCTCCTGCCGATGGTCGGCAAGGCTCAGGGTTTCCTGCAGGCCGCTGACTTCCGGGTCCAGTGCATTTACCCAGTCAGCGTAGGGCTGGCACGGGCTGACCACCAGCGCCGAACGATTAATCAGTTTCATGGCGATTTCCTGTTGCTATTAAGCGGAGCTTCCAATACCGTTCCCTGACGCGGCTGTTGCCCCGACCACCGGCCAGTGAAGGCCCCCCCGCAACGGCGGACAACATTCACTGATTTTCTGAATATCCTACCAGTAATCCCGAACAGACCGGCATGATAATCCGTATTCTTCCCAGTCTCAGTAATCGCCAGCAGTGGATCAGTTTCTGTCGTCGGGAGATTTCGTACTGTTTCGTCGAGCAGCCCGATACGCTGGTGGACTTTCAGTCCAGCCACCTGATTATCACGTTGCTCAACCAGCGGGTTCGCAACGGGCGCGAGGCGGTACGATACAGCATCGGTTCCCGTCACTCAGTGGAACCGGCCTGGAATTTTATCAGGGCCAGCCGTTTTAATCTGGAATTTATGGTGCAGGCACTGGAATCGGTGGATTTCAGGGGCAATGCCCGGGACAACAGTATCTTCGGCGCAGTGCCGGATGTGAATATCCGAAAGTTTTTCGCCCGTGACCGGGCGGTGATCTCACCCTCATTTCTGGGCCCTCTGGACCCCCTGAGCGCAATACCGGAACACTGGGACCTGCACAGCACCTGCCGGCTGCTGGCCAATGATCAGTTTGAAGACCTGCGCTCAGAAAAACAGACCCTCGAGACCGAATCCGCCACCGCTCCGAACGCCGCATCTCTGCTGGTCACAATAATCGAAAATCCGGACCGCTGGCACGTCCGGCTTCGTAACAGCAGGCTCTGGCTGCTCGATGGCAGACAACCCACCTGCAGTCTGGTGGTCAGTATTGACACTCCGGCCTCCGTCAGACCGGCACTGAACACCACCGGCCTGCCGGACCGCCCGAAAACAGCTGCCGGGACAGGAGCGGTAGTGCCACATAAAAAGACTGAAGGGATTGCGGGATTGCCGACGAGCTCGCCTAGTGCCACCAGAACCACGAAGGCGGCCAGCACGACGGCAAAATCAGGCGTGCTCTGAGTTCAGCGAACGCTATGTCCGGCGGTCGCTATAACCGTACAGTTACGTCCCCGGGCCTTAGCCTGATAGAGAGCCTGATCGGCGCGTTCCAGCAGAGAACGTTCGGTATCGCTGACCTGATACTCGGCGATACCGATACTGACGGTGCTACTGAACGACTGTCCCTCTTCCGGCTGAAACTGAAAGGCAGCCAGACTCTCGCGAACCCGCTCCGCCACCACCCGGGCTTCCGCAGCGCTGGTGGAGGGCAGCAGTAGCGCAAACTCCTCACCACCGTAGCGGTAACCACTGTCCGTAGCCCGCAGGGATGCCCTGATCAATCCGCCGAAGGTCTCCAGCACCCGATCACCGAACAGATGGCCGTAGCCGTCATTGAGCTTCTTGAAACGATCCAGGTCGAGAAAGCAGACCGAGAACGGATGCTGGTAACGGCTGGCCGTTTCCAGACTGGTATCGAGCTGCTCATAAAAATAGCGGGAATTGTACAGGCCGGTCAGACTGTCGGTAATACTCTGCTCCCGATAAGTGCGCTCGCGCTCGCGCAGCTCCAGCTCGGCCTGCTTGCGATCACTGATGTTCATCAGCGTCTCAATGGCTCCGACCACCTCTCCACGACTGTTCAGCATACTGGCAGCGGTGAAGTGCAGCCACTCTCCCTGCTCTCCGCACTCCGGGAAGAAATCTTCTGCCTCGTAGGCGTCGGGAATCAGTTCGGAACGGCGATACTTGTTGGTGTAGTAGCGCTGGACCTCGGAATCGAGAGCACCTTCAATAATCAGATCGGCCAGACAGGGACGCGGGCTGGCATAAAAAGGTTTCCAGTGATTGCGGGTGCCGATCACCTCATCGCGACAGAGACCGGTCAGAGCCTCCAGCGCACTGTTCCAGTGCCGGACGACGTGATTACTGTCGATTACAAAGGTGGGCAACGCAATGCGATCAAACACCTGAACCAGAGTGGACGGATCCAGCCCGTCTTCAGATGAGGATATCGGTACGGCACCGACGATTTCGGTATCTCCCGTCACCAGGCCTGCGGTCTGCTGTTCAGCTGAACCGGCACTGACTCTTTTTGCACCAACTACATTTGCTGCCATTTTGCTGCCATAGTGTAAGAAACAACCCGGCCAGTGGGTTTGTGCAGCGCATTATAAACATTTCTGGCTGAAAAAACTGTGCGACCAAAGTCAACCAGTGTACAGATTACAGCCGAGCGCCGGGGTTTCAGGTTTTTCTGCGGGCTACCCACAGTTGTCGAATTGCACAGCCGACGCAGCCTGGACCATAATAGCGCCGCCGGAACGAGTCCGGCAGCCAACCCCGAGGCCAGTCTTTTGCAATCGCTCAGATTGATTTCATACAGCCGCACACTGACTCTGCTCTGCGCAACCCTTTTACTGCTCAGCGCATGCGCCGGGCCGGTTACCAGTCGCCATCTGCCGGCTCCGGCACTGCTGGCGCTGGAACAGCAGCAACAGCTGTCGCTGGCGCTGGCACAGCAGATGGCATCACAGCAGCGGGTACTGAATCTGTCCTGGCCGCTGCTGGCAGCCGCTGCGGACCTCTGCGGTGATGCCACCCGCCCCTCCATGGGCTTTCGCTTCAGCAATAAATACGGTGTCGAGGAAAAGTACCGGGATACCGCCATCCGCGATCTCGGACTCGGTGAAGCGTTACAGGTCACTCAGGTGGTGGCCGGTTCCCCCGCCGCTCAGGCCGGGCTGCTGACCGGAGACACCCTGGTTGCCCTCGACGGCAGAACCTTCGGAGCCGGTCCGACGGCGTCCACCTCCATCAGCGAACTGCTCGGCACCCTGGATAGCACTGAGTCTGTAAAGCTGCTGGTATCCCGCCAGTCCCGGCAACTGGAACTGACCATACGACCCGCTGAGATCTGCAAATACCCGGTGCTGATCGCCGGTGACGATACGGTCAACGCCTGGGCAGACGGCGACTCCGTGGTTCTTACCCGGGGCATTCTCCGATTTGCCAGCGATGACCGTGACCTGGCACTGGTCATCGCTCATGAGCTGGCGCACAACGCCTACCACCACGTTCCCAAAATTATCGGTAATGCCCTCAGCGGAACCCTGCTGGATCTGCTGGCACTGGGTTACGGCATCCCCTCTCCCGGCCTGTTTACCTGGGCCGGATCCAGAGTTCACATGCAGGACTTCGAGGCGGAAGCAGACTATATCGCCCTCTATCTGCTGGCTCGCCGGGAGTACCCACTGGATGGCGTCGCCGACTTCTGGCGGCGAGTGGCGGCCGAGTATCCGGATCAGATCAATAATGGACTGATCAGCACCCATCCGTCCTCTCCTGCCCGTTTCCTGGCACTGGAAGCGACCGTCCGGGAAATCAGACGCAAGCAGCGGCTCGGCCAGCCACTCAACCCTCATGACCAGCAACTGACCGCTCAATGACCGCTGAGTCCCTCACCATTGAGGCTCCGGAAACCCGTTTTAAGCAGCTGGATCAGCTGATCCGCGACGGCCGCAGATACTGGCAGTTCCGACCGTTCAGCCTGCTTGAACTACCTTGGCGGCGACAGAACCCGGCCCTCTGCCACTGGCTGGAGCAGCTCGATGACGATACCGTCACATCACTGGAGCAGAGCCCGGCGGAACTCAGCACTCAGCTCACACCTTTTATCCACTGCAGCAAACAACTCTGGCAGTTGTGCCAGCTGCCCTGCGAGAACCCTCAGCAGCAACCACTGCCCGCCTGGCTCAGCTATCACATTCCCGGACGAAAATGGCAACAGGTCCAGGCATTTGAGCAGGCCCTCGATGATGATCAGCTGCCGTTCCTGGAGTGGTGTGCCGGTAAGGGCCATCTGGGCCGGCTGCTGGCTTTTCGGCGCGGGCAGCCGGTTCGCAGTCTGGAGCTGAATACCAGTCTCTGCGATCAGGGGGAGCAGCTGGCAGCAAAACACCAGCTGAAGATGAGGTTTCTCAATCTCGACGCCATGGGGCCAGACGCAGTCGACGAACTGGCCGGCAAGCAGCATGCGGTTGCCCTGCACGCCTGTGGCGACCTCCACCTGCAACTGATTCGTAAAGGCAGTGAACGGCAGCTGCCGGCGATCAGCCTGTCGCCCTGCTGCTATCATCTGATCGCCGATGAGCTCTACCAGCCACTCTCCGATGTCGCCCGAGCCAGCGGGCTGCAACTGGACCACCACGACCTGCGACTACCGCTGCAGGAGACGGTCACCGGTGGACAACGAATTGACAGATTACGGCACAGAGAGGTCAGCTGGCGACTGGGCTTCGATCTGTTACAGCGCCAGCTACGCAACAGCGATCAGTATCTGAATACCCCCAGTATCCGCAAGAGCCTGCTCAGCGGTCAGTTCGAGGAGTACTGCCGCTGGGTGGCTGAACGGAAACAGCTGACACTGCCGCCCGGAATCGACTACAGCGCCTTCGAACAGCAGGGCTACCGGCGTTACCGCCTTGTACAGCGCATGGAGCTGGTCCGCCACCTGTTCCGGCGACCGCTGGAACTCTGGCTGGTGCTGGACCGTGCACTCTATCTGCAACAGCAGGGCTACCGGGTTGAACTCAGTGAGTTCTGTCAGCGCCGGCTGACCCCGAGAAACCTGCTGATCCGGGCGCGACTCGGGAAAACTGCTGACACCAGGCACCCGGTCGGCTGAATGACCCCCGGCAACCCTTAGTTTTTATAGCGTTCGAACAGTCCGTACTGCCACTGCCGTACCGCCAGCACCACCGTGGTACCCCGGCGTTCCTCAAAACTAAGCTGAGCATCATCGGTATTCAGCTCCTCGAACTCCCGCGCCAGTTGCTCCATCTTGCGCTGAAAGACCGCATTGGAACTGTCCGCCAGCATACCGTTGATCACCATCAGTCGCTCATGCTTCTTATCGAAGCGGGAACTGAAGAATTCCGCCTCCAGCTTGTCCTGAAAAAAGCGCTGAATCGGACCGTTATCCAGCCATTTGAAATTGGGAGCTACCCGCAGACGAATACGATTGCGCGGTTGCAGTTCGATCAGCCGCAGCCGGTCAAGACGGGCCAGATACTGAATGCAGCGAGTTTCGGGAATACTGAAATAGCCCAGAATCTGTGTCAGCGTCCAGCGGTTGAGGACGCAGACGGTAATCAGCAGCAGCTCGATATCTCCGGCAATCTCTTTCTCCTGCTCAACGGTCAGGCTGCTGAGCCGGGAACGGGACTGCTCAGACATCTGCTGTACCAGGTCACTGAATTCCAGCCCGATCAGCTGACAGACCTGCTCCAGTCGCTGCAGCGAAAAGCTCTTCTCCGAAAACAACCGCTTTACGCTGGCCTCCGACAGCTGCAGATGAGCCGCGACATCCGCGTAGGTTGTCCCCTTCGCCTTCAGCGCCATTTTCAGGGTATTAATCAGTTGGGTAGTCTGGGACATGGCCGCCTCCCTGGCAATTAACGGAAGAGTATTTTCAGTTGTATCGTCATCACCGACAAAAGGTATAGGATATCGATACCAGAAGCGACCGGGAATGCTACTTTGAATTCAATAGTCGCTGAATAAAGGACTTCTGGTCAGGATAAGCCCTGCATATCCCTGACACTAACCCGCTCGGAGCAAAGCTATGGATAAACTACTCCGCATCACCGGATTTATCCCCTTTATCCTCATCGTTTTTATCAATGCCTATGTGGACCTGGGTCACAAGATACTGATTCAGAACACCATCTTCCGGGTCTATGACGGCCAGCTCCAGATCCTGCTGACCGCTGTCGTCAACGCGCTGATACTGCTGCCCTTTATTTTCCTGTTCAGCCCCGCCGGCTTTCTCTCTGATCGCTACAGCAAACCCGGGGTCATCAGAGCCAGTGCCCTGGCGGCAGTAGTACTGACACTGCTGATTACCGGCTGCTACTACCAGGGCTGGTTCAGCATCGCTTTTGCTATGACCTTTATGCTGGCGGTTCAGAGCGCTTTCTATTCGCCGGCCAAGTTCGGTTTTATCCGTGAGCTGGTGGGCAATGAACGGCTGGCCGGCGCCAACGCTGCGGTACAGGCGGTTACTATCGTCGCGATCCTGCTGGGCGTATTTCTGTTCTCGCTGCTGTTCGAACAACTGCTCAGCGGAACCGTCGTCACCAGTGAGCAGCAACTACTGCAGGAGATCGCACCACTGGGCTGGCTGCTGACCGGGTTATCGCTGCTGGAGCTGTTGCTGGCCCATCGCCTCTGTAAAACTACAGATTCTCAGGCCGGAACCGCGCCCGAGCCCGTCACCACAGGCCATTCAGAAGGCCTGAAAACAGGCTTCAACTGGAGTGATTACCTGCGCGGTGCCACCCTTCGAAGTAACCTGGCAACTCTCGGGCAGAACCGGGCGATCTGGTTGTCGATCGTGGGGTTGTCAATATTCTGGGGCATCGCCCAGGTGGTGCTGGCCGCTTTTCCCAGTTGGGCGGAACAGGCGCTGGGGATTCGCAGCGCAGTCACTGTCCAGGGTCTGCTGGCCTGCTCCGGAATCGGGGTCGTTGCCGGTTCGGTGCTGGCCGGCAAGGCCTCCCGCCGCCATATCGAAACCGGCCTGATCCCGTTGGGCGCCATCGGCGTAGTACTGGCGCTGGCACTGATACCACAGCTGCAGGCAACCACAGCCATTGCCGCCGCCTTTATCGGTCTGGGCCTGTGCGGCGGTCTGTTTATCGTTCCCCTCAACGCACTGATTCAGTTTCACGCCCCCGGCGGCCAGCTGGGCACCGTTCTGGCCGGCAACAACTGGGTCCAGAACCTGGTGATGTTCGGCTTCCTGTCCCTGACCCTGTTCTTCGCCTGGTCCGGTCTCGACAGCCTGGGGCTGTTCCACCTGCTGACCCTGACAGCCCTGGGCGGCGCTGCCTACACCATCTGGCGACTACCGCAGTCGCTGGTACGGCTGCTGGTCAGTTATCTGTTCGCCGGCCGCTACCGGATACAGGTACTGGGCTTTAATAACCTGCCGGCACAGGGCGCGGTGCTGATGCTGGGCAATCATATCAGCTGGCTGGACTGGGCGATGATCCAGATCGCCAGTCCCCGACCGGTCCGCTTCGTGATGCAGCGGGAGATCTATCAGCGCTGGTACCTGAAGTGGCTGATGGATCTGTTCGGGGTGGTGCCGATCGCCGGCGGCAACAGCAAGGCCTCACTGGAGCAGATTAATCAGCTGCTGAAAGCCGGTGAAGTGGTCTGCCTGTTTCCGGAAGGCGCCATCAGCCGTAACGGCCAGCTCGGTGAATTCAAGCGCGGCTACGAACGTTGTATCGAAGAGGTAAACGGCGTGATCCTGCCGTTCTATCTGCGCGGTCTCTGGGGCAGCCGTTTTTCCCGCTCCGGCGAGCGCCTCCAGCAATTGCGTAACAGCGGCCTGCGCCGGGACATTATCGTCGCCTTCGGCGAACCACTGAACCTTAACACCCCGGCGCCAGAGCTGAAACAACGGGTATTCGAGCTGTCGATCAATGCCTGGCAGGCTCACTCCGAATCCCTGGACAATCTGCCGCGAGCCTGGATGGAGACCGTCAGTGACTGCGGAAAACGCCTCTGTGTGGCCGATGCCAACGGAGCAATGTCACTGAACGGTTACCGGGCGCTGACCGGCGCCATCACCTTCTCCCGGTTGATTCGCAGGCACAGCCAGCAACCCTGTGTCGGCCTGCTGCTGCCCACCAGCAGCGCTGGCCTGATCGCCACTATGGCGACATTGATCGCCGGCAGGACTCTGGTAAACCTGAATTACACCGCCAGCCTTTCAGCGCTGCAGTCCGCCGTGCAGAAAGCAGAGGTCCGGACAGTGTTCACCTCAAAGCGATTTCTGAAGCGGCTGCAACAACGTGGAGTCGATCTGACGCCGCTGCTGGACAACCTGCAGGTGCATTATCTGGAGGATATGGCGGAGCAGATCAGTCCGCTTCGCAAGGTACTGACTCTGGCAGCGGTACGGTTGCTGCCCCCTGCGCTGCTCTATCGTATTTTTGCCACAGCACCGAAACCGAAGCAGCCCGCAGCCATTCTGTTTTCCAGCGGCAGCGAGGGAACTCCCAAGGGGGTGATGCTCAGTCATCAGAATATCATGGCCAATATCCGTCAGGTTTCCGATGTGCTTGATACCCGCGATGAAGACCGGATTATGGCGACCCTGCCGCTGTTCCACGCTTTTGGCCTGACCGTCACCGGCCTGATGCCGCTGCTCGAAGGTATTCCGGCGATCTGTCACCCCGATCCCACCGATGTGCTGAATATCGCCAGGGGCATAGCCCGCCATCGTGCCACCGTGTTCTGCGGCACTTCAACTTTCCTGCGGCTGTTTAACCGCAATCCGAAAGTTCACCCGCTGATGCTGGAGTCACTGCGTGTTGTGGTGGCCGGCGCCGAGCGTCTCAGTCCGGAAGTCAGAGAGGCCTTCCAGCTGAAGTTTCACAAGCCGATCTACGAGGGCTACGGCACCACCGAAACCACACCAGTGGCCAGCGTTAACATTCCCGATCGCATTGACGAGCGCGACTGGCGGGTTCAGCAGGGCAACAGAGTCGGCACGGTTGGCCTGCCGCTGCCCGGTAGCAGCTTCCGTATCGTCGACCCCGACACTCTGGAAACTCTGCCCTGTGGCGAAGACGGCCTGATCCTGATCGGCGGCACCCAGGTAATGATGGGATATCTGGACGACCCGCAGAAAACCGCCGGGGTAATTGTCGAGCTGGATGGGCAGCGCTGGTACAGCAGTGGCGACAAGGGCCACCTGGACCGGGACGGTTTCCTGACCATCGTCGACCGCTACTCCCGCTTCGCTAAGATTGGTGGCGAGATGATCAGCCTCGGCGCCGTTGAAGCCGGCATCGCGCCGCTGCTGAAGGAATCTGTCGAGATACTGGCCACCGCCCTGCCTGACGGAAAAAAAGGAGAGCGGATCGCACTGCTCTACAGTGGCGATTGTAGTGAGCCGGAGCTGAGCGAGCTGCTGAAAGCAGCCCCGCTGCATCCGCTGATGAGGCCCTCTCTGCTGATTGCGGTGGAGGCGATCCCCAGACTGGGCAGTGGTAAGAGTGATTTCCGGGCAGCCCGCGAGCTGGCCCTCAGATACCTCGATGAACAACTGAAATCCCCGGTAATTGGCGGGGGTAAGCAAACGGCCTGACTAAACTGCCGAATCAGATCGCTGTAATACCGCGGTAAGGCCACCTTCGGGTGGCCGATTGCTGTTCCGGCCCGGTTAATAACACCCGGGAACAGGCAGACCTCAGAGCGGGCTCTCCCGGATCGATTCTCGGAGAGGCTGCAACAGCGGTAATCAACAACTCTGATGATCTGTTCACCGAAGAAAGTAATTGTGGGAACGATTGACGAAGCATACCGAAAGCTGACCAACGACAGGTAACGCTCCGCCTGACAGCTGGTACCCCGTCAGCACCCTGCCGGCGGGCCTGCTCAGACCTGCAACAGCAGAATCAGCACGCTGAGAGCAATCAGCCCCATCCCCAGATACTCATGCGCGCTCACCCGCTCCCGGAAAAAACGGTGGGTGATCAGCACCACCAGCAGAAACTCCAGTTGCCCCAGCGCTTTTACCCAGGCGACCGACTGCAGAGTCATGGCGGTAAACCAGCCCACCGATCCCAGCGCACTGGTGATTCCAATAAAACTGCCACTGCGCCAGTGGCGAAAAACACCCGCCAGTGCCCTCGGTTCCCGCAACCACAACCAGACAGTCAGAATCAGCCCCTGCAGCGCCACCATATAACAGAGCGTGACAGCAGCACTGATCAGCGCTGCAGCCTCAAGAGCCAGGCTGGCTTCCCGTAACCACAAGGAAGTGAAAGCGAAACCCAGACCGGATCCCAGCCCCAGCAGAACCTCCGGCAGAGCAGTAGCGGAAGCGTTGCGGCCGGGACTCATCAGCCAGACACCGGCAACCCCGACGATCACCACCAGCCAGCCCACCGCCGGTAGCGGCTGGGCGAACAGCAGCGCACCGGCAACCGCAGCATAGAGCGCTTCTGTTTTGGCGAAGGTGACACCGACCGCAAAGCTTCGGCACTGGAACAGCCGGATCATCAGGATGGTTGCAATAATCTGCGCCAGACTGGCACAACTACCGAACCAGAAAAAACGCATATTAACGGCGGGCAGCGGGTAATCTCCCGGCCCGGTCAGCCAGAACAGATAGAGCAGCACCGGAGGCAGACCATACAGGTAACGACTCAGGGTAGTGGCCGTGGCGGTCAGCTGGCCCGACAGCTGTTTCTGCGCGGCGGTGCGCAGAGCCTGCATCAGCACCGCCAGCAGCGTAAAGAGTATCCAGACTTCCATAGGGGCCCAGTCTACACGCCGCCTGCTTCAGTTCCCAAAGCCTTTTCAGACAGAGGCCTTCTCGCTGAGACTGGCTACCGGATCTGCGGCGAACTGGCCCTGCCAATGCCTGATCCTGTCCCTATAATCCATATAAATTCAGTGGCATAAGACGATTTCATAAAACCACAGCGGTTGATTTTGGCCTCCTTTAGGCCGAGACTCAGATGACCCGTCTGACTGATGAGAGTGGTACTGATCTATGGAAGACCTGCAAGCACCATTACGCGACAATGTCCGTCTGCTGGGCCAGTTGCTGGGGGAAACCATCCGCCGCGACCAGGGCGACGAATTTCTGGAAAAGGTGGAACTTATCCGCCACCGTTCGAAAGCAGCCCGTAGCGGCGAGGGCAGCACAGGTGATCTGCTGGAAGCGCTGGAAGCGCTGACCGAAGAGGAGCTGGTACCGATGGCCAGGGCCTTCAGTCAGTTCCTCAATCTGGCAAACCTGGCCGAAGAGTACCATCGGGTCCGCCGTCGCCGTAGCCTGGTGGTCACTAAACCGGACCCCCACGCTCTGGATCAGGTGCTGGACCAGACCCTGAAGGCCGGCGTATCTGCCGAAATGCTGGCCGACAAGGCCTCAGAGCTGCAGATCGAGCTGGTGCTGACAGCCCACCCTACCGAGGTCAATCGCCGCACTTTTATTCAGAAATATGAAACCATGGCCCAGTGCCTGGCGGAGATGGACAGGGTTCACCCGCTCAGTACCACCGGTATCAACCTCAAAGATCGGCTGCAGCAGCTGGTCAGTGAAGCCTGGTACACTCAGGAGATTCGTGAGCAGCGCCCCAGCCCGGTAGACGAAGCCAAATGGGGGTTTGCCGTCATAGAGAATTCGCTGTGGAAGGCGGTCCCCCGTTTCCTGCGCAACTTCGATCGGGAGCTGGAGCGGGTCTCCGGCCGGCGTCTGCCCGCCGATGCCGCTCCCATTCGCTTCGCCTCCTGGATGGGCGGAGACCGGGACGGTAATCCCAATGTAACCGCCGGCGTCACCGAAGAGGTGCTGATGCTGTCCCGCTGGATGGCCGCCGATCTGTTTCTCAAGGATGTCGGCCAGTTGCGCCACGAACTGTCGATGACCCGGGCCAGTGACGAATTGCGGTCACTGGTGGGGGACTGTAAGGAACCCTACCGGGAGCTGCTGCGGAAGGTGCGATCGCGCTTGCAGCGAACCCGCGAATGGACTCAGGCCTGCCTCGACAACGGCTGGACGGAACCGGGTGACGCCCTGATCTGTGATGAGCAGTTGCGGGAACCGCTGATGGTCTGCGACCGCTCGCTACGGGCCTGCGGGATGGAAGAGATCGCCGATGGCTGTCTGCGCAATACCCTGCGCCGGCTGGCCTGTTTCGGCCTCAGTCTGGTGCGTCTGGATATTCGCCAGAACGCCGAACGTCACGCCGAAGTGCTGGATGAGCTGACCCGTTTCTATGAGCTCGGCAGCTATCTGCAGTGGACAGAAGCGGAAAAGCAGCGCTGGCTGCTGCAGGAACTGGCAGAGAAACGTCCACTGCTGCCGAACGACTGGCAACCCGGCGACGACGCCCGGGAGGTGCTGGATACCTGTCGGGTCGTCGCCCGCCAGCAGCCCTCGGCGCTGGGTAGCTACGTGATCTCCATGGCCTCCACCCCCTCGGATGTGCTGGCGGTGGCACTGCTGCTGAAAGAAAGCGGCGTGAGTTTCCCGATGCGGATCGTGCCGCTGTTTGAAACTCTGGCCGATCTCGACAATGCGCCTGAAAGTATTGATGCCTTGCTGGCCATCGACTGGTATCGCAACTACGCCGACGGACGTCAGGAGGTGATGATCGGGTACTCCGACTCCTCCAAGGACGCCGGAGCCCTGGCGGCCACCTGGGGTCAGTATCGGGCTCAGGAAGCCCTGACCGGTGTCTGCCGCAATCACGGTGTGGCGCTGACCCTGTTCCATGGCCGGGGCGGCACCGTTGGTCGGGGTGGTGGTCCCAGCCACACGGCGATTCTGTCTCAGCCTCCGGGATCGGTGGACGGCAGCCTGCGAGTCACCGAACAGGGCGAGATGATCCGCTTTAAATTCGGCATGCCGGATATCGCCGTCCGCAATCTGGAGCTCTACGCCAGTTCCGTACTGGAAGCCAGCCTGGTACCCCCACCAACGCCGGAGCCCCAATGGCGACAGCTGATGGACAGAATGGCGGAACAGGCTCACCGGCGCTATGTCGGCGTGGTGCGGGAAGAAGCCGACTTTGTCCCCTACTTCCGTGAGATTACGCCGGAGCAGGAACTGGCCAGGTTGCCACTGGGCAGCCGGCCGGCAAAACGCCGTTCCGAAGGTGGCGTAGAAAGTCTGCGGGCGATTCCCTGGATCTTTGCCTGGACCCAGATCCGGTTGATGCTGCCCGCCTGGCTGGGTAGCGGGCTGGCGCTGGAGCAGGCCATGAACTCCGACCAGAAAGCGCTGCTAGAAGAGATGCTGGAACGCTGGCCCTTCTTCCGCGCCTATGTAGACATGCTCGAAATGGTGCTGGCCAAGGCGGAGCCGGAGATTACCGAATACTATGAGCAGCGGCTGGTCTCCCCTCGCTACCGGGAACTGGGTCGGCTGCTGCGCCAGCATCTGCTGGATGCCCGGGAACTGATCCCCCGTCTGAAGCAGGCAGACGGGCTGCTGGCGGGCAATGACACCATTCGTCAGTCCATCGAAGTACGCAACCCCTATATCGACCCGCTTCACTACCTGCAGGCGGAATTGCTGCACCGGGATCGCAACTGTCCCAACCCGGTGGTGGAGCTGGCGTTGATGGTGACCATGACCGGAATTGCCACCGGCATGCGCAACACCGGCTGAGCCCGGCCCCGGACAATAAGGCACGGCCGGTCGCCACCGCAACCGGCCGGAGCCTTCAGTCCGTCTCAGCGTCCGGCAGCAGAAAAGGCAGCTCTCCTTCAAAGGGCCTACTGAAATGCCGGAGGTTGTAGAGCATTTCAATCTCCTGTGGCCAGATCCTTTCATCGATGGTCTCCAGCACCATGGGAATACCATCGAATCGCTCATCATTCATGATAAAACGGAACGCCTCCAGGCCGATAAAACCCCGCCCGAGACTCTGATGCCGGTCGACCCGGGAGGCAAAATCAACTTTCGCATCATTCAGATGCATCCCCCGCAGATAATTAAATCCGACAACGCGATCAAACTCGTCGAAGGTTTCCCTGCAGGCTTCAGAACCCCGCAGATCATAGCCGGCCACGAAGGCGTGGCAGGTGTCCAGACAAACGCCAACCCGGGTTTTATCCTCCACCTGGTCGATGATCTCGGCCAGCTGCTCAAACCGGTAGCCGAGATTGGAGCCCTGACCGGCGGTATTTTCGATCACCGCAGTCACCCCTTCGGTCTGCTCCAGGGTGATATTGATGGATTCGGCAACCCGTTGCAGACTTTCCGACTCACAGAGCTGGCGCAGATGGCTGCCGGGATGAAAATTCACCAGACTGAGGCCCAGCCGTTCACAGCGCCGGAACTCCTCCAGAAATGCCCGTCGGGATCTGGCCAGCGCCTCTGAGTCCGGATGCCCCAGATTGATCAGGTAGGAATCATGAGGAAGAATCTGTTGCGGTGAAAATCCATGCCTGTGGCAGTTCTCTGCGAAGGCTTCGACCGACGCATCACTCAGTGGCTTCACCTGCCAGCGCCGCTGATTGCCGGTAAACAGCGCAAACGCCCGGGCACCGATGGCGGCGGCGTTCAAAGGCGCGTTTTCGATTCCCCCGGCGATACTGACGTGGACCCCCACAAACTTCATCGTTTACTCCTTTGCTGTAAAAGATTTTTCAGCCAGCCCCCTGCTCCCGTTCAATCCCGTAACAATCAGGCGAAGATCGTCGTCCCGGGGCTCAGCTCAGGTCGGTTTTTTGCGTCAGATCAGTGCACAAAGCCGGAAGGCTTAACTATAGTGTCCCTGAGGCAGCTGGCACCTTACAAGCGCATTAATTCCGGCGGATGTCGTTAGAACAGAACAGGATGTTACTTCACCACGAGTTTCAGGAATCGGCGATTGACGGGCGGTTATAGCAAGCAGGATATCAGACGGAGGGTGACGGGACTGCTGCTGGCAGGCCTGGCTGGCCTGTTTTTCTCTGTTTTCCTGCTGGAGCAACGGCTGTCCGAACGACACCGCTCCGATCTGACTGCAACCCTGTCCGCCCTGCTCAGTACCAGCCATCAGGCATTGCGCCAGTGGCAGCAGGAAATCCGCCTGCAGGCCAGGCTTCTGGCTAAGAATCCCACCCTTATCGATTCAGCTCGTCAGTTGCTGGCGCTACCGCTGAAATCCGATGAGCAGCACCGCTCCAGGCCGCTCCGCGCACTGCATCACGAACGACTCCCTCTCTCGCTCGGCGATCGCTACCGGCAATTCAGCATCATCGACCCGGATGGGAATATCCGGGCTTCGCTACCCGATGATCAACCATCCACGGCCAGTCCGCTGAACCTTCCGCCGGCATTGCTGCAACGTATCCTCAGTGGCGAAACTGCTGTTATGAAGCCCGTCCTCGACGCGCCGCCTGCAGCAGAGGGTCAGCCCGGCCTCAGGCAGCTGGTGGCGACACCGATTCGCGACGAACAGGCGAAAGTCATCGCCATTCTCACCCTGACAGTCAGCCCCGACAGCGCCTTCACCGATGTTTTCAACCAGAGCCGTTTTGGTAGCAGCGGTGAATCTTACGCCTTCGACCGCGATGGCTACCTGCTCTCGAGCGGTCGCTTTACGACAGCCGCCAGCCCTCCCGGCCAGTCAGATAAGCGACAACGGCTGAGCGGTAGCAACGCCCCCGCGGAGGCTGGCAGCCACGGCTTCTATCGGGCCCGACAGCAGAACCAGTTGCCTCAGGAAGCGAGCCAGACAGATGATTACAGAAACTACCGGGGCACCCCGGTTATCGGCAACTGGCTCTGGGATCCTCAGCTCAGTTTCGGCATCGCCACCGAGCTGGACAAAGCGGAAGCCTTCCGACAACAGGATCTCAGTATTCTCTCAGTCCGTATGATGGCGTTGCTGGCTGCCGCACTGATGCTGGTCACCGCTTACCCGCATCTTCGCAGCCGGCACCCGTCGCGGGAAGAACTTCTGCAGAACTCCTTCGAACAGGCCACCATCGGGATAGCCCACCTGGACCTTAGCGGTAACTGGATTCGATTAAACCGGCGTTTCTGCGAAATCCTGGGCGGCAATGAACAGAAGCTGCGACGGACCCCCTTTAATCTGACTGACCGGGAGCCGGAGGACGTCACTGAAGATCCGACTGAGCAAAACCGCCGTCAGATCGCCACGTTGCTGGACGGCACTCAGACAGCCCTGAGTATCGAAAGGCAGCTCGGTGTCTGCGAGGGTCAGGTGATCTGGATCGGCATATCGGTGACCCTGGTCAGAAACCAGCGGGGAGCCCCCCAGGGTCTGATGGTCGTGCTGGAGGACATCAGTGTCCGTAAGCAGACTCTGGAGGAGTTGATTAAGTCTCAGCAATATATGGCGGAAACGGAACGAATCGCCGAAATCGGCTACTGGATACTGGAGTTTCCCCAGCGCCGGCTCGGCTGGTCAGACCAGACTAACCGCATTTTTAATCTCAACCTGAGCGAATCGGAATCAGGTCTCGCACCACTGCTGGAGAGGATCCATCCCGACGATGTAACCCGCGTTAAAACCGAACTTAACGCGGTACTGGCGGATGATATCAGCCGGGCGATCCGGTTCCGGGTCATCAGTGGAGACAGGGAACGGCAGGTTCACTCCGAAGTGCGTATCACTCGCGACAGCGACGGCAAGCCCGTGACACTGCTGGGTACTGTTCAGGACATCACCGGCAGAAATAGAGATGACGAACGCCTTCGCCAGGCCGCCCGGGTGTTCGAAAGCGCTTCGGAAGGTATTGTCATCGCCAGTACTCAACCGGCTATCGTCGCGGTCAATCCGGCGTTCACCCGCATTACCGGTTACAGCGAGCAGGAAGTACTGGGTAAGAACCCGAATATACTCAGTTCCGGCCGGCAGGACGCCCTCTTCTATCGGGAGCTCTGGGAGTCTCTGCTCAGGACCGGCCGCTGGCAGGGCGAACTCTGGAATCGCCGGAAAAATGGCGAGCTCTACCCGGAATGGCTGACGATCTCAGCTGTACAGGACGGCCAGGGGCAGATCAGCCATTATGTGGCGACCTTTTCCGATATCAGCAAGCTTAAGGAATCGGAGGATAAACTCGCCTTCCTCGCCCACCATGACCCGCTGACTCATCTGCCAAACCGGATCATGCTCGATCGTTATCTTCAGCGCAGTCTGCAGAAATCGGTACAGCGCGGTATAGCGGTCGCCGTGCTGTTTCTCGATCTCGATGAGTTCAAGTATATAAATGATACCTGGGGCCACCCCTGTGGGGACAGAGTTCTGCAGCTGGTTGCCCAGCGATTGCTTCACTGCATCGGCAGCAGTGCAAAACTGACTCGCCATGGCGGCGACGAGTTTGTGCTGGTGGTGGAAGCCGCATCCCCGCCGGAGCTGGAACAACTGGCCGGTAAGCTGCTACAGACGCTGGAAACGCCGTTCGCCACCGACAATCGTGAGTTCCATATCAGCGGTAGTATCGGCATCAGCCTGTACCCGCAGCATGGCAGCGATGCCGATACACTGATTAAAAATGCCGACGCGGCGATGTATGAAGCTAAGCGGCAGGGACGTAACCGGTTCAGCTACTATCAGCAGGAACTGACCAGTCAGACGCTCAGTGAGATGGAAATGCTGAGCAATCTGCGCAGGGCGCTGGAGCTGGGCGAGTTTGAAGTGCATTACCAGCCGCAGGTCAGCTTCAGCACCGGTAAGATTTCCGGCGTCGAAGCTCTGCTGCGCTGGAACCATCACAAACAGGGGCTGATCCCTCCGGACCGGTTCATCCCGCTGGCGGAAAAATCCGGACTGATAATCCCGATCGGTAACTGGGTGCTGGAGCAGAGCTGCCAGCAGCTGAAGCAGTGGCAGAGCATCAGCGATATTCGCTTTCCGATCTCCGTCAACCTGTCGGTGGTACAGTTTCGGGCCCGTAACCTGGTCGATACGGTCACCGCTGTGCTCAGGCGCTGTCAGTTGCAGGCAGAGTACCTGGAGCTCGAGCTGACAGAAAGCACCCTGATCGACAATCCCGAAGATGCTCTGGAACAGCTGAAGCGACTGACCGCGATGGGAGTCTCTGTCGCCCTGGATGACTTTGGCACCGGCTACTCAAGTCTCAGTTACCTGGGACGCTTCCCCATCGATCGGGTAAAGATTGATCGTGAATTCGTGCGCCGGCTGATAACCGATACCGACAATACGCTCATTACCCGCAGCATTATCTCCATGAGCCACTACCTCCACTGCCAGGTGGTGGCAGAAGGCGTGGAGACCGCAACCCAACAGGCCTGGCTGCTGGATCAGGGCTGCGATCATATGCAGGGTTTTCTGTTCAGCAAGCCGGTAACGGCTGCAGAACTCAGTTCGATGCTGCTGGAACAACGCGCTCTGCTGCTACCCTCCTCAGGGCAGAGCAGCGAACCGGTCCATACCCTGCTGATCCTGGATGACGAAACGGCGGTGCTGCACGCACTGCGACGCAGCCTCAGAAAGGAGGGGTATCGGATACTGACCGCCGATGACCCCTTTGAAGCAATGGAGCTTTTCGCCAGCAACCGAATCGGCGTGGTGATCACCGACCAGCGCATGCCGCAGATGACCGGTACCGAGTTTCTGGTGAGAATCAGCCGGCTCTACCCGGAAACCGTACGCATCGTACTGAGTGGCCATGCCGATATCGAAGCGATAACCGGTGCGGTGAACGAAGGAGATATCTATCGCTATCTGCTCAAACCCTGGGACGACGAGAAATTGCGCCAGCATATCAGAGAGGCCTTCCGGTACTACGAAAACCACAGTCAGCAGCAACTGTTCAATGAGAGCATCAGAAATCTGATCGAAGAGTATGAAGACCAGTACAGCAGTTTCAGCCAGTCCGGTATCGGGCTGCTGGACGAGCAGCATCAGGGCCTGATCGATCTGTGCCAGCAACTGGGTCAGACCATTTCAGCCCGGGCTGACCGGGAAAAGATCCACCAGCTGATCGGCCGGATGCTACAGCTGTCCGCCAGCAATTTTCGTCTGGAGGAGGAGCTGATGGTGCAGCACAGCTACGCAGAATTCCAGCAGCATCTCCTCGAGCACCAGATGTTCATCAGTCAGCTGCAGAGACTGCAGGCAGAAAACGACAACCTCGATGGAAATCACGCACTGTTCCTGGTGCTCTTTATCGGCATGTGGATCCGGCACCATGAAAAAGGGGCCGATCATCGCTTTGTCGAATTTCTTCGGGACAATCGGATTCAGCAACTTCCCCAGAGCTGGAACCACTGCCATCAGCACGAGGACAAACCACAGCAACAGCAGGATTCCTCCGGCGCCCGGCCGCTACCCTAACCCGGACGAAACGTCTATATTATTGAGTTAACAGCATAAACATGATCCAGGTCCGGGACAGGGATTCTGGATTAAGGCATTATGCCTGAACCGTTCCGTTTAACCGCCAGAGGCTGCCAATGTCCATTCGCGAGAACATTCACAACTATTACGAGAAGATGGTGACTGAACTGCTGGCTGAAAAGTACGCCGATCAGGCTGTCGACCAGGATCATCTGGCAGACGCCGCCTGCGTCGCGCTGAATCACCTGCCCCCCCGGTATTTCCGGCATGAAATCGATATGGCTTTCTACCTGTCGCCGGCAGAGCACCGGGAGATGAGTGAAAAAGTGGCCGCAGCCGTAAAAGATGCCATGGCTTATGTCAGCAGTCGCAGGCGGGACAGAGAAGACTGAGCTTCACCATTCTATGCCCGTTATCGGTGGCTGTCTGCAGATGCCGCTACCAGTAGCGCTCGACGGTAACCTGGCCGGGGGTGTGGCGCAGATTTTTCCGCAGACCACGGTCTTTCAGAACCGCGATTGAGTCTCTGACCATTTCGGGATTGCCGCAGATCATGACCTGACTGTGGTCGGCCCGCAACTCCATATTCAGGCGCTGCTCCAGTGAACGGTCTTCGATTGCCGCCGGTATTCGCCCGGACATGGCCCCGTCAGCCTGCTCCCGACTGACGAAGGGGAGCCAGTGAAAGCGATCGGCATGCTGCGCCTGAATGTCATCCAGCACCTCCCGGTAACTCAGGTCTCCCTCATAGCGTACCGCATACGCCAGCATCACCCGCTGAAAACGGCGCCAGGGGGCCGGGGTCCGCAGAATCGACAGGAAAGGTCCGATGGCGGTGCCGGTGGCCAGCATCCATAATTCCTTTCCCTCAGGCACCTCCTCCAGGGTCAGAAATCCAGCCGGCTTAGCAGAAACCCAGATTGCTTCCCCTGCCTTCATGCCGATCAACCGGTTGGAGAGCGGCCCCCCGGGCACACTGTTGAAATAAAATTCAAGCGTCGCCTCGCCGGGTGGATTCACGAAGGAGTAGGGACGGGCCACTCGGGTATCACCGATATCCAGCGCCAGCCGGGTATACTGCCCGGCTATAAAGTCGGTGGCGGGCGCAGCAATCTGCAGCGAATGCAGATGATCATTCCAGCCACGGTTATCCACCACCCTGCCTGCCTGCCATTCACTCATACGACCTCCGGTAGCGCCCTCAGAGCGCCGCGCCAAAAACCTGGTATACAGATCAACTATAGTCGCTTACCGGAGCGGCAGCCGGGACAGCACCACCTGGGAATCAGCAACGCCCCGTTTCTCCCGGCAGAAGCAGCCGTTCAGCCGCACCACTGACTCCCGGCAGTCCACGTACATAGTCGATCAGCGCCGGAAAAAAACGCAGAAAATCGGCCTCCAGCTGAGGATAGGCCCGGCGAATCTCCTCTCCCGCACCGGCCAGCCGCGTCGGCCGGCTGAAGCGCCGGGCCACCCGGTCCAGCACCCTGCCGGTCTCATCAATACTGTGGTAGCAGGACAACCAGTCCTGCTGACACATCAGCTGAACCGGCCGCTGCATCCGCTCCGGCAGGACTCCCCGGTAGTTCTCCAGGTCCCGATAAACCCCGGCAATAAACAGGCTTCTGGGAGTCGGGGAGAACAGCTGCCAGTGGCGACTGAGAAAATGATCATAGGCGATATCCAGAATAATACCCGCTACCCGCCGGCGTGCCGGACTGATCCGCCCTTTACTGGTTACAAAGACCTCATGCTGATCAGTCCAGGCATCGATCCGGCGGTGCAGCCAGATCCCCTGACGCACCGGCTCCGGCCATTCTGTCGGGATCCTTCCACGAATGAAGTCTCCCATCAGGTTTCCCACTCGGGATTCCGGGGTAGGTTCTGCAAATATCAGGTGGGCAAGGTAGTTCAACGCCGGCTCCGATGCTGGTTATTGATCGAAACGATCTGGTGGATACTGGTGAATTCCCTGACAGAATTATCGTCCGCTCCGGAAGGTCTGGCAAAAAAACCTTTCCGGTCAGTCAACTAGACCAGGCAAACAATGACCGGATCACGCCGCTTGCAAAGTTGAAATTGACATTGAGAACCGTCGCGTCCTGGGGTAAGCTCGAAAACCTGTTGTTTTTTTCAAGCAGCTGTTTAGCTGGTGAGAAAGTCAGCCTTACCGCGACCTCCCCGTTTTATCGACTGCGGAACAATAACAACAACGTATAAAAAGATTGGCCCGGAGGGCCAGAAATAACGATTGGAGTTTCAGGAATATGTCAGAGGTTATTAACGGAACCGTCAAGTGGTTCAACGATGACAAAGGCTTCGGCTTTATCGCCCGGGAGAGCGGTCCGGATGTTTTTGTTCACTTCAGTGCCATCAACGGTACCGGCCGCAAGACCCTGCAGGACGGTGAGCAGGTCTCATTCGAGATCACTCAGGGCCAGAAGGGCCCACAGGCGGTTAACGTCACCAGACTGTAACTGCAGCTACTTCCGCTGCCCCGGGGTGGTGGGCACTCCACCACCCTTATTCCTGCCGCTGACCTCATCAGCAACGTTTTTTACTCCCCTGGCGACAGAAACGCTTCTTACGCCGATACGGGAATACATCCATCACTTCACCGTTTTCAATCGCACTCTGCAGTCCCTTCCAGTATTCGGGATCGAAGATATCGATATGCAACTCATTGAAAACCGTCGCCACCTCCCTGCGACGACGCCCCGCCAGGAAGATTCTGAACTCCTCCGGAAAGACATCCTCCGGCGCAATTGAATACCAGGGTTCACTGGCCATCTCCTGCTCCGGTGTCCGGGCTTCCGGAATACGACGGAAATTGCACTCGGTCAGGTAACAGATCTCGTCGTAATCATAAAACACCACCCGCCCGTGGCGAGTGACACCGAAATTCTTAAAAAGCATATCGCCGGGGAAGATATTGGCCGCTGCCAGCTGACGAATGGCGTTGCCGTACTCACTGATAACTCCGCGCAGCTGTTTGCTGTCGGCATTATCAATATAGATATTCAGTGGCGTCATCCGCCGCTCCGCCCAGAGATGGCTGATGATCACCTGATCATCGGTCACCTCAACGGTATCGGCGGCCACTGTCAGCAACTCCTCCAGCAGTTCATCGGAGAAACGCCGCCGATCAAAGACGAAATTGCTGAACTCCTGGGTATCAGCCATACGTCCGGCCTTGTCATGACGCTTTACCAGCCGGTACTTCTCCTTGACCGTCTCCCGGGTCATATCCTTGGTGGGGTGGAATCGGTCCTTGATGATCTTGAAAACGATATCCAGCGACGGCAGAGTGAACACCGTCATCACCATGCCTTTGATACCGGGGGCAATGATAAACTGGTCGTCACTGTTCTCCATATGATCGAGAAAATCCCTGAAGAACTCGGTCTTACCGTGCTTATAAAAGCCGAATGAGCTGTACAGTTCGAAGATCTTCTTGGAGGGCAGCAGGCTGTGCAGAAAGCGCACGTACTCATAAGGAATCGGCGCTTCCACCATAAAATAGGAACGAGTAAAGCTGAAGATAACACTGACGTCATCGGGATCGAGAATCAGCGTGTCAACGTAGACGCCACCCTCCTCATTATTCAGAACCGGCAGCACAAAAGGCATCGAGTGACTGTCATCACCGCTGATCGCCTTACCGACGATATAGGCGCCTTTATTGCGGTAGAACACCGACCGGACGATCTCCAGTCGGGCCCCGCTGTTCATCGGCAGACCTTCCAGTGGATTCTCGCGAAGGTGACGGACGATATTGCGGACATCGCGCCGCTTGTTCTCATAAGGGACCCGGAAGGAGTAGTCGTCCAGGATTCGGGAGATCAGCTTCGGCAGGTTGCCATTCAGCAGGTAAGTGTTAACAATCCCCGTCTTCGGCGGCTCCCAGCCTTCCGGCAGCGAGGTACGGACAAAGATTTTGCTGTCGTCGATGGCATGATGTCTGAAAGTGCGGTTGTAGATGGAGTTAAAGAAGGTCTCCGCCAGCTCTCCGTCGGTGCGCTCGACCACCAGCTGACTGTACTGCTGTCGAGCCTGCTGCCAGACTTCCGCCGTCATCGGCTCATCACCGGCCTGGGCCCTGACCTGAGCCGTGGTCAGGCTGACCGACAGATCATAGAGATCCACCCGATCAATACAGGCCTTCTGCATGCCCAGCCAGTCCGCCCGTTCAAAGCGCTGCTGAGCGCCCGCTGAAATCTCTTCGAACCGGCCCCGATACTCGTCGAATCCATCGACAATGGTGCTGGCAAACGTTAACGCTAACTGACTGCTCTCCACCCGAATTTCTCCCTCTGCCGGCGTCATCGGAGTCTCTCGTCTGCTATCCGTTGCCGGTCATCGTCAGTCGCCACTTCACTACGGGCAGCACCTCCACGACAACCGGAACGCTCAATACCATAGCACCGGAGTCCGCCAGGACACAGCCGCCCGGCATGGCTGTGCCGACCTCAGCGAACCCTGCCCCGGCGCTGTGACCGTCCACCTGCCCGTTGGGGCGGTCGGCGCCGTGATCGGGTATCGGTAGTTCTCGAGCTGCCCTGATTCGCCGTCGGCGCCCGACCTGCCGGCCCCGGAGGTACCAGTGCCTGTTTGCCGCGACCGATCAGATCCCGCCGCCCCAGTCGGATCAGCGTCTCCCTGATCAGCGGCCAGTTTTCCGGATCATGATAACGCAGCAGCGCCTTATGCAGGCGGCGCTGACGGCCGCCTTTCGGTATGCTGACCTGCTCGCTGTTGCTACTGATCCGCTTCAGCGGATTGCGGCCGCTGTGATACATGGTGGTGGCATTGCTCATGGGCGACGGAATAAAGTTCTGTACCTGATCCAGCTTAAGGTTATTCTCTTTCAGCCACAGGGCCAGATTAAGCATATCGCCATCTTCAGTGCCGGGATGAGCTGAAATAAAGTAGGGGATCAGATACTGTTTTTTCCCGGCTTCCTTCGAATAACGCTCAAACAGTTTCTTAAACCGGTAGTAGGTCCCCATACCCGGCTTCATCATCTTCGAAAGCGGTCCCTCTTCGGTATGTTCCGGGGCAATTTTCAGGTAACCGCCGACGTGGTGGTTGACCAGCTCCCGAAGATATTCCGGATCTTCCACCGCCAGGTCGTAACGTAACCCGGAAGCGATCAGAATGCGCTTAATCCCCGGCAACGTTCGAGCTCGCCGGTAGAGTCTGGTCAGGTGGCGATGGTCGGTCCCCATATTGACGCAGATCGTCGGATAGACGCAGGACAGACGCCGACAGGCCGCTTCGATCTTCTCATCCTTACAGGCCAGTCGGTACATATTGGCCGTCGGTCCGCCCAGATCGGATATGGTGCCGGTGAAACCGGGTACCTTATCGCGGATCGCTTCCACTTCCCGGATAATCGATTCCTCGGAACGGTTCTGAATAATTCGACCTTCGTGCTCAGTAATTGAACAGAAGGTGCAGCCACCGAAACAGCCTCGCATGATATTGACCGAAAAACGGATCATCTCATAAGCGGGGATTCGTGCCTTACCATAACTCGGATGAGGCACCCGGGCGTAGGGCAGATCGAACACCCCATCCATCTCCGCCGTGGTCAGCGGAATCGGCGGCGGATTTACCCAGAGATCCCGATTGCCATGACGCTGTACCAGCGCCCGGGCGTTGCCGGGATTGGTCTCCAGATGCATCACCCTGGAGGCATGGCCGTAGAGCACCGGATCGTCTTTTACCTGTTCATAAGCGGGCAGCCGCACACAGATCCGGGTACGGCGAGCGGCATGGGGCTCGATCTTCAGCGGTTGCGGCTCTTCGGCAGACTTCACGGCTGCTGTGCCAGCGCCCTGCTCGCAGGCCTGGTTCTCATACTGATAGGGGTTTGGAATCGGACTGACTGTGCCGGGCAGATCCAGCTCGCTGCTGTCGATCATGCTCCAGTCGGCCGGGAGCTGCGAACGCATTACGGCGGTCCCCCGAATCATATCCAGCTGCTCAGCGCTTTCGCCATCGTTCAGTCGGTGTGCGATCTCAACCAGCGCCCGTTCGGCATTGCCATAGAGCAGGATGTCCGCTTTGGAATCCGGCAGTACCGAGCGCCTGACTTTATCGGACCAGTAGTCGTAGTGAGCGATACGGCGCAGACTGGCTTCAATTCCACCGACCACCAGCGGGACCTCTTTATAGGCCTCCCGGCAACGCTGGGCGTAAACCACCACCGCCCGGTCCGGCCGTTTACCGCCCTCGGCATCGGGGGTATAAGCATCATCGTGGCGCAGTCGCCGCTCAGCCGTATAGCGATTAATCATGCTGTCCATATTGCCCGCGGTCACCCCGTAAAACAGGCGGGGGCGTCCCAGACGCATAAAATCATCCTTACTGGTCCAGTCCGGCTGGGCGATAATTCCGACCCGGAAGCCCTGAGACTCCAGCAGCCGCCCCACCACCGCCATCCCGAAACTGGGATGATCCACATAGGCATCGCCGGTCACCAGCACCACATCACAGGCCTCCCAGCCAAGCTGCTCCATCTCCTCGCGGGACATAGGCAGAAACGGCGCCGGCTTCAGGGGACGAACGGGTTTACGGGCATTAAGAGGTTGAGCAGCTTGCATCAGGAAGGTACCGCAACAGAAGGGACGGACATTATACCCGAGAAGTTTTGTCGGTTACATACAGAGCGGCAGTACAGCGGCTGGCAGCCCTGAAAACCGGTCACCCGGCAGCGGCGACAGCGTTCGGACAACAACCCCCGAGCATTTGCAGTCGCCCCTGCCCTGCGTCAATAATTCTCAGCAAAAACTACCTAAAAACATTATCTTTTTGACACAAATGCGACTAAAGTTGACTGCGAAACCCCAGGGCCTGTCAACACTTAGCCGATTGAGCACGTTGTCGCCTGTAATCAGGCTGAGCAAGGCATGGGGAGAGACGTCTGGTCATTCCAGATGAACGACGAATAACGCGGCACAGCCTGAATACAGGCACAACCCGGAGGGACAGGGTCATTTTCTCGCAGTCCTGCGTTGCAGTTCGCTTGAGTAGAGCCACTACACGGCACTCACTGCGCCTTGACTTGCAAGAAAGTGACCGCTGTCGTGACAATCTCATAAGTGTTAACAGGCCCTGACCTGTTCCTGCAGTAAATCATAAGGATTTTGTTATGTCTGATTACCCAACCCTCAGCGAAATGGGCATCGCTGACGACAGCATAGAAGACATCTATAAATACAGCCTGCGCCAGGAGGGCCAGGAGGATGTGCTGAAGGTCTATTTCAAGCGCAATAAAGGCTCCTTTCTGCCCAAGAGTAAGAAGTTCAAGTTCGGTCGCGCTGCCCATACCGTGCGTGTCGACAGCAGCCATGACAAGTACCAGGAAATCAGCGAGATGTCTCCGTTCCTGATGAAGGCGATCGACGAACTGCACAAGCTGGTTCAGCACGAGCATGAGATCACCGACCTTAAAGCCCGGCTGCTGACCGATATCGATCACCTGGAAAAGGTGATGGCCAACAAGATCCGCGACCTGCGCGACGATATCGAAAAACTGAAGTAACCCCTGCGGATCAGATCATTAAGCCGAAGAGCCAGCCAACGTTGCTGGCTTTTCTGTGCTCCCTTAACCGTCTATAACCGGCGCACCAGCCGTTTCATCCGCTGCCAACCGGATTCCGACAGTCTCTCACCCGCATACTGTTCGCTGATAAAGATTCCGGCCAGCTCTTCCAGATCATCACCTTTTTCCGGCATCAGCGGTTTCAGTCGCTGCAGGTAAGCGCCGGGGGGCTCCCCGGGCAGGCGAGGATGGCCGCGGGCTGCCATCCGGTCACAGAATTTCAGGTAGAGCCGCAGCACCGGATCAGCAACCTTCAGACGCCGACGCCGGAACAGCAGCGCCGACAGTACCAGCAGCACCACTGCAATCAGCACCACCAGCCAGATTCCCAGCGTTCTGAAATCCGCCTTTCCGAACAATCCAGACAGAAACCGGGTCTGAAAGCGGGCATCATATCCGAGAACTGACCGGTGCCAGGCAAAGTTGACATAATCCAGCGCCAGCCTCAGCTGTGATACCCAGCCGATGCTGCGATAGCGGCTGGGCGACAACAGGCTGTCTTCCAGGAAACTCTGCTCTCCCGCCAGCGCCTGCTCCACCCCCTGCTCAACCCGTTCCGGTGCGATCGCGGCGGTGGGATCCACTCGCGTCCAGCCCTGCCCCGGCAGCCAGACTTCAGCCCAGGCGTGAGCATCGAACTGATGGACAAGCAGGTAGTTTCCCAGTGGATTGAGCTCTCCCCCCTGATAACCCGCAACAACCCGGGCCGGGATACCTGCGGCCCGCATCATAAAGACAAAAGCACCCGCATAATGGCTGCAGAATCCCTGCCTGGTTTCAAACATAAACTGATCAATCCGATCCCCCTGTAACGGCGGCGGCCGCAGCGTATAGCGAAATGGCTGGCTACGAAAACCGTCCAGTACCCGATCGACATAGGCCTCTGCCGACCCCGCCTGTTGCGCCCACTCGCGAGCCAGCCGGCGAGTACGGGAATCACCACCGGCTGGCAGCAGCAGGTTTCGCCGTGCCAGCCATTGTGGTAGCCGGACATCAGCCCGGTAGTTCAAAGCGGATTTCACCCGGTAACTGAAGGGCTGACTGATGCGGGCTGCCGAGAGCAGGCGGAAATCCCGGGTCATCAGCACTCTGCTTGCGTCACTGTCAGCTGCAGCCAGGGCGAACAACCAGCGCTGATCTGTCGGCTCCATAATAATCCGGTAGCTGTAAAACTCCCCCAGTGGACGGAGGCTATTACGCCAGGCCGGTTGCTCAGGTCCCTTACCGGCAGGCGAAGGTTGCACATCCATGCTGACATCCCCCCGGGTCCAGCTGCGGCCGTCGTAGTGATCCATCACCAGCGCCCGCCAGTAGAGCTTTGCAACCGGAGGCGCAGCACCATCAAACTCAGCTCTGAAGGCCAGCTCCGGTGAGCGGCTGAGCTGAGCTATATCACCGGGACTGATCTGATCGCTCAGTCCGGTCTTCGCCCGGCTGCCACTGAGATCGAGCGACCAGAGTGGCGCGACCCGCGGAACAAAAATAAACAGGATCAACATCAGCGGCACGGTCTGGGCGATCATCACCAGCGAGCGCCGGGCTGTCCGTTTCGGATTGGTCTGCAGCGGGCTCTGATTAAGCCCGACCAGTGCAGCAGTCACCATAAAACAGACCAGCAGCAGATAAGCGGCACTGGCCATGGACTGGGTGTAGAAAAAGGCGGTGGCGACCACGAAGAAACCCAGCACGATCACGGTAAAGGCATCACGTCGACTCTGTGTCTCCAGAAGCTTGAAACAGAAACCGAGAATCAGCAGGGCAGTACCGGCATCCGGTCCGAACAACGTGCCATAGTGACCGATTACGGCAGTGACGCCGGAGAACACCAGCAGCGCTTTCAGCCAGCGCCCCGGCAGATGCCAGCGACTGCGATAAACCATAACTCGCCAGCCGCCGCAGAGCAGGCACACCAGCGTGACCCACAGCGGCAGCCGCAGCAGATGAGGTGCGATTCCGGCGAACATCGCAGCGAGCAGCCAGATCAGGCTGTTGCGAGGCAGCTGCCAGCTATGACTCATAGCGGCCCCCTGCAGCGGGTGCGCCGGCATTGCTGGCATCATCCGGCAGCCCATAGAGACTCAGCTGCTCCAGACAGGCCTGGCAGTGCGCCTCCCCTTCCCCTGGCGCGATCTCCACGCCGGGCAACCGCAGCCCCCAACGCCGTCCCTCTTCGCTGAAGCGAACCACCCAGTAACAGATACGAGACAGCCGATCTTCAATCCCCAGTCCGGCCCAGGCATCCCATTCCAGCCACAGCTCATGATCTTCGTGGCCACTGAACATCTTACTGTGCAGCTCCCCGGTGCGGGCGAAGTTCTTCCAGGCAATATGACGGGGGTTATCTCCGGTCACATAGGCTCTGAGACCTTCGAAGTCATCGCTGCCTTCATGCTGCAATCGTTCGCCCTGTTCGCCATGGCCACTCAGTCGCCGCGGGTACTCATTCTCCTGCGGTCGGGGATAGACCAGGCAGCTTACATCCAGATCAACCCAGCTCCAGGCACGCAGCAGCCCGAGCGGAAATCGGCTCTCTATTCTCAGCCGGGTCGGGGACCAGCGCCCCCGCTGCTCCACCGGCAGCAGCATCCGCACTGCCTGCTCCCGACAGTCAATCATATCGACCTGCTGGCAACGGTCTCCGCCCCAGTCAAGATCAATCGCTTCATAATCCCGACCGTTGCTGATGAGGGTGAGCCAGAATACTGCGTCTTCTCCGGCGAAGGCATTTTCGCTGCGGCCTGCTTCCACCTGCAACTCGACCAGATTTCCCCAGGTATGGAGGATGGATACCAGAAACAGGCTGACCAGAATAAAAGAGACCGCAAGAATCAGGCTGTTGGCGTAATTGACGCCGCCTACAAAAATCGCCGCCACCATCAGCAGGAAACCGATGCCTTCACGGGTTGGCAGGATAAAGATACGACGCTGATCCAGAGTCATCGAGCGCGTCCTGGGTAGCCGCCGTTTCAACCAGTTTTCAGACCATTGTCGAAACAACCGCCGCGGAACACGCAACACGGAAATCATCGGCGCCTATTCCAGTACATCGACAGCATCAATCATCTGCCGGGTCAGACTGATACCACGGTGACCACTATGACCCCGACCGCCTCGCAGTCGATGCTCGGCAACGGCCGGCAGGACAAGTTGAACATCCTCCGGGATCACATAGTCCCGCCCTTCCAGCAGCGCCCATGCCCGGGCACTGCGGATCAGAGCCAGCGCCCCCCGGGGTGACAGCCCGTAGTCGAAATCACTGCACTGGCGACTGTAATGTACCAGCCGCTGAACATAATCCAGTATCGGTCCCGACAGATGTATCTGTTCCACCCGTTGCTGAATCTGCTGCAGCTGTTCCAGCCCCAGTATCGCCCGCAGCTGTCCGATCCGGTTACGCGGGTTGCTGCCCTCCAGCATTCGCCGCTCGGCCTCCGAATCCGGATAACCCAGTTCGATCCGCATCAGAAAGCGATCCAGTTGCGATTCAGGCAGTGGAAACGTGCCGGCCTGGCTGACCGGATTCTGAGTAGCAATAACAAAGAAGGGGGCCGGCAGCAGATGGCTGATACCATCGACGGAAACCTGACGCTCCTCCATCGCCTCCAGCAGCGCACTCTGTGCCCTCGGGGTTGCCCGGTTCACCTCGTCAGCCAGCAACACCTGGGAAAATACCGGTCCGGGCTGAAACTCAAAACGCTGCTCCCGACTGTCGAATACCGCAGCGCCAATGATATCCACCGGCAACAGGTCACTGGTGAACTGAATCCGCTTAAAACTGAAACCCAGCACCGCCGCCAGCGCATGGGCCAGAGTGGTCTTGCCCATCCCCGGCAGATCTTCAATCAGCAGGTGTCCTTCGGCAAACAGGCAGGCCAGCGACAGGCGAACCTGGCGGTTTTTCCCCAGCACCACCGTCTCGATTTCGCTGATGATCTTATCGATCAGCACCTGATCCTGGCTCAGAGCGGTAGAAGCTTCTGCTGGACGGCCATTGAACATAGAGACTCCTGTCAGAAAAGCGGCACGAAATAGAAATTTAGCGTTCGTCAGCATACTCCTGGCGGTAATTCGGAAACCATGACCCGGATCAGCGTCCAGGCGGCTCATCACCTTAATCCACAGCTGATCCTTCAGTCTGTCAGTCCGGCCAGTTGCTGTTCGTCCATAACCACCACCTGCAGTGGTTCCCGCCGCCCCCGGACACTGACCTGATGAGAATGAAGCGAAGCAATGTCAGTTCCGGCTCGCTGGAGAGTAACTGCCGAAACGATCAGTGGCCCGCCCAGCACCCGGGTTTCCGCTTCCAGCCGGGCGGCGGTGTTGATGGTATCGCCGATCGCCGATACGATGGGGGATGCCGGCGGCCCCATCGTACCGACAATCGCCTCACCGCTGTGTATGCCTATACCGACTCGGAGTGGCGATTCCAGTTCCCGCTCCAGCCGCTTATTGAGTCGATCCAGTTGCGATAACATCTCTGCCGCCCCCCTGAGCGCCTGGCGACAGCCCGCCTCAACCCCTGATTCCAGTCCGTAAAGCGCCATCAGACCATCACCATTGAACTGGGCATAATGGCCATCGGTCTGCTCCAGCGCTTCGGCCATAGCGGAAAAGAACTGATTGAGAATAAATACCACATCATAGGGCAGTCGTTTTTCTCCCAGCGCGGTTGATCCCCGCAGATCCACAAACAGCACCGCAACCGTCTTCTCCGCGCCTTCGACACCGCCCGGCCTGCCCACATACTCCAGCGCCCGTTCCGGTGGCACCAGGGGTACGATGCCGATATTGCCGGTCAGTCGCAGCTGGCAGGCCAGCCGGACGCCGGGCTCGGCATGAACGCCCTGCAACGCCCTGATCTCCTCTTCCTCAGGCGGGAGCAGGTGCTCGGCTCCACGGGTAATCCGGACCCGGCAGGTTGTACAGCGGGCACGACCACCACAGACGGAGGCATGAGGAACTCTGGCGCTTCGCAGCGCATCAAGCAGCGTCGCTCCGGACGCAGCAATAAGCGAACCGCGAGCGGAGTGCTCGATCACCACGGCATTTCGGTTAACCTGCTTCGCTTTGCGCAGATAACGGGCCAGCAGCACTGCCAGCAATGCCAGCAGATAGGCGATCCAGATCCCCCTTTCCAGGCTCTGCAACAACGCCACGCCCTCCGGTTGCTGGTACTGAAGGGTTAGTGCCCCCTGGGCGGTTTCCAGTTTTTCAACCTCCAGCGCCGCTCGCAGAAATCCCAGCAACGCCAGAACCGGCAGCAAGGACGCCAGGGTCTGTAACAGCGGTTGCCAGCGTTGATAACCCGGCTTCAGCCGCAACCAGTAATGAATACCAAACAGCAGGTGAGCCCAGACCACCAGCACCAGCAGGGTCTGGCGCAGGGTCAGTGCCGGTGAGGACCAGAGTGTGCCAATCACCACTTCGAAACTGGCCTCAACGGCAAGAACTTCCGCCGCCCCTCGCGTGCCGATACCGTGAGCCAGCACCAGTGGTGGAATCGCCAGCCCCAGCAGCAACTGCGCCGCTTCCCAGAACGGCATTCTCAGGGTTGTCCGACGGTAAAGCGCACGCAGGGCCAGCAGCAGATGAATCAGTACCGAGCCGTAAAGGGCGACAGTCGGCAGGGGATGATGCCAGAACAGCACAAACCAGTGCCGATAGTCCTCCATCAATTGCAACGATAACAGGCCGAGGGTGTGATTAATCAGGTGAAAAATCACAAATACTGCCATCACCAGACCAGTTGTCAGTCGTAATTTCCTGTCCATCTGCAGCTTTCTGCTCAGTTCGCCTTCACATCCGGATGGCAGCCTTTTAAACAGCCCGCCGACAAGTCTGGTTTTGCATTCGGCAGATAACGGTATAAACAGGGGTATATTCGAATCAGATCAATAAACCGGATTCAGCGCTGGTCCTGGCGATACCGAACCGTCTAAACTAAGGCGACCTTCTTGTTTTACTACATGGACTCAGTATGCCCGAAGAACTCGACAAATACCTGGAAATCATGGTCGACCGGAACGGCGCCGATCTTTTTCTGTCCACCAATGCCCGTCCGAGCTGTAAGGTACATGGCAAGCTTATCCCACTCTCTGATCAGATCATGCCCCGTGGCCGGATTAAGGAGATTGCCTATGCGATCATGAACGAGCGACAGATCAGTGAATTTGAAGAGAAGCCGGAAATGAACCTGGCGCTGTCGAAACCGGGACTCGGTCGATTTCGGGTCAACATTTTCCGCCAGCGTCACGAATATTCTATGGTGATCCGCTCCATCTCCACCGAAATCCCGGATTCAAAGTCACTGGGATTGCCGGATTCGCTGACCAGCCTGATCATGGAAAAACGTGGACTGATTCTGTTTGTCGGTGGCACCGGCTCCGGTAAATCCACCTCACTGGCATCACTGATCGATCACCGCAACGCCAACAGTGCGGGCCATATCATTACCATCGAAGACCCGGTGGAGTTTGTCCATCCCCACAAGGAGTCGATCATCAATCAGCGGGAAGTGGGTGTCGACACGCTCTGCTATGAGGATGCGCTGGAGAACACGCTGCGTCAGGCGCCGGATGTCATCCTGATCGGTGAGATCCGCAGTGCCGAAACGATGGAGTATGCACTGGCCTTTGCCGAGACCGGCCACCTCTGCCTGTCGACCCTGCATGCCAATAACGCCAATCAGGCGCTGGGCAGGATTATCAACTTCTTCCCGGAGGAACGCCATAAACAGATCTTCCTCGATCTGTCGCTGAATATGCGAGGCATCGTTTCACAGCGTCTGCTGCCCACCATCGATGGCAAGCGGGCCGCTGCGATCGAGGTGTTGCTGGGATCTCCCCGGGTCAATGATCTGATTAAGACCGGCAAGATCGACGAGATCAAAGAGGTGATGGAAAAGTCTGCCAACCAGGGCATGCAGACCTTCGATATGGCCCTGTTCGATCTCTGGCGCCGGGGTAAGATCAAGGCCGACGAGGCCCTGCGCAATGCCGACTCCCGGAACAATCTGGCTCTGAAGATGCGCCTGGCCAAAGAGAAGGCTCAGAAAGGGCGAACCAACGGGGCGCCCGTCGAGGCCGAGCCGCCGAAGATGTCTTTTTCTCTGGAAGAGGACAAGCCTGAAGAAGAGAGTAACAACACTCAGTAATCGATGACCAAAAACACTTCCCTGCCGGTCGGCTGTGTCCACAGCTGTCCCGGTTGTGCCCACCGTGATCGTTCCCGGGATTCCAGCGAAAAGCAGAAGCAGCAGTGGCTGACCACAAAATTACAGCCCTGGTCAGAGCGGCTGCAGCCGCTGCGTTCCGTTACCGGAGAACGGCGCTACGGTTATCGGGACAGAGTCTGCCTGAGCTGTGAGTATTCATCCCGGGGCTGGCAATTCGGGCTTAAACGCCGTGATGAACTGATTGCAATACCCCACTGCCCGATTCACTCCGACCGAATCAATGCCGTGGTCGCCCTGCTTGGCAGAACTCTGCCCGAACAGAACCGTTTTCCGCTGGCGTATCTGGTGCAGTCCGGAGCCCAGCTGGTGCTGGTGGTGAAACAGGCGGAACGCCCGGACACCCGCTGGCTGACCACTGATTTTTACGAAGCGCTGGCCGCAACCGGTACCGAAGGCCTGTGGCTGCACCTCCATCCCAGCGCGGGCAGGAAGGTCTTTGCCAAAAACCGGTGGCTGCTGCTTTGGGGTCAACCCCGATCCCGCGACCACTCCGGTCTCTGGTACGGTCCCGCCGCATTTCAGCAGCTGATACCGGAGCTGTTTAACGAGGCGCTGGACAGTGCGCAACAATACCTTTCGCCGACGCCGGACAGCCGGGTAATCGATCTTTATTGCGGTGCCGGCAGCTCACTGAAACGCTGGGCCGGCGTCGGAGCCAGAACCCTCGGTGTCGAAATCGCCGCCGAGGCGCTCTCCTGTGCCCGGCAAAACGTCCCGGAAGCGGAGCTTCTGCGTGGCAGTTGTCTGCATCGAATTCCTCAGCTTCAGCAATGGGCGGAACAGACTTCCGGTACACCACTGCTGTATGCTAATCCTCCCAGGACCGGTATGGAAACGGCGGTTACGGCGTGGATCGGCCAGCATTTCCGCCCCCGGCGTCTGGCCTGCCTGTCCTGCAGCGCAGGCACACTGAGACGGGATCTGGAAATACTCTGCGAATACGGATACAGTGTCGAGCAGTTGATTCCTTTTGATTTTTTCCCGCAAACCCTGCACGTCGAAACCCTGGCACTGCTCAGGGACACAAGACCCTGACCGACGAATTTCCTCAAGACACCAGCATAACCGGCAGCGGTATCGACTACGGCCCCTGAAGCTGTATGTTACGCCGGTTCTCTTAATCACCCTCAGGATCGACCTCGGACCACTCCATCTGCCGGATACCGGCGATTCGGGATCGATTACAGGAAGCCCTGGCGCTCTCCGCCACAGCGGCCAGGGTCCAGCTGTTACCCAGCTGCTCGCCATGACAGAGGAGCTGAAAAATATACTCAGAACGACACAGGGCACCGTGATCCAGAGTGAATCTGATGCAGTGGCCACAGTAGCGATCACCGGCCACCCCGATCTCTTCAGGTTCGGCAGGCAGGTATTTTTTCACTTTGTTCAGTAACACCAGCGCATTGCGCTCGGACTTGGCGTTGCTGTACAGGGTCCAGTACGACTTCATAGATCAGGGTTATCACCGGAAAATCGGCCAGTTACAGAAACAGGTCAGCGTTTATATGGCCGCAAAGCAAGACTAAAAAATACAGATGCACTAAACTTTAACGAATAATTACTGATCTTAAAATTGCCCTGGCGGGAATCAACCATGACTGACCGGGATAACTGGATACTGGAGGCCGATAACAGCGTCGTCTCCTTCGACAAATGGCAACAGACGGTCGACCTGGCGGCACGCCTGTTCCATGCTCCCTGCTGCTTTATCGTTCAGTACAGCCGCCACGGCTACCAGATTGTTATCAGCAGTAATCAGGAATCCAATCCCTGGCTGTCTGGCCAGATCATTCCATCCGATACACTGACCCTGCACCGCCAGGTGGTGGATGAGGATCGTGAGCTCTATATCCCCAATGCCGGGGAGCAGTCCTGCTGGGAAAACTACCAGGAGGTCGCACGGGAGGGCTTCTCCTCCTACCTGGGCCTGCCATTGCAGTGGCCCAACGGTGTACCGTTCGGGGTAATGTGCGTACTGGACTACAATCCCACCGATTACCGGGACCCCTATTTTGAGCTGATCAGCAGCTTCCGTAACCAGATTGAATCGGACCTGCAACTGCTGGTCAACGAACATGAACTCAGTCAGCTCAGCCTCCGGGACGAGCTGACCGGCATCTATAATCGTCGCGGTTTCGATACCCTCTCTCACCACAAGCTCAGTGTGGCCAAACGCTATGGCCATACCTTCGGACTGATGTATTTCGATCTCGATAATCTGCACACTATCAATGATCAGCTGGGTCATGACACCGGAGACCAGGCCATCAAGGCGCTGGCTAAAGCACTCAGCAGCGAACTGCGGGAATCGGATATCGCCGCCCGCATTGGCGACGACGAATTCGCCGCTCTGGTGTTTATCCGCCAGGCAGAGGATCTGGAGAACCTGGCCGTCAGGATTCAGAAAAAGCTCAATCTGCTGAAGCAGCATCAGGATTCTCTGCCGCCGATCACAACCAGTGTCGGCGCCCGTTGCTATCAGGCGGACACCGGGCTCGACATTTCCACCATGCTGAACGAAGTCGACCGGCTGATGTTCAACATCAAGCATGAGAAGAAGCTCACCACCGTATCAGGCATAAGCCATAAGCACTGAAGCATCTTTATCGGTGACAATCCGTCCGCGACGATAAGTTACCGTTTTCGGCGATCGAGAAAGGTAAAGGCGAGAAGACCTGTGACGACGACATCCGGCATCGACAGCATAATCGCCGGAGAGGTACGGTCCAATCAGGGGCTGTACGTTCGCTCAGCAGCCGAAGGCATGTGAAAGAGTTGTAAAAAAGGCCGCAGTCGCGGCCTTTTTCAGCTGAACCTGTCCGAAAATCAGATATTGGCGATTCGGTTCAACCCGGCAATCGCCGCGATCCGGAAGGCCTCGGCCATGGTCGGGTAGTTGAAGGTGGTATTCACAAAATACTTGATGGTATTGGCGCTGCCTTCCTGATTCATAATGGCCTGGCCGATATGGATAATCTCCGAGGCACGGTCACCGAAACAGTGGATGCCGAGGATCTCCAGGGTTTCACGGTGGAACAGAATCTTCAGCATGCCGACGGGCTCACCGTAGATCTGAGCACGGGCGATATCACGGAAGAAGGCCTGGCCCACCTCGTAGGGTACCTTAGCCGCAGTCAGCTCCATCTCGGTTTTACCCACCGAACTGATTTCGGGAATGGTGTAAATACCGGTGGGGACTTCCGAGACAAAATGGAAATCTTCCGCCTTCAGCAGATCGGTGCTGGCTGCTCGCCCCTGGTCGATAGCGGCCGAAGCCAGGCTGGGCCAGCCCACCACATCGCCGGCCGCATAGATGCCATCCACAGCGGTACGATAGTGATCGTCCACCTCCAGCTGACCTCTTCCGTTGGCCTCCAGGCCGACATTCTCCAACCCCATGTCATCGGTATTACCGGTCCGGCCATTACACCAGAGCAGGGCATCGGCACGGATCTTTTTACCGGATTTGAGGGTCATCAGCACACCATGATCGTCACCATCAATGGTTTCATACTCTTCATTGTGACGAATGGTGCAACCATGATTTCGCAGGTGGTAGCTCAGCGCATCTGAGATTTCATCATCCAGAAAAGACAGCAGTCGGTCACGGTTGTCGATCAGGTCCACCTTGACACCCAGGCCGCCGAAGATGGAAGCGTATTCACAGCCGATTACCCCGGCACCATAGACGATCAGCGTTCTGGGAGTATGCTCCAGCTTGAGGATGCTGTCGGAGTTGTAGATTCGCGGATGGTTGAAATCCACGTCTTCCGGCGTGTAGGGTCTGGAACCGGTCGCAATCACCACATGTTTGGCTTTCAGGGTATCTTCATTACGACTGGCGTGAGATACGTTGACGGTTTTAGCGTCAACAAACCGGGCACGCCCGAAATAGACGTCGATACGATTGCGGGCATAGAAGCCGGTCCGCATCATCACCTGATTGGTGATCACCTTTTCCGCCCGCTTCAGGACTTTAGGAAAAGAGAACCAGCGAGGCTCGCCGATATCCCGGAACATCGGGTTGGTATTGAATTCGATGATCTGTTTAACGGAATGACGCAGGGCCTTGGAGGGGATCGTCCCCATATGGGTGCAGTTACCACCCACTTTATCGTGGATCTCCACAACAGCGACCCGGCGGCCTTTCTTGGCGGCATTCATTGCCGCTCCTTCGCCGGCCGGCCCGGAGCCGATTACAACCACATCGTATTCGTAAACTGCCATCTATTCCCCCTGTAGAATTTTTGTAGTTGTAAGTGCGGCCGCTTCAGCGGTCCGCAACGGCGCCGTCCACTCCTTTATTCGGCAGAGCGGTACAGCAGCTCCTTTATGATTGCGGATAGTTAATCTTTTATATATCTGCTACTGGCCTTTCGGCTGACTCAGCTCATAACTCAGTGAGTTATCGTCCTGAACTTCATCCTGCTCATTTTCGCACTTGTCAGGATCATCGCCGCAGACCGGACAGATGTAATCCTTCTCTCCCAGCGCAGCCCCTACACCGCCGCAGGAGCCTTTAATCGGTTTGCGCCCCATAATGACGCCAATGGACATAGCGCCAATCAGCACCGCCAGCACCACTACTGCAAGAATGACCGTTTCCATCACATTACCTCACTGCATCAGATAGGGTTCGAATTCTGCCGTATAGGATTCGGCAAATCCTTGACCCTGCTTAAAAACAAAGAACGCCGGGATCTTCAGCTGCTTTGCCAGCGCCAGACCACGCTGCTCTCCCAGCACCATCATCGCCGTCGCCAGAGCATCTGCCCGGGCGCAGGATGGATCGAGAATCGTGACTGATGCCAGCTTGTGGCTGATCGGCTTCCCGGTCGTACCATCGATGGTATGGGAGTAGCGAACCCCGTTCTGCTCAAAATAGTTTCGGTAGTCACCGGAGGTGGCAATGGCCATCCCCTCTACGCTGATCACCTTCTGTACACTACGCTCACCGGCGACCGGGCTTTCAACGGCAATGCGCCAGCTGCTGCCATCGGGCTTTCTGCCCCGGGCCAGCAGTTCACCACCGACCTCCACCAGGTAAGCCTGATAGCGGCCTGAGACATAATCGGCCACCGCGTCTACAGCATAGCCTTTAGCAATGGCGGACAGGTCCAGATAGCGATCGCCCTGCTTCGCCAGAGCCGGCTGTTCTGACCTGACACTGATCTGCTGGTACCCGACCCGGGCCAGCTGTTCATTAATCTGTTGTTCCGAAGGTGTTTTTGATATGGCGTTACCGGGACCAAAGCCCCAGAGATTGACCAGCGGACCAACGGTCATATCAAAAGCACCCTGTGTCTGCCGACTGATCTCCAGCCCCAGCGCCACAACGGCAGCGGTCTCCTCGGAAACCTCAAACCAGGAACCGGGTTCAGACCGGTTGAATCGACTCAGTTCCGAGTCATTACGGTAGGTGGACATCCGCGACTCGATCCGATCGAGCGCCGTCTGGATGCCGGATTGCAGCTCGCTCAGCTCTGCCGAGACCGGTGCAACCACTTTAACACTGTAGCTGGTACCCATGGTGGCACCAGTAATGGAATGAATAGTCAGCCGGTCAGCACCGTTATCGCTGCTACAGGCCGTTACCATCAGCGCTGCCAGCCCGAGGGCCAGCAGCCTGCCGATAAAGGCGCTGTAATACTGAGCGATTAACAAAATGGCGTAACCGGCTGCTTTATATGCTGATTGACAGCTCCGGCTTAGCCGCCGAAGTCATCCAGCAGGATGTTTTCACGTTCAACACCCAGGTCTTCCAGCATCTTGATAACCGCGGAGGTCATCATGGGCGGTCCACACATGTAGTACTCGCAATCCTCAGGCGCTTCGTGATCCTTCAGATAGTTTTCGTAGAGTACGTTGTGGATAAAGCCGGTGTAGCCATCCCAGTTATCTTCGGGCAGCGGGTCGGACAGGGCCAGATGCCACTGGAAGTTTTCGTTCTTCTCGGCCAGCTCGTCAAACTCTTCACCGTAGAAGGCTTCGCGCATGGATCGTGCGCCGTACCAGTAAGAGATCTTACGGCTGGAGTTCAGACGCTTGAGCTGATCGAAGATGTGAGAACGCATCGGCGCCATACCGGCACCACCACCGACGAATACCATCTCAGCATCGGTATCCTTGGCGAAGAACTCACCGAAGGGACCGTACACAGTGACCTTGTCACCGGGCTTGAGGCTGAAGACATAAGAGGACATCTGTCCGGGCGGCAGGTCGTCACGTCCGGGAGGCGGTGTCGCCACACGAATGTTGAACTTAACCACACCACGCTCTTCCGGATAGTTGGCCATAGAGTAAGCGCGGATAACCGGCTCGTCTACCTTGGACACATAGCGCCAGATATCGAACTTGTCCCAGTCAGGATGGTACTCTTCCTCGATATCGAAGTCCTTGTAGGCTGCGACGTGAGGAGGGCATTCCAGCTGCACGTAACCACCGGCGCGGAAGTCTACGTTTTCGCCTTCCGGCAGACGCAGGGTCAGTTCCTTGATGAAGGTAGCAACGTTGGGGTTGGACTCAACCGTACATTCCCACTTCTTAACGCCGAAGACTTCATCTTCAACTTCAACTTTCATGTCCTGCTTAACAGCAACCTGACAGGACAGACGCCAGCCTTCACGCTTTTCGCCCTTGGTGAAGTGACCTTCTTCGGTCGGCAGCATCTCGCCACCGCCCTCTTCGACGATACACTTACACTGAGCACAGGTACCGCCGCCACCACAGGCAGAAGACAGGAAGATACCTTGACCGGCGAGAGTCTGAAGCAGCTTGCCACCGGCAGGGGCCTTAATGCTTTTCTCAGGATCGCCATTGATCTCAATTGTCACGTCACCGCTGGAAACCAGCTTGGCGCGGGCAAACAGAATCACCGCGACCAGAGCCAGTACCACGGCGGTAAACATGATTACACCGAGTATAATTTCCATGTTCGTTTAACCTTTACTGAATCGAACACCGCACAGCTTAAAGCTGTACCCCAGAGAAGGACATGAAGCCCAGAGACATCAAACCAACAGTGATGAAGGTGATACCCAGACCACGAAGGCCGTGAGGCACGTCGCTGTACTTCAGTTTCTCGCGGATACCTGCCAGCGCAGTGATCGCGAATGCCCAGCCAAGACCGGCGCCGACACCATAGACGATGGACTCGCCAAAGTTGTAGTCACGCTCAACCATGAACAGAGCCGCACCCATGATGGCGCAGTTTACGGTGATCAGCGGCAGGAAGACCCCCAGCGCGTTGTACAGCGCAGGGACATACTTATCCAGCAGCATCTCAAGGATCTGTACGATCGCCGCGATAACACCGATATAGGAGATCAGACCCAGAAAGCTCAGATCCACCTCAGGCAGTCCCGCCCAGGCCAGGGCACCGTCAGCCAGGAAGACTTTGTAGATCAGATTGTTCACCGGCACGGTGATACCCAGTACAAAGATTACTGCGATACCCAGGCCGATAGCGGTCTTAACCTTCTTGGAGATGGCGATAAAAGTACACATCCCCAGGAAGAAAGAGAGCGCCATGTTCTCGATAAAGATCGATTTAACGAACAGGCTAATATAATGTTCCATAACTCAATCTCCCCTTACTTGGTGTTCGGCGCGAGGCTGAAGTCAGGCTTCTCGACCTGGTCCTTCTTCCAGGCACGTAGAGCCCAGATCATCAGACCGATAACGAAGAAGGCTGAAGGCGGCAGCAGCATCAGACCATTGGCAACATACCAGCCACCGTTGTTCACCAGCGAGAAGATCTCGATGCCGAACAGGGAACCGGAACCGAACAGCTCACGAACGGTGCCAACAAACAGCAGTACCACGCCATATCCAAGACCGTTACCAATACCATCCATAAAGCTGATGCCCGGAGGGTTCTTCATGGCGAAGGCTTCTGCACGGCCCATAACGATACAGTTGGTGATAATCAGACCAACGAATACCGACAGCTGCTTGGACAGCTCGTAAGCGAAGGCTTTCAGCACCTGATCAACCACGATTACCAGCGAGGCGATAATGGTCATCTGCACAATAATCCGAATGTTGTTCGGAATGTGCTCACGGATCAGAGACACGAACAGGTTGGAGAAAGCGAGAACGACGATAACCGCCAGACTCATCACCACCGCCACGTTGAGGCTGCTGGTGACCGCCAGAGCAGAACAGACACCCAGGATCTGCAAAGCGATCGGGTTGTTCTCAAAGACCGGATTAGTTACGACTTCTTTCATCTGAGACATGATTACACCTCCCCTGCGCGCAGTTTAGCCAGGAACGGCGCATAGCCGTTTTCACCCAGCCAGAACTTAACCAGGTTGGTGACCCCGTTGGCGGTCAGAGTGGCGCCGGCCAGACCATCGATCTGGTGAGCAGCATTCTTACCGTTGGGGTCGACTTTGCCTTTGATCAGGCCGATAGCAGCATTGTCGAAGGACTCACCGTAGACCTTCTTGCCTGGCCACTGAGACTTCCAGTTGGGGTTATCAACCTCACCACCGAGACCGGGGGTTTCAGCATGAGCGTAAAAGCCCAGACCCACGATGGTATTGAAATCACCTTCCAGGGCCATAAAGCCATAGAGTGTCGACCAAAGGCCTTTACCATGAATCGGCAGGATCAGCGTTTCGATATTTTCACCGTTCATGACCATATACACGGTCTTGTAACGGGCATGCTGCTTAATACCAGCAAGATCTTTATCGCCCGACAGCGCCACAGCCTGCGCAGGGTCCTTGGCAGCCTTGACTTCGTCATAGGTTGCAGGATCAACATCATCGGCCCAGGCACCGGTTGTTACATCCAGGACCTTGGCGACAACATTCGCATCGTACAGCTCGTCAACAGTCTTGTTGGGATCGCTGATGTTAGCGGCGGCAAGGATGTTGGTCTTACGGTCCAGCGCCTTGTTCGCCAGTTGCTGAGGCTTCAGCGCGACGGCTGCAGCGGAAACGAAGACCGCACAGACCACACACAGAGCGACCGATACCTTCAGCGTTTTGGAGATCGTATCGTTATTAGCGGACATTACGTAACATCCTCCGTTTAATGTTGGCCTCAACCACGAAGTAGTCGATCAGCGGCGCAAACAGGTTGGCAAACAGAATCGCCAGCATCATGCCTTCCGGGAATGCGGGGTTGACCACACGGATCAGTACCACCATCACACCCACCAGACCACCGAACCACCACTTACCGGTGTTGGTCATGGAAGCAGAAACCGGATCGGTCGCCATAAACATCATGCCGAAGGCAAAGCCACCGAGCACAAAGTGCCACCAGAACGGCATGTTGAACATCGGGTTGGTTTCGGAGCCGATCAGGTTGAACAGCAGGGTCATACCAACCATACCGACGAAGACACCGGCAACGATGCGCCATGCTGCAATCCGGAAGAACATCAGCAGACCACCGCCGATCAGGATCATCAGGGTGCTCACTTCACCGACAGAACCCTGGATACTGCCCAGGAATGCGTCCATCCAGGTAATGTTGCTGGCCAGGATCGCCTCAACGCCACCGGCTTGAGCCAGACCCAGCGGGGTGGCGCCGGCAAAGCCGTCAACTGCTGTCCAGATGGCGTCACCTGACATCTGCGCCGGATAGGCGAAGAACAGGAAGGCACGACCGGTCAGCGCCGGGTTGAGGAAGTTCTTACCGGTACCGCCGAACACTTCCTTACCGATCACCACACCGAAGCTGATGCCCAGTGCCACTTCCCACAGAGGGATAGTCGGAGGCAGGATCAGAGAGAACAGGATAGAGGTGACAAAGAAGCCTTCGTTAACCTCATGGCCACGCTTCATGGCGAACAGAACTTCCCAGAATCCACCCACTACAAAGGTAGTGATATAGACGGGCAGCCAGTACACCGCACCGTAGACAAAGTTGTCCCAGATGCTGCTGGAGTCGTGACCGGCCAGAGAGTCGATGATCGCACCACGCCAGCCTTCAGCTTCGGTCAGGCCGAGAGCCGCCATCGCTTCATTGGCCTGGTAACCGATGTTGTACATTCCGGCGAAGACCGCGGGGAAGGTACACATCCAGACCAGAATCATCATCCGCTTGAGGTCGACCATGTCGCGGACGTGTGACGCGCTCTTGGTGACGCTGCCGGGAGTGTAGAAAATGGTGTCTGCCGCTTCATAGAGGGCATACCAGTTCTCATATTTGCCGCCTTTATGGAAATGCGGCTCCATTTTGTCGAGAATCTTGCGAATGGTCATTATCAGCCCTCTTTCTCAATGCGCGTCAGATTGTCGCGAAGAATGGGGCCGTACTCGTACTTGCCAGGGCAGGCGTAGGTGCACAGAGCCAGATCTTCTTCGTCCAGTTCGAGACAACCCAGGGCAATAGCGGCATCCATATCACCACAGACCAGTGCACGCAGCAGCTGAGTCGGCAGAATATCCATCGGCATGATAGTTTCAAACTGTCCCACCGGCACCATGGCCCGCTCGGAACCGTTAGTGGTGGTGGTGAAGTTGAACAGCTTACCGGGATTCAGCTTGCTGGAGACGATGTTCAGCAGCGAATGCTTCTCGGCACCCGGCGCAACCCAGCCCATAAACTCACGCTCGCGACCTTCCAGCAGCACGCTGATCTGGTTGGTGTAACGGGACAGGTATGCAAAAGGACCTTCGGCAGTGCGGCCGTTAAAGACGGAACCGGAGATAACCCGGTTATCGGCATCTTTAACCAGACCCGCAACCAGCTCATCGGTGTTGGCGCCCAGACGGGTGCGTAGCAGACGACCATCCGGAACCTGAGGACCGGCCAGAGCCACTACACGTTCGACATACAGTTTACCGGTGGTAAACAGTTTGCCGACGGCGATAACGTCCTGATAACCGATAGTCCAGACCGTTTTGTTTTCACTGACCGGATCCAGGAAGTGGATATGGGTACCGGCGTTGCCCGCAGGGTGAGGACCGTCAAACTCTTCAGCGGTCGTGCCCATCGGCGCAGGTATATCAGCACCGGGTGCCTTACAGACGAACAGGCTGCCTTCGGTCAGTTTGGCCAGCACACGGAGGCCGATTTCAAAAGCTTCTTTCTGCTCAGCAATGATAACCGCAGGGTCCGCAGCCAGCGGATTGGTGTCGATAGCGGTTACAAAAATGGAGCTGGGGGCTGTCTCAGGAGCAGGAACTTTACTGAAAGGGCGAGTGCGAAGCGCCGTCCAGAGTCCGGATTCAACCAGATTCTTTACAACATCGACGCGGTCCAGCTTCTCCAGCTCAGATGCTTCATACTTTGCGAACTCTACTGCTTCATCGCCGTCTACATCGATAACGACAGATTGCAGGACTCGCTTTTCACCACGGTTGATAGCAGAAACCACGCCGGCAGCCGGCGCGGTGTACTTAACACCTGGCGTCTTCTTATCGGAAAAAATCACCTCACCGAGCTTAACCCGATCGCCAACCCGGACCGCCATTGTAGGCTTCATGCCTACATAGTCGAATCCGATGACAGCAACCGAGCCCACTTCAGCTCCATCTACGATGGTCTGACGTGGTGCACCGGTAATAGGTAGATCCAGACCTTTTTTGATCTTGATCATACGCCTCACCCAATCACGAATAACTTTACTTTCAGAGCCCCAGATGACAGCACATGCCGGCTTGCGACACATACCTGACAAATATCACCCACAGGCCCGCCAAAAAACCGCGTAATTATAAAGACACGGAGCCATTTTTGCCACTAAACCAAAGAGGTAAATCGGCACAGATCCAGTGTTTTGTTCTGCACCGGATCAATTCCGTAGCAATAAAAAATGAATAAAAAAAAAGCCGCTGTAAAAGCGGCTTTTTCTGGATCAGGAAGTGCTGTATCAGCCTTCGATCGGGAACGCTCTCAGAGTAGACTGAGTCACCTGCTGCAGCAGACGGATCACCTGACAGCTGTAACCGAACTCATTGTCGTACCAGACGTAAACAACACAGGAGTCGCCGTTCACGATGGTCGCCAGACCATCGACGATACCCGCGGCCCGCGAACCGACGAAATCAGAGGAAACAGCTTCCGGAGAGTTGCTGTAATCGATCTGCTTCTGCAGCTCCGAGTGCAGAGCAGCATTACGCAGGTAGTCGTTCAGCTCTTCCTTAGTGGTTTCTTTCTCAAGATTCAGATTCAGGATCGCCATCGAAACGTTCGGGGTGGGAACACGGATCGCGTTACCGGTCAGCTTGCCTTCCATTTCCGGCAGCGCCTTGGCTACCGCCTTGGCAGCTCCGGTTTCGGTCAGAACCATGTTGAGACCGGCGGCACGACCACGACGATCACCTTTGTGATAGTTGTCGATCAGATTCTGGTCATTGGTGTAGGCGTGTACAGTTTCAACGTGACCGTTCTTAATACCGTACTCGTCGTTCAGCTTCTTCAGTACCGGCGTGATGGCGTTGGTGGTACAGGACGCTGCAGACAGAATCGCATCTTCCGGAGTGACGTCGCCGTTGTTAACGCCCATAACGACGTTCTTAACACCCTTACCCGGAGCAGTCAGCAGCACGCGGGATACGCCGTTGGCGCGCAGGTGCAGGGACAGACCGTCGTGGTCACGCCACTTACCGGTGTTATCAACAACAACCGCATTGCTGATACCGTACTGGGTGTAGTCAATGGTGTCAGGCGCGTCGGCGTAGATCACCTTGATCACATTGCCGTTAGCAACCAGCGCGCTGTTCTCTTCGTCGACGGAGATCGTTCCCAGGAAAGAACCGTGGACGGAATCACGGCGCAGCAGGCTGGCACGCTTCTCCAGATCACCACCCTTGCCACGAACTACGATCGCCCGCAGGCGCAGATTCTGACCACCACCGGTCTTTTCGATCAGCAGGCGAGCCAGCAGACGACCGATTCGACCGAAGCCGTAGAGCACCACGTCGGTAGACTGAGTCTCATCACCATTTTTCTTAGCGCCGGCCAGTTCTTCGTCCAGGAACGCTTCCAGAGTGCGACCAGCACCCTCTTTCTTGAACTTCACCGCCAGCTTACCGATATCAACGTGAGCGCGGGACAGGTCCATCTTATCCATAGCCTGCAGCACAGGATAAGTGTCATTAACACTCAGCTCTTCGCCTTCTACCTGACGCACATACTTGTGTGCTTTCAGGATATTAATGACTGAACGCTTAACTACGATCTTGCCGAATACGGAAGTCTCGACTTCAGAGTCGCGATACAGACGTCCGATCACAGGGATCATAGATTCGGCGACCGCTTCGCGCTCTTTCCAATCAGCAAAGATATTTTCTCGACTCACGGGGCTACTCCAATGTCGTCAGCAATAGAATTTGGAGCGCATATTATGCAATTTTGGCCAGAGCCGGGCAACGTAAGAATTCTATACTTTAGGTGCAGCGCAAAAATCGGCCCCTTTACAGCAGCTTGCTGGCCTGTAAATCAGTGTCTCAGGCCCCGCAGAACGGAGCATCCGCATGCCGTCGACATCGCCGGGGCGGTAACGGGTATTTTTGCTATCGCCGGCGCAGACGCTACAATGCCAGTTTCAGTATTATCCTCAGGCCAGCCTTCACTCCATGTCCGCTAACAGTACCGCTGCGGTTCTTCCCGCTTTCGATCCGGCCTGCGCCGGAAAAACCCGCTATATCAGCAACCTGAAAGGCAGTAGCCGCGGCCTGCTGATCGCCGAACAGGCCCGCCGACACCGGGGACTCACTCTGGTCATCGCCCGCAACTCCGAAAGCGCCGCAACCCTTGAGGCAGAAATCGGTTTTTACGGCGCCGGACTGTCACTGCTGAATTTTCCCGACTGGGAAACCCTGCCCTATGACAGCTTCTCTCCTCATCAGGACATTGTCTCTCAGCGTCTGCTCAGCCTGCACCTGCTCCACCAGGCCGAACAGGCGGTGCTGATCGTTCCGGCACCGACCCTGATGCAGCGACTGCCGCCGGTGGAATATCTCGCCGGCCACAGTCTGGTGCTGAAGACCGGCCAGACCATGGACCCGGAGAAGATGCGTAGCAGCCTGTCCCAGGCCGGTTACCGGGCGGTGGATACGGTTTATGAGCATGGCGAATATGCGATCCGGGGCTCGATCATGGATATCTACCCGATGGGCAGCGATCTGCCCTTCAGGATCGATCTGTTTGACGACGAGATCGATACTCTGCGCACCTTCGACCCGGAGACTCAGCGTTCAGTTGATCAGGTTCAGGAGATCAGACTACTGCCGGCCAGAGAGTTTCCGCTGAACAAGTCGGCAATCGCCCGTTTTCGTCAGCAGTGGCGTGATCGTTTCGATGTCGACCCCAGGCATTGTCCTACCTATCAGGATGTCAGCAACGGCATCGCCCCTCCCGGTATCGAATATTATCTGCCGCTGTTCTTTGAGCAGACCTGTACGTTGCTGGACTATCTGCCGGACGCCACCCAGCTGTTCAGCGACAGCGGCCTGGAGCAGGCCAGCCAGGAATTCTGGGATGAGATCTGCGGCCGCCATGAAAGCCGCCGTTACGATATCGAACGACCAATACTGCCTCCTCACGAAGCCTTTCATGAGGTTAACCGCATCTTCGCCCGGATTAAGCAGTTCCCACGCACCGAGCTGAACCCCGACCCCGGGGAGACCGGCGGTGGCCGCATCAGGCTGGTGACGACCGAACCTCCGTCGCTACCGGTAGATGCCAGAGCCGAGCAGCCGCTGTCGAAGCTCAGCGGGTTTATGGCGGAGAGCGACAGCCGCTTGCTGTTCTGCGCAGAGTCTGCCGGACGCCGGGAAGCACTTCTGGAACTGCTGCAGCGGATCGATCTGCATCCGAAAACCATCGACAGCTGGCAGGCCTTTGTCAGCGGCGACCAGTCTCACGCCATTATTGTCGCCCCCCTGGAACAGGGTATCAGCCTGCCGGAGGCCGGCCTGGAGCTGATTACGGAAACCCAGCTGTTTGGCCAGCGGGTGATGCAGCGCCGGCGCCGGGACAGCGAACCGGATAACAGCGACCTGATCTTCCGCAACCTGACCGAGTTGCAGCAGGGCGCCCCCGTGGTCCACGATCAGCACGGGGTTGGCCGCTATATCGGCCTGCAGGCGCTGGAGCTGGACGGTCAGAGCAACGAGTTTCTGACCCTGGAGTATGCCGATGGTGCGAAGCTCTATGTGCCGGTGTCGTCACTGCACCTGATCTCCCGTTACTCCGGCGCCAGTGATTCGCTGGCGCCCCTGCACAAGCTGGGCAGTGAACAGTGGAGCAAGGCCAGGCGCAAGGCGGTGGAAAAGATTCGCGACACCGCTGCCGAACTGCTGGATATCTATGCTCGTCGTGCCGCCCGCCAGGGACGCACCTTCCGCAGCCCGGAAGAGAGTTACGAAGCCTTTGCCGCCGGTTTCCCCTTCGAAGAGACCCCGGATCAGCATCAGGCGATTAACGCGGTAATTCGGGATCTGACCGCCAGCCAGCCCATGGACCGACTGGTCTGTGGTGACGTTGGCTTCGGTAAGACCGAAGTGGCGCTGCGTGCCGCCTTTATGGCAGTAGAAAGCGGCCACCAGGTGGCAGTACTGGCCCCCACAACGCTGCTGGCTCAGCAACACTACCAGACCTTTCAGGACCGTTTCGCCGACTGGCCGGTCAATGTCGAGGTGATGTCGCGCTTTCGTAGCGGCAAAGAGCAGAAGTCCACAGCCGCCGGACTCGCCGAAGGCAAGGTGGATATTGTGATCGGTACCCACAAACTGCTGCAGGGAGATATTGATTTCAAGGCCCTGGGGCTGTTGATTATCGACGAGGAACACCGCTTCGGGGTTCAGCAGAAAGAACGCCTGAAATCTCTGCGCGCCGATGTCGATATCCTGACCCTGACCGCGACCCCGATCCCACGAACCCTGAATATGTCGATGTCCGGCATCCGCGACCTGTCTATCATCGCGACCCCACCGGCACGACGCTTATCGGTCAACACCTTTATCCGTGAAAAAGACAAAAACCTGATCAAAGAGGCAATTCTGCGGGAGCTGTTGCGCGGCGGCCAGGTCTACTACCTCCATAACGAGGTCAGGACCATCGACAATCTGGCCCGCGAACTGGAGGAACTGATCCCCGAAGCCCGGGTGGCGATCGGCCACGGCCAGATGCGCGAGCGGGAGCTGGAACAGGTGATGAGCGACTTCTACCACAAGCGCTTTAACCTGCTGGTCTGCACCACCATTATCGAGACCGGTATCGACGTCCCCAACGCCAACACCATTATTATCGAAAGGGCGGACAAATTCGGTCTGGCTCAGTTGCATCAGCTGCGGGGCCGGGTCGGCCGCTCCCACCACCAGGCCTACGCCTATCTGCTGACACCCGGTAAGCGTTCGATGACCTCCGATGCCGTTAAGCGGCTGGAAGCGATCGAAGCGGCCTCCGATCTCGGTGCCGGCTTCACTCTCGCCACCCACGACCTTGAAATTCGCGGCGCCGGCGAACTGCTGGGCGAGGAGCAGAGTGGTCAGATGCAGAGCATCGGCTTTACCCTGTATATGGAACTGCTGGAGGAAGCGATCCAGTCCATTAAAGAGGGCAAGACACCTGCCATGGACAAGCCCCTGCATCAGGGCGCCGAAATCAATCTGCGGCTGCCGGCACTGATTCCCGAGGACTACCTGCCGGATGTCCACAATCGGCTGATACTCTACAAGCGCATCTCCAATGCGAAGGACAGTGACCAGCTTAAGGACCTGCAGATCGAAATGATCGACCGTTTCGGACTGCTGCCGGAAGCGGTTAAAAATCTGTTCCGTATCACCCGACTGAAACTGAAAGCACAGCAGCTGGGTATCGCCAAACTGGATGCCGGGCCGCGTAACGGACGCGCCGATTTTGAACCGGACACCCGCGTCGACCCGCTGATCCTGGTTAAACTGGTTCAGACCCAGCCACAAAACTATGGACTGGAGGGCGGCAACCGTCTTAAATTCAACCTCAACATGGAATCCGGCGAACAGCGCTTCCAGGCCATGGAACGCCTGCTCCAGCAACTGACGCCTCGGGAGTAAACATCAATGATATCCGTGAAGAAAATGCTGAACCTGCTCTGGCTGACAGCGGCCTGCGGCTTCCCGGCCACGTTGATGGCGGAAGAGGACACGCCCTGGTACCGGGTAGAATTGCTGGTATTCAGCCAGAACCAGGACAACCTGATCAGCGAGTTCTGGGACCGGAATACGGTGCCGGGCTACAGCCCGCGGGCATATTCTCTGCGCCAGCCGCAACGGGACCTGTTTGTGCTCTCAGGCAACCGCGAACTGCCGGTCGCAAAGAGCAGCATGAGAAAACAGGGCTACCGCATGCTTTTTCACCGGGTCTGGAATCAGGCGGTCTATCCGAAGCAGCAGGCGCGACCACTGCGCATCGTCGGAGGCGACCAGCTGGCCGAGGGAGAATTTGAGCTGGATGGCGAGATCACCATTGATATCGCCCGCTACCTGCATCTGCGGACCAGCCTGTTCTATACCCAACGTGTCCCCCACGGCTGGCAGTCTCCACTGGCGCTGCCGGCAGCGCCCGAGCCGGGTGCCGGTACCGAGCTGTCGGCCACTGATCAGGAAGCAAGCAATCCCGACGTTTCAGCAAACACGGAAACCCCACTGAGCGAGCCAGCACTGTTCCGGGATCCGACCCTGCTGTCGGTGCAGATGAAGCAGGGACGCAGGATGCGCCGGGATGAACTTCACTATCTGGATCATCCGATGTTCGGATTGCTGATAAAGGCGACACGTATCGACACTCCGGATCAGAGCAGTCTGCCACAATTAACTGAGGGCGAGGAAACACCGGAGCTGTCGGCCACCACGCTACAGACACCCGTATCGCCTTCAGTGGTCATCCTGAGTCCCGCTACCGATGCGACACCGACCACAGCGGTGCCCGTGAACGAAACAGCAACAGCCCTGATCACTCCATCCGCGCCACCGCCGGCAGCGCTCCCTGCAACAACCCTGAGCACCGAAGAGACAGAGGGCAGACCTGAGCAGCAGTAACCTGCAGCACCCCTTCCTTTCCCCGCGACCTCTGCGTCTGCCGGATTGTTCCGATCCGGCTGCAGCCGAGGGCTGCCCCGCACCCTCTCCCGGTCGCCAGCACCTTCCATTGGCGCAAAGCCGCGAACAACATCAAAACGAATGGTGAATATATTTCACCAACTTGTTGAAAAACTGTCGTTTGATGCCCGGCACTGGGCTGGTTACCATAACTACATTCTTGTTGGACAGGGTTTTCAAGACAAACATTCGAGTTTCCGGAGTCGTCAGCACGAAACGGACAGTTGAATTATTTTTGTCGGTCAAAACCATCGCTTCTGCCTCGGGGCAGACAGCGCTCCGGCGTGAAGTTATATCCTCATCATATTTTCGGCCCTCCCTGTGAGGGCTTTTTTTTTTGTTTTCGTTCAGCTCCCCATCAATTTCCGAAATTCATCTGCCGGTTTCGGGGTGCTGAACAGATAACCCTGTACAAACTCACAACCAAAGCTTCGAAGCGTATCCATCTGCTCATGGGTTTCGACACCCTCTGCGACCACTTCAAAGCTCATCAGATGAGCCATCTCACTGATTGCCCGCGTAATGACATAGGAATCATCGTCATCATTCAGATCAATGACGAAGCTGCGGTCCACTTTCAGGCGATCCAGAGAAAAGCGTTTAAGATAACTCAGGCTGGAAAACCCGGTTCCGAAATCATCGATACTGAGCTTAACACCCAGAGCCTTCAGCTCCTGGAGCTGACTCAGTACCGCGTCGGTATTTTTCATCATCACCCGCTCGGTCAGCTCCAGCTCCAGCCACTCCGGCTCGATCGAAAACTCCTCCAGAACCTCTCGCACTTCCTGCAGCAATGTGCCGGAAGCAAACTGCTGATAGGACACATTCACCGCCATGGTAAAACCCTGCCACTGCTCGGCCTCCCACTGACGGAACTGACGACAGGCCTCCCACAGAACCCAACGACCGATGCTCTGTATAACACCGATTTCCTCCGCGACGGGAATAAAGTGATCGGGGGCGACCAGCCCTCGCTCGGGGTGCTGCCATCGTACCAGCGCCTCAGCTCCGACAATGGCGCCACTGGTGAGTGCGATCTGTGGCTGGTAGTGAAGCACAAACTGGCCACTCTCCAGCGCGCTGCGAAGATCGACCTCCAGCTTCAGTCGCTCTTCGGCCTCCAGTCTGCCGGCACTCTCGTAATAACAACGGCAGTCACCACCGTTGTCTTTAGCGCGGTACATCGCCGCATCGGCGTGGCGCAGCAGGACGCCAGCATCATCACCGTCGCGGGAGTAGATACTGCAGCCGATCGAGACCGTGGTGACCAGGGTATGACTACCGATTTGCAGCGGTTCTCTGATGCTGTTAAGGATATCCGAGCACAGCCGCTCCAGCGGCCCCAGGGTCTCCAGTTCCGTGATAACGAACACAAACTCGTCTCCGCCCATGCGCGCCAGGGTATCCACCGAACGGGCCAGCTTCAACAGACGACCGGCCACCTCCTGCAGCAGGCGATCCCCTGTTTCATGACCCAGGCTGTCATTGATCACCTTGAAGCGATCCAGATCCAGGAACAGCACCGCGACCTGCCGGCCGCTCCTTCTGGCGACTTCAAGGGCATGCTCCAGCCGACTCATCAGCATTACTCTGTTGGACAGCCCGGTGAGATCATCATGGGTTGCCTGATGCTCCAGATTATTTTCGTAGCTGATCCGCTCGGTGACATCCTGAGTGATGGCCACATAACTGGTGACTCTGCCATTTTCATCGGCGACCGGAGCTACGTGAATCTCATTCCAGAATCGGGTGCCGTCCTTACGAAAATTCTGCACCACCACGGTGGCGGTCATCTCCCGGGCCAACGCACGATCCAGCATACGTATGCCGGGCTGGTCGGTGTCTTCATTGCAGAGAAAAACCGGATTACGACCGACGATCTCACTGAGGTCATATCCGGTCATAACCGCGTAAGCCGGGTTGGCATAGACAACGGGATGCCCCGGATCGAGCCAGTCCAGAATCACGATGCCATTGGCAGAAGATTCCAGCGCCCGTTGCTGCAGACGCAGCCTGGATTCGGCTTCGCGCTGGATCAGCTGATTGCGCTGCGCATGGATGCCATAACTGAGATCCATACCCAGCTCCTGCAGCAGGGCAATCTCACGAGTATCGAACGTATCGGAAGCCGGATTGAGTATTCCCAGGCAGCCGATCGTTTTTTCGCCGGTCCGCAATGGTAGTAACAGGCAGCTGCGGCAACCGGCCTGCTCGGCAAAAAGCAGCCATTCCGTCCCGATACCCGGCAGCCGATCCAGTTGCTCAATGGTGAAATCAGCCGGAACCGGAAACTGTCGACAACTTTCAACCGTGTCCTGAGTCAGCCCCACCTGACCCGCCTCCGGCGTCCGACAGTACCATTCCTGTAAACGCAGCCCTCCGCCCTCTGTGCTCAGACAGACCCAGCTCAGAGGATAGCCTCCGTGTTCAACGATAATCCGGCAATAGTCACTGAGCAGCTGTTTCTCGTCACTGGCGTGAACCAGCACGTGATTGCATCCACTGAGCACCCGATATATTCGATTGAGATGGCGAATCTGATTTTCAGCGCGATGGTGCTCTCGCATATCGCGGATGATAGCGGTAACCGTTTTGTGACCGGAGGACGTCAGGGCTCCAAGATTGATTTCAACGGGAAACACCTCGCCGTTCTTCTTTCGCGCCTTAAATCGTTCCTGCCGATGTTTCTGCAGAAACAGCTGATCCGAAGCGAGAAATTCAGCCCGGTGATGTACGTGCGCCTCAACCTGCGGCTCAGGAATCAGGATCTCCACGGACTGACCGATAAGCTCATCCCGATGGTAACCGAACAGCCGCTCCGCCTGACCATTGACCAGGGATATAAGACCCCGATCGTCAGAAATAACCACAGCATCCGGCGCCGCTTCGAGAATGTTCTTGTAGCGGGCCTCAGTAGTCGCCAGATTCTGCTGGCTGAGGGTCAGTTCATATAGTTTAAGCACCAGCTGATCGAGGGTTCTGGCCTGGTGAATCTGCGGGACCTCCTTCTCCAGGGAAGCAATCATCGCTTCGATTTCGGCATCGCTGTGTTTGTTGTTACTCAGAGCGGCTTTCACCGACTCGGCCAGTTGGGCCAGATCCTGGGGACGAGTCAGATAGTGCGAAACGCCGAGCCGGTAAGCCAGCTTCTGATCCTCGACGTCAAGAAAGTGAGCTGAATAGAAAATCACCGGCAGATTTCTCAGCTCCGGACTGCTCCGCAGCTCGCGCACCAGCCCGAATCCGTCCAGTTCCGGCATCAGAATATCGGAGATCACCAGATCCGGTGGCTGGTGGTGGATACGGGCAATCGCATCACGCCCATTAACCGCACTGTCGACCTGATAGCCGGCCTCACGCAATTGCAGGGATAACAATTCACGGGTCAGGTGTTCATCATCAACAATGAGTATTCTGGCGTTGTTTTCATCCATGGAAAAACCTCAGGTCTTACGGGAGCTGGCACCAGCTTTCACCAACAGCCCGCAATTCTTTCGGCGGTTGCACGACGCCGCCCTGGCTGATCGCCACTACACTCATTAATAGCACAGAGATCCCTCCCCTGTTGGCCCCCTGCGCCTCACTGGCAGTTTGACGTTCAATGCACAGCTATACTGAGGACAAATCGGCGCTGTCATTCATGGATCCTGAGGAATGAAAAAATCCAGCAACGCCCTGGCCCTGACTACGGCTCTCTCCATCGGCATCGCCCTGAGCATAACTGGCTACTGGTATGCCGATCTTATCGAACACAGACAGATCAGCTCCCGATTTCGCCACCTGACTGATCTGCGCGCCGATGCCCTGAGACAACAGCTGGAGGTCGACCTGGAGGTCATTCGCGGATTACAGGGACTGTATGACGCTTCGGTATCGGTTGAGCGGAATGAGTTCAGGGCGTTCACCGGTCCGATACTGGCGCGTCATTCTGAAATTCAGGCGCTGGAGTGGATTCCCCGGGTACACAAAGATCAGCGAGAAGAGTACGAGGCCATGGCCAGAGCCGACGGCCTGAGCGACTTCCACTTTACGGAGCTGAATGAAGGCAGACTGCAAGCTGCCCGCCCGGACCGGGAGTTCTACTACCCGGTTTTTTATGTGGAGCCCCTGGCCGGTAACGAATCCGCCGTCGGACTGGATCTGGCCTCCAACAGCAGCCGGTTAGTCTCGCTGACCGCCGCCAGAGACAGCGGCCGTCTGATCGCCACGGGGCCGATAAAACTGGTACAGGAAAAGGCACAGCAACTGGGGTTTCTGGTTTTTGCACCGCTCTACAAAGGCACAGCGGCATCGATCGAACAGCGACGGGACAGCCACTACGGTTTTGTACTGGGCGTTTTCAGGATAGGCGATGTTTTTTACGGCTCAGGGCAAATTTTTGAGGACTTTCCCGACGGCATCGAGTTCCTGATCGAAGACATTTCCGACTCCGGCAACCGGGTTGAACTGTTACGACAACGCTACGGCCGTGAGGACTCGGATCTGATGCCGGAATCCTACGGTTTGCCCATTGCGATCGCGGGTCGTCAGTGGCGAATCACGGCGGGATATACCCGAGAGTTTGTCGACCGAGCCTACGAAAACACCCCGTCTCTGATCTTTGCCGGCGGCCTGCTGCTCACCCTGCTGGGAACCGGGTATCTGCGTTCGGTACTGAACAGGCAGTCGGAAGTGGAATCACTGGTACTGTCCCGTACTATCGAACTTCAGGAAAGCGAGAATAAAATTACGGCGATCCTGGACACGGTAATCGACGCCATTATCACCATCGATTCGACAGGCATTGTCCAGCAGTTCAATCCTGCTGCCGAGAAGATGTTTGGCTATCAGAGACAGGAAGTGATCGGCCACAATATCAACCGACTGATGCCGGAACCCTATCATTCTGCTCACGACAGCTATCTGAAGCATTACCTGGACACAGGCGAAGCCCGTATTCTGGGGATCGGAAGGGAAGTCAGAGGCCGACGCAAAGATGGCTCGGTCTTCCCCCTCAGCCTCTCTGTCGGCAAAATGGAACTGAAACACGAAGTGATGTTTGTCGGCGCCCTGATGGATCTGACCCTGCAGAAACAGGCGGAAGAGCTGCTGATAGAAGCACGGGATAAGGCCGAGGAGGCAAATCGCCAGAAATCCAGTTTTGTCAATATGATGAGTCACGAGCTACGAACACCGCTGACGGTTATTCTGGGATACCTTCCTTTACTCAGGAACAGCACCAGCGTGCCGCCGGCCGAGACGGTTGCCGAGATTGCCGGAGATATGAACGCCTCCGGCCAGCACCTGCTTGAGCTGATCAACGACCTGCTGGACATCTCCAAGATTGAGGCCGGTCAGTTGCACCTGAATCTACAGATTCTGAAGGCCGGTGAGATCTGCGCCCAGGCCGTTGACAAGCTCCGGGGCGCGGCCGAGAAGAAAGGACTGGTACTGATAAATCAGGCGACGGCTGGTAATGTCCGGGCCGATCCCATGCGCATTCAGCAGATACTGATCAACCTGATCGGCAATGCCATCAAGTTTACCGAGCAGGGGACCATTACCCTGACTGCCAGACCCGGCAATGGATTTGTCAGATTTCAGGTTGAGGATACCGGCCAGGGCATTGAAGCCGAGCAGCTGTCCCGGATCTTTGAGCGCTTTCATCAGGTGGATAATTCCAGCACGCGAGGAGCCGGTGGCTCGGGACTGGGGCTGACCATCAGCCGATACCTGGTCGAGCTCCATGGTGGTGAAATTCATGCCACCAGTGAGCCCAATGCCGGTAGCCGTTTCAGCTTTACCATCCCCGAAAACAAGGAGCCTCACAATGGCGAAGATCCTGCTGGCTGAAGATGATCCGCTGATTGCCCGTATGCTGACCATGCGGCTGAAACTACGGGGTCATCAGGTCGATATTGTCGAAAATGGTACACAGGCCGTGGATCAGGCACTTGCCGGCCAGTACGATGCCATACTGATGGATATGCATATGCCGGTGCTGGATGGTCACCAGGCTACCGAAAAGCTGCGCAGCTGCGGTTATCCGGGAAAGATCATTGCGGTCACCGCCTCGGCCACCAGCAAGGACAGCTGCCGAGCCATACAGTCAGGCTGTGACGCTCATATTGCCAAACCCGTCGGCGATGACTTCGAAGATCAGATTGAAGCCGTTATCAGGGATTAATCAGGGAAGAAGCAACGGAGGTACGGGTATGCCGACTCACAGAGATTCAGAACAGCCCCGTGGCAGCGACTACCAGCAACAGCTGAACGAGATGAAACAGAGTTACATCGCCAGTCTGCCGGAACGATTACAGGAGCTGTCACGCGCCTGGGCCGGTTTCAGCAGATCCCCCACGGCAGAGACACAGAAAAAACTCTACCATCAGGCTCACAACCTGGCGGGCTCCGGTGCCTCTTTCGATCAGCCGGAAATCAGTCGGCTGGCCAGAGATCTGCAGAATGCATTACGCCACTTGTCACTGAAGTCACCGGAACAACAGCAGCAGGACGATCTGCAGCACGCCCTCAGCCGACTGATTGAGCACTGCGAATCTGTCATCCGGAACAGCCAGTGCCGGCACCACTGATCTCAGATCTGACACGGAGTTCTTCAACCGGAAAATCGGAAAAATTTGCTGGACAGGTCCCAGACCTGCCCCTCGCTCAAAGAAACCGGACTCAGACCCCGGAGCGAATCAGCCCGCCGAGACCGGCATCATCCAGCGTCTGATTCAGCAGCTGACGAATCTCTGTTTCCGTTTCCATCTGCAGCGCCCGAGCCAGCAGCTCATCGGTCTGCGTCTTGCTGAAAGAGCGAATCACATGCTTGATGCGTGGCAGACCATGGGAGTTCATACTCAACGCATCGATGCCCAGCGAAATAAGCAACAGTACCGCAGCAGGGTCAGCAGCAAGCTCACCGCAGAGGCAGACCTCCAGCTCATATTGCCGACTGGTTTCCGTGATCTGCTTCAGCGCCCTGACCACCGACGGATGGAGACGACTGAACAGCCGGGCCACCTGGTCATTGTTACGATCCACCGCCAGCAGATACTGGGTGAGATCATTAGTACCGATGGAGAGGAAATCGAGTCTCGGTGCCAGAAAATCCAGCAGGAAAATCGTTGAAGGAACCTCGACCATAATCCCGACCAGCGGTCTGGAGACATCCCTTCCCTCTTCGCGCAACCCCGCCACGGACTTGTCCAGCAGCTGCAGAAAGCCATCCACCTCTTCGACGCTGCTGACCATCGGCAGCATAATCCGCAGATTATCCAGTCCTTCACTGGCACGAAGCATGGCACGCAGCTGACCGACAAAGATCTCCGGATGGTCCAGGGTAAAGCGAATGCCCCTCCAGCCCAGATAGGGATTATCTTCTTTCACCGGAAAATAGGGCAGCGGCTTATCCCCACCGATATCCAGCGTTCGCATGGTCACCGGCCGGGGATGAAAAGCTTCAAGCACCCTGCGGTAGACCTGTAGCTGCTCCTTCTCGGAAGGGAAAGACTCGTGAATCATAAAGGGAATTTCGGTACGGTAAAGGCCGATCCCTTCCGCTCCCTTTTCCAGACCCGGTGATATATCAGCCACCAGCCCGGTATTGACGTACAGTGACAGCCGATGCCCGTCCTTAGTCACTCCCGGCAGCTCTTTCAGCTTATCCAGTGAGCGGTCGAATTCGTTCTCCTGACGCGCCAGCCGGATATATTCGGCCATCAGTGCGCTGGAGGGCTGGAAATGAACCCGGCCGCGATAACCGTCGATAATTGCACTCTGGCCCGACAGCATCCGCAGCGGCAGCTCCCCCACCCCCATCACCGCCGGCACCCCGAGGGCGCTGGCGAGGATAGCGGTATGAGACAGCGCCGACCCCTGCTGGCAGACGATGCCCGCCAGTTTTTCCGCCGGTACTTCGACAATATCGGAGACACTGACCACATCACCGACCAGAATGATCGGTTGTTCATAATGGTTGGGCCTGGCGTTGGGCTCGATCAGGTAGCGCAGGATACGCAGACCGATATTGCGGATATCTTCTCCACGCGCCTGGAAGTAGGGATCCTCCATCTCTTCGAAGATCGCCGCGTGCTCCTCGATCACCGACTTCAGTGCGGCCGGAGCAATCAGGCCGTCGCTGATCCGACTTCTGATCGCCACCTGCAGATCATCCGCCTCCAGAATCAGCCGGTAAGCATCAAAAATCGCCTGAACATCTCCGGGAGTATCTGCCATCTGCTGATGCCCGGTATCCAGCTCCTGGCGCACCGAGTTCAGCGCCAGCTCAAAATCACAGAATTCCGCCTCTTTATCGACGGCACAGACCTCTTCCACATCCCGGAAGCTGAGACTGCCGCCTGCCCGCACCACCTTGCCGATGCCAACACCGGAGGAACCGACAATGCCATCGACATGAGTATTCGCTTTCTTGCGGCTTTTCAGCAGCGTCGATACCTTACCGCTTCTGATCGCATCGCTGATAGTACCGGCCAGCTGGGCTGCCACCGTGACCAGAAAGGCTTCATCTTCGTTGGTAAAGTCCCGGGTCAGTTGCTGCTGAACCACCAGCACTCCCACTACCTGACGGTAATGGACGATCGGCACCCCGAGAAATGCATGAAACAATTCCTCGTGGGTTTCCGGAAAATAGTGAAATCGCGGATGGCTGACGGCATCGTCAGTACTGAGTACCTGCTGTCGTTCGGCGATGGTCCCTACCAGGCCATCCCCCACCGGCATACGAACGTTGCCGACGGCAGCCGGGTCAAGACCTTCGGTACACATCAGTACCAGATGCTGGCTGTCCGCATCCATCAGATAGATGCTGCAGACATCGACCGCCATCACCTCTTTGACCTGATCAGAGATTAAGCGCAGTGTTTCGTCAAGCGTGGCCGCACCACTGACATCCTGAACGATCCGTCTTAACCGGCCGAGACTCGGCATGCTGCGCTCTCCTTTACCTCTGATCCGCCACCCCTGTGGCTTTAACCTCTACCATCTTTAATCATCCCAAATTAAAAAGAAAGTGGTATGACAGATTTGTAGCTGAGCTGAACCAGCAGACCCGCCCGTCTTTTCAGCGGGCATCCGCTCCCTGTGAACAGGCGACTGCACCACCTGTGCTCACAGAAAAACAACCGCGGTGGCAAACAAGAAAGGGAGGAGAAAACTACTTATTCTTTGGCGGTACCGTGCCTGGTAGCGGAAATGCGGCAACCGAGCCCCGGGCATCAGATACTTTACTGACCCCCTCTTTATCAACCTCATCGATGCGGACAATGGAATGCATAGGGATATAGCTGCGCTTTACGTCAGCAAAGGTGCTCTTCAGCTTCTCCTCTCCCGGGTCAACCACCACCTGACTGCGACTGCCAAATACAAACTCCTCAATCTCAATAAAGCCATACATATCACTCTGGGACACATGGCGTGCATAGACCTCGAACAGCTGATCCTGATTGACAAAATTGATTCGATACATTCGCTGTCTGGACATTTTCTGAGTTTAGCTCCTTCAGGGGGCGGGCCGGATATCGGACGCCTGCCGGTATCAGATCTGAATGGGGGCGCAGGAGGCCGGATTCAAGGCCCGCCACGCAGCTTAAAAGGGGCATAGATACTGGGACAGCTCCTGTATTCCAGGATATAATCGGCGGTTTGTTTTCAGCAATTGTTCTTTTGAGTTTTTGAAGCAGGTACGTCGTCCATGGCCAAGAAGTTGTACATCAAAACCCACGGTTGTCAGATGAATGAGTATGATTCGTCGCGCATCGCCGACCTGCTGGGCGAAAGCCATGAGATGGAGATCACCGAAGACCAGGATGAGGCCGATGTGCTGCTGCTCAACACCTGTTCCATTCGAGAGAAGGCTCAGGAAAAAGTCTTTCACCAGCTGGGACGCTGGAAGAAGCTGAAAGAGGGCAACCCCGAGGTGATGATCGGCGTTGGCGGCTGCGTCGCCAGCCAGGAAGGGGATGCTATTCGTCAGCGTGCGCCCTACGTGGACATGATCTTCGGTCCTCAGACCCTGCACCGGGTACCGGAAATGGTCGATCTCACCGCTCAGGGTCAGAGCGGCCATGTGGATGTCAGCTTCCCGGAAATTGAGAAGTTCGATCGCCTGCCCGCCCCGTCCGTAGAAGGGGTCGAGGCCTTCGTCTCGGTGATGGAGGGCTGCAGTAAGTTCTGCACCTTCTGCGTCGTGCCCTACACCCGTGGCGAAGAGGTCAGCCGGCCGGTGGACGATATCCTCGCCGAAGTAAACCAGCTGGCCGAACAGGGTGTGCGGGAAGTCAATCTGCTGGGCCAGAACGTCAACGCTTATCGGGGCGCCACCGAAGAAGGCGATACTGCCGACCTGGCTGAACTGATCAGCTATGTGGCGGCAGTGGAGGGTATCGACCGCATCCGTTTTACCACCTCCCATCCCATGGAGTTCAGCGACAGCCTGGTACAGGCCTTTGCCGATGTTCCCGAACTGGTGAGCCATGTGCACCTGCCGGTGCAGAGCGGTTCCGACCGGATCCTGATGGCGATGAAACGAGGTCATACCGCGCTGGAGTACAAGTCACTGATTCGCAAGCTGCGCAAAGCCCGACCGGATATCAGCCTCTCCTCCGACTTTATCATCGGCTTCCCCGGTGAGAGCGATGCCGATTTCGAAGCTACCATGAATCTGATCCATCAGGTCGGTTTCGACAACTCCTTCAGTTTTATCTACAGCCCGCGCCCCGGAACGCCGGCCGCGGAACTGCCCGATGACACCGACGAGGAAACCAAAAAACAGCGGCTGGCATTACTGCAGCGTCGGATCACCAGCCAGGCCATGGACATCAGTCAGCAGATGGTCGATACCGAACAACGGATTCTGGTCAGCGGCTACTCAAAGAAAGACCCCGGCATGCTGCAGGGACGGACTGAAAATAACCGGGTGGTGAACTTCCCGGCCGTAGATCCCGACCTGATTGGCCGCTTCGCTACGGTCCGTATCACCGAAGCATTCCCCAACAGCCTGCGTGGGGAACTGTTGCACTCCGAGCTTGATCAAACCCATTAAGCTGACTATTAATTAAACTATCCGGACATTGCAGGCTCTGCCCGATTTCGTGAGCGGGCAGGCCGGACAAGAGGCAGATATTTTCCTTGACCACTGAAAACGCTGTAAGACTGACCCTTGAACCTGACAACCCCACCCACCTGGCAAATCTGTGCGGCCAACTGGACGAGCATCTTCGACTGATCGAAAAACGGCTGGGCGTTCGCATCCTTAATCGCGGCAATAACTTTCAGCTGGTCGGCGACCGGCAGACAGCCCGCGTCGTTACCGATATTCTCCAGGATCTCTATAACGAAGCCCGGACCGGCACCCAGCTGACACCGGAAATGGTGCACCTGTCCCTGCAGGAGGCAGATGTGGAGCAGCAGGTCAGCCAGCTGGACGGCGACGATGAGTCGCAGGCTGGCATCTCCGTACAGACCCGCAAGGCACTGGTCCGCAGCCGGGGGCCCAACCAGAAAGACTATATTCATCGCATCCGGGATCTGGATATCAATTTTGGCATCGGCCCGGCCGGTACCGGAAAGACCTTCCTGGCGGTCGCCTGCGCGGTTGATGCGCTGGAGCGTGAAGAGGTACGCCGCATTCTGCTGGTCCGCCCGGCAGTCGAAGCCGGCGAGAAGCTCGGGTTTCTGCCCGGCGACCTGAGCCAGAAGATCGACCCCTATCTGCGCCCGCTTTACGATGCCCTTTACGAAATGCTCGGCTTCGATACGGTCGGCAGACTGATCGAACGCAATATTATCGAAGTTGCGCCGCTGGCCTATATGAGAGGACGCACCCTCAATCACTCCTTTGTCATTCTCGATGAAAGCCAGAACACCACCCGCGAACAGATGAAGATGTTTCTGACCCGCATTGGCTTCGGCTCCAGCGCGGTTATCACCGGTGATATCACCCAGATCGACCTGCCGAGAGGGACGGAATCCGGGCTCAGACACGCCATGAGCGTACTGGACGGTGTCCCGGGCATCGGCTTCACCCGCTTCAGCGCCAAAGACGTCGTTCGCCACCCGCTGGTGCAACGTATCGTCCAGGCCTATGACGCTCATGATGCCGCCGGCAGCAATTCACAGAAAACAGGTCACCAGGGCAACGGTAAAGCAACACAGTCATGAGCATCGCACTGGACCTGCAGCTGGCCTCAGATGCCAGCGACCTGCCAACGGAGGCCGACCTGCTAAGCTGGGCGGAAACCGCTCTCGCCGGCCATCGACAATCCGCCGAGCTGACCATCCGTATCGTCGACCGGGCCGAAAGCCAGAGCCTGAATCGCGATTATCGCGGCAAGGACAAACCCACTAATGTCTTATCCTTCCCCTTTGAAGCCCCCGAGGGAATCGAGATAGACTTGCTGGGCGATCTGGTGATCTGCGCCCCGGTGGTTTGCGCAGAAGCGGCAGAGCAGAAAAAATCACTGCACGACCACTGGGCTCACATGGTGATCCACGGTATGCTGCATTTACTTGGTTATGACCATATCAGCGACGATGAAGCGGAACAGATGGAATCTCTGGAAACCCGTCTGCTCGCCGGGCTGGGCATTGCCGACCCCTATGAAACACACTGAGAGGCCGCAACAACCATGAGCGAAGATCGATCGACCAACGGCCAGGGTAACAGATCCTGGCTGGAACGACTCGCCCAGGCATTTTCCGACGAACCCAAAGACCGGGAAGAACTGCTGGAACTGCTGAGAAACGCAGAGAAAAGCCAGGTTCTGGACACCGAAGCGCTCGGCATCATTGAGGGCGCACTGGAAGTTGCTGACATGCAGGTTCGGGAGATCATGATTCCCCGCCCGCAGATGGTTGTTATCAACTCAGAATTGAGTCCGAAGGAATTTCTGCCGGAGATGATCGCAGCGGCCCACTCCCGCTTCCCGGTTATCGGCGAATCACCCGATGAGGTGATCGGCGTACTCCTCGCGAAGGACCTGCTGCCCTACGTGCTCAGCGGCGGTATCGATAGTTTTGATATCCGCGACCACCTGCGTAAGGCCACTTTCGTTCCGGAAAGTAAGCGACTCAATATCCTGCTGGAAGAGTTCCGTGCCAACCGCAACCACATGGCCATCGTCGTCGATGAATACGGCGGCATCGCAGGCCTGGTAACCATCGAAGATGTTCTGGAGCAGATTGTCGGCGAGATTGAGGATGAGTATGACGCCGAAGAGGACGATACTCAGATCAAGAAATTTGAGGAAAACGCCTTTATTGTTAAGGCGCTGACCCCTATCGACGATTTTAACGAGTACTTCAAGTCTGATTTCGATGACGATGATTTCGACACGATCGGCGGCATTGTCACCCAGCGCTTCGGTCGACTGCCACAGCGGGAAGAAGCCGTCGATATCGGCCACTTTAACTTTAAGGTGCTGAACGCCGATAACCGTCGCATCCGCCTGCTTCAGGTCCGCCCGCTGGAAGGAAGCCCCGAAGCCTGATCCGGCATGCACATTTCTGAACAGCCGCTACTGAAAAAACTGCCCGGCCATCTGATCGCACTGCTGGCCGGCCTGGCGGCCCCGCTGGGTTTTGCGCCCTTTGAGTTCTGGCCACTTCCGCTACTCTCCTGCTGCCTGCTGATCTGCACGCTGCAGGGAGTCGATATTCGTCAGGCAGCTCTGCGCGGCTGGCTTTTCGGCGTCGGCTTTTTCGGCGTCGGAGTTTCCTGGGTCTATGTCAGTATTAACCAGTTCGGCAGCGCGCCCCCCTGGCTTGCCGCCGGCCTGACGCTGTTTTTTGTCGCCGGCATCGCACTCTTCTTCGCCATTCACCTGGCCGTATACCGATGGCTGATACCCCAGACCCCGACAGGAATACTGCTTGGTTTTCCCGCCGTCTGGGTACTGGCGGAATGGTTTCGCTCCTGGTTTCTGACAGGGTTTCCCTGGATCTATCTCGGCTATGCACCGATGGATACCTGGCTCAGCGGCTGGGCACCGATTACCGGCATCTACGGCCTCAGCTTCTGGTCCGCACTGACGGCCAGCGCTCTGTTCCTGCTGTACCGCAAGGCCACCGGCAGGTGGCGCACCGCCGCGGTGCTGGCACTGCTGCTGCCGGCAGTTTTCGGCTGGCTGCTGAGCCAGCATAACTGGACCCGTCCGGATCCGGAACGCACCACCCGCCTCGCCATGATTCAGGGCAACACGCCACAGAATCTGAAATGGCAGCCCTCCCGCCGACAGAAGATTATTAACGGCTATCTGAGCCGCAGCCTTCAACAACTGGACCGGGATCTGATCATCTGGCCGGAAACGGCAATCCCGCAGCTGCTGGGCAGCGCTCTGCCGGCCCTTGAGCCTTTCGAAAAGCTGCTGAGAGAGAACGACATCGGACTGATTACCGGCATACCGTCACGGCAGGTCGGCGAGACCACGCGCTATCACAACTCCGTCGCCGGACTCGGCAGCGCAATTGGTATCTACCATAAACAAAGACTGGTGCCTTTTGGTGAGTACGTTCCGCTGGAAGCCTGGCTGCGGGGACTGATCGCCTTCTTTGATCTGCCAATGTCCAGTTTCAGCCGGGGAGCCGCAGACCAGAATGCCCTGCAGCTGAGTGATGGTCTGCGACTGGCTGCGTTTATCTGTTACGAGATTGTTTACCCTGACCTGGTGGCCGCGGGCAGCCGTGATGCCGACTACCTGCTGACAGTCAGCAACGACAGCTGGTTCGGGGACAGCCTGGCCCCCCATCAGCATCTGCAGATGGCTCGGATGCGGGCACTGGAAAACGGGCGTTATCTGCTGCGGGCCACCAATAACGGCATCTCTGCGGTCATCGATCCGAATGGCCGTATAACGGACCGTACTGAACAGTTTGTCACCGCCAGCCTGCGTGCCGAAGTAACACCTGTGCTCGGTAGCACCCCGTTCAGTCGTTTCGGATCCACCCCGATCCTGCTGATCTGCGCACTTCTCGCTGCAGCTCTTCAGCTACAGGCCCGACGCCGGAGACTGTCGGGCCCGCGACTGAAAGATCAGGGCCAGATCTGACTGTCCCGATGGAAGTAATGGGACTGACACTGGTGACAGGGCTCAATTACCGCAGTTTCGGTCAGCTGAACCAGTGAACCGCACTCCAGACACCTGAGGGTGCCGACCCCGGAAATCTCGCCGGCGATGTAATCTTCCGGCCCGTGCTCCAGCCGTTGATTGAGTTCGGTCTGCTCGATACGGGTCTTGTCGGCCAGCTCCTTCAGCATATCCACAAATTTCTGCTCGAGGATATTGAGGTCAAATTTCAGCCAGGACGCCACCCCTTCTCCGGTCTTATGGGCGTAGTAACCCAGATCTTTCAGATCCCGACGAAGATAAGCCTGTAGCAGGTCCAGCTCCTCGCGGGTCATCTCTTCGGCCGCCAGCTCTATCTCAGCGGCTTCCTCGATCTTCTCTTTGATAAACGGCCAGGATTTCTCCTCGAATCCTTCAACCGACAGATACACCTTTTCCAGCAGACGGTTGTACACCGCCGGAGCTTTTTCTGAATGTTCCGCTGCCCTGTCTCTGCGATCATCTCTTTTCATACAGTTCCCCTGCCTGATATCAGTCTGATCCCTGAGAAATCCCCTGTCGGGACCGCTCCGCGACCAATGATCCCTATCTGTCACTTATCTTCTATTGTATCCTAGTCGCAGTTTTTTCAAATTCTTTTGACTGCACTCGGAGCAATCGGGAAAATGCCTGTTTTTGCTCCTGTTTGCCCCGATTTCAATAACAGTATCCGAGACATGATGAACGAACAGTACCAACCCCAGAAACTTGAAGCCAAGGCGCAGCAGTACTGGGAAGATAACCAGAGTTTTAAAGTGGATGAGGACACCAGTAAGGAGAAATTTTACTGCCTGTCCATGTTCCCCTATCCCAGCGGTCGTCTGCATATGGGACACGTTCGTAACTACACCATCGGCGATGTCATCACTCGCTATCAGCGCATGCAGGGCAAGAACGTACTGCAACCCATGGGCTGGGATGCTTTCGGACTGCCGGCGGAAAACGCCGCCATCAAGAACAACGTACCACCGGCCCGCTGGACCTACGAAAATATCGAGTACATGAAGGCTCAGCTCAAATCGCTGGGCTTCGGCTATGACTGGGACCGCGAGGTCGCCACCTGTCATCCCGAATACTACCGCTGGGAGCAGTGGTTCTTCACCAGACTGATGGAGAAGGGGCTGGTTTACAAGAAAGAATCCGAGGTTAACTGGGATCCGGTTGATCAGACAGTGCTTGCCAATGAGCAGGTCATCGACGGCCGCGGCTGGCGCTCCGGTGCGGTGGTTGAGCGGAAGAAGATTCCCCAGTGGTTCCTCAAGATCACTGACTACGCCGATCAGCTGCTGGAAGATCTGGACACCCTGGAAGACTGGCCCGAACAGGTTCGCACCATGCAGCGCAACTGGATTGGCCGTTCCGAAGGTGTCGAGCTCAGATTCCATGTCGACAACTATGGCGACCTGGAAGTCTTCACCACCCGCCCTGATACCCTGATGGGTGTCACCTATGTAGCGGTTGCGGCTCAGCATCCGCTGGCGCAACAGGCCGCTGCGGACAATCCCGAACTGGCCGGTTTCATCGACGAATGTAAGAACATCAAGATGGCCGAAGCCGATATGGCGACCATGGAAAAGAAAGGCATGGCGCTGGGCATCGAAGCGATCCACCCATTGACCGGTCAGAAAGTTCCGGTGTGGACCGCCAATTTCGTGCTGATGGACTACGGTTCAGGCGCAGTCATGGCGGTCCCCGGCCACGACCAGCGTGACTGGGAATTTGCTCACAAATATGAACTGCCGATCAGACAGGTAATCCGCCCGCTGGATCCGACCAGCGAAATCGATCTCGATAAGGAAGCGTACACCGAGAAAGGCGTACTGGTTAACTCCGGCGATTATGATGATCTGGAATTCGATGTCGCCTTCAAGATGATCGCCTCCGACCTCGAAGCGAAAGGCAAAGGCAAGGTTACCGTTAATTACCGTCTGCGTGACTGGGGCGTTTCCCGTCAGCGTTACTGGGGCGCACCGATTCCGGTGATCAACTGTCCGAGTTGCGGTCCGGTCCCTACCCCCGAGGACCAGCTGCCGGTAGTGCTGCCGGAAGAGGTTGAGTTTGACGGTATCGGCTCTCCCATCAAGAAGATGGAGAGCTTTATCAACACCAGTTGTCCGAAGTGCGGCGGTGCCGCCGAGCGGGAAACCGACACTTTCGACACCTTTATGGAATCCAGCTGGTACTACGCCCGCTATGCCTGCCGCTCCACCTCCGATGCCATGCTGGATCCGGAGAAAGCCAATTACTGGCTGCCGGTGGATCAGTATATCGGTGGCATCGAGCACGCCATCCTCCACCTGCTCTACTCGCGCTTCTACCATAAACTGCTGCGGGATGAGGGTCTGGTCACCTCCGATGAGCCCTATAAGCGCCTGCTCTGCCAGGGCATGGTGCTGGCCGAAACCTATTACCGTGAGGACGAAAAAGGCGGTCAGGACTGGATTTCACCGGTCGATGTTAAAATTGAAACCGACGACAAAGGCCGGGTGCTGAACGCTGTCCACACCGGTGACGGCCAGCCGGTGATTCACGCCGGCATGTCGAAGATGTCCAAATCCAAGAACAACGGCATCGACCCCCAGGTGATGATCGATCGCTACGGCGCAGATACCGTCCGTCTGTTTATGATGTTCGCGGCCCCTCCCGAGCAGTCGCTGGAATGGTCCGACAGCGGAGTCGAAGGTGCCCATCGTTACCTGAAACGTCTGTGGAAAATGGTCCATGACCATGTGAAAGCAGGCCCCACCGTTGCACTGGATCTGTCATCACTGAATGACAAGCAGGCGGACGTTCGTCGCAAGACTCACGAAACCATCGGCAAGGTCAGCGACGATATCGAGCGTCGCAATACCTTTAACACCGCCATTGCCGCGGTGATGGAACTGACCAACACCGTCAGCCGCTTTGTCGATGTCAGTGAGCAGGGCCGCGCAGTGGTTCAGGAAGCACTGGAAGCCGCCACCCTGCTGTTGTCCCCGATCGTTCCTCATATCAGCCACGAGCTCTGGAACGCACTGGGTCACGAAGGCGACGCTCTGTCCGCTCCCTGGCCGGTCATTGACGAATCGGCGCTGGTACGTTCCAGTATCGAAATGGTGGTCCAGGTCAACGGAAAGTTGCGTGGCCGTATTCAGGTACCGGCCGATGCCGACCGGGATCACGTACAGCAGGCGGCGCTGGCCGATGAGAACGTCGCCCGTTTCACAGAGGAAAAGACTATCCGTAAGGTGATCGTAGTGCCCAACAAGCTGGTTAACATCGTGGTCAGCGGCTGATGCCCACCTACCGCCAGACGTCCTCTGTAGCAGCCTTTGGAAACCTCCATTCTCTGAAGGCTGTTCTGGTTCTGCTACTTTGTGCGCTGATCAGCAGCTGCGGTTTTAAACTGCGGGGCTCAGTCGAGGTACCGGATTCCCTGAAACGGGTCTACCTCAGCAGCAGCAAGGAGACCGCGACCCTGCGCTCCGTCAGAAAGCTGCTGAAAGGCAATGGCGTGCAACTGGTCGGCAGCCCCGAAGCGGCTCCTTATCAGTTGCAGATTCTGTCTGAATCCAGCGAGCGCCGAGCGGCCACCCTGAACTCACAGGCCAGAACGGAGGAGTATGAGCTGCGATCAAGCCTGCGCTTCCAGATTCTCGATCGCAACAACCAGCCAGTGTTGAAACCGGTGGAGCTGCTCACTGAGCGGGTGTACACCTTTGACCAGGATAACGTCAACGCCGGTGATGCCGAGGAAGCCCTGCTGCGTCGCGAGATGAGGGATGATCTGGCTCGCCAGCTGGTTCGTCGATACCTGGGACTGGCCGCAAGGGGCGGCTGACAGTCAGGAGCTGGGCCGTTTGAAGCTGAACCCCGAACAACTCGACAGCCATCTGAAACAGCAGTCCGGCCAGCTGTTACCGGTCTACCTGCTCAGTGGAGATGAGCCGCTGCTGGTACAGGAAGCCAGCGACAAGCTGCGCCAGGCGGCACGCGCATCCGGCTTTAACGAGCGGGAAGTGCTGCACGCCGATGCCGGTTTCCAGTGGGAGAGCCTGCTGGAACGAGCCAACAGCCTGTCGCTGTTTTCCGAAAAGCAGCTGATTGAGCTGCATATCCCCAACGGCAAGCCGGGCCCTAAGGGTTCGGAAATGCTGGAGCTCTATCTCCGCTCCCCATCCCCGGAAACTCTGCTGATAATCTTCTGTCCGAAGCTGGACAGCAGCGCCCAGAAGAGCAAATGGTTCAAAGGGATCGACAATGCCGGCGCCACTCTGGCGTTCTGGCCGATAGAGATCGAGCGCCTCCCCGGCTGGATCGGAAACCGTTTTCGTCAGGCCGGTATGGACGCCACGGCAGAAGCCGCCCGGCTGCTGGCGGAACGGGTCGAAGGAAACCTGCTGGCCGCCATCCAGGAGATCGAGAAACTCAGCCTGCTCTATGCCGGACAACGGATCGACGAAGAGGAAATCATCGCCAGTGTGGCAGACAGTTCGCGCTATGATCTCTTTACCCTGACCGACACCGCCCTGAAAGGCGATGCCGGTCGCTGCATGAAGATCGTCCAGGGTCTGCAGGCCGAAGGGATGGAACCGAGCCTGGTTCTCTGGGCTCTGAGCCGGGACCTGAGAACACTGACAAGCCTGTGCCACGAGACCGGCGGCGGCCCGCCATCCGAGCCGCAGCTGAAAAAGCACCGCATCTGGGGCAAACGCAAAAAGCTGATCGGCCAGGCCCTTCGCCGCCACTCCCTGCACTCCCTCGGCGCCCTGCTGCAGTCCTGCGGTGAAGCGGATCAGGCCATCAAGGGAGCCGGCCATAAAGCCCCCTGGCTGCTGCTCACCGACATCACCCTGGCGCTGGCAGCGGATCGTCGACAGACCAGTTTCCCTCTGTAGCGACGCTGAGACAGGTCGCCACCGACGCACTACAGCCCCATATTTGACAGATCACCCGGTCGGCAAACACTACTTTTGTTGATTCAGCGCAATTTACCGCTTTGGATATACTGCGCCAGATCAACGCTATAACAGCCTCCAGGATTTACAGTATTGTCCGGGGCAACTGAGTCTGATGAATGTATAGAACGATGTACAGGCAACACGGTTTTACACTGATTGAACTGCTGGTCACCGTAGTAATGGTCGCCATCTTAGGGGGAATTGTGGCTCCCAGTTTCGAACAGTTTATCAAGGACAACCGGCTGTCCTCTCAGATCAACAACCTGATCGGCAGCCTGCATATCGCTCGTAGCGAAGCAACGAACCGGGGGCTGATTGTGACAATTTGTGCCAGCAGCGATTCAGCCACCTGCAATACCAACAACTGGGAAAATGGCTGGATCATCTTCACCGACGCCAACAACAGCGGCAACGCCGTGGTGGATGGCAGCGATGAGATCCTGCGTTATCAGGAATCTCTCGATGGTGGCAACACCCTGAGGACATCCGGGTTCAACTTCACTACTGCCGGCCAGGTTCTGTTTGGCTCAAACGGCTTTATGCAGACCAGTGGTGCTGCTACCTCCGGAACTTTTACACTCTGTGATGACCGCGGCGCAACGGAGGCAAAAGGGGTGATCCTGACGATTGCCGGCGCATCCAGGCTGGCAGTGGATGAAGACAACGACGTTACCCTTAATGATCACGATGGCGGAGGCAGTAATCTGACATGCCCCTAACTGATAGTTCAGACAGAGCTCGATTGCAGCAGGGATTCAGCATGCTGGAGGTGCTGATCAGTCTGGTACTGCTGGCCAGTGTTCTGCTGGGTGCCACGGCATTGCAGCTGACCGGACTGCAGAACAATCGCAGTGCCTACTACCGCTCCCAGGCCAGTACTCTGGCCTGGGACATCGCCGATCGTATTCGGGTAAATAAAGATTTTGCGCTGACCTCCGGTGCAGTTTACAGCATGGATACGGCGTCGATGGCCGTACCCGCCTCCCCTGGTTGCATCACAGCCACTGCGGGCTGCAGCGGAACAAACCTGGCCAGCCAGGACATAAGGGAATGGGTGGAAAACTTTATCGATGTCACCAGCATCGGCAACGACGGGGGTAATTACCAGGCCGTGCTTCCAGGCGGAGCGGGTACGGTTACGGCCAGTGGCGCCACTTTCAATGTACAGGTGAGCTGGACAGAACTGGACTGGAGTTTTGGTGGCAGCGGTAACAAAGCAAACACCACCAAGAGTTTTACGCTGGACCTGACGTTATCGGAGTAAAGGGATGCGGCAGCACGGACAACGGGGTATATCACTGATAGAACTGATGGTTGCACTGGCCATCAGTACCTTGCTGATGCTCGGGGTATTTGAGATTTTCATCGGTAGCAATGCCAATGACCGGGTTGCCCGGAATTTCGCCAGAATCCAGGAAAGCGGCCGGCTGGCAATCGAAATTCTTGGCCGCAACCTGAGAATGGCCGGTTCTCAGGGCGACGATGGCGGCGATAACCCCCTCAGTAACGGCATTGAAGGCTTCGAGTCCGGACACACGGGCTGGCTGGTGGCCAACCGCACGGATGCCATCGATGCCATCGCAGACGTCCCGGCCGGTACCGACATCATTTTTGTTAACTTTGTCGATGCCACAGGAACCACTAATTCGCTGGCTTACTACGTCAAAGATACCGGCAGAGATAAAGAGACGGGGGGCTCACTGTTTGCGCTTCACCAGTACGATGCGGTGGCCAGCAATGAGGAAGAGTTAATTGAAGGTATTGAACAGCTGCAGGTTACCTACGGTCAACGTCTGAGCAGCGGCAATGTCCGTTTTGTTCCTGCTGACGATGCCAGTCTCGACTTTGACGAAGTTATTGCCGTCAGAATTTCGTTGCTGGTCGCCGGCTCAGATCTGCTGCTGTCTGCCGACGACAATGCCACCTACCCGCTGGCGGGCACGAATGTTCAGCCAGCCGGAACTTCGGGCGCAGAAGCAACACATCCGGTAGATCGTTATCTGCGGCGCGCATTCAGCAGCACCGTATATCTGAGGAATCTGGATTGATCACACGCAGAGGTAACGTCAGAAACGTCCGTCAGGGACAGCAGGGGATGGTACTGGTGGTCTGTATGCTGGTGGTACTGGTGGTTTCAATGATCGCCATCAGCTCGGTCTCCACCTCTTCTTTTGAAGAGAAGGCGGCCACCAACGCACAGACCTACAACCGGACTTTCCAGGCCGCTGAAAGCGGTGTGGGAATTGCCGTGGAGGACCTGAACATGATGATGACGGCAATCGATGACGAGAACTGCCTGTCCGGCACCAGCACCGTAACAACGACGACCTCCGGGGTTACCGCAACCGCAGAGGTTCAGTTCAGAAGTCTGTCACACACGATTAATGGCGAGATCGGCGAAGAACTGACCTATCGCTTCGAGGCGATCGGTATCGGCCAGATGGCGGACATGAACAACACCACCCGAATTCGCCAGGGCTTCAATCGACGAAGCACCGTCGTCAGCACTGATGAGACCGGTTGCAGTAACTAATCTTAGTGGGGTTCGATATGGATAATCAGCACAAACAACTGAAAGTCTGCGTATGGAGCTTTCTGGCGTCACTCATGATCTGCACACCCGCCTGGGCAGAGGACACCGAGATCTACTTTGGCGGTACGTCGACCAACATCAGTGTGAAGCCCAACGTACTCTTTGTACTGGACACCTCCGGCTCCATGACCAGTACCGACGGCACCGGACAGACCCGGCTGGCTCGGATGAAAGAAGCCCTGACCAATATTCTGAATAATGCTCAGGACGTCAACGTCGGGCTCATGCGTTTTACCAATCCCGGTGGCCCGATCCTCTATCCCGTTACTGATATCGACCAGGAAATCGTCAGCGAGAGTCAGCAGACGGTGCTTACCGGCAATCTCTCATCGTCAATATCCACCGGCGCCGGTGATGCTGAGGAATCAGCTGACGGTACCGTCACCCTCGGCGAATCCTCATTGAATATGGTCACGGTAACCACCTCGGCCGTATCCGGTTCTGTGAGTTCCAGAGTCAGCAGCGGCAATGACGATGCCGAAGAGTTCAGCGATGGCGAGATGTATCGCAGCAGTACCGACCTTGAGCTGATGCGTGACGGTGGTGTCCAGACCGTAGGGCTACGTTTTAGCAGCGTAAATATACCGACAGGTGCCACCATAACCGACGCCCGGATCACTTTTGAGATCGACGAAGAGCGCTCTGCCTCCTCCAATCCTGTCGGGATTCGTATATCCGCCGAAGACGCCGACGACCCCTCCAGCTTCAGCAGCAGCGACAACAATATCTCCAATCGCACCAAAACCAGTGCAAGCTCCACCTGGAACATTACCAGCAACCCGGCAGTCAATAATGACCTGACAACCCCCAACCTAGCCAGTGTTGTACAGGAGGTCGTCAACCGGGGCGGCTGGTCGGCTAATAACGCCATGGTGTTTATTCTGGAGGAGGTCAGCGGCAGCGGCGTACGCTGGGTTGAGTCCTATAACGGCGAAAGCAGCAATGCCCCGCTGCTTGAAGTTTCTTACTCTTCAGGATCCTCCAGCTCCGGCAACCATACTGTCGGTCTGCGCTTTGAGAGCCTGTTTATCCCCCAGGGGGCCACCATCAGTGCGGCAACTATTAACTTTACCGCCGACAACAGCGATAGTGGCAGCACCTCTCTGGTATTCCACGGTGAAGATGCTGATCAGGCCAGCGCTTTTACAGCGGCAGCCAACGATATCAGCGGCAGGACTACCACAACAGCGTCCACAGGCTGGAACGCAATGCCGGCCTGGAGTGACGGCACTCAATACACCTCCCCGGACCTGACCAGTATCGTTCAGGAAATTGTAAACCGCAGTGGCTGGTGTGGCGGTAACGCCATGAATATTATTGTCAGCGGCAGCGGGTTGCGGATAGCTAAGAGCTACGAGAATGCTCCCAGTCAGGCGGCAACCCTGAATATCAGTTTCGATCCCGACAGCAATCCGAACGGATGCGTTAATCAGGAGTACAGTGTCCGTGTAAATCAGAGTTCTGACGACGCCGAGGAGAAGAGCGACAGCTCCATGTATCTCGACAGCAGCGATCTGGAGCTGATCAACGACGGTGGCGACCAGACCATTGGCATCCGCTTCAATAACGTACAACTGAATAAGAACACAACCCTGGCAACCGCCTATCTGGAGCTGGCTGTGGATGAAACCGATCCCACGGAAAGCACCACGTTGACCATTAAGGCCGAAGCGGCAGACAACTCCGGAACCTTTACCACGACCAGCGGTAACATCAGCGGTCGGACGACCGGTTCAGCCAGTGTCAGCTGGGCCATCACCGAACAGTGGAGCACCGAGCACGAGCTGAAGCGCAGCCCCAATATCGCCTCGCTGATCAATGAGGTTGTAGCACGCAGCGGCTGGCAACCCGGCAACAGCCTGTCGCTGGTTATTACCGGCAGCGGGAAACGAACTGTCGAATCCTACGACGGCAGCAGTCTCGCTCCCAGACTGGTGTATTATGCCAGCCCGGCTACAGTGCCGGAGACCACCAACACCGTTCGCAACGAAATGATCACTATTGTTAACGAACTGGATCATAAGAGCGGCACCCCAATCGTCGACAGTCTCTACGAAGCCGCTCTTTACTATCGCGGCGCAGCCGTCGATTACGGTAAAACCAGGGGCTCCGGCGATGACAGCAGTCAGGCGAAGACCCGCGTCTCCCACCCTGACTCCTACACCGGCGGTTCGCTGTCTCAGCCCACCGGATGCAGCTCCGACAACCTCAGTTCGATCAATTGTGCCAATGAAGCGATTACCGGCTCAGCAATGTACAAGTCGCCGATTAAAGAGAGTTGCCAGACCAATCATATTGTCCTGTTAACCGATGGTTATGCCAGCGTTAACACCTCCGCTTCCAAGGTAAAAGCCCTGACCGGCGATACCTCCTGTATCAACTCCGGTTCTTCGGCCTGTGGCCCGGAAATCGTCAGTTTTCTGAAGAACGTCGATCAGAAGGGTACTCAGACCAGCAGCAACCGGGTAAAAACTCATACCATCGGTTTTAATTTTTCCGATCAGTGGCTGAGGGACCTGGCATCCGTTCACGGAGGCGGCGGTTTCTATGAAGCCAATTCTGCCGTCGAGCTGACCAGTGCTTTCAACACCATTATTAAATCGATCCGCAAAGAGAACAGCTCCTTTGCCAAGGCCGCGGTGACGGCAAGCCACTTCAGTCGCTTCGCACACCGTGACGATGTTTACTTCACCGTATTCAAGCCCGGCGAGACGGTACAGTGGGCGGGGAACCTCAAGCGCTATAAACTGAACAGCTACGGTCGTATCTATGACAACAGCTCCAATCCGATCCTGGCCGTTGATCCCAGTTCCGGTTACTTCGCCAGTAATACGCAGAGTTTCTGGACCGACACCGATAGTGCCGATGGTGACAGCGGCGTCGATGAAGGGGACCAGCAACCGGATGGCTCCGAAGTCAGTTACGGTGGCGCGGCACACCGGTTACCGACAGTCCGTAAATTGTTCACCGATGTATCAGGTACACTTCCCAATATCAGCCTCAATGTCGACGATAACAAACTGCATGAAGACAATACTCTGATTACCAAGGAACTGCTGGGTACCGAAGCACAATCCGATGCCTACCGGGAAGATGTTATTCAATGGGCGCGAGGACTGACCAGTACGGGCGCCAAACGAAATCAGATGGGCGACGTCCTTCACAGCCAGCCCAAAATCATTACTTACAACAAAAACACCGGATCGGAAGATAGTTCCATTTTCGTGGGTACCAATGAGGGATTCATTCATGCGATCGATACCAGCACCGGGATAGAACAGTTCGCCTACGTGCCGAAGGAATTACTGCCGAGTTTTGACAGCCTGTTTTCGAATAAGTCAACGGAAGAGGTAGCCCACCCTTACGGCATCGACGGCAGCATCATCACCTGGACAAAGGACCATGACAAGGATGGCGTGATAAGTCCGACAACTTCGGGGGATTTCGCTTATATCTATGCTGGTATGCGCCGTGGTGGTCGAAATTACTACGCCCTGGATGTGACTGATCGCGCTAATCCAAAGCTGAAATGGAAAATCACCGGTGGTAGCGGTGACTTTGCGGAACTAGGTCAGACCTGGTCCACACCGATTAAGACAAGAGTTAAGATTAATGATGTCGCTAAAGAGGTACTGATTTTCGGCGGTGGCTATGACCCGGCTCAGGACGATGTTTCCGTGCGGACAGTCGACAGCATGGGAAATGCCATCTTTATGGTCGATGCCGGCACCGGAGCGCTGATCTGGTCAGCCGGAGACAACAACAACCATGATCTGGTCCTGAGCGATATGAAATACAGCATCCCCTCCGATATGCGGATGGTGGATATGAACCTGAACGGCTATGTCGACCAGCTCTATGTCGGTGATATGGGTGGTCAGATCTGGCGCTTTGATATCGATAATGACGCGACCTCGGTCGCCGGGCTGGTATCCGGAGCGGCAATTGCCAACCTGGCGGGCACCGCAGCAGCGGATAATCGCCGCTTCTACTATCCACCCAGCCTGTCCATTGCCCAGGACGATGGCACCTCATCAGGAAATGACAGCCGTTATCTGGCCCTGGCGATCGGTTCCGGGTATCGCGCTCATCCGTTGAATACGGTTATCCAGGACCGTCAGTATCTGATCAAGATGCCCGACCTCAACAAGCCCTCCAGCTATCCGTCCTATACGGAAAGTGATCTTTACGATGCCACCGACAATCTCTATTCCGAAGGAACTGTTGTTGACGGTATTAATCTGATGGAGGTGGCTAAGAATGCGCTGGATTACTCCAGTACTATCAAGAAGGACGGCTGGTATATCCGTCTCGAAGGGAGCGGAGAAAAGGTACTTTCCAAGAATCTGATCATCAATGGTCAGGTAATTTTTGCAACCTATGAACCAACACCGGCTCAGAGCGGTTCCTGCGTAGCGACTCAGGGCACTAATCGCGTTTACGATGTGAAACTGCCTACTGCCGTGCCCATGCTGGAGCTCTCCGGCGATGGCCAGAAAACCAAGGTGGACAGAGCGCAACTGATCATCACTCCCGGTATTGCCGGTGGACTGACGGTCCTGAGTGGAGAGAATGGCAGCCAGCTCCATATCGGACAGACAACTCCACCAGAGGATATTGATCTCGGCGAACTCTCTGTACGCACCTACTGGATCGAGGAGAATAAATAGTGCAGATCAGGAGGGCCTCTAAGCCACTGACGTTCAGCAGAGGAGTAACTCTGCTGGAACTGATGATCGCCGTGGCAATCATGGCGATCATCGTCGCTGTCGCTTACCCCAGTTATTCAGAACACATCATCAGCAACAGACGTGTCGATGCTCAGGGCGCACTGATGGGGTTTGTCACGGCCATGGAACGCTACCGGGCCGATAACAACAGCTATACCGGCGCCGTTGTCGGGACAGTTTACCCTTCTCAGGCGCCAATAGATTCGAACGATAAATTTTACAACCTCAGCATTCCGGTACTGACTGCCAGCAACTATACCCTCAGGGCAACCCCCATCGCGGGTACCGTCCAGGACGGCGACGGTTACCTGGAAATAACTTCGACCGGGCTGAAACGCTGGGATGAAAACAACAATGGCTCAATCGGCACCGGAGAGTCAGACTGGAACGACTGACTCGATAAGGTGCTGGTCACAACAACCGTAAAAAAGGCGCCGGGTTCAGGCGCCTTTTTAGTGTGACCCGTTCGGGGAACCTGAACGGAACTATCGGCCAGGCGATCTGAGTGGACGACTGCCGCTACCGCAGATCAGATCTACCGGCTACTTCACTTTTTCGCCATGTGCCTGCTTATCAGCGTGGTAGGAGGAGCGAACCAGCGGCCCGCTGGCCACATGTTTAAAGCCCAGCTCATCGGCTATGCGAGCAAACTCGTCAAACTCATCGGGATGGACGAAACGGTCTACGGCCAGATGATCACGGCTGGGTTGCAGGTACTGACCAATGGTGATCATATCCACATCGTGAGCCCGCAGATCTTTCATCACCTCGACGATCTCTTCATTGCTCTCGCCGAGCCCCACCATCAGTCCTGACTTGGTGGTCACATCCGGGCAGCGCTGCTTGAATTTCTTCAGCAACCGCAGCGACCACTCATAATCAGACCCGGGACGAATTTTTTTGTACAGGCGAGGTACCGATTCCAGGTTGTGGTTAAAGACATCGGGCGGTGAAACCGCCAGCGCATCAATGGCGATATCCATACGGCCACGGAAATCCGGTACCAGGGTTTCCACCTCGATTTTTTCACAGCGGGCGCGAGTTTCACTGACGCAGCTGGCAAAATGCCCGGCACCACCGTCCCGCAGGTCATCACGATCCACGGAAGTAATGACCACATATTTAAGCCCCATGTCGGCGATGGCCTCGGCCAGTTCCATGGGTTCCCTGCTCTCCAGCGGATTGGGGCGGCCATGGGCCACATCACAGAACGGACAGCGACGGGTACAGATATCCCCCATGATCATAAAGGTGGCCGTACCGTGGCTGAAGCACTCGCCCAGGTTCGGACAGCTGGCCTCTTCGCAGACCGACGCCAGCTTATGCTTACGTAACTGCTGCTTGATCCGATTGACCTTCGGTGAAGATCCCAGCCGGACTTTCAGCCAGGAGGGCTTAGTCGGCAGATCCTCTTTCTCGGTGGGAATGACCTTAATCGGGATACGAGCGACCTTTTCGGCGCCTCTGAGTTTGACGCCCTGCTCCGCACGTTTTTTCGGGGCTGGCTGAGTACTGTTCTGCGTCTGATCTGACTGGTCCGGCATGGTTAGTCCAACTGCTGCTTTTCGATGGCGGAATTATAACCTAATCCCCTGGTCAAGTACTCCACCAGGCGGCGGCTGACCTCCTCAATATCAGCGTCGGCCGCCAGATCACGGACCTGAACCATATCGAGTCCGGGATAACCGCAGGGGTTGATGCGCTGGAAAGGCTTCAGATCCATGTCCACATTCAGCGCCAGACCGTGGAAGCTGCAGCCACGGCGTACCCGCAGTCCCAGCGATGCCAGCTTGGCCCCTTCCACGTAGACCCCGGGCGCGTCCGGTTTCGGATAGGCTTCGATGTCGTAGCTCTCCATCACCGCCACCACCGCTTCCTCCATCAGCGTCACCAGATTGCGAACACCGATCTTCCGACGTTTCAGGTTCAGCAGCAGATAAATGATCAGCTGGCCGGGTCCGTGATAGGTTACCTGGCCCCCGCGATCGACCTGTACCACCGGTATATCCCCCGGTGCCAGCAGATGCTCAGCCTTACCCGCCTGACCCTGAGTAAAAACCGGCTGGTGCTGCAGTACCCAGAGTTCATCGGCAGTCTCGGCATCACGTTCATCGGTGAACTGCTGCATCGCCTTCAGGATCGGTTCGTAGGGCTGTACCCCCAGCTGCCTGATGATCAGAGAATCCATCAGATAACCATCTTAACCCGGCCGCTGGCCATCAGATCCTGGTGGATTGCTTTCAGCTGACCCGGTCCGGTGGCCGTTATTCTGACCCGGACCGAAAGGAAGCTTCCCTTACTGCTGGGTTGCTCGCCGACGGTCGCTGGATCAAAATCCGCGACATGTTTCTGCATGATCTCGACGACCAGGTCCCGAAAACCGGGTTCGTCACGACCAATAACCTTGATCGGATAATCAGGACAGGGAAATTCAATCTTCGGTGGTTGTTGTTCGCTCATATCTCAGTCTTCGATTGTTCGGGCCGCTGCCGGCCCTTGGATACCGGCGGATCTGCGGCAGGATAACGCTCGGTCAGCCGTTAAACACCCGGGCTTCAAAACTCTGGTACAGCTCAGCCATACGCTGCCAGAGCGGTCCGGGCCGACCATCGGCCACCGGCCGGTCATTAACCGCTATCACCGGCAGTACGCCTCGGGTGGAGCTGCTGATCCAGACCTCTTCGGCATCGGCCAGATCGGATTCTGGAATGGCCCGCTCCTGCCAGGCAATCTCGTTGGCCGCCGCCAGTTCCAGCAGCAGATCCCGCGTGGTGCCGCCCAGGATGAAGTCACTTCGTGCCGGAGTACTGATACAGTTGTCCCGGATGATAAACAGATTGCTGGAGGATCCTTCGGTGAGAAAACCTTCGCGCACCAGCAACGCTTCCTGAGCGCCGGCGTCCAGCGCCTTCTGCAACGCCAGAATATTGCCAAGCAGCGCCGTGGTTTTGATGGCACAGCGGCTCCAGCGCAGATCTTCAGTGGTAATGACCCGGATACCATCAAGCTCGTTGAGATTTCCGGACAGTGCTATTTCGATCGGATAGCTGAACAGTACCACCGTCGGTGCCAGCGGATCGCGGGCCACATGGCGCCGGCAACTGTCGGTACCGCGGGTAACCTGGATATAGACCGCCTGGTTACCGCCCCCATTGCGCCTGACCACTTCCTCGCTGAGGCTGGCAAGATCCAGATCCAGCTCAATACCGATAGCTCTGAGGCCATGGTGCAGCCGCTGAAGGTGCTCATTCAGCCGAAAGCCGACGCCCTGATAAAACGGGACAACCTCGTAGAGACTGTCGGCAAACAGAAAGCCGCGATCGTAGACCGAGACCCGGGCATCGGCGGCCTCCAGAAACTCACCGTTGAGGTAGACTATATCGTCCATGGGTTCAGCTCTCTGCTAACGCTGGCCACCACCGGAGGAAAAGCCCAGCGGCGACCGCTCGCTTTCAGTGTGGTGGATAAACCTGATTCAGGCAAAAGCGGCCTCTGGGGCCCGCCCGCTCAGACTCAGCCGATCAGTCCCAGGAAAAACAGCACAATACTGTGCCAGATGCGCTTGAACAGTCCGGCCGGCTCAACATCCTCCATGGCGACAACGGGACTCTCCAGCAGGGTTTCACCGTTCAGTGAAATATTGATGGAACCGTAGCTGGCGCCACGGGCCACCGGTGCAGTGATGGTTTTATCCAGGTCCAGCGACACCGACAGAGCCTTGCTCTGGCCACGGGGAATGGTGATGGCAACCGGCTCAACCGTTCCAAGACTGATCTGATCCCGGGTTCCGGCCCAGAGCTTAGCCTGGTTAAGGACTTCACCGGCTTTATAGAGTTCCAGGGTCTCGTAATAACGGAAACCGTAGGCGAGCAGCTTCTGACTCTCCTGAGCCCGTGCCTCTTCACTGCGGGTCCCCATCACTACGGAGATCAGCCGCATGTTGTTACGCTGCGCCGAAGCAACCAGACAGTAACCCGCCGCGTTTGTGTGGCCGGTTTTCAGGCCGTCAACGCTCTTATCCCGCCACAGCAGCTTGTTACGATTGGGTTGTCTGATTTTGTTGTAGGTAAAGTACTTCTCGGAATAGGTGTCGTAATGATCCGGATAATCCTGAATAATCGCCCGGGCCAGCTGTGCCAGATCATAGGCGGAGGTGTAATGGTTCTCCGCCGGCAGGCCGGTGGCGTTCATAAAATGGCTGTTTTTCATGCCCAGCAGCTGAGCGTGCTGGTTCATCAGGTCGGCAAAGGCATCTTCACTGCCGGCGACATGTTCAGCCATCGCCACACTGGCATCGTTACCGGACTGAATAATAATGCCCTTCATCAGGTCAGAGAGTTTGACCTGGGTCCCCTCCCGCACAAACATCCGAGATCCCGGTGTACGCCAGGCTTTTTCGCTGATCAGCACCAGATCATCTTTACCGATATTGCCTTTGCCAATTTCATAGGCTGAGATATAGCTGGTCATCATCTTGGTAAGACTGGCCGGCGGGATCTGCTCATTCTCCTTACGCGCCACCAGGATCTTACCGGTATCGGCATCCATCAGCAGATACGCCGTCGCCGCCAGCTTAGGTGGCGCAGGAATCAGTACGGGTGCCGCCAGCAACTCGGTGCTGCACAGAGAAACAATCAGAAAAGACCAGAGAACAGTAGCTAATTTCTTCATTTGTCGATCAATCAGAAGCCGGAAAAAATAGGGGGATTACTGTAGCGAATGGATCAGGGCAAGTCCACCACACGTGGGTCCGGAAAACCAGCCGAACGGAGAACCGGCAGCAACTCATCCAGCGCAGCAGCACTGAGCACCGGTCCCATCTGAACGCGATAAAGCACTTTAGTTCCTTCCCGCTTGCGAATCAGTACCGAAAGATCGCTGACCAGCGCCTCCAGCCGGGTTTTGACGGTCTGCGCCGCAGCCCAGCTGGAGTAAGCCCCGACCTGCACATACTGCCGCGCCACCGGTATCGTCGCAGTGACCGGAACCTGCGGCACAGGAGCCGGTGCTGAACTCTGTCTGACCAGTTCGGTAACCGGCTTATCGCCCGGCACAATGGCCTCGACCCGCACCCGGGCAGTCCCTTTCTTCAGCATATCCAGCCGGTAGGCAGCCGCATAGGAAAGATCGATCAGCCGTGAGCCATGAAAAGGCCCCCGATCGTTGACCCGGACGACCACCGAACGCTGGTTAGCCAGGTTGGTGACTCTGACATAGGTGGGCAGCGGCAGCGCTTTGTGGGCAGCCGACATTCCGTACATGTCGTAGATTTCGCCGTTAGAGGTTTTGTGGCCGTGAAACTTCTTACCGTACCAGGAAGCGATCCCCTCTTTGCTATAACCGCTGGCGGTACTCATCACATAGTACTGCTTACCCCAGACCCGATAGGGACTCTTATTGCCACCCCGGCTTCTGGGCTCGGCACGGGGAACAGCATCCGGTACCGAAGACAGATCCACCTGACTGTCGGGCCCGCGGTCCTGCCGGATACTGTAGCGACTGTCGGAGCGGTTGCCTGAACCGAAGCAGCCGCTCAGCAAAGCCAGCATCAGACCGGCCACCATCAGCCGAACCAGGGTCGCGGCCCGGCTCATCCGCTAGTGCCGCTATGTCTGGCCAGAATTTCCCGGCTCAACTGGTAGACCGCCATCGCATAGAGGCGGCTGTGGTTATAGCGGGTGATCACATAAAAATTATGCAGTCCCAGCCAGTGCTCCTCCCGATCATCAATACGCAGCTTCATGGCGGTGGCAAGCTCTTTTTCCGAACCGGCAAAATTACGCTGCGGGCTGATGCCCGCTGCCTTCCAGTCAGCCAGGGTCAGCTTCGGTTTAAGTGAGGTGCTGAAGGTACTCTCCGCGGTATCCACGGCCACACTGGCCGGAAGTGTCACGTCTTCGCCCGTTTTCCAGCCGTGCTGACGGAAGTAATTGGCCACACTGCCGATGGCATCGACCGGGTTACTGAGAATATCCCGCTGGCCATCGCCATCAAAATCCACCGCATAGGCACGATAGCTGCTGGGAATAAACTGACCGTATCCCATGGCTCCGGCATAGGACCCCTTCAGCTTCATGGCCGGTAGTTTCTCCTCCCGCAGCAGGTACAGAAACTCCTTCAGCTGGCCGGTGAAGAATTTGCTGCGGGGAGGATAGTCAAAGGAAAGAGTGGCCAGTGCGTCCAGTACCCGATAGCTGCCGGCATGACGACCATAGCGGGTTTCGACACCAATGATGGCAACGATAATCTCCGGTGCGACGCCAAATTTCTCGCTGGCCCGCTGCAGGGTCGCGGTATGCTTTTTCCAGAACGCCACCCCCTGGTCGACACGTTTGCGACCGAGAAAGATCTTACGATACTCGCCCCAGTTCAGGCGCTTTTCCGCCGGCCTCGAGATCGCCTTGAGGATCGACTCCTGGCGGCGGGCTTCGCCGATCAGTTGTTGCAGATAGCCGAGTTCAAAGCCCTTGCCGGACATCTCATCGATAAAAGCCTTTGCCTTACCGTTATCGAGATAACCGGTTGTTTCGGCACTCTGCAGGGATGTTGTCGTCAGCGCGCCGCTCAGGGCAAGAATCAGAGCTGCGCATTTAAGTTTCGGGCCGGAGCGGTGTTGCTGCATTAATCGCTCTCCTTGACAGATGTAGCACTGAGTAGTGATCAGTTCCCGCGGCTAGCGGGTTACCATGGTCCGATGAGTATGAATGGACATAATGATCCCGAATCCCGCCAGCAGAGTTACCACCGAGGTTCCTCCGAAGCTGACCAGCGGGAGCGGAACGCCAACCACCGGCAGTATACCACTCACCATACCGATGTTAACGAACACATAAACAAAGAACGTCAGGGTCAGACTGCCGGCGAGCAGGCGTCCGAAAGTATCCTGGGCCCGGGTGGCGATATAGAGCCCGCGGGCGATAATGCACAGGTAGATGGCCAGCAACAACAGCACCCCCACCAGCCCCAGCTCCTCGGCCAGCACGGCAATAATAAAGTCGGTGTGACTTTCCGGCAGAAAATCCAGCTGTGACTGAGTGCCGTTGAGCCAGCCTTTACCGTCCAGGCCACCGGATCCGATCGCCGTCTTGGCCTGAATGATATTCCAGCCCGATCCCAGCGGATCACTTTCCGGGTCAAGAAAAGTCAGCACCCGCTGACGCTGGTAGTCCCGCATGCCCATCCACAGCAGCGGTCCGCAGGCGCCGGCCAGCGCTCCGGCCGCCAGCACGTATCGCCAGGCGATACCGGACAGCAGCAGCACAAAAATTCCGGATGAAGCGATCAGCAGCGAGGTGCCCAGGTCCGGCTGTTTAGCAATCAACAGCACAGGAATGGCGATCAGCACCATCACTACGAAGATATTCTTAAGACTGGGCGGTAATGGTTTTTCGGCGAAGAACCAGGCCAGCGTCATCGGTACAATCAGCTTCATAATTTCGGAAGGCTGAAAGCGGGGCAACCCGGGCAGCGCAATCCAGCGCTGGGCCCCTTTGGCTCCGACGCCGAACAGCAACACCCCGACCAGCAGGCCGACCCCGGCAACAAACAGCCAGGGGGCCCAGCGTCGGAAGTGACGGGGGTTGAGCCAGGCCACGGCAAACATCACGCCGAAGGCCACGCCATAACGGATCAGCTGCTTCTGCAGCGCCGCACCACTCTGTCCCGAGGCACTGTAAAACACAAACAGGCCGTAGCCGGTCAGCAACAGCAACAGCAGCAACAGAATGCTGTCGAGATGGGTATAGGCCCACCAGCTGCGTCCCCGGCTGAGATGGTCATGGGCATCGGGCATGCTGCGCTGAAAATCATGATGGTTCAACGGGAGTCTCCCTGGCTGTTGCCTTCGGCCAGTGCCGGGCCCGGCTGATCATCCAGCAGAAAAGCGTCAAATACCTTACGTGCCACCGGAGCGGCAGCGCTGCTGCCACCGCCGCCATTCTCCACCACTACCGCCAGCGCGATACGTGGTGCTTCCGCCGGCGCAAAACCGATAAACAGGCCGTGGTCCCGATGTTTTTCGGCGATCTTTTCAGCGTCGTATTCTTCGTCCTGCTTGATACCCAGCACCTGGGCGGTACCGGTCTTACCGGCGATCCGGTAACTCAGTCCTTCACCGATCTTTCGGGCGGTACCGTTACGGGCATGAACGACGTTTTCCATCGATCGAATCACATAATCCCAGTAACCGTCGCGGGTCAGCCGGACATCATCCAGTTGCTTCAGCGGAGGTACCTCCAGCACGTACTGCTCATCCCCGACCACCGACCTGAGCATTCTCGGAGCCACCCATTTACCGCGATTGGCCAGGGTCATGGCAGCCGTGGCCAGCTGAATCGGCGTCGTCACCATAAAGCCCTGGCCGATACTGAGATTGAGCGAATCGCCGGTATACCAGGGACGATTTCGAACCCGCTTTTTCCACTCCCGGGAGGGCAGAATCGCCCCGTGCGCTTCCGGCAGGTCGACGCTGGTCACCCGGCCAAAACCGAAGCGGCCAAGATAATCGGACATCGGATCAATACCCATCCGATGGCCCACGTCATAGAAATAGGTGTCAACGGACTCGGTAATCGCCTTTTCCAGATCGACCTTGCCGTGCCCCCATTTTTTCCAGTCCCGGTACTTACGCCCCCCTTTGGTGATCTGGTAGTAGCCGGGATCAAACATGGTGTAACCCAGTTTAATAATGCCGGAATCCACGGCCGCCAGGCCAATAATCGGTTTCACGGTGGAGGCCGGCGGATAACGGCCACGAATGGCCCGGTTAAACAGAGGAAGATCTTCGGAGTTCTGCAGAGCCCGATAGTCCCTGCCGCTGATTCCGGTCACAAACAGGTTCGGGTCATAGCCCGGCGTACTGACCAGCGCCAGAATGCCACCGGTTTGCGGGTCCATCGCCACCACCGCTCCCTTGCGACCACCGAGAGCCTCCTCCGCCACCTGCTGCAGTTTAAGATCAAGATAGAGCTGAAGATCCCTGCCCGGCACCGGGTCCTGCCGCTCCAGCACCCGCAGCACCCGGCCGCGAGCGTTGGTTTCTACTTTCTGCAGTCCCACCGTACCGTGCAGCTGTTCTTCATAAAACTTTTCCACCCCCAGCTTGCCGATATGGTGAGTGCCGCTGTAATTCTGCTCATCGATACGCTTCAGTTCTTTATCGTTAATTCGACCGACATAACCCAGCGCATGCACCAGCGAGCCGCCGTAGGGGTAATACCGGATCAGCTCGGCCTCCACCCGTACTCCCGGCAGACGATGGAAGTTAACCGCGACCCGGGCCACCTGCTCGTCATCAAGTTTGAATTTCAGCGGCACAGACTGGTAAGGTCGCCGCCGCTGATTCAACCGACGCTTAAAACGCCGGATGTCCTGATCATTGATGGGAAGCAGTTCCGCCAGCCGGGCAATGGTGCCGTCAAGGTCTTTGACCTGCTCCTTTATCAGCGTCAGGTTGTGGCTGGGCCGGTTATCGGCCAGCAGTACGCCGTTACGATCATAGATCAGCCCCCGGGTCGGCGGCACCGGTTGCAGCTGCACCCGATTCTGATCCGACTTGGCGCGATAGGTGTCGTGCTGGATGACCTGCAGGTAGAACATCCGCCCCACCAGCCCCAGCATCATCAGCACAACCACAACGAAGGCCAGCAACGTCCGACTGGTAAAGGTCCGCCGCTCCCTGAGATGATCTTTAAGTGCCTGGCTGTTTCTCATTGGCTGCTATTTATGATACGGATGTCCCTGGAGAATGGTCCAGGCCCGGTAGATCTGCTCGGCCAGAACCACCCGAACCAGCGGGTGCGGCAGAGTCAGCGCTGACAGCGACCAGCGAGCGTCGGCACGAGCCAGGCAGCGGCCATCGAGGCCATCGGGACCACCGACCAGCAGACTGATGTCAACGCCTTCCATCTGCCAGTCAGATAAACGCCCGGCCAGTTTTTCGGTAGACCAGTTGCTGCCTTTCACATCAAGGGCGATGACCCGGTCTGCCGGCGGAATCGCCGCCAGCATCTGGTCGCCCTCTTTCCGAATGGCTCTGGCCAGATCGGCGCCCTTACCCCGATGTCCGAGCCCCAGTTCCAGCAGCTCAAGACTCAGTTCCCTGGGCAGACGTTTGGCGTACTCGGCGTAACCCTGCTCCACCCAGGCGGGCATTTTTGTGCCCACGGTTATCAGTTTGATGCGCATCTCAGACTGCCGGCTTCAGCACTTCAGGCTTCTTCCAGGACATCAGCCCCCCAGAGACGTTCCAGATCGTAGAGCTCCCGGGCCTGCGGCTGCATCACATGGACCACTACATCACCCAGATCCACCAGCGCCCACTCGGCAGACTCCAGCCCTTCAACTCCCAGCGGCGTCACCCCGGCTTTTTTAGCTTCCATCAGCACGTTGTCGGCAACCGCTTTGACGTGACGATTAGAGGAGCCGCTGGCTACGATCATGTAATCAGTAACACTGCACTTGCCACGCACATCCAGCAGGACGATGTCCCGGGCTTTCAGATCTTCCAGTGCGGTTTCTACCAGCCTGATCAGCTTTTCAGTTTGCATACAACCTCAGTTTTTGCAGATATAAAGACCCTGCTCACGGATATAGTCCCATACCCGGTCAGGAATAAGATAACGGGGTGACTGATTAGTTCGGATTAATTCGCGCACCTGAGTCGCCGAAATGCCCAGCGGTGTCAGTCGGTGCAGCAGCACCCTACCGGCCGCGGCCCCGTGCAGCTGTTCGGCACCTCTCGCCCGGTGATGCTGCAGCCAGTCTTCCATCTGCCGGTCCGGCACGAATTCCCAGCCCGGACGCTGCACCACCAGAATATGGGCGTAATCGAGAAATTCCTGCCAGCGGTGCCAGCTCGGCAGGGTCAGGAAGGAATCCATGCCCATCACCATGCTGATGCTGGTCTCCGGCCCCAGCTCATCACGCAACGAGATCAGGGTAGTGATGCTCCAGGAGGGTTCCGGACTGCGGATCTCCCGATCATCCACGACAATTCCGGGCTCGTCCGCCACCGCCAGCTCCACCATTCTTAACCGAGCTTCGCAACTGCAACCCGGTTGTTCGCGATGGACCGGCAGATGGCAGGGGATCAGGCGAACCTGATTCAGCCCGAGCAGCTGACGGATTTCCAGAGCAGTGCGTAGATGGCCATTGTGGATGGGATCAAAGGTCCCTCCCATAAAGGCGACAGCATCAGCCATTAACGGGCTGCTCCCTGAAAAGCGTCATCCGGCGATTACTGACGAATATGGCCGTCACCCAGCACCACATACTTCTGGGACGTCAGTCCTTCCAGCCCCACCGGCCCACGAGCGTGGATCTTGTCGGTGGAGATACCGATCTCGGCGCCCAGCCCGTATTCGAAGCCATCGGCAAAGCGGGTTGAGGCGTTGATCATGACGGAACTGGAGTCCACTTCGGTCAGGAAGCTGCGACCACTGCTGTAGTTTTCGGTGATAATCGAATCGGTGTGGTGAGATCCGTAGCGATTAATATGAGCGATCGCCTCGTCCATCGACTCAACCACCTTAATGGACAGGATCGGAGCCAGATATTCAGTGCTCCAGTCCGCCTCACTGGCAGCAACAACATCAGTCAGCACCGCACGGGTCTTATCACAGCCCCGCAGTTCCACCTCTTTCGCGGCATAGGCCGCTGCCAGCGACGGCAGCAGTTCCGCAGCCACATCGGCGTGAACCAGCAGCGTCTCCATGGTGTTGCAGGTGCCGTATCGGTGAGTCTTGGCATTGAGGGCAATGGCCAGCGCCTTCTCAGGGTCGGCATCTTTGTCGAGATAGACGTGACAGATTCCATCCAAGTGCTTGATCACCGTCACCCGGGCATCGCGGCTGACCCGTTCGATCAGCCCCTTGCCACCGCGGGGAACGATAACATCCACATACTGCGGCATGGTGATCAGTTCACCCACCGCTTCCCGGTCGGTGGTCTCAACCACCTGCACGGCGGACTCCGGCAGCCCGGCCTCAGCCAGACCGGCACGGATGCACTCGGCAATCGCCTGGTTGGAATGAATCGCCTCGGAACCCCCTCGCAGAATGGTAGCGTTGCCCGACTTCAGGCAGAGGCTGGCCGCCTCGCAGGTCACATTGGGACGGGACTCATAGATAATGCCGATAACACCGAGAGGTACACGCATGCGCCCGACCTGGATACCGGAAGGCATATAGTTCATATCGGTGATACCACCGACCGGGTCCGGCAGTGAGGAAACCTGCTTCAACCCTTCAATCATGCCATCGATCCGCTCCGGAGTAAGCTCCAGACGGTCCAGCATGGCGGCGTCCAAGCCGCGCTCACGGCCATTGTCCAGATCTTTACGATTAGCCTCCATCAGCGCATCGCGAGAGGCGTTGATGGCTGCGGCCATAGCCAGCAGAGCGGTATTCTTGGTACCGGTATTGGCTTTGGCCAGACTGCTGGCGGCTCCCCGGGCCTGCTGGCCCAGCCGTTCCATGTATTCTCTGACGTTCATGATAACCCTTTTCCTCAGTCGATCCGGCCATTATAACCTGAGGATGGGGTGGCGGGTATGCCTGATAAAAAAGTCTCGGGCATCCCGATCGGATCAGGCCATAACGGCCTGGAAAATGGGTTGACGCCCTCTTCGTTGCGAAGCCTGAACGCCCTGTTCTGATCCGCTTTTGTCCTGCTTCGCCCGGTCTCAGGCAGCCATTTCAGACAGACAACGGCCCTGACCGAGGAATAGCGCCCCTCCGCCTACAGCCTGTACCGATAAAAAAACGGCGCCGCAATGCGACGCCGTTCAGCCAGATTCATTATTAAAGCGGGCAGATAAATCAGATCCGCAGACCGCCATCCATCTCGATAATACGACCGGTAAAGAAGTCGTTCTCGATGATATAGCGGGCGCTGTGCGCCAGTTCCTGCTGGGTGCCGAGACGGCGTAGTGGCACCGACTGCAGCATCCGATCAATCGCTTCAGGCTTCATCTGGGCGGTCATATCGGTGGCAATGACTCCCGGAGCAATACCGCCGACCCGAATGCCAAAGCGCGCCAGTTCACCGGCCCAGCTGACCACCATGGTGGCCACCCCGGCTTTGGTGGAGGAATAGTTGGTCTGGCCCATATTGCCGGCCCGGGAAACACTGGAGATATTGATGATCACCCCACCCTTGTCCCGGGTTGATGGCTGAGTGGCCATAATGGCCGCCGCCTCCCGACCACAGAGAAAGGTTCCGGTCAGATTAACATCGATCACCGACTGCCACTGCTGCTGAGACATCTTGCCAACCAGCTCTCCGTCCTTCACCTTGATCAGCATGCCGTCCCGCATCAGGCCGGCGTTATTGATCAAGCCGTTGAGCTCACCGAAATCACTGTGAAGCTGCCTGAAGACCGCTTCTACCGCGCCTTCATCGGTTATGTCGCAGACATAGCAGCGGGCTTCGCCCCCGGCCTCTTCACAGAGGGCCCGGGTTTCTGCCAGACGCTCTGCATTCAGGTCAATCAGCGCCAGCCTGGCTCCGTCGGCAGCCAGATCCAGAGCCATTGCCCGCCCCAGCCCCTGACCGCCGCCGGTAACGGCAAACACGTTTTTCCGTACTTCCATTCTTCGTTCTCTGCAACTTGTTATTTGATACGGGAACCCGCCCCCTCAGGACTGACCAGCACCGACGCCGGCACCGGACAGAGTCTCGGTAATCTCCGGCAGGATGCTGACATCATCGATAGTGGAGGGCATGTTGTACTCCTCGTTATCAGCAATCTTGCGGAGGATATTTCGCAGAATCTTTCCGGAGCGGGTTTTCGGCAACCTCTGTACCACGACCGCCTTGCGGAAACAGGCGACAGCCCCGACCTCAGAACGCACCAGCGTCACCAGGTCCTGCTCCAGCGCAGCCTCTTCGATCTCGGCCCCTTCCTTCAAAACCACCAGCCCCACCGGCACATGCCCCTTCAGGGAATCGGCCACGGCGATGACCGCACATTCCGCCACATGAGGATTTTTGGCGATCACCTCCTCCATCTCCCCGGTACTGAGGCGATGGCCGGAAACGTTGATCACATCATCAGTACGGCCGGTGATATAGACGTAGCCGTCTTCGTCCTTAAAGCCGCCGTCGCCGGTGTGATAGTAGCCGGGGAATGCCGTCAGATAGGACTGCTTAAAACGCTCCGGGTTGTTCCAGATGGTCTGAGCCACTCCCGGCGGCATCGGCAGTCGGGCGACGATATTGCCGTGCTCGCCCGCTTTCAGCTCGTTACCTTCGCTGTCTACCACCTGAATATCGAAGCCCGGTACCGGTACGCAGGTCGAGCCCAGCCGGGTCTCCACCGGCTCGACGCCCATCAGCGGCGCAGTCATCGGCCAGCCGGTTTCGGTCTGCCACCAGTGATCGATTACCGGTACCTGCAACAGCTCCTTCAGCCAGCTGTAGGTCGATGAATCCAGTTTTTCGCCAGCCACAAACAGCCAGCGCAGACTGGAGAGGTCATAATCTTTGCTCAGCGCCCCTTCCGGATCTTCCTTGCGAATGGCGCGGAAGGCGGTGGGAGCCGCAAACATAGAGTTAACGCCGTACTCGGAGATAACTCGCCAGAAGGCTCCGGCATCGGGACTGCGTACCGGCTTGCCCTCGTAGAAGATCGCACTGCACCCTCCCATCAGCGGGCCGTAGACAATAAAGGAGTGGCCGACCACCCAGCCGATATCCGAGGCGCCCCACCAGACGTCACCGGCGTTCATACCGTAGACATTGCGCAGCGCATACATCAGCGCCACAGCATGGCTGCCATTATCGCGGACGATACCTTTCGGCATTCCGGTGGTACCGGAGGTATAGAGAATATAGAGCGGATCGGTGGAGAGTACCGGTACACAGTCCGCCGGCTCAACACCGTCGTGGGCTTCGTGCCAGTCCAGATCGCGGCCGGCCTGCAGCTCGGCTCGGGCCATCGGCCGCTGCAGGACGATGCAGGCCGAGGGCTTATGGGCCGCCAGCTCAAAGGCCTGATCGACCAGCGGTTTGTATTCGATCACCTTATCGAATTCGATACCGCAGGAAGCGGTGATCACCAGTTTCGGCTCGGCATCATTAATGCGGATCGCCAGCTCGTTGGGCGCAAAACCGCCAAAGACCACCGAATGCACGGCACCGAGTCGAGCACAGGCCAGCATCGCCACCGCCGCTTCAGGCACCATCGGCATATAGATCACCACCCGATCACCCTTGCCGATACCCTGCGCTTTCAGGACACCGGCGAACTGGCGAACGTCTTCCAGCAACTGGTTATAGGTAATCGCTTTCTTGCTGCCGGTGGCCGGAGAATCATAATAAAGCGCCACCTGATCACCGCGACCGGATTCCACCTGATGGTCCACCGCCAGATAGCAGGAGTTCAGTTCGCCGTCGGCAAACCAGCGGTGAGTGCCGTAGTCGGCATCGCTGAGTATCTGCGTCGGTTTTTTATACCAGGCGAGCTGATCGGCCTGCTCTGCCCAGAAAGCTTCTTTATCCTGAAGGGACTGCTGGTATTCCTGCTGATATCCCATGATTCTCTCCTCTTGTTCTTGTTATGCGCTGACCACTCTGATCCGAATCGCTTTATCCGCTCACAGGTGCGATAAAAAGCGCCGGGGCAGAGCGGAGAAACCGACGGCCAGCACGAGATGTGACCGTCCGGCTTCGCTGCTTACGTAAACGTCAGAATATGTTGTCAGAAACCAGGAAAGCGGACCGGGCAGCTTTGCTGTCCGGCCTCAGCTGACCGATCACTGTTTGCTGTTGTAGAGCCGGAAGATGCTGGAGAAATCCAGCCCACCGTTGCCTTTGGCCTGATGCAGATTGAACAGGCCGCGCGCCGCTGATCCCATCGGAACAGGTGAACGACTGGCCTGACTGTTATCCATGGCCAGCCCCAGGTCCTTGCACATCAGATCGACCATAAAACCGCCCTGATAATCGTTGGAGGCCGGCACCCCTTCCATGACTCCCGGCACCGGGTTATAGACCTGCAGTGCCCAGTTGTTGCCGGAACTCTTAGACATGATGTCCGACAGCACTTTCGGGTCCAGGCCGTTGTTGACCCCCATATTCAGCGCTTCTGCCGTACCGGCCATCAGTACCGACAGCAACATGTTGTTACAGGCTTTGGCCACCTGACCGGCACCGCTGCCACCGGCATGGAAAATGTTCTTACCCATGCAGTCGAGGATCGGCTTCGCCTTTTCAAAAGCGGCATCGCTGCCACCGACCATGAATGCCAGGGTGCCGGCCACGGCACCACCGACACCGCCGGAAACCGGTGCATCGAGGAACTGAATACCACGCGCTTCCGCCTCTTTCCCCACCTGCTGAGCAGTACCGGAATCAATAGTACTGCTGTCGATCACCAGACAGTCTCCGGAGACCTTATCCAGCAGCCCGTCCCCGGTCAGCAGCACCGACTTCACATGCATACCGGCCGGCAGCATGGTGATCAGAAATTCTGCTCCGTCAACGGCTGCGGTAGCGGATTCCGCGGAGTGCGCGCCGGCATCGGTAGCGTGCTCGACAGCGGCAGCGGAAAGATCGAAAACCGATACGTCATGGCCGGCCTTCACCAGGTTGGCGGCCATCGGACCACCCATATTGCCTAAACCAACAAACGCTATTTTTGCCATGGTAGTTACCCTTGTTATTCTGAGCTTCTGTAAATCCGAAGCGCTCAGGCGCTTCCTGCATAAACCTTCGACAAACAACGGACTGCGCCGCTGACAGCCTTTTACATGTCCGCCAGCGGCTGCTCTCCCGGCCAGGGACTGACAAACAGGCCGTCAACCCAGCTGTGATCAACCTCCTGCAGCGATTTGAAACGCCAGTCCGGCTTTCCGTCCTTATCGATCAGCAAAGCACGGATGCCTTCGGCCAGTTCACCGGCACGGGTACAGTTCACCGACAGATTCAGCTCTGAAATAAACACCTCTTTCAGTGACATATGGCGGCCTTCACGGAGCTGGCGGAAAATAATCGCCATCGCCGCCGGACTGCCGCCCTTTACCGCCCCCTGCGCTTTCTGCAACCAGCGATCATCGGTCTCCAGCTTCAGAATCGCATCAACAATATCGCCCAGCTCATAGTGATCCATCAGAGCGCCGATCTGATCAAAGTGCTTAAGCACATTGGACTCAGGCAGCACATCGATCGACTCCTGTTCGAGAGTCCGAAGTGTGGTATTGACGCCATGATGAAGCGCTTCCAGACCGGTTCCCCAGTCGGTGCCGCGCAGCATTTCGATCATCAGCGATTTTTTGTCATGAGTGATAAAGCGATCACCCAGCCCGACATAACGGGCATCGGCCGCGTTCATGGCACTGGCCGTCAGGCCCAGGAACAGACCGACCCGCCCCGGCATCCTGTTAAGGAACCAGGTGCCACCGACGTCGGGGTAGAGACCGATGCTGACTTCCGGCATAGCAATACGGGAGCTCTCGGTCACCACCCGGTAATTGGCACCGGACATCAGTCCCAGGCCGCCGCCCATCACGATGCCGTTGCCCCAGCAGATCAGCGGTTTGCTGAAACGGTGAATGGCGTAATCAAGCTGGTACTCTTCGGTAAAGAATTTCTCACAGAAACCCTCTTCCCCTTCGCCGATCATGCCCATATAGAGGTTGCGAATATCGCCGCCGGCACAGAACGCCTTATCTCCGGCTCCGTCCAGCACAACACAGGCGATTGAATCGTCCGCCTCCCACTCCTGCATTTTTGGCAGCAGAATTTCGATCATCTCCAGGGTCAGAGCGTTCAGGCTCTTTTCGGAATTCAGCGTCGCCTGAATGATCTTCCTGCCGTCGCCGGCCAGGTGTTCAGTAAAAATAATCGGGCTCATATGCATTCCTGCAGTATTCTGAAAAATCGGTACGGTGCCACCATCCGCAGCACCGATTCATCAATAGGATCAGCGGTTCTTCCACTCCGGCCGGCGCTTCTCCAGAAACGCCTGTACACCCTCTTTCTGATCTTCGGTGTGGAACAGATCGGCAAACAGCTCCCGCTCCGGCGACAGGGCCGCGGTGATCGGACCGCTGCGACCCATCTGAATCAGCTCTTTACAGGCAGCCACCGCAGTCGGGCTCTGATCGGCCACCTTCTGCGCCATCTCCAGGGCTTTATCCAGCGCAGCGCCCCTAACGACGACCTCTTCTACCAGACCGATTTCCAGCGCTTTGGCGGCGTCGACCCGCTCACCCACCAGAATCATTCGCTTGGCCCAGCCCTCGCCTACCAGCCAGGACAGGTTCTGAGTACCGCCGGCGCAGGGCAACAGACCGACCTTCGCTTCCGGCAGCGCCATCAGCGCCTGCTCTTCGGCAACCCGGATATCACAAGCCAGTGCCACTTCCAGTCCGCCGCCCATGGAAAAGCCGTTGATCGCCGCGATGGAGACGCCACGAAAACGACTCAGAGTTTCGAACGCTTCACCGAAATAACGGGACATATTGCGGGCAACGCCCATATCGCCATCGGCAAACAGATTGAGATCGGCGCCGGCAGAGAAAAATTTCTCGCCCTGTCCGGTCAGCACCAGACTATAGATCTCCCGGTCTTCGTTGAGATCCAGCACCAGTTGTTTCAGCGCCTTCAGGCTCTCTTCGGTCCAGGTGTTGGCCGGCGGATTGTTCATGGTAACGACGGCAACGTGGCCCTGCTTTTCGACCAGCAGCTTGTCACTTGTGGATTGCACAGTCATGGTTGTTCTCTCCTGTTCCTTATTCGGGCGTTATAGCAGCTCGGTGGCGCCATCAATCAGCAGACGACGGGCAATAATGACCCGCATGATTTCGTTGGTACCTTCCAGAATCTGATGGACTCGGGTGTCACGCAGATGCCGCTCCATCGGGTACTCTTTGATATAGCCGTTGCCGCCGTAGATCTGCAGCGCGGCATCACAGACCTGATAGCCGACATCGGTAGCGAAACGTTTGGCCATGGCGCAATAGGTGGTACGGTCGCTGTCCAGGTTATCCAGCTTAAAGGCCGCCAGCCTTATCATCTGTCGGGCGGCAACCAGTTCGGTGGCCATATCGGCCAGCTTGAACTGTAGTCCCTGGAACTGAGCCAGCTGCCTGCCGAACTGTTTGCGCTCCTGCATATAAGCCGCGGCACTGTTGAGGGCCTGCTGAGCGGTACCGACCGAACAGGTGGCGATATTAATACGCCCTCCATCCAGCCCTTTCATGGCGATCTTAAAGCCATCCCCCTCACTGCCCAGCATGGCACTGGCGGGTACCCGCACATCGTCAAAGGTGATCATCCGGGTCGGCTGGCTGTTCCAGCCCATTTTGTCCTCTTTACGACCGTAGCTGATGCCCTCAAGGGTGGCGTCGACGGCAAAAGCGGAGATACCGCTGGCTCCTTCACCGCCGGTGCGTGCCATCACCACCAGCACGTCGGTGTCGCCGGCGCCGGAGATAAAGATCTTGCTACCGTTGAGCAGATACTCGTCACCATCACGTTTAGCGGAAGTTTTCAGTGAGGCCGCGTCTGAGCCGGCATTGGGTTCTGTCAGGCAGTAGGAGGCCAGCTGCTCCCCCATTACCAGACCCGGACACCAGCGTTCAATAGTCTGCTGATTACCGAATTCGCCGATCATCCAGGTTGCCATGTTGTGGATGGTGATAAAGGCGGTGGTGGAGGTACAGCCCATGGCCAGTTGCTCAAAGATAATGCTGGCGTCGAGCCGTGACAGCCCCATTCCTCCGGCTGCCTCCGGAGTGTACATGCCGCAGAAGCCCAGTTCGCCGGCCTTGCGAATTACCTCCTTGGGAAAAATCTGCTGCGCATCCCATTCGGCAGCATTTGGTGCCAGCTCCTGCTCGGAAAAGGCACGGGCAGCATCGGCAAAAGCCTGCTGATCTTCGGTCAGATTAAAATCCATAAGCTCACTCGTCTGTCTGTTCTGGCGTCATCTCTGATACAGATATACCTTTACGAAAACGTAAACTTAACACTCAGAAAAATCCACCCAATTTCCGGTAAAGAAGCTCTGAAAAGCACAGATCCCGTGGACTGAAGGAAATAGCCATCGCCCCACCGGGCTGAGAACTTTTCACAGTTCCCTGAAAAAAAACCGGCGGGGGCCCGCCCCCGCCGGTCATCGGTCTTACTTGAGATGAATACTCATGTTCGGACCACTGTGGATGTCATCCTCGAACCAGCGGGCGGTAACCGTCTTGGTCTCGGTGTAGAACTTCACCGCCTGCTTACCATAGGCATGCTGATCACCGTAGAAAGACTTTCTCCAGCCGGTAAAGGAGAAGAAGGGCAGCGGCACAGGAATGGGCACGTTAATCCCTACCTGACCGACCTTGATCTCATGCTGGTACTTACGCGCTGCAGCACCGGAGGCGGTAAAGATAGAGGTACCGTTACCGTAAGGATTTTCGTTGATCATGGCGATCGCTTCTTCGATGGTATCCACTTCCACCGCAATCAGCACCGGGCCGAAGATCTCGTCAGTGTAGATGGACATATCGGTGGACACGCCACGGAACATGGTCGGACCAACCCAGTTGCCGTCCGGACAGCCATCAACCACACACTCGGTGCCGTCGAGAATACAGTCGGCGCCCTGGTCCTTACCGGCCTGGATATAGCTCAGTACACGCTGCTTGGCCTGAGGGCTGATCAGCGGGCCATAACCGGCTTCAGGATCATCCCACTTACCCGGGCGAACCTTCGCCAGAGCATCGCGCACTTCCGGAATCCACTCGCGGGTTTCACCGACGAATACGGCTACCGAAATCGCCATACAGCGCTGACCGGCAGCACCGACGGAGGCACCGACGATGTTGTTGATCACCTGGTTCTTCTGGGCGTCGGGCATGATCACCATGTGGTTCTTGGCGCCGGCAAAGGCCTGGACACGCTTCATATGGTCGGTGCCGGTACGGTAGATATGCTCACCAACGGCAACGGAACCAACAAAAGAGATGGCCTGGGTGTCAGGGTGAGTCAGCAGCTTGTCCACCTGTTCTTTGCTACCGTGAACCACCTGCAGCACACCTTCCGGCGCACCCGCTTCGACAAACAGCTCGGCCAGCCGGGTCGGTGTCTTCGGATCCTGTTCGGAGGGCTTGAGAATAAAGGTGTTGCCGCAGGCGATGGCCAGCGGGAACATCCACAGCGGAATCATCGCCGGGAAGTTGAAGGGAGTAATACCGACACAGACACCCAGCGGCTGAGTGTAGCTGTAGCTGTCGATCTTGCGAGCCACGTTTTCGACGGTCTCGCCCATCACCAGACTGGGAATGTTGCAGGCATGCTCGACCACCTCGATACCGCGCCAGACGTCCCCTTTGGCATCTTCAAAGGTTTTACCGGTCTCCTCACTGAGAATGGTGGCGATTTCGTCATGATGCTCCTTCAGCAGGGCCTGGTAACGCAGCATCAGCCGGGCACGGTCGGACACCGGAGTCTCTTTCCAGGTCTCGAAGGTCGCCTTAGCGCTGGCGATGGCACGCTCCATTTCCGCGTCGGTGGTACAGGGTACCTGAGCGATCACTTCCTGGGTGGCGGGATTGGTTACAGGGATCAGCTTATCGGATTCGCTCTGTACAAAAGCACCTTCGATAAACAGTGGAATTTGCTGGGTCATGCTTTCACCTCGGATTCTGCTGACAGCTCCGGTCAACCCGGAAACTGCTTACTGGCCGCCGGAAGCGACGATTGTTGTTGTAGTCTCTCTGCCTGTGGCAGTCGGTCATCGGTCAGTGTGACAGTGACCGGGCAGACTCTGATACCGCCTGTCTGATTAAGATTTAAGCACAGCGACCGGCTACTCGGGATTGATTAAATTGCCTTAATACTGGACTATATTGTTATTTTTAGACCTTAGTTGCAGGATATTTGCGGAGCTGCCCTCAGCTGCGTGTTCCGTTTTTCCACTGAGAGCCCGAGTATGAGCACTCCATCCAGCTGGCCACTGCCCGCCAGCAGCTGCCGGTTTGTTGTCCCCCGTTCACTGGTGGAGCATCAGCGCCGCCACCTGCTCACCCGGGACCTCTATCTGTTTGGCGCCGGGCACTATGTAGAGGCCACCGGCCACCACATGAAACGGCTGGTGCATGACGATTTCCTGCTGATCTACTGCACCGGTGGAATCGGCAATCTGCAACTTCGGAATGAACAGAACACTGAGCGCCGACTGACAGTCAGAGCCGGCGATCTGGTGATTCTGCCCCGAGGTGTCGCCCACGAATACCGGGCCGATGACGACGATCCCTGGAGTATCTACTGGGTCCATTTCGAAGGACCGCTGGGGCAGACCTTTATCGACAACCTGAATATCGATCGGGAAGCGCCGCTGATTGCCGTGGGTCAGCAACCGAAACTGATCAGCGATTTTGAAAACCTGCTGCAGATCCGGCAGACCGGATACCAGCTCAAGTCCTTTATTCACGCCGCCAATCAGCTGCGCCAGATTCTCAGTTTTGTTGCCCTGCTACGCCCGCGGGAACAGAACCGCCGAAGCCACTCCGGCCAGTTCGATCTGGAGAAAATTCACAGCATGATGCAGGAGAGGGTCCACGAGCAGCTGGATCTGGAAACCCTGGCGGCCAGCTGCAGCCTGTCCAAATACCATTTCGCCAAGAAATATAAAGAGCTGACCGGAACCACTGCCATCAGCCACTTTATCAACCTGAAAATCGAACATGCCTGCCAGCTGCTGGATGTCAGCAACAAGAGCATTAATCAGATAAGCTACGATGTCGGCTACGATGATGCCTATTACTTCTCGCGCATATTTAAGAAAGTAATGGGACTGTCACCCAGCCAGTATCGCAAGATGCGCCTCGGCTCCTGGCCCGCCGCGCCCCGAAGCCGGGCAAAAGGAAAGTAGACACCTGTACAATATTGTTGCCAGGTGCCAGTCTGAAGGACTGTTTCGGAGAGCCGCAACCGGCCCTCCGAACACACAGATCAGAGCAGCTCCAGCGCCACGGCAGTAGCCTCACCACCGCCGATGCACAGGGACGCGACCCCCTTGCTGAGACCCCGTTGTTTCAACGCATAGATCAGGGTTACCAGAATCCGTGAACCTGAAGAACCGATGGGATGACCGAGCGCACAGGCGCCACCGTGAACATTCACCTTATCGGCTTCCAGACCCAGTTCGCTGATGGCCAGCATCGAAACAACGGCAAAAGCCTCATTGATTTCGTAGAGATCGACGTCCTCTTTCGACCAGCCCGCCTTGTCCAGCACCTTCTGTACCGCGCCGATCGGAGCGATGGTAAACTCCGCGGGCTTCTGTGCATGGGTGGAGTGGGCGACGATCCGGGCCAGTGGCTGCAGTTCATGTTTTCTCGCTTCCTGCTCCGTCATCAGCAGCAGCGCCGAACCGCCATCGGAGATGGAACTGGAATTGGCGGCAGTGACGGTGCCGTCCTTCTTAAACGCCGGGCGCAGACCGCGAATCTTATCGATACGGGCGTTGCCGGGCTGCTCATCGGTGTCGACAATCGTCTCGCCACGGCGGGACTTAACAGTTACCGGAGCTATTTCTTCCACAAAGCCGCCGCTCTCAATGGCTGCCAGCGCTTTTTCCAGCGAGCCGATAGCGAAATCGTCCATCGCCTCCCGGCTGACCTCGAACTGATCAGCCGTCTGCTGGGCATAGCTGCCCATGAGTCCGCCCTCGTAGGCATCCTCCAGGCCGTCAAAGAACATAGAATCAATCACCTGGCCGTGCCCCATGCGCATGCCGGCACGGGCTTTCGGCAGCAGATAGGGTGACTGGCTCATGCTCTCCATGCCTCCGGCCACCATTACGTCGGCGCTGCCGGCTTTCAGCTGATCATGGGCCTGCATGACCGCTTTCATACCGGAGCCACACATTTTGTTGATGGTGGTGCAACCGGCGCTGACCGGGATACCGGCCGCCAGCGAAGCCTGCCTGGCCGGGGCCTGGCCCTGCCCGGCCGGCAGAACGCAACCCATAATAACCTCATCCACCTGGTCAGCGGCCAGTCCGGCGCGCTCCAGTACGGATCGGATCGCGGCGGCACCGAGTTCCGGTGCCCGCACATCGGCAAAAGCGCCCTGCAGCCCCCCCATGGGAGTTCGCGCTGCAGAAACAATTACAATGGCATTGTCAGTCATGATTAATATCCGGTATCGATAATTAAAACGGTGGTCCGCTGGCGGACCGACTGGTTGGCCAGCAGTACCAGGTATTGACCAGTAGCGGCAGAATGTCCAGCGATCTGGCAGGTCAATTTAATTTACGTTAACGTAAACGTTATAACAAGTTCAACCTCAACACACCATTCACCTCCGCAGCCGGCCGGACAACGCCCACCATGGGCATGCCATCGGATCGCCGATCCCGGACTGGTTGCAGATGACGTTGAAACTGGTTGTTTACCGAACCCGGATATCAGGCTAGAGTCTGGTATCCTGCAAAAATTCCCTGAACTCCCCGAAAAGGCCCCAGAAAGCGACCCATGACCGAAAAAACCTACTCAATCAGCAGTCTCGCCAAAGAGTTTGAGATCACCACCCGCAGTATTCGCTTTTATGAGGATCAGGGGCTTGTGCATCCCACCCGTCGTGGTCAGACCCGCATCTACTCGAAGCGGGACAGGGTCCGGCTGATGCTGATTCTGCGCGGAAAACGGCTCGGGTTTTCACTGGCTGAAATCCGTGAACTGTTCGATCTGTATGACGCCAGTCCGATGAACAGCGCCGCTCAGTTGCAACGGATGCTGAATATCATCAGGGACAAGAATGCAGCCCTGGAACAGCAGATCAAAGATATCGCGGTAGTTAAACTGGAGCTGGAAACCGCCGAGCAGCGCTGTCGTCAGGCGCTGGAAGCGATCGAAGAAACGGCCGGCTGACCAGCGACCGGTGGGCAGATTTTAATCCACTGTTACAATTCGTAACTTTACGTAAAGGTAAACCGACTTTAAGCTCTGCTACAACATGCGGGGGTTTTAATAACAACAATCCCCACCCTGCAATAGAGGCTCTCTGGCGGCAGGAACGCAGCCAGGATCCGGCGATCGCTTTCCCGGATCAGGAGGCTCATTGTTTATGCTGTTAACTGACGCATGCAAGGAGTTTGAGCCATGTCCCAGCCCGACCATATTACAGCGCTGGATCTCGACATACCTGAGCGTGACGAGCTGCCGGAAGAGACTGGCAAGTACTTCTCAGTCTGTGAAGAGAAGCTCGGCATGGTACCGAACGTACTGGCCGCATACAGTCATCGTCCTGAACAGCTGAACGTATTCTCCCGTTTTTATAACGAACTGATGTTTGGCGACTCCGACCTCTCGCCCCTGGAGCGTGAGATGATCGCCGTCGTCGTATCCTCCATCAACCATTGCTTTTACTGCCTCGTCGCCCACGGCGCAGCGGTACGTCAGTATTCCGAAGATCCGGCTCTGGGTGAGCTGCTGGTGATGAATTACCGGGCCGCGGATCTGAGTTCACGGCACCGGGCGATGCTGGATTTTGCCGCTAAACTGACCGAAACCCCGGACCGGATTGAAGAGCAGGATCGGGAGGTGCTGCGAAGCGTCGGATTCTCCGACCGCGATATCTGGGATATCGCCAGTATCACCGGCTTCTACAATATGACCAACCGGGTTGCCAGCGCCAGTGACATGCAACCCAACCCCGAATATCACGGTCAGTACCGTCCGCCCGCCGGCGACCGGAACTGACAGCCCCGAAAAGATTGGCTTTATAACAATAACAGGTATACAGAAAGGCACGAGCATGACTTCAACACTCAAGAGCTATACCAGCGGAATCAGTGAAAAGCCCCTGCTGGGCATCACCATCGGCGATCTGTTTGATCAGACAGCTGCGCGCTATCCCGACAATGAGGCGCTGATCGTCCGCCACCAGAATATTCGCTGGACCTATAAAGAGCTGCAGGCACGAGTTGATGACTGTGCCAGGGCGCTGCTGGCGCTGGGCATCGAGAAGGGTGATCGCATCGGAATCTGGTCGCCCAATAATGCCGAGTGGTGTGTCACTCAGTTCGCCACCGCCAAGGTCGGTGCGATTCTGGTAAATATCAATCCGGCTTACCGTCTGCACGAACTGGAATACGCCCTGAATCAGTCGGAGTGCTCCTTTATCATCGCCGCCGACAGTTTCAAGAGTTCCAACTACAGCCAGATGCTCTATGACCTGGCACCGGAACTGGCCAGCTGCCCTCCCGGTCAGCTGAAGGCGGAAAAACTGCCCAACCTGCATGCGGTAATCACCCTGTCTGACACCCCCCGCGACGGTATGATGAGCTGGAGTGCTATGCTGGAACGGGCCAGCGATGTCTCGGACGAACAACTGGCTCAGCGTCAGCGCGGTCTTGAGTTCGACGACCCGATCAACATCCAGTACACCAGTGGCACCACCGGATTCCCCAAGGGGGCCGCCCTCAGCCACCACAACATTCTTAACAATGGCTATTTTGTTGCCGAAAGCCAGCGTTTTACCGAAAAGGACCGACTGGTCATTCCGGTCCCTCTGTACCACTGTTTCGGTATGGTCATGGGCAATCTGGGCTGTGTCAGCCACGGCGCCACCATGATCTATCCGGATGAAGCCTTTGAGCCGGGCGTGGTACTGAAGACGGTAGCGGAGGAGCGGGCCACGGCGCTCTACGGCGTTCCCACCATGTTTATCGCCCAGCTGGAACACCCTGATTTCGACAAATATGACCTCAGCACTCTGCGCACCGGTATTATGGCCGGTGCCACCTGCCCCATCGAAGTGATGAAGCAGGTGATCGAAAAGATGCATATGTCGGAGGTTCAGATCGCCTACGGCATGACTGAGACCAGCCCGGTCAGTACCCAGACCGGTGCCGAAGACCCCATCGACAAGCGAGTCAGCACCGTTGGTCGTACCCAGCCACACCTGGAAACCAAGATCATCAGCCCGGATGGTCAGGTGGTACCCCGTGGCGAAATCGGCGAACTCTGCACCCGGGGTTACAGCGTTATGCTGGGCTACTGGAATAATGAAGAAGCCACCAGCAGCGCGATCGACAGCGCCGGCTGGATGCACACCGGTGATCTCGCCACTATGGATGATGACGGCTACGTAGCCATTGTCGGCCGCAATAAAGATATGGTTATCCGGGGAGGTGAAAACATCTACCCCCGCGAGATCGAGGAGTTCCTCTACACTCACCCCGCCATCTCCGATGTTCAGGTCACCGGTGTTCCCGATAAGAAGTTCGGCGAAGAACTGATCGCCTGGGTAATTCTGAAGGACGGCGAGGAGCTGAGCGAGGAGGAGGTCAAGGCCTACTGCAAGGGTAAGATCTCCCACTTCAAGGTACCTCGTTATATCCGCTTTACCGATGCCTTCCCGATGACGGTCACCGGTAAGATTCAGAAGTTCCGGATGCGGGAAATCAGCGTCGAGGAACTGGGTCTGGAGGACTGAGCGGACTATACTCCTCAGCCAGTAAGCCACAACCTGAAAAGCCGCAGCCGGGTCTGCGGCTTTTTTATGCACAGGACCGATAATGAGCCAACTGCACCAGACACTGGACCGACACTACAGTCACACTCTGGACCCTGAAGCCCTGCTGGCGGAAATCGACCGGCTGATACCGGAGCCCACCACTGCAGAGATGTTCGCCCCCATCGACCAGCTACACCTGGGGGGACGAAGCTCCACCATTAGCCTGCTGGACAACATCGGCCTCAGCAACGGATTGAGAGTGCTGGATATCGGCTGTGGCCTGGGCGGCAGCGCCCGGCTGATCGCCGAGCGCTACGGCTGTCAGGTCACTGGTGTCGACATCACCGCAGACTTCTGCCAGCTGGCTGAAGCCCTGAACCGCCGCCTGGCCCGAGCGCTGCCGGTCCGGTTCGTACAGGCGGATGCCGGCCGGTTGCCGTTTCAGAGCGGCAGCTTCGATGCTCTGATCAGTCAGCACTGCCTGATGAACCTGCCCGATCCCGCTGCTGCACTGACCGGGTTCAGAACACTGCTGGCCACCGATGGCCGGCTGATCCTGCACGAAATTCTACAGGGCAACGGCGGCGAGCCCCTCTACCCCGTCCCCTGGGCCAGCGATGCTGACCACAGCTTTCTGATTCAGGAACAGCAGCTGCGTGACTGGCTGCGGCAGACCGGATGGCGCATCAGTCACTGGTCCGATCACAGCGATAGCGCCCTCAGCTGGCGCCGTCACCAGCAGAACAAACAGACCCGGAATAAAACCGACGAGGGAGCAGAACGGACGTCCGACAAGCCGACATCCCCTCTCTCTGCAGAGATGCTGTTCGGGCCGCGAATTGCCCTGATGGCCCGCAACCTGGCTACCAGTCTGGAGCAGAACCGGGTCCGGGTAATTACCCTGGTTGCAGAGCCCCATTGAAGCGATGCGGCTGATTCAGGCCCTTGCAAATGGCCTGCTACCCGAATTCCCGGTCTCCTGCTGAAATTTTCGTCATTAAAGCTGCACTCTTTGACGCGGATCTATACTCCTGCCGTAAGTATCAGGTACTTTAAACAAATGTTTAGTGGGTACGGGAGCAAACTCCGATGGCGGATAAAGAACGGGATGATGATCGCGGTGAAGAGACACCGAGCCTGACACCGGAACAGAGAATAGCGAAGCTCGAGAAAGGCAGAACCCTCAGTCTGGTTCTGATTGTCGTTCTGGCCGTGCTGTCCATCGTCGAGCTCGCCGGGTTGGGGTACCTGATGATGGCACCCGATGATCAGCGTCCGGGTCAGAACGTCACCCGGATCACCAGCATCGAAGAGAGCGTCCGGGAGCTGCAGACCGCTCAGAGCCAGGCACAACAGCTCGTACTCCAGTCACAGCTGCTACAGGCAAAGCTTGATCAGGTACTGACCGAAGCGGATATCAACAATTTCGCCAATCTGCGAAAGATTCTGTCGGATCAGGAGAGAAGTTACAGCAATTTTATCCGCACCCTGCAGCAGGGGATGTACGAAATATCCCACATGGTGAGGGGTTCCCGCACCTGGTACGAGGTTTATAAGGAGGATCTGGACAAGATCCTGCAGACCAGCAGCGGCCGCCTTACCCGACTGGAGGCGATAAAACCCGCGGGATCATAACTCATCAGCGCAGCAGAGGAGCGATCCGGGCGGTCAGCTCGCCACTGAAACGGTTCAGTAGCCGGTTGATCGCCGCCACATAGCCGTCATACCCGTCACCCTCCACGGTCTGCCGCAAGCGGACCTGGCCCCGCTCCAGCAGGCGGTTATCCGGGCCACCGCGCAACACCCAGTGCCCCTCAAGAACTACGGGCCCGGCCAGCGCTCCGGCCAGGCTCTGCAGACGAATGCGCAGTTGATAATCAGGCCGCTGGCGACTGTCCCAGGGGTAACTCCAGAGATAAGCAGCCGGCATCCGCCTGCCAATATCGGCGCTGATAACCCGGGTGATATTCTCGTCCAGCGCCTCCGCCCAGTTACTGGTGGATGAGATATCCACCCGGAGCTGAGGCTGCCAGGAGACAATTCCGGCACGATCCAGCAGGTCCGGCAGTTCCACCGGCCAGATACCGAGACTCACCGCTCCGGTTTCGACCGGCTTCACCGCCGTATTTTCCACCGCCAGGGTATAGTAGTTCGGGGTCACCGAACTCCCGGCGCAGCCGGTGAGCAGCATGGCCAGCAGCAGAGCGGCGACCGCTGCCGGTCTGAAGCCCGGGTAGCACGACGCAATTACCATCATTATTTCTCCCTGCCGAACAGGATAGCGTTGGGGTTACGATTAAGCTCCTCCACCAGCTGGCGGAATGCGGCGGACGCACGGCTCATTTGCTCAACCATTTTCAGTGTCTGATAGTGCAGTTCAGAATCCGGCGACAGACTACGATCGACCGTCTCCAGTGTCCGATCCAGCTGCGCCAGCGCGGCTGTGGCGGTTTTCAGGGACTGCTGGATACTACCACTGGCGCTTTCCAGGTTTCCGGCGGTCCGGCTCAGCCGATCCGCAAAACCCTGTTTCTCCAGCCGGGCCAGCATCTGCCTCAGACTGGTCAGGCTGGCGGTCAGTTCATCGCCAACCTGTTCCACCGGAAAGCGGTTCACCTTATCGATAAGCGCGTTGAGCTGGCGGATCACCTGCTCTCCCTGCCCCTCGGTGGTCGGAATCTCCGGATAGCGACCGCTGGTGATAAACTCCCCGGGCTCACCCGGATGACGTCCCAGGTCGACATAGAGCGCGCCGGTAAGGAGGTTACCGGTCTTCAGCTGCGCCTTCAGCCCGGTGGCAATACCTTCCCGGAGTTTCTGATTCAACTCAGTGCGGCTTGGCGTCATCGTAAAATCGATACGCTGGGGTTCGATGGTGACCAGCACCCGAATCAGTTCATCACCGCTGCTGTTAAAGCGTATGTCGGTGACCTCCCCCACCTTAATCCCCCGGAATTCCACCGGGGCTCCCTTCTCCAGGCCCCTGACCGAGCCGGAAAACTTAAGCAGATAGTGATACCTGATACTGAACGCCTCTTCGGCTACCGACTGACGATCGGCAAACAGGGTAAAACCCTGGCCGGCTTCAGCCAGCTGACGCTCTGCTCCGCTCTCCGGTGAATCAAATTCAATGCCGCCGGCAATCAGAGTAGCCAGCGAGGTCACCCGGGCCTCCAGTCCCCGGGCATCCAGCTGCATACCAAAACCGCTGACATTCCAGAAACGACTGCCGGTTTCAACCAGACGGTTATAGGGTGCATCGATAAAGATCTTAACTTCTACGCTCTCCCCCTCCGGCGCCAGACTGTATCCGGTCACCTCCCCCACCCGAATCTGACGAAAGTAGACCGGTGAGCCGATATCCAGAGATCCCAGCTGATCGGCCCGCAGCAGGTAAGGGGTGCCGATATCGGTAGATCGGACACCGGGCGGCTCATCCAGGCCCTGAAAGTGCTTTTTTGGTGCCCCGTTCTCCCCGGGGTCCATCGCGATAAAAACCCCGGAAAACAGGGTATCCAGCCCTGAAACCCCGCTCAGGGTCACGGTGGGTTCCACCACCCAGAAGCGACTGCCGGCCGTCAGGTAACGCTGTACCACCGGATCCATCTCTGCGGTCACCAGCACCCGCTCGAGCTGCTGATCAAGGCTGATATCGGTCACCATACCGACCCGAACATCCTTGAAACGGATCTCGGTCTTCCCCTCCCTGATCCCCGAGGCGTCACTGAATTCGATACGGATGGTAGGGCCGGTATCCTGCCAGGCCCGGTACCCCAGCCAGCCCGCCGCCAGCAGCGCAATCAGCGGTACCAGCCAGACCGGTGAGATCCCGCGGACTGGTTTTTTAACCGGCAACCCGGCTTGCTCTGTGTCCATAGTGTATATCCCAGATCAGGCGCGGATCGAAACTGCGGGCCGCCAGCATGGTAAGCACCACCACGCCGCCAAAAGCCAGCGCCGCGCCGCCCGCCTCCACATTGGCCAGAAATCCGAACTGCACCAGCGCCACCATCAGAATCACCACATAAACATCCACCATCGACCAGTGACCTACAAACTCGGTGAGCCGATAGAGCTTCATTCGCTGCATCAGTCGCCCCTCACTGCCCCGCAGCGTGGTCCACCACAGATAGCCGAGGATGATGATCTTGGAGACAGGCACCAGCACGCTGGCGACGAACACCACCACCGCCAGCGGCCAGGTATCGCCATGAAGCAGGTAGAGCACCCCGGAGAGAATCGTATCCGCCTGGCTCTGCCCCAGGCTGGTGGTAATCATGATCGGCAGGACATTGGCTGGTATATAAAGAATGATCGCTGCCAGCAGAAAGGCCGCCGTTTTCTGCAGACTCCGGGGAATTCGGGCATGCACAACGGAACCGCAGCGCGGGCAGTCCCTGTCAGTCCGAAGCAGACTCCCGCCCACCAGGGCATGACATTGTGGGCAGGCCGACAGTGCGTCGTCAGAACCGCTCCGGAACAGATCCTGCGGCTCCAGAAACTGCCATAAACGCCGCCGGTTCAGCCGGCTCTGGGCAGCCGTCAGGCACAATACCAGAGCGAAAAAAGCATAGAGCGCGACACCCGGAACAACATCGGCCAGCTCCCGCAGTTTTACCGAGGTCACCAGCACCGCCAGCAGGAATACTTCCATCATATTCCAGCTACTGACAGCCAGTATCTGATGCATCACCCACTTCAGCCCGGGCAGCCGACGGCCGGAAACCACGGCCGACAGTAACCAGAGCAGCCCCAGCAGTTCCAGCAGTGGAAACAGAAAGATGGTGCCGAAAATCAGCAACGCCAGCGCATACTGTTGATTATCCACCAGTATGCCGACACCGCTCAGCAGGGTAGTCTGCTGCTGCAGACCGCCGAACTCCAGTGCCATAAACGGGAACAGGTTACTGACCAGAAACAGGATCAGACCGGCCAGGGTCAGGGCCAGCGAAGCGGACAGCCAGCCTGCCCGTTCAGCATGTAGCTTATGACCACACCCCCGGCAGAAGTAATTTCCCTCTTCAATCCTGTCGGGCAGCCGCTGCCGAAGGCCACACTCCTGGCACTCAAGCAGACCGGATTGTTGCGCCGCTTGCTGCAAAGGCAGTCCCTGTCGATGGTTAAGGTGAAATAAAATAATTCAGTTAATCAAGACGTTGTAAACAGCCTAACTCAGTTTCAGCCTGTTCGCCATTCAGCACCAGATAGAGGCAGCCGTCGTTGCGAATCAGTTGAAACTGAAATCCCGAGCGCAGCTCCGCCGCCAGTGTACTGAGCACCCCGTAATCCAGCTGAAAGATCTCCAGCTCGGAGAATTTTGCCATCTGCTTCTGGTGCTGCTGCCACCAGTTGCCAGCGTTGGCGCCGTAACAGTAGAGGCTGACCCGATCTGAGCGGCGGCAGATTTTCTTCATCCGCTCGCCGTCGGGCTGTCCCAGGTCGATCCAGTGCAGAACACGCTCATCCTGATTTCTGAGCCAGACGGGGGCTTCATCGGTACTGGAGATGCCACGCCCGAACGCCAGCCCGGGCTGGTACTCCAGACCGTAGGCGATCAGCCGGGCCAGCAGCCGCTCCGCGCTTTCCGACGGGTGCTGTACCAGCGACAATTCGAGATTTTCAAAACAATTGCGATCCGTATCCGATATTTCCAACCGCGCTTTAAATACTCTGGAACCCTGGGCCAAGATGCTTTCTCCTTTCGATTTAGTCGATACATGTGAACGGTCGGACTGCCGATACCCGACTTTTCCGGAATCCTGCCGTCAAATGGCGATCAGGATCAATGATAACAGCTGAAATCGGTCAGCATTGCACTGCTGCTGCCAATCAGCGCATCGGATTCTGCTAGGCTCGGTCTCAGGAGGTTCGGCTATGGACAAGTGGATCGCTTTTTTTATCGCCCTCGGCTGCTTTTTCCAGGCCGAGCCCGGCTCAGGACAGTTTTTCCAGGCCTTTGTGCTACCGGTGCTGTTTATCGCCAGTACTGTTTACCTGCTGACTATTCCCGCCAGCCTGATTCTTGGCGCAGCCGCAGCCTGCTTCTATTACACAGACCTCAGCAGCGATTCACTGTTCAGGGGCGTGATCCTGCCTCTGTTCTTTATCTTCTGGCTGCTGGTCTTTCTCTGGTGGGCCTGGCGAACCGGGCATCTCGGCAAAGCCGGCACCATTTACGGCGGTGATGGCAGCAGCGGAGGCCTCGGATCAGGAGACGGAGGAAGCTGTGATGGTGGCGGCGGGGGCGGCGAATAATCCCATCCGGTCTCACTGATCCCGGAGCCGGCTGCCAATGAAGCGCAGACAGCCGGCTTTGCGCTCAGTACGAGTTCTGGCCGTCAACCGCCGCCGGCAGTTGCCAGTTGACCGGTGATATCCCCTTTTCCTGCAGATAGCTGTTGGCCTGCGAGAAATGGCGACAACCGAGAAAGCCACGATGCGCGGACAACGGCGAAGGATGAGGCGCTGTCAGTACGCAATGTCGGTTACGATCAATAAACGCGCCTTTCTTCTGGGCGTAACTGCCCCAGAGCATAAAAACCAGCCCGTCATGCTGATCATTAAGGATATGGATAATCCGGTCGGTGAACTGCTCCCAGCCCCGGCCCTGGTGAGAACCCGCCCGGGCCTGCTCGACGGTCAGTACCGAGTTCAGCAGCAACACCCCCTGGCGGGCCCAGGATTCGAGATAACCGTGGTTAACCGGCGCGATATTCAGGTCGCTCTGCAGTTCTTTGTAGATATTGACCAGCGACGGCGGAACCCTAATGCCCGGCCTGACTGAAAAACAGAGGCCATGGGCCTGATCAGGTCCATGGTAGGGATCCTGCCCCAGCACCACCACCTTCACCTGATCCAGCGGTGTGAAATTCAGCGCGTTAAACCAGTCCGAGGAATGGGGAAAGATGGTTTTACGCTCTGCTTTTTGCTGCACCAGAAACTGTCTCAGCTGCTGCATGTAGTCCTGCTGAAACTCTAGGCCGAGCGCCTGTTTCCAGCCAGGTTCAATTTCCAGGTTACTGTTTTCCATCACCATTTAGTCTCCAGAGCGATCTCCGGGAATATCTGTTATTGATTCGGCTGAACGCCATTGCCAGCTGTCCGGTGTGATTCGTCGATGATAGAAAGGTGAGTAATAACGAACCCTGCCGGGGGCATGGGAAATAACCCCCGAGATCATGATCACCAGCATGATCAGCGCCGGCTCCAGGCTATGGGGCAACAAAGCGCTGAAGCTGAGCAGTATGATCTTCACAAAAATCGCCAACCCCCGAACCTGCAACAGCCAGATGCCGTGGCTCCAGACCTCCACCAGCAGCATCAGCAGGCCGGATACCATGGTGAGCCACAGAAACGGCAGCCACTGTGACGGCTCCACGGTATAGAACCAGGCGCCGCCAATACCGGCAAGCCCCATCAGGTGCAGAGTGCGCAGACCAACCTTGACCCAGCGCTTACCGACGAAGTCTCGCTTGTGGACCGGAAACAGCCGATCGGCAAAGGCCATAGCCCTACTCCTGCCCTGGTCGCTCAGCGACTTTCGGGACGCATTGCGGGGAACAGAATGACGTCGCGAATCGAAGGCGAATCAGTAAACAGCATCACCAGTCGATCGATACCGATTCCCTCACCGGCAGTTGGTGGCAGTCCGTACTCCAGCGCCCGAATGTAATCGGCATCGTAGTGCATCGCCTCATCGTCGCCGGCATCTTTCTCGGCTACCTGAGCCTGGAAGCGCTCGGCCTGATCTTCGGCGTCGTTAAGCTCGGAAAATCCATTGGCGATCTCGCGGCCGCCGACGAAGAACTCGAAGCGATCGGTGACGAAGGGGTTGTCGTCATTGCGACGGGCCAGCGGTGAAACTTCGGTGGGATATTCGGTAATAAAAGTAGGCTGGTCGAGACGGTGTTCGACGGTCTTCTCGAAGATCTCGATCTGAACCTTGCCGAGTCCCCAGCTGTCTTTGACCGCGATATCCAGCCGTTCAGCGATCTGTCGGGCGGCGTGCTCATCGGCCAGCGCCTCGGCGTGAATATCGTCGTTGAAGTGCAGGATCGAATCGAACACACTCATCCGGCGGAACGGTTCTGACAGGTCGTATTCCCAGCTGTCCAGCACTTCACCGTTCTCGTCCCGGGCGGTATTAACCAGGGTGGTGGTGCCCAGTACGTTCTGCGCTACGGTACGCAGCATGTCTTCAGTCAGGTCCATCAGGTCATGGTAATCGGCGTAGGCCTGATAGAACTCCAGCATGGTGAATTCGGGATTATGACGGGTGGAGAGCCCTTCATTACGGAAGTTACGGTTGATCTCGAACACCCGCTCGAAGCCACCGACCACCAGGCGCTTGAGATACAGTTCCGGCGCAATACGCAGGTACATGTCGATATCCAGCGCGTTGTGGTGGGTGACGAAGGGACGAGCCGTGGCACCGCCGGGAATAACCTGCAGCATCGGCGTTTCCGCCTCCAGGAAATCGCGCTCGGTCAGGTAATTACGAATGCCGGCAACGATCTTTGAGCGGACCTCGAAGACCTTGCGCGCCTCTTCGTTGGTGATCAGGTCAACATAGCGCTGACGGTAGCGGATTTCGGTATCCTGCAGACCTTTGTGCTTATCAGGCAGTGGCCGCAGGTTTTTGGTCAGCAGCTGGTACTGCTCCATATCGACATAGAGGTCGCCCTTACCGGATTTGTGCAGCTTGCCCTTAATGCCGACGATGTCCCCCAGATCCAGACTCTTGGCAAAGGGTCGCGCACCTTTATTGACATAGAGCTGAATACGACCGGTCATATCCTGTAACACGGCAAAAGCGCCACGGTTCAGCATCACCCGGCCGGCGACACAGACTTCGATTCCAGCCTCTTCCAGCTCCTCCTTGGATTTATCACCGTAAGTCTGCTGCAGGTCGCGGGTATAGCTGTCGCGGCGAAACGCGTTGGGGAAGGCATTGCCCTGCTCTCGCAGCTGACCGAGTTTTTCGCGACGCTCGGCGATCAGTCGGTTTTCATCCTGAGGCTGGCTGTTATCTGACATTGACTGGAACCTTATGCAATTCTTTAATCTGGAATCTGAATTCTGTTAGCCGCTGAAACGCCCGGTCAGAGACCGGCTTTCAGGCTGGCTTCGATAAACTGATCGAGGTCGCCGTCCAGTACCTTATCGCAGTTACTGGTCTGGACATTAGTGCGCAGATCTTTGATACGCTGATCATCGAGCACGTAGGAACGGATCTGACTGCCCCAGCCAATATCGGCTTTATTGTCTTCAACGGCCTGGGCGGCTTCTGTACGCTTGAGCATCTCATGCTCATAGAGTTTGGCCCGCAGCATCTGCCAGCACTTGTCCCGATTCTGATGCTGGGAGCGCTGACTCTGGCTCTGCACCACGATCCCGGTAGGTTCGTGGGTCAGACGTACCGCCGAATCGGTCTTGTTAACATGCTGACCACCGGCACCCGAGGCCCGGTAAGTATCGGTGCGAACATCGGCAGGATTGATATCGATCTCAATATTGTCATCGATCTCCGGCGACACGAACACCGATGAGAAAGAGGTATGGCGGCGATTGCCGGAATCGAAAGGTGATTTTCGAACCAGACGGTGGACACCGGTTTCAGTCCGCAGCCAGCCGAAGGCGTACTCACCTTCAAAGCTGATGGTGGCACTCTTGATACCCGCCACTTCACCGGCGCTCACTTCCTGAAGCTCCACTTTGAAGCCCTTGTCCTCACCCCAGCGCAGGTACATACGCAACAGCATATTGGCCCAGTCCTGGGCTTCGGTGCCACCGGACCCCGCCTGAATATCCAGGAAGGCATTATTGGGATCCATCTCACCGGAGAACATCCGCCGGAATTCCAGCTTATCGAGCCGCGCACCCAGCCCGTCCAGTTCACTGACGACCTCGGCAATCGTATCTTCGTCCTGCTCTTCAACCGCCAGATCCAGCAGGTCCTGTGTATCGACACAGCCGGCCTCCAGATCGTCGATGGTTTTGACCACCACTTCCAGCGCAGAGCGCTCCTTACCCAGTGCCTGGGCACGATCCGGATCATCCCAGACACCCGGCTGCTCCAGCTCGCGCTCAACTTCCACCAGCCGCTCGCTCTTATGCTCGTAGTCGAGATAAGTCTTCAGAGTGCCGGTACGTTCACTGATATCTTTGATGCGAAGCTGAATCGGATTTACTTCAATCATGAGTGCCTGGAGCCTGGATCAGGAAAATGCGAAATTTTAAACGAATGCCGGAGGCGTTTGAATAGCTGCGACACTTTTCATCGCCCGGAAAATGGAAACGAGGCCACTGTATCTCCGGTGGCAGACGGCATAGAGCGCCGGAATTGCCACCACCGGAAACAGCGTGGCCGGCATCTGAACGCCGGCCGCTGCAGGACAGGAAGGGAGTCAGGGCCTGCTGCCCGGGGAGCAGACTACTCTCCCCAGTGAGCAATCACCTGGTCGATATCCCGCTTGTACTGTTCCATATAGTGAGAGAACTGGTTACGGAACACGATCCCGATATTAACGCCCTCGACGACGATGTTTTCGATCAGCCATTCCTTTTTATCTTTCAGGAACAGCGAATAGACTACCTTATAACGCTGGCCATTTTTCAGCACCACTTCCGAGCCCACCTTCGCCCGCCTGCCTTTCTTATCCAGTACAGCATTAGCGATATCCACCCGGTCCAGCTGATCCAGCTGATCCAGGCCTTTCGAATAGGTGCTGACCAGGGTTTTCTTGAAAACTCCGGTAAACTGATCAAGCTGCTCAGGACTTGCCTGACGGGCATATTTACCCATCACCTTTCGGGCGACCCGGGGAAAGTCGATCACCGGCGAAAGCTCCTGCTCCATCAGCTCCACCAGTGCTTCTTCCGGCATACCGGCTACCAGAGTTTCCGTCTCGATGAGCTGCTGCAGCGAGGCATAACGGTCCTCGATCACCTTCTTCGGCTCCACGACTGATGCCTGCAGGGGTAATGCAAACAGCAACAGGGCCGCCAGCAAGAGGCGGAATGAAGCTGTCAGTTGGCGGTTGAGGTTCATCATAGTCACCCGTTAAATAAGATTCAGAGTAGCATCCCCGCCGCCTGTTTTCCGGTAGCAACAGATTGCGGAGATAGTTGTTCAGCGCCGGATCAGAGCGGCCAGTTGCGGATTACCACCAGCGTCCAGACCGTGACCAGCAACAGCAGCGCCAGCAGCACCGCCGCCGAACCGATATCCTTGGCCCTGCCGGAGAGCTCATGATGCTCCGGTCCGATCCGGTCCACCACCGCCTCTATGGCGGAGTTGACCAGCTCCATCAGCAACACCAGCACCAGGGTGGCGATCAGCATCGCGGTTTCGGCCAGGTCCGCGGTCACATAAAAACTGAGCGGCAGCAGCGGTAGCATGCATAACAGCTCCTGCCTGAACGCCGCCTCGTGACGCCAGCAGGCAGACAACCCCCTCCAGGAGTATCCCGCCGCATGCATCACCCTGCTGACTCCCGTCCTTCCCGGTTTGGCCACGTTTATATCCTTATTCAGTCCGCCAGTTCGCTCTTAAGCTGCTCCAGCCAGCGACCCAGTCGCTCTTCGGTAAGTTCATGCTGACCATCCTCATCCAGCGCCAGACCGACAAAATGCGAACCATCCTCAGTCAGGGCCTTAGATGCTTCAAAGTCGTAACCGGTTACCGGCCAGTAACCGATCATCCGTGCACCACGCGCTTTCAGGCGGTCGTGCAGCAACCCCATGGCATCGAGAAACCATTCCCCGTATCCGATCTGATCCCCCAGACCGTACAGTGCTACCACCCGGCCACTGTAATCCACCGCGTCGATATCATCCCAGACATCTTCCCATTCCGACTGAATCTCACCGTAGTCCCAGGTCGGAATCCCCATAATAATCAGGTCATAGTCCTCCACCTGATTAAGGGGCTCTTCAGCCACATCAAAAAGATCAACCTGATCCATCCCCAGGGAGCGCTGAATCTGCTCCGCGATATCTTCGGTGTTTCCGGTTGTTGAACCGTAAAAGAGCGCAGTTTTCACGTCTATGACTCGTCGTAGGACTGAACGATCGGCAGCCGCCGATCTGATTCGTCAGAATAAATAAAAGGCAGCCGTAGCTGCCTGTCTTAAACCTACTGTGGTTACTTTTTCGGGGCAAAAGCGCCGAATGCATCCTGTGTGACCCGCTCCATCTCTTCACGGGCCTGATTAAAGGCTTCCAGGTTTTTTGTGCCGGTATCGCGCAGCGTCTCTTCCAGTTCCCTGGCGTAGGACTGCTGCAGTTTCAGCACCTCGTCGGGAGAATGGCAACCGGACAATTCACGACTCTGATGCATGGTCGCTTCCACACAGTGCTTAGCGCATTCAACCTGCAGACGGGTGAGTTGCTCAAGCATCTTCGTCTGTATGTCTACCAGATCCTTAACCGGTCCCATGGAATCATTCATCTTTTTTGTCATATCCTGAAACATGCGCCACCCTGGTTACAATTAAGCGATTACACTTTAAGGCATCATCCCGGATTATAAGCAATGCCCCGAGGAACTGTACAGCAACGGAACCAGCACACAGATCAACAATCCCTGCTGTTGTCAGAGCCGGCAACAGAAACCACGAGGAAGCAGTGATGCGTATTCTCCATACCATGCTGAGGGTGTCAGACCTGGAAAAATCGATATCGTTCTATACCGAAATTCTGGGGATGCGCCTGCTGCGCCGCAAGGACTACCCCGGTGGCAAATTTACCCTGGCATTTCTGGGCTACGGCCAGGAGTCTGATCAGACCGTACTGGAGCTGACCCACAACTGGGAGATTTCCGCCTACGAACTCGGAAATGCCTTCGGACATATCGCTATCGGCGTTGACGATGTTTACCAGACCTGCGATGACATCAAGGCCCGCGGCGGCCATATTATCCGGGAACCGGGACCGATGAAGAACGGCACCACTATTCTGGCTTTTGCCGAAGACCCGGACGGCTATCAGATCGAGCTGCTGGAAGACAAACGCTGAGTCAGGGATAAGCAGCAGGTCAGCCTTATCACAGGGGGCGCCTCACTCTTATTATCATTGAGGTCTGGCAGGAATCCGGTACACAGCCTTCCGTACTGTCACCGGGATTTAGCCTTGAGCCCGACCGGTACAGCCAGTATGCTCTGCACTCCTTCAGCCGGCCCCGCTGGCGCCGGCCTGTAATGTTGACCTGATACAGAGAACAATTGTGCGGAAATTTCCTGAATCCCCGGACCAGCTGGCACCAGCTCCCCTGATGCGCCGCCTGGGCGCGATGCTTTACGACAGCCTGCTGATTATCGCGATATGGATGATTATCGGCGCCGTTTTCGTGGCACTGAACCAGGGAGAAGCCGTACAGGGTCCCTTCTTTAAGAGCACCCTCTTTCTGGTGACCTTTCTGTTCTTTGCCGGCTTCTGGAGCCGCAGCGGGCAGACTCTGGGGATGCTGGCCTGGCGGTTACGCGTCCAGACCGAAGATGGCCGCAGCATCAGCCTGATGCAATCACTGTTGCGTTTCTTTACCGCCGCAGTCTCTTTTCTCTGTCTCGGACTGGGTTACTGGTGGATGCTGTTCGACAAAGGGCAACTCACCTGGCACGACCGCTACTCTGAATCAAGGGTGGTTGTACTGCCAAAAGCAAAGAAGAAGTAACCCCGATCAGAGCGGACTGCGGAGGTCAGCCCGCCCGTCGCAGCAACCAGCCTCCGGCCCCAAAGCAGACCAGTACCGGAATCAGTGCCGATATAAACGGCGAAAAGCCGTACACGGCACTGGCCGGCCCCAGCAGGTCCTGGAAAATCTTAAAGACGATACCGATCATCACCCCGGCCATGATTCGCTGCCCCATGGTGACGGAGCGCAGCGGACCGAATACCGACGACATCGCCACCAGCACCAGACCGATAATAGCCAGCGGAGTAAACAGCTTCTTCCACAGCGCCAGCACATAGGGTGAAGAATCAATTCCCTGCTCGTCTACATAGCGACTGTAACGATAGAGCCCCCGCATCGACATTTCATCGGGCTGGACGGAAAGCACACTCAGCAATTCAGGATCCAGGCTCGACTGCCAGACCCGACTATTGATCGTCTCGGTCCGGACCCGCTGATCTTCAAAATGGCTCAGGCGAACATCCTTCAATACCCACTCACCCTGCTCAAAATCCACCCGCCGGGCAAAGGCCGCCGTCTCCAGCTGTCGATCATCATTAAAGGCGTAGAGCGTCACCCCCACCAGATTGCCCCGGGGCTCAATGGCGTTGATGTGCAGAAACCAGCTACCCTCGCGGTGCCAGATACCTTCGCGACTACCGATCGCCCGGTTGCTACCGAAGAATTCAGCCCGCTGCGCTGCCGCTGCCTGTTCCGTTTTCGGGGCAACGAACTCGCCGATAGCACCGGCTGCCAGAATAATCACAACCACCGGCTGCAGTACTCCCAGCAGGATTCGGTATTTGCTGATCCCTGCCGCTCGCATTATCGTAAGCTCAGAGCTGTTGGCCAGCACACCCAGCCCTACCAGACAGCCCACCATGACCGACATGGGCACATATTCGGTGAGACGTCCGGGAACCGTCAGCAGCGTGTAATGAAGCGCGGACGCCAGCCGGTACTTTTCGTTGACATCCTCCAGCTCACCGATAAAGGCAAACAGCGAATCCAGCCCGGTAATGGTCAGCATCACCACCAGACAGGCCTGAAGCACGATCTTACCAATATAACGATCCAGCAGATTCATGCTTTACCTCCCGGCAGCAGGCGCCAGAAGCTGCTGCTGATCCGACCGGCCTGCACCGCCAGCCGCCCACCCAGAAAATGCAGGCAGAGTGCCAGCAGAAAGAAGCCCAGATGGACCAGCCAGATACTGTAGGCCGCGGTCAGCTCTCCCTTTTCCAGACCGCTGCGAACACTGGTCAGGATCATTACGTAACTCAGATAGAGCAGAATAGAAGGCAGCAGTCGGGCGAAGCGACCCTGGCGGGGATTGACCCGGCTGAGCGGAACCGCCAGCAGGCTGACGACAACACAGAGCAACGGCAGCGACAGGCGCCATTGCAACTGCGCCTGATACTCCAGCCGCTCCGACCCTATCAGTTTCTCGGTTGGCACCGCTTCGATCCGGTTGACTCGACGCTGCACCCTGGATTCGCGCATTCGGGTCCCGTACTGTTCGAATCGGACTTTACGATAATCGGCCTGACCGGGCACGCCCTCATAACGGTACCCGTTCTCCAGCAACAGGAAGCGGCTACCGCTTTCAGCATCGATATACTGTCGCCCCTTTTCGGCAACCACCACCCCCAGGGTCGGATCTCCCGCCTCTTTGCTGCGTTCGGAGATAAAAACACCGTTCAGCAGGGTACGTTGTTCCAGCAGTTCCTCGGTATAGACAACCCTGCGTCCGGTCCTGGTGCCCTGAAAACGTCCGGGCGCCAGAGTATCGAATTCGGTCAGGGACTCCTGATCATCGAGAATACGAGCCACATTGGCGGTTCCCCAGGGGGTAACCCAGAGGCTGAGCACTCCCACCAGCACGGCAACCAGCAATGAAGGCCCCAGGGTCAGTTTCTGCAACTGGTCAGGGCTGAAGCCGCAGGCATTCAGTACCGTCATCTCATTTTCAAGATACAGACGCCCGTAGGAAAGCAGAATGCCCAAAAACAGGCCCAGCGGCAGGATCAGCTCAAGAAAACTGGGAATCCGGTAACCGATCAGCTGAAACAGCACATCGGCGGTAATTTCTCCGGTCGCGGCGTCGGCAAGATAGTTGATAAAACGGCCGCTCATGATGATGACCAGTACCACTCCGGTGACCGCCACCATGCTGAGCAGTACTTCCCTGAACAGATATCGAAAAACTATCACCGTCGGACCGGACTCCGGGAATTTTCAGGCGCAGATAAGTTCTGCAAAACAGTAAGATTTGACGTACACTCCCGGTGAAATCTGATCAATGAGATAAGCCCTGAAGTGCAGCGGCATTATCCACTAAAGCCGAACTAATGTCTTGCGGAGAAACTATGGAATTTAAGGTTATCAGCGGCAGCCCCGAACAGCTGGAAACACAATGCCTGGTGGTTGCCATCGGCCAGGACGGCAGCATGAGCGCCGCAGCCCGTGCCATCGATGACGCCAGTCAGGGTTACCTGACCGAAATTCTGAAAGCCGGTGATATCAGTGGCAAAAAGGCCGAAACGTTGCTGCTGCAGGCGATCCCCGGGGTAACCGCTAAGCGCACCCTGCTGGTGGGCCTGGGCAAGCCTGAAGAACGCACCGACAATCAGTTCACTAAACTGATTCAGTCTGCTGTTTCGGTGATTAAGGGTATCCAGTGCAGCGATGCCATTTTTTGCCTGGACGAAGAGAGTGTCAACGGCCGTGACTGCTACTGGCGCACCCGCAAACTGGTGGAAGCGGCCAGTGGCTCACTGTACCGGTTCGATCAGCTGAAGAGTAAAAAGGCCGACGCCCTGAAACTGGAGACTATTGCCACCTGCGTCGCAGAGGAGGATGACGAAACCGCTTCGCTGGCGATCGTTGAGGGTGCTGCCATCGCTAACGGCATCAGCCTGACCCGGGACCTTGGTAATCTGCCCGGCAATGTCTGCACACCGACCTACCTTGCCGAGAAGGCCGCCGAACTGGCTGCTGAGAACGACAGCCTGAGCCTGGAAGTACTGGAAGAAGCGGATATGGAAAAGCTGGGCATGGGCTCTCTGCTGTCAGTGACTGCCGGCAGTGACCAGCCCGCCAAGCTGATCGTACTTCGCTACCAGGGAGCCGACGATAAGCAGCAGCCACATGTACTGGTGGGCAAGGGCATCACCTTCGATACCGGCGGCATCAGCCTGAAGCCCGGCGCCGCCATGGACGAGATGAAGTTCGATATGTGCGGTGCGGCCAGCGTACTTGGCACTATTGCCGCTGTCACCGAAATGGACCTGGAGCTGAACGTGGTCGCCGTGGTCGCTGCAGCGGAAAATATGCCAGGTGGCAATGCCACCAAACCCGGCGATATCGTCACGACCATGTCCGGCCAGACAGTAGAGATTCTCAACACCGACGCCGAAGGACGACTGGTACTCTGCGACGCCCTGACCTATGTGGAGCGTTTCGAACCCGCTTCGGTAGTGGATGTCGCCACCCTGACCGGTGCCTGCATCCTGGCGCTGGGCCATAAAGCCAGCGGCCTGCTCAGCAACAATGACGAGCTGGCGGCAGAACTGCTGGAAGCGGGCCAGTACGCTGGCGACCGTGCCTGGCAACTTCCTCTCTGGGATGATTATCAGGAGCAGCTGGACAGCAATTTCGCTGACATCGCCAATATCGGAGGTCGTCCCGCCGGCACCATTACCGCCGCCTGTTTCCTGTCTCGCTTTACCGAGCAGTATCGCTGGGCCCACGTGGATATCGCCGGTACCGCCTGGCACAGCGGTGGCAAGGAAAAAGGGGCTACCGGCCGCTGTGTTCCGCTGCTGACTCAGTACCTGATCGATCGCACCGCCTGAGGAGGCTGGCAGCTTCCCGCCGCATAGCGGGAAGCTGCCCCGGTCCAGATGCCCAGAAGCGATTTTTACGTACTACCTTCCGCCGATACCCGTGCCAGGGAGCATTTCCTGTTCCGGTTGCTGGAAAAAATTATTGCGCTCGGACACCGGATCTATATTCGCACCGAATCAGAAGCGGCAGCTGCTGCGTTGGACAGCCAGTTATGGGAGTACAGCGCCGACGGTTTTATTCCCCACAGCCTGGTGGTCGAAGATCTTGGTTCACCGGTCGAGATCGGCTACGGCGACGCTCTGCCCCGACACCGGGAGATCTGCCTCAACTTCGCCCTGGATATCCCCGACATCGCGCTGGAGTTTGAGCGAACCATCGAAATCGTCGTGCAGCAACCGGAAATCCTCGCCGCCACCCGCCGCAACTACCGACGCTACCAGCAGAGCGGTTACGAGATTCACATGAACGATATGCGCCGGAAAAACTGATTCGGGTCAACCGTTTCTGCAAAGCGCCCCTGCACCTGTCGAAATAGCGATCGAGGGGTGTTATGGTCTGACACCAGCCCTAACTTCTCACACCTGTAAGGATACAACTCGTGAAACAGGGATTACTGCCGGCTGTCACCGCCGCACTTCTGTCCAGCCTGATTTCCTTTAGCGCCTGTGCCGACTCCGTCGCCGGCTACCCTGCCGACTGGCCCTCCTGGCCACTGGTCAAAGAAAGCATGGTACCGGGCCGCGATGTTGTGCTGCCACCGGACACACCACTGTTTATACAGGAGGCAGTCAAAGCCTACAGCTGGATCAACGACGGCAAAGGCACCCGGCTGACCGTTCGGGTTCATCCGGACAAGCTTGAGGAATATAAAACCCACGGTCCTTACAGCGACGGTCCGACAGTGGTCGGTGTCTATGAAACACCCGGGGTTGTTTTTGTCACCGAACATCTGGCGGGGGAGCCGGTATACGGCACCTACGATACGCACGGCAACGACATCAGCAGTCAGCACCCGAACTTCGAGCCGGAAAAATGTATTCAGTGCCACACCGCCTACCGGGACATCTGCATTAACGGCACCTGTACCGTACCTGTGATTGATCTGTTTAACGACCAGTAATCAGTACCGCTATGCGTCGCCTGCTCAGAAACCTGCAGCTCAGTCGGTTGCTGTTCGTCTCCCACCTGATTCTGGTGATCTGCCTGCTGGCCGCCACCGGTTACAGCCGCTACCAGAGCGAATGGAACAGCCGCATCAGTCACGCCGTCGAAGCCGCCAGAAACGCCACCAATCCCATTATCGACCTGATCTCCTTTGCCGCTTCAGGCATCAACTACACCAGTATCAAGATGGATACTTCGCTGAAGCTGTATCAGGGTATAGAAAAGCTACTCTACTTCGAGGTGCAGGCCCGTTCCGATTACAGTGAAAGCAACTTCTCCTTTGCCTGGTCCGCATACAATAATGAACTCTGGCAGACCCGTATCACCGCGGATGACCTGGTCAGCTCCGAAGCCAGAATCCGAAAGCTGGAGCAACGACTGATCCGCGCCTCCGAGGCCGACCAGACCAAGCTGAGCTTTCTGCTTAACCGAGCCAACGAACATTATCAGCGCCTGCTCCGGGATCAGAAACTGATCGCCTCAAGCCCCTATCAGCGTCCGGATATCGCTGTCGATCAGTACCGACTGAACCCCGAAGAACAGACCCTGGAACTGGCGCTGTCACTGCGCAATAAGAATGGCGGCACCATCTGGCTGCAGTTTGATGCCAGTGAACTGCTGTCACTGCGCGGTGAAGTTCTCAGCAATATCGCCCGGGAGGGGCTGATCGCCCTGCTGATATCCATGGCACTGATCCTCTGGGCCACCCGCTGGATTGTCCGCCCGCTGAAACGTTTGTCAGCCACCATGGATCAGGATATCCAGGAGATCGATCTGACCGATCTGCCAGAGCTTGTTCGTAACGATGAAATAGGGGTACTCGCTCGCCGTTTTGACGTGCTGGTCCGGCGCAGTAACGAGCAGTTCTACGAACTGCAACAGCTGTCTGCCGTGGATACCCTGACCGGCCTCGGTTCCCGCTACCTCTACGACACCACCGGAGACTCGCTGCTGAAGCAATCCAGACGCAACGGCACCGTATTTGGCATGCTGGTCTGCGATATCGATAACTTTAAGGCCTACAATGACTACTTTGGTCACAGCGCCGGTGACCTGGCATTAAAGCAGGTCGGTCGAATCCTCGGCGATTCACTGCATCGCCAGACCGATCTGGCGTTTCGCTACGGTGGCGAGGAGTTTGTCATCCTGCTGCAGGTGTCTTCGGTCAGCGAAGCCCTGAATATCGCCGAGCGAATCAGAAAGGCCGTATATGACGCCGGCATTCCCCACCCGGCCAACACCGACATTGAAGTGATATCGGTATCCATGGGGATCGCCACCGCCTGCCCGGATAACCCAATGTTACCACTGTCGCTGGCGGACATTTTCAGGCTGGCCGACCAGGCTCTGTACCGGGCCAAGCATAATGGCCGCAATCGTATCGTAACCGCCACGGCGACCGACCGGCAGCTGCCCGGTATTAACGGAGGCACCACCAGCGAAGCATCCTGACGCTTCAGAATCTCTTACCCGCCAACACCACAGGAGACAGCGATGACACAGATGGACGTGCAGAAACAGGTCTGGGTTGACACCGACATTACCATTGGCCGGAAATCCGGTCTTTTCAGCTATTGTGATGTCGACGACGGCTACGCGCTGACAGCACTGCTGCGATCTCCCCAGGTGGAAGTGATCGGCGTCAGCTCGACACTGGGCAATACCAGTGACATAGACGTTTCCACCACCATCGCCCGTCAATTTATCAGCCGCTTCGGCCCCAACAGCGTTCCCGTCTTTAAGGGGGCAGCGCAGAAGCTCCCGGACGACAGCAGTCACATAACAACACCCGAAGCGGTGGAACAACTGGCAGCGACTCTGAAGGAAAACCGAGTGACGATACTCTGTATCGGAGCGGCTACCAACATCGCTATCCTGCTGCTTAAATACCCCGAGCTGATATCGCGCATCGACGAGCTGGTACTGGTGGCCGGTCGCCGCAGCCTGGACCAGCATTTTGTGTCTGGTCACTGGCAACCCCGGCCTTTCCGCGACCTGAACTTCGAATACGATGTCAGAGCCTTTCAGCTGCTCCTCGAATCCACACTGAATGTCACCCTGGTACCCTACGAAGCATGCAATCAGCTATGGCTGAGACCCCATGACCTGATCCAGCTTGCCGAAGTCAATAAAGTAGGACGCTATCTGTCGGAACACTCACTGGGCTGGCTGGCCGAGTGGGAAGCAGCATTCGGGGCCGACGGTTTTAATCCCTTTGATCTGGTGGCGGCCGGCTACGTCATTCGCCCGGAAAACTTCAGCTTCCATGAATGGAATGTGGTAATCGAAAGCGGCCCCAGCGATACCGAAAAAGGCGAAAACAAACCTTATCTTATCTGCTCGGAAGATGTTCGCAGTGAGCGCAGAGTGCGCTACTGCACCGACGTGGACGACACCCTGAAACCCTTCCTGATGGAGCGCATCGGCAGTCACGATATGTCCGCCTTTGTACTGGGAATGTCTCATATCAACATTATTGTTCCCGATATCGAACAGGCAACCGAATACTACCGGCGGGTACTGGGCTTTGAACAGGCGATCGATCAGGATGGCAGCCCCATGGACTATCAGGGGGTTGAAATGAAACCCTTTGCCCTGGATGCCGGTCTGCTGGATGGCCGAGTCAATGTCGACGTCAGGTTTCTGAAGCATCCACAGGCATCGCTGTACCTGGAACTCATGACCTACCACAACCCCCGGGGAAATCAGCAACTGCCGACTCAGCCCCGCACCTTCGATATCGGTGGCCCCCGCCATATCGCCCTCGAGGTCTCCAACTGTAACGAGGTATTCAGATACCTGAAGGATCAGGAGGGCGTGACCATGATCAACACCAGCAACGATTACCACCCGATAAAACTGGACGGTTTTCCCATCACCTTTTTCTACTGGGTGGACAGGTACGGTATTCAGTGGGAGATGGAGGAAGGCCGGCGGGTCGGGGTATCTCACGGAATTGTCTGATCGGACCGGATCGTATTCCCGGCTCGGTAAAACCGGCACCGAAACCCTCCGAATCAACCCGCTCCCTGCCGACATCCGTGTTTTCCGGTTCGCTGCTACCCCGCCATCATTCTGCATAGTATAATCGCCGGTTCTGTCGGGAGACCGTCTCCCTGTTGGCAACCAGTTTGAAGACCCTATTTCATGGAAAAGACCTACCAGCCACACGAAATTGAACGCTCCTGGTATAAGACCTGGGAGCAGAAAGGCTATTTTGCACCTCAGGGCAAAGGCGACTCCTACTGCATCATGATTCCACCGCCGAACGTCACTGGCAGCCTGCATATGGGTCACGCATTCCAGCACACCATTATGGATGCCCTGACCCGCTATAAGCGCATGCAGGGTCGCAACACCCTGTGGCAGGTCGGTACAGACCACGCGGGCATTGCCACGCAGATGGTGGTTGAACGCAAACTGGCTGCGGAGAGCGACCAGACCCGCCACGACCTGGGCCGTGATGCCTTTATCGAAAAGATCTGGGAATGGAAGGAAGAATCCGGCGGCACCATCACCCGCCAGATGCGCCGTCTGGGTAACTCCGTGGACTGGGCCAACGAACGCTTCACCATGGACTCCGGTTTCTACCATGCCGTTCAGGAAGTCTTTATCCGCCTTTATGACGAAGGCCTGGTTTATCGTGGTAAGCGGCTGGTCAACTGGGATCCGAAACTACACACCGCTATCTCTGACCTGGAGGTCGAGAACAAAGAAGTCAAAGGCAAGATGTGGTATCTGCGCTATCCGCTGGCCGACGGCGTAAAGACAAAAGCCGGTGATGACCACATAGTGGTGGGCACCACCCGTCCGGAAACCATGCTGGGCGACACCGGCGTTGCGGTAAACCCGGAAGACGAGCGTTACCAGGACCTGATCGGCAAGTTCATCGAACTACCGCTGGTCGGTCGACGCATTCCGATTGTTGCCGATGAACATGCCGATATGGAAAAAGGCTCGGGTTGCGTAAAGATCACCCCGGCTCATGACTTCAACGATAACGAAGTGGGCAAGCGCTGCAACCTGCCGATGATCAACGTGCTCACCCTCAATGCGGATATTCGCGACGAGGCGCAGACATTTAACACCGACGGCAGCGTCAACAACGAGATCAGCGGCTTTATTCCCGAAAAATATCGTGGCATGGAGCGCTTCGCCGCTCGCCGAGCAATTGTTGCAGACCTGGAAGAGGGCGGATTGCTGGTTAAGATCGAAGAGAACGATATGACCGTTCCTTACGGCGACCGGGGTGGCGTGGTAATCGAGCCGATGCTGACGGATCAGTGGTTTGCCGATGCTAAGACTCTCGCCAAACCCGCTATTGAAGCGGTCGAGAATGGCGACATTCAATTTGTTCCCAAGCAGTACGAGAACATGTACTTCGCCTGGATGCGTGATATTCAGGACTGGTGTATCTCACGCCAGCTGTGGTGGGGTCACCGGATACCGGCGTTCTACGACAATGACGGAAACGTCTATGTGGCTACCGACAAGGATGCGGCACGGGAGAAGTATGGTCTGGATCGGGAGCTGGAACTGCGCCAGGACGATGATGTACTGGACACCTGGTTCAGTTCGGCACTCTGGACGTTTGGCACCCTGGGATGGCCCGAAGCAACGGAGCGCCTGAAGACCTTCCATCCCACCGATGTACTGGTCACCGGCTTCGATATCATCTTCTTCTGGGTTGCCCGGATGATTATGATGACCATGCATTTCATGAAAGATGAAGACGGCAAACCCCAGGTCCCCTTCAAAACCGTCTATGTCACCGGGCTGATCCGCGATGAAAACGGCGACAAGATGTCCAAATCCAAGGGTAACGTACTGGACCCGCTGGATATGATCGACGGTATCGAGCTGAAAGATCTGCTGCAGAAACGTACCGGCAATATGATGCAGCCGCAGCTGGCAGCTAAAATCGGCAAGCGCACCGAGAAGGAGTTCCCGGAAGGGATTGCCGCCCACGGTACCGACGCCCTGCGTTTCACCCTGGCAGCGCTGGCCTCAACCGGTCGCGATATCAACTGGGATATGAAACGCCTGGAAGGCTACCGTAATTTCTGCAATAAGGTCTGGAACGCCGCACGCTATGTACTGCTCAATACCGAAGGCGAGGACTGCGGTCAGAACGGCGGTGAGGTCGAACTGTCACTGGCGGATCGCTGGATCGCCAGCCGACTGGAGGCAGTTGAAGCAGAGGTTATTAAACATTTCGATGAATACCGCTTCGATATGGCCTCCAGAACTCTGTACGATTTTATCTGGAACGAGTACTGCGGCTGGTATCTCGAGCTTTCCAAGCCGGTGCTGGCCGACGAAAGTGCCTCCGCTGAAGCCAGACGCGGCACCCGTCGTACCCTGGTGAGAGTACTGGAAACCCTGCTACGGCTGGCCCACCCCATCATGCCGTACATCACCGAAGAGATCTGGCAACAGATCAGAGAGCTGGCCGGTGTGGAAGGTGGCACCATCATGAACCAGCCCTACCCGGTCGCCAGCGCTGACCAGCAGGATCCGGCCGCTGAAGCTGAGATTGAATGGCTGAAAGGGGTCATCACCGGTGTTCGCAATATTCGCGGAGAGATGGGAATTTCACCGGGTAAAGAGCTGGACGTTCTGTTCCAGAACGGCAGCGAGCTGGATAAAACCCGACTGGATGGAAATGGCACTTTCCTGAGCAAACTGGCGGCGCTGAAGAGCGTTAGCTGGCTCAACCCCGGTGACGAAGCGCCGATGTCGGCGACCCAGCTGGTAGGCGAGATGGAAGTACTGGTTCCTATGGCCGGCCTGATCGACAAGGAAGCTGAGCTTGCCCGTCTCGGTAAAGAAATTGACAAACTGGAGAAGGAAGTCAGCCGCGTCGAAGGCAAGCTGAACAATCCGAAGTTTGTTGATAAAGCGCCGGAAGCGGTGGTCGCTAAAGAGCGTGCCAAGCTGGATGACGCCCGCAGCTCCCGCGATAAGCTACGGGAACAGTACGGTAAGATTGCCGAGCTCTGATCGCTTCACCCTATCAGCAAAAACCTGAAGTCACAGAAAGCCGCTGCTGCTCCCGCAACAGCGGCTTTTTTGACTCTGCGATCCTGCCCGAATCAGACTTCTGTAATGAGTGCCCCCACCCCCGCGACAACTGGCTTCAGAACCAGAACGATTACGATTTTTTGGTATGACCAATTTCTGAAAGTCTCATTTTTTCCACAACCACTCATTTTAAACAATAGTTTTAACAGCTAATTGCCCACCACTGGTCTTACCAATTAACAACTTTTTTTGAACGGGTATTTCCATATTTCTTCGGGACTGCTAAGCTGCTTTTATTCGGCACAGTCGCCAGGGCCCGAAACTGGACCTCAGACGACGTTTTCCATCCGGATGGCTGAAAACTCCAGCTTGCTCTCTTTCCAGGGGAGCCGTGTTCACAGGTCTTGCACGGCTCCCCCTTTTTTTCCAATAACTGTCTATCACCACAGGAAGCTCCGAACCAGAGCGATACCGAGCTGTCCGATCAGAAATATAAAAGGCGGGATGTGCAGGCCGGATCAGCCTGCCTCCGGATAAGGCCGGGGCGGCCTCAGCTCAGCGTCTCTGCCGCTACGCGAGATATCGGGATTTCTATGCGAAAGCTGCTGCCCTGGCCTGGCGTACTGGTCAGACTGATCTCACCCTGATGCGCTTCAATTATGGATCTGGCAATAGAGAGTCCGAGCCCTGTCCCTTTGCCAACCGGCTTGGTGGTAAAGAACGGATCGAAGATCTTTGCCTGTTTTTCAGGTGCAATACCGCAACCGTTATCGCTGATCTCAATCAGCACACGATCTTCCAGCAGGCGGGTGCGAATACAAATCTCTCCCTTTTTTTCGATCGCATGGGAGGCATTTACCAGCAAATTCATAAAGACCTGATTCAGGCGGGCCAGATCACACTCTATCAGCGGCATATTCTCGGCATAGTCTTTAATAACCGCTGACTTGTACTTCAGCTCGTTCCAGACCAGATTGAGAGTACTGTCGAGCCCTTTGTGAAGATCATCGAACTGCCACTCCTGCCCCTCAGGATTGGCATGGGAAAAATCTTTGAGATCGGCGACGATCTTTTTAATCCGCGCCATTCCCTCGTTGGATTCGCTGATCACATCATCGATATCTTCTTTCAGGTAGTCGATATCCAGCTTCTGTCTGAGTTCACTGATCCGCTGCCGAGCCTCTTCGCTCAGCTCCGTCTCCAGTTCTTCATAGACTCTCAGCACCTCCTTCAGCTCATCAAAGTAAGTGCGCATGGATTTCAGATTGGAGAGAACATAGCCGGTGGGATTGTTAATTTCATGGGCAATACCGGCCGCCAGGGTACCAATGACCGCCAGTTTTTCCGACTGCACCAGTTGCGACTGAGCGCCTTTCAGACTGTTGGTCAGACTGATCTGCTGATCCCGCTCCTCTTTCAGTTCGCGCTCAGTATCACGGCGAAGACAGATTTCGTTCTCAAGCCGGTGATTGGCGGCAATAATACTGCCCTCCTGCCGGCGAATCTTGCGCCCTCCCAACACGATAACCAGCAGCCCCAGCCCCCAGATACTGCCATGGGCAAGAATCACTCTCCGGATCAGGGGACTGGCGATTCCGATCTGCGCAGGCATAGGCAGAGTCACGCTCAGCCCGCCACGGACATCACCGACCTGATAACCCTGATGGCGATGGCAGAGCATGCACTCCGGAGCGACATAGAGCGCTTTCATATAACGAAACAGCGGACCGGCCGAGGATTCCACCACTTCACTGAACTCCTCCCCTCCCTGCTCAAACACTTTCAATACCCCGGCTTCCCAGGCGTCGGGGGCATTTCCCGGCCGAATTGGATTGAGACTGGTCAGGTGGCCATCGGCAAAGCCGTGTTCCCGGCTCAGCTCATGGACCTGTCGAGTCATATAGGCCGGGTTGATCAGAGTAAGCCGGCGCCCTTCGGTGGTCTCGATAACCTTGCCACTGACTTTAACTTCGTCCAGCCAGGGGTTTGGCGGACTACTGTCGCTGACAGGGGCATAGACTCCACCTTTTTCGGCGACCCACTTGCGATAAATAATGTCTTTGGCGACCGCTGTCCTGGCATTTTCAGTGGCAAGGGCAATAGTGTGCTCGTCCACCGCCTTATAGTTCCAGTAGAGCGACGCCAGAATCACCAGACTCCAGCCGAGTCCCAGCAGCAGAATAAAACGCTTCGCATCCCTCAGGGTGACTTCTTCTACAACTGTCTGCTTCATATCCGTTGATCAGGCCTGCCGTCCGGGCTTTGCTTTCATGCCGACATCATACATTAACTGCCATTAAATTAGAGCAGCGCCGCCTCCGGTTCCGGTTCCGGTTCCGGTTCCGGTTCCGGTTCCGGTTCCGGTTCCGTAACCATGGTCTGTAGCGTCAGCTGTAAAATCCAGAAGTAGAAATGAGAAGAGAAGAGAAGAGAAGAGAAGAGAAGAACGATAGCAGCGGCCGGACCGACCACCATCTCTGGTGAGGTCGGCCCGCCTGTTTCGAGCTGTCAGGGCATCCGCTTGTGGCGATAGTCTGAGCTGGTCCGGCAGCGAATGCTCTGCTGCTTCATACGACTCTGCTGCAACATGCGCTGATGACTGAGCTGCCACTTACGCTGCTCACCGGTTAACTGTAGCTGTACGGAAGTCTGCTTAACCATAGTATCTGTCTCCCTGTCAGCCTGAAATACGACCAGAGGGGTCGGCAATTCAGTGCTGCACTGTCTGCGCAACGGGTTGTCAGTTTCACAGGTGATCGACACACCAGCCACGCGATAAATATGCCGGTACTCAGCGGTACCGAAACTCTGACAGCAGATGCTGTCCGGATGCGAGTCAGGAGAACAGGGATGGGGGGGCCCGCATTCGCGGAGCCCAGATACTGACAGCAGTCTTACCGGAATCGGCCACGGTCGGAGCCGGGGCAGAGACAGTGGGTTCAAAGGTCAGTGCGGGACTTGAGTCGACCGCCGAGGCGGCCAGCAGATTGTTCAGGGTACAGGCCGGGCACTCGGCGGTGCCGGATGTCGCCAGCGTCTCCAGCTCAGTAACCGGTATGCGCTTGAGCCCCTGCAGCGTACAGACCAGCACATAGTTACCATCCTCCTCAATCTTGAGAATTCTGGCTGAGAGCATCGGCTGAAAGATAAGGCCCGCAACGAACAGCAACAGCAGACAGAGGGTTTTCCACCCTTTGTCATAGCTGAATACCGGCTGCTGGAATCGCGTCATCTTCACATCCTGAAGGTCGAGGGACCTGAGGGTCTGTTCAGGTCATACCGGAAGTTAACGGTAAATCCTGCCGGGAGGATTGATATCGATCAAATACCCGCAAAACAGGCTGTACCTGTCTTTCGCGACCGGGTTTGTCAGCACCGCCAGAACTGCTTTATCATTCGCCCTTTCCGGCTGCACCTCAGATCCTGAGAAAGATACCATGAACCTGAAAAATATCCCGGTCAACATCATTACCGGTTTTCTCGGTGTCGGTAAGACAACCGCCATTCAGCATCTTCTGAAGACTAAACCCGCCGATGAGAAGTGGGCGGTGCTGGTCAACGAGTTTGGAAAGGTGGGCATCGATCAGACCGCTTTTGAGGAAAAAGACGGCGTCACCATTAAGGAACTCCCCGGTGGCTGCATCTGCTGCAGTCTGGGCTTACCCCTGACGATGTCACTGGTGATGCTGCTGCAGCGTGCCAGACCGGACCGACTGCTGATAGAACCGACCGGAATCGGCCATCCCGCCGGCATCATCGACACCCTGCGTAAGCCCCCCTTCGATGACACTCTGGATATCCGCTCCACTGTCTGTCTGGTAGATCCGCGGTCGCTGGATGATCCACGCACTCTCAGCAATGAGATCTTTCAGGATCAGATTAATCTCGCCGATGTGCTGGTCATCAACAAGACCGATATCGCGGAATCGAAGCTGACCGAACAGCTGGAGCGGAAAGCCACGGAGATGTTTCCGCCTAAAGATGCCGTCGTCCGGGCCGTCCGGGGGCACTTTGACCCCGCCTTTCTGGACGGCGTGGGAGCCAATAAGCAGGCCAGCTTCCCGGCGTCACACACCAGCCACAACCACGATAACCACAGCCACCCGGCCCACGAAGACCACACGCCGCAGGCTCACGCCAGCGACACGGACACTGCGTCGGCCGACAGTGAAACTATTCTGCAGCCGGGCAGGCCACTGGTGGAAACTGGTAGCGGTTACGGCCGTCACAGCTGCGGCTGGCGTTTTCACCCCGATGACATCTTCGACCTGGACCGGCTCAGCCTCTGGTGCCAGTCCCATCGGGAGACCGAACGCATCAAAGGCGCTTTTCGGACCGGTGACAACTGGGTACTGATCAACCAGGTACTGGGCGAACAGGTGGTTTCGCCGCTGGCCTGGCGCAAGGACTCGAGGCTGGAAATGATCGCCACAGAACGGCTGGATATCGAGACTCTGACCGAGAGTCTGCTGACCTGCCTGCAAGACCAGGGAAAATAGTCGGATAAGGCTGCTATTCAGACCGCAGGGCTGGTAAAATGCGGCAGTTTTAATCGCATTACCGGAGGTATTCTGATGACAGTCATTCGCTGGATCCTGGGTCGACTGATTCTGCTGATCGATTTTCTTACCACTCCGCGGGGCGTCAAACGCTCTGCCGAAGAACAGGCCATGCTGGATCAGCAAACCTCATCACTGGCGCTTTATCAGTACGCGGCCTGCCCTTTCTGCGTGAAGGTGCGTCGGGCTCTGAAACGCCATTCACTGCAGGTCGAAACCCGCGATGCCAAACGTAATGAACAGTATCGTCAGGAGCTGCTCAACGACGGTGGCCAGCTGAAAGTCCCCTGCCTGAAGATTACCGAAGAGAGTGGCGATGTCCGCTGGATGTACGAATCATCCGATATCATCCGCTATCTCGAAGGGCGCTTTATCGGCGCCTGATCACCCACAGACAGGTCGGCTCAACCGTTGTCGGCCTGTATACTTTCTTCTGGCACTTTCCCGGCAGCCGCCGGTGATCTGCCATGACGGTTTCTTACATCGCCAGCCGGTACCTGCCGCCCTTGAAACAGCAATCGTCCCAAAGCACCTCAGCAGCCATCCCGGAGCGCTTTTTTGTCCCCGCCAGCAAAGCGGAAGTTGAAATCGAGGTGAAGAAGAGCCGCTTTATCGGTCAGGCCTGGCCGGCGGCCGACCGTGCCGAAGCGATGGACGCTCTCGACCTGGCGAGGCAACAGTATCCCGATGCCCGCCACCACTGCTGGGCCTATCTGATCGGTTCACCGAAGAGTCCGAAAACGGTAGCTATGTCCGATGACGGTGAACCCGGTGGTACCGCCGGCAAGCCGATACTGAATGTGCTGCAGCATAAGAATGTTGGCAACATTATGCTGGTAGTGGTTCGTTACTTCGGTGGGATCAAGCTCGGCGCCGGCGGGCTGGTCCGGGCGTACAGCCAGTCGGCCCAGACAGCAATGGACGCGCTGTCGCTGACAGAATTTGTCGCCTCGGTGGAACTTGAAGTACGCTGCAATTTCGCCGCAGAGCACAGCGTGCGCCACTGGCTCAGCGTCCATAGCGGCCAGATCGATGAAGTGCGCTACGAAGCGGAAGTCGTTATCCGTTGTTCACTAGCCGTCTCTGAACTGCCAGAATGGCGGCAGTTCAGAGACACTCACCAGCTCAGCAGCAAAGCCCTCTGACTGCCACACCGATTCAGGCCAGCGCTTCCACACTATCGGGCACCGCCTCTGCCAGAGTCGTCAGACAGGCCAGTGCCGGTGCCTGCCGGTGGCTGATCATAACTGTCGGGATCCGGGCCAGATGGGGAGGCAGGGCCGTGATATTCAGCTCATCGGCATAGCGGGACATCTCCACCACCCGCGCCGGCATCAGGGTCACCCCCAGACCAACGGCCACGCAGCCAAGAATACCGTCCAGGGTACCCAGCTCCATCACCCTGCTGATCTGCTGACCGCATTCCCGACGCCAGCTCAGCGCCCTGGCCCGATAAGCACAACCTTCCCGAAACAGAATCAGCGTCTCCCGGGTACCAGCATCACTTCCCGACTGCACCAGCACCAGCTCCTCCGCCAGAATTTCCCGACAGACAAGCTCTTCATGGCTGACAGGACCGCCCACAAAGGCACAATCCAGCTTATGGCTAAGCACTTTCTCCAGCAACTCACCGGAGGTGCCCGTTTCCACCGACAGCTCCAGCCCCGGATGCGCCGCCCGAAGGTTCCTGAGTGCGGTCGGCAACCATATCGCCGCAAAGGTCTCCATGCTGCCGACCCGCAGCTCTCCACTGCTTTCCCCCAGCATGCGAATTGCGCTGCAGGTCTGCCTCTCCAGCTGAAGCATACGCTCCGCATATTCCAGTAGCAGCCGTCCGGCGGGCGCCAGCTCCAGCCCCCTGCCCTTTCGAAAAAAAAGTTCGGTACCCAGCTCCTCCTCAAGCCGGCGAATTCGGGTCGTAACGTTGGACTGGACTGTGTTGAGCTGTCGGGACGCCGCCAGAATCCCGCCTTCCTCAACCACAGCCTTGAAAGTTCGCAATGCCAGCAACTCCACCAACCCATCTCCTATAATGAATATTAATGCCGATTTGGTTCTTTTTCCGGGATACCTTAATCCCGCTACTGTGGCTCTGTCCACATCAACGTCCTGTACACCACTCTTTTTGAAACCGGCAGATGAACCTGACACCCGGCAACCGAAGGAACTCAGTGCCGGGTTCAGAGGCTGATGATGGGATGATCGCGAATCGCCTGCACGCCGCTGCTCTCACAAATACAGCAGCAGACCGGGCGGGCCGCCTTTATGCTGAATCGATGAACAGGCCAGAACCACCATGGGCGAACCCGGGAGAGCGGTCGAAAATGGCGTGAAATGGCGACTTTGGCGACGGAAACGACTTCAGACTTTCAAAGAACCAACCAGCTGATTGAGTTCCTGAATCTCGGCAGTCAGTGAGTCAGACACGCCACGAACATCACCGGCGACCCGGGTCGTCTGGGAAGCGGCATCGGAAATATTATGAATACTCTGATCCATCTCGCTGGCCACCTGAGACTGCTGCTCTGCGGCTGTAGCGATCAGGGTGTTCATCTCGGTAATGTTGTCAACGGCGCCTACGATCTCCTGCAGAGCCGTTTCCGCGGCCTCGGTCTGGCCGGCACTCAGCTGGGCCTGCTCAGTACTGCTCTGCATTACCTCAACAGCTTTACCGGACTGCTGCTGCAGGCGCTCGATAATCCGCTGAATCTCTTCTGTTGACTGACGAGTCCGCTGTGCCAGGGTACGAACTTCATCTGCCACTACCGCAAATCCCCGTCCCTGCTCACCGGCCCGAGCCGCCTCGATCGCAGCATTGAGCGCCAGCAGATTGGTCTGCTCGGCAATATCGGTGATGACCGTCAGCACCTGGCCGATCTCCTGACTGTCTGAATCGAGCTGCTGCATAACCGTTACAGCGCCACTCAACTCGCTGGCCATCCCCTTGATATATGCCATGGTCTGCCCCACCACCTGGTGCCCCTCATGGGCCGCTCGGTTAGCCTGACGGGCGGCGTCCGCGCCACTGGCGGCATTACCGGCCACCTCGCTGACGGTTGCCGACATCTCATTCATGGCAGTGGCCACCTGATCAATTTCACCGTTCTGCCGTACCACACCCTCTTCGGTAACGGTGGCAGCTCGGGACAGTTGCCCGGTCTGGTCAGAAACGTGATTCGACAGGTCCTGAACCGTTCGCACAATTCTGCCGACCTGGTCCAGCATATTGTTGTAAGAGGCGAACATCTGCCCCACCTCATTGTCGCTGACCTCCTCGGTCAGCTGACGGGAGAAGTCGCCGGCCCCGACCGCATCCAGCCGCTCCTTCAGCAATTTGATCTGGTCCATCAGCCAGCTCATCCCAAAGACCCGACTGATCAGCACCACCAGCAGGATTCCCGCCGTCATCAGTATCGCCAGCAGCTGCTGATTTCTGAGTTCATCATTGGAGGCCTGCGCCATCATGCCGACCGCTTTGTTCATCTCCTTCAGTACCAGCGGACTCTGTTTATGCAGTTTTTGCAGGTTGGCGGTGGACGCATCGGCCAGATAGGCCTGAATCATGGTCCGGTACTGCTGCCACAACTGGCCGACATGACTGAGCTGAGCCGCGATTTCCGGAGTAGCCGGCGCAACCAGCCCGGATTTTTTATCGCCGGAAATCAGCCTGCGATGGGAATCCTCGAACAGGGCCATTGTCTTCTCGACAGCCACTTTCTGCTCCACGCCCTGCACGACCATCATCACCTCTTTGGCCAGACGCTGACTCAACATACGCTGGCGGCCGGCAACATTGATGGTCTCGGCACTGGCCGACATGGTGACATACAGAGAGATCGCGGTGATTGCAGCAAAAGCGAAAATCAGCGTATAAGACAACATAAACTGGCTGTCGACACTTCTGAATCCCAGCATCCGCATGGAACGATCCAGTAACGCAGCTACCCGGTATCGCATATCAATACTCCCCGGTGGTTCTATGTTGTTCGACTGGCAGGGTTTTCTTTCGCTGTCACACCTCACTGAAGCTTAGATGAATTCTGCCGGCTGTCGTCAGCCGCCTCCCATCCCCGAGGGGCAGATACGCTGCGGGCTGTCAGCGCGTGATCCAGTTTCTGAGATCGCCCAGGGTACGATGGATACTGTGGCAGCGACCACAGACTTTGAAGCCGATGGTGCCCAGTGCCCGACCGGACTGCTTCGGCTCATGGGGCTCATGCAGCGCCTGCTCCAGAGCGGTAAATGCCTGCTGAATCTCCGCACCCAGAATGCGTTCAGCACTGAGGTCATCACGATGGCAGTCAGCGCAGCCTTCACCAAGATCCGCCAGCTGCCGCTGTAACTGCCGGGTCATCGCTCTGGCCTCCTGCAGGGCGCCATCTTCCCGACTGATCTTAAGTACCCCGAGGGTTTGTGACAGCTGCTGCATTGCTTCGGGGTAATGGAGGCTGTTGCCGGATAAGCTGTCGATTACCACCGCCTTACTGTAATCAGGGCTGCGATAGATGGCGGACACCAGCGGCTGCCACTCCATATGACAGCCGTCACAGAACTTCTGCAGTCGCTTCAGATCTTTAGCAACCTGAATCCGATCATCCCGCTGTGCAGCCTGCAGCAGCGATCGGGCTATGGGCTGACGACTGGCGCCGGTCCACTCGGGCACCATTTCAGGGATTTTCGCATAGGTCTTCTGTAGCTTGTCTGCCCAGCGGGCCAGTTGCTCAGCATCATCACGCTGCAGGTAAAGCTCGACGGCCTGCATCGACTGCCGTAGCCGGAACATGGTATGCAGCCAGACCTGGCGCTTATTGAGGGGTTTATACCACTCAGCCAGCGAAGCAGGTGGCAACTGAATCTGGTCATTGCCGATACGAACTGAATCGCCGGTATCCCCGGCCAGAGCCGGACCACTGATTGTCATCAGAATCACACAGCAACTCAGCAGGAAGGATCTGATCGGGTTCACGGCGGTTCCTCAAAGCATTACTTTGTGTTCATGGGATTTGCTAAAGCCGGATACTAACGAAGCGGCGCCCGCCCCCTCATTGATCTGCATCAGCAGGGAATGATCGTTATAGCAGCTTATCCATCACCTGCTGGCTTTTGCTCTGGATAAATCCCAGTTTATGGTAGAAGCGCCGGGCATCCCGGCGTTCGCTCCGGGTTCTGACCCTGATTGTGCTGAGCCCGTGACCGCTGACCCAGGATTCTGCCGCGCTCAGCATCTCCCGCCCGACTCCCTGACCACGAAATGCAGCGGTAACGACAAATCCACCGATTTCGGCAAAAGCCCCGGATTCGACTCTTAAGGCCACAAACAGATGCAGCCAGCCCACCACCCGACCATCGGCCGCTTCCGCCACCAGCAACAGGTGCTCGTCGCTGCTCAACAGTCTCGGCAATAATCCCGGCAGTGACTGTCGGGAGCCGGGGTACCCCAGTTCTGCCGCCAGACTGCAGAGGCTTTCGAGATCAGCAGCGATGGCCGTCCGAATGTGAACCTGTAATGATTTCAGGGGGAATACTCCTGAGTCTTTCAGACGCTGACAGAGCGGTTAACGATGCTGTTCAAGGATTCCGTCCAGCTCTTCGGGAATGGAAGGCCGTCCTCGATCATTCATTGCAGTACCGACAATTTTTGCCCGCATCACCAGTTTGTTGTCCGACTGTCGGAAAATGTCCTGGTAAAACGCAAAACGGGCCCGCGACTCTCTGACCAGATTCAGCCCGATACGAAAGCTGTCACCGGCAGCCAGTGGCAGCTTATAATCCAGCTCAGCACGAATCACCACCAGGTTGATACCACGGCTGGCATAATCTGCAAAATCGATACCGATTTCTTTCAGATACAGATGACGGGCGTGTTCCAGATAATTCTGGTAGACGCCATTGTTGACGATCCCCTGAATATCGCACTCGTAATCTCTGACATCCATATCCAGGGTGAAAGCATAGTCGCTCATGGTTCGGGTCTCGGCACTTTGGTCTCATCGGGGCTGGGGATTATCGATGAATCCAACCGGAAAGACAAAGGGGCTGACCTGCCCCACGGGCACAGCCCGCCTTATCCATCAACAGTGTCGAGATCTGACAGAAGGTTCTGAAAAGGGGTTTTACCTGAATGCGGGAGAAGTCCCCACCGGGCGAGTTCGACCGGGACTGATCTGCGCATCCGGTGAAATCAGGATCGCGCACACAGAAGGATGAAGAAAGAATGGGGAGTGGCGGCGGGGTGGGCAGTCACATCCCTATGATCCCCCGCCATAACGCGTAACCCGACAACCAGGATAGAACAACCGGGCGTCCCTGGGAACAGACAACGGCCGTTTTTCGAAGACAGCATGATTCAACGCACTAAAACCGGAGTTTTCGAGCCAGGACTGAAATTCTGGCATCGTCGGCAGGCGATTGTCACTGCATCAACGCTGCCGGCAAATTCCTGAATCGGAGTGAGCGCAGGAGACCGACGTCAGAGCGTTGATTATAACGGCCTACCTCGGGTCGAATTTTACGATCCAGGATTGGGGGTCGCGCGGACACTGGGGGTCTGAGCGATAGGAAGATACGGTAAACTCCAGTTTTCCGGGAAACTGTGTATCCGTAACACGTCTGTAACCCTTCGACGTCAGGTTGTTTACAAGGGTATTTTTTTCACCTGTAGAGAGGTCTGATTCTGTACGAATATCCATGGTCATCACTTCTCTTCTGAATCTGTTGCATTTGTCTGTATTTCGTAACCAGCAGCAGTGTAACTGAAGAAATTTCGGATGATCCACGACCACAACAGACCTATCAGTGGTACCAGACAGGACGCTGACAGAAAGATCGGTAGCACCGAACAGGAGACAAACGGATAACGGCATATACCGCGCATTAATCGGGCCAGCAGAATGGCAACCCTGAGCCCGAGCAGAAGGCCGGAGATCTCATCTCAAACCCAGAGTGAGTTTGCAGATCCACCGCTCGAGTATAATATTGCGGGATAGCGGCAATCACCACCAGCCCATGAACACTCGCATCACCTTTGATCTGCAATAGATCTTCTTTTCAATATGGCTGATGGGCCACGTGATCAGATGTCTCCCTATTGCAGCGCCGTGACTTAGCTCTGAAACAAGTTATTTCTAGTCATGGAAAGACATGGGCCGCGTATCTTTGAGATCCAGAACCAGGCAACTGGAGCTCCCCTGACCAACCAGACACTCCTGACGTTACAGTTGAGGCTCAGGAGGCCCCCATACCCGATTGCCATCACATCCCGAGTTCATGGCAGAAACCGTTAAGCAGGTCATCGAACGGACTGAAGAAGAGACTGATACGCAAAAGAAAAGCCACCGCGTACTTTGCCAGGCAGTCCGGGTAAGGTACGCCTTTATCAGGAACCACCGGTCCGCATACCAGACATTGCCAACATTACGCCGGGTCAGATATTCACCGATTATCCGTTCGTGGAAACACTACGATAACGGCTTCACCGGCAATATTAAGTGCTGATCCGTTGTGTGTTGGGTATCGGCATCAATCCAGCTTCAACCCCATAAGCTGCAACTCTGTGTAAAGGTGGTCGATGGCGGCTCCCGAAAGCCGATCTGATTTTACGAAGCGGGGCACCGGTAACAGCACCGCGCTTGCCCCCGAGGGTAGCCGCTCACCGCAGAACCTTGCATCGGCAGACATCACGGCGTTGTCTGCGGGCAGCAATGCATTTGCCAGCATCTGGCCATATGCCATCAGCTTAGTGTCGCCCGTGTACAACAGATCGTACCAGGGTTGATCGTTCCCTTTCCGGGTCACCGAAAAGATAGCGAGCGTCTCCTGTCCATCATAAAGCGCGAGCACCGGGGTCACTGGCAGGTCTGAATGGTCAGCCAGAATCTTCCGCTCGGCTGGCGACACGGCGTGGGTGATTTGCATGGCATCGCGCTCGATCGCAAGTTCGGAGCCACCGTTGCGTTGCCAGTCATAGCGCATATCGTCCAGCACCCGATAGCCTGTGCTGTCCAGAATGTTCAGGGTCAGGCCCGAGCTGGTCATGATGTTATAGTGCCAGGCAGGGTTGGCGGTGGCAGCGACCATAAGCTCCCTGCCTGCTCCCTGACCTCGATGGGCCCGGTCCAGATACCAGGCGCAGATATTGACCACCCGCTCGGTTGTTCCCTCAATCTCCCGGTCTGAATAGAGGGCCCCCACAAAGCCGACAATGCGCCCCCGGGCCTCGGCCACGAAGCCGAGGTTGGGTTTGTCAGCGAGCCAGTCGTATGTCATAAGCCGTCGCCAGCGTGCGGGGGAGATCTTTCGGTTCATCTGTTCATGCAGCAGCACCACCACCGGTTCGATATCACTTGTACGGGCCGGACGAATAATCATCGGAAAAGCTCCTGTGCAGTCAAGATACGGACCTTTGGATGCGCCGCCAGTGCAGCCAGCAGGCGCCTGACAAAGACCCAGGTGTCATCATCCATCCCTGCGTGATGCGTCAGAAGGCCGGTTGCTTCGTCAGGGTCGGCTTCGCCTCTGCGGCGTGCGCTGAGATGGCCAATGACCTGCCCCAGCGCCTTAGCTTCGCCTGCAAAAATTCCTCCCCTCTTCCAGTTCACCGGGTCGCAGTGGGCGTGGTTGAGATGAAGGCCGGGAGCTGGTGCTGCCGTGTCCCGCGGGCCGAATGCGGTGGCGCCACAATAGCCCAGGCCAGCTAACGCCGGATAGAGTGCCGGATCGATTCGGTTCCAGGGTGGAGCGATGACCGGCAGAAAGGAATCGAACGCGCCCTGAAGAACATCCCGCCCGTTGACGAGATCGGCCAGCACCGCCGCTTCGGCCCGGTGGAGGCAGAGTTCACAGGCCCCCAGGCCCTGCCCGCGCGGGGCGTGGTTGATATGGGCGAAGCCATGCTGGAGGACGGTCACGTCAGTCTGCGCCAGGGCCGCCGTCAGCCTCTCTTCCAATCGTGCCGGAATGACGGCGAGCGCAAGAGGTGTATCGGCTGCCAGCCTCAGCAGGGATTGCAGCTTCGGCCCGTCCGTCACTGCGTCGTCGTCCCGCCACCAGAAGGTGGCAGTGCTGTTCCAGGCATCGAGCTCCTGGTCAAGTTGCCTCCAGGGGGTGGCCCGGGCATGTTGGAGGGCGTTGGTTATCATTTCAGAAACATAGAGCGCTTCATCAGACAGCTTCAGAGTCAAACGGCCGATTTCTCCCGCCAGAACTGCGGCTCCCCTTCCCTGCCATTCATTCGCCGACAACGTCAGGCTGGATATACTCGGGTGATACGGACGGTGGTCTATTGATCAGGTTAGAGTATTTATGGTGAAACCTGGTTCCTCAAATCAGAGCTGTCGTGAGCTGATGAACGACTCTTTTTGTGTGCGGTGCGGAGCGCATCAGAATAAAATGCCGGAAATTCGCCCGATGCAGACAACTGTTTGAGATGCGCTCCGTAGCAAACAGGCTGCTTCTGGCTACTGCATGTCAACGTTTGTGGCCCGGGCAGACCTGAAATGGGTATGCAGTTAAGCGACGCTGTTTAACGAGACCATGATCCGTCGAGCATGGCGTAAGCGTCGCCAGCGCTTTGTCCGGAGTCACTGCCAGAGAGTAGCAGGAGCTTTTTTAGCTACAGCTTCCACTTTTAACCAGGAAGAGAGGTTATCAACAGTTCAGGTACCAGGCCTTCAACGATAGCAAAGAGTCAAGGTCAGTCGTTAAGTGGACAGGAAATGAAAAACGCCCCCCCCCTCCAACATCGCCAGAGTCGCCCGAGCCTGGCCAGAGCATCTGGAGCAGGACCACGGGCCATATAACGGAGCTTACATAGAAATCGCCTGCGGTGGTTACCACCCAGGCTGCGAAGCGGCTGATGGCATTCGTCAGATAACGAAGAACATCAATCACGCCGACCTGCTTGTCACCCGGCACCCAGGAGCCTGGCCGGATCTCTCAGCGAATTTCCGGGCCGGCACGGGCAGGATGCACAAACAGAATCTGTGAGAAAGCCGCGGGCGGCCAGTGAATAGCTACCGTCTCTTTACCTCCCCCGGGGGCTGAGGCGGGTGTAGGGTTGCAACACCTTCCAGTCTTCAAGCCGCCTGAACAGATGCACTTCCCGGATGCCGTAACTCGGAAAAAGCGCCTGATACTGTGCGGGCGGCCCATATCATCCCTATACCACCGCAGCACATCACCGACGGTTACACCTGGATGCTGATCCCGCAGCACTGCTTCGCGCCGTGTCGCCCGGGCTGCAGCCAGACTCTTCTTTTCGAAAGTCCGACGCTCTTCATGTATAATTTTCCCCTTCCGCTTTATCCTGATACGGGCACGAAACATTCCACCCCGTTTATCAATGCAGGCCATACCCTCTCACTCCGTGACAGTGCCCCAGGCAAATTTCCGGGGCACTGAATATAGAAAACGGGTGAAAACAGGCAACAAACGGTTAAAAACGAGATGCAGCAAAACGCAGTAAAAACAACCGAAAACCCGGAAACCACGCGGCCTGAGCTGGACCGACGCCTCTGCGTCGCCCCCATGCTCGACTGGACCGACCGCCACTGTCGCTATTTTCACCGACTGCTGAGCCGTCATACCGTGCTTTATACCGAGATGGTTACCACCGGAGCACTGATTCACGGTGACAGAAATCGCTTCCTGGAATTCAACGACTTCGAACACCCCGTAGCTCTGCAGCTTGGTGGAAGTGATCCGGAGGCCCTGGCACAGTGTGCCCGGATGGCTGAGGATTATGGCTATGATGAAATCAATCTGAATGTCGGCTGCCCAAGCGACCGGGTGCAGAACGGCCGTTTCGGTGCCTGCCTGATGGCGGAACCCGAACTGGTCGCTGAGTGCGTCACCGCAATGCGGCAGGCCGTCGGAATCCCGGTCACAGTCAAGCATCGGATCGGCATCGATGATCTGGACAGCTACGAACTGCTGCATCGATTCGTTGACACAGTCCGTGATGGCGGTTGCGATACCTTTATCGTGCACGCCCGCAAGGCGATCCTTCAGGGGCTCAGCCCGAAACAGAATCGCGAAATCCCACCGCTGATCTACGATCGGGTCTACCAGCTCAAGAAAGATTTTCCTGCGCTGGAGATTATTCTGAACGGTGGCGTAAAAAGCTGGGATGAAACTGAGCGACACCTGAACCGGGTGGATGGCGTGATGATCGGCCGTGAAGCCTACCAGAACCCCTGGCTGCTTGCCGAAGCGGACGCCAGGGTTTATGGTCAGTCTGAGAGCACGTCCAGCCGCGCACAAGTGATGGAAGGACTGTACGACTATGCTGAACGACAACTGGCTCAGGGAGCTCAGCTGGGCTGGATTGCCCGCCATGTACTCTGCCTCTACCAGGGCATGCCGGGTGCTCGCCGATTTCGTCGGTATCTCAGCGAGAACGCATTCCGTCCCGGAGCCGGGGTTGAAGTGCTGAGACAAGCAGCATCGCTGGTACAGGAGCCGGCCAGCGATGTGGCCTGAGCGCGGACGCTGGTATTCAGTACTAATTACAAAATCAGGGTAAGAGACAAATTATGACAACTCTGCTGGAACAACTGAAAGAGATGACCACGGTGGTCGCGGATACGGGTGAATTCGAATCGATCAGGCACTATACGCCGGAAGATGCCACCACCAATCCTTCATTGCTGCTGAAAGCGGCCCAGCTGCCCGAATACGCACCACTTGTTAAGGAGGCCAGAGCCTGGGCCGATGATCTGAACTGCAGCGATGAGGAGCGCATCGGACTGATGGCGGATCGGCTGGCGGTCAACTTCGGCCTTGAAATCCTGAAGATCATTCCGGGACGGATCTCCACCGAAGTGGATGCCCGCCTCTCTTTTGATACCGAAGCGACTATCGCCCGTGCCCGCCGCATTATCGGTCTGTACAACGATGCCGGCATCGCCAGCGATCGTATTCTGATTAAGATCGCCTCCACCTGGGAAGGTATTCAGGCCGCAAGGCAACTGGAAGCCGAGGGCATCAACTGCAACCTGACCCTGCTGTTTGGTTTTGCTCAGGCCGTCGCCTGTGCCGAAGCCGGTGTTTACCTGGTTTCACCTTTTGTGGGTCGAATTCTGGACTGGTATAAAAATCAGACCGGTCGCGACAGCTATCCGGCCGCTGAAGATCCGGGAGTACTCTCGGTGACCGGCATCTACAACTATTACAAGACTCATGGCTACGAAACCATTGTAATGGGTGCCAGCTTCCGCAACAGCGGTGAAATTCTCGAGCTGGCCGGCTGTGACCGGCTGACCATCAGCCCGGCACTGCTGGAAGAGCTGAACAGCACCGAAGCGCCTCTGGAGCGCAAACTCTGCGCCGAGCAGCCCAGAAATTCGGTACCGAAGATGGAGCTGAACGAAAGTCAGTTCCGCTGGCTGATGAATGAGGACGCCATGGCCACCGAGAAACTGGCTGAGGGCATCCGTAACTTTACCGTTGATCAGCTGAAGCTGGAAACACTGCTCAGTTCGCTCTGAGAACAGACCGGGACCCGCTCCGGTCCCTGCTTCCGCCTTAAACTGTCCGGTCAGGCGCTGGTCTGACCGGATCGATCCGGCAACAACTCTCTGGGAGTGTAGACCGTCAGGGTATGCTGACGGCCCCTGACCTGAACCTCACCAATCGACACCAGCTGCTCTGCCGACACCACCGTCAGCATTTCCACGGTGGTGTCTGATATCAGCACCCGGGTCCGATAGTTTTTGTTCAGCGTTTCCAGCCTTGCCGCGAGATTTACCGCGTCCCCATGCACCGTATAGTTCAGCCGGTCTCGGGCACCGACACTACCCGCAACCACATCGCCGGTATTGATACCAATTCTGCAGCACAGGCGCTGTCCGTTGTAGATCTTGGATGACACCAGCCGCTGAATTTCCATCGCCGCCCTGTAGGCCCGATCGGCATGATCCGACTGGGCGGCGGGAACGTTGAAAATGGCCAGTACGGCATCTCCCTGAAACTGAGTGATCAGCCCGCCATGCCGCTCAAGGATGGCGACGATATCAGAAAAGAAGCTGTTAAGGATAGCGACGATCTGCGGCGGATCCAGCTTTTCCGACAGGGCGGTGAATCCCTCCAGGTCAACGAAAAACACCGTTGCCCGAGCCTGCTGAGGTTCCAGAGCCCCCTGATTCCGGATCAGGGCCCGGGCGATACTTTCCGGTACGTACTGACCAAACAGCTTCTGAACTGTCTGGTGTTCTTTCATATCCGCCAGCATCCGGTTATAGGCTGTTGCCACCCGATCAAACTCCACCACCCGACTCCCCGGCAGCGGCGGAATATCTTCGAGTTCCTGCTCCCTTACCGCATCAAAACCGCCAGCGATCCGCTCGACCCCGGCCCCGATGCGTCTGCTCATCCAGCCCACCAGCACCAGCAGAATGACAATCAGCAGCAGTCCGAGGCCCGCGATCATCACCATTCGCTTCATCCATTCCGGCATCTCCTCCTGCTCGAGATAGATACCCAGAATCCAGGGGGTTTTTGAAGCCATGGTCTGGCGCTGGTAAAAGTACACGTACTCGATATCATCCAGTCGAAGACTGTGACCATCGATTCCTTCCAGCCTCATCCACTCCAGCGGCCTGCGCGCCGGATTCCAGATCTCCGCCATTGCCTGGTTCTTCATATCCGCGAGCCGCGGCATCGGATTCTCCGGCCCGATGATTATCCGACTATGCTCCGCCAGTTCCGGATAGGCCAGCACCCGTTGCTGACCATAGAGGGCAAACACCTTCATCCCTATCTGCCCGGAAAGCTCTTCAAAAAAATCCGAAATAGATTCGATGCTGATCGCGGCCCCCAGCAGGCCCCTGAACTGATCCTGCTGCCATACCGGCATCAGTACCGGAATAACGGTGTGGTTCAACCGGCTGCTCCACAGCGGCTCCAGCCAGGTAATATCGTCAGGCGGAGCCTGCAGGTAGCGATCGATCTGTTGCGCCTGACGTTGCTGCCAGTGATCATCGACCGGCGTAGTGTCGTCACGACTGACATGCAGCCTTTCGCTGCCAGCCGTGATAAAACTGATACTGAGAACTTCCGGCGTCGCGGCCAGCGCTCCTTTAAGCAACAACCTTATCGAAGGCCTGTCGCCGGTGGAAATCTGCGGCTTCGCCAGCTGCCGCTGCAGGTAACGTAATTGTTCCTCAACAGGCTCGTGTCCCTGGCGAACCTGTCCGGCTAACGAACTCATGGTGGACTGAACCAGTTCGGCCAGCAGCTGCCGGGTGTTGCGTTCGGTGCCCGCCACCCCCAGGTAAAGCAATGTGCCCAGTCCGGCTAACATAATCACACCAAAACCCAGCATCAACAGCCGGGTAAAGGTGATCTTCATGGCCAGCATCAGTCCGCTACTCTCACCAGCTGAGTCTGAATACGCTTAACGTCGTCACCAGCGCTGGTTCGAGTGTAGTTGAGCAGCAGTCCTTCCTTATTGATGGTCCGGTCATAAATCTGCATCTCGTAACCGCCGTCATCATGTATGATCAGTGCGTGAACGGTCAGGGTGGCATCCTTAATACGTGCCCAGACAAAAGGATCCCCCTTAATCGGATCCAGCGCCACGGCACCACCGAAGACATTGGTCTTCATCGCGGATGAGTAAATATTTTTCCGCTGCGTGGGAGCAAATTTGATGTTGTAAACCTGACGTTTAAGTTTGCCATTGGCCTTGTGGATCACGGTCGCCCATTTGATAAAAAAGCGTCCGTTTTTTCTGGCCGGTCGAATGCTGACACTGAGATCACGGTCGACCTCGCTGCCCTTATCCTCAATGACGGCATGACCGACGTAATCGCCGTAGAATTCCTCTATATCATGAGCCGTTCCGGCCTCTGCTGTCATGGCAGCACTGCACAGCAATACCATGGCGGGCAGCAGTAATCGCTTCACACATACACTCCTGTTTCGTTCGCTGAACCAGCCTCTCAGCCGAAATAAGCAACGGCCAACAGGTTCCCGAAATATCCGCAGATCAGCCCCGAGGCAACGACTGTCTTTCCCATGCAACAGCTGTGGGCGGACCTGAGTCTATTGTAGGCATATCAGGTGCTTTCGGGCCAGTTATCTGGTGAGACCCCAACAGCTCTGATTATTTCAATTTTTTCAAATATTTGTGCTTGATTATCTGGCTATTTCGCTTATTTTTTAGTATCACAGTATCGATAAGTTACCCCGTCACCGAACCTGTACAGGAGGGGAAGACATTCGCCCGTTACTTGAAGTAAAGCAGCTGGCCGTAGACTTCCACCTGCATGGCTCCCGAATCCCGGCGCTGAAGGATGTCTCCTTTACGCTGATGCCCGGTCGCACCCTGGCCATCGTCGGCGAGTCCGGATCCGGTAAGACGGTTACCTCCCAGGCAATACTGGGAATCCTTCCCGAGACCGCAGAAATATCCGGCGGCGAAATTCTGTTTACCGCCCCTGACAGCAACGAAACCCTGAATATCGCCGACCTCCATCCGGCCAGCCCGGAGATGCAGGACATCCGTGGTAACCGGATCTCGATCATCTTTCAGGAACCGATGGTGTCGCTGTCACCCATGCACAGCATTGGTAATCAGATCAGCGAGGCGATGCTGCTGCACCGGGATGTCGACCGACAGGAAGCCCGACGTGCAACTATCGACATGTTGCGGCTGGTGGGTTTCCCCCACCCCGAACGCGCCATCCGACAGTACCCCTTCGAATTGTCCGGCGGCCTGCGCCAGCGGGCAATGATCGCCATGGCATTGATCTGCCATCCTGCCCTGCTGATAGCCGATGAGCCGACAACCGCGCTGGATGTTACCGTCCAGGCGCAGATTCTGCAGCTGATCCGCTCACTACAGGCGGAACTGGGAATGGCGGTATTGCTGATCACTCACGACCTGGGAGTCGTTGCTAACATGGCCGACGACGTCGTGGTGATGTATCACGGTGAAGTCATGGAACGTGGCCCGGCGGTTGAATTGTTTCGCAATCCCCAGCATCCGTACCTGAAGGCATTATTCAGTGCCGTCCCGCATTTCGATATGCACGAGGGTGAACGACTTCGCCCGATTCGCGAGATTGAGCACGATATCGAACACTTTCATCACAATGCCATCCCCTGGACTGAGGAGCAGCGCCAGGCAGGGCCACATCTTAGTATCCGGGGGCTGAGTAAAAATTTCACCAACAGTAACCAGAGCTGGTTCAGCCGTCAGCCAGATGAGCATTTCGCCGCGGTCCGGGATATCGATCTCGATATTGAGTGTGGCGAGTGCTTTGGTCTGGTGGGGGAAAGCGGCTGCGGAAAAACCACCTTCAGCAAGATGCTGATGCGAGCCATCTGTCCTGACAGCGGCAAGATCATTTATAACGACCGGGGCCGGATGCTCGACCTGCTGAAACTGGACGACGATGAACTGCGGGCCTTCCGCCCCCGGATGCGGGTGGTATTCCAGGATCCCTACAGCGCGCTGAATCCACGAATGACCATACTCAACACCCTGCTGGAACCGATGGCCATTCATCGTTACGGTAACAAACAGTCGCAGATCACCCGGGCCAAGGAGCTGATGGGGCTGGTGGGTATGGATCCGCGCTATCTCAACCGTTATCCACACAGTTTTTCCGGCGGTCAGCGTCAGCGTATCAGTATCGCCCGGGCCCTGGCCCTGGATCCGGAATTTCTGATTTTTGATGAACCGGTATCGGCGCTGGATGTTTCCGTTCAGGCTCAGATTCTGAATCTGCTGAAAGATCTGCAGAAAGAACTGGGACTGACCTATCTGTTTATCTCCCACAACCTGGCAGTGGTGGATTATATCGCCAACCGCATCGGCGTTATGTGCCGGGGCGAACTGGTTGAAGTCGGTCGTCGCGAACAGCTTTTCCGAAACCCTCAGCATCCCTATACCCGAGCTCTGCTGGCGGCGGTACCCTATCCGGACCTGGACCGTCCGCTGAACTTTGATCTGCTCAGCGAAGGGCGCCATAACGTTCCGGAGCTGTGGCCGGAGCCCTACCGCTACGATCCGCAGTACCCCTGCCAGCTGCAGGAGATCGAGCCCGACCATCTGGTACGACTCAGTACCCGACCGGATCAGCACAGGAGTCTGATGTCATGAGATCCGCGCGGGGATGGTCAACAACTCCTATGACCAGGATAACAGGCTTCTTTGCGCTGCTGATCATCATCTGCAGCGGACCGGTATCAGCTCTCGAACTGCGGGAGACCGCTTATTTTCAGCAACAACTGGAACAGCAGCTGTTACCGCCGGTAAGCCGACGCCTGCCAGACACCCCCTTTGTCGACTGGCTCAGTAATGATCCTGAGGCCCGTTCGGGTGGCAATATCGAGCTGCTGATGGGCAAGAGTAAGGATGTCCGCCGCATGGTGGTGTACGGCTACGCCCGGCTGGTGGGCTTTAACGAACAACTGGCATTGCAGCCGGACCTGCTGGAGTCCTACGAGGTTACCGAGGGACGAATCTTTACGTTCAGGCTGCGGCCCGGACACCGCTGGTCCGACGGTCACCCCTTTACCGCCGAAGATTTTCGCTACTACTGGGAGGAGGTCGCCAATAACCCGGAGATCTCATCCTTCGGCCCCCCACGAGCGATGCTGATCGATGGTAAGCCGCCACGGTTCGAAGTTCTCGATGAGAAGACCGTTCGCTACAGCTGGTCATCTCCCAACCCTGATTTCCTGCTGGCGCTGGCCGGTCCCCGGCCGCTGTTTCTGTACCGCCCGGCCCATTATCTGAAACAGTTTCATCAGAAATACGCCGATCCGGAAACTCTGAAAGAGCTGGTCGCCGGTGCCAAAATCAAGAAAAAGACCTGGTTTGCCCTGCACCAGCGTAAGGACCACATGTACAAATTTGATAATCCGGAACTGCCCACCCTGCAGCCCTGGTTCCCGGTTACCTATAAACCCTCGGAACGCTTTACCTTCCGTCGAAACCCCTATTACCACCGAATAGATCCGCAGGGCAATCAGCTGCCCTACCTCGATGAAGTGATCATGAATATCTCCAGCAGCAAGCTGGTGCCGGCCAAGACCGGTGCCGGAGAGTCTGATCTGCAGGGGCGCTATCTGCGCCTCGACAACTACACTTTCCTGAAGGAGGGAGAGCCCCGTAATCACTATGAGGTTCGGCTATGGCGCACCTCCCGAGGCTCACGGGTAGCAATCTATCCGAATCTCAACGCAAAGGATGAAGTCTGGCGTAGTCTGTTTCGTGACGTCCGTTTCCGGCGGGCGTTGTCGCTGGCCGTCAATCGCCATGAGATTAATCAGGTGATCTATTTCGGTCTGGCCCTCGAAGGTGGAGATACGCTGTTACCGGAGTCACCGCTCTATCGACCCGCCTATCGCAGTCGCTGGGCCGCGTTCGATCCGAAGCAGGCGATGCAGCTGTTGGATGAACTGGGGCTGACGGAGTGGGATGATCGCGGTATTCGCCTGCTGCCCGATGGTCGACCAATGGAAATCATTATTCAGACCGCCGGTGAAAGCACCGAGGAAACCGATGTGCTGGAACTGATTCACGACAGCTGGCTTAAGGTCGGCGTCAAACTGCACACCAAACCGTCGGAACGTGAAGTGTTCCGCAACCGGGTTTTTTCCGGCGACGCCCTGATGTCGATCTGGACCGGGCTGCCTAACGGGGTCGCCTCGGCGGATATGAACCCTGCCCAGCTGGCACCCACCGAGCAACAGCAGCTGCAATGGCCGAAGTGGGGCAAGCACTATGAGACCGGCCAGGAGTCACCACCGGACCTGCCGGAAGTGCAAAGATTGCTGGAACTTAACCAGCAATGGCGCACCGCCACCAGCACTGCCGAGCGGGAAGCGGCCTGGCAGGAAATGCTCGAGATCAGGGCCGATTATGTGTTTACCATCGGCACCGTCGCCAAGGTATTGCAACCGATCGTCGTTAACCGGTCGCTCAGGAATGTACCGAAAACCGGTCTCTGGAACTGGGAACCCAATGCCTATTTCGGCGTTTACCGTCCCGACCGCTTCTGGTTGTCGACGACTGAGAGTCAATCCGGGCAGGGAGATCAGTAATGGGCCGCTATATCCTGCACCGTCTGATGCTGATGGTTCCGACGCTGATCTTTATCAGCTTTATCATCTTTGTGATCATTCAGTTGCCACCGGGCGATTATCTGGAAAGCTATATCGCCGAACTGGAAAGCCAGGGTGAATCGGTCGATCCCCAGCAGATCGCGATACTGCGGGAACAGTACGGATTGGACGAACCCTTTCTGGTGCAGTACTTCACCTGGGCTACCGGCATGTTGCACGGGGATTTCGGTTACTCCTTCGAATATGGCCTGCCGGTCACCGATGTAGTGGGCGACCGGCTGTTCCTGACCACCATTATTTCGGTGTTCACCATCCTGTTCACCTGGTTGATCGCCTTTCCCATCGGCATGTATTCGGCCACCCACCAATATAGCTGGGGCGATTACGGGCTGACCTTTCTCGGTTTTCTGGGTCTGGCCACCCCCAACTTTCTGCTGGCGCTGGTGATGCTCTACTTTGCCAATGTGACTTTCGGCACCTCTATCGGCGGCCTGATGGAACCGCAGTACGCTGATGCGCCCTGGAGCTGGGATAAAGTGAAGTCAATACTCGAGCACCTGTGGATTCCGGTCGTGGTGATCGGCACCTCCGGTACCGCCGCGATGATCCGCCGGCTGCGGGCCAACCTGCTGGATGAGCTGCACAAACCCTATGTCGTGACCGCCCGGGCGAAGGGCGTGCCGCCCTTTAAACTGCTGGTCAAATACCCGCTCCGGGTGGCGCTGAATTTCTTTATCTCCGATATCGGCAACATGCTGCCCAGTATCATTTCCGGCGCCGAGATCGTTGCGGTTGTTCTGTCTCTGCCCACCACCGGTCCGATCCTGATCAGCGCCCTGCAAAGCCAGGACATGTATCTGGCCGGTTCCTTCCTGATGTTCCTCGCCATTCTCACCGTGGCCGGTGTACTGGTGTCGGATCTGGCGCTGGCATTGCTTGACCCCCGGATTCGTCTGCAGGGAGGAAGCAGCCGATGAGTGATTCACAGATGGAACATTTCGTCTCCACCCGACCCTTCGATGCTCAGAGCATCGAAAAACTTACCGAGGAGCAGGAAAAGTACTATCTGGCCTCTCAATGGAAACTGATGTGGTGGCGCTTCAAACGCCACCGGCTGGCCCTGTTCTGTGGCATTCTGCTGGCCGCCATGTATCTGTCGATCCTGATCAGCGAGTTCATGGCACCCTATGCTCTGTCCACCCGCCATACCAACTATATCTACTCGCCACCCCAGCCGATTCATTTTTTCCATAACGGCGAGTTTATCGGCCCCTATGTCCATGGCTGGGACTACCAGCTGAATATGGACAAGCTGTTGCGCGAATACAGTGAAGATACCAGCAAGGTCTACCCGCTCCAGTTCTTCTGTGACGGTGATCCCTATAAGTTCTGGGGCCTTCGGGATGCCAGCCTGCATCTTGTCTGCGCGCCTGAAGGCGCCACCTTCTTCCCCTTTGGCACCGACCGGCTGGGCCGGGATATGTTCTCCAGGGTGATATACGGCGCTCGTATCTCGATGACGATCGGCCTGGTGGGCATCACGCTCAGCTTTATTCTCGGAATCACCATCGGTGGTCTGGCCGGCTACTACGGCGGCTGGGTGGATGCCAGTGTGCAGCGGGTGACCGAGGTCATTCGCTCGTTCCCGGAGTTGCCACTGTGGATGGCCCTGTCTGCCGTGCTGCCGGTGACCTGGAGTCCTATCTGGGTATTCTTCGGTATCACCCTGATCCTGGCACTACTGGACTGGACCGGCCTTGCCCGGGCGGTGCGCTCGAAGTTGCTGGCTCTGCGAGAGGAGGACTACTGCAGCGCGGCGCAACTGATGGGAGCCCGACCCTCGCGTATCATCGGTCGCCATCTTCTGCCCGGATTCTTCAGCCATCTGATCGCCTCAGCCACCCTGTCGATACCGGCGATGATTCTCGGTGAGACCGCTCTGAGTTTTCTGGGACTGGGATTACGACCGCCGATAACCAGCTGGGGTGTGTTGCTGAACGAAGCCCAGAATATCAATGTGGTGGCGATCTATCCCTGGCTGATGCTGCCGGTACTGCCGGTCATCGTGGTCATTCTGGCCTTCAACTTTTTCGGTGACGGCCTCCGGGATGCCGCGGACCCCTACAAAAACTGATCCATGCACTTAACAGGGCGGTCATATTCTGACCGCTCAGTGCCGCAGAAACTGGCGGATCTCCTGCCTCAGACCTGGTTCACACTCAGCTGATCAGTGCCGGCAGATGTCTGCCATTGCTGCTGAGCTGCTCGAAACTGCCCTGCTCCACCAGTTGCCCCCGGTCCAGAACCAGCACATGGTCAAACTCACGGACCTGGTCAGCACGGCTGGTGATATGCACCAGTCCGCGTCCTTGCAGGGCCTCCCTCAGATTTCCGAGGATGCGACTTTCCGCCGCAGGATCCAGCCCCGCCGTCGCTTCGTTGAGAATCACCACATCCGGTAACTTGATCAGCGCCCTGGCAATAGCCAGTTTCTGCCGTTGCGCCAGCGACAGTCTCATACCGGCGGTTCCCACTTCGAAGTCCAGGCCGACATCGGCTATGCCCTGCTCCAGCCCCAGCTCACAGACCACCTGGCGAATCAGTGCGGTCACTTTTTCCTCCGCTTTGGCCTGGCCATACACCAGTCGGCCAAACAGCATGTTGTCCTGCAGGTTCAGGTCGGGGTTATAACGCTTGCTGTCAAAAAACTGCAAATTGATATCAGAGTCCGCCAGTTCATCAACCAGCGCCCTGCGGGCCTGCAGTATGCGTTGCTGCAGTACTTCATCAATCAGCCCCAGTCGGTGGCGGGCAGGACAAAGACGGAAAGTCAGCGCCAGGAAACGTTCACAGAGCAGTTTGTCATCGGCGCTGATGACGCCATCTTTCGTCTGTTTCAGAAGCTCACGATACTCAGGAAGCTCTTCGGCGCTGATGAAACTGAAGCGTTCGAACAGGTCACTGTCTTCATCGACGTCGGAGAACAGATCGACCATGATTTCGGTCAGTTCTCGCCCGATGCTGAGAAACTCTTCCAGCAGGTCCTGCTTCTTCAGAAATGCCTGTAATCGCTCATTACCCGCCAGCTTGTCACGATCAACACCGTCACCTTTTGCGGGACTGAACATTATGTTCTCCAGCACGGTCAGGTTGGAGTTGTAGCTGTCCCAGTCAAACAGCTCCACCAGCCCCTGATAACGACCTTCCCGCAAATGATGATGAATCTGTTCGCGGGCCTGGAGTATCCGGGTTTCCAGCTCCTGCTGGCCGTCGTCCGCAATCTTACCCAGCAGACCAAGCTGGAACAGATCGTCGCTGAGGTCACTCTGCGCCAGTACCTGATGGATATGGGTGTTCAGGGCATCCTCGTTTTCCAGTCCCATTGACTGAATATCAATCCAGTCCGCCTGAGGATCGTCGCTGCTGTTACCGGTCAGTTCAGCATCCCGGACATACTTCTGACGCTCGCTCTCCTCGCCGGAGTGCTCAAGTTGTCGATGACGCAACGAATAGAGCAGGTTATCCCGAATGCTGCCTGCAAAATGATGCGCATTAGCGCCGACATGGGCCAGATGCCGGCCCATTACCGATTCCGGAAGGTGCTGCATGTCCATACCGGCCAGACTCAACCGTCCCTGAGAGGGCATCATCAGCCTCGCCAGCAACTGGCCCAGTTCCTCTTTACCGCTGGCGCCGATTCCGACAATGGCGGTATGGGAGCTGAGATCCAGCTGAAAGCTCAGCTTATCGACAAGATTGATCCCCTGCTGCTCAGAGTAGCTGATATTGCTGGCCTGCCAGCCACCCTGGCTGTGATCCAGCTCCAGCAGCGGTCCATCCTGAAGGCGGGCATCGAGCATCGCTTCCGGCTGAAACTGTTCGATAATCTGCTGGTATTTGATGCGTACATCTTCTTTGGTCTGATAAAACTTGAGCAGCTCCTTCCAGGGAGCGCTCAGGTCTTTGTAGGCGGCCAGCACGGCCACCAGGGCACCCAGTGACAGTTCTCCCTGAATAATGTAATAGCCCCCGAACAGATAGAAGAAAAACGGGGTCACCTGGGCCAGGAAGTTGTTGAGAAACTTAATAAAGAACTTCTTCTTGTAGATCTCGAAGCGGATCTGATAAATCCGGCTGAGCCGACTGCTGATCACCGCACGCTCGTAGTGGGAAGTGTCATGAGCGTGCACTTCCTGAATCCCGGAGATGGAATCCCCGATCCGGTCACCCAGCTTGCGTGCCGCCAGGACTCGCTGTTTGCCCAGTGCATTGACCTTTCGCTGCAGCTTCGGGATGACATACATCTGAAACGGATACAATGCGGTCGCCACGATTCCCAGAAGCACATCCTGATTAAATATAAAGAACAGATAGGTCAGCAGAATGCCCCCCTGAAAGGCGGGCAGAGCAAAAGCTTCGCCGATAAATCCGCCCAGCGGCTCGGTTTCGGCGGTGATGATCGGAATGATCTCGCCCTGAGACACCTTCTTGAAATGGGGGACCGGGAAACGCAGAATACGGCTGAACAGGTCATAGCGCAGACGCCGGAGCATCCGCTCGCCAACCACCCCGCGATAAACGTTCAGCACATATTTAATACCGCCATTGATGATGACCAGTACCAGAAAAGTCAGACAGAGAATCAGCAGGTAACTGAGCTGATCCACAGGATAGCCCAGCAGATCTGCGGGCAGGTCCGCGCCACCGATGGCGTCATTGATAATCAGCTTGGGAACTTCAAGCGTTGCGTACAGAAAAGGCAGCGAACATAGCGTCAGGATCAGGATCAGGATCTGATCCTTAGCCGTATGGCGAAGAATATACCGAAAGATGGATGGTTCCATTAAAGCTTGAATCCTCAGCAGTGAGCAGCTGATCCGAAGGTCCCGCCCTGGCCACCGGCAACTCACAGAAAATCATCAGTATTCAGACACTATACCCGGCTCTCAGCGCTACGCAATTGTATCTGCCGACAAACATTCTCTTTACCCTCCCTGTTCAGCTGGAATCCCGGCGATGCTTTTATTTTCAGTCCCTCAGCTGTGCTATAGTCCGATGCCAGATCCGACCCGGCCTCTGCCAGAGCAGAGGTCGCCTCGGTGCAGCTCCCCTCAAACGGACATCCTCACAGGAGATCTTTTTTGGCCAGATCCATCGCCCTGGTGCTGAAAGGCTACCCCAGATTATCGGAAACCTTTATTGCTCAGGAAATCAGGCAGCTGGAACGTCGTGGACTCGATATCACCATTGTTTCACTGAGACATCCCACCGACAGTCAGGTTCACCCGATCCATCGGGAAATCCAGGCACCGGTGGTCTATCTGCCGGAGTACCTGCATCAGGAACCACTGCGAGTTCTGAAGGGACTACTGAAATCGATATCTTCGCCCGGCTTTGGCAGGGCGCTGAGCGTCTGGTGGAAAGATCTGCGTCGGGACCTGAGCCGCAACCGTATTCGCCGATTTGGTCAGGCGTTAGTGCTGGCGGCGGAGCTGCCGGAACAGATCGGTCAGCTCTACGCCCACTTTATCCACACTCCGGCCTCGGTAACCCGTTACGCCTCCATCCTCACCGGCAAGCCATGGTCCGCCTCGGCCCACGCCAAGGACATCTGGACGATTCCGGAGTGGGAAATTGAAGAAAAGTTGCAGCACCTGGACTGGCTGGCCACCTGCACCCGGGCCAATACCGAATATCTGCGCAAACTGACGCCTGACGCCGACAAGGTCATGCTGGTCTACCATGGCCTAGATTTTGAGCGCTTTACCGGGCCGCAGGAGTCGCCCTTGCAGACAGCCCCCGATCGTGACGGTAGCGGTGAACCGGTACGGCTGATTTCGGTTGGCCGGGCCGTTGAAAAAAAGGGTTATGACCACCTGCTCAACGCCCTCGCCAGCCTGCCTCGGGAGCTGAACTGGCAATTCACCCATATCGGCGGCGGAACCCTGCTGGAATCCCTGAAAGCGCAGGCGGTGACATTGAAGATCGATCAGCGAATCCGCTGGCTCGGCGCCCTTCCCCAGCTGCAGGTGCTGGAGCACTACCGCAATGCCGACCTGTTTGTACTGGCGAGCAAAGTGATTGGCGACGGCGATCGCGACGGCCTGCCCAATGTGCTGATGGAGGCCCAGAGCCAGCAACTCTGCTGCCTGTCGACCCGAATATCCGGGATCCCGGAACTGATAGACGACGGCGAAACCGGTCTGCTTGTCGAACAGCAGAACGAAAAGCAGCTGGCCGAAGCGCTGAAAAAGCTGATCGTCGATCCTTCGCTTCGCAGTCGCCTCGCTGAAGCCGGCTATCAGAAGGTAACCCGTGAATTCTCGGTGCATCGGGGGATTGATATACTGATGGACAGATTCACGGCAGAAAATCCGGCCCCGGCTTCCCGCCCTGCCGATAAGCCACTGACCGAGTAAGAGTTATGGGTCCGATTCCGCTGGCGTTCTACGCACCACTGAAACCGCCGGATCATCCCAACCCTTCCGGGGACCGCCATCTGGCTCGACTGCTGATGAAAGCGCTGAGTCGGGCGGGCTATCAGGTCAGCCTGGCAGCCAGCTTCCGCAGCAGAGACGGCAATGGCGATGCTATTCGGCAGCAGCGACTGCGACGGCTCGGCGAGCGCTGGGCGCGACGACTGATCAGACGCTACCGCAACCTGCCCGAAGCACAGCGTCCACGGCTCTGGTTTACCTATCACCTCTACCATAAAGCCCCGGACTGGCTGGGGCCGATGGTTTCAGAGGCGCTGAATATCCCCTATGTCGTTGCCGAAGCCTCCTATGCACCAAAACAGGAAAACGGCCCCTGGTCAGCGGGCGTCAGCGCCAGCCTGGCGGCTCTGTCCCAAGCCCGGGCAATACTCTGCCTGAATCCTGTCGACCGGACCTGCATCGCGGAAAAGCTGCCGACCGCCCCCCTCCACTCGCTGGCTCCATTTCTCGACCTGGAGTCATTGCCGCTGCAACGACGATACGATAAAGCACAGCTGGCTCGCCGCTGGCAGCTTGATGAACAGCGCCCCTGGCTGGTCACCGTCGCAATGATGCGACCGGGCGACAAGTCGGAATCCTACCGGTTACTGGCGAAAGCCCTGACCGGTCTTCATGACAGGAACTGGCAGCTGATAGTGATCGGTGACGGGCGCGCCGGTGCTGAGGTGCGTAGCTACTTTCAGGACCTGCCTGAAGTGCATTTTCTTGGCAGACAACCCTCCGAAGAGATCATGCCGCTGCTATCCTGCAGCGATCTCTGTGTCTGGCCGGCGGTAAATGAGGCCTTCGGCCTGTCCCTGCTGGAAGCCCAGGCTGCCGGTACAGCAGTACTGGCAGGTGACGAGGGCGGGGTCGCCAGCATTGTACAGTCGGGCATCACCGCGGAGCTGTCCAGAGCCCGGGATGCCGACGATTTCAGCCGGAAACTGAAGCTGTTGCTGTCAGCACCGCAGCGGTATCGAAACATGGGAAACGCCGCGCGTCAGTACGTCCTCAACCACCACAGCCTCGACAGCGCCGCCGCAGAGTTGCGAAACATTCTGGAGCCACTGACATGAGTCTGAAAATCCTCGCCATTCGCCACGCCGCCACCAACTGGAATCAGCAGAAACGATTTCAGGGCAGGAGAGACATCCCTCTCAACGATGCCGGTCGCACCAGCCTGCAGGGTAAAACCATCCCTGTCGACTATCAGCAGGCCCGCTGGTATTCAAGCCCCCTGCTAAGGGCCCGTCAGACCGCTGAGCTGTTGTCAGCACCCGAGTTTCAGCAGGAGGTATCGCTGATTGAGATGGACTGGGGAGACTGGGAAGGCCAGCGGCTGGCTGACCTTCGTGCCGAACTGGGAACGGAGATGGAGGCCGCAGAGGCCCTGGGGCTGGATCTGCAACCACCGGGCGGCGAGTCGCCCCGCCATGTCAGACAACGAGTGCTGAACTGGCTGCAATCGCTGACTCCGGAGGGAAAGATCGGTATCGTCTGCCATAAAGGGGTATTACGGGCACTGCTCAGCGAGGCGCTGCAGTGGGATATGAGAGAGGACTGCCCGATAAAGATTCGCTGGGACCAGGCGCTGCTGTTCAGCTATCACCCCGACTCAGGTCTGCAGCTGACGGAGTATAATCTGCCGCTGGACACATAATCCGGCTGACCGGCTCGGGAAACCGCCAGTCAGCCACTCTGCCCGGTTGCCGGTGCCGAAAAAAGTTGTGGAGCACTCAGCCAGCGTACCGGCTGCCGATCGCAGAATTCCAACAACCGTTCAATGAAATCCCAGCATTGCTGATCGTGAGCCAGATGATGAGTCATCAGCCCGGTCGCTTCTTCGCCATCTACCAGCCCCTGCCGGCGATCCGCCAGATGATCGACCAGCTGTTTGAGAGCCCGCTCTTCACCCGCGAATCGGCGCTGCTTCCAGTCGATAATATCTACATGCACGTTGACGATGCTCAGCTGATACGCCTGTGCCTGCGGCCTGGGGCCCAGAGTTGACAGGCCACAGAATCCGTAATCGAACAACAGGGGTGGCAACTGATCACTGAGACGATTCCAGGGCGGAACCAGCGCCGGAATAAAAGCCCCCCCAAGCAAGCTCTGCAACGATATCCGGCCCCGATTCAGCTCATCGGTAACCTGTTCCGGCAGGCGATGATCACCCAGCTCACACTTACGCTGATCCGCCGGAGCATGATTACTGTGACTGAAGCCATGCTGCAGGGCATAGAGTTCAGAATTCGCCGCAAAATGGGGACAAAGCGAGCTGTCGGCACCTGAGGGAATCACCGCCAGTTGCAACGGGACGGCATAACGCTGACTCAGGTTGTTCAGCATCTGCAAAGCCGGAGTATCCCGCTCGGCGTCATCGTCCCGCCACCAGAATGTCGCGCTACGCCCGGCCTGATGCCAGAGACTGAGTTCCTGTTGCAGTGCCGACCAGCTGGCCATCGTTAATTTCTCCGTTGCGATTGTAGCGAGTGACGGCATCTGCCCGTCTCTGCCAATCCATGGTAGCTGAATATCAGTCGAACAACCCCTGGATAAGCTCGGCGGATCGCTGAGCCCCGTTGAGATCTATGGTTACAGCATGATCAGATCTCAGATTCCCCGGCCCGTTCAACGCCCCATGGATCGCCATAGCCAGGCTGTCTGCTGCAAGCTCTGCTTCGGTTACCATAGCGCAGATGCCCAGCTCTTCCAGCCGCCGGGTACGGGTTATCTGCTCTGTTTCACCGCTGCCTTCAAAAGGTACCAGCACTGCGGGACAACCCGCGCCGAGCACATCCATCACGGTGTTGTAACCTGCCTGGGATACTGAAAGCCGGCAGTTTGCCAGCAATTGTGGAAAGTCCGGGCGTACTGCTTCCAGGATGCAGCTGTGACCCGCCAGTTGCTCCAGTTTTAGCCGCTCTCTGCGGCTCATATTAGGTCCCAGCAGAAACCGCCATTTAAGCCCCTTAAGCCGGGTCTGCTCACGCGCCTGCAGAGCAGTCATCATTAACTGAAACCCCACTGCGCCACCACCGGCGGAGACGATCACTTCGTCCTTGCCGACAGAACTATCCGAAATTGCTGATACGTCAGTAACATAGCCGGTGTAAAGCAGCTTACCCGCCAGCGAATCAGTAGCGGGGAAACTTTCCTGCAACGGAATAAAGGCCTGATCCCCATGGACCAGCACCCCATCAAAGTACTGCCCCAGCAGATCCAGAGTTTCTCTTATTCGCTCCGGTTTTCGGGCCTGGAGAATATCCCTGACCGATGACAGTATGCGGGGTCTGCTCCTAAGCTGCTTTGCCGCCTGCAACAGGGGTCTGAGCTCCCAGCGCAGCTGACGACGACCAAAGGGGTAGTTTTCGATGACCAGCACATCCGGCTGAGCCTGCTCCAGTGCCTGCAATAACAGCTGACAACGTCGCTCTCGAAATCGATCATCCAGCGGCCGATTATCGCTGTCCAGCAGACCGGAGAAACCGGCATCGGCAGCATGCACCGCAGGGAGCTGAATCAGTCGGGCTCCGTCAAAGCCGAACTGCGGTACCGGTTCGCCACCAGATACGACAGTGACAGACAGACCGGCGTCCAGCCAGCCGCGCACCAGCAGTGACGCACGTTTGATATGGCCGATTCCCAGCAAATGCTGAACATAAAACAGAATATGAAGAGATCTGTTCATCAGGGGCTCCGTCGAAGAGTAACTTCAGAGTCCGCTATCAGTTCCAGGATCTGACGATCTCGATACAGCGCTCGTTCACCGCTTCCAGCCCTCGCATAAAGCCATCAGGCATAATTGAACCCGGTTTCTGTTGTTGAGCCAGAGATTTAAGCGCATTGATCATACACTGGTCATCCACCCGCTCATCCGGATTCAGCAACTGGACCAGCCCGAGTGCAGCGGCATTGCGCGCCCTGATTAACTGCTCCTCTCTCGGAGTAGTACGTGGAATGATCAGCGCCCGCTTGTTGAAAGAAAGAATTTCACAGAAAGTGTTATAACCTCCCATAGCAACCACCGCTTCAGCATGATCCATCAGCGATTCCATATGGTTGTCAAAGGTTACGAAACTGGCATTATTCAGCCGATTTATCCGCTCCCGAAACCGGTCCTGGTCGGCAACACTCATAAAGGGGCCGACTACGAACAGGCCGTGCCAGGGAAGATCATCGCACTGCTCATAGGCTCTCAGTACCCATTCCACCATTTCTACACCGTCACCCCCTCCTCCGGGTGTGACCAGCAAATAGGGCCTGGGGACATCAGCAAGGTGTTTTGACTGAATGGTTTCCGGCAGACTCCGATGCAGATAGCCGGTGTAATGTTGTTTAGCACGCACCTGGTCGGGAATGTCCAGCCCTTCAAGGGGATCACCCATACTGGCGTCGCCGTAAACCCAGAGCTCATCGTAGTATTTCTCCAGTGCAGGCACCGCCTTTTTTGCATCCCATTCCCGACGTAGCAGGTCCGGTGCATCAAGCACATCCCGCAACCCGAGCACCACGGACTTGCCTTTGCTTTTCAACATCTTAAGGGTTGATTCCACTTCGCCTTTCAACCCCAGCGGTTCTTTATCAACGATAAACAGATCCGGGTCAAAAATCTCTGCGGTATGATGAATGATCGATTCACGCATCGCCAGCGTGTGTTCAAGATTGATATGCAGACCCAGCGAGGTGTAATCGCCGTTTCTGAGCTTGATCACTCCGGGAATGCGCACGAAATCGACGCGAACCTTGAATTCGAAACGTCCGATAATAGGAGAACCGGTCAGGATGAGAACAGATAGTCCCTTGAACTGCTCGACCATCGAGTGAGCCAGCGCTCTGCAGCGCCGCAGGTGCCCCAGCCCGAAAGTATCGTGGCTGTACATCAACACCCGAGCGTTTTCCAGTTTGCTCGGCATCGAAAACTCGGTCATTAAGACGACTCTCCAGACACAAAGGGGCATCTTAGTTTATCCCGGATTGCTTTACAATTCAGGCAACTAAAATGAACACCGCTACTGGATTCCCGACTTATATCGTCACGGCCAGTTGCGGCTTCATTCACTTTGCATTGGTTAATCAGGGGAGCTGGCATATAGTGTTGGCAACCGGATAAACTGTACAGGCTTCCGGCAATGCAGCGCAGCATTTTCCTTTGACAGGGTTCGTAACGAATTCATCTGATGTGCCCTCTATAGAGCTATCCAGCCTATGAAACAGATACTTACTAACATGCTCAGAGAAATTACCCACGCATCTGACCGCCAGGATATGCTGCCCGAGCGGGTTCGCCTTAAAATCAACAGGCATCAGGCCAAGAGTGAGCAGCTGATTGCGTGGGTTCAGCTGGGCGTTGTAGTAACCTTCGCCGCCCTGTACACAGTGTCCCGGAAGACCTTTCCTGAAGACGCAGCATTCACCCCTGTTCCCTGGGTCTTGTCAGCCTACTATCTGTTTACTCTGGTCCATCTCTACTACAGCTATAAGCGCCTGCCGCCTGACTGGTTCACCTACCTGTCGATTATGATCGATATGGCCCTGATCTACCTGCTGATCTGGAGCTTTCACCTGCAATATATGCAACCCCCTTCCTTCTACCTGAAAGCCCCGACCCTGCTTTATGTATTTATCTTCATCGCAATGCGTGCTCTCAGATTTGAGGTGAAGTTTATCCTTTTTGCCGGTGCCGCCGCCGCAACCGGGTGGCTTCTGATGATTCTTTATGTCATCAGCTCTGATCCGGCTAATTCGATGATCACCAGCGACTACGTCCATTATCTGACCTCCAACAGCGTTTTGCTGGGTGCGGAATTTGACAAGATAATCTCCATCCTGATCGTCAGCCTGGTGCTGGCGACGGCCGTGTACCGTGCACGAAAGCTGCTAATCGACTCGGTAATCGACGCCAGCGTTGCCGAAGACCTCGCCCACTTTGTACCCAATCAGGTGGTTGAGGACCTGAAACTGGCTGATGAGATTCCCCTTGCAGGCAAGGCTGAGACTTATACCGCTTCGGTCATGTTTACCGATATCGTCTCCTTCACCACCATCAGTGAGAAACTCCCTCCGGAAAGCGTCGTGACGACGCTTAACGGCTACTTTACTGCCCTCGAAAAAGTACTGGACAGTTATGGCGGTACCATTAACCAGTTCCAGGGAGACGCAATTCTGGCCAGTTTCAATCAACCCCACGGCGACCTTTCACCTTCGGAGTGTGCCGTCCAGGCGGCCATCGACATTCAGCGAATGCTGAGTAAAACCAGCTTCGGTGATGATAACCATCAGATCCTGCTGAGAAACCGGATTGGCATAAACACCGGTGAAGTCGTGGGTGGCTTTATGGGATCGGAGCAGCGGCTGATCTATACCGTACATGGCGATGTGGTCAACCTGGCGGCCCGACTCGAGCAACTGAACAAGAAGTATCAGACAGAAATACTGGTATCGGACGCAACAAAGAACGATTGCAGGCAAGCGATGTTTGAATTTACACCAAGGGGGGCAACCCGGGTCAAAGGCCGCAGCGAAGAAACTCTGACCTATTCTATCGAACTGGCCTGAAGCCGGAATTCTAAACCGCTGCTGCCTGCGCCCTCACCGTCAGCAGTTCGATCAGCTTTTCAATATTCTCCCGGGCCTGGTTTTCGTGATTAAGCCTGAAGACGTCACTGTAGTAGATCGAGGTTCGCTCCAGCAACGAGCTCAGAAAGTTGATCTGGCAGTGGCAGAATTCAATATCTTCCAGATGCTTACGCTCCGCTCTGCAACGAGCCGTATCTTTCAGGTAGGGGTGCCAGGGCCGACAGAAGCTGCCCAGGTCGATATCCACCAGCAAGGCCCCATCCTTATTGGCCGGAGGCTGCTGATGGGTTGTATCCATAATCAGCTGACAGATTCTGTTCTGCCGCTCTTCGCTCAGACCACCTGCTGACAGCTGCCGGAACAGCGTCGCACTGCGACTTTCATGCCCCACCGGCTCGGGCCCGTAGCAGGCATCATGAAACCAGATCGCCAGCTCTATCGCATCCGGATCGGAAGCGCTGCAGCTGTAGCGATCAAAAAGCTCCAGGCACAGCAGTATATGGTCGCCATTGTGATAGCGACGAGGTGCCTCTGCATAAAGCGAATCCAGCTTTTCAAAAACACGGACCGCATCCCATCCGGCACTCTCTGAGATATTCCGCTGCCAGAGACTGATAAACCGGGATGAATCCATAAAAAGAACTCCAGAAATCAGTGTCTTTTCAGGGTATTGAGCTGCTGCTGAAGCAGTTCGTTTGCATGATGCGCTTCAGTGAGCTTATCACTGAGCTGACGCATTACATCAAGGGCTACTTCCGGATTTCCGGTCAATAGCTGCAGAAAGACATCATCTTCGATACGCAGTACCAGCAACCGCCCTCTGGCTCGAACGGCAGCAGAACGGCCCTGCTTGGAGATAACAGCCATCTCACCAATCAGCGAGTTCTCTCCCCTGACAATCATGGATTGCTGATCGTCGTCCGACTCGACCAGAATCTCCACCTCACCGCTCATCACCAGATAGACACTGTCCGCCGGATCGCCGGCATGAAACAGCAACTCTCCGTCCTGATATTCGACAAGCTTGCTGGTGAATGCCAGCAGCTTCAACTTCGACGTCTCTACTTTGGAGAACATCGGAATCTGACAGAGTCGGTCGACTTCCTGGTTAATATCCAAAAAGAATGCCTCTTATACCAAAAGGATAAGTCCAGATGATATAGATTCCCATTTGTTCAGACGAACGTCAAGACTGTCGAGCAGGGAGGACTATTCACACTCCAGTGACCGGACCAGGTCCCGGAAAGTCTCCCGGTTGTTTTCGTTGAGGTCCATCAGCACCTTATGGGCGGCAAGAACACGGTCTTTCACCTGGTCCTCTGACTCCTGCAACACCGACAACTCCTGAAGCTGAGCTGAGTTCTGAACGGAATCACGAATAAGGATGAAAACTTTATCAAAGCCCATGCTGAGCAGAACACGACTGATGTCGTCATTGGTAGAGACGATGGTGGGACGCAGCTGGTGGTGGCGCTTCATCTTGACGGAAATTTTCGCTATCAGCCCCAGCGAAGTACTGTCGATACCTTCCGTCTCGGTGAGGTCGATAATAACGGTTCGAAAACCCTCATTATCAAGCATATTCTCAAGAAAGAGATCGAGGGTGGAACACAGTGTCAGACGCACATCCCCGACAAACTTCAGGACGTAGTTCCCGTCCTGTTCCGCAAATAAAATTTTACCGTTTTGCATTGTCAGACAACTCTGGAAACACTCAAAGCAGCTATATCATCCGGCGCTTCTTCAATATTATCGACACCCAATGCTTTAGCCAGATCTCGTAGGTCATCATAGCCCCGAGCCGCAGTTTCCAGCAAGAAATTTTCTTTAGCCTTAAGATCAGGCTGATCAAGGATTTCCAGGATGCCATCGGAAAACAGAGTTAAGCAAAACTCGTTCTCCAGCTCAACTATACGACCGTCGAATTGCGCATCATCGAACAACCCCACCGGCATACCGCTTCCCGACAGGAACTCTGCGTGCCCGTTCTGCTGCAATATTGGCATCGGAAAGTGCCCCCCGACGCCATACTGCAGTGTATTTTCTATCCGATCCAGCAGACCAACAAAGATTGTCAGATGCTTACCCAGACCGGTATCCAGCAGCTCTTTATTGATTCTGGACAGCACGTCCGTCGGTGACAGAATATGAAAACTTGAACCGCGATTATAGTTACGAAGAAGACGGTTGGTCATATTCTTCAGCAACACGGTCACAAATGCCGATGAGGCACCGTGGCCGGAGATATCGGCCAGATAGAACATCGACAGCGAATCCGAGATACGGAAAAAATCGATAAAGTCACCGCTGAGGAAGAGCGAGGGCTTGATCCGGTATTCAAAGCGATAGTCATTGATCACCATCTCTTTCGGAGGCAGCATTTTCTGCTGCACATGGCGCCCGGCCTGCTGGTCTTCCTGTAACAGAGCAAGACTCTGCTCCAGCTCATCCCGAAAATACTGGCTATCGGATATCACCTTGGCTTTACTGAGCTGACGGATAACAGACTGCCGTAATCCTTCGGAATCCCGAACAGGCAGTGAAAAATAATCGCTGGCTCCCTGACGAAGAGCCTGTATAACCTGCTGATAATCAACAGCTTCAGAAAAAGCCACAACGGGGTTCGGGCGAACCCGTTCGGCCACACGAGCCAGCCAGTGATCGTCACTGGCCAGCGGTGTCATGGTGAAAACGATATCCGGAACCTGCTCATCAACAGCCAGGATCACGTCCTCCGCTGATGACAGCTCCAGCAGTCGCACCGACTCCTCCCGAAGCACAGAACGCAGCGTCTCAAGAGAGAAGGAATCTAATGGGGGATCTGAAACTAAAATACAGTATCGATCTGACTTCATAAAATCAGCCCGGCAGGCTCCCATAGTTATCAGTAACTATGGGAGTATACTCCTAACAACCCCGAGTAAAACACCAGAAACGAAGAATCAGGCGTCAGAAGTTATCTTCTTCAAATTCCTCGCTTACTTCTCCGTCGTTTACTAAAAACTCCCGGCGCTGCAGGTAGGCATCACGAATAAAGCTGTAGCGATCACCGCTGATCAGCTTCTCTGATTCCATCAGAGCCGCACGCTGATCGACAACCCTCAGACCATAGAGAGCGTAACGGGCACTGTCATCCTCAACGTAATAGACCGGATCCAGTAGCGTATCCGGAACAAGGGAGAGACCATCACGAACATTACTGGGACCAAAGAAAGGCAGCACCAGATAGGGCCCTGTATCTACTCCCCAGTACCCAAGAGTCTGGCCGAAGTCTTCATCGTGTTTCTCAATACCCATCGGGGTCGAAACATCGATCAACCCTCCCAGCCCGATAAAGGTATTAAACAGAATCCGGGAGAGATCAGAAGCGGCGTCCGAAAACTTAGCCTGAAACACATTATTAGCCAGGGTTCCCACATCACCGAGATTTCCAAAAAAGTTAGAAACACCGGTCTCAACAAAACCAGGTGCAACTGCCTTATAGCCTTTAGTAACCGGCAGAAGGACATACTCATCCAGAGTCTCATTAAAAACGAATATACTGCGGTTAAAACCCTCCCAGGGATCGGTCGAAATCTCTTCCGCCGAAACACTGGCAGAACCCAGGCCAAAAGCCATGGCAAATACCACTCCGGACAAAAACTTTCTGCTCATACTAAAACCCTGGTTCCTTTATAATTTCCTTCAGATAGCGACCGTATTCGGGGAGAGCATAACAGAACCCCTGGTGGAAAAACTCTTCTTTTTACTGTTTCTGAATCCAAATCAAAAAAAAAGGCCCACAAGGGGCCTTTTTTTAAACAATGCCAGAAGACATTAGAAGTCCATACGAACGCCTACAGCGATTTCGTCGGAATCGTCAGCGTCAGCTTCGGTAACGGTCAGCCATACGCGACCTTTACCCATCTGCTGAGAAACTTCAGCAACGTAGGTGTTCTCGTCGTCAGAAGAACCGTCGTCTGCTGCGATCAGAGCAAAGGTAGTGTTGTTCATCTTGTAAGAGACAGCCAGCTCTTTGTTGTCATCGGCGCCGCTTGCATCGCGGTCTTCCTGCATGAAGGCAACAGTCAGGCCGTTAGCAGAGTAAGACAGAGCTACAGCAGTACGATCGTCTTCAGCAGTAGAGTCATCATCAACGTCAGCTACAGCCAGCTTGAAGCCGTTCAGCTCGTAAGAAGCAGTCAGCCACAGAGCGTCAGTGTCGTCACCGCCAGTAGTTTCGCCGTCAGCCTGGTACTGAGCAGAGAATTTGAAGCCGTTGATGTTCGGTGACAGGTAAGAGATCATGTCGGACTTACGGAAGATGTCCTGAGTAGGACCACCGTTACGGTTAGTTACGTCGGTAACACCTACAACGTCCAGGTAGTACTGAGTCCACTGCTGACCAACCAGAACCTGACCGAAGTCGCCTTTAACACCCGCGTAAGCCAGACGACCAGCACCGAAGTCAGCGCCGTCGGCGGTGATTACTTTCCACTCACCGTGAGCAACACCGGTCACACCGTCGATGCCCAGATCGATGTTAGCACGGATACCAACACGAGAAGCCTGGTCCTGCACGTCCAGGTCAGTACCTTCTTTATCAGCTACGGAGATACGGAAAGATCCGTACAGAGTAGCGTCGGCCTGAGCCATTACAGGAACAGTCATTGCACCGGCAACAGCCAGAGCGATCAGTGACTTCTTCATTAAAATTTCCCCTTCAAGTTTTAACATACTAGTAGTTAAACAGTTTCTTGTTGTGTCCTCTCGATCACTCGCCTCGCGAGCTCATCTGAGAAAACACTTAAATTCCAAACGTACCCAACTCTAACGCAGCTAAATCAAAAAATGTAGACCTACAAATAAAAAATCACTGCTTTTTTATCTATTTAATTCGCTTTTTTGAAGCTTTTTTACACGAACATTTAAGTTTCGTTAAAAAAACTGCGAAAAGTCTCCATTTCTTATCCGCCACCCGGGCCGCTTATCCGGCCCCAAATTCAACAAATATGCGCTTTTAAATAGCCACAAATCAGTTATTCCGGACCGTCCAAGGCGCTTTACTGACGCCTAGCCTACAAAAAATTTGCGCTATTCAATCATGTTTCAGAATCCGGGTCAACTCCCGATCCGGAGACATTCCTGCCATTTTTTCTCCAGCCTTTTTGCCGACACCGGCACCACTGTTCCCAATTGCTGAGCGAACAGAGAAACCCGATACTCCTCCAGCATCCACCGATAATCCTGAAGGGTCAGGTATAAGGCGCCATCCGAAACACTCTGTTTGTTCTGACTGATGTATCGACTCCAGAACTGGCCAAGCTGCTCGGAATAGAAACGCTGCTGGTTCATATCACGACGATACTTCTCCAGACGCTGCTCAACAGCCCGAAAATAGATAACATAACGATCCAGCCAGACCTGAGGGGTCTGATACAGGAATCCCGGGTATACCAGTTGCGAAAGCTGGCCGCGCATATCATTAAGTATTGTCACCGCATCCAGCGAGACATTTCCTGACAGCTGTTTCATCAGCGACTGGTAGGTACTCAGAATTTCGGCCAGCAATAAAGAAAGTTGCTCTCCCTTTCTATGGAATTCACCCAGATTCTCCGTCAGCGAGGATTCGAACTGCGCCCGGGACCGGGGAAGCGACTCTCCGGAAAAAAACAGCCGGGCCGTCAGTGCATCGACGAAATCATCCCACAATGCCGACTGACTGCCTGTTTTCGCAAACATAAGAGCATTGCGGTTCCAGTTTTTAAGTGATTTTCTGAGATGCCTTATCTGCTGAGGAATCTGTAGCTGCATCAGCCGGACCAGTCCCAACCTGTGAGACAGCTCAGCCTGTAGCGGGTTATCAAAAACACGAACAGCGATCCCATCTTTTTCAGCCGCCAGTGCCGGCCAGGCCAACACCTTCATTCCCGCCTGATTGAGTTCCAGCTGCTCCGGCAGGTCTCCGAAATCCCAGGCGACGATATTCTCCCGCTCCAGACCAGAATTGTCTTCCACCGGCAGATGCTGGCGCCCACCAAAGACCTTATTAAGCGCCTGCCAGTCCCGGCCCTCGGTCAGCGGTTCCCCCCGCTCGTCGAGAATTCTGTACCTTAGTCGATGATGCGCCTCAAGCCGTTCCTGATCCCATGCATCGGCAGGAATAACAACTCCGGTCATCTTTTTCAGCGCAATGGCCAGCGCTTCCGTCAGAGCAATATCTTCTGGTGTCGAAGCTTCCAGAAATGCATCCACATAATCAGGAATCGGAACGAAGTTCTTACGCAGCTGCTTGGGCAATCCCTTAAGCAGAGCAATGCATTTCTCTTTCAGCATGCCTGGCACCAGCCATTCAAGCCGTTTCTGCGGCAGATGAGAGAGTGCTCCGACAGGCGCCGTCAGACTGACGCCATCGTTATCCGCACCAGGTTCGAAGTGATAACTGAGCCGGAAGCTCATCCCTTTCCACTCAAAGCTATCCGGATACTGAACTGCATTAACCGACTCCGCTTCATGCTGCATCAGCTGCTCGCGGCTGACGAATAAAGCCTCGGGATCAGATTGCTCCAGACTTTTGCGCCATTTTTCGAAAGAGGCCCCGTTTACGACCTTATCGGCGTTATTGACAAGCAACTTTTCCCGATAGAATTCGTAAAGCTGATCCTCATCGATAACAATATCCCGACGCCGGGACTTGTCCTCCAGCGCCTGAACTTCCGCCAGCAGCTGCCTGTTGTGTTGGAAGAACGGTGCCCGGGTCTGAAAATCCCCCTCAACCAGCGCAGAGCGAATAAAAATCTGCTGACTGACTTCCGGATCGATTTTTCCATAGTGGACCTTACGCCCTGCCACTACAGGAAGCCCGTAGAGCGTCTGCTTTTCCAGCGCCACTACCTGGGCCGGTTTTCGTTCCCAGTGTGGCTCGCTCCAGCTGCGCTTAATCAGATGCTGCGCCAGAGGCTCCAGCCATCCCGGTTCAATTCGCGCAACTCCCCGGGCGTACAGACGACTGGTCTCTACCAGCTCGGCCGCCATAATCCAGCGAGCTTTAGCTTTTGCCAGCGCAGAGCCGGGAAAGATCATGAATTTCCGGTTTCGGGCCCCCAGGTACTCCCGGTCCTCCTGCTTCAGACCAACATGACTGAGCAGTCCCGCCAGCAGCGATTTGTGGATGGCGGCGTAGCTGGCAGCTTCGCTGTTCTCTTTCAATCCCAGCGCTTTACAGGCCAGATGTAGCTGCCGGTGAAGATCCCGCCATTCGCGCATCCGCATAAAAGCCAGAAACTGTTTGCGACAGTAGTTGCGAAGCTGGCTGTTGCTCAGCAGCTGACGCTGCTCCTCATAATGATTCCAGAGATTAACGAATCCTATAAAATCGGAATCCTTATCAACATGCTGACGGTGCTTTTCGTCCGCCTGCTGCTGCTTGTCCAGCGGTCGTTCACGGGGATCCTGAATGCTCAGAGCACTGGCAATCACCAGCACTTCCGACAGACAATTGTTGCGCGCCGCTTCCAGAATCATTCTGCCGATCCGAGGGTCCACCGGCAGTCGGCTTAGTTTACGACCGACAGATGTCAGTCGCCCCTGAAGATCCAGCGCCCCCAGCTCCTGCAACAAGCGAATACCATCCTTAACAAAGCGGGGATCCGGCGGGTCTATAAAAGGAAAGTCCTCCACCTTACCCAGCTTCAGCCCTTCCATCTGCAGAATGACGGCGGCCAGGCTGGTACGCAGGATTTCAGCATCGGTAAAAGCGGGGCGGCCGTTAAAGTCCTCTTCACTGAACAGGCGAATACAGACGCCTTCCGCAACCCGGCCACAGCGGCCTTTACGCTGATTGGCGCTGGCTCTGGAAATAGCCTCGACCGGCAGGCGCTGCACTTTAGAGCGATAACTGTAACGGCTGATGCGAGCCTGGCCGGGATCAATCACATAGCGAATGCCCGGAACAGTCAGAGATGTCTCAGCAACGTTAGTGGAAAGTACAATCCGCCGCCCTCTTCCCGAAGGCTGAAAGATCCGATTCTGCTCGGCATTGCTCAGCCGCGCATACAGCGGCAGCACTTCGGTATCGCGGAACTGCTTTTTCCGCAGGGCCTCAGCGGTTTCCCGAATTTCCCTCTCACCACTCAGAAATACCAGGATGTCACCGCGGGATCGCAATCCACGGCTGCGTTCCAGCTGCTCAACCTCGACAACAGCCTGAACAACAGCCTGTTGCAGATCCAGGTCTTTCTCCTGACCATCGACAGACTGCCGCATCTCCTCCAGCGGCCGCCAGACCACTTCCACCGGGTAGGTGCGACCGGAGACTTCCATGATCGGCGCATTATCGAAATGGCGGGAGAAGCGCTCCAGATCGATAGTCGCCGAGGTGATGATCAGTTTCAGGTCAGGACGACGGGGCAGAATGCGCTTCAGATAACCCAGCAGAAAGTCGATGTTCAGGCTACGCTCATGGGCTTCGTCAATGATCAGGGTGTCATAACGCTGCAACAGCGGGTCGTTCTGAATTTCCGCCAGCAGAACACCATCGGTCATCAGCTTGACGCGGGTCTGCTCACTGAGTGAGTCGCTGAATCGGACCTGATAGCCGACAAGACCGCCCGGTGCCGATTGCAGTTCTCCGGCAATACGGTTTGCTACCGCTCTGGCCGCCAGCCTGCGTGGCTGGGTATGTCCGATCAGACCGAACCGCCCCCGTCCCATCTCCAGGCAGAACTTCGGCAGCTGAGTGGTCTTACCGGAACCCGTTTCCCCCGCCAGAATAACCACCTGATGTTTCCCGAGGACTTCCAGTATTTCCGATTTCCTGGCACAGACCGGCAGACTGTCGTCATACAAAGGCTTTACAGATTCGGCACTACGTAGCTGGACAACAGTCTCGGAGCGAACAGCCCGCTCCTCAAAACGCTGCTGCAGTCGATCCCAGGGCTTACCTCTGTCAGCGTTGCGGCGGATGGCAGCGAGAATTTTTCGGAGTTCATGGCGATCGGACAGCAGGCACTGATCGATCCTGGCGGCCAGATTATCAATAGGTGAATTCAAGGCGGGACAGCTTTAAACGTTTATGGATCGACGATTATAAGTTCTCCGGATAACAGGCTCCAGCCGGAAACGCCGGGAAACAGCCTGATACCAGAAATAAGCGCCGGTTTAACATGATTCTCAAGCAGCAGAAATTTCGATCAGTTTCCATTCTGCTGCAGCTTGGCCAGCTCCTCATCCCGCAGCGAGCGTCGCAAAACTTTTCCGACGTTGGTCTTCGGCAATTCACTTCTGAACTCCACCTGACTGGGCACCTTATAGGAGGTCAGGCGTTCACGCGCATAATCCCTGATCTCTTTGACGCTGAGCAAAGGATTACGACTGACGACAAACAGCTTGATCAGCTCACCACAACGCTCATCCGGCAGCCCAACCACAACGCACTCCTCGATATCGGGGTGACCCGCGATAATCTCTTCCAGTTCGTTAGGATATACGTTAAAGCCGGACACATTGATCATGTCCTTCTTGCGATCGACAATGCGGATATAACCATCCTCCTGAATTTCGGCAATATCACCGGTTTTCAGCCAGCCATCCCCCGACAGCACCTGCCGGGTTTCATCGGCCTGTTGCCAGTATCCGGACATCACCTGAGGCCCACGCACACAGAGCTCGCCAACGCCACCGGCCGGAACCGTCATGCCTTCCTCGTCAACCAGTCGCACTTCGGTAAAAGGTATCGGCAGACCGATGGTTCCCGGACGAATGGCATCGGGTGGGTTGACCGAAACAATGGGGGACGTCTCGGTCAGGCCGTAACCTTCAACCACCTCGCAGCCGGTCTGCTGCTGCCAGCGCTGGGCGGCGGCTCCGGTCAGCGCCATCCCCCCGGACAGGGTCAGCTTCAGATGACTGAAATCCAGATCCCGAAACTGAGGGTTTTTACAGAGCGCAACAAACAGGGTATTGAGCCCGCTGAAAATGCTGAACTGCCATTTACGCAGTTCCTTCACAAAAGCCGGTATGTCTCGCGGATTGGTGATCAGCACGACGTGACTGCCGATGTCCATCATCAGCATGCAGTTCAGAGTAAACGAATAAATATGATAGAGCGGCAGGGGTGCAATAGCGGTTTCTTTGCCGGCGTGAGTCACCGACGCCAGCAGGTCCTTTACCTGCAGCATGTTTGCGAGGATATTGCGGTGGCTGAGCATCGCCCCCTTAGCCACACCGGTGGTGCCACCGGTGTACTGCAGCAATGCAGTATCCTCACCATTCAGGGCGACCGGCTCAAGCTCCAGTCTGCTGCCCTCCTTCATCGCTCTTACCCAGGAAACAGCACCGGGCAGATGATAATCGGGCACCATGCGTTTGACATGTTTCAGAACGGTATTGATCAGCAAGCGCCGTGCTGGCGGCTGGGCATCACCCACCTGGGTGATAATCACCGTCTCAATGCTGGTACGGTGAAGAATTTTTTCCACCTGATGAGCCATATTGGCCAGCACCACCAGCGCTTTAACTCCGGCATCGCGGAACTGATGCTCCATCTCTTCCGCAGTGTAGAGCGGATTGGTATTAACGACGATCAGCCCGACCCGCAATGCGGCAAACAGGGCAACCGGATACTGAATCAGGTTTGGCAGCTGAATCGCAATGCGATCTCCCGGCTGCAGACCGGCACGTTGCTGCAGCCAGGCGGCAAAGTCTCTGACTGACTGATCAAGCTCAGCGTAGGTCAGGGTTCTGCCAAGATTGGAATAGGCAGGCAGCTCAGCGTACTTAGCACAGGACTGGTCAAAAACATCTATGAGGGTTCGATAGCTTCCATAATCGACTGATTCCCCCTTTATGGAGTCGGGGTTAACGGCACCATTCAATTGCACAGCCTCTCCTTGTTCAGGAACAACGTCATCTGCTCACTACCGAGCACAACCATTATACGTTAGTCTAATACAATTCAGACCGAAAGCATTGATTGTAAATGACTCTCTGAGAAGATTGTTTTTTTCAGGTACAGCTACGAACTGACCACACCGCCATCACGAAAGACGATCATGTCACCGGCCTCAAGATGGCTCCAGGTCTCATTGTCGGTCAGAGGTACCGTGGCGATAACCGTTACCACATCAGAGGGCGTTGTCTTATCACAGAAGTCCACCACAACTTCAGCATCGGTCAGCGAGGCCTCGCCGAAAGGCGCTTTGCGTGTAATCCAGGCCAGTTTCGTACTGCAGTATGCGAACAGATAGCAGGATTCGGTCAGCAACATGTTATAGACACCGAGTTCGCGCAACTGATCGCAGCGCCCCCGGATGAAATCGATCAGTAGCTGATAGTCGGCCGGTTGCTCAGGAAAATGCTCCCGAACTTCACTCAGCAACCAGCAGAAGGCGTACTCGCTGTCCGTCGTTCCCACCGGCCGGTAGTGCTTCAGCGGCAGATCGAAAATCGCCCTGTCCAGCTGACCGTTATGGGCGAAGGTCCACATCCTGCCCCAGAGTTCCCTGCTGAATGGATGGGTGTTCTCCAGGCAGACATCGCCGACATTGGCCTGGCGAATATGACTGATCACCACGTGACTCTTTATCGGATACTCCTTGACCAGCTGAGCGATCCGGGAGTTAACGCTGGGGTTGGGGTCATGAAAACTGCTGAGACCTCTGCCCTCGTAGAAGGCAATGCCCCAGCCATCCTTATGGGGGCCCGTTCGCCCTCCGCGCTGCATCAGTCCGGTAAAACTAAAACAGATATCCGTAGGCACATTAGCGCTCATGCCCAGTAATTCGCACATAGAGTTCGAGTCTTCCTGCGGTTGTTACTATTGATTTCAGCCAGTCAGCGCTGGTCATCCGGTTCCGGAATTAAAGTCACCCGGTCCGGCAGGTCTTCGAGGGTCCTGACCAGTGGCGAATCTCCAGCCTGCTTCTCGGGAATAGCCACAGGCGGAACCTCTTTCAACACCCGTTCACCGACAAAACAGCCTTTTCGTTCGATGGTCATCTCGGTGCTGCAGACAACCCCGCGTACCCGGCCACCATTTTCAACAGTCAGCTCTTCGCACTTGATCTCGCCTTCCAGCAAGCCGCAGACACTGATCTGCTGAGCCCGGATATTTCCCCGGACTTCACCTCGTTTGCCGATGGAAATCGTATCCAGCGACGCGATAGTACCCTCAAAAATACCGTCTATATGCATCTTGCCGACTATGTTCATCTCGCCGCTGAACTTATTGCCTTCAGCAATTATAGTAACGGCGCTTCGAGCTGACTTAGCGGATGCATCTTTCTTAAGGATTCCCATGCGACACCCTTAACTTGCGTGAACAGGTTTTCGTAATCTTCCATACCCCATGTCAGGAAAGGCATCGGATCCAGCGGTTTAAAGAGGTAACGCACCTCATAGTGAAGATGAGGCCCGGTAGAGAGTCCGGTGTTGCCACTGTAGCCTACGAGCTGACCTTTCCTGACCACACTGCCGTTCTTCACCAGCAGCTTGTCCATATGCCCGTAGTAGGTTTTAAAACCGAAGTTGTGGCTGATGATCAGCAACTTACCATAACCGCTTTTTTTATGATATCCGGAATACTCCACCGCCCCATCTGCCGTGGCATAAACCGGCGTGCCGATATGGGTGCTCCAGTCCACACCGTTATGATGTTTCCGCTTGCCGGTAACCGGGTGCTTACGGTTGCCGAAGCGGTCGGTCATCCTGCCCTTTTTCATCGGCAGACCGTTAGGAATCCCCCGCAGCATAAACAGCCGCTCATTGGCAATCTGCTGCAACGCCCGGGAACGCTCCAGGGTCATCTCGTCGGACGGCGGCAGCCCCATTTTCCGCTCCAGTACCCGCAGCGAATCTGCCCACTGAGAACGTTCCGACAACACCAGGCTCGACTGCTGCTGCAGGCGCCGACGTTCTGATTCGGCTTCTTCGAAGTTATCCGACAGCTGATCCAGCTCTGATTTGTAGGACTCACTGCTGCCCAGCACGTCACGGTACTTCAGCGCCAGCGATGAAAACTCCTGCTGCAGGCGATTGCGCTCCGACTGGATGGAATTGAGGCTGTCAGACAGCTCATCCAGTTCGGTTTTGTACAGTTCCCGACTGTCGAGTACATTTTCGTAACGACTTTCCAGCCGGCGGTGATCCAGCTCCAGCAGGGATAGCTCGTCACTGGTTCGGACCAGCATAAAGTTGCCGATTACAAAGCCCAGCAGAACCAGCACGATACCGGCGATCAGCAGGTACTTCGCCAGTTTGCCCAGAGAGTACTGCCGCGAGCCCCGGATGGTGGTCAATGTCAGAACCAGTCGATTTTTCACCCGGACACCTGACTAAGGGTTGGTGGAGAATCAGGGAGTCCGCCTGGAATCCGGACTCCGTCAGCATATGGGGCTATTCGCCCTGGTCCTTACCGCCCAGCGACGGGGCACAGGCCAGAATCCGATCGGCCAGCCTCGAGAAGGGCAGACTCTGAATCCACACCGAGCCGGTTCCCTGCAATGTCGTCAACACCAGCCCTTCACCGCCGAACAGCATGGATTTCAGGCCTGACACCATTTCAATGTCATAATCGATACCCTCGGTAAAGCCCACCAGACAACCGGTATCCAGCCGCAGTGTTTCGCCATTCAACTCCTTACGAACAATGGTTCCGCCGGCCTGCACAAAGGCCATACCATCGCCCTCCAGACGCTGCAGAATAAACCCTTCACCACCGAAGAAACCTGCTCCCAGCTTTCTGGAAAAGGCGATATCCACCTTTGTGCCAAGTGCCGCCGCCAGGAAAGCGTCTTTCTGACAGACAATACTACCGCCTTCAGCAGCCAGATCGATGGGGACAATGGTACCGGGATAAGGCGCAGCGAAAGCGACCTGTCGGCGCCCCTCCCCCTGGTTTTCGAAATGGGTCATAAATAATGATTCACCGGTGACTGCACGCTTGCCGGCGGACCAGAGCTTGCCGAATAATCCCTGATCCGGATCGGATCCGTCTCCCATCTTCGTCTCAAAAGTAATGCCGTCCTCGAGATAGTTCATCATCCCCGCCTCGGCGATAACGGTCTCTCCCGGATCCAGGCCGATCTCCACCACCTGCATTGCGTCACCCAGAATCCGGTAGTCCACTTCATGACATTTCATCGCTAAATTTCCCTGAGGTTATTATCGGTCGTTCGCCACCGGCGCCACTGTTAACAGACAACGGACCGGCGCGCCGGAGAGAGCGCAGAGATTGTACGGTAACGCCTTGAGATCACAACAGTTTACAGGCCTCCCCCTGAGAACTCCGGTGGCAGAACCGGGTCAGATTTCCGCAGCCCCCCGTATCTTCTGGCCTGCAGAGCAATCATTCTGTCTTCAGAATTTCATCAGATCTTAGACTAAAAGGCTAGCCGGGATCACTGACAAAGATGTCGGCGCTGGTGTTTACTAGAATTCCTTCGGGATTCCGGATGGAACTCCGGAGCTTTCAGAGTGGCTGCTGAGCTGTCCTGGCAACAGGGTCGATATCCGATTCTGTTGCTCCGTCCGAGTACTCTGAACCCTTCTGTACAACTATAAAGATCGACAAGCGACCCTCGCAGGGAGACATAATGAGTAATAAAGAAGTTGTAGTATTGAGCGGCGTCAGAACTGCTATCGGTGACTTTGGTGGCAGCCTGAAAACTATCACCCCCTGTAATCTGGCCTCGGCCGTCGTCAAGGAAGCAGTACAGCGCTCCGGCCTGGCCCCGGAAGAAATCGGACACTCTGTATTTGGCAACGTGGTTCATACCGAACCCCGCGATATGTATTTAAGCCGGGTAGCCTCCGTGGAGGGCGGGCTGCCTCATGAAACTCCGTCGCTGACGGTTAACCGACTGTGCGGCAGTGGCCTGCAGGCCATTGTTTCAGCCACTCAGCAGATTGAGCTCGGCCTCTGTGACGCCGCCGTTGCCGGTGGCTCGGAATCCATGAGCCGGACCCAGTACTGGATCCCCGGCGCTCGCTTCGGACAGCGCATGGGCGATGGCCAGATCATCGACGCCATGGTCGGCGCCCTGACCTGCCCTTTCGACAAAACCCATATGGGCATTACCGCTGAGAACATCGCTGAGAAATGGGATATCAGCCGTGAAGATCAGGATGCGCTGGCGGTGGAGAGCCACAACCGTGCCGAAAAGGCGATTGCCGAAGGTCGCTTTAAGGAGCAGATCCTGCCAATCGAGATCAAGTCCCGTAAGGGCGTCACTGTGTTCGATACCGACGAACATGTACGTAACGGCCTCACTCAGGAGCAGCTCTCCGGCATGCGCCCCGCCTTTAAGAAAGATGGCTCGGTCACCGCCGGTAACGCCTCCGGCCTGAACGATGCCGCGGCAGCGGTGGTACTGATGTCCCGTGATGCCGCCGAAGCTAAGGGCCTGAAGCCGATGGCTCGCCTGAACAGCTACAGCTATGCGGGTGTTGAACCGAAATACATGGGCATCGGTCCGGTTCCGGCAGTACGTTCACTGCTCGACAAAGCCGGTCTCAGTATTGCCGACATCGATGTCTGGGAAGTCAATGAAGCCTTCGCCGCTCAGGCTCTGGCGGTCTGCCGCGATCTGGAGCTGCCGATGGACAAAGTTAACGTCAACGGCAGCGGCATCTCCCTTGGCCATCCGATTGGTGCCACCGGAGCGCTGATCACTGTTAAGGCGCTATACGAACTGCAGCGGGTCGAGGGCCGCTACGCCGTCGTCACCATGTGCATCGGTGGTGGTCAGGGTATCGCAGCACTGTTCGAACGGATCTGAGCCCCGGGCTCTGAATCTGCTGACGGCACCGTCTGTCACTGAGCAATGGCGGGGATCTCTTCCCCGCCATTGCTGTTTCTGAAACAGCACTTATCACCCTCCCCCGAAAGGAATCGGCAACAACCGATCAAAATCCTTATAAATTATCGCATTAGCAGACATCATCCCGATACATTCATCGTCTACACTTAACCGATACAGAAACTGGCGCTCGCTTGTTGCAACGATAATTTCCCACCACCTGTCGTTGTCATCGCACGTCAGCTCATCCACTGATGGAGGGGGAGTCTATGTTAGCAGTCGGGCAGCTGCTGTCCGGAGGCCTGTCACAGCTGAGCCTCGACGAACTCTGGAATGAAATCGGCGCCGGCTACGCAATCAATGAGATGGCCCTGATCAGCCAGTTGCTGCCGCTTACCGAACTCGATAATGCCGGGCAGCAGCGCTGCCGCGATCGGGCCGCCCGCTGGGTCCGCACCATACGCAGCAACCCTCAGCAGGGCTGGAGTATCGAGCCGCTGCTGCAGGAGTTCAGTCTGGATACCCGGGAAGGTATTGCCCTGATGACCCTGGCCGAAGCCCTGATCCGTGTACCGGACAGCTACAGCGCCGATGCCCTGATCGAGGACCGCCTACGCAGCGCTGAATGGAAGTCAGGCGCTGAAAAGCAGTCAGCGCTCTGGCTTAACATGTCCAGCTGGGCTCTCTCACAGGCCCGGCAGTGGTATGGAGAGCACACGGAAGAACGAGCCGGTATCGGCCAACTGGTCAGAAAACTGGGAGAACCGGTCCTGAGAACGGCTCTGCAGCAGGCGATGGCGACCCTTGCCGGTCGTTTTGTGATGGGAGAAACCATCTTCGATGCCCTCGACCGGGCCGGCGACGACACCGGTCCCTGTCGCAGCTACTCCTTCGACATGCTCGGCGAGGCCGCAGTCTGCGCCGCCGACGCAGAACGCTACCTGGACGCCTACCTGAAGGCCATCCGGGCGATCGGCCGTAACGAAAGCCAGCCGGCCGACAGTCCGGCGCCTGGAATCTCAATTAAACTCAGCGCCCTGCATCCTCGTTTTGAAGCGCTGAAGGGCGAAGAGATGCTGACCGAATTGCAGGTAGCCATGGCCGTTCTGATTACCGAAGCCCGTCAGCTGGATGTCGCCATCACCATCGATGCCGAGGAAGCGGACCGGCTGGAACCAACACTTCAGCTGTTCAGAAGACTGTACCAGGGCCCCGCCCATGGCTGGGGGCGGCTGGGTCTCGCGGTCCAGGCTTATTCCAAACGGGCATTGCCGACACTGTGCTGGCTCAACCGACTGGCTTCGGAGCAACAGGACGAAATACCGATCAGACTGGTCAAAGGAGCTTACTGGGATACCGAGATCAAGCTGGCTCAACAGCGCGGACAATCGGACTACCCGGTGTTCAGTCGCAAGGCCGCCACCGATATATCCTACCTAGCCTGCGCCCGCTATCTGCTCAGTGAGCAGACAGCGCTGCTGCTACCTCAGTTCGCCACCCACAACGCCCAGACGCTCAGCCAGATCCTGAGCTACAGCGAAACTTGCGGCAGCGATGCAGGCGCTTTCGAATGCCAGCGCCTGCACGGCATGGGAGAAGCGCTCTATGACTGCTATCAACTGGAGGGAGGAACCGGCGACCGTCCCCCGCTATGCCGGATCTATGCGCCGGTTGGCAGCCATCGCGAGCTACTGCCCTACCTGGTCCGTCGGATGCTTGAGAACGGTGCCAACAGCTCTTTTGTCAGCCGTATTATGGACCCGGTGGTCAGTGTTGCCACGCTGACCGAGGCGCCGCAACAGCTCTGGGAAAGCGATCCGACACCCGGACTGCCGCTACCCGGCGATCTGTTTGCGCCGCGCATCAACAGCCGTGGTCTCAATCTGCAGATCAGCAGCCAGCGTCAGCCGTTGCAGGAATCACAACAACTGTATGCCGAAACCCTGAAGATCGCGGCCCCCATTATCAACGGAGAGTTGCTGTTGCAGGGCCGGCCGGCACGGCAATTCAGTCCTCAGGACAGGCGGCGACTGGTGGGCGAGCTCTACAGCGCCGACGCCGAGCAGGTTGAGCCGGCGCTGACCCGGGTCAGCAGCTGCCTGAGTTCCTGGCAGCGCCACCCGGTGGAACTCCGTGCCGGCCTGCTGGAGCGATTTTCCGACTTGCTGGAAAGCCATGCCGCAGAACTGATCAGCCTCTGTATCCATGAAGCCGGAAAAACCTGGCAGGACAGTCTTGACGAACTGCGTGAAGCCACTGATTTCTGTCGCTACTACGCCAGCCGCGCCCGGGAACTGATGGCAACTCCACGCCAGCTCCCCTCGGTCACCGGCGAGCAGAATCTGCTCAGTCTGCAACCCCGCGGAATCTTTCTCTGTATCAGCCCCTGGAACTTTCCGCTGGCGATATTCGTGGGTCAGATAGCCGCCGCCCTGGTGACCGGAAATGGCGTCATCGCCAAACCCGCACGCCAGACCAGCCTGATCGCCAGCCGCTGCTGCCAGTTGCTGCTGGATGCGGGGTTACCCCCCGGCATCCTGGCACTGCTGCCTGGTCCCAGTGAGAACTTTACCGATCTGCTACTGAGTGACCGACGCATTCAGGGCGTGGCCTTTACCGGTTCAAACGCCACCGCCCACTACATCAACCGCCAGCTGGCACTGCGGGATAACTGCCCGATGGCAGCGATGGTTGCCGAAACCGGCGGCCAGAACGCAATGATCGCCGACAGCACGGCACTGGCCGAACAGGTGGTGCGGGATGCGCTCACTTCCGCTTTCGGCAGCACCGGCCAGCGCTGCTCGGCCCTGCGGGTACTCTACCTGCAGGAGGAGATCGCTGATGATCTGATCGAGCTGCTCACCGGTGCGATGAATCAGCTGCAGATCGGTGATCCGGAAGCACTGGAGACCGATATTGGACCGGTTATCGACAGGGACGCCGAGCGCAGTCTGCAGGAACATATCGAGACGATGGGCCGACAGCAACGGATACTGCATCAGTTGCCGCTGCCTGCCGGGCTGAAACAGGGGAACTGGGTGGCACCGACGCTGATCCGGCTCAATAGTATCCGTGAACTCAGCGGCGAGCACTTCGGTCCGGTGCTGCATGTGATCCGCTACCCTGCCGATCGCCTGATGCACATCGTTGATGAGATCAACAGCAGCGGCTACGGACTGACTCTGGCCATACACAGCCGTAACGAATCCGATATTCGCCGGATCGCCGACCGGGCCAGAGTCGGCAACATCTATATCAACCGCAACCAGACCGGCGCGGTGGTGGAAGCCCAGCCGTTTGGTGGTCAGGGTCTGTCAGGGACAGGCCCCAAAGCCGGCGGCCCCAATTATCTGATGCGTTTTGTCTGTGAAAAAACCGAGACCACCAACACCACCGCCTGGGGCGGCAACGTCAGGCTGCTGAACAGTGGCCAGCAGCGCTGACTGCAGCGGAGAACCATCCGGTTATTCACAGAACAGGGCTCAGAGTCGAATTCGGTAGCAGGGTTCGTACTTCTGATAGTTGAGTTTCATCCGTCGCTGATCGACGAAGGATTGCAGCATCTCGTCCAGAGCCTTCATCAGGTCCGGCTCTCCGGACAGCTCAAAAGGTCCGTGGTTTTCAATCTCCTGGATGCCCGATTCCTTCACGTTACCGGAGACGATACCCGACAACGCTCTGCGCAGATTCGCAGCCAGCTGATGCACCGGCTGCTTCCGGCTCAGATTCAGAGCGGCCATGTTTTCATGAGTCGGATCAAAGGGTTTCTGAAACAGCTCGTAGTTGATCTTCAGCGGCCAGTTGAAGTGATAAGACTCGCTGGTCTCCTTGCGATAGTCGGTGACCCGCAGCAACCCTTTTCTCATCTCCCGGGCCACCGCCGCCGGGTTACCGGTCACGATGTTGTAACAGGCCTGCGCCTTCTCTCCCAATGTCTCACCGATAAAGCGGTCGATGGCTTTCCAGTAATCAGATGCGCTTTCCGGTCCGGTGAAGATCAGCGGCAAAGAGGTGCTGTCGTTACGCACATCCAGCATCAGACCAAGGATATACAGTATCTCCTCGGCGGTGCCGGCACCTCCCGGGAACACGATAAAGCCGTGCCCCAGTCGCACAAAGGCCTCCAGCCGCTTTTCGATATCCGGCATGATGATCAGTTCGTTGACGATGGGGTTGGGCGACTCGGCGGCAATGATGCCAGGCTCGGAGATCCCCACATAGCGACCACCCTCGACCCGCTGTTTGGCATGGGCAATGGTGGCCCCCTTCATCGGTCCTTTCATGGCCCCCGGGCCGCAGCCGGTGCAGACGTCAAAGCCTCTGAGCCCCAGCTCATAGCCGACATCCTTGGTGTACTGATACTCCTCGCGGCCGATGGAGTGCCCCCCCCAGCACACCACCATGCTGGGCTTGATACCGGGACGCAGCGCATTGGCGTGGCGCAGAATATGAAAGATCTCATTGGTGATCGCTTCGTTCTTCGAAAGATCCTCGTGGCTGAGATCCAGCTCATCCCCCACGTATAGCAGATCCCGCAGCACCGAAAACAGGTTCTCCCGTATACCGCTGATAATCTGGCCATCCACAAAAGCGCTGGCGGGTGCGTTGACAAGATCCAGCTGCAGGCCCCGATGCTTCTGACTGATGTGAATATCAAAACCCTTATGTAATTCCATCACCTGGCGACTGTCATCCAGCTCACTGCCGCAGTTAAGCACCGCCAGAGCACATTTACGGAACAGTCGGTAGAGTCCGCTGCCGCTTTTGTCCTGCAGTCGTATCAGTTCATATTGCGAGAGGATATCGAGATTTTCTTCGGGAGTGACACTGGTGGTAACAAACTGGCTTCCAGTCATAGACAACCTCCTTAGCAACCGCTGCCGTGGAAGCGGCTTGCCGTACTGTTTTTGCTACCGGCAACTCTGGCAGAGGCTTCACCTGCTCCTGAAAGCGAGCTCATACCGGTTCCGGGACGTCGGCCTGGCAGCGCTGAAGCAGCGCTTCAGCTCAATCTGCAGTCCGTACTGAATACGCCGGCCATTGTCGCTGAGACCTGTGACGATCTTATTAAGTTCGTGATTTTATTCTGCTATTTTCGAACCAGGCCGACTCTTTAACTATAGCTCCGAATCCGGTCGCTGTAATTCAGCCTCCTGGTCAGGCCAGCAGACTGTCGACCCAGGCGGGCACGACTTCAGTCGCCGGACCGTAGTGCTGCTCTTCAAAAGCCGTCCGCACTCTGGAGGGTTCCAGGTTCAGTTCCACCGTATGAGCTCCACAGATCCCGGCCGCTTCTGCAAAACCCGCTGCGGGATAAACGGCACCCGAGGTACCGATCGAAATAAACAGATCACAGCTTTCCAGCTGCTGGTAGATCTGTTCCATCTGCATCGGCATTTCACCGAACCAGACAATATCGGGTCTCAGATTGCCCGGCCGGTCACAGCAGGGACAGGGGGTCTGCGGGGACATGTCCCCCAGTTGCGGGGAAGCCTGCATGGTTTCGGTACAGCGTGCCTTCAGCAACTCGCCGTGCATATGTATCAGCCGCGTGGAACCGGCCCGCTCATGGAGGTCATCGATATTCTGAGTAACCAGCAGATAACGGCCGGCAAACCTCTGCTCCAGTCGGGCCAGCGCCTGATGAGCGGCATTAGGCTGCGTCTGCGGGGCAAGAAGTTGCCGTCGGCGCTGATTGTAAAAACGGTGTACCAGTTCCGGGTCACGCTGAAAAGCCTCCGGTGTCGCAACGTCTTCCACCCGATGATCTTCCCAGAGGCCGTCGGCGGCCCGGAACGTTTTCAGCCCGGATTCGGCGGAAATTCCGGCCCCGGTGAGTACCACAATGGATCTGTATCCCGCCATGACGGCGACCTCCGTAACTGGCTGATACGACTGTTATATCTCTGTCAACAACAGCCGGTATGATAATTGCCTGACTTATCAGCGACTACAATCCGTAATATAAAGGATAGAGAACGACATCGGTTTTTTATTGCGTTAAAACATTTGTCTGTCCACAAAGGGGAACCTCTATGCCCTCATCCAAGCTCTACATCCTCGATACCAACGTTCTGCTCCATGACCCTAACTGTCTGACTGAATTTAAAGAACAGGATATCGTTATTCCGATCACCGTACTGGAAGAGCTCGACCGCATCAAAGACCGCAAACAGAATGTCGCCCAGGAAGCCCGAATCGCAATCCGCAAGATCGACAAGATTCTCTCGGGAGCCAGCACCCCGGAGGAGATCACATCCGGTGTCCCCATCAGCCTGCCGGCAGCAGACCCCGATACCAGATTCGGCAAGCTGTCGATCTTTCCGGACCACGAACTGTCCATGCATAAAGGATTTCTGCAGGACCGCAGCAACAACGACAACCTGATCATCAATACCGCCCTGCATCTGCAGACCATCAACCCCAGTCGCCAGGTGGTACTGGTCACCAAAGATATCAATATGCGGCTCAAGGCGCTGGGAGTGGGCCTGAAACGGGTCGAGGATTACCGCACCGATCAGCTGATCTCCGATCTGGATCTGCTGACTCAGGGCTACCGGGAGATGGAAGGCGATTTCTGGCAACAGGTCACCGACGTCAAGACCCAGCGACATGGCAGCCGCACCTTTCACCGGGTTTCCCGCGAGCTGCTGCCCGACACCTTCGTCAACGAGTACATCTATGATCAGGAGGAGTTTGCCGCCCGGGTGGTCGAAGTGGACGAGACCGAACTGACTCTGATGGATATCAACCAGCGTTTCCTGATGGATCGTCAGTGCTGGGGCATCAAACCGCTGGATCTGGCCCAGGCCTTTGCCATGGATGCCATCAACGATCCCAATATCGACCTCTGCATTCTCAACGGCGCAGCCGGCTCCGGTAAGACCCTGATCGCACTGGCCTGCTGCCTGGAGATGGTCATCGAACAGGGTCGTTACAACAAGATCATCGTCACCCGGTCAACTCCGCCGGTGGCGGAAGATATTGGCTTCCTGCCCGGTACCGAGGAGGAGAAGATGACCCCCTGGCTGGCCGCGATCCAGGACAACCTGGAAGCCATGCATGAACATGACGAGCAACCCCAGAGCAGCATCAAATACACCATCGAGAAAGCTAACATTCAGTTCAAGTCGCTGAATTTCATCCGTGGTCGCAGCATTCAGGACGCGCTGGTGCTGATCGACGAAACTCAGAACCTGACCCCCTCGCAGCTGAAAACCATTCTGACCCGCTGCGGTAAAGGCACCAAGATGATCTGCCTCGGCAACCTCGCCCAGATCGATTCCAACTATCTGACCCCGCTGACTTCCGGACTGACTTACATTGTCGAACGGTTCAAGGATTATCAGGGAGCAGCCACTATCCATCTGCAGAGTGTTGTTCGCAGCCGCCTTGCGGAGTATGCGGAAGAGCACCTGTAACCCCTGCCCGACAGTCAACCCGGAAGTGACTCAGACAGAGCCACTTCCGGGGCGACCCTCTGCCATACCCGGCTCAACCTCCGGCTTCGGACAACTCGCAAAAAACACCGCCAAAACAATAATTTAAACAACTGTTTGACTTGAATCAATTTACACTTATATATCAACAGGTTAAGCAGTTTGCCTTTATTGGTTTTGTGCAGTATCTTTGTTGCCGATAATAACAATCAGAACGAATTCACACGGCAACCTTCTCCCAGAACAAAGACCCTATAGCCAACAGATCCTAATCACGGGGGCTGAATGAACGAACAGTATGTCCGGGGCACCGCAGCGCACTCCCCGACGAAGTTATCTGTCTTTGACTGGGTCGACACCCATCATCGCATGCTGCTGAAGACTTATGATCGACTGGTCATCACACCGGATCGTAAAGAAATTTCCCGCTGCCTCTATCTCGCTCATCAGATTCAGAACGCCTGCCATGATCACAGCGACGCAATCCTGGCCGCTCTGCACCTGAACCGAAATCCCAGGTACCAGTACGTCAAGGAACTCTTTGCAGCCGTAATCTGCGAACTGCTGGGCAGAGAAGCAGGGATGACTTCAAACTCCCGCCTGTTGCTGATGTGCGCGGCCCTGACCCAGGATCTTGCCATGCTGGACCTGCAGGACAGCAAACTGGATCATCAGCGGACACCACTCAGCGACGGCCAGCGCCGGGTCATCAACAAGCACGCCACCGCTACCCGACAGCTGCTGCAAAAAGCCGGGCTGCGGGACCATATCTGGCTGAACGCTGTCGAACAGCACCATGAGCGTATTGACGGCAATGGCTATCCACATGGCCTCAGCGGTGACCAGATCTCCATTGAAGCCAGGATCCTGGCTCTGGCAGATATTTATGTAGCCATGCTTCGCCCCCGCGGTGACCAGTTACCACGGCTGCCCAGGGATGTGCTGAAAGAGATCTTTCTGGTACGGGGAGAGCAGGTTGATGCAACTCTGGCCAGAGACCTGATCAGCGTGCTGGGTCTGTATCCCCCCGGAAGCTGGGTCAGGCTCGCCAGCGGAGAGACCGGTATCGTGGTACACCGGGGCGAAAATCATCAGTTTCCCAGAGTGTCCGCCACCATCTCCGGCGACAACGAGTATTTCCCGGAAGGACAGCTGCGGGATACCAGCATTCGCGACTGCAGCATTCTCGAGATGATTCCGGCTCCCTTCCATTTCGATTTAGGTGCTATCCTCAGTAGAATGTGGCCGGAAATACCGGTCCAGAAACGCCGGGCCGAGTCCCGGTGACAGCCATCGGCCAGGAGGCTTACGAGATGCGCCCGTTAAGGTTTGAACCCTTTTTACGCCTGGGAATCAGCCAGATCGACCAGCAACATGAAGAACTGGTAGAGATGATTAACGAAACCCAGAACATAGTACTGAATCACCGGGATCCAGCTGATCTGATACCGATCCTGAACCGCATGAACGACTTCGCAATTCGTCATTTCACCACCGAAGAGGAACTGATGCGCGAGTTCAGTTATCCCGGACTGGCGGACCATAAACAGCAACACGATATCTCCCTGACCCGGGCATTCGGATTTGACGGCACCCTGCTGGTCTCGGACCCGGATGCCGGCACGGCCCTGCTGGAGCTGCTGCGCGACTGGCTGCTGGAACATATCGAAGCGGATACCGAAATGGTGGAGTTTCTGAAACAACAGGGCCTCAGCTGACAACGCCTTCAAGGCCGACCAACACTCAGCAGAGACTCTGGCAACACTTGCAGCCCGGGACGCAACGCATCGGAAAACAGCAGCCAATAAAAAAGCCACATCAGCGATGACGTGGCTTTTTCAGATATGCCGCGGAATTTACCCAGCAGCAACAGCGACCAGGAAGATCAGCCTTCCAGCGCCGCCTTGATTCGATCGATCGCATCTTCCAGCACTTTCATGCTGGTGGCGAAAGAGAGACGCATCTGACCGGGGGCACCAAAGGCGGACCCCGGCACCAGCGCCACACCCGCTTCATTGAGCAGGAACTCCGCCAGTGCGATGTCATCCTCGAAAGCCGGATTGCTGTCAATCACCTTCTGGAAGCTGGGGAACGCGTAGAACGTGCCGTCAGCCGGAATACACTCAACGCCTTCGATTGCATTCAGCGCTTCCACCACAAAATCGTGACGCTGCCTGAACGCCACCAGCATCTCCTGGACGCAGTCCTGGGAACCTTCCAGCGCAGTCTGCGCAGCCACCTGTGAAATAGAAGTCGGGTTGGATGTGCTCTGAGACTGAATCTTCTTCATCGCCCTAATCAGCTTCTCGGGGCCGGCGGCATAACCGATTCTCCAGCCGGTCATGGAGTAGGCCTTGGAAACACCATTCAGAACAATGGTACGATCGTACAGCTCCGGGCAGGCCATCAGGATGTTGCAGAACGGTTCGTCAGACCAGAGGATATGTTCGTACATATCGTCGGTCGCCACCAGCACATGCGGATGCTTCAGCAGCACCTCACCCAACGCCTTCAGCTCGTCACGGCTGTAGGCCACACCCGTAGGGTTGGAAGGACTGTTCAGTACCACCAGCCTGGTCTTAGGAGTGATCGCCATTTCCAGCTGCTCAGGGGTCAGTTTGAATCGCTGCTCCTGAGTGGTACGGATGATCACAGGAATCCCATCAGACACCGCAACCATGTCCGGGTAGGATACCCAGTAAGGGGCCGGAATAATTACTTCATCACCGGCATTGATCAGCGCCAGCGACAGGTTAAAGAAGCTCTGCTTACCACCACAGGAAACCAGAATCTGCTCAGGTGCATAGCGAAGCTCGTTATCGCGCTCCAGTTTAGCGATAATAGCTTTTTTGAGTGCAGGCGTGCCGTCAACAGCGGTGTACTTTGTGAAGCCATCATTCAGAGCCTGAATCGCTGCGGCCTTAATGTGCTCCGGGGTGTCGAAATCAGGCTCACCGGCCCCCAGACCAATAATGTCTTTGCCCGCCGCGCGAAGTTCTGCCGCACGGTTGGTGACGGCGAGAGTGGGAGATGGCTTGATGTTATTTACGCGGTCTGAGAGTTGCACGTCCAAGCTTTTATCCTCTTAATAAAGCTATGTTCAAGGCAAACTGAATCGGCAGGTCAGGCCACCGAAACTGCGTAGCCGCCCGAGATAACCTGCCATAAGGAAAACTGGCTAATGATAACGGATTTGCAAAGCATCAGGAATCGAAATGAGTAACCTTTTTGAGGTCCGGTCCCGGTTTGAACCGGCCGGCGATCAGCCCACCGCAATCACCGGACTGGTCAATGGAATCGAGGCCGGACTGGCGGCCCAGACCCTGCTTGGCGTAACCGGTTCCGGCAAGACCTTCACCGTTGCCAACGTCATTGCAAAGCTGCAGCGACCGACTATCGTGCTGGCTCCCAACAAGACCCTGGCGGCTCAGCTGTACGGCGAATTCAAGGAATTTTTCCCGAAAAACGCCGTCGAGTATTTCGTCTCCTATTACGACTACTATCAGCCGGAAGCCTACGTACCCTCCTCCGATACCTATATCGAGAAGGACGCCTCCATCAACGAACATATCGAGCAGATGCGGCTGTCCGCCACCAAGGCGCTGCTGGAACGGGAAGATGCCATCATCGTCGCCACCGTGTCCTCCATCTATGGCCTCGGTGATCCCCGTTCCTACCTGAAAATGATGATGCACCTGGACCGCGGCGACCGGGTCGACCAGCGCTATGTCCTGCGCCGGCTGGCGGAACTGCAGTACACCCGTAACGACGTCGAACTGCACCGCGCCACCTACCGGGTCCGCGGCGATGTCATCGATATCTTCCCGGCCGAATCGGAAAAGGAAGCGATCCGCATCGAACTGTTCGACGACGAGATCGAAGAGCTCAGTTACTTTGACCCGCTCACCGGCGAGACCCTGCGCCGGGTTCCGCGGGTCACCGTCTACCCCAAATCCCACTACGTCACCCCCCGGGAGACGCTGCTGGAGGCGGTGGATCATATCCGCGCCGAACTGAAGGAGCGGCTGGAGCAGTTGCGGGAGAACAACCTGCTGCTGGAAGCCCAGCGACTGGAGCAGCGCACCAACTTCGATATGGAGATGATCCTGGAACTGGGTTATTGCACCGGTATCGAGAACTACTCCCGCTACCTGTCCGGACGTGCTGCCGGTGAAGCGCCGCCGACGCTGTTCGACTATCTGCCGGACAACGCCCTGCTGGTGATCGACGAATCCCACGTCACCATTCCTCAGCTCGGTGCCATGTACAAAGGCGACCGCTCCCGCAAAGAAACCCTGGTGGAGTACGGCTTTCGTCTGCCCTCGGCGCTGGATAATCGCCCCATGCGCTTCGAGGAGTGGGAGCGGATGTCCCCCCAGGGGATTTACGTCTCCGCCACCCCCGGTCCCTACGAGGCCGAACATGCCGGTCAGGTGGTGGAACAGGTGGTCCGCCCCACCGGCCTTGTGGATCCGCAGATCGAAGTCCGCCCCGCCACCACCCAGGTGGATGACCTGCTCTCCCAGATCAATATCCGGGTTGCCCGGGAGGAGCGGGTCCTGGTCACCACCCTCACCAAACGGATGGCCGAAGACCTGACCGAATACCTCGACGAGCACGGGGTTCGGGTCCGCTATCTGCACTCCGACATCGACACCGTCGAACGGGTGGAGATCATCCGTGATCTGCGCATCGGTGAATTCGATGTACTGGTTGGCATCAACCTGCTGCGAGAAGGTCTGGATATGCCGGAGGTGTCACTGGTGGCGATTCTCGACGCCGACAAGGAAGGCTTCCTGCGCTCCGAGCGCTCACTGATCCAGACGATCGGCCGCGCCGCCCGCAACCTCAGCGGCAAAGCCATTCTCTACGCCGACCGGGTCACTGGCTCCATGCAGCGCGCCATGGACGAAACAGAACGTCGCCGCAAAAAGCAGCTGGACCACAACGAAACCCATGGCATCCAGCCGAAAGGTGTCAGCAAATCCATTGCCGATATCATGGAAGGCGCCCGCATCCCCGGTAAGAAACAGGGACGCGGTAGCCGCAAGGTGGCGGAACAACCGGCCGAATACCAGACAGACCCGGCCCGGATGTCGGCACAGGAACTCAGCAAGGCCATCACTACCCTGGAAGATAAGATGTATAAAGCGGCCCGCAATCTGGAATTCGAACAGGCCGCCCGCTTCCGCGATGAACTTAACGAACTGAAACAGCATGCGCTGGTACAGTAAAACCCAGCAGGTCTGTCTGTGTTGAACAGTAAATGATCAGCGCAGACAAGCCTGAGATATTTTTTTGAAAATGAGGGTTGCCAAACAGAAAGGCCGGCTTATAATACGCCCCACGTTCAACGCAGGACGTCACTTGAAGGACTATAGCTCAGTTGGTTAGAGCGCTACCTTGACATGGTAGAGGTCGGCAGTTCGAATCTGCCTAGTCCTACCAGATTAAGCTGTTAAATCAGCGACATAGAAGCCCAAGCATCGTCTTGGGCTTTTTTGTTTTTGGGCGTGTGACCACAATGTGACCACGCTGAGCCGCATAACTTTCCAGCCACAGCGACTTCCCTTTCGGCGGCTTCTCTATTTGGATGTGATTGTCGACAGCAATAGAACCCTATGCCGCATACAGTAGCGTGTATGCTGGTGGAGATCCTCTCCTGAAAAGACTTTGCAATCAATTCAGCTCAACCGAGCAGCAGGCTCGAGTACCGATACAAAAACCTGGAATCCTCTACGGTCAAGGAGGTTACAAAGAAGTCGATGTAACGCTTCTTACCGGCACTTTATAACTACCGTACGCAGAACCCACAGAGGTGCTCCTCAATTGGCATAACAAGATTCGTCAGCTAATAACGAAGGTTTCTATGAACCTAGACTCAACAAAGCCAGCCCTGAACACACAAAACAGGTTCCCTTTTCTGTATCAATGCCAATCCTCCCTTCCGGAATAATCATATCGCTTAAATTCTACAAACTCGGGGAAAAGGAGAATATTCAGGACTATGTCCCTACATGGTTTTACTCTTCTTGTCGGAAGCCACCAATCCTAAAAATTTTTTGGCAAATTTTCTGCGGGGAGATAAAACGCTGATGCTGAAACGGCGGTGTACATGCAACTCTGATGCTCCTGAGATCGCGGAAGAAGGGTCATGGACCCAAATGACCAGCAGGCGACCGAAACCCATTGGGATCGTATTCAGAAAAATGGCGGCATGCTATCGCGGGACGATAGGTTTGCGTCCGTGGTAAATACCCAGTGGAGCCATTGCCTTCGAAGCCCCCTTTATCAAGATTTCTGAACTGGATAAAAAGAATGTTAAGGATCAACGCCGAATCATAAGAGCCAGTCGCTACTAGCCAAAGACTCTCCATTATTGAAGTTAGAAAGCGGACGAGAATTAGACGATCCAGAGTGCCTGCTAGTGGCAACTCATTGCGGCTTTGCAGACGAAGGCCTTCCTAACACCAAGGCCTGATCTGATTTCTCCCATATCGACTTAGCAGCCATAATGCCCCCCCCCTGCCTATCAACTCGCTCGTAGCCCGCCGGGTAGCAGGAGCGGACATGCTATAGGTTGCAGCAGCTAACACAGTAGTACCATAAATCACGGAACAAAATTAGCCATTACTAATCAATATAAGCGAAATTCAAATTCTGAGTGTGAGTGATCAAGGAGAACTCTCATGAAAACCAAACGACTGTTAGTAGCAGGGTTGGTATCCGCTATAGGCCTGACCGCGGTTGTTGGCTTCGCAGCCCCAGAATGGCGTCCCAGCATCATGAGCATGATGGGAGGCCACGGTATGATGGGGGGAGGATATCACGGCCAGCATATGATGAAGGGACAGGGCATGATGGGCCGCTCCGGAGGCATGATGCCCGGGCAAATGCCAATGGGGATGTCTGCGATGACCGACCAGCTGAATCAACTTGAAGCCAGACTCGATCTGAATAGCGGCCAGAAGGTGTTGTGGGAGGAATTCCAGAAAGTAGCTGAAAGCCAGGCAGAATCAATGCAAGAACATCATCGGGTGATGTTTAAGCAGTTTCAGAACAGTCAGCAAATGACATTGCCTGAACGCATCAATCAGCACACACAACTGATGGGACAACGTTTCTCCAGTATGACTACTTTTGCCAATGCCCTGAAAAAACTCTACCAGGGCTTAGATCCTCAGCAGCAGAAAATACTGGACCAGAACCAGTTTATGGGAGGTATGTAATCCCGGGAGCGAACCGGTAGTTCCAGAAGCCGCCAGCTGATGAGCGGCTGACGGAATCCTACATAGCAGCCAAAGCAGCGGGATGTTTGTATTCAGGTCTCTTCAGAATCTCTGGCTATTCGAAAACGAACCCGCTGCTTTCTGATTGCCATCTGAACGGCACGGAACTCACCACAAAAGCTAATGCCCGTGATGTTGATCACCATCTCCGGCATATCCGCGAAGCCTGTTATAGGAGGCAATCTGGTGGTCAGATAACAGCCTGATTGCTTTCAGGTGGGTATAAAGGTGTTCATACCTGAGTTCGGCTAATGCGTCGGCACTGCTGTCGATCAGTGTTTTCAGTGTGGTCTGATCAATTGTTTTATTTCGAAACGCCTCCTCCAGCCGCCGCTCAGCTATCAGGTATCGCTCTCCCTCAGCAATGGCCTGAGCCTTCATTTCGCCAAACAGACGTTCCATTTCCGATCGTTGCTCATCGGTAATTCCCAGCTCTTCCGCCATATCCAGCACATGACGGGGCCCCGGGTATCCGTTAAGCTCCGCAGCCTTTGCCAGCCCCCAGCCTTTGCCGTTCTGAATCGCAGCGAGGTCTTCATCGGAAAGGCTTTTGATCTTTCGCTGTTCCTGACCGATGTAATCAGAGCGGTAATCGGCGGCGTAGATGCAGGGAGAAATCAGGGTGGTCATAACCAGTGCAGTAATTAGCAGTTTCATGGGAGTTTCCAGTCGCTGTTTTTCTTATACTCTGGAGCCTGAACGCCCCTACACATATGATTCAAATCATACGGTCAGCAGGAATATCTGATGCAACCACCCTTTACTCAGTGGCTCAACGAACAGTTGCAGGCTGATGAAGACAAAGAAGTCAGTCGTGGCGATCTGCTGTTTCGTACCGGACAACCAGTCACCAGACTTTACCTGCTCGCGAGCGGTGAAATACACCTCGTACGACCCTTAAGCCATGGCAGTATCCTGACTATCCACCGGACTCTGCCTGGATGCCTGGTAGCAGAAGCCTCCTTGTACGCTGCAAATTACCATTGCGATGCTTTGGCTCTGCGTGATTCTCAACTTTTCGGCTATGACCGGCAGAGGGTGCTACAACAGCTACGCTCCCACCCGGACTTTGCTGAACGTCTCTCTGCGCACCTGGCTGGAGAGGTCCTCGCATTACGAACAAAACTGGAACTGGCGCATATCCAGTCGGCTGACGAACGCCTGCTGACATGGATCCAGTTACAGCTGGCCCCTCAATCTGCCACCCTGATCATCGATCGCCCGCTCAAGAGCATTGCCTCAGAGCTGGGACTGGCCCATGAAACACTATACCGTAGCCTGAAGCACCTTGAGGACCGACAGCGAATCCGGCGAGAATCGGGAAAGATCATCATTCTGCCGGAAAAGTAAACAGAGACAATCCAGAATACGATGTTCTGTTGCAAGTGGCACAGGTGAAATTGATCGAGCTCATACTGAGGTTGTGACTATCGGGATGATCCACCTCGGATCTTTTTTTGAGCGGAACTTTACCGGGAATTCCTTATCCCACCAGCAGAATTCGGAATAATAGAGCAACCAAAACGATGAAAGTTAATAGTGTCGGGATAGCCTGGCTGACAGCGATAATCTTTCTCGCTGGGCAGGCCCATGGGCTTACTATGGACGTGTCCATGGGCCAAAATTCCCCCGCTACGCAATCTATTGTCGAAGTTATCGATGTCGGTACCTCCGCTGACACAAGCTCTGTGCCACTTACCTCCGGCTGCACAATTCTGTCAGCGGACTGCGCAACGGCAGACTCCAGTTGCTCGATTACCTGCAATGCCCTGACCCCACTGGCCGAACATTCCAGAGCCTTAGAAGTAATTCACCACCGTCCTGCCATCAGTGCCTATAGTACGGCCGTCACTGAAGCACTACTACCTCGCCCCTACCATCCTCCAAAACTACGCTGATCCTTAAGCGCCGGACCGCTGCGCCATTATACACCGCCACTTTATGCTGATTCTCTGATTTGACTTCAATCATGGGGTAGCGGTCCATACATAGCCCCAGTCTCCAGATCAAATATAATCAGCGAGTTCGCACTATGACCAAAACTAAGGATACAACGTCCAGTTCAGACGCTTTCATCAATTGTCGAAAACTGTTACTGGAGCAGCAGAATGCCGACGCGGTCATTGTCCGCCTGGATCAGCTTCCAGGGATGCAACAGGTATGTCTCGAAAAGAACCACAAGCTCATTATCCGATATGACGCCAGCCAACTACAGCTGGGCCAGGTCCTGTCAGTTCTGGAGGAGATGGGAGTCCCGCTGGAAAGCAGCCCATGGCAACGTTTTCGTATAGGCTGGTACATTTTCGTCGACCGCAATTCCCAGGCCAATGCCCAACGCCGGGATATACACTGCTGTAATAAGCCGCCTGTGATGATCAGGAAAAAAAATGAATTATAGAAAATTTGCATTAACCACCCTGATCTGGTTGTTACCGGTCATCGCTGTCACTCTCGCGTTCGCGCCCTGGGGTGATCTGGAATTCAGCGGAATTGGGACAGGGCTGGTGGAACTCGATCAGCAGTGGGTGACGGCTTTCGTCACCGAAGCCGGGCTGTTCGGTCCGCTGATGCTGATGGCAATCATGGCTGCAGCAATTTTATTCAGTCCGCTACCCAGCGCACCGATTGCCATGGCAGCGGGTGCACTCTACGGGCACTACGAGGGCACATTCTATGTATTTGTGGGCTCACTGATCGGATCATCCCTGGCCTTCTGGATCGCCCGGAAGCTTGGTTACAACGCCGCAAGGTGCTGGCTACAGCAGCGATTCCCACACTGGGAAACCATGAATCAGACCCGTTTGCTACTGGCGATCATGGTATCGAGACTGATTCCGTTTATCTCATTCGACCTGGTGAGCTATGCCGCCGGTATCACCCCGATCGTTTACTGGCGTTTTTTGCTGGCTACCGCAGTTGGCATTTTCCCCGCCAGTTTTGCCCTCGCCCACCTGGGTGAATCTGCGATGGACCAGTCCCTGCTGATCAACGCCCTGTTCGTCCTGGTGATTGCGCTGGGTATGTGGCTACTGGGACGAAAAGCCTGGTGGGCGACCATCAAAAAGCAGCCTCGCGCGGAGCTCTCGTCGGCTTCCGGGGACAGCACTGGGAGAGAACCTGTTGGAGAAAAGTTAAAGAGAGAGGCAAGAGCTGAACAATGATGATTTCCCGGACGCCAGGAGCTTTGTCGCCTGGCTAAACACCGCGATTATTCGCTGGCCTGCCAGGGAAAGATCAGCTGCGAATCTGACGTGCCACCGCATAAATCGTAATGCAGATGAACACTCCAAGCACGGGCAGCAAAATGTAATCGAGATAGCCAACCAGCGAGGAAAGTCCAATCACCCCGAACAGAATAACCAAGACAGGGGTAAAGCAGCACAATGCGGCAATGATACTTCCGATGATACCTGTTGTGAGTAGCTTTGCAGGTTTTTTCATTATTTATCGCCATGGTCTGTAGTCGAGCATAATACCTTCAGGAGGGCGGTTTTCCAGCCGCCTGAACAGGCGGACATGGGACTGACCCGTAGCTACAGAAGACACAACAATCCTGCTCTCTGGGTTTTAACAGTGCCTCACAACGGGGACACTGGTAAAAATACTGGCAGCTGTCCGCAGGCATAGTTTCTTTGGTTCGCGGTCCGCATTCCAGACAAGAAAGCACGGATTCTCGTATGATCTCAAAACTCATTTTGGCCCCCCCCCCCCTGCGGCAGCATTTCCCAGATGAGTATCTGATTTCACAATCATCTTTTAACTATCGCCCGACTTTTCCATTTCCTTGCGGAAGAAGTGATAGCTGTTCCCCCCGAAAGATTTACCCTGATAAAGCGCAAGGTCCGCCCTTCTGATCAATCTGTCCGGATCAAGCCCGTCGTCCGGGATAATTGCTATTCCGGCACTGGCACTTATGCGTACTGGATGGCCGGAGATTTTCATTGGCCGGCTTAATCGCGTCAGTATGTTTATTGTGGTGTGCTCGACATCCGATCTGCTGTCGATATTCTGTAAAAGCACTATAAACTCGTCTCCTCCCACTCGGGCGACAACATCCGATTCCCGCACACTGCCCTTCAGACGTTCGGCAACCTTAACCAGCAGCTGATCCCCGGCGGAATGCCCCAGGGTATCGTTGATCTCCTTAAACCCGTCAAGATCGAGGTACAGCATTGCGTAGCGGCCGGCATCCCGCCTGGCCAGATGGGTAGCCTGTTCCAACAACTCGTTGAAAAGGCGTCGGTTAAGAAGTCCTGTCAGAACGTCGTGGGCGGCAAGGTGGGCCATTTCGTCAAAGGCCTGTTTCATATTGGTAATATCGGTAACCACACAGACCACATGGGAGCATCGCTTTCCCTCTCTGATGGGTGAAACAGCGGCATGTACCCAGAGCTTCGTTCCGTCTGCGGCCTGATGTTCGAATTCTCCGGTCCAGTTTGCCTGTTCTTTGAAGGCCAGCTGCAGTGCCCGGGCCAGTCGGGGATACTTTTCTGCCGGGAACAATCCGGTTAACTTCTGCGTTTCCATTGCCTCAGGATGACACCGGAACAGTTTCATAAATTCGGTGTTCGCATATTCCGGACTACCGCTACGATGGGCGATCAGGACGGCGCAGTTAGTCTGCTCCATAGCACCGGAGAGCCGCAGTGTTGTACCACGCGCCTCTGTCAGGCGTCGTGCCGACTGCAGAGATGCTCTGATTACAAAAAAGCCGAGCACTACCATCAGCAGCAGCGCAGCGATAAGCGGGACTTTAACAAAACCTAATACGGAGCTACCTGGCTGCCCTGCAATCCAGACCAGTGAGCCGAGATATGTCTGATCTGTCGTAAGAAGTGGGAGAGATGCCTGCTCGGTCAGAGGAAGGGGGGCGTCAGCATGCTGAAACTGCAAATCGGTCAGCCCATAACCTCTGGATAATTCCAGCAGCCGGGGTTCATCAAACCGTTTCGCCAGAATCAGGACTGGCCGCGGACTGGGTACCTTCGGGGAACCATCCCCTTCGGGAGCCAGTACCGCTGCTCCGACCATCGCGGGGAAGTTGTTGATCAACAATACGCCGGAGACAGGGACCGGCACCGGCACCGGACCGGACTCGCGGGCACGGTTGATAAGCTCCCCCAGCCCTCCTCTGATACGCTCTGTATCTTCCCAGCTGACCGGCGATCCGTCCTGCAGTGACAAAACAATCTCATTGCCACTACCAAGAATCAGCAGCTCAGAAATACCAAACGCCTCGGTGAGATAACTCCCGATATTCCTGTCAATCCACTCCAGGTTTCTGGAGTGAAACGCATTCAGAATGGTATCGTCCCAGTATCCGTAGTCTCTGGCCAGCGCTGCCAGCTGGCTGCCTCTGTCTTTAAGGACAGCTTCGACATTACTTTGCGAGGCGGATCGGGCCTCCTCGTCCGCTTTCTGAGCGCTGTAGAAAACCACAGCGAGAATGGATATCACCACAACAGCTATCAACAGAGCCAGCGGCAATACGATCTGAAGAGCCGTCGCTCCTGCCACCGAAGAGTATGATCCATGGTTAGTGTCAGCCATCGCCGCCTCCGAACGCGAGGACTCCGCGACCGCTTCATACTTCAATCAGGAGCAGGTCTGGGGCACTGTTAATATACCCTCCATTTTAGATGCTCTTTGAGATAGCGGACGCTACCATCGAGGGGAATAACCACCACATCACCACCGGTATGATCTGTATCAATCAGTACCGGTTCCGGAACCTGACCACTACAGATTTGATGAGTATCCGGCCGTTCTGGGAAAAAGCTGTGAGAGTCCCCGGAAAGAGGAATTTGCTGTCACCAGCATGAGAGCGGGCCCTGACCGCTACAGCCCCCGGGATAATCACCTTCAGCTCTTCCACACTGGCTTAACCGGCTTTGTATGCTTTGCGCACCGCGGCTTTCTTTTTCCCGTACCAGATCAGCAATCCGGTCACCGCAAAGAAGACCGGCACCATGCCCAGCAACGCATAGATAAAACGCCCTGAAACCCCAAAAAAGGAACCGTTGTGAAGGGCAATCACCGTCTCTGTCAGCGTATCAGATACCCTCAGCGAACGACCGTCTGTGAAATTCAGCACGGTTGCGCAGTTCGTATCCAGCGTTACTCGCGTCAGACCAAGTAAAGACGGTATCTCATCCTCATGGCGCAGGGTCACCTCCACCGGCCGGGTATTTCGTACCGGAAACTTAATATGGGTAGCCATAGCATCCGGAAACAGCTGCTCGGCGGCAAAAATATAGTCCTCAGGGCCAGGGGTTGATATGCAGGACTCAGTTACCTCAACAGGGTGATGAGAAACCCCTGTTGACACTGTTTCTATGGGAGCAATCAACACCTGCCGGAAAACCAGCATTATCCCGCTGAGAGTTATCAGCAGTAATAACGGGACCAGGTATATTCCGGCGGTTCTGTGTAAAGCGGACAACAGCGCCCTGCCGGCAACTCCGCCGGGAATCCGGAGCGCTCGTCCGAGCCACCGGCGCCCCGGCCACCACAGCGCAATCCCCAGTGCCAGTAGCAGCAGGCTGGCAGTACCGGCAGCGCCAACGACAGTTGTTCCGGGATCGGACAGGAACAGGCTGCTATGAAGCCTGTAAACCCATTGCTCAAACCCGTTGACGTGGTTGGACACCGGGCTTGTTTCACCGCTGACAGGGTCAACAAAGAGCCGGGCAAACTCCTTTTTACCGTCCTGCTGGTACCGGACCGAAAAGAGATAGTGGTCCCGAGGAGCCTGCGGTAGCGTGACGGAACGAATGTGCAGATTGTCGTAGTTGCTGGCCAGCTCAGAGGTGAGAACATCAACCCCGACCGTTTCAAGATCCAGATAATCGCTGCTCAGCTTCGGTGCATACTGCTGTTGCAGTTCGGCACGAAATACCAGTACAGATCCCGTGACGCCCAGCACAACAAAAATAAGTCCCACGCTCATCGCGAGGTAGAGATGCAGCTTTCTCACCGATTCACTCCGAATACCTGACTGGAGGTTGATTGTTCCGAAACGCTTTTGCCGGATGGAAAAATGATAAAGAGGAGTTATGGCTCAATGCCCGCGCCCTGTCAGATTCAGGTGTTGTCTGGCCTGTTCCCGGACAACACTTATCGCTTGTGCCGTTGCTGCCATAACTGATACCCCCTGTCGGGCCAGAGACTCTGAAACCAGGCGATCACCGCTTCGATCTCCTGTTCGCTCAGCTTTCCCTGCCAGGCGGGCATTCGTCCACCAGAGCCCTCCGCGATGGTTTTCTTCAACATCGGGAACGGGTGATGCCAGGCATGTGCGGTCCCGTTCAGGGGAGGAGGCGGATAAAAGCCATCAGCGTCCGGCCTGATCCATTGAGGGGTCGCTTCGGCCTTTGCGCCGTGACACCCCGCACAATTCTCTTTATAGACCTGAGCCCCCAGAGCAACCTGTTCCGGACTGTACCAGCGACCGGTATCAGGATCCTGATGCCAGGGATCAAACTGATCGGAACAGGCCGAAAGCAGGAGCACCGTTACCAGGGTTATCGTTTTAAAGCAGTCAGTAAACTTCATCGATAGTCACATTCAGTCTCAGTGTTCCGGCGGCGCGGAAATTTCTCTTGCTGTTCCCGGCCACTCGTCCCCTGTCCATTTTTTTTGGTAATGCCATCAGCACCGGTAAGACTACTGTTCGGAGCACTGTCAGGCTCCCTCTCACATCCGGCATTCACAGGAAGGTGAACCGGGTCATGACATCATCGTGGTGATCAATGCCAGATCCAGCTGCTCGAAGGAATAGAGCTTACCACCGTGCCGACCGGCAAAATCACGCGCCGTGGCCTCGGTGGAAAAACTGGCCAGGGTGGGTCCCTGCGCTCCCCGGCGATTGTGGCCCACCACATAGACAGCACTGCGCGCATCGATATAGCTTTCTCCGTCCACCAGTCGCCAGGGGGTTACCGCCATATCGTGGACGAAAGCGCTCTGAACGTTATGGCGATGCTCCGGATCCAGCCAGTAGGCGAACATATCCCGGGTCGAACAGAATTTCATGTTGTGGCTGTAGCCGCGCTCATAGAGCTGGCCTTTAGGGCCCGGAAAGTTGCTGATAATCATGCCGCAGAGGCGGCACTCGTCCCCCTGCTCTATTCTGGTGACCGTCTGTACCGTAGCCGAATTCTCTGCCTGTTTACTACAGGCGGGAAGCAGCAGGCTCATGCCCGCCAGCTTCAGCAAGTTGCGCCTGGAAAGGGTGTCTGGGTAGCTCATTTTCGTTTTCTCGTATTCAGATCAGACCGCGTCGAAAAGCCTGACATCACTCCGGATCTTTGTACAGCTGTCATTTGTTGCGTGACGCTGTGGCTGTGTTCCCACTGAATTCGGGTTTTCATCTGATCCGGCTCAGCCCGGACGACTGTCATCGTCCAGCAGCTGTTTCAGCCGCTGCTGACTGGGAGCAGCAGAAGAAATGCCCGGGCCGATAGCGCACCAGGTCAGCATATAATCCACTATTGCCCCCCTCCCCAAGCATCCGATGAACCTCTTAAAGCATATTGGCGGCGATATTGACGCCGAGACCATGGGATCCTTTGGAGGGCCCATAGGGCCCACAATGGCTTCTCCGCCATGGCAATCCGTATTCCACGCTTAAAACCAGATCCGTACCCCAAGGACCAGTGAGAGATCGTCGGTGCTTTCGCCTTCGTCACGGGCGAAGTCGGCGCTGTTACCGAACAGCTTCCGCCAGTTGATACCGATATAGGGAGCGAGTTCTCTTCTGATCTCGTAGCGCAGGCGCAGCCCCGCCTCGGCATCGGACAGTCCCGACCCGATGCTTCGATCAGCATCATTCTGACCGTAAAGATTGACCTCAATTTCCGGACTCAGTATCAACCGCTGACTGAGCAGCAGTTCATATTCAACTTCCAGCCGCAGGGCGCTATCTCCCGATTCGGTGACGAAAAAAGCCAGGTCCACTTCAAACAGGTAAGGCGCCAGCCCCTGCACGCCGATGACGGCCCAGTCCTGGACAGGACCCGGCTGAGAGTCGTGGCGCCAGCCCAGCTGGAGATCCCAGAACGGATCGATGGCGGTACTGTACAGGGCCTGAATTTCCGATTCTTCGGTACTCCCGTCCAGGCGTTCCCCCTCAAATTTAAACCAGAACTTACGGAGGTCCTTACCGACCCATCCCTGCACCTCCCAGACCAGCGGCTGCCCGGAATCCTCATCCCTGATCTCCAGCTCGTCGAGCATGAATTTAAACAGTGTGGGGTCATCCTCGACGGCAGCCCGAGCGCCGGAGGGATAAGCCAGCAGCACCAGCAACGACGCCATGACCAGAAAAGACGGGTAACGCTGAATCGAAACTCTCATGGCCAGGTCCCTCAACTGACTATCACTTTTCTGAACATGCCCGGCATGTGATAGAGCAGATGGCAGTGAAACGCCCACGCCTGAAGCGCATCCGCCGTTACCAGGAAGCTGATCTTGGCACCGGGCTGGACCACCACCGTGTGTTTTCGTGGCAGATGTCCGGGATCGCCGGTCTCCAGTTCACTCCACATACCATGCAGATGCATCGGATGATTCATCATGGTGTCGTTGACCAGAATAAAACGGACCCGCTCATTGTGTTTAAGATAGACAGGCTCTGCGTCCGCGAATTTGACGCCATCGACCGACCACATATAACGACGCATATTACCGGTCAGATGCAGCTCTATCTCCCGTCCCGGCTTCCGCTGATCAGCGGTAGGGTACAGGTTTTTCAGATCACTGTAGGCCAGTACCCTGCGGCCGTTATTGCGCAGACCGACACCCGGATCGCTCAGTCGGTACTGAGGGTTGTCCGCACGCATATCCACATGAGGACCGTATTCTGACGCCTTGTGCTTAATCACCGACTGGTGCTGATCGTGTGAAATACTTAAATCGTGAGCAAAGGGTTCAGGCGCCATCGTATGTGCAGAATGTTCTTTCATCGCAGGCATTGAACGGTTCGGCTTCGGGGATACCTTGCTGTGCGCCCCATGGCCATCGCCGGTTTGCTCCTGCTCGCCAAGCACGCGCCCAGGTGCCATTTGCATTCTCTGCGAACGCTGCTCTCCACTCCTATGGTCGCCTTCATGGCCTATCATGCCTTCGTCGTCCTCCATACCCTCCATATGCTTCATGGCTGAAGATCCATATCCAGACATTGGCATCCTGGACATCGGTTTCTGGAGAATTGCCTTTTGGCGCCAGGCCTTTTCAGACAATGTATTTTCGGACATCGCCATGCCCTCATGAGACATCCCCATATCCCCGTGCGTAAGTATCGGTACCGAATCCATTGGCGGAATCTCCGCGCTCAGCCGCGGGTCCGGTGTCAGGGTGCCCCGGGCGAAGCCAGTGCGGTCGATGGCCTGGGCAAAAACCGTATAGGCCTTATTGCCCGCAGGCTCAACAATGACATCGTAGGTTTCAGCGACACCGATACGAAACTCCTCCACATCCACCGGCTGGATATGCTGTCCGTCGGCGGAAACCACCGTCATTGGCAGATCCGGAATACGGACATCGAAGAAAGTCATGGCCGAACCATTGATAAAGCGCAGACGGACCCTTTCGCCGGACTGGAACAGCCCCGTCCAGCCCTTAACGGGAGGCTGGCCATTCATAAGAAAGGTATAGGTGTATCCGCTGACATCAGACAGGTCCCGCTCACTCATACGCATCCGGTTCCACATCTGTCGTTCCTGCCAGGTCCGTCTCAGCCCCTTGTTCCGATACTCATCCCACAGCTCCCCAACGGTACGCTCATTAATGTTGTAGTAGTGACTGAGCTTCTTCAGCGTTGCGTAGATCGTTTCGGGAGACTCATCGCTCCAGTCCGACAGCATCACCACATAGTCCCGGTCATAGTCGAACGGCTCCGGCTCCAGTGGATCGATCACAATCGCACCGTACATACCGCTCTGTTCCTGGAATCCGGAATGACTGTGATACCAGTAGGTGCCGCTCTGCTGCACCGGAAAACGGTAGGTAAAGGTCTCTCCCGGCCCGATACCCTGAAAAGAAATTCCAGGCACTCCGTCCATATGACTCGGCAATATCATCCCGTGCCAGTGTATCGAGCTGGTTTCACGCAAATGGTTTGCTACCCGTAAGGTAACGACATCCCCTTCGCGCCACCGCAACACCGGTGCCGGTAAGGACTGGTTAATCAGGGTCGCGGGACGTGGCTTGCCGGTAAGATTAACGGTAGTTTCGCTGATGGCCAGATCGAACTCAGTCCCCTCCATCCACGCCTTTTCAGCAACAGACTTCGTTGTTGCCAGGAGATTGAGGAAGCCAGCCTGAACGGGCGAATAAATACCACTGGCCAGCAGTCCCAGCACAAATTTTCGACGGTTCAGGCCCATTTTTCCGGGCGGCCACATCGTTGGTTTTTGGGTTCCCATTAAACGTCCTCCTGGCTCATCGTCGCCACGCACATCTTTAATCCAGAAATATTCCCGGACAGGCAATCATCTGAGGCCCCACGCTTTACTTAGCTGTCATCCCTTTCTTATCTCATCCAGTTGCCGCTGAAAGGTATCCTCATCGATTTCCCCCCTGGCAAATCGCTCTTTCAGGCAGGCTTCGGCATAGCCCGACATATCCTGCCGGCGGCTTCTGGATGATTCTGTCATCCATTTAAGAATGGCAAATACTCCGATCACTGCGAGTACCACCACCATCAGCATCATAAACATGCCTGCCCCCATCCCCCACCAACCATGGTCAAAGTTGTTATAACTGTGCATAGCCGTCTCCTGACTTCTCGTCATTTTTCCTTTGTAACGCGGTTTCGGCTGACCCATTCCTGAATGGCAAAAGGTCAGCCAACCACTGAACTCACTGAATCAGCGGGGCTCCTCCTGTTTGACTATGGCCATCTGATGTCCCTCTCCTTCAGGTAGCTGGAAAGAACCGGTCACCGTCAGGGACTGCTGATCAATCACCCACATCTGTGGAGTGGATCGGCTGGAGACGTACACCTTGCCGGTCCCTTTGATGCTGTTGAGATGATAGGGTTCAGGAGAGAGGGGGATCTTCTGTACAACACCGGAAACAGGATCCAGGGCCACCAGCTTATCCTCCTGCTGGCTGGTCACATACAACCGGCGGCCGTCATCACTGATATCCAGTCCGTGAAGGTTCTTCCCCACCGGGTATTGCTGTCGCGGCAACGAACCGTCGAGAGTTATGGCCGAGATGGCACCCTGCGCACTATTGCTGACGTACAGCACCCGGTCATCTGTTGACAGTGCCATATGCTCAGGGCCGGGACCGGCTTCCAGAGTACGGCTGACGGTCCAGTTGGTGGTGTCAATCTCGTCGACGGTGCCACTACCGGTGTTGCTGACATAGGCCTTGTTACCATCGCGGGTTACCACCAGATAGTAAGGTCCCTGTCCCGTTGCCACGGTTGCCGTAATCTGACTACTCTCGATATCCAGCACGCTTACCTGATGGCGAGTCGGATGAGTCGACAGCACGTAACGGCCATCCGGTGTGATCGCCTGGTGATGGGACCAGCCGTCGATACCGATCGTCTGCATCACATGACCATGGGCGGGATGGACCAGGAACAGGTTACTGCTGCCTTTTTCAGGACCCTGCATCACTTCTTTAAGGCTTGCGGTGACTACATACTCACCATCCGGCGTAGCGACGAGACCATGAGGGTTCTCCACGCCGGTATATTGACCGATAACGGTATCGGTCGCTGCATCCACTTTAACAACACTGTTTCCGGAGCCGGTCGGGATGTAAACAATCGGCTCAGCCTGAAGCGATCCGGCCAGTGCGCTTCCCAGCAGCAGAAATGTCCATCGCCATCCTCTGGTTTTTTGATTCAGATTTTTCATTTCAGCATCCTCCCGCCATCAGAATTCACGCCGATTTTTTTGAGGCTTATCAGCGTCAATCGGTACCGGCCTGACAGAGTCAGTGACTGATTCCCGGAATTTAGCTTCTACTGAGTTTTCCTGATCCCCTTGTTTCTTCTCATCTTTATGGCAGCTGTGGCCTGCACGCATCATCAGAATGTGCATCAGCGGGCAGGCCAGTAGAATCAGGTAACTCAACCAGCTGCTGTTTTCAGTGCCGGCTCCGAAAATGGCGTATCCCATGATTGCTACACAGCCGGCCATCATCAGGTTATGGCCGCTGCGCCACCAGGGAGTGGAACTCGTTTTTTTTACCTGGCCTTCGGTGCCGAGGCTTTCTGGATTCTGTTTTTTGTCACAACAAGACATGCGTTAATCTCCTGTAGCGATCAACCAGTCTGCTTTATGGTCGATCCGCACAATGTGTTTTCTATCAGCTGGTTAAAGATCACCAGCTCCTCTCATAGCGGAGGCCTGGCGATCAGGGGATAAAAACGGACACAATCAGGCGATAGGGGGCCGGAAGGCAGGAGCGGTATATGGAGGATGAGTGCGGGTTTCCAGCGGCGCTGCCGGAACTACCCGCGACTGATACCAGCCGCTGTCAGCGACGGTTTTGAGCAAACTCGCACCTGAACAACCACTATAGCAATGGTCCTGAGCACCGGCACTGCAATCCTGGCTCTCAGCCGGGCAATCCGGTGTAACAGCAGTTAAGCCATGCTGCTTCAGATGATGACCCGGCTGCTGCGGAATCGGCTCGATCGGCAGATGAGAAGCGAGCAAACCGACGCTGCTGACAGCCAGTACCAGCAGTAATAACAGCCTCACCCTTAACCTTTTTACCAGACTAGTAAGCATCTCGTTGCCATGTTATCCCGGTGTTCCGGCCTTCAGAGGGGTAACACTCGACCGGAATACGGGGTGCCAGAGCGGGTGAGCCCAACCCGACCCGTTAAAGGTCCAGCCACTGAAAGCCGCTGTCGGTTTCACCGGATACCTGCACTACGCTGAATTTTCCGAACATAGCCGACAATATGTCCCGCCTGTTCGGGCGATACCTGAGGCTGAGGAGGCATATCACCAAACTGCCAGTGATGGGCGCGGGTTCCGTTCTTCACAGCCCGGTAAAACGCCAGATCAGAATGGTGGGAAGGCTCATAGACCTTATGAATCAGCGGCGGGCCCTGATCCGTACCATCCGCTTTCTTGCCGTGACAAGCCGCACAGTTAGCTTCAAACAGAGCTTTTCCCTGTCGGACGTCGGCCACAAAATCACCGGGAGGCACTCCCATTTTCTGCAATCGCTCCTCCTCTTCGGGCGGACTGCAGGCCGCCAGCAACAGGGAGCTGCCAATCATCGCCAGCAACGCCATAGGATTTTTTGAAACGCTGAACCTGATCTTCATGGTATTAACCCTCCGCTTCCGATTTGCCCTGTTCCAGGTATTGCACCGCCACTAACGACCAAAGCCTCATTCTCCTTCCACTCGAGCTTTCAGCTGCGCCAGTACACGCTCAAGCTGTTCCAGAGGCTGGGCGCCATGGACCGGAATGGTCAGACCGCTAGCCCGGTGGCGGAGAAAATTACCCGGTGTACCGCTGACACCCGATTGCTGACCGTTCTGGTACTGCGTCAGCACCTTGTCGCGAAACCGACCGGACTTGAAACAGCGCTCAAATTTCTGGCGGTCAAGTCCCATTTCAACCGCCAGCGGGATCAGCTCCGAAACCGGAAACCCCTTGCCATTCGACCGGGTGCGTTGATAGATCAGATCCGAATAGCGCCAGAAGACGTCGTTGCCTCCCACATAGCCGGCGCACTCGGCGGCTTCGGCTTCCTTCTGGGCTCCGGGGTTATGAAAGTCGAGCGGAAAATGCCGGTAGACCCAGTTAACCTCGGGGTTATTCCTGATAAACCGGTCAGCAGTCGCGTGAAAACGCTTGCAGTAGGGACATTCGTAGTCCGAATACTCGATCAGGCTATAGGCGGCTTCGGCATCACCACGAATATAGTCGCTGTCAGCATCCACCTCAGCGACATTTCTGGCGGCCCGCTGAGCCGAATTTTGCTGCTGCTCTGCCTGCACCCGGTTCTGTTTCCGGATAAACTTCAGGATCTCCTGTTCAACACGGTTATTAAACTGCTCACCCTGAAGCGCTTCGCTGACACGCTGTTTCACCCGCTGATCGATCAGCCGTTCAACTTCAGGTGAGAGCCTGTCAGCATTTACAAGCCCGGACAGCAGCAGCAAAAAAGCCGCGACTCCCGAGGTCAGAGTTCTCGATATCAGCCCTCGGGATTGTGCCAGTGAAGTCATCGTCCACGTCACTTTCATTATCGTTCTTCCATAGAGATTTAAAATCAGGGCCGGGAGATCAAACCTCTCAGCCCATACCATAAGTTCATCAGCGTTCGGGAGACTTCAGGTATTCGGCAATTGCCTTCAGATCCTCTTCCGTCAGCCGGGAAGTCGTGTTTTCCACCACATGCCCCATAGACCCACCAAAGAAGTCGCCATCCGGTTTCATACCGGCTTCCAGTGAGAACACGATATCCTCGATATCCCAGCTGCCAAATTCCTTGTTGACCCTCGACACTAACGCCGGCACTGCCTCACCTTCTGGTCCATCGTCATTACCTGCCATGCCCTCATCTGTAAGCCCTCCCATCAGATTTCTGGGTGTGTGGCACTCGACGCAATGACCCGGTCCGTTAACGATATAGGCCCCACGGTTCCATGACGGGCTCTTTCCAGAGTCCGGTTCGAATCTGCGGTCATCAAAATTCAGCCATTTCCAGACGGCCAGCACCGAGCGCTGGTTGATGGGAAACGGAAGATCATGGAGTTTCGACGGTCTTGCAACAGCCGGCTGGGCATCCAGATAGGCTTTAAGATCCAACAGATCCTGATCGCTCATTCTGGCGTAGGAGGTATAGGGAAACGCCGGATAGTAATGTTCCCCGCTGGGACTGACACCCTCTCTCATAGCAGTGATAAAAGCCTGATCTGACCAGCCGCCGATGCCGTAGTCTCTGTCGGGACTGATGTTCGGTGTATAGAAGGTGCCGAATGGAGTGTCCATCTTCAGCCCGCCAGCCAGCGGTTCTCCCCCGCTTTCAGTATCGGTATGGCAAGAGGCACAACCGCCAAGCGCGAAAACATATTCGCCTCGCTGAACAGGGTCTTCTGTTTTCGAAGGTTCTGCCACAGCCTGCGCCGCCAGAGATCCGGTTACCATAAACAGCATTCCCGCTATTTTGCCTGGCTTCATTATCAGCGCTTCTCTTTTTTCTTCTTGCGATAGTCGGTATGGCAGGACTTACAGCTCTTACCCAGTTTTATAAACTGCTTTTTCAGGGAGCGGGGAGCCGCACCGTTCACTGAAAGCTCACCAAGCCTGTCAGCTTCCTCTGTGGTACGTCTGGACATTTCTTCGAACTGCTCCCATTCTTTCCAGAGTTCAGGGAGTGCTTCTGAGACCCCACCTCCGGAGCCTTCCGGAAACAGGCTTGGAATCATCGGACTGTGTTTCGATACGACCTTCGCGCCTTCCGCAAACGCGTCTGCTTCAAAGGGACGCTTACCTTTCACCATATCGCCCATAACCTTCATGGTATCTCCCATTTCCTTCATAGCATCCATTCGCTCTTTGACGATGCCTGTAGCACCGCCGTGAGCGCTCACCCATGACGGCAGGAGAGCACTGGAAACAAGCAACAGACGGGTTAAGGCACGAGCAGCATAGAACGGTGTTTTCTTCATTGGACAATCCTTAGAAAATCTCAAATGTACTTTATTGTTTTGATATTACAGTCCACTATCGGACTGTGTCGTTCGAACCCATATCAGTGATGCGGGCGATCCACCCAGTTTTTGTAGGTTGCTTTGGGCCACCTGGACTGGAACCAGCCGATAACCGAAACAATCTCTTCATCGGAAAGTTTGCCGCCCCAGGCCGGCATTCCACCACCGCGCTTCACAGTACCGTATTTGACGGTGTCAAAAAGCTCGTTGATTCGATGATGCCAGGCGTGCCCGCTACCGTTCAGGGGTGGTGGTTGATTACGTCCGGAAGCATCCTTCTGTCGCCAGTTCGGAGCTCCCTGAGCCTGCTTGCCATGGCAGGCAGCGCAGCTTTCCCTGTAGATTTTCCCCCCTTCGCCCAGCTGCCTGAAGCTGTACCAGGGTTTTGCCGAGGTAATCTGTTTCGGTAGCGCCCCGTTGAATGCCATTTGCGGAGCGGCCTGGGCCGGAGAGATCAGTGTCAGCAGCAGGGCCAGGGACAGCCCTTCTGCCAGAAGAGAACGAAGATTCATAACGCGTCTCGCTTAATAAAAATGCGGCTGAAAAATACAGCGGTTAAGCGGACATAAGGTCCGCAGAATTAAGCGATAAAGAGAGGGGGGCGCTGGATAGAGCCAGGCAGCGGCTCAGGAAGCGGAATCAGTCGAGCGCTGTGCTGAAGCGATGCCGGGCGGGTAAACAGATCAGTTCCGCCCCCCACAGAAAGGGAACTACAGGAACTGGCGATACAGTGCGCTGAACAGGCACCTTCGGCTGTTACATGATGGCAGGATTCCTGACTATCCGCCTTGCTGGTGGCGCCGTCTGTCAGGCTACCGACCTGTCCGTGGGCATGGAACAGCTGCTCGACGTCAGCTCCATGATGATGCTCCAGCTGGCCGCCAGCCGCCACTGCCCCTTCCACCATCATCAGGGGAAAGATCATGGCAACAATCAGTGCCACAACAAGGACGGGATTTGTAGTTACCACCAGACGCATGCACCAAATAGTTGTCAATTTCCGGTCGGGAGTCAAGATCAGGCTACTCATTCCTGCATACAGGGCAGAGGTTAGTTGATCGATACTAAAGGGACTTCAATATCATCCTGTGGTTCAACTTTATCTATTCACCCGATGGCGACCGGGTTCACCGGGTTGTGGAAGAGATCCATCGAGTGAGGCTCATGCGGCATCCCAACAATCGTTCACCTGACTGGTTCAGGAAAGGTGCGACATCTTCAGGTTAATACTGATGGTTTTTTGAAATCAGACTGTCGCCTCTGGCGGTTCTGCCATTTGAGGGAGAGTTGTATGACGGATGTCGTTTGCACCATAAGCCTGCAAATGACCAACTAAAAATTCACAGGCTTAAGCAAAAGATTGCGACAGAAGCTCTCATAAAATTGCTGCATAAGATTGCAAAATACTACTGCCAATCGACTGCCACATGGGAACATGTAGTAGATTTACACTGACAGAATTTGCATTTAGTTGCCAACAGGGCCTGGTCACGCAAACCAGACACTGCCTCGGCAAACCGGCTACGGCAGAAGTGGACTCTCATAAATACTTGCAGCCCCAGGGGCGTCCATATATGGTCCAATGAACCCGGACACCGATTTAGGTGGTAAATTCACCACCTTAGGAGAGGTGCTCAATGGCAAGACAACGTCGATTGTTTTTAACCGAGTTCAAGAGAGAAGCTGCTAGCCTGGTGCTAGATCAGGGCTATTCCTTGGCCGAAGCCAGTCGTTCATTGGATGTTGGGACCAGTACTTTGAAGCGCTAGATTCGCCAGCTCGATCAGGAACCAAGTGGTATCACCCCGACATCCAAGGCGCTGACCCCAGAGCAACAGCGGTTTCAAGGCATTATGTTGCACTGACCGGTTGAACTCACCACCGCTGTCTTAATGGCAGAAGATCTCAGTCGTACGCGCTGATCGATCAATTAAGTGAACAGCAACCTGTCGAACTGGTCCGCGCAGCCTTCGGTATCAACCACTCGAATTTCTATAGCTATCGGCAACGACGTACACGTATTAATACCAGGCGTCTTCGCCTGAGAGCTAAAGTGAGTGAGATCTTTTCCCGCAGCCGAAGTGCTGCTGGCAGTCGCAGGATCATGGACATGATGCGCGAAGATGGTATTAAGATCGGTCGCTACAAGGTTAGATCGCTGATGCGTGAAGCCGGGCCGGTGTGTAAGCAACCCGGTTCGCACAACTACAAGCAGGCAACGGTCGAGCGGCCTGATATCCCCAACGTGTTGGACCGCCAATTCGACGTTGCACAGCCCAATCAGGTTTGGTGCGGCGACATCACTTACGTCTGGGCACAGGGGCGCTGGTATTACCTTGCAGTCGTGCTCGATCTCCACGCCCGGCGTGTCGTTGGCTGGGCCTTATCCAGCAAGGCTGGCGCCGACCTTGCAGTGAAGGCGTTAGATATGGCGTACGAGCAGCGAGGAAGACCACAGAAGGTCACGTTCCACTCGGACCGGGGCTCCCAGCACGCCAGCCGTAAATTCCGTCAGAGATTATGGCGCTACCGCATGCAGCAAAGCATGAGCCGCCGAGGAAACTGCTGGGATAACGCACCGATGGAGCGGCTGTTCCGCAGCTTAAAAAGCGAGTAGATACCGGCTGTGGGATACAGGTCTGCGGCTGAAGCACGAAGAGATATCAGTGAATTCTAATGAGCTACTACAACCACCAGCGGCCTCATCAGCACAACGAAGGACTGGCTCCCGCTCGAGCCGAAGAAAAGCTTAACCTACTGTCCGGAATTAGTTGACCACTACAGTTTGGGCGCAAGAGCAGAAATCTCTGGACAGACAATCCTAACTAGTGTCCATCCATAAACGGCATCTTTTACGGATGCCCCTTATGGCAGAGAGGATCAGCTTGATCCTTCTTTGCCTATTTCGTGTCCCATTCACTCCAATCTGATGTCGAAGACAGATTGTAGGCCCCCCTGTCAGCCATTTTTGGCCATAGCTATTCATCGGTCAGTCGATGACCGGGGAGCTTGCTGCCGTCTCCTCGCTGGTGGGGCGGCTATGTGGCTGGCTGTCGCGAGAGCACGGCCAAGTTATGCACTACCACCGCAGACCAGACGTACGCCTTAAAATGCTCCAGTCCCTTCCAAGTGCAACGTGCCAAGCCGTAGGACCGCTTGAGGCAGGAGATGCCGGCTTCGACCCCTGCCCGGAAGTTGCGCAGTTTGCGATACACCCAATCACTCTTCGTCATCTGTGCAACCTTCAGGCCCTTTTTCTTGCTGAACGCCACATCTTTCACACCTTTTTCTTTGGCCAACTGCACATTGACTTTGCTGGCGTAACCGCCATCGGCTGCCATTTGCCGGGGAGCCCGTCCATAGATCTCTATCTGCCGCTCCAGCAGCGGAATAAAGCGCTCGCTGTCGGCCGGGTTACCGTCCTCGATTACCGCATCGAGAATCAACCCGCTCCGGCCGGTGGCCAAGTTCAGCTTGTGCCCATATTGAATATCGCGGCTACCTTTGACGATGATATCGCTGTGCTCCTCAAACAGGCTAAAGACCTTCTCTGCGGCGGGCACCTGTTCGCCTTTTATCACCCGCCGTTCGGCTTGATCGACCACCCGCTCAATCAGCGCCTGGTAGTGTTTGGCCTGCTCCTGCCAACCGGCGAATGCCGCATCATCCAGTTTCAGTAGGCTTAGCTGCAACCATGCCTTGGCCAGGTAATCGAGACCCTTGCCGGTTACCTTGATCAGATCCCGATACCATCGAACTTTCTTCTCCTTCCCTCTCGAATACTGGATCTGGTAGGCGCGCTTCTTGGCTACGCGTCGATGGTCATGCCAATCCAGGCGTGTCTCCCCCGCCAACTCTTGGGCTTGTTGCAAGAGCCGAACCTGAGTGCGGACGGCATCCCATAGCAGGCTACTATCACTCGGGGCATGGATCGGCGTCTCTGTGACGGTGCTATCGACCCGAACTGTGCGCCCTCGCTCGATCTTTAGCTCTTTCGCATCCTGCAACATCAATCGGTTGATCTGCTCCCAGACTGCATCGCGAATCGCTCCGATCCCCCCCTGGAGAGCAGACTTCTTCGGCCGCCAGGTCTGTGGCAAGCGCGCAAAGGCTTGCAATGAAAGCGAGTCCTCCAAGTAAAAGGCCAACTCCTCATAGCTGAGCTGACGGTATTGCTTGAGAATGGCACATCGCAGTATCGACTCCGCGGACAACCCCTCTCGCCCGGTGTTTTGGGCGTCCTGCCGGCACAGATCCTCAGCGACCCATTCCAGTATCTCGGAATGAGCATCCAGCCAATCGGACATCGTCTTTAATTCACGGCCGATCTCGTGATTGGCATACACATCGAATATACTGCTCTGGACAGTGCGTTTTTGACGCATTGTGGCCTCCGTGGGTTTTGGCTTTTTCTTTTATTTCAATGGGTTGAAACAAAAGATACCATTATCCACGTGAGGCATCACCGCTTATCTCTTCATTTTCTCCAATAATATCAGCATATTACGTTTATGGATGGACACTAACTATATTGTTAGGTCGTCTCGTCGCATGACCAGGCACTCAAGAAAATCCGACCGGCTGAAAGGGAGTCTCAGTAAAGATAATACTAGCGGTGAGCATTAGACTGCACGTCACCGCTAGTCAGCTCAGATCGCCGTCTAAAACCGGTATAGCTGATCCCGAACATCAGCACGATCAATAAGACCGTTGAGCTCTGATAGCTCTTTCTGAGCATTAACCAGAGCTATCAAAGCACGTATGTGAGCTTCCGTTTGCCTGGATACGTCGACGAACCCACCGGTTAGTTTGCCGTGCAAAGACCTAGATATACCGAGTAGCCGGGTCCATTCAGGGACACTGTAGCCAAACCATATGCGAGCCGCCTTGTACTGTTCTGGGGTCATTGAAGCGTCCTTTTTTGGATAATTGTTATATTATAACAACTATTGAAACCTTCAGTGCTATTCACGTGCTTCAAAAACAGCACCCCCAACGCACATTTAGCGTGTGGTCGGCAACTATTGAGGAATCTTGCTAGCCCATAATCCCGATACCACCTGTCAAGAAGAAATTTAACCGACATAGAAATGTGGCAATGGATCGCTGAACTCACTTTAAGGGCTGTAATGCCCTACTCTAATAGAACTCAGCATCCTTTCCTCGACCTGCGAATACAGACCGCCCGCTACGCCTTAGAATAATATTCATGCTGTGGCATCGTGCTAATAAAAAAGCTCTCCTCTTAACCAAATAGCTACGAGTCCCAAGCTTGGCCAGAATCTTCGAGAAATTGATGACCACTGTCTAGCGGGGCCCGGCTCGATGTGCAATGCCCAAGTTTTTTCTGATCCTATCGTCCACCGCCGCCATATTTTGAAAATTACTAATATATCAATGTATGAATGGATCTGAAGTTTTCTTGAGACCATAAAAAGGGACATTTAGCGATAATCTTCAAGCGAATCTGCCCACGAACTGGTCAACAGTAAGGTCGCTTCTGGTTAGAGGTTACTCCCCCTAAAACAGTATACGGTGGGTACAGTGCAAACAGCGTAAACAGTGCCACGGTCCGCTCGCACGCGGGGTGTGGAGCCTTTGTGCCGTGGGCTTTGGTTTTACCAAAAACCACTGTTTACACTGTTTACTGTTTATGAGGGAGTGCCCCATTCATCATCGCGCTCCAGCAGGAAAAATTCCAGCCGGTTGTTACTGAACCCGGGCATAGAATCCCATTCGACACCTTTGTAAGCCTTTCTGACTTTATCGGTCGTTCGGCCCCCCATACCTGCTTCCTTGCAGTAGGCATTTATGGCCCTGACAGTGATATTCCCTTCCGATATTGCTTCACGGATGACCTCGATATGTTCCTGATCTTTGGCCCGTTGCTGATTACACCTTCGAGCCTCTAATGTGTCGATGTACAGTTCTTTTCGAGATACGCTACGGTCGGGATGGATGACAAGGGTCATCTTTTCCATGTCACAGCGTTTCTTATCCGGGTCGGTGCTGACCAGGATCGAGCCGTCGGACTGCTTATCGGGGATAAGGTAGATCAGTTCATCGCAGTCGGCCCGGACATCACCCGTGCCCTCGAACACGGGGCGACCGTCCTCACCTTTGTATTTGTTTGTGTGGGCCAAGCAGATGATCGTCATACCTTTAGCCGTGAGGCAACGTAGCATCTTGAGGAGTTCCTTCGCCTTGTTTTTGTTGATTACGTCGGTCATCTTCTTCAGCGTGTCGAAAATAAAGACGACATTGCTGTAGTCACCTGGCAGATTGTTCATCAGCTCCAAGCGCGCTACTACATCCGACATCGAGAGACCAACTTTCATATCGGGAAGCAACAATTCGAATCCGGCCTCCTTGGCTTGCTGGTGATATCTTTTGGCGTCTCCTCCTGAGACGTCTGCGTTGACGTAGAAGACCCGCATCCCGGCCTTAACCATCTCGCCCGCATAGTGCATAAAAATGGTCGTCTTGCCGCCATTGGGTTCGGCGCAGATCATGATCATGTGGCCTTTGACGACCAGGTTCTCGATAACCCATTCCGGATCGTGCATCGCCGCAACCTCTTCGTCGCTGACGGTGAAGTTGCTGGTCCAGTCGAGTGGGTTGCTAGCTTCCACCAGGGGCGCACTTGGTGCCTGGTCACTGAAGGAGCGAAGCCAGCAACGCTGGAAGTAGCGCATGTTGTCTTCAGCAAAATGGTCGGCGGCGCCGCTATGTTCCAGGTCTGCATCGACCAACAAGGAGACCGCTTCGGAATAGGTGAAACCTCGGGATTTAAGCATGGCCATCAGGCTCATGTCGTATCCCGATCGGGAACGGTCCCGTAGCCCCAAGAGGTCGCCCTGCCAGCGAGACCTTAATGCCGGGTCCTTATCCAGCGTTTCGTGGAGACGGCACAGGGCCGCCGCAGCGTCGGTGTCACCGAGGTGGCAATAGTCCGGTCCTGCATCGCAGTCTGCGGCGATGGCCGCTTTTACGGGGACTGGGGGAAGCGATCGAACGACCTCGGCGGTCATCAGTCGACCGCTGACATGAAGCACTTTTGCCGTCGTCTGCATCGGGTAGCCTTTCGCTTGTTTACTCTTCCCCGCGTGATTTAGGGTCCCCGGTAGGCGCATGAGCCGGTCGGCGTTTCCGGTGCCGGTATCGCCCCCGTACAGGGCGATCAGCCGCGCATTGATCTCTTCGCCTTCTTTGATGTTCTGCGGCTCAAGCAGGCGCCAGAAGGCTCCCAGGCCGTTACCGCTATCGACCACAGATGTTGCCGTTGTGGCCAGCCGAGCGAGCGGTTCGCCGAGCAACTTCTGTCGTCCCTTTTCGTATCCCAAGGTCCAGTCGGGGTCGAGGTCGAGGTGCGCGTAGTCAACGCAGGCGATATCATCCTTGGTCGCCTTCTTGGCGATGCGGCGCTTGACCGGATTAACACTGAAATACAGGTTCTGACCCGAGCGATTACGGTCATTGGCCCATTCCAGCGCTTGGTCGATCTCACCTGGCATATCAAAGGTGGCGCCAGAAGGCGCCTCCCCATTAGGTCCAATCGCCACGAGGTTCTGTAATCCGACGGGTCGATGAGAAAGCAGAAATTGGCGTTGGTCGATAGAGGTATCGGGCTGAAAGGAAGTATGTGCGTCCATGGCAGTTACTCCTCAAAAAGATGATTACACAGGTTGCCAAGGGCTTCCGGGGTCGGTTTTACCTTAAGCTTAAAAATGCCCATGAGAAGCGCGATGCACCCATCGTCAGACTTCCCGTTTTCCGCGAGTTGGCTGGGAATCTGCATCGCAGTCTTAAGGTAGACGCCATCGCCCGCTCGCATCGCCATAATCAAAAGAGGAAGACTGCCTTCCGGCGGCTCTTTGAAGTGGAGAACTTCTCCCTTGAAATACGGACGCAAACAGAAATTCCGGTCGGGATGGTCCCGGAACCAGGCGAAATCGACGTTGGCTAGCGCGCTTGATACCACCTCGTAGATCTTGAAGTCAGCATTTTCGTTATTGTGAATTGGCGTTAGGCAGGGAATCATGGCCATGGTCGTTGGCCCTGTGATTTTTGTCACCTGTAGAATCGGCATTCCGGCTGAGGCATTGCGGGTGCTGGCGTCATCGACGACGGGAGCGTTGATAGTCATGGTTTGTATCCTCTTAAGATTGAATGGCGGAAGCGGTGTTGGATTGCTGCTCGAACTGGTCGAGCCACTCCTCAAGAACAGCGCGGTCATAAACGACCTTGCGGCCGAGTTTTCGGTATGTGGGGGCCGCGACGCCGGCAAGGGTGCCGGAGACGCGGGAGTGCTTCAGAGTGGCAGTAGACAGCCCTAGGAAGGCAGCCGCTTGGTTGTTGTTAAGGCGTGGGGGGTTGTGCATGGCAGGTTCTCCAGGTTGTTTGACGGGAGAACAATATCGTGCCGCTCCTCCAGGTGGTGGTAATTACCAACGAGGTTTTGGTAATTACCAATCTGAGGTGGCGCGAAGTCATGTATCTATGAGTTTTACACCTGCAGCGATCCTTTTGCGGATAGATTCTGGGGTAACTCCGGAGCTGTCTAGTTGGCCCAAACCATCCACCGGTAGGTATTCTTGTACCTGCTCGGCGATCTGGTTGGCATTTGGAGAAGCTCTTGTACCAAGGTCGCCATTGCTCATATCCGCAATCAGCTTTGAAAGTAGGCCGATGGTTTTTTGGTAACCTTGTTCGGTCCTGGCGTGCAGCCCTTGGTCTTTTTTACTTTTCGTCGGTTCAGCGACACAACGCGCGCCGCGATTGATTTGAGTATGTATCTTATTAATGCAGCGGCGAACGGCGTCAGCGCCACGAGTATCACCTTTATCCCATCGATCCGAAGCTTCTTTTTCAAGCTCAGAAAGAGCCGACACGATATGGAGCAACATGCCGTCGCTGGGATTCGGTGCAGGTTCGGGTAGTTCGATTAACAGCTGTTCGGGGACGTCATATCCATTGTTGATGCAGCTCAGCAGCCATTCATTTTTTTCGATAAGGACTCTGTCTGAAGCCTGGTCGAAAGCGGCTGTTAGATTCAAAACCTCGGTGCGTACGTCGTTGGTATCGCAGCTGTGTGAGTTCAGCGCTGCAATCCTTCTGATCGCATCCCTCCTATACCAGTGCTTTTCAAGGGCCCACTTGGCTATTTCCTTGTCGGTAGGTTTAGATAGTGGCTCGGAGGGACTGTAAAGAGTCATCATTTATTCCTTAACTTTTAGGTACTCCAGGAGGATATCCCGGTGACCTCAATCAGCTTTGCGTTGTGGCGTGTGCGAATCTGCAAACTGATCCACATAATCCATCGCCAGATCGGGCCTCAGATGACCGTAGTGCTTGACCGTCGTGTGAATGTCGGTGTGCGCCATTAATTTCGAGACCGTCAGCAGGTCCGCGCCGGCCAGTATCATCTGCGACGCAAAGTTATGACGCAAGGTGTAAAGGTCCAGATCGCCGGGAAGGCCGCCGAAATCCCTGATCTTGTGCCAGGGCTTCTGCATCGACTTTTTATCCATCCTTTTCCCGGTACGTTCGCTGGGGAAGACATAGCCCGTCGTTGGTTTGCCGTTCTGCTCGTGCCACTTTTCAATCACGTCGCCCGCCCGCTTCGATAGGGGGAAGGATCGTGCAGAGGGCTGGTGGTGGGCCGTCTTCTCGATAGTCTTGGTAATTCGGCGACTGGGGAGATTAACCTGTTCCCACTGGAGTCCGAACAGGTCTCCAGGTCGAAGCCCGGTATAAAACATCGTCAATAACCAGGGGGCGACGTGATCCACGTAGGGTGTCTGATCAAGGTCTGGTAAACGGGCTTTTCCGTGCATCCGGCTATTACGCCGTTGCCGGCGCTTATTTTCCTGATAGGCCTCCAGGCCGGTAAAAAACTGCTGGGTCTCTTCAGCGGTGAGGTAGCGCCTGGAGGTGCCGGTCTTAGCCAGCGCTTCCTCCGACAGGTGAGGCTTTTCGAGTTGGCACTTTATTAATTGATGCCCGTCGATGGTGTCACTCTTAACCGCATGGTTGAGGCAGGTTTTAAGCGCCCCGAAAGCGCGGAGGATCGTATCGAAATGGAGTCCCTCTGCTTCCTTCGTGGCGTGCCATCGGATTATGTCTTGGGGGCCGATGCTTTCCATTGGCGTGGTCAACCAGTCGGCAAAATGCCGGCGAATCATAGATAACGTGCTATCGCCCGATTTCTTTCGGCGTTGGTGCGCGGTGTACACATCATCCAGGTACGCACCCAGGGTATGGAGCTGCAGGCGTTTGGCGCTCTGCAAAGCTTCCGCCTTGGACTGCTGCACATCCTCACCGCCAGCAATCCGACCGGAGGCCTTGCGTGCTAGATCTCGGGCTTGGTCCGCCGTGAGGGCTGGGTAGCGGCCCAGGGTCACCGTGCGTTGGCGGCCGTAGTTGTTGCGGTATTTCAGGCGAAACGAGAAGCTAGCCTTGAGACGGATAATGTAGAAGCCACCGATCTCGGTGTCCCAGAGCTCATCTCTCTCGTTGGAGTTCTTCGCAAAGTTCGAGACCGACCGGGCAGTAAGCTTGGCCTTTTTCATGCGATATTTTCCGTGTGACCAGTATGTGACCAGATGTAATGACCTTTGACCACCCTTGATATACCATAACCAACTATTATTCAAGCTATATCACATTGTATTTTATAGCAAACATTCGTTATTGAGGGATTTGGTGGTGGTTGGCGGAATAGGCAAGGAACACCTTGACATGGTAGAGGTCGGCAGTTCGAATCTGCCTAGTCCTACCAAATTTAGCTGTTAAATCAGCGACTTGAAGCCCTAGGTGAAAGCCTGGGGCTTTTTGTTTTTGGGCTGTAGGGAACATGTAGGGAAATAAAATTCATAGTCTTTCCTACTCATCCTGACTTTTACCCGCTTTCAATCTAGCCGAATGAGAAAGGTGATGTCGTCAGACATCGACTTTGGAGGTCGGCCTCCTCGTTAGGAGTGGTATGAATACTGCTCGTTGCACCCTGTTCAACCGAGAAAAAGATAAGTAATTACAATACGGAGCTTTCGGGGTACTTGAACATGTTTGTAGGCATATAGTGGTTTCAGGATTACTCCTCTCATTGAAGTGAATTGAGATAAGCACTGGCTTCTGCTGCTCTGGCAGAAGCAAAGAATATGGCTTTCTCGTCTTGTTTCAGAAGCCTGATCCAGTTAGCTATGTAGTCAGCATGATCCTGTCTTGGTGTGGTACTGATTTTCAGTTCTGCACACAGGAAGGCTGCTCCCAGTTCTGTGGACTTCCCCTAACTGACTAGACACTCCTGACGTTACAATTAAGGCTCAGGAGGTTGCCAAGTACATCATCGTAAGTGTGCCACTACCTTGCAATAGTCAGTGTGTTAGATTGTGAAGCCTGGCCGGCGTTGACTGCCATTTATTTCACCCAATAAAAAAAGGCCCCGGAGGGCCTAGTTTGCGTTTCTTAAAAATGGTGGCGGCGGCCAGTGCTTACTCTGGCGAAACACAGACAGATTTGCTCACGATAGTGTCAGCGTTCCCTGCTTTTGAGCAACTCCGTCCTACGTATTCACCGCCTCGGATTCCGGAATCCCAGGAAATCAACCG